>NZ_AP027324.1:0-2240000 GCF_055396345.1 Sphingobium sp. TomTYG46
ATGAAGGGTTTCACGGCAGTGGCGGATAGTTTGAGCGTTCAGGCATCGGATGATGATGCGCGTCTGGAATCGGCGTGGGACGCGATCCGCGCTGGGCTTCGCCGCGACATCGGCCCGCGCATGTTCGATCAGTGGCTGAAGGCCGCTCGGCTGGGCGACTATTGCCCCGAATCCCAGACGCTGGACCTGCTGTTCGCCTCCGACTTCACGGCCAATTTCGTGTCCGGTCATTTTGGTGACCGGCTGTGTATGGCATGGCGCTGTGCTGGCGTGGGGGTCCGGGAGGTCAGGCTTCGCCGCGCGCCTAACTCCATCGGCCCGCGCCTGCTCGAAGCCGCGCCGGTGGAGGAGGCGGCCGTTGGTGATCCCGTCTCGCTTGATGCCGCCCCCGCCTGCAACTTCCAGCCGCGCCACAGCTTTGCCGATTTCGTAACCGGTGAATCCAACCACCTCGCCTTTTCCGCGGCGCAGGCGATCGCGGCAGAAGCGCAGCCCCGCTTCAGCCCGCTTTTCATCCATGGCAGCACGGGACAGGGCAAGACGCACCTGCTCCACGCCATCGCCCAGCACTTCTCCACCCATTCCCCGGCCGCACCTGTGCTCTACATGTCGGCGGAGCGGTTCATGATGGAGTTCGTGAACGCGATGCGCGCGAACGAGACCATGATGTTCAAGGCGCGCCTGCGCGCCGCCCGGCTGCTGCTGATCGACGATATCCAGTTCATCGCGGGCAAGGGTTCGACGCAGGAAGAATTTCTCCACACTATCAATGACTTGATCGATTCCGGCGCCCGCATCGTCGTGACCGCCGATCGCGCCCCGCAACTGCTCGACTCGATCGACGCCCGCATCCTCTCCCGCCTTGCCGGAGGGCTGGTCGCGGACATCCGCCCGGCCGACCTCGACCTGCGCCTGTCCATCCTGGAAGCCAAGCGCGCCATCGCCGGCGACCCGCCAGTCCCTGACGCCGTCGTCGATTTCCTGGCGCGTTCAATTCGCTCAAACATTCGTGAGTTAGAAGGCGCTTTCAACAAACTCATCGCCTACGGCCAACTGACTGGTCGCTCGGTCGATCTGGAATTTGCCCAAAGCATGCTCGCCGACGCAGTGCGCGCCAACGCCCGCCGCATCACGGTAGACGAGATCCAGAAGGTCTGCGCGGCGCACTACAAGATCGACGCTTCGGAGATGCGGTCCAAGCGCCGCGCTCGCGCTGTGGCGAGACCCCGTCAGGTGGCCATGTATCTCGCCAAGAAGATGACGCCTCGGTCGCTGCCCGAAATCGGACGCATTTTTGGCGGCCGCGATCATAGCACGGTCATCCACGCCGTGCGCACGATCGAGGAACTGCGGCAAACAAACGCCGACATCGATGCCGACATCCGCACCCTCCTGCGCCAGCTGGAAAACTGACGCTGACAGCAGTGGAGCGGTGGATTAGGATGCAGCAGTGATCAGATATGTCGCCCTGCTGCTCGCCTCTCTACTTTCCTTCACGGCCGCTGCCGCTCAGGTTACGGCTTCTTCTCCTTCACAGGATGTGCAGGTCGCGCTCGATACAAATGCTGGCCGCATCATCGTCGCCGTCCATGTAGCCAAGGTGCCGATCACCGCGCGCAACTTCTTGCGCTACGTCGATCAGAAGCGGCTGGATGGCACCACATTCTACCGCGCTGTGGGGACAGCTGATTATGGCTTCGTCCAAGGCGGAACGCAGAATGATCCCGCGCGCACACTCCCACCCATCGCCCATGAGTCCACCACGCAAACCGGCCTCACACATGATGAAGGGGCGCTTTCCATGGCACGCTACGCGCCGGGAAGCGCTGCTGGCGATTTCTTCATCGTCCTTGGCAAGATGCCCAGCATGGATGCGCAACCCGCGTCGCCGGGCGATAATCAGGGCTTCGCTGTGTTTGCCCATGTGGTGGAGGGTATGGACGTGGTCCGCGCAATCCTGTCGGCACCAAAGTCGCCGACTGCGGGTGAGGGCGTTATAAAGGGGCAGATGCTTCAGCAACCCATAAGGATCACGACAGTCCGTCGGCTGCCCTGATCCTAACGAGCAGAAAAATTCGGCGGCTCCTGCTCCGAAGCGAAGACCGCCGACGAGCGTTTCGTCCGAGGTCAGCCCTTCCGTTCGGGCGGCAGGGTGATCTTCACATCCTCTCCATTCTGCCCCGGAAAGCCGGTGAACATCGCGTCGATCAAGTTGGGGACGAGATAGGTCAACCTGTTCGATAGGGACTGTGCAGAAGCCTTGCCTTCGAACAGCCGCCTATTGTCGGCCGCCCGATCGATCTTCATGCTGAGGTCGCTGGTATACACGGTATAGCTGCTGACGTCGCTGTAACCGGGGCCGAACAGCCACGGATCATAAAAGCCGTAGCCCCAAGGCCTACCCCAGCGGCCGCGCCAGCCCCAGCCGCCATAGAAATACGGATCGGGCGGGCCAAAGCCCGTAGAGCGCACCTTTTCACGCCCATTATCGACATGATAGGCGACGCGGACGATCAGGTCAGCGCGGGCCGGATCAGATGCTGGAGTGTAGCCGGTCTGGGCCAGGCGTTGACCTACCATCCCTGCATATTGCGAAAATTCTAGGCCACCGGCGAGACGGGGGTCATCGGCAACGACGGTGAAGCTCTGCCCGGCGGGTGTAGGCAATTGCTGGAAGCGCGCGACATTCGCTTTGAAGGATGAAGCACAGCCAGAAAGGGCGATCAGCGCCAACGTCGGCGCCGCAACCATACCAATCTTTTTGATAAGTTTCATATTCCTGCGTCCCTAAGGCAGAGAGCCAATACAACCTTGCGCCCGACAATAGCAGAACGCAACTGAACATCATTTGAACGCTCGAACAAGGCGGGCGGACGCAATTATGTCAGCTATAGGAAAGACGTCGCGGCGACCGTTATTCCGTCGACGGCGATGGGCAGCGTTTCAGCGCATCAGGCCCATCGCATCATAGGCCGCCCGCAGGGTCGGCTCAGCGGCGGCGCGCGCCTTGGCGGCACCATTTTCCAGTATGGCGTCGAGCGCCGCGTCATCCGTGCGCAGTTCAAGGAAACGCGTACGGATGGGCCGGAGGGTTTCAACCAGCAGTTCGCCCAAAGCAGGTTTGAAAGCCCCAAAACCCTTGCCCGCAAAATCGGCGCACACGGCGTCGGCCTTTCTTCCGGTCAAGGTCGCGTAGATGCCGATCAGATTATTCGCTTCCGGTCGGCCCTGCAGACCCTCTGCCGTTTCGGGCAACGGTTCCGGATCCGTCTTGGCCTTCTTCACCTTCTGCATGATCGCGTCATCCTCATCGGTGAGGTTGATGCGGCTCATGTCCGACGGATCGGACTTCGACATTTTCGCAGTGCCATCGCGCAAGGACATAATGCGCGCCGATTCCTTGGGGATGATCGGATCGGGCAAGGTAAACAGCTCGACCCCGAAATCCGTGTTGAACTTTGTGGCGATGTCTCGGGCCAGTTCGAGATGCTGCTTCTGGTCCTCGCCCACAGGCACATGGGTAGCGTTGTACACGAGGATGTCGGCTGCCTGGAGTACCGGATAGACGAACAGGCCTATCGAGGCGCCCTCGCGATCCTTGCCGACCTTGTCCTTGAACTGTGTCATGCGGTTCAGCCAGCCAATCCGCGCCGTGCCGTTCAGCAACCAGCATAGCTCCGCATGGGCGGGGACCCGTGCCTGATTGAACAGTACGGAGCGATCGGGATCAATCCCCGCAGCGACAAGCGCCGCCGCCATGTCCCGGACATTACGAATGCGCTGCTCGCGTCCCTCATGCACGGTGATCGAATGCATGTCGGCCAGAAAGAAGAAGCATTGGCTTGCCGCATCCATCTCGTCCTGCATGCGCACCCAATTGCGGATCGCGCCCAGATAATTGCCCAGATGCAGATTACCGGTCGGCTGGATGCCGGAAAGGACGCGCATTCTTCTATCCATTCTCTTGGGTTGTGGTTGAACCCCGTCGGCGCATGAGTGCCTTAAGGTCGGACACGCGATAGGCGCCCGTCAGGAAACAGGCTATCCCGTAAAGCGCTATCCCCGCGCCGACAAGCACGGCCAGCGCAAGATAACGCTGGATCATTGCCCCAGCTAACCATGGTTCAAGAAGGCTTTCGCCCGCGATGAGCGCGCCGCCCATGACCAGTGCTGCCAGCGCAAGTCGAGGAAGCCGTCGGCGCAGCTGCGCATCAGCGATGAAATGGCCGCGTTTTACCAGCGTTGCATAAAGCATGGCGACATTGACGGTCGAGGACATCGCAGTTGCCAGCGGCGGGCCTACATGCCCGAGCAGGGGGATTAGCGCGACATTGCCGATGATATTGATGAGGATCGACAGCATCGCATAACGCACCGGGGTCTTGGTGTCGCCACGTGCATAATAGCCAGGCGTCAGAACCTTCACGAGAACGTAGGACGGGAGGCCGATCGAAAAGGCGGACAATGCCCAGCCACAGCGACGCGCGTCCTCAACGCTGAAGCGGCCATATTGAAAAAGGCCGCGAACGATTGGTTCGGCGACCGTGATGAAGGCGATCGTCGCGGGCAATGTGAGAAACAGGGCCAACTCGACGCCGCGATTTTGCGTTTCCATGGCCACCTGCTCCTGCCCCGTCGACAGAAGCCGGGAAATGGTCGGCAGCAATATGGTGCCAAGGCCGATCCCGATCAGTCCGAGCGGCAGTTGGTTCAACCGATCGGCATAGTAGATATAGGTGATCGACCCAGAGGCTAGCAGCCAACCGGACAAGGCAGTGGAAATGAGCAGGTTGATCTGCGAAGCGCCAGCACCGGCGGCAGCTGGCACGATGAGACGCAGCAACTCACGCACATCGCCATCAAGGCGAGGGCGTTTGAGCTTCATCGAAACGCCCGCGCGACGGCAGGCCCAGATCAGCCATAAGAGTTGCAACGCTCCGCCCACGGTGACCGACATGGCCTGTACCCGCGCCGTTTCATATTCGTCCGCCCCGTGGAAAAGCCACAGCCCAACGATCATGGCGACATTCAGCAATATAGGCGCGGCGGCATTCACCCAGAATTTATCGAGCGAATTCAATATGCCGCCCAGCAACGACGCAAGGCTGATCAGCGCGAGATAGGGCAGGGTGATGCGCGACAACAGCACCGCAAAGGCAAACTGCTCCGGCGTCGGATTTTGGCGCGAGAAACCGCCGGACAACAGCCAGGTGATGGGGTAGGCCGCAGCAATCAGGATGACGGTGAAAAGGACGAGCACCGGCAGCAGGACGGCAAGCGCACGTTCGGCGAAATGATAGCCGTCCTCGACACCGCCCGGCCCCGCCGCCTTGCGGTTGAACATCGGAATGAAGGCTGCGGAAAAAGCGCCCTCCGCAAACAGGGCGCGAAACATGTTGGGCAGGCGAAAAGCTACGCCATTGAAGGCGTCTGACGCAAAGCCTGCACCGACATAGCGCGCGGCCAACGAGTCGCGGACCAGCGCCAGCACCCGGCTGGCGAGCGTCAGTCCGCCTACCGAGCCAAGCGCCTTGACCAACTTCATGGGGTTATCTCTCCCGCCGAGCGAGGTTGGGCTGGTCCGTTCTGCCTATGGCCGAAGCGCGGGGCAGTTCGCTTACTCCGCTTACCGCAAGCTTGGCGAGCCCAGCGGGAGCGGAGTGCGACCTCATATGTGCTTCAGGCGTGACCAGCCGGTTCGCCTGCGGTTTGTGCGATCGCCTGAGCCTGCTGCTCGTAAAGTCCACCGAAATCGATCGGGTCGAGCAACAGTGGCGGGAAACCGCCATCGCGGATCGCGTCGGCCAGCACGCGGCGGGCGAAGGGGAAGATCAGGCGCGGCGCTTCTGCCAGCATGAACGGCTGAAGCTGTTCGTCCGGCACATTGCGCATGCCGAAGATCGCGGCGTACAACAGCTCGACGGCAAAAGCCGTGCCCTGCGGAGCGAGCGCCTTTACCTCGATTTTCAACGAAACTTCTACGACTTCATCACCGACCTTGTCGGCCCCGATGTTGAATTGAACATCGATTTGCGGCTGGTCCGGCCACTGGTAGACGGCGGGCGAATTGGGGTTCTCGAACGAGAGATCCTTCACATATTGGCTGATGAGCGCGATCTGTGGGCTCGTGTCGGCGCCGTTACCCGCGCTGGTCTGGATCGTATCGGCTTCGTCGGCCATTTGAGTTCCCTGAATTTCCTGTTGATCCGGGGGCAACCGGCCCCAAGACGTTGGCCCGTGCGCTTAGCAGGGGCGGCGGGGCAGGGCAATGCCGCCGCCTAAAGGCGCCATTTGAATATGGGCGGAAACATGCCTATGTTGATTGCGTTGTCGTTTTCAGATCTAGTCTAAAGGGTTCTTTGCCCCGTGTATGTAATCGTGATCCTCGCCCTCATCGCCGGTTTTCTGGCGTTGCGGCTCTACTCCGTACTGGGAAAGCGGACGGGGCATGAGCAGGAACCTGCGTTGCGTCCGGCTGAGGAAAGGGCGAAGGTAACTGTTCTCCAGCCTCGCACGATGACGGACATGGCCGGTGATTCGGTGCGGTTGGCCGATGGCTTGATTGCCCAAGGTGGCGAAGCTGGCGTGCGCGCATTGATCGCGGCCGACCGGAATTTCGATGTCCCGCAATTTGTCGAGGGTGCGAAAGCAGCCTACAAGATGGTGCTGGAGGCATTCTGGCGGGGCGATCGTTCGGAACTGGAATGGTTGTGCGATACAGAAGTGCTGACCTCTTTCGAGGAAGCGATCGCACAGCGCGAGGCTGCGGGTCATGTGCTCGACAACCGTCTTGTTCGGATCGAAAAGGCGCAGATCGTGAGCGCCAGCGTCGATGGACGTGTTGCCGAAGTTTCGCTTCGGTTCGAGGCCGATATTGCAGCGGTGACCAGGGACAAGGAAGGCAATGTCGTCGCTGGTTCGCTGACTGATGCAGTGGGCACCAACGATATCTGGACATTCACGCGCGACTTGCGCAGCACCGATCCCAACTGGAAGCTTAGCGAAACCGACGAGGCCGCATGAACTTCAGGCAGCCGTGGGCAGCGCTATCGGCTGCGCTGCTCTTGTCGGCATGCGCGGGCGGTGTCATCCCACCCGGAGCGACAGGTCCTGCCCCTTCAAGGCAAGTGGGCGGCTCCGAGGCCCCGGTCAGTGCAGTTGCCGCTACGCCGCGCCCAGCTTTGCCGTCCACTACGCCATCGACCCAGGCTGCTGATAATTTAACGGCGGTCGCCGCCGGAGTTACGCGTGGTCCCGATATTGCGCCACTGATCGAAGCGGGAGAGCGTTCACGCAAGGCGCTGGAGGCATTTCGTCTTTCCTGCCCGTCGCTGATGAAGCGCATTGATCAAAGCGGCCTTACAAAAGGGTCGGACTGGAACAACGCCTGCGCTGCTGCGTCCAGCTGGCCGGGAGCGAGCGCCAACGAATTTTTTGCCCGCTATTTCGAGGCGGTGCAGGTTGGCCCTGGCACAGCGTTCGTCACGGGATATTATGAGCCGGAAATCTCCGGATCGCGAAATGAGCAAGCGGACTACCAGGTCCCGATCTATCGCCGTCCACCTGAACTGATCGACGTCAATCTTGGCTTGTTCAGTGACAGTCTGAAGGGCAAGACGATCCGCGGGAAAGTGCAAGGGAGCAATTTCGTCCCCTTTGACGAGCGTTCCCAAATCGTCGCTGGTGCGCTTGCCGGTCGCGGGCTTGAACTCGCTTGGGCGGCGGACCCGGTCGAATTCTTCTTTCTTCAGGTGCAGGGCAGTGGACGTCTGCTGCTGCCCGGTGGCGATGTCATGCGGATCGGTTATGACGGGCAGAATGGCCGCGATTATGCTGGCATTGGCAAGCTGATGAAGGATCGCGGGCTGATTCAGGCGGGATCGATGCAGGACATCATGGCATGGTTGCGCGCCAACCCGGTGGAGGGCGCGGAGATCATGAATGAAAACAAGAGCTTCGTGTTTTTTCGCGAATTGACGGGGCCGGGGCCGATTGGCGCTATGGGGGTGCCGGTGACGGCTGAGGCGACCGTGGCCGCTGATCCGCGATATGTCCCGATGGGGGCGCCCGTGCTGCTTTCGCTTGATCGCGCGGAGCCCAATGGAGTCTGGATCGCCCAGGATACGGGCGGTGCCATCAAAGGCGCCAATCGGTTCGACAGCTTCTGGGGCGCAGGCAGTCGCGCGCGATCGATCGCCGGGGGCATGTCGGCACGCGGAAGCGCGCTGATCCTGCTGCCCGTTGGATCGGCGGCGCGGCTGGCGTCACAATAATTGCTGCTGGCGATGGCCCGGCGGCATCTTTCCTCTGACGAACAGGCGCTTTGGAGCGCTCTTACTCGATCCGTTCGCCCGCTGCGGCCCGGTCGGCATAAAGTCGATATGGCTGAGCCTGTCGCAACGGTGCCGGGCAGTCGATCTTTGCCGCCTGTTCCCTTGCGGCCGATAGAAAACCGTCCATCCCGCTCCCCGACAGCTATTCTCGATACCGGGTGGGAGCGCCGTATCCGTGGCGGGACGCTGGTGCCGGACATGGCCATCGACCTTCACGGTCATACCCTATCGAGCGCGCATGTAATGCTGAATCAGGCGCTTTCTTCCGCATTGGCCCGTGATTTGCGCATCTTGCTCGTGATTACAGGGAAGCCTCCCAAAGCGGCCGTTCCAAACCGCGAATCCCGGCGGGGCGCAATCCGGGGTGAGATCGGTCACTGGCTGGAAACCAGCCCGTTTGCAGACCGGATCGCAAGCGTCAGACAGGCCCATCCGCGCCATGGCGGCGATGGAGCTATCTACATCATATTGCGGCGCAAAAAATAGCCGCCCCAAGGTCTGCCACTGACCTTTTCTTAACCAGCATCCTCCATAAGCATCCCGATCCGTGGCTCATTATCGAGCTGCGCTCTGGGCAGGAGGCACATGCAGGGCGTGACATTGAAAAGCCGCGCCACTGCCTTCGCCTGCGCCGCGGGGGCGCTGGTGTTCATCCTGTCGCTTGTGCTGGGGCAGGATCAGGCCGACGATATCCTGGGCATCGGCAGATCGCTGATCGTCGCGATCCTGTGCGGCACATTGAGCTGGGCCTCGGCGCGCCAGACGGTCGCCACGACCGCGAGCGCCATTGATGTCGCAACCGAAAGGTTGATCGCTGCTGCCCATGGTGATCTGCAATCGTCCGTACCGCCTGAGATCGCCGTCGAATTGCCGGACCTGTCGGTGGCGATGACCAGCCTGTTCAGTCAGGTCCGCACCAATCTGGACCATGTGCAAACGCTCGCATTGTTTGACCAGGTGACGGGCCTAGCCAACCGCACGAGCTTTTGCCGACAGGTCGAAAGGCTGCTTGCCGAGCGGGAAGAGACCTGTGCAGCGGCGCTGTTCTTTATCGATCTCGATGGCTTCAAGGGGGTGAATGACACGCTGGGCCATGCTGCTGGCGACCAGCTGCTCGCTCGTGTCGCCGGGCGCCTTCGCGAAGTCGTGATGGCGCAGGTCAGTGCAGGCATGAACGACGCGGTCATCGGTCGGCTGGCGGGTGATGAGTTTACGATGTTCTTCCCCCGGCTGTCCGCACCGGAGGCCGCGAGCCGCATCGCGCGCGCTATTCAGTTCGCGCTGAGCGAGCGCTTCGATCTGGGCAGCCAGCATATAGAGTTGGGCGCATCGATCGGCATCGCCTGCTACCCCGATCACGGCGATACCCTCTCTGCCCTGCTGCGATCCGCCGACATCGCCATGTATCATGCCAAGCATCGCGGCCGGAACCGGGCCGAGATGTTCACTGCCGAACTGGCGCTGGAAGCCGCCGACCGCGCCGAACTGGAGCGGGATTTGTTGCTGGCGCTGCAACGGGATGAGTTTATTCTGGAGTTCCAGCCGCAAGTGGAGGCTGTGAGTGGCCGGGTCGTCACGGCCGAAGCCTTGATCCGCTGGGAGCATCCCGAACGTGACATGGTCATGCCGGGCTTCTTCGTACCTGTCGCGGAGGAAAGCGGTGCCATCGTGGCGTTGGGCGATTGGGTAATGAGCCGCGTTTGCGAAACGGCGGCGCGTTGGTCGAAGGCCGAGATCGGGCAGCGCATCGCGGTCAACATCTCGTCACGGGAACTGTCCCAAGCGGATTTCTTCCTGCGACTGCGGCATGCCATGGCGGCGCATCAGACCCCGCCGCACATGCTGGAGCTGGAAATTTCCGAATCGCTGGCGATGGGAATGGACGAGCGGGTGCGTGCGCAGCTGAAAGCGCTGCGTGAGGAAGGCGTGCGGATCGCCATCGATGATTTCGGGACTGGTTATTCCAACCTGTCCCGCCTGAAGGAGCTGCCTGTCGATCGGGTCAAGATCGATCGGAGTCTGGTGCGCGACATCGCCATATCAGCCGAGGCACGTACGATTTGCAGTGCCGTTGTCGGCCTAATCCAAGGGTTGGGGATGGAGGTTGTGGTGGAGGGTGTCGAATCGGAAGCGCAAATGGAAATGCTGCGCGTTATCGGTTGCACGCTGTTCCAGGGATATCATTTCGCCCGACCCACCAGCGAGCAGGATTATCTGGCCCGCTTCGCACCAAAGCAGGCCATCCAGCGCCGCATGGTTTGAAGGTCAGGCCGCTAACGCTCTGCGAACAACCAGCGCGTATATGCGCGTCAGATCTTGCAGGTCCTGCAGAGCCACGGCCTCATCCAGCTTGTGCATCGTCGCATTGTTCAAGCCGAATTCGACCACGGGGCAGAGGCGCGAGAGGAAACGGGCGTCCGAAGTGCCACCAGTGGTGGAAAGTTCCGCTTCCACCCCGGTCACCTCCCTGATCGCTCCTGCTACAAGGCTGGACAAGGCTCCGGGTTCGGTCAAAAATGGTTCGCCGCTGATCTTCGCGGTGACGGTGCCGCCCTCGGCCGCGGAGATCGCGTTGATTCGTTCAATCAACAGCGCGCCATTATGTCGATCATTGAAGCGGATGGAGATACGCGCATTCGCTGCGGCTGGAATGACATTGGTTGCGGGGTTACCCACTTCCAAGTCGGTGATTTCGATATTGCTTGGCTGAAACCAGTCGGTGCCTTCGTCCAGCACCACGGCATCGATGGCGGCAAGAATGCGAACGAGCCGTGGCACGGGATTGTCGGCCAGATGGGGGTAGGCGACATGGCCCTGCATCCCTTCCACCCGGATCCACATATTCACCGAACCGCGTCGGCCCACCTTGATGACGTCGCCCAGCCGTTGGGACGAGGTAGGCTCGCCGACCAGGCAGAGGTCGGGCCGCAGTCCACGCGCGGCCATGCGATCCATGAGCGCCAGCGTACCGAAAACCGCAGGGCCTTCTTCGTCGCCAGTGATGATGAGGCTGACCGTACCCGGCAAGTCTTCCGGAATGCTGGCAAGCGCCGCGACGAATGCAGCGATCGCCCCCTTCATATCGACCGCGCCGCGACCATAGAGCAGGTCGCCGCGAAGTTCGGGTGTGAAAGGGTCGCTTGTCCAGCCATCCCCGGGCGGTACTACGTCCAGATGTCCGGCGAAGGCGAAGTGCGGACCCGCCCCGGTTGTCCGCCAGGCGAGCAGATTTTCGACCGGACCGTCAGGCTCCTCCCCCACAACAAAGCGATCGACGGTGAAGCCGAGCGGAACCAGCATCGCTTCCAGAACGGCGAAAACCTCACCCCGCGCGGGCGTTACCGAAGGACATGCAATCAGCTTTCGTGCTATGTCCACTGTGTCGGCATTGGTGCTGGTCATGCTCATGAGGCTGCGTTAGCGAAAGCCGAACGCCTTTGCCAGCGGAGGAAGAGATCATGCCCAAGATCGATCTTGCAGCCATAGAGCAGAGTAACAGGACCGGTTATCCGGCACCCTATTCTGTGGTAGTCGATGGACGCTGGGTGCGAAAGCTCGGCCATGGTTGCGGACTCGCCGATTTTGGCATCAGTCATGTCATATTGAAACCAGGCGCGGCTTCATCGCAGCGGCACTGGCATGAGGACGAAGATGAATTCGTCGTAATGCTGAGCGGGCAGGCCGTGCTGATCGAAGAAGAAGGCCGCTTTTCGATGCAGGCAGGTGACATGGCAGCTTTCCCCAAGGGAGAGCCGAACGGGCATCAACTGATCAATGAAAGCGACGGCGATTGCGAGTTCCTGGCTTTCGGGCGGGTGCCGCAGGGAGACGCGCATTATCCTGACATCGATCTTAGATGGTCGATGGGAAGCTATCGGCGCAAGGACGGGAGCGCTTTTTGAGCGGCTATCCGGGCTTCGACAGGCGCATGATGCTGGCGGGAATGGGAGCCGCGCTACTGGCCGCCAAGGCGCCTGCTCCAACCCTCATCAAGCCGCCGCGTTTGCGTCCGGGCGAGGTTGTGGGGCTTGTTGAGCCAGCGGGCTTTACAGATGACATGTTCGATCTGGCTGTCGTGCGGGAAACGATATTGGCGATGGGGTTGAAGCCCAAGCCTGCCCGCCATCTGGTCGAGCGATATGGCTATCTGGCGGGCAAGGACGAAGACCGGGCCGCCGATGTGAACGCGATGTTTGCCGATCCGGAGGTCCGGGCCGTGTTTGCTGTTCGCGGCGGATGGGGATGCGCGCGCATCCTGCCCCATCTGGACTTTGCAACGATTCGCGCGAATCCCAAGCTGCTGATCGGATTCAGCGATATTACCGCGTTACACATGGCCTTTGCGGCGCGGGCGGGCTTTACCACCATCCATGGCCCCAATGCTGCAAGCAGCTGGCCGCAATTCAGCTGGGACGTCTTTCGCGCGATTGCCTTCGAAGGCGCTACACCGACCTTGATCAACCCGCAGCCCAAGGAGGACCGGCTGGTTCCATTGGGCGGACGCATCCGGACCTTTGTGGGAGGACGTGCCAGCGGGCGATTGCTGGGCGGCAATCTGACCGTGCTGGCGGCCATGATGGGCACGGGCTGGCTGCCTGACTTTGCGGGTGCCATCCTGTTTCTGGAGGATGTGGATGAGGCGCCCTACCGGATCGACCGGATGCTGACCCAGCTGTCGCAGGCAGGCATTCTGGGCAAGGTGTCGGGCGTGGTTTTTGGTCAATGCACAGGCTGTGGCGCACGCGAGCCGTCCTATGGCGGTTTCACCTTGTCCGAAGTGCTGCAACAGCATTTCGGTCCCCTTGGCGTTCCAGCATTTCAAGGCGCTGCCATAGGTCATGTCGCGAGCCAGTTCAGCCTGCCATTGGGCGTGCGCGCGGAAATTGATGCTGATGCGGGGAGCATCCGCTTGCTGGAGGCGGCGGTTAGCTGAGGATTCACTCCGTTTCGTCTGAGGGACGGATGTAAGCTCCGCGCCCATCGGGCGGGATCAGTTCGTTATTCCTTATGGTCAGTGTCAGCATATTGAAACCGGGCTGCGGCACGTCTTTCGTCGGTTCGGCCAGTAGCCGGACGGTGCCATTTTCCTCCTGCCAGCGTCCTTCGGCGAAAAGATCAAGAGCGCCGTAGACGAGATACCATTGAAACCGCCCATCCGGCCGGAGCATCAGTTCAGAGCCGGTTTCCATGACTCCACGAAGATAATAATGGCCCGCCCGCTGAGTGGGTGAAGGCTCTGCCAAGGCTGCTGTGGCGAAGAAGGCCACCAGCGGTAGGAAGGGTGCGATCAGCCGCATGCGAGCCAAGATAACAGATTTTGGCGACGAAAGCCTGTCTTGCGACTAGACCCGGCTGAAGGGGAGTAGCTCTTCATAAACCTGGAGCGGTGGTTTCCCTTCCACGCGCGCGCCTTTCCGCATCAGGAACGCATGGCGGATGATCTCCGCCTGTTGTTCAAGTCCATACCTGCCGAAAGGCCGCCCCGGCATTATGTCGTAACCATAGCGACAGAAGGGGTGGCGCATCAGCGGCAGATACCATTTGCCGCCCCTTTGCGCCTGCCAGACATGGGTCATCTCGTGGATGAAATGACCCTGCAAGTGCAGCCCCTGGTCGCAGAAATCGGCGCAGAAGAGGCCGCTCTTGGGATTGAACCAAATATGCCCGTCCGGCGACATGGTCACGCGGGCGGGCTGAAATGGCCACCATTTATGATTGTGAGCCCGCACCTGATCATAGGCGATCGCATCGCCAAAGACCGAGCGAGCTAGCGCGACTTCTCCCAAGGTCAGAGGTCGGCTGGTCAATGCTTATTTTACTTCCTCGGCCTTGGGAGTTGGCGCGCCAGGCTTCTGGATCGCGGCATCGACCAGCAGGCGGTCGCCATTGGCGAGGAGGAAGGTCAGCGTCATCTTGCCCCGGCTGATAGCCGTATCATTGACTCCCCAGATCATCAGATGCTTGCCTCCGGGCGCGAAGGCGACTTTCGTCTTGGCGGGAATGTCGACTGAATCGACCTTCTGCATCATCATCATGCCGTTATGATCCATGCTCTCGTGCATCTCTACCTTGAGCGCATAATCGGTGAGCACGCCGCGTAGTTGCGTCGCTGCGTCACCGCCATGCACCACAAAATATCCAGCCGATGGCGTATCCTTGTTGGGACTGAGGCGTACCCAAGCTTGGTCAATATAGGTCGGTGCAGGATCGCCGCATGCCGCAAGCGTGAAAGGAGCGGCAAGGGCAAAAAGGCTGAAGAGTGCGCGCATCAGGAGGCTTTCGTGACTGTCTCGTTTCCGGTCGGTTGTTACGGTAATCGCCCGCGCTTCTTGTGCCAAGAAAGATCACGCCTATATCCCATCCGCAAACGGCCTTGCCTTGGCGCTTTCGTGAGGTATGGGGCCATCAACCGCTGAATGAAATTGGGGTTTAAGAGGACAAGATGGGAAAAGTAATCGGCATTGACCTTGGCACCACCAACAGCTGCGTGGCTGTAATGGATGGCGGCAAGCCCAAGGTGATCGAAAATGCGGAAGGCGCGCGCACCACGCCGTCGATCGTTGCCTTCACCAAAGATGGCGAGCGCCTGATCGGCCAGCCCGCCAAGCGTCAGGCCGTCACCAATCCGGACAATACGATTTTCGCGGTGAAGCGCCTGATCGGCCGCCGCTTCGATGATCCGACGACGAAGAAGGACATGGAGCTGGTCCCCTATCACATCGTGAAGGGCGGCAATGGCGACGCGTGGGTTCAGGCGGGGGGCAAGGATTATTCGCCTTCGCAGATTTCGGCCTTCACGTTGCAGAAGATGAAGGAAACCGCCGAGAGCTATCTGGGCGAGACCGTCACGCAGGCGGTCATCACCGTTCCGGCTTACTTCAATGACGCGCAGCGTCAGGCGACCAAGGACGCTGGCCAGATCGCGGGTCTCGAAGTCCTGCGCATCATCAACGAGCCGACCGCGGCCGCGCTCGCCTATGGTCTCGACAAGCAGGACGGCAAGACGATCGCTGTCTATGACCTTGGCGGTGGCACCTTCGACATCTCGATCCTCGAGATCGGCGACGGCGTGTTCGAAGTAAAGTCCACTAACGGCGACACCTTCCTGGGCGGCGAAGATTTCGACGCCAAGGTCGTCGAATATCTGGCCGAAGGCTTCAAGAAGGATGAGGGCATCGACCTCACCAAGGACAAGCTGGCGCTCCAGCGTCTGAAGGAAGCAGCCGAAAAGGCCAAGATCGAACTGTCTTCGGCACAGTCGACCGAAGTCAACCTGCCCTTCATCACCGCTGACCAGAATGGCCCCAAGCACCTGGTGAAGAACATCACCCGCGCCGATTTGGAGCGTCTGGTGACCGACCTCATCAAGCGCACCATGGAGCCCTGCAAGAAGGCGATGGCCGACGCTGGTATTTCCGCCAGCGAGATCAGCGAAGTCGTCCTCGTCGGCGGCATGACCCGCATGCCCAAGGTGCGCGAGGCCGTGAAGGAATTCTTCGGCAAGGAACCGCACACCGGCGTGAACCCGGACGAAGTCGTCGCCATGGGCGCGGCGATCCAGGCGGGCGTGTTGCAGGGCGACGTCAAGGATGTGCTGCTGCTCGACGTCACTCCGCTTAGCCTCGGCATCGAAACGCTGGGCGGCGTGTTCACCCGCATGATCGACCGCAACACCACCATCCCCGCCAAGAAGTCGCAGGTCTACTCGACCGCCGACGACAATCAGCAGGCGGTGACGATCCGCGTGTTCCAGGGCGAACGTGAAATGGCGGCGGACAACAAGCTGCTGGGCCAGTTCGACCTGGTCGGCATCCCGCCCGCGCCGCGCGGCGTGCCGCAGATCGAAGTGACCTTCGACATCGACGCCAACGGCCTCGTCAACGTCCATGCCAAGGACAAGGGCACGGGCAAGGAACAGCAGATCCGCATCCAGGCTTCGGGTGGGCTGTCCGACGCCGACATCGACCAGATGGTCAAGGACGCTGAACGCTTCGCCGAAGAGGACAAGAAGCGGCGGGAAGGCGCCGAGGCAAAGAACAATGCCGAAAGCCTGATCCACACCACCGAACAGCAGCTCAACGAGCATGGCGACAAGGTGGACGCGGCTCTGAAATCCGAAATCGAAACCGCGATCGCCGCGACCAAATCCGCCGTCGAAGGCGGTGACGCCGAAGCGATGAAGGCCAAGGCGCAGGAACTCGCCCAGGTCGCGATGAAGCTCGGCCAGGCGATCTACGAGAAGGAACAGGCTCAGGCCTCTGCTCCGGGGGCTGAAGCTCCGAAGGCTGATGACGATGTCGTGGACGCCGAATTTTCGGAAGTGGACGACAACAAGGCATAAGGCCCGATGAAACGGTTCTCGACTTCGCTCGAACCGAACGGTTATGGTAGCCGCTACCGCCGTTCGTGCCGGGCGAAGCCGAGGGACGTGCGCGCGCCGGGGGCGAGATGAGTAGCGAATTGGACTATTACGAACTGCTCGAGGTCGAGCGCACCGCCGACGCGGGCGTGATCAAGAGCGCCTACCGCAAACTGGCGATGAAATATCACCCGGACAAAACCGGGGGATGCAGCGACGGTGAAGCGAGATTCAAGGCGGTTTCCGAAGCCTATGAGTGCCTGAAAGACCCGCAGAAGCGCGCAGCCTACGATCGCTACGGTCACGCTGCCTATACCAATGCCCAGAATGGTGGCGGTGGCGGCTTCAACGGGCGTGGCGGCGCGGGCGGCTTTTCTGACCTCGGCGATATTTTCGAGACGATCTTCGGCCAGAGCGGCTTCGGCGGCGGTGGTCGTCAGGCGCAGCGGCGCGGCGCGGACTTGCGCTACGACATGGAGATCACGCTCGACGAAGCCTATCATGGCAAGAAGACCGAAATAGAGATCGAAGTCTCCGCCTCTTGCGAAAGCTGCGACGGGTCGGGCGCGCAGCCCGGCACCGGCGTCAAGACCTGCGGCACTTGCGGCGGTCATGGCCAGGTCCGCGCTCAGCAGGGCTTCTTCGTGGTCGAGCGCACCTGCCCCGGCTGTCATGGCGCGGGTCAGGTGATCGAAAGCCCCTGCCGCACCTGCCGTGGCGAAGGGCGTGTGGACAAGCCCAAGACGCTGTCCGTCAACATCCCGGCCGGCGTCGATGAAGGCACCCGCATCCGCCTGTCGGGCGAAGGCGAAGCAGGCGCACGCGGCGCACCTGCGGGCGACCTCTACATCTTCCTTCATGTAAAACGGCACACTCTGTTCGAACGCGACGGCACGACGCTTTTCTGCCGCGCGCCGGTCAGCTTCACCACAGCGGCACTCGGTGGCTGCATCGAAGTGCCCGGCCTCGACGGCCAGCGGCATGAGATCAAGATCCCGAGCGGCATCCAATCGGGCAAGCAGATCCGCCAGCGGGGCGCGGGCATGCCGGTGCTGAACGGGCGAGGGCAGGGCGACCTTGTGATCCAGGTCGATGTCGAAACCCCGACCCGCCTTTCCGCAAAGCAAAAGGAACTGCTCGAAGCCTTCCGCGACACGGAAACCGGCGAGGAATGCCCGCAATCCACCGGCTTCTTCAGCAAGCTCAAGGAATTGTGGGGCGACTAAGCGCGCTCTGTTCCAGACCTGAAAATCAGAAGGCCGGGCGCAGCATCATCTGCCCCGGCCTTTTTGCATCAGCTAGGCAGAACTCGTTTCGCTCACCAGTCAACGTTCGTTTCGTCGCCCGGCGGCTCCCGACCAAAGTCGGTCGTCAGTCATGATGATTTTGCATCCCAAAAACCTGCCATTCAGACCAGGAAGACAACCTACCAATTGAGTTAAGCGCCTTCCAGGTGCCCGCAACCCAGCCATCCGTCATCGCCACCCGTAAATAATGCCAATGCCTCGCCTCAGGCCGCCAAAAACATGTCCGGATCGATCGCCATCAGGCTTTCGGCGCCACCCTCGATCTTCCGCCTCAACGCGCCCGCATCCGGCATGATACGCTCCGCGAAAAAGCGCGCCGTGACCAGCTTCGCCTCCAGATAGCGCGCATCGCCTTCGCCCGCTTCCAGCAGCGCCGCCGCCGCCTTCGCCATGCGCAGCCACATGAGGCCCGTCGAAACGATACCCAGGATATGCATATAATGCACCGCCCCAGCCCCGGCATTGTTCGGGTTCTGCATCGCATTCTGCATCAGCCACATGGTCGCCGCGCCCAGCTGCCCGCTGGCCTTCTCCAGCGCCTCGGCCACGCCAGCCAGCTTCTCATTGCCCTTCGCCTGCGCGACCTCGTCAGCCACCAGCTTCAGGAAAGACTGCAAAGCCCGGCCGCCATTCATCGGCAGCTTGCGGCCGACCAGGTCCATCGCCTGCACGCCGTTGGTGCCTTCGTAGATTTGGGCAATACGGGCGTCGCGTACATATTGTTCGGCGCCATTTTCCCAGATGTAGCCATGGCCCCCGAACACCTGCTGGCACATGACCGCAACGTCGAAGCCTTTGTCGGTGCCATATCCTTTCAGCACCGGGGTTAGAAGCTGGACGAGATCGTCGGCGGCCTGCCGTTCCTCCTCCGTCGCGGCGTGCTGCGCCAGATCGACCTGAAAGGCGCCCCACAACATTAGCGCGCGTAACCCTTCGGTCAGCGCCTTCGCCTCCATCAGCATGCGCCGCACATCCGGGTGGACGAACAGCGTATCGGCTTTTTCGTCTTTGTCTTGCGGGCCGGTCAGTGCGCGGCCTTGCCGCCGGTCGCGCGCATAATGGACCGCATTTTGGAACGCGATTTCCGCTTGGCCAAGCCCCTGCATGCCCACCCACATGCGCGCGGCGTTCATCATGATGAACATGGCGGCGAGGCCCTTATTCTCCTCGCCCACAATCCATCCCTTGGCGCCGTCATAATTCATGACGCAAGTGGCGTTGCCGTGAATGCCCATCTTGTGTTCGAGCGACCCACAGGACACCGCGTTGCGCTCACCCAGCGACCCATCGTCATTCACCAACAGCTTGGGCACGACGAAAAGGGAGATGCCTTTGCTGCCTTCGGGCGCGTCCGGCGTCTTGGCGAGGACGAGGTGGATGATATTTTCGGTCAGGTCTTGCTCACCGGAAGAAATGAAGATCTTCGTGCCAGTGATTGAATAGCTGTCGTCACCCTGCTTCACCGCTTTGGTCTTGATGAGGCCAAGGTCCGTGCCCGCATGGGGTTCGGTCAGGTTCATCGTGCCCGTCCATTTGCCAGACACCATGTTGGGGAGATATTTCTGCTTCTGCTCTTCGCTGCCCTTGGCGAGCAGAGCGGAGACAGCCCCGCTGGTCAGGCCATGATACATTTCGAAGCTGTGATTGGCCGACAGGACATATTCGCCAACAGCCGACGCGACGACATTGGGCAGGCCCTGTCCGCCATATTCGACCGGCGCGTGCAGTGTGGTCCATCCACCTTCCACATAGGTGTCGAACGCCTGCTTGAAGCCCGGCGGCGTCGTGACGCTGCCATCGGGGTTTCGAACGCAACCTTCCTTGTCGCCGACGGCATTGAGCGGAAAGAGTACTTCCTCAGCAATCTTCGCGCCCTCCGTGAGGATGGCATCCACCAGATCCGGCGTCGCGCTCTCAAAGCCGGGCAGATTGGCATAGCGATCGAGGCCCACCACATGGTCGAGTATGAAGCGGGTTTCGCGAATCGGGGCGGAATAGCTAGGCATCAATCTTCTCCGGTTATCTTTCTCGTCGCGAATGCTCAGGGCTTGTCGAGAGCTGTGACAAAGCCCGAAAGTTCCGCGATGGCGGCATCTATGTCGCTTTTCTGGCGGGTGAGCAGTTCGATGCGAGCCTTGCATTTGGCGACTGTGACGCGCCGCTGCTCCTCATGTTCCTCATCCGCATCGTAAAGGTCGATCATTTCGCGGATCTCGGCGAGGCTGAAGCCGACTCTTTTGCCACGCAGAATCCAGGCAAGCCTAGCGCGGTCACGGCGCGAATAGATGCGGGCAAGGCCATGACGTTCCGGTGCGATAAGCCCTTCATCCTCATAGAAACGCAGGGCGCGGGCCGTCACGTCGAACTCCTCCGACAGATCGGTGATCGTGTAGTTCTGTCGTTCCTTGTGGTCGGGCAGTTCGATGCCCGCGATGCTGCTGCGCTGGTCCATGGCGTCTTAGCTAAGAAAGGTTGACGTTAACGTCAAGCATGATCTGCGGCAATTTGCCCTGATGACAGTCGGGCCTGGAGAGGTTAAGCGGCCCCTAATGACGGGGGCAATCAGACAATCTGAAGTCGCGCGGGGCTTGCTTTCCGCGTTGGCGCTGCTCGTCCTGGCCATCCAGTTGATTACGCCCGCCGGTTTCATGCCGGTTCGTACGGAGCGGGGCGTGATGGTGACCCTTTGCACGGGGCGGGGCGCGGTCAGCGTTCTGGTCGATCGCGATCAAGCGCCGGGTAAAGAACATCATTCGCAGGATGACGGCGTCCCGGTTCAGCAACATTGCTCCTTTGCCGCCTCGGTTCAGTCGGTGGTTCCTCCGCTGATTCTCGCCGATCTGCCGTTGCCAGCGTGGCAGACTGTTTTTGGGCCTATCGCATTCGCGCTCAAGACGGGGCTGATCGCCCGACTTGCCGCACCGCCCCCGCCATCATCCGGCCCTCCGCTGTCCTCCTGAAGCTGTCGTTTATTGCCGCGCTGAGCGCGGCGCGATTTTCTTGAGGATGAATTCATGTCTGCATTTACCGCTTTGCGCAGCGTGTCGCTGTGCGCTCTTGCCTGTTCGCTGCTTGCCACCCCTGCTTTCGCTGATGAAGCTGGCGATCAGGGCCGTATCATCGTGACCGCCAGTCCTACGGTAGAGGACGCCGTTACCCATATAAGCCGGACGGCGGGCGGCGCCGATGTCGTTGCTGCCAAGGATTTCGAAGACAAGCTGGCCGTATCGCTGCGCGACGCGTTGGCCTTCTCCGCAGGTGTCTACACGCAACCGCGCTTTGGTCAGGAGGTGCGCATTTCGATACGCGGTTCAGGACTGTCGCGGAGTTTCCATATGCGGGGCCTGACGCTGTTGCAGGATGGCATTCCGATCAACATGGCGGACGACAACGGAGACTTTCAGGAACTGGATCCGCAGGTGTTCCAGCATTTGGAGGTCTATCGCGGTGGCAATGCGCTGCGACTTGGTGGATCGACATTGGGTGGCGCTATCAACGCGGTGACACCCACCGGACGGACGATGCCGGGCACGGAGTTGCGCATAGATGGCGGCTCGTTCGATACGCTCCGTGCGAAGGCGGCCCATGGTTATGCCGATGCTCGTGGTGACGCCTGGGCAGCGATTACCGCCGACAGGTCCGATGGGGACCGCGCTCACGGAGAGAGACGCGCCCTGCGTTTCAACGGCAATGTTGGGATCAAGCTGAACGATCGGGTGGAAACCCGTTTCTATGTCAGCGCCCAGACGATCCGGCAGAAGCTGTCGGGAGCGCTGACCGAAGCGGATGCCTTGAATGATCCGGGAAAGGGCAACTTCGCAGGTGATCAGGCGCGCAACATCGATTCCATCCGGTTTCAAAACCGCACCACGGTTGAACTGGACGGCGGTCAACTGGCCTTTGGCGCCTATTTCAATGCGAAGGCTCTAAACCATCCCATTTATCAGGTGGTCGATCAGAAATCAGAGGATCGTGGACTGTTCGCCAGCCTCGACCTTTCGGGAGAGGTGCAAGGCCTCCCGGTCGAGCTGACCTTGGGAACGCAGGCACGTTTTGGCCATGGTGATTTCCGGCAGTTTGTTAATATCGACGGCAAAGCGGGCGCTCTCACGTCCATGCAAAAGGCGCGGGCGCAGACGATCAACAGTTATGCGGAGGCCAGGATCGCTCCGGTTCAGGGACTATGGCTGATCGCAGGCGGCATCTATACGCATGGTGAGCGGCAACTGGACAATCGCCTCGCGCCTTCACGCAGCGGCGAGGCTAAGTTCGACAGCTTCGCGCCTAAATTCGGGCTTCTGTATGCACCCTCTCAAACAGTGCAGGTCTATGCAAATTACAGCCGTTCTGTGGAGTTGCCTGGCTTCATCGAACTGGGCCAGATTGCCGCTGGACCAAGTGGCCCGCTGCCCGGCTTCACGCCACTCGACGCGCAGCGGGCCTGGACGGTGGAAATCGGCACGCGTGGCAGCATGGGGCCAGCCCGTTGGGACATAAGCCTCTATCGCGCGGACCTGAAAGGCGAGTTGCTGCAATATAATGTCCAGCCGGGCGTCATTCCGGCGGCAACATTCAATGCGGATCGGACAAGGCACCAGGGCATCGAGGCCGCGCTGGACCTGACCATCGCGCCGTGGGCGACGTTGCGGCAGGTCTACCAGTATAGCGACTTCCGTTTCCGGAATGACGCGCAATTTGGCGACAACCGCCTGCCCGTCGTGCCACGTCATTTCTACCGCGCCGAAGTTAAGCTGGGAACCGATCGCGTCAGCATCGCTCCGGCTGTGGAATGGGTGCCGCAGGGTGCCTGGGCTGATTATAACAATAGCAAGCGGGTTGATGGCTATGCGATGTTCAACATCGGGGCGCAGGCGCAATTGACGAAGGGCGTCAGCCTGTTCGTCGATGCACGCAATCTGACGGGGAAGCGAGCGATAGGCGATATCGGAGCGCTCGTAAGCTACAAACCGGACGATCCATCGATCCCTGGGAACCAAGCCAGCGCCGCCTTCTATCCCATCGAACGCCGGGCGGTTTACGCGGGCCTGCGCGCGCGTCTCTGAAAAGGCAGCGGCCTATCCTCATGAGGGGGTGGAGCGGGGCGGTAAATGCGGCTAGAGGCGGCGCCATGTTGCGTCTCTCCGGCCTCAAGCTGCCCCTCGACCACCCGGCCGATGCGATGCCTGCCGCCATTTGCGAGCGGCTGGGAATTGAGGCATCGGACCTCGTCCGTCACGTCATCGTGCGCCGGGGAAATGATGCCCGGCGAAAAAGTGCAATCCAACTGGTTTATAGTGTCGATGTCGAGCTGGTGGACGAGGCCGCGGTGCTTGAACGGCTGGCGGGCGACCACGATGTGCGCCGCCGCCCGGATACCGACTACCGCTTTGTTACGCATGCGTCACAGGGCTGGTCGGGGAAGCGCCCGGTCGTGGTGGGCGCAGGCCCATGTGGGCTTTTCGCGGGACTGATCCTTGCGCAGATGGGCTTCCGGCCTATAATCCTGGACCGTGGCAAGGTTGTGCGGGAGAGGACCAAGGATACCTGGAGCCTTTGGCGGCGGGCCGAACTGAACCCCGACAGCAATGTCCAGTTCGGGGAAGGTGGCGCGGGCACCTTCTCGGATGGCAAGCTCTACTGCCGTGTGAAGGACCCGCGTTTCCTGGGCCGCAAGGTGTTGGAGGAATTTGTCGCTGCGGGCGCGCCTGAAGATATATTGACCGAAGCGCATCCCCATATCGGGACGTTTCGCCTCGTGAGCATGGTCGAAAGCCTGCGCCGCCAGATCGAGCAGCTGGGCGGCGAATATCGCTGGCAGCACAAGGTCGACGAACTGGAAATGGAGCGGCAAGGCGACGGAACGCAGCGCCTGCGCGGACTGCATCTTTCCGACGGTAGCTTTATAGAGGCCGACCATGTTGTGCTTGCCGTCGGACACAGTGCCCGCCCGACTTTCGAGATGTTGCACCGGCGCGGCGTTCATATCGAAGCCAAGCCTTTTTCAATAGGAGTGCGGATCGAACATCCACAAAGTTGGATCGATCGAGCCCGCTACGGCAACTGCGCGGGTCACCCGGTACTTGGAGCGGCGGCCTACAGCCTTGCGCATCATTGCGAGAATGGCCGCACCGTTTACAGCTTCTGCATGTGTCCGGGGGGACGCGTGGTCGCTGCCACGTCTGAAGAAGGACGTGTCGTCACCAACGGCATGAGCCAGTATAGCCGCGCGGAATTCAACGCCAATTCAGGCCTGGTGGTTGGCATAGAGCCGGATCGGGATTTCCCCGGAGGGCCTTTGGCGGGCATCGACCTTCAACGGCATTGGGAAAGCCAGGCCTTTGTCGCAGGCGGATCTTCCTACTGGGCTCCAGGCCAAAAGGTCGGCGATTTCATGGCGCGGCGTCCCTCCACAGGGCTGGGGGAAGTCGTCCCTTCCTACAAGCCGGGCGTTACCATGACCGATCTGTCCCTTTGCCTGCCTGACTTTGCAATCGACGCCTTTCGCGAGGCGCTGCCTGCATTTGGCCGACAGATTGCCAATTATGATCACCCTGATGCGGTCATGACCGGTGTCGAAACCCGAACCTCATCCCCCATCCGCATCACACGCGGTAAGGATTTTCAGAGCCTGAATGTGGCCGGACTTTACCCGGCTGGCGAAGGCGCGGGCTATGCAGGCGGCATATTGTCGGCGGCCATTGATGGCATCAAGGTTGGGGAAGCCGTCGGCTTGGCGATTTCCACCTGAGTCGTGCGGCGTTGCCGTAAGGTAAGGGCCTGAAAATCAAGTCCGTGCCGAGGCTTAGCCAAAATTCTTTCCAAGCTGAGCCAAATAAAGCGGATAAGCCACATTCGATCGGAAAATTAAGCTCCGATGAAATAATTCTTATGCCCATGACTTCATTGGTGATAATTTGTTACCCGGTCAGGCGGCTTTGCAATATATAAGCAGCCGCTGCTCTCGGCTGGTCCGACGCTGCCGCAGCGGCCTTTCAGTAAAAATTACTAGAGAAACAGAGGAGGCCTCTATGTATGCCAAGCCTGTGATGGCGGCGCTTTGCGTCTGCTTGGCTGTGCCGATGGCGGCAGATGCCAAGCAGGGATCTGGGCAACTGACGGTGGTAGCACCCGATAAAAGCGCAATAAGCTATGAAAAGTGGACGGATCGTACAGCATCAAGATTGTCGCGGAGCATCCGTCAGGCAACGTCTCTTTATCGTGACGGAGCATCGGTTGGATATTCCCGCGTGCAGTTCCGGCTGGGAGAACAGGGGCGGCCGGAGAATATTTCTCTGGCGGGCTCTTCGGCATCCCGCAGTGTCGATCGCATATCGATGCGCGCTATCCGATCGATGGGGTCGCTTTACCCCTTACCGCAGGAGGTGCGCCCCGGGTCGAAGTTCGAGGCATGGGTGATTGTTGCGAATGATGCGACGGACAGGGACAACATGCTGAGCAGTTTGCGCGCTCAACACTTTGCGCAGGCGGCGGCCGATCGGCCGATCCTTCTGGCGGCGCGTTAAATAGCGGAAAAGTCGGCTCCAGGCGCGCGGCATGAAGTGTGCGTCTTGAGCAGCGTGAAACTTACCGTCAAAGGCGGCGTTCCCATGCCATGCGCCGCCTTCATTTCGATCTTCACAATGGCACCGGCTTTACCCGCGATGACGAGGGGCGGGAGTTGGCCGAAGAGGCTGATGCCCGTGCTCTTGCCATAAGCAGCATCCGCTCGATCCTGAGCGAGGAAGTGCTGATGGGCGTCGTCGATCTGACGGGCTGGATCGACATAAGGAGTGATTCTGGCGTACAGATGGGACGGGTGTCCTTCAGCGAGGCTGTGTGTCTCCGGCTCGCCCCAGGAGACCGCGATGGTAGAGGTGCATCTCGCCAAGCTTAGGTTCCGTCACCCGTTATCTCCGGAAGAGGAAGAGGCGATCCGGGCGATCACGCCGCCGGGCCGCCATGTGCCTCGCAACAGCATCATCGTGCATGAGGGCGAACCTCTGGAGGCGAGTACATTGCTGCTCGAAGGGGTTATGTGCCGTTTCAAGGATTTGGCGGACGGCAAGCGGCAGATCACGCAAATCCACGTAGCGGGCGACTTTGTCGACATTCATGGCTTCACGCTCAAGCGGCTTGAGCATGATGTCATGACGCTGACGGATTGCGTCGTGACCCTGGTGCCCCATGAGCAAATCCGCCAGTTGATCGAGCAGTGGCCGCGTATCGGCCGTCTGTACTGGTTCAGCACAAACCTGGATGCGTGCATGAGCCGCGAATGGGAATTGTCGCTCGGCCAGCGTTCGGCGGCGGGCCGGATGGCGGCTCTTTTTTGCGAACTATATGTCCGTCTACAGGTGATCGGTCAGGCGAACGACTGGTTCTACATTGGGATGAGCCAATCTCAGCTCGCCGACAGCCTTGGCATGACGGCGGTCCATGTAAACCGCACTCTCAGATTGCTCCGCGACCGGGGGCTTCTGAAATATCAGCGGGGTGAAGCGCAGATCATTGACCTTGAGGGTTTGAAGTCTCTCGCCGAATTCGACGCGCGCTATCTCTATCTCGATCCCGACCCGCTTTGACATGGATCCTCAAGGAAGGTGTTGATTTCGTTCCGGTTAAGGTGTCGATTGGTGCCGTGATCATAAGCGGGACTTGAGGACCGATGCCAACGATGCAGGAGCGCCAGCCCAAGGGCACCGAGGCGGTGAAGCCTCCCATCCCGGCGGATGAGGCCGACCGGTTGCGAGCGCTGGAGCATTACCGGCTTGGCGGCATCGGCCGCGAACGCCCGTTCGACCATATAACCCAGTTCGCAGCTGACCTGTTCGATGTGCCAATGTCGCTGGTGTCGATCGTGGGATCGGACACGCAATGTTTTCGCGGTGCGTGTGGCATCGATGAAACCCATACCTCACGGGACGTTGCCTTTTGCGCCTTCGCGATCCTGCAACCGGAGGTCATGGTGGTGCCGGATGCGACGAAGGATCCGAGGTTTAGCGGCAACCCATTGGTCACAGGGCCGCCGCACGTCCGCTTCTACGCCGGTGCGCCCTTGCGGGTGGCCAATGGCCAGCCGCTTGGAACCTTGTGCATCGTCGATTACAAACCACGTGATTTCAGCGACGGTGATCGGCACCGGCTCGCCCAGCTGGCACGGACGGTGATCGACCTGATAGAATTGCGGGTCGAAGGATTTGCGGCTGACGAACATCGGCGCAAGCTTGATGACGAACGCCAGTTGCTGAAGCTGACAGTGGAGAATGTGAGCGGCGGCGTCGCGGTGGTAGATCGGGACCTGCGGCTGATGCTGTGGAACCAGGCCTTCGTCGATCTGTTCGACTATGCTCCCGATAGCGTGACGGGCGGTAGGGATGCGCGTGAACTTATCCGCCTGACCGCGCAACGCGGCGAACTGGGACCCGGCGACCCGGATCAGATCGTCGCAGGCTTTGTCGAGTCCATCCGCACTAGTGATAGTCGGCGGTTGGAGATTCAGCGCAGGGACGGACGCATCCTGGATATACGGCGCGAGTCGATCCGTGGGGGGCGGTTCATCATGACGGCGCGGGATGTGACGCAGGAGCGGCAGATCAGCCGCTTGAAGGACGAACTGGTATCGACCGTCAGTCACGAATTGCGGACGCCGTTGACCGCTATCTCTGGCGCATTGGGACTAATGGCGGGTGGCGCCGCTGGGGAATTGCCTGACAGGGCCAAACAACTGGTCGCGATCGGCAGCAAAAATGCGGAGCGGCTCATTCATCTGGTCAATGACCTGCTGGACATGGACAAGCTTCAATCGGGCAAGCTGGTCTTCCATTTCGACGAACGGGAATTGGGCTTGTTGCTGACCGAGGCGATCGAGCAGATTGGGCCATATGCCGAGCGTTTCGGTGTTAAGCTTGAATTCGACCGCCCGGCTGAAGCCGTAGTCGCAAAGGTTGATGGCAATCGCCTGTGCCAGGTGATGACCAACCTATTGTCCAACGCTTGCAAATTCTCGCCCTCAGGCGGGACCGTCCATGTCTCCCTTGATCGGGCAGGGGATGTCGCGCGGATCAGCGTTGCTGACGAGGGGCCGGGGATTTCGCCGGAGTTTCGTGCGCGGCTGTTTAAGCGTTTCGAGCAGGAGGACGGTGCGCATCAGCATGGCCATGCGGGCACAGGTCTCGGCTTGGCGATCAGCAAAGCTATCGTAGAGGCGCATGGCGGAAGCATCGCGCTGGATTCCGCGGCGGAAACAGGGGCGACGTTCCTTGTCGAATTGCCGCTGTGATGCCGAATTGACAGAAAGGCCCAAGTTGACCCGCATTCTTTATGTTGATGACGAGGCGGACCTGCGGGAGATCGCGGCCATGTCGCTTGAGCTGGACCCGGAGTTCGAGGTGCGAACGGCGGCCTCGGGTGCGGAAGCGCTGGAGCAGGCGAGGCAGTGGCAGCCTGCTCTCATCCTGCTTGATGTGATGATGCCGGGCATGGATGGGCCTGCGACTTTGGCGGCGTTGCAGGTCGACCCCGCCACCGCGACAATTCCCGTCGCATTCATCACGGCCAAAACCCATCCACGGCACGTGACGAACCTCAAGGCCCTCGGTGCGCGAGCCGTGCTTGCCAAGCCGTTCGACCCGATGAGCCTTGCGGGGACCGTGCGGACATTGCTGGAGCCATGAGCGATGCCGAAGCGCAAATGCAGAAGTTGCGACAGCGCTTCCATGCGCGGGCCGCGTCCGATCGGAGTGCCATCATTTCGGCGCTTGAAGCCGGGGATCGCTCCCGCCTCTTGTATCTCGCCCATGGATTGGCGGGCGTGGCCGGGATTTTTGGCTATGCCGATATTGGCGGTCATGCGTCCGCGTTGGAGGAGGCTGTGGACGCCGGCGTTGATGATGCGGCCGTAAAGGGGCTTGGGCAAGCGCTTATAGAAGCGCTGGCGCGCGTTTAGGGTCGACTGATCCAGGAGGACCCAGGCAGGCTGCTCCGCCTGTATGGTATAGAAAAAAGGGCGGCATCCGAAGAGACCGCCCTTGTTCCAGCTGAGCTGGATCGGTGCCCCGCGCAAGCGGAGCAAGCCGATTACTTGAGCTCGACAGTCGCGCCGGCTTCTTCCAGCTGCTTCTTGATCTTCTCGGCTTCGTCCTTGCTGGCGCCTTCCTTGACAGCCTTGGGCGCGCCTTCGACGAGTGCCTTGGCTTCGGTCAGGCCCAGGCCGGTGATGGCGCGGACTTCCTTGATGACGTTGATCTTCTTGCCACCGTCGCCGGTCAGGATCACGTCGAATTCGGTCTGCTCTTCAGCAGCCGGAGCAGCGGCGCCAGCAGCCGGACCGGCAACTGCGACAGCAGCGGCGGCCGAAACGCCCCACTTTTCTTCCAGAGCCTTCGAGAGCTCAGCGGCTTCGAGAACGGTCAGAGCCGAGAGCTGATCGACCAGTGCGTTGATGTCTGCCATGATAATATTCCCTTCTGGGTGGGGCATGTGCCCCATGATTGAGTTGAAAACGTATTTCGGAAAAAGCCGTGACCCTTAGGCCGCGTTCTTTTCCGCATAGGCGTTGAAGACCCGCGCGAGCTGCGCAGCCGGTGCCTGGGTGACAGTCGCGAGCTTGGTCGCGGGTGCAACGAGCAGCCCAACGATCTTCGCACGCAGTTCATCCAGCGACGGCAACGATGCGAGCGCCTTGACGCCCTCTACATCGAGCAGCACTTCGCCCATCGCGCCACCAACGATCTCAAGCTTGTCGTTGGTCTTGGCGAATTCGACTGCAACCTTGGCGGCTGCAACCGGATCGGCCGAGGAGGCGAGGCCAACCGGACCAGTCAGCAGGTCGCTGAGGCTGGTATAGCTGGTGCCTTCAAAGGCGATCTTGGCGAGGCGGTTCTTCGTAACCTTGTAGGTGCCACCGGCTTCGCGCATCTTCTGACGCAGCTGGGTCGACTGTGCGACCGTCAGCCCGAGGTTGCGGGTCACGACGACCACGCCAACATCTGCCAGATGTGCGTTCAGCGCGGAAACGACCTCAGCTTTCTGATTACGATCCATGCCATTCTCCACTTCATGTTCATCGGACGACCCGATGAACGGCAAAAACCCGCGACTTGCGCGGGGCATTGGTCCGAAGGGGAGAGATCGACTGGCCCGTATCCCTTGAGGAGAACAGGCAGACCCGAACAGAGCACAAGGCCCGGCCGGTAAAGAACTTTTCCCCGTCTAGGCCGGAAATTAAGAAGGGCAGATTCCCTTCACCGACTGTCTCGGACGGAAGACCACCGCCATTGCTGACGAGGGTCTGCTGCGGGCGCCCCTACAGATTTGTAGGAGGCGTGTCACGCGGAATCTGACGGCGGGGCGTGGCGAGGCGCGGAAAACTGCCATTTTCCGCCGAAGTTCACATCATATGCGCGCGCGTGCGCAAGCGCGCGTAGGCGTTGTGGGAAGCAGTTGGACGGTTCAAAGACGGGACGGGATAGGCAGGCCGGAGGGATGTAGGACAGGGGAGAAAGGGGTCTGGACAGGAAATAGGATGCTTTTCGCCCCGACCGTGGCCCGGAGGGCACAGCCGACAGAGCACGGCCGGTTTCGACCAAAGTGAGACATTCCCCTCCCGCTGGCGGGAGGGGTTAGGGGTGGGCGCGAGCAGAGCGAGCCTTCAGCTTAGCCGTTGGAACCGCCGCTAATGTCGCGCCAACCCACCCCCTAGCCCCCTCCCGCTTGCGGGAGGGGGAGCAGGTACGCCTTCGCGGATTAAACCCGGTCGGCCTGCACCACCGCGTCCAGTGCTCGCAATGCCGAGAGGATGCGGTTCAGGTGCTGGGCGTCGTTGACCTCAAGATCGATGATGTCGGTGTGGAACGGCCCTTCGCGGTTGACCAACTGGAGGTTTAGAATGTTCGCCTTGGTCGCGCCGAACACGTTGGCGACGGCGGCAAGCGCGCCGGGCTGGTTCTTGACGATGACCTGGAGCCGCGCGGTGCCGCCCTTGGACTTGCTGTCCCAGCTGAGATCGACCCAATCGTCGTCCTGCCCGGCTTCCAGCGACCGGCAGTCGATGGTGTGCACCTCGATCGGTTCGCCCGTGCGGCGCACGCCGACGATGCGGTCGCCGGGTACAGGGTGGCAGCAGTCGCCCAGATTATAGGCGATGCCGGGCGTCAGGCCGCGGATCGAGACGGGCGCGTGCTGGCGCGGATGCGCTTCCTCTATCCCGTCTACGCTGGTGGAGCCGGGGATAAGAGCCTCCATCACCTCTGAATCGAGCAGGCGATGGGTAGCGATGGCCACCATCAGCGACGCGCGATCATCCAGCTTCAGCCGCTTCAGCGCGGCCTTCAGCGCCTTGTCACCCAATTCGCTCGCCAATTCGGGTGAGAAGCGGCCGATGATTTCCTCATAGAGCTTCTCACCCAGCGCAACTTCCTCGCCGCGCTGCTTCTGCCGGATATAGCGGCGTATGGCGGCGCGGGCCTTGCCGGTGATGGCGAAGGTCAGCCAGCCCGGCTGCGGCTCCTGCCCTTCGGATTTCAGGATTTCGACCTGATCGCCATTTTCAAGGCCGGTACGCAAGGGCACCACGCGGCCATTGACCTTGGCCCCGACCGTCTGGTTGCCCAGCGAGGTATGGACGGCATAGGCGAAGTCCACCGGCGTTGAACCTTTGGGCAGCTGGTGCAGCTCGCCTTTGGGCGAAAAGGCGAAGATGCGGTCCTGATACATCGCCATGCGGGTATGTTCGAGCAGCTCGTCCGCATCCTGACTTTGTTCCAGGATTTCGACGAGGTCGCGCAGCCACGCCGCATGATGGTCGGCCGCGTCACCCTTCTGCTTGTAGGCCCAGTGCGCCGCGAGCCCGAGTTCGGCGTCGTTGTGCATGTCGCGACTGCGAATCTGCACCTCGATCCGGGCGTTATCCTGATGGATCACCGTGGTGTGTAACGAGCGGTAGCCGTTACGCTTGGGCGTGGAGATGTAATCCTTGAACCGGCCCGGCACCATTTTGTAGGTCTGATGGATGACGCCCAACGCGCGGTAGCAGTCCTCTGTCGTCTCGGTGATCACGCGGAAGGCCATGACGTCGGTCAGCTGTTCAAAGCTGATGTGCCGCTCCTGCATCTTCTTCCAGATGGAATATGGGTGCTTTTCGCGGCCCGACACGGTGACGGGCAGATTCTTGCCGCCGAGCAGCAGTTGCAGTTCCGCGCCGATGCGATCGACCTTGCCGTGGCCGCCTTCCTTCAGCTGTTCGAGGCGCTTGGTGATGCTGTCATAGGCTTCCGGCTCAAGTTCCCGGAAGGCGAGCAGCTGCATCTCGCGCATGAAGTCGTACATGCCGATCCGCTCCGCAAGCGGCGCGTAGATATCCATCGTTTCGCGGGCGATGCGGCGGCGCTTCTGTTCATTCTTGATGAAGTGCAGGGTGCGCATATTGTGCAGCCGGTCGGCGAGCTTCACCAGCAGCACGCGAATATCGTCCGACATGGCGAGCAGGAATTTGCGGAGGTTTTCCGCCGCCCGCTCATTTTCCGACATCGCTTCGATCTTCGACAGCTTGGTGACGCCATCGACCATCTTGGCGACGTCCTTGCCGAACGCGCTTTCAATCTCGTCATAGGTGACGAGCGTGTCTTCTATGGTGTCGTGCAGCAGCGCGGTGACGATCGTCTGATCGTCCAGGCTGAAATCGGTCAAAATACCAGCGACTTCGATCGGATGGCTGAAATAGGGGTCGCCGCTGGCGCGCTTCTGGGACCCGTGTTTCTGGACGGAAAAGACATAGGCGCGGTTGATCATCGCTTCGTCCGCATCCGGATCGTAGCGCTTCACCCGCTCAACAAGTTCATATTGACGCAGCATCGTGACCCGATTGTCCGGGAAGCATCTTGCTGTGCAACAAAAAAATCCCATCTTGACGCAAAATGGCTGCTCTTTTGCATGGGCTGTGGCTTTGAGCTATCTAGACGGACGATGAAACATAATCTGGCGCAGGACCTGGAACAGTGCGCGCTCCCCAGCGCGCTGGAAGCGATGGGCGAGCGCTGGTCGTTTCTCATTCTGCGCGGCGCGTTGTCGGGCATCCGGCATTTCGAAGATTTTCAGTCGTCGCTAGGCATTGCGCGCAACATTCTGGCGAACAGGCTTTCGCGGCTGGTTGAGAATGGGATCATGCTGCGTCAGCCGATGCAGTGCGACCGGCGCAAGATCGAGTACCGCCTGACGGAAAAGGGGCAGGAACTGGCCCCGGTCATGATCGCGCTGCGTCAATGGGGCGAGAAATGGGGATGCGGATCGCCGTCTTGCCAGGTGCTGGCGGACAAGCGTGACGGTCAGCCCATCCGCCGGGTGACCATTCAGGCCCATGACGGCCGGTCGCTGGAGTTGAAGGACCTTGTCTGGCTTTGCCCCGACGAGGTCACGCCGATGGATCAGGAAGCTGCTACGGCGGCGTAACGTGGGTGGCTTCACCCTGAACCTGAATTCGCCTAGGCTGGCGGCGATGTCTGTTCAACCTATTCAGCCTCAGCCTTTTTTCGCTGACAAGAACCGCGCTTTCTGGAACCTGCAATCCGTCGGATGGGCGGGTGCGTTCCTGCTGCGCGGGTCGTCCACCATCGCCAATGGGCAACCGCTGTCCAGCCTGATCCCGGTGATGATTTCAACCGTGTCGGGCTATTCGGTGACCCTGCTGATCGCCGTCATCTTCCGGTTTCTGCAACGGCAGCGGCCGATCATCACATGGGGTGCGTCGATCGTTACCGTGGTAATGGCGGCTGGACTGGTCGCCTTTATTGACGCCTGGGTTTTTTCGACCCAGAACCGGGCGAGCGACACGGCGGGGCTGCAACTCTTCCTTGGCGCCTTTTATCTCAGCATAACGTTGCTGGGTGCCTGGTCGGCGCTTTACTATGCGATCAACTTCTACCTTCAGGTGGAGGAGCAGGCGGACCAGCTGCTGCATCTGGAAAATCAGGCGTCGAGCGCGCAACTCGCCATGCTGCGCTATCAGCTCAATCCGCATTTCCTGTTCAATACGCTGAACAGCATATCCACGCTGGTGCTTTTGAAGCAGACGGATCGCGCCAACGCGATGCTTTCACGCCTATCGTCCTTTTTGCGCTATACCCTGATCAATGAACCCACGGCGCAGGTGACGATCGAGCAGGAGGTTGAAACGCTCAAACTCTATCTGGAGATTGAGAAGATGCGGTTCGAGGACCGCCTGCGGCCGGTATTCAACATCGATCCGGCAGTGGCGCAGTCGCGATTGCCTTCCCTGCTGCTCCAGCCGCTGGTGGAAAATGCCATCAAATATGCAGTCACCCCCAAGGAAGAAGGCGCCGAAATCTCCATCACGGCGCAGCCTGCCGGTGAAAATGTCCGGATCGTCGTATCGGATAGCGGCCCGGGATTGAACGAGGGGTTCACTCGCCCGAACATCCCAATGAGCGAGGGGACAGGCGTTGGCCTGGCGAATATCCGCGATCGCCTGATTCAGGCGTTCGGGGAACGACAGAGCTTTGAAACGCGTTCCACGCCAAGCGGCTTTTCGGTCCATATCGAAATGCCGCTTAATCTGGATGAACCATCGAAAGTGGCCGCATGACCATCAGAACAATCCTCGTCGATGACGAAAGCCTGGCTATTCAAGGCCTCAAGCTCCGTCTGGAAGCGCATGAGGATGTCGAAATTGTTGAAACCTGCTCGAATGGCCGCGAAGCCATCCGCGCCATAAAGACGCATAAACCCGACCTTGTGTTCCTCGACATTCAGATGCCGGGATTCGATGGCTTTTCGGTTGTTCAGGGCCTGATGGAGGTCGAGCCGCCGCTGTTCATCTTCTGCACCGCTTATAGTGATCATGCGATTCGGGCTTTTGAGGCGCAGGCAGTGGATTACCTCATGAAGCCGGTCGATGAAGGGCGGCTTGCCGACGCACTGGACCGCGTGCGCCAGCGTCTGTCCGAAAAAAAGCAGGTGCAGGAAGCGGAGAAGCTGCGCGAGGTGCTGGCGGAGGTCGCTCCTGATGCCATGAACGATTTCAACGCGGATGAAGAGGCGCCGTCGTCTAACCGCTTCGAGAAGCTCATCAACATCAAGGACCGGGGTCAGATTTTCCGCGTCGATGTCGATTCGATCGAGCGGATCGATGCCGCAGGCGACTATATGTGCATTTACACGGCCGACAATTCGCTCATCCTGCGCGAGACGATGAAGGATCTGGAGAAGCGGCTCGACCCGCGCAATTTCCAGCGGGTGCATCGGTCAACCATCGTGAACCTCAGCCAAGTGCGGCAGGTGAAGCCGCATACCAATGGCGAATGCTTCCTGGTGCTGGAATCAGGCGCTCAGGTGAAGGTCAGCCGGTCGTACAGGGATGTGGTGGCCCGCTTCGTCCATTGAGGCGAGCCTAGCGGAACACCCATTGGCGATTGAGGCCGAACACTATGGCTGGCGTCACGAATATCATGGCCGGGATGGGCGACCATTCCGGCCATCGCATATGGGTGACGCAGAGGAAAACCCAGAGCGCATTCAGCGCATAACTCAGTAGGGATACGGCCACGAATTTGACCCCGCGTGCGGCATGGCTGCCATCGCTCCCCTGATCGCGGAAGGTGAAGAGGCTGTGGGTGACATAGCCGATCAGGACTGCCGCCACATAACCGGTCGTGTTGGCAAGCTGCGGGTGCCATCCCGCCAGAGCCGCGAGCGTCCAGTAGATGGTTGCCTGACAGGCTGTGATGAACAGGCCGCTGAGGCCATATCGCACGATCTGCCAGAACAGGGCCTGCCGTTCCGGCGTCAGACGTGACAGCAATTTCATGAAGGCCCCGTTGCGATTTGATGCGAACGCTCTAATCCACCGGCCATGAACTTGCAAAGCGGCTTCACCCTGCGGGAAAGATCCCGGCGCGCTCTTGTCTGGACGTCTGCATGGGCGCAGGAGCATTGGAAATGGCTGACCTTCCTGATGTGGGTCGCGGCCGTGACCTGGCTGCTCTATTCGCGCTGGCCTGCCATCCACTGGCTGACGCTCAACGATACCGACGACAATATGCGGTATTTGCAGGTCAAGGACTGGCTGGCGGGGCAGGGGTGGTACGATCTACGGCAGTATAGGCTTGATCCGCCTGCCGGGTTCAACATCCACTGGTCGCGGTTGGTCGATCTGCCGATCGCGGCGTTGATGCTGTTCTTCCGCGCTTTTCTGGAGCAAGGGCTGGCGGATCGGCTGGCCTGCGCCATCGCGCCGACGCTACCCTTATTGCCGCTGATGCTGGGGCTCGGCTTCATCGCGCGCCGCCTCGCTGGGGGCAATGGCTGGATATTGGCCGCCCTGGCCCCCTTCGCGGCGCAGATGGGCATAGCCATGTTCCTGCCGATGCGGATCGACCATCATGGCTGGCAACTGGCCCTGACGGTGCTGATGCTCGCGGGGCTGATTGACCGTAACTGGTTGCGCGGCGGCATCGTGGCGGGGGTGAGCAGTGCGCTGTCGATCACCATCGGCATGGAGATGATCGTCTATCTGGCGGCGGGCGGGGCGCTGATCGCGCTTCGTTGGGTATTCAAGGAAGGCGCGGCAAGGCGGATGCTGCCCTATGCGCTGAGCCTTGCCGGCTCGGTTTCCATCCTGTTCCTGCTCTTTGCCAGCTACGCGAACCGCGAGATGGTATGCGACGCTATCTCGCCTATCTGGGTCGCCATATTCGGGGCAGTGGGCGCGGGCATGACGCTGCTGGCACTACTGCCACTACGCAGCTGGCAGGCCCGGCTGGGCGCTGGCGTGCTGGTGGGGGGCGCCGTCGCGGCCTTTGCATGGCTGAACTGGCCCCAATGCCTGACGGGCGCCTATCAGATTTCGCCGGAACTGGAGCGGTTGTGGCTCGCCAATATTCGTGAGGCCAAGCCGATCACGGTTCAGGCATGGAGCCTGATCGTGCCGCTGATGGCCATTCCGGTCGCGGGGCTGTTCGGCCTGATCTGGGCGCTTTGGGAGTCGCGGCGCGATAGCGATCGGCTGTGGGCCGGGGCGACGGTCGGGCTGATGATGCTATTCTCAACGGCGTTGCTTTTCTGGCAGTTGCGGGCCGGACCAGCGGCGCAGCTGCTCGCCATCCCGGCGGCGGCGTGGGCGGCGCACCGTGTGCTTCAGCTTATATTCTTCGGCAGGCCTCTTGCGCGGGTGTTCGGCATCGTCGGAGCCGCGCTGCTCGCCGTGGCCGCATTCGCGACGCCGCTTTATCCGCAGATCAATCAGTTGTGGGCCAGCGTCACCGGCGAAAAGCCCAAACCGCAACGCCCGGCGGCGAAGACTCGACTACAGTCGATCAGCAAGGCCAATGGCCGCTGCCGGTCGCTGCCAGCGCTGGAGGTGCTGAACCAGCTTCCTTCCGCTACCATTTTCACAATGGTGGACCTGGGGCCGCGCCTGATCGCGACCACGCATCATAGCGCGATCGCGGGTCCCTATCATCGCAACGGCAAGGTCATCCTGGACCTGCATCATGCCTTTGACGGATCGGCAGACGGGTTCCGGCCGATCGCCTCGCGGCATCATGCGACCTACCTGCTGATCTGCCCCGGCTTTCCGGAAGGGACGGTTTACCAATCCCGCAGTCCGCGCGGCTTCTATGCAGGGTTGATGCGGGGTGATGTTCCCGGCTGGCTGCATCCCGTGGCGTTGAAGAGCGGCTTCACCTTGCCCTATACCCTCTACCGCATCGATTATTCAGCGGCGGGCAGCGAAAAAGTCACGCAGCAGCGCTGACGCTTCCGCTTCGCCTAGTCCGCCATAGACTTCAGGGCGGTGCAAGCATTGGGGTTGCGTGAAAAGTCGGGGGCCTTGCTCGACCGCTCCGCCCTTGGGGTCGGCAGCGCCATAATAGAGCCGGGCGATGCGCGCGTGGGATATGGCGCCCGCACACATCGGGCAGGGTTCCAGCGTTACCCAAAGGTCGCAGCCGGTGAGGCGGAAATCGCCCAGCCGTTCCGCCGCAGCCCGAAGCGCGACGATTTCGGCATGGGCGGTGGGGTCGCAATCGCGCCTGTTGCGATTCTCTCCTTCGCCAATGATCCGCCCGTCGAGTGTGACGACGGCGCCGATCGGCACCTCACCCGCAAGTTCCGCCGTGCGTGCGAGTTCGAGCGCGCGGCGCATGGGTTCGGGAAGCGGAAAGGGCGGTGCCATCCGCCAGCCCTTACAGCATAGCTATCGTCTATAAAATGATCAGGGCTTCTTCACATCCACCGTCGGCACTTCGACGGTTTCGTTCCGCGTGCCCACTTCGACCTTGGCCACGTCGGCCTGGAACTTCGGCATTTGCCCGCCTTCCACGGCGATTTTGGGCAGGCTGCCCTCCTGGGTCTTTTGCAGGTCGATGAAGCCGGTCGCGATGCCAGCAGCCAGCACCAGCAAAACAATCACCAACAAGCCACCAATGAGTCGCATTGCTCCCTCCTTTCGTCTATCGGCTGCAAACGTCCGAGCCATGGAAAGGGTTGCGAAAGCGATCCGATCTGGCCGGTGGGCGGGTTGACGGCTTTCCGGAATCCCGCTACTGGCGCCGCTTTCCGAACGAACATGAACTACAAGGTTGATTGACTATGTCGCGCATTTGCGAGCTGACCGGCAAGGGCCGCCAGGTGGGTCACAATGTTTCCCACGCCAATAACAAGACGAAGCGCGTGTTCCTGCCCAACCTGCAGAATGTGTCGCTGATTTCCGAAACACTGGAAACCACCGTCAAGCTGCGCGTGTCGACGCATGGCCTGCGTTCGGTTGAACATAATGGCGGGCTGGACAACTGGCTGCTGAAGACCAACGACGACAAGCTGTCGCTGAAGGCGCGCCGTCTGAAGCGCGACATCGTCAAGAAGCAGGCTGCTCCGGCCGCCTGATTCGGTTCGATTCGTTTCGGCTTTAAGAAGCGGCCTGGCGACGGGCCGCTTTTTTGCGTGCCGGGAGGATGTGCCCGCACGTCATTCCTGCTGCCTGATGCTGCTGTTTTTCTCAATGGGTGCGGGGCGCCCCGCGCAGCGCGAATTTCAGCAGCAGGGTGCGCTGAAAAAATTCATGATTATCGTCTGACACGATCCAGACGATAGTGCGCCCGGCCTCGCGCGTGATAGCCAGCCCTTCGAAGTTATCGGCCAGCAGGGGTGGAGCAAGACGGGCGATAGTGCGGGCGGTCAACCGATCGCCCGATTCCGGATGGGATGGCAGCTCTATGAGTGCCAGAGTGGCCGTGAACAGATCGCGCAGCGTCACGCGGCGATTGAGCACCAGAATGTGACGGTCATCCAGAGCGACGGCATCCGTCGGACGATAGCCCCGTGGCGCTACATAGCGAAGGTGCATGGGCGATGCGGTGCTTTGCTCCGCCGGGTCTCCGGCAAAGAGCAGCGTGTCATGGCTTCCATCCGCCGTCATTCCCATTTCCGCGATCACGAGGAAGCGCCCGTCGGGTAAGCGCGCCATGGATTCGATCGAGCCCGTTTCCGGCCAGGCTTCTATCTCCGGCCAGGTGCGGCACGTTTCCACCCGCGAAAAGCCGGGGGCGTAGCGGCAGATGCGCTGAAGCATCTCAAAGCCGACCCAGTAGCGATCCGATTCCGGATCATGCGCCATCGCCTCTGAATCCCACGCCCACCATGGCTGGGACCCGTCCTGCGCCCTGATTGGCAGGGGAGCGATGAAGGGATGGCGGCTATCGAGGGCGGGGTTGACCGCGAAACCCATCAGAGTGCCGGAATCGCTCAGCGCCAGAACCTGCCCCTGCTGATCTACCAGCAGGGATGAGATGCCGCCAAATCCATGGTGCGGGCTGCTGAGTTGCCAGCCTCCCAGATAATCGAGAGGGCCGATGCTGTGAATAGCTGGATCGGACGCGTTTAGTGGCAGGGCGCGCGCGGTAACGAGCAGCGGACCAGGCCCAAATAGTTCAGGCTTGTTCTTATGGGGCGCCGGCAAAAGCAGGATCGCAAGCAGCAGGACGATCAGGATACGGCGCATCGCCCCGCCATAGGCAATCCGGCCTGCCGGACCAACGGCTGATTGCTCATATATGCTGTTCGCCTGCGGGACAGGGGCCAGTTTTTCCGGTGCGGTGATGAGTGTTCAGCGCAGCTCTGATGAGCGGGCAACCGGCTGGGGACGGTGCTTTTTATCTGAACGGTGGCTGACACGCCCATTCAGGCTTGGCTCAATGCGAATCGGCCAAAAGGGGTGCAATCGACGGGGCGGCGGAGACGCGCCGGAGTCGGTAACGAGATGATTGAGGAGCACGCCATGAAGACCAAGTTTCTGATCAATATGGGGGCCGCGCTGGCAATGGGCGTTGCTTCCTTGGCCGTAACCGCCGCGCCTGCGCAGGCACGCGACGGCTGGGGCCGTTATGATCGCGGCGACTATTATCGCGGCGATCGGGGCTATCGCGGATACCGGGGTGATTATTATCGCGGATATCGTGGCGACCGCTACTATCGCGACAATTATTATCGTGGCTATCGCGGCGGCTATCGTGGTGGCTATCGCTGCCGGGACAATGGCACGGGCGGCACGATTATAGGCGCGATCGCCGGTGGCCTGCTGGGCAATGAAATCGGCAAGGGCAGTGGCCGCTATGGCCGCCGCGGCGACGGCACCACAGGTGCGATCGTCGGGGCAGGCGTGGGTGCGTTGGCTGGCCGGGCGATCGATCGGGACTGCTGATCAGCCGTTCATTGCTGGATAGAGGAGGGCTGCCCCAAAAGGGCGGCCCTTTTCATTGAAATCGCGCGTCCCAAAAGAAAAGGGCCGCTCCGTTGCCGGGCGGCCCTGTTTCCAAAAATCCCGAGAAGGGAATTACATCGCGTTCGCGGCAGCGTTCGATGCAGCGTTGCTGGCGTTCGAAGCGGCGTTGCTGGCGTTCGAAGCAGCATTCTCGGCAGCGTTCATGGCGTTGTCAGCAGCATTCGAAGCGTTCTCAGCAGCATTGGCCGAAGCATTGGCGGCATTGTCTTCGCCCTTCGAGCAAGCAGCGAGGCCGAGCGAAGCGGCGAGAACGAGCGAAAGAGCAATCGACTTGGACATGGGCAAACCCCTCTCAGAGATAAAAACGTCGCAGACCACTCTCGGAGAAAAGTTCACCCCCCATTGCGCCTGCGGGGCCGATTCGTAATGCCTTGGATCACTCAAGGCAATCCCCATAGTGCGACTCGCCAATTTCCGGGCTTCCACTTCTATGGCCTGTTTGAAGGGCGGCAGGCCCATTGACGCATATAAAGATTTCTTTATATGATGTCCCCATGAGCGCCGCACTCGACATCTTTCGCGCCCTTGGCGATCCGACGCGGCTGCGCATCATCTATCTTTTGCGCGCCATGGAGCTTGCGGTCGGTGAAATCGCGCAGGTCGTGGGGCAGAGCCAGCCGCGCGTATCCCGCCATGTCCGTATCCTTGCGGAGGCGGGTCTGGTCGAACGGCGCAAGGAAGGCAATTGGGTTTTCCTGCGACTGGTCAGGGGCGAGGCTATGGCGCCTTTCCTGACCCTGTTCGATCAACTGGTGCCTTCAGAAAGCGAAGATTTGTGGCAGAAGGCGGATCTTGCCCGGCTGGCGGCGGTTCGTGCGGATCGGTCACGGGCGGCGGAAAGCTATTTCGCGGAACATGCCGAGGAATGGGACGCGATCCGGTCGCTGCATGTGCCCGATGTGGATGTCGAAGCGGCCATGACCGCGCTTTTGAGTGCGGAGGCGATCGGGCATCTGCTCGATATCGGCACGGGTACGGGCAGGATGATCGAGCTGTTCGGGCGCTCGGCGGGTCAGGTCACGGCGCTTGACCGCAGCCCCGATATGTTGCGGCTGGCGCGGGCCAAGCTGCCTGCCGATGCGGGTGACAAATATGCGTTGGTGCTGGGCGACTTCGGCGCCCTGCCGCTGGAGCCGGGCAGCGTGGACACCGTGGTTCTGCATCAGGTTCTGCATTATGCGCAGGCGCCCGAAGCGGTGATTGCGGAAGCGGCGCGCGTCACCGGGGCAGGCGGCCGGGTGCTGATCGCCGATTTCGCGGCGCATGAACGGGAAGAATTGCGGCTGCGCGATCAACATGCGCGGCTTGGCTTTTCGGACGAGCAGATCGAAAGCTGGTTTGCGGACGCAGGTTTGGAGCTGGAACGGGTGGAGGTGCTGCCCGGCCAGGAATTGACGGTAGTATTATGGCTGGGCCGCCGCCGGGGCGCGCGAATCCTGCCTATCGAAGGACGACTTTCCCTATGACCCTGAGCTTCCAATCCGTCGAAGAAGAGGCCGCGCGGGCTTGGCAAGCGCCGCTCTACGCCGATCTGGCGGGCGATCTGAATGTGAGCTTCGAATTCTTCCCGCCCAAGACGGAGAAGATGGAAGAGCAGCTCTGGTCGGCGATCGAGACGCTGACGCCGCTCGCGCCTAAGTTCGTGTCGGTGACTTATGGCGCTGGCGGTTCGACGCGGGAGCGGACGCACAATACGGTGGCGCGGATCGCGAAGGAAACGCCGCTATCGGCTGCCGCCCACCTGACCTGTGTCGCGGCGAGCAAGGCCGAAATCGATGAAGTCGTCGATGCCTATTGGGAAGCGGGTGTGCGCCATATCGTTGCCCTGCGCGGTGATCCGCCGGAAGCGGGCACGAAGTTTCAGCCACATCCTGAGGGTTACAAAGGCGCAGCGGAACTGGTCGAGGGGCTGCGCAAGCGTCACCCGTTCGAGATTTCGGTGGCCGCTTATCCCGAAACGCACCCGGATGCATCCTGCGCGCAGAGCGATATCGATAACCTCAAGCGCAAGCTGGACGCGGGAGCCAGCCGAGCGATCACGCAATTCTTCTTCGAACCGGAAACCTTCTTCCGCTTTCGCGACACGGTGGCAGCGGCGGGCATTACAGCGGACATCATTCCGGGCATCATGCCGGTGAGCAATTTCGCGGCGGTTCAGCGCATGTCGGCCATGTGCAATACCGATGTGCCGGGGTGGATGGGCAAGCTGTTTGAAGGACTGGATGACCTGCCCGCCGCGCGGCAGCTCGTGTCCGCGACGCTGGCGGCGGAGCTATGCCGCAAGCTCTATGCGGGCGGGGTGCGTGACTTTCATTTCTATACGCTCAACCGGGCGGAACTGAGCTATGCGATTTGTCACTTGCTCGGGCTTCGGCCGCAATTGGAGAAGACGGCATGACCGCCGAGGCACGTTTCCGCGCAGTCGCGGCCGAGAAGATCATGATATTCGACGGCGGCTATGGAACGTCGATCCAGAAGCATGGGCTGACCGAGGCGGATTATCGCGGCTCGCTGGATCTGGCGAAGGATCAGAAGGGGAATAACGACCTTCTGTGCCTGACGCGGCCTGACATCGTCGAGGGTATTCATACCGCCTATCTCGACGCGGGCGCGGACATGATCGAGACCAACACCTTTTCGTCCACCAAGATCGCCATGGCCGATTATGGCTGCGAGCATCTGGTGCGGGAGATCAACATCGCGGCCGCGAACCTAGCCCGCAAGGCGTGCGAAGCGGCGACGGCCAAGGATGGGCAGCCGCGTTTCGTGGCGGGGTCGATCGGGCCGACGAACAAGACGCTGTCGATCTCGCCCGACGTGAACGATCCGGCCTATCGCGAGGTTGATTATGACACGCTGAAGGCGGACTATCGCGAGCAGTGCGACGCGTTGATCGAGGGCGGGGTGGATTTCCTGCTGGTCGAAACCTGCTTCGATACGCTGAACGCCAAGGCGGCGGGGATGGCCGCGCGCGAGGCCGAGGCGGCGGCTGGACGGCCGGTGCCGTTGATGCTGAGCTTCACGATTACCGACATGTCGGGGCGCAACTTGTCCGGGCATACGATCAACGCCTTCTGGTATTCGCTGCGGCATTTGAAGCCGCTGACCATCGGGGTGAATTGCGCCTTTGGGGCGGATTTGCTGCGGCCTTATTTGAGCGAGCTGGCGAAGAATGCCGATACGCTGATCCTGGCCTATCCCAATGCTGGCCTGCCTAATGAACTTGGGCAATATGACGAGCTGCCGGAGACGACGGCTTCGCTGATCCGCCAGTGGGTGGATGAGGGGCTGGTGAACATGGTCGGCGGCTGCTGCGGCACGACGCCCGCGCATATCGGTGCTGTGGCGAAGGCGCTGGCGGGGCATAAACCCCGTATCGTGCCGGAGCTGCCGGTGGTGACGCGGCTTGCGGGCCTCGAACCGATGCATATTGCTGCGTAAGATTGTTCCCCCTCCCGCAGGCGGGAGGGGTTAGGGGTGGGCCGGTCCAGGCGTCATCCGAAGAAAGCCCACCCCCGGCCCCTCCCGCTTGCGGGAGGGGGGAAGAGAATGACATGAACCAATCCACCGCCACATTCGTCAACATCGGTGAGCGTACCAACGTCACCGGCTCGGCCAAGTTCAAGAAGCTGATCATGGCGGGCGACTATGCCGCGGCCATCGACATCGCCCGCGATCAGGTGGAGAATGGCGCGCAGATTGTCGACGTCAACATGGACGAAGGGCTGCTCGACGCGGTCGAGGCGATGACGACTTTCCTCAAGCTCATGACATCCGAACCGGACATCAGCCGCGTGCCGGTGATGATCGATAGCTCCAAATGGGAAGTGATCGAGGCGGGCCTGAAGTGCGTGTCGGGGAAGCCGATCGTGAACTCGATCAGCATGAAGGAGGGCGAGGAGGCTTTCCTGCATCATGCCCGCCTCTGCATGGCCTATGGTGCGGCGGTGGTCGTCATGGCCTTCGACGAGACGGGGCAGGCGGATACGCAGGCCCGCAAGGTCGAGATTTGCGAGCGCGCTTACAAGCTTCTCGTCGGCATCGGCTTTCCGCCGGAGGACATCATCTTCGACCCCAATATCTTCGCCGTGGCGACGGGGATTGAGGAGCATAATAATTACGGCGTCGATTTCATCGAGGCCTGCCGTGAAATCAAGAAACGCTGCCCGCATGTCCATATTTCGGGCGGGTTGTCGAACTTCAGCTTCTCCTTCCGTGGCAATGAGCCGGTGCGGCGGGCGATGCATTCGGTCTTCCTCTACCACGCCATTCCGGCGGGTCTGGACATGGCGATCGTCAATGCGGGCCAGCTTGACGTCTATGACGCGATCGACCCGGCGCTGCGCAAGGCGTGTGAGGATGTGCTGCTGAACAGCGACCCGGAGGCGGGCGATCGGCTGGTGGAGCTGGCCGAAAGCTTCAAGGGCAAGGATGCGGCGTCCGAAAAGGCGGCAGAGGAGTGGCGCGGCTGGCCGGTGGCCAAGCGGCTGGAACATGCGCTGGTCAAGGGCATCGACATGTATGTGGTCGAGGATACGGAGGAGGCCCGCCTCGCTGCCGTCAAGCCGATCGAGGTGATTGAAGGCCCGCTGATGGATGGCATGAATGTCGTCGGCGACCTGTTCGGAGCGGGCAAGATGTTCCTGCCGCAGGTCGTGAAGTCCGCCCGCGTCATGAAGAAGGCGGTGGCGCATTTGCTGCCCTTCATCGAAGCGTCGAAGGAGCCGGGAGCCAAAGGCAAGGGCCGGATCATCATGGCTACGGTCAAGGGCGACGTTCATGACATTGGCAAGAACATCGTCGGCGTCGTGCTCCAGTGCAACGGCTTTGAAGTCATCGACATGGGCGTGATGGTGCCGTGGCAGGACATTATCAAGGCCGCGAACGAGAATGATGCCGACATGATCGGCCTGTCTGGCCTCATCACCCCCTCGCTGGATGAGATGGTGACCGTGGCGCAGGAAATGCAGCGCGCCAACATGACCATGCCGCTGCTGATCGGCGGCGCGACCACTTCGCGGGTGCATACCGCGCTGCGGATCGATCCGGCGTTTACTGGTCCGGTGGTGCATGTGCTGGACGCCAGCCGCGCGGTTGGCGTGGCGACGGCGCTCGTGTCCGAAACGCAAAAGGCTGACTTCGTTCAGAAAACGAAGGACGATTATGACCACGTCCGCAAGGCGCGCGAAGGCAAGGGGCAGAGCCAGCTGCTGTCGATCGAGGATGCCCGTGCCAACGCATTCGAGATGGATGAGGCGCTGAAGGCGCCGCGTCCGCTGCTGCAGGGCATTCACAGCTTCCCCGATTGGGACCTCAAGGACCTGATCAACTATATCGACTGGACGCCTTTCTTCCGCGCGTGGGAACTGGCGGGCAATTATCCGGCTATCCTTGAGGACAAGGTCGTCGGCGAAAGCGCGACCAGCCTGTTCAACGACGCGCAGAAGATGCTGGACAAGATCGTCAGCGAGAAGTGGCTGACGGCGCGCGGAGTGGTCGGGCTGTGGCCCTGCCGCCGCGAGGGCGACGACATCATCGTCCATGTCGAGGACGAAAAGCATGTCACGCTGCCGATGCTGCGCCAGCAGATCGCCAAGCGCGAGGGCCGGGCAAACATGTGCCTTGCCGATTTCATCAGCCCCAATGGCGACTGGATGGGCGGCTTTGCCGTGTCGATCCATGGCATCGAGCCGCATCTCGCGCGCTTCAAGGCGGCTATCGATGACTATTCGGACATTCTTTTGAAGGCGCTGGCCGACCGTCTGGCCGAAGCCTTTGCCGAGCGACTGCACCATTATGTCCGCACCGCTCTGTGGGGCTATGCGGAGGGCGAGCAGTTGACCAACGAAGCGCTGATCCGCGAGCAATATCGTGGCATCCGCCCGGCTCCCGGCTATCCTGCCTGTCCCGAGCATAGCCTTAAGCCGCTGCTGTTCGACATGCTGGACGCGCATCATGCGACCGGCATCACGTTGACGGAGAGCTTTGCGATGCTCCCCACGGCAGCGGTCAGCGGCTTTTACTTCGGCCACGCCCAGGCGGAATATTTCGGCGTGGCGCGCGTGGGCAGGGACCAGTTGGAAGATTATGCGCAACGGCGCGGGATTGACCTGGAAACGGCGGAGCGTTGGCTGCGGCCCAATCTGGATTGAGGAGCAAGGCCGATGCGGCGGTTTTTCCGGACTTCCTTCCCTCGCTTTTTCCTGCTGGGGTTGGTTGCTGCCGTCACCGGCTGCGCGCATGACCAGAGCGTTCGGCACGATGGCGGCATTGCTCCGGGATCGGTCTATGTGGCGATGGGCAGTTCCTTCGCCGCAGGGCCGGGCATTGTGCCATCCGCGAACAGCAAACCGGCCATGTGCGCCCGCTCCGCAAACAACTATGCACAGCAGCTTGCAAAACGGCGTGGGCTGGAACTGATCGATGTCAGTTGCAGCGGGGCGACGACCAGCGGGGTACTCGATGGTTGGGCAGGCATCCACCCGCAGATTGAAGCGCTGACGGCGGAAACGCGGCTCGTCACCATCACCATTGGCGGCAATGATGTGGGCTATATCGGGGGGCTGATGGGGGCGTCCTGCCGTCAGGTGAATGCGGCGAGCGGGGTTCGCTGTCCGCCCACCCTGGCGCCCAAGGAAGAAAGATGGACGGCGCTGGAGGCTGCGCTCCGCCGTATCGCGGCCGAAGTGCGGCAGCGCGCGCCCAAGGCCAAGCTGATATGGGTCGATTATCCTGTTGTGCTTCCGGGGAAAGGCCTTTGTGCTGCCACGCCGGTTTCTCCTCAAGATGCGGATATGGCGCGGGTCATGGCGAAACGGCTGGCGGCGCTGACGGCGCGCGTGGCGAGGGATACCGGCTCATCCATTGTTGCGGCCTCGCGCCTTACCGTCGGTCATGATGTCTGTGCACCGGACCCGTGGATGAACGGTTATCCGGTGCAAGGCGGCAAGCCGGTCAGCGCGCCCTATCATCCCAAGCTACCGGGCATGACCGCCATTGCGGCCGCGCTCGACAGGATGCTTGATCGCTAAGGCGGCGTTACCGCTTTTCGTGGTTCGCGGCCACGGCCTTTGCCACCGCCTGCATGAGTTGCCAGCGCGTCGGGATCGATTCGGTCGTACTGCCGATCATTACCGCGACCGCATAGCTCGTCCCATCCGGCGCGGTCATGATGCCGACATCGTTGAAGCCGGTCGAGCGGGCGCCCAGTTCCTGCCCGGTCCCGGTCTTGTGCAGATAATGCCAGCCAGCGGGCACGCCGCCCTTGATACGCTGCGGCCCGGTCTTGGCTTCGCTCATGATGGACATCAGCAATTGGGCCGAAGCGGGTGACAGCATGCTGCCTTCCTTGAGCTTGGCGAGCGCCTGCACGATCGAAGAGGGCGCGGCGCCATCAGGCGGGCTGGCGAGATAATTGTCGAGCGCCTTCGCTCGCGCCGCCATCGGCAACTGGGCGCGAGCCGCGTAGAAATTGCGGCCGATCGAATAGTCCTGCCGCCACTCCAGACCCGCAGTCGTCGCCTGCAACAGCCGTTCGCCCGGGCCGAAGCGGATATCCTTGATGTAACGCCGTGACAGATAGGATCGCACAGCCTCCGGCCCGCCAACCGCGCGCAGCAGGGTGTCGTTCGCCGTATTGTCGCTTTGCGTCATCGCGCGGCGCATCAGGTCGGAATAGGTCGTCGTCCATCCGTTGCTGCCCACCAGCGCAGCGCTTGGCTGGTGGAACAGGGTCAGGTCTTTCCGCGTAATCGTCGCCGAATCAGACAGGCGAATCTTGCCGCGATCCACCGCGTCGAGGAACGTCATCGATACCCAGAGCTTCGACACGCTCTGTTGCGGGAACAGCGAAGTGCCGTTCCACGCCACGGTCCAGTCGCTGCCGATGCGGCGAACGGCGATGCCGACTTTCCCGTTGAAGCTCTGACCCAGGTTACGGACGACGCTGACGAGGGCGGGGGGCGGCGTTTCGCGTTGATCGACGTCCAGCGCCTGAAAAGGCTTTGGCGGATTGGCGACAGGCTTGATCGGGAAGGTCGATGTCGTGGGCTGCACCCGCTGCGTGGCGCGCGCATGAGGTTCCACAGGTGCGCTGACACAAGCCGAAAGCGCCGCCATCAACAAGACAAGACGGGCCGAACCGCCATAAGGACGCGCGTCGCGCCCGTCATTTCCATTCTTCATCTGCGTCCCCGCGCTCTCCCTACCTCTCTTGGTGGCGCGAGCCTTCCGACTGACAAGGTTCATGCGACGAATGATTCCACAATTGCGATGTAAGGAGTCTGAACGGAATGCTTCTTGCGCTCAGTTAAGGTTAAGCCGCGACCGGGGATGGAGACGAGATGAACATAGAGGTTTTGGACCGGCGAACGCTCCTGCTGGGCGGCGCGGCTGCGGCGGGCGCGCTGATGTTCGGCAGTGCTGCTATGGCGGCTCCGTTCGCGTCGCGCAGGATCGCCGTGACAGTTCGGGGCACCGGACGCGACGTGGTATTGATAGCAGGGCTGGCGAGCGGTCCGGGCCTGTGGAACGGCGTGATGGCGGCTTTGCCGGGCTATCGCTGGCACCTTGTCCATGTGCGCGGCTTTGCGGGATTGGCAGCCGATGCCAATGCGAGCGGTCCCCTGATCCAGCCACTGGCGGATGAGATTGCGCGCTACATCAGTGCAGCGGGGCTGCGGCGGCCAGCGGTCGTCGGGCATTCCATGGGTGGCACCCTGGCTATGATGCTGGGGCTGAAGGGGGTCGCTGGACGATTGATGGTGGTCGATATGCTGCCGGATGGCGCTGCCATGGTGGGCGGCACGGCGCGCGGCATGGGCTATCTTGCCGATCAGCTCAGCCAGTATTTCACGGGGACCAAGGCAGGGCGGAGCTACCTTGCGCAGATATTGGCGCAAGCTCCGGGCGCGAGGGGCAGTGACCCGGACGTCATTGCCAATGCCCTTCGCGACCTCGCCAATATCGACCTTGGGCCGCAGCTCGGCCGCATCAGCGTACCCATGGAGGTCGTTTATGCCACCGGGGCCGATGCCAGTCAGGCGGCGCAGATCGGTCGAAACTTTCGCTCGGCCTATGCTGCCAAGAAGGATTTGACGCTGACGCCGATCGGGCCGGGCGGCCATGTCATCATGGCGGATCAGCCTGCGCGGTTCAGTGCGGCGGTGAAGCAATTCCTGACGAGCTGAGCCGCCTGGCATCAGGGCGCCAGCACCGTATCGACTGCTTGCGGAAGCATGTCCGGATAGTCGAGCGTGTAATGCAGGCCCCGGCTTTCCTTGCGGCGGAGCGCCGAACGGACGACCAGACGGGCGACTTCCAGCAGGTTGCGTAGTTCGATGAGGTCGGGCGTCACGCGGAAATGGCCGTAATATTCATCCACTTCCTTGGCGAGCAGGTCGATGCGGTGCTGGGCGCGCTCCAGTCGCTTGGTGGTGCGGACGATGCCGACATAGTCCCACATGAAGCGGCGGATTTCCTTCCAGTTGTGCTGGACGATGACTTCCTCGTCGGAATTGGTGACGCGGCTCTCGTCCCATGGCCGGATGGGCGGAGGGGAGGGTAGCTCATCCCAATGCGCGCGGATGTGCCGGGCCGCCGTCTCGCCGAACACGAAACATTCGAGCAGCGAGTTGGAGGCGAGGCGGTTGGCGCCGTGCAGGCCGCTTTCGGTGACTTCGCCCGCGGCATAGAGGCCGGGCATGTCGGTGCGGCCGTCCAGATCGATGACCACACCGCCGCAGGTATAATGCTGTGCCGGGACAACCGGAATCGGTTCCTTGGTGATGTCGATGTCGAGGTCCAGCAGCCGGGCGTAGATGGTCGGGAAGTGGTGCCTGACGAATTCCGGTTCCTTGTGACTGATGTCGAGATGGACATAGTCGAGGCCGAGCCGCTTGATTTCATGGTCGATGGCGCGGGCGACGACATCGCGGGGGGCGAGTTCGGCGCGGGGGTCGAAGCGGGGCATGAAGCGTTCGCCGCCACCGGGGACGCCGGGGGGCAGCTTCAGATGCCCGCCCTCACCGCGCACCGCTTCGGTGATCAGGAAATTCTTGACCTCCAGATTGTAGAGGCAGGTCGGGTGGAACTGGTTCATTTCCATGTTGGAAACGCGGCACCCCGCGCGCCAGGCCATGGCGATGCCGTCCCCGGTGGCTCCGCGGGGTGCTGTCGAGAAGAGATAGGTGCGGCCCGCTCCGCCGGTGCAGAGGATCGTTGCTTTCCCTAGCAGCGCGTCGACATGCTTTGTCCGTTTGTTGAAGGCGTACACGCCCCAGACATGGCCGTCGCCAGAGTAGCGCTCGCCATGGCGGGATGTGATGAGGTCGATGGCGACCATATCCTCCAGCAGGGTGATGTTGGGATTGGCGCGGGCGGCCTTGAGCAGGGCGACCTGCACGGCGTGGCCGGTGGCGTCATCGACATGGACGATGCGGCGGTGGCTGTGGCCGCCCTCGCGCGTCAGGTGCCAGCGTTCGCCGAACTCTTCGCCGCCCCCCTCTTCATTCGGATTGAAGGGGACGCCCAGCTCCGCCAGCCTTTCGATGGCGGCCGGGGCTTCGGAGACGACGAACTCCACCGTTTCCCGGTTGTTGAGGCCTGCGCCTGCGACCATGGTGTCGTTGACATGGGCTTCGAAACTGTCGCCCGCGTCGAGGACGGCCGCGATGCCGCCTTGTGCCCAATTGGTCGATCCGCTGTCGAGCGCGGCTTTGGCGAGGACGACGACCTTGCGGTCCTGCGCCAGGTTGATGGCGGCGGTGAGGCCTGCTGCGCCGGAGCCGATGATGACGACGTCGTGGGTGATGGTGGGCATGGACTTACTCGCTCCCCTCCCGCAGGCGGGAGGGGTTGGGGGTGGGCAAATGCGCAAGCGTGGTGGCTATGTGTGACATCACGCCTTCCAGATTGGTCAGCACATCTGCATTGGTGAAGCGCAAAATGGAATAGCCTTGGGCGCGGCAATAGGCGTCGCGGCGGGCGTCATAATCGGTTCTGTGGTCGTGGGTGGAGCCGTCTAGTTCTATGATGAGCTTGGCTTCGCGGCAGAGGAAATCGGCGAAATAGGGGCCGATAGGGATTTGGCGGCTGAATTTGTGGCCTGCGAGTTGGCGATTGCGGAGGTGCTGCCAGAGGAGGCGTTCGGGTGGTGAGGCTTCGTTGCGGAGGGATTTGGCGCGGGTGGTTGCGCGTGGTTTGAAAGGTCGCGCTGGCCCACCCCCCAACCCCCTCCCGCTTGCGGGAGGGGGAGCCGTATCGGCATCATTAACCACTAAGCCGCTGCCGTCAGGTTCAGGAAGACGTCCTCAAGATCCGGGTCTCTCGTGACGACATCTACGATCGAGAGGCCGCTTGCCTGGACGGCGCTCAGCACCTGCCCGGCATTGGCGCGGTCTTTCATATAGGTGATGGTCAGCGTGCGCGGGTCGGATAGCTCGACCTTTTCGAAGCAGGGGGCATCGGGCGCGGCGGTGATGTCGCGATCGACGGTCACCTGCACGACCTTTTCCTGCGCCATCGCGATCAGTTCCCGCGTCGGCTTGTCGGTGATCAATCGGCCATGGTTGATGATGCCGATGCGGTCGCACAGTTCCTCGGCTTCTTCGAGATAATGGGTGGTGAGGACGATGGTCACGCCCTGCACATTGAGTTCGCGCACATAGGCCCAGAGTTGCTGGCGCAGCTGGACGTCCACGCCTGCGGTCGGTTCGTCGAGCACGAGGATCGGCGGCGAGTGGACCATCGCCTTGGCGACTAGCAGGCGCCGCTTCATGCCGCCCGACAGAGTGCGGGCATAGGCGTTGGCCTTGTCCTCCAGATGGACGGCGCGCAGCAGTTCGAGGGAGCGGCGGCGTTCCTTGGGCACGCCATAATAGCCCGCCTGATTTTCCAGCGTCTCAAAGGGCGTGAAGAAGGGGTCGAAGACGATTTCCTGCGGCACGATGCCGATGCTGTTCTTGGCATTGCGGGGGTTCTGGTCGATGTCGAAGCCCCAGATTTTCGCCGTGCCGCTGGTCTTGTTGACTAGGCCAGCGAGGATGTTGATCGTGGTCGACTTGCCAGCGCCATTGGGGCCGAGCAGGCCGTAGATTTGGCCGCGCGGGATGGTGAGGTTGATATTGTCGAGCGCGCGTTTTCCGCCCGCATAGACTTTGGTGAGGTTGGTGATCTCGATGGCGGCGGTGGGGCTGTCGGTCATGGCTGCCTATGTGGTGCGAAACCGCTGAAAATGGAAGTGGAGGTGCTCCTGCGCAAGCAGGAGCCCAGTTCGGCCGTTTCCACTGGGTTCCTGCCTGCGCAGGAACACGCCTTCCTTAAAATTCGTCCGCAATGTCCATAAGGCCGAGCAGCTTCTTGGGGGCGATGTCCCGCCAGCTTTTCGCCAGACGGTCTTCGATATGGTCCCAGTCGGTGTCGCCAAGGTCGAGGCGGATGCCGACCCAGCCGTCGCCGAAATAAGCGGGGCGGAAATAGCGGGCGGGGTCGCTGTCGATCAACATCGCCTGTTCTTCGGGCGCGGTGGTCTTGACGAGCAGGGCGGTGATGTTGTCGCCATGATGATCATGGCTGAAATAGGCGAACTTCTTGCCTTTTTCGATGCCGAAGCAGGGCATGCCGTGCGATGTCACCTCGTCCGCCTGGGGGAGCGCGAGGGCGCGTTCGCGGACTTTGGCGAGCAGCCATTCGGGCTGGCGCTCGCGCGTGACGAAGTCGGCGAAGGTGCGGGAATAGAGCTGATGTTCGGCGATGAGGATGCGGGCGGCCAGGCTGTCGGCGGTGTCGCCGGGAAGGATGGCGACTTTCGTCTGCGCTAGCACGGGGCCGTCGTCCAGCTCGCTGGTGACGACATGGACCGAGCAGCCCGCATGGCTGTCGCCCGCGTCGAGCGCCTTTTGGTGGGTGTCGAGGCCCTTATATTTGGGCAGCAGGCTGGGGTGGATGTTGAGCATCCGGTTTTCCCAGCCGGCGACGAATTCGGGCGAGAGCAGGCGCATGTAACCGGCGAGGGCGACATAGTCTGCGCCAGCCTTGCGCAATTGCGCGTCGATGATCTGGTCGAACTCGGCGCGTTTCATGCCCTTGTGGCTTTGGGCGAAGGTCGGGATGCCTTCGGCCTGGGCGAGGGTGAGGCCCGCGGCGTCCGGGTCGTTGGCGGCGACGAGGACGATCTCATAGGGGCAGGACGGATGCTTGGCGGCGTAGAGCAGCGCCGCCATGTTGGACCCCCGCCCGGATATGAGAACGCCGACTTTTGCCTTCACCATATAAACCCCGTTCGGGCTGAGCTCGTCGAAGCCCTGCTCTTTCCTGAAGAGAAGTGAAGCCCTTCGACAAGCTCAGGGCGAACGGCTTTCTTATTTGACCCTCTGATCTAGCCCAGATGCGTGGCGGTCCAGTCGGCTTTGGCGCTCCAGGTTTCCTGGCTGCCCTTTACGGTGCAGCCTTTTTCGCCCGCTTCGACCAGGCCGACGCGGACGACGGTTTCGCCTGCGGCTTCGAGGTCGGCGGTGACGCTGTCTGCCTTAGCCGCGTCAACCGCGAGCACCATGCCGACGCCGCAGTTGAAGGTGCGCGCCATTTCTTCTGGCTCGATATGGCCCTGCGCTTGCAGGAAGGCCATCAGGCGCGGCTGTTCCCAGGCGTCGGCGTCTACCACGGCATGGCAGCCTTCGGGCAGGACGCGGGGGATGTTTTCAAGGAGGCCGCCGCCGGTGATGTGGGCGAGCGCGTTGATCTTGCCGCTGCGCGCGAGCGGGAGGAGCGGCTTCACATAGATGCGGGTGGGAGCCATCAGCGCGTCGATCAGCAGCACTTCATTGTCGAAGATGGCCGGGCGGTCGAGCTTCCAGCCCTTGTCAGCGGCGAGACGGCGGACGAGGGAGAAGCCGTTGGAGTGGACGCCCGATGAGGTGAGGCCGAGGAGGACGTCGCCTGCCTTCACCTTGTTGCCGGTCAGCGCCTGGCTACGTTCCACCGCGCCGACGCAGAAGCCGGCGAGGTCATAGTCTCCGGCGGCGTACATGCCCGGCATTTCGGCGGTTTCGCCGCCGATCAGCGCGCAACCAGCCTGCTTGCAGCCTTCGGCAATGCCCGCGATGACGCGTTCGGCGACGCCGCTCTCCAGCTTGCCGGTGGCGTAATAGTCGAGGAAGAAGAGCGGCTCCGCGCCCTGCACGATGAGGTCGTTGGCGCACATGGCGACGAGGTCGATGCCGACGCCGTCATGGCGGTCATGGTCGATCGCGAGCTTGAGCTTTGTGCCGACGCCGTCATTGGCCGCGACCAGCAGCGGGTCGTCATAGCCAGCGGCCTTCAGGTCGAAGAAACCGCCAAAGCCGCCCAGTTCTGCATCAGCGCCGGGGCGGCGGGTCGCCTTGGCCAAGGGGGCGATGGCACGGACCAGCGCATTGCCTGCCGCGATGTCCACGCCAGCCTTGGCGTAGCTGTAGGATTCGGTGTCGCTCATGCCCGCGCCCCCTAAAGCATTTTCGAGCCAGATGGAAACATCTGGCGGCTTAAGAAAATGCGGCAGTCCAGAAAACGCACAATGACGCGGAAAACGGAACGGCAAATGGGTTGCCGCTTGGCAGATGGGGGAAATCTCGCCAAAAGGGCGCGCGTGAGCCTGTCCACTGCCTTCCAAAGCCAGATTTTCCGGCCTTCGTCGCTGATCCGCCGCTTGTCGCGGCCCGTCCAGATTCTTAGCGCGATCATGCTCGGCCTCGCGGCTGCGGCCCTTTTTGCGCAGATGGAGGGTGAGCGCGGCGTGCCGCCGATCGCGAGCGGGGGCGATTATCAGGTGGGCGGCATCAAGGTCGATGTGATGGGCAAGGACGCCAATAGCGCTCGCCTCGCCGGATGGCGGCTGGCGCAGCGGCAGGGATGGCGCATGCTGTGGACGCGCACCCATGGCGCGGCGGGTGTGCCCAGCCTGTCCGATTCGCAACTCGAAGCGATGATCTCCGGCGTGGAGATCGAATATGAGCAGATCGGCCCGACCCGCTACATCGCCACGCTCGGCATATTGTTCGACCGCGCGCGCACCGGGCAGCTGCTCGGCGTGTCCGGTCATGTCATGCGTTCGCCGCCGCTGCTGGTGATCCCGGTGATGTGGGACGGCGGGTCGGCCGTGTCCTATGAACGGATCAACGAATGGCAAAAGGCCTGGGCGCGTTTTCGCACCGGGGACAGCGCCATCGACTATGTGCGGGTGAGCGGATCGATCGCTGACCCGATCTTGCTGAATGCCGGTCAGGTGGGGCGGCGCGGGCGGCTGTGGTGGCGCGTGTTGTTGGATCAATATGGCGCGGCCGATGTGGTGGTGCCGATCGCGCGGCTTCAGCGGGAATATCCGGGCGGTCCGGTAACGGGCACTTTTACGGCGCGCTATGGGCCGGACGATAGTCTAATCGGCAGTTTCTCCCTGCGCGCGTCGGCCGAAAGCGCGATCCCGCAGATGATGGATGAGGCGGCGAGGCGGATCGATCAGCTTTATACCACCGCGCTTAATGACGGCCGTTTGCGGCCCGATCCGTCGCTGATCATCGAGGAGCCGGTCGATCCGGACGCGCTCGCGATCGAGAATGGGACCGAACAGTCATTGGAGACGACCGAAACGCCGGTGCCGTCGGCGACGACCAGCAGCGTCTCGATCCAGTTCGACACGCCCGATGTAGGATCGGTGGCGCAGGGCGAGGCGGCGGTGCGGTCTATCGTGGGCGTCAGGTCGGCGGCGACCAGCAGCCTTGCTCTGGGTGGAACTTCGGTGATGCAGGTCAGCTTCGACGGCAGCGTCGATGCCCTGCGCGCCGGGCTTCAGGCGCGGGGCTTCACCGTATCGGGGTCCGGCAATGTGCTGCGCATCAGGCGGGGCGGCGCGGCGCTTGGCGGAGCGGGAACATCGGCGCCGCAATGAGCCAGATCAGCCTGCCGTTCGAATGGCCAGGGCAGGGGACGGACGATGACTTCCTGGTCAGCGACGCCAATCATGTCGCCGTCCGCCATCTGGAAAATTGGCGCGAATGGCCTTTGGCGATCAGCGTGTTGAGTGGCCCGGCCCGGTCGGGGCGGTCGATGCTGGGTCGCCGTTTCGCCGCGATGAGTGGCGGCATGGTGATCGACGATGCGCAGGGGCAGGACGACCGGCAGCTGTTCAACGCCTGGAATGATGCGCAGACGAGCGCCAAGCCGCTGCTGTTGATCGGGGACAGCGCGCCGACGCTATGGGACGTGGCCCTGCCGGACCTGCGATCGCGCCTTGCCGCCGCGCCGCATGTCGCGATCAAGCAGCCTGACGAGCCGCTTGCCCGGGCGCTTGTCGAACGGTCGCTTGGCCGGGCTGGTTCGCGCTATGCGCAGGATCTGCCCGACTGGCTGCTGCGCCGGATCGAGCGCAGCTATGCCGCCATCGCCGAGGTAACGGGCTTGCTCAACGAAGCGGCATTGTCATCGGGACGTAAGATTTCTGTCGCTATGGCCAAAGAGAGCCTGCAAGCGGCGGGTTTCTTGCATATAGTGGCGGACGATCCGCACCCCTCATCATAGTGAGAGAGACGTGGCCGAAGCTGATCCCTCCGCCAGCCTGACACTGCCCACCGACCGCTATTTCAATCGGGAGCTGTCCTGGCTGGCGTTCAACCAGCGCGTGCTGGAAGAGGCGATGAACCGCGCGCATCCGCTGCTGGAGCGGCTGCGTTTCCTGTCGATTTCCGGCGCGAACCTGGATGAGTTTTTCAGCGTGCGCGTGGCGGGCCTTAAGGGGCAGCAGTTGCAGGATGTCGACATGCGGTCGGCCGATGGGCTGACCCCCGCGCAGCAACTCGCCGCTATCACCGATGAAACCGCGCGGCTGATGACGGCGCAGCAGAAGGTCTGGGGCGCGCTGCATGGTGAACTGACGCGGGTCGGGATCGAGGTCATGGGGCCTGCGAGCGAGATCGATGCGGCCAGCGAGACATGGCTGCGCGAGCATTTCCTCAGCCAGGTTTTTCCGATCCTGACGCCACAGGCGCTGGACCCGGCGCATCCTTTCCCCTTCATCCCCAATCAGGGGTTGTCGATCGTCTTTGACCTCGAAAGGCTGTCGGACAAGCAGCCGATCCGCGAACTGGTGATGATCCCGTCCTCGCTCGCCCGCTTCGTCCGCATGCCCGGCAATCCGGCACGCTACATGGCGTTGGAGGCGGTGATCCGTCGTTTCTCCGGCGATCTTTTCCCCGGCTATCGGGTGCGCAACAGCGGCGTGTTCCGCATCATCCGCGACAGCGATATCGAAATCGAGGAAGAGGCGGAGGATCTGGTCCGCTATTTCCGCAGCGCCATCAAGCGCCGCCGCCGGGGCCGCGTGATCCGCATGGAGATCGAGGAGCGCATCCCCGAGCCAGTCGAGGAAATGTTGCAGGACATGCTCCAGGGGCATGAGGCGATCATTGCCGAGGTGGAGGGGTTTGTCGGCATCGGCGACCTGAGCGGCATTGTCGACGAGGATCGGCCCGACCTGAAGTTTGAACCCTATGCGCCGCGATTCCCTGAACGAATCCGCGAATATGGCGGGGATTGCTTTGCGGCGATCCGGGCGAAGGACATCGTCGTCCATCACCCCTATGAAGCGTTTGACGTTGTCGTCTCGTTCCTGAAACAAGCGGCGTCCGACCCGGACTGCGTCGCGATCAAGCAGACGCTGTATCGCGCGGGCAAACAGTCGGCGATCATCCGCGCGCTGATCGATGCCGCCGAAGCGGGCAAGTCGGTGACGGCGGTGGTCGAGCTTAAGGCCCGGTTCGATGAGGAGCAGAACCTCATGTGGGCCGACGCGCTGGAGCGGGCTGGCGTGCAGGTGGTCTATGGATTCATCGACTGGAAGACGCACGCCAAGGTGTCGATGGTAGTTCGCCGCGAAGGCGAGGCGTTCCGCACCTACTGCCATTTCGGCACGGGCAATTATCATCCCGTCACTGCGCGCATCTACACCGATTTGAGCTTCTTCACCGCCGATCCCGCCTATGGCCGGGATGCCGCCGCGCTGTTCAACTATATCACCGGCTATGTCGAACCGCAGAGCCTTGAGAAGCTGGTGATGAGCCCGCGCGACCTGCGCAATCGGCTCTGTCAGCTGATTGATGCGGAGATCGAGCATGTCCGCGCTGGCCGCCCCGGCGATATCTGGGCCAAGATGAACTCGTTGGTCGATCCGGCGATCATCGAGAAACTCTATGCCGCCAGCAATGCGGGGGTGCAGATCGACCTGATCGTGCGCGGCATCTGCTGCCTGCGGCCGGGCGTGCCGGGCATGTCGGAAAATATCCGGGTGAAATCGGTCGTCGGCCGCTTTCTGGAACATAGCCGCATCACCGCTTTCGGTAATGGCAAGGCGCTGCCCAACAATGGCGCGAAAGTGTTCATCAGCTCGGCCGACTGGATGCCGAGGAACTTTGACCGCCGCGTCGAATTTCTTGCCCCTGTGGAGAACCCGACCGTTCACGACCAGATATTGGACCAGGTGATGGTCGCCAACCTGATCGACACCGAACAGAGTTGGGAACTGGACAGCGACGGCCATTATGCCCGCGTCGATTCGACCGATCGGCCGTTCAACCTGCACCGTTATTTCATGACGAACCCGTCTTTGTCAGGCCGGGGTGCGTCTCTGGATAGCGGGGCGGTCCCCACATTGCGCCTGCGCGGACGGGCCTGAGCGGTCATGAATTCGATGCTGAGCCAGGTGCGCGCCATCGCTGAAACGATGGTGACCTCCCCCGCCCATGCCAAGGCTCGCACGGCGATCATCGACATCGGGTCCAACAGCGTCCGTCTGGTCGTCTATGACGGGCCACGGCGCATCCCCTTCATCCTGTTCAATGAAAAGGTGATGGCGGGGCTGGGCGCCTCGCTCGGGCGGACGGGACGGATCGAGCCGGAAGCCATGGAGCGCGGATTGCGGGCAGTCGGGCGCTTTGCCCATTTGTGTCGCGAGATGGAGGTGCGGGACGTGCGCTGCGTCGCCACCGCCGCCGTGCGCGACGCCGCCAATGGCGAGGAGTTCATCCTGCGCGCCCGGGACATGGGGCTGGAAGTCGAACTGCTGACGGGTGCGCAGGAAGCGGTTGCGGCCGCCTATGGCGTGCTGTCGGGCATCCCTGGCGCGGATGGCATTGTCGGTGATCTGGGCGGCGGCAGCCTGGAGCTGGCGCGGGTGCGCGACGGCGCGGTGCATGAAACCATCTCGCTGCCGCTGGGCGTGCTGCGCCTGCCGCAGATCCGGGCGAAGGGGCCGGGCGTGCTGGAACGGCAGGTGAAGAAGATGCTGGCGAAGGCGGGCTGGAATGCCGGGCCTGACCTGCCCTTCTATCTGGTGGGCGGGTCGTGGCGCGCGCTGGCGCGGTTCGACATGCAGCTGACCAACTTCCCGCTGCCTGTGGTGCATCAATATGCGATGCCCGCCGCGCGGGCGGAGCAGTTGACGCGGATCGTGTCCCATGTGGGCCGGGCGCGATTGAAGGATATTCCGTCGATCACCGGGTCGCGCGTGCCGACTCTGCCCGATGCGGCGGCGTTGCTGTCGATTGTCGTCCGGCAGTTGAAGTCCAGTGAATTGGTCGTGTCAGCCTATGGCCTGCGCGAAGGGTTGCTGTTCGAAGATTTGCCCGCCGATATTCGCACCCATGATCCGTTGCTGGTCGCGGCGGAGGCGGAAGGCGAGGCGCAGGGGCGTTTTGCGGGCCATGGCGACATGATCGACCGCTGGATCGGGCCGCTGTTCCGCGACGATGAGCCGTCATGGCGGCGCATTCGGCGGGCGGCATGCCTGCTCGCCGATGTTGGCTGGCGCGCCAATCCGGATTTCCGCGCGGAGCGGGGGGTGGAAATCGCGCTGCACAGCAATTGGGTGGGCATCACCGCGTCCGAACGGGCGATGCTGGCGCAGGCGTTGTACAGCAATTTCGGCGGAGCCGCCCCGCCTCTGGCAGGGTTTGACGAACTGGCCTCTCCTGCTGCGTTGAAGCGGGCGACCTTGTGGGGTCTTGCGATCCGCCTCGGTCAGCGGCTCTCGGGTGGCGTCGAGGGGCCTTTGCTGGCGTCGATGCTGGAGATGGTGGGCGACACGCTGGAATTGCGGTTGAAAGGCGTGGACATGGACCTGTTCGGTGAGGCTGTCGAGCGGCGGCAGCGGCATCTGGCGCAGGCCATGGGGGTGAAGTACCGGATGGCCTGGTGAGTGGGGTGGGGTGAAGGCGAACCTTACTCCCTCTCCCCTTTAGGGGGCGATGAGAGGCGCGTGACTCTCATCGAGGCTGGGGAGAGGGTACACGCCGGTGCTTAACAGGCCCCTCTCCGCCTTCGCTACGCTCGGCACCTCTCCCCTGAAGGAGAGAGGGAAATTGACGTCCTTCTCCCGCCAACTTGCCCCCGCATCTATAAGGTCCTATTGCGCGCGCCCATGAACAACAAGCACGCCCCAGACCCCGCTCTCCTCGCCAAGGCCGAAACGCTCGTGGAGGCGCTGCCTTATATGCAGCGATATGCGGGGCAGACGTTCGTCGTGAAATATGGCGGCCACGCCATGGGCGATCCCGAGGCAGCGCGCGATTTCGCCGAGGATGTGGTGCTGATGAAGGCGGTCGGCATCAATGTCGTCGTCATCCATGGCGGCGGGCCGCAGATCGGCGCGATGCTGAAGAAGCTGGGCGTCGAATCGCATTTCGTGAACGGCCTGCGCGTCACCGACAGGGAAACGGCGCAGATCGCCGAAATGGTCCTGGCGGGCTCCATCAACAAGGAAATCGTCGGCTGGATTTCCGGCGCGGGCGGGAAAGCTGTCGGCATTTCCGGCAAGGATGGCGGGCTCGTCCTGTGTGAAAAGGTGGGCGATACGCGCGCGCCCGATCCCAATTCGGGCATTGAGCGCAATGTCGACCTCGGCTTTGTCGGCGATCCGGTGAAGGTCGATCGGTCGATCCTCGACACGCTGACGCAAAGCGGCATCATTCCGGTCATCGCGCCGGTGGGCATTGGCGCTGACGGGCACACCTATAATGTGAATGCCGACACGATGGCGGGCGCGATTGCGGCGGAGCTTCAGGCTTCGCGCTTCTTCCTGCTGACCGATGTCGCGGGCGTGCTGGACAAGCAGGGGCAGTTGCTGACTGACCTTGACCCGGCGGCGATCAAGGTGCTGCAAGAGGATGGCACGATCAGTGGCGGCATGATCCCGAAGCTGGAAACCTGCGTGAAGGCGGTGGAGGGCGGTGTCGATGCTGCCGTCATCCTCGACGGGCGGGTGCCGCATGCGATGCTGCTGGAGATTTTCACGAAGCGTGGTGCGGGTACTTTAGTGCGGCGGTGAGGGTTTCTCGCACCGTCATCCCAGCGAAAGCTGGGATCTAAGGCCCGGTTGCGCTTCCTATCCTGAGATCCCAGCGTTCGCTGGGATGACGGTGAGAAGGCAGAAGAACTCGGGAACCCTTGTCGCGGCCTCCCGTGCTCGGCTAGAGCAGCGGCAGTCAATTTGGAGACCGCATGGCCTACGCGCTCTATCAGATCATTGTCATCCTGCTCGATGTGCTGTGGTGGATCATTATCATCCAGGCGATCATGAGCTGGTTGATCGCCTTCAATGTCATCAACACGTCCAGTGATATTGTGCGCACGATCATCGTGGCGCTCGACCGGATGACGGCGCCGATCTACAATCCGATCCGACGGGTGATGCCTGACCTTGGCGCGCTCGACCTGTCGCCGATGGTCGTGCTGCTCGCCATACTGATCATCCGACAGGCCATATTGCCGCCGCTCTTCGGGCTGGTGTGAGCGTCTGGCGGCAGGACGGGAAGGACCTGCTGCTTTCCGTCCGGTTGACGCCGGGCGCGGCGCGTGAAGATATCGGCGGGTGCTGGACCGACGAGAAGGGCGCGCAATGGCTGGGCGCGCGAGTCCGCGCCGTCGCGGAAAAGGGCAGGGCGAACGTGGCGCTCATTGCGCTGCTCGCCAAGGGACTGGACTGGCCAAGGAGCGCGATTTCGCTGGAATCCGGTGACAGCAACCGGCTAAAGCGGCTTCGTATCAAGGGCGGTGTCGACGCGCTGGCGCGCCTGTCCGCCATCATCAAGGAACGGGTTGAGGCAGCATGACCATCGGCAAGATCATCGACGGAAAAGCCTTCGCCGCCACGCTGCGCGCGAAAGTGGCGGACGGCGTCGCCGCCTTTGTCGAACATACCGGGCGCAAGCCGGGTCTCGCCGTCGTGCTGGTGGGCGAAGACCCGGCCAGTTCCGTCTACGTCCGGAACAAGGGCAAGATGACGGTCGAGGCGGGCATGGAAAGCCTGGAGTTCAAACTGCCCGCCAGCATTGGCGAGGATGCGTTGCTCGAACTGGTCGAGGAATTGAACGCCGATGACCGGGTGGACGGCATTCTCGTCCAGTTGCCGCTACCCGGCCATATTGACGAGGCGGGGGTGATCGGCACGATCGACCCGGCCAAGGATGTGGACGGATTCCATGTCGTCAATAGCGGGCGGCTGGCGACGGGGCAGGAGGCGCTGGTGCCCTGCACGCCGCTGGGCTGTATCATGCTGCTGAAGGATGAGTTGGGCGACCTGTCAGGCATGGAGGCGGTGGTCGTGGGCCGGTCCAACATCGTGGGCAAGCCGATGGCGCAATTGCTTCTGGCCGAGAATTGCACTGTCACGATCGCGCACAGCCGCACGCGGGACCTGGCTTCGGTCGTGCATCGTGCTGACATCGTGGTGGCGGCGGTGGGCCGTGCCGAGATGGTGAAGGGCGAATGGATCAAGCCGGGCGCCACCGTTATCGACGTCGGCATCAACCGCGTCACCGACACGGAAGATGGCAAGAGCCGGATCGTCGGCGACGTCGCCACGGCGGAAGCGCTGGCGCATGTGCGGGCGATTACCCCGGTGCCTGGCGGGGTGGGGCCGATGACGATCGCGGTGCTGCTGCGTAATACGCTGGTGGCGGCTCATGCGCGTGCGGGGCTGGCAAAGCCGGAGGGGCTGTGACGGCAAGGCGGGCCGTCCTGATCGCGGCTTGCCTTGTCGGGCTGGTCGCGGCGCGGCCGCCTATGCGGCATCAGCCTGATCCCAGTTCCGTCTTCGCCGCCGAAATCGCCTTTAACCGCCTGGCGCGGGACAAGGGGCAGTGGACCGCCTTTCGCGCGACCGCTGCCGATGATGCGGTGATGTTCGTGCCGCAGCGGGTGTTGGCGAAACAATGGTTGAAGGGCCGCGCCGATCCGCCCAAGCCGGTGAGCTGGACGCCGTCCACCATATATGTGTCTTGCGACGGCAATCTGGCGGCGAGTACGGGCAATTGGCAGCGGCCGGATGGAACGGTCGGCTATTTCACGACGATCTGGCGGCGGGACAAGCGGGGCGCGTGGGAATGGGTGCTGGATCATGGCGATACGCTTGCCGCGCCGCGCCCTGCGTCGGAGTTTCTGGTGGGGAAGGTCGCCACCTGCAAGCGGGGCAAAGCGCCTGAGGTGGTGGTAGCCAAGGCGAAAGCAGCGGTGCCGCCTGCCGATGAAAGCTTGTTGTGGAATGCGGAGGTTGTTCCTGATGGGGGCCGCCATGTCATGGTGCGCGTGTGGAACGGGGCAGGCTATGACCTTGTGATCGACGACAGGGTGGCGGCGCCGGGGGCATGATCGAGCTGTTCATCTCCGCCTTTGTCACGCTGTTCGTGGTCATCGATCCGCCCGGTTGCGCGCCTATCTATGCCAGCCTGACCACCGGGGCGAGCCATGCGCAGCGCCGGGCGATGGCGATCCGTGCCGTTGGCATCGCGGCGGTGATCCTGTTCATCTTCGCGCTGTGGGGGAAACAGCTGCTGGGCGTGCTGGGCATCGCGCTAGACAGCTTCCGGATCGCGGGCGGGATCATGCTGTTCATCATCGCCATGGACATGGTCTTCGAAAAGCGCACCCAGCGGCGCGAGGACCGCGCGCACAAGATCGCCGAGACGCCCGAGGTCGAGGATGTGTCGGTATTCCCGATGGCGATGCCGATGATCGCGGGACCGGGGTCGATCGCCACGGTGATGCTGTTGATGTCGCAGGCAGATGGTATCAGCGAGCGACTGGTCGTCATCGGCGCGGTTCTGGCGACCCTGGTGCTGATGCTGGGGGCGTTGCTGGCGGCGGGGCCGATCATGGCGCGGCTGGGCAGCAAGATCGAGGCAGTGATTACCCGCTTGCTGGGGGTGCTGCTGGCGGCACTGGCCGCGCAGTTCGTGATCGATGGGTTGAAGGCGAGTTTTTAGAGCGCGATAGTCGTACGCGGAAGCATCCGCATCTAGGCTCCCTTGTGTCGCCCCGGGCTTGACCCGGGGTCCCGCTGCCTCGGCAGCGTCAGAAAAGAAGCGGGACCCGGATCAAGTCCGGGGTGACGATCACTCACATATGATCATGCTTTAGGATCGTTTCGACAAGACGCCCCGAATGCCCGCTAAAAAAGAAGCCGGGCGCGCTTGAGGCGCGTCCCGGCTTTTTGGTCATGGTACAGGTTAAGCCCGAACGTCGCTTTCCGTGACCGGCGCGATCTTGATTTCGACGCGGCGGTTGCTGGCCTTGCCTTCTGCCGTCGCATTGGACGCGATGGGCTGCGTTTCGCCAAAGCCGCGCGTTGCGATGCGGGCCGACTGGACGCCGTGGCTGGTCAGATAGTCAGCCACCGACTGGGCGCGGCGTTCGGACAGGGTCTGGTTATAGGCGTCCGCGCCGTCGCTGTCGGTGTGGCCGTACACGTCGATATAGGTTTTGGGATATTGCGCCAGCACCGACGATACTTCGTCCAGGGTCGGGCGGAACTGCGGCTGCACGGCGGCGCTGTCGGTGGTGAAGGTGATGCCCGACGGCATGCGCAGCACCAGATTGTCGCCGTCGCGGATCACGTCGACGCCGCTGCCAGCCGTTTCCTCGCGCAGCTTGCGTTCCTGCGCGTCCATATAGGCGCCGATGCCTGCGCCCGCCACCGCGCCGATGCCCGCGCCCAGGATCTTTTCGGTGCGGTCACGCTTGCCCCCGACCAGGTCGCCGAGCAGATAGCCGCCCAGCGCGCCGCCGATGCCGCCGATCGCGGCCTTGGAAATCTGACGCTGCCCGGTGTTGGGATCGGTCGTGCAGGCGGCGGTGGCGAGCATGGCGGCCAGACCTGCCGTACCCATGATGCGATGAGAAATCCGCATAGATTCAGTTCCCTTTATATCTTGCACCCGAAAGTGCGGATGCAGGCCCCAATCGTCAAAGCCCGCCTTTTGTTCCACAGGCGAACTGAACCGCAGGTGATGGGACGGTTGTGAAATTGTAAGGAACAGGGCTATAGGGCGTAGCTGACCACCATGGCCACGATCCCCCCGCACGCTCCGACGCCCTTCCCCTGGGCAGACCTCGTCATCATTCTGGCGCTGGTCGCTTTGAATGGCGTTTTTGCCATGTCGGAACTGGCGATCGTGTCGGCTCGGCGTCCCCGATTGCAGGCGATGGAGAAGGCGGGACGTCGCGGCGCGCACACGGCTCTGATGCTGGCGAGCGATCCCGGCAAGTTTCTTTCCACGGTCCAGATCGGCATCACCCTGATCGGCATCATCGCGGGCGCCTATTCCGGCGCGAGCCTTGGCGGACCCGTCGGCGAGCGGCTACAGCAACTCGGATTGTCGCCCAATAGCGCCGACAGTCTGGGTTTTGCGCTGGTCATCGGCCTGACCACCTATGCCTCGCTGATCATCGGGGAACTGGTGCCCAAGCAATTTGCGCTGCGCTCGCCTGAACCCATTGCGGTCCTGATGGCGACGCCGATGCTGTGGCTCGCCAAGATCACCGCGCCGGTCGTGTGGGTGCTGGACGGGTCGAGCGCGCTCATTTTCCGCCTGCTGCGCATGACGCGGGAATCGGAACATCATGTGACGGCCGAGGAATTGCATCTGATCGTCGCGGAGGCGAGCCGGTCGGGCGTGATCGAGGAAAGCGAGCGCGCGATCATTTCGGGCGTCGTGCGGCTGGCCGACCGGCCGGTGCGCGAAGTCATGACGCCGCGCATGGATGTGGACTGGATCGACATCGGCGCGGATGATGAAACCATCCGGGCGAGGTTGCTGGAAACGCCGCATACGCGTCTGCCGGTGGGCCGTGGGACGGTCGAGGATATTATCGGCGTCGTGCAGGCGCGCGACATCATGACCGCGCTGTTCCGGGGAGAGCGGCTGAACCTTGAGTCATTGATGCGCCGTGTGGAAGTGGTTCCGGATCAGGTCGATGCGATGGACGCGCTGGAAGTGCTGCGTCGCGCTGATGTGCCCATGGTGATGGTGCATGACGAATATGGCCATTTCGAAGGCATAGCGACGCCTGCCGACCTGTTGTCCGCCATCGCGGGGCATTTCGCGTCCGATCGCGACGTGCATGATGAACCTGACCTTGTCGAACGGGAGGACGGCAGCCTTCTGGTGTCGGGCCAGATGCCGGTTGACCTGCTCGCGGATCGGATCGGCATCGACCTGCCCGAGGACCGTGATTATGCCACGGTCGCAGGCCATGCCCTGTGGTTGCTCAAGCGCTTGCCCGAGGTCGGTGATTTCATCGACGATCAGGGGTGGCGATTTGAGATCGTCGACATGGATGGGCGCAAGATCGACAAGCTTTTGGTGGCGGAGCGTTAAAAGGGCCTCCGGCGACATTGCGGGAGACCGGGGTCGGCTTGTGACCAAGGCCGGTCATAAGGATGCTTGTTCCGATAGGCGCACGCATCCATTGGCTTAGGCGACATAATTCGATATTTCGGATTTTATCGAATAATCGAATCGGAAGGTCGCCGTCCGTGGCAGGTGAAAATCAGCAGATGTCGTTGCCGGACGCCGTTGAGGCATTGTCGGCGCTGGCACATAATCACAGGCTGGCCGTTTTCCGCTTGCTTGTTCGTGCAGGGGGCTTGGGTGTCCCGGCCGGAGAAATAGCGCGCGAAGTGGGCGCATTGCCAAGCACGCTTTCCACGCATCTCACCATCCTGGGGCACGCTGGCCTGATCCAGTCCCGACGCGAGGGGCGATCGGTGATTTACTCCGCCGATTATGAGGGGATGGGTGATCTTTTGAAGTTCCTCGTTTCCGATTGCTGCGCAGGACGTCCGGAAATCTGCGCGCCTTTGGCCGCCATGGTGGACACCGCAAATTGCTGTTCGCCTCAATGACAGTCATCCGCAACATTGCCGCTGAAGCCTTGGGCACGGCCATGCTGTTGGCCGTCGTCGTCGGGTCGGGCATCATGGGACAGCGACTTGCCGCCGGTAACGATGCGATTGCATTGTTGGCGAACACGGTGGCGACCGGGGCGGGGCTCGTCGTCCTGATCCATATGTTCGCGCCGCTGTCAGGCGCACATTTCAATCCGGCGGTAACGCTTATTTTCCTGCTGCGGGGGGAGGTTACCCCTCAAAAGGCTTTGCAATATGTGGTCGCACAGATTTGCGGCGCTGTTTTTGGTGTATGGACCGCGCACGCGATGTTTGCCGAGCCAGTGTTGCAAATCTCGACCAAATTGCGCGACGGCTGGGGGCAGGGCTTTGCGGAGGCCGTCGCCACCTTCGGCCTGATCGGGACGATATTGACGACACAGCGGTCCCGACCCGAGTTCACGCCGACGGCGGTAGGGCTCTACATCACCGCCGCTTACTGGTTCACGGCGTCCACATCCTTCGCCAATCCTGCCGTGACCGTGGCTCGCGGCCTTACCAACAGCTTCGCGGGGATTGCGCCATCATCGATCCCCTTGTTCATCGGCGGCCAAAGTGCGGGCGCCATAGTCGCGCTGATGGTGTTCGGCTGGCTTTTACAGGAGGACCCCTATCGTGCCTGGCGCCTTTCCCATTACGATATATCATAATCCCGATTGCGGCACTTCGCGTAACGCGCTCGCGATGATCCAGGCGGCGGGCTATCGTCCCGTGGTCATTGCGTATCGCGACATCGGCTGGACCCGTTCCCTACTGGAGCGCCTGATTGCCGATATGCGCGCGTCGCCGCGTGATCTGTTGCGAGAAAAGGGCACGCCTGCCGCAGCACTCGGCTTGATGGGTGCGGATGCCACGGATGATCAAATCCTGGCGGCGATGGTTGAGCATCCCATCCTTGTGAACCGCCCTATTGTGGTCTCCCCCCTGGGCACAAAATTGTGTCGTCCGTCAGAGGTCGTATTGACCCTATTGGACCGCCAGCCCGATCGATTTACCAAGGAAGATGGTGAAGTGGTAAAGCCCTGAGACGACCCGAGTTTCACAAAGGCCTGCTTCCCAAACGCAAACGGGCGCGGCATTCACTGCCGCGCCCGTCAGGTTCAACAGGAGGGGCTGCCCCCTCCGATGTTATTTGTCAGCAGCGGCGGGTCCGGTCGCCGGAGCGGCATTGGCCGGGGCCTTGCCCGCGACGCTTTCGGCGGCGTTCGTGGCGTTGGCGGCGGCTTCGCCCGGCGTTGCGCTCGCTTCGGCCGGTGCGGCGTCGGCGGCAGGCAGGGGCAGGTTGGAGCCCTGCGTATTGAGCCATGCGATCAGATTGGCGCGGTCGGCCGGATTGCCGAGGCCCGCGAAGGTCATCTTGGTGCCGGGCGCGAATTCACGTGGGCTGGTCAGCCAGTGATCGAGATTTTCGAAGGTCCAGTTGCCGCCCTTCTTCTTGAGCGCGTCGGAGAAGGCGAAGCCGCCCTTGCCCTGGCCGATGCCTTCGCCAACGGTTGCGAAAAGATTGGGGCCGATGCCGTTGGCGCCGCCCTGGTTGACGGTGTGGCATGCGGCGCACTTGGCGAAGACCTTTTCACCGGCGGCGACATCCGCGCTGGCGAGAAGCGTGTTCAGGCCCGGACCGGCAGCAGCAGCGCCTGCGCCCTCGGCTTCCACGCCTTCGATCGCGTAGCCCATCTTTTCGGGCCGTTCGTCATGGAAATATTTGGAGCTGACGATACCGCCACCCAGCGCAATGATCCCCGCAAACAACGCCCAGCCTGCAATGGTGTTGAAACGATCACTCATTTCGCTTGGATTCCCTTGAATTTCTGTTCTGGCGGCTTGGTTTCCGCGCCCCCTCTAGCGCGCTGCCATAATGAGGCAAGAGCGAACGTGCAAGCATGGTTGGAAGCTGTTGCGCCTTCGCCGGTGTCAGTCGGGGATTCCGATACGCTTGCGCGCGCGCGGAGGAGTGCCTAAGCGCGCTTCATCCATGGAAAACTATCCTGCCCCCGCCCGCGCGCTGGTCGCGGAACTCGCCGAAAAGGCCGCAGCGGACCCGTCGCGCGCCATCGCTTATCAGGGTGCGCCGGGCGCCAATTCGCACCTTGCTGCGATTGGCTACGCGCCCGATTGGGTGCCGTTGCCCTGCTTTGCCTTTGAAGATGCGATCGATGCGGTGCGTAATGGTTTGGCGGCGCGGGCAATCATTCCGATCGAAAACAGCCTGCATGGCCGGGTCGCCGACATGCATTTCCTGCTGCCCGAATCGGGGCTGCACATCGTTGACGAATATTTCCTGCGCATCCGCCACTGCCTGATGGCCATCGACGATAGCCCGGTCAAAAGCGCGATCAGCCATCCGCAGGCATTGGGGCAATGCCGCCATTATCTGCGCGAGCGGGGTATCCAGCCGGTGACCTATGCGGATACGGCGGGGGCTGCGGCGCTGGTCGCGGAATCGCGCAAGCCGGGGGAGGGCGCCGTTGCGCCCTATCTGGCGGCCGAGCTCTATGGCCTCAAGATGGTGGCGGAGAATATCGAGGATAGCGACGACAATATGACGCGCTTCCTCGTGCTGTCGCGTGAGCCAACCATGCCGGAGCCCGATGATGGTCCGGTGATGACGACATTCCTGTTCGAGGTGAAGAATGTCCCCGCCGCCCTCTACAAGGCGATGGGGGGCTTTGCCACGAACGGCGTTAACATGACGAAGCTGGAAAGCTATCAGCGGGGCGCCAGCTTCGCCGCGACGGAGTTTTTCTGCGACATCGAGGGGATGCCGGGCGACCCCGCCGTGGATCGCGCGCTCGCCGAACTGGAATTCCACAGCAAGTGGGTGCGCATGCTGGGCAGCTATCGTCAGGCGCGGCCACGGAGGTGATGGGGGGACCTGATGGGGTGACGGGCCGGGCGCTGCTGCCTATAGTCGATCCCATGCTGGCCGCGATCCTTCTTTCCGCTCTTGCCATGAGCGCGATCGTGGCGGTGCGCTACCTGCTCACCAGCGGCGGCTTTGCGCTGGCGACGCGTGTCCGGCAGCCGAGACTCTATGCCGGGCTGGACCCGCAGATTCGTCGGGAGATCGCGTGGTCGCTGGCGTCGGCATTGATCTACGGCATTCCAGCGGGCGTGGTCGCGTGGGGGTGGCAGGCGCAAGGGTGGACGCGCATCTATACCGATGCCGCCGTCTATCCGCTCTGGTATCTGCCGGTATCGGTGCTGCTATACCTCGCGGCGCATGACAGCTGGTTTTACTGGACGCATCGCTGGATGCACCGGCCGCGCCTGTTCCGCGCCGCCCATGCCGTGCATCATGCGAGCCGACCTCCCACGGCCTGGGCGGCGATGAGCTTTCATCCATGGGAGGCGTTGAGCGGCGCCATCGTCATTCCGGCGCTGGTGTTCCTGATCCCCATCCATGTCGCCGCGCTGGGCTGCGTGCTGGCGATCATGACCGTGATGGGCGTGTCCAACCATATGGGGTGGGAGATGTTTCCGCGCTGGTTGGTGCAGGGACCGGCGGGCCGCTGGCTGATCACCGCTAGCCATCATCAGCGGCATCATGAACAATATAATTGCAATTATGGGCTCTATTTTCGGGTCTGGGACCGGCTGTGCGGGACCGATAGGGGACTGGGCGATTTCAGGAAGGCGCACGGATGAAGGAAAAATTGCTGCTCGCGGCCGGGGCCATGTTGATCCTGCCCGGCGCCGCGCCGGTGGGCCAGCCGCAGCCGATCAGCATCGGGGTTGAAGGCCTGCGATCGCTCAAGGGCAACCTGCTTGTCTGCGTCGCCCGGTCGCCCGCCTATTTTCCCGATTGCAGCCATGATCCGGAGAAGCGTCATCTGGTTGTCGCCGCTACATCGGGGGCGATTTCCTTGGGCGATCTGGCGCCCGGCACCTATGGCGTCGCGATCATCCATGATGAAAATGGCAATGGGAAGCTCGATACGTTCGCCGGTATCCCGCGCGAGGGCGTAGGGTTTTCCCGGAACCCCGCCATCCGGTTTGGCGCGCCCAGTTTTCGCTCGGCGCAATTTACCGTGACGGGGTCGGCGATGCGTCAGGATATAAAGGTCAAATATTTCCTCTGATTGCATTCGCCCGGAACTGTAATGGCAGCGAAACATTCTGAAAGCTGAGCATATAGATGGAACAGGGGATTTATGAACCATCGACAGATATTATTCGCGGGCCTTGCCTTTATTGCGCTGGGTGCCGCTGACACGGCTTTTGCCCAGTCGGAGGACAGCAATGCGCTGACCGTCGGCATCGGCGCCGCCGTCATTCCCAGCTATGAAGGGTCGGACGACTATCGGGTGATCCCTGTCCCGCAGCTGCGCGGCAAGGTGAGCGATTTCGCCTTCTGGACGCGCGGGCCGAGCCTTTATTTCGATGTCATTCCCAATCGTGGGCAGGACGTCGATCTTCAGCTGGGGCCGGTGGCGGGCGTTCGGTTCGATCGGTCGAGCCGCAAGAATATCAAGGATGCCGCGGTGCGCGCGCTTGGCGAACGCGATAAGGCGGTGGAGCTTGGCGGCTTCGTCGGCATCGGCAAGACCGGCGTTTTTACCAGCGCCTACGACAATCTGTCGGTGCGCGTGGCCGTGACGAAGGATGTCGCGGGCGCGCATGAAAGCTTTATCGTGACCCCAGCGATCGAATATTTCACGCCGCTTTCGACGCGCAGCTTCGTGGGCCTGGGCGTGTCGGCCGACTATGTGGGCAAGAAATATGGCCGCTATTATTATGATGTCGATGCCGCCGGGGCGCTGGCGTCCGGCCTGCCGGAATATTCGCGCGCGGGCGATGGTTCGGGCTTCAAGAAGATCGGCGTCAACCTGACCGGCGGCCTGTCATTGTCTGGCGATATTCGTAAAGGCTGGGCCTTGTTCGCGCTGGGCGGCTATTCGCGGATGCTGGGCGACTACGCGGACTCGCCCATCGTCAGCATCGCAGGGTCGAAGAACCAATGGATCGGTGCGGTCGGGGTCGGCTATACCTTCTGATCTTGTGCGGATAGGGTGACGCCCCACATAAGGCGCTGTATGGACGCGGCACCCAAGCGCAACAAGGCAGGAGAATACGGCAGTGGCGACCCTAGGAATGAGCGACACCGATAAGGCAGCGGTGGAGGCGTTCCGCCGTGACGTGGTGGACCCGTCGCGCACCAGCCTTGTCATCGTCGATTTCTGGGCGGAATGGTGCGGGCCGTGCAAGCAGTTGACGCCGGTCATCGAAAAGGTTTGCGCCGATTATGCGTCCAAGGGCGTGAAGCTGGTGAAGATCAATGTCGATGAAGATAAGTTCATCGCCGCCCAGTTTCGTGTCCAGTCGATCCCGACCGTCTATGCCGTGTTCCAAGGCCAGCCGGTCGCCGACCTCAGCCAGGCACGCACCGAGGGGCAGTTGAAGCAATATCTCGACCAGTTGCTGGCGCAATTGCCGATCGAATCGGATGAGAAGACACAGTTGGAGGAAATCGCCCCGCTCATTGAAATGGGCGAGGAAATGCTGGCGGGTGGGGAGCCCGACCGGGCGTTTTCGGTGTTCGAGCAGGTTGGCCAGATGGTGCCGGACAATGCGGATGTCGCTTCCGGCCATGCCCGCGCGCTGGTGGCGCTTGGTCGACTGGACGAGGCGGAGGCTGTACTCGCCGCGCTGCCTGCCGATGTCGCCAAGGATCAGGCGATCGACCGCGCCCGCGCAGCCCTTGCTCTGGCGCGGGACGCCAAGCCCGTTGCCGACCTGTCCGGGGTCGAGGCGAAGGTCGCCGCCAATCCCGATGATCATGACGCGCGTTTCGAACTGGCGGGCGGCCTGATGGCCAATGGCGAGCGGGACCGGGCGGCCGAGGAACTGCTGGAGATTGTCCGCCGCGACCGTGAATGGAATGAAGGCGCGGCAAAGGCGCAACTGCTTAAGCTGTTCGAGGCCACCGGCCTTGAAGACCCATGGGTCGCAGGGCAGCGGCGGAAATTGTCGCAGATCCTCTTTTCCTGACGGCGCGGCCGGTGAACCGCGCGCGCGTCTCCATCTTTCCGTTGTCCGGGGCGCTGTTGCTGCCGGGCATGGACATGCCGCTGCACATATTCGAGCCGCGTTACCGGGCGCTGATCCATGACGCCATGGCGCGGGATCGGCGCATCGGCATGATCCAGCCGCGCGGGGAGGGGGCCAGGCCCGCCCTGTACGATGTCGGATGCCTCGGCCGCATAAGCGAGTTCGAAGTGCTGGACGACGGCCGTTTCAACATCATCCTGGAGGGGCTGGCGCGTTTCCGGGTGATCCGCGAGCTCGACGTTACCACCGCCTTTCGCCAGATCGAGGCCGATGTCGAGCAGGCGCCGGAGGATGAGGTGCTTCACGCCGTCGAACGGGCGGCGCTGGAACAGGAATCGCGGCGCTTTGCCGAAGCGTTGGGCTATGTCGTGGACTGGACCGCCGTGTCGCGGCTCGACGACACGTCGCTGGTGAACGGCATAGCCCAGATTGCGCCGTTTGATCCGGCCGCCAAGCAGACCTTGCTGGAGGCGGACAGCCTAAGCGAGCGGTGCGACCGGATCATTCAGTTGATGCAGATCGTCGGCCGGATGGAGCGTGATGGCGGGGGGACGATGCAATGATTTCGCCCGACCCTTATCTGCTGGCGAAGCTGGTGTGCCCGGTGACGCGGACGCCGTTGCGGTGGGATGCCGAGAGAAGCGAGCTGGTGTCAGATGCGGCGGGATTGGCTTTTCCGGTGCGGGATGGGGTGCCGGTGATGGTGGTGCGCGAGGCGCGTTCTCTCGGTTAGAATTCCTCCCCATGCTCGGCGTGGGGAGGATGACACTACGACTCCAACGCCGCCGCGATCAGATCCCGGCCTTCCTTGCTGTTCCAGTCCATCGCGCCGATCACGCGCAATATCTCCTTGCCCTGCCGGTCGTACAGCACGGTGGTGGGCAGCATGCCGGTCGCATAGTGGAAGCCGAACTGATTTTCCGGATCGATGAAGCTTTTTAGGTGCGGCAGGGTATGTTTGGCGAAGAAGGGCTTCACCACGCTTTCGCCTTGGCTGTCCTGGGAGATGGTCAGCACGGCCAGACCCTTGCCACCGTAAGCCTTGGCCACGGCATCGAGCGTCGGCATTTCCGCGATGCAGGGCGCGCACCATGTCGCCCACAGGTTCACCAGCAACGGCTTGCCCGCGAAATCCTGCAAGGTGGCGTCCTTACCATCCGGCCCGGCGAAGGCGAAATCGGGGGCGGGGGTGCCGGCCTTTGAACGGTCGAGTGTGAAGCTGAACGCGCCCTTGCCGCTTTGCGGGGCAGCCCCCCCCTCTCTTGGCGCCTCGCCGCTTGTCGGGGGGACTGGCGCGCTGCTATTGGCTTGATCTTGCCCCGCGCCCGGCGATTGCCTATCGCACGCGCCGAGGCCAGCCAGCAGGAGCAGTGTCATTACGCAGGGCAAAGTTGATCGGGACGGGGAAAGTCGCACGGGAGACGGCTCCAACAGCATGTGGGGCGGACGCTTCGCAGCTGGTCCGGCTTCGGTCATGCGCGAGATAAATGCCTCCATCCCGTTCGACAAGCGATTGTGGAAGCAGGACATCGCCGGGTCCAAGGCGCATGTCGCGATGCTGGCCAAACAGGGCATCGTCGAAGGCGAGGACGCGCAGGCAATCACCGAGGGGCTGAACCGCATCGCCGCCGAGTATGAAGCGAACGGCGTGCCGGTGAACCTGGACCTTGAAGATATTCACATGGTGACCGAGTCGCGGCTCGCCGAACTGATCGGCCCGGCGGCGGGGCGGCTGCACACGGCGCGGTCGCGCAATGACCAGGTGGCGACGGACTTCCGCCTGTGGGTGCGCGATGCCATCGATGAGGTGGCGGCGGGCCTGGACGCGTTGCAGCAGGCGCTGCTGGCACGCGCGGAGGAGAATGCCGATGTGGTCATGCCGGGCTTCACGCATCTTCAGTCCGCGCAACCGGTGACGCTGGGCCATCATCTGATGGCTTATTTTGAGATGATCCGCCGCGACCGCAGCCGCTTTGCCGATGCGCGCGAGCGGCTGAACGAATGCCCGCTGGGCGCGGCGGCGCTGGCCGGGACGGGTTTCCCGATCGATCGCCATGCGACGGCGGCGGCGCTGGGCTTTGCCAAGCCGACCGACAACAGCCTCGACAGCGTCAGCGACCGCGACTTCGCGCTCGATTATCTGATGGCGGCGACGCAAGTAGCACTGCACCTGTCGCGGCTGGCGGAAGAGTTCATCATCTGGGCGAGCCAGCCCTTCGGCTTCGTGAAGCTGCCCGATGCCTATTCGACCGGCAGCTCGATCATGCCGCAGAAGCGCAACCCCGACGCCGCCGAACTGGTGCGCGGCCATGCCGGGCGGATCATGGGCTGCATGACGGCGCTGTGCGTCACGATGAAGGGCCTGCCGCTCGCCTATTCGAAGGACATGCAAGACGACAAGCCGCCGGTGTTCGAGGCGCATGATCTGCTGGGCCTGTCGATCGCGGCGATGACGGGAATGATCGAGACGGTGACGTTCCGTACGGATCGCATGCGCAGCCTTGCCGAAAGCGGCTTTGCTACTGCGACGGACTTGGCCGACTGGCTGGTGCGCGAAGCCAATGTCCCGTTCCGCGAGGCGCATCACATTACCGGCCGCGCCGTTGCGGCGGCGGAGAGCGCGGGCGCGCCGCTCGCCGACCTGCCGATCGAGACGCTGAAAGCCATTGACGCCCGCATCGATGAGCGCATCTATGCGGTGCTGACGGTCGATGCGTCGGTCGCCAGCCGCAAAAGCCATGGCGGCACCGCGCCCGATCAGGTGCGCGCGCGTATCGCTGAGGCGCGGAAGGAACAGGCATGAGGATCGCCATCAGCCGGAAAGTCGCCTTTGCGCTACTGATGCTTGGGCTCGCCGCCTGTGGCGGGCGTCAGCCTTTGAAGCCCATTGAAGGGCAGAAAATGCCTGCCGTGCCGGTGGGCGCGGCGGCTGCCCCCACCGCGCAGCAGCTCATGACCCCATCCATGCAGTCGCGGCCGGAACGCAGTGTCGATATCCTGACGCAATCGGAAGAGCGTAAGGATGACACGTTCGACCTGCCGCCTGAAAATCAGCCCTGATACGCTTCGCTAGGACAGACAAGCCTTGGACCATTTCGACTATGTGAACGGCGCCATGCATGTGGAGCAGGTGCCGATGGCGGACATCGCGCAGGCGGTCGGGACGCCGGTCTATATCTATTCGACCGCGACGTTGACGCGCCACGTCACCGTGTTTCGCGATGCCCTGTCGCGGCTGGACGATCCGCTGATCGCCTTTGCGGTGAAGGCCAACCCCAATGGCGCGGTGCTGGCGACGCTGGCGAAGCTGGGGCTGGGCGCTGACGTGGTTTCGGGTGGCGAGTTGCTGCGCGCGATCGCGGCGGGCATCCCGGCGAATCGCATCGTTTTTTCCGGCGTCGGCAAGACCGCCGAAGAGATGCGACTGGCGCTGGAACACGGCATTTTCCAGTTCAATCTGGAGAGCGAGCCGGAAGCCGAGATGCTGTCCGAAGTTGCAGTGTCCATGGGCAGACAAGCGCCCGTCGCCTATCGCATCAACCCCGATGTGGATGCGGGGACGCACGCCAAGATTTCGACCGGTAAGTCGGAAAACAAGTTCGGCATTCCCTATGATCGAGCGCTGGAAAGCTATGCCGCCGCGCGTGATCTGCCGGGATTGGATGTGCAGGGCGTCGCCGTCCATATCGGCAGCCAGCTGACCGACCTTGCCCCGCTTGAAGCCGCCTTCACGAAGGTCGGCGCGCTGATCGAGCAGCTACGCGCTGCTGGGCATGCCATCCGCACCGCCGATCTTGGCGGCGGGCTTGGCGTCCCTTACGACCCGTCGCTCCCGATCCCGCCGCTGCCAGCTGTCTATGGCGAGATGGTGACGCGGGTGACGCAGGGCTGGAATGTGCGCCTGATGTTCGAGCCGGGCCGGGTCATCGTCGGCAATGCGGGCGCGCTGCTGTCGCGGGTGGTCCGCGTCAAGCAGGGCGCGCAGGCGCCGTTCGTTATTGTCGATGCTGCCATGAACGACCTGATGCGGCCCAGCCTCTACGATGCCTGGCATGATATTCGCGCCGTTGACCCTTCGGGCGCGCGGGAGACCGCCAATGTGGTAGGGCCGGTCTGCGAGACGGGCGACACTTTTGCCATGCACCGTGACATGGACGTGGTGCAGGCGGGCGATCTGGTCGCCTTTATGACGGCGGGCGCTTATGGCGCGACCATGGCGGGCACTTACAACAGCCGTCCGCTGACGCCTGAAGTGCTGGTGTCCGGCGACAAATGGGCCGTCGTCCGCGCCCGCCCGCCGATCGAGGCGCTGATCGAGGCGGACAAGATCCCCGACTGGGTGCAGGGCTGATGCAAAGCCTGCCCGTCTTCCTGGTGTTGAAGGGCAGGCCGGTTATCCTGATGGGAAGCGGCGAGGCTGCGGATGCCAAGCGGCGGTTGCTGGAACGTGCGGGCGCGCGCGTCGTCGGGGAGGCTGAGGACGCGGCCATCGCGATCGTTGCCGATGGCGATGATGCGACGGTTGCGCGGCTGAAGGCACGGGGGGTGCTGGTGAATGCGACCGACCGGCCGGAGCTTTGTGATTTCACCCTGCCTGCCATCATCGATCGCGATCCCGTGCTGATCGCCATTGGCACGGGCGGTGCGTCGGCGGGGCTGGCGAAGGCGCTGCGCCAGCGGATCGAGGCAATATTGCCGGAAAAGCTGGGCGCGCTCGCTACCGCGTTGCACGCCGCCCGCGCCGCCATCCGCGCACGCTGGCCCGATGCCAGCGCCCGCCGCCGAGCGATCGATGCCGGGCTGTCGGCTGGCGGCCTGATCGACCCGCTGCGCGAGGATGCCGCTGACGAGGTGCCCCGCTGGCTGGCGGAGCAGGGCGATGCCGAACCCTCCCGACTTGTCGCGCTGCGCCTGCTGTCGGGCGATCCCGATGACCTGACGCTCCGCACGGCGCGCCTGCTAGGGGAGGCCGATCGCATCTATCATAGGCCCGATGTGCCAGCGGCGATCCTCGACCGTGCCCGCGCCGACGCCGCGCGCATCCCCGCAACCGCGCCGCCGGAAACACCGGGGGAGGGGCTCTCGCTCTGGCTGGAGATGCCGCAATGAGCCGGGTGTTCGTCAATGAAGGCGGCCATGCCCGCGAAATCTCGCTCGATGATTTTTGCGCGCAGGCCGACCATGCGCCTTTCAGCTGGATTCATGCCGACGGCTGGCGGGAGGATGCGCAGAGCATCGTCTCGCGCTGCGACCATATGCCGCAGGCGGCGCTGTCGGCGCTGTTGGCGCAGGAAACCCGGCCGCGTTGCACGGTGATGGCGCATGGCGCGCTCATCAACCTGCGCGGTTTGGGGGCGGATGAGGACGCGGGCGGCGATCCGCTGGTGTCGATCCGTCTGTGGGCCGAACATGCGCGCGTGATCACCGTCAGCTACCGCCCGCTCGCGGCGATGGAGCCGGTGGTGAAGCAGATGCTGGCCGGAGATATTCGCGACCCGGGCGACCTTATCGCCGCTTTTGCGCAGGAAATCACCGAAGCGCTTGATCCGGAAGTCGCGCAGCTTGGCGACGATCTGGACGAGATCGAAAGCAGCTTAAGCGACAATGGCGCGGCGGAGGTGCGGCGGCAGGTGTCCGAAATTCGTGCGTCGGCGATCAGCTATCGCCGCTTCATCTCACCGCAGCGGCAGGCGCTCGAAAGATTGTCGGCTGCGGATGCGCCCTGGCTTCACCCCGATGACCGGCTGCATTTGCAGGAAGCGGCGGATCGCTGCGCCCGCATGGCGGAAGAACTGGAGGCGGTGCGCGAGCGATCGGCGCTGGCGCATGAAGAACTGACGGACCTGCGCGCGGAACAGATGAACCGGCAGGCGTTGATCATATCGGTCGTGGCGCTGGTTTTCCTGCCGCTCACCTTCCTGACCGGACTGCTCGGCATGAACGTCAACGGCATTCCCTTTGCCCATGAAGCTTGGGCCTTTTGGGGCGTTGTAGGGGTCTGCGTCGCCATGGCGATCGGGATTGGCGGCTGGTTCACCGCGACTCGCTGGTTGAAGCGCTGAAACCCTGATTGTTTCAGGGGCGGACAGCGTTCAGCCGGGCGATTTCATCATTCAACGCCTGGATCGATGAGACCAGCCGCGCCCTATCGATCTGCATTTCCTCAAGCGCGTCGCGCGTCTCGCCCAGTTCCACCGCGCGTCGCGCAATACGGGCGTCGAGTTCGGCATTATGCCGGGTGAGGGCGTTCAACTCATCGGCGCGCTGGCACAAATGGCGGAGCCGTGCGTCCAGCACATCGAAGTCGAACGGCTTGGTCACATAATCGTCCGCGCCTGCTTCCAAAGCCTCCACGACGCTGGCGTTATCCTGCTTGCCCGCGATCATCACGAAACTTGCCTGACCGGCAAGGCCAGCGGCGCGGATTTTCTTTAGGGTGGCTATGCCCGGCAGGATCGCCAGTCCCATGTCGATCAGGATGATGTCCACCGACCGGGAGAGAAGGCGGTTCAGCGCCACGAAGCCATTTTCGGCCAGCACCACGTCATAATGGAGATGGGAAAGGCGGCGCGCGATCACGGCTCGGGCCGTGTCGTCTTCCTCGATCAGCAAAAGCCTGCGGCGACGGAGCGGGCGAGCGCTCTGCGCCTTGTCGCTGTCGGTATTGAGCGTCCTCGCAGCGGATTTGAAAAACTGCATGGCGTGCGTCTCCTCACACGCCTTGATCTAGGATAAGTGCGCAAATAAATGGTTAATGCGATCTTGCCTGTGACGGTGCCTCCGCTTCAGGCGCATAGGCGCGCAGGAAGCAATCGACCGCGAAGGCGACGTCCGCGTCCACCTGCTCGGTCGTGGGACCCTGCCTGTTGCCCCATATCATCTGCTGATGACAGCCTGACAAAGTGAGCACGACCAGCGTCCGCGCCGCCAGTTGAGCATCGGCGCGCCGCAATTGCCCCTTCTCCATCGCCGTCTCCAGGAAGCGGGCGAGCAGGTTGCGGGTATATAAGGGCGCAAGCTCCAAGAAGATCGCACCCATTTTGGGAAAGCGGCTCGACTCCGCGGCCACCAGCCGATGCAACGCGATCGCGTCAGGCGATGTCATCTTGCGCAGCAGATCATGACCGAAGCGAAGGAGCGTTTGCTCAAGCTCGTCACCCGTGTCCAGAAGCTGGGCAAGGCTGGCATGATAGGTTTCGGTCGCGCCTCGCAGGACGGCGGCGAACAGTTCCTCCTTGCCGGGGAAGTAGCTCCACAGGGTGCCCTTTGACCCACCCAGTTCGGCGGCGATGGAGGACATGGTGGTGGCAGCATAGCCATTTTCCAAAAACGAGCGCCGGGCGACCGCGACGATCGCGTCACGGCGATCGCGCCTGTTCGCTTCACGACGGGATAGGGTAGTAATGTCTGTCGGGGTGGTCATAAATGTGTACCATAGAGTACGATAATATTGTTGACAAGCCCGTGCGGCAGGCGCAAAGGCGGTTTTCATACCACATGGTACGGTTTCTTATGTCCCTGCATCGTCTCATTAATTTCGCGCACGCCGGGCTTTTGCCGGTCGCGATATTGGCGCTTTCCGCCTGCGCGGCGGTGCCTGATCTCGGTAAGGCGCCCGCGCCCCGGACAGCCTCCAGCATCGCCGCCTCGCAAACGCTGGGGCAGGGCGACGCGCTATGGCCGTCCGATGGATGGTGGAAAAGCTATGGCGACTCGCAACTTGATGCGTTGATGGAGGAGGGGCTTGCCGCCTCTCCGGACATCGCGGCGGCTTCCGCCCGCTTTCGCCAGGCATCCGCCGCCGCGCAGCAGGCAGGAGCCCCGCTTTTGCCGTCCGTTGACTTTACCGGATCGGCCGCCGCGACGAAGCAGAGCTATAATATGGGCTTCCCGAAGGACTTTGTTCCCAAGGGCTGGTTGGGTACGGGGAAAGCGGCGCTTAACCTGAATTTCGACCTTGATCTGTGGGGCCGGAACCGGGCCGCGCTGGCGGCCGCCACATCGGAGGCGGAGGCTGCCAACATCGATGCGCAGCAGGCGCGTTTGATGCTGACGACGGGCGTCGCCGATGCCTATGCCGACCTTGCTCGCCTGTTCGACCAACGGGCGATCCAGCAGCGCGCGCTCGACATCCGATCCGCCAGCCAGAAACTGGTGACGGAGCGGCAGCGCAACGGGCTGGAAACGCGGGGTAGCGTGCGGCAAGCCGATGCGACCGTGTCCGCCGCCCGCGCCGTGCTGGCCGGCATCGACCAATCCATCGCCGTCCGGCGGCATCAGATCGCCGCGCTGATCGGCGCAGGCCCTGATCGCGGCCTCGCCATCACGCAGCCGCATTTGGGCAAGGTCACGGATTTGGGCCTGCCCGCCGATGTCACCACCAACCTGGTGGCACGTCGCCCCGATGTCGCCGCCGCGCTCGCCCGGACGGAAGCCGCTGCCAAGCGCATCAAGGTTGCCCGCGCCGACTTCTTCCCCGCCATCAGCCTCAGCGCCCTCGTCGGGGTGCAGTCGCTTGGCTACAACACATCCTTCCTCGATCCCTCGACCTCGGGTCCGCGCTCTTTTCTCGACACCTTGTTCAGCAAGGATTCGCTGTTCGGCAATGTCGGGCCTGCGATCAGCTTGCCGATCTTTCATGGCGGGGAACTGCGTGGCCGCTATCGTGGCGCGCGGGCGACCTTCGATGAAGCCGTCGCCAATTATGACAAGACCGTCCTTGGCGCCTATCGCGACGTGGCCGATGCCGTCACCGGCCGCAGGATATTGGGTCAGCGGCTGACGGAGGCCCGTGCCGCGCTCGCCGCGTCGGAAGAAGCCTATGCCATAGCGCAGAAGCGCTACCGGGGGGGCCTTTTCACCTTCCTCGACGTGCTGAATGTCGAGGATCAGCTGCTTTCCGCCCGCCAATCCGTCGCGGAGCTTGAAGCGCTGACCTTTTCCACTGACATTGCCCTCATTCGCGCGCTCGGCGGCGGCTTCGCTGCCAGCGGCACATCGTCCAAGGACCTGCCCAATGGCTGATGCAGCCCCCGAATTCACCGCCGATACCGGCAGCGCCGACAAGAGCGCACGGATGGAGCAGCGCAAGAAGTGGCTGGTCCGCCTCGCCCTTGCCGTGTTCGTGATCGGCGCGGTCTACGCTCTCTGGTATCTGCTCGTGGGCCGCAATCATGTCGGCACCGACAATGCCTATGTGAATGCCGAGATCGCGCAGGTGACGCCGCTCATTTCCGCTCAGGCCATCGAGGTGAGGGTGACCGACACGCAGGCGGTGAAGCGGGGCGACATATTGGTGCGGCTGGACCCCACCAACGCCCGTATCGCCGTCGCGCAGGCGGAGGCTGACCTTGCCGAAGCGCGCCGCCGTTTCCGCCAGACCGCCGCGACCAGCTCATCGCTCGCCGCTCAGGTGCAGGCGCGGGGCGCCGACATCGCGCAGGCGGGCGCGCAGCTCGCCGCCGCGCAGGCGGACTATGACAAGGCGCGCGTCGACCTTCAGCGGCGCGAGGCACTGGCGCCCGAAGGTGCCGTGTCGGGCGAGGAAGTCACCAGCGCGCGCAAGGCGTTCGCCGCCGCGCGGGCTGGTCTTGAACAGGCACGCGCGGGCGTCGCGACGGCACGCGCGACTCAGGGCGCGGCCGAGGGCCAGCTTGCCGCCAATGATGCCCTTGTAACCGGCTCAACGGTTGAGACCGACCCCGCTGTGCTTGCCGCCAAGGCGAAGCTGGAAAATGCCCGCCTGGACCTGGGGCGCTCGATCATCCGCGCGCCGATCGATGGCGTAGTGACGCGCCGTCAGGTGCAGGTCGGCCAGCGCGTGGCGCAGGGCAGCCCGATCATGAGCATCGTCCCGCTCAGCCAAGTCTATGTGGATGCGAATTTCAAGGAACGGCAGCTTCGCCGGGTACGTGTCGGCATGCCCGCTACGGTCGTCGCCGACATTTATGGCGGCGACGTCGTTTACCATGGCAAGGTCATCGGCTTTTCCGGCGGCACCGGATCGTCGCTGGCGCTGATCCCCGCGCAAAATGCGACTGGCAACTGGATCAAGGTGGTTCAGCGCCTGCCCGTGCGTATCGCGCTTGACCCCAAGGAACTTGCTGCGCATCCGCTCCGCGTGGGCCTCTCGACCGAGGTCGAGATCGACCTTTCGGGCGCCTGAGGAGCCAAGCGGTGACGGAGGCGGCGGAAAGATTTTTCATGGACCCCCGGCGGCGGATGCTGGCCGGGTTCGTGCTGGCGCTCAGCAATTTCATGGTCGTGCTCGACCTGACGATCGCGAACGTGTCGGTGCCGCACATTGCCGGAAACCTCGGCATTTCGCCTGACCAGGGCACCTGGATCATCACCTCCTATGCGGTGGCCGAAGCCATCTGCGTGCCGCTCACCGGCTGGCTGGCCCAGCGGTTCGGCACGGTGCGCCTGTTTATCTGGGGCATGATCGGTTTCGGGCTGTTCTCGCTTCTCTGCGGCCTCTCGACGACGCTCGGCATGATCGTCGCCTGCCGTATCGGGCAGGGGCTGTGCGGCGGCCCGCTGATGCCGATGTCGCAAACCCTGCTGATGCGCATCTTTCCCGCCGAACAGCGGGCCAAGGTGATGGGCCTGTGGGCCATGACCACGCTCGCTGGCCCGGCGGTGGGGCCGATCATCGGCGGCTATATCAGCGACAATTGGAGCTGGCACTGGATCTTCTTCATCAACCTGCCGATCGCGGTGGTGTGCGTGTTCGCCGCGATGGTGCTGCTGCGTCCGGCCGAAACGGAACGGCATAAGCTCCCCATCGACTTTATCGGCCTCGCCCTGCTCATATTCTGGATCGGCTGCCTCCAGATCATGCTGGACACCGGCCGCGACCATGACTGGTTCGGCGATCCGATGATCGTCGCGCTGGCCGTGATGGCCGGGATCGGTTTTCTTGTCTTCATCATCTGGGAACTGACGGAGGAGCATCCGATCGTCGATCTGCGGGTGTTCCGCCATGTCGGCTTCACATCGGGCGTGCTGACATTGTCGCTATGCTTCGGGGCCTATTTCGCCGGCATCGTGATCATCCCGCAATGGCTTCAGATGTCCATGGGCTACCCCGCCTATTCGGCAGGGTTCGTCACCGCCTTCACGGCCATGACCGCGATCTTGGCCGCACCCTTTGCGGGCCGCGCGGTCGGCAAGATCGACGTGCGCCTGTTGATATCGGGATCGGTGATCTGGATGGGCATGGTCACCATGTGGCGATCGGGCTGGACCAGCACGGCCGACTTTTGGACTTTGGCCATGCCGCAGGTCGTGCAGGGCTTTGCCATGCCCTTCTTTATGATCCCGCTGACCACCCTGACGCTGGGATCGGTGCGGCCGGAAGAAACCGCGTCGGCGGCCGGCATGCAAAGCTTCCTGCGCACGCTGGCGGTCGCGATATCCACCTCCATCGTCCTGACCGGCTGGGGCAATGGCCAGCGAACCGCGCGCAATGAAATGGTGTCGGCACTTGATCCGGGGGTTGGTTCGCAGCTTGCCGGTTCCGGGCTATCGGCTGAACAAACGCCGCAGATGATCTCCAATCTTGTCGATCAGCAAGCGACTATATTGTCGATGAACCATGTCTTCTTCGTGGCTGCGCTGGTCCTGTTCCTTGCAGGTGCGCTGGTCTGGTTCGCGCCCAAGCCGACTGGTCGGGTGGACATGTCGGCGGCGCATTAAGACAAGCATATCTCCCGGTCGATGCCGATGGCGCGCAGGAAAGCCGCGTCATGGCTGACCACGATCAGCGCGCCGTCATAACCCCGCAAGCCCTGCTCGATCGCCGCGATGCTGTCGAGGTCGAGATGGTTGGTCGGCTCGTCCAGCATGAGCAGCGGCGGCAGCGTGGCGCCGCCCAGCACGCAGGCGAGCCCCGCGCGCAGCAATTGCCCGCCGCTAAGGCTACCCGCCTGCTGCAACGCCAGATCCGCCCGAAAGCGGAAGCGCGCCAGCGCCGCCCGCACTTCATTATGTGTCGCGCTGGGATGCAAGCGGGCGAAATTATCGGCGATGCTGGCTCGTGGATCGAGCATTTCGACCTTCTGGTCCAGCAGCGCGCACGCCACCGGCCGCTCGACCTTCCCCGCCAGGGGATACAGGCTGCCCGCAATCACATGCAGCAGGGTCGATTTGCCCGCGCCATTGGGGCCGGTAATGGCAATCCGCTCCGGCCCATTGACGCTCAATGACAGCTCTCGCAGGACCGGCTCGCTGGCATCATGGCCCGCCATGACATGGTCCAGCGTGACGATCTTCTGCCCCGGCTGAACACCGGTGGAGGGCAGGGCGACGGTCAGGCTTTCCATCACTTCGATCCGTTGCCGCGCTGCTTCGGCCGCCTGACTGGACTCGCGGCGCAGGCGCTCGGCCAGCCGCGCGGCTTCGCCGCCTGAACCCTCCGCCCGATCCTTCCGCAAGCCGATCAATATGCGCGGCATGTCACCCTTGGCGCCCTTGCGAGCGCCTGCCGCATCGCGCCGTTGCTTGCGTTCGGCCGCGATCTGCGTCCGCTTGGCAATCTCCTTCATGTGCCGCTGGGCATGGGCGAGGTCCTGCTCGGCTGCGGCCAGTTCGACAGCCTTGCGCGCCTGCCATGAAGAGAAATTCCCTCCATGGCGGCTGATGCCCAGCGTCGTTAGTTCCGCAATCGCCTCCATCTCCTCCAGCAGCGCCCGGTCATGGCTGACCACGATCGCACCTGCCCGCCAGCGCGCTAGCAAGGCGATCAGGGCCGTCCGGCCCTCCGCATCCAGATTATTGGTGGGCTCGTCCAGCAGCAGGAAATCGGGCCGGGCAAAGATCGCCCCGGCAAGCGCCGCCCGCGTCCGCTGTCCGCCCGACAACTGGGTAAGCAGCGCCTCGGGCTGCGCGCTCAGTCCGACCTCCGCCAGCGCTTCCTCGATCCGGGAAGGCAGCGTCCAGTCGCACGCCTCCAGCTCGACCATGTCCGCATCGCCCCGTTCGGCCTTGGACAGCAGCGCCATGGCATCCCGAACGCCGAACAGGTCGGCGATCGTCTCGCCGGGCGCGACCTGCACCGTCTGGCGCAGTTCGGCCACCGTGCCGTCCAGTTGAACGCTGCCGCCGCTCGGCTTTAACCTTCCCGAAATGAGCGCAAGCAGTGTCGATTTGCCGACGCCATTGCGTCCGACAAGCCCGATCCGCTCGGAAGTGAAACGAAAATTGAGGTCCGAAAGGACGGATGTCCCGTCAGGCGCGGACCAGCTGATATGAGAGAGGGTAATCGCAGGCATGGACAAAAAACTTCCTGAAAGCAAAGCGTTGGGGCTGTGCGATCAGTTGCATGTCCATGATGATGATCCTCCGGAAATGGGTCTGTGCTAATATAGCAGGGCTATCCCGCTGGCAACCGGCGCGTCCCGTCCCGATTGACGCGGCGCAGCATCGCGGTCACTGAAGGGCCAAAAGGGCTGGGTCCAAATGCGAATCGTCATCATCGATGACAGCGGCCTGCGCGCGACGGTACTCGAAGAAGGACTGCGCGAGGCGGGCTATGACGATATCCACATCGTCCCACCGCGCGGCGGCTTCGTCGCGCGGCTCGAACGCATGGCGCCCGACGTCGTTCTCATGGACCTCGGCAGCCCCAGCCGCGACACGCTGGAGGAAATGCTCTCGGTCAGCCGCGCGCTCGCCCGCCCGATCGCCATGTTCGTCGATCAGTCCGACGAATCGATGATCGGCGCGGCGATCGACGCGGGCGTTTCCGCTTATGTGGTCGACGGCCTGCGCAAGGAACGGGTGAAGCCGGTGCTGGAACTGGCCGTGCGCCGCTTCAACGCCTTTGCCAGGCTCCAGACCGAACTGGACGAGGCGCGAACGCAGCTTTCCGACCGCAAGATCATCGATCGCGCTAAGTCCATCCTGATGAGCCAGCGGGGCATCAGCGAACCGGACGCCTATGCGCTGCTGCGGTCGAGCGCGATGAATCAAGGGAAGAAAATCGTGGATGTCGCCCAGGCCCTGATCACGGCCAGCGACCTTCTGGGAGGGGGCCTATGACGACATCCTTGCGCATCGCCTATCTGCCGCTGACCGACTCCGCCGTACTTGCGGTGGCGCGGGAAAAGGGCTTCGCGGAGGAAGAGGGGCTGAGCCTCGACCTTGTCCGCACGGTCAGTTGGGCGACCTTGCGCGACCGGCTGGTATTTGGTCAGGTACAGGCCGCGCACATGCTGGCGCCGCTCGCCATCGCGGTGACATTGGGCCTCAGCCAACAACCGGCGCCGCTGTCGGCGCCCTATAAGCTCAACGTCAACGGCAACATGCTGGTGATGGCCCGGGAGTTCGCGCAGGCACTGGACCCCGATGTCGCGTCTCGCCTGAATGATCCGCTTGGCACCGCCCATGACTTCGCTACCGCCATTGGGTTGTGGAAGCGCAAGCCGGTGATTGGCATCGTCCACCGCTTTTCCAGCCACGCCATCATGCTGCGCTACTGGCTGGCAAGCGCGGGTGTCGATCCTGACCGCGATGTCCTGTTGCGCGTCGTGCCGCCGTCCCTGACGGTGGAGGCGATGCACGCGGGCGAGATTGACGGCTTCATCGCTGGCGAACCATGGGGCAGCGCCGCCGTGGACGCGGGCCTTGCTGAAGCCGTGGCGATCGGGGAGCGCATCTGGCAGCGCGGCGTGGAAAAGGTGCTGACCTTCCGCACGCCATGGCTGGAGGAAAATCCCCAGACCGTGGACGCGCTCATCCGTGCGCTGGCGCGCGCCGCCGCCTGGTGCGACGATCCCGCCAATCATGAAGCGCTGGCGCATCTCCTGTCGCAACCGCATTTCGTCGATCAGCCCGCCGACCTCATCGCGCGTGCGCTGTCGGGCCGCATCACCGCCCGGCCGGAAATGCCGCCGATCGACATGCCCGATTTCATGCTTTTCTCCCGCGAAGCCACGCCCTTTCCGTGGCGCAGCCAGGCGCTCTGGCTCTATTCGCAGATGGCCCGATGGAAGATGGTCGAACATACGCCGGAAAATGCGGCGAAGGCCGGATCGGTCTTCCGCCCCGACATTTTCCGCCGCGCGCTGGCCGAAAGCAATGTGCCGATCCCCGGCGCCAGCATGAAGGTGGAGGGCGCCGTCGCGTCTCCGCTGGCGGTTGGCTCCAAGCGTGGCGAACTGACGCTGGGTCCGGACAGGTTCTTCGACGGACGGGTGTTCGACCCCGAACGGATCGAGGATTTCCTGGCGAGTTTTTAGGCGCGGCTTTCCCTCCCGCGCGGGGGAGAGATAGATCCTGAAACAAGTTCAGGATGACCATGACGTAGGGTTGCGGCACACCCCAAAAATTGTGCCTTGCAACATAAAGCGAATCATTAGATAAGAGAAAGGTCGCGCGACGAAGCGCGTTTATGGATGAGCACGCCCAAGGATGGGGTCGCGCTCTCCCGAATCGAAATTTGCAGCAAAGCCGCTGGCCGGGTCCCGTCAACAACGGGCGTCCGGAGAGCGGCTTTTTTTGTGTCCAATTGACAAGGATTGAAGGACGTCATCATGGCAACTGCTTATTGGGATCGCCCGGAAGGCGAAGGGGAAGCGGGTCCAACCAGCTTCTGGAAAGCTGGCCACACGCCGACGCTGATCGCCGCTTTCCTCTATTTCGACCTCGCCTTCATGGTGTGGGTGCTGCTCGGCCCGCTCGCGCCGTCGATTTCCAAGACGCTGGGCCTGACGCCTGCTGAAAAAGGCCTGATGGTCGCCGTTCCGACGCTTGCGGGCGCTTTGCTCCGCGTCGTCAACGGCCTGCTGGTCGATCGTATCGGCTGCAAGCAGGCGGGCGCGATCAGCCAGGTGATTGTTATCCTTGGCCTCTTCACCGCCTGGTTCATGGGCGTCAACAGCTTCGGCGGCACGCTGGCGCTGGGTGTGATCCTGGGCTTTGCGGGGGCGAGCTTCGCCATCGCGCTGCCTTTGGCCAGCCGCTGGTATCCGCCTGAGCATCAGGGCAAGGCCATGGGCCTGGCAGGCATGGGCAATTCGGGCACGGTGCTCGCTTCGCTCTTCGCACCGGTGCTGGCCAAGCTGTTCGGCTGGAACTCGGTGCTGGGCCTTGCCTGCATCCCGCTCACCATCGTCTTCATCGCCTATATGATCATGGCGAAGAACGCCCCCAATGCGCCTGCCCCCAAGAAGCTGACGGACTATTTCGGTCCCCTGAAGAGCGCTGACGCCTGGTGGTTGATGGGCTTCTACGCCGTAACTTTCGGCGGTTTCGTCGGGCTTGCCGCCTCGCTGCCGATCTACTTCACCGACCAGTTCGGCCTGACCCCGATCGTCGCGGGCTATTGCACGGCAGGTTGCGTGTTCGCCGGGTCGTTGATCCGTCCGATGGGCGGCGCGCTGGCAGACAAGATCGGCGGGGTCAAGGTGCTGATGATGGTCTATATCGTCGCCGCGCTGGCGCTGGCGGGCGTGTCCTATGCGCCGACGCTGTTCTCGGCTCTTGGTTTCTTCGTCGCCGCGATGCTGGCGCTGGGCGTGGGCAACGGATCGGTGTTCCAACTCGTGCCGCAGCGTTTCCAGGAAGAAATCGGCGTCATGACCGGCCTCGTCGGCATGGCGGGCGGCATCGGGGGCTTTTATCTCGCCTCGTCGCTGGGCATCGCCAAGCAGTTCACCGGCAGCTTCGCCCCCGGTTTCCTGATCTTCGGGGGCCTCGCCGTGGTCGCGTTCCTTGGCATCTCGATGGTTCGTGCCCGCTGGCGCACGACCTGGAGCAGCGCCGCGCGCATTTGAATCTGACGTATAGGAGAGGGAGGCGGCGGCACTCGAAAGGGGAGCCGCCGCTTTCATTTGCACCGTGAGCTTTTGGGGTCGCAGGAACTTCTCCCAAGGAATCGCTTGACCCCCATCACGATTCATTTATGCTGCACTGCGAAGGACAAGGTTGTCCTCTAACGACATAGCTGCGGTGATCCACGGACGGATCGTCAAGGCGTGAATGATGGCAAAGCCGCCATCCAGACTCCTGGTTTCAAAGCCAGGGGTCCGGATGGCGGCTTTTTTTTATTGTCTGGAGTCAAGGGATGGATTTTCAGAACAACACCGGACCGGAAACGGCCAACGAAGAGGAAATCTTCGTGCCGTCGGAGGATGTTCGCGAACATCTGGTGGTTGTTGGCAACGGCATGGCCGGTTGCCGTGCGGTCGAGGAACTGCTGGCGCGGGATGCTGGGCGTTATCGCGTCAGCATCTTCGGCGCAGAGCCTTATGTGAATTACAATCGCATCATGCTCTCGCCGGTTCTGGCTGGTGAGAAGAGCTTCGATGACATCATCATCAACAGCCGCGAATGGTATGACGACAATCAGATCGAACTGATCGCGGGTGATCCGGTGACGGGAATCGACCGCACCGCCAAGACCGTCACGAGCCAGTCGGGTCGCACTGTTGGCTATGACAAGCTGCTGATCGCGACGGGTTCCGATCCGTTCATCATCCCGGTTCCGGGCAAGGACCTGCCGGGCGTCATCAGCTTCCGCGACATGAAGGATGTCGACACCATGCTGGCGGCCGCCGATCAGGGCGGCGCGGCAGTGGTGATCGGCGGCGGTCTGCTCGGCCTGGAAGCCGCGCACGGCCTCACCCTGCGCGGCATGAAGGTGACCGTCATCCACCTCATGGACACGCTGATGGAGCGTCAGCTCGACGAAGCGGCGGGCTGGCTGCTCAAGTCCGCGCTGGAAGGGCGCGGCCAGACCATCCTGACCGGCGCCAACACCGAAGCCATCTATGGCGAAGGCAAGGTGGAGGGCGTCCGCCTGAAGGACGGCACCGAAATCCCGGCGAGCCTCGTCGTCATGGCGGTGGGCATCCGCCCTTCGACCGCTCTGGCGCGCGAAGCTGGCCTCGAAGTCAATCGCGGCATCAAGGTCGATGACCATATGGTCACCAGCGACCCCGATGTCCTGGCAGTCGGCGAGTGCGTCGAGCATGACGGCAATGTCTACGGCCTTGTCGCGCCGCTGTGGGACATGTGCCGCAGCCTCGCGGACGGCCTGACCGACCAGCACACGGGTTACAAGGGCTCCGTCACCTCGACCAAGCTCAAGGTCGCCGGTCTGGACGTCTTCTCCGCCGGTGACTTCTCCGGCGGCGAGGGATGCGAGGACATCGTGCTGCGCGATGCATCGCGCGGCGTTTACAAGCGTGTCGTGGTCAAGGATGACAAGGTCATCGGCGCGGTCCTCTATGGCGACACGGCGGATGGCGGCTGGTATTTCGACCTGCTGAAGCGCGAGGAAGATGTCGGCGAAATCCGCGACCTGCTGATCTTCGGTCAGGCCTTCGCCTCTGGAGGAGGCGCGCTGGACCCTAAGGCGGCCGTTGCGGCGCTCTCGGACGATGCCGAGATCTGCGGCTGCAACGGCGTCAGCAAAGGCCAGGTCGTCGGCTGCATCGAAAAGGGCGCATGCAGCCTCGACGCGGTGCGCGCCACCTGCAAGGCGTCGGCCAGCTGCGGTTCGTGCACCGGTCTGGTCGAGAACCTGCTGGCGGTGGTGCTGGGCGATGACGTCCAGTCGGGTCCCAAGACGATGTGCAAATGCACCAGCTTCGGCCATGACGATGTCCGCCGCGAGATCGTCGCGCAGAATATGCGCTCGATCCCCGAGGTGATGCAGAAGCTGCACTGGTCCACCCCGGACGGCTGTTCGTCCTGCCGCCCTGCGCTCAACTATTACCTCCTCTGCGCGCTGCCGGGTGAATATGTCGATGACCAGCAGAGCCGCTTCGTCAACGAACGCATGCATGCGAACATCCAGAAGGACGGCACCTACTCGGTCGTCCCGCGCATGTGGGGTGGCCTGACCAACCCCAAGGAACTGCGCGCGATCGCCGATGTGGTCGAGAAATATGATGCGCCGATGGTGAAGGTCACCGGCGGCCAGCGTCTCGACATTTTCGGCATCAAGAAGGAAGATCTGCCTGCCGTGTGGGCCGACCTCAATGCCGCAGGCATGGTGTCGGGTCACGCTTATGGCAAGTCGCTGCGCACGGTGAAGACCTGCGTCGGGTCCGAATGGTGCCGCTTCGGCACGCAGGATTCGACCGGCCTTGGCGTCAAGACCGAACGGATGACCTGGGGATCGTGGATGCCCCACAAGTTCAAGATCGCCGTATCGGGCTGCCCCCGCAACTGCGCGGAGGCGACGATCAAGGACTTTGGCGTGGTCTGCGTGGACTCGGGCTATGAACTGCATGTCGGCGGCAACGGCGGCATCCATGTCCGCGCCACCGATTTCCTGTGCAAGGTCGCGACCGAGCAGGAAGCGCTCGACTATTGCGCCGCCTTCACCCAGCTCTACCGCGAGGAAGCGCGCTATCTGGAGCGCACCGCGCCCTGGATCGAGCGCGTCGGGGTCGAGTATGTGAAGCAGCGCATCGTCGAGGACGACGCAGGCCGCGAGGCTCTGCGCGCACGCTTCCTCTATTCGCAAAGCTTCAGCCAGGAAGATCCCTGGGCGCAGCGCGCCGCCGGTGCGGAAAGCGAATTGCACCAGCACCTCGAACCCATTGCCATCGCTGCGGAGTGACACCCATGACCGATTGGATCGACATCGGAACGCTGGCCGACATTCCCCAGCGTGGCGCTCGCACCGTTCAGATCACGGGCGAAAAGGAAATCGCCGTGTTCCGCACCAGCGATGACAAGGTCTTCGCGCTGGTCAATGAATGCCCGCACAAGAAGGGCCCGCTGAGCCAGGGCATCGTCCATGGCCACAGCGTCGCCTGCCCGCTCCACAACTGGAACATCGCCCTGAAGACGGGCGAGGCGCAGGGCAATGACGAAGGTTGCACGCCGACCATCGCCGTGAAGGAGGAAGGCGGCCGCATCCTGATCGCCCGCCCGGCGGCGCTGAAGGCGGCAGCTTGAGCTTCCGGTCCCCAGCCATAAAGGCGGGGACCCGGGTGGGGGTGTCTTGTTGGCCATCCCTTGCGGCAAGCGCCTCCACCCAATTCCATTCAGAGCATGTCCTGTGCGAGACGGATCGTGTTCCTGCGAAGGCAGGAACCCAGTTCCGGCCGCAGGACTGGGCTCCTGCCTTCGCAGGAGCACCTCATCGCTTCCGCCTGACAAGCGAAGCCCCGGATAAGAGGTAAGAGCATGAACCAGGCCATCCGCACCACCTGCGCCTATTGCGGCGTCGGTTGCGGCATCTCGGCCACGCCGACCGGACCCCGGTCGGTCACGATCAAGGGCGATGAGCAGCACCCGGCGAACGGTGGCCGCCTCTGCTCCAAGGGCACGCATCTGGGCGAAACCGTCGGGCTGACCGGCCGCCTGCTGCACCCCATGATCGGCAACAAGCGCGCCAGCTGGGACAAGTCGCTGGACCTCGTCGCGAAGAAATTTCGCGATACCGTCGATCGCTACGGCCCCGACAGCGTCGCCTTTTACGTCTCGGGCCAGCTGCTGACCGAAGATTATTATGTCGCCAACAAGCTGATGAAGGGCTTCATCGGCACGGCGAACATCGACACCAACAGTCGCCTCTGCATGTCGAGCGCGGTCGCCGGGCATAACCGGGCCTTTGGCGAGGACATCGTGCCTGCCACCTATGGCGACTTGGATGAAGCGGACCTGATCGTGCTGGTGGGCTCCAACACCGCCTGGTGCCACCCGATCGTGTATCAGCGCATTCAGGCAGCGCGGGCGGAGCGCGGGACCAAGCTGGTCGTGATCGACCCACGCCGCACGGAAACCTGCGAGGGCGCGGACCTGCACTTGGCCGTAAAGCCCGGCACCGACGTTGCCCTGATGAACGGCCTGCTGGCATGGTGCGATCAGGAAGGGGTCACCGACCCTGCGTTCATCGCCGACCATCTCAATGCGCCCGAAGGCTTCTGGGAGCATATCCGCACCGGCCACGATCTCTGGACCACGGCCAAGACCTGCGACATCGCGCCTGCGCTGCTCGAGCAGTTCTACAAGCTGTTCGCCGCCACTCCGCGCACCGTCACCTTGTTCAGCCAGGGCATCAACCAGTCGATCCGCGGCACCGATCAGGTCAACGCGATCATCAACGTCCACCTCGCCACCGGCCGCATCGGCAAGCCCGGCGCTGCGCCCTTCTCCATCACTGGCCAGCCCAACGCCATGGGCGGCCGCGAAGTCGGCGGCCTTGCCTCGACGCTGGCGGCCCATATGGACTTCGCGCCTGAAAATGTGGAGCGGGTCGGCCGCTTCTGGGCCGCCCCGACCATGGCGACCAAGCCCGGCCTGAAAGCCGTGGACCTGTTCCGCGCCATCAACGAAGGGCGGATCAAGGCGCTGTGGGTGATGGCCACCAACCCCGCCGTGTCGCTGCCCGATGCAAACCGCGTGCGCGAGGCGCTGGAGTCCGTGCCCTTCCTCGTCGTCTCGGATATCATCGCCGACACGGACACCAGCGTCCATGCCGACGTCCGCCTGCCCGCCGCTGGCTGGGGAGAGAAGGACGGCACCGTCACCAACTCCGACCGCACCATCAGCCGCCAGCGTCCCTTCCTGGCGCTGCCCGGCGAGGCCAAACCCGACTGGTGGATCGTCAAGGAAGTCGCCCGCCGCATGGGCTGGCGCAACGCCTTCGCCTATGACCGGCCCGCCGACATCTGGCGCGAACATGCCCGCCTGACCGCTTATCAGAATGATGGGGCACGGCTGCTCAACCTTCGCGCGCAGGCAACCATCGGCAACGACGCCTATGAGGCGATGGAGCCGTTCCGCTGGGGTGGCGACAAGCCCTTTGCGGATGGCCGCTTTTCGACCGCCGATGGCAAGGCCCGGCTGGTCCTCACCAAGCAGATGGACCTTCAGGACCCTCTGAAGCAGTGGCCGATGACGCTCAACACCGGCCGTTATCGCGACCAGTGGCACACGATGACGCGCACCGGCCTCTCGCCCAAGCTCGCCCGTCATCGCGAGGAACCGCTGGTCGAGATCCACCCGAAGGATGCCGGGGAGCTGGATATTTGCGATGGCGACCTCGCTCGCGTCCAGACCGCGCAGGGCAACAGCATCTTCCGCGTGGCATTGAGCGAAGGCCAGCGTGTCGGCGAAATCTTCACCCCGATCCACTGGACCGATCAGATCTCGACCGGCGGCCGCACCGGCCTGCTGCCCCGGCCGCTGGTCGATCCGCATTCCGGCCAGCCGGGCTTCAAATCGACGCCCGCCAGCATCGAAAAGGTCGCGACCGAGTGGAAGGGCTTCCTCATCCTGCGCGGTGAGCAGCCCGCCAAGGTCCCCTGCCTCTGGGCCACGAAGGTCACCGTGCCTGGCGGCGCGCTCTACGAAGTCGCGGGCAATGGCGATCCCGCCCGCCTCGAAGCCTGCTTGCCCAAGGGCGACCGGGTCGAGGCCATCGACATGTCGCGAGGCACCCGCCGCGTTGCGATCATCAAGGATGGCAAGCTGGCAGGCGTCCTCTTCGTCACCCGCACCGGCCTGCTCCCCTCGCGCGACTGGCTCATCGGCCAGCTCGAAGCCGAAGAGGTGGGCGCTTCCGTCCTCGCCGCGCGAGGCCCCGGCAGCCAGCCTGACAAAGGCCCGACCATCTGCGTCTGCTTCGACATCGGCCTCAACCAGATCGTCGCGGCCATCCGCGACCAGAGCCTGGTCGATGTTCCCGCCATCGGCAAGGCGATCGGCGCGGGCACCAATTGCGGGTCCTGCCGCCCCGCGCTTGCCAACATCCTCGCCCAAATCCCGCAGGAGACGCTCCATGCAGCCGAATGAACTTATCGCCCCCGGTGAAGTATGGCTGGTCGGCGCAGGTCCCGGCGATCCCGATCTGCTGACCCGCAAGGCCGAAAAGCTGATGGCGGCGGCCGACATCGTCTTTTACGACGCACTGGTCGGACCCGGCGTCCTCGACCTCATCCCGCAGGGCATCGAGCGCATCAGCGTCGGCAAGCGCTCCGGCCGCCACAGCAAGGATCAGGAAAGCATCAACGACCTGCTCCTCGCCGCTGCCAAGGCGGGCAAGCGCGTCGTGCGCCTTAAGGGTGGCGATCCGTCCGTCTTTGGCCGCTCGTCCGAAGAGATGGAGCATCTCGCCGCCGATGGCATCCGCTTCCGCATCTGCCCCGGCATCACCACCGCCAGCGCGGCGGCAGCAAGCGGCAACGCCTCGCTCACCCTGCGCGGCAAGGCGCGCGGCCTGACGCTGGTGACCGCGCATCTGAGAGCTGGTGAGCCGCTCAAGCTCGACTGGGAAACGCTCGCCCGCCCCGGTGGCACGCTCGGCATCTATATGGGCCGCGCTGCTGCCGGAGAGATCAGCCGCCAGCTGATCGCCGCCGGACGCGATCCCGAAACCCCCGTGATGGTGGCGGTCAACGTCTCGCTGCCCACCGAACGCCTGATCAGGGGCAAGCTGTCAGCGCTTGCCTTCCTGGTGGCCACGATCAGCGATGAAGATCCGACCCTGCTTCTGATTGGTGAAGCGGTGGCGGGCACGACCATGCCTATGGAGATCGCCGCGAGCGTCGCCCTACAGGTTTGAACTTGCCCTCCACATCTTTGCCTTGAGCCTGTCGATGCACCTGCCTTAGTTGGAAGGAAGGTAAGGGGTATCGGCAGGTTCAGACCGGTGGAGCCCGTGGGTTTGCTGTTCTGATGATGTAACTAGGCTCAGGACTCATTGATTGAGCCAGAAGAGGACGGTTGCTGCGATGCAGATGGCGGACATGAAGGTGTGGGCGCAACGGTCGTAGCGAGTGTGTACGCGCCGCCAATCCTTGAGTCGGCCGAACATGTTCTCGATACTGTGCCGCTGGCGATAGAGCACGGCATCGTGCGGGATCGTGACCTTTCGGTTTTTCTTTGACGGGATGCAGGCGGTGATGTTGCGTTCGGCGAGCGCCTTGCGGAACCAGTCGGCGTCATAACCTCGATCACCGAGTAGAGCTTTGGCCCGAGGCAAGGCGTCGAGCATCAGGGCGGCCCCCTTATAGTCGCTCATCTGTCCCTCGCTCAGCCTGACCAATGGCCTGCCCTTGCCATCGCACACAGCGTGGAGCTTCGAGTTCAGGCCGCCCTTGGTGCGTCCGATATGTCTGGGAACAGCCCCTTTTTGAGCAGGCTGACCGCCGTCCGGTGTGCCTTGAGGTGCGTCGCGTCAATCATCAACTGATCGGGCTTCCCGCCCTTCGCTGAAAGGGCAGAGAAGATCTTGTTGAACACCCCGAGCCGGCTCCACCGGATGAAACGATTATAGATCGTCTTTGGCGGACCATAGTCGGCGGGCGCATCGCGCCATCGCAAGCCGTTCCTGATGACGAAGATGATACCGCTGATGATCCGACGATCATCCACCCGCGGCACGCCGTGGGACAGCGGAAAATATGGCTCGATCCGGCGCATCTGCGCCTCCGACAACCAGATCAGATCACTCATGACAACGCCTCCTTGCGCCGCCATTGAATCAACCGATCTGCATCCCTGCAAGCAATTTAATAGGTCCTGAGCCTAGGTGCTCCTGCGAAAGCAGGAGCCCATTTGCGCCGTTAGAACTGGACTCCTGCCTTCGCAGGAGCACGCGGTGGCTAGCTTTTTGGCAATCCGGCAAGATCCTGCGGTCGATTAATATTCGGCAGGACGATATCCGCCCGCTCCACGATCCGCGCGCCGATCCGCTCCAGCCAGCCGAATATCGACCGGCTATTCTCCTCAGCCAGATGCGCGTCCATTTCATCTGCAAGCCCGACAGGCCAGAACCCCGCCAATTGCTGCCCCTTCAACACCGCAGCGCCTTCTCCTGCCAGCGCCTCCACCAGCGCCGCCGGATAGACCGGCATGTCACACCCCGTCGTCAGCACCGCGTCATAGCCCTCGCTCTGCGCATGATGCAGCGCCGCGTTCAGCCCACCCAGCGGTCCCATATCCGGCGCGGGCCGATCGGATAGGCTGGTCATACCCTCGACCGTCCGTCCGCAGACCACCACCGCCTCCACATGGGGCGCGATCGCCGCCACCGCATGTTCGATCAGCGTGCGCCCGTCCGGCATCAGCGCCAGCGCCTTGTCGCTCCCAAACCGGCTGGATCGCCCTCCGGCCAGCACCGCGCCCAGCAATCGCATCGATCCACTCCTTGGCAGAACCTTCACTTTCCCCTATGGCGCGCGGCGTGAGCGGGCAACCGTTCATGAAAAGAAGATCGCGCCGGAAAGGGAATGTGGTGCGGACGGCTCATCCGTCCAAATCCGCAGCTGCCCCTGCAACTGTAAGCGGTGAGCGCGATGCACCCGGAAACCCGCGACCTTCAAAAGGGGAAGGCGAGGGGGACCAGCCACTGGACACGCGTCCGGGAAGGCCCGTGCATCGCCGCGACGACCCGCGAGCCAGGAGACCTGCCGGCGCAGGGTCGCTCTTGCCTTGGGTCCAGGGATCGGTCCAGGCACGGTGTTTTCCGTCTGAGCGACGAAGCGGCGCAGGGCCGCATCGGTGCGCGGGACGGGGCTGGCGTCTCCTTCTTCCGTGCATTGACCGCTTACGCGGATGCCCTGGGCTCATGTCGCATGACGCTCAGGGAAGACAAGAACATGATCAGGACCGGAATTTCACTGCTGGCGCTCCTCGCCGCCACCCCAGCGCTTGCCGAAGACGCCGACGAAATCGTCGTCACCGCACTGGGCATTGCGCAGCCGACCGACGAAGTCGGCCAAGCCATCACCGTCATCGATGCAAAGACGATCGAAACCCGCCAGAACGTCAGCGTCGCGGACCTGATCGCCACCACGCCGGGCATTCGTTTCAACCGGGCCGACGCCGTAGGCGGCGTGACCGGCATTTCGATCCGGGGCGCGGAAACGACGCAAACGCTGGTGCTGCTGGATGGCGTCAAGATCAATGACCCCAGCATCATTGGCGATGCCTATGACTTCGGCAATCTGCTGACCGGCAATATCCGCCGCATCGAAGTGCTGCGCGGTTCCAACTCCGTCGTCTATGGCAGCCAGGCGATCGGCGGCGTCGTCAACATTATGTCAGCCGAACCGGGTGAAGGCTTTGGCGGCACCGCCTCGGTGGATTATGGCTATGCGGACACCCTGAATGCGAAAGCAGATGTGTCGGGCAGCGCGGGCATTGCCTCGGGCAGCGCTGGCGTCGCCTATTTCCACACCGACGGCATCTCTGCGGCCAAGGGCGGCACGGAAAAGGACGGCTATGAGAATATTGCCACCCACGCGAAGCTGAAACTGGCGTTCACGGACAATCTCAGCCTCGACCTGCGCGGCTATTATATCCATGCGAACCTCGACACCGACATCTTCTTCGGCGCGCCGGTGGAATCCACGGACAGCAGCAAGCTCGATCAATATGTCGGCTATGCTGGGATCAACCTTGCGTCATTCGATGGCAAGCTGACGCAACGTGCGGCCGTTACCTGGTTCCGCAACGATCGCGATTATTTCTTCGCGCCCAGCTCCACCGCGCCGGACTATGGCTATTCGGGCACCAATCTGCGCTTCGAATATGAAGGTGTCTATCAGCCGGTGGATCAGGCCAAGCTGATTTTGGGCTACGAGCATGAACGCCCGGACTATGATTCCTTCTATTACGACTTCTTCACAGGCGACAAGGTCGTCAGCGCGGCCAAGGTCAACATCGACAGCGTCTATGCCCTGGCCGTGGTGAAGCCGCTTTCGGGGCTGTCGCTGACCGGCGGCGTGCGCCATGACGATCACAGCCAGTTCGGCGGCGAGACGACGCTGGGCGCAAACGCAAACTACACGCCCAATGAAGGCCGTACCAACATCCGTGCCAGCTATGGCGAAGGCTTCCGGGCACCCTCCCTCTACCAGATCTACGACGGCACCTATGGCAATGTCGATCTGAAGCCTGAACGGTCGAAAAGCTATGATGTGGGCTTCGACCAGAATCTGGATGGTGGCCGGGCGATGATCTCTGTCACCGCGTTCCGCCGCGATACCCGCGACCAGATCTATTTCGACGGCTTCGCCCCGCCGTTTGGCCGCTACGTCAATCTTACGCGCACGCGTGCGAGGGGCGTGGAAGCCGCCGTCACGCTGAAGCCCGTCGATGCGCTTACCGTCACTGCCGCCTATAGCTATATCGACGCGATCGATCGCTCCGAAGGCGGCCTCAACGAAGGCAAGCGTCTCCCCCGTCGCGCCAAGGATGCGGTCAGCGTCTCGGCTGACTATGAATGGGCGTTCGGCCTATCGACCGGCGCGACGCTCACCATGGTCGGCGACAGCTTTAACGATTTCGCCAACACCCAGCGTCTGGATGGCTATGCCCGGCTCGACATTCGCGCTTCGCTGCCCATCAATGAACATCTCGAAATCTACGGCCGCATCGACAATCTGACCGATGAGGAATACGCGACGGTCTATGGTTACAACACCTACGGCCGGTCGGCCTATGCCGGCGCACGTGTCCGCTTCTGATGACGGGAAAGAGGGGCGGGCGTGACGCTTCGCCCCTCAACGCCTGCCCGCAGCATCCGCCTGCGTCACGATGCTGCGCGCGGCCTGCACATAAGCAGGACCGCCGCACACCGTCCAGGCTTGCGGCACGCGGATGCGCAGGATGGATCGCAGCACCGGGTGGTGCAGCATCTCCGTCCCCTGATCGACGACCTTTTCGCTACCTTCTTCCACGATCAGATAGTCGGGCCGGGCGGCGATCATTTCCTCCAGCGGCACCTGCGCCAGCGCCGGTTTGCCCAGCTTCGCCGCCAGATTGGTGAGGCCTGCGCGCCGGATCAACTCATCGAACAAAGTGCCGGTCCCGGTCATATAGCCGCGCCGCTGATAATAGGCCGCAACGCCGCCGCGCCGGGACCGGGGCAGGGCGGCAAGGTCGCGCTCCATGCCCGCGATCATCGCCTCGCCTCGCGCGGGATGGCCGACAATGGCTGCCACCTGCCGGATCTGGGTGCGGATCGCCGCGAAACTGTCCGCGCTCGCCAGCCCCAGCTTGCGCCATCGCCCATCCGGCGCGCCAACAACGCCGCCAGCGCCATCGGGAAAGCCGATCACCAAATCGGGACGCAGCGCCAATACCTCTTCGGCCGGGCGTGTCAGCACCGGGAAACGCCGCGCCTTGGCGACCGCCGCCGACAGTTCCGGATCATGCCCATAGGGGCTCAAGGCCGCGATCTGTCCCGGATCGGCGAGCGCCAGCACATATTGGTCGGAACAGGTGTTGAGCGACACGATACGCTTGGGCGGCGCGGGGGCAGCGCCGGTCAGGCTGAGCGCACAAAGCGCCGCGATGATCTTTCTGCGCATCAATCCTGCCTCTGCAACTTGCCGTGCTCCTGCGAAGGCACTCGAACGAGACGAGTGGCTCGTGAGAGCCCAGCTCAGACGCAGGAACTGGGCTCCTGCCTTCGCAGGAGCACTACGATTCCTAACAGCGGTTTCGGAGGGCGCAAGCCATGAGCGCTCGACGCCATCCCCTGCTGTTGCCGTTTCTGATCGGCCTAACCTTGGCTGCGGCGCTCGGCTCCCTCACGCTGGGGGCCGTCTCACTCTCGCCCGCCCGCATCCTAGCCGTCCTCACCGGCGGCGGTGACGAGGTGGCTCGCGCTATCCTCATCGACCTGCGCCTGCCGCGCATGCTGCTCGGCCTGATCGTCGGCGCGATGCTCGGCCTCGCGGGAGCCGCGCTTCAGGGCTATCTCCGCAACCCGCTCGCCGAACCCTCGGTCCTCGGCGCCTCCAACGCGGCCGCTCTCGGAGCCGTCTGCGCCCTATATTTCGGCCTGGCACAGCTTCACCCGCTCATCCTCCCCGCTCTCGCCATCACCACCAGCCTCATCGCCATCGCCGCGCTGTTCCTCCTCGCAGGCCCATCGGAAAGCCCACTCACCCTGATCCTTGCAGGCATAGCCGTCGCGACGCTGGCCGGTGCAGGGATCAGCCTGTCCCTCAACCTGTCGCCCAATCCCTTCGCCGCGATGGAGATCATGAGCTGGCTGATGGGCAGCCTCGAGAACCGCAGCTACGCCCATGTCTGGATCGCGCTGCCCTGCGTCATCCTCGGCTCAGCGCTGCTGATCGCTGATGCGCGCAGCCTGGATGCGCTGACCTTGGGGGAGGAGGGCGCGCAGGCTCTGGGCGTGGATCTGCGAAAGGCGCGGCTGCGCATGATGCTGGGCGTCGCGATCGGCGTCGGCGGAGCGGTGGCGGTATCGGGCGCGATCGGTTTCGTCGGCCTCATCGTGCCGCATCTGGTCCGCCCGCTGACGGATCGCTCCCCTTCGGCCATCCTGCTCCCCTCGCTGCTCGGCGGCGCGGCGCTGCTGACGCTCGCGGACATCGGCGTGCGCCTCATCCCCACCAGCAGCGAGTTGAAGCTGGGCGTCCTGACCGCATTGCTCGGCGTCCCCGTCTTCCTCGTCCACCTCATGCGGGAGCGGCGGCTATGGTGACCCTCCGGACTGAAGGCTTGTCCGTCCGCCTCGGCCGCCATCCCGCCGTGACCGGCGTCACCACGGTGCTGGAGCCGGGGCAACTGGTCGGCATCATCGGCCCCAATGGCGCGGGCAAATCGACCCTGATCCGCGCGTTGCTTGGCCTCGTCCGCGCGGAAAGCGGCGAAGTCTGGATCGACGGCAGCCCGATCACCAGCCTCAGCCGCAAGGACATAGCGCGCCGCGTCGCCTATCTGCCGCAGGGCCAGACGCTGCACTGGCCCTTGCTCGTCGAACGCCTTGTGGCGCTCGGGCGCATGCCGCATCTTGGCCCGCTCTCCCGCCTGTCACCCGAGGACGAAGCGGCGGTCGATGCCGCGCTCGCCCGCGCCGATGTTCTGCATCTGAAAGGCCGGATCGCCACCGAACTATCAGGCGGCGAGCGCGCCCGGGTTCTCCTCGCCCGAGCGCTCGCGGTTGGCGCGCCAGCCCTGATCGCCGACGAACCCCTCGCGGCTCTCGACCCCGGTCATCAACTGGATGTCATGGACCTGCTCAAGGCCGAATCCCGCACCGGTTCGCTGGTCGTTACGGTGTTGCACGACCTCGGAATGGCGGCTCGTTATTGCGACCGTTTGTTGTTGATGGACAGGGGCCGCCTCGTCGCCGACGGCAAGCCCATGGAGGTGCTCACCGAACAGAGCCTTGCCCAAGTCTACGGCATCTCCGCCTGCATCGAGCCCGACGGCGAATGGCCGCTGATCCTGCCCACGGGACGGATCAAAAGCTAATCACCACCACATCCGTTCGGGCTGAGCTTGTCGAAGCCCCTTACTTTTCTTGAAGAAAGAAGAGCCCTTCGACAAGCTCAGGGCGAACGGAGGTTATATCACTCCCCAAAAGCCTTGGGCGCAGCCGCCACCACCGTATAGGTGCCCGCACCAACCTCCGAAACTTCCAGCGCCCGCTCGGCAATCCCGCCACGCCCGAACCGGAACGCGCCATCAATCCCCGAAAAGCCCCCCGAATCGCGCAGCCTTGCCGCAGGGAACACCGTCCCCGGTTTCCAGTCCCGCGCTATCCGCACGGTCAGCAGCACCGCGTCATATCCCAGCGCCGACAACCGGAACGGCGCGCTGCCATAACGCGCCCGATACTTCCCCGCTAACTGGCCATAGAGTCCGTCCGACACACTGGCGAACCACGCCCCCCGCAAAGCCGGAGTGGACGCCAACCCGCGATCCGTATTCCACAGCTCCGTGCCCAGCAGGCGCGCGGTCGCGCCGCCATTCTTCCGCACGATCGGGGCGAGTTGCATCGCCACGCGCCCGCTGTCGGCGATCAGCAGCGCGTCATAGCTGGACGATGCCTGCAATTTCTTGACCGCCGCCGTCATCGAAGTGGGTGACCGGTCGAACGTCTGCATGGACACGACCGTCCCGCCCGCACCCTCGACCGCGCGCAGCAGCGATGTGCCCGACCGCTCGCCATAGACGCCCTTGGGGACCAGCGCCGCGAACTTCGACAGCCCCTTGCCCTTGGCGAACTCGACGACGCGCTCGATCGACTGGTTGGGGTTGTATCCCATGATGTAGACGCCGTTCCCGGCCACGCTCACATCGTTGGAAAAGCTGATCACCGGCACGTTCGCCCGAGCCGCGATAGGCCCGACCACCCGCGCATCCTCGGCCAGCAGCGGCCCCAGGATCAGGCGATTGCCCTCCGCCAGCGCCTTGTTCGCCGCCGCAGCCGCGCCCATGCTGGTGTCATAGGTGGTGATGCGCACCTTGTCGGCCTTGGTATCCAGCAGCGCCAGCGTGGTCGCGTTCGCGATGGATTGTCCAACGCCCGCATTGGGTCCGCTCATCGGCACCAGCAGCGCGACGCGGTGGCGCAGCGTGTCCGTGGGCAGGCCCTGCGTCACATCGGGGCCGCTCGGCACAGGCTCCGTCGGCCGCACCGGACCCGGCCCACGCGGCACGATCGATTGACAGGCGGCGAGCAGCAACGCGCTGGCGGCGAACAAAATACGCGCACCGCGCTTCATTGCCGCGAACATGTTCGCTTGCCGGAGGGCATCCGTCTCTGTCATCTGGCGTCCTTATGGAAACTACAACTTCTGGGCTGGAGCCCGGGCTTTACATCGTTGCGGGGCCGATCGGCAACCTCGGAGACCTTAGCCCGCGCGCGGCCGATGTCCTGCGGCTGGCCGATGTAATCGCCGTGGAAGATACACGGGTGAGCGCACGTTTGCTGCGTTATGCGGGCTCGGATCGTCCCATGGTCCCCTATCACGACCATAGCGCCGAAGGGGTTCGCGCCCGCCTGATCGAGCGGATGGCGAGCGAATCGGTGGCGCTCCTTTCCGACGCCGGAACCCCGCTTATCTCCGATCCGGGCTACAAGCTCGTCCGCGATGCCCGCGCGGCAGGGCGCAACATCACGACCTTGCCCGGCCCCAGCGCCGCCATCGCCGCGCTCACCCTGTCGGGCCTGCCCACCGACCGCTTCCTCTTCATGGGCTTTCTCCCGGTGAAGCAAAAGGCGCGCGCCGATACCCTCGCCGAAGTCGCCGCCCTGCGCGCCACCCTCATCTTCTACGAAAGCGGCCCGCGCCTCTCCGAAAGCCTCGCCGCCATGGCCGAAGGGCTGGGCGATCGTGAAGCCGCCGTGAGCCGAGAAATCAGCAAGACCTTCGAGGAAACCCGCACCGGCACGCTCACCGAACTGTCCGCCCGCTATGCCGACGCCCCGCCCAAGGGAGAGATCGTCGTCATCGTCGGCCCGCCCGGCGAAGCGCCCCCCGCCAGCGCCGAGGACGCCGACGCCGCCCTGATAGAGGCCATGGAACGGCTCCCCGTCTCCAAAGCCGCCGGAGAAGTGGCCAAGAAACTCGGCCTGGACCGCCGTGCGCTGTACGATCGCGCGCTAGAACTCAAAGGGTGAGGCGCCAACAGGCCGAGAAACGCGGGCGGCAGGCCGAACGCATCGCCGCATGGTGGCTGCGGCTCAAGGGCTGGCAGATTGTCGGCCGTCGCCTGCGCACGCCTGCGGGCGAGGTGGACCTTGTCGCAAGGCGCGGCGCGATGCTCGCTTTTGTCGAGGTGAAGGCCCGCGCCACTGCCGCAGAACTCGACCTCGCCATCGATGAACGCCGCCTCTCGCGCGTCGCGTCCGCCGCCGAAATGCTCTTCTACGACCTCGCTAAACCCGGCGATGACATGCGGATCGACGTGATCCTCCTTGCGCCGGGCCGCCCGCCGCGCCATCTGGCGAATGTCTGGCATGGGGGCTGATCCTTTCATCCCCGGGAAAAGGATTGGACATGACTGAACTCAACCCTCTCACCGTCGCCGTGCAGATGGACCCGATGGAAGGGATCAACATCGCGGGCGATTCCACCTTCCACATCATGCTGGCGGGCCAAGCGAGGGGGCATCGCCTCTACCATTATCTCGCGCCCGACCTTACCTATCGCGACGGCCGCGTGCTGGCGAAGGCGCGCCCGGTGAAGGTGCAGAAGGTCGACGGCGACCATTTCGCCTTTGGAGAGCCGGAGCTGCTCGACCTTGGCCGCGATGTCGATGTCGTCCTCATGCGGCAGGACCCGCCCTTCGACCTGAGCTACATCACCGCCACCCATTTGCTGGAGCGGGTGCGGGCCGAAACGCTGGTGGTGAATGATCCCGCATCCGTCCGCAACGCGCCCGAAAAGCTGTTCGTGCTCGATTATGCGCGCTTCATGCCGCCGACCATGATCACCCGCGACCTGGCCGAAGTCCGCAGCTTCCTCGCCGAACATGGCGAAATCGTCGTCAAGCCGCTCTACGGCAATGCGGGCAACGCGGTCTTTCATGTCGGCCAGTCCGGCGCGAACATCTCCGCGCTTGTGGAACTGTTCAACGCTTCATGGGTCGAGCCCTTCATGGTTCAGGCCTTCATTCCCGGCGTCGCTCAGGGTGACAAGCGCATCGTCCTGATCGACGGCGAAGTCGCGGGCGCCATCAACCGCATCCCCGGCGCAGGCGAAATCCGATCGAACCTGGCCGTCGGCGGATCGGCCGCGCGCACCGAACTCACCGACCGCGAGCTGGAAATCTGCGCCGCCATGGGACCGGAGCTCAAGCGCCGTGGCCTGCTCTTCGTTGGCATCGACGTGATCGGCGGCGAATGGCTCACCGAAATTAACGTGACGTCCCCGACCGGCATCGTGTCGATCGACGCTTTCAACGGCACCGACACCGGCGCAATGATCTGGGACGCGATAGATGCCCGTCTGGCGGCTCGGGTGGCTGCTTGAACCACCCCTTCGTTCGTCTCACCCCCGTCATCCCAGCGAAAGCTGGGACCTCGTGCCCCAGCCTGTGCCATCTGAAAAGAGATTCCAGCTTTCGCTGGAATGACGAAAAGTGACCGACTGGGTCCTCCACCTCATCGACGCAGGCGGCTATTGGGGCATTTTCGCCCTGATGGTGATCGAAAATGTCTTCCCCCCGGTTCCCTCCGAACTCATCATGGGCATCGGCGGCATCCGCGTGGGGCAGGGCCGCATGGCGATGGAGTGGCTTCTTCTTGCGGGCACGCTCGGGACCACGGTCGGCAATTATTTCTGGTATCTGGTCGGTCACATACTGGGCTTCGCACGGCTCAAGCCGCTGGTCGACCGCTATGGCCGCTGGGCGACGCTGGAATGGCGGGACGTGGAGAGGCTCGACCATATCTTCGGCAAATATGGCCAGATCGTCGTGTTCGTGTTCCGCTTCCTCCCCGCGTTCCGCACCATGATCTCGCTCCCGGCGGGCCTGTTCCGCATGGGACATGTCAAATTCCTCGCCTGGACGGCGGGCGGCGCGCTAATCTGGAACATCATCCTTGCCTACGCAGGCTATGTCCTGGGGCAGAATTTCCGCGACATCGACAAATATGTCGGCCCCGCCGCCACCGCCTGCGTGGTCGGAGCGGTCGCCCTTTATCTGTGGCGATTGGCGACCTGGAAGCCGAGGGGGTAGCGATGTTCCCCATCCCGCAAGCGGGAGGGGGTTAGGGGGTGGGTGCGAGCGAAGCGAGCTTCCCGGCTATGCCGTTGGAGAATGCCTTCGGCGTTGCGCTAGCCCACCCCTAGCCCCTCCCGCAGGCGGGAGGGGGAACAGCCCTCCCCACCTCAAGCCCGAGGATGCGCATTCCGATAGACATCCAGCAAATGCGCCGCATCCACCTGCGTATAAATCTGCGTCGAAGACAGGCTCGCATGCCCCAGCAGCTCCTGCAAAGACCGCAAGTCCGCCCCGCGCCCCAGCAAATGCGTTGCAAAGCTGTGCCGCAAAGCATGCGGCGTCGTCCGATCCGATAGTCCCAGCCGCCCGCGCGCGCCCTGCACCGATCGCCTGATGATCGCCGCCGACAGCGGGCCACCGCGCGCACCCCGGAACAGCGTCTCCTCACGCGCCATCGGGTAAGGACAAACCGCCACATAAGCCTCGATCGCCGCCCGCACCTGCGGCAGCAGCGGCACGATCCGCGCCTTGCCCCGCTTGCCCGTCACCCGCAATGTCTCGCCCAGCGGCAGCACATCGCCCAGCAACCCCATCGCCTCACCGATCCGCAGCCCCGCGCCGTACAGCAGCAGCAGCACCGCCCAATCCCGCGCGCCGATCCATCCTTCCCGCGCCGTCTCTGCAATCTCTCCCGCCAGCGCCACCGCCTCGTCAGGGGAGATCGGCCGGGGCAAACCCCGCTTCACCTTCGGCCCTTTCAGCAGCGGCACCCGCGCATCCTCACCGCCGGTGAACTTCAGGAATCCGCGCACCGCCGACAATTCCCGCGCGGCCGATCCATTGCCGATTCCGTCCATCCGCCGCGCCGTCAGGAACGCGCGCAGGTCGGCTTGATCGACGCGCGCCAACCCCGCCGCCGTCACCACTTCCCCGCGATGCTCGGTCAGGAAAGCGATCAACCGCTCCGCCGTCGCCATATAGGCGCGCACCGTGTGCGTGGATCGCCGCCGGTCCAGCGCCAGATGCTGCCGCCATGCCTCCACAAGATCACCGCTCGCGCTCATGGCCCGTAGTCTAGGCGATGGCGTCCCCAAACGGAATCCCCCCGATAAACCGGCCCTTGAAAATCCCCGCCAGATAGGCACATGAGACGCATGGCAACCGCACCTGACATGGCCGACATGCCCACGGGCACGCTGCTGCAAATCTCGCCGCGCATCGGCCGCGTACTGGCGCCCAATCCGTCGCCCTTCACTTATACGGGCACCCAGACCTATCTGGTCGGGTCAGAGGACTTGGCGGTGATCGATCCCGGCCCCGCCGATCCCGATCATCTGGCCGCGCTGCTCGCCGCGATCGCAGACCGCCCCGTGCGCGCTATCCTGTGCACCCACACCCATCGCGATCACAGCCCTGCCGCCGCGCCGCTCGCCGCGCAGACAGGCGCGCCCATCATCGGCTGCGCGCCGCTGGTGCTGGACGATGACGGCCCGCGCGCCGATGCTGCCTTCGATCCGTCCTATTCTCCCGACCGCATCCTTGCCGATGGCGAGCAGGTGACGGGCGAGGGCTGGACGCTCGAAGCCGTCGCCACGCCCGGCCACACCTCCAACCATCTCTGCTTCGCCTTGGCGGAGGAAAACGCCCTTTTCACCGGCGATCATGTTATGGGCTGGTCCACCAGCGTCATCTCGCCCCCGGACGGGGACATGGCCGACTATATGCGCTCGATGCAGCGGCTGCTCGATCGGCACGATGCCATCTATTATCCCGCCCATGGCGATCCGGTGCCCAATCCGCGCCGTCTGGTGCGTGGCATGATGGGGCATCGCAAGCAGCGGGAAGGGCAGATCATGCGCTTCCTTGAGCGCAACGGCGCATCCGAAATCCCGGCGATGGTGGCGGAGATGTACAAGGGCATCGATCCGCGCCTTCATCCCGCCGCCGGGCGATCGGTCCTTGCCCACCTTATCGACCTGGATGGGCGGGGCATGGCGGAGGTCGCAGGGGATGGCCGCTGGCAATTGCGCTAGCGGGAAACAGTTACTGGCCAACCGCGGCGCAGCCCGCTAGGGGCGCGGTCAAAGGCCGTGAGGAGTTAGGGACATGAACGCCATCACCGGAATCCCGCAGGGGACCGACCTGCGTGCGGAGATCGACCGGCTGCGCAAGGAACGCAACGCCGTCATCCTCGGCCATTATTATCAAAAGCCAGAGATTCAGGACCTGTCCGATTTCGTGGGCGACAGCCTGGAATTGTCGCGCAAGGCGGCGGAAACCGACGCCGACGTCATCGCCTTTTGCGGCGTCCGCTTCATGGCCGAAACCGCCAAGATATTGAGCCCGGAAAAGATCGTCGTCCTGCCCGACATGGACGCCGGCTGCTCGCTGGAAGACAGCTGCCCGCCAGCCCAGTTCAAGGCGTTCCGCGAAGCCCATCCCGATCATATCGCCTTGAGCTACATCAACTGCTCGGCCGAAGTGAAGGCGCTCTCCGACATCATCGTCACCAGCTCGTCCGCCGAAACGATCCTCAGCCAGATTCCCCGCGGCCAGAAGATCATCTTCGGTCCCGACAAGCATCTGGGCGGTTACCTCAAGCGCAAGTTCAACCGCGACATGCTGCTGTGGCCCGGCGTCTGCATCGTCCACGAAGCCTTCAGCGAGACGGAGTTGCTGAAGCTCAAGGCCCAGCACCCCGACGCGCCCATCGCCGCGCACCCCGAATGCCCGCCCTATATCGTGGATCATGCCGATTATGTCGGATCGACCAGCGGTATCCTGCAATATGCCAAGACGATGACCGGCGACACGCTGATCGTCGCCACCGAACCGCACATCATCCACCAGATGCGCAAGTCGGTGCCGGACAAGAATTTCATCGGCGCCCCCGGGGCGGACGGCAACTGCAACTGCAACGTCTGCCCCTATATGGCGCTCAACACGCTGGAAAAACTTTACCTCGCCCTCCGCGACCTCCAGCCCCGCATCGAAATGGAAGAAGGCCTGCGCCTCGCCGCGAAAAAGAGCCTCGACCGCATGCTGGAACTCGCCAGCGGCACGGTGGGGAAGGGCGACGTCGGCAACCGCTGACGTATAACCGCATCCTTCCGTCACCCCGGGCTTGACCCGGGTCCCGCTCCAGCTCCAACCGCTCAGAAGCGGGATCCCGGCTCAAGGCCGGGATGACGAGGGGGTGAGGTTCATCACCAGCTTCGCTATTCCGTCTCGATCAATATAAAGAGGGCCAATGACCTTCACCTTGCCCGGCTTCGACCTCGAGGCCTTCATCGCCTCCACCCTCGCCGAAGACCTTGGCCCGGATGGCCGCGACGTCACCAGTGAAGCGGTGATCCCCGCCGATGCGATCTTCGAAGGCGCGATGGACAGCCGCGACGCGGTGACGCTGGCGGGCCTTCCCATCGCCGCCGCCTTCTTCCGCGCCCTTGACCCGGATGTGGAGGTCGAATTGCTCAAGCAGGACGGCGACCGCGTCCCCGCTGGCACCGACATCATGCGCATCCGGGGCAAGGCCCGCGCGATGCTGACGGCGGAGCGATCCGCCCTTAACACCGTCCAGCATCTGACCGGCATCGCCACCATGACCCGTGCCTATGTCGACGCGATTCTGGGCACCGGCGCGACTCTGCTCGACACGCGCAAGACGATCCCCGGCCTGCGCACCCTGGAGAAATATGCGACGCGGCAGGGCGGCGCGACCAATCACCGCATGGGCCTGTGGGATGCAGCGATGATCAAGGACAATCACGTCGCGGTCGCAGGGTCGGTAGAGGAAGCCGTCCGCCGCGCCGCCGCCGCCGGGATCGCAAGCATCATCGTCGAGGTCGACCGCATCGACCAGATCGAACCCGCTCTCGCCGCCGGGGCCACGCACCTGCTGCTCGACAATATGGACGCACCCACCTTGCGCGGGGCCGTGACACTGGTGGGAGGACGGGTGCCGACCGAAGCCTCGGGCGGCGTCACGCTTCAGACCATCCGTGCCAAGGCGGAAACCGGCGTCACCTATATCAGCGTCGGTCGCCTCACCCAGTCCGCCCCCGCTGCCGACATCGGCCTGGACTTCGCCTTTGCGTAAAGCCTCTTAACCCTCGATCGTCACGGTCGAAGGATGATGCTTGTCCAGATGCTTGCGGATGATCCGCAGGTTCTTCGTATTGGACTTGAACAGAAAGTCGAACACATCGCCCGCGAAGGGAATCGCGCCCACGACCGTGTCGAACCCCACATTGGCCGCCATACGCGTCAGCTGCCATTTCGACATGCCCAGATTACGCGCTTCCCACACGATCCAGGCGCCCATAGCCGCGGTCGCCAGATCACCGACCACCGGGATCAGCCCGACCAGACTGTCCAGCCCCACGCGCCGGTTGGTGCCGGGAATGACGAACAGTCCTTCCAGCATCGCCTCCATCGCTTCGATCCGCCGTCGCACCGAAGCGGGATCGCGGCCGAAACCCGGCATGTCACGCACCACACGGTCAAACTGGTCTTGCGATAACGCCATGCTGTTCCTCCTGCCCCCTTAATTGGGGCTGCGGAACAGATGGTTCAATGGATGCCGCGCGCGGGGCGAAGGCATGAATCCGGTCAACCGACGCGATACCAGCGACCAGCGCACCGGCGCGCCCAAGGCGATATAGCCGTTATGCGCCTGCATCAGCGCCTCGGCCTGCGCCACCCGCGCCATCCGCTCGGCCGCGCTGCCCGCCATGCTCGCCGCCCGCAATTGGGCGTCGGCCTCTGCCGAACAATGCACCTTGCGCGCGCATCCGGCGCGGCCGAGATACCAGAGCACGCTGTCATAAGCGGCGACTTCATCGATCAACCGCAGGTCGGCATCATCCTTCATGCCCACCCGATCGACCCGCAATCCGATCAACGCCAGGTCATGGCGGACCAGCGCGAACAGGCTCGTCGCGCCCGGCCCTTGCGGCAAAGCCACCCGCAGCACCGGAGCGTCGCCATTGTCGCTGCGCCACCGCGCGATGACCGCACTGGCAGCCGCCCGCCGGTCCTCCAGCGACATGGCGGACCAGTCCGGCGCGGTCGGCGGCCGTGGCAGGTCCAGCTGCGCGGGCACAATCTGGTCGGTAATCGCCCACCCTCCCAGTGGGAACAATATGGGCAACTGGCTGCGATCGATCGCCATGTTGATCGCCCGCCGCACGCCGTCATCGTCCAGCAGCTTGCTCTTGCCGGTCACCGCAAATCCCAACAGGCCCTGCACCGGGTCGATCCGCACCGCATCGCGATCAACCCCGGCCGGCACCAGCAGCGGCAGGTCGGCGAACCGTCCACCCAGCACCGCCGCCGCCTTGCCCTCACGAAAGCGAATGATCGCCAACGCGGCTCTGTCCGCGCGCAGGATGCGTGTTTCCCACGCCGCGGCCTTCGCCTCTTCCCCATCGTCGTCCCTGGGTGCCTTATCGACCGGCGTCAGCGTCAGCGCCTTGCCCCAAGCCTCGCGCCGGTAAGGCCCGGTGCCGCCCTGCCGCGACAACAGCGCCATTTGTGGCTGTGCCAGCATCTGCAACAAATAGGGACGGGGATAGGCAAGGCGGATTTCGATCACCTCGCCGGTCATCGGCACGACCGCCTCCACCGCGTCCAGCGGCCCGTCCGGGTCCAGCCGCCGCAACGTCTCGATCCGCGCCATCAACAGCGCCGCGACATCCTTCGCCGTCACCTTCGTCCCATCGGCCCACTGCGCGCGCCGCAGGCGAAAGATATAGCTGCGCCCATCCTCCTCGACGATCCAGCGTTGGGCGAGCGCGGGCAATATCTCACCGCTGGCGTCAAAGGCGACCAGCCCCTGCGCCGTGGCCTCCAGGATCAGCTTGGCGCCCGGATTGGGCAGGTTCTCGATCGGTTTGGCGAAATCGCCGGGTGATCCGATAACGCTCACCACCACCGGCCCGCTTGCCTCCTGCGAACAGCCCGCGATCATCGCGGCCGCGCCCAGCAGGACAGCCATCGATCGAAGCAGGGGAGCAGCCACGGTCATGCGTATGACAGGCTTAGGGTTTATCAGGCTCAAGTTGAAGCTTTTAGAGCGTGATCGTCTTACATGGAAGCATTGGTACTAAGGTTGATCTTCCGTCACCCCGGGCTCGACCCGGGGTCCCGCTGCCTCAGCAGCGTCGGAAAAGAAGCGGGACCCCGGATCAAGTCCGGGGTGACGATTACTCGAACATGACCATGCTCTAAAATCGAGCCTCCGCCAGATCGTTTCAGCAGGGCGAGCGAGGGGAAGGGCGATCGCATCTGTCCCGGAACAGGATTTCATTAACCACGACTCCGCATTGGCCGCCCTTTCCCAACCGTCTATGTCTTTAGTTATGCGTATCCTTTCGACGATCCTGCTCGTTTCCGCCGCCGCTGGCGCGGCTGCCCTGGCACAGGGGATGCCGACGCCCTTCACCGTGGTCGAAAGCGGACGCGGCTACACCTCGCTGAAAGATGCGGTGGCGGCGATCGGCAATGGCAAGGGCACGGTCCTGATCGCGCCCGGCACCTATGCGCAATGCGCGGTGCAGCAGGGCGGGGACGTCGCCTTCCGCGCCCAGACGGCGGGCAGCGTCATCCTCGACGGCATGCCGTGTGAGGGCAAGGCGGCGCTGGTCTTGCGCGGCCGGTCCAGCAGCGTGGACGGTATCGTGTTCCAGAATCTGCGCGTGCCCGATGGCAATGGCGCGGGCATCCGGCTGGAAGGCGGCAACCTCACCGTCACCAACAGTCTCTTCCGCAATAGCGAAGAAGGGATTTTGAGCGGCGATGCGCCGGGCAACAGCGTCACCATCGACAAATCCACCTTTCGCCATCTTGGCCGGTGCGACCGCGATCTGGATTGCGCCCATGGCATCTATATCGGTCGATATGGCAAACTTACCGTCACGCGGTCGCGATTCGATCAGGGCGATGGCGGCCATTATCTGAAAACGCGCACGCCCCGCGTCACCATCACCGGTAACAGCTTCGACGACAGCCACGGCCGCCTCACCAATTATATGATCGACCTGTCCAACGGGGCGAGCGGAGAGATCAGCGGCAATGAAATGGTGCAGGGCCGGGACAAGGATAATTACAGCGCCTTCATAACCGTCGCCCCGGAAGGGCGCGAACATGACAGCAGCGGCCTGTCGATCGCTGGCAACAGCGCCTCTTTCGTGCCGGGCCTGCAACGCAACAGCAGCTTCGTCGCCAATTTCACCGGCGACGCGGTGAAGATCGGCGCGAATCGCCTGGGCGCCGGTATCAAGGTCGCCGATCGTCGCTGACGGCCCCCGCTTGCGCGCGCGTCTGCCCCGCCCGATAATGGCGTCATGCGCAGCACCTATGATTCCGCCACCGTCCGCCTTTATCATCTAAGCGACAGCGAAGAAGGCGGCGCCGCGACTACCCTCTTTTACGGCCCGTTAAGCGAAGCTGTGCATATAGCGCGGCAACAGCCCCAGGAAATCCAGGACGGGCTGTTCATCGCCACCGACAATGACGTGGTTGCCTGGCTGGATTTGCAGGAGGACTGAACCTGGCCCTCCTGGATTAGGAGGGGTTTGTGCAGAAGTTGGAAGGCTTTTTCGAGGTCGGCTATGACCGCGATCGCAAGCTCCTACGTATCACCACTTACGGCTTCTGGAATCTGGATGCGGTCGGTCAGTTCGGCCGCGCGCTCGAGGAAGAAGTCCGCGAGGCGGATCCGTCGTGCGACGTCCTGGTCAATACCTGCCGCACGGAAATCCACACCCCCGAAGTCAGCGAAGCGCTCGGTCGCCTCTCCTACAGGCACAAGGATTCCGATACTGGCCGCATCGCCGTAGTTTCGCCTTCGGTGCTCCTGCGCATGCAGACGAGACGGCTGCAAAATATGAACACAACCTACGGCTATTTCGAAACCGAGCAGGAGGCTCTCGACTGGCTCGCGACTCCTGCCGATTCGTCGGCACCGCAGACGCGCGCCGCTGGCTGAAGCGACCGGGATCGCTCGTGCGGCGGTTGCGGCGCTGCTCAACCGTCCGCAAAGCCGAAAGGCGCATAGCCCCGGCGATAGTCCTCGGGCAGCATTTCACGGCCGATGGGCGGCGCGGATCGCGCCATGCACTGGCTCCGGTGGCACAGGCGGCATGTCAGTCCGATCGGCGTAGGCTCGGACGGCCCCAATCCCTGCGTATAAATCAGCCGATGGGCATGTTCGGCCGCGCAGGCGAGCGCGATCGCCCGCTCCACACGCGGCGCGCCCCAGCCGCCGCCGCCCGCCGTCACCCTCCGCGCGATCGAGAAAAACCGTTGTCCGTCGGGCAGTTCCAGCCATTGCGGCACCACCTCGCCGGGGCGCTCGAACACATGATGGATCGACCAGAGCGGGCATGATCCGCCATGCCGCGCAAAGGGAAAGCCCGCGCCGTCCAGCCGCTTGCTGACATTGCCCGCCTTGTCGACGCGCAGGAAGAAGAAGGGCACGCGTTCGTGCCCCGGCTTTTGCAGCGTGGTCAGCCGGTGCGCCGTCTGTTCAAAACTTGTCCCGAACTGCCGGGCCAACGCTTCGACATCATAGCGCCGCGCCTCCACCGCCTTGGCAAAGGCGCCATAGGGCATCAGGATGGCGGCGGCGCCATAATTGGCGAGGCCTTGGCGGGCCAGCTGGCGTCCGCTCGCGCTGGAAAACTGCCCGTCCTTCAGCAGCGACTCCATCTCGCTGCGCATTTCCAGATAGGCGATCTGTATTGCCAACTGAAAGGCGGTACTCGCGCCGTCCAGCGCATCGTCGATCAGTACCGCGTCGCGATGCCGGTCCAGCCGCCGCATTGACCCCGCCATGACATCGGGCGGCAGGCGCCGGACGCGCAGGCCATGCTTGCTTTTCAGCCATGCCGCCGTGCCGCCTGCTTGTTCGATTTGCGCGGCGATCCTTTCTCCCGCATCGTCCAGCGGCGGAAAACTATTGCGTCGCGCGCCCAGGAACCGGCGCGCCTCGGCTGCCGGGTCGGGCGCTTCGTCGGGTGCGTCGGCGCGATCGCCGCTCCGATCCGCGAGCGCCAACTGCTCCTCGCGATAGGCGGTATGCAGCCGCAATAACGCTTCGCTGAAGCCCGGATAATTGATCGCGACGTCCTGCATCGCCAGCGCGGGAAGGTCGATGTCGGTAAACATCGGGTCTTTCAGCGCCGCCTGCAACCGGGCCGTCTGCTCCGCCCCGCCGTCGCCCGCCAGCTCGCTCATGTCCATGCGATAGGTGCGCGCCAGCCGCAGCAGCATGTCGGCGGTCAAGGGCCGTTGGTTCCGCTCCAGCAGCGCGACATAGGAAGCGGAAATCTCCAGGTCAGCCGCCATGTCCGACTGCGTCAGCCCCAATTCCCGCCGCAACCGCCGCAAGCGGGGGCCCATATAGACGGGACGATCCTTGGCCATGTTCGCGTGCGCTCCTGTGCAGACATTACAACTATACAGAGAAAGTTTGTAAAGATCGACAATTGAACCTCACACCCCCTCCCGCCACAGGTCATCCTCCCCCAAAACGTTTTTAATTCGCCAATTCATTCAGGGGATTTCCATGACCTACGCCCAACAAATCACCCGCGCCTCCACCCTGCTGGGGGAAGAACCCAACTGGAACGGCATCGCCGCCGATTCGGTCGCCAGAATGCGCCTCCAGAACCGTTTCCCCACCGGCCTCGACATCGCCCGCTACACCGCCGCGATCATGCGCCGCGACATGGCCGCCTATGATGCTAACCCGGCGAACTACACCCAGTCGCTAGGTTGCTGGCACGGCTTCATCGGTCAGCAGAAGATGATCAGCATCAAGAAGCATTTCGGCACGACCAAAGGCAAATATCTCTATCTCTCCGGCTGGATGATCGCGGCGCTGCGTTCCGAATTCGGCCCTCTGCCCGACCAGTCGATGCACGAAAAGACCAGTGTTCCCGCGCTGATCGAGGAACTCTACACTTTCCTGCGTCAGGCAGACGCCCGTGAACTGGGCATGCTGTTCCGCGACCTCGACAAAGCGCGCGACGCCGGCAACGAGGTTGAGGTTCATCGCCTGACCAGCGCGATCGACAATCACGAAACCCACATCGTCCCGATCATCGCCGACATCGACGCAGGCTTCGGCAATGCCGAAGCGACCTATCTGCTCGCCAAGAAGATGATCGAGGCAGGCGCCTGCGCACTCCAGATCGAGAATCAGGTCTCGGACGAAAAGCAGTGCGGCCATCAGGACGGCAAGGTCACCGTTCCGCACGAGGACTTCCTCGCGAAGATCCGCGCCTGCCGTTATGCCTTCCTCGAACTGGGTATCGATGACGGCATCATCGTCGCGCGTACCGATTCGCTGGGCGCGGGCCTAACCAAGCAGATCGCCTTCAGCCGCGAGCCGGGCGACCTTGGCGACCAGTATAACAGCTTCCTTGATGTCGAAGAGGTCGCCGATCCGTCGCTTCTGCGCGGCGATGTCGTCATCGCCCGCGACGGCAAGCTGCTGCGGCCCAAGCGCCTGGCGTCCAACCTCTTCCAGTTCCGTCCCGGCACGGGCGAGGACCGGGTCGTCCTGGACTGCATCACCTCGCTTCAGAACGGCGCCGACCTACTGTGGATCGAAACCGAAAAGCCCCATGTCGAACAAATTGCGGGCATGGTGGACCGTGTCCGCGAGGTCATTCCGAACGCCAAGCTTGTCTACAATAACTCGCCGAGCTTCAACTGGACGCTGAACTTCCGTCAGCAGGTATTCGACAACTGGCAGGCCGAGGGCAGGGACGTTTCCACCTATGATCGCGCCCGGTTGATGAGCGCGGACTATGACGCGACCGAACTCGGCCGCGAGGCTGATGAAAAGATTCGCACCTTCCAGAAGGACGCCGCGGCGCGGGCGGGCATCTTCCATCACCTCATCACGCTGCCGACCTATCACACGGCCGCCTTGTCCACGGACAATCTGGCGCGGGAATATTTCGGCGACGCCGGGATGCTCGGCTATGTTGAGGGCGTCCAGCGCCGCGAAATCCGCGAGGGTATCGCCTGCGTGAAGCACCAGAATATGGCGGGCAGCGACATTGGCGATGATCACAAGGAATATTTCGCCGGTGAGGCCGCACTTAAGGCGGGTGGCTCACATAATACGATGAACCAGTTTGCAGCTTGAAGAACCAAGGAAAGGAGGACGAAATGACTGAACCTGCAAGGTCCCGCGCGGTTTTCTCGACCGAGGATTTCTCGCTGCTCAGGACGGCGGTGGCTGATTATCTGCAGAAGGTGAAGGACACGCCGGATTCGGTGAAGTTCGCCAACCTCTATCATCGGCTCGGCCGCCTGCGCTGATTGCCTGCACCGATGACAGGAAGCCCCGCCGCCGACGGCCCCCGGCGGCGGGCTTTTTGTCGATCGCCTTAGCAAGCGCATACAAGCCCGCTTTGCGCTTTCGCCCGAACGGCCGGGCGCTTATCCTGGAGGTGTCAGACCCGACGGGAGAGCCTCCATGCCCTACACGCTCATTACCGCGAACCGGAATTATTCCAGCTGGTCCTTGCGTCCCTGGGTATTGATGAAGGCGCTCGGCATTCCCTTCACGGATAGGCTTGAGCCATTTGTGCAGAGCATAAATTACTCTGCCTTCCGCAACTTTTCACCGACCGGGCAGGTGCCTGCCTTGATCGACGGCGATCGAACGGTGTGGGATTCGCTCGGCATCACCCTCTATCTCGCCGATCGCCACCCTGCCGTATGGCCACAGGAGGAATCCGCCCGCGCCTTCGCCCAAAGCGCCGTCGCGGAAATGCACAGCGGTTTTGCGACCTTGCGCAGCGAATGCCCCATGAATGTCGGCGTGCGAGTCGAAGGCGACCTGCCCTCGCCACAGCTGAACCGCGACATAGCGCGCCTTTCGGAATTATGGGGGGAGGGGCTGAAGCACTTTGGCGGTCCCTTCCTCGCCGGGCCAGCCTTCACCGCGATCGACGCCTTTTACGCGCCCGTCGCATTCCGGGTACGGACCTATGACCTGAATGTCGGGCCAGTGGCACATGGATGGGTCGATCACATGCTGGCCCACCCCGCAATGCAGGAATGGGAGGCCGCTGCCCTTGCCGAAACCTGGCGCGAGGAAAGCCATGAGGCGGATGTCGGCGCCGCTGGCCGCATCATAAAGGATTACCGCGCGTCCTGACCTGCCTTTGGCAAGCATGCTATCGGCGTAGACAGCAAATATTGGTCCCATGCCCCCTTTCGCCGCGCCCGCTCTGGGTCTAGGGGGAGAGGGTTATGGTCAAGCCCCGCACGCTGTACGAGAAGATTTGGGACGCGCATGTCGTTGAACGCCGTCCCGATGGAACCTGCCTCATCTATATCGACCGCCACCTCGTTCATGAGGTGACGAGTCCTCAGGCTTTCGAGGGTCTAAGGATAGCGGGCCGCCCGGTGCGTCGCCCCGATCTTACGCTTGCGGTGCCGGATCACAATCTGCCCACGACGCCCCGCCGCGACGCGCAGGGCAATCGCATCCCCATCGCCGATCCCGAAAGCGCGCAGCAGCTTGCCGCGCTGGAGCGGAACGCACCGGAGTTCGGCGTTCGCCTGATCGGCGACGCTGACCGGGAACAGGGGATCGTCCATGTCGTGGGACCCGAGCAGGGCTTTACCCTGCCGGGCACAACGCTGGTCTGTGGCGACAGCCACACCAGCTCGCACGGGGCGCTAGGCGCGCTGGCCTTCGGCATCGGCACGTCGGAGGTTGAGCATGTGCTCGCCACGCAGACACTGCTGCTGAAGCAATCGAAAACGATGGAAGTGGTCGTCGAAGGCGAATTGGGCTTTGGCGTTACGCCCAAGGATGTGGCGCTGGCGATCTGCGGCCGTATCGGCACGGCGGGCGGCACCGGCTATGTCATGGAATATCGCGGCTCTGTCTTCCGCGACATGTCGATCGAAGGCCGTCTGACCGTCGCCAACATGTCGATCGAGGCGGGCGCGCGCTCCGGTCTTTTCGCGCCGGACGAAAAGACTTTCGCTTACCTGAAGGGCCGTCCCATGGCACCCAAGGGTGCCGATTGGGATGCCGCCGTCGCCTATTGGAAGACGCTGGCGACGGACGAAGGCGCGCAGTTCGACAAGACGGTCGTCATTGATGCTGCCGATATCGTACCCAACGTGACTTGGGGCACGAGCCCCGAGGACGTCGTGCCGGTGACCGGCGTCGTCCCCGATCCAGAAAGCTTCGCCGACGCGTCCAAGCGCGCCGCCGCGCAAAAGTCCCTCGACTATATGGGCCTCACCGCCGGACAGCGGATGGAGGATGTAGCCGTCGAGCATATCTTCATCGGCAGTTGCACCAACAGCCGGATCGAGGATTTGCGCGCCGCCGCTGCCCTGCTGAAGGACAAGCATATCGCCAGCGGCATCAAGCAGGCGCTGGTCGTTCCCGGATCGGGCCTTGTGAAGCAGCAGGCGGAGGCCGAAGGGCTCGACCGCATCTTCACCCAGGCGGGCTTCGAATGGCGCGAACCGGGGTGTTCGGCGTGTCTGGGCATGAATCCCGACAAGGTGCCAGCCGGAGAACGCTGCGCATCCACCAGCAACCGCAACTTCATGGGCCGTCAGGGACCGGGGTCGCGCACTCATCTCGTCTCCCCAGCCATGGCAGCCGCTGCCGCCATTACGGGGCATTTGACCGACGTGCGGGAATTGCTGAACGAAAAACAGGGAGAGGTGGTCGCATGAAGAAGGTATTCTGGGTGCTGGCGCTCGGCGCGCTGGCCAGTGCCGCCATGGCGGCGACCCTCGGGCGTGCGGAAGATAGCCGCCGCCTGGAGACCAAGCGGGCGCATTGATGGACAAGCTGAATATCGTTGAGGGCAAGGCCTATCCGTTCGGGATGAAGAATGTCGATACCGACATCGTCATTCCGGCGCATTGGCTGAAGACCATTTCGCGCTCGGGCCTTGGCAAGGGCGCGTTCGAGGTGCTGCGCAAGGAGCCGGGCAACGTCTTTGACGATCCGGAATATGCTGGCAGCCCCATCCTGATCGCGGGCGACAATTTCGGCTGCGGCTCGAGCCGCGAACATGCCGCCTGGGCGCTTGCTGACCTTGGCATCAAGGTCGTGATCGCGCCGAGCTTCTCTGACATTTTTTCCGGCAACGCGTTCAAGAACGGCATCCTTACCGTGGTTCTGCCGCAGGAAGCGATCGACCGGCTGATGGAGGTCGCGAAGACCGATCCCATCCATGTCGATCTGGAGCATCAGACCGTTACCACGCAGTTTCAGGACCGGTTCCAGTTCGAAATTGATCCGTTCCGCAAGCATTGCCTGCTTGGCGGGCTGGACGAGATCGGGCTGACTTTGGGGCAGGCCGATACGATCAGCCAGTTCGAGGCGAAGGATGCCGGGCTGCGGCCCTGGCTCGTTCCCGCCGTTGCGTAACCGTCCCGATCTTCCTATCTCATCCCAGACTTCAGCTTCTTTTTGACAAGGCACAGGCATGACGACTTTCGACGACCGCGAAAAGGCCTTTGAAAATATGTTCGCCCATGACCAGGAAATGCAGTTCCGCATCCAGGCGCGGCGGAACCGGCTGCTTGGCGAATGGGCCGCGGTCAAGATGGGCCTGACCCCGGAAGAAACCGATGCCTACGCAAAATCCGTAGTGCAGGCCGATTTCGAGGAAGCGGGCGACGAGGATGTCATTCGCAAGCTGGTGGGCGACATGACCCAGGCGGGCGTAGACATTGACGAGCCCGGCGTGCGAGCGGCTCTGGAAGAGCAGCAGGTGATCGCGCGCCGCCAGTTCATCGAAGCCCAGTAAGCAGGACGGACACGCCCCATGCCGATGGCTGCGCAAGACATTGCGGACATGATCCGGGCGGCTATTCCGGACGCGGAGGTGGAAATTACCGACCTCGCCGGGGATGGCGATCATTATGCGGCGCGCGTCGTGGCGGAAAGCTTCCGGGGCATGAGCCGGGTCGCCCAGCAGCGCGCGGTCTATGCTGCGCTTGGCGGTCGGATGGGTGGGGTGCTCCACGCCTTGCAACTGACGACTGCCGTTCCCAACTAACCGCTATCATTTTTCATGCGCGCTGCTTGCCATTTTTACAGCGCCCGACAGGACTGGACCGACCATGACCGACGCCGTGCATCAGCGGATTGCCGATATTGTGAACAGCAATGACGTCGTGCTTTTCATGAAGGGGACGCCCCTGTTCCCCCAATGTGGTTTTTCCAGTCGTGCGATTGCCATCCTCGATCATCTGGGCGTTGCCTATGAGTCGGTGGACGTGTTGCAGGATCAGCTGGTGCGGCAGGGCATCAAGGCTTTTTCGGATTGGCCGACCATCCCTCAGCTCTATGTGAAGGGTGAATTTGTCGGGGGCAGCGACATCATGATGGAAATGTATGAAGCCGGTGAGCTTCAGCAGTTGATGACCGACGAAGGTGTCGCAGCGGCCAACTGACTTCCGGCCCGCTCCAACTAGACCCTGACGATCTCGGGAAGGATGGCGTCCAGCAGCAGCATGGCTGCTGGCGTGATCCGCAGATGTTGCCCTTTGCGCTCGATCAGGTCCAGCTGGGCGAGCCGCGCAATGGCAGCTTCATCGATCAACTGCTCGACGGGGATACCGGATAGCGCCGAGATGCGATCAAGGTCGACGCCCTCCGCAAGCCGCAATCCCATCAGCAGCGCTTCACGCCCGCGATCCTCTGGCGTCAACGCTTCCTCGCTCTGAAGTCCATGGCCGTTGCGCTGCACGGCGCCCATCCAGTTTTCCGGCTTCTTATGCCTTAGCGTTGCCATCCCCTCGCGCCGCCCATGCGCGCCGGGACCGATCCCGGCATAGGTGCCATATCGCCAATAGGTAAGGTTGTGGCGGCTTTCCTGACCGGGCTTCGCATGGTTGCTGATTTCATAAGCGGGCAAACCGGCGGCAACGGTCATGTCCTGTGTCTGCTCGTACAGGGTTGCGGCATGGTCCGGGTCGGCAGGCGTCAGCTTGCCTTGAGCAACGAGCGTGGCGAACCGCGTGCCCGGTTCGATCGTCAACTGATAAAGCGACAGGTGATCGGTGCCAAAGGACAGGCCGCGCGCCAGTTCCGCCTCCCAGTCCGCCTCACTCTGCTCAGGACGGGCATAGATGAGATCGAGGTTTACCCGCCCGAATACCGATTGGGCGACATCCAGCGCGGCCAGCGCCTCGCCCACATCATGCGCCCGGCCCAGAAAATGCAGCGCCTGATTATCCAGCGCCTGCACCCCCAGTGACACCCGGTTCACCCCCGCACGCGCCAGATCGGCAAACCGCGCCGCTTCCACTGAACTCGGATTGGCCTCCAACGTGATTTCCATGTCCGCCGTGGGCCGCCAGTAGCTGGCAGCAGCGTCGATGATGTTCGAGACGATCTCCGGCGGCATCAGCGATGGCGTGCCACCGCCGAAAAAGATGGATGAGAGTGGTCTCCCGCCAGTCAGCCCCGCTTCATGAGCCAGGTCGTCCAGCAGCGCCGCCCGCCACGCATCGATATCGATCTCCGCACGGACATGGCTGTTAAAATCGCAATAAGGACATTTGGAAACGCAAAATGGCCAATGCACATATAAGGCCATAGGTTCAGGCGCGGGGGCCGGGGAATCGATCAGGGGAAGGGGCATGAGTGGGGGCGTCCTTAGACGGCTTTGGGCCGAACGGCTAGCAATGGCAGCTCTGGCGATCACGGGTATTATCGCCGTGCAGCCCGTCAAAGCCTCCCCGTCGAGCCGGACGGCGCCCACCCAGACGATCATGCCCGCCGCCTATTACGGCATGGAGGAGGCGGAACGTGGCAACATATTGCTGCGCGACGTGGTGCTGGGCATGCACAATGACGAGCGCGAATCGCTGGGCCTTACGCCGCTCGCATGGGACAGTGACCTCGCGCAGGACGCTGCTCGATATGCCCGGCAGATGGCCGTGACCAACCGCTTCCAACATTCCCCGCGTGCATCCCGCGCTGTTACCAGCGGTGAAAATCTCTGGATGGGTCCGCGACGCCTCTACGGGTATGAGACGATGATCGGCGCTTTCCTCGATGAAAAGCGCTTGTTCCGGCGTGGAGGCAAGCTGCCGGACATCAGCATGTCTGGCCGCTGGGAAGATGTCGGCCATTACACGCAGATGATCTGGCGCGGCACGCAAAAGGTCGGCTGCGCCCTCGCTGAAGGGCAGAATTACGATTATCTCGTCTGCCGCTATTTCCCAGCGGGCAACGCTTTCGGAAAAGGCCCGCTGGACGCAGACGACAGCCCCTTCGGCTCCCGTCTGGCCAGCATCGGCGAATAAGCCTTTAGAAAACCGCCGCGACCAGCTGCGCGAAGGCATCCGCGCGATGGCTCATCGCATGTTTCTTTTCAGGCTCCATCTCGCCAAAGCTGATCGTGTGGCCCAAGGGCTGGAACATCGGGTCATAGCCAAAGCCCTTGTCCCCGCGCGGCGGCCAGCTGAGGATGCCGTCAACCCGCCCCTCAAACGCCTCGACATGACCATCGGGCCAAGCCACCGCCAGCGCGCAGATGAAATGCGCGCCATGCCCGGCGTCAGGCCCCTTGGCCTCGATCGCATCCCATACGCGCTGCATCGCGATGTTGAAATCCTTCGTCTCGCCTGCCCAGCGAGCGGAGAAGATGCCCGGATCGCCATTCAGCGCCTCGACGCACAGCCCGCTATCGTCGGCCAGCGCGGGGAGCCCCGACAGGTCGGCCGCCTGCATCGCCTTCAGCTCTGCATTGGCGATGAACGTCGTGCCGGTTTCTTCCGGCTCAGGCAGGTCCAGCGCCGCCGCTGACACAGTCTCGATCCCGAAGGGCGCCAGCAGTTCGCCGATTTCCCGCACCTTGCCCGGGTTATGGCTGGCGATCACCAGCTTGCCCGGCCCCAGCTTGCGGATCGCCTGTTCCTGTCCGAAATCGTCGCTCATGATTATGTCATTCTCCCCGTTCGCTTCGAGCATAGTCGAGAAGCGCGTAGTGCATAGATAGCATTTCTCGAAACGCTCGAAACGAACAGACGAATGCGCTTAGCGGCCCGTCGCCTTGTCCTGCGCGGCGAAGATCTGCGAGCAACCGATGCGCGCCAGACGCAGCAGGCGCAGCAGCTCTTCCTCGTCATAGGCGGCGCCCTCGGCCGTCGCCTGCACTTCGGCAAACTTGCCGTCGCCGGTCAGGATCAGGTTGGCGTCAGTCTCGGCATTGCTGTCCTCGGCATAGTCGAGGTCCAGCACGGGTGTGCCATTATAGATGCCGCAGCTGATCGCGGCGACCTTCTGGATGATCGGGTCTTCAGCCAGCGCGCCCGAAGCGATCAGCTTGTCGATGGCAATGCGCAGCGCCACCCAGCTACCGGAAATCGCGGCAGTACGCGTCCCGCCATCGGCCTGGATCACGTCGCAATCGACGACGATCTGCCTTTCGCCCAGTTTTTTGAGATCCACGACGGTGCGGAGCGACCGGCCGATCAACCGCTGGATTTCCTGCGTGCGCCCCGACTGCTTGCCCTTGGCTGCCTCACGGCTGCCGCGCGTGTGGGTGGCGCGGGGCAGCATGCCATATTCGGCCGTGACCCATCCCGACCCCTTGCCGCGCAGGAAGGGCGGCACCTTCTCCTCGACCGAAGCGGTGCACAGCACCCGCGTATCGCCGAAGCTGATCAGGCAGCTGCCCTCGGCATGAATGGTGAAGCCGGGCTCCATGGTGATGTCGCGCATCTGGTCGGGCGCGCGGCCGGAAGGACGCATAAAATTATTTCTCCGAAGCGTTCAGTCGGTGGGGCTTAGCGCCGGGCGCGGCGTCATGCCAGTGGCGATACGCGTGAAAGATGATAGGAAGCCTGCATGCAGTTGCGTTGGATGATGATTTTGGCGGGCGTTGCCCTGACGGCTGGTTGTGCGGCGGAAAGGGCCGAACTTGAAAAGCCCACCGCCGCCGGAGACACGATCCGTTTTTCGGCGGGTCCCTGTTTCGGCATTTGCCCCAGTTACAGTCTGCAGGTGACGCCTGATGGTTCGGGCCTGCTGGAGCCGGAGCGGTTCACCACCGTTCCGGGCGCGACGCGCTTCACTGTCACCCCAGCGCAATATCGCCGTTTCCGCGCCGCGCTGGCGCAGTTCCGGCCTCCCGCAGGAACAGTCCGGCGCATCACCCATGGGGAGAATTGCACCCGATTCGCGACCGACATGCCCGGCTACACCATCGAATGGACCAGGGATCAGCAGCCGACCACCCGACTGGAGTTTCAGTCGGGGTGCATGGACGCCAGCTATGGCAAGCTGCGTGCTACCATTGCGGCCGTTCCCCGGATGCTGGACATCGACGCGATGGTGAAGCCGTCCGCCGTCAGATAGCCCCGGCTTGAGTACGGCCCTTCGCTCGCCTAGATAGGGGCGCATGGCGGTCACACCGGTTACCGAACTCAATGAGCGGGCGCGCGACGTTTTCCGGGTGGTGGTCGAAAGCTATCTCGGCACCGGCCTGCCTGTGGGTTCGCGCACCATCAGCAAGATCGCCTCGCTCAGCCTGTCGCCCGCATCGATCCGCAACGTCATGCAGGATCTGGAGGAGCTGGGATTGCTGGCCGCCCCGCACACTTCGGCAGGGCGCATGCCGACCGAAACCGGTTTGCGCCTTTTTGTCGATGGCATGATGCAGGCAGCCGAACCCTCGGTCGAGGAACGCCGTGCGATAGAGGCAGGCATTGCCGAGGGTGGCCCGATCGAGGAAGCATTGTCCGCAGCGACTGCCGCGCTATCGGGCCTCTCTGCCTGCGCGGGCATCGTCATGGTGCCCAAGCGCGAGCCGGTTATGCGCCAGTTCGGCTTTGTGCCGCTCAATGGTCGTCAGGCGCTGGCCGTGCTGGTGGGACAGGACGGCTCTGTAGAAAACCGCGTGCTCGACATGCCGGCGGGGGTGACGCCCGGCATGCTGAACGAGGCCGCCAACTTCATGTCGGCGCGCTTCGCGGGCCTGACGCTCAGGGAAGCGGGCGAAGCGTTGCGCCGCGAGATGGAGGGCGAGCGAACCGCGCTTCAGGGTGCGGCGCGGGAACTAGTGGCGCGCGGCATTGCTGTCTGGTCGCAGGATGCGGATGACCGTCCGGTACTGATCGTTCGCGGTCAGGCGCATCTGCTGGATGACGGCACTGCCGCCGATCTTGAACGGGTGCGCCAGTTGCTCGAACAACTGGAAGGCAAGCAGGAGATTTCGCGCCTGCTGGAAGGTGCGTTGGCGGGCAGCGCGACGAAAATCTTCATCGGGTCGGAAAACAAGCTCTTTTCCCTCTCCGGTTCTTCGGTCATAGCCGCGCCTTACCGTGGCGGCGATGGCCGTGTTGTCGGCGTGGTCGGCGTCATTGGCCCAACGCGCTTGAACTACGCGCGGGTGATCCCCATGGTGGATTTCACTGCGCAGACGTTATCGAGATTGATGAGATGAGCGAAGACAAGCTGAATATCGAAAATACTGAAGTCGTTGACGAACTGCCCGAGGACGCAGCGCCTGCGGGCGATGCGGCTGCCGAACGCCTTGCCGCCCTGGAAGGTGAGCTGGCGGCGGCGAAGCAGGACGCGCTCTACGCCCATGCCGAAACGCAGAATGTCCGTCGGCGGCTTGAAAAGGAACTGGCCGACACGCGCGCCTATGCGGCAACCTCGTTCGCGCGCGATATGCTGTCGGTCGCGGACAATCTGGGCCGCGCGCTGCAAGCTATCCCGGCGGAACTGCGTGACGATGAAAAGTTCAAGGGACTGGTCGCTGGCCTCGAAGCGACGGGCCGCGAACTGGAAGGCGTCTTTGGTCGCAACGGCATCGAAAAGCTCGTGTCGGTTGGACAGCTGCTCGATCCCAATAAGCATCAGGCGATGATGGAAGTGCCGTCGGATGATGTTGAGCCGGGGACCGTGCTGGTAGAAATGCAGGCGGGATATACGATCCGCGATCGCCTGCTGCGTCCGGCCTTGGTGAGCGTTGCCAAGAAACCCGACTGACGACCATTCGTTAGCCAATCCAAAAACCCGCCGGGCTTGATCCGGCGGGTTTTTTCACATGCGGAAGGGCAGAAGGCTCTGCTGAGGTGATGCACAATCCTTCCATGGACGTGGGTGGGCGGCTTGAAAGGGAAGGCGCCGGTTCCCAAAGCATGTTCGACGTCGCCGCGCTGATCGACGAAGCGGCCAGCAAAATCGAAAGGCTCGACCCATGACCCTGACCGCCAATGTGCCGACCCAAAATGCCAGTCGCTATCTCCAGCGGCTTTGCAAGCATTGGAGCCACAAGTTTGAAGCCGACTTCGATGCGCAGCAGGGCGTGATCGCCTTTCCTATGGGTCCGATCCGAATGGCGGCCGGTGACGAGGCGTTGACGGTGACTATCGACCCGGCGGAGGGTGCTGACGTGGATCGTTTCAAGAAAGTTGTGGCCGACCATCTCGACCGCTTTGCCTTTCGGGAAGCGCCGCTGCCCTTCGACTGGCAGTGACCGCCTTATAACACATCCGTCATCCCGGACTTGATCCGGAATCCCGCTTCCAGGCCTATCTGCTCTCTCAGCGGCGCGGAATGCGACGGGCGCTGGCAAGGTGATGGGCATGCGTTATCGCCACGGCGAGCGCATCGGACGCATCCGGCCCGGCCACCTTGGCTCCCGGCAACAGCCGCGAAACCATGGCGTGGACCTGATCCTTCGATGCGTTGCCAACGCCGACGACGGATTTTTTGACAAGCCGCGCCGCATATTCGCCAACCTCCATCCCCGACCGGGATGCCGCAAGCAGCACGACGCCGCGCGCTTGCCCCAGCTTCAGCGTTGATTGCGGGTTCACATTAACGAACACTTCCTCGACCGCTGCGCCATTGGGCTGATGTTCAAGGATGAGGTCGGTCAGTGCAAGATCAAGTGCGAGCAACCGCGTTGCCAGTGCCATGTCGGCGTCGGTCTTGATCTGCCCGTTGGCGATGTGCGTGAGGCGATTGCCGTCAGCCGCGATCAAGCCCCAGCCAGTGGTGCCAAGCCCGGGGTCGAGTCCAAGGATGATCATGGATTTGTCCTCGCCCCTTCAGGGGAGAGGATAGGGAGGCTTACTGGCTTGCCGGTTAGCCGGACTTGGAGAGGGGAAGGTAGCAGCCGTATTCTCGACGCCGAGCAACCCTCTCCCCGCCGGGGAGAGGGGAGGGTGTTTATCAACCCAGCTTCTCCATGACCTCGTCGGACACTTCATAATTGCCCCAGACGGTCTGAACGTCGTCATCATCTTCCAGAGTATCGACCAGCTTCATCAGGGTCGCAGCGCTGCCTTCATCGACTTCGACGGTCGTCTGCGGCTTCCAGGCGAGCTTCGCGCCTTCGGCCGGGCCAAGCTTGCCTTCCAGCGCCTTGGCGACTTCGTGCAGCGCGTCCATGGCGGTCCAGATTTCATGTTCGTCTTCGTTCGACGACACATCGTCCGCGCCCGCTTCCAGAGCGGCTTCAAAGATCGCATCGGCATCGCCAGCGCTCGCCGGATAGGTGATCAGGCCCATGCGGTCGAAGCCATGGCTGACCGCGCCAGACGCGCCCAGATTGCCGCCATTCTTGGAAAAGGCGGTGCGGACGTTGGTCGCGGTACGGTTGCGGTTGTCGGTCAGCGCCTCGACGATGATCGCCACGCCGCCCGGGCCGTAGCCTTCATAGCGGATTTCTTCGTAATTTTCCGTGTCGCCGCCGATCGCCTTGTCGATGGCGCGCTGGATATTGTCCTTGGGCATGGACTGCGCCTTGGCCGCGTTGATCGCGAGGCGGAGGCGGGGGTTCATGTCCGGGTCGGGCATGCCCATCTTCGCCGCCACGGTGATTTCGCGGCTGAGCTTGGAGAACATCGAGGAACGCTTTTTGTCCTGCGCGCCCTTGCGATGCATGATGTTCTTGAATTTGCTATGGCCGGCCACGGCCTGCTCCTAATCTTGTCTGATCCGAAGCGCGCTCTCTAGCGGGCGTCCTGCCCAAGCGCAACTAGACGAGGATCGCGGTGCCGGATGCCGACACCATCAGCATCGACCCGTTCGAACCCAGCACTTCATAATCGAGGTCGACCCCGACCACGGCATTGGCGCCCAGCGTCGCCGCCCGCATCCGCATCTCCCCGATTGCCTGTTCACGGGCGCGTTGGAGGACATCCTCATAAGCGCCCGAACGGCCCCCGACGATATCCCGCACGCTGGCGAACAGGTCACGGAAGAGGTTGGCGCCGACGATCACCTCACCAGTGACGATGCCGAGATATTCCTTTGCCGGACGCCCTTCGAGGCGGCTGGTGGTGCTGACGATGATCTCGGACATGATGTGTCTCCCGCGCCTTGCTTGTCGAAGGTCCTTCTTGAAGAAAGAAGGGGCCTTCGACAAGCTGAGGGCGAACGGAAGACGAGCGCGTTATTCCATGCCCAGGGCGGACAGGTAGGTCTGGAGGATGGCTTCCATTTCCTGCCGGTCATGCTGCGGCATTTTGCGCAGGCGGACGATCTGGCGCATGATCTTCGGATCGTAGCCGGTGGCCTTGGCCTCCAGATACACGTCCTTGATATCGTCGCCGATGCCTTTCTTCTCTTCCTCGAGCCGCTCGATGCGTTCGATAAGAAGGCGTAGCTGATCGGCGGCGACGTTGCCCTCGCTCATATAATGTATCTCCGGATAGAATGTGAATCGGGTTGGCGCACGCTCCTAATGATTGTCAGCGTTCTTCGCCACACTCTCCTGCATCTTTGCGATCTGTTCCGGCGTCGCCTCGCTCTGATGGCGCTGCTTCCAGTCCGAAAAGGGCATGCCGTGGATGATTTCCCGCGCTTGGTCCTTGCTCAGATTGCCGTCGGCTTCCGCAATCCAGTCGGCGAGGCAATTGCGGCAGAAGCCCGCCGTTCCCATCAGATCGATGTTCTGGACGTCGGTCCTGTGCTGCAAATGCGCAATCAGGCGGCGGAAGGCGGTTGCGGCAACCGCATCGTTGAGCATATTGTCGGCCAAGGCGAACCTTTCGCTGATCTACATCATCCTGTCGTGCAGTAGGGATAATCGAAAACGGCGCTCTGGCAAGCCAGGGCGCGACCATGACGGCCAGGAGCTTTTTGAGAATGACGAAACTGCCGCCCCGTTCGCGCAAGGTCCGGATTTTGGCTACCCTTGGCCCCGCGAGCGACACGCCGGAAGTGATCCGCGCGCTGTTCATCGCCGGGGCAGACGCTTTCCGCATCAACATGAGCCATGGAGCGCATGAAGAGCATGCGGCGCGTATCGCGTCCATTCGGGCGCTGGAAAAGGAATTCGGGCGGCCGACGACCATATTGGGCGACTTGCAGGGGCCAAAGCTGCGCGTCGGTACGTTCAAGAGCGGCCTTGCCGTTCTGGAGGTGGGTGCATCCTTCATACTCGACCGCGACGAAACGCCGGGGGATGCACGGCGCGTGAACTTGCCGCATCCGGAAATCTACGCGGCGTTGGTGCCTGAAACGCGGCTGCTGCTGGACGACGGCAAGCTGGTGCTCCGGGTGAAGAATGTGTCCGATGACCGGATCGAAACGGTGGTAGAGGTCGGCGGCACCCTGTCGAACCGCAAGGGCGTCAACGTGCCCGATGTGGTTGTGCCCGTCCCCGCCTTGACGGAAAAGGACCGGCGCGACCTCAGCTTCGCGGTGGAGCAGGGCTGCGATTGGATCGCATTGAGCTTCGTCCAGCGTCCTGAAGACCTTGCGGAAGCGCGCAAGCTGATGGGCGGCCATGGCGCGCTGATGGCCAAGATCGAGAAGCCTGCCGCGGTCCAGCGGCTGGAGGAGATATTGGAACTGGCCGATGGCGTGATGGTCGCGCGCGGCGACCTGGGCGTCGAACTGCCGCCCCAAGCCGTGCCGCCGCTTCAGAAGCAGATCGTCGCGACGGCGCGGCGCATGGGGCGGCCCGTGGTGGTCGCGACGCAGATGCTCGAATCCATGATCAAGGCGCCGACGCCCACCCGCGCGGAAGTGTCGGACGTCGCCACTGCCGTCTATGATGGCGCGGACGCGATCATGTTGTCGGCGGAAACGGCGGCGGGCGATTGGCCTGAAGAGGCGGTCGCGATGATGGACAGCATCGCCCACAGCGTCGAGCGTGACCCCGGCTATGTCGCGCGGCTGCATTTCACCGAAACAAAGCCCGACGCGACCACCGCCGACGCGCTGGCGGAAGGGGCGGCGGGTATCGTCTCGGTCGTTGGGGCCAGCGCGATCACCTGCTTCACTTCATCAGGCAGCACGGTTCGCCGTGTGGCGCGCGAGCGTCCACTGACGCCAATCCTGGCGCTCACCCCTCGGCTGGACACGGCGCGCAAGTTGGGCCTGACCTGGGGCGTGCATGCGGTGCGCACCAAGGATATCGACACGTTCGAGGAAATGGTCGGCAAGGCCCGGCGCATGGCGCTGCGGCATAACATGACCCAGAAGGGCAGCAAGATCGTGGTGCTGGCAGGCGTCCCCTTCGGCACTCCGGGGTCGACCAACGTGCTGCATGTCACCGCCATTCGCGGTGATGAGCTTACAGGGCGGGATTAAGCTGTAGCAGGCCTTGCGCTGCCAGATCGCGGCGCAAGGTCTTTGCGTCGCGAAAGAGGTGGCTGCGAATGCCCAGCGCTTCCGCCGCCGCGACATTTTCTTCCCGATCATCGATGAAGAATGTTTCCTCGGCGCGCAGGCCAAACCGGCTGAGCGCCAGGCGGTAGATGGCAGGGTCGGGCTTCACTAACCCTTCAGCGCCAGAAACCAGAATGTCGCGGAAGTTAGCGAAGAAGTCCGCCTCCCGCGCATGGAATGGCTTCCAGAATTCGGCGCTGAAATTGGTGAGGCCGTAGAGCACTACGCCCCGCGCACGTAATTCGCCGACCAATTCCGCCATGCCCGCAACGGCGGGCTGGACGCTATCGTTGAAACGCTCGCCCCATATCCGAATCAGCGCTTCATGTTCCGGATGGCGGTCGATCAGTTCAGCGCTGGTTTCCGCGAAGGGGCGGCCCATGTCGTGCTGGCAATGCCATTCCATCGACACGACATCGCGCAGAAACGCGTCGAGCGCCCGATCATCATCGATCAGGCGCTCGTAGAGGAGCCGGGGCTCCCAATGGTACAGAACCTGTCCGACGTCGAATATGACGGCGGAGATCGGCTCGCTCAATCAGCCCTGGCGGGCCTTGAAGCGGCGATTGGTCTTGTTGATAACATAGGTACGGCCGCGACGGCGGATCACGCGGTTGTCCCGGTGACGGCCCTTAAGCGACTTGAGCGAGTTGCGGATCTTCATGGAAGTCAGCCTTCTAAGAATCTTGCGTGATCGGAAAATCGAAGCGCAGCCCCTATGGGTGGGGCGGCTGAAAGTCAAGGGCGGCTGGCCGCACTTTTGCCCCGTTCATGCCATATGCAGCAAAGACATGGCTTCAACTGTTGAAGGAATATCCGGTTCGGCATCGTCTATGGACTGCGGCATCTTTGTCGGAGATTAGCATGATCAAGCAGATACTCCTTCCCTCATTCCTTGCCCTGTCACTCGCCGGATGCGCAACGGCGGTGCCGCCCGTCGAGGTAACCCGCTTCCATGTCGGAAATCCGGCGCAAAGCGGAACGTTGGCGGTGGAAGAAATGGCCGCGAATCCCGATGCAGGGCTGGAGTTCCGGACCTATGCCGCCGCTGTCGAGCAGGAGTTGCAGCGTGCGGGCTTCAGTGCCCCACCTGCTGGAGCGCGCAGCGACTATGTCGCATCGGTCGGCTTCCGCCGATCTTTCCGTCCGACCGGTTACGGCAATGACGGCAGGCCCGTGAGTGTAGGCGTTGGCGGTGCGGTGGGCAGCGGCGGCTATTCGGGGCTGGGCCTGGGCATCGGCATCAACCTCTCGGGGCGGCCGAAGGATATGGTGACGACGGAGTTGCAGGTGCAGATCCGCAGGCGATCCGATTCGACGACGATCTGGGAGGGGAGGGCACTGACCCAGGCGCGCGAGGGTACGCCCGCCGCTCAGCCCGGTATCGCCGCGCAAAAGCTCGCCAGTGCGTTGATCGGGGGCTATCCGGGGGAATCGGGGCGCACTATAACCGTGAAATGACCATCTCGATCAGTAATGCCTTCGACAGCGGCAATATTCGCGTTCTTTCCATAATCGATACTGGCGATCGGGTCCGGGCCGAGCTGGAGATCGTCAAGGACAGGCAAAGCGATTTCTACCAATGGTTCCACTTTCGCATCGCGGGCGTTGCCGGGCGCGAAGTGGAACTGGCTATCGTCAATGGCGGGACCTCCGCCTATCCCGATGGCTGGCCGGGCTATAAGGCGCGGATCAGCGAGGATCGGGAAGTCTGGACGCAGGCGGATACCAGCTATGCCGACGGCGTCCTCACCATCAGCCTCTCTCCGGATCGCAACGTGCTGTGGGTCGCCTATTTCGCGCCCTATTCGATGGAGCGGCATCATGACCTGATCGCCTGGGCGGGTTGCCAGCTCGGGGTCGAGCATCGGGAATTGGGCCTGACGCTCGACAAGCAGCCACTCGACCTTCTGACGCTGGGCGACGGGCCAAAGCAGGTCTGGCTCTACGCCCGCCAGCATCCCGGCGAGACGATGGCCGAATGGTGGATGGAAGGCGCGCTGGAACGGCTTTGCGACGAGGAGGATGCCGTCGCCCGGCTGCTCCGCGCCAAGGCGACATTCCACATCGTTCCCAACATCAACCCTGATGGCAGCCGCCGGGGGCATCTGCGCACCAATGCGGCGGGCGTGAACCTCAACCGTGAATGGCACGAACCGTCGATGGACCGCAGTCCGGAGGTCTACCTTGTCCGGCAGGAGATGGACCGGACGGGTGTCGATTTCGCCATGGACGTGCATGGCGACGAAGCCATAGCCGCAGTCTTCCTGGCGGGCTTTGAAGGCATCCCTTCACTCAGCGAGCGGCAACTCGCCCTCTATAATCGCTTTCGGGATACGCTCGCGGCCCGGACGCCTGATTTCCAGACGACGCGCGGCTATCCTTCATCGGCGCCGGGCAAGGGCAATCTGACCATGTCCACCAATCAGGTCGCCGAACGTTTCGGCGCGGTCGCGATGACGCTGGAAATGCCCTTCAAGGACAATGACGATTTGCCCGATCCCGAATTTGGCTGGTCCCCCGCACGGTCGAAGCAGCTTGCCAAGGACTGCCTTGCGGTTTTGGCGGAGATGATCGGGGAGCTTTGAGCTGGATGCCCTGAAGGGGGTCAGCCTAGTTAAACAGGTCGGCGAGAAAGTCTCTCATCGACCGGAAGCTGCGGTGGTCTGCGTCAGGGTTGTAGACGAGGCCCTTGTCCGGCATGTTGACCGCATGATCGGTGAATGCGTGCCCGGTATGGCCATAGGCATGGATCTGCCAGTCGCATCCGGATTTCGTCAGTTCGTCGGCCAAGGCCACCGTGGCTGCTGGAGGAGCCAAGGGATCGTCCCAACCGTGGCACACCAACAGCTTCGCCCTGATGGCGGCGTTGGGAAAAGGTGGCGCGTCATAAATTCCATGGAAGCTGACGCCGCCGACGATGTCGGCTCCGCTGCGCGCAAGGTCTAGCACGCATTTGCCGCCGAAGCAGAAGCCGATCGCGGCCGTCCGGCTCGCGTCCGCTTCGGGAAGTGATTTGAGGACGGAATGAGCCGCGTTGAGCCGGTCGCGCAGCAGGGCGCGGTCGGCGTTCACCTCGTTCATGTAGCGCCCCATGTCGGGGTCATCGCGGCTGGCTCGCTTGCCCTGACCATAGATGTCCGCGACGAATAGCGTGTATCCCAGTTCCGCGACCTTCTCGGCGTAGGCGAAGTCCGCTTCTTTGGTCCCCAGTGCATTAGGGAAAAGCAGGATGCCGGGCCGGGGTGCGCCTGCGGCTTTGTCGAAGACGGCCATGCTCTCGAAGGTTCCACCGGGGCCTTCATGAACCGTGACGCGGCGAGTGATAGTCATGGCAAGCCTCGCTGATGAGAGTGGCAAGGCAACATTAGGCCGCTGGGAGTGCGTGGCAAGCGTTGCCCTGCCCAACACTCCGAGCGCATAAGAAAAGGGCGCCCCTGATGAGAGGGACGCCCTTCTTTTTTCTGCTACAGCCGTGTCTTAGAAACGGTAGCCGAGGATCAGTGCGCCCTGATGACGCTCGGGGTTCACGCCACCGATCTGCTCGTAACGCGAATAGCGATATTCAGCGCGAACGATGAAGCCCTGGACCGTCGTTTCCAGACCGGCGCCCAGACGGTAGCCGTCCAGCTTGATGCTGTTGTCCAGAGTGTCTTCCAGACGGGCGTTGGTGTAGCCGCCCTTGGCATAGGCCAAGACGTTCGGCACCACTTCGCCGCCGATGCGGACGCCGGCATAGAGGTCACGGTCAGTGCGGACGATGCCTTCCTTGACGTCGGAATCGGCATATTCGCCTTCGATGCCGAACACGGCGCCGTTGACGTTGACGTCATAGCCGATCACGCCGCCATACAGCAGGCCGCTGTCATGGTTGACCGAGTCGAAATCGACATGGTCCACACCGACGACTGCGCCGACATAGGGACCGGAAAAGGGCACGGCGTCCTGAGCGAAGGCCGGTGCGGAAACGCTGGCAAGCAGTAACGCCGAAGCGATCAGTTTTTTCATGGGGGACTCCTTTTCTGGGGTAACCGGATGTTGTCTGAGCGCGCTTTAGGGAGCCTGAGCGGGAAGAGTAAAGCATCACAAACAACGACATACCGCATTGCACAACGCGCTGTGACAATGTTGCATCACGTCTTGAAATGGATTCGCGGCGCCCTAGTCAGTCGGATGACCGCGCCAGGGCCATCCGTTGCTCCGTCCGGTTTTAGAGGCTGCCGAACCCCGGCGCCTCACCGCGCGCCTGCCTGTCCAGCCGGGTTGGGCGTTTCCAGCCGATGCGCGGACGCTTGCGCAGCCGCAGCGTCGGCCAGTCGCCATTGTCCATGCGCTCGGCCAGCCGCACGCCCTGAGCGCGGTAGGCTGACAGAACGGCATACGCTTGTTCCTTCAGCAATCCGGCGAGCAGGATCGTGCCCCCTTCCTCCACTAATGCGCAAAGTGAGGGCGCGAGTTCGATCAACGGGCCAGCGAGTATGTTCGCGATCAGCAGATCATAAGGCGCGCGCGTCGCGATGGCGGGGTGATCAACGCCCGCCGCGACATACAGCGCCAGTTGGCCTTGACCCTTGCCAACCGCGATGTCGTTGGCCGCGGCATTTTCCGCGCTGATGTCGACGGCGACCGGGTCGATGTCCGAAGCGGTGGCATAGGCGTGGGGCCACAAATGGAGCGCTGCGAAGGCGAGCAATCCGGTGCCAGTGCCAATATCCGTCACATTGCCAAAGCGCATGCCGACGCGCCGCATGCGGTCCAGCATCAGAAGGCAGCCTGCGGTGGTCTCATGCTGCCCGGTGCCAAAGGCGCGGCTCGCTTCGATCAGGAAATTGACGTGGCCCGGCTGCTCCGCATCGCTGGCAAGATTGCGGATGTGGAAGCGTCCGGCCGTGACTGGCTCCAGTCCCTGCTGGCTCAGGGTTACCCAATCCTCATCGGGCAACTGTTCGATCTGCGGCTTGGTCCCACTCGCGCTGGGGACGAGGGTACGGAGCAGCTTGATCGCGGCTGGGCTGGGCTTGCCTTCAAAATAGGCATCAAGCTGCCATGCATTTTCATCATCCGGCGCTGCTTCGCTGGTCATCAGCACCGGCGGCTTGTCCATGAGCGCGAAGCCCGCGATGTCACCGTCCAACGCCTCCGCCTCCGCACGTGTGCAGGGCAAGGTCACTTTCCAGCTTTGGACGGAAGAGGGCGCGGCATCAGTCATGCCGCGCCCTTTAGAAGCTTCAAGCGGGAAGGGGAAGTCGAGAGGGCATCAGTCGCTCTCCGGCTGCCTTTTCCCTGAAATTCAGGCCACCTGTCGTCCAAAATCGGAGGATGCGGCCCGCAGGCTGGCAAGCTTGCCCTCGACGCTCATGAAGCCGCGCTCCAGCTGGTCGATTTCGGAAGCAACGACTTCCGTATCCTGACGGATGGCGGAAATGGTGCTCGACATGGAGTCGGCTGCCAGCGCCGTCTCATCGACAGCGGCGGTGATCATGGTGACCGTCTGCGCCTGGGCGTCCATGGCATGACGGATGCGATCGGCGCTCGACTGCACTTCCCCAACCGTATCGCGGATTCGTTCATTGGTTTCCACCGACTGCCGCGTCGAAGCCTGAATATCCGCGATCTTGCCCGCGATTTCATCGGTCGCACGTGCGGTCTGGTTCGCAAGGCTCTTCACTTCCTGCGCCACGACGGCAAAGCCGCGTCCCGCGTCGCCCGCGCGCGCCGCTTCGATGGTGGCGTTGAGAGCGAGCAGGTTCGTCTGGCCCGCGATGTCGCGGATCAGGCCCAGGATCGACTCGATCGATTTCGCATGTTCAGTCAGAGTTGCCGACATCGTCACCGCATCGCCCGACTGCCGGGCGGCACGCTGGGCGACATCTGCGGCGCTTTCGACTTCCGTGCGGGCATCCTCGATTGCCCGGATCAGCCCTGCCGACGTGCGGGCTGCTTCGCGCATCGCGATTGCCGATTGTTCGGCGGCGGCGGCGACTTCCGAAGCCTTGCCCAACATGCCGCGTGTGGCGGCAGAGGCATCCTTCGCCTGTTCGCGCAGCGATTCGCCGAGCTGGGAGGCGCCGTCGATCTCGCCCATGATGCGCTGTTCGAACAGGGTGCCGATGCGCTGGCGTTCGTTGCGCTGCGCTTCTGCCTCGTCGCCCGCGAAGGCGTTGGTCATCATGCTGGCATCGACCATGCTGACCATGGTGATGATGTTCACAAGCCGCTGGCGGGTGGTATCGTCCGCCGCCTTTTGCCAGACGAGGTTGGTCAGCTGCTTGTTGGCTTCCGATACCGCCGTCAGGACGAGGCCCAGGGGCAAGCCGCGTTTGCGGGCCAACCGGACGCAGGCGATGGAGCTGCCCGCCCAACTGCCTGCCTCATAGAAGCTGAGCTTCTGCCGCACATATTCATGGGCTTCGGTTTCGATCTTGGCGATCGTGGAGGCGGCCAGGACGCTGCGCAGATGAGATTGATCCATGTAGCTGTCGAAGAAGGTACGGGCCGCGATCGACGCGCCGTCGCCTATCATGTCCCGAATCTCGCGAAGCCCCGCAGCCAATTCGCCGGTGGGATCTATTTCCGCCATGCTGGCGATCATTGCGCTCTTCGCTGGTGCGACGGACGTCATATGCGGCAAACCTCAATTCTCTTGTTTGTCCGTCGGGTCATAGCGCTATCTGGTTAATCAGTTCTTAGCCGTGATCGCCCGGCCCCTCTGCCAGCGCGGCTTGCCCTCTTGACCGATCGCTCTTAAGGGGACGGGAATCAGGGACAAGCATCAGGGACGTAGGTAGATATGGCGCGAACCACGAGCCGGCCGCTCTCGCCGCATTTGACGATCTGGAAATGGGGGCCAGCGATGGCCGTTTCCATCATGCACCGCGTGACGGGCAATGGCCTGGCGACGGCGGGTGCATTGGGTCTGGTCTGGTGGCTGATGGCCGCAGCATCGGGGCCGGAAGCCTATGCGACGTTCGTGGCATGCGCGACCTCGCCGATCGGTTATCTGGTTATGGCGGGCCTGAGCTGGTTCTTTTTCCAGCATCTGACGTCGGGCCTGCGCCACTTCGTGCTCGACATGGGCGCTGGCTATGAACTGAAGAACAACCGGACCTGGTCCGTGCTGACCTTCGTCATCTCGACGCTCCTCACCATCGCCTTCTGGGCCGCTATCTGCACGGGGAAATTCTGATGGGAACGGGAACCGGAATCGGCCGCGTTCGTGGACTGGGCTCTGCCCGTCACGGTGCGCATCACTGGCTGGCGCAGCGTTATACCGCGATCGGCAACCTGCTGCTGGTGCTGTGGCTGCTGTTCAGCCTGATCGCGCTGCCGGGGCTGGATTATCAGAGCGTCCATAACTGGATCGCCAACCCGCTGGTCGCGGTGCCGATGATGCTGATGATCGTCAGCATCTTCTGGCACCTGCGCCTCGGCATGCAGGTGATGCTGGAAGACTATGTCCACGACAAGGGCCTGGCGTTCCTCTCCATGCTGCTCCTGAACTTCTATGCCTTTGGCGGCGCGGCCGCGGGCGTCTTCGCGATCGCCAAGATCGCCTTCACGGGGATCGTCAAGTAATGAGCGAAGCCTATAAGATCATCGATCACACCTACGACACGGTCGTTGTGGGGGCTGGCGGCTCCGGCCTGCGCGCCACCATGGGCAGCGCCGAAGCGGGCCTGAAGACCGCCTGCATCACCAAGCTGTTCCCGACTCGGTCGCACACCGTTGCTGCTCAGGGGGGCATTGCGGCCAGCCTCGGCAACAACTCGCCCGACCACTGGACCTGGCATATGTACGACACCGTCAAGGGATCGGACTGGCTGGGCGACCAGGATGCGATCGAATATATGGTGCGTGAAGCGCCTGCGGCCGTGATCGAGCTGGAACATGCGGGCGTACCGTTCAGCCGCAACGAGAATGGCACCATCTATCAGCGTCCGTTCGGCGGCCACATGCAGAATATGGGCGCTGGCCCGCCGGTGCAGCGCACCTGCGCGGCGGCCGACCGTACCGGTCACGCTATGCTACATGCTCTGTATCAGCAGAGCCTAAAGTATGATGCGGACTTCTACATCGAATATTTCGCCATCGACCTGATCATGGAAGATGGCCCGAACGGCAAGGAATGCCGCGGCGTCATCGCCATCTGCATGGAGGATGGTTCGATCCATCGCTTCCGCAGCAAGGCGGTCGTGCTGGCGACGGGTGGTTATGGCCGCGCCTATTTCTCTGCCACGTCGGCGCATAGCTGCACCGGCGACGGCGGCGGCATGGTGCTGCGCGCCGGCCTGCCGCTTCAGGATCTGGAGTTCGTGCAGTTCCACCCGACCGGCATCTACGGCGCGGGCGTCCTGATTACCGAAGGCGCACGCGGCGAAGGCGGCTACCTCACCAACTCCGAGGGCGAGCGCTTCATGGAGCGTTATGCGCCTTCCGCGAAGGATCTGGCGTCGCGTGACGTCGTGTCGCGTTCGATGGCGATGGAAATGCGCGAAGGGCGCGGCGTGGGTCCGAACAAGGATCACATCTTCCTGCACCTCGACCATATCGATCCCAAGGTGTTGGCCGAGCGTCTGCCGGGTATCACCGAGAGCGGAAAGATCTTCGCTGGCGTTGACCTGACCCGCCAGCCGCTGCCGGTGACGCCGACCGTCCATTATAATATGGGCGGCATCCCCTGTAACTATCATGGGCAGGTGGTGACGAAGGTCGGCGACGATCCGGAAGTCGTGGTGCCGGGCCTTTATGCAGTCGGTGAAGCGGCTTGCGTGTCGGTCCACGGCGCGAACCGCCTGGGCTCCAACTCGCTGATCGACCTTGTCGTGTTCGGCCGCGCCACCGGCCTGCACCTCAAGGAAACGATCAAGCCCAATGGCTCGCATCGTCCGCTCCCCGCCGATGCGGCCGATCTGGCGCTGTCGCGCCTCGACCATTATCGCAACGCCAAGGGCGGCTCGCCGACGGCGAAGATCCGTTTGGAGATGCAGCACACGATGCAGAAGCATGCGGCCGTGTTTCGCGACAGCGCGCTGCTGTCCGAGGGCGTCACCAAGATGGCGCAGGTCAATGCGAGCATGCAGGATGTGGGGGTTTCGGATCGCTCGCTGATCTGGAACACCGACCTGATCGAGACGCTGGAGCTGGACAACCTGATGTCTCAGGCTGTCTGCACCATGGTCAGCGCGGAAAACCGCAAGGAAAGCCGCGGCGCCCATGCGCATGAGGATTTCCCCAATCGCGATGACGATAATTGGATGAAGCACACCATCAGCTGGTTCGACGGCTGGGGCGGAAAGGGCGGCAATGTCTCGCTCGATTACCGCCCGGTGCATGATTATACGCTCACCGACGAGGCGGAATATATCAAGCCCAAGGCGCGCGTTTACTAAGGTTTTCCGTCAGGCGAGATAGGTAAGAGGGCGGGCTGCAAGGCTCGCCCTTTTTGTTTATGGTTCAGTTCATGTCGAAGGAGGTGGAGCGATGGCGGATGCAAGCAGGCATGGCGGCCAGTGTCATTGTGGCGCCGTCCGTTTTGAGGTGGAATTGAGTGAAGGCCTCGACAGCGCCCGCCGGTGCAACTGTTCATTTTGCCGTATGCGGGGCGCCGTAACTGTTTCGGCGAAGCTGGACGGCCTTCATGTTGTGGGCGGCGCGAATATGCTCACGAGCTATCGGTTCAATACCGGAGCGGCGCAGCACTTCTTCTGTTCGCGGTGCGGCATCTACACGCACCACCAGCGCCGCTCCAATGCAAACGAATATGGGGTGAATGTCGCTTGCCTTGAGGGAATGAGCCCCTTCGATTTCGCCGAGGTGCCCGTGTTGGATGGTGAAAATCATCCCAGCGACAATGCGGGCCGGGCGCGGATTGCCGGGGTGTTGCGCTTTATTCGTGGGGATTGAGGAACGGGTCCGTCTTCGAAGGAGTACGAAGTTGGGAAGGGGCATAACCGGATTAAACCATGTGACAGTGGCGGTTGCAGACGTTGAACGGTCACTGGCCTTTTATCGCGATGTCCTTGGCTGTACCGTCCGGGCGGTGTGGAGCGATGGCGCTTATCTTGAAGCGGGGACGCTTTGGCTGTGCCTATTCCGGGACGACAAGGTGAGAACGTCGCCGCATTCAGACTACACGCATCTGGCGTTCAATGTTGTGGAGGCGGACTATTACAGCTTGAGCGAACGCTTAGCCGCCGAGTGCATCATTTGGAAAAGCGATAGTAGCGAAGGTGCGTCCACTTACTTCCTCGATCCCGACGGGCATAAATTGGAAATACATGTGGGCTCTCTTGAAACGAGGCTGTCACATTACCGACTGGAGGCGGCCAAAGGGGTGACGGTTTTCGATTATTGATGGCACGGCGCACGGGGATGTTGCGCTTTATTTCTGCTGATCGATTATAGCGGCCATGGACGAAGTCGGATCGATTTCTCTCAATCCGGCGACAACGCCCGCCCTGTTAATGGCAGGCTGATTCTGACTGACTTTCCATTTTCCTTCGATCCGCTCGATCGGTATTTCAAAGCCGATTATGTTTTTCAGCAGCGCATCGATGTAGTCCTCCGGGGCGTCGTTGACAGACCATGGTGCTGAACGATCCGCCTCCTGCAGCGTGGTCAGAGCATCGATCTGCGTTCGCAGCCAATTGGCATCTTCGATTATGCGAGGATTTCCCCGGCCCTGAACGACAATATAGTTCCAGGTTGGAACTACCTTTTCATGCTCCTTCTTCGTCGCGTACCAGGATGGGGTGATGTAGGCTTGCGGACCCTGGAAAATGACCAAAGCTTCGGCGCCGGTCAGAAGGTCTTCTATCTGACCATTCGCCCGTGCCATATGTGCACGCAAGGTATCGCGACCATCTTCATTGGTCAGCGTGAACGGGATGAAATTGGCGGTAAGACCCTTCGCCCCATGGGTCACGAGCGTGGCCAGCGGGTGAGAACGGATTATGGCGTGCAATTGCTCCAAACGATCTTCCCGAAAGACGGGTGGCCTGTACATGGTCGCTCCTGAAATGCTTTTGCCGCTTCCATGAGGATGCATCGCGGATTGCGGCTGGTCCAGCCTTCCTTATCCTTCAACCTCTTTTCGCCGACGCAGATAAAGCGGGATCCCGGCTCAAGGCCGGGATGACGGAGGATATAGGGACAATAGGCGGAATGGCCTGCACAGCCCCTCTGGCGCAGCGTCGCGGCTGTCGCTAAGCCTTCATTCAATGACGATCGATCCCCTGGTCCTTTTGCAGGCCTATTCCATCGGCGTGTTTCCCATGTCCGATGACCGGGATGCGGAGGAGGTTTATTGGATTGAGCCCAAGCGGCGAGCGATCATGCCGCTCCATGGCTTTCGCATGTCCCATTCGCTGGCCAAAACGATCCGGCAGGAGCGTTTCCGTGTGACTGCCAACCACGATTTTGGCGGCATTGTTTCGCTATGCGCGCAGGCGGCGGAGGATCGGCCGTCGACCTGGATCAACAAGGAGATCGAGCAGACATACCGGCATCTGCACGAAATCGGCTTTGCGCATTCGATCGAGGTTTGGGATGGCGATGAGCTGGCGGGCGGACTCTATGGGGTCGCTTTGGGCCAAGCCTTTTTCGGCGAAAGCATGGTGTCTCGAAAAACCGATGCTTCTAAGGTCGCTCTGGCCTGGCTCACCGCCCGCATGCTTTTTGCAGGCTTCACCTTGCTCGACTGCCAATTCATGACCGACCATCTTCGGTCATTGGGAGCGATAGAAATCAGCCAGAAGGATTATCTGGGATTGCTCGCGGGTGCGCTAGGGGACGTCCCGCTAGGTGCGGGCCGTTCCTCGGCATTGGCCGGAGGTTCGGGGGGCTGGGCCGAGCTGGCATTTGCGCCGCTCGGCGGAGAGGCGTCCGCTGGGGGTTCGCCTTTGCCGCCAAGCTTGACCGTGTCGGGGCCGCTTTCTGGCCAGGACATCGTGCAGCTTCTTACCCATACATCGTAGATCGGATGCTGCACCACGTTGCGGTCGGGTCGTTCCTTGAACAGCCAGCCCGAAAAGTTGCGGCGCCACTTATTGTCGGCGGTGCTGCGCACGTCGAGTTGAATGAAGGCTCCGGTTTCCTTCACATTTTCCCAAGGAGCAGTCGTCTCACACGCTTGCAGGCGGACGATCGCATCGCCTACGCGTAAGGCGTCGCCGGGCTTCATCGTGAGGTCAGTGGTGATCCCGTTGCGCTTGTTGAGCAGGCCGATCACCGCGACGCGATCCGCCATGGGCGTGCCGGGCAAGGCCGAAGAACCGCCATTGCGAATCTTTTGCCCCTCGATCTTCACGGGGCCGGTCTGGTTCGCAGTGGGAAGTTCATCGCCGCCACAGGCCGCAAGCGACAGCAGCAGGGCGAGGGGCAGGATCGGCAGGACCGTCCCCGCCGGGCGCAGGGTCATGATGCGTCGGGGCTCCACGCTTCATAATCGCCGGTCGCGCGCTGGCGCTGCGCACCCTTTTCCAGCGCACCCGTCGGCCGGTAAGCATTGGGGGTGCCAGTCGCGTTGGGCGTGAAATCCCGTTCCCAGATACGGGGCGGGGGGAGGAAGCTTTCCGGTGTTCCTTCGATCGTGTGATGCAGCCACCCGTGCCATTCGGCAGGTACGCGGCTAGCGTCATTATTACCGTTGTAGATTACCCAGCGGCGGGTGCGGCCGTGCACGTCCGTGCCGCCTTCATAATAGATATTGCCCTGATGGTCCTCGCCCACTTTCTTGCCCTTGCGGGAGGTATAAAGTGCGGTGCCGATGGTCGCGCCATTCCACCAGGTGAAGATCTTGGCCAGGATTCCCATGCGCCAAGCGCTTAGCGCCTGCCGTGGGGGATTGGCAAGGCGGATATGGCGTCAGCGGGTGCGCGCTGGGCAGAAATCGAGGTCGACGGGACTTTTGACCGCAGGATCGACGCAGCTGCCCCAAGATACACTGTTGCCCTCAACGATGCCGAGTTCAGCCGCCCGCCCGCCGCGCAGCTCAAGGACGGCCGCCACGGGAACGCCAGCAGAAACCGGCACGCGTGAATAGGGTGCGGCATTGGCGGCGATGAAGGCGATCACCCCGTCGGTGCGGATGAAGAGCATGTCGAGCGGGATCAGGGTGTCCTTCATCCAGAAGCTGGCGGTGCGGGGCGGCGACATGGGAAAGAGCATGCCGCTGTCCGCGGCCAAGGACTTGCGGAGCATCAGGCCCTTTTCCTGCTCCTTTTCGGTGATGGCGGTTTCCACCGCAAAACGGTGCTTGCCCGAGTCCGTACGGATTTCAAGAGGGAGCAGATTGGTCTGCTGGTTTGTAGGGCTGGCGGTCTTTTCCGCCTTGGGCTGGGTGGGAGAACAGGCGGCTAAAACCGCGACCAGGAAGGGAAAGGCGATCCGCATCCTGTTGTGCTAGCCTATCCGGGAGTGGTGGCGCCACAGATTTTGCGAGGCCCCATGGCGCGTCGTCACTGGTCGGGTTCTGGCGGCTCACCGGGGGCAGCGTCCGTCCAGCGGCGGGCGGTGTCGAAACTGTGGCCCGCGCGCAGGAAAGCGGCGATCGCCTTTTCACGCTGCTTTGGATCTGCCGCCGCCGTGGCATAGGGGCCGAGGCGTTTGCGGCGAGCAAAACGATCGGCCGCAGCCCAGCTATCGTTGTCGACCTGAGCGTCCGCTTCTTCCCGATCAGTGTCCGCTATTCCATCGGCCCGCAAGGTCTGCGCAACGCGGCGTGCCCCATAACCGCGACGGGTAAGCGCCGCGCTTTTCATGACGGCAAAGCTGCGATCATCGACATAGCGCAGTTCGGCCAGCCGCTCGACAAGCCGTTCCGGCGCGGGCGGACCTTCGTCGGCCCATCCGCGTTCCTGCAATTTGCGGTTGAGATAGGCGAGCAGCTTCGCCCGGCTTGTTGCGAAACGGCCGACGTAACGCAGGGCCAGATCGCGCAGGCTGTCACCATCCAGCGGCGGTCGGGGGCGTTTGCCGGTCATATGAGCGCCTTCATGGCAATGGTTTATGCGACGGGCGCCTTGATTATGCCACAGTGGGGCCGGAATTTTACCGCGCCTCATGCTGTAGAAGGCCAAGCTGGAATGCAACTATCCGGTGCATTGCTGCTTCAAAGATGATAGCGGCGCGCCCGGATGACAAGATTGAAATTGGGTGAAACCAATATGACGGGTTCGCAAAGCATGATGGCACCGACGCCGACCAATGACGCCCTTCCCAGGCGCTTCTCGGATTTCGAGACGCTGGGCGAGGCGCTCGACTATGCGGCGCAGGGGCAGCGCGGGCTGAATTTCCATGATGCGCGTGGCAATCTGGCGCGACCCTATCCCTTTGCCGAACTACGCGCCGATGCGATCGCATGCGCACACCGCCTGATCGCCCATGGTGTGAAGCCGGAGCATCGCGTGGCTCTGGTGGCCGAAACGGGCACGGACTTCGCGCAACTGTTCTTCGGCATCATCTATGCGGGTGCCTGGCCGGTGCCGCTGCCGCTGCCCACCAGCTTTGGCGGCAAGGAAAGCTATATCGACCAGCTGAATGTCCAGTTGGACAGCTGCGATCCGATGCTGTTCCTCTTCCCCAAGGAACTGGAAGAGATGGCGGGAGAGTCTGGCCGCCAGAAAAATGTCGAGAGCATTGCGTTCGAGGACTTCATCGCGCGGGAGGCCGTCCCCGTCGAACTGCCGCAGGCGAAGGGCGAGGAAATCGCCTATCTGCAATATTCGAGCGGTTCGACCCGCTTTCCCCATGGCGTTGCGGTGACGCACCATGCGTTGCTGAGCAACCTCGCCGCGCACAGCCATGGCATGCAGGTGCAGGACAGCGATCGCTGCATCAGTTGGCTGCCTTGGTATCATGACATGGGGCTGGTCGGCTGCTTCCTGTCGGTCGTCGCTAACCAGGTGTCGACGGACTATATGAAGACAGAGGATTTTGCCCGCCGTCCGCTGGCGTGGCTGGACCTCATCAGCCGGAACGAGGGCACCTCGATCAGCTATTCGCCGACCTTCGGCTACGACATTTGCGCGCGGCGCATGTCGAGCCAGACCAAGGCGCAGGACCGGTTCGACCTGTCGCGCTGGCGGCTTGCAGGCAATGGGGCGGACATGATCCGGCCCGACGTGATGCAGAGCTTCGTCGACGCGTTCGCTGATGCGGGTTTCTCGCCCAAGGCTTTCCTGCCGAGCTATGGCCTGGCCGAAGCTACGTTGGCGGTCACCATCATGCCGCCAGGTGAGGGTATCATTGTCGAGCTGGTCGAGGAAACCGACCTGTCTGGCGGCGATGCAACCGAGGGACGTCCGCAACGTTTTCGCTCTATCGTCAACTGCGGCAAGCCCGCGCGCGACATGATCGTGGAAATCCGTGACGAGGACGGCGGGCTGCTGAATGAGCGGCAGATCGGCAAGGTCTGGACGACCGGCCCGTCGCTGATGGTCGGCTATTTTCGCGATCAGGAAGCTACCGACGCCTGCATGGCGGATGGTTGGCTGGACACCGGCGACATGGGCTATCTGAGCGATGGCTATCTCTACATTGTCGGCCGCGCCAAGGACATGATCATTATCAACGGCAAGAATCACTGGCCGCAGGATATTGAGTGGGCCGTTGAGCAACTGCCGGGCTTTAAGCAGGGCGACATCGCGGCCTTCGCGATCACCACGCCGGGTGGCGAGGAAGCGCCTGCGGTGCTGGTGCATTGCCGCACGTCCGACAATGACGAACGCACGCGCCTGCGTGACCAGATCCGCGAGCGGGTGCGGGCGATCACCGGCATGAACTGCGTCGTGGAGCTGGTGCCGCCGCGCACCTTGCCGCGCACGAGTTCGGGTAAATTGAGCCGGTCGAAGGCGCGGAACCTATATCTGACGGGTGAGATCAGGCCCTACGATATCGCGGCTTGATGGATGCTATTGGAATAGTTTTATTCCGTTCGCCCTGAGCCTGTCGAAGGGTTCTCCTTTAATGAAGAGAAATAGTGGGCTTCGACAAGCTCAGCCCGAACGGGTTGGGGGTGGTCTTACCCGCTCTTTTGATCTTTCAATACCTGCCGTTCGATCGTGGTCCACAGGCTCGCGAAAGCCTGCGCCGGGGGTGAAGACGCCGCGAAGGCACCGAGGGGCTTCCTCTTCACCGCCATCTGCTCGACCATGCTGGCCATCGGGACAGCGGGCCAGCCGGGCTGCTCCTCCAACGCCTTGCGGTGCAGGGCGCGGCGCCGATCCACCATGGAATAGACGGGCAGGATCGGCGGATGCGATCCGCCGCGCTGGACGAGGTAGCGTGCTACTTCGCCCATTGCGCGTTGCGACAGGGGCGAGGGGATGACCGGAATCACGATCATGTCAGCGGCGCGGAGCACTTGCTCGCTGGTTTCAGTGAGGCCAGGTGGGCAATCCAGGATGATGCGGTCATAATCCTTGCCCAGATTTTCAATCAGCTTGGCGAGCCGCTTCTTCTTGTCCATCTCACGAAAGAGGTGGTCGAGGCTGCGCAGAGAGGTGTCGGCGGCGATCAGGTCGAGGCCGAGCACTGTCGAAGGCTGGATGAGCTTGCGCACCTCCACATCCTTGCTGAAGATCGCTTGCGCCGCGTCGCGGCTCTGCTTGTCAGTGGAGATGAGCCAGCTAGCGGCAGCCTGCGGATCAAGATCCCACAGCAATGTCCGTCGCCGCGAGATGGATGCAGATGCCCAAGCCAGATTGATCGCGAAGGTGGTTTTGCCAACGCCACCTTTAAGGCTGTAGACGGCGACGGTCGCCAATGCCGGTTCCTTTGCCATGGGGTGAAAGCTACGGCTTTGACCTGCCAAAGCAAGCGGACAATCATAAGTTAATGACGCTGTCGTGACAGGCGTGGCTTTCTCGCTCTGCCAGCGCGGCAGGCCCATGAAAAATCCCGCCGGAATATCCGGCGGGATTCTCTTCGATCGTTCCGAGGGATCAAGCCGCCGCGCGGCGTTCCTTCAGTTCCTCGTTCAGCATCTCCGCGAGCAGGAATGCCAGTTCCAGGCTCTGTGCTGCGTTGAGGCGCGGGTCGCAATGGGTATGGTAGCGATCGGCAAGGCCCTCGTCCGTGATGGCGATGGCGCCGCCGGTGCATTCCGTCACATTCTGCCCGGTCATTTCGGCATGGATGCCGCCGCCAAAGCTGCCCTCGGCGCGGTGCACGGCGAAGAAGCCACGCACTTCGGCAAGGATGCGGTCGAACGGCCGCGTCTTGTAACCATTTGCCGCCTTGATCACGTTGCCGTGCATCGGGTCGCAGGACCACACCACCGGATGGCCTTCGCGCATCACCGCGCGGACCAGCTTGGGCAGGCCCGCTTCGATCTTGTCGTGACCGTAGCGGGTGATCAGCGTGATGCGGCCCGCCTCGCGCGAGGGATTCAGGATGTCGAGCAGGCGGATCAGCGCGTCGGGCTCCAGGCTCGGGCCGCACTTCATGCCGATCGGATTGCCGATGCCGCGGAGATATTCAACATGCGCCGAACCTTCGAACCGCGTGCGGTCGCCGATCCAGAGCATGTGCGCGGACGTGTCATACCAGTCGCCGGTCAGCGAATCCTGACGGGTCAGCGCCTCTTCATAGGGAAGGAGCAGCGCTTCATGGCTGGTGTAGAAGCTGGTTCCACCCAGCTGCGGCACAGTCTCCGGCGACAGGCCGCAGGCGCGCATGAAGTCGAGCGCCGCGCCGATCTGGTCGGCGACAGCGTCGAACTTCGCCGCGAGCGGGCTGCGGCCCATGAAATCCAGCATCCAGCCATGCACACGATCCAGGCTGGCATAGCCGCCGGTCGAGAAGGCGCGCAGCAGGTTCAGCGTCGCCGCCGACTGGTTGTAGGCGCGGATCATGCGCTGGGCATCGGGCTCACGCGATTCAGGCGTGAAGGCGATGTCGTTGACATTATCGCCGCGATAGCTGGGCAGTTCCACGCCACCGATCGTCTCGGTATCGGCCGAACGCGGCTTGGCGAACTGGCCTGCCATGCGGCCGACCTTTACGATCGGCAGCTTGGACGCGAAGGTCAGCACCACCGCCATCTGCAACAGCACGCGGAACGTGTCGCGGATGTTGTTCGGGTGGAACTCCGCAAAGCTTTCGGCGCAATCGCCGCCTTGCAGCAGGAATGCTTCGCCGGTCGTGACCTTGGCGAGTTCGGCCTTCAGGTTGCGCGCTTCGCCGGCAAAGACGAGCGGGGGAAATTGGCTGAGCTGACCTTCTACGGCGGCCAGCGCCTGTGCGTCACGATAGAAGGGCATCTGAATGCCCTTATGCTCCCGCCAGCTTTCCGGCGTCCACTTCGCCGTCACGTCATGTCTCCCAATGCTAAAAATAGTGGCCGCCCCTACGCTCATGTAGGAATCAAAGCAAGTTTATACCATCCCCATCCGGGACGCAGCGCGGAGAAGGCGAGTTTCAGGTGCAGCGGATTGGCCACGTGCTGCGCGAACCAACTTCCACAGCTTCACTTCTTGCAAGGATAATGCTCGTTCAGCGCAATGCTGACGATGACCGAGGCAGGGGCGTTGCGCTGGTCGGGATAGCGTTCCAGATAGGCGACGACGATGCGTCGCACTTCTTCCGCCTGCATCCGGTCAGGCCAGCAATTTGGCTGGGCGCGACCAATGAACACATCCTTCTTGATGCCGTCCACCGCGCCGACGATGTACGCGGTGCAGGCCAGTGCATATTCCGGTGCCTTGTTGCGGCACTTTGCGCGCAGCGTGGTGCCGGTTTCGAACATGAAATGCTGGGCGGCGGCAGGCGGAGTGGCCACCGGGCTCCCCAACAGGAGCAGAGCCGTCAGAATGTGCCATTTCATGAGCGAATGGTGCGCTTCCTGCACTGACCTGTCCAGCCGGGCAGGCGCGCGCGCAGCACGGACTGGCGCATTGTTGCGTTACCGTAACATAATGGTAAATAACGGGTTTACCCTAGCCTTGGCCGCCATTCCCAGCGCAGTGGGTCACCGTCCATGACGTCGATGCCACGTTCGACGAGTGCATCTCTGATCTGGTCCGAAAGGGCGAAATCCTTCTCCGCGCGAGCATTCTGGCGGCGGTCGAGTTCCATCTCCACCTCCGCGGGCGTGATCTGCACGTCCTTGGGCATGATGCGAAGGTCTGCGCGGCTCAGTTGAAGGAGGTTGAGCCCCAACCCCTGATCGAACGCGGCGATCAGGCACAGCTTCTCATCGACCGACACCTTCTTGATGGCAATCGCCTCTTCCAGCAGCGGTAGAGCGCGGGGCGTCATCAGGTCGTCGCTGATCGCCGCGTCGAACTGTTCGAGCAGCGGCGCGAGCTTGGGGTGAAGATTGGCGCGAAGGTAATCAAGGCGGGGCGACTGCCAGGTTATGCCTTCGGCGCGGCTTTTCAGCCCTTCTACGCCCATGATCAGGCGCTTGAGGCGAGTGAGGGCCGCGCCGACGCTGTCCGTGCTGAACTCCAGTTCGCTGCGATAATGGGCGCCCAGGCACAGCAGGCGATAGGCCAGCGGATGCACGCCCGCGTCGATCAGCGAGAAGAGGGTGGTGAAGCCGCCCTTCGACTTGCTCATCTTGCCTTGGCGATCGACGAGAAAGTTGTTGTGCATCCACCAGCGGGCGCCGGTGAAGCCCGGCTGGGCATCGGTGCAGCCGCAATAGGCTTGGTTCTGCGCGATTTCGTTGGGATGATGGATTTCGCGATGGTCGATGCCGCCGGTGTGGATGTCGAAGGGATGGCCAAGGCGTGCTTCACTCATGACCGAACATTCGAGATGCCAGCCCGGCGCTCCCTTGCCCCAAGGGGAATCCCATTCCATCTGGCGCTGCTCGCCCGGCGGCGACTTTCGCCAGATGGCGAAGTCGGACGGGTTGCGCTTGCCTGCCACGGGGTCGATGCGGGCATGGGCCGCGTCGTCGCGGCCTCCGGCAAGCGCACCATAATCGGGCACGCTACTGCTGTCGAAATAGAGGCCGGTTTCCAGTTCGTAGCAATGGGCGGGCGCGATCTTCTCCGCAAAGGCGATCATCTGCGGGACATAATCAGTGGCGACCGTCCATTCGCTGGGGGCAATGATGTTGAGGTCGGCGATATTGCGCTTGAAGGCGTCCGTATAATGGGCCGCTATATCCCAGATGCTTTTCGCCTGGGCACGGGCGGCAGCCTCCATCTTGTCATCGCCCGCGTCGGCGTCGCTGGTGAGATGGCCGACATCGGTGATGTTGATAATGTGGGTGACGTCCAAACCCTTCCACAGCAGCGTGCGGCGCAGCGTGTCGGTAAAGACATAGGCACGAAGATTGCCGAGATGGGCATAATTATAGACGGTAGGGCCGCAGCTGTAGACGCGCGCGTGGTTTGCGTCGATCGGAGCGAAAGGTTCGACCGTACGGGTCAGGCTGTTGAAGAGGCGCAAGGGCGCGTCGGCATGCTGCTCGGCAGGGGTGAACTGGTCGCTCATGGAGCGAAGCCATGCGGCGGTTCAACTGACCCGTCAACTCTCGCGTGGACTTGTAACAAATTGTTGCTGGCGGGCCGATGGGTTGCGTTCCTGCGTTCTACTTCCGATATTGCTTGTGCGGGCCGGGCCCCTCTGGCGGTTGGAGTTGATCCAGCTGTGATGTCGGACCGCATCGAGTGCGCTCGGTGCAGGTTCGTTGGGCTGTCCCCCCTCTAGCCTTGCGAAGACCGCGCCGGGCCGCTCGATCCACATGATGTTTGTTGTTGAAGGATGGAGTTTTAACGCCGTGAACAATCCCGTTCGTACACCCAATTATGGGACGACACAGGCGGCGCAACACGACGCCGGGCTGCGTAGTCACATGCTGGGCGTCTTCCATAATATGGGGATCGGCCTGGTCATCACTGGCTTGGTCGCTGCCTTCATCGGCAATACGCCTTCGTTGGCCGCCGCGATTTTCAACACGCCGCTGAAATGGGTCGCGATCTTCGCGCCGCTGGCGTTTGTGTTGGTCTTCAGCTTTCGCATCGAGAAAATGACGACGGCTGGCGCGCGGATGGCCTTTTGGGCCTTTTCCGCCGTTATGGGCGTGTCGCTGGCCAGCATCTTCCTGGTCTTCACCGGGGCGAGCATAGCGCAGGCCTTCTTCTCCGCGGCGGTGATGTTCCTTGCCATGGCGCTGTGGGGTTATACCACCGGCCGTGACCTGTCGAAGTTGGGCTCATTCCTGATCATGGGTCTGATCGGCATATTGGTCGCGAGCCTCATCAACATATTCATCGGCTCCTCTGCCATGCAGATGGTGATTTCGATCATCGGCGTGGTGGTCTTCACTGGCCTGACCGCCTGGGACGTGCAGCGCATCAAGTCGGAATATTTCGCCTATGCCGGCCATGAAGTGGCGCAGAAGATGCAGGTGATGGGCGCGCTTTCGCTGTACCTGAACTTCGTGAACCTGTTTCAGATGCTGCTCAGCCTGTCCGGTGAACGGGAATAATGATGCGCACTCCCGAAGCCGTGTCGGCCATGCTCTGCCCGGTCTGTCATGTCGGACTTTCGATGACGGACCGGCAGGGGGTGGAGATTGATTATTGCCCGCAATGCCGGGGCGTTTGGCTGGACCGGGGCGAACTCGACAAGATCATCGAGCGTTCCGGAACCGCAGCTGCCGCGCCGCCACCCCAGCAGGTGAACTATCGGCCGGATCGCGATTATCGCGACGAGGGCCGATATCATCAAAAGAAGCGCAAGAAGAGCTTCCTTGAAGAACTGTTCGATTAGGACGGCCATCGTGCCGTCCCTTTTTGAAGCGCTTGCCTCTGGCGGCTGATCCATTAGAGCTTGGCCAACTTCACCTTAACGGCCAGGATTTCATGTCGACAAGCAATGCACCTCATGCCGAGGTCACGCCCGTCATTCTTGCGGGAGGGTCAGGTACTCGGCTCTGGCCGCTGTCGCGCAAATCCTATCCCAAGCAATTCGTGCCGCTTCTGGGCGAGACGACATTGTTCCAGTCGGTGGCGCGGCGTCTTTCCGGCAAGGCCGAGCGATTTTCCTTTGACCGGCCGCTGGTCCTCACCAATTCGTTGTTCCGCTTCATCATAGCTGAGCAGTTGGCGAAGGAGAATATCGACCCGCAGGCGATCCTGATCGAACCGGAAGGTCGCAACACCGCCCCGGCCATATTGGCCGCTGCGCTGCATCTGGTGGCGCGCAAGCCCGACGCGATCATGCTTGTCGCGCCTTCCGACCATGTCGTGCCTGACGTGGCGGCGTTTCATGCAGCGGTGGGGAAGGGGCTGGGCGCGGCGCAGGGTGGCGACCTCGTGACGTTCGGGATCAAGCCGACGCGCCCAGAAACAGGCTATGGCTATCTTCAGGCACAGAACAAGCCGGATGGTTCGGGTGCGCCGATCAAGCTCGCCAGCTTCGTTGAAAAGCCCAATGCGGCGCGGGCGGAAGAGATGCTAGCGACGGGCGATTATCTGTGGAACGCGGGCATCTTCCTCTTTGCTGCGAAGGATCTGATCGCCGCTTTCGAGCATCATGCGCCTGCAATCCTGTCGGCTGTGCGCGGAGCCGTTGAGCAGGCGGAGAGCGATCTGGGCTTCCTGCGGTTGGCGGCGGAGCCTTGGGGGCAGGCGGAAAGCGTCGCCATCGACTATGCGATCATGGAGCGGGCGGACAATCTGTCGGTGGTGCCGTTCGATGCCGAATGGTCTGATCTGGGCGGCTGGGATGCGGTGTGGAGCCATTCGCAGCCGGATGAAAATGGCGTGGCTCTATCGGGCGCGGCGACGGCGCTGGATTGCCGCGACACATTGCTGCGGTCGGAGAGCGAGGGATTGGAGTTGGTCGGGCTCGGTCTCAACAATATCGTTGCGGTAGCGATGAATGATGCGGTGCTGATCGCCGACAAATCGCGCACGCAGGATGTGAAGCTGGTCGTCGAAGCGTTGCAGCGTAAGGGCGCGCCGCAGGCGGAGGCTTTCCCGAAAGATCACCGGCCTTGGGGCTGGTATGAGAGCCTGGTCGTGGGATCGCGCTTCCAGGTTAAGCGCATCACCGTGTTACCCGGCGCATCGCTCAGCTTGCAGAGCCATTTTCACCGGTCGGAACATTGGATCGTCGTCGAGGGCACGGCCAAGGTGACGGTGGGCGAGGATGTCCAGCTGCTGTCGGAAAACCAGTCCGTCTATGTGCCGGTAGGCGCGGTTCACCGGATCGAAAATCCGGGCCGCATTCCGATGGTGTTTATCGAGGTGCAGACCGGGTCCTATGTGGGTGAGGATGACATCGTGCGGTATGAGGACCGATACGCACGGAATTGATGCGGACCCAGACCGTCATCCCAGCGGAAGCTGGGATCGCATGAGGCTATGCCGTGCCCCATCGCTTGAGATTCCGGCCTCCGCTGGGATGATGGTTTTGGGTTGAGTTGAAACCTTCAATGTGCCGCTCCCCAGCTTGGGCCGTGACCGATTTCAACGCCTAGCGGTACGCTGAGCTTCACGATCGGTTCGGCGGCAGTCTCCATCACGTGGCGGATAACGGTGCTGGCCTGTTCCACGTCCGCTTCCGGCAGTTCGAAGACCAGTTCGTCATGGACCTGGAGCAGCATCTTCACATTGTGCAGCCCTTGCGCCGCCAGCGCAGGTCCCATGCGGGCCATGGCGCGCTTGATGATGTCGGCACTGGTGCCCTGGATGGGGGCGTTGATGGCGGCGCGTTCGGCGCCCTGGCGTTCGTGCTGAATCGGTGCCTTGATGCGCGGGAACCAGGTTTTGCGGCCGAAGAGCGTCTCGGTATAGCCGCGCGCGCGCGCCTTTTCGAGGGTTTCGGTGATGTAGAGGCTGATGCCGGGGAAGCGCTCATAATAGCGGCTGATCATCTCCTGCGCTTCGTCGGCGGTGATTTCCAGCCGACCGGCGAGGCCCCAGCGGGAAATGCCGTAGAGGATGGCAAAGTTGATCGTCTTGGCACGCCCGCGCGTGTCGCGGTTCACTTCACCGAACAGCTGCTGGGCCGTGGCGGCGTGAATGTCTTCGCCCGCGAGGAAGGCTTCGCGGAGCGCCGGGACATCCGCGATGTGCGCGGCAAGGCGCAGTTCGATCTGGCTGTAGTCTGCCGCGAGGATGACGTTGCCCGGTTCGGCGACGAAGGCGTGGCGGATCTGTCGGCCCACTTCGGTGCGGATCGGGATGTTTTGCAGGTTGGGATCAGTCGAGGACAGGCGGCCGGTCTGCGCGCCGGACAGCGAATAGCTGGTATGGACGCGGGCGCTGTCCCTATTGATCTGCGCCTGAAGCGCGTCGGTATAGGTTGATTTGAGCTTGGATAGCTGGCGCCAGTCGAGGATTTTACCGGCGATCTCGGCGCCTTGGGCCTTCAACTGTTCGAGGATGGTGACGTCGGTGGAATAGGCGCCGGACTTGCCTTTCTTGCCGCCCTTATAGCCCATTTTGTCGAACAGGATCGCGCCCAGTTGCTGGGTCGAGCCAATGGCAAAGGGCTGGCCTGCCAAGCCATGGATTTCCGTTTCCAGCGCGGCGATCCCTGTCGTGAATTCGGCGGAGAGGCGGGAGAGGGCTTCGCGATCGACCTTGATGCCCTCATGCTCCATCCTGGCTATGACCGAGACGAGCGGGCGGTCCACCAGTTCATAGACGCGGGTCGCGCCTTCATTGGCTATGCGGTTTTTATAGATTTTCCACAGGCGCAGCGTGACGTCCGCGTCCTCAGCGGCATATTCGGTTGCCTTGTCGAGCGGGACTTCGGCGAAGCTGATCTGGCTCTTGCCGGTGCCGCACACGTCCTTGAAGCTGATGCAGATGTGATTGAGGTGGACCTTGGCCGCTTCGTCCATGCCGTGACCTGCGAGGCTTTGCCCGGCGTCGAGGTCGAAGCTCATGACGATGGTGTCGTCATAGGGCGCGATTTCGATGCCGTGGCGGCGCATGACAGTCAGGTCATATTTGAGGTTCTGACCGATCTTGAGGACGCTGTCGTCCTCCAGCAGCGGCTTGAGCTTCGCAAGGACGAGGTCCTTGGCAAGCTGTTCGGGTTTCTCCGCGAACATGTCCTTCCCGCCATGACCGACCGGAATGTAGCAGGCCGCGTTCGGTCCTACGGCCAGGCTCACCCCGACGAGCGCGCAGGATACGCAGTCGAGCATGTCCGTTTCGGTATCGACGGCGACGAAACCCTCGGCATGGGCGGCGGCGATCCAGCGGTCTAGCGCTTCCTCCGTCACGACCGTTTCGTAGAGGCTGCGGTCGATGGGCGGCTCTTCTTCGAGGACAGGGGCAGACGGGGGCGTGCTTTCCGTGACGGCGAGCGCGGCGGTCGCAACCGCAACGGCGGCGGCGGGCGCGCCGAGGCGGGTCAGGAGCGACTTGAAGCCGTGATGCTCCAGGAAGTTCTGCAGCGGCTCGGTCGGGATGCCCTTGAGCGTCAGGTCGTCGAGCGGTTCGGGCAGGTCCATCGCGTCATGCAGCGCCACCAGGCGGCGCGACAGGCGCGCCATGTCGGCATGGGCGATGAGGTTTTCCTGCATCTTCGATTTCTTCATCGAAGGCGCGGCCTCTAGCGCGGCTTCCAACCCTCCATATTCGGTGATGAGTTTCGCTGCGGTCTTGGGGCCGATGCCGGGGATGCCGGGGACATTGTCGACGCTGTCACCCATCAGCGCGAGAACATCGCCCAGCTGTTCGGGCTGGACGCCGAACTTTGTCATCACATAGTCCGCGCCGCGCCGCTCATTCTTCATCGTGTCGTACATGTCGACGCCGGGTTGAATGAGCTGCATCAGGTCCTTGTCGGAGCTGACGATGGTGACGTGCCAGCCTGCGGCGACGGCGGCTTTCGTATAGCTGGCGATGATGTCGTCAGCTTCGAAGCCCGCTTCCTCGATACAGGGGAGGGAGAAGGCGCGGGTCGCGTCGCGGATCATCGGGAATTGCGGGACCAGATCCTCCGGCGCGGGCGGGCGGTTCGCCTTATACTGGTCGTACATGTCGTTGCGGAAGGTGTGGCTGCCCTTGTCCAGCACTACCGCGAGATGGGTGGGGCCTTCGGCCTTGCCCAGTTCCTCGGCCAGCTTCCAGAGCATCGTGGTGTAACCATAGACCGCGCCGACGGGCTGGCCATGCTTGTTGGTGAGCGGGGGAAGCTGGTGATAGGCGCGGAAGATATAGCCGCTGCCGTCGACGAGGTAGAGATGATTCTGGGCCATGGGCGCAGGGGATAGCGGGTTATGCGGGGTGGCTCCAGTGGGGTTGGTTGAGGTGGCGGTCCCCATGATTGGGCTCGCTGTCCGGAGGGGCAGATGAAAATAGGAGCTGCTTTTGCGGACTGGCGAACGGAGTGGCGAAAAATGGCGGTTTTCCGCCGAAGTTCACACCATATGCGCGCGCGAGCCTGAGCGCGCGTGTGCGCGAGGGCAGATGTGCCGGACATTTCAAAGACGGATCGAGGATAAGCGCGCCGATGCGGAATAGGACAGGCTGAAATCGCGCTGTGTTGGAGAAATAGGATGGTTTTTGGAGATGGTGTGGCAATCGGGGCACGCGTGAAACTGAGGCAGTGGGAGGGCTGTCTGCTAACGACCACAAGCGGGCATTTACGACGCTGCAGCATCCTGCCAAAATCAGACTTCACGGAGGGAGGCACGGGCCGCGTCATGTTCCGATTTTTGTTTGGCGAGATGGTCCGGAGAGTGATGTTACCACTCCTTCCGTTTCAATTTCTGATCGTTGCACTCAATCTCGTGGGGTACGTGGAGAACGAAACGTTGATATCGTCGATAAGGATGATAGCGTTTGCCTACATCATCTCCGTCTTATTGGAAGCGGTGTACGGCGTACGGAAATAGTGAGACTACTTATCGGTGCTCGTCACGGGCACTTTACGCTTTCGTAACGCAACGGTGAACACCGACCATTAGATGCCGTCAGATTTGCAGGCTTCCTAATCCGGCAGCGGACTATCGGCTAATGATGCGACGCCGCAGTTTGTGCGCGATTGAAACCGCCAAAGCGGCTGGTAAACCACCGACAAGGCAACCTACTGCGACCCAAAACACAAGCATGGCAAGCATGACTATGAACATGCCGAAATGCTCCCAAGTCGATATTCTCCATGGCTGCATGAAGATCACGCCTAATCCATAGGAGAGTAGAAACGGCGAGCGGAAGCTGGGGCCTCGCTTCGAAATGAGGGCCGCACCCACAGTCCAGACAGCAGTAATTGCTGCCGCTATTGGGATCAGGAGGAAGCCCGAGAAATCCATGAGAGAATGGTAACGTCAGCTTTGGCCTATTACCAGCTTATAACCTGACAGGCCGCTCTCCACCCATCTCTGTCGGGCTAATGTCGCGCCAGCCCACCCCCTACCCCCTCCCGCTTGCGGGAGGGGGTACGACTGCAACCTGGCCAATCTCCGTCATGCCAGCGAAGGCTGGCATCCCGGGAGGTGGCGCGCGATATGGCCTGAGACCCCAGCTTTCGCTGGGGTGACGGCTTTTAGAAAACTTCGCTTGCCCGTTCGGGTGGGCGTGCCACCACTGCGCCCTTGTCCGTGATGACGATGGCGCGTTCGATCAGGATCGGGTGCTGTGCCATGGCGTCGAGGACGGCCTTGTCATCCGTCACATCGAGGCCGATTTCCTTCACGACGGCTTCGCCCTTGCGGAGCGCCTCAGAAGGACGGACGCCCGCCTTGGCCAGCACCGCTTCGATTTCGGCGCGGCTGGGCGGAGTTTTTAAATACTCTACTATCTCGATCTCAACCCCCGGCGTGCCCTCAAGAAGCGCGAGCGCGGCGCGCGACTTGGAGCAGCGGGGATTGTGCCAGATGGTGGCCTTCGTCACGCCTGTTCGTCCTTCGCCAACCACTCTTCCAGCCACTTGATTGTATAGTCGCCATTGAGGAAGTCCGGGTCCGTCAGCAGTTTCTGGTGAAGCGGGATCGTGGTTTTCATGCCTTCGATCACATATTCTTCCAGCGCGCGGCGCAGCCGCATGATGCAGCCTTCGCGGGTGCGGCCATATACGATCAGCTTGCCGATCATGCTGTCGTAATAGGGCGGGACGCGGTAGCCCTGATAGAGGCCGCTATCGACGCGGACATGCATGCCGCCGGGAACATGATAGCTGGTGACGGTGCCCGGCGACGGCGCGAAGGTGCGCGGATCTTCGGCATTGATGCGGCATTCGATGGCGTGGCCTTTGAACTCGATATCCGCCTGCTCGACCGAAAGCGGCTTGCCTTCGGCGACGCGGATCTGTTCGCGGACAAGGTCGATGCCGGTGATCATTTCAGTCACCGGATGTTCCACCTGAAGGCGAGTGTTCATTTCGATGAAATAGAATTCGCCGTCTTCCCAAAGGAATTCGATCGTGCCCGCGCCGCGATAGCCCATGTCGGCCATCGCCTTACGCACGACTTCGCCCATCTTGTCGCGTTCGGCGGTCGAGAGGACTGGGGAGGGCGCCTCCTCCAATACCTTCTGGTGGCGGCGCTGGAGCGAGCAGTCGCGTTCGCCAAGGTGGATGGCCTGGCCATTGCCGTCGCCGAAGACCTGGAATTCAATATGCCGGGGGTTGCCCAGATATTTTTCCATATAGACGGTGTCGTCACCGAAGGCGGCCTTGGCTTCGCTGCCCGCCTGCTTCATCGAGGTTTCGAGCAGGTCTTCGGACGGCACGACCTTCATGCCGCGCCCGCCGCCGCCCGATGCCGCCTTGATGAGGACAGGATAGCCGATCTTCGCGGCCACTTCCTTGGCTTCCTCAACGCTGGAGAGCGCGCCATCGGAGCCGGGGACCAGCGGCAGGCCAAGCGCGCCAGCGGTGCGCTTTGCCTCGACCTTGTCGCCCATGATGCGGATATGTTCAGGCTTCGGCCCGACGAAGGCGATGTTGTGCGCCTCCACAATCTCCGCGAACTGGGCGTTTTCCGACAGGAAGCCGTAGCCGGGGTGGATCGCGTCTGCGCCGGAAATTTCGGCGGCGGAAATGATCGCGGCGACGTTCAGATAGCTGTCCTTGGCGGCAGGCGGGCCGATGCAGATCGCTTCGTCGGCGAGGCGCACATGCATGGCGTCGGCGTCGGCGGTGGAGTGGACCGCCACCGTCTTGATGCCCATTTCATGGCAGGCGCGGTGGATGCGGAGCGCGATTTCGCCCCGGTTCGCGATCAGCAGCTTTTCGATGGCCATGTGTCGCGCGGCCTTATTCGATGACGATCAGCGGCTGGTCATATTCGACCGGCTGGCCGTTATCGACCAGCACGGCCTTGACCGTGCCCGCGTTGGGCGCGGTGATGGCGTTCATGACCTTCATCGCTTCGACGATTAGTACGGTGTCGCCTGCCTTCACGCTCGATCCGACGGCGGCGAACGGTGCCGCGCCCGGTTCAGCCGAGAGATAGGCGGTGCCTACGATGGGCGAGCGGACGGCGTTGGCGGCGGCGGGAGCGGCCGCTTCGGCAAGCGCCGGGGCGGCTGCCGCAGGTGCGGCCACCGGAGCGGCGACGGGTGCGGGCGCATAGGCGACAGCAGCGTTGGCCGCCTTGCGCGCGACGCGGATCTTGCGATCGCCGTCCTCCACCTCGATTTCCGTCAGATTGGTGTCGTCGAGCAGCGCGGCGAGGTCCCGCACCAGCTGCACGTCGACCTGCATTGCGCCCTTTTCAGCCTTTTCGTTCATTTGAAGTCCCTGGACGGTAAAATGTCTTATGCGATGCCCGCGCCTATGCGCATTTGGGCCGAAGCGCAACTTTTGAGCGACGTGTTACAGTTCGAGCGCGGCTTCCAGTGCCAGCATGTAGGACATAGCGCCGAAACCCGCGATCGTTCCCTTGGCCGCCATGCCGACATAGCTTTTGTGGCGGAAAGGCTCGCGCTTGTGCGGGTTGGACAGGTGCACCTCTATGACGGGCACGCTGATGCCCTTGATCGCGTCATGCAGCGCGACGGAAGTGTGGGTGAGGCCGCCCGGGTTGAGGATCACGGCATGCGCGCCTTCCTCATGCGCTTCCTGCAACCAGTCGATCAGGTGGCCTTCATGATTGGATTGGCGAAAATCGATTTCGACATGGGCGCGCTGCGCCGCATCCTCCATCCGCTCGGCAATGTCGTCGAGCGTGTCGAAACCGTAGATTTCCGGCTCCCGCGTGCCCAGCATATTGAGGTTGGGGCCATTCAAGACGTAGATTTTCCGCGCATCGGCCATGGCAATCCCCCTTAGCATGTTGCGGCGGGGGCGTCGCGGCCCCTATATGCTGCCCAAGATCCTTAGCCTTTCGTGTCGCGCCAAGTCGAGACACGTTCTTTCGATTGAAGACAGGACAGAGCATTGCACGTCGACGGAACCGTATCGGTCAACATCAATGGAGAGCATCGCCGCATCCGTGCGGGCATGACGCTGGCGGAGCTGGCGAGCGAGCTGGGCTTCGTGCCGGAGAAGGTCGCGGTCGAGCGTAATCTGGAGGTTGTGCCGCGTTCCACGCTGGCGCAGGTGTGCGTCGAGGATGGCGATGAGCTGGAGATCGTGCACTTTGTTGGCGGTGGCGATGTGTCGGCTGTGGATGACGACAGCTGGGCGGTTGCCGACAAGACGTTCCGCTCGCGGCTGATCGTGGGCACGGGGAAATACAAGAATTTCGAGCAAAATGCGGCGGCGGTCGCGGCTTCGGGGGCGGAAATCGTCACCGTGGCGGTGCGGCGCGTCAATGTGTCGGACCCCCATGCGCCTATGCTGACCGACTTCATCGACCCGAAGAAGATCACCTATCTGCCCAATACGGCGGGTTGCTATACAGGTGAGGAAGCGATCCGTACGCTGCGCCTGGCGCGTGAGGCGGGGGGATGGGACCTCGTAAAGCTGGAGGTGCTCGGCGAGGCGCGGACGCTGTATCCCGACATGGTGGAGACGCTGCGCGCGACCGAGGTGCTGGCCAAGGAAGGCTTCAAGCCGATGGTCTATTGCGTGGATGATCCGATCGCGGCCAAGCGGCTGGAGGATGCGGGCGCGGTGGCGATCATGCCGCTGGGCGCGCCGATCGGGTCGGGGCTGGGCATCCAGAACCGGGTGACGATCCGCCTGATCGTGGAGGGCACGAAGCTGCCGGTGCTGGTCGATGCGGGTGTCGGCACGGCGTCGGAAGCGGCAGAGGCGATGGAGCTTGGCTGTACCGGCGTGCTGATGAACACCGCTATTGCCGAAGCGAAGGACCCGGTGCTGATGGCGGCGGCGATGAAGGCGGGGGTTGATGCCGGGCGCATGGCTTATCGCGCTGGGCGGATGGGCAAGCGGATGTACGCCGACCCTTCGAGTCCGTTGGCTGGGTTGATTTAACGGGCAACGTGCTCCTGCGCAGGCAGAAGTCCAGTTGAAACGTCTGGACTGGGTTCCTGCCTTCGCAGGAACGCCGGAGCGCTACTTTCGCCATTGCAGCAAATTGACCGGCTGCCCGCTTCCTCCTATGGGCGAAACGCATTCAGGAGGAGGAAAAGCGATGGTCAAGAAGCTATACCCCGATGCTGCGTCTGCGTTGGAGGGCCTTCTCTTCGATGGCATGCATCTTTGTGCAGGTGGCTTTGGACTTTGCGGAATTCCCGAGCGTCTGATCGACGCGATCCGTGATTCGGGGGTCAAGGACCTTACCATCGCTTCCAACAACGCCGGAATTGATGGCGAGGGGCTCGGCAAGCTGCTGCGCACCCGGCAGGTCAAGAAGATGATCTCCTCCTATGTCGGCGAGAACAAGGAGTTTGAGCGGCAATATCTGGCTGGTGAGCTGGAGGTGGAGTTCTGCCCCCAGGGCACGCTGGCGGAGCGCTGCCGCGCTGGCGGCGCTGGCATTCCGGGCTTCTACACCAAGACGGGCGTCGGCACGGCGGTTGCCGAGGGCAAGGAAGTCAAGAATTTCGACGGCCAGGACTATATCCTGGAACGCGGGATCTTTGCCGATGTCGCCATCATCAAGGGGTGGAAGGCTGACGAGAGTGGCAACCTGATCTTCCGCAAGACCGCGCGCAATTTCAACCAGCCGATGGCGACCGCCGCCAAGATTTGCGTAGCCGAAGTCGAGGAAGTGGTGCCGGTCGGCAGCCTTGATCCCGACGCGATCCACCTGCCCGGCATTTATGTGAAGCGCATGATCGTCGGCGCGCCTTACGACAAGAAGATCGAATTCCGCACTGTGCGCCAGAGGGAGGCCGCGTAATGGCTTGGACGCGTGACGAGATGGCTGCGCGGGCGGCCAAGGAACTGAAGGACGGTTTCTACGTCAACCTTGGCATCGGCATTCCGACGCTGGTGGCGAACCATATTCCCGCTGGCGTGGAAGTGACGCTCCAGTCCGAGAACGGCATGCTAGGCATCGGCCCTTTCCCGATCGAGGGCGAGGAGGATGCGGACCTGATCAATGCGGGCAAGCAGACGATCAGCGAACTGCCGAACACCGTCTATTTCTCCAGCGCTGACAGCTTCGCCATGATCCGGGGCGGGCATATCGACCTTACTGTGCTGGGCGCGATGGAGGTCGCGGAAAATGGCGACATTGCCAACTGGATGATCCCCGGCAAGATGATCAAGGGCATGGGCGGCGCGATGGATTTGGTCGCGGGCGTCAAGAAGATCATCGTCGTCATGGAGCATACGTCCAAGGACGGCAGCCCGAAGTTCATCCCGGCCTGCACTCTGCCGCTGACCGGCAAGAATGTGGTCGACATGATCGTGACGGACCTGTGCGTATTCCAGCGCCCCGACCATGACAGCCCGTTCAAGCTCGTTGAACTCGCGCCGGGCGTGACGGCGGAGGAAGTCGCCGCTAAGACCACGGCTCATTATCTGAGCTGAGGACTGTGGCATGAGCCTTGAGGGCACCTATGACGAAGGCAATGTCTTTGCATTGATCCTTCAGGGCAAGATCCCTTCGACCAAGCTGTATGAGGATGCGCATACATATGCCTTCCTCGACATCCAGCCGCAGTCGAAGGGTCACAGCCTGGTCATTTCCAAATGGTCGAAGGCGCGCAACATCCTTGAGATCGAGGAGGATGCACTGGCGCAGGTGATGGCGACGGTGAGGAAAGTCGCCAAGGCAACGGCCAAGGCGCTCGATCCTGACGGCATCCATGTCGCCCAGTTCAACGGTGCGCCTGCCGGGCAGACCGTGTTTCACCTGCATTTCCATATCGTGCCGCGCTGGCAGGGCGGGCCGATGGGCTTTTCCGCCCATGCCCAAGGCAATTTCGCTGATCCCGCTGCCCTTGAAGCGCTGGCGGAAGAGATACGTGGCGCATTCTGAGCCGCGCGCCAATTTCATGACCAAGCCTGTTGAGACGCGCTGACATGGCGCTGAAACCGTTCAATGCGCCCGGCGCCCGGCTGGCGCTGCGATCGAAACCAGCAAGAAGCTATGTCGCGGCGGCTGATGGCAAGGCGGAGATCATCCTCGACATTTCCCGGCTATTGTCGCGCAGCTTCCATGCAGCGCCGACGGGCATCGACCGGGTCGAATATGTCTATGCGCGTGAATTGCTGGAGCGAATTCCGGATCGGCTGGCCTTTGCCGCCGTGCATCCGGCAGGCGGCTATTATGGTCGGCTGAACAGTGCGGCGGTGCGGCAGTTTCTGGCGTTCACGGCGGCGCGCTGGCGCAATAGCAGTGCCAAGGATGAGGCGGCGAGCCGGGCGGCGGTGATCCGGCACCTGATTGCGCTGCGTCCGCGTCCTGTGCCCCGCGCCCGGAGCCCGCGCGTCTATCTGCAAGTATCGCCCCACCATCTGGACGATCCGGATCAGGTGGGCGCTATACTGAGGGCGGAAGGCGCGCGTTTCGTGACGCTGGTTCATGATGTGATCCCGCTCACCCATCCGGAGTTCGCACGGCCGCAGGGGGCGGAGGAACATCGGCGGCGGATACGCACGATTGATCGCTATGCTGACGGCATCATCGGCAACAGCCAGGCGACGATCGATGCGCTTGGCCCCTTCATGACGCGGAGCATGGAAGGGCGCAGCCTCTGCGTCGCTCATTTCGGCTCTGACCCGCCCGATATTTTTGGGGGCGATAGCCATAAGGTGCCGTCACGGCCTTATTTCGTTTATATCTCGACCATCGAACCACGAAAGAACCATCTGCTGCTGCTCAATCTGTGGCGGCGCCTGGTGGAGCGGTGGGGCGATCGGGCTCCGGTGCTGGTGCTGATCGGCCGCCGTGGCTGGGAAAATGAGAATGTCGTCGACATGCTGGAGCGGGCGGCAATCCTGCGCGGCCATGTCATCGAAGCGGGCAGCGTGCCGGACACGGAAATGCACGCGCTGGTAGCGGGCGCGCGGGCGATGCTGATGCCTTCGTTCGAGGAAGGGTTCGGCATTCCGGTGATCGAGGCGCTGTCGGTGGGTGTGCCGGTGATTTGCAGCGACATCGTCGCGCATCGGGAGGTTGGGGGAGAGGCGCCGGATTATCTCGACCCGCTGGACGGGCTAGGCTGGATGCGGTTGATCGAGGCTTATGCGCTGCCGGATGCGCCCGAGCGCGAGGCGCAGATGGCGCGTATCAAGGCGTGGCGCGCGCCGCAGTGGCGAGACTATTTCGACATCATCATGCAATTGCTGGCCGATGTGACGGCTTCCACGCCCGCTTGACGTCCCTGCCGGGGGTGCGCATGAAAGTTTTGTGGACAATTGCTTTTCTGCCGGGTGCGGACGGGATTTGACGAAGTGACGCCGCTGCCCTTCCTGCGATCGCCGCCCTTTCCCGGAATTGCTCCGCGCGTGGCGGCGGTGAGTGTTCTGCATGGTCGGGGGGGTGAACCGGACGAAGTTCCAGACGGCGTTATCGACCAGATCGCGGCGGCGCGGGTTGGAGGGGCCTTTTGGGGTCGCCAGCGAGAGGGCGTGAAGCTGGTGGCGCGAGCAGGGTGCCGTTTCCCCCGCGAGGGCTTGCAGCGCGATGAGATCGTCATTCTGTCTGCGCGACCTTCCGGCAAACAATATGATCCCTGGGTGCTGGTGGCGCAGGCGCGCTCCGTCCACGCTGCGGCCGACGATGAACTGGCGATCATTGCGGGGATGCTGGGCGTTGCTGTGCATGGACCTGATGGGGAAGTGATCGCGCCGGAGCGGCTTCGGCTGGCGGCAAAGCGCGCGGTCGCGGCCGCCACTTACCGGAATTGTTTCAGCGGCGAGACGGTGGGCGTGGAGCAAGCCGTCGCGCAACTGGCAGAGTGGGGCCGCCATCTGCAAGGCAACCGGCATATCGCCGCAGCCAGCGGCATGGCCTTCTGGAAGCGCGAAGCGATGCAGCGGTTCCTATGGGATGGGGAGCGTTCGCCGCCCTTCCTTTCCCCGCGCGCCGGGATGCGGCGGGTAAGGCGCGAGGGTGGGGCGTTGGCGGTGTGGCCATCGCGGGTGCCATCGTCCTTGCAGGCGGATGCGCCGGACATTGCGGTTGCGCGGGTGGAGGATGGCTTCTTGCGGTCGAAGGGGCTGGGGGCCGCGCTCACGCCGCCCGGTTCGGTCGTCATCGACCGGTCGGGCATCTATTATGATGCGGGCGGGCCGAGCGATCTTGAGACGTTGCTTGCAACACATGCTTTTTCACCGGCGCTAGTGAAGCGCGCCGGTCGGCTCCGTGCGATGATCCGGGCGTCTGGCGTCACCAAATATGGACAGGATGGGGGGCAGATGCCGAGCCTCCCCAGCGCCAAGCGCACGGTATTGGTCGTCGGGCAGGTGGAGGATGACCTGTCAGTGCAGCTCGGCGGCGCTGGGGTCGAGGGCAATCTGGGCCTGCTGAAGCGAGCGCGGCGGGCCGAGCCGGATGCCCATATCATCTACCGGCCCCATCCCGATGTGCAGGCCGGGCTGCGGCGCGGGCATTTGAGCGATGCTGTGGTGCATGAGCATGCCGATGCGCTGGATAGCGGCGCGCCGTTGATGGCGCTGGTTCAGGCGGTCGATGAAGTGCATGTGCTGTCGTCGCTCACCGGGTTCGAGGCGCTGCTGCGCGACCGGCCTGTCACGGTGCATGGCATGCCATTTTATGCGGGATGGGGGCTGACCCGCGACCTGGCCGAGCCCAATCCGCGTCGAGGCCGCAAGCTAACGATCGACCAGCTTGTGGCGGCTGCCCTCATTCTCTATCCACGTTACCTGGACCCGGTAACATGTCTGCCCTGCGGCCCCGAAATCATGGTGGAGCGTTTGAGTAGTGGATCGACGTCATCAACTTCATGGCTGATCCGAATGCGGACGCTACAGGGGAAAATTAGAAGATTTATGACTTTGTCTGCCGAGCATCTCCATGGCTGACGGCCACGCCAAGACCTTCCTTTTTCTTCAGGGACCGCATGGCCCCTTTTTCGCGATGCTGGCGGATGCCTTGCGGACGCGTGGGCATGGCGCGCTGCGGATCAACATCAATGGCGGGGATAAGGTCGATTGGCCGGGGGAGGCGACGGACTATCGCGGATCCTTCCGCAACTGGCCGCTCTTCTTCGATGATTTCATCGTCCAGCATGGCATAACCGATCTGATCCTCTACGGCGATTGCCGCCCCTATCATGCGTCGGCGCACAAGATGGCGCGGCTGCGCGGCTTGCGCGTCCATGTACTGGAGGAAGGTTATATCCGGCCGGATTTCATGACGTTGCAAGAGGACGGGGTGAACGGCAATTCAACGCTGCCGCTCGACCCGCAATGGTATCTGGATCAGGCGCTCGGCTTGCCGCCGGAGGGCGGGCGGGAGCCGCAAATTCCTTCGACCTTCCGCAGGCGCGCGGTGAATACGACGCGTAATGGGTTGGCGTCGGCGATGATGTGGCCGATCTTTCCCTTTTACCGGACGCACCGGCCGCAAAGCTTCCTGCTGGAGGCGGCGGGCTGGTTCAAGAAGCTGATGCTGCGAAAGCGGGATGTGCGTTTGTCGCGTACCCAGTGGCACGAGATTAAGGACAAGCCCTATTTCGCCCTGCCGTTGCAGCTGGATTCGGACTATCAAATTCGCGTCCATTCGCCGTTTGGCAATATGCGCGCGGCCTTGCGGTTCGTGATCAAGAGCTTTGCGCGATATGCACCCGAGGGCACTAACCTGTTGGTGAAGCGGCACCCGCTGGATTCGGGATTGGTCGCCTGGGAGCGGCTGACGCGGCGGCTCGCGGCCCGATATGGGGTGGTGGATCGCGTCTATTATCTGGCGGACCTCGACATCGCGCAGGTGGTGGGCCGGTCGCTTGGCGTGGTAACCGTCAACAGCACGGTCGGCACATTGGCGCTGAACAAGGGCAAGCCAGTGCTGGTGCTGGGACATGCTGTCTACAAGGTGCCCGGCGTCGTTTATAGGGGGACGCTGGACGAGTTCTGGCTCGATCCGGGAGCGCCGGACCAGACTCTCTATGCGGCATTTCGCCGGGTGCTGATCGACCGATGCCTGATCCGGGGCGGCCTGCTAAGCGATCAGGGCCTCGATATGCTGGTGAACAATGCCGTGGAGCGGCTTTGCGACGAAAGGCAGCAGGGGGAGCGCAGTTCGGATGGACCAGTGCGGCACATCAATCTTGCGCGGGTCAGCTGAGGACAGGATTCGTGCGCCGCGTAGGGCGTTGTTGAGATAGCGGGTGAAAGCTGCATTGCGGACGGGAGGGCGCGCGCGGAGCCATGCTAGCGCGACAACTGGGCGCCAGAGGGTAAGCTGATCGGGCGTGACACCGCTTTGCCTTTGATAGGCGCGGCCAAGCTGATGGGCGGCCCAGTCGCGCCAGATGTTGGTGATGGGGTCGGCAGGGCCTTCGCCGAACCGCATCAGCATCTCGCTCCTGACGACATCGGCGGCGGGCGCGCCGATCGCGGCCTTCGCCCAGTCGAGGACGACCAGCCCCTTATCATTGACCAGAATATTGTCGATGTGGAAGTCGCCGTGGAGGAGCTGATTGCCATCCGGGAGGCGAGCGAGATAATCGGTGGCAGCGCGCTTGAGCCGATCCGGCGCCGGGCCATATTCGATATCGGTTTGAAGCACGGACTTCACGGTGCGCAGTCCGGATGCCGAGCGACCGTGCATCTTATGGAAGAGGCGAGCCATGTCCCGGAGGAGGGAGGCCGCCGAGAAAGGTTTCTGGCGAATTGCTCTGGCGACGGATGGGCCGTCTATCTCTGGATAGATAAGGGCGCGTTTGTCATCCACCTCGACGCGCGCGCGGGGTGCGGCGGTGGGGAGGCCCAGGGAATGGGCCAGCGTGGCAGCCGCCCTTTCGCGCTCGATCATTTCATCGGACACAGCGGGATGGAAGATCTTGATGACCTTTCCGTCGCCAATATGGAAAACCTCCGAGCTCTGGCCCCGGTCGAGCAGCAGCCAATCGCTTCCCATTTTCAACGACATGTGCTGCATCATTTCCTCGCTTCCGTGCATTTGCCGATCGCTCAATTGATGGTAGCTGCGCCGACAGGATTCCAGGAGCTTGCCCAAATGAAAGAGTTGATCGCCTTTGATCTCGACGGAACGCTGGCGGAAAGCAAGCAGCCTTTGGGCGAAGAGATGGGGGAAGCGCTGGCTGACCTGATGACGGTCGCGCATGTTGCCGTGATTTCCGGGGGTGACTGGCCGCAGTTCGACAAGCAGGTGGCAAGCCGCCTGCCCGGCCGCGCGGACCTGTCGCGCCTGTGGCTGATGCCGACGACCGGTACCAAGCTTTTCACGCATCAGGCGGGCGCATGGACGCCAGTCTATGCCGAGCTATTTGATGAGGCGCAGAAGCAGAACATCTTCGCCGCCTTCGATCAGGCGCTGGAAGCGACCGGCTTTGTGCCGGAAGAAACATGGGGCGAACGGATCGAGGATCGGGGCAGCCAGATCACCTTTTCCGCGCTGGGGCAGCAGGCTCCTATCCAAGCGAAGGAGGGATGGGACCCCGACTTTGCCAAGCGCCGCATCATCCAGGCCGACCTGCGGGAGCGGTTGCCTGGCCTGTCGATCAACATGGGCGGCGCGACATCGATCGACATCACGCGTGAGGGCGTGGACAAGGCCTATGGCCTCAAGAAGTTGCGCGATGCGAGCGGCATCGCACTGGACGCGATGATGTTCATCGGCGACGCGATCTTCCCGGGCGGCAATGACTATCCTGCCAAGGAATTGGGGCTGGACACGGTGCGCGTCCGGGATCCGGAGGAAACGCTGTCCGTGATCGCGGCGATCGTTTCCTGCCAGAAATGACCGATTTGCACTGATGCCGAGCGCCGTCAGTTGCGGCGTGCGGGCATGATCTGAGAGGGGCGGGGGTGTGCTTCACAGGCGAACCCGTCCATCCGGCCAATACCGCTGCTGGTCTAGCCGTTGCGGGCGATGCCTTTTAGATGATGGAGTAGAAGGTCGGCATTGGCTTCCCAGGTGAAGCGCAGTGCTGCATCGCGCACCGCTTCGCGCTCGGGCGGGTTATAGAGAATCTCTCCGATGGCGGCCGCGATCGCTTCAGGGTCGCGATCGACGATCTGGCCTGCCTCCGGCCGGTCGAGCAGCTCGCGCGCCCCACCAACATCGGTGATGACGATCGGCGTGCCGCAGGCGAGCGATTCGACCCAGGCGTTGGCGAGCCCTTCGGATGAGGAGGGCAGCGCCATCACATCAGCGGCGGCATAGATGCGGGGCAGCCGGTCATGCGGAACGGAGCCGAGGAAACCGATGCGCCGGTCGACGGCCAGTTCCTCCGCCTGCTTTTCCAGCGCCCGGCGATATTGACCCTGACCAGCGAACAGCAAGGTGATGCCGGGCAGGCGCGGAAGCGCCTGCACCAGCAGTTCCTGTCCCTTGCGCGGAATGAGCGCGCCGACGCACAGGACCACGGGTCCTTCAAAGCCCAATGCTTCCTTGGCGGCAGCGCGGTCGGCCAGTTCAAATCGATCAAGATCGACGCCGGTATAGTGAACGCGGATCTTTTCCGCATCCATGCCCAGCTTGACCATCGACCGGCGCATTGCGCTGGACACGGCGAGCAGGCCCGCCGCTTCCGCCCCGGCGCGTTTCACCATGCCGCGCGTGTCGCGCCGTTTGCCCCAATAATGGATGTCGGCGCCGCGCGCCTTGACGGAATAGGGGATGCCGAGGGCGCGTGACAGGCGCTGCGCCACTGGGCCGTCGGGGAAGAAGAAGCTGGCGTCGATCACGTCGAAGGGCTGCTGTTCATGCAGATGGCGTACCAGCGGCAGGATCGCGCGTGTCATGCTGCCGACATTATAGCGCGCGCCGATCTTCGGAATCGTCGAAAAAATCGGGCGGTAGACGGTGAGGTTCTGCCACCTTTCCTTGCGCGGCAGGGCGCGGAGCGGCGCATATTGATTGCCAAGGCCGATCGGCCAGATGGGAACCCCGAGCGGTGCGATCACCGTGACATTGACGTCGGGGCGGCTGGCGAGTTCCCGCGCCTGCCGTTCGACGAACACCCCGAAATTCGGACGGCTCATGTCCGGGAACAGGGTCGAGAGCGTAAGGACATTCAGCGTCATGCTGCCCCCCTTAAAGCATCGCGGTTAATCGAGAGTTAGGGCTGAAGCGCGGCTTTGGCTACAATTGTCTTACCAACTGAACGGCCACGGCCCCCCAGGGTGGGTCGCTGATGATCTGTTGGCGGCTGCCGCTACCCAGAGGCAGGATGTGCAATTTGTCACCCTCTCTCCCGATCAGTCTGCCAAAGACGAAGCGTCCGGCATGGCGTGGCAGCAATATGTCGCGATTGAGCGCGCTCGCAAATTCGTCCGGGCCGATGCGGCGGCACCAGATTTCGTCGCCGCTGCGATAATCGCCGATGCTGGCGGATACCTGGACGCCGATCATCGCGTCGGCGGGCACGGGTGGGGGGAAGGACAGGCTGCGGGTGGGCGCGCGGGCGCCTTCCGGGCCGAGCAATGCCGCGACCGGCACCACGCTTTGGCCCGGCAGCGCCACCAGCTCGGACGAGCCAACGCCCAGAGCGTCGGCGATGCGGTTCAACCAGTTGACCGATACGGTTCGCGTGCCGGTTTCCAGCCTGCCGATCGTCTGTGCCGTGGTTGCAGGGCGGCAGAGCGCCGCGACTTGTTCCAGCGTCAAACCCTTGGCTTTTCGAACTTCTCTAATCCGGGTGATCATGCCTATTCCAGATTTTTTACCTATTTGGTTTTTAGTCTTTCCTACAAATGGTTCGTCGTGGCAAGCCCCTTCGCATCATTCATGCATAAGGAGGAAGCCGATGCGAAGCCAATATGTGGAGCAGAAGATCGAGGACCCCGCAGGACATGTCCAGACAGTGGCGGTGAATATCGGCGAATCGCCGCTGGCGTGGCTGCATGCGCGTGGTCATCTGAGCGAGCGTTGCTTCCGGGCGGGGGAATTGTTGCGCGCTGACTGGGAGAAGGCGGGGCTCGGGCCGCGCGTTACCATGCGATGGGACGCGGCGCCTTCGATCGGTGGCCCAAGGAGTGGCTCAGGAGCGCCCGATCCCAGCATGGCTCAGCTGTCGGCGCGGGAGCGTTTCCATGCCGCTATCGCCGCCGCCGGACCAGGGCTCAGCGACATATTATGGCGGGTAGCCTGCGCTGGCGAGGGGCTGGTCGCGGCGGAGCGGGCGCTCGGATGGCCGAGCAGGGCGGGCAAGTTGGTCCTGACGCTGGCGCTGGAGAGGGTGGCCGCTTGGTATCGAGTGCCGTGACGTTTAACGGCTCAGCTCGGCACCGAGGAGCAGCAGCAGTTTGACGTCGATGGCAAAGCCCTCGGTACGCCAGACGGCTATCTGCGCCGCCAATTGATCCAGCGGAACGCGGTGGACGCGGATATCTTCCCCGTCCACGCCTCCGCCATCGCCCGTCTTTTGCAGGTCATAGGCGCGGAAAAGGCAGAAGCTTTCGGATACCATGCCGGGCGAACTGTAAAAGTCGCCAGCTGCCTGCATGCGTCCGGCGCGGTATCCGGTTTCCTCTTCCAGTTCGCGGGCGGCCGCGCGTTCGGATGCCTCGCCTTCGTCATCATCGCCGACGAGGCCCGCTGGCAGTTCGATGCAGCGGCGGCCGAGCGGAACCCGGAATTGATCGACCAGCAGCACATGCCGCCGCCCGTCTGCGTCTTCGTCGATGGCGAGGATAACGGCGGCATGGATGCCGCGCGCCCGGCCGACATATTCCCATCCGCCGCGACGCTTGGCGGTGATGAAGCGGCCAGCCCACATGATTTCTTCCGGGGCGGCCATATCCTGTTCACTCATAATTCGATCAGCCTGTCGGGCAATTCGTTGATGTCATCATGCTCGCGCGGGAAATGCGCCGCGAGGACAGTGCCGACCTGACGCACGGCCTCTGCCAGGCCCTGTCCGGGCTGGCCCGCCCGGATCGCATCGATCAGTGCTGCCATGGCTTCGCCCCATGCCTCTGGCGCGACTTTTTCGTTGATGGCGCGGTCGGCGACGATCTCGGCGCGATGCTCGTCAAGCGACAGGTAGATTAGGACGCCCGTGCGCCCGCGCGTGCGCGCTTCGGCGGCGGTGCGGAAAAGCAGGATCGCGCGGCGGCGTACCCGGCGTGCCTTGGTAGCGCGCGGCGTCATCAGCATGCGTAGTGGCATGATGGCGAGCAGATAGCGCACCACGAGAAACTTCAGGATGAGAAGGCCGGTCAGGCCCAGGATGAGCTTCCAGTCGGCAAGCTCATGTTCCCAATCCAGCAGCAGAGTGGATAGGAAGGCGCGCAGCTGCGCGGGGAATGCGGCCATGAAAGACAAAGCTAGGAATATGGCCGCGACCGCCCAACTGAGGCCGACATCATGATAGCTGTCGGAACGGCGGGTGACGATCGTCACGATTTCGCCGGAAGAGTGTGTCTCCGCTTCCTTGACGGCGGCGGTAACAAGGTCGTGGTCGGCTTCGCTTAACAGCAATTGCATCACCAGCCCCCCGAGGCGCCACCGCCCCCGAAGCTGCCACCGCCGGAAAAACCGCCGCCTCCGCCGCTACCCCAGCTTGATCCGCCCCCGCCGCCAGAGCCCCATCCAGAGCCCATACCCGGCCCCCAGAGGATGACAGGCGCGCCGCCGCCACGGCGATAGCGCTTGCCGCCCCGCGCTCGCGACAGCAGCGGCAGCAGGACGAAGAAGATAAAGAACATCATGATCCAGAAGCCGAGGATGCCGCCGCCTCCGCTATCCTGCTGGCGGGCTTCGGCCTCCGCCTGCGCGGCGCGCGCTCTCGCCTGATCGGGGGGCAGGGAGAGCAGCGACGTGATCTGGTCGACGCCCGCATCGATGCCGCCCGCCATGTCGCCAGCCTTGAAGCGGGGGGTGATGGCGTTGCGGATGATCTGCGAAGACAGCGCGTCCGTCAGTATGCCTTCGACACCATATCCGACCTCGATTCTCACCTTGCGTTCATTGGGTGCGATGATCAGCAAAACGCCCTGGTTATTCTTGTCCCCGATCCCCCAGGCGCGGCCGAGGCGGTAGCCATAGTCCGATATGTCGTAGCCCTGAAGGTCAGGAATGGTCGCCACCACCAGCGCCCGCCCGCTCGCCTGCTTCTGCGCGATCAGCTTCTGGCTCAGCGCCTGTTCCTGCGCGGGGTCGAGGATGTTGGCGGCATCCACCACGCCCTTGTCGTCGAACTTCGGAAAGCTCTGGGCTCCGGCGGACGGAGCCATGCCAAGCATCCCTGACAGGAGCGCGAAGATCAGGAACAGGCGGCGGAGCATCGCTGGCGCTTACTTGCCGAAGTCGACCTTGGGCGCTTCTTCGGCTCCCGGTGTGGTTGCCTGGAATGGGGTCATCGGCTTGGCGCCATGAATGATCTTGGCACCGATCGCGTCGGGGAAGGTGCGGATGCGCGTATTATAGGCGCGGACTGCCTCATTATAGTCCCGAATGGCGACCGCGATGCGGTTCTCGGTGCCTTCCAGCTGGGACTGGAGGTCGAGGAAATTCTGGTTGGTCTTGAGGTCGGGGTACGCTTCAACCGACGCGAGGAGTCGCCCGAGGCCCTGGCTCAGTTGCGCCTGTGCCTGCTGGAACTGCTGAACCTTGGCGGGGTCGGACAGATCCTCGGCGTTGACCTGCACCGATGTGGCCTTGGCGCGCGCCTCCGTGACCTTGACCAACGTGTCCTGTTCCTGCTTTCCGGCTGCCTTCACCGTGGCGACCAGGTTGCCGATCAGGTTTGAGCGACGCTGATATTGCGCCTGGACATCGGCCCATTTGGCTTTTGCCGCTTCTTCGGCAGTGGGGACGCTGTTGATGCCGCAGGCCGACAGCGCGAACGCCGTGAGCAAGGGTAGAAGGAAGGCAGGAGAAAATCGGCGCAGGATCGTCATGGAACATCCTCGGCATTGTTACGATGTCGGAAATAGGTGGTTGTGGAAGCGGGTGCAACGGCTCATCCTGTTAAACACGTAATCAGGGCAAGGGGTTCGTACATGGGACTGATTTCCGAATTCAAGACGTTCATCAACCGTGGCAATGTGATGGACCTGGCCGTCGGCGTCATCATCGGCGGCGCCTTTGCCACCATCACCAAGTCGTTGACCGATGACCTGATCATGCCGGTCGTGGGCTACCTGTTCGGCGGGGCGGACTTTTCCCGCTATTTCATCCGGCTTGGCGACATACCTGCCGGGTTCAAGGGCAATCCGGAAAGCTATGCCGACCTCAAGGGCGCAGGCGTTGCCATGTTGGGGTGGGGCGAATTCCTGACCGTGCTGGTCAATTTTCTTATCCTCGCCTTCATCATCTTTCTGCTGGTGAGGGCCGTGAACAGGCTGATGCCCAAGCCCGATGAAGCACCCGTCGCGACCCCGGAGGAAGTGCTGCTGCTCCGTGAAATCCGCGACAACCTGAAAAAATAATTCGTTTCTGCGACGAAAGGAGCCTGCGGCGGGAACCATCTGCCGTGCGACCAGTTGATCGCGGTCAGAGTTCTGGGTGCTTTGCGAGGCCAGAATTCTTGCCGAATGACGTCAGCCCCAGGGGGGCGCAACAGGAGAACACGCCGTGAAAACCATCGTCTCAGTCCTCGGCCTTGCCAGCTTGATCGCGCTTGCTGCGTGCGATTCCAAGCAGGAAAACAAGGTCGAGAACGCATACGAGAATCAGGCGGACGCCATCGACAACCAGGCCGATAATATGGAAGCGATGGCCGATAACCTGTCCGGCAATGCCGAAAACGCTGCCGAGAACGCCGCCGACGCTTTGGAGAACAAGGCTGAAGCGACCCGTGAAGCTGGCGAGAAGGCCGCAGATGCTGCCGAAAAGAAGGCGGATCACTAAGCTTTCGCTTTTCCAAACCGGAAAGGGCGTCGCGATGATGATCGCGGCGCCCTTTTTGCTGGCTATTCAACGTCTTTAACGAGCCTTTAACCACGCCGTCCCCATGGTGCCGTCGCGCGCATCCGTGAAGGCCAAGGGAATGGACGAGTTACTTCAGGAATTCATAGCCGAGACACAGGAGACGCTGGAAGCCCTGGCGGGCGAGGTCGTCGCCTGGGAGGCGGACCCCAGCGACCGCGACCGGCTGGACGCCATTTTCCGATTCTTCCATACGGTAAAGGGCAGCTGCGGCTTTTTGAACCTGCCGCGATTTGAACGGCTGAGCCATGCGGCCGAGGATGTGCTGTCGGAAATCCGCGCTGGAAACCGTACCGCCGATCCGGCGACGGTCAGCGCTGTGCTGGGCATTATGGACCGGATCGCCGAACTTGCCGAGGCGGTGGCGATCGGCGCTGCGCTGCCGGATGAAAATGACGACTATCTGATTGGCGCCCTCGCCGCACGCGAGGAAGTAACGGCGGCCGCAGAGGTCGCTCCCGCGATTGAGGCCGTGCGCCAGAGTGGCGCGCAGGCGGTGCCCCGGACGATCCGATTGCCGCTGTCGCTGATCGATCAGTTGATGAACGGCGTGTCGGACATGGTGCTGGCGCGCAATGAACTGTCCCGCAAGCTGCGCGAACGATCGAGCGATCCCGAACTGGAAAGCAGCTTCGAACGGCTTTCCACATGCGTTGCCGACATGCGGGACGCCATTTCCAAGACGCGGATGCAACGCGTGGAACGGCTGTTCACCGCCATTCCGCGCATGGTGCGTGACCTGGGCCGCGAACTGGGCAAGAGGATAGACCTGGTCCTTGAGGGCGGTGATGTCGAAATGGATCGCGAGATGGTGGAGATGGTGGTCGATCCACTGACCCACATCGTGCGGAACAGCATCGACCATGGCATCGAAACGCCCGAGCGGCGCAAGGCGCTGGGCAAGCCGGAAGCCGGAACGCTGAAGTTGCAGGCGCGACAGTCGGGCAACCAGATCGTGATCGAAGTCAGCGACGACGGGCAGGGTATCGATACCGGGCGCCTGGTGGAAAAGGCAGTCTCAGCAGGCAAGCTGACCCGCGATGCCGCCGCCAGAATGAGCGAGGCGGAAAAGCTGGAGCTGATCTTCCATGCCGGGCTGTCGACCGCCAGCCACGTAACCGCGATATCGGGCCGGGGGGTCGGGATGGACGTGGTTCGCGCCAATGTGGAGCGGATCGGCGGCGTCATCGCGCTGCACAATGAGCTGGGACGGGGATTGCGGATCGTGCTGCGCGTTCCGTTGACGCTGACGATCATTCCGGGCCTCATCATCCGGTCTGGCGGGCTGCACTTCGCCATTCCGCGCGCGGCGGTGGTCGAGATACTGCACGATAATAACGAGACGCTGCACGTCGCCGAAGTCGGTGGCGCGAAGATCGCCACGATCCGGTCGGTGCGTCATTCGATGATCGATCTGGAAGATGTGCTGGGGATGGAAAAGTCCGTCCAGCCGGGACCGCGCGCAATCATGGTGGTGCGATCCGCGACCGGCGTTCCCTTCGCCCTGGGTGTCGCCGCTGTCGATAATCATGAGGAACTGGTTATTCGTCCCGCGTCTCCGCTGGTCATGGCGACCGGCGTCTATGCGGGCATGACGCTGCCCGACAATGGCAAGCCGATGCTGCTGCTAGACGCGGCAGGCCTCGCCAATGCCGCGCGCCTGCCGAATGTTGCGGATGAACGGGCAAATGATCAGGCCGATGACAATGACGATGGCGCTGTCCGGGTCGAGATGGTGTCGGCCCTGCGCTTTGAGGAGCTGTCGGGCGAACGGCGGCTGATCAAGCTGTCTCTGGTCGAGCGGGTAGAGGATGTGGAGGCATCGCTCTTCGGCCGTTCGGGCGCCCATGCCTTTGTGCGGCTGGATGGACGGCTGGTGCCGGTGGCCAACGGTGCGCATAAATTTACTGCCGATCATGTTTCGGCGCTGCGGCTACGCGATGGCAATCAGGAAGCCTGTTATCCGGTCGCCGCTGTTCTCGATATCGTGGAAATGCCTGCCGTGCCCGACATGGTCGCCCTGCAAGGCGTGCTGAGCGGCGTCGCCATGGTCGATGGCGAACATCTTGAGGTCCTTAATCCCTTCGCACTGTTTGCCGCCCTGCCAGATAGTGGCTTCGCAAGACGCGTTCGGGGACGGTGCGTCCTTGCTGACAGTGAGGATGGCTGGACGCGTGAGATATTGGCGCCCTTGCTCCGTCAGGCGGGCCATGAAGTCCTTCTGGGCCTGCCCCAAGGTGAGGCCGTCGATCCGGCGGACGTGGTTCTTTGTTCTGACCGTGACCTGACGCAGGCGGCCGAGATATTGGGATGCCGCATCGTTCAACTGCGCGCGTCACCAAAACCGGCAGGGCCAGAAGATGGCAGCATCTACCGCTATGATCAGGACGCCCTGATGGCGGCCATCACTGGCAACCGGCGCTAAGGAGGGTTTTATGGAGCAGCTTTACCTTCTGGCGACATTGGCGGACACCCGCGTCGCCGTGGCCGCCAATGAGGTCGAGGCGGTCGTGAAGCTGGCCGACATTTCGCCCGTGCCGGGCATGCTGGGGCATGTGGCGGGGCTGTCGGCCCTGCGCAGCCGCGTGCTCACGATCATCGACGTGCCCGCCCTGATCCATGGCGCGCCCACGCCGCCGGATCGGCGGGGCCTGGCGATCATCGCCGACATCAGTGGGCACAGTTATGGCCTGATGGTGGATGCGGTGCATGATATTTGCCAGGTGCCCGAAGGCGACCTGCCGCTGCGTGGGCAGTTGGACAAGGCCTGGGCACCTTATGCACGGGCGATCGTCGAACAGGATGGGCATCCGCACCTGCTGGTTTCGCTGGCAAGTTTCATCGAAACCGGCCTGCTGGCACAGGCCGCATAAATTCCCGGCTCGTTTACGAATTACTCGGCTTTGGTGGCTAATCTTTCCTGCACGGGAAAAATCCAAGGGACGCTTCATGAAAAACTGTCTGGTAGTCGATGATTCGAAAGTCATCCGCAAAGTTGCACGGCATATCCTGGAATCACTTGATCTGTCGGTAAGTGAAGCGGTGGATGGGCAGGATGCACTGACCCAATGCGAAGCCGCAGCGCCGGACGTGGTCCTGCTGGACTGGAACATGCCGGTCATGAGCGGCATGGAATTTCTTCAGGCGCTTTCCACCGCGAAGGTAACCGCTCGGCCGAAGATCATCTTCTGCACCACTGAAAACGGCATCAGCCATATCAAGGCAGCCGTGGAGGCGGGGGCCGACGAATATGTGATGAAGCCGTTCGATCGCGAGACACTGGAAAGCAAGCTGTCGATCGTGGGCGTCATCTGAACCGTTGATTCGCTGATTCGCCCCAGTCCTTTCCTGTCGCCAGAAAGCCCATCAATGTCCGCCGTCACGCCTATCCTGGCCAGCCAGAGCAGACCGCAGGTCCGCACGATGGTTGTCGACGATTCCGTCGTCGTGCGGACAATGATCGCGCGTATCCTGGATAGTGATCCGGCATTTTCGGTGGTTCACAAGACCAATAGCGCCGAACATGCGTTGGGTTATTTGGCTGCGCATGAGGTCGACCTGGTCCTGTTGGACATCGAGTTACCGGGGCAGAGCGGATTGTCGGCGCTTCCCGCCCTTCTTCGCGCGAATCCCAGCGGCAAGGTGGTCATCCTTTCCGGAAATTGCCAGGAAGGCAGCGGAGCCGCGGTTGAGGCGCTGGCACTGGGGGCAAGCGACATTTTCGCAAAGCCCGGCAGTGGCAGCTTTGGTGAACAGTTTCCCCAATCGCTGATCGATCGGTTGTCGCGCCTGTTCGGCACAAACACGCAACAAGGGGGGGAAGCGCAGCCGGTCGTGATGGCCGCGAGCAAGGCGACCGCCCCGCTTGCCTGTCTGGGCATCGGCGCTTCGACAGGCGGTATCCACGCGCTGGGCCAGTTGTTCGCCGGTATGACCGAGCCGCTGGGCGTGCCGATCCTGCTGACCCAGCATTTGCCGGTCAGCTTCACATCCTATTTCGTCCAGCAACTCGCCCGGATGACCAGCCTGCGGGTGAAGGTTGGCGAACAGGGCGAAATGCTGGTGCCCGACACCATCTATGTCGCGCCCGGCGACGCCAATTTGCAGGTCCGCCGGGGGCTGTATGGGCGGGTGATGGTCACGTTGAATCCCCAGCGCACGCCTGCGGGAAACCTGCCCGGCGTCGATCCGATGTTCACTACCATGGCCGAAGCCTATGGGGCGGGCGCGGCAGGCGTCGTCCTGACCGGGATGGGCCGTGACGGCACGGTCGGCGGACATGACATCGTTGCCGCGGGCGGTTGGATCGTAGCGCAGAATGAAACGAGCAGCGTCGTTTGGGGCATGCCGGGATCGGTGACAGCGGCTGGACTCAGCTGCGCGTTGCTGGACCCCTATGCCATCATGGATTTTGTCGCGCGGCGCGGAAAGAGCAGAGGTTTGACACATTGACCCTTTCGACCGATTCATCCTCGAGCGGCGCCGCCCGCATCTTTTCGGCTCTGCTGGAGGCGCGCACCGGGCAGATATTGTCGGAAAGCCGCGCATGGCGGATGGAAACGGCGCTGAAGCCGGTCATGCGCACCCATGGTCTTGCCGACATGGACGAACTGGCCGCCCGTCTGCTGGGCAATCGTGATCCCCGGCTGGAAGATGAGGTGATCAACGCGCTGCTCAACAACGAAAGCAGCTTTTTCCGTGATCTCCAGATCTTCGACATGATCCACCGGCATATCCTGCCCTCCTTTTATGCGGATCGGCGGGACCGGATGCTGCGGATCTGGAGCGCGGGCTGCTCCACGGGTCAGGAAGTCTATTCCCTAGCGATTCAATTGCGCAACGACATCGCCCGCTGGCGTGGCTGGCGCATCGAAATATTGGCGACGGACATTTCGACCGCCGCTATTGAACAGGCGCGCAGCGGCGTCTTTTCGCAGATGGACGTTCAGCGCGGTCTCGCCGTCGGGGACCTGATCAAATGGTTCGAACCCGTTGGGGACAACTGGCGCGCCAGCCCGGAACTGCGCCGGATGATCGATTTCCGGACGGACAATCTGTTCGATGCGAAGGCCCCATCGGGTGAATATGACCTGCTCCTTTGCCGCAATGTGCTGCTTTATTTCACAGCGGAACGACGGCAGGAGGTATTCCGCCTTCTGACGCGCCATAGCCAGGAAAAGTCGGTGTTGTTGCTGGGGGCGGGTGAGACCGTGATCGGCCATAGCGAAGATTTCATTCCCCATCCCGAATTTCGCGGGGGATATGCGCGGCGGCTGGAAACGGCGCGGAACAGCGACGAGGCCCTTCGTCGCGCCATCTGACCAGGATTTCGCGCACATCCCGTTCCCGATACTGGATCGGGGAAATGCTTGCGCTTGATCGGCCATTCGCTCTCGGCCATTGTCTGCGGCAGTTGCCCGTCCTGATGCGGCGCGGCGAGGACAGATGATGGTTGCGGGTTTCCGATGAGCGACATTCCAATGATCGAAACGCCGTCGCCCAATTTCGACGACCGCAAGCTGCCCATATCCATGCTGGTGCTGCATTATACCGGCATGCCGGACGCCCAGAGCGCGATCAACTGGATGGCCAGTCCGGAATCCAAGGTTTCCGCGCATTATGTCGTCACCGAAGAGGGTAAGATCGTCCGAATGGTCGATGAAGCCAGACGGGCCTGGCATGCGGGCCGGTCCCACTGGCGCGGCACGGATGACGTCAATTCGGCGAGTATCGGGATCGAAATCGTCAATCCTGGGCATGAATGGGGTTATCGCCCCTTTCCCGACGCGCAGATTGAGGCACTCGTCCCGCTGATGCATGACATCGTGCAACGTCACGGCATCACGCGCGGCAATATCGTCGGGCATAGCGACGTCGCCCCGGCGCGCAAACAGGACCCGGGCGAGCTTTTCCCCTGGTGGCGACTGGCCCGGTTGCGTCTGGCGTTGCCGCGTCCCACCCGCAACCTGATGGACCCGCTTTGGTCCGACAGCGCTTTCCTGCTGGCGCTGGAGCGCTTTGGCTATGATATTGCCGAGCCTGATGCGGCAGTGATCGCGTTCCAGCGGCGCTTCCGGCCGGAATTGATCGACGGGGTGATCGATGGCGAATGCCGCGCGATCCTGCTCGCATTGTTGCTGCCAAAGCCGAGGGGCGATGAATAAGCGGGGATGACGGGCGCGCGGAGTCCGTGTATGGCCCGCCTTGCCAGAGGGCCGGGCGGCCGCGGCGTGGCGGGTAACTTCCACGGCGAGGAAAGTCCGGGCTCCACGAAATGACGGTGCCGGCTAACGGCCGGCTGGAGTGATCCAAGGGACAGTGCAACAGAAAGCAGGTCGCGAAGGTTTCGGCCCCGCGAAATTGAAAGGGTGCGGTAAGAGCGCACCGCGTCTCCGGCAACGGAAGGCGGCACGGTAAACCCCACCGGGAGCAAGACCGAATAGGGGCGGCGCGCGGCCAGTCTGCAAGGATGAACCGCTAGGCCAGTTTCGGCTGAGACCGCCCGGGTTGGTTGCTTGAGGGACGGAGCAATCCGTCTCCTAGAGGAATGGCCGCCCATCCATGGTGACATGGTGGACAGGACCCGGCTTACAGGCCCTCTGGCATTAGAATCCTCCCCCCGCTTCGCGCGGGGAGGATGGAGATAGCAGTAATTTCATGAACCGCCGGGGTGGCGTTCTGCCTGCGGCTTACCTAATTGGGACCGATGGCACGAAGCAGCCGATCAAATGACTGGGGCTTTCCCCGCTGGCGCAGCTATGGCGCATCGCGTGAGGCGCAACAGGTGCGCATGTGCGATCGATATGGCTGTGACCAGCCGGGCAACTGCCCCGCGCCCAAGTCGCCCAACAGCCCGGAACGCTGGTATTTCTGTTCTGACCATGCGGGTGAGTATAACCGCAACTGGGACTATTTTCAGGGGCTGGACAAGGAAGAGCGGGAGCAGCGCGAGCGCGCCGAGCGCCGCGATGCAGGCGGCTATCAAGGCAGCGCCTATCATGGCTGGGGCGGCCCGGGTGACGGCAGCCGGTCGCGGGACGAGTTGCACGCTCTGAAAGCGCTGGAGCTGGAGGACGATGCCGATTTCGAGGCGGTGAAGAAGAGCTGGCGGCGTCTGGCCAAGGAATATCACCCCGACGTGAAGCCGGGCGACGTGGACGCCGCCGTCCGTTTCCAGACGATTCAGGCCGCCTATGAAGTGCTGCGGTCGGCGGAGGAACGGCGAACGTGGAAGCCGCGGGAGACGGTGGATTGAAGGATCATGTCCGGTCCAACTGGCGGAATGCGGTGCTGGTCTGCCGCAAATGTTCGAAGAAGCTGGATGGGGGATTTGGTCCCGATGGGGACGAGCGGCTCGCCAAGGCGCTACGGAGGCGGTTGTCGCTGAAGAAAGGGCGCAAGGCGGCGGCGGGGGTTATCGAGGTGAATTGCCTCGGTGTTTGTCCCAAGGGGGCGGTGACCGTGGTCAATGGCGCGCAGGCGCGGGACTGGCTGCTGGTCCGGCCGGGCGTTGATCTGGACGAAGTCGCGCGAAGCTTGGGTCTGGCCCCGGCCGTTGGCAGGGTCAGCTAGCCTGTTTGAGCGGTGGCTCCAGCCCCGCTTGGGCGAGCAGGGGCATCAGCAGCTTCTCTTCCTTGCGCATCCGGTTGAGCAAGGCATCGATGATCTGGCGGCTTTCGCGGCAAAATTCGGGCCATTCGCGCGCAATGCGATCATCGCTCCATCGGGACATATAGTGGGTGAAGTCCAGCGCCAGCGGCGCCATTTCCGCTTGCAGCCGCGCTGCCGTTTCCCGCAGGGGGGCATGCGCCTGCCGCTGCATCGCGGGATAGAAGATATTGTCTTCCAGGGCGAGGTGAGACATTAATTGCCGGGCAAACTGCCAGCGGAAGGTGCCAAGCTGGCGAGGCGTGGCATTATCGGAAATCAGCTGCAAAAATCCATCGGCGGCTACGTCAAGCGCGTCATGTTGGCTTTGTAATTGATGCAGGTCCATCGGCCATTTCCAAACATAGGATAAGATGCTTTTCGCACGGCGCCGTTAATAATCCGTTCTTTCCGGGGGATATTGACCGAGGGAGGCGCCGTCCGCCGCGACTTCCAGGCGGCGGACGGCGTTACAAGCATCAGCCCGGCTGGTCAGCGCGGCTCGCGCCTTCACCGTCCAGATTCAGCGCCACGAAATCCCAATCGATCGCGTCCTTCAACAGGCGCTCGGCATAGTTGGGGCGCAGGTTACGATAGTCGATATAATAGGCATGTTCCCAGACATCGAGGATCAGCAGCGGCGTATGGCCGTGCGCCACCGGCGTGTCGGCGTCATGATAGCTGGTGACTTCCAGCTTCCCGTCCTTCAGGATCAGCGCGGCCCAACCGCTGGCGAAATGGCCGACGGCTTCCGCTTTCAGCTTTTCGAGCAGGGCATCAACCGAGCCGAAGCCTTCGTTGATGAGGGCGAGCAGCGTGCCGGTCGGCTGCTTCTTTTCCGGCGACAGCGACAGCCAATAGAATGTGTGGTTCCAGATCTGTCCGACCTGATTGAACAGTGCCCCCTTGCTGCTCTTGATCAGTTCAACGAGCGACTTGCCCTGCAGGGTGGGATCGGCTGCGACCAGTTCATTCGCCTTCACGACATAGGCATTGTGATGCTTGCCATGGTGATAGTCGAAGGTTTCAACCGAAAGAATGTCGCCAAAGGCATCCTTGGGGTAAGGCAGATTGGGCAGCACAAAGGCCATATTGGAACTCCTCGGGTTCTTGGGATGGATGGCGGCATAACGGGCATGCCACCGAAAGGGTCCCGGCCCCGTAGCAGCCTTATTGCACTGCGGAAAACAGGATATTTTCGTTTAGCTGCATGGAAATATCCATGTGACAGCAGCGTAACGATGACATAGAATCATCGGTCAGGCCGTTCACAAATAGCGGCCGGATAATAGGGGACGGATCAATGGCAAAATTCTTCGGTAATTTGCATCTGGTGCTCGCCGTGGGGCTGGTGTTTGCGCTCGTGGTGATTTTCTCGGTTCCGGCAAACACGATTCCCGAGCAGGCGATCCTGCGCTGGCTCCACCTGTTCTTCGGTATCGTGTGGATCGGCCTTCTTTATTATTTCAACTTCGTCCAGATCCCAACCATGCCCAAGGTTCCGGCCGAACTGAAGCCGGGCGTGTCGAAGTTCATCGCGCCTTCGGCCCTGTTCTTCTTCCGCTGGGGCGCGGCGCTGACCGTGCTGACCGGGGCAACCATCGCCTGGCGCAGTGCCTATCTGGTGGAAGCGCTGACACTTCAGCAGGGTTTCGTGCTGATCGGCGTGGGCATGTGGCTGGCGCTGGTGATGGCGTTCAATGTGTGGTTCATCATCTGGCCGAACCAGAAAAAGGCGCTGGGTATCGTGCCTGCCGAGGATGCGGTGAAGGCCAAGGCGGCGACCACGGCCATGATGTTTTCGCGCATCAACACCTTGCTGTCGTTGCCGATGCTCTACTGCATGGTGAACTTCAACGGCGGTTGATTTATGACGCGGGCGGGGCTGGTTGAGGCTGGCTCCGCCCTGCGCTTTATATGATGCGCTCCTGCGAAGGAGTGCGGTGGTGTAAGGGGCCTACATCACCCCTGCGGCGGGGTGGTTTCGCCGATTTCCTCGCTGTCGATATTGTTACCTAGCGTCAGTCCGTGGCGCGTAAGCATCGGGATATTGGCGAGGGCGAAGAGCAGCGAGACGACGGTGACGCCCCAGACTTTCACCGCCAACCAAGCGTCGAAGCTCATCGAGTGGCGCATCACTTCATTGGCGACCGCCATAGCGACAAAGAAGAAGCCCCAGTTGCGCGACAGCTTGCGCCAGCCTTCGTCAGTGAGGCCGTCATAGGCGGCTAGCAGCAGATATTTGAGCAGCGCCTTGCCCCGCAGCAGTCCGCCGAACAGCATCAGGGCGAAGAAGCTGTAGATGATCGTCGGCTTCACCTGGATGAAGCTTTGATCCTGGAAATAGATGGTGAGGCCGCCGAAAAAGAGCACGAGCATCGCCGACAGCCACAGCATGGGCGACACGCGGCCAAGCTTTATCTTCGAAATGATCACGGCGATGACGATCGCTGCCATAAAGGCTGCCGTGCTGAGGGTCATCGCGGTAATCGGATTGCCGGGACCCCAAATCCAGCCCGCGCCCTTGTAGCTCAGGAAGAAGGCGAGCAGTGGGCCGAAGTCGAGCGCTAGGCTCAGGTTGCCGCCGTGGGTGGGTTTGGTGTCAGTCATTGTGCATGGTCCGTCATCCCAGCGGAAGCTGGGATCTTATGAAGCTGGGTTATGCCGTACAGGCATGGGATCCCAGCTTCCGCTGGGATGAGGGAGGCGGGGAATTTACCGCGCATAGGCTGTTCCTGCGATCGCGCGCGCCATGTCCCCGGCATCGAAGGGGCGCAGATCCTCGATCTTTTCGCCGACGCCGATAGCATGGATGGGCAGGCGATATTTCTCCGCCGCCGCGACCAGCACGCCGCCTCGCGCGGTGCCGTCCAGCTTCGTCATGACGAGGCCGGTGACTTGCGCGACCTCCTTGAAAACCTCGATCTGGTTCAACGCATTTTGTCCCGTGGTGGCATCCAGCACCAGCACAACGTCATGGGGTGCGGCCGGGTTCAACCGGCCAAGGACGCGACGGATTTTGGCGAGTTCGTCCATGAGCTCGGTCTTGTTCTGAAGGCGGCCCGCCGTGTCGACGATCAGCACGTCAATGCCGGTCGCGGTTGCCTGTTTGACCGCGTCGAATACAATGCCCGCCGCGTCGCCGCCTTCCTTGCCCGCGACGATGGGGATGCCGAGGCGATCCGCCCACACCTTCAACTGCCCGATCGCGGCAGCGCGGAACGTGTCGCCCGCCGCCAGCATCACGCCATAATCCTGCTCCAGGAAATTATTGGCGAGCTTGGCAATGGTGGTGGTCTTGCCGGAGCCATTGACGCCGATGACGAGGATGACTTGCGGGCGGGGGAAGGCTTCGATCTCCAGCGGACGCGCGACCGGGGCGAGAACCTTCTCGATCTCCTCCGCGATGATCTCCCGCAGATAGTCTTCTGTCAGTTCGCGATTGTAACGGCCTTCGGACAGGCGGTCACGCACGCGGGCGGCCATGGCGGGACCAAGGTCGCTGATGATCAGCGCTTCCTCGATCTCGTCGAGCGTTTGGTCGTCCAGAGCGGCCTTGGTGAAGATGCCGGTGAGGTTTTCGCCGAGCTTGTCGGAGGTGCGCTTCAAGCCGCCGAAGAGGCGGTCGCGCCAGCTGGTGCCGGGTTCAGTCATTGCCGAGCCTCTTGCGCGATCAGCACGCCATTCTCAAGCGCCGTGATCGTTGCCCACGTGATGCAAGAGGGGGATTGGGGCGTTTCGAAGCGCACCGGGGCGAAATTTTCCGCGTGGCCCGAGAGACCGTTGCGCTCGACCAGCACGGACTGGGGGCTGCCGATGAGGCTTTGCAGCCATTGCTGGCGCTGCGCTTCGCAGGCCGAGCGGAGGCGGGCGGCGCGGGCCTTTATCGTAGCACGATCGACTTGGGGCATGCGGGCGGCGGGTGTGCCTGCGCGCGGGGAGTAGGGGAAGATATGGCCGTGGACGATGGCGCATTTCTCGACCAGCTTCAGGCTGTTTTCGAACATCGCCTCATCCTCGGTCGGGAAACCGGCGATGATGTCCGCGCCGATGCTGATGGCGGGGCGGGCAGCTTTAAGGCGCTCAACTATGCGGATGGCGTCGGCGCGACTGTGGCGGCGCTTCATGCGCTTGAGGATCATGTCGTCGCCTGCCTGGAGCGAGAGATGGAGGTGCGGCATCATGCGCGGCTCATGGGCGATGAGGTCGAAGAGCCGATCGTCAATCTCCACGCTGTCGATCGAGGACAGGCGCAGGCGGGGCAGGGCGGGCACGGCTTTCAGGATGCGTTCGACCAGCAGGCCGAGCGAGGGTGATCCGGGGAGGTCGGGGCCATAGCTGGTGACGTCGACGCCGGTGAGCACGATCTCCTGATAGCCTGCCTCCACAAGCTCGCTCGCCTTGTCGATGACGGCGCCTGCGGGGACGGAGCGGCTGTTTCCCCGGCCATAGGGGATGATGCAGAAGGTGCAGCGATGGTCGCAGCCATTTTGCACTTCGAGGAAGGCGCGGGCGTGCTCGGCAAAGGCGCTGGCCATGTGCGGCGCCGTGTCGCGGACGGCCATGATGTCGGAGACCTGGACTTTTTCCGTTGCTCCAAACACATCCGTCATCCCAGCGGAGGCTGGGGTCTCGGGCGGGAGGGAACGGTGTTGGGCCTGAGATCCCAGCTTTTGCTGGGATGACGGGTAGTGGGAGGGGTCGAGTTTCTCGCGATTGCCTATCACCGCGTCGACCTCCGCCATTTTGGCGAAGGTTTCCGGCTCGGTTTGCGCTGCGCAGCCCGTTACCATGATCCTCGCCTCTGGCCGTTCGCGGCGGGCGCGGCGGATGGCTTGGCGTGTCTGACGTACCGCTTCTGCGGTTACCGCGCAGCTGTTGACGACGATCAGGTCATCCTGCCCACCCGCCATCTCGCGGATGGCTTCGCTCTCCGCGATGTTCAGGCGGCAGCCGAGGGTGATGATCTGCGGGCCGCTCATGCTCTAAAAGTGGTTCCAGTCGGCCTCGCCATCGAAGACGTGAGTGGCTGGACCAGTCATCATGATAGGACCGCCGGTCTGCCAATCGATGACGAGGTCGCCTCCGGGCAGGGTCACGCGTGTCGGGCCGCTGACGAGCTTGCGGCGCACGGCTGCGACGGCTGTTGCGCAGGCGCCGGTGCCGCAGGCGCGGGTGAGGCCAGCGCCGCGTTCCCACACGACCAGGCGGATATGATTGTCGCCGATGACCTGCGCGAAGTTCACATTGACGCGGGCGGGAAAGAGCGGATCGGTCTCGATCAGCGGGCCTAATCGGTCGAAGTTCACACCGTTCATATCGTTGCAGAAGAAGACGACATGCGGGTTGCCGACATTCACGGCGGCGGGGGCGGGGAGGTCTTCCCAGCTGACCGGCATGGTCAGCGTGTCCATCGCGTAGGCGAGGGGGATTGCGTCCCAGTCGAGCCGGGGCGCGCCCATATCAACGGTAGCGCCGCCATTGATGGCCCTGGCTTCCAGCAGTCCTGCCCTGGTTTCGATCAGCACGTCGCGGCCCACGAACAGGGGCACGCAGCGGGTGGCATTGCCGCAGGCTTCGACTTCGCCGCCGTCGCTGTTGAAGATGCGCATGGACACGTCGGCGCGATCGGATTGGCCGATGAGGATCAGTTGGTCGCAGCCTATGCCTGCGTGGCGGTCGGCTATGGCTTGGGCGCGTGTGGCGGTCATTTCGACGGCATCCTCGCGCGCGTCGATCACGACGAAGTCATTGCCCAGTCCGTGCATTTTGGAAAATCGGCCCATAATGGTCGCGCATGTAGGGGGTGTGGGAGGAAAAGGCGAGTCTGCATCCCGACATCCCAGATCCTCGTCATCCCAGCGGAAGCTGGGATCTCGGGCGAGCGCGCGCGACTTGTCCTGAGATGCCAGCCTTCGCTGGCATGACGGAGGGGGGGGCGGTTGCATCCCTCCCTCCGTTCCGCTAAGGGGCACATCGCAATTTGGGCGGTTCGCCGTTCGATACCCTGACAGATCCATGGCGCTCACAAGGGAGCACCGGATGGACGCTGGCCGGCGAGGTTTCGCCCGCCGGCGATTTTGTCGTTTGGCGGGGTGGCGCAGTTTTCCGGGCTTTTTGGCCCAAATGAGGTGATGATGTTCGATTCGCTAAGCGATCGTCTGAGCGGGGTATTCGACAAGCTGCGTGGGCGCGGTGCGCTGACGGAGGACGATGTCCGCGCCGCGATGCGCGAGGTGCGAATCGCGCTGCTGGAGGCCGACGTCGCGCTGCCGGTGGTGCGCCAGTTTGTCGATCAGGCGACCGAGCGGGCCGTGGGCAGCGATGTGCTGCGGTCGGTCACGCCGGGGCAGATGGTCGTCAAGATCGTCTCCGACACGCTGACCGAGACGCTCGGTTCTGAAACGTCCGACCTGCTGATCGACGTCAGCCCGCCCGCCGTCATCATGATGGTCGGCCTGCAGGGGTCGGGCAAGACCACCTCCACCGCCAAGATCGCCAAGCGCCTGAAGGAAAAAGAGCGCAAGAAGGTGCTGATGGCGTCGCTCGACGTCCAGCGCCCCGCTGCGCAGGAGCAGCTGGCGGTGCTGGGCACGCAGACCGATGTCGCCACCCTGCCGATCGTGGCGGGCCAGCAGCCGGTCGATATCGCCAAGCGCGCGTTGCAGGCGGCGAAGCTTCAGGGCTTCGACGTGGTAATGCTCGACACGGCGGGCCGTCTGCACGTCGATCAGGCGCTGATGGACGAGATGAAGGCGGTGGCCGACGTCTCGAACCCGGCGGAAATCCTGCTGGTGGTCGATTCGCTGACCGGACAGGACGCGGTGAATGTCGCGACCAGCTTTACCCAACAGGTGCCGCTGACCGGCGTGGTGCTGACCCGTATGGACGGCGATGCGCGCGGTGGTGCGGCGCTGTCGATGCGCGCAGTGACGGGTCGTCCGATCAAATTTGCGGGCACGGGCGAAAAGCTCGACGCGATCGAGCCTTTCCATCCCGCGCGTGTGGCGCAGCGCATTCTTGGCATGGGCGATGTCGTGTCGCTGGTCGAGCGCGCGGCTGAGAGCATCGACGCCGAGGAAGCGGATAAGCTCGCCAAGAAGATGGCGAAGGGTCAGTTCGACATGAACGACCTGCGCAGCCAGCTTAATCAGATGCGGCGCATGGGCGGCCTTGGCGCGCTGGCGGGCATGCTGCCGGGCCTCAAGAAGGCGCAGGCGGCGATGGCGGCAAGCGGCGCCAACGACAAGACGCTGATTCATCTCGACGCGATGATCGGGTCCATGACGCTCAAGGAGCGGGAAAAGCCCGCCCTGATCAACGCCAAGCGCAAGATTCGCATCGCCAAGGGCTCCGGCCGCACCGTGCAGGAAGTCAACAAGCTCCTGAAAATGCATCAGGAGATGGAAACGGCGATGAAGAAAATCCGCAAGATGGGCGGATTGAAGGGCCTTGCCAAGATGTTCACCGGCGGTGGCATGGACAAGCTGATGGGCGGCGCGGGTGGCGCGCCGGACCTTGGCGGTCTTGGTGGATTGGGTGGCCTTGGGGGCGGGGGCAATATGCCCAACCTGCCGCCGGGGTTTCAGAATTTCATGAAGAAATAGCCCGTCATCCCAGCGAAGGCTGGGATCTCAGGCACAAGATCCCAGCCTTCGCTGGGATGACGAATTGAAGCTAAATAGATTAGAGTAGAAAGGTCAAAAACAGCATGGCAACGTCCATTCGTCTTTCGCGCGGTGGTTCCAAGAAGCGTCCTTATTACCGCATCGTCGTGGCTGACAGCCGCGCCCCGCGTGACGGCAAGTTCATCGAGCGCATCGGCAGCTACAACCCCGTCCTGCCCAAGGGCGACGAGAAGCGCGTCGTGATCGACGTTGAGCGTGCGAAGCACTGGGTTGCCGCTGGCGCGCAGCCGACCGACCGCGTTGCCCGCTTCCTGGACGCCGCTGGCGTGAAGGAGCGCGCTGCTCGCAGCAACCCGAAGAAGGCTGAGCCGGGCCAGAAGGCCAAGGATCGCGCCGAAGATCGCGCCACGAAGGCTGCGGAAGCCGCTGAAGCTGCCGAAGCCGCCAAGGCTGCTGCCGCTGAGGCCGCCGCCGCTCCTGCGGTTGAAGAAGCTCCGGCTGTCGAAGAAGCGCCTGCCGCTGAAGAAGCTGCTCCCGAAGCCGCTTCTGAAGAACAGGCTGAAGGCTAAATGGGTAATCACCCCTCCCCTTCAGGGGAGGGGCCGGGGGTGGGGGCTGGCAATGGCTCCGCACCCGGCACCCCCCAGCCCAACCCTTCAACCGAGGCACGTGACTCGGTTGAACCTGAAGGGGAGGGGCTAGCCTCTTCGCGCGCCCTTACGCTCGCCGTCATCATCGGCGCGCATGGGGTGGCGGGCGAGGTTCGTCTGAAGCTCTTCGGGGAAGGCGTGGAAACGCTCAAATCCTACAAGAGCTTCGACGCTGCGGGTGCCAAGCTGACGTTGAAGTCGGTGCGCGCCGGTTCCAATGGCGCGGTTGCGCGTTTCGCCGAGGTCAATGACCGAAGTGCGGCCGAAGCCCTGCGCGGGACGGAACTCACCGTTCCCCGATCTGCCCTGCCTCCGCTGGAGGAGGGCGAATATTATCATGCCGACCTCATCGGCCTGCCCTGTTTCTCCAGCGAGAGTGAGGGGCTGGGCAATATCGTCGCGATCGAGAATTTCGGCGCTGGCGATATCATCGAGGTCGAACGGCCCAACGGCAAACGCTTCATGGCGCCGATGCATGCGGTCACGATCTCGGACGGACGGGCCGTGATCGAAGCGGCCTTTGCGGCTTGATCGGCGGTCGCTGATGCCCCAAATCCTTACCGCCCTCTATCTGCTGATGATGATCGCCGCAGGGTGGCGCCTGTTCACCATGCCATGGAAGCGCGCGTTGAAGATCGGCGCGGCGGTGGCGCTGGTCATCCCTATTCCCTTGCTGTTTCTTTTGCCTGCCCTGATGAACCCGGAGCGGCCCTTTGCCGATCTGTTGCGTGCGATCGGCATCGCCCTGATGGCAGGCGGCATCGTGTCGTTGCTGGGGGGCATGTCCGCGGCGTGGCTGCGCAAGCGCAAGGCGTGAGTTTTCGGACGCAAATATTGACGCTTTATCCGGAGATGTTTCCGGGACCGTTGGGTGTGTCGCTGGCCGGGCGCGCTCTGGCGGAAGGAAAATGGTCGTGCGATCCGATCCATATCCGGGATTTTGCGACCGACAAGCACCGCACCGTCGATGATACGCCTGCGGGCGGTGGCGCAGGGATGGTGCTGCGCGCCGACATCTTGGGGCTGGCTGTCGATCATGCGCTGAAGCAGGGGCCGAATCTGCCGGTGATCGCCATGACGCCGCGTGGCAAGCCGATCACCCAGACCCGCGTGCGCGAACTGGCGGCGGGTCCGGGCGCGACGATATTGTGCGGGCGGTTCGAGGGCTTTGACGAGCGGATTTTCGAAGCTCGGCCAGTTGAGCAGATCAGCATGGGCGACATCATCCTGTCCGGCGGCGAGATGGGCGCGCTGATGCTGCTCGATGCTTGCATTCGGCTGCTTCCCGGAGTAATGGGCGCGGCTTCCAGTGGGGATGAAGAGAGCTTCGAAAGCGGCCTTCTCGAATATCCGCACTATACCCGGCCCGCTTTGTGGGAAGGGCGCACGATCCCTGAAGTGTTGCGATCGGGGGATCATGCGAAAATCGCCGCCTGGCGGAAACAAAGGGCGGAAGATGACACACGGCTAAGGCGGCCGGACCTTTGGGAACGTCATATTGGCGTTCGGGACCAGCCGCCCTCTGGTGCGCAACGCGAAAAGTAGGACTTGAGTTACATGAACTTGATCCAGCAGATCGAGGCCGAAAATATCGCGGCCCTCGCCAAGGATATCCCGGAATTCCGCCCCGGCGACACGCTGCGCGTCGGTGTGAAGGTCATCGAAGGTGACCGCAGCCGCGTCCAGAATTATGAAGGCGTGTGCATCGCCCGCTCGAACAAGGGCATGGGCAGCAACTTCACCGTGCGCAAGATTTCGTTCGGTGAAGGCGTGGAGCGCGTGTTCCCGCTTTACTCGCCGAACCTCGATTCGATCACCGTCGTCCGCCGTGGCGTCGTGCGTCGTGCGAAGCTCTATTATCTGCGCGGCCGCACCGGCAAGCGCGCTCGCATCGCCGAGCGCCGCGACGTCCGCACCGAGGATTGATCCTCCTTGCGGCTTTACGGTCGCTAAGTTGAACAGGCGGCGCTCGAAAGAGCGCCGCCTGTCTGCTTTTGGGGTCCGACTGACCCGACCAGATCCTACTGGACTTCGGCAGGAAGCGCCGCCTTTTCTGGTCGCGTCTTCCACAATGACCAGCCTACGCCGCCTGCCAGAATGGCGAAGGTCACCGCCAGCGAAACCGGCGGCGGGATTTTGGCCAGGCCCAGCGCGTCGGCGACAAATATCTTCGATCCGATGAAGATCAGCAGCAGGCTGAGCGCATATTTGAGGTAGTGGAAACGTTCCACCATCGCGGCGAGGGCGAAATAGAGCGCGCGCAGGCCAAGGATCGCGAAGATGTTGGACGTATAGACGATGAAGGGGTCCGTGGTGATCGCGAAGATCGCCGGCACCGAATCGACCGCGAACACCACATCGACGAATTCGATCATGACCAGCGCCAGGAACAGCGGTGTGAAGAACAAAGCCCGCTGTCCAGTCTGGGGATCGGCCTGCCTCACCCAGAAATGCCGACCATGCAGAGTGTCGGTCACCCTCATGCGGCGCTTGACCCAGCGTAGCACCGGCGACGCGCCGACGTCATAGTCCTTCTCCGCGGTCATCCACATCTTGATGCCGGTCGCGATCAGGAAGGCGGCGAAGAAATAGAGCAGCCAACCCCATTGCTGCACCGCCGCCGCGCCGAAGCCGATCATCACGGCGCGTAACAGGATGACGCCCAATATGCCCCAGAAGAGCACCCGATGCTGATAGAGACGCGGTATGCCGAAATAGGTGAATATCATCGCGATGACGAAGACATTGTCCATCGCCAGGCTTTTTTCGACGACAAAGCCGGTGACGTAGTTGAGGCCCGCCGTCGCGCCCATCTGCCACCATATCCAGGCACCGAACCCAAGGCCTAGAAGGATGTAGAAGGCGGAAAGGGTAAGGCTCTCGCGCACGCCAATCTCGCGTTCGCGCCGGTGCAGGACGCCGAGGTCGAGCGCCAGCAGGGCGATCACGATGCCAAGGAAAGCGAGCCACATCCAGAGTGGCGTACCGAGCCAGACAAGCGATAGGAAATCCATGGCGTCAGCTCCCGTTCCAGGCGGGCCGCGCTATCGACCGGCGCAGGCGGGCGTTCAGCTGCTCCCTGCGCTGCAACAGTCTTTCGATGCGGCGGGGATCAGGTGCTGAGCGCAGCCGCTCCATACGCAGCTGGTCATCGACGCGCTGCGCCAGAAGCAGGAGAATAAAGGTAAACGGCTTCATATGTGCCATCCTCTTTCGTGCGTTTCGCTCGATCGGATGACAGGGAGGGATAAGGAGCCTGCACCGGTGTCACCCGATGCGGTCCGACATCACGTCGCTTCCAAGGAGAAGCAGCGCCAGAGGGGCCCGGTCCGCAGAGATGGGGATAACCGGTTCCCGGGCTGGGTGCAAGTCTGGCGGGTGACCTAGCGCTGCCGTGCCACGATCAGGCTGGTTGTCGGCTCGTGAACCACAGCCCGCCCAGGCTGATCGCCGCAGCCGCCGACATGTAGAGGCCGACGAGTGCCACGCCCTGCACCTGGATCAGCCAGGTTGCGACGATCGGGGCGAGCGCGCCGCCAATGATGCCGCCGAGGTTGAAGGAGAAGGATGCGCCTGTGTAGCGCAGCTGGACCGGGAAGAGGTGGGGCAGATACGCGCCCAGCGGCCCGTAGACGAAGCCCATCAGGAACAGCGCCAAGCTGAGAATCAGGAAGATCGGCAGCAGCTGGCCCGTGCCCATGGCGGGGCCGAAGATGACGCCCATGAGGACGGTGCCGATGCAGCCTGCGACCAGCACGCGGGTGGGACTGGTCTTGTCCGCCCACCATCCCGCGATGACGATGCTGAGAGCCATGAACAGGATCGCGCCGAGCTGGATTGCCAGGAAGGTCTCGCGATCGATCTTGAGGGTGGTGGTGCCGTAGCCAAGCGCGAAGGCGGTCGCGATATAATAGACCGCGAAGCAGGCGACGACGGCGAAGGTGCCCGCGATCGCGGCGCCGAGATGGTTGGAGAGGAGCGTTGCGAGAGGGAGCGCGGGGGGTGGCGCTTCGGCTTGAGCGGCGGCGAACTCCGGCGTTTCGGTGAGTTTCAGGCGGACCCAGAGGCCAAGGAACACCAGCACCGCGCTGCCGAGGAAGGGCAGGCGCCAGCCCCAGGCGAAGAAATCCTTGTCCGTCAGGAACATGCCGAGGATCAGGAACAGGCCATTGGCGGCGAGGAAGCCCACCGGCGCGCCGAGCTGGGGGAACATGCCGAAGCGCGCGCGCCATCCGGGCGGGGCGTTTTCGACCGCCAGCAGCGCCGCGCCGCCCCATTCTCCGCCAAGCCCGAAGCCCTGACCGAAACGCAGGATGCACAGGATCAGCGGCGCCCACCAGCCGATCATCTGGTAGGTCGGCAGGAAACCGATGGCGAGCGTCGATCCGCCCATCAGCATGAGTGAGGTGACGAGCGTCGCCTTGCGGCCGATGCGATCGCCATAATGGCCGAACACCGCCGCGCCCAGGGGGCGGGCGAAGAAGGCGAGGGCGAGGGAGCCATAAGCGGCGAGCAACTGCGCCGAAGGGGAGGAGGCGGGGAAGAAGAGGGGGCCGAACACGAGGCTGGCGGCGGTGGCATAGATGTAGAAGTCGTAAAATTCGACCGCCGTGCCGATCAGGCTGGCTGCCAGCACCCGCTTGTGGCGCAGCATCGCGCCTATTCCGTCCGCAGCCATGTCTTCCCCGCCCCTTGCCATGTCTTAAGTCTTCTTCACTCGTTTCTGGTTCAGCAATTCGTAAGCCATCACGGCGCAGGCGACGGCCGCATTCAGGCTGTCGGCCTTGCCCAGCATCGGCATCTTCACCAGCTGGTCGCACTCGGCCTCGTACGATTCGGGCAGGCCCTGCGCTTCGTTGCCGACGAGCAGGAAGGAGGGGCTGGCATAGCGCGGCTCCTGATAATCCTGCGTGGCCTTGAGGCTGGTGCCGATGAGTTCGCCCGGCCCCTGCCGCAGCCACGCCAAGAATTCGCCCCAGCGCGCCTGGCTGATCGATTGGGTGAAGAGCGCCCCCATCGATGCGCGGACGGATTCCACCGAGAAGGGATCGACACAATCGTCGATCAGGATGAGGCCGCCAGCCCCCACCGCGTCGCCGGTGCGCAATATGGTGCCAAGATTGCCGGGATCGCGGAGCGACTGGGCGACGATCCAGATGTCGGCCTTGCTTCGGTCGAGCTTGGCCAAGGGGGTGAGGCGGTCGCGATAGACGCCGACCACGGCCTGGGCATTATCCTTGCCGGAAATCTTCGAAAGAATGTCCGGCGTGGTTTCGATGACGTCGCCGCCCGACGCCTCCATCGCCGCGATCAGGTCTGCGGCGAGGGGATGGGTGGAACCGGCGTGGAACAGCATTTCCGGCAGCACGCCTTCCTCGCGCGCTTCGGTGAGGATGCGTAAGCCTTCGGCCAGGAACAACCCTTCGGCCTTGCGGAACTTCTTTTCGCGCAAGGAGCGGACACGCTTCACCAGCGGGTTGGAAAATCCGGTGATCTCGCGTGCCACTGCGCCTGCTTTCCTCCTTGGGACGAGGCGGCCTCTCTATCGGGCCGGGGCGGAGCGCGGAAGAGCTATTCTTCGCCGAACTTGTCTTCGACCAGCGTGACCAGCTTTCCCAGCGCTTCTTCCGCATTGGGGCCGGTGGCGCTGATGACGATCGAATCGCCCAGCGCCGCGCCCAGCATCATGAGGCCCATGATCGATGTGCCGGTCACTTCGCTGCCATCCTTGCGCACGGTGATCTGGGCGGGAAGGCCGCTGGCCAGCGTCACGAACTTGGCGCTGGCGCGCGCGTGGAGGCCGCGCTTGTTGCTGATCAGGACTTCCTGACTGATTTCGCTCATGTGGTGCTGCCCAACAATTCGGATGCGACGCTGATATATTTTTGGCCTGCTTCACGCGCGGCGGCGACGGCCTGGCGCACGTCCATGACCTTGCGCGCGCTTTCCAGGCGGATGAGCATGGGCAGGTTGATGCCCGCGATAACCTCGATCTCGCCCGCCTTCAGGAGCGATATGGCAAGGTTGGAGGGGGTGCCGCCGAACAGGTCGGTGAGCAGGATGACGCCCGAACCGTCATTCACCCGCTCCACCGCAGAAGCGATGTCAGCGCGGCGCACCTCCATATCGTCTTCGGGGCCGATGCAGATGGTCGCGATCTGCTGCTGCGGACCGACCACATGCTCCATCGCGACGACGAATTCCGTCGCCAGCGACCCATGAGTGACGAGAACAAGTCCTATCATCTACTTACCGGCCCACATTGTTTCATGATTTAAGCTTTCGGGCCTCCCGGCTCGCGCTTCTCCAGACTATCCTGGGGCGCTGATTCCATATTGCGGTGCGAGATCGTGGGCGAAAAGCCCGCCTCTTGCAAGTATTTGGCGACCCGTTCGGCGACATGGACCGAACGGTGCCGTCCGCCGGTGCAGCCGAAAGCGACGGTCACATAGGATTTGCCGCTGTCCTGATAGCGGGGAATGAGCAGGGCCAGCAGTTCCTCTATCCGGCGCACGGCCTCCTCATAGGCGGGATCTTCGACGATATAGGCGGCGACATCGGGGTCCAGCCCGGTCTTGGGCTTCAGCTCCGCTTCCCAATGCGGATTGCGCAGAAAGCGCATGTCGAAGACAAGGTCTGCGTTCAGCGGAACTCCGCGCGAAAAGCCGAAGGACATGATCGTTAGCACTGGGGCAGACAGCCCCTCGCGCGAAAAGCGGTTGCGGATTTCCTGTTGCAGCCCGTTGCTGGTCAGGCTGGTCGTGTCGATGACATGGGTCGACCAGCGGCGCAGCGGGTCGGTCAGCTCCCGTTCGCGGGCGAGGCCGTGGGTCGCGGGGCGATCAGACGCCAAGGGGTGACGGCGGCGCGTTTCGGCGAAGCGGCGCTCCAGTTCCATGTCGGAGCAATCGAGAAAGAGTGTCTCGACGTCATGGCCCTGGCGCGTTCGCAGGGCCTTTATGCGTTGAACGATCGTTTGCGCATCGAACCCACGGGTGCGCGCGTCGATGCCCAACGCGAGGGGACGGTCATCCAGTTCCTCGTGACCTGCGGGCACGGGCGTGTCCAACAGCCGCTCAAGCAGGAGGAGGGGAAGGTTGTCGACGACCTCCCATCCCATATCCTCCAGCGTCTTGAGCGCCGTCGTCTTGCCCGCGCCGGAAAGGCCGGACACCAGCAGGATGGTCTTGGGCGTCCGTGCGGTCACGCCAGCCCCATCGTTTTGAGCGCGAGTTCGACCTTGATCGGCGCCGATGCTTCGAAAGGTGAAACCTTGACCACCGGCAGGGGGGCACCGGCGACGAGCCATTCTTCGGGGTCGCCCGGCATGCGATCAATGTCCTGCGACAGGTCGATGATCAACGCCAGCCGTGCCCCGTCGATCGACGGCAAATCCACGACACCGACGCCGCGCACCTCCATCTTTCCGGCGATCGTGGCTGGCGCCGACGCCTCCAACTGCCCCCCGCTGGATCGCACGATGGTGTAGTCGTCGCTGATGAGCGTGGCGCCACGGTCGATCAGGCGCAGGGCGAGATCCGATTTGCCCGCGCCGCTCGCGCCGCAGATCAGCACGGCCCGCCCGTCTATCGCGACGCTTGTCGCATGCATTGTTTCGGTTGAGTCTTGCGCCACCATGTCCCTGAACGCATCCTAGACCTAGAGACGGCGCGTGTGAATCGAATTGACGCGAAGAATTCACGCAAAGGTCAAAAACTTCGAGCGGCCGTCCTATTCCGAGACAATGCCGGGGTCGCGTTCCACGCCCATGGGAAGGCGCAGCATGAAACAGGCGCCCTGCTGATTATCTTCGCGGTCGGCAATGCTGATCTTGCCCTGATGCCCTTCGACGATCGACCGGGCGATGGCGAGGCCAAGGCCCGAATGCTTGCCGAAGCCCTCCGTTTCCGGGCGGACGCTGTGAAAGCGGCGGAAGACATGCTCGCGCTGGGACTCAGGTACGCCGGGGCCTTCATCCTCGACGCTGACCAGCACTTCATGATCGGCCACGGTCGCGACGATCTGCACCAGCCCCCCATCGGGTGAGAAGGAGATGGCGTTGTCGATAAGATTGTCGAGCACGCGGAGCAGGCGTTGCTCTTCGCCAAGCACGACGGCGACATCCTTGCGCGGGCGGGCAAAGGCGAGGCGGACGCCGCGTGGAACGCCCCGTGCCTCGCGCGCCACCACCATGCGCTCGATGAGAAGGCCAAGGTCGATCGGCTCGAACCGCGTGCGCGACAACTGCGCATCGATGCGGGAGGCTTCGGCAATGTCGGTGACGAGCCGGTCCAGCCGCCGCACGTCATCCTGCGCGATCGCCATCAGCTGATCGCGCAGTTCCGGCTTGTCGATTCGCTCCAACGCGTCGAGGGCGGAGCGGAGCGAGGCGATGGGGTTTTTGAGCTCATGGCTGACGTCTGCGGCAAAGGCGTCGGTGGCGTCGATCCGCTGGCGCAGCGCGTGGCTCATGTCGGACAACGCGCGGGCGAGCATGCCGATCTCGTCGCGTCGTTCGGGCAGGCGGGGCACCGTCACCTCGCGCGCGCGGCCGAGGCGGACGCGTACCGCCGCGCGGGCGAGGCGTTGCAGCGGCTGCACAATGGTCCGGGCGAGGAAAAGCGACAGCAGCACCGAAGCCAGCACGGCCGTGGCGATCACGATGCCCAGCCTCAGACGTTCGGCGCGCACCGTCCGGGTGATGTCGCGGGCATTTTCGGTCGCGAGCAGGCTGCCGCCATCCTTCAAGCCGGTTGCAGCCGAAATCATGAAGGTGCGGTCGGGCGCATAGCGGTTCATCGCCTGCGGCTGGCCTGTCTTGCGGGCGAGCAGCAGCTCCGGCCAGGCATCGGCGCGATCGACGGCAGGTTCTTCGAAATTGGGCGGTCGGTCGGCAAAGACGACGCGGTCCACCGCCTTGTCCAGAAAACGCGCGACATGGCGCCGCCACCCTTCTTCCGACGGCAGGGTCAGCCGATAACGAGGAGCATCCATCGCAAAGCTGTCGGCGATCAGTCGTCCGTCCGGTCCATAGCGGCGAACGCGATCGCGCGTCTGCCGGGCATAGGCTGCGATCAGCGCATTGTGCCGTTCGGCCGGTGCCGTCTCCAGGCCGATCGCCAGCAGCTTCAGCTCGCGCGCGGACTGGTCGAGGCGCGCGTCCACGATTCGGGTGCGATAGCTGTCCAGATAGAAGAAGCCGCCCGCCAGCAGGGCCAGCGCGAACACGTTGACCGCCAGGATGCGCGGCGTCAGGCTGATCCGGCCCGACCAACGCAACCCGCCGTCCCGCGGATCACTCTTCGGAGAATCGGTATCCGGCGCCATAGAGCGTATCGATTGCGTTGAATTCAGGATCGGCCTCGCGGAATTTGCGGCGGAGCCGCTTGATGTGGCTGTCGATGGTGCGGTCGTCGACATAGACGTCATCCTGATACGCAGCATCCATCAACTGGTTGCGATTCTTGACGACGCCGGGGCGCGCCGCAAGTGTTTCTAGGATCAGGAATTCCGTGACCGTCAACGTCACATCCTGACCCATCCATTTGACGCGATGCCGGGCGGGGTCCATTTCAAGCCGTCCGCGGATGATCGGGTCGGCTGCGGGCTCGTCACTGGCATCGGCCATCCGGCCCACCTCCGCCCGGCGCAGGATGGCGCGGATGCGGGCGATCAGCAGGCGTTGCGAAAAGGGCTTGGCGATATAATCGTCCGCGCCCATGGCGAGGCCCAGCGCTTCGTCCAGCTCATCGGCCTTGGACGTCAGGAAGATCACCGGCATCTGGCTCTTCTCACGCAGGCGCCGGAGCAGTTCCAGGCCATCCATGCCCGGCATCTTGATGTCGAACACGGCAAGATCGGCCGGATTGTCGAGCAACGCCTTCAGCGCTGCCTCCGGGTCCGAATAGAGGCGCGTCATGAAGCCTTCGGCCTGCAGCGCGATGGACACGGAAGTCAGGATATTCTTGTCATCATCCACAAGGGCGATGGTTGGAGTCATACTTCTTCCCAATGATCTTGGCCGCCCTGCTCAGGCCTTCCTGTCCAGCGTTAGACGATGCCTGTCCCGCTCGCAAGAAAGGGGTAGGACGGCAATTATGCGGTTTTCGTCCCTTAATCTGGGACAAACGGCTTGCTGGCGGGATTTGACGCTGGGGGTGCAAAGGCTTATTGGGCCTCCCATCTGCAGGAATGTCGCCGCCCATAAGGGAGAGCGGCGCTGGGAGCGGATCGGTCGCAAGCGTTCGTTGTTGGCGAGCCGGAGTAATCACATCAGGAGCTAAGGCGTGCAGGCCAAATCCTCAATTACCCTGGATCAGCAGGGCATTTCCACGACCGCTGAACAATATTGGAATCTCGGCACCGCGCCGCTCGTCGAAGCTGCCATCGCAAATGGCGAGGGCGTCCTGTCCAAGGATGGCCCGCTGGTCGTGAAGACAGGCAAGCACACTGGTCGTTCGGCCAACGACAAGTTCATCGTCAAGGACGCCGAGACCGAATCCACGGTATGGTGGGGCAAGACGAACGTTCCCATGACGCCGGAGCATTTCGCTGCGCTGAAGGGAGATTTTCTCAAGGCGCTGGGCGAAAAGAACAAGCTCTACGTCGCTGACCTGTTCGGCGGTTCGCAGCCCGAGCATCGCGTCAACGTCCGCGTCATCAACGAACTCGCCTGGCACAATTTGTTCATCCGCACGCTGCTCGTGCGCCCCAGCCAGGAAGAGCTGAGCGGCTTCGCGCCTGAATATACGATCATCGACCTGCCTTCTTTCCAGGCCGATCCTGCCCGTCACGGGTCGCGCAGCGAGACGGTGATCGCGGTCAATTTCAGCGAAAAGCTGATCCTGATCGGCGGCACCAAATATGCTGGCGAGATGAAGAAGTCGGTCTTTGGCATCCTCAACTATCTGCTGCCGGTCAAGGGCGTGATGCCCATGCACTGTTCGGCCAATATCGGCCCGAACGGCGACACGGCGGTCTTCTTCGGCCTGTCCGGCACCGGCAAGACGACGCTGTCGGCCGATGCCAGCCGCACGCTGATCGGCGACGATGAACATGGCTGGTCGGACACGGCGGTCTTCAATTTCGAAGGCGGCTGCTATGCCAAGATGATCAACCTGTCGGCCGAAGCCGAGCCGGAGATCTTCGCGACCACCAAGCGCTTTGGCACGGTGCTTGAAAATGTGGTGATCGACGAGGATACGCGCGAAATCGACCTCGACGACAACAGCCTGGCTGAAAACAGCCGTGGTTCCTACCCGATCGACTTCATTCCGAATGCGTCGGAAAAGAATCTGGGTCCGGTGCCAAAGAACATCATCTTCCTGACCGCCGACGCCTATGGCGTGCTGCCGCCGATCGCGCGGCTGACCCCGGACCAAGCGATGTACCACTTCCTGTCCGGCTACACCGCGCGCGTCGCGGGCACGGAAATCGGCGTGACGGAGCCTTCGGCGACCTTCTCCACCTGCTTCGGTGCGCCTTTCATGCCGCGTCACCCTTCGGTCTACGGCAATCTGCTCAAGGACCGGATCAACAAGGGCGGGGTCACCTGCTGGCTGGTCAACACCGGTTGGACCGGCGGCAAATATGGCGTTGGCAAGCGCATGCCGATCAAGGTGACGCGCGCTCTGTTGAACGCGGCGCTGGACGGTAGCCTTAACGATGCCGAGTTCCGGGTCGATCCCAATTTCGGTTTCCAGGTTCCCGTCGCGGTGCCGGGCGTCGATGCGACGATCCTTGATCCACGCGCGACCTGGGCCGATCAGGCCGCCTATGACGAGACGGCGGGCAAGCTGGTGAAGCAGTTTGTCGACAATTTCGCCCAGTTTGAAGAGCATGTCGATGCATCGGTGCGGCAGGCTGCGCTGACGGCGGCCTGACAGGCGGGCTGCCCGCTTCCAAAGGTTGAAAAAGAGCCGGGGGCAGTGCTTCCGGCTCTTTTGCTTTCGGGCGGCGGCTTGCGGTGCTATTCTGGTGCCCAATTCAATGGGATTATGGCGATGTTTGACCAACTGATAAACAGCGTGGGCGGATTGGAAGCAGTGGCGGCGAAGCTGGGGCTTTCGGCCGAGCAGATGCAGGCGCTGATGACCGAGATAGGCGGCAAGATCGCGTCCGGTGAAACCGATGTCGCGGCGCTGGCTACCACGGCGGCGGAACATGGCGTGTCGGCGGACAAGTTGCAGGAACTGTTCGCGCAGTTCGGTGGCCCCGAGGCGATTCTGGGCAAGCTTGGCGGCCTGTTCGACAGCGATGGCGACGGTAGCCCGATCGGCGAACTGAGCAGGCTGGCCAAGGGATTGTTCGGCTGAAAATAGGGCTGAAGCTGGCGGGCATGATCGTCAGCTATCGGCCATGAAAGTTTTTTCACCTTGCCTTAACGGGGCCGAAAAGGCATTCGCGCCGCCATCACTTATTGCGAAAGCCACGCAACTGGCGTCCTGCGCGGGCGTTGGCGAAGGGGATTTGCAGGAGACAAGGTTTTGAGCGACGTGACGATCGAAAAGCCGGTACTGGAGCCGACCGGCGCCCTGACTGTCGAAACTGTGCTGTCTGTCCGGCATTGGAACGAGCATCTGTTCAGCTTCCGCATCAGCCGCCCGGCAAGCTTCCGCTTCCGTTCGGGCGAGTTCGTGATGATCGGGTTGCAGGGCGACAATGGCAAGCCGCTGCTGCGCGCCTATTCCGTGGCTAGCCCGGCCTGGGACGAGGAACTGGAATTCCTGTCGATCAAGGTGCAGGACGGCCCGCTGACGTCCAAGCTTCAGCTGATCCAGCCGGGCGACCAGATCTATCTGGGCCGCAAGCCCACCGGCACGCTGGTGACCGACGCGCTGCTGCCGGGCAAGCGGCTGTTCATGCTGTCGACTGGTACAGGCCTTGCGCCGTTTCTCAGCCTGGCGCGCGATCCGGACGTGTATGACTTTTATGAGGAAGTCGTGGTCGTTCATTCTGTCCGCCGGGTCAGCGATCTTGCCTTCCATGATGAGATGGAAGGCAAGCTGGCGGAGGACCCGCTGGTGTCCGAGCAGGCTGCCAATCAGTTCCACTATGTGCCCACCGTCACCCGCGAGCCCTTCCGTAACAATGTGCGGATCGACAAGCTGGTCGAGAATGGCGCGCTGTTCGAAGGGCTTTCGGGGGACAAGAAGTTCAATCCCGAGACCGACCGCATCATGATGTGCGGCAGCATGGAGATGATCAAGCAGTTCGCCGCTTATTTTGAGACCGAGGGCTTCGTCGAAGGCTCGAATGCGGCGCCGGGCGCCTTTGTGATCGAGCGTGCTTTCGTCGGGTAAGCGGGCGGAGATCAGTGGTACGAGAGGGGCTGGCGGTGATGCTGGCCCCTTTTTGTTGCGGACGGCGGCGAGCCTTTGCGCATGGCCATTTGTAATCACTGCACTTCGGTCATCGCTGGTCTGACGTTGATCAGCTTACGACCATTGGCGGACGTCGCTCTAACACGTTACCCCCGCCTAATAGCCGCTATGGCTAGGAGTAGGTACCCGCTATATGAGCATATTTGCATTAGCTCTAATAAATCTAATTTTTGCCGTTCTGGCGTCACGGATCGCATCTAAGCAGGGACGGGAGTGGGCGTTATGGTTCTCTTTCGCTTTGTTAACTGGACCAATAGCGCTGTTAGTCCTGATGTTTCTCAAGGATGAGAGCGCATAATTTTTGCAGAAAATGTTGCGTATTTGGCGGAGGTAATCGACCAGTTTAGGCCGACCGACCCGGATATAGTTGTCTCTATAGCGGACATCACCAATGTTGGGCGGTCATCGGTCCCTCCATAGATAGACGGCCAAATTTTGGTTCGGGATGACTATCAAGGTGCCGTTCCCTTTGGTGCTGTAATAGGCTCCGGGGGTTTTCATGGCCGGTATCGCCGCCTTCGGCCAAAACCACGCTCGTGTGGCACAATACAGCGGTGGAGGCATTCCATCTGACCACCAGCTATTCGGAACGGGTGTTTGCGCCCAGTTTTCGAATGTCCGACTGCCTTTGTGTCCCCGAGAATGTTGCACATCACGAAAATATCGCAAGCCTTGGCGTCTGATTGCCGTCGACACCTCCGGTTTGAGGTTGATGGCAAATCCTCCCCAAGAACCAAGCATTCCGCCGCATTCGCCTCGCGTATAGAACCGACCGGTCTTTAGTTTGTCCGGGATCAATTCTTCCTGATAATGCCGTGCGTATGCTTGGAAACACAGCCAGAGAGCGGCGGCAACGCAGATTATCCAGATTATCCAGATGATCGCGGACCGCATCGACATTCCAAAATCTCGCCCTATCCCGACACAAGATCAATGGGTTGTTTGGCTTTATGTCATCGCGAAAGCGGCCTGTCTCCCACCCATCCAATACATTCCCCTCCCGCAAGCGGGAGGGGAATGATCTTAGGCCAATTCCACCTGTAGCACCGAAGCCTCCGCCCCGATGACGCGCACCCGGCTCCCCGCTGGCGCGTCGGGGCCGCGGCAGGACCAGACGCTGTCGCCCACCTTCACGCGTCCGCGGCCTGCGTCGATCGGTTCGACCACCAGCACGACCTCGCCGATCAGCCTCGCTGTCCGGTCATTGAGCAACGGGTCCTGCGAGTCCACGGGATTGGCCACATACCAGCGGCGGCCACCCCATACCGATACCAGACAGAGCAGCGCGAACAGCAATAGCTGCACCGGCACCGAAACCGGCAACAGGAGCGCGATCAGCCCCGTCACCGCTGCCGCCAACGCGACCCAGATCAGGAACACGCCGGGGATCATCACCTCAGCGACCCCGAGCAGGGCAGCGAAGACCAGCCAGCCCCAGTGATCGTCCAGCATGCCGAGCCAATCCATCAGCCCTGACCCTGAGCAAAGGGGCTGCGGCGGGGCGGAGCAGGGGGCGAGGTCGGCGCGCCGTCACCGCCCAGCGCTTCCTTGGCAAGTGCGCCGATGCCGCCCAGCGTGCCGATCAGCTGCGTAGCCTCGACGGGGAAGAGGATCGTCTTGGCATTGGGTGACGTCGCAAACTGGCTCACCGCATCGACATATTTCTGGGCGACGAAATAGTTGATCGCCTGCGCATTGCCGTTCGCGATGGCCTCGGACACCATCTGGGTCGCCTTGGCCTCCGCCTCGGCTTCGCGTTCGCGGGCTTCGGCATCGCGGAAGGCGGCTTCGCGGCGGCCTTCGGCTTCCAGGATTTGGCTTTGCTTTTGGCCTTCTGCTTTCAGGATTTCAGAAGCCCGCAAACCTTCGGATTCCAGAATCAGCGCGCGCTTTTCGCGTTCCGCCTTCATCTGGCGGCCCATCGCGTTGACGATGTCGGCGGGCGGGCGGATGTCCTTCAGCTCCACGCGCGTGATCTTGATGCCCCAGGCGTTGGTGGCATGATCGACCACGGACAGCAGGCGGGCGTTGATCTCGTCGCGCTTGGAGAGGGTTTCGTCGAGGTCCATCGATCCCATGACGGTGCGCAGGTTGGTCGTCGCAAGCTGCATGATGGCGACATACAGCTCGGACACCTCATAGGCGGCCTTGGCGGCGTCCAGCACCTGGAAGAACACGACGCCATCGACCGAGACCATGGCGTTGTCCTTAGTGATGATTTCCTGCCCCGGAATATCGACCACCTGTTCCATCATGTTGATCTTGCGCCCGACGGCGTAGAAGAAGGCGGGGTAGAAATTGAGGCCGGGGCGCGCGACTTCGGTGAAGCGGCCGAAGCGTTCTATGGTATATTGATAGCCCTGACGCACTACCTTGACGCTCACGGCCAGATAGAAGAGCACCAGGAAAGTCACCGTTAGCGCGAAGGTCGTCAGCATCTTTTTCCCCCTTAAGAAGCGCTTGACTATGACGCGGATTCGTTAACGGGGAAAGTCAAACCGTCACGAAGGCGGTTGGGCCATACAGGAGACCTGCCATGTTGCTGCGCCACGCCCGATCGCTGCTGTTTCTGCCAGCGTCGAACAAGCGCGCCATTGCCAAGGTGCGTACGCTGTCCTGCGACATGGTCATGCTGGACCTGGAAGATGCGGTGGCTGACGACCGGAAGGAAGAGGCGCGCGCCAACGCGGTCGAAGCCGCCGCCGAAGGCTTTGGCAAACGGCTGTGCGCCGTGCGGATCAATGCCGAAGGGACGGCGTGGCACGGCCCGGAAATGATCGCGGTCAAGCGTTCCGCCGCCAACTATGTCATCCTGCCCAAGGTCGAAAGCGGCAAGCAGGTGCGCGACGTGTTCAGCGTCTGCCAGAAGCCGGTCATCGCCATGATCGAGAGCGCGGCTGGCGTTCTTGCCGCCACCTCAATCGCGGCGGAAGAGGGCACGGCCGGGCTGTTCATGGGCACCAATGACCTGCGGCAGGACCTTGGCATTCCTCCTTCGGCGGGTCGGGAAGGGCTGAGCCTCGCCTTGCAGTCCGTGATCCTGAGCGCGCGGGCGGCGCGGATCGCGGTGTTCGACGGCGTGTTCAACCGGCTGGACGATGAAGCGGGGTTCGAAGCGGAATGCGCCGCCGGGCATGCGTTGGGTTTCGACGGCAAGACGCTGATCCACCCGAGCCAAGTGCCGGTCGCCAACCAGGTGTTCGGGCCGGATGCGCAGGCGGTGGCTGATGCCCGTCGGCTGATCGAAGCGGCGACGGGAGGGGCTGAGCGGTTCGAAGGGCGCATGATCGAGGGGATGCATGTCGAGGAGGCTCGGGCGCTTGTTGCTCGGGCTGAGGCGGTGGTGGGTTGATGGGGTGGCGTGTGATTATCTCGCGCGGCTTGTCATGCCAGCGGAAGCTGGGATGTAGATTCACGTTTGAAGTGCAACATTTGATTTGAAGTGGGAGAATGCCTCGGCGGGAGTAAGGAAGTCGAGGCATTTTCTTGGGGTGTGGTTGTAGCGATCTGCGGCGTGTCGGATGAGGGCGTGATCGATGGCGTCGAGGTTGGTTTTGCGGGGCAGAGTACGCCGCAAGCGTCTGATGGCATTTTCGACGCCGCCTTTTTGCCAGGGTGACCGGACATCGCAGAAGAAGGTCTGGATGCCGGTCTGCCTTGCGAGTTGATGATGTAGGGCGAACTCGGGCCCGTTGTCGAAGGCGATGGTCCGCCGCATGGGGCGCGGTAGTGTGTCGAGCATGTCGGCGAGATGATTGGCGGTTTGCCTGGCCTTTCGATCCTGTGGACTGTGGATGATGATGAAACGGGAAGCGCGTTCATGAGCGACCAGGATGGAGTGGCCATATTGGGCGAAGAGCATGAAATCGGCTTCCCAATGACCGGGCTGTGCCGGTCATCAGCTTCAAGGGGCCGTTCGCTCAAGGGGCGGCGATGCTTGATGATGTCGATCATGCTGCCGCCGAAACGGGCATGGCGACCGCGCCTGTGCTTGGCGCGAGGGAGCAGGCGATGCCAATAATCCTTCTGCGCCGAGCGGTGGTAGATGAAGCGGTAGATTGACTCATGGCTGATGAGGGTGCGACCATGCTCGCGCGTCAGCCGGCCGACGATCTGTTCGGGGGACCATCCCATCGCAAGGCGGGTCCTCACCAGATCGCGCAGGTCCGGTTGGCGTTCCAGCTTGAAGCGGCAGTCCCAGCGCCGCCGCCGCTCGGCAAGATGTTGGGCGCGAACAGGCTCGTAGCCACCAGGCCAAACCTTTGTTCTGACGCTGTTGCGCCGCAGCTCGCGGCTGATCGTGGACGCCGCGCGCCCCAGATGCACCGCTATGGCTCTTCGAGATTTACCGCCTGCATGCAGCCGGTATATCTCGATCCGCTCCTCAAGGCTGAGCTGGCCGTAATCGTCTCCCATCGCAACACCATCCTAGCAGGTGTTGCACTTGTTCCGTGAACTTAGGGCATCTCGTTAGGCTGGGTTGAGCGCTATCGATGGAGATGCCAGCCTGCGCTGGCATGACGGAATAGTTTCTTCAACATTTTCCCCTCCCGCAGGCGGGAGGGGAGATGAGGTTTCTCTATTGCTCCGCCGCGTTCGCAGCATTCCCCGCCTCTACGGGCGCCTCCGCCCCCTTCGCCGCAAAAACACGCAAGCTATCCAGCACCTTCTTCGCGATAGGCTGATATTGTTCGCTCAGCATCTCCGGGTAAACGAAGGTGGCGGTAACGATCCCTCCGTCCGGCTGGCGGAGCAGGCGGACGGCGACATTATTGCCCTCGCCATCATTGGCTGTGCCGCGATATTCATTGTCGCCGATGAAGTCGCCATCGACGCCTTCCGAACCGCTGCTCATCGACTGGACGACCTGCTGGAGCGTCTGCTGTTCTCCGTTGCGCTGCCAGAAGACGCGGACGTCGGCACCTGCGCCGGGGTCCTGAAAGACCGTGCCGTCTGGAGTGGTTGCGGCAGCATCCTGCTCCCAGCCTTCGGGGAAGCTGACCGAAAAGCCGCGATCATCATTCACATAATTACGGTTCTCTGCGGCCTCCGCCTTGCCCTCCGCCAGCGCCTTGGCCGCGGCGGCGTTGGCGGCGGCGGCCAGTTCTTCCTGGCTCGGCATATCCGACACCGGCTCGGCGCGTCCGCAGGCGGCCAGCAGGAGGACGGAGAGGAGGGCGGCTTGGCTGAGCTTTTTCATGCCCTGTCCAAAGCATAGGCGGCCCGACATTTCAACGCCGCAACGATGCCGAGCGGCGGATGAGCGCTGTGCCGCGACGGGCGTTCAGGCGGCGCTGTCGATTCCGAGTTCGGCGAGCTTGCGGTAGAGCGTCGAGCGCCCGATGCCGAGGCGGCGGGCGACCTCCGTCATGCGGCCGCGATAATGGCCGATGGCGAGGCGGATGACGTCCGCTTCGATTTCCGCAAGCTGGCGGACATGGCCGTCGCCTTCGAACAGGGTGATGCCCGCCGCTTCCCGGTGGGTCTGCGGCACGGTGCGCAGGCGGGGATGGAGCGGCTCGCCACTGGCGCGCGTCCGGATATGCGCGGCGATCTGCGGGAAATCCTGCGGCGTCAGGGCGTCGCCTTCGCACAGGACGGCGGCGCGGAAGAGGGCGTTTTGCAGCTGGCGCACATTGCCCGGCCATTCATGCTGCATCAGCAGGGCGAGCGCGTCGTCGGTCAGGCCCAGGCCACGCAGCCCCGGCTGGGTCGCGATGCGGGCCAGAAGATGGCGGCAGAGCGCGGGCACGTCGCCGATCCGCTCACGCAGCGGCGGGATGGTCAGCTGCACGACGTTCAGGCGATAATAGAGGTCTTCACGGAAGCGGCCCGCTTCGATTTCTTCGACCAGCCGCTTGTTGGTCGCGGCGATGATCCGCACATCGACATGGACCGGCCGCCGCGCGCCCAGCGGCTGTACTTCGCCATCCTGAAGGACGCGCAGCAGCTTCACCTGAGCGTCGAGCGGCATTTCGCTGACTTCATCGAGGAAGATCGTGCCCATGTCAGCGGCGACGAACTTGCCGACCTGACGCTCGAAGGCCCCGGTGAAGGCGCCGCGCTCATGGCCGAACAGGTCCGATTCGACCAGGTTTGCCGGGATGGCCCCGCAATTGACCGTGATCATCGCCTGCTTGTGGCGGGGCGAGGCGGCGTGGATGGCGCGGGCGATGACGTCCTTGCCGACGCCGCTTTCACCTTCGATCAGGACGGGCACGCGGGCGCGCGCCGCCTTTGCCGCGATCGCGAGGGCGGCGCGGAATTGCGGCGCTGCGCCGACCACATCCTCGAACGACAGGGCGGCGGAGATTTTTTCGGTGAGCGGGCGCAGCTCCCCCTTGCCATGCTCCTGCGACAGGGTGGCGTTGAGCGCGGCAAGCAGCCTTTCGGGTGCGACTGGCTTGGCCAGATAGTCCGTCGCGCCAGCGCGCATTGCATCGACGGCAACCGCGACACTATTATGCGCGGTCAGAATCAATATGGGCAGGGCGGGGCGGCGGCTGCGCAATTCGCGAACGAGGCCAGTGGCTTCCGGACCCGGAATCCACTGGTCGAGCAGCACCGCGTCGAGCCTCATGCCGTCCTGCGTGCCGAGCATGGCGATCGCCATGTCGCCGTCACTGGCGAAGATCGTGCGCCACCCGGCGCGTGCGGCGAGCGCCGACACAAGCCTGCGCTGGGCAGGCTCTTCATCGATCAGCATCAGCATGGGAACGCCGTCGCGCGCCATCTTACCCCTCTTCTTGTTCCGTGGCAGCAGCCTAGCCCAAGGGGGTAAAGGCGCCCTTAACCGGAAAGTTTTTCTTGCGTGGTTTCGAGGTTGAGGGGGAAGAACCTTGTCGATAAGAGGGGCGCGCTTAAAAACACAGGCGACTAAGGGAATGGAAATGGCGTCAGAAGGAAATATGGAGAGCGCGACCCAGACCTATTCGGGGTTCGTGTCCCTCGTGAAATGGGGCGCCATCGCATGCGTGGTGCTGGCTGCGATCGTCGTCCTGCTGATCTCCAGCTAAGATTGGTGCCGCGAGGGGGATGCCGATGAAGATTGCAATCGTGAAGGAGCTTGCCGAGGGCGAGCGCCGCGTGGCGGGTACGCCCGAAACCGTCAAGAAGTTCAAGGCGCTGGGCGCCGATGTCGCGGTCGAAGCAGGCGCGGGCCTGACCGCCGCCATCGCTGATGCCGACTATGCCGCGATGGGCGCGACGATCGCCGATCGTGCAGCAACGGTCGCGGGCGCGGACATCATCCTGGGTGTCCAGGGTCCGGATGTAGCCAGCATTACAGGCGCCAAGCCGGGTGCTTGGATCGTGGCGGGCCTCAATCCCTTCGTCGAGCGCGCGCGTGTCGATGCCTATGCATCGGCGGGTTATGAGGCGCTGGCGATGGAATTCATGCCGCGCATCACCCGCGCGCAGTCGATGGACATCCTTTCTTCGCAATCGAACCTTGCTGGCTACAAGGCGGTGCTGGACGCTGCGGCCGAATATGGCCGCGCTTTCCCGATGATGATGACGGCGGCGGGGACGATTTCCCCGGCCAAGGCGTTCGTCATGGGCGTGGGCGTCGCCGGGCTTCAGGCGATTGCCACGGCCAAGCGGCTGGGCGCGCAGGTGTCGGCGACCGACGTGCGTTCCGCCACCAAGGAGCAGATCGAAAGCCTCGGCGCAAAGGCGGTTTTCGTCGAAAGCGTCGCGGGTATCGAGGGCGAAGGCAAGGGCGGCTATGCCACCGAAATGTCCGAGGATTATCAGAAGGCTCAGGCTGAACTGGTGTCCAGCCACATCGCCAAGCAGGATATCGTCATCACCACCGCGCTGATCCCCGGAAGGCCCGCGCCGCGCCTCATCACCGACGCGCAGATCGCGACGATGAAGCCGGGTAGCGTGATCGTCGATCTGGCGGTCGAGCAGGGCGGCAATGTCGAAGGTGCGGTGCTGGGCCAGGTGGTCGAGCGTCATGGCGTGAAGATCGTCGGTCACAAGAATGTGCCCTCACGGCTTGCCGCCGATGCTTCGGCCCTGTTCGCGCGCAACCTCTATAATTTCCTGTCGGCATTCTGGAACAAGGACCAGAATGCGCCGGTGCTGGACGAGGAAATCGGCAACGCGATCCGCCTGACGCAGGGCGGCAAGGTCGTCAGCGACCGATTGCAGTAAAGGGCTGCTCCTCTCCCGCGTCTTGCGCGGGGGAGGAGGTCTTCGTTTTGGGGACGAGCAGTAGCGGCGGCCCTGCCGTGCGGAACGCCGTTCCGATCGGCCTCAACGTGATCTTCAAAAGGCGGGAATGAGCGGGCTTCTCCTCTTCAGCTTCCTTCTTGCCTGCGCGGTTGGTGCGATAGCCGCATGGCGCCTGTCGATGGACGAGTTCAGCAGCCGAGTCGTCCCGCTATTTCTGCTCACCCCTGCTGGCATTGCCGGAACGCTGGTGGTCGCGGCGGAAGTGAGCAGCACTTGGGCGCGCTATCTGAGCCTGATCGCCCTCATTCTTGCCAGCGCCTCCTTCTGCGGCGGCTATGTCGCGACGCGCCGGGCTGAAAAATCGCATCAGGCGGCGAAGCGCCCGTGAGCCTGAGCTTTGACTCGATCATCCTTGCTCAGACCGTGGCGGCGATGCTGTTCGTTTTCGCGCTCTGGCCGCTGGGTACGGTGGCTGGCAGGCGGCGGCGCCAGGCGGCTCTGGCAGGGACGGTGTTCCTGTCCGCAGCCGCCGTCTACGATATGGACGTCCTCAACGCACCGGAGATTATCGGCGCGCTGCTGATCGGCGGTGCGGTCGGCCTGTTGCTCGGACGGGAGTGGCCGGAAAGCCGGTTGACGGTGCTGCTGACGATATTCACCGGCTTCGCGGGAGCGGCGATGATTTCCGCCGCAGCTGCCGCCTGGCTCAATCCCTTCGCCTTCGGACTGGTTGGTGAGGGGAGCGCCGACGTCGCGACGCACCATTTGCTGGCTCTCGGCGCGGTGGCGCTGGCGGGAGGTGGCGCCTGTGCCGCCGCTGTCGTCGCGCTGTTGAGGCGTGGGGGCGGAAATATCGCATTGCTCGCGATCAGCATCGGCATGGTCGGCTGGGCCGCCGCAGCCTTCGCTTTCCTGCTGGAAAATATGGGCCTGGCCGTTGCCGGAGGGCTTGGCGGAGCGGCGGGAACGGGAATCGCGTTGCGCTTATGCGGTGGCGCGCGCGGGAAGGGGCTTGCCGACGCGGAGGCCCGTCCGTAACGCTGAAGCGGACAGACGCCGGGGCACTCCCGGACGGCAATTGGGGTAAGACGCACCATGCAGAAGCTCGGCCTGATCGGCGGTCTCAGCTGGACATCGACGGCACGTTATTATCAGATCATCAATCAGGCGGTGTACCGCGCGAAGGGCGGGCAGCACAGCGCCCCCCTGCTGATCGAAAGTCTCGACTTCGCCGACATCGGCCGCTCCACCACGGAGGAGGAGTGGGCGCATGCCGCGCAGGTGCTGACCGCGTCCGCCCGGCGGCTGGAGCAGGCGGGGGCAAAGGCGCTGCTGATCTGCGCCAACAGCATGCACCGCGTCTATGAAGAGGTGCAGGGCGGGGTGGATACGCCAATCATCAACATCGCCGATGCGGTCGGCCGCAAGATGAAGGCGGACGGCGTGCAAAGGGCCGCCCTGATCGGCACCCGCAACGTCATGACCGAGAAATTCTACCGCCAGCGGCTGGTTGGCCATGGCATTTCCCTACTGCCGGCGGACCTGGAACTTGCCGAGCGGATCGACCGCATCGTTTATGAGGAACTGACGATCGGCAAGGTCAGCCGCGAATCCGAACGCTATATGCGGTCGGAACTGACCGACATCGCCAAAGAGAATGTGCAGGCGGCGATCCTTGCCTGTACCGAACTGGAAATGATCGTCGATGTGAAGGCGAATGTGCTGCCCATCTATGACGGCACGGCGATCCACGCGCGCGCTGGCGTGGATGTTATCATGGGCGAATAACCCGGAACTCCGTTCGTTTCGAGCGCAGTCGAGACACGAGTAGGCCGACGAGAAAAGGGGACGCCCTCACGGACGTCCCCTTCCTCCCCTTTTAGCTTGTCTCAGAAAGCCGTGCTGATCGAGCAGGCCGCAGGGCCAAGGATCACGACGAACAGCGTCGGCAGAATGAAAAGAATGAGCGGCACCGTCATGATGGCGGGCAGGCGCGCGGCCTTTTCCTCGGCGCGCATCATGCGTTCATGCCGGAATTCAGCGGACAGCACGCGCAGGGCCGAAGCGAGCGGCGTGCCATATTTCTCGGTCTGGATCATGGTCGTGACCACGCCCTTGACCGCGTCCAGCTTCACGCGGTTGGCGAGATTTTCGAAGGCCATGCGCCGTTCGGTCAGGAAACTGAGTTCGATCGCCGTCAGCTGAAACTCATCACCCAGCTCGGGATAGGCCTTGCCCAATTCCTTGGCGACGCGGCTGAAGGCGGCATCGACGGTCAGGCCAGCCTCGGCGCAGATGACGAGCAGGTCGAGTGCGTCAGGCAACCCCTTGCGGATCGCGGCGGAGCGCTTCTGGATCTTGTTGTCGATGAAGATGTCGGGCGCCTTGTAGGCCAGCAGCAGCGCCACGGCGAAGGCCATGAAACGCTTGGCGCCGCCCCAGTCGGGATAAATGCCGACACCATAGAGCAGCAGCGCGGCCAGCCCGCCAATGACGATCGGCAGCACCATGCGGCCGAAGATGACGGCGACCGCCAAATCCTTCGACCGGATGCCCGCCTGCGCGAGCTTCAGCTGGGCTTCTTTCAGCTGGTCGTCCTGCAACACCTTCAGGCTGGACAGGAAGGACCGCATCTGGTCGGTCGTCTGGCTCTTCTTGACCAGCTTGGCGCGGCGGCGCGCGGTCGACGCGGTGATCCCCGCCTTCAACTGTTCGCGTCGTTCGTTGAGCGCCTTGACCCGCTTTGCCATCGGGTCGCGCACGGTCATCACCGTATAGAGCACGAACAGCATGGCGAGCGTCGCCATGGCGGCAAGCAAGGTGCCAAAATCCGTGGCATTCATGCCGAAAAGGGTGCCGGCGGGGGAAGCGGTTTCCATGTCTTTCTATCCCCCGTCAGATTTCGAAATTGATCATCTGCGCCATGATGAAGACGCCTATGCCCATCCAGCACATGCCGCCCAGACCGATGACCTGCATCGTCGACATGCCGAACAGGCCCGCCGGATCAGGCGTGAAGAAGGGATGCATGTAGCTGAAGTTGATGTAGCAGATCATGCCGAACACCAGGAACGGCAGGGCACCGATGATGTAGGCCGACGCCTTGGATTCCGACGACATGGCCCGGATCTTCAGCTTCATCTGCGCGCGCTGACGCAGCACAGTCGCCAGGTTGGAAAGGGTTTCGGCAAGGTTGCCGCCCGTTTCCCGCTGGATCGCGAGGCTGATGACGAAAAACTGGAATTCCGGCGTGCCGAGGCGATCGGCCGTTTCCTGCAACGCCTGATCCATCGTCTTGCCGATCTTGATGCGCTCGGTGATCAGCTTGAATTCCTCGCCCACTGGCCCCGGCACTTCGTTTGCCACGACACCCAGCGTTTCGGTGATGGGCAGGCCCGATCGCAGACCGCGTGTCAGCAGTTCGAGCGCGTCGGGGAATTTCATGGTGAACTGCAGCACCCGCTTCTTGATCAGGCGGCCGACCCACATGTGGGGCAGGGCGAGCCCCGCCGCCAGGCTGACCATGATGGCGAGCAGCGGCGCGAAGCCGCGCACGAACAGAAAGGCGCACATGCCCAGCGCAATGAAGGCGCAGGAGGTCATATATTGGCTGACCGTCCATTTCTTGCCGGTCATGCGGATGCGCTTGGCCAGATTTTCCGGGTTCGGAACCAGCGAAACGAGCATCTTCATCTCGTTGCCGGGCTGCCGATTGGAAATGGCCTTGCGCATGCGCGCTTCCATCTGTGCATCGGCAGATCCACTGTGACGTTCGCGGATCAGGGCGACACGGCGCTTGCTGGCCTTTTCAGCCGATGGCCCGGCAAAGGCCACGACGGCCAGACCAGCCAAGGTCATCAGCAGCATGATCAGCAATATCGAATTGCTCATGGTATCGCCCGTTCCGTAAAAAGGCATGCCGCCGGATGAACGACATGCCAGAACCAAATCTAGGCCTTGGCCTTGTCCTTGCGCGCCGGGATCAGCCCCTTGAGGTCACCGATCTTGCCGAGCAGGGAGTCGCCCTTTTTCTTCGCGGGCTTGCCATCGAGTTCGCTATCCTCGACAGCCCCCATGGTGGCGTCGAGCAGGCTGACGCACGCGGCGCCGACCTTGCTGCCCTTGGCGGCTTCGGCCAATGTCTTGCCCAGCTTTGCGGCCTGCGCCGCGACCCGCAGGTCGAAGGGGATCAGAATGTCGACCTTGCGCTCGATCGATGTTTCGAAATCCTTGCGGCTGATTTCCTGAGCGCCTGCATGGACGCGGTTGGCGACGACGATCACGCGCGTTTGGGGCGCGTTGCTCTTCAGCCAGGACAGGATGCGGATCGAATCGCGCGCCGCCGCCAGTGTCAGTTCCGTGACCACCACGGCGACATTGACGTCGCTCATCAGGTGCGGGTGCTGGATCAGCATATGGCGCGGCAGATCGACGACGCTGCATTCGAAAGCGGCGCGGAATTCCTCCAGCAGCTGGTAGAAGGCGCCGCCATCGGTCAGCATCGGCTGGCTGATGGGCGCTTCGGCCGACAGGATCGCAAGCGTGTCGCTGGCGCGCACCATTGCGCGTTCGATGAACAGGCCATCGATGCGGCTCGGGTTTTCGATCGCGTCGGTCAGGCCGCGGCCCGGCTCAAGGTCCATCGCCAGCGCGTTGGTGCCGAAATGCACGTCGAGGTCGAGCAGCGCGGTCGGCCGCTTCTGCTTGTCACTCAGCAGCCAGGCGAGCGAAGTGGCGATGCTGGAAGCGCCCACGCCCCCACGCGTGCCGATGACGGCGGTGGTCAGATGCGGCCGTTCGGGCGCGGCGTCGCGCGGGGCGAAGAACACGGCCTGTGCCTGGGCCAGCGCATCGCGCAACTGGTCCGCGCCAAAGGGCTTCAGCAGATAATCCTGAATGCCGCTGGCGACGAGATCGCGGTAAAGCCGGACGTCGTTGACCTGACCGGCGGCGATCACCACCGTGCCGGGTTCGCACACTTCGGCAAGGCTGTTGATGTCGTTCAGCGGATCGCCGCTTTCGGACATATCGACGAACAGGATTTGCGGGCTGGCGCTGACCGACAGGCTCTGAACGGCATTGCGCATGCCGCCCTTGTTCACCTTTTCTGGTGCCCAGCCCATCTCGGCCGCCACCATGGCGAGCAGGTCATGGCTATGATCGTCGCAAACGAAGGCGTGGAAGGGATCGCGCTGTCCAGACATGGCAGGTTTCCAGGGTGCGTTCATGATCAGCGTCCTAAGTTCTTGAGATCGCCCGAACCGGTCGGGATCTTTTCACGATAGGTCGAAATGGCCCGGTTGGATGTCGCTGTGCGCAGGTCGCTTTCGCTGCTCTGGCCGCGCACCAGATCTTCAGGATTGGCGACCATCGCGGCAAGATTGCTGTTCACGGCGCAGCCGTAGTTGGAGGTGGCGCCGAGCTGGGATTCGGTCTCTTTCTTGCTCGACCAGTCGGGGCAGCCGGGCACGCGTGCCGTTGCACGGCGCACCACCAGCCGAACGCTGCCAGCAGGCGCGGAGCCTGCCGCAGCGGAGCTATCCTCGCCCACCAGCATGCCGTGGCGGGCGACGACATCGGCGATGCCTTCGCGCAATTCAGGGCTGTAATAGGCGTCGGTAACGATCGCGACCTGATCGCCATAGCCAAGACCGATGGAAGCGAACCAGTCGTCCAGGCGGCGCGCTTCCGAAGGCGCGAGGGCGCCGTCAGGGCCAGCCTGAACGTCGAAGGTGTAGGCATCGTGGCTGACGACCGGCTGATGCACCGATTCTACCCCGCGATTGACGCTGGAATTGCAGGCGGCAAGCGGCAGCGCCAACAGGGCGAGCGTGCCGAAGCGGAGGATATTTTTGGCGGACAGGGAAGTCATGACTGTCGTCCTTCCGATCAGAAGCTGAAGCCAGGCGCGGCGGCGGCTTTCGCCGAACGCTTGCCTGTGTCGCGGGGGGCTGCGGCCTGCGGGTCGGACGTCGGCGCCGGGCCGGGTTCGCGGCGTGGCAAGGGCGCGCGCGCGCCGCTCACCCCGTCATTCCCCTGCTGGAGCAGAAGGCCCTGGGCGATATTGGCATTGCGGAAGCCATCGGTCGGCAAGTGCACGTCCGACGCGTTCATCGGCTTCACCAGATAAGGGGTGACGACGATGACCAGTTCGGTCTCATGACGCTGGAACCGGCGCGATTTGAACAGGCTGCCAAGGATCGGGATTTCACCGAAGCCCGGCGTCTTGCTGATCGAGTTGGCGGTGTCGTTGTTGAGCAGGCCCGCGATCATGAAGGCCTGACCCGAACCCAGTTCGACCGTGGTTTCAGCCGTGCGGCTCTTGAGAGCCGGGACGGTGGTGTTCACCGAGAAGTCGAGGCTCGACACGGTGGGGCGGACGCGCAGCGATATGCGGCCATCGGCCAGCACGGTCGGCGTGAAGGCAAGCTGCACGCCATATTGCTTGAACTCGATGCTGTTGCCCTGCGTGCCGTTGCTGACCGTGTAGGGATATTCACCACCCGCCAGGAAGCTCGCCGTCTCACCCGACAGCGCGGTCAGGTTCGGCTGGGCCAGCGCGGTGGCAAGGCCGCTTGATTCGGCAAGGTCCAGCGCACCCGCCACGTCCATGCCGAGCAATTTGGCAACGAAGCCGAGCGACGTGGTGCCATCGATTGGACTGTTGAACGTCCATTGACGAGAGATATCGCTATTGGGAAGGCCCGGCACGAAACTGCCTGAAGTCACGAAGCCGCGATCGGATCGGTTCATGTAGCCGCTGAAGTTGCCTGATCCCGTCCCCAGACCTCTCAGATTTATGCCGATCTGATGCCCTATGTCGCGGCTGACTTCGGCGATCTTGACCTGAAGGTTGACTTGCAGCGGTGTCGCGGTGCGCAGGCGGCTGACCACGGTCACTTCCTTGCCGACGAATGCCTGCGTCAGCCGTTCGGCCTCTGCTGCGTCCTCAGGCGCGGCGACGGTGCCGGTCAGCAGGACCATGCCGTTCATCTTGTTTACGGCGATGGCGGCCTCGGGCATCGCGAGCTTCAGCATTTCGTCGATGTTCGACAGATTGTTGCCGACGCGGACGGTGCCGGAAAACAGGACTTTCCCGTTGGTCGCGGTCACAAATACGGTCGTTTCGCCCGCTGCCTTCGCGATCAGGTAAAGCTGGTTCTGGGCACGGACATGGACGTCGACCACATTGGGGTCGCCGATCACCACGTCGGACATCTTTGCACCGAGGTTGATGACCTTGCTGCCGCCCACCGACATCAGGATCGCATTGTCCTGCATCGATGAAGGCGCGGCGTTGAGTGCGGTGGTTGGCGTGGCGGCCATGGCGGCGGCGAGGCCGAGAGCGATCGCGGGGCCGATGAGCGGTTTGACCGCCTTGCCCGCAGGAAGGTTGATACGCTTCATCTTATTTCCCCCCGACCGGAACGACGGTCACATTGGTGCCGCGTGCGACGCGGATCACAGGCCCGCTGATGACGCCCGCGCCGGCCGGTGCGCCGCCCCCGGCGGGCACTTCGACACCCGCGGTTTGCACTGGCTTGGCGGGGACGGAGCTGCGCTGGTAGCGAGACACGTCGGCGCCGGTGGAATAGGTGCCGCCCTTGTCGACCGGGCGCGCGGCGAGCTTTGCGATGATCTTCTTTTCCGCGTTCGGGTTTGCGCCATCGGGCAGGTCGACATCAGCGCCAGCGATGGCGGCGTCGAGGTCGGATGCATTGTCGGCGATCGAACGCAGCGTCAGCGACAGCGAACCGATGGTCTGCGCCACCGCGATCTTCTCCGCGATCTTGGGCGTCACTTCGATGGTGACGTTGGAATAGGTCTGCACGACCGGCTTGCCGTCCGCGCCCAGCGCATCCATGCGCTGGTCGGTGGCGAGTACGCGCAGGTTGCGCAGGATAGTCTCGGAAACCTTCAGCGGGTCACCGTCGCCGCCGCCCGCCACGCTCTGCGTCAGCATCAGGTCGACGCGGTCGCCCGGAAAGACGAAGCCCGCGACGGAGTTCTGTGCCGACACCGGCACGGTGACAGCGCGCATGCCCGGCCCGAGCGCTGCGGCAAGGAAGCCGCGCTCGCCCGGCTTTATCACCGAACCGACGGTCATCGGCTGACCAGCGGAGATGGCGGTGCGGACGACACTACCCGCCAGCTTGGCGGGATCGGCCTGGCCCTGGATATAATAGGCCTGTTCGACCAGATCTTTCGGCCATGGCTGGAAGCGGAAGCTTTCCGCGTCCAGGATGGTGCCGACCGGCAATGCCTTGGTCGCGACCAGCACATGGGGTTGATCCGCTTCCACTGGCATCGATGACGCACTGGCCTGGGGCGCGCTAGACGAACTCAGCATGTTGCGCGCGAGAAGAGCTGTTGTGACCGCTATGATAAGCGCCCCCGCCAGCAGCACGATTTTCTTGCCGTCCATGATGAAATTCGCCTCCCTCAGTCAGGCAAATGTCGCCCGAGCCCCGAATTTTACGCAAAATGGTTAAGATATCGTTCGCCAATCAACCAAAGCGCCGCGACCGATATTGCGATACCGTAAGGAATCTGGGGCTGGCCCAGCCGTCGGGTCGTCCGGTGGTGGACCACGGTGACGATCGTCACCACGCCCCCGACCATGGCCATGACCATCAACATCGACAGCACGGCTTCCCACGGGAACCACAGCGCCAGCGCGCCCAGCAGCTTGACGTCGCCCCCGCCCATGCATCCCATGGCGAAGAGCGCGGCGAACAGCGCGAACACGGCGAGCGCCAGCGCGACCTGCAACAGCATGCCCGGCCAGACCGGCATGTCGTTGGCGATCCACCACAGTGGAGCCAGTCCAGCGATGACCAGGTTCAGCCGGTTGGATATGATCCGGGACCGCAAATCCGTCACGGATGCGATGACCAGCAGCACGCCAAGGGCGCACAGCAGCGCCGTCGTGAAATATTCCCCCGTCATGAATCTAAACCCTAGACCGAATGGCTTACCAAACCGTAACCATGCGCCCCATGGATTCGCCCGTGTCTGTTCCCCCGGCCTTTGACCGTCGCGCATGGCCGATGGATGGGCGGCTCGATTACTGGACCGCGCCCGATGGCTGGCCGTTGCGCCGCTACCGGCTGGGCGAGGGACAGCGCGGGCGGTTGCTGATGCTCGGCGGGCGCGGCGACATGATCGAGAAATATCTCGAAGTCATCCACCACTGGGCGAGGCAGGGCTGGGCGGTCACCGCCTTTGATTGGCGCGGACAGGGCGGCTCGGGCCGCCTGAGCAGCGACCCGCTCTGCGGCCATATCGACGATTTCGCGCTATGGGTGGCGGACCTGGAGGCTTTCGTCACCGATTGGCGGGCGCAGGGGGCAGGACCCTGCGCCATCGTGGCGCACAGCATGGGCGGGCATCTGCTGCTGCGCGCTCTGGCCGAGGGCATGACCCCACCCGACGCTGCGGTCGCTGTCGCGCCAATGATGGGCGTCCATACCGCCCCGCTGCCACGCTGGCTGGCGGTGCTCATCGCCCGGACCATGTGCGCGCTCGGTTTGTCCCATCGGCAGGCCTGGACCCAGAAGGAAGATTCACAGCGGCAGCGGGCAATGCGGCAGAAGCGGCTGACGCATGATCCGGAACGCTATGCCGACGAACTCTGGTGGCGCGATCATAGCCGGGACGTGGCGCTGGGTTCGCCCAGTTGGCGCTGGGTGGTGGAGGCGCTGCAATCGACCTTCACGCTGGAGAAGGGCGGCAAGCTGGAGCGCATCGCCGTGCCGCTGTTGATCCTTGCCACCAGTGCCGACCGGCTGGTGTCCACGCCCGCCATCCGCCGCATCGCCGCGCGCATTCGGGGCGCGCGCCTGCATGTCTATGGGCCAGAGGCGGCGCATGAGATCTTGCGCGAAATCGACCCGGTTCGGCTGGATGCCCTGCGGCGGATTGACGCTTTTCTGGATGAGAACGCGCCAGCATGAGCCGGTTCGACATCGTGATCGTCGGCGGCGGCATAGCGGGCGCCAGCCTGGGTGCGGAACTGGCGGGCGAGGCGTCGGTGCTGATCCTGGAACAGGAGGAAAGCGCCGGTTATCACGCCACCGGCCGCTCCGTCGCTTTCTGGGAGGAAACCTATGGCGGGCGGCGGGTGCAGCCGCTGACCACGGCGTCCGGGCCGTTGTTGCGCTCGCCCGATCCGGATTTTGCAAGCCGATCCTTCCTGACGCCCCGACAGACGCTGTTCGTCGGGCGGGAGGCCGACAGGGCAGAGCGCGACCAGTTGATGCGGGAATTTTCGGGCTGCGTCGAACTGCGCCCTGTCGATCCCGCCGCGCTGGTAGCGGGGCTGCGATCCCATTGGACGATCGGCCTGCTGGAACCGGGCGTGTGTGACATCGACGTCGCCGCGCTGCACCAGGCGTATCTGCGGCGCTTCCACGCGAAGGGCGGCAAATTGCGGCTGGGCACTGTTTTCGAGCAGGCGATCCCAACGCCGGGCGGCTGGCGCATTCAGACGAACGGCGGCGTCATCGATTGCGGCATCATCGTAAATGCCGCTGGCGCATGGGCTGATGACGTCGCGCGGCGCAGCGTCGTCGCGCCCATCGGCATAGCCCCACTGCGCCGCACCGTCGTGCAATTGCGCGTGCCCGCCATGCCGTCGCCTGACCTGCCACTGGTCATGGACCTTGGCTCCAGCTTCTATTTCAAGCCGGAAGGCGAGGGGCGCGTCTGGCTGACCCCGCATGATGAAGAACCTTCGCCACCCTGCGATGCCGCGCCTGAAGAACTGGCGGTGGCGCAGGCGATCGCCCGCTTCGAAGATGTCGTGGACTGGCCGGTCGAGGCGGTCGAACGCAAATGGGCGGGGCTGCGCAGCTTCGCGCCGGATCGTGCGCCCGTTTATGGCTTTGACGCCGACGCACCGGGTTTCTTCTGGTTCGCGGGGCAGGGTGGTTTCGGCATTCAGACCGCACCCGCAGCGGCATTGCTGGGATCGGCGCTGGTGACCGGCGGATCGATGCCCGAAGCGGTGGGCGGGATCGATCCCGCCGCTTATTCTCCCACTCGTTTCAAGTAAACCAGGGCCGGGTAAGGCTATCCGGAACGAAGAGGCGGCCATCACGTTGGGTCAATGGCCGCGCCCATATAGATGGGATGCAATAAAGATGCGGTCGATCCTGGAGCATTTTCGGAGCGGATGGCCTCATCTGTTCGCAGGAAAAATGCTGAAAACAAAAGACAATTAGAGCATGATCCAATTCAGTCTGATCGGCTCATGCTCTAGGAGTAGGAGAATGCCGTGATGAGAAAGTCGATATTATCAGGATCGGTCCTGATCCTCTCAGGGCTGTTTATGGCAAGCAGCACCAGCTTTGCTCAGCCAACAGAGGAAATTATCGTGACGGGTCGCTATAGCGACGCCCAGTCCCTTTCGCAGAATATCAGTTATGCCGATCTCGACCTCAGCACAAAGGCCGGGAAGGACGAACTGCGCCACCGTGTCGCGCTGACCGCCCGCTACCTGTGCGATAAGCTGGGCGAATCGGGTTCATCGTCAGCCGTCGTGCCCAGTTGTCGGGATGCGGCGGTGAAGGACGCGATGGGGCGGGTCGGCACGGTCGAAGAAGGCTTTGCGCCGCGTGGCACGACATGGGTTGCCGGTACGCGCTGGCAACCGCCCTATCCTGCGGATTGGACAGAAAAATATCCCTGAGCCTTATTGGGGGAGCGGCGTTTCGCTCCCCCGTTCAGACGCGGAAGAGTTCGGCGGCGGCGCAGGCCAGTTGATCGGCACGCTCATTTTCAGGGTGCCCGGCATGGCCCTTCACCCATTGCCAGCTGACCTTATGCGGCGCGGCGGCGGCGAGTAGAGCCTGCCATAGTTCGGCATTCTTGACCGGCTTGCGATCGGCGGTCTTCCAACCGTTCTTCTGCCAGCCGAACACCCACTTGGTGATGCCGTCCATCACATATTTGCTGTCGGTGTAGAGCGTTACCTGACAGGGCCGCTTGAGCGCATTCAGTGCTTCGATGGCGGCCGTCATCTCCATGCGGTTGTTGGTCGTCTGTGCCTCTCCGCCGGAAATTTCCTTTTCCGTGGCCCCAGAGCGCATCACCGCGCCCCAGCCGCCGGGGCCGGGATTGCCCTTGCACGCGCCGTCGGTGAAGATTTCGACCTGCGACAGCGCGCTCACGCTCGCAGCAACTCGGCCGGGGCGATCTGCGCATAGAAGTCCAGCCGCCGCAGATAGGCCAGCGGGTCCTTGCGCGTCACCAGCGCGTCGGCGGGCGTGTTGATCCAGTCATAGGCCCGCGTCAACAGGAAGCGGAGCGCCGCACCCCGGCACAGGATCGGAAAGGCGGCCTGCTCGGGATCCGAAAGCCCGTGCGCCGCCTGATAGCCGACGAGCATTGCGGCCGACCGGTCGGCAAAGAAGTGCGTGCCGTCATTGCTGAACACCCATGCGCTGTGCGTGACGGCCAGATCATAGGCGCGGATATCGGTGCAGCTGAAATAAAAGTCGATCAAGCCCGTCACCTCATCGCCCAGCATCAGCACATTGTCGGGGAAAAGGTCCGCATGAATGACGGCGCGTGGCAGTTCGACGGGCCAGTGCGCGTCGAGATAGGCAAGCTCATCCGTGACCCGCTGGCCAAGGCCGGGGGCGATATCATCGAAATGATCGCCGCACTTGGCCGCCAGATCGTGCCAGCCCGCGATGTCGAGCGCATTGCGGCGTTCGCCCGCAAAGCCTTCCGCCGCGCGATGCATCTGGCCCAGCGCCGCGCCTGCGGCTTTCGCCTGTCCGGCGGTCGGCTCGGTGACGGATATGCCGGTCAGGAACTCGATCAGGCAGGCGGGCCTTCCGCCGAGCTTTTGCAGGCGCTTGCCCTCTCGATCAGCGATGAAGCGCGGCACCAGACAGCCGCGCGCGCCCAGATGATCGAGCAGGTCCATGAAAAAGGGGAGGTCGGCCTCATCCACCCGCTTTTCATAAAGGGTTAGGATATAGCGGTGCCCCTTCCCGTCGGCACCAGTAGTTTCCAGCAGATAATTGCTGTTTTCCACCCCCTCGGCGATCCCCTTAGCGGAGACCAGCCGTCCCGCGTCATAACGGGTCAGAAAGGCGTCGATTTCCTCGGCCGGGACATGGGTGTAGACCGCCATCGCCTTACGCCGATCCCAATTCGCGGGGGAGCTTGAACGAGATGGTTTCGCGCGCCGTCTCCACCTGTTCCTCCGTAACGTCGAATCGGGCGGCGATCCGGTCCACGACTTCGCGTACCAATATTTCGGGGGCGGAGGCGCCTGCCGTAAGGCCGAGGGTCGCTACATTCTCCAACCACGCAAAATCGATGTCATCCGCGCGCTGGATGAGCCGGGCTGGCGTGCCCTCGCGCTCGGCCACCTCGACCAGGCGCAGCGAATTGGAACTGTTGGGCGCGCCGATCACATAGACCGCGTCGCAGGCCGCAGCGATCGCCTTCACGGCTGCCTGCCGGTTTGACGTCGCGTAGCAGATGTCCTCACCTTTGGGCGCGTGGATCGACGGGAATCGGCGCTGAAGCGCTTCGACGATCGCGGCCGTGTCGTCCACCGACAGGGTGGTCTGGGTCAGAAAAGCAAGATTGTCGGGATTTTCGGGGATGAAGCTCTCTGCATCCTCGACCGTTTCGATCAAGGTCATGTTGCCCGCATCGACCTGCCCGAAGGTGCCGACGACCTCCGGATGCCCCTTGTGACCGATGAACAGGATATGGCGCCCTGCCTCGACCTGCCGCTCTGCCTGGCGGTGCACCTTGCTGACCAATGGGCAGGTGGCGTCCAGATAGTCGAGCCCGCGCTCCTCCGCCTTGGCCGGGACGGCTTTGGGCACGCCATGGGCGGAAAAGACCACCGGCACGCCGTCGGGCACCTGATCCAGTTCCTCGACGAAGATCGCGCCCTTCGCCTTCAGATTGTCCACGACATATTTGTTATGAACGATCTCATGCCGGACATAGACGGGCGCGCCATATTTCTCGATCGCCTTTTCGACGATGATGATGGCGCGATCGACGCCAGCGCAAAAGCCGCGCGGGGCGGCGATCAATAGCTTCAGGGGAAGACGGGCGGTCATGCCAGCCGCTTAGGCCAATGTCGCGCCGGAAGGAAGGGGTGAGGGGAGGCGCGTTCCTTTCGGTTGCGTGAGCGGCGGGGTGCGGATAAGAAGCCCCAGCCTGTTCCCAAGGGATTGCCTCGTGACCTTTTCTCGACTTGCGCTGACCGGAATGCTTGCCCTTGCCCTTGTGGGCTGCTCGCGCCGGGGAGAAATCGATGCCACGGGTGGCGTCGTCGCCGTCCGATCGGCCTGCCCGACCGCCGCGATCCCTGCCTATACGGGTGACGTGACGCTGTTCAATCCGGCGGGCAGCACTGACGCTCGCGCGATCGATGTGGTGGCGAACATCACCGACCTGCGCGCGACCTGTGCGGAAGGCGCGCAATTCTACAGCGAGGCGACCTTCACGGTGAACGCCCGCCGTAGCGACGCCACCGCCGCGCGGCAGGTGACGCTGCCCTTCTTCTCTGCCGTGGTGCGTGGCGGCAACGCCGTGGTCGCCAAGCGCGTCGGTCAGGTCGTGCTGGACTTCCCCGCTGGTCAGTATCGCGCCAGCGTGAGCGCGAAGGCAGGCTCATATGTCGATAAGGCCGCCGCGACGCTGCCCGCTGACATTCAGGCGAAGATCACGCAGAAGCGCAAGGCGGGCGATGCCGACGCGGCCATCGATCCCTTCGCCCAGCCCGACGTCCGCGCGGCGCTGCAACGGACCAGTTTCGAACTGCTCGTGGGTTTCAACCTAACCCAGGACCAGCTGCGATATAACGCGACACGTTAAGAGCGAACTCAATCTTCCGTTCGCCCTGAGCTTGTCGAAGGGCTCTACTTCTTGCAGGGAAGGATGAGGCTTCGATTTTAGCCCAGCCCGGACGGGTCTTGTGCTTTTCGAGGAAACACCCTTGTCTCTCTACATTCGTTTCACTGCCCATCTGAACGCCGTGCTGGACGCGCTGGAGGCGGACGGCGCGCTGCCCGCTGGCCTCAACCGCAAGCCGGTCACGGTCGAGCCGCCCCGCGACGCCAGTCATGGCGACCTCGCCACCAACGCGGCCATGGTCCTCGCCAAGCCCGCAGGCACCAACCCGCGCGCGCTGGCGGAAAAGATCGTGGCGGGCCTTGAAAAGCTGGAAGAGGTGGAAAGCGCCACCATCGCTGGCCCCGGCTTCATCAACCTGACGCTGACCGACGCCACCTGGCGCGCCGAACTCGCCGCGATCCATGCCGAAGGCGCTGATTACGGCCGGTCGGACACGGGCAAGGGCGTCACCGTCAACGTCGAATATGTCTCCGCCAACCCCACCGGCCCCATGCATATGGGCCATTGCCGGGGCGCGGTAGTCGGCGACGCGCTCGCGACCCTGCTGGAATATGCCGGGCACAAGGTCATCCGCGAATATTATATCAACGACGCAGGCGGCCAGGTCGATGTGCTCGCCCGCTCGGCGCATGTCCGCTATCGCGAGGCGCTGGGCGAAGATGTCGGCGCGATCCCCGAAGGCCTCTATCCCGGCGACTATCTGGTCCCGGTCGGCCAGGCACTCGCCGCCGAATATGGCGACAAGTTCGTAGGCGCACCCGAAAGCGAATGGCTCGTCCCATTCCGCACCAAAGCCGTCGCTGCCATGATGGAGATGATCCGCAGCGACCTCGCCCTGCTCGGCATCCACCACGACATCTTCGCGTCCGAAGCCGAACTGCAAGCCGCCGGAAAGCCCGAAGCCGCCGAGCAATGGCTGCGCGACCATGACCTCGTCTATGATGGCGTGCTCGAAGCGCCCAAGGGCGAAACGCCCGAAGATTGGGAGCCGGTCGAGCTGCCCCTGTTCCGCTCCACCAAATTCGGCGACGATCAGGACCGCCCGATCAAGAAGTCGAATGGCGCCTGGACTTATTTCGGCGCCGACATGGCTTACCATTTCCAGAAGGCACAGACCGCCGACCAGCTGATCGACATCTGGGGCGCCGACCATGCGGGCACGGTGAAGCGCATCCAGGCCGCCGTCGCCGCGCTGACCGAAGGCAAGGCGCGCTTCGACGTAAAGCTCATCCAGATGGTCCGCCTGCTGCGCGAAGGCGAGCCGGTGAAAATGTCCAAGCGCGCGGGCAATTTCGTGACGCTCGCCGATGTAGTGCGCGAAGTGGGCAAGGACGTCGTCCGCTTTACCATGCTGACGCGCAAGGCCGATGCCCAGATGGACTTCGACTTCGCCAAGGTGGTGGAGGCGTCGAAGGACAATCCTGTCTTCTACGTCCAATATGCCCATGCCCGCATTTCCTCGCTCGGCCGCCGCGCCGAAGAGGCACAAATCGCACTTCCTGCGCCCGACCTGTCCCGCCTTGGGACTGAAGAACTTAACCTTGTTAAGTTAGCGGCGCAGTTCCCACGGGTGGTCGAAGGGGCTGCATCGGCCCGTGAGCCACATAGAATAGCTTTTTATCTCAATGATTTGGCTGCTGAATTCCACAGCTGGTGGAATTTGGGGAACGACAATCCGCGCGCCCGCGTCATCCTGACGGACGATCCGGACGTAACTTCTGCGCGCCTTTTCTTAAGCCGCGGAATCGGGCAAATCATCCGTAATGGCCTTGCCCTGATGGGCGTGGCTGCGTTGACGGAAATGCAATAGCCAGGCGGAGGCACGGATAAATGGGCGACTTTGCGAGGGGGCGGCTCGATCTGGACGACGACGAGCGTCTGCCCTGGCTGGAGCCTGGTATCGAGGATGAGGAGGATGAGGGCCTGTCCCCCGTCCGCCTGCTCGGCTTCATCCTGATTGCTCTTGTCCTGCTCGGCGGCGTTGTCGCAGGCGTCTGGTTGCTCAAGAACCGCTCGACCGGCGGCGGCGAAGGCAAGCTGATCGCCGCGCCCGCTGGCGATTATAAGGTCCCCGCGCGCGAGGCTGATGCGAAGAAGTTCGAGGGCGAGGGCGATGCCAGCTTCGCCGCCAGCGAAGGCGTCGTGCGCGACGGCCGCATCGATCCCAGCCGCGTGCCCGAAGCGCCCGTTACCGCCACGGCTCCCGCAAAGACGCGTCAGGCCGTGCCCGGCAAACCATCGCAGAGCGTGACCGCGCGTGTCGCCGACGAAACCAACGTCCGGCCCGCCGCCGCCCAGCCCGTGCACAAGGGCGGGGCCGTGATCCAGCTCGGCGCCTATGGCAGCAAGTCGGGCGCGCGCGACGCCTGGACTCGCCTCTCCAAACGCTTCGCCTATCTCGCCCCGCTCACCATGTCGGTTGAGCCTACGCAGGTCGGCGGCAGCACCCTCTACCGCCTGCGCGCGACGGCGGGGGCACAGGCGAACACTCTCTGCGGCAAGCTCAAGGTGGCTGGTGAGAGTTGCATAGTTGTGAACTAAGCTGCCCCTAACTCCCTCTCCCCTTCAGGGGTCGATGAGAGGCACGTGACTCTCATCGAGGTTGGGGAGAGGGGAGCAACGGTGCGGGATCGAAAATCGCTAGGTTTTGCGAAGCAGCTACGCACTGACCAGACAGCCGCCGAAGCTCGCCTCTGGTATCACCTGCGCGCCAAGCGCTTCTCTGGGGTCAAGTTCCGCCGCCAAACCGTGATCGGGCCATTCATTGCCGATTTCACCTGCCGGACTGCAATGCTGATCATCGAGATTGATGGCGATATGCACGGTTCAACTACTGAGTACGACGCAGATCGCACTGCCTATCTAAGCGAGCAAGGCTGGAGCGTCATCCGCTTCATCAACACAGACGTCATGCACGACCTTGAGGCCGTCTTGTCCACGATAGCGCAGCGCCTTCCCCTCTCCCTAGCCTCAATGAGAGTCACGTGCCTCCCATCGACCCCTGAAGGGGAGAGGGAACATTTCGCTCCTTAACCACACCCCAACAACCCCTTCGACACGACGCTCCTTCGCCGCTACCATCCTGCCTCATGAAACCGGTAATCTACGGCCTCTCCGGCGAGACGCTCACCTCTGACGAACGCGCCTTCTTCGCCGACGCCCAGCCTGCGGGCTATATCCTCTTTCGTCGCAACATAGCCGACCGCGCCCAATTACGAGCGCTGACGGACGACCTGCGCGCGCTTCATGGCCGCGACGACCTGCTGATCATGATCGATCAGGAAGGCGGCCGCGTCGCGCGCATGCAGGCGCCCGTTTGGCCCAGCTTCCCGCCCGGCGCCGTGTTCGATCGCCTCTATGACATCGCCCCGTCGAGCGCGATTGCCGCCGCCCGCGCCAATGCCCATGCGATTGCGGTGACACTGGCCGAAGCGGGCATCACTGTCGATGCGCTCCCCTTGCTCGACGTCCGGCAGGACGGGGCCAGCGACATCATGGGCGACCGCACCTTGGGCGCCGAGCCGATGCGGGTCGCCGCGCTTGGTCGCGCCACTCTCGAAGGATTGGCCAGGGGCGGGGTCGTCGGCATCATCAAACATATGCCGGGCCATGGCCGTGCGATGGTGGACAGCCATCAAGAGCTGCCCATCGTAACCGCGAGCGAGGAAGAACTCGCCATCGACCTCGCGCCCTTCCAGACATTGAAGGACGCAGCCATCGGCATGACCGCCCACGTCATCTATACCAACTGGGACCCGGATCTGCCCGCCAGCCTTTCCGCCTCGGTGATCGAAACGATCATTCGTCAGCGGATCGGCTTTAGCGGTCTTCTCATGTCGGACGACCTCGACATGAAGGCGCTGAACGGCAGCATCCCCGAATTGGCGGCGGGCGTCGTCGCGGCGGGCTGTGACCTCGCGCTCAACTGCTGGGCGCGGATGGACGACATGATCGGCATTGCCAACAGTCTTCCCGATATCAGCACGCAGTCCAAGGCCCGGCTGGACCGCGCCATGATGTCAGCGCAACTCGATCAAGACAGCCCGCCCCTCGAACAGCTTCTCGCCACCCGTGACAGTCTGCTCTCCGTGGTGGCTGCGTGAAGGCGAACGCCGTCCGCCACCTTCAGGCGGAGCCACTTCAATGCTCGCGCAGAGCCCCCAGAATGCGCGGAGAAAGCGCGATGCGGCATCTCTGCGTCTCCGCGCCTCCGCGCGAAAAATCGCTCTTCGTACGGCCTACGCGCCAGAGAGCCGCCTGAACCATGGAAGACCTCTTCATCCCTCCACCCCAGCCGCGCGAAGACATGCTGACCGTCAGCTTCGAAAGCTGGGAAGGGCCGCTCGACCTTCTCCTCGGGCTGGCCCGTTCGCAGAAGGTCGATCTGCGGGAAATCTCCATCCTCGCGCTGGTCGAACAATATCTGGCCCATATCGAGGGTGCGCGGAAGTTGAAGCTGGAGCTGGCGGCCGATTATCTGGTGATGGCGGCGTGGCTCGCCTACCTCAAATCCTCGCTGCTGCTGCCCAAGCAGGCCCAGCCTGATCCCAACCCCGACGAACTGGCGCTGCGCCTGCAATTGCGGCTCCAGCGGTTGCAGGCCATGCGGGAAGCCGGAGCCCGCCTGATGGCGCGCGACCGCGTCGGCCGGGACGTGTTCGTTCGCCCCCGTCCGGAGGGGCTTCGCCTCGTGCGCAAGGCGAAGTGGGCCGCCAGCCTCTACGATCTTCTGCAATGCTATGGGCAGGTGCGCGCGCGGACCCAGCCCGTCGTTCACATGGTCGTCGCCCGGCCGGTGATGACCCTCGACGAAGCGATCCAGCGTGTCGGCGCGCTGGTGGGGTCGGCGATCGACTGGACGGTGCTGGAATCCTTCCTGCCCGATGGTCAGGACGGGCCGATGGCGAAATCCGCGCTCGCCAGCAGCTTTGTCGCGGCGCTGGAACTGGCACGGCAGGGGCGGCTGGAAATCCAGCAGGACGGCATTTTCGAGCCCATTTACCTGCGCGCCGCGCTGCCCGAACAAAGTGGGGGACGTTTGTTGTAATGCAGGAACCGGACGATTTCATGCGCGCGGTGGAGGCCGCTTTGTTCGTTGCCGAACATCCGTTGACCACCGTCGAATTGCGGCAACATGTGGGGGATGCCGGGGACATCGCCGCCGCGCTTGCCGCGCTGTCCGATCATTATGCCGGGCGCGGCATCAATCTGGTGGAACGGGGTGGGCGCTGGCATTTTCAGACGGCGGCGGACCTTGCCCATATCCTGCGGCGGGAAAAGGATGAGACGCGCAAGCTGTCCCGCGCGGCGATGGAGACACTGGCCATCATCGCCTATCACGAACCCGTCAGCCGCGCGGAGGTCGAGGCCATTCGCGGTGTGCAGGTGGCAAAGGGAACGCTGGACGTCCTGATGGAAGCGGGCTGGGTCCGGCCAGCGGGCAGGCGGGAGGTGCCCGGCCGTCCACTGATTTACGCCACCACGCACGAATTTCTGTCACATTTCGGGCTTAGCAGCCGCCGGGATCTGCCGGGCATGGACGATCTGCGCGCTGCCGGATTGCTCGATCCGGTCGATCTTGCGCTGGAGGGCCTCGGCGCTCAATCCGTTCTGGAAAATGATGAGGAAGAAGCCTAGAAAGGGCTTCCATTCAGGAGAAAGTTAAAATGGGTTCCTTTTCGTTGATGCACTGGGTCATCGTTCTCCTGGTGGTCATGCTGCTGTTTGGCGGTGGCCGTATCTCCGGGTTGATGGGCGACGTTGCCAAAGGCATCAAGAGCTTCAAGAAGGGCATGGCCGACGATGACGACGACATCGCGCCCGCCAAGCCTGCTACGCGGATCGAAGGACATCGTGTTCCTGAACAGGACGCACCGACCGCTACGACCGAAGAAAAGACCAAGGCCTGATTTCCATTTCACGCCCAAGCGGTAGGCGCGCATGTTCGATATCGGCTCGTCCGAACTTCTACTGATCGTGATCATCGCGGTTATCGTGATCGGTCCAAAGGATTTGCCGCGCGCCTTGTACAAGGTCGGGCAGATCGTCGGCAAGGCGCGGGGAATGGCGCGCCATTTTCGCACCGGCATCGATGCCATGGTGCGGGAAGTCGAGATGGAAGAACTGGAAAAGAAGTGGGCCGATCAGAACCGGCGGATCATGCAGGAACATCCTGCCGACGCTTCCGCCACTCCCGCGATGGAGCCATTGCCGGGGTCTTCTAGCGATCCCGCGCCCGCCGCCACCACGCTTCCGCCGCCCTTCGTGGCCCAATCGGCGCCTGTCGCTCCGGCCCCTGCCGCCGAGGGTCCACCCTATATCGCGGCGCAGTCCGCTCCGGCCGGTAAGGGCGACGCGCAGGCATGAAGGACATCGATGATTCCAAGGCGCCGCTGCTCGACCATCTGATCGAACTACGCGGGCGCCTTCTGAAATGCGTATGGGCGTTGTTCATCACCGGCGCGGTCTGCTTCTATTTTTCGGATAAGCTGTTCGCCTTTCTGGTGCATCCTTTGAAGGAAGCCTTTGGCGACGCGGGTGGGCGGCTGGTCTATACCAAGTTGTACGAGGCCTTTTTCGTGCAGGTGAAGGTGGCGATCTTCGGCGCTTTCTGTATCTCCTTCCCGATCATCGCGAACCAGCTCTGGGCCTTCATCGCTCCGGGCCTTTATGCCAAGGAAAAGAAGGCGTTACTGCCATTTCTGGTGATGACCCCGGTGCTGTTCCTGATGGGCGCCAGTCTCGCTTATTATATCGTGATGCCGACCGCGTTCCATTTTTTCCTGGAATTTCAAGGAAATAGCAGCGGCCTTAAGGTGGAAGCGCTCCCCAGCGCCGATGCCTACCTCACATTAGTTATGCAGTTCATCCTTGCATTCGGCATCAGCTTCCTGATGCCCGTCCTGCTGATGCTGCTCAATCGCGCCGGTTTCGTCACTCGCGCCCAACTGATTGGCCTGCGCCGCTACATGATCGTCGGCGCCTTCATTCTCGCCGCCGTGCTGACGCCGCCCGATGTCGTGTCGCAGCTGATGCTCGCCATTCCCCTGCTGCTGCTTTACGAAATCACGATCGTCGCGATCTGGTTCACCGATCGCAAACAGGCCCGCGAAGCCGCCGCCGCAGCCACGGATGGAGCCGACACCTCGACCAGCTAAAAAAAGGCCCGCCAGTGGCGGGCCGCAAGGGTGGGAGCCTGTTACGCTGCTTACTTCGCCGCGTCTTCCACAGCCGCGCCAGCGCTCTGCACGTCTTTGCCAGCGCCTTCGACGGTGTTGCACGCAGCCACCATCAGCGAACCGGTCAGTAGCAGAGCGGCAAGGATCTTCTTGGTCATGGTCGTCTCCTAGGAAAAACTCGAGCCGGACAGCCTCGCTATCCAGCGGCTGAGGAGGAGAACCCACGGCTGCGAAATACGTTCCGCATCCGGAAATATCTGGTTTCAAACGGAAAAAGACCCCAAAAAATCTGAGCCCGGAACGCGTCGGGGGGGGGAGATGCGTTCCGGGCTCATGTTTTTTTGGATAGCAAGAGCGGGGGGCAAAAGATTTGCTATCCGGTATGCAGAACCCCCCATCACAAGATTTGGTTCCGCTGTTTTTCCATTCAGCTCTATTTTTTATTTTCTAGCAAAATCAGCTATTTGGAGAATGCATGGGAAAATATCTCACGCAGGCTCCTTCAGATGAGCGGCCGTCCGCTGTTTCTATATTCGGGCCGGATGGTGGACGGCGGCAGCGTGTCCTGAGGTGCTGGGGGCGGAAAAATGATAGGCTCTGTCACATCGGCACCGACGGGTTCGGCGTGGCGCTCAGCGATGCGTGGACTGGTCGGCCAAGCGCGCATAGATGGGCCTGACTGCCATTCCCGGCCGGGATAGGGAATGCGAAACGCCGCCTCCGTACCGTGAAACCCGGGCATCTGATAGAAGATGTGCGCGCCGATCACGGCGACGGCGCGCTTCGACGCAGCCCAGCCTGGGTGGACTGCCAGCGTGTGGTAGAAGGTCGCGAGCCCCACCGGGGCATAGACACGGCCCGCAAGCGCCTGCTCCGCTATGCGGCGGGCGCGCGTCCAGCTTTGCACATGGTTGGCCCGGCCCATGGACCCGTCGCAACTGAAGGTGAATTGACACAGGGAGTCGGTGCGTTCGGACCCCTGATAGACGACGCCGCAGACGCTATGTGGCCAGAGCGGATTGCGAACGCGGTTGAGAACAACCTGAGCGACGGCGCGCTGGCCTTCTTCGGGTTCGTTGGCAGCCTCATAATAGATGGCGGAGGTAAGGCAGTTTATCGCCCGGTAGCTGTCCAGCGGTGTTTGCCCGCGAAAGGCGGCGGCGGGAGCCGCATCCACCGTGTCGAGCTTCAGGACATGGGGGCTGTCGCCGGGTGCAGCGGGCAGATCCTGAAAGACGCCGTCGACGAAGAAGTAGGCGGAACCGGGGAAATTTTCGCCCGTCCTTTCCGCGACAGCATCGCGCGCCGCCGCGTCGGCAAGCATATCGAGCGGAGCGGCCGTGATCAGGCGCGGCAAGGCAAGCGCGATCAGCGCCAGGGCGGCCAATGCTATATGCCATAATCGCGCGCGCGCCATGTCTGAAGCCGTCTGCTTTCACAAATTCATCGCGGCGGTGTGCCGCGCAACCTGTCCTTAGCGCAAAAGCCTTGCCACTTTCTTCCCGGCCGATGCGATCATTGCGCAGCCGTGAAAACGGCTCTTTGGGTGGATGAGCATTCCCTTGCTTGGCAAGCGTGCATCCGCTCCGCTATGCGGGGAACATGCTGGTTCAGAATGATAGCCTCGCCCTGATTGGCAACACGCCGCTGGTACGCCTTACCGGTCCATCGGAAGAGACGGGGTGCGATATTTTCGCCAAGTGCGAATTCGCCAACCCTGGCGCGTCGGTAAAGGATCGCGCGGCACTCTTTATCGTCAATGATGCGGAGGAAAAGGGGCTGTTGCAGCCGGGCGGCACCATTGTCGAAGGGACAGCGGGTAATACCGGCATCGGGCTTGCGCTGGTCGCCAATGCGAAGGGCTACAAAACAATCATCGTCATGCCCGAGACCCAGAGCCGGGAGAAGATGGACACGCTGCGTGCACTGGGCGCGGAGTTGGTGACCGTGCCTGCCGCAGCCTATTCCAACCCCGGTCATTTCGTCCACACATCGCGCCGGATCGCCGAAGAGACGGAGAATGCGGTCTGGGCCAATCAGTTCGACAATATTGCGAATCGCAAGGCGCATATCGTCGGTACGGCCGAGGAAATCTGGCAGCAACTGGAGGGACAGATCGACGGCTTCACCTGCGCGGCGGGCACTGGTGGCACGATCGCGGGTGTTGGCCTCGGCCTCAAGGCGCATGACGAGAATATCACCATCGCGCTGACCGATCCCCATGGCGCGGCGCTCTATAATTATTATGCACATGGCGAGCTGAAAGCTGAAGGGTCGTCTGTTGCGGAAGGGATTGGACAAGGCCGTATCACCGCCAATCTGGAAGGTGCGCCGATCGACACGCAGTTCCGCATTTCCGATGAGGAAGGGCTGCACTGGGTCCAGCGTCTGTTGGCGGAGGAAGGGCTTTGCCTTGGCCTGTCCTCGGGGATCAACGTCGCAGGCGCGGTGGCGCTGGCGAGGGAGCTGGGGCCGGGCAAGCGGATCGTGACCATCCTGTGCGACACGGGCTTCCGTTACCTCTCGACCCTCTACAATCGTGAGTGGCTGGAAGCGAAGGGCTTGACGGTCTTCCCTTGGCTCGCACACAATCGCTGATCGCCGACAAGGGTCGCGGCGACAAGATAAAGAGCGCTTAATGGCTGAACATCCCCGCCGACAGGAAGGGTTGCAGCGTGTCCAGATCGGCCTGACGGGGCTGGCGGGCGTGGTGCTCCTCGTGGGTCTGGCGAATATCGTGATCGACAAGGCGCGGATCGATGATCCGGCGGTGCCCCCGCCGACCGTGCCGACCCTGGACGTCAATGCAGTCGCGCCCAAGGAGCCTTTGGCGGAACTGGGCGTGCAGCCCGCGCCGGAACAGCAGCCGATCGTCCCGGATCTTCAGCCGGATCCCAATCTAAGCAAGCCGATGGATCGCGATCCACAGCCATCCGGCCGCTGAAATCCCGAACCGAGCCGCGCATTGCATGAAGGCGGCTCTACGCACATTCGTGATGCTTTGGCTGGGACCGATGCTGGTTCTGGCCGTTGGACTGCCGTCATGTTGCGGACGAGCCGCTTGATGCGCGAAGATGGATGTGGCCAGCGTCGAATCTTATTCCCTTCGCTCTTTCAGTCAGCGCCGGTCGCTTCTGCCATCAGGTAGGGATTCTCTGGGCGATGTCGGGATGTGTCGCTTTGCAGCGGCATGCGGCGTCGGCTGAGCTGCGTAAGTCCGGTTCAAAACGCCGTCTGGTGGTCTGAATATGACTTAGAACCAGAACAAAACGGGATTTCCCAAAATCTCCCGACTTTTCCCTTTTCTTGTGCCTCGGCCCTTGGTATCTAAAACGCATAGGGGTTTGTCAGGCTTTGCTAGTCCTGCGCACCGGGCCGCAATGACGCGGGTTGGTGAGCGGCTGCCTGCGCCCTTGCGAACAGAGGGGCAGCAGTCCGCACGTGCCGGAAATCATTCTCTTTACAGGCAACGCGTTCAGCGTAGCGGACGGCAAGGGCCGTTTCGTGCTGCCTCTGGAGATGCGTCGGCAGGTCAAGCTGTCCAGCGCTGGCGAAACGCGGCTTTATCTCTCCGTCCATGGCGACAACCCCTGCGCCACGGGCTTTGGAGAATCGCATCGCCGTTTCCTGTTCACCGAAGTCGAGGAGCTGGCTCGCGAAGCACGGGCGCATGGCCGCGACTATAATGCCGACCTGGAGCTGGAACGCCGACTCGGTACGATCGAGGAGGTGAATTTCGATGATGGCGGCCGTTTCGCCATGCATCCGGACATCAAGGATGAATATGGCATCACCGATGCTGTCTTCTTCTATGGCGTGGGCCGTTACATCCAGATCTGGAAGCCGGAAACCCTGGTCGATAGCAAGGATCGGCCGGAATTGATCCGCAACAAGGTGCGCCGCTGGCTGGACCAGCGGACGGCGGGGGACGGTAAGTGACCTCTCCTGCCGATCTGGATCGTCACATCCCGGTTCTGCTCAATGAAGTGCTCCATGCCCTCGCCATCAACCCCGGCGAGATTCATGTTGATGGCACGTTCGGCGCAGGCGGTTATTCCAGTGCGATGGCGGCGCAGGGCGCGAAGGTTTTTGCCTTCGACCGCGATCCCGATGCCATCCGGGAAGGCGAGGCACTGGCGACGGAGAAGGGCATCACCCTGATCGCCGGTGAGTTTTCCCGGATGGAACAATTGCTGGCGGATCGCGGCATCACCTCGGTAGCGGGCGTGACGCTCGACATCGGCGTGTCTTCGATGCAGCTCGATCGCCCGGAGCGCGGCTTTTCCTTTCAGGCGGACGGCCCTCTCACCATGACGATGAGCCAGAACGGGATGAGCGCCGCCGATTTCCTGAACAATGCCCCTGAGCAGGAGATCGCCGACGTCCTCTATCGTTATGGTGAGGAGCCTCGCTCGCGCCGGGTGGCTCGTGCGATCGTAGAGGCTCGCCCGTTGGAGCGCACCGGTCAACTCGCCAGCGTCGTTCGCCGGGCGCTGGGCCACAAGCCACACGACAAGAAGGACCCGGCAACCCGCACCTTCCAGGCGATCCGCATCCATGTGAATCGCGAGCTGGAAGAATTGGAGCGTGGGCTGGAAGCGGCGGAAGCGATGCTGGAAGAAGGTGGTCGATTGGCCGTGGTGACTTTCCACAGCCTGGAAGACCGTATCGTCAAGCAGTTCTTGCGTCAGCGCAGCGGTGGTGAAGGCGCGGGATCGCGCCACCTGCCGGAACGCAAGGCCGCCGCCGAGCCCACCTTTCACAAACCGGCCAAAGCTATTCGCCCCGGCGAGGCTGAGCTGGCCCGCAACCCGCGCGCGCGCTCCGCGACCCTGCGCAGCGCCGTTCGTACATCAGCCGCCATTCCTTCCCGGTCCAGTTCTTCCAGGAGCGCGCGCCCATGATCGCGGTGAAGAGGTTGCAGAGCCTGATCTGGATCCTGCTCGTAGCGCTCGGTGCGCTTGGTGCTTATCTGGTATCGCTGAAGGTCGCGACCGAGCGGAATGAACTGATGAAGGTGCAGACGCAGATTGTGCGCGCGCGGGCGGACATTCGTTATCTGGAAACTGAATTCAGCGCGCGGGCTAGCATGCGGCAGCTGGAGCGGTGGAATCAGGATGATTTCATGTACGCGACGCCGACCGCGCAGCAATATCTGGGCGGTGAGCGGGCGCTGGCGAACCTGGATGGCATCCAGCCCAACGGCCCCGACTATGTCGCGCCGCCTGTGATGGTGGCGATGGTCGAAAGCCCTGCCGACCTGCCATCTGCGCCGCAGGCCGCCCCGGCGAGTCCCGCCGCCACCCAAATCCGCAGCGATATCGCCGTGATCCGTGAAGCGCATGCGGCTGACAATGTCGAAAAGATTGTCAAACCCGCCGCCAAGACCGCTGCCGAAAAGGCGAAGGACGATGCGGACGTGTCGAAGCCTAATCCGATGGCTCGCCACGCCGAACGGATGGCGATGCTGGATGCCAAGCTGCTTGACGACAGCACCATCGGTGACATCAGCGCCAAGGCGGCGCGCGAACGCAAGAAAGGCGCGCGCTGATGGCAACGATCATCGTTCAGCCGGGCGGCGCCAGGGCAGGCAAGCAGCGGGTTGACCTGACGGCGGTTGCGCATAACCGGCTGATGTTGCTGCTGATCCTGTTCATGGCAATCACGGCAGTGGTGATTCTACGGCTCACCTGGGTGGGCATCTTCGCGCATAGCGCGGGCGGGAATGGGGACGTTTCGGGCCTGCTTCCAGCGCGCGCTGACATCGTGGATCGCAATGGCGTGCCCCTTGCCCGGACGATGGATGCCTATTCGATCGCCGTGCGCCCGTCGAAGCTGATCGGTGAGCCTGCCGAGCTTGCGCGCAAGCTGCACGAAATTTTCACTGACGAGCCCGAAGCGGCTTTCTACAAGAAGCTGACCGGCAAGGGCTGGGCCTATCTTCGTCGCCGCGCGCTGCCGGAAGAAGTTGCGGCGGTGAATGCGCTGGGCGAGATCGGCATCGAATTTCCCCGTGAGAAGGAACGCCTGTATCCGCAGCGCAGTCTGGCGGCGCATGTGCTCGGCTTTGCGCCCAATGCCGACGGGCAGGGCGGTATGGGGGTCGAGGCGGCGTTCAATGACCGGCTGACCGATCCGGCGCTGCGCGGGCAGCCTTTTGCCATTTCGATCGACAGCCGGGTGCAGGGCGCGCTGGAGAGCGAGCTTTACGCGCAGATGGTGGCGCAAAATGCCAAGGGTGCAGGCGGCATCATCATGGACGCGAACACCGGCGAAGTGATTGCGATGGCGTCGATTCCCGTGTTCGATCCCAACAAGCTTCAGAATTACGCGGGCAAGAAATGCAGCGAATCGCCGCTCTGCAACCATATGGTTCAGGCGCGCTACGAACTGGGTTCGACCTTCAAGCCATTGTCGATCGGCGAGGCGATGGATCGTGGCGTCGTCACTTCGATGGCGAAGCGCTACGACGCGACCGCCCCGCTTGCCGTGGCCGGATTCAAGATCAAGGACGACCACGCGCTCGGCCGTTGGATCAATGTGCCGGAAATATTGGTGCACAGCTCCAACATCGGAACGGCACGTATCGCCGATGAAATGGGCGCGGCGCCGATGCAGCAGCTGTTCCGCAACCTTCAGTTCGATCAGCGGGCACCCATTGAGCTGAAGGAACGGGCCAAGAGCATCTGGCCTTATAATTGGGGCCGCATCACCACGATGACCGTGTCATACGGCCATGGCATCGCGGTGACGCCGCTGCACCTTGCCGCCGCCTACGCGGCATTGGTGAACGGGGGCATCTGGCGGCCTGCCACCTTGCGCAAGCTGCACGCGAATGAAGTGCCCGAAGGCCATCGCGTCTTTTCCGCCGCCACCAGCGCGCGGATGCGGCAGCTGTTGCGGATGATTGTCGCGGCGGGTACAGGTCGCAGCGCCGACGCCAAGGGATTCCGGGTGGGCGGCAAGACGGGTTCCGCCGAGAAGCCTGAAGAAGGCCGGTACAATAAGAGTTCACTGGTGACGACTTTCGCGTCCGCATTTCCGATGGATAATCCCCGCTACGTCGTGCTGACGATGATGGACGAGCCCAAGGGCAACGCGCAGACTTTCGGCCTGCGCACGGCTGCCTGGACGGCCGCGCCGGTGGTCAAGCGCGTGATCGAACGCACCGCGCCGATGCTGGGTGTGCTGCCCGACGAACGGCGGGACGTCGATATTTCCGACCTCATGCCTCTGCTTGGCCAAGACAAGGACAAGGATTGAGATGCGCCTCGGGTCGCTTATCGAGGGGCTGGATGTGAAGCTCGACACCGGGGCGCCGCTGGACGCCTTGGTGTCGGGCTTCGCGATCGATAACCGGAAGGTTGCGCCGGGCACGGTCTTTGGCGCCTTCCAAGGACTGCGGGTGAACGGCGAGGATTTTATTGCCGACGCCGTGCGCGCGGGTGCTGTTGCCGTCGTTGCGCGGCCGGAGGCGAAGGTGGAGGGGGCGGTCCATATCGCTCATGACAATCCCCGTCGTTTTTTCGCGCTGCTCGCCGCCCGTTATTTCGCGCCTTTTCCAGAAGTAACCGTTGCCGTCACCGGCACCAACGGCAAGACTTCCACCGTGGAACTGGCCCGCCAGCTATGGCGGATGCTGGGCCATCATTCCGCTTCGATCGGGACGCTCGGCGTCACCACCTCGGTCGATCAGGTATCGACGGGCCTGACGACGCCGGACATCGTTACCTTCCTGTCCAACATGTCGGGCCTGAAGCGTGAGGGCATTACCCATGCAGCCTTCGAAGCGTCGAGCCATGGCCTGGCCCAATATCGGACGGAAGGACTGCCGGTGTCGGCGGCCGCCTTCACCAACCTGTCGCGTGATCATCTCGATTATCATGGCGACATGGACAGCTATTTCGACGCCAAGATGCGACTGTTTGACGAAGTCGTCGCATCCGACGGAACGGCGATCGTCTGGGCCGATGACGCATGGTCCGACAAGGTCATCCAGCGAGCTACGAAGCGGGGGCTTCGTGTGCTGAGCGTCGGGGTGAAGGGGCAGGCTTTACGTCTTGCCAACCGCACCCCGACCCAGTTGGGCCAGACGCTGGAAGTCGAGGCTGGGGGCAATCTCTACAAGGTCAATCTGCCGCTGATCGGAGCCTATCAAGCCGCGAATGCCTTGACCGCCGCCGGGCTCGTCATTGCAGGCGGCGAGGATGTGGCGAAGGTTTTGGAACTGCTTGGCCGGGTTCAGCCGGTGCGTGGCCGTCTGGAACGCGCGGTGATCACAAAGGCGGGCGCCCCCGTCTATGTCGATTATGCGCATACGCCAGACGGCCTTCGCGCCGCGATCGAAGCTCTGCGCCCTCATACGCGTGGCAAGCTGATCGCGCTGTTCGGCGCTGGCGGCGACCGGGACGCTGGCAAGCGCCCGCAAATGGGCAAAGTTGCCGCAGAGTTGGCTGATCATGTCATCGTCACGGACGACAATCCCCGTTCAGAGGACCCGTCCGCCATTCGCGCCGCCGTCATGGCGGGGGCGTCGGGCGCGGAGGAAATCGGCGGCCGCCGTGCCGCCATCGCCGCCGCCATTGCGCGGGCCGGTGGGGATGATATCGTGCTGCTCGCGGGCAAGGGGCATGAACAGGGGCAGATCATCGGCGATCGGGTGTTGCCGTTCGACGATGTCACTGTTGCCCGGGAGTGCGCTGGGTGAGCGAGCTTTGGACTTCCGAGGAAATAGCGCAGGCTACAGGGGGTGCCGCTTCGGCACCCTTCGCCGTTTCGGGCGTCGCCTTCGACAGCCGTGAAGTGACGAATGGTGACCTGTTTGTCGCGATGAAGGGCGAGACGACGGACGGCCATCATTTCATCGACAAAGCTTTCGGTCAGGGCGCCGCTGGCGCGATCGTCAGCGAACCTGTTCCTCAACCTCATATATTGGTCCCCGACAGTGCCGCTGCGCTGGAAGCGCTGGGCCGCGCTTCGCGTGCGCGCATGCAGGGCAAGGTGGTCGGGGTCACGGGGTCAGTCGGCAAGACCGGCACCAAGGAAGCCTTGTTTCAGGCGCTGGACCGCATCTGCCCGGGTCAGGTGCATCGGTCGGTCAAGAGCTACAATAATCATGTCGGCGTGCCGCTCAGCCTGTCGCGCATGCCCCGCGCGTCGGCCTTTGGCGTGTTCGAAATGGGTATGAATCATGCCGGTGAACTGGCGCAGCTGACGCGGCAGGTGCGGCCGCACGTCGCCATCGTGACCGCCATCGCCCCGGCGCACATCGAGTTTTTCGGCACCGAAGAGAAGATCGCGCAGGCAAAGGCGGAGATATTCGAAGGGCTTGAGCCCGACGGCACGGCGGTCATCCCCTATGACAGTCCGCATGTGGCGACGCTCTACGCAAAGGCAGAGCAGCATGCCTCCCGCATCCTGACCTTCGGTTTTGACGAAGAGGCCGATGTGCGCGCGCGTGACATGGTTCCGGCGGCGAATGGCGGGACATTGGTCACGGCTACGCTGCCCAGCGCCGAACTTTGCTTCACTGTTGGAGCGCCGGGCGAACATTGGGTGTCGAACGCACTGGCGGTGCTCGCGGCTGTCGAAGCGTTGGGCGGCGATCTGGCGGCTGCGGGTCTGGCGCTTGCCGAAATGCCAGGCCTGCCGGGCCGTGGCGAGCGGCGGTCTGTCGCAGTCGCTGGCGGCGAAGCGCTGCTGATCGATGAAAGCTACAATGCCAATCCGCTGAGCATGGCCGCCACGCTCAAGCAATTGGGCAAGGAAAATGCGAGCCGCCGCATCGCCGTGCTGGGCGGCATGCGCGAACTGGGCGATCGCAGCCACGAACTCCATGCCGGACTTGCCGAGCCGCTTGCCGTCGGTCAGGTCGACTACGCCATTCTGGTGGGCGATGAAATGAAACCGCTGGCCGAGGCGCTGCACGGTCAGCAGTTGGCCTTTGATCATGTGCCGGATACGGCGGCCGCCACCAATCTCATTCGGACGGAAATGCGCGCTGGCGACGCCATATTGGTCAAGGGCTCGAACGGCATCGGCCTGTCGCGCCTGGTCGCCGCGCTTGGGGAACATAAGAACTGATGCTCTACTGGCTCGCCCAGACCATGGATTTCGCGGGGGTTTTTAACCTCATCCGCTATCTGAGCTTCCGCGCGGGCGCGACGATCGCGACGGCCTTCGTCATCGGCCTTGTGCTGGGACCGCGCTTCATCGGCTGGCTGCGGGTGCGGCAGGGCAAGGGTCAGCCGATCCGCGATGATGGTCCGCAGACTCATCTGGCAAAGCGCGGCACGCCGACCATGGGCGGGCTGATGATCCTCACCTCCATGATCACATCGGTGCTGCTCTGGATGGATCTGTCGTCCATCTATGTTTGGGCATGCCTTTTCGTAACGCTGGGTTTCGGCGCGATCGGTTTTCTGGACGATTATGACAAGGTGACGAAGGCCAGTCACAAGGGGCTGTCGGGCAAGATGCGTCTGGTGTTCGAGTTCCTGATTGCAGGCATAGCGGCCTGGTTGATCGTCAACCAGCATGGGAATACGGCGCTCTACCTGCCCTTCTACAATGGCCCGGCGATCGAGCTTGGCCCCTTCTACTTCCTCTTCGCCGCCTTCGTGATCGTGGCATTTGGCAATGCGGTGAACCTGACCGATGGGCTGGACGGCCTGGCGACCATGCCGGTGATCATCGCCTGCATGGCGTTCATGGCGATCGTCTATCTGGTCGGTCGCGCGGACTTTGCGGCCTATCTTGGCATCCCGCATGTGCCGGGCGCGGGCAATCTTACCATATTGTGCGGTGCAATCATTGGCTCAGGCCTCGCTTTCCTTTGGTTCAACGCTCCTCCCGCCGCCGTCTTCATGGGCGATACCGGCAGCCTCGCGCTTGGCGGCACGATCGGCGTCATCGCGGTAACCGCGCATCATGAAATCGTGCTGGGCGTCATCGGCGGGCTGTTTGTGGTCGAGGCGATGAGCGTGATCATCCAGGTGTTCTTCTACAAGCGGACGGGCAAGCGCGTGTTCAAGATGGCGCCGATCCACCATCATTTCGAGCAACTGGGCTGGGCCGAACCCACGGTCGTGATCCGGTTCTGGATCATCTCTTTCGTGCTGGCCCTTGCCGGTCTCGCCACGCTGAAGCTGCGGTGAGCGGGATGACCCTTACCTCCCCCGCCTTCGCTGGCAAAACATATGCGGTCCTTGGCCTGGCGCGATCCGGACTGGCGACTGTAGAGGCGCTTGTGACCAGCGGCGCGCGCGTCGTCGCCTGGGACAATCGGGACGAAGCGCGCGCGGCTGTCGCTGACAAGGCCGAGTTGGCTGACCCGCTGGAGATCGACCTCGCGGGCTTTGATGGGGTCGTTGTTTCTCCCGGGGTGCCGCTTAACAAGCATCCCATCGCCATGCATGCCAAACTCGCGGGCGTGCCCGTCATCGGCGATATCGAGCTGTTCGCGCTCGCCCGTCCTACACTTCCCGCACATCGGGTGGTGGGCATCACCGGCACCAACGGCAAGTCGACCACGACCGCGCTCGTTCATCATATCATAGAAGCAGCAGGCATCCCGACCCGCATGGGCGGGAATATCGGCCTGCCCATTTTGGGGCAGGAGCCGTTGCCGGAGGGCGGCATCTACGTGCTGGAACTGTCGAGCTATCAGATCGACCTGACGCAGAGCCTCGACTGCGATGTCGCGGTGCTGCTCAATATCACGCCGGATCATCTCGATCGCTATAATGGCTTTGAAGGCTATGTCGCGTCGAAGGCCCGGCTGTTCGCCATGCAGTCGGCCGAGCATGTCGCGGTGATCGCGACGGAGGATGAACCGAGCCGGTCCATCGCGGCCCAGCCGGGCGCTCGGCGGGTAGAGGTGAAGGCCGGGGACATCGATCCCGCCGCGCAGGCGAACTGGCCGTCGCTTCAGGGACCGCACAACGCGCAGAACGCAGCGATAGCCTTCGCCGTCGCGCGCGCGCTGGGCATCGATGAAGCGACGATCGAGGCTGCCCTCGCCAGCTATGCCAGCCTGCCGCACCGGATGCAGCGCGTAAAGGAACTGAACGGCGTTCTTTACGTCAACGATAGCAAGGCGACCAATCCAGCTTCGACGGCGCCTGCACTGGCGGCCTATCCGCCCGTTGATGGTCGGCCGCGCCTGCACTGGATCGTGGGGGGGCTGGCAAAGACCGATAATCTTGACGAATGCGCGCCATGGTTCGGCAATGTCGCTGCAGCCTATACCATCGGCGAAGCGGGGCATATGTTCGCCGACCTGCTCAAAGATAATATGGCGGTGGATGACAGCGAGATGCTATCGGCCGCCGTTCGCCGCGCGGCGCGTGTAGCACAGCCGGGCGACGTTGTGCTGCTTTCGCCAGCCTGTGCCAGTTTCGACCAATTCCGGGATTTCGAGGCGAGAGGCGATGCCTTCATCGCGGCGGTCACGGCGCTGGAAGAAGGGGGCCTGGACGGCTAAAGGCGGTGCAGGGGCGCAGAAGGGGCGATTACGATGTTCAGGGCAGGCGAACTGGTGAAGGGGTTCAAGAACCGCACCGTTCCGCGCGAGCGTACGGCCCTGGCCATTTGGTTCTGGGAGATCGATCGCGTTCTCCTCTCGCTGATCGTCGCGCTGATGGCGATCGGTCTGGTTGCCGTTGCGGCTGCTTCGCCCGTGGCGGCGATCGACCGTTCGACCAGCAGCGTATCCGTCACGCCGCTCATCTATTTCTATCGCCAGCTTATGTGGGTCTTCATCGGCCTGCCGATCATGCTCGTCATATCGATGTTGCCCCGTCAGCAGGCCCGGCGGTTGGCCATGTTCATGACGGCCTTTTTCATCGTGATGCTGCTGTGCGTGCCGATCCTGGGGTCGAGCGTGAATGGGGCGCGGCGCTGGATCGATCTGCCCGGATTTCGCTTCCAGCCCTCGGAGTTTCTGAAGCCCGTCTATGTCGTTTCCATGGCCTGGCTGCTTTCGTTGCGGGGGAAGGACATGTCCCTGCCGGTTATTCCGCTGACCGGCGTGTTGACGTTGTTGATCGCGGCGATCCTGATGAAGCAGCCGGACTTCGGCCAGACGGTCATTTTCCTTGCCTGCTGGGGATGCCTGTTGCTGCTGTCCGGCGTGTCGATGCGGTTCATCGGCATGATGGGTGGCGTGGCGCTGGCTGGCCTGATCGCCATGTACATGTTTTACGAAAATGGCCGTCAGCGGATCAATGACTTCCTTGGCATCGGTGTCGCGCAGGACACGGGTCCGGACCAGACGGAACTGGCGTTCCGCACGATCACCCATGGTGGATTCACGGGCGTGGGGCCAGGGGGCGGTCAGGAGAAATTCCGCCTGCCCGAAGCGCATACCGACTATATCTTTTCCGTGATCGGTGAAGAGTTCGGACTGCTCGCCTGCATCGGCATCGCCTGCGTTTACCTGGCGATCGTCGTCCGCGTGCTGCTGCGCATGCTGGACGAGGATGATAATTTCACGATCCTGGCCGCAGCGGGACTTACAACGCAGTTCGGGTTGCAGGCGATCATCAACATGGGCGTGAATGCCCAGATATTTCCTTCGAAGGGCATGACGCTGCCCTTTATCAGCTATGGCGGCTCCTCTATGCTGGCTCTTTGTATCGGGGTCGGCCTGCTGCTTGCGTTCACACGGCGCAATCCCTTCATGGGGCGGCATACCGTCGTCAAATGGAGTGGTCGATGAGCATTTCCCGTCACTTCGTCCTCGCCGCGGGTGGGACGGGCGGTCACATGATTCCGGCGCATGCAGTCGCGGAAGAGTTGATGGCGCGCGGCCACCATGTCGCCTTGGTCACGGACGAGCGCGGCGCCAAAATCCCGGGCATCTTCGATCGGGCGCAGGTCCATGTCCTGCCCGCCGGGCGCATGACTAAGAACCCGAAGAGCTGGCTGGGCGCGCTTAAGGCCATCCTTGCAGGCCGCGCCATGGCCCGCCGCCTCAATGAGACCTTCCGCCCCACCGCTGTCGTCGGCTTTGGCGGCTATCCCGCCATGCCTGCGCTGTTGGGCGCGCTGGCGGACGGCATCCCGACCGCTATCCACGAACAGAATGCCGTGCTGGGCCGCGTGAACCGCTTCCTCGCCCGTCGCGTCGATGCGATCGCGACGGCTTACCCGAAGGTCGAGCGCCTGCGCGACAAATATGCGGGCAAGGTGCATCTCGTCGGCAATCCGGTTCGCGAGGAAGTGAAGGCACTACGCGACGAGGAATTTCCGGCGCTGACGGACGAGAGCGTATTCCGCGTGCTCGTGATTGGTGGCAGCCAGGGTGCCAGCATCCTGTCTTCGGTCGTGCCGGACGGCCTTGGCATGTTGCCGCTCAGCCTGCGCCGCCGTTTGCAGGTAACGCAGCAATGCCGGGCCGAGGATATCGAGCGGGTTCGCCGCTTCTACGCCGACCTGGAAATTCCCGCTGACCTCGCGACCTATTTCAATGATGTGCCGGAAAAGCTGAGCTGGTCGCATCTGGTGATTGCCCGAGCAGGCGCATCGACGCTGGCGGAACTTACCTGCGCGGGCCGTCCCGCCATCCTCGTCCCGCTGCCGAGTGCGATGGATGATCATCAGACGGTCAATGCGCGGGAGATGACCGAGGCGGGTGGCGCGCGGACCATCCCGCAGTCGCGCTTCACCGCCGTGGAACTCGCCAAGCAGATGCAGAAGATGGCGATGGAGCCCGGTGCCCTTCAGAACGCCGCCAAGCGCGCCCGTGCCTGTGGCCGTCCCAATGCGGCGCGTGACATGGCCGACCTGTTGGAAAGCATTGGGCCTGCGCCGATCATGAACGATCCTTTGAAGGTCGGCCCGATCCCGACGAGCTTGAATTTGCAGGGTGTCCCTGCATGATCATGAACCCCCCACGTCATCCCAGCGAAGGCTGGGATCTCATTCCTTCTCGCGCCGTCGCTCTCAAGGGACCGAGAGATTCCAGCTTTCGCTGGAATGACGGTGCTTTTCGCATTCTGGAGACTATCGCATGAAGGGTGTCGGCACCGACATCGGCACGATCCATTTCATCGGCATCGGCGGCATCGGCATGTCCGGTATCGCCGAGGTAATGCATAATTTGGGTTATAAGGTTCAGGGGTCGGACGTGGCGGAAGGCTATGTCGTCGAAGGTTTGCGTAAGAAGGGCATTGACGTGATGATCGGCCACAAGGCCGAAAATCTGGGCGACGCCGCCGTTGTCGTGACCTCCACCGCGATCAAGAAGGGCAACCCCGAAGTCGATCTGGCGCTGGAAAAGCGTGTGCCTGTCATTCGCCGCGCAGAAATGCTGGCCGAACTGATGCGGCTCAAATCTACTGTCGCTGTCGCGGGAACCCATGGCAAGACCACGACCACCTCGATGGTCGCGGCGCTGTTGGACGCGGGCGGGGTTGATCCGACCGTCATCAACGGCGGCATCATCAACAGCTATGGCTCCAACGCCCGCCTTGGCAAGAGCGACTGGATGGTGGTGGAGGCAGACGAGAGCGACGGCAGCTTCCTGCGTCTCGATGGCACGCTGGCGGTCGTCACCAACATCGATCCCGAGCATCTCGACCATTATGGCAGCTTCGACAAGGTGAAGGACGCCTTTGTCGAGTTCGTGGAGAATGTACCCTTCTACGGCGCTGCGATGCTCTGCCTCGATCACCCGGAAGTGCAAGCGATCCTGCCGCGCGTGCAGGATCGGCGCATCGTCACCTATGGTTTCTCGGCGCAGGCCGATATTCGCGGCGAAAATGTGCAGCCGATCCCCGGCGGCAACCGCTTCGATGTGCAAATCCGCGAGCGGGACGGTTCGCTTCGCCGCATCGAAGGGGTCGAAATGCCGATGCCCGGCCGTCACAATGTGCTGAACGCCATGGCGGCGATCGGCGTGGCGCTGCAAATGGGCATCGATGATGCGACGATCCAGACGGGCTTTGCGAAGTTCGGCGGGGTGAAGCGCCGTTTCACCAAGGTTGGCGAGATCCCGGCGGGGCAGGGCGTGGCGACCGTCATCGACGATTATGGCCACCACCCCGTGGAGATAAAGGCCGTGCTGGCCGCCGCGCGCGAGGGTGCCAAAGGCCGCGTTATCGCGGTTGTACAGCCGCACCGCTATACCCGCCTTCGCGACCTGATGGATGAATTTCAGCAGGCCTTCAACGACGCCGACATCGTCTATGCGGCCCCGGTCTATCCGGCGGGCGAGCAGCCGACCGAAGGCGTGGACAGCGCCGAGCTGGTCGCGGGTCTGAAGCGTCGGGGGCATCGCCACGCCGCTACGGTCGAGGGCGCCGACGATCTGGCCCGCGTGATCGCTGACGATCTTCAGGCTGATGACATGATCATCTGCCTTGGCGCGGGTGACATCACCAAGTGGGCCGCAGGTCTGGCACAGGCCGTAGCGGCGAAAGAAGCCGCCTGATGAGGCCTCGTCAAACCTTCCTTCTGGGGGCATTGGGTTGACCACGACAGTGGCGCCCCTTCCTTCGGTTCGCGGGTCGCTGAAGACTGACGCGCCGCTGGCTCCGCTCGTCTGGTTCAAGGCGGGCGGCGTCGCGCAGTGGCTCTTTGAGCCCAAGGATGCCGAGGATTTGGCGGACTTCCTGGCGCATCTCGATCCGGCGATTCCGGTGATGGCGCTTGGCCTTGGCTCCAACCTGATCGTGCGCGATGGCGGCGTTCGGGGCGTTGTCGTGCGTCTGGGCAAGCCCTTCGCGAAGGTTGAGCAGATTGATGCCACCGCCATCCGCTGTGGGGGAGGGGCATCGGGCATCCTCGTATCCTCGACCGCGCGGGATGCGGGCATCGCGGGGCTTGAGTTTCTGCGCTCGATCCCCGGCACGGTGGGCGGTTTCGTGCGAATGAATGGCGGTGCCTATGGGCGCGAGACCTGCGACATTCTGGTCGAGTGCGACGTAGTGCTGCGTTCCGGCGAGCGCTTGACGCTGCCGCTCGACGCGTTGGGCTATACTTATCGCCACAGTAGCCTGCCCGAAGGCGCGGTGGTGGTAAGCGCCGTGTTCCGGGGTGTTCCCGGTGATCCTCCCGCTATTCAGGCCGAAATGGATCGCATCGCGGCAGCGCGCGAGGAAAGCCAGCCGCTCCGCAGCAAGACCGGCGGATCGACCTTCAAGAATCCGGATGGTCACAAGGCCTGGGCATTGGTCGATGAGGCGGGCTGCCGGGGACTGCAATTGGGTGGCGCTCAGGTTTCGGAAAAGCATACCAACTTCCTCCTCAACCTTGGCGATGCCACCAGCGCGGACATCGAGGCGCTGGGAGAGGAAGTGCGCCGCCGGGTGAAGGCAAAGAGCGGCGTCGAGCTTGAATGGGAAATCCAGCGCGTGGGAGTGAATAAGTGACTCGCGCCACCTTCCCGTCATCCCAGCGAACGCTGGGATCTCGTTCCTCATTTTCCGCTCTCGACGGCATGAAGATTCCAACTTCCGCTGGGATGACGAATATATTTGTTCTGGAGTTCTACAAATGACCCGTGGCCCCTGGCACGTCGCCGTCCTGATGGGAGGCTGGTCCGCCGAGCGTCCGGTTTCGCTGATGAGCGGCGAGGGCGTCGCAAAGGCGCTGGAATCGCGCGGGCACCAGGTCACGCGGATCGACATGGACGACAATGTCGCCGCCCGTCTCGCGGAAGCCAAAGCAGATGTCGTTTTCAACGCGCTCCACGGCGTCCCGGGCGAGGATGGTACGGTGCAGGGCATGATGGACCTGATGGGTCTCACCTATACTCATTCCGGCCTCGCCACCTCCGTCATCGCCATCGACAAGCAACTGACCAAGCAGGCGCTGGTGCCTCACGGCATCCCGATGCCCGGCGGTCACATCGTCGACAGCGCCAGCCTGTTCGAAGCCGATCCCCTGCCGCGTCCCTATGTGGTGAAGCCTGTCAATGAGGGCAGCTCCGTCGGCGTCGCCATCGTGACGCAAGACGGCAATTACGGATCGCCCATCGGCCGGGATGTGGAAGGCCCCTGGCAGCATTTCGACCAGCTGCTCGCGGAGCCCTATATTCGCGGCCGGGAACTGACGACCGCAGTGCTAGGCGATGAGGCCTTGCTGGTGACTGAACTGCGTCCCAAGAGTGGCTTCTACGATTTCGATGCCAAATATACCGACGGCATGACCGAACATGTCTGTCCGGCCGAAATTCCGAACGACATCAGCGAAGCGTGCAAGGCCATCGCCCTGCGCGCGCATCAGCTTCTGGGCTGCAAGGGCGCTTCGCGTTCGGATTTCCGCTGGGACGATACGCAGGGAGTAGAGGGCCTCTACCTGCTGGAGGTAAACACCCAGCCCGGCATGACGCCGCTCAGTCTTGTCCCAGAACAGGCGGCAAAACTGGGCATTGACTATGCCGAGCTGGTCGAGCGTATTGTCGAGGATGCGCTGATGCAGAAACAGGGCGCTAAGGGGGCAGGGCATGGCTGAAGCACGTATCCGGCGGGGAGGCACGGCGCGTCTGACGGGTGCGGGTGGACCTCGCGGCCGCAATGGATCGGGCCGGGGCAAGCCGGGCAAGCGTCGTTCCTGGTTTGGTCGCATGCTTCATGCACTTCCAGTCAGCGAAGACACGCTGCAACGCATGGCGAGCTGGGCCATCGTGGGCATCGTCGTAGCCGCCGTCGGTGGCATCGCCATGCTGCTGGGCGTGCCCGCAATGGCCGGACAGAAGGCGGCGGAGGTTGCAGCCAACGCCGGTTTCGAAGTGCAGAAGGTAGAGGTGCGCGGCGTCGAGCGCATGGACGAGCTGCCGGTCTATAATATCGCGCTCGGCCAGGTGGACCGCTCCATGCTGTCGCTCGACCTGCCCAAGGTCCGCGACGAAATGCTGAAGCTCGGCTGGGTCAAGGACGCGCGCATTTCGCGGCGCCTGCCGGACACGCTGGTGGTCGATATCGTCGAACGTGACCCCGTGGCGGTGTGGCAGCATGATGGGCAGTTGCACCTGATCGACGTGCAGGGCGTGGTGCTTCAATCCGTGTCTACGGATGCGATGCCCGACTTGCCGCTGGTCGTCGGCCCCGATGCCAATCGCCAGACGGCGGGCCTCAACAAGCTCATGGAAAATGCGCCCGCGCTGAAGCCCATGCTGGCTGGTGCGACCTGGGTCGGGAACCGCCGCTGGGATTTGCGCTTTCAGTCGGGGGAAACGCTTTCACTGCCTGAAGGAGACAGGGCCTCTGCGACCGCGCTCGTTAATTTCGCGCGCATGGACGGCGTCAACCGCCTGCTGGGTCGAGGCATCGTGAAGTTCGACATGCGCGACCCGGATCGCTTCATCCTGCGCCTGCCGCAGAACCAGGTGAGCGATAAAGCCGAAGTCAATGCGCCCGCCGCGCCTCAGGGCGAGGAAGGCTGACGCGCATGGCCCAGCCCAAGGTCGATAAACTCGTCACCGCGATCGATATCGGATCGTGGAAGGTTTCCGCGCTCATCGCTGGCCGGACCGAAACGGGTGAACTCGCGATATTGGGCACGGGCCAACGGGAAAGCCGTGGTGTACGGCGGGGCTTCATCGCCGACATGGAGCGCACCGAACTGGCCGTGCGTGAAACGGTCGAGCAGGCGGAGCGCGTCGCGGGCACCAACATCGAGGATGTGTGGGTCAGCTTCTCTGGGGGGAGCCTCGTCAGCGACGTTGTGACGGTCGAGCGCGACATGGGCGGCTATCGCGTAGAGCAGCCCGATATCGACGATCTGCTCGCGACGGGCCAGCAGGGCATTGATCCCGATGGGCGGGTTGTCCTTCATGCCCAGCCCACTTGCTTCACGATCAATGGCAAGGTGCCGGTCAAGAAGCCGCTCGGCATGCATGCCGACCTGCTGGGCGTCGATATCCATGTCGTGCTGGCGGACGGCGCACCGCTCGCCAATCTCGACCTGTGCGTGCGTGGGGCCTATCTCAACGTCAATTCGATTGTCGCATCGCCAATCGCGACCGGCCTTGCCTGCCTTTCGGAAGAGGAAAGAGATCTGGGCGTCGCGCTGGTGGAATTGGGCGCGGGGGTCACCAATGTTTCCCTCTATGCGGGCGGAATGCTGGTTGGCCTGCACAGCATAGCGATCGGCGCGTCGGACATTACCGATGATATCGCCTCCGCCTTCGGCATTCGCCGCAGCCAGGCCGAGCGGATCAAATGCTTCTACGGTTCGGCAATGCAGAACCGCCGGGACTTCCGCGAGATGATTGAGATCGCGGCGCCCCACGGGGATGTCGCCGTGCCGGGGCAGAGCGCTGGCCCCAATGCGGACGGCGGCAAGATCACGCGGGCCGCGCTGGTCGCCGTCATCTGCGAACGGCTGAACCAGTTGATGACGGAAATCAACGCGGCGCTCGCGGGTATGGGCTTCAATACGCCGACCGGACGCCAGGTCGTGCTGACCGGTGGCGGTGCGGAAATGAAGGGCATTGCCGACTATGCACAGGGTGCGCTGGGCCGCGCCGTCCGCATTGGCAGGCCGCGCGGTCTGGCTGCGCTGCCGGAAGCGCATAGCGGCCCTGCCTTCGCAACGCTGGCTGGTTTGGCGCTTTACGGCGCATCGAACCCGGTTGATCTTAGAACGATAGCGCCTGCGCCTCAGACCGTTCATCGTATCAACGCGCCGCTATGGTGGCAGCGGATGGTGCGGGCGATGAAGACAAACTATTGAATAAATCTAAAGCCAGACGAACTTTGCTAGTGAAATACGCTATTTTCTGTTGCATTAACTTTCGATGACAGTTTCGCTCATGTCGCCGAAGCTGGAGGGAGCTAGAATTTATGAGCATTGAGATCAGCCCACCGCATGTGGACGAGTTGAAGCCTCGCATCGCGGTGATCGGCGTAGGCGGCGCGGGCGGTAACGCCATCGCGAACATGATCGCCGCGTCGGTTGAGGGCGTGGATTTCATCGTCGCCAACACCGACGCGCAGGCGCTGAACGCCTCGCCCGCCGAGCGCCGTATTCAGCTTGGCCCGCAGATCACCGAAGGTCTGGGCGCAGGATCGCGTCCGGAAATCGGCAAAGCGGCCGCTGAGGAAACCATCGTCTCGGTCGAAGAGGCGCTGAACGGCGCGCATATGTGCTTCATCGCCGCCGGCATGGGCGGTGGCACCGGGACCGGCGCTGCCCCTGTTATCGCCAAGGCGGCGCGCGACAAAGGCATCCTGACCGTCGGCGTGGTGACCAAGCCCTTCACCTTCGAGGGCAATCGCCGCATGAAGTCGGCCGAGAGCGGCATCGAGGAACTGCAAAAGCATGTCGATACCCTCATCGTCATTCCGAACCAGAACCTGTTCCTGATCGCGAACCCGAACACCACCTTCAAGGAAGCCTTCCAGATGGCTGACGAGGTGTTGCAGCAGGGCGTTCGCGGCATCACCGATCTCATGGTCATGCCGGGCCTCATCAACCTCGACTTCGCTGACGTCCGTTCCGTGATGGGCGAGATGGGCAAGGCGATGATGGGCACCGGCGAAGCCGAAGGCGACGGCCGTGCGCTTCAGGCGGCGGAAAAGGCGATCGCCAACCCGCTGCTCGACGGCGTGTCGATGCGCGGCGCGAAGGGCGTGATCGTTTCCATCGTGGGTGGCGACGACATGCGCCTGATGGAAGTCGACGAAGCCGCCAACCATATTCGCGAACTGGTTGATCCGGACGCGAACATCATTTGGGGTTCGGCCTTCAATGATGGTCTCAACGGCAAGATCCGCGTTTCGGTTGTCGCCACCGGCATCGATAGCGAAGCGACTGGCGGCGCCGCGCCGCTGACCCAGCCGTTCAGCTTCGCCAGCCGCCCGGCTGTCGCCGTTCCTGCCGCAGCGTCGCGTCCGGCTCCGCAGCCTGCTCCGGTTTCAGCCCCCGAAGCCGAGCCCGAAACGCTCGAACTCGATGTGCCTGCCGCGCCCGAACCTGCGCCGATCGCCGCGCCGGTCGAGGAGCGGGCCGCCGCAGCGCCCCGGCCTGCCCCGGCGGCTGCTTCCGCGCGTCCTGCTGCCGTGTTTTCGGACGAGGACCCGTCGCAGGATGAACTTCTGCTCGGCGCAGAGGAAGTCGAAGCACAGTCTGCACCAGCTCCGGCTCCCGCGCCTCAGGCTGCGCCGCGCGCCGCTTCTGGCGGAACCCTGTTCGAACGTATGGCCGGTCTCACGCGAGGGTCCGACAAGAATGCCGGACTGAGCGATGATGCCGGATCGACGCCCGACATTCCACGGTTCCTTAACCGTCAAAGCAACCAGTAAGACGGCGGTCCACAGGCTGTCTTATGTTTTGAAGCGCGCCATCGGCTGCATCGGGCGGTCGGGCGCGCTTTATCTTTCGGTAAATTTCCCATTCACGCATTGATCCGGTAAAGGGCTAGTGTGAAACGCTCAGCTTTATGGATCCTTGGCGGCCTGCTCCTGACGGGAACCGCCCAGGCACAGCCCGCTCAGATTCAGTCGATCAGGCCGTCAGGCGCTGAAAATCTCAGCCGGAACCTGTCTCGCCTTGCATCCAACCCCCGCGACGTCGATGCGCTGGTCGGCGCGGGTGAGGCTGCGATCGAGATGGACGACATGCGTGCGGCTGCTGGCTTCTTCTCGCGTGCCGATGCGATCCAGCCCAACAATGGTCGAGTGAAGGCCGGGCTTGGCCGGGCCGCGCTCAAGGCGCAAAATCCCGCCGAAGCCTTGCGCCTGTTCGATCAGGCTACCCGTCTCGGCTACGGCGAGGCAACGCTGATGGCGGATCGTGGCCTCGCGCGGGACATGACCGGCGACCAGGCCGGGGCTCAGCGTGATTATCAGGCCGCGCTCAAGCGTGCTCCTGACGATGCCGAACTCATCTATCGCTATGCCGCGTCTTTGGGCATTTCGGGTCAGGTCGATGCGGCCGAAAAGGCGCTCCAGCCGCTGCTGTACAAGGGAGACCGTGCCGCGTGGCGATACCGCGCGTTCATCCTGGCGATGAACAACAAGCAGGCCGAGGCGCGAAAGATCGCCAGCCAGACTCTGCCCGCGCAACTTGCCGCTGCCTTGGCGCCCTATATGGAGAAGATGCCCTATCTCACCCCGGCGCAGAAAGCGGCGGCGGTGCATTTCGGTCACTTCCCGACCAATGTGGGGACGTCGCTGGCGGCTGCGACCCCCAGGCCTTCCGCGCCTATGGTGGCCCCCGCTCCAGTTCAGGCCACACCCTCCGCGCAGCCCACCATCCCGGCGGCGCGCCCGCAACTGCCACAGCCAACCCGGCCCTCGATAGCAGCCACGCCAGCGCCATCCGCTCGTCCAGTTCCTGCCAGCCCCGCGCCCTCCACGTTCGCGCAGACCTCAACTGAAACACGCGCTGCACAGGTACAGGGGCCGCCCGCTTCAATTCAGGATACCACCCCGCGCCCGGCCGCTCCGCTACCCGCGTCTCACAGTCAGCCCAGCGCCCCAGCGCAAGCGGCCGTTCCAACTTCGCAGCAGGCCGCCCCCGTCCAGCGCCAGCAGCCCGATCCGCAAGCGACCCGGACATTGGCCGACATCATCCACGCCATCGATGTTCCCGACTCCGAACGCCAGGCGAGTGTAGCCGCTGTCGATCTGTCCGAGATCGAAGCGCTTCAGGCCGCTCGCCGCGCAGAACGGCAGGTCGCCGCCGACAAGGCGAAGAAGGCGGCCACGACGGCCAAGGAAAAGGCCGACGCAGCAGCCAAGGCCAAAGCGAAAGCCGAAGCTGACGCCAAGGCGAAGAAAGCCGCTGAGGAAAAGGCTAGGCTCGCCGCCAATCCATCGCGCAACTGGGTGCAGATCGGCACGGGTGCCAATCGCAATGCACTGGGCTTCACGCTCAAGGCTCTTCGCCGGAAATATGACACTGTTGCGCCGCAGGACGGCTGGGTCGCCAGTTGGGGCCGCACCAACCGCCTGCTCATAGGTCCCTTCGCCAGCTTCACGCGCGCCAAGACGGTGGAAGCGAAGCTGAAGTCCGCCGGTGCCGATGTCTTCGCCTGGCAAAGCGACGCGGGCGAGGTGGTCGAACAGCTCGGAGGCAAGTAAGAGCGTCCAGATGACGACGCTCGCCCCCTATGCCGCCCACCCCGCCCGAAGCCGTGGCCGCCTGCATCCCGAAGCGGGAGGCGAGACGCGTGGTCCTCGTGACATTTTCCAGCGCGATCGCGATCGCATCATCCATTCCATCGCTTTCCGCAGGTTGCGGCACAAGACGCAGGTATTCGTGTCGCCCGATGGCGATCATTTCCGCGTCCGCCTGACCCACAGTCTGGAAGTCGCGCAGATCGGCCGCACCACAGCGCGCACTCTGGGCCTGAATGAAGATCTGACCGAGGCACTCTGCCTCGCCCATGACATCGGTCATCCGCCCTTCGGTCATGCGGGCGAAGACGCGCTGGAAGCGGCGCTGGATGATCATGGCGGCTTCGATCACAACGCGCACACCCTGCGCACTCTCATGCTGCTTGAATCGCCTTATCCCTGTTTCCAGGGGCTTAATCTCAGTTGGGAGATGCTGGAGGGCCTTGCGAAGCATAATGGTCCCGTCGACCATCCCGGCTGGGCGATGCGGGAAGTCGATGCGCTCTTTCCGCTGGAGCTATCCTCTCATGCCTCGCTGGAGGCGCAGCTGGCGGCCATCGCCGACGATATCGCCTATGACAATCACGACATTGACGATGGCCTGCGCGCTGGCCTGCTGACGCTGGATCAGCTACTCGCCGTGCCCGTCGTCAAACATTGCTGGGACCGGGTGCGCGCCCGCTATCCGCACATCCCGCAGGATCGCCTGCTTCGTGAACTGGTGCGTGAACAGATTGGCCTCATGGCGAACGATCTCATCGCTTCCACCCGGCGGAACATCGCTGAGGCCCGCGTAGAAACGGTCGAGGATGTGCGATCCGCCGGACGCCCTCTGGTCTGCTTCTCGCCTGAACTCGCGGCGCAGGAACGCGACCTGAAGCGCTTCATGTACGCGTCGCTCTATCACCATCCATCGCAACTCGCTGCGGCCAACCGTGCGCGGATCATCGTGCGCGACCTGTTCCGGGCCTATCAGCAGCAGCCGGAACTCATGCCGTCTGAATGGCAGGACGATCGCCTGCTGAATGAGCCGGGTCGCAGCAGGCATATTGGCGACTTCATCGCGGGCATGACCGATCGCTATGCGGAAAAGCGCCACGCGGAAATTTTCGGAGAGATGGCGCTCGTCTGAACGCACCCCATTTTCAAGACCATCACTACGAGCCAGCCGATTGAGCAATTGACGGCGCCTCCCATTTCCCGCAATGCGACAGGGTCCCCGGCGCCCGATAGATTCGGGTCCGGACATGATGCGGGAGAGCATGGGAAGCCTTTTAGGCCACCCCGTCGCCGAAGGAGCAACCGCCCCGGAATCTCTCAGGCTAAAGGACCGCATCATGGGCAGGCACTCTGGAAAGCGGACGGGTCATTCCGTCCCACCGAAGGGGTAAGCCATCCGGTCGCTGGGCCGGTGGTCAAAGCTCTCAGGTTCCGTGACAGAGGGGGTGGCAGACGCCAGGATTCCGACTCCGGATCATTATGTCTGTCGCCATGAACCCTGCACGAAAGGCCGCTCTCATGTCCGGCAATGACGACATCGCCCATATCGAAGAAGAATTGCCGTTGCAGGATATGCCGCTCGACGCCTGGCATCGCGCCAAGGGCGCGCGCATGGTGGGCTTTGCGGGCTACCATATGCCCATCCAATATGAAGGCATCATGGCCGAACATGCCTGGACCCGCGAGCATGCCGGGCTGTTCGATGTCAGCCATATGGGTCAGCTCACCTTTTCCGGTGAAGGCGTTGACGAGGCGCTTGAACATTTACTGCCCAGCGACATCAAGGGGCTGAAGCCCTTTCGGCAGCGTTACTCGATGCTGCTTGATCAGGAGGGCGGCATCCTCGACGATCTCATGGTCTCGCGCCTTGGTGCGGAGGCGTTTGACGGCGCGGACATTTATATGGTCGTCAATGGCGCGACCAAATATGACGATATGGGCTGGATGATCGAAAATCTGCCTGATGAGGTCGTCATGAACCATATGGACGAGCAGGCGCTGCTCGCCCTGCAAGGTCCTGAAGCGGGTGAGGCGCTGGCCAGCCTGATCCCTGGCACCGCCGACCTCCTTTTCATGCAATCTGGCCTTTTCAACTGGCGCGGCGTTCCGCTGTGGGTGAGCCGTTCCGGTTATACCGGCGAAGACGGGTTCGAAATCAGCATATCCGCCGCTGACGTCGCGCTGCTGGCCGATGCGCTATGCGCCTTGCCGCAGGTAAAGCCGATCGGGCTGGGCGCGCGCGATTCGCTTCGGCTTGAGGCTGGGCTTCCTCTTTACGGCCACGACCTGACGCCTGCTGTCAGCACCATCGGCGCGGATCTTGGCTTTGCCATCCAGAAGCGCCGCCGGGAGGAGGGTGGCTTCATCGGTCATGCGCGCGTGATGAAGGAACTGGCCGATGGGCCGGGGGCCAAGCGCGTGGGTCTGAAGATCGAAGGCCGACTACCCGCCCGCGAAGGGGCGCCCATCTTCGCCGATGGTATCAAGGTGGGAGAGGTGACCTCTGGCGGCTTTGCGCCGACCGTAGGCGCTCCTATCGCCATGGGCTGGGTCAGCTTGCCGCACAGCGCCATCGACACCGCGCTGGAAATCGAAGTGCGCGGCAAGCGCATCGCCGCCACCGTCGCGCCTATGCCGTTCGTGCCGCACCGTTACCGCCGCAAGGCCTGAATTTCCTGATTTTTTGTTGGTCGTGATTTTCAAGTAAATCACTCCGAGGGGAGCAGTAAAATGAGCCGTTATTTCACCGACGAACATGAATGGATCGACGTAGAGGGCGAGATCGCCACTGTCGGCATCACCGATTATGCGCAGGAGCAGTTGGGCGACATCGTGTTCGTCGAACTGCCTGCTGAGGGCGCAACCTTCGAAAAGGGCGACGACGCCGCCGTCGTTGAATCCGTGAAGGCCGCTTCGGACGTCTATGCGCCGATTTCCGGCGAGGTCGTCGAAGCAAATGGCGCGCTGGAGGAAGAACCCGCCCTGGTGAACAGCGACGCCGAAGAGGATGGCTGGTTCTTCAAGCTACGCATCGCCGACGCCAGCGAGTTGGATGGCCTGATGAACGAAGCCGGCTACAAGAAGTTCGTGGCCTCGCTTTGAGAACCAAATAGCCCCTCCCCTTCAGGGGAGGGGTTGGGGTGGGGATCGCCCAACGCACTGTGCCCGGCGGTAAGCCCCCACCCCCGGCCCCTCCCCTGAAGGGGAGGGGAGAGGAGATATGAATGCGCTACCTACCCCTTACCGACACCGACCGGCAGGACATGCTGTCCGTCATCGGCGCGCCTTCGGTCGATGACCTGTTCGTGGACGTGCCCGCCGAGGCCCGCCTTTCCGGCAAGATCGCGGGATTGCCCGATCATGCCAGCGAATTGGCGGTTGAGCGCCACATGGCGGCCCTCGCGCGCAAGAATCTGTCGGCGGGGGAGGCGCCTTTCTTCCTCGGCGCGGGCGCATATCGGCATCATGTTCCCGCCAGCGTCGATCATCTGATACAGCGCGGTGAGTTCCTGACCGCCTACACGCCTTACCAGCCCGAAATCGCGCAGGGCACATTGCAGGTGCTGTTCGAATTCCAGACCCAGGTGGCGCGTCTGCTTGGCTGCGACGTCGCCAACGCGTCCATGTATGACGGCTCCACCGCCTGCTGGGAGGCGATCGGCATGGCCCGCCGCATCACCAAGCGCGGCAAGGCGATCCTGTCGTCGGGCTTGCATCCCCATTATGTCTCGGTCGCGAACACCATGGCGAAGTTTACTGGCGACGCGCTGGTGCATGAAGCACCGAGGCTCGAAGCCGCCACCGATATCGATGTGCTGATCGCCGGGATCGACAAGGATACCTCCTGCGTGGTCGTCCAATATCCCGACATTCTCGGCCGCATCGCTGACCTGACCCCGCTCGCCGACGCCGCTCATGAAGCAGGCGCGTTGCTGGTCGCGGTCGTGACCGAGCCGGTGGCGCTGGGCGCGATCAAAGCACCGGGTCATATGGGCGCGGACATCGTCGTGGGGGAAGGCCAGTCCATCGGCGTCGGACTCCAGTTCGGCGGTCCTTATCTCGGCCTCTTCGCGTGCAAGCAGAAATATGTCCGCCAGATGCCCGGTCGCCTTTGTGGCGAGACGGTGGACGCGGCGGGCAATCGCGGTTTCGTACTCACCCTCTCAACCCGCGAGCAGCATATCCGCCGTGAGAAGGCGACATCGAACATCTGCACCAATTCGGGCCTCTGCGCGCTGGCGTTCAGCATCCATATGACGTTGCTGGGCGAAAAGGGCCTGCGGGACCTCGCGACGCTCAACCATGGCCTCGCCGTTCAGGCGGCCGAGCGTCTGGCCCAGGTGCCAGGCGTCGAGCTGCTCAACGACAGCTTCTTCAACGAGTTCACGCTGGTCCTGTCGAAAGATGCCCGCGATGTCGTCCGCAATCTCGCTGATAAGGGCGTACTTGGCGGCGTGTCGCTCGGCCGCCTGTTCCCGGATGCGGCGGAGATCGGCAACGGCCTGGTTGTCGCCGTCACAGAGACCGTGACCGCGGAGGATATCGAAACCTTTGCCAAGGCGCTTGAGGAGGAAGTGGCATGACCATGCTCAAGGAAGGCCGCCCCACCGCGCCCCAGGCCATCACCGGAGCCGATAGTGCCCCGGTCACTGCCACGGGCAACCGCGCGTTGATGTTGGAAGAAGCGCTGATCTTCGAGATCGGATCGACCGAAACCACCGGCGTTGACTTCGCCGAGGCGCCCAAGGTCGCCAGCCGCCTCGGCAATCTCGCTCGCACCGAAAGCATCGGTCTGCCCGGCCTGTCGGAGCAGGAGACGGTGCGCCACTATACCCGCCTCAGCCGCCAGAATTACGCCATCGACCTTGGCCTGTTCCCTCTTGGCAGTTGCACGATGAAGCACAACCCGCGCCTCAATGAAAAAGTCGCGCGGATGCCCGGTTTCGCGGACCTCCACCCGCTTAGCCCCCAGTCGACCGTTCAGGGTGCGCTGGCGGTGATCCACGAACTCGCCGAATGGCTGATCAAGCTGACCGGCATGCACTCGGTCGCGATGAGTCCCAAGGCGGGCGCGCATGGTGAACTATGCGGCCTGCTCGCGATCCGCGCCGCGCTCGAAGCCCGTGGCGACGCGCGCAGTGTCATCCTCGTCCCGGAAAGCGCCCACGGCACCAACCCGGCGACCGCAGCCTTCTGCGGTTACAAGGTCGAGGATATTCCCGCGACCCCCGATGGCCGCGTCGATCTGGCTGCTCTCAAGGCGCGCCTCGGCTCGGACGTCGCGGCGGTGATGATCACCAACCCCAACACCTGCGGCCTGTTCGAGCGCGAGATGAAGACCATCTCCGACGCGGTCCACGCCGCCGGGGCCTTCGTCTATTGCGATGGCGCGAACTTCAACGCCATCGTCGGCCGGGTCCGCCCCGGTGACCTGGGCGTCGATGCGATGCACATCAACCTGCACAAGACCTTCTCCACCCCCCATGGCGGCGGCGGTCCCGGCTCCGGCCCGGTGGTGCTCAGCCAGGCGCTCACCCCCTTCGCGCCGCTACCCTTCGTGGAGAAGCAGGGCGACAAGTTCGTACTGATCGAGGAAGAAACGGCGGACGAACATCACGCCAGCAGCTTCGGCCGCATGGTCGCCTTCCATGGCCAGATGGGCATGTTCACCCGCGCGCTGACCTATATCCTCAGCCACGGCGCCGACGGCCTGCGGCAGGTCGCGAGCGACGCGGTGCTGAACGCCAACTACATTCTGCGCAGTCTGGACGATGTGCTGGACGCACCGTTCGGGCAAAGCGGCCCTTGCATGCATGAGGCACTGTTCAGCGACAAGGGTCTGGCAGAAGGCTTCACCACGCTCGACATCGCCAAGGGGCTCATCGACGAAGGCTTCCACCCGATGACGATGTATTTCCCGTTGGTCGTCCATGGCGCAATGCTGGTCGAACCCACCGAAACGGAAAGCAAGGCTGCACTTGACCAGTTCATCATGGCGCTGCGCAGCCTTGCCGAACGCGCGAAGGCCGGTGACGAAGCGCTGAAGGGCGCACCCTATTTCGCGCCCCGCCGCCGCCTTGATGAAACGCTTGCCGCGCGCAAGCCAGTCCTTAGCTGGAGCGATCCGGCGCTCGCGGAAGCGGCCGAATGACGGACGGGCCGGAGCCGTGGGAACCCGGCTCCGGTCCCGTGGCGTCGGGCAAGCGCCATGCGCCCGCGACGCAGCGTAACCGCGACGCCATCCTCGCGATATTGCGTGAGGCGCTTCCATCTGCGGGCCTGGTGCTGGAGGTGGCGAGCGGCAGTGGCGAACATGCCCGCTATTTCGCGGCGGCGCTGCCCACCCTCGAGTGGCAGCCGAGCGACCCCGATCCCGTTGCGCTGGCATCAATTGAGGCATGGCGCGCCGAGGAACTGCTTCCGAATCTTCGCGCGCCCATCAGACTTGATGCCGCCGCCGCATGGCCGGTCACAAAAGCTGACGCGATCCTCTGCATCAACATGACCCATATCAGCCCCTGGGCAGCGACCCTTGGCCTGATGGCGGGGGCGGGGAGGGCGCTGCCCCCGGGCGGGCTGCTCTATCTCTATGGACCATTCATACGGGATGACATCGATACCGCGCCCAGCAATCTTGCCTTCGACGCTTCGCTAAAGGTGCGCGATCCGCAATGGGGCTTGCGCCGCGTCGAGGATGTGGCCGCAGCCGCAGCGGAGCGCGGGCTGGCGTTCGACCGGCTTGTGGAGATGCCCGCCAACAATCTGTCGCTACTGTTCCGAAGGGCTTCTTCCTGAAAGTCGGCCGCGCTGACCCTTCGACAAGCTGAGGCCGAATGGATATGGGAAGCGCAATGCCCAATCAACTCCTACCCCTTGTGACCGCCGAACTCACCGCGCCCGCCGATCCGCGCGCGGCGGCGATGGGCGGTGCGTTGGCGGCGCAATATCCGCATGCCGCCCGCGCTGTGCTCTTCTACGGCTCCTGCCTGCGGGAGCAGAATCTCGATGGGCTGATGCTCGATTTCTACCTCATCGTGTCGGATTATCGCGCGGCTTATGGAAAGCGCTGGCTCGCCACGGCCAACCGGCTGATCCCGCCCAATGTCTTTCCGTTCGAACATAATGGCCTGATGGCGAAATATGCCGTGCTGTCGGAAGCGGACTTCGCGCGCCTCAACAGTCCTGCCGCCGATAATGTCTCGGTCTGGGCGCGCTTTGCCCAACCTTCCCGGCTGCTGTGGGCAGCGGACGACCTCGCCCGTCAGCGAGCGATCAGCGCAGTTGCGGGCGCCGCGCCCACCTTGTTGTCGCTCGCCCGTCCCGTGACGGACGCGCCGGACGCGCTATCGCTCTGGAAGGCTGGCTTTACGCTCACCTACAATGCCGAATTGCGGGCGGAGAAGAAGGGGCGTTCGGTTTCGATCGTCGATGCCGACCCCGATCGCTATCGCCGCTTCGGAGAAGCTGCCTTGGCCCAAGGCCTGCCGCCATCGCCGTCGGAACCCGCCAAGCGTTGGCGCGCGCTGCAACGACGCGGCAAATATCTGTCCGTCATTCGCCTTGCCAAAGCCAGCTTCACCTATGCGGGCGGCATCGATTATCTGGCGTGGAAGATAAACCGCCATGCGGGAACCGCTATCCAGATAAAGCCCTGGCAGCGTCGTTGGCCCCTGATCGGCGCGCTTACTCTGCTGCCGCGGCTGTTCCGGGGTGGTGCGATCCGCTAAGCGCGTTGGACAGCGCGTGTGACAGGCCCTTCAGTGTGTAAGGCTTGCGTAACACCTCATGTCCGCCAAAGTCAGCGCCCTCCGCAATGTCCCCCGCATAACCGGTGACGAACAGCACTGGCAGGCTGGCATAGGCGGCGGGCAGGGTGCGGACCATTTCCGGGCCTGTCATTTCCGGCATCAGCACGTCGCTTATGATCAACCCGATGTCGCGATGGCTGGTCAGCAGCTTCGCCGCTTTCGACGGATGATCGCAGGCCACGGGCAAATGGCCCAGTTCCGCGAGCGCCGCCATCGTCTGGTTCAGCACGCGGGGATCATCCTCCACCACTAGAATGCGTGTCGGCGGATGCAGTACCGGCTCGCGCTCGGGCAGCGAGGGATCCGCTTTTAGCGCGCTGTCCGCCACGGCCTTGCGCGGCAGATATATGGAAACGCAGGTGCCTTCACCGACCTGGGATTCGATGCGGATTTCACCCTGGCTCTGTCGGACAAAACCGAAAATCTGGCTGAGCCCCAGACCTGTTCCCTTGCCCACCGGCTTGGTGGTGAAGAAGGGCTCGAATACGCGGGCCAGCACATCGGGCGTCATGCCGCAGCCATCGTCCTTGACGCTCAGCGTGACATAATCCCCCTCGGCACATTCGCCGATTTCATGATCCGCCAGATGCACCTGGCCCGTGCCGATCACCAGTCGCCCGCGTCCATCCATCGCGTCCCGCGCATTGACGCACAGGTTCAGAATGGCATTTTCCATCTGATGCTGATCGACGAAGATGCGCCAGCCCTTGGACTGGTTCTCTATCGAAACGGTGATCTGATCGCCGATCGATCGGTCAATCAATTCCACCATGCCGCTGACCAGAGCGTCAGGGTCCACGGCGCTGGGCAGCAGCGGTTCTGACCGCGCAAAAGCAAGCAGGCGGCGGGTCAGGGCGGCGGCCCGATTGGCCCCTTCCATCGCATTGTCCAGGTGTCGCGCGGCCTCCTGTGGCTTCAGCCGCAGTCTGCGCTTGGCCAGTTCCAGCCCGCCAACAACCACCGCGAGCATGTTGTTGAAGTCATGGGCAATGCCGCCGGTCAGCTGGCCGACCGCATCCATCTTCTGCATCTGACGCAGAGCTTCTTCGGCCACTGCGCGCTCGGACGTTTCCTTCTTCAGCTGGTCATAGGCACTGGATAGTTCGGCCGTGCGCGCCGTCACCGCTTCTTCCAGCCGATCGGCGCGTTCAGCCTCCATCTCGGCCATGCGTCGCGCGTTACGACGCTCGGTATAGGCGGCATTGGCGACCCACAGGGCGAACAGGACGCATACGAACAGCACCAGCCCGAACAGCCGCGACGTGCGGTCAACAAATTGCGTGCGGTTGCCTGCCAGACTCACCGCAAGGCTACGCTCGCGCAGGCGGGCATTTTCCGCCTGTATGACGCGGTCGAGCAACGTAGTGATGTGTGTCAGGTCTTCCGACCGCCCCGCCTTGTGGAATTGGGCGAGCGCCGCCATCTTCTGGTCATAGGTCGTGCGCAGCCCTATTTCGTTCAGCGTCTTGCCGCGCTGGATGAATGCCTGCTGCAACTTCCGGACATTGGCGCGTTGCCATCCTGATCGGCGGGTGGCGTAGTTCAGCAGCTTTAGCTGGCTGGATGCGGTGCGCCACTGATCCTGGAAAAGACGGCCGACATCGGGATCAAGGCTGATCACATATCGCGCCAGCGTGACTTCCGCGCGCGCAGTCTTGGCCTCGAAAGCTCTGGCGAGGGCGATGATTTCGAAGCTGCGCCGTTGTTCCTGCAACGCCCGTTCATGGTCGCGAGATGCATTGCTGGCGCTGTAAAGCAGGGTGCCCAGCGCCCCCACCAGCAGTATCACGAGGACCAGCGGAAGGAAGCGTCGTACCGAAGCCCGCCAGCCAGAATCCTGGTCTTCCATGTAATAGCTGTCTGCCATCAACCCCAGATCTTAGTCGAACAGCATTACAGGCGAAATATCAAGGAATAAAAGGTTCCAAGGGGCAGTCACGCTTCATCTGCCCCTTATCTCCCTGTATCGCGGCGATGGTGATCGACGCGATCAACCGATTGCGCCGGTTGCCTTCCCCGCCGCCTCGAACATGCCGATAATCTGGCCAACCTGTTCGTCGCTATGCTCGGCGCAAAGCGAGCAACGCAGCAGGAAAGTCCCTGCCGGTGTGGCGGGCGGGCGCGCCATATTCACGTAGAGGCCGAGCTCCAGAAGCGCTTGCCACATGGCGACCGCCTGCGTCTGATCCGTCAGGATCACGGCAATGATCGCGGACTGCGGCGTTTCCGTCCCCAGCTTGAAGCCAAGATCGGCGAGGCCCTTGTGCAGGCGCTTGCTGTTCTTCCACAAATGCGCGCGCTTTTCGCCCGCGTGCATCAGCTTGCGGATGGACGTTGCGGCTGTCGCGACGACGCTCGGCGGTAGCGAAGCGGTGAAGACATAGGGGCGGCAGACGAGGCGCAGCACCTCGAACTTGGGGTGGTTGGATACGCAGAAGCCGCCAACCGTGCCGACCGACTTGGAGAAGGTGCCGACGACGAAGTCTACATCCTTCTCGACGCCCTGCTCCTCATAGACGCCGCGGCCATTGGCGCCGAAAAAGCCCATGCCGTGGGCTTCGTCGACCAGGATCATGCAATTGGGATGCTTGCGCACCGCCGCTACCATCTCGGGCAGGGGGGCGACGTCGCCCAGCATAGAATAGACGCCTTCCAGCACGACCAGCTTCTGCGCATCGGCGGGCAGGCGGCCAAGGCGCTTGTCCAGATCCTCGACGCTGTTGTGACGGAAGCGCACGATTTCCGCATCGCCCAGAAAACAGCCGTCATAGATGGACGCGTGGCTGTCTGCGTCCAGCACGACATAGTCGCCCCGGCCCGCCAGCGTGGAAATCATGCCGAGGTTGGCCTGATAGCCAGTCGAAAACACCATGGCGCCCGAGGTGCCATAGAAGTCCATCAGCGCGTCTTCGACTTCCTTATGGCCCTGATAGGTGCCGTTAAGTACGCGGCTGCCGGTTGTGCCTGCCCCGAACTCGTCCAACGCCTTCTTGCCCGCCGCGACGACATCGGGGTCGAAAGTCATGCCCATATAGTTATAGGTGCCGAGCAGGATCGTGTCCTTGCCCTTGATCACTGCCTGGGTGGGGGACTTCACCTCGTCCATGACGATCGCGAAAGGATCGCGCACGCCGGTCGCCAGCAGCGCCTCGCGCTCGGCGATCAGCGGATCGAATTTGGAAAAGAGGTCGCGCGCGCCAGCTACTTCGGCGGGCGTGTGGGCGTCGGTGGCGGTTTCAGCAGCGTCGGTCATCGCATATATCCGTTCGGTTCGAGCAGCATCGAGCATGTCGAGATGCGTCAGGCGAGAACTTTTCCCGTCATTTCGACCATCGATCCTCGGCAAAGGCGGATCGGCTCGACGCGAACGGGGAAGGCTAGATTAGCCCTTCAACTTTGCTACAGCGTCCACAAGCTGACCGATATTCTCGATCTCAGCCTGCATGTTCATCGTGATGATGATATCGAACTCATCCTCGATCGCCGCGACGAAGTCCATGACGGTCAGGCTGTCCCACTCCAGGTCGCCCGCAAAGCTGGTTGCCTCGCTCAGTTCGACGCCCTTCTTGTTGAAAGGAGCGATCTGCGCGGCGATGCTGTCGAAAATCTGCTGGCGATCCGTCATTATCTGTTCAAAGCTTTCCCATGAAAGGGCGACTTTTGCCCCCAAGTCCCGCCTTTTGGCAAGGGAATAAGGCGGCAATCGGGCAGCATCGCGCCCGATTATGAGCCGCCCCTTGTGGGTTTTTAGCGGAAATTATCGGCGTAGGCTTGGATCTTCAGCGTCTTGGGCGGCGTCGGGATGAAGGTGTAACCGATCTCATACTTGTCGGCATAGGCGCGCGCTGCGTCCAGCGATGGGAAGGTCAGCTTGACCTGGCTCTGCGTATCGCCCGATCCGGCCCAGCCGGTCAGCGGGTCCGGCTTCTTCGCCTCGCTCGGCGCAAATTCCAGAACCCATTTGTCAGTCCGCGCCTTGCCGGACTGAAGGGTGTTCTTCTGAATCTGATAGATGCGCGCAGCCATCGTGGCGTCAAACTCCTGGGAAGGGCGATGCGTCCGTTGCACCAGCGGACGGGCGGAAGTCAAGGCTTGCCACGGGCATCGGCGCGTTTCGTGCGCAGCGTGGCGGCGGAGCCAGCCGGGTCGTCGGGCCAGGGATGCCGGGGATAGCGCCCGCGCATCTCCTTGGCGACCGCGCTCCAGCTTCCCGCCCAGAAACCCGGCAAGTCCCGCGTCGTCTGGATCGGTCGCCCCGCCGGGGATGTGAGGGACAGGACCAGCGGTATGCGCCCGCTGCCGACAACCGGATGCTCGGAAAGCCCAAACAGCGCTTGCACGCGAAGCTCTACGCGCGGCCCGCCCTCTGCCGCATAGTCGATCTCATGGCTGCTCCCGGCGGGCGACTGAAATGCCGGAGGAGCCAGCCTGTCGAGCTGCTGTTTGCCATCCCAACCGATGATGCCCTCCAGAACGCCGGACAATTGCGCCCGGTCAATGTCGGACAGTCGCCGCTTGCCCGCGAGCAGGGGCGCGAGCCAATCGTCGAGCGTCGCCAGCAGCGAAGCATCCGACAGCGACTCCACCCCCGCAAAGCTGGCCCGCATTCGCAAAGACAACGCGGCATCGGACCAAGGCAGCAGCTCGAGTCCGCCCTGTCTGACGCCCTCCAACAAGGCCGAGACGACAGCATCCGGGTCCGGCCTGTCATCCGATCCCGACGACAGCCGTACCGCGCCTAGCCGCCTTTCCCGCAGCGCCTCTATCCCCCCGGTTTCCGCCCGGAACCGCACCGTCCGATGTTCCTTCACCCGCCCGCCGAACAGGCGCAGCACTTCGACCTCGCTAATCGGCGCGGCGGAAAGGATACGCGCCCCAGCCGCGCTTCCCTGCACTTCTCCTACCGCGAGCCATTCCTCACGCGCCACCGGGCTTAACGGATCAAGCCGAAACCCCCGCCCACCAACGCTGGCCCATTCCGCACCATCGGCCGAGCGTCGCTTGGCCACCCGGTCAGGAAAGGCCAGCGCAAGGCAAAGGCCCGCATCATGCTCGCCCGCCGCTGCCATCTGCCCGGAGCTGACCAGCTTCGCCCAGCGCCTCGCCATCGCGCGCGCGGCATCGGCCCGCTTCCCGCTTTCCCGCCGCCAGCGCATCCGCCGTTGCGACAGATCGACATCCTGCCCGCCGACCCCGCGCTCTCCCAGCAGCACGGCCACCTCTGCCGCGACTTCCGCCAACCCCAGCTCGCCCGCGCGCACCAGCATATGTCCGATCCGCGGCCCCACCGGCAGCCGAGCCAGCGCCTTGCCATGCCCCGTGATTCGCCCGTCATCGTCCAGCGCCTCCAGCACCGTCAGCCGCTTGCGCGCCTCGTCCAGCGCAGCGGGCGGCGGCGGGTCGAGCCATCGCAAGCTCGCCGGATCGCTCACCCCCCATAGTGCGCAGTCGAGCAGCAGGCTGGAAAGGTCGCTTTCCAATATCTCGGGCGGATCGAAAGGCGGCATGCCCGCAGTCGCCGACGCCTCCCACAGCCGATAGGCGACGCCCGGCCGCTGCCGCGCTGCACGCCCTGCGCGCTGGGTCGCCGCCGCCTGGCTCGCCCGTTCGGTAACCAGCCGCGTCACCCCCGCCGCCCGGTCATAACGCGGCCGCCGCGCAAGCCCGGAGTCGATCACGATCCGCACCCCATCGATGGTCAGGCTGGTTTCCGCGATCGACGTCGCCAATATGACCTTGCGCCGCCCCTCCCGCGACGGACGGATAGCGGCCCGCTGCGCCGACGGGTCCAGACTGCCGTGGAGCCGATGCAGCTCGACGCCAAGCCCCTCTAGCCGTTCCGCCGTCCGTTCAATCTCCGCCACGCCGGGCAGGAAGGCGAGCAGGTCGCCCTCCGCCTCTTCCGCCAGCGCCCGTCGCACGGCCCCGGCCATCTCATCCTCAATTCGCTTTTCCGCCGCCCGGCCGATATGCCGCAACTCCAGCGGCTGTATTCGCCCCTCGCTCTCCAGCACTGGAGCATTGTCCAACAAAGCCGCAAAGCGCGCCCCATCCAGCGTCGCCGACATCGGCACGATGCGCAGGTCCGGCCGCAATGCCGCCTGTGCATCCAGCGCCAGTGCCAGCCCAAAGTCGCTGTCCAGACTCCGCTCATGCACTTCGTCGAACAGGACGGCCGATACGCCCGTAAGCTCCGGATCATCCTGAATTCGGCGGACGAAAATGCCTTCCGTCAGGACCAGCAGGCGCGTCGCGGCTGACTGTCTGCTGTCCATCCGCGTCGCATAGCCGACGATCCCGCCCGGCACGCCGCCCATCAGTTCGGCAATGCGCTCTGCCGCCGCGCGGGCCGCCAGTCTGCGGGGGGACAGCAGCAGCACCTGACCCGTACACCATGGCTCATCCAGCAGCGCGGGCGCCACCGCCGTCGTCTTGCCTGCTCCCGGCGGCGCGACCAGAACGGCACTATTCCCCCGCCGCAAGGCGTCCATCAGCCGGGGAAGAACATCATGGATCGGCAGCGCGGCATTCATGTCCGTCCCTCTCCCGCCAATCGGCATCCGGTGCAATCCCACTGTGCGAGGCGAAAGGCGGCGCTGAAAAGAATGAGCTTATCCGAATAGCAACTCGTGCATCGGGTTTCCCGGATCGAGCAGCATCTTCGCCGTCAGCCCCAGCGACATGATGATCAGCAAGGGCCGTATCAGCTTGCTGCCGAACCGCATGGCCAGACGCGACCCGATCTGGCTGCCAGTGATGCTGCCGACGGCCATGGTCAATCCCGCAATCCACATGACATGGCCGCCCAGCATCATCGTCAACAGGCCCGCCACATTGCTAGCCAAATTGGCGGCCTTTGTCTGAGCCGTCGCGCGTACAAGGCCGAGGCCTCCCAGCGCCAGAAAAATGGTCGCGTAAAATGCTCCGGCACCTGGGCCGAAGAAGCCATCGTAAAAGCCGATAGCGCCGATCAGAAGGCTCAGTCCCGCCAATCCCACCCGGCTGTGACGATCCATTTCGCTGATTCGGGGTGAGAAGGTGAAATAGCCCGCCAGCGCGATCAGCAGCGCGGGCATCAATCCCGCCAAAATGGCCGGGTCCACCCGCTGGATCAGCCAGGCGCCACCCACTGACCCTATAAATGCCGCAATGATGGGCCAGCGATAGGCTCTCAAGTCCATGTGCCCGGCGCGTGCATAAGCGACGCAGGCGCCAAAGGTGCCCAGTGACGATTGCAGCTTGTTGGTGCCCACTGCGGCCACGGGCGGGACGCCTGCCGCCAGCAATGCGGGCAGGGAGATCAAACCGCCGCCTCCGGCCATGGCATCAATGCATCCGGATATCAAAGCCGCAGCCATCAGGAAGGCCAGCGTTTCAGGAGAAAGGATCAAGTCCAACGGCGTCTCACCTCAGCTATCCGCCGCGCCACTTTGCGTCGATGCGCGTCGAGCCTGCGGTCTCTGGAACAGGAGGCGAGTGGCTCAATAAGCGCGGGCGATTGCGAACTCGACGGCTTCGGTCAGCGCTGCCTTCGCCTTGCCCGTATCGAACCGGCCCAAAGCATCGATGGCGCGCTGGCCATAGAGGCGCGCCCGTGCAAGCGTATCGTCAATGGCGCCGGTCTTGCGAAGCAGCTGCGTCGCATGCGCTAGATCCTCGTCGCTCACTCTATTGCCTGCAATCGCCTGCTTCCAGAAAGCGCGATCCTCTTCCGATCCCCGCGCATAGGCCAGGATCACTGGCAGCGTCACCTTGCCGTCGCGGAAATCGTCGCCCGCATCCTTCCCCATGGTCGCGCCGTCCGATTCATAATCGATGGCATCATCGATCAGCTGGAATGCGATGCCCAGGTTCCGGCCATAGACGTCCAGCGCCTTTTCCTCGGCCTCGTCGCGATCCGCGACCACGGCGGATATGCGGCAGGCGGCGGCGAACAGGGCCGCCGTCTTGGCGCCGATAATGTCCAGATATTGCTCTTCGCTCGTGTCGATACGACGCTGAGCGGTCAACTGATTGACCTCGCCCTCGGCGATCACCGCCGATGCGTTGGACAGGATCTTCAAGATCTTGAGCGACTCGGCCTCGACCATCAGCTCAAAAGCGCGGGAGAACAGGAAGTCGCCAACCAGCACGCTGGCGCTGTTGCCCCAGATGATGTTCGCTGTCTTGCGGCCCCGGCGCAGGCCAGACCCATCGACAACATCATCATGCAGCAGGGTAGCCGTGTGAATGAACTCGACCGCCGCCGCCAGCTTGTAATGGCGGCTGCCCGCATAGCCGACCAGTTGCGCGCAGGCGAGGGTCAGCATCGGCCGCATCCGCTTGCCACCGCCCGCGATCAGGTGGCCTGCCAATTCGGGGATCAGCGGAATGCGCGACTGCATCCGGTCCAGGATCACCGCATTGACCTGGTTCATGCCGTCGGCAACCAGCGCCATCATGGGGGTGAGCGACGGCGCGCCGTTGGCGCGGCCGATGGGGTGGACGTTGCCGGAGATGGGGCCGGAGGCGGGTGCGGTCATGACCCGGCCCATGTGGCGGTGCAAAATGCAGTTGGCAAGCGGGAATAGCTTGCACGGAGCGACGGATGGAGCAAAAAGCGCGCGGATATTTGGAGGATGAGCGTGGACGACACTTTGAAGCGGTATCGCGAGAGCATCGACAACATCGACGCTGCCCTCGTGTTCATGCTCGCTGAACGCTTCAAGATCACGCAGGCTGTCGGCGAATTCAAGGCGACGCACGCACTGCCGCCCGCCGATCCGGGCCGGGAAGAACGACAGATCAGCCGCCTGCGCCAGTTGGCAACCGATGCCAATCTCGACCCCGACTTCACGGAAAAATTCCTGCGCTTCATCATCGATGAGGTGATCCGCCACCATGAGCGGCTTCGGGACGCCTGAGGACCTGCTTGCGCACACGGTGGATCGGCTCCACCCTCGTGCCCTGGCGAGCCTGCCTCTATTGCCGTTCGCCTTGAGCCTGTCGAAGGACTTTACTTTTCTTCTAAAAAGCAAAAGCATGGCCGATGGGTGATCCCACGCTGAAGGACAGGCTCCCCTAAGCCGGTTCGCTAACCGTTTCCCTTTTGCCTTGCGACCGCCCCAGCAGCACCCCAGTCAGCGCCAGCGCAAAGCCCGCCAACTGAACCGGCACCAGCTTTTCGTCGAACAGCAGCCAGGCTTCCACCGCGGCAAGCGGCGGGACCAGCAGCAACAGCATCGACATCCGCGTCGGACCTTGCGTCCGCACCAGCCAGACCAGCAGCGACAGTCCGCCTGCCGACAGGCCCAGCACTGACCAGGCCAAGCCCAGCCATAATAGGGGCGCGCCATCCCAACGGGCCTCCCCCACAATAAGCGCCGCCGCGACCGCGACAATCGCGCCGCCTGCATTCTGTATCGCTCCGGAAATCCAGATGCCGTCACCCGCTATGGAGCCGCGCTGCACCAGCGTGCCCGCCGCCATGGCGACCACCGCAAGCAATCCAGCGAACGCAGGCAAAATCGGCACCGCGCCCGCGCCCGACTTCTCGATGGCAGGCAGCAGTACGCAAACCACGCCCGCAATGGCGATCGCCAATCCTACCCATCCGCGCGCCAGCAGCCGATCGCCGAGCAGGAACGCGCCCGCCACCGCCACCATCAATGGTTGCATCGCGCCGAGCAGCGACATGATACCCGCCGGCATGCCGTTATACACCGCCCACCAGCTGACGGTCAGGTAAACGCCATGCAGCATCGCTCCCGCCGCCAGATGCAGCATCAGCCGCTTGCCCCGTGGCAGCCTCTGCCCCGATCGCCAGGCGACGAACCCCAGCAGCAGCGCCGTCAGCGTCATGCGCACGCTCAGGATCAGTTCCGGCGCGCCATGGGGCACCGTCCCACGCGCGACGATAAACCCTGTCGACCAGATCAGGACGAACAGCAGCGAAGCGCCGAAACCGATCACTCGCGCCCCGCTCGTATCGCCGCCCCCGCCGCGAAGGGGGTGATCGCCACCAGCAGCAGCGAAGCAGCCCCCAGGAACTTGAGCGCCGCTCCGCTCCCATCGCCTAGCGTCCCCGCGCCAAATATCAGCAGCGGCACCGCCAACGGCAGCGCCAGCAATCCGGCCAGCGCTCCGCTCGACCGCAGTCCTGCCGTCAAACTCGCCACCAGCAGACCCAGCGCCGCGAGCGCAGGCGTGCCGATCAGCAACCCCAATTCCAGCATCCCGACCGTCGCGCCATCCAGCTTCAACAGCGCGCTAGCGGGCAACGTCGCGATCATCAGCGCCGGGCCAAAGCCCAGCCAGTGCGCGATCAGCCGCGCCAGCATCACCATTTCATCGCCAACGCCGCGCAAAGCGATCTGGTCCAGCACGCCCGCATCCCGATCGGGCGCGACCAGCCGGTCCACCGGCAACAAGCTCGCCAGCAGCGCCGCGATCCACAACATCCCGCCACCCGACCGCCGCAACAGCGCTGCGTCCGGTCCCACTGCAAAAGGATAAAGGCTCGCCACCAGCAGCAGGAAAGCCACTGGCAGCCACAGTCCAGCCGACTGCCAGGCCTGCTTCAAATCCCGTGCCACTAGCAGCGCCATCACCCTCACGCCGCCTCCTCCGCGACATAAGCGCTAAGGTCGATCACCACGGGCGAAGCCATCGGCAGCGGTTGATGCGATGCCGCAACCACGATCCCGCCACCCGCCAGATGCGCCGCCACCGCCGTCCCGAGCAGCCCAAGCGACGCATCGTCCAGCCCATTGCCCGGCTCATCCAGCAGCCACAGCCCAGCGCCACTCGCAATCACCCGCGCCAGCGCCGCCCGCTTGCGCTGCCCGGTCGAAAGCATCCGCACCGGAATCCCGCCAAGCGGCCCCAGCGCCATCGCCTCCAAAGCACCGTCCAGCGCACTCCCATCGACGCCATCCAGCCGCGCCCAAAAGCCCAGCGCTTGCGCCAAAGGCTCTTCCATATCCAGCGCCAGCCGCTCATCGGCCAGCGCGATCCTGCCGCGCCGCTCGATCGTCCCCGCCATCGGCCGCAGCAGCCCCGCGCAGATACGCATCAGGCTCGACTTGCCGATCCCGTTCGGTCCACGCAGCAGGGCGCTGCCCCCCGGCTCCAGCGTCAGGTCGACACCCCGGAACAACAGCCGCCCACCGCGCGCGCAAGCGATGCCCGACAGGCGCAGCGCCGCGTCGCTCATGGCGCGACCATGTCCTCCAACACGTGCATATCGATGTCGGAAAGGCCGAAATGATGGCCGATCTCATGCACCACCACATGGGTGATCAGTGCGTCGAGCGGCACGCCCGTTTCCACCCATTCATCCAGCAACGGCCGCCGGAAAAGATGCACCATGGGCGGGCCGTCGCCGGTCTGCTCGGGTTCTCCAACCGGCCGCCCGGTATAAAGCCCGGTCAGCCCGAACGGGTCGTCAATCTCCATCTTCTTCAATATCCGTTCGTCGGCAAAATCCTCGACGAACAGGACCACGTTGGACAGATGGGACCGGAAAGGATCGGGCAAGCGCCCCAGCGCCTCAAGCGCCAGTCGTTCGATCTGCGCGACGGTTGGCGCGAAAAGAGGGGGTTGACCGGCGTCTGACATGGCTGCGACATAGGCGAAACAATATTATGAGGATAGAGCCATGATTGGTAAACTGTCCGGCGACGAACGGGCGCAGGAGCTTGCGTCTCTTGCCGATTGGACGCTGGTGAACGACCCCGAAGGCATCCAGCGGCGTTTCACCTTTGCGGACTTCAATGCCGCGTTCGGCTTCATGACCCGCGTCGCGCTTCTGGCTGAGCAGGCGAACCACCATCCCGAATGGTTCAACGTCTATAACCGCGTGGACATCACTCTGACGACGCATGACGCCGATGGCCTGTCGCGCCGTGACATAGATCTCGCAAAGGCGATCGACGCGCTGCTCACCGCCTGAGCGGACGGCTCGATCAGGGCTGCCCTTCGATGCGATCCTCATAACCATGCAGCGCAGCGGTCACTGCCGGGTCACTGGCATAGCGGCGGCGCAGCATGGCGAGTTTCGCGTCGGTCCCGGTGCATAGTTCGGCGATGCTTTCCATCAGGAACACGCGCCTCTCCCCGTCATAGGGCTCTTCGCCCCGGAAATGGTCGCAACTGTCCCGATCGACCATGAAGCTGGTAACTTCCTGCGGGAAGGGCGTCGCTAGCGCAGCGTCGGGAGAGGGGGGCAGATCCAGCGATCCGCGCGGCGCGGGCTGCGCCTGCACGGTCACTTCGGCGGAGGGGCGCTGTGGCGCGGCGACCACCTCGATCGGCTCACCCTCGATAGCGTTGGCGGAAAGCACGGGTTGCGGGGCAGTCGCATTGTTCGCGGACGCGGCATCGCCAGACGCGTCACGGCAGGCCGCGGTCAGCGCCAGAATCATCACCAATGGAACCAGCCCCACCCGTGCGCCCACCGATTTCCTCCCGCAAAATGGCAATGAGATCAGCGACATGCGGCAGCCGCTGTTCCTCCTCATCGAGAATCGCCATGAATGCGGCTTGCCTATAATCGCGCACGCGTTCTTCCGAAAGGCGGCTTGCCGCGGGTAATGCGGAAATTACGATATCCAGCAGCCGTTCGACACCATGAAGGCGTCCCCACAAATAGTCATTCTCCCGATAGGCTCTGCTGAAAAATGCACCGAAGTTATTGAATTCAATTCCTTTTAACGTGGCTTCGGCCCCGCCTGACCGAATAGCGCTGCAATCCTCCGGGGAAATCCGGTCCACCTTCACCGGATCATATTCTTCCATGGCGTGGCCCTGGAGCAACGGTAGGGTGGCGATGTCGTAAAAGGGGAAGCCGAGATAGGAGAGCAGCATGATCCGCCGCTCCGCCTTGGGAAGTCCCGCGAGCGCGTCGGCCAGCATCATCTCCGCCACATCATCCCGCACCTTCAGGTCGCGTGCCTGTGCAATCGCATCGAGCGCAGCCGCCGGGTCGGAAGGCACCTGCTTGGCTGCTGCGCGGATCGCGCCATTATAGAAATCGGTGCCTTCGCATTCCGTATAATGCGCCATCGACTGATAGATGGCGTCGTGCATCTTCTGGATCGCGGCGTTGCCAGCCTCAGAATCGATCTCCAGCGTGTCGGCCAGCCTTCGCGCAAGAAAGCGCAGACGGCGGATGCGAAAACTCAGGTCATGGGTGCGGAAGAATGCAACCGGCGGCGATCCCGGCCCGACATTCTCGATCAGCTTGTCCGCGCCGATCGTCCGGACATGCGACCACAGCGCCTGCCGGAAATTTTCCCGCATCAACGGACTGTCCTCATCGCTCAGGCGGAACAGCAAACCGGCCAGATCCTCGACGATGCCCGACAGCTTCAGATGCCCATAGGCCGGGAAGGCAAAGCCTGCCGAGTTCGCGGCCCGCAACTGGGCCTTCGCGCGCCAGGCGGACAGCCGCGCGGGCGTCGGACGGTCGAGGAACAGCATGCCGCCAATCGTGTTTTCAACCTCCGCCTCGATCCCCGGCCTTAAGGCATTCAGAATGCGCACCATCCGGCGAATGCGCGAAGAATGGCGATCGATCGCTTCCAGATTGTCGCGGATCGGCTGCTCGCGCGGAATATCGCTCAGGGCGCCGAAAATGGTGCGGAAAAAACCGGGCAGTTGAGCCTTGTCCTCTGGCGTCGCGTCTTCCTGCTCGCCCTCCCGGTTCAGCCGGATCGATCGACGGCCCGGCTTCGGATCAATATAGACGAAACGCCGATCGACCTCGCGCCGCGACGGACGGTTACGCAGCGCGCCGATGGCCTGTGCGAAGGGCGCGTTCGCCAGCACCGATCCGTCGATCAGTATCGCGTCCTCCGCGTTGCCGCGCGCCCAATGGCGGGGCAGGGCATGGGCCAGAAACGCCTCCCGGGTCGGCCATGCGCGGTGTCGCTGTTTCAGCACCCGATCAAGTTCGCGCACGGTGAAAGGGGGGAATGCGCCGGGGAAGCTCGCCGTCGCGCGCGCGGCGAATACCAGCTCGGCCGGATCGGCGAACAGGCGGTCGCCACGCCCCCGCGCGTGGAAACCGATGGAAAGGCGATGTTCGGTCTCCACCACCTGCGGCGGGCTGTTGAGGTTCAGGCTTTGCGGATGGCCTTCGAAATCCGTGACGGTGACGAACAGGTCCAACGGGTGCCCCTCGGGCAATAGCGGTGGCCCGCGTTCGGCGGCTTCCATCGCATCGAAGGCGTCAAGGACCATCGCCGTGAAGATTTTACCGCCAAAGGGCGGTTCAAACCATCTGGACCGGATGAAGTTCGACAGCTTGTGCCGCACCTCCTCGCGCGTATCGGGCGCGACGGTACGTTCCACCGTGTCACCGGGCCGCCGCGCCGCCATCCATACCAGCGGCGTTGCCCAGAATTTGCTGATCCGCCGCGCGGGACGCGCATCCGGGTCCAGCAACTGCTCCACATCGGCATTTTCCAGCCACAGGTCGGTCAATGGCTCCAGCGACTGCCCGGTTTCGATTGCCTGCGCCAGAAATATGCCGTTGATGCCGCCCGCGCTCGCCCCGGCGATGATGTCTGGCATTACGCGCAACCGGATGCCGCTCGCCGCTTCCAGATCTTCCAGCAGCTTCCTGTAGACCGCCTCGCTGCCCTTGCTTCCCGGGGTGCCGTCATGAAAACTCCGGCTCGCCCGCGCCAGCCGCCAGATTTCCTTGGTGATGCCGTGCATGTAGACGGCCAGACTGATCCCCCCATAGCAGACCAGCGCCAGCCGAAGTTCGCGCTCCTTCATGATCCGTAGCCCTCAGGCCCTAAACCTCTCCTCCGTTCGCCCTGAGCCTGTCGAAGCCTGTCCTGAGCGCCTGCTGCAAGCAGGCAGTCGAAGGGGGCTCTACTTCCTTTAAGCTGATCCGTATCGGGCATCGACAGACCGGTCCCCACCAACAACGGCCACCTCACAACCGAAACTCCGCCCATATCGGCAAATGATCCGAAGCCTTCCGCGACGCCGCACTGTCATGCACGCCGCTGTCTACCAGCTTCAATTTCCCGCAATGCATGATCCGGTCGAGATGAGCGACCGGCCGCCGCGCGTGGAAACTCCGGCCGCACGGCGCGAAACTATAATGGCGCGCAAAGTCCGCCAGACACCCCCGATTGGCGCTCCATTCGTTGAGGTCGCCCATCAGCACGGTCGGCATAGCGTCCCGTTGTGCTGCCGCATGGATGACCGCCGCCGCCTGCTTGCGCCGCCACAGGCCCGACAGGTCGAGATGCATGCCAAATACGCGCAGCTTCGCCTTGCCCAGTTCAACCTCCGCCATCGTCGCGCCACGCGGTTCCAGGCAGGGCAAATGCAGCACGTCATGGGTGCCGACCTCCGCCTCCTTCCGCACCAATATCGCGTTGCCATGCCAGCCCATCGAATCCACGTGCACATTCAACGGCACCGGCTTGTACTGGCTCATGGATTCCAGCAGCCAGGGTGGAATGGCGGCCGATCGAACGCCAAATCGGCGATCCGCTTCCTGCAACGCGATGACGTCCGCGTCCAACTCTCCCAGCACCTCCAGCACTCGTTCGGGGCTGCGGCGGCGGTCGGTGCCAATGGCTTTGCGGATATTATAGCTGGCAACGCGTAACGACTTCATGGCGAGACAATGCGCCACATTCGCATGAGTTTCCAGCGCTCTTGGACGGTATCCAAACTTCTTCGCCATAAGGCGGGAGGGGGGTGGCCCATCCGTTCTTTGTTCTTGAAACGTTCACCGTGGCAAGTCATAGCTCCCCCATGGCCAAGGCAAAGCGCAAATTCGTCTGTCAGCAGTGTGGCACGCTCTCCTCCCGCTGGCAGGGGCAATGTGATGACTGCGGCGAATGGAACAGCATTGTCGAGGAGGCGTCCGAGACCATCTTTTCCGCGCGCCATGATCTGCAAAGCGGCGGACGCGCCCTGACACTTGTGGGCCTGAACAGTCAGGTCGAACTGCCCCAGCGCACCAGCACCGGCATCGCGGAGTTCGACCGTGCACTGGGTGGCGGCATCGTTCCGGGTTCCGCCACGCTAATCGGCGGCGATCCGGGCATCGGCAAGTCCACCCTGTTGCTTCAGGCTGCCGCCCGCATCGCCGCGCGCGGCCTTTCCGTCGCCTATATCAGTGGTGAGGAAGCGGCGGATCAAGTGCGCCTGCGGGCGCAGCGCCTCGGCCTTGGCAACGCGCCCGTGCAACTCGCCAGCGCGACCTCCGTCCGCGACATCCTGACCACGCTGGGGGAGGGGGAACCGCCCGCGCTGCTCGTCATCGACTCGATCCAGACGATGCACAGCGACCTGATCGAAGGCGCCCCTGGCACCGTCAGCCAGGTGCGCGCATCCAGCCAGGAACTGATCCGCTTCGCCAAGCAGCGCGGCACCGCCGTCATCCTCGTCGGCCATGTCACCAAGGACGGCAGCATCGCCGGGCCACGCGTGCTGGAGCACATGGTCGACACGGTGCTGAGCTTCGAAGGCGAGCGCAGCCATCAATATCGCATTCTCCGCGCGATCAAGAACCGCTTCGGCGGCACCGACGAGATCGGCGTATTCGCGATGGTGGCGGAGGGATTGGAGGAAGTTTCCAACCCCTCCGCTCTGTTCCTCACCCATCGGGACGAAACCGTAACCGGCGCAACCGTCTTTCCTGCATTGGAGGGCACGCGGCCCGTGCTGGTGGAGATACAGGCGCTCGTCGTCCGCCTTTCCAGCGGCGCTACGCCCCGGCGCGCGGTGGTGGGCTGGGACAGCGGCCGCCTCGCCATGGTCCTTGCCGTGCTGGAAGCGCGCTGCGGACTCAGCTTCTCAACCTGTGAAGTCTATCTGAACGTCGCTGGCGGCTATCGTCTGTCCGATCCCGCCGCTGACTTGGCGGTTGCCGCCGCGCTCATATCGGCGCTCGCGGAACGGCCGGTGCCCGCCGATCTGGTCCTGTTCGGCGAAATCGCGCTTTCGGGGGAAATACGCCCCGTCGCTCATGCCCCGCTGCGCCTGCGCGAATCGGCCAAACTCGGTTTTGAACGGGCCTATGTACCCTCAGCGGTCGCCGACGGGGTAAAGGGGATAGCGGTCAGCGGCTACCGCGCGTTAAGTCACCTGGTTGACCAGATGCTCGGCCGCGGATAGCCCGGCGCTCATGAACGCCGTCGATATCCTCGTCCTTCTCGCCATCGGCGGTTGCACAGTCTTGGGCTTGCTTCGTGGTTTCGTTCTTGAAACCCTTTCGCTGATCGCCTGGGTCCTCGGCATCTTCGCCATCCGCCTCTTCCACCCCTCCGCCACCGAACTCCTCACCCCCTTCGTCGGCACAATTGGAGGCGCGTCAATTCTCGCATTCCTTCTTGTTTTCGGCATCACCTTCGGCGCAGGAAAACTCCTCGCCCACGCCATCGGCCGCCGCACCCGTCAGTCGATTCTTGGCCCCATCGACCGCGTCCTCGGCGGCGGCTTCGGCGCCATCAAGGGATTGATCGGAGCAACTCTGGTCTTCCTCGCATTCAGTCTGACCTACGACACCTTCTACGGCAGCGGAGAGCGCCGCCCCGATTGGTTGTCCGACGCCCGCACCTATCCGCTGCTCAACGCCAGCGGGCAGGCCATCAGCGAATTCGTGGCCGAACGCCGAGCCAGAAAGCCGGACGCCGAAAGCGATTGATCGCTATATCCAGCCTTTTGCGTGGTAAGCGTCCGCTGTTGCTTTCAATCCCTCTTCGGTAGCAACCGCTGGCACCCACAGTTTTTTGGGAGGCTGCTTGCGCTTTGTGACCACCCAATCGGGATGGCAGAAATAGCTGACTCGGTCCTGCGTGAGCTTCGCGCCTTTGCCCCGCAGCATGCGATCCAGCCGCGCGCCGAGGCCCAGTGCCCAGTTGGGCGTGGCAAAAGTCCGCACGGGCCTTCCGACCGCTCGTCCGATCGCCTGTCCAAAGTCCAGATGGTCCCATCCGCCCGGCGTGCCGTCGTCCGCCTCATAACTGTGAGCAAGGCTCATTTCCGTCTCGCCAGCAAGCCGCAGCAGCAACCGACCGAGGTCGCTCACCTCGATCAGCGATAGCCGCCCACCCGGGGGCAGCAGCATGATGCCTCGCTTGGCCATCCGGAACAGCTCCAGCATTTCCCGATCACCCGGCCCATAAATCGCAGGCGGGCGCACGATCGTCCAATCCAGTCCGCTCGCCTTGACGTGACGTTCGGCGAGCGCTTTGGACCAGCCATAGTCGGACAGTTTCGGTTCCCGCGCGGCAAGCGAGGACACATGGACCAACCGCCGGACCCCTCGCTGCCGCATGGCGTCGATGACGGCCATCGTCCCACGCGCGTTCCCGGCCTCGAACCCGTCGCGATCGGCCGCGTTCACAACGCCTGCAATATGGATCACCACGTCGGCATCCCGTACCAGCGTGTTCAGGGCCGCACGGTCCTCAAGCGATCCGGGCACCCACTTCAGCCGGGCGCGAGGCGGCTGCGCCTTTCGGGTGATGGCTGTCACATGATGCCCAGCGTCCAAAGCCTGATTGAGCGTTTCGGCGCCGACAAAACCTGTCGCGCCGGTCATGGCAATGCGTAATTTCATGGGGGTCAGACCATGGCCATCTGGTCGCGATGAACGAGTACGGATCGGGGCAGGTGGCCCAGCAGCGCCGCGATATCCTCACTGCGTTTGCCTGCGATCCTCGCCGCTTCCTCGCTGTCATACTCGCTCAGTCCACGCGCGATCACCCGGCCGTCCGGCGCGACGATATCAACGACATCACCTCGCACGAACGCGCCCTCTATCTTCGCCACACCGGCAGGCAGCAAGCTGTTACCGCGTCCCAACGCCTTTTCAGCACCCGCGTCGATGATGATGCGCCCGCGGACGGTCAAACGTCCCGCAAGCCATCCCTTCCGCGCCCGCTGGGCAGGGGCCGCGAGGAAGATCGATCCTTTTCCGCCATTGATCCAATGTGACAGCGGAGCATCGACCTTGCCGGAAATAATGGCGAGATGCGCTCCGGCCCCTGTCGCGATCCGCGCGGCCTCGATCTTGGAGGTCATGCCTCCCGATCCCATTCCGGAGGCGGATCCGCTGTCCGCCATATTTGCGATTCGCGTGTCAATGCGCTCGATTGTGTCTATCAACATGGCGCTCGCATCGACATGCGGATTAGCGGTGTAAAGCCCATCGACGTCGGAAAGCAGCACGACCGCGTCGGCCCGTGCTGCCTGTCCGATACGCGCCGCCAGCCGGTCGTTGTCACCAAAGCGGATCTCCGCTGTCGCGACGCTGTCGTTTTCATTCACCACCGGCACCACATTGAGCGTGATCAGGCGTTCCAAAGTCGCAGAGGCATTCAGATAGCGCCGTCGATGCTCAAGATCGTCCAGTGTCACCAGCATCTGCGCGGCCGTGATCCCCTTGTTTTGCAACAAACGAGCCCAGCATTGCGACAGTGCGATCTGTCCTGTTGCCGCAGCAGCCTGAGCGTCTTCCAGACTGCCTCGCCCACCCTTTGGCAGCTTCAATCGCCGTGCGCCCAGAGCGATTGCGCCTGACGAAACGATAATGATCTGCTGCCCGTCTGCCTTGCGGGCAGCGACATCTTCGACCAAGGTTCGGAGCCACGCTTCGCGAACCTCGCCATTCCCATCGACCAGCAGGGCTGAGCCGATCTTGATGACCAGTCGCCGAACTTGAGAGGGAGGGAAGCCTGAAAGAGAGGAAGTCACGGGATCAGTTCCGTTCGCTTGGAACATGAAGAATAAGTGGCGATTGAGGAGTGTTCAGATCGGCGACCATGAAGCGTCGCCTTCGTCACCGGCCTCTTCCTCCATCGGTCTGCCGTCTGCCAGCAATGGCAGGACGGCATCCAGTAGCGGTTGTACACCTTCGCCAGTCGCGCCCGAGATGATGAATATCTTCTCCACGCCAGCCTCGCGCCGGATTTGGGCGGCGATGTCCTCCATCAATTCCGGCCCGAGCAGGTCGCCCTTGTTAAGCGCGACGATCTGCGGCTTGTCGGCGAGCCCCTCGCCATAGGCCTCCAGTTCATCCTGCACGATCCGGAACTGTTCGACCGGATCGTCGCCAGTGGCATCAACGAGGTGCAGCAGCACGCGGCAGCGCTCGATATGACCAAGGAAGCGGTCGCCGATGCCAGCGCCTTCGGCTGCACCCTCGATCAAGCCAGGGATGTCTGCCAGGACGAATTCCTTGTCACGGTGCGTGACGACGCCGAGCTGTGGCTTGGTGGTGGTAAAGGCATAGGCCCCCACTTTGGCCTTGGTATTGGTCACCTGATTGATGAAGGTAGACTTGCCTGCGTTAGGCATGCCGACCAAGCCCACGTCGGCAAGCAATTTCAGCCGCAGCCAGACCCACATTTCCTGTCCCGGCCAGCCCGTTCCATGCTGTCGCGGCGCACGGTTGGTGCTGGTCTTGTAAGACAGGTTGCCCCGACCGCCATCGCCGCCGCGCAGCAGGACTAAGCGTTGCCCTACCTCGGTGAAGTCGGCGAGAAGCTCCTGATCTTCATAGTCGGGATAACCATCCTCGTCCTCGGTGCCCTCGATGGGCTGAGGATCGGACAGGATCTGCGTTCCCACGGGCACTTTGATGACTAGGTCGTTGCCGCCAGCGCCATAGCGATTCTTCCCGGCACCCGGCATGCCGCGCTGTGCCTTGAAATGCTGAGTGTAGCGGAAGTCTATGAGGGTGTTGAGGCCAGCTACGGCTTCGAAGATGATATCTCCGCCCTTGCCGCCATTGCCGCCATCAGGGCCGCCATATTCGACATATTTTTCACGCCGGAAACTGACCGCGCCGGGGCCACCCCAGCCGGATTTAATGTATATTTTCGCCTGATCCAGAAAATGCATGGGCTGGCCCATAGCCGCTTATGACGCGGAATTAAACCTTGCCGTCTGCTATCGCTCGAAACTCACCATTTCCATGCGGGACGGCGTCTGCTGGCGCCGTCCCTTTTCGTTCAGGCCGCGAGTGCGGGCATGGCGTCGTGATAAAGGTCCATTGCAGGATCAATCATCATGCGCCGGGCCACGCCTTCTTCAAAGATCAGGCATTCAGCCGCATTTCCGCGCGCCGGACTGTAACGTTGCTCCATCCGGCCGGTGTAACGAAAGCCGATTTTCCGAAGCACATTGCCTGACGCCGGATTGTCAGTGAAATGCGCCGCGCGAATCCCGCTGACGCCCGCTGCTCGGGCCATGCCGTACACCGCGCTCGCGGCCTCCGTCGCAAAGCCCAGTCCCCAATAGGGACGTGCTATCCAATAGCCGAGTTCGGGCGTGCCATCCTCGGTCAAATGGATGCCGCACCCGCCGACCAGGCGCGGGGCACCGCGGGTGCGGGAAAAAGCCAGAAGACGCGGCAGGCGTGTATCCTGCGGAAGGGCAAGGAAGCTGCGCGCGTCATCAATGCCATACGGCGCCGGTACACGGACAAGGTTGCGCAGGACCGCCGGATCGCCAATCGCTTCGGCCAGCGCGGATGCGTCTTCCATCCAACCGGGTCTCAGGAGCAGGCGGGGGGTACGGGCGAACATTTGAAAATCTCTCCTCTGATCGACACGCCAATGGCCGTAAAAAGTTACGGCTTGACGACTTCTTTCCTCTGGCTGTGCCCCGCCCGCATGACGCGTGAGAAGCCTCAGGGTTCCAGAGGTTTGATGGAAAATGAGGGGAGGTGCCGCCGAACGGAAAAAGGGGCGCTCCCGGATGGGGCGCCCCTTTTTCCCTCGGATTATCAGAGATGGTCCAAGACCATCTTCCGGAAGGATCGCCCCAATAATGAGGGACGATCCGTCATTGATCGTCCGTTATTCGGCTGCTTCAGCCATGGCATCGACCGACACATATTTGCGGCCGAGCTTGCCAGTGTGGAATACCACGCGGCCTTCGCCCAGGGCGAAGAGGGTATGGTCCTTACCCATGCCAACATTGCGGCCAGGATATACGCGTGTGCCACGCTGGCGAATGATGATGTTGCCGCCGATCACTTCCTGACCGCCGAACTTCTTCACGCCAAGGCGCTTCGATTCCGAATCGCGACCGTTACGCGATGAACCGCCAGCTTTTTTATGTGCCATGACTCAAACTCCTCGAAACTGGACTACGGCTCAGGCGATCGACACGATCTTAAGGATCGTGTGATTCTGGCGGTGGCCGTTGCGGCGACGGTAGTTATGCCGACGACGCTTCTTGAAAACGATGACCTTTTCGCCCTTCGCCTGCGCGATGATTTCGGCGGCGACGGTCAGCTTGCTGGCGTCCTTCACGTCGCTGCCTTCACCGGCGAACAGGACGTCATCCAGCGTCACCTTGTCACCGGCCTCACCGGCCAGCTTCTCGACGACGATCTTGTCTCCGGCGGCGACGCGATACTGCTTGCCGCCCGTGCGCACGACTGCGAACATGGCTCTTCTCTTCTCGTTCAAATCTGCTTTACGCAAATCGCCGAGGACATGACGTCCTGTTGACCCGCGCGGGAATGTGGCCCGGTAGTGGACTGACTCGCTTATGTCAACCGGGAAGCCCCCTTCTTAGGGGTGGTTTTTGCGCGGGTCAGTGCCTATCTTCCCGTGTCGAAGGGAACCCGACGCGCATGATGCCAACATCGTACAGGACTGAAAGCATGAGAGGCAGGCTTCTCTTCATGCTGACCCTGTGGATGGCGATCAGTGTGGCGTTGTTGAGTGCCCTGACGCCATTGGGGCCGCCGTCCAGCATAGCAACGGGCTCGGCGTTCAATCCTGCCACCACAGGCGTAGTGCTGAAGGCCCGGACCCAATCGGCACCGGCCGACTACCGCCTGACCCAGCCCGATGGTTCGGGCGACAGCCCCTTGTTATCGTCATTGATGCCATGGTTGGTATCTGTAGCGGGACTGCTGGCCGTCGCGGGATGGTCGCGATCTAATCCCTTATATGTCCGCACCCGCCCCTCGCGCTGGCGCGGGCGTATTACACACTCCTTTCACGCTCGCGCTCCACCTGTCCTGACTTAACGCGCACTCCGTTAATCGTCAGACAGGAGAGATCCATGACCCGCAGACGGTCACGCCGCAGCAACCGACGGCCACCATGGTGGTTTATACCCGCCGTGTTCACTGGGCTGGGTGCTGCCGGAGCCTTGTTGTCAGCCGCTATGCTAGCTGTCGCAGAATGAAAATATGATAGGCTGCCGGTGAAGGTTCAGAGGGCCGCACCGGCAGACAGGGAAGGACGTCCATGCCTCATCACACGCCCCTGATCGGAACAATCGTCGCGGGCCTCGTTGTTGCTTTCATAATGGGTGCCATTGCCCATCGTCTCAAACTTTCGCCGCTGGTCGGTTATCTTATCGCGGGGATCATGGTTGGTCCTTTCACCCCAGGCTTTGTCGCCAACACCAATCTGGCCAACGAATTGGCCGAGATTGGTGTCATTCTGTTGATGTTCGGGGTGGGACTACATTTTTCGCTGCGTGACTTGCTGTCGGTGAAGAATATCGCTGTACCCGGCGCCATCGGGCAGATCGCGGTTGCAACGCTGCTCGGCATGGGGCTGTCGCACTATATGGGCTGGCCAGTGATGGGCGGCATTGTGTTCGGCCTCGCTCTTTCGGTGGCGAGTACGGTCGTTTTGCTGCGCGCCTTGCAGGGGGCGGATCTTGTGGAGACGCGGCGGGGGCGCATAGCTGTTGGCTGGCTGATCGTCGAGGATCTGGTGATGGTGCTGGCGTTGGTACTGCTACCCGCGCTGGCGAAGGTTATGAGCAATGCAGACGCATCGGCCGGGATGGGTGACCTGCTGGCACCGCTGCTAAGCACCTTGCTGAAGGTCGCCGGCTTTGTCGCCCTGATGCTCGTGGTGGGCCGACGGGTCATTCCTTGGGCGTTGCACTGGGTAGTTCACACCGGATCGCGGGAGTTGTTTCGCCTGGCTGTGCTTGCCATCGCCCTTGGCGTGGCCTTCGGCGCGGCCGTGGCGTTCGATGTGTCATTTGCGTTGGGCGCCTTCTTCGCGGGCATGATCCTGGGCGAGACGCCGCTCAGCCGCCGCGCGACGGAGGAAACGCTGCCGCTGCGCGATGCTTTCGCGGTACTGTTCTTCGTGTCGGTTGGCATGCTGTTCAATCCGTCAGTTCTTGTCGAACAGCCGTTGCCCCTATTGGCGACCGTGGCGATCATCATCGTCGGTAAATCTATCGCCGCGTTCGCGATCGTACGCGCCTTCGGCCATCCGGGGGATACGGCGCTGACGATCGCGGCGAGCCTGGCGCAGATCGGCGAGTTTTCCTTCATCCTTGCCACATTGGGTACTGGCTTGGGCGTGCTGCCCGCAGAAGGACGTGATTTGATCCTTGCCGGAGCGATTGTGTCGATCTTTTTGAATCCGTTCATCTTCTCGATGATCGTGCGGGCGCACAAGAAGGAGGAGATGGAGGAGGAGGCGGAAGCGGAAAAGGCGCGCCAGCGGCCGCACATCGGGCATGTGATCTTGGTCGGATATGGCCGGGTCGGCAAAATGATCGCGGAGCGCCTGTCCGAACGCAATGCTCATTTCGTTGTGCTGGAGACGGACCCAGAGCGGGCAGAAGAGGCAGCGGACGCGGGCCATCCGGTAGTGCGGGGAAGTGCACTGGAGGACCGTTATTTGATGGCTGCCGGCATATGCGAGGCGCGGCGGTTGCTGATCGCGGTGCCGGAAGGGTTTGAAGGTGGTGCGATCCATGAACATGCGCGCCACCTCAATCCCAACCTGCAGGTGATTGCGCGAGCGCATAGTGATGCAGAGGTCGCGCATCTCGAAGGGATTGGTGTGCCCCATGTTGTCATGGGAGAGCGCGAGTTGGCAGCGCGGATGCTTCAGTTATCCGGCGCGGGCTGAAAGTCGGTTGAGGCTATCTCAGTCAGCAATGTGCTCCTGTGAAGACAGGAGCACATTGTTTTGGAGCGGTGTCTTATCCGCGCGGCTTGCGGGGCGGGCCTTTGCGAGGGCCGCCCTTGAATGGCCGGGCGCCATAGGCAGGCTTCGGAGAGCGTCCTTCATTCGGGCGGCCCTTGCCACGCGGTGGCCCTTCGCGGCGGTTCTCGCGCGCCGTGTCCCGAGGGGTTCCCTCAATCTGTTCGAACTGGACTTCAGCGCCCTCGTCGCTCGCCTCGCCCGTGCGCTTTACCGAGCCGATGAAGCGGGAAACGATGGCGCTGGGGATTTCGAACAGCGTTTCGTTGGCGGCGATCCGGATCGCGCCGATGTCCTGGCGTGACACATGGCCTCGGCGGCAGATGAGGGGCAGGATCCAGCGCGGGTCGGCATTGTGACGGCGGCCGATGTCCATGCGGAACCAGACGGTGTCCTCAAAGCCCGGACGCGGCCCATCGCGGCGCGGCGGGGCTTCGCTGGCGTCGAGCAGTTCTTCGGGCGCGGGCAGGGCGGCGCGGGCGCTTTTCACCAGCATCGCCGCGATCTCCTTGGCGGACTTGGCTTCCAGCAATTCGGCACCCAGTGTCCAATCCTGCTCGTCCAGCTCGGCACGCTCCATCAGTTTCTCGCGCAGGCGAGAATTGTCCTGCTGCTGGATCGCTTCCTTGCTCGGCGGAGTGCCCCATTCGACCGGGATTTTGGCGCCACGCAGCATGGATTCGACACGACGGCGGCGGGGATAGGGAACGATGAGGACAGCGGTGCCCTTCTTGCCTGCACGCCCGGTGCGGCCGGAACGGTGCTGCATCGTTTCTGCATCGCGCGGGATTTCGACGTGCACGACGAGGCTGAGGTTGGGAAGGTCGATGCCGCGCGCTGCAACGTCGGTGGCAACACAGACGCGCGCGCGGCGGTCGCGGAGGGCTTGCAGCGCATGGTTGCGCTCATTCTGGCTATGCTCACCGGACAGCGCCACGGCGGCGAACCCGCGTTCGGTGAGGCTGGCGTGGAGGTGACGGACATTGTCGCGGGTGGCGCAGAAGAGGATCGCCGTTTCCGCCTCATGATAGCGCAGCAGATTGACCACTGCGTTCTCGATGTCGGCGGGTGCAACGGTGACGGCCTGATAGCTGATATCGCCATGGCCGCGCTCGTCGCTGACAGTCGAAATGCGCAGCGCGTCCTGTTGGTAACGCTTTGCGAGCGCAACGATCGGCTTGGGCATGGTGGCGGAAAACAGCAGCGTGCGGCGGCCTTCGGGCGCGCCGTCGAGAATTTCCTCCAGGTCTTCGCGGAAGCCCATGTCGAGCATCTCGTCCGCTTCATCGAGGATCACGGTCTTGAGTCCGGAGAGGTCCAGCGCGCCGCGTTCGAGATGGTCGCGCAGGCGGCCGGGCGTGCCGACGACGATGTGCGCACCGTGCGAGAGGGCGCGCCGTTCCTTGGCGGCGTCCATGCCGCCGACGCAGGTGGCGATGCGGGCGCGGGCTTCGCCGTAGAGCCACTCCAGTTCACGGCTGACTTGCAACGCCAGTTCGCGGGTGGGGGCGATGGCGAGCGCGAGCGGCTTTCCTGCTACGGGCAGGCGCATCTCTTCACCCAGCAGTTCGCCCGCCATGGCGAGACCGAAAGCGACCGTCTTGCCCGAGCCGGTTTGAGCCGAAACGATGAGGTCGCGCCCTTCGGCTTCGGGTTGGGTGACTTCGGCCTGGACCGGGGTCAGGCTTTCATAGCCTTTCCGCGTCAGGGCGTCCGAGAGGAGAGGGGGGAGATGTTCAAAAGACATTATATTTTCCGTCGGTAAAGCGACCCGCCATTCCCGACGGATACATGATGACCTGATGTGCTTCGGCCGCTGCCGGAGCCCGGGATGCAAGGTCAAACATCCCGAAGTTCACACCGTCGTTGGGTGCCCCAGCGGTGTTTAGAAATGCCGTGCTCCTGCGCAGGCAGGAGCCCAGTCCCACGCTCTGAACTGGGCTCCTGCCTGCGCAGGAGCACGTTGCTGTTCAGGCTATAGTAGCACAAAAGAAGAAAGCCTCCTTCCCCGCGTGGAGGAAGGAGGCTCCCCTATCAATTCAATCCGTCAGATCAGACCGAAGCGACTTCCGCCACGTCGACCTTCACGCCCGGACCCATCGAGGACGACAGGGCGATCTTGCGGACGTACTTGCCCTTCGAACCCGACGGCTTTGCCTTGACGATCGCGTCAACGAAAGCGTCGAAATTCTTGCGCAGGTCTGCCTGGCTGAAGCTCGCCTTGCCGAGGCCAGCGTGGATGATGCCGGCCTTTTCGACGCGGAATTCGATCTGACCGCCCTTGGCAGCCTTGACCGCTTCAGCGACGTTCGGCGTCACGGTGCCCAGCTTCGGGTTCGGCATCAGGCCCTTGGGACCCAGAACCTTACCCAGACGGCCAACCAGACCCATCATGTCGGGGGTGGCGATCACGCGCTGGAAGTCGATGTTGCCAGCCTGGATGCTGTCGAGCAGATCCTCGGCGCCCACGATGTCGGCGCCAGCGGCGGTCGCTGCCTCAGCCTTGTCGCCACGGGCGAACACAGCGACGCGGACGTCCTTGCCGGTGCCTGCGGGCAGGGTGACGACGCCACGGACCATCTGGTCGGCGTGACGCGGGTCAACGCCCAGGTTGATTGCGATTTCGACGCTTTCGTCGAACTTGGCGGTCGCGTGGGTCTTGATCAGGCCCAGCGCTTCGTCAACGCCGTGCAGCTTTTCGCGGTCAACGGCAGTGGCGAGAGCCTTCGCCTTCTTGGTCAGCTTTGCCATGGTCTTAGCCCTCCACCACTTCGAGGCCCATCGCGCGAGCGGAGCCTTCGATGATCTTCGTCGCTGCGTCGATGTCGTTCGCGTTCAGGTCAACCATCTTGGCCTGGGCGATTTCAGCGAGCTGGGCGCGGGTGATCTTGCCAGCGACGACCTTGCCCGGTTCCTTGGAACCCGACTTCAGGTTGACGGCCTTCTTGATCAGATAGGTGGCGGGCGGCTGCTTCGTGACGAAGCTGAATGAACGGTCTGCGTAGACGGTGATGATGGTCGGCAGCGGCGTGCCCTTGTCCATCTTTTCCGTCGAGGCGTTGAACGCCTTGCAGAATTCCATGATGTTCACACCGCGCTGACCCAGGGCCGGACCAATTGGCGGCGAGGGGTTGGCGGCTCCAGCGGGCACCTGGAGCTTGATATAGCCCGTAATCTTCTTGGCCATTTTCACTCACTCTGTTGCTGGCAGATTTGCGGGCAAATCCACCGGTTCAAGTTTAGCGGTTGTAACGGATCGCCAAAGCGATCCTCCCGCACTTCCCCTTGTCGTCATGCCAGCGGAGGCTGGCATCTCAGGCCGCAAGGGAACGGCCTGAGGAACGAGATCCCAGCTTTCGCTGGGATGACGATCATTACTTCGACAGTTCGACCTGTTCGAAGTCCAGTTCGACCGGCGTGGCGCGGCCGAAGATCGACACGGACACCTTGACGCGGTTCTTTTCGAAATCCAGTTCCTCGACGGTGCCGTTGAAGCTGGCGAAGGGGCCGTCCAGCACCTTGACGCTGTCGCCGATTTCGTAATCGACATTGACCTTGTGCTTGGGCGCGGCTTCGGCGGCCTTCTGCGCGCCGAAATAGCGGGCGGCTTCGCCTTCGCTGATCGCCTGTGGCTTGCCGCTCGATCCAAGGAAGCCGGTGACCTTCGGCGTGTTCTTGACGAGGTGGTAAATGTCGTCGTTCATCGCGAGCTTCGCAAGAACGTAGCCCGGCATGAACTTGCGTTCCACCTGGACCTTCTTGCCGCGCTTTACTTCGGTCACGGTCTCGGTGGGGACTTCCACCTGTTCGACCAGCTGGGAGAGGCCCATGCGCTCGGCTTCGGACAGGATCGATTCCTTGACCTTGTTTTCGAAGCCCGAATAGGCGTGGATGATGTACCAGCGCGCCATGTTACCGTCTCAAACTCCTACCAGGCGATTTACTGGGAAATCGCGGTAATCCAAAACTTCAAGCCTGTCCGGCGGCGAACGCCAGCAGCCAGCGAACGATCGCCCCGAAAAAGGTGTCGATCCCGAAGAAGAAGAGGCCGAGCAGCGTGGTCATGATACCGACCATCACCGCAGTCATGACCGTTTCGCGGCCGGTGGGCCACACGATCTTCGACGCTTCGGTCTTCACCTGATTGACGAATTCGCCCGGAGAAACCTTCGCCATCACTGCCTCAACAACTTTCGAACAAACACCAAAGCGCGAAGCAACAGTCCGCCCTCCGGACCCCGCCATGTCGGCGTCCCGGGGTGCGGCCGCTGGCTCCGCGACCCATCTTCGCTGGGGCAACTAACCGCGAACCGTTGAAAAATCAAGGATCAGCGCTCAGCGACCTGGCAGGAGTGGAGGGACTCGAACCCCCGGCATTCGGTTTTGGAGACCGACGCTCTACCAGCTGAGCTACACTCCTGTACCGGCGAAGGAGGGCGCTTTAGCGTGGCCTGCGGGGGAGAGCAAGCAGGAAACTTTAGAGGAAAATGCCGCCCTTCATCACGCAGCGGGCGCGGCCCTGTACCGGCATCCGGTCGAAGGGCGTATTGCCCGCCTGCGCCGCCATTTTCGTGGAATCTATGATCCATGGCGCATCGGGATCGATGAAGATGAGGTCGGCGGCGCTACCGGCCGCGAAGCTTCCTGCATCGACGCCCAATATGCGGGCCGGATTGGCGCTGAGCAGCATCATCAGGCGCGTCATCGACAGATGTCCTTCGCGCACGAGGTTCAGCGACAAGGCCAGCAGGGTCTCGGCTCCAGCCATACCCGGTGAAGCATCGGCAAAGGGTAACCTCTTATCCTCGGGACCACGGGGATCGTGGTTGGAGGTGATCACATCGACCGTTCCGTCGGCCACCGCGACGATCGAGGCCCTGCGGTCATCCTCCGACCTTAGCGGAGGCGACAGGCGCGCGAAGGTGCGGAAGTTGGTGACGGCATTGTCGGCAAGGTAAAGATAGGCAGGGCTGATCCCGCAGGTGACCTTTACGCCCTCCGCCTTTGCCGCGCGTATGAGGTCAAAGCCCGCCTTCGTCGTCACGAGCCGGAAGTGGATGGCGGCGCCCGTTTCCTTCGCCAGCATGAGGTCGCGCGCGATCGCGATCGCTTCGGCGCATGCAGGTGCGTGGGGCAGGCCCAGCCGGGTCGCCGTTTCGCCGCTGGTTGCGACTGCCTTGCCCGCGAGGCCGCTGTCCTCGGCATGGGTGATGACCGTCAGGCCGAGGCCCGAGGCATAGGCGAGTACCCGCATCATCACGCCTGAATCCGCGATCCATTGGCGTCCCGTAGCCACGGCCTTGGCGCCCGCTGCCTGCATCATGCCGATTTCCGCCAGCTCGCCCCCTTTGAGGCCCCGCGTGGCGGCGGCGATCGGATGGACCCAGAAATCGGGCTTGCCCGCGCGCGCGGCCTGACGAATGAGGCCAGCGTCGTCCAGTGGGGATGACTGGTCGGGCATCAGGGCGGCCCGAGTTATCCCGCCGAAGTGGAAGGCGGGCTTGTCGGTAGCGAACACGCCCAGATCGATGAGGCCCGGTGCTACCACCAGCCCGGCGGCGTCGATCTTTTCCGCATCGTCCGGCACATCGACATTGCCCGAGGCGATGATCTGATCGCCTTCGATCAGGATCACGCCAGTGCGGACATCGCGGGCAGCCGGGTCAGCCAGTTTCGCGTTGATGATGGCAAGTTTGCTCATGCCCAACCCTCCACGCCGCGCGCGCCACGGGTCAGCACATCCAGACAGGCCATGCGGATGGCGACGCCCATCTCCACCTGTTCCGTGATGGCGGAGCGATCCGGATCATCCGCCACCACGCTCGATATCTCGACGCCGCGATTCATGGGGCCGGGGTGCATCACCAGAGCGTCCGGCTTGGCAATGGCAAGCCGCTCGGGCGTCAGGCCGTAAAGCATGTGATATTCGCGAGGCGAGGGGATGAAGGCGCCGTCCATCCGTTCATTCTGAAGGCGCAACATCATCACGACGTCGGCGCCATCCAACCCTTCGTCGATCCGATTATAGGGCGTGGCGCCCAGCATCTCCACCTCGGGCGGCATCAAGGTCGGCGGCGCGACGGCCCGTACCTGTGCGCCCAAAGCTGCGAGGCAGAGCATGTTGGAGCGCGCGACGCGGCTATGCAGCACATCCCCGCAAATCGCGACGACAAGGCCCTCAAACCCTCCCTTGCGGCGGCGGATGGTCAGGGCGTCCAGCAGGGCTTGCGTTGGATGCTGGTGCCAGCCGTCCCCAGCATTGAGGACCGGGCAGTCCACCATGTCCGATATCAGGGCAACGGCGCCCGAACTCGCATGTCGAATGACGATCACGTCGGCTGCCATGGCGTTGAGGGTCATGGCGGTGTCGATCAGGGTCTCGCCCTTCTTCACGCTGGATTGCCCGGCATGCATGTTCACGACGTCGGCGCCCAGACGCTTGCCCGCGATCTCGAACGACAGCAGGGTGCGGGTGCTGTTTTCGAAGAAGGCGTTGATCTGCGTCATTCCGGCGAGGCGGTCGTCATGCTTGCGTGCATTGTCCCTGTTTGTCCGCGCCCAATGTTCCGCCTCATCCAGCAGGAAACGGATTTCCCAAGGCTTCAGGTCGGCGATGGAGAGAAGATGCCGATGCGGAAACAACGCCCGGCCGGTCAGGTCGGACGAGGTGGGGGGAACGGTTATGTCGGGCATGAAAGGACCCTTTAGGCGAGGGCAGGAAAGAGGGCAAGACGGGAAGCTTGGAAGTTCCGTCTGCATTCCTATCTGCTTGGGATGCAGATTTTCACGATCGGGTATGAAGGGGCTACGCAGGGCGAGCTGATAGCGGCGCTGCAAAAGGCAGGCGTCACGTTGCTGGCCGACATCCGAGCGGTTCCGCTCTCGCGCCGTCCGGGATTTTCCAAGAACATTCTGGCGGCGGGGCTGAAGGAGGCCGGGATCGATTATGTCGGGCTGAAGGCGCTGGGCACGCCCGCCGAGGGTCGGGAGGCGGCTCGCAAGGGCAATCATGGGAAGCTCCGGGAGATTTATTCGGGGCAACTCGACCTGCCGGAAGCGATCGTTCAGGCGGAACAGTTGCGCGACATGGCGCGAGAGCGACCCACGGCTTTGCTGTGCTTTGAGCGGGAGGCGGACGGATGCCATCGCTCCTTATTGCTGGAGTATCTTTTCCCGGATGACGAGCGTGTGGACCTGAAGCCCTGAACCGTCAGAAGCGCCGCGCGACGGCTCCGGCGGTCCAGCCCATGCCCACCGCCAGTAAAATGGCGGTAAGGCCGTATAAGAAGGACCATCGTTCGGCGGCGACCGCCATGAAACGTTCGAACCCCGACTTGCGGATGGTGATGTCGCGGACGGCGGCGGCAACGACCCGCCCATCCTGCACGAGGAAGGTTTCCGCTGTATAATCGCCGACGATAACGCGCGCGGGCAGCGGGATGCGTGCCCGGTATAGCACCCCATCGGTGATTTCTACGGAGCCGGGCCGTTCGGCGAACAGTCCCGATCGTTCGCGCAGATCGATCAACCCGGCCTGGAAGCGATCAAGCTCGGCGCTGTCATTGAGAGAGGACGGCGACAGTTGCAGCTTGTCCACGCCCAGTTCGTAAATCGCGGCTGTCCGTTCATCGACGACGTTGGCTATCGGGCGGGAAGAGGCAACCGCATAAAAGCTGGGTGCGGAGCGGAACCGGGCGCTGTCCGCATTGACCCAGATGCCGGCGACCTTTTGTTTCTCGCGCATGGTGATGGATTGGTCGGGGCCTTTCAGCACGACCAATATATCCGCGGATTTGCTCGGTCGTCGGCCGTCGGGGTAGACGATTGCTCCAAACAGCAGGAGGTCGGCGCCGGTGAAACTGTACTGGATTTCCACTTCCCGTTGCGAGACATCGGGAACGAGCATCGGCTCCCCTGCCGCGCCGAGCAGTGTCGAGAGGGGGAGGAGAAGTGCGAGACGGGCGCGCAGCTTCAACGCACTTCCACCGTGTAGATTTCGTCGGGGCGGAAGCCGAGACCCAACGCCATGCGCGCGGCGACCAGGAGCACGATCACCGACAATAATATGCGCAGATATTCAGGGCGAACGGTCATCGAGATGCGGGTGCCGATCTGTGCCCCCGTCACGCTGCCGATCAGAAGCAGCATGGCAAGGACGAGATCGACTGCCTTCGTGGTCATGGCGTGCATCATCGTTGTTGCCATGGTGACGAACAATATCTGAAACAGCGAAGTGCCCACCACCGACTGGGTGGTCATGCCAAGCAGGTAAAGCATGGCAGGCACAAGGATGAAGCCGCCGCCGACGCCCAGCAGTGTTGTCAGTATCCCCGTCGCAACACCGAGCAGCAACGGCGCGAGGGGAGAGATGTAAAGCCCGGAGCGATAGAAGCGCCACCGCATCGGCAGCGCGGCGACCAGAGGGTGATGGCGCCGCTTGCGGGCCTGCATGCGTTTACCCGTTTTCAACAGGATCAGCGCCTGAACGGACTCCTTGGCCATCAACATGCCGATGCCGCCGAGCATCAGGACATAAAGGATGCCGATAGCCGTATCGATCTGCCCTATGGACTGGAGCAGCCGGAACAGCAGCACGCCGATGCCTGCTCCAATGATGCCGCCGCCGATCAGGACGCCGCCCATCCGGAAATCGACGGTGCCCCTCGCCATGTGGGTGACGACCCCCGATACGCTGGCGCCCGTGACCTGGGACGCGGCGGACGCGGCTGCCACGGTTGGCGGAATGCCGTAGAATATCAGCAGGGGCGTGGTCAGGAAACCGCCGCCGACGCCGAACATGCCGGAGAGCAGGCCGACCACACCGCCAAGGGCTATGATCACCAGCGCGTTCACCGACAGATTGGCGATGGGCAGGTAGAGATCCATGTGCCTACAGGGTTAAGCCGAATGGATGGCAAGATAAAGACGCTGCGCGTTCGCCCCGCGTTAAAAATCCGCGCCGAGGGTAAGAGTGAGCCCGGAGGAGGGCGATGCCTCTCCCGCTACGCGCTGCCGCCATTCGATGCTGAGCCGCGATGCAATGTGGGGGAGTGGCAGGCGGAACTGAACCTCCGGTCCGATATCGACGCGCTCCACATGCGGTTGCGCGCCTCCCGATATACTGAGGCCGGTGCGTACGGGCGTCCCCGATATAGGAGCGAGCAGGGAAAGTTTGCCGTCAGCGAACAGGTCGCGCCGGTTGAACCCGACCAGGCCTGCCTGTGCATAAGCCTCCGCTTCCAATTTGCCCAAAACTGGAGTGGGGCCGAAGCCGCCCACCGCAAACACCGCGTTGGCATTGCGTGCGCCATCTCCCAGAGAGATCCGCCGTTCCGCCGCGATGGAGATCGGAATTGATCTGGAAGGTTGCCAAGCTATCCCGGCGGCAGCTTCAGGCGAGGCGGGGCGATTGAAGGCGCGGCTTACGCGGCCATAGAGGGCGGCGCGGCCGGTGCTGGCTGGCGTCAGATCATAATCGAGCCGGAGCCCCGCTTGCGACCCGCCGAGTCTGCCGCCCGTGACAAGATCCTGCGGATTTGCGCTGCCGTCGCGCCAGAGGAGCCACGCGCTGCCGCGCCAGCGATGCACCTTGGCGCCGCCCGAGGGCGTTAGCGGCCAAGCGGGCGGGGCGGGCTGAGCAAAGTTGGATGGCCTGCTGGCCAGAGCGGCTTTTTCGATCTCATGGTCGAAGGGTGCTGGGTCGTCTTCGGGCTTGCCTGTGGCACCTTGAAACGAAGGGATAAAGGCTGGGCTAACGCCCTTTCTCGGTCCCACTGCGCGTATCTTGTTTATCGGCCAATTGGTGACAAGCAATGGGGTTGGCGTGGCCGCAATCGGCACAACCTTTTGCGAAGAAGGCCCCGCAAGGTGCGCTGCCGCAACCGGGATCGGTCGTGGCGGCAAGGGCGCGATGGCGCTTCCTCCAAACATGGCGCTCGCGACCCGGATCATCACCCAGCCGGTCATCAGCACAAGGAAAAAGCGGACAGGCCGTCCGCGGGCATTGTTGGCCATGTTGATCTTTAAAGCCGGGGGAAGCGATGCTGCGTCTTGTCCCAGACCAGCGGCTTTCCGAAGAGGGAATGAAGGTAGAGGAACACCGCGCGGCGGGCCGCAAGCATCGCTATCAGATTGGCGAGGATGGAGCGGGGTATCGCGCCGATCCCATAAACCCATCCATAGCTGCGGCCCACAAAAATGGCCCGCATCGCGGTGCGCCAGGTCATAAAGGCAAAGTTCATCCAGAGCAGCAGTTCTACGAACGGAGAAGGCTGGTGAGCGGTTTCGAGGCCGAACCAGCTTGCCGTGAGCAGCAGGCCCCAAAGCAGAAAGGCGACGTAAGCAGCGAACAGAACGAAGGCGGCGATGGCCGCGCGCCGGTCACGGATGCGCATCCACCATTCGGTAGGGCCACCCTGCCAGCCCATGCGGTCCCAACCAGCAAGCGAGATTCCCACCATCCAGCGGGCTTTCTGGCGGACGGCGCCGTCCAGGCTGTCCGGAAAATATTCACGCGTGGCGACAAGCTCGCCTGAGGCGTCGCGCATCCGCACGAAAACGCCGCGACCGCCCATATTCTTGATCCGGAGGCCAACTTCATAATCTTCGGTCAGCGAAGCGGGGTCGAACGGACCCCCGTTCGCAGGATTGACGAGCCGTTCGAGTGTCAGCCGTTCGAATGCGCAGGCAACTCCGGCGGACGGAACCGACGCACCCATGGCTTCGCGGATCGTCAAATATTTCCCATGGCTCTCCGCAAACTCGTCGCAATAATGATTGGCGATGGAGCGTGCCCACCAGCCGCCGTCTCCCGTGAGCGGAAGAACCGGCAACTGAACGAGTTGGAAGCGATCGATCATCACATCAAACAGCCGTACTTCGTCGGCGTGGACGACGTCTTCGGCGTCATGCAAGACCACGGCCTTGAACATTCTGCCGACGCGCGCCTCTTCTTCCTGCATGGCGCGCCAGAGGAGGTTGAGGCAGTCCGCCTTGGTCGTGGGACCCGGCCGGTCGTTGATACAGACGACGAGACGATCGTCCTGATCTGCGATCGGGTTGACGGCCGCCAAGGTGGCCAGGTCATTGGGATAGACGCCGACGAAAATGCGATAATCGCCCACGGACCATTGGTTGAGCGCATTGCGCAACATCGGGCCGATCACGTCGGCTTCACCCCAGGCGGGAACGAAGATGCCTATTTTGCCGGGCTTTGAAGAGGCGGGCAGCGTCGCCGTCGTCATGCGCCTATGGCGAGAGTAGACCGCTATGTTTCGCCACCAGCGTCGGCCCAGGAACATGACATCCACGAGAAAATCGTCGATCCCGCCAATGGCCAGTCCCACCACGGCGAACAATAAAATCTCATGATAAATGATCGCCAGAACCGCCGTCAGCGATTGCGCCATGTTGAAATGCCCCCTGTAAGCCGGGGCGCATTGGCAAATTCCTATGGGATTTCATAGCCCTCGCACATATTTTTTGCGCAGAGCAAAAAGCTTTTGTTATTCCACTGAAGGGCTCCTACCGGGCGTAATTTCCGTCAAGTTGCTCCAGCAGCGCGCTGGATGGAATGGCCTCGCTGACGCGGCGGTGCTAACGTCTCCACTGCCGGAAAGACGACTCGTCTAAAGAGTCGCGGCACCCCAACCAGTCTCATCAGCGATAGGTAGGAGGGCGTGAATGACCGGAGAGATGGATGTCAATTACCTACTGCACAGGCAGCAGGTGTCGTTGATACGAGCGCAGATGAGCCATTCCAAAAAAGGGCGTGCTGCCTATGAGGGGTTGGCTCGTGGATATGGTGACCAGATCGATGCATATCGTGAGGAAAATGTGCGGTTAGTGAATTCCGCGCACTGATCGCGGGCATCCGTTACCGCCGCTTGATCAACCGCTCTATTGACCGGTGGTGGCTTTCTTCGCTGTCATATTCCTTTTCCAGCATAGCTTTGAGACGTTCCAGATCGGTTTCGGTCAGATGTTCGATGCCGATGAACTCGTTTCGGGCATCGGTGACGGCGCGGATGAGTTCGTCAAGCTTTGCCTGGATCGCCGACCCGTCGCGGTTCTGGGCGTTCTGGATCAGGAAGACCATGAGAAAGGTCACGATCGTCGTGCCCGTGTTGATGATGAGCTGCCAAGTGTCGGAATAATGGAAGATCGGCCCGGTCAAGATCCAGCCGATGATCGTGGCCGACGCCAATATGAACGCCAGGGGTTGCCCGGACCAACTGGCGACGCGATGCGCGAAGACCCCGAAAATTTTGTCCATGTCTTGTCCCCGTGGCGACCCATTTACCCTGTGTTCAGGCTCTGATTGCCATGAAGCGCGCATGACGACCATATCCATTCGCGCGATTGCGCTCGCTTTGCCCATGGCTGCTATGCTGCTGTCTTCCTGCGCGACGGTGTCGCCCGAATCGAAAGTGCGGGCGGGGCTGATCGAAGCGGGGCTTTCGCCGCGAATGGCTGGGTGCATGGCGGAGCGGATGGTGGATCGGCTGAGCCTGGTTCAGTTGCGGCGGCTTCAGTCGTTGGCGTCGCTCCGCAAGTCGCACATGGGGGAGATGACGGTTGATCGTTTCCTCTACAAGGTGCGGGCGCTGGAGGATCCGGAGATATTCATGGTGACGAGCAAGGCGGCGATCGTCTGTGCAATTGAATGAAGGAAGTGGTGAATTGAACGCGATTCCGGAAAGTGATTTTGCAATTTTGCAAAGTTGATTTGCGAAATCAGTCTGGCGTCCCCCGCGTCCCTGTGCTTTAGCCCCGTCAACAGCTTTTCAGGCGAAAGGACGGGCCAGGCCCATGAACATTCACGAATATCAGGCGAAGGAACTGCTGGCGAAATATGGCGCGCCGATTGCCGCCGGTTACGCCGCTTTCTCGGTCGATGAAGCCGTCGAAGCCGCCAAGAAGCTGCCCGGGCCGCTCTATGTCGTGAAGTCGCAGATCCACGCCGGTGGCCGCGGCAAGGGCAAGTTCAAGGAACTTAGCGCAGAAGCGAAGGGCGGCGTCCGCCTGGCGTTCAACCTGGATGAGGTGAAGGCGCACTCGGCCGACATGCTCGGCAACACGCTGGTCACCATCCAGACCGGCGACGCGGGTAAGCAGGTCAACCGCCTCTACATCACCGACGGCGCCGACATCGCGAAGGAATTCTACCTCGCGCTTCTGGTCGATCGTGGCAGCAGCCGCATCGCGTTCGTCGTATCGACCGAAGGCGGCATGGACATTGAAGAGGTCGCCCATTCGACCCCCGAAAAGATCCACACCTTCACCGTCGATCCCGCAGCCGGTTTCCAGCCGCACCACGGCCGTTCCATCGCTGCCGCTCTGGGCCTGACCGGCGATCAGGCGAAGCAGGCCGCCAAGGTCGCCTCCTCGCTCTACGCCGCGTTCCTCGACACCGACGCCGAGCAGATCGAAGTCAATCCGCTTGCGCTGACCGAGCAGGGCAACCTGCTGGTGCTGGACGCCAAGGTCGGCTTCGACGGCAACGCGATGTTCCGTCACAAGGACATTGCCGAGTTGCGCGACCTGACCGAAGAAGACCCGGCCGAAGTCGAAGCGAGCGAATATGACCTCGCCTACATCAAGCTGGACGGCAACATCGGTTGCATGGTGAACGGCGCGGGCCTTGCCATGGCGACGATGGATATCATCAAGCTGAACGGCGAATTCCCCGCCAACTTCCTGGACGTCGGTGGCGGCGCCAACAAGGAAAAGGTGACCGCGGCCTTCAAGATCATCCTGAAGGACCCGGCGGTGAAGGGCATATTGGTCAACATTTTCGGTGGCATCATGAAGTGCGACATCATTGCCGAGGGCATTGTCGCCGCCGCCAAGGAAGTTGACCTGTCGGTTCCTCTGGTCGTTCGCCTGGAAGGCACGAACGTCCAGCAGGGCAAGGACATTCTGGCCTCGTCCGGCCTGGCCATCGTCCCGGCGGACGACCTGGGTGACGCGGCCAAGAAGATCGTGGCGGAAGTGAGGAAGGCAGCCTGAGGCACTTTCCAGCCATTTAAACAAACACCATGGGGCGCAGGCGGTCGTTGGGGACCGCCTGCGTCCTTGTCCGCATATGCGGGCTGTGGCGTGAAAACGAAAGGATGTTGCGATGAGGATCCTTGTGCCCGTGAAGCGGGTCATTGACTATAATGTGAAGCCGCGCGTGAAGGCGGATGGGACGGGTGTTGATCTGGCGAACGTCAAGATGAGCATGAACCCGTTCGATGAAATTGCGGTCGAGGAAGCCATTCGCCTGAAGGAAAAAGGCGTGGCGACCGAGGTTGTGGCGGTGTCGATCGGCGTTGCGAAGGCGCAGGAGACGCTGCGCACGGCGCTGGCGATGGGCGCGGATCGCGCCATCCTGATCCAGACCGATGATGAGGTCGAGCCGCTGGGCGTGGCCAAGCTGCTCGCCAAGGTGCAGGAAGAGGAAGGCGCTGGCCTGATCATCCTGGGCAAGCAGGCGATCGATGATGACAGCAACCAGACCGGCCAGATGCTCGCGGCGCTGCTGAACCTGCCGCAGGGCACCTTCGCGTCGAAGGTCGAGGTCGAAGGCGACAAGGTCAGCGTGACGCGTGAAGTCGATGGCGGCCTGGAGACGGTGAAGCTGAACGTTCCCGCGATCGTCACGACCGACCTGCGTTTGAATGAGCCGCGCTATGCCTCGCTGCCCAACATCATGAAGGCGAAGAGCAAGCCGCTCGCGAACAAGACGCCCGCCGATTATGGCGTCGATATCGCGCCGCGTCTGGAAACGCTCAAGGTCAGCGAGCCTGCCAAGCGTTCGGCTGGCGTCAAGGTCGCCGATGTCGATGAACTGGTCGCGAAGCTCAAGGCTCTGGGAGTTGCAGCATGAAGACGCTTGTCTGGGTTGAACATGAGGGCGGCGCCGTCAAGGACGCGACCCTTTCCGCGGTCACTGCCGCTGCCAAGCTGGGTGAAGTGCATCTGCTGGTGGCGGGCGCCGGTGTTGGCGGCGTGGCCGATGCAGCCGCGAAGATCGCGGGCGTGGGCAAGGTCCATGTCGCGGACGACGCGGCCTTTGGCCATGCTTTGCCTGAGAATGTCGCGCCGCTGATCGTCGAGCTGATGGGCAGCCATGACGCGTTCGTCGCGCCCGCCACCAGCAACGGCAAGAACATCGCGCCGCGCGTCGCGGCTCTGCTCGACGTGATGCAGATCAGCGACATCCTGTCGGTTGAAAGCGAAGACACGTTCACGCGTCCGATCTATGCGGGCAACGCGATCGCGACCGTCAAGTCGAAGGACGCCAAGAAGGTGATCACCGTGCGTGGCACCGCTTTTGAGAAGGCGGCGCGTGAGGGTGGTTCGGGCGCGGTGGAAGCCGTGGCTTCGACGGGCGACAAGGGTCTGTCGAGCTTCGTCGGCGCGGAGATCGCCAAGCAGGAGCGTCCGGAACTGACCTCGGCCAAGATCATCGTGTCGGGTGGCCGTGCGCTGAAGGATGGGCCGACCTTTGAGGAAGTGATCTATCCGCTGGCCGACAAGCTGGGCGCGGCGGTTGGTGCGTCGCGCGCGGCTGTCGATGCGGGTTATGTGCCGAACGATTATCAGGTCGGCCAGACGGGCAAGATCGTGGCGCCGGAGGTCTATATCGCTGTTGGTATCTCCGGTGCGATCCAGCATCTGGCGGGGATGAAGGACAGCAAGACCATCATCGCCATCAACAAGGATGAGGACGCGCCGATCTTCCAGGTGGCGGACATCGGCCTGGTGGGTGACCTGTTCAAGGTTGTGCCGGAGCTTACTGGTAAGCTGTAAGCAACTTCCTCATCCCGGAAGGATAGTGAAGAGGGCGCGGCCGGGGGTCGCGCCCTTTTTTCTTATTCGCAGCGGACGCTGCTGCGGTCGATCGCGTTGCCGGCGATTGCGCCGCCGCCTGCGCCGAGGATGGTGCCGAGCGTCTTGGAGCCGCCGGGGGCGATGATATTGCCCAACACGCCGCCCGCGATCGCGCCGACTATCGTGCCAGTGGTGCCGTCGCTACGCTTGCAATAATAGCGGCCGTCATTGTCGCGGTAGATATAGTCGTCGTCGGTAATTACCCGCCCGGAATAGCTTCCTGCGGGGCGGTTGTAGCCATAGCGGTCGCTGTAGCGATCCGTGGTGCAGGCCGCCAGCGGCAGGGCCAGCAAGGCGGCGGCGATTATCGGGGTGCGCATCAATCACTCTCCTATTCCTTGGCCCCCGGCTGCGTAACAACCCTTCAAATCGGGGTAAGTTGCGTGGGCGGAACGGCTTCATGGAGAGAGGGAGGCTGGCGGAAATAGTCCACCCGCCACGGCGCCGCGAAAGGGGGGAACGCGGGCCGGGCGGGCGGTGGCCAGCGGCCAGAGGGATAAGCCGCCGGATTGTAAATTTTAAAGTGTCAGCCGGATGTCAGCTGGCGAGGGGCGAGCCCGACGTCGTGTGGCGCGTTTGGGTGGGCGTGATCGCCGGGGACATGTCACTGCCGCGAAGACTGCTGCTGGTGGAGCTGCTGGCGCGGTTCGAGATGTCGTCGCGGGCCTTGTTGTAGCGGGTGACGAGGTCTTCTTTGAACTCGGTCAGCTTGCCTTCGTCATACAGCTTTTTGCCGACATAGCCTGCGATGGCGCCGAAAATGAGAGTGCGGATCATTGGGTCTAGCTCCTTGCCGGATGTTCCTGTCAGGGTCGCGGAGATAACCGGTCAGGAGGCGTCGGGTTCCGGACGCTTTGGAGTATTCGACAAGATGAGCGGCTGTGGCGATGTGCCGGAGCGGCGGGCTGTCGGGGCCGTGATGTCACAGGGCAGAGCCGCAGGAATCCGCGTGTTTTTTGGTGCGTGTTTCCCGGCCTGGTCGATCGATCGCCTCCGGGGGGGCATGACCGGGTGTGCCCGGCCAGCACTGCTTCAGGCGTTGGCGGCGGTGCTTTCTGCAAGCGCAGCGGCTGAGGCAGCTTCGCGGCGGGCGCGGTTGCGGTCGGCGAGGTCCTGGCGTTCGGCCATGGCGAGGAAGGTCGCTTCCGAACGGAGGCAGCGGTCGCGGACGTTGGTGAGGGTGGCGGCCTGGGCTTCGTTGTGAGCCTGGGCGGCGAGGGCGCGATAGTCGGGGTGCGTCATATGCGCTCCTTTGTCAGATAGTGCCCGGGCGCCATGGAAACGGCGCCCGGACGATCAGCATGGCTTATTCAGCGTGCTGAAGATTTACGGCCGCCATCTTGCCACGACGGTCCTGTTCCAGATCGTAGGAAACGCGGTCCTTTTCGCGCAGCGTGGCCAGGCCAGCGCGCTCGACAGCGGTGATGTGGACGAACGCGTCGGGGGTGCCGTCGTCAGGGGCGATGAAGCCATAGCCCTTGTCGGCGTTGAAGAATTTGACGGTTCCGGTGATGCTCATGGTAGTTCCTTCGTTCGTACGGTCTGTCCAGCGTGGACGGACCGGTCGCTAGAGGGGCAGGGAAAGAAGGAAGTTTGGTGCCGCAAAGCGCCTAAAGACCGTCGATTTGCGACTGTAGCAGCGTGTATGTAGGGGATGGGGGAGGAAATTGCAAGGCGCGGGGGATTGCTGGGGTGGTGAAATGGAAGAGCGTGTTCCTGCCTACGCAGGAGCACGGTGAATTTGCCGCAAGCCTCCTGCCATCCCATCACCCCGCCTGTTCCAACGCCGTGAAACCGAAAAAGGCGTCCCGCGCCAATGCGGCGGCGATTTCATAGGGGCGGCGCTGGGCTTCATCCAGCGCCGCCAGGGCTTCGCTTTCCTGTGGGGTCAGGTCTCGCTCATAACCGTCTATGTCGTAGATTGCGTCGCTTTCTTCGCCGTCGAATCCGGGCGGGGCGGGATAGTCGGTGCGCAAGGCTTCGCGTTCGTCATCCCACCATGCGCCGCGCAGGCGGGCGGCGGCTTCGTCGGGCGGAAGGGTGGCGCGATCGACCAGCGGAGGGCGAAGTTCACACCGTTCATGGAAGGGGTGGGCGTAACCCGCATTGGCGGCCCTTTTGCCCTCATGCAGCGCCATGCGGGCGGCGATGAAGAGCGCGGCGGAGGCGCCGGGGGAGAGGGCGGTGGCGGCGGCTTCGATGCAGGCCCCAAGCGCGGGATCGCGCAGGCCGGCGTCGTGTGAGGAGGCTTCGTCCATGTCCGGCGTGATGGGGGTGGAGGGCGGGACGAGGCCGGGGTGGTTTTCCTGCGCCGGTGTTTGGTCGGGCGCGGATTGCTGGTCCTGTGGGCAGAGCATGTCGAGATAGGCGGCGAAATCCTGCGCCACGACGCGGGCGAGGGCGGCGTCGGAACCTTCGGGCGGGCTGTCGGCCATGCGGTCGAGGCGGGAGAGCATCGACATGGCGAGACGGTTGTCGTGGCGGTGGCGGGTGATGGTGTCTTCGTCCTTGCGGATCACTTCCTCATGGCCGTTCAAGGCGCGGGCGAGCAGTTCGTCGGCGAGGCGTGCGCGGGCGATGAGGATGGCCGCGTCCCAGCCGAGGCGAAAGGCCGCGCCGTCGCGGCGGATGCGCAAGGCATAGGCGGCGCGGGCGGAGATGTGGACGGCGTCGCAGGCCGTGGTGATGATGCCGGTGGCGGCGAGGGTTTCCAGGAACTGCCGCTGCCGCGTGGGACTCCAGCCGTCGGCGCGGACTTGCTCGGCGGGGGTGGGGAGCGGGGGGAAGTGGTAGGACATGGCAAAAGCTCCGCTTTAGGGGAGGGTTTGCCGGGACGGTATCAAAGGTGAGGGGTTGTAGGACAGAACAAAATGGGAACAGTGGTGGGGCTAGGCTACCAGCTGCCGCCAGCGTCCTTGATGGCTTTGAGCAGCGCCTTTTTGGAGGCGGTGCGGCGGAGGCCGGAGTTGCGGGGTATGTCGGCATCGGTAATGCCGAGTTCGGCGCGGCGGCGGGCGATCTTTTCCGCGAATTCTGGCATGGAGATTATGCGGGGCCAGCGATCATCGGATGACATGGCGCGTCCTTCAAACTCAGTTGATCAGGGATATTGCTGGCGGGTGTGGAGAATGGCCATGATTTCGATGGCATCTGTGACCCGATAGACGAGGACGTAGTTGGGCGTGATCAAGGCTTCACGTGTCTCGGGCAACCGACCGGCGCGATACATATAGGGATGATCGGGCAGGCGCTCGGCCGTGTTGCGAATGGCAGCGCCAAGCCTCGCGGCAGCGGCCGGGTTCTGCATCTCTATGAAATCGGTGATGGCTTCGAGATCGTCCAGCGCCTCTTCGAGCCAGATGAGTGGGAGCATCAGGCGTTCTTGCGCCGGTCGATGATCCTTTGCATCCGGGCCATGACCTCATCATGCGGGATGCGGGGGCTTTTGGACGCCAGCCTCGCCTCGATCTTCGCCCGGAACCAGGCGTCATAAGCCTCGGCTTCCTCGGTCGTCGCGAACTCGGACTCGATGGGGGTGAGTTTGGTCATGAGTGCAGCATATCAGTAGGTGATGACGCTTCCAACGGCGTATTACCAATTCCCGCCAGCGTTCTTGATGGCTTTGAGCAGCGCCTTTTTGGAGGCGGGGCGGTGGCGGGAGATGCGGCCACCGAGTTCTTCCTGCTGATCGGTTCAGGAGTTGAGGTCGTCGATGCCATAATCGCCTGCCGTTCGTAGCGGATGCTTCTATCCATCTTTGGGTAATGCTCTCCGCTTGTCGAACGATTCAGTAGAAAGAAGTGCTCGAAACTTAATTGAAAATCCCTCGGCGATGGGTAAAAATCTGCAGGGGGTCACCGAGATGAAAGCAATGGGGGATGACTGTGGCTGATCAATCAGCAGACGAAGTAGAAACGGTAAGAGCGCGTTTCGCAGCAATGAGCAACGAAGGCGTTAACCAACTCCCTTTCCAATTCTTCGACCGCGCGTCCAATCGAACTACTAAGCTGCTTGCGACATCTGATGATAACGAACCAATGGACGGGCAACATCGGTGGTACAATTACAGATTTTTGAGCCCTGCTCTAGTTACCGAGGTTCAGGTCGACGCGCGAGGCTATAGCAGTGTCAAAGACTTTGAATTCAGGTGGACCAATGAAAACGGCAGCGAGATAACTGGACTCGCGGAGGCCGACGGTACGACTTGGTCGTTCGAGATAAATGGAATCTGCCGGAAGCTCTCGTTCCGACCGCCTCTAGCCCTATTCAGTGATACAGCCATTCTAGAGGTCAGAGTTTTTGGTGTTGAACCGAAGAACATCCGGAGCGCGCTTGGTAGCCTGAATGCGATTGAGGCATATAAAGATCAATGTCTTGATAAAATTACGGTCCGTTTGGAAGCTGCGCAAGAAAGGGAAGAGGCCGCAAAAGCGGCCGACAATGAGCGGGCTGCAATACTTAGAGAGATCAACCAGCTGAAATCAACCGCGGCGCGGGCTAAGAAGTCTGTCGATCAATTGGCGCTGACGAAGAATGAGTTGATCACGGAGAATAGCGCAGCTGAGGAATCTATTAAATCATCTAAGGACAGGCTAGACCGGATAGACGCCGATGTGGTGTCCAAGCAGCAAGAATATAGGCAGCTGTCTGAAAAAATAGTAGATTCAGAAAAAACGCTTAAATCTCTCAGAGACGATATAAATCTATTCCCGTCCGAGATATCCGCCTTCGTTAATCAAGGTAGCAAAAACATCGGGCAATATTGGAAGATAATTTTGGTTCCGATATCGATTATACTTCTTATGTTCATTCTTTTGGTGAAGGGGGCCGCAGATCTTTCCGTGATTATATCGAGGGACCCGAAGATCAACATAGAAGCTGTCCTGTTGTCTCGAATACCCTACGTGGCGATTGCAGTAGCTATAATCACGGCCTGTTACAAGATCGCTCGCGTCTTTGTATCGGAAATGATAAAGATAAATAACCAAAGACTGTCTCTTACGAAGATAAGTATAATCGCAAAAGATATATCCAGCTCATCGGAGCACAACCTTAACTTGGATGATGAAGATATCTACAAGCTAAGAGCGGAACTAAAAATGCATCTTCTCAGAGACCATTTGAAAAACTATTTGTCTAAAGAGTTTGAAATTGAGCTCCCCCGGCGTATTTTAGGAACTTTCCCGCTTGGAAAAGAAAAAGTTACTGCGCAGCTGGCAGAAAACAGCTCAGCTACAGCTTAACTGAACCGTACATTCTCACTCCGCCGCCACAGCCTCCATACCCAACAACGGCGCAAGATAGCGCCCGGTAAAGCTCCGGGCGTTCTTCGCTACCTTTTCGGGCGTGCCTTCGGCGACGACTTCGCCGCCCTTGACGCCGCCTTCGGGGCCCATGTCGATGATCCAGTCGGCGGTCTTGATGACGTCTAGATTATGCTCGATCACGACCACGCTGTTGCCCTGTTCGACCAGGGCGTGGAGGACTTCGAGCAGTTTGCGGACGTCTTCGAAGTGGAGGCCGGTGGTGGGCTCGTCCAATATGTAGAGGGTCTGGCCGGTGGCTCTACGGGAGAGTTCCTTGGCGAGCTTGACGCGCTGGGCTTCGCCGCCGGATAGGGTGGTGGCCTGCTGCCCGACCTTGATATAGCCGAGACCGACTTCGGCGAGCATGGCCATCTTGTCGCGGATGGGGGGCACGGCCTTGAAGAATTCGACCGCGTCCTCGACCGTCATGTCGAGGACGTCGGCGATGCTGTGGCCCTTGAACTTCACCTCCAGCGTTTCGCGATTGTAGCGCGCGCCGTGGCAGACGTCACAGGTCACGTAGACGTCGGGGAGGAAGTGCATCTCGATCTTGAGGAGGCCGTCGCCGGTGCAGGCTTCGCAGCGGCCGCCCTTGACATTGAAGCTGAAGCGGCCGGGCTTGTAGCCGCGCGCCTGGGCTTCGGGGAGGCCCGCGAACCAGTCGCGGATGTTGGTGAAGGCTCCGGTATAGGTCGCGGGGTTGGAGCGCGGGGTGCGGCCGATGGGCGACTGGTCGATGTCGATCACCTTGTCGCAATGTTCAAGGCCGGTGACCTTGTCGTGGGGGCCTGCGACGATGCGGGCTCCGTTGAGGGTGCGGGCGGACGCGGCGTAGAGGGTGTCGATGGTGAAGCTGGACTTGCCCGATCCTGACACGCCGGTGATGCAGGTGAAGGTGCCGAGGGGGATGCTGGCGGTGACGTTTTGCAGGTTGTTGGCGCGGGCGTTGTGGACGGTGAGCTTCTTGCCATTGCCCTTGCGGCGCTTTGCGGGGACTTCGATGCGGCGGGTGCCGTTGAGGTAATCCGCGGTCAGGCTGTCCTTGTGGGCGAGCAGTTCGTTGAGGGAGCCCTGCGCGACGATGGTGCCGCCGTGGACGCCTGCGCCCGGTCCCATGTCGACGATATAGTCGGCCATGCGGATCGCGTCCTCGTCATGCTCCACGACGATGACGGTGTTGCCGAGGTCGCGCAGGCGCTTGAGGGTGATGAGCAGGCGGTCATTGTCGCGCTGGTGCAGGCCGATCGAGGGTTCGTCGAGGACGTAGAGGACGCCCGACAGGCCGCTGCCGATCTGGGACGCGAGGCGGATGCGCTGGGACTCGCCGCCCGACAGGGTGCCGCTGGTGCGGTCGAGGTTCAGATAGTCGAGGCCGACATTGTTGAGGAAGCCGAGGCGCTCGACAATTTCCTTGAGGATGGCCTTGGCGATCTGGTTCTGCTGGTCGTTGAGCTGGGCGGGGAGGGTGGAGAAGAAGCCGAGCGCGTCCACCACCGAGCGGCGGGTGGACATGGAGATGTCCTCCCCCGCGATCTTGACGGCGCGGGCTTCGGGTTTGAGGCGGGCGCCGTGGCAGGTCTCACACGGCATGGCCGTTTGGTATTTGCTCAGTTCCTCGCGCATCCAGGCGGATTCGGTCTGGAGGAGGCGGCGGTTGAGGTTGCCGATGACGCCTTCGAAGGGTTTTTTGACTTCGTAGGATTTTTTGCCGTCTACGAATTTCAGGGTGACGGGCTTGCCTGCGGTGCCGTGGAGGATGATGATTTTGACTTCGGCGGGGAGGTCTTGCCAGGGGGTTTCCAGGTTGAAGCCGAACTCCTTGGCGAGGGAGCCTAGGACCTGCATGTAGTAGGGGCTGGGGGGGTTGGACTTGGCCCAGGGGACGATGGCGCCCTTTTTGAGGGTGAGGGCTTCGTTGGGGACGACGAGTTCGGGGTCGAATTCCTGGCGTTCTCCGAGGCCGTCGCAGGCGGGGCAGGCGCCTTGCGGGGCGTTGAAGGAGAAGAGGCGCGGTTCGATCTCCGGGATGGTGAAGCCGCTGACGGGGCAGGCGAATTTTTCGCTGAAGACTATGCGGTTGTCGGGGATGCCTGCGCCCTTCATCTTCCTCCCCTCCCCTTCAGGGGAGGGGCCGGGGGTGGGGGCTGTCCCCGTAGAACCGGCGCCTGGGGCACTTCCCCACCCCAACCCCTCCCCTGAAGGGGAGGGGCTATTCAATTCCGCGACGGTGGTGTCCGCCAGATCCACATAGGCTAACCCATCCGCCAGCTTTAGCGCCTGTTCGAAGCTGTCGGCCAGGCGGGTGGACATGTCGGCGTCCACGGCGAGGCGGTCGACCACCACTTCGATGTCATGCTTGTATTTCTTGTCGAGGGCGGGGGCGTCTTCGATCAGGTACATTTCGCCGTCGATGCGGACGCGGGTGTAGCCGGCCTTCTGCCATTCCAGCAGTTCCTTCTTATACTCGCCCTTGCGGCCGCGCACGACGGGGGCGAGGAGGTAGAAGCGGGTGCCTTGCGGAAGCTGCATGACGCGATCGACCATCTGACTGACGGTCTGGGCGCTGATCGGTTCGCCGGTTGCGGGGCTATAGGGGATGCCGACGCGAGCCCAGAGGAGGCGCATATAGTCGTAGATTTCGGTGACGGTGGCGACGGTGGAGCGCGGGTTGCGGCTGGTCGTCTTCTGTTCGATCGAGATGGCGGGGGAGAGGCCGTCGATGTGTTCGACGTCCGGCTTCTGCATCATCTCCAGGAACTGGCGGGCATAAGCGGAGAGGGACTCCACATAGCGGCGCTGACCCTCTGCATAGATGGTGTCGAAGGCTAGGGAGGATTTGCCCGAGCCGGACAGGCCGGTGATGACGATCAGGCTGTCGCGGGGGAGATCGACGTCCACGCCCTTGAGGTTGTGCTCACGCGCACCGCGCACGGAAATAGTGGTCAGACTCATGGGGCGTGTTGTTCCAGATTTGTTCTTTGGGGGCAAGGCCGTTGCTGGGCTATTGGGCGCGGATATGGGATGGCAGGCGGCGGCTCGCAAGCGGCCCATGCTTTCCAGCGCGCGCACGCAGCGGGTCGCCGAAAGATAGAGCGATATTAACTGATCAGGTGTATAGGGGTCGTGACGGGAAAGCTGCGGCGGTGGCGTCTCGACTTTTGGAAATGTGTGAGATCCCGGATAGCCCGACAGCATCCCGGATACGCCCCCGGCCATCCCTTGCGCCGGGGGCGTTTTCTTGTTCGGTCAATTTCGACGAGCGGTGTTTTACGTTACGACAACAAGGATTTTTGGGATCGACAGGGGCAGCTGGCCTGTTTAAATCTGCGCCCTGCCGGAAGGACTGACGGGTCCCAGCCTTCCCGGCTTTACAGCGGACGAGGTCGCCTGAAGAGCGGCGAGTCCCAAGCAGTTCAATCGAGGGGGGACCAATCATGACCTTTTTTATCAATCGCACCGGCGGCGCCATGTTGGCGGCTCTGTCTGCCACCGTGCTGATGGGCGCGGCGGCGCAGGCGAGCGTCATTCCGTTTGAATCCAACGGCCGCACGATCGATGTGCGCTATGACGATCTGGACCTGTCGAAGAAGTCGGGTCAGCAGGAACTGAACGCCCGCATCCGCCGCGCTGCGGTGAAGGTATGTCCGGGCCGGACCATGCAGGATTTGCGGTCCTGCCAGATCGCGGCGGTGGATCATGTCCGTGAGCCGGTCGCCATCGCGATCGCCAAGGCGCAGGGCCAGGATGCGAGCCGCTTTGCCGAGGTGGGCAAGGATAAGGTGCCGGGCGCGGGGAATTGAGGCTTTGCGTTTGAGAGGGAGGGGTATCGGCTCTTCATCGCGGGCGTTGCGCTGGCCCACCCCCTAACCCCCTCCCGCCTGCGGGAGGGGGAACAATGAGCGCTGGCAGCACTGCCCCGAATGACGGAGGGGCGTGATTTTGGCGGAGGATGCTCCCTTGGAACCGGCTATCGGGACTGGCCGTTGATCCTGCGTGGCGCGCGAAGGCCGCTGCGCCGAGGAGAGCAAGATGAGCGACAAGACCGATATTCGTCCCAACAGCCGTGAAGAAGCGCATGATGAGCGTCCCACGGATGCGCAGGACCATGCCGTCACCCCCGAGGAGCAGCTGGAGGAAGGGTTGATGGACAGCATGGATGCGTCCGATCCGCCGTCGGCCACCAAGCCGGGTGACCATGGCGACCCGGTTCCTTCGTCGGGATTCCACGAAGAAGAAGATGAGGATGAGAAGGCTGGGCAATAGACGGCGGCGATATTGGTGATATGATCCATGGGCGAGGCGAGCCGGATCGGCGGTGGCCGGGCGGTTCGCCAAGCGCATGACGCTGCACGGTGAGAGGAGCCTTATTGATGCCGACTTCCGCTACTCCCGCGATCGAACGCATTGCCCGGGTGCTGGCCGGACGCCAGCTGAGCCTGAATGGCGAGGGCGATGATCCCCATGCGGCGGGCGCGGTGGATGCGAGTTGGCAAAACTATCTGGATGATGCTTATGCCATCCTTCATACGCTGCGTGAGCCAGATGAGCAGATGGCGCAGGCAGGCGATGTTACCGTGTGGCGCAGCATGATTGGCGCCGTGCTGGAACGGCGAACCTGACGCAGCGATTGGCGGGGCGGCCTGCCCATGCCATAACGGGCGGATGAGCGGCCCGGCATTGAAGATCAAGATACAGCTTTATTGTGGCGACCAGATCGCCATGGGGCCGGGCAAGGCCGATCTGCTCGACGCGATCGCCAGTGAGGGATCGATTTCGGCGGCTGGGCGGAAGCTGAAGATGAGCTATCGCCGATGCTGGATGCTGGTGGATGTGATGAACCGATGCTGGTCCGCGCCGCTGGTGGCGACGTCCAGTGAGGGCGCGGTGCTGACGGATTTGGGGCGCGCTGTCCTGGCGCAATATCGCGGGTTGCAGAAGGCGGCGGCGAGTGTGGCGGGGCGGTCGCATTGGCCTGACCTTGCGCGGGAGTTGCGGGGCGAGCCGTTGCCGGTTCAGGCGGACGAGTGAGGAGGATGCTCCGTCACCTGGGCATCGTGTAGGATGCCGGGGGTGGCGTGGTTTCGTTGGTGGTTTAAGGTCTTCCCGTTGGGCGCGTCGGCCGGCGCGCCATTTTTTTGGTTCACGCGGAGACGCGGGGACGCGGAGGGACTTGGCGTTAGCTTCGTGCTTTGGACCGGGCTTTGTGGTTGGGCAGCGGTGGCATCGGAGTTGTGGCTTCGCCTTTTAATTGCGCCTCCGCGCCCCCGCGCCTCCGCGCCTCCGCGTCCCCGCGTGATATGTCTTCGTGCAGAGGCGCGGAGGAGGGTGCGAACCTTTCGGGCGCTCTTAGCTATATACGATTGTATATAGCGAATCGCTTGCGCTCTGTGTATCGAGCTGCCCACGATAAGGGGGCAGTCATGATTAAGGGGTCACGCGTTTGGTTGAGCGCCGCGCTGGTTTGCGGCGGTTTTCCGGGGGTTGCGTTTGCTGACGTACCGGCGGACGGGGCGGGGGAAGGGGCGATCATCGTCACGGCCCGGTTGCGTGAGGAGGATGCGCAGACTGTGCCTACCTCGCTGAGCGTTGTTAGCGGCGATGAACTGACGCGGACTTATACGGTCAACACGAACCAGCTGAGCCAGCTGGTTCCGGCGCTGAATTATAGTTCGGCCAATCCGCGCAATACGGCCTTCACCATTCGCGGGCTGGGGTCGAGCGTGGTGGCGGTCAGTCAGGCGAATGACGGGTTAGAGCCGGGCGTGGGCTTCTATGTGGACGGCGTTTATCATGCGCGGCCCGCGACGGCGGCGTTCGACTTTGCCGATGTGGAGCGGGTCGAGGTGCTGCGCGGGCCGCAGGGGACTTTGTTCGGCAAGAATACGACGGCGGGCGCGATCAGCATCACGACGAAGCGGCCGAGCTTCGACTTTGGCGCCGAGGGCGAGATTTCCTATGGCAGCCGCGATTTCGTGCAGGCGAAGGCGGCGGTAACCGGGCCGATCGCGGGCGATGTTCTGGCGTTTCGCTTGTCGGGGGCGGTGACGCGGCAGGATGGCTACATTCGCAACGTTCGGCGCGGCGAGTGGCAGAATGGGATCCACAATGATGCGATCCGGGGGCAGTTGCTGTTTCAGCCTTCGCCCGATCTTTCGGTGCGGGTGGTGGGTGACTGGGCCAGTTTCCAGAATAACTGTTGCGCGCAGCTGTTCGTGCGGGTTGCGCCGACTTTGAAACCAGCGGGGCAGCGCTATGCGGCGCTGGCGGCCGGTGCGCCGGGTGGCCCCTATGCGCCGCCGAGCTTCAACCCTTATGACCGGGTGACGGATAATGACGCGCCGCTGGGCGTGGATACGGACGAGGGCGGGGTTTCGGGGACGGCCGAGTGGAAGATGGGCGGCGTGACGTTGACGTCGATCAGTGCGTGGCGCTTCTGGAACTGGGATGCGGCGAACGACCGGGATTATACGGGGCTGCATATCCAAACGACGCAGCATATTCCGTCGCGGCAGGACCAGTATAGTCAGGAGTTTCGGATTGGATCGAACACGCCGGGCAGATTGGAATATGTCGCGGGGCTTTATTATTTCCATCAGAAGATCACGGGGCGGCCGATCAGCATTTATGGGCCGCTGGCAACTTACTGGCTGCTGGCGCCGAGCGCGACGCGGACGTCTTCGCTGCTTGATGGCTATCAGACCGAAGGGCGGACGGATTTCCGTAGCGAGAGCTTCGGCATATTCGGTGAGGTGACGTGGCGGCCGGTGGAGCGGATCGCGGTGACGGGCGGCCTGCGCTACACCTATGAGGAGAAGGACGGCGTCTATGACGTGCGAACCTTTGGCGGGGTGGCGCCGACGGCGGCGTTGCAGGCGGACCAGCAATCGATCCTGCGGGCGCAAAGCTATAGCGCGCATGATGGCGATGGCAGCGCGTCGGGGCGCGTGAATGTCGCCTATGATGTGGCCGACGGGGTGATGGCCTATGCGAGCTTCGCCAAGGGGCAGAAGTCGGGCGGCATCAATATGTCGGGCCTGCCGGTCAATGCGTCCAATCAGGCGGTGCTGGCGACGGCGGTGGTGCGGCCGGAGACGAACACGACCTGGGAAGCGGGGATCAAGACGCGGCTGCTGGATGGCGCGGTCATCTTCAACATCAACGGCTATCATGTCGATGTGAAGGATTTTCAGGCCAATATCGTCGACAATAGAGTCTTTCCGATGTTGAATGAATCGTTGGGGATTTCCAGACGGTTGGAAGTGTGATTCAAGGTGGCCACTGGTGAGGAGGCCAGCATGGATGAGGCCATTATCACAGGATTTGCGGGTTCGGTTTTGTCGGGCTCTGGATCGAGGCATGTCGGCGCGGGGGGCTGCGCGGTTGCTGGAGGTGAGCCCGGCCACGGGGGTTCGCTGGGCGCAGTCATGGCGAACGCGCGGGTCTGTTGAGCCGGGCAAGGTCGGCGGTCACATGCTCCCGTTGCTGGCGCGTGAGCGCGAGTGGTTGCTTGCGCGGATCGAGCAGAAGAAGGACCTGACGCTGCACGAGTTGCTGGCCCAGCTGCGTGAAGAGCGTGGTGTGGTGGTCTGCTGCGACACGCTGTGGCGGTTCATGGGCCGCTTGGGCAAGACGTTTAAAAAAAGACGCTCTTCGCCAAGGAACAGGACCGGCCCGACGTCATCCGACGCCGCAACCGCTGGCGCTGGGTCCAGCGCTGGGTAGATCCCAAGCGCATGGTCTTCATCGACGAGACCTGGGCGAAGACCAACATGACCCGCACCCATGGCTGGCATCACCGGGGCGAGCCGCTGATCGACAAGGTGCCGCATGGCCACTGGAAGACGCTGACCTTCATCGCTGGCCTCAGGCATGATGGCATCGTGGCCCCTTGCGTCCTCGATGGCCCGATAAACGGCGAGAGCTTCACCGCGTGGGTCGAGCAGTTCCTGATCCCCGCGCTGGAACCCGGCAGCATCATCGTGGTCGACAATCTCGGCAGCCACAAAGGCAGCCGCGTGCGCAAATTGCTCAAGGCGGCGGGCATCAGGCTGTTCTTCCTGCCGCCCTACTCGCCCGACCTGAACCCCATCGAGGAGATGTTCTCCAAGCTCAAGCGTCTGCTCCGCAAGGCCAACGAACGCACCGTCGAGGCAACATGGCGACGCATCGGAAAACTGCTCGACCACTTCCCGCCCGCAGAATGCGCCAATTACATCCGTGGAGCCGGATATGCCTCAATCTAAGTCAGAAAGACTCTAGCGCGACGGTGGCGCTGCGCAGCTATCTGGCGAACATCCCCAAGGTGACGGTGAAGGGGATCGAGTTCGACGCGTCGGCGCAGGTGGGTTCGCGCCTGACGCTGCGTGCTTCGGGGGCCTTGGCCGATGGGGAATATGCGAGTTATCCGAGCGGCCCTTGCCCGATCGAGCGGACGGGGACGGGGACTGCGCGATGCGACCTGACGGGCAATGCTCTGCCGGGGCTGCCCAAATGGACCGGATCGGCTGGGGGCGAATATCGGATGCCGGTGGGGAGCGGGGCGCTGTTCCTGCGGGCGGATGCCGTTACCCGGACGCGTGTGCGGGGAGAGGCGACGGGGTCGGCCTATACGATCATCAAGGGCTATACGTTGGTCAACGGCAGCGTCGGCTATCGTTTGGGCGACTGGGAGGCGGCAGTGTTCGCGCGGAACCTGTTCGACAAGGACTATATGCAGAATCTGACGGTGCAGGCGGGCAATAGCGGGCTGATCGTGGGGACGCCGAGCGAGCCGCGGACGATCGGGGTGACATTGCGGACGCATCTGGGGCGGTGAGGGGCTGTGCTGCCTCTTTTTATCGCTTTCACAAAAATTACATGTTGCGACGCACAAAGAAAAGTGATTCCCTGTAGTTGTCGGCAGAACCGGCGCTTAATCTTACAGTAACCATGTTGGGCGCATGTTCTGCTGATCGACTTGAAGTCGGAGGGCAAGAGCATGGGCACCAATGCAAGACCGGCTGACGGGGCAATCACCCTGGCTGAATTGCGCGAATTCGCCAGTTTCCCGTCTGCCACGCAGCGCTATATCCGCCGGTCGCTGGACATCGGCCTTCACCGTCGTGACGCCATGAAGCTATGGTCGCGCGACATGGTGGAGGAAGCGAGCATCCGCGCGCAGGCCCGCATTTACGGGCGGCTGGACGAGATCAAGGCGCGGGTGCCCGACGATAGCGGGCTGGACCAGATGGAGCCGTTCATGGCGCCGCTGGTGACGGTTTCGGCGTTCGATCTGGGGCAGGACAGGCTGAGCAGCTTTTCCGCCTATCGGTTTTTGTATGAACGGCTGTTGGGGGCGGGGGCGCGGCCTTGGTTGCCGGGGGCGTTCTGCGCGGCGGCGAGCTTGCCGCATCTCCATCCCGAAAAGCGCCGGGCGCTGTTGCAGTCGATCAGTGAGGCCGCGGCGACGGCGGTGGGGTGGTCTAACCGGGAGCCGACCTTCTATCCTGAGTGGGTGGAGAAGGTGGATATGAGCAAGGCAAACTGAGATCCGGGCGCCCTTCCGGTCGGGGGGCGAGGGGCGAGGGTGTGACGGCGCTGCGGGCGAGGCTCGCGGCGCTGTTGCTTTTTGAGGTGGTGGGGATGGGTGGTTAGGGGACAGTCTGGTCGCGAGGTTGAGGAACGTGGGAAAGCCTCTCAAGATTTCCACTCGATGCCTTTTAACAGCACCGCAGTCATATCCAGCGCATCGAGCGTCATGGATTCCTGTTCAAGACGCTCTGCGTTGACATCAGAGAACCACCCAAAATAAGCGCCGACTGGCGCGATTTCGAGGCCGGGGCGCGCACCATCTGGACGCGTCAACGTTATCACCGATGCCGAGTGTCCCTGCCAAACTGCGTAGATCAACGCATACGGCCTCCCCTGCCGATTGTCCGACTTGAAGCCATAAGTGAAAATTGTATCAGGTGCTTCGCAATCGCTTTCTCGCGCGACGCCGTTGGTTCGATCGGCGGATGAACTTTGCTTATGATACTCCAAGGCATCGCGAAGAACAACGCCATCGAGATGAAACCCTTTGCGAAATGAACAGAATTTCGTGGTGGGCCTGATGATTATTTTGCCCTGTCGTTGAATATGAACTCGGTTATCGACAAGCAATGCCGCCTTTACCAGCTTCTGGACATCCGAAGGCATCGGGCTTCTCTCGCAGCCTGTGCAAGCCAAGCTGACTGCAAGAATGAACGTTTTGCGGACCATACCTACGGCTTATCATTGGAGGTGCTGCCGACAAGTTAATGTCCGTATATGGCGCACCCGAGCAGATGTGTGAGTGACCACAAATGGTCGTTAGCCGACGGTCCCCATTCCGTCATGCCAGCGAAGGCTGGCATCTCTGTCGATAGCGTTCGGATTAGCCGCACGAGATCCGAGCGTTGGCGGACGCCGCCCTCCGGGTCGCTGGGATGACGGAGGTGGGTGGTTTGGGGAGGTTCATCCTTCCCAGCGCGAGATGCGAGGGGGCCGTTGCGAAAGGGATGGTGGAGGGGAAATTTCGCAGGTCGTGCTATTTTCTCCTCCATCGGCCTGCGGCTGGTCCCCTTCCCCACGCTTCGCGCAGGGAGGGTTTGGGAAGGCTATTCCCCGGCGCTTTCCTTGCTCTGTCAGGAAGCCAGCCATTGCAGGGCTTGTTTTTCCTCCTGGAAGAACATGGTCGGAGTGTCTCGCATCAGACGTTCCATTTGCAGTCTGAGGAGGGCGGATTCGGGTAGCAGGACTCCATATTCGCTGATCTGGGTGGCATAATTGGTGATGATCTTCATGAAGCTGTTCATGACCGTTTGCGATTGAACGGTGCATGCTTTCATATCGAGCAGGACGCGGTCGATCGGTGAGGGTCTGGCGGTTATGGCGGCGCGTTGCCGCAGTGCCGCGATATAGCCTTCGACGGCATCGCCATCCCAAAAGCCTCGAAAGACGATTCGTAGCGTGCCGGGCTTGTGTCCTGCCACAAATTCAAAGCGTTCCTCTGCCATCGGTCTCACTTGTCGGATGATGGGACCCTTCGCAACTGTCGTTTTGCTTGGGTGCCGTAGCGTCCGGGTCGTGGGGAGCGAGTAATGTGGAGGGGGTTCATCCATTCACGATGGTGCCGCCATTGGGGTGGAGGACCTGGCCGGACATGTAGCTGGAGTCGTCGCAGGCGAGGAAGAGGAAGGCGGGGGCGACTTCGTTGGGCTGGCCGGGGCGGCCCATGGGGGTGGATTCGCCGAAATGTTCCAGCTTCTCGGGGCTTGCGCCGCCTGAGGGGTTGAGCGGGGTCCAGATGGGGCCGGGGGCTACGGCGTTGACGCGGATGCCGTCCTTCACAAGATTTTCCGACAGGCTGCGGGTGAAGGCGGTGATGGCGCCCTTGGTGCTCGAATAGTCCAGCAGTTCCGATGACCCCTGATACATGGTGACGCTGGTGCAGTTGACGATCGCGGCGCCTTTTTTGAGGTGCGGGCGGGCGGCCTGGGTCAGGAAGAACATGCCGAAGATGTTGGTCTGGAAGGTGCGGCGCAGCTGTTCTTCGGTGATGTCGGTGATGTCCTGGTCGGGATGCTGTTCCCCGGCATTGTTGACGAGGATGTCCAGGCGGCCGAAGCGGTCGATTATCTGTTTGACGGCGTCGTCGCAGAAGGATTTTTCGCCAATGTCTCCGGCGATGGTGAGGGCCTGCTGGCCTTCGGCTTCCACGATTTGCGCGGTCTTTTTCGCGTCGTCATGTTCGCAGAGGTAGAGGATGGCGACGTCGGCGCCTTCGCGGGCGTAGAGGGCGGCGACCGCGCGGCCGATGCCGCTGTCCGCGCCGGTGATGAGGGCGACTTTTCCTTCGAGGCGACCGGAGCCGGGGTAGCGGGGTTCCCATTCGGGCTTGGGTTCCAGCTTGCTTTCATGGCCGGGCAAGCCGTCTTCGTGAATCATCTCTTCATGATTGTCGGATGGGGTGTCGGACATGGCGCGTCTCCTTTCCTCGGCCAACACATGGGCGGGGGAGATGGTTCATGGCGTTGTGAGTGAGAAAGCGAGATCGGGTGGCTTTCAGTGCCCGACCGAGCTGGTCGCGCTGCGATTTTCCCAGATGGCGACTGGCGTATCGGTGCCCGGCAATTCCATGCGCACCTCGGTCAAGGAGATGGCGAGGACGCAGGTGGGGCGCTGTTCCATCCCAAGCGGCTGGAGGCAGTGAACGGGGCCGTTGCCGGGCACCTGCTCGATACGGCCGATGAGGCGGAGCCTTAGCCCGCGCGAGGGGGCGAAATCTTCAGGCGCGAGGCGCAGGACTTTTTCGAAGGGGCGACCGTGGCGCCAAAGGTCGTTGCCATCATTCTGGCCGAATTGGGCGAGGGCGAGGGTGCGGTCGGGTGCTGGCGCGGTGTCTTCTTGCTGCGCGGGGGCGGTTTTCGGCGCGGCAGGGCATGCGTCGCTGGTGGACCAGGGACGCTCCATCCAAAAGCCCTCGGCATCATGGCCTTCCCCTTCGGCGGGGAGGGCGAAGTCGGCGGCTTTCCAAGCGATCAGCATGACATGGACGCGGAGTACGCCCGCCGCCTCATCATAGCGCCAGCGCATGGGCGCTGTGCTGTCCTTGGCCGCAGCGCCGGAGCAGCCGAAGGGGAGGACGATGTCGAACCGCTGTCCAACAGCATTTGCGACATCTGGCGGGAGCGGTTTGCCCGACGAGAGCGCATCCGCGGCGCGGCGGGTGAGGTCGGCTATCTCCGCGCGGCCCCAGAGGCGCGGCGATTGCGGCTGTACGGGGAATGGTGGCGGGATGACCGTGACGGGGGCAGGCGCGGGGGGTGGAGCCTTTGGCGCGGTGGCGCGGCCGAGAAGGAAGCCGCCCGCGCCGATGGCGATGAAAGCGGTTAACCCCGCGGCTATGGTAAGCCGACTGGTCCGGGCACTGGGTTCACGCATAAGCCATTGATAGCAAAAAAGCCTTCATCCTCCAGAGGATAAATGCCCTTTTTGCGCCTTGCTGCGTTGACAGGGGCGGCGGCAGGCACGAGGCAGGGGGCGCATGACGATTGACCAAGTTCTGACGCTGCTGGTGCTGGCGGCCGTCGTCGCGGCGCTGATCTGGGACAAGGTGCGCGCCGATGTCGTCGCGCTGTCCGGGGCGGCGGTGCTGTTGATGACGGGCGTCGTGCGGCCGGTCGATGTGCAGGGCGCCTTTGCAAGTCCCGCGATCATCGCGCTCGCGTCGCTGTTCGTCATTGCCTATGCGCTGGAGCTGTCGGGCCTGCTCGACCGGGCGATCGCGATGGCGGTGACGATGTGCAGGCGGATGGGCGCGACCGGCATGTGGCTGTTGTTGTCGATGATCGGCGCGGTGTCCTGCTTTCTCAATTCCACGCCCATCGTCGTGCTGGGCGCGCCGGTGGTGCGCGATGTCGCCAATGCGTTGAGCCTGTCGCCCAAGCGATTTTTGATGCCGCTGTCCTACATCACCATCCTGACCGGCTGCTGCACGTTGATCGGCACGTCGACCAACCTGCTGGTGGATGACATGGCGAGCGTGGCGGGGCAGCCGCGCTTTGGCATTTTCGAGATTACGCCGGTGGGATTGCCCATGGCGCTGGCGGGCGGGCTGTACCTGTTCCTGTTCAGCAAGAAGCTGCTGGGCGGGCGTCATGAGGCGGATGAGCGGGAAGGGGAGGTCCAGCCGATCGATGCCCTGCATGTGTACAGCGCGCAGGTGGGCGACCCGGCGGTGTTTGCCGAGCCACGGCCGCTAAGACCCGCCAAGGCTGCGATTGCATTGGGGGTGTTTGCGGCGGCGGTGGGACTGGCGGCGATCAATGTCGCGCCGATCGCGGCGAGCGCCTTTGCAGGGGCGGTGGTGCTGATCCTGCTGCGGGTGATCAGCGCGGACGAAGCCTATAGCGGGCTGCGGCCGCAGATATTGATCCTGATCGCGGGCATGGTGGTGATCGGCATCTCGATGGAGCAGAGCGGGCTGGCGGCGGACGCCTCGCGGATGCTGATCGGCAGCGTGCATGGGCTGAGCCCGCTGATCGCGCTGGTTGTGCTGTATCTGGTGACGATGGTGCTGACGGAGTTGCTGTCGAACGCCACGGTGGCGGTGCTGGTGACGCCGGTTGCGGTGGCGCTGGCCGATAGTCTGGCGGTCAGTCCCCGGCCATTTCTGGTCGCGGTGATGATGGCGGCGAGCGCGGCCTTTGCGACGCCCTTTGGCTATCAGACCAATGTCATCGTCTATCAGATGGGCGGCTATCGCTATATGGATTTCGTGCGGGTTGGGTTGCCTTTGAACCTGATCACTTGCGTCGTCGCGGTGGCGGCGATCAGTATGTTTTTCCCGTTCTGATCAGGTCGGGCGCGAGCCGCAGGATAAGGAAACCGGCGGTGGCGGAGGCGAGTGAGCCGAGCAGGACGCCTAGCTTTGCCGCATCGCCTGTATCCGGATGGGGCGCGAAGGCGAGGCCGCCGATGAAGAGGCTCATGGTGAAGCCGATGCCGCACAGGAGGGCGACACCATAGATTTGGCCCCAACTGGAGTGAGCGGGGCGGCTGGCCCAGCCTAGGCGAGACAGGAGCCAGATGGTGCCGAATATGCCGAGCTGCTTGCCCGCGAAAAGGCCGAGCGCGATGCCGAGCGGCACGGGCTGAGCCAAGTCGGATAGCGCGACCCCGCTTAAGGACACGCCCGCATTGGCGAAACCGAAAAGGGGGACGATGGCGTAGGCGACCCAGGGGTGGAGGCCATGCTCCAGCCGGGACAGCGGCGAATGCTGGTCGTCGGGGGCGGCTGGGGTCTTTCGCAAGGGGATGGTCATCGCGACGGCCACCCCGGCCAGCGTGGCGTGGATGCCGGATTGCAGCACGCAGAACCAGACGAAGATGCCGATCAGCACATAGGGCCAGAGGCTGTTGACACCCGCCCGATTGCAGAGGGCAAGGCAGGCGAGACCTGCGACGGCCAGGACGAGGGGCAGCAGGTTGAGCTGTCCGCTGTAGAAGAGGGCGATGATGAGGACGGCGATCAGATCGTCGATGATCGCCACCGCCGCCAGGAATATCTTGAGCGATCCCGGCACGCGCGGGCCGAGGAGGGCGAGCACGCCGAGGGCAAAGGCGATGTCGGTGGCGGCGGGGATCGCCCAGCCGCGAAGGCCCGTGGCGTCTCCCCGGTTGATGGCGACATAGATGAGGGCGGGCATGATCACGCCCGCCGCCGCTGCGAGGCCAGGCAGCAGGCGGTCGGGCCATCGGGCGAGTTGCCCGTCCAGCACCTCCCGCTTGATTTCGAGGCCCACGATCAGGAAGAACAGCGCCATGAGGCCGTCGTTGATCCAGTGGAGCAGGCTGAGCCCCGCCAGGTCGATGTGGAGCGTGTGGAAATAGTCGGCCGACAGGGCGGAGTTGGCGACGAGCATTCCCAGAGCCGCTGCCGTGATCAGGATGATACCGCCCGCCGCTTCCGCCGCGAGGAAGGCGCGCATCATCGAGAGGGGGCGGGTGATGAGGGGAGGAACGCTCATCCCGCTGTTCTAACGGCCAATTCGGCGGAGGGCCACCGCTTCTGGTCGGTGGATCAGTGCGTTTCCGTGCGGAGCCGGTCGGCGAGTTGTTCGATTTCGAAGGGTTCGAGAATCCAGGTGCGGGTCTTGCGCCCCGCCCGGTGAATGGGCTGAGTCAGGAGGATGCGGGCCTGTTCGCGGGCGTGCGGCTTGAAGACCGCAAAGTGCTGGGCGCAGTCACGGATCGTGCCGATGACCGGGGCGCGGCCTTCAAGGTCGATCAGGGTAGCGGGCTGATCCCAGGGGATTGCGGATGTTGGATGATCGTTCATTCACTTGCGCCTGTAACGGAAATACCAGACTTCATGACCGAGGCGGCGGGCCTTGGCCTCATAGCGGGTTTCGGGCCAGCCGCCGGGGCGGGTGAGGAAGTCCTTGGGCTCGTTTGCCAGCCATTCGAAATCGGGGTGGCCGTTCATCACCATCATCGCCCAGCGCAGATAGACGGGATGATCGGTGCCGAAGCGAAATTCGCCGCCGGGCTTCAGCTTGCGCGCGATCATCCCCACGGGGCCGGGGTTCATCATGCGGCGCTTGGCGTGACGGGCCTTTGGCCAGGGATCGGGATGGAGGAGGTAGACGAAGCTCAAGGCGCCGTCGGGAATGCGGCTGAGCACCTGAAGCGCGTCGCCCATGTGGAGGCGGATGTTGCCGAGCGCCTGATCGCGGACATGGCCGAGCGCGGTGACGACGCCGTTCAGGAAAGGCTCGCAGCCGATGAAGCCATGGTCGGGCAGCATATCGGCGCGATAGGCGAGATGTTCGCCGCCGCCAAAGCCGATCTCGAAATGGAGCGGGCGGTCCCCATGAGAAGTTGGGCCGAAGAGATTGGCGGCGGTGATCTCCCCTTCTTCCGGGACGGAGAGGGCGGGGAGCAGCGTGTCGACCAGTTCCTGCTGGCCGACGCGGAGCTTGTGGCCCGACTGGCGGCCATAGAGGCGGTTGAGCGTGGTGGGGTCGCCGGATTTGTGCGCGGTCATGGCGGCGCGCTTAGCCGCGTGGCGCAGCGGGGGCAAGCGGGTAGCTGTCGTGCCTCCCGCACCCGTGGTGAGGAGCGGTACGAGTGCGGGAGGCACATTAGGCCACGGCCGGGTCCTGCGGCCGGGCTTTGGCTTGCCGGGAGGAAGAGAGGAAAAGACCGGAAGCCGGTCCTTCAGCTCAGTGGCATTTTATGAAGCGGCCCTTGGCGTCCTTGCACGGGCCTTTTTTGGCGACCGGCTTGGGCGGGCATTTGATGAATTTGCCTTTCGCGTCCTTGCATGGGGCGGCGAGCGCGGGGGTGGCGCTGGCGCCCAGGAGCGCGAGGCAGGCAAGAGCGGAGGTCAAAAACCGGGTCATCGCCTGTTCTCCTTGAGAGGAGGGGTTGCCGGACCCGACAGGGGGCCAAGTCCGGCAAGACATGTATGTGCCGGGATTGGGCGGAAACCTAGTGAACTTTTCGTCATGTTGCGCCCATGAAAAAGCGGCGCGCAAGGCCATTGCCCGCGCGCCGCTCTTTCATCTGTGGCGGGATAAAGCGCTTAGAGCGCGGCCTTCAGCTTTTCGACCAGGTCGGTGCGTTCCCACGGGAAGAAGTCGCCTTCTGCCTTGCGGCCGAAATGGCCGTAGGCGGCCGTCGGACGATAGATGGGCTTGTTGAGGCCGAGATGCGTGCGGATGCCGCGCGGGGTGAGGCCGCCCAGTTCCTTGAGCGACTTAATCGCTTCCTCGATCTTCGCATCATCGACGCTGCCGGTGCCGTGGGTGTCGACATAGAGCGAGAGCGGCTCCGACACGCCGATGGCGTAGGCGAGCTGGATCGTGCAGCGGCGGGCGAGCCCGGCGGCGACGATGTTCTTGGCGAGATAGCGGGTGATGTAGGCCGCCGAACGATCGACCTTGGTCGGATCCTTGCCGGAGAAAGCGCCGCCGCCATGGGGCGATGCGCCGCCATAGGTGTCGACGATGATCTTGCGGCCGGTGAGGCCTGCGTCGCCGTCAGGGCCGCCGATTTCGAAGCTGCCGGTGGGGTTGATGTGATAGACGGTCTCGTCGCCGAGCAGATCGCCGGGCAGGACTTCGGCGATGACGCCCTTCACATAGTCCTTCAGTTCCGCTTCCTTGGCGCCTTCGTCATAACCCTTGGCATGCTGGGTCGAGACGACGATGGCGGTCGCGGCGGCGGGCTTGCCATTTTCGAAGCGCAGCGTGACCTGGCTCTTGGCATCCGGCTCAAGGAAGGGCGCGCGTCCGCTGTGGCGGTCGGCGGCCATCTTGGCGAGGATCTTGTGGCTGTAATCCAGCGTCGCGGGCATGAGGTCGGGCGTTTCGTCGCAGGCGAAGCCGAACATGATGCCCTGATCGCCGGCGCCTTCATCCTTGTTGCCGGCGGCGTCGACGCCCTGCGCGATGTGCGCGGATTGGGCGTGGAGGTTGTTTTCGAAGCGGAAGCTTTCCCAGTGGAAGCCGTCCTGCTCATAGCCGATGCGCTTTACGGTTTCGCGGACGGCGCGTTCGATCTCTTCCCGCGCGCCGGGAGCCCACTGGTCATTTTCATAGACGCCTTTGCAGCGGATTTCGCCAGCGAGGACGACGAGTTGGGTCGTGGTCAGCGTTTCGCAGGCGATGCGGGCTTCGGGGTCCTTGGACAGGAACAGATCGACGATGGCGTCGGAAATCTGGTCCGCGACCTTGTCGGGATGGCCTTCGGACACGGATTCCGAGGTGAAGAGATAGTTGCTGCGCATGGGACTCCCGTAAGCCAAGCTGGCGTGAAAGGCGACATAAAGAAAAGTTTATGTGCCCCTATTAGCCCTTCACCCAACGGATGGCAATGGCCAGTCCGGCCAGCAGAGCCATGAACAGGAGGGGCGCCCAATTACCCAAATGGGCGAACAGCGTTGGCGGCAGCGCCGTGGGCAGCGCGCTTTCCAGATATCCGGCGCGGTGGAGGCCGAGCGCGCGCAGGACGTGGCCGCGCGCATCGATCACCGCTGACACGCCGGTGGGGGTGGAGCGGATGATGGGTACGCCTTCCTCGATCGCGCGCAGGCGGGCTTGGGCGAGGTGCTGGACCGGTCCCCAGCTGCCGAACCAGGCGTCGTTGGAGGGATTGAAGAGGAAGGCGGGGCGGTTCTTCGCGTCGATCACATGGCCCGAGAAGATGATTTCATAGCAGATCTGTACGCCCATCTTCAGCTCCGGGCGGCCGAGGGTGGCGGGGAGGGTCAGGCTTTGCGGGCCGGGGCCGGGCCAGAAGTCAGCGTCTCCGGGGACGAGGCGGGACAGGCCGATCGGCTGGAGGAGGGCGCGCATGGGGAGATATTCGCCATAGGGGACGAGATGCGCCTTGTCATAGCGGCCGAGCAGCTTGGCTTGCGGGGAGACGATGAAGAGGCTGTTGTTCGCTCCGGCGAGGGCGTCGGAGGTTACGCCTTCTTTCTCAACCTGCTTGAAATAGACTTTGGTCGCGCCAGTCATCAGCAGGTCGCCGGGGCCTAGCAACGCGGCGAGGCGGGCGCGCCATTGCGGTTCCATGTCGAGATAGGCGGGGATGGCGGCTTCGGGCCAGAAGATGAGGCGCGGGGCGGGGCGAGGTGTGCCGGAGAGGGTGGTTAGGGTGCGGAAGTGGGCTTCTTCCAGTGTTGGCGAGTATTTTTCGTCCTGGCCTATGTTGGGTTGGACTACGCGGATGAGGGGAGCGCCTGCGGGGGTGGGGGGTGCCGGGGTGAGGAGGCCCCATAGGGCGAGGGCGGCGAGCGGTGCTGCTATGGTTGCGGCAGGGAGGAACTGGCGCTTGACGGCGAGGAGGATGGCTCCGGCGGCGAGGATGGTGAGGCCGCCTACGCCATAGGTGCCGATGACTGTCGCGGCGATGGGGATGCCGGTGGGGAGTAGGGTTGCGGCGAGCGGGTTCCAGGCGAAGCCGGTGAAGGCGGTGGCGCGGAGATATTCGCTCGCGATCCACGCGGCGGCGAAGAGGAGGATGAGGATTTCTCCCCTCCCCTTCAGGGGAGGGGTAGGGGGTGGGGGCGCGCCTTTGGTGGCGCCCCTGGAGGCTAGCCCCCACCCCAACCCCTCCCCTGAAGGGGAGGGGCTCTTTGTTCCGAGGGACGCGTGGAGCCACCATGTGCCGAGCGTTGCCAGGCCGGGATAAACCGCGAGGTAGAGGGATAGCAGGACCACCGCGCCATAGCCGAACCAGTGGGGCATGGCGTCCTGGAAGGTGAAGGCGTGGGCGATCCAGTTGAGGCCGAGGGTGAAGTGGCCGAGGCCGAACAGCCAGCCGCGGGTGAAGGCGGCGCGGCGGTTGGGGGCGGTTTCGATGAGCCAGAGGAGTAGCGCGAAGCAGGCGAGGGTGACGGGCCATAGCTTGAGCGGTTCAAACCCGGTGGCGGCGACGAAACCGGCGAGCAGGGCCGTGAGCTTTGGGAAGCGGGCGGGAAGCTGGATCATTGGGTAGGGATCAGCGGATTGTGGCCATGGTGGCGTGGCTGCACTTGTCGCTCTTGTGCCCGCCGCCCGACAGCATCGACGCTGCGATGAAGCCGCCGACTACCAGGACGAGGAAAGCGGCCGAGAGGAGGCCGAGATATTTCTCGATGAACGCCTTTATCGGGCGGCCGAATTTCCAGAAGAGGAAGCCGACCAGCATGAACTGAAAGGCGCGGGACAGGATGCTGGCCCAGAGGAAGGTGAAGAGCGAGAGGCCGATGAAGCCCGCCGTTATCGTGATGAGCTTGAAGGGGATGGGTGTCGCGCCCTTCACCAATATGATTTCCGCCCCATAGTCGCGCAGATAGCAGGCGGCGACGGGGAATTTGGCGGCGAGGCCGAGGGCGTGGAGAATCTGCTGTCCGACGGCCTCATAGAGGAAATGACCGATCGCATAGCCGAGCATGCCGCCCAATACCGAGGCGATGGTGCAGATGATGCCGAAGCGGATCGCCCGTTCCGGCCGGGCAAGGCACATCAGACCAAGCAGCGGATGCGGGGGGATGGGGAAGAAGCTGCTTTCCATAAAGGAGATGACGAAGAGCCAGCGTTCGGCATGGGCGTGGGCGGCTTTGGCCAGCGTCCACTGATAGAGCTTGGTGAGCATCGGTGGCGGGCCTAGCGGAGATTGTGAGCGACCGCCAGCGCTTTCACCCCATTACGGAGTCGCAACATCGTGAAGGCGTTGACGCGGTGAGAACGGCTCGGCATCACCCCGTTTCTCCGCATCAGCAGCCCGGCCGGTTTTTTGTGACGATTTCCAACCCATCATGGTCGAAAGTGCGCGAGCGTGGTGGGGGATTGATCTTTGCGCTGGGGCTGAACGCGCTGCTGGTGCTGGCGCTGCTGACATTGGCGCCGGATCTCGATCTTCAGAAGGTTGATCCGCGCAATCCAGTGACGTTCGAAATGGCCGCTGCGCCTGAACCTCAAGCCGAGAAAAGCCCTGAGCAGGCCGAAAAGAAGGAGAAAGCGGCGGCGCCGGAAAAGAAGGAAAAGCAACCCGACAAGCCGCGCAAGCCGGTCGAGAAACCCGTCGTGACGCCAGTCGAAAAGCCGATCGTGACTTTGCCGCCGACCAAGCAGCCGTTCCTGCAACTGGACAGCGCGCAGATGGCGGTGGCGGACATCGGCAAGATGCCCAAGACGGATGACAGCCAAAGCGCGGGCACGGCCGGGCAAGGGAATAGCCGCATGGCGGCGGGGCCGGGCGAAGGGCCGGGCGGCGTCCAGTTGTTCGAGGCGGAATGGTATCGGCGGCCAACGCCCGCGGAGCTGGGCGGCTATATGCCCGCTAATGCGCCTGCCGGAGGTTGGGGGCTGGTGGCGTGCAAGACGGTGGAGAATTTCCGGGTCGAAAATTGCCAGGCGCTGGGGGAATCGCCGCAGGGGTCGGGCTTTGCGCGGGCCGTTCGGCTGGCGGCATGGCAGTTCCTGGTGCGCCCGCCGCGCGTCAATGGCAAGGCGATGGTTGGAAGCTGGGTGCGGATCAGGATCGACTATAGCCGTGCGCCCGCCGACAGCGGCGGGGCGGGTATGTGAATTTAGGTTGCATTTCGATACTGATGTGAGATGACGTGTCCCGTCGATTAGTAGGGAGACTCTCATGATCATCTATGGCGCGCGTCCATCGCCCTTTGTCCGCAAGGTTATCGTCTTTGCCGCCGAGAAGGGGCTGGCGGTGGAAGTGAAGCCCGGCGGCTTTGGCCAAGGTGGTGAGATTTTTGAGCGGGCGTCGCCTTTCGGAAAGATGCCCGCGTTCCAGGATGGTGATTTCCTGATCAGCGACAGTAGCGCGATCATAACCTATATGGATGCCGTCAAACCCGATCCCACGTTGATCCCGGCAGAACCGAAAGCGCGTGCGCGGACGATCTGGTATGAGGAGTTTGGCGATACTATCGTGCAATCCGCCGGGGCCGCGATCTTTTTCAATCGCATGGTCGCTCCGTTGCTGGGGATGCCGCAAGATTTGGCGGCGGCAGACCGGGCGGAGGCGGAGCAGCTTCCGAAGATTGGCGATTATATCGAGAAGATCCTGCCGGAAAGCGGCTTTCTGGTGGAGGATCGCTTTACCTTGGCGGATATTGCGGTTGCCTGTCCGCTGATCAACGTCGGCTATTGCAGTTCCAGCTTGAAGGATGGCCGCTGGCCGCGGCTGGAACAATGGTTGGAGAAAATCTGCGCGCGGCCGAGTTTTGCCGATGCGCTGGCGGCGGAAATGAAGGGCATTGAAGCCATGCGGGCATCCTGAACGAACCTATATGGAACATTATGCTTGACATCGTCACGCTGTTCTGGCAGTTATGTCGATATTGGGAATTGTGAGTCGCCGGGAGGGTGACGCGGCAAGGGCTCGTCCGGAAGGACTGGCCCTTTTTCGTTGGGGCAAGTGGAGGGGCGAGGGGATGGGGCAAGAGGGTGGCGCTAAGGTGGCGCGGCGCTTTTCGGGCAAAGCCAGCGATGCGCCCGACAGGGAATTGATCGTGCAGCGGAGCCAGCGCGGCGCGGCAGGGAGCGGCGCGCAGATGCGCGCGGTGCGCCGGGACGGCTGGACGGTCGAGCGGCGCAAGGCCTTCATGGAAACGCTGGCGGCGACGTGCAATGTCAGCGAGGCGGCGCGGGTGGCGGGCAAGAACCTGTCGAGCGCCTATTATCAGAAGCGGCGTGACCCCGGCTTTGCGCGGGAATGGGCGCAGGCGCTGAGCGTTGGTTATGGTGAGCTTGAGGCGCTGCTGCTACGTCAGGCGCTGTTCGGCACCGAAGAGGAAGAGGTCGTGCTGGACGGCGAGGGGATGGTGAAGAGCCGCAAGGTGAAGCGCGGGCATCCCCATGCGGTCGGCGTGCGGTTGCTGGTGCAACATCGGCGCGAGGCGGGGGAGAGGCTGGCGGCTGACGGAGCGGAGAGGCCGGACGGGGAGGACGCGGTCGAGCGGTTGCGGGAGGCGTTGGAGAGGGTGCGGGAGAGGCGTGGGGTGGGGTAGTGAGGTTGGGGTGGAAAACTGACACTCTCCCCCTCCCGCAAGCGGGAGGGGGCCGGGGGTGGCCAGCGCAGCGTCTGATCTATCCCCGCCGCTGCCGGAGTTGGGTGGTTAGGGGACCGTCTGCTGAAAGATACTCAACTCAACAATTTGGCATGCCAGAGCTTTGCGCCCCTTGCTTTCGATCCTTCCGCCACGCTTCAAGGCGGAGTCTGCACTCCGCCGCAGCCAGCGGCGCAGGAATACAAAATGATTGAGTTCCAATAGAAGCGGCGTTTGGGACAACTGCATCTACAATGACGCCGCCGACCCGCTCGCAGGCGGCTCCCGGCTCAGCGTCGTAGTGAACAATGGAGACCGTATAGTCTGGGCAAATGTCTCCGCAGATATGGTCATCCAAGACCATCACATCGTTATGAAGCCCCAGCCGCAAGCGACCATGATTGTTGCTTTTCACGTCGTCAAATTTGATCGCTATGGCGGCGACGTCAGCGTCGCTGAGTCTTCTTGTAGGATTATCCGTAAAGAAGGGGTCAGTGGTACGTCTTCCAAATTGACCAACAAGGAAAACGACACTCAGCAACACAAAGATCGTCGCAACTGCGATCCAGAACATCAGGCGGTAGGGATTTCTAATATCCAACTTCATCTCGGATTAGGAGTGGCCCGATAGTCCGCTATTTGAAATCATTTTATCATTCATTAATGACCGCCATTGGTCGGTTGCTGCTGAGCAGCTTTCCAATCCGGAACCAGACGAGCAGGTTATCGACGGCATGAAACGATGCGCGATCTTGGGACGACGATGCTTGGTGGTTCCAGGGCATTGAGCCCCTCCCCTTCGGAGGAGGGGTTGGGGTGGGGGAGCCCGAAAGGCCGATGTCCGCGCTTGAGGCACGCCCCCACCCCTCAATCCCCTCCCCTGAAGGGGAGGGGAAGCTGACCGGCGGAGGCGAAGGGGCACGTTTGTCGAAAAACGGCAAGGCGCGGTTAGGGGAGCATAGGCCGATGGGTGGCATGTCGGATTTTGAAAGACTGGCGGCCCTGCCCGATGCGGCGCGGGAGCGGGTGTTGGCGGGGCTGAACGGTGCGGCGGCTCAGGCTTTGGCCCATGATTGGGAATGGCTGGCGCGGCCGGAGCAGTTGGCGCCGGAGGGCGATTGGCGCATCTGGTTGATGATGGCGGGGCGCGGCTTTGGCAAGACGCGCGCTGGGGCGGAGTGGGTGCGGCATATTGCGGAGAGTGACAGCGCGGCGCGGATTGCGCTGGTGGGCGCGACTTTGGGCGAGGCCCGCAGCGTGATGGTGGAGGGGCCTTCGGGGCTGCTGTCGATCGCGCCCTGGTGGAACCGGCCGATCTTTTCGCCTGCGCTGCGGCGGCTGGTGTGGCCCAATGGGGCGATGGCGCTGCTGTTTGGGGCGGCTGACCCGGAATCGCTGCGTGGGCCGCAGTTCAGTCATGGCTGGGCGGACGAGATTGCCAAGTGGCCGCAGGGTGAAGCGGCGTGGGACAATATGATGATGGGGATGCGGTTGGGGCGGGCTCCACAAGTGATGGCGACGACGACGCCGCGCCCGGTGGCGCTGGTGCGTGGGCTGGTGGCGCGGGATGGCGCTGATGTCGCGGTGACGCGTGGGCGGACGGCGGACAATGCGGTCAATCTGGCCGATGGTTTCGTGGCGGCGATGGAGCAGAGCTATGGCGCGACGCGACTTGGGCGGCAGGAGCTGGACGGTGAGCTGATCGAGGAGGTCGAGGGCGCGCTGTGGAACCGGGCGCTGCTGGAGCGGTGCAGGGTGGCGCATGTGCCGGGCGGCGATGGCGGCGTGGCGCTATTGTCGCGCGTGGTGATCGGGGTTGATCCTCCGGCTTCGGCGCATGGCGATGCCTGCGGGATCGTGGTGGCTGGGATTGGCGGCGATGGCCGGGCCTATGTCATTGCGGATGCGAGCGTCGAGAAGGCGAGCCCGGAAAGCTGGGCGCGGGCGGTGGCTGACGCGGCGGCTGTGCATGGCGCGGACCGGGTGATTGCCGAAGCGAATAATGGCGGCGCGATGGTGGAAAGCGTGCTGCGCGCGGCCGAAGCGGCGCTGCCGGTGAGGCTGGTCCATGCGAGCCGGGGGAAGGCCGCGCGGGCCGAGCCGGTCGCGGCGCTCTATGAGGCTGGGCGCGTGCGGCATCGCGGGGCGTTTTGGGCATTGGAGGATGAGATGTGCGGGCTGATCGCCGGGGGTGGTTATGTCGGGCCGGGGCGGTCGCCGGATCGGGCGGATGCGCTGGTCTGGGCTTTGACCGAGTTGATGCTGGGACGGCGCGGGGATGCGCGGGTGCGGGCGGTTTGAGGAACCGGCCGCCCAAGCGCGGCGTATTATCCTAAGTCAATTTTTTAAAGGGAGTGAGGCTGATGAAATTGGCCAGGATGATGATGGTAGCGGCTGGCGCGACTTTGGTTGCGACGCCGGTTATGGCGGCTTCGCTTAACGGCAAGGAGCGCGCTCGGGTGGCGCGGGCGGCTCCGCGTGATCGGGATGATGTGCGTTACTGCCTGTTGCAGGCGAAAAAGGGGCGCGATCGCGGGACGGTGATTGGCGCGGCTGGTGGCGCTGGCGTGGGTGCGCTGGCTGGCGGGAATTTGGGTGAGTCCTTGCTGGCCGGTGCGGCGGGAGCTGTGGCTGGGCGTGTTATCGGGAAGAGTGAGGGGACTAACGCGGAATGCGATCGGGTTTTGCGGCGTAATCCTTGAGTTGGGCGAGGGGGCTTTCCCCTCTCCAGGTTGCGGTAGGCGGCACGCCGCCAACCTTCACCATCCTCTCCCCTGAAGGGGAGAGGATTTTTGTTTGTGGGGCTTTCGATGAAATTCTTTGGGGCTAGGGCGGCGCGTGCTGGTGCGCGGCCGGTGTTGGCGCGTGCCTGGGGTTCGGGCGCTGTGGCTTTGGGGGAGTGGCCTGCTTCCTATGAGGCGCAGGTGCGCAGTGGGGTGATCGGCAATCCAGTAGCGCAGCGCGCCTTGCGGCTGGTGTCGGAGGGCGCGGGGGCCACGGCCTTGCTGGCGAGCGGGATTGAGGAAGAGGAGCGCGCGCCGGTGCTTTCGCTGCTGACCCGTTGTTCGGCGGGGCAGGGGTTGGTGGAGACATTGGCGAGCCATTTGCTGCTGCATGGCAATGGCTATGTGCAGGTGATGGTGGGGGCAGATGGCAGGCCGGTCGAGCTATATGCGTTGCGGCCCGAGCGGGTGAGCGTGGAGGCGGACGCGCGAGGATGGCCTGCGGCTTATCTCTATCGCGTGGGGGACAGCGTGACGCGGCTGCTGCCCGAGGATGGGGCGGGGCGGGCTTCGATCCTGCATTTGAAGGCGTTGCATCCGTTGGATGATCATTATGGGTTGGGGTGCGTTGGCGCGGCGGCCGGGGCGGTGGCGATCCATAATGCGGCGACGGTGTGGAACAAGGCTTTGCTGGACAACGCGGCGCGGCCTTCGGGGGCTATGGTTTACGATCCGGGTGACGGGTCGGTGATGTCGCCTGAGCAGTTCGAGCGGGTGAAGCGGGAGATGGAGGTCGCTTTCTCGGGGGCGGCCAATGCCGGGCGGCCGATGTTGCTGGAGGGCGGGCTTGATTGGAAGGCGATGAGCCTGACGCCTGCGGAGATGGACTTTGTGGGTCTGAAGGCGGCGGCGGCGCGCGAGATTGCCTTGGCTTTCGGGGTGCCGCCGATGCTGATGGGGCTGCCGGGCGACAATAGCTACGCCAATTATCGCGAGGCCAACAAGGCGCTGTGGCGGCAGACGATCCTGCCTCTGGTGGGGAAGATTTGCGGTGGGCTGGCGCAGGGGTTGCAGGGGTGGTGGCCGGGCTTGTCTCTGGCGGTCGATATGGATGCGGTGCCTGCATTGTCGGACGAGCGGGCGGCTTTGTGGGAGCGGGTGGCTGCGGCAGATTTCCTGACGGGGGATGAGAAGAGGGCGATGCTGGGGATTTGAGGAGAGGGCGTTCCCCTCTCCCGCTGCGACTAGGCGGCTGGCGCCGCCAAGTCTCGCGCCTCTCCCCTGAAGGGGAGAGGAAAAGGAGGGCTATTTTCATGAAATATGATGGCGAGATGCTGGCGCGGCTGGTGGCGCAGGCCGACGCGGCGCCTGGGCAGATGGACATGGTGATGATCCGCGCGCTGATCGAGGAGGCGAGCGAGCTGGGTGCCGGGCGGGCGCTGGAGAGGCTAGGGCTTAGCGACCGGCGCGCGGAGAGTGATGTGCGGGAGTTGCGTGAGCTGCTGTCTGCCTGGCGCGACGCGAAGAAGGCGGCGCGCGGGGCGGTGGTCGGCTGGGCGGTGCGGATCGTGATGGCGTTGGTGCTGCTGGGCGTGGCGGTGAAGGCTGGGCTGATCGGCATGGTGCGCGGATGAGTGGGGATGTTCGGTTCGCGGGCTATGCGGCGGTGTTCGATCGGGTGGATCATGGCGGCGATGTGGTGCGGCCGGGGGCTTTTGCTGGCGTGGCGGCGGGGGTGCCTCTGCTCTGGCAGCATCTGCCGGGCGAGGCGATCGGGACTGTGGAGCGGGTGGAGGAGGATGCGCGGGGGCTGCGGGTGATTGGGCGGGTGACGGTGCGGACTTCCGCCGGGAGGGCCGCAGCGCGGGCCTTGAAGGAGCGCGCGGTGGATGGCTTGTCCTTTGGCTATCGGGTGCGGGAGGCGCGGGGGGATGCGCCGCGGGAACTGCTGGACCTGGAGCTGGTGGAGGTGAGCGTGGTGACGCATCCGATGCAGCCTTTGGCGCGGGTGATTGCGGTGGAGGGGTAGGGAAAGCCCCCTCATCCAACTTCGCCTAGCCAGCAAGCTGGCAAGGCTTCGTATCCTTCTCCCCCGTGGGGAGAAGGTTTTTTTATGTGCAAGGAGTGGTGGATGACGGATCAGTTGGAAGCGAGCTTTGATGCGGTGGTGCAGGGTGAGCGTATCGAGGCGCTGGAGGGTGAGGTTGCGGCGCTGAAAGGGGCGCTGGTGCAGCAGCAGCGGCCTGCGCTGGATGGGGTGAAGGGTGGCGTTTTCGATCCCAAGCGGGCGGCTTTTGTCGAGCGTTATGTGCGGCAGGGGCTTGAGGCGGGCGTGGAGCTGAAGAGCTTTTCGGGCGCGAGTGGCGCGGCGGGCGGTTATGCGGTGCCGCGTGAGATTGATCAGATCATCGATGCTACGTTGAAGGGGATTTCGCCCATTCGTTCGATTGCGAATGTGGTGCGAACGGGCAGCGCTGGTTATCGCAAGCTGGTGACGTCGGGCGGCATCGTATCGGGCTGGGCCAGCGAAACGGGTGCACGGGCCGAGACGGCGACGCCGAGCTTTAACGAGATCGTGCCGCCTTATGGGGAGCTGTATGCCAATCCGGCGGCGAGCCAGGCGATGCTGGATGATGCGCAGTTCGATGTCGAAGGCTGGCTGGCGGGCGAGATTGCGCGTGAGTTTGCGGCGGCCGAGGGCGCGGCCTTCGTCAACGGCAATGGCACGAACAAGCCCAAGGGGTTCCTGACCTATACCACGACCAATGAAGCGGACAGCGTGCGAGCCTTTGGTTCGCTGCAATATGTGGCATCGGGGGCTTCGGGTGCCTTTGCTGCTACGGGGCCGGACAAGCTGATCGACCTGGTGCAGAGCCTGCGTGCGCCCTATCGTCAGGGAGCGTGCTTCGTGATGAATTCGGCGACGCTGGCCGTTATTCGCAAGATGAAGACGACCGACGGGGCTTTTATCTGGCAGCCTTCGCTGAGCGCTGGGCAGCCTGCGACGCTGCTGGGCTATCCGGTGGTGGAGGCCGAGGACATGCCCGATCTTGCGGCGGGATCGCTGTCGATCGCCTTTGGCAATTTCCAGGCGGGTTATGTGGTTTCCGAGCGAAGCGAGACGAGCATCCTGCGTGATCCGTTCAGTAACAAGCCGTTCGTGCACTTCTATGCGGTGAAGCGGATTGGTGGCGCGGTTGCTAATTCGGAGGCGATCAAGCTGATGAAGTTCGCGGCTTCGTAAGAGGCACCCTCATCCAAGTTCGCCTAACCGGCTGTGCCGGTAAGGCTACCTATCCTTCTCCCGCTTGCGGGAGAAGGACTTTGCTGACGGGAGGGGCGGTTGGTGTTGGTGCGGGATGAGGCGGTGGTGGCGGGGGCGTCGCTGGCGGAATTGAAGGATTATCTGCGGATTAGCGGCAGCGGCGAGGATGGGTTGCTGGAGGGGTTGCTTAGAAGTGCGACGGCGCTGTGTGAGCAGTTTGTCGGGCAATGGCTGATCCTTGGCGAGGCGCGGGAGACGGTGCGGGCTGATGGGGAATGGCAGCGGCTGTCCGCTACACCGGTGGTGGCGATCCTGGGCGTCGATGCGGTGGGGCCGGATGGCGCGGGGCAAGCGCAGGCTGTCGATGCCTATTCGGTTGACATTGATGCTTCGGGAGATGGCTGGGTGCGGGCGCGGCCTTTGCAGGGTCAGCGGGTGCTGGCGGTGCATTACCGGGCGGGTATCGCCGAGGATGCGGATGGCCTGCCCGAGCCGATCCGGCAGGGGATCGTCCGGCTGGCGGCGGAGCATTTCTCCGCGCGCGGCGGTGATGTGGCGAGCCCGCCTGCGGTGGTGAGCGCGCTGTGGCGGCCGTGGCGGCGGATGCGGCTGGCATGAAGGTGGCGGCGCTGGCGCGGCTGGCCGAGGCGCGGGCGGCGCGGCGGCGTGGGCAAGTGGCCGAGGCGATGCTGGGGGCGGGGGTGGAGGATGCGCGGGTCGAGGGGGAGGCGGTGCTGCTGTCGGGGCGTGGGCTGATGCGGCGGTGGTTGGGCGACCTTGATTTGCGCGAGAGGGTGAGGGGCGGGCGATGAGTGCGGAAGTGACGGTGCGGGCGGCTTTGATTGCGGCCTTAGGTGGTGATGCGGAGTTGATGGGTGGGCTGAATGGCCTGTTCGACGGTCAGCCGGTGCGAGCGAGCGTGCCTTATGCGGTGGTGGGTGAGTGTATCGCCAGCGACTGGGGCGCGAAGGATGTGGATGGGCGGGAGCTGCGGCTGACGATTGGGCTGCATGATGCGGGGGAGACGCCGGGTCGGCTGGCGGTGCTGCTGGGGCGCATTGATGGCGTGATGGATGTTTTGGAATTGGCCGAGGGCTGGCGGATCGTCGGGGTGCGGTTGATCCGGTCTCGGGTGGTGAAGGGGCGGGAGAAGGACGCCTGGCAGGCGGTGGTGGATTATCGGGTGCGGGTGGTCAGGGAGGGGGATTAGACCTTGGCGTGTCTAGCACTTGTCATTGGGACTACCACCCCTCCTCCGTTCGCCCTGAGCTTGTCGAAGGGTCTTCTCTTTTAAGAAGTAGAGGGCTTCGACAAGCTCAGCCCGAACGGGGGTAGGTAGGTAGGTGAGTTGGGCTGGGTGCGCTGATTAGCCGCATCGCCTTCTTGGCCCTTTAGCCGCCGGGCTTGGAATAATCATCGAACTCGCCGGTGATCTTGTCGACATATTCGGCGATCTGGTCGTCGGCGTCGGCTTGGGCGTCCTTGTCGGACATGCCGGTGGATTTGTCGTCAGCGACGATGGCGGCGCGGAAGGCGGCTTCCTTGGCGCTGCATTTTGACTTCAGCGTCGACTGGAAGTCGCCGAGCGACAGCTTTTTGTCGAGCGCGGGGCTGATCTCTTTCGACAGGCATTCGGAATACGCCTTGCGGCCAGCGCCGACGGCATCGCCACTTTGCGCCGAGGCAGCCAGCATCATCATGAGGGGAGCAGCGAACAGCATTCGAACCTCTCCAATCGCAATTCAGGCACGGTTTATCTTACAGGAGAATGCTCCATGGCAGTGGAAAAAGGAAGCGCGTTTCTATTGAAAGTGGGCGATGGCGGGTCGCCTGTCGCCTATGCGACGGTGGCCGGGATGCGGACCACGCAGCTGTCGGTGAATGGCGAGGGCGTCAACGTGACGTCCAAGGATTCCGGTGGGTGGCGCGAACTGCTGTCGGGCGCGGGGGTGCGATCGGTCAGCGTGTCGGCGGCCGGGATATTTACCGGGTCGGCAGCGGAAGTGCGCATTCGCAATCATGCGCTGGCCGGGACGATCGAGCAGTTTGAGTTGAGCTTTGAAAGTGGCGAGCGGATGCGTGGGCGCTTTCTGGTCACGCGGCTCGACTATGCGGGCGATTATAATGGTGAGCGTAATTATGCGCTTAGCCTGGAAAGCTCCGGCCCGGTGGTGTCGGAATGAGCGCCGTGAACGAAGCGCGGGGCGAGGCTGCGCTGGAAGTGGCTGGCGAGGCTTTGCGGTTGCGGCCGAGCTTTGCGGCGCTGGTGGCGGCGGAGCAGGAATTGGGGCCGCTGTTTGAGCTGGTCGATCGGGCGGCTGCGGGGAAGCTGTCGCTTGCCGATATGGCGGGGCTGTTCTGGCATTGCCTTGCTGATGCGCCCGAAGGGCTGACGCGTGAGAGGCTGGGCGAGGCGATCGTCGAGGCGGGGCTGGCGAAGCTGTCGCCGGTGCTGAGTGGAATCATCAGGCAGATTTTGGGGGGACGATGAGCTTCTTCAAAGCGGCGGCGCGGCTGGCGGGCGTCGCGGGATGGCTGCTGGGGTGGCGGCCGGATGAGTTCTGGCGCGCGACGCCGGTGGAGTTGGAGGCGGTGTTGCGGGCGGCTCGGGGGGAGGAAGAGCCGGAAGTTGGGGTGGATAAAGCGGAGTTGGAGCGGTTGCGGGGGGTGATGCCGGATTGAGGTGGGTGCTTTCCGTTTCTCGACTGCACTCGAACGAACGGAGGTATCGTGTGGGGCATGCCCCCACCCCAACCCCTCCCCTGAAGGGGAGGGGCTTTTTTATGTGTGCGGGAGGTGGGATGGACGAGGAAATCGAGACGCTGGTGGTGCGGGTTCGGGCGGATACGCAGGGCCTGTCGCGCGATGTGGAGGCGATGCGGGGGGAGTTGGAGGGGCCGTTGGCTTCGGGGGCGGAGCGGGCTGGACGGCGGATTGAGCAGGGGTTGCTTCGCGCGGTGCGGAGTGGGCGTTTTGGCTTTGAGGAGCTGAAGCAGGTTGCCTTGTCCGTGCTGGAGGAGATTGCGGCGGGGGCGGTGCGGTCTGGCGCGGCTAGTGTTGGGGCCGTTGGGGGTTCGTTGCTGACGTTGGCGGGTGCGGCGCTGGGCTTGCCGGGGCGGGCTACTGGCGGGCCGGTGTCGCCGGGGCGGGCCTATGTCGTGGGTGAGCGGGGGCCTGAGTTGTTCGTGCCGACGGCTAGCGGGCAGGTGATGGCGAATGGCAGCGGTGCTGCGCGGGACGTGCGTGTGAACATAGCCGTGCAGGGGCGTGGCGAAGGGTTCGACAATGCGCGGATGCTGGCGCGAAGTGCGCGGCAGGTGGCGCGGGCGGTCAGGGGGGCGCTGAACGGATGAGTGGGCTTGGCTATTGGCTGGCAGATGGGCGGCGGGGGCAGGAGGAGCGCTTCATGAAGCGTTTTGCGCCAACGCATTGGACGGTGAACTTCCCTCGGCCGATGATGGCGAGCGTTGTCACGACGGCGCCGGATGCTTTGCGGGTGGATGCGGTCTTTTATGGCTCGGGCGATCTGGCGGGGCTGATCTGGGAGGCGGAGGACAAGTGGGGCCATCCGCTGCTGGCCTATGAGACGGCGCGGGATTTCCGGGATTGCGTGTTGCGGTTCCGCTGGCGGAGCGGGGGGCTGAAGCGGCTGGACGAGGTGCATGGGCCAACGCTGACGATTGAGGGACGCGACGCGGAGGGCGATCCGAGGTCCTGGTATGTGCGGCTTTGGAACTATGCGAGCGGGTCGGCGGAAGATGCGCAGATTGTGCTGGATTTTGCCGATCTGGATGGCGGGTTCCTGCTGCCGGGCGAGGCTGATCCGGTTTGGGCGGGTGATGTGGATCGGATGTTCATTTCCCTTGCACCGCCGGGCTATGATGCGGGGACTACGGCTTTCGCGGCGGGCGTGGACGGCTGGGTCGAGCTGTCCAACATGCGCTGTGATGGCGCGGGATCGGTGCTGAGCGTCGGCGATGTGATGGTGCCGGATCATGGGTTGTCGATGGCGACCGGCTATGATGATTGTTTCAACCAGACGCCTGAACGGATCGTCGAGGCGATCCATGCGCTGGGCTATCGCGGCGACATCAATCATTATGTGGGGATGAGCCATTATTTCCGGCTCGAACCGCTGGGTGGTGGTTTTTATGTGAGCCTGGCGGGTGGTGTGCTGAACGCGCCTTGTGCGGCCTGGCATGCAGACTTTGCGCGGCGGGCGAAGGCTCTGGGGCTAGGGGTGATCTGGTCGCTTTCCTATGAGCTGCTCGACGCGCATTGCTGGAATGACTGGAAACAGCGGGCGGAGAATGGTGATCCGGCGCTGACCGGATGGTCGCCGCCTTCGACTCTTTTGTCGCCTGCGCATGACGGGGCGATGAGCTATTTGCGGTTGGTGGCGGGAGCCTTTGTTTCCATTGGTTTGAGCGCCGGGATTCCGATCAGGTTTCAGGTTGGGGAGCCATGGTGGTGGGTGATGCCTGCCGATGGGCGGATCTGCATTTATGATGATGCGGCGCGGGCGGCCTTTGGTGGAAGTCCGGTGTCGATCAGCGACGTGCGGGGGACGTTGAGCGGCCCGCATAAGGCTCTGCTGGATCAGGCGGGGGCGGTGCTGGCGGCTTCGACGGCGGCGCTCTGTGCCTGGGTGAAGGGAGTGGCACCGGGGGCGGTTACGCATTTGCTCGCCTATCTGCCGACGGTGCTGGACCCGCTCGCGCCGGAGGCGAAGCGAGCGAACATGCCAGTGGGGTGGGCTGCGCCAGCCTTCGATGTGTTGCAGCTGGAGGATTATGACTGGGTGACGGAGGGGCGCCCTACGCGGACGGCTCGGGGGATCGAGGTGGCGACTGCGCGGCTCGGCTATCCGGTGGAAGAGCAGCATTATTTTTCGGGCTTCGTACTGCTGGGCGAGCAGGCGGCGCAGTGGCGGCAGATTGCTGACGCGGCGGAGGCGGCGGTGCGGCGGGGGACGGCGGCGACCTTTGTCTGGGCGCTGCCACAGGTGGCGCGGGATGGCTTCACCTGCTTCAGACTTCAGGGGGATGATGAGATGCAAGCCTTTGACGATGTGGCGTTTCCGATCGCCATCGGGCGGGACGCGAGCCTGTCGCCTGCTTTTTCCACGCAGGTGGTGGAGAGCCCGTCCGGCCATGAGCGGCGGAGCAGTGACTGGGCGGATGCGCGGCTGTCCTTCGATGCGGGGCCGGGGGTGCGATCGGAGGCGGACATTGTCGAGCTGATCGCTTTTTTCCGGGCGCGGCGCGGGGCGGCGCGGGGGTTCCGCTTTACCGATCCCTATGATGATCGCAGCTGTGCGCCGGGGATGGCGCCGGGCGCGCTGGATCAGCGTCTGGGGACGGGGGATGGTGTGCGGACGGAGTTTCCGTTGCAGCGCTACTATGGCGAGGGTGAGGAGGCGCAGGTGCGTCGGATCACCCGGCCGGTTACGGGAAGCATTCGCGTGGCAGTGGATGGCGTCGAGTTGATGAGTGGCTGGAGCCATGCGGGGCTGGGCATCATCGCGTTCGACGAGGCTCCGGCGGAAGAGGCACTGCTGACGGCGGGGTTCCGTTTCGACGTGCCGGTGCGCTTTGCCGAAGATCGGCTGGACATCAACCGCGCGACCTTTGCGGCGGGCGACGTGCCTTCGGTGCCGCTGGTGGAGATACGGGAATGAGCGGGGTGGAGGCTTTGGACAAGCCACTCGCGACGCTCGCTTTCTGCTGGCGGCTGGAGCGGCGGGATGGGGTGACGATCGGGCTGACGAGCCATGACCGCGATCTGGAGATTGGGCATGTGCGCTATCGCGCCGCGCCGGGGATGACGCCTTCGGCCGTTCGCAGTGGAATTAGTGCTGAGGCGGGCGATACCGACTTGCAGGGCGCGCTGATTGCGGATGCGATCAATGAGGCGGACCTGATGGCGGGGCGCTGGGACGGGGCTGCGCTGGAGTTGCGGCTGACGGAGTGGGACGCGCCGGGCGTCATGTGGCTGCTGCTGGCGAAGGGCGAGATTGGGAGCGTGGCGCGCAAGGGCGGGGCGTTCACGGCGGAACTGGTGGGGGCGATGGCGGCGCTGAAGGCTCCGGTTGCGCCCTCTACTTCGCCTGATTGCCGGGCGCGGCTGGGGGACCGGCAGTGTCGTGTAGATCTGGCGGGACGGCGGAAGGTCGTGGCGGTGTCCGCTGTCGATGATGTGGAGGTGAGTGCGGCGGGGTTGGCGGTGGGCGTCTATGCCTTTGGCACTTTGCGGTGGCTGACGGGCGCCAATGCCGGAGCGGTGCAGGCCGTCGTGGATAATGGCGCTAGTGGGATGACGCTGGCCGATCCGCCATCCTTTGCGGTGGCGGCGGGGACGCTGGCGCTGCTGACGGAAGGCTGCGACCGGCAGCTGGACACATGCCGGACCCGCTTCGCCAATGTCGTGAACTTCAGGGGGGAGCCCTATTTGCCGGGGACGGACCTTCTGACGCGCTATCCGGGAGCGTGAGCGGCGAACAAGCGAACCGGATCGTGGCGGCGGCGCGCGATCTGGTGGGGGTGGCTTTCCGGCTGCAAGGGCGCAGCAGGACGAGCGGTATTGATTGCGTCGGGCTGGCGGCTCTGGCGCTGGCGGAGGCGGGGCATCGGGGTGCCGCGCCGCGAGGCTATGGGCTGCGGTCGGGCGATGCGGCGTTGGCGCGCGACTGGCTGGAGCAGGCGGGTTTGCAGGCGGTTGAGCAGGGGCAGGCGGGCGACCTGGCGCTGGTGCGGCCGGGGCCGCTGCAATTGCATCTGATGATTTTGGTCCCCGGCGGGCATGTGCACGCCCATGCGGGCCTGGGGCGCGTGGTCGAGACGCCGGGGCCTTCGCCCTGGCCCGTCATTGGCCATTGGCGGGTGATATAGGAGCAGACATGGCGACTTTAGTGCTGACGGCGCTGGGCACGGCGATCGGCGGGCCGTTGGGCGGTGCGATCGGCGGGCTGATCGGCAGCAGTCTGGATCAGGCGGTGCTGTTCAAACCGAAGGGGCGCGAGGGCAGGCGGCTGACCGAGTTGCAGTTGCAGACATCAAGCTATGGCGCGCAGATCCCGAAGCTGTTCGGCACGATGCGGGCCGCTGGTTCGGTGATCTGGGCGACCGACCTTAAGGAAAAGCGCAACAGGAGCGGCGGCGGCAAGGGGCGGCCGAGCGTTACCAGCTACAGCTATTCGGCCAGTTTCGCCGTCGCATTGTCGGCGCGCAGGGTGCGGGCGGTGCGACGCATCTGGGCGGACGGCAATTTGCTGCGCGGCGTGGGCGGGGATTTCAAGTCGGGGTTGAGCGCGTTCCGCCTGCATTTGGGCGGCGAGGATCAGGCTGCCGATCCGCTCATCGCTTCGGCGGAGGGTGTTGACCGGACGCCGGGGCATCGGGGCATCTCCTATGCGGTGTTCGAGGATTTGCAACTCGCCGATTTTGGGAACCGCATTCCGTCGCTGACCTTTGAGGTGGAGGCGGATGACGGGGTGGTGACGATCGACACGGTGGCCGTGGATCTGAGTGGGGGTATCCTTGAGGCGGTTGCAGATGGAACCGTCGATGGCTTCGCGGCGGGCGGAGCTGATGTGATCGACGCGATTGGTCCGCTGGTGGAGGCATGGGACCTTGCGTTTGTTGCTGATGAGGACGGACTGCGGCTGACCGGCACGGGGGGCGATGAGACGGGTGGTGAGATCGGCGCGGGCACTCTGTGCAAGCGTATCAATGGCCGTGCCATCGATGCCGTCGAACAGTCGGGGGAGAGCGCCGATGCGGTGCCGTTGGCCCTGTCGCTGCGCCATTATGATGCGGCGCGGGACTGTCAGGCGGGGGTGCAGCGCGTCAGTCGGCCGGGGGCGGGGCGGGTCGAGCGCGGGATCGATCTGCCGGTCACCATGTCGGGCGATGCCGCGCGCCGTCTGGCGGCCCGTCATCTTGGTCATGACTGGACGGGCCGATCGGCCATGACGCTGCGTTGCGGATGGGAAGCGCTGCGCCATGAGCCCGGTGATCTGGTGACGGTCGAGGCCATGCCGGGCCGCTGGCGGGTAGAGGAACGGGAGTGGGAAGCCATGGCGGTGCGGCTGGCGCTGCGGCGGGTGCCGGGGGCGGGGGGCGTCCTGCCTGCGGGAGCGTCCTCCGGCGCGATCGTGCGGCAAACGGATGCGCCGCATGGACCTACCATATTGATGCTGACCGACCTTCCACCGCTGCGGGAGGCGGCGGCCACCGCGCCGTTGATCGTTGCGGCGGCCAGTGGCGGGGAAGGGTGGAGGAACGCGGCCCTGTTCGTGATGAGCGATACGGGAGAAGCCAATCCGGTCGGCCGCACCGCGCCGCGCGCCGTGATGGGGGAGGCCGACGAGGCGTTGGGGCAGGGGAGCTGGGCTCTGATCGATCTGGTCAACAGCCTGCATGTTACGCTGCTGTCGGCGGACATGGAACTGGGCGACGCGGATGAGGCGGCTTTGGCGCAGGGGCGCAATCTTTGCATGATTGGACGGGAGCTTCTGCAATTTTCCCGCGCGGTGCAGACGGGGGGGGCGAGCTTCCGGCTGGAGGGATTGCGGCGGGGATTGTTCGGGACGGAATGGGCGATGGGTGGGCATGTCGCTGGCGAGCCGTTTCTGCTGATCGAGGAAGAGCGGCTGGCTGAACCATTTGCCGGCCTGGGCAATGGCGAGATCGGTAGCACATTGCGGCTTTCGGCGGTCGGGATTGGCGATGCGGAACCGGTGGAGGCAGAGCTGACCGTCAGCGGGGAAGCGGTAACGCCGGTGGCGCCCGTTCACCTTCGCGCCGTTGCCGACGGGGCGGGCGGATGGGATCTGAGCTGGGTCCGGCGGAGCAGGAATGGCTGGCGCTGGATCAGCGGGGCGGATGTGCCGTTGGGCGAGGAAAGCGAGCGTTACGAACTGCGGGTGCTGGCGGATGGCGCCCTGATGCGCCGGGTCGAAACCACATCGCCGTCATGGACATATGACGCGGACGCATTCGACGCGGACGGCGGCGGCGCATTGACGATCGAGGTGCGGCAGATCGGCTCTTTTGCTCTGGGACGGCCGACGCGGATCGTCTTGCCGCTTTGATAACCGACAATTGGAAAAAGGAAGTTCGATCATGACGAGCGATGCGACGCCCCGCTGGGCCTTGCCCCACCTTTTCGCCGGACAGGCACAGAAGGAAGTCTTTCACAACGAGGCGCTGGCACGGATCGACATGCTGCTGCATGGCGCGGTCGAAAGCGCGGACGAGGATGTGCCGCCAACTTCGCCCGACGACGGCCAGTGCTGGATCGTGGCGGATGGCGCTTCAGGAAGCTGGTCGGGGCAGGATGGATCGGTCGCCTGTTGGACTGGAGGCGGATGGCGGTTTGCCGCGCCCCGAATGGGCCTGACGCTGCGGGTCGTGGATCGAGGTCATATGATGTATTTCGATGGCGGCGATTGGCAGGATGCAGCGGTGCGGGGCGACGGCTTCTATGTGGGGGGCGAGAGGGTTGCCGGGACCCGGCAACCGGCCATAGCAAACCCCGTGGGGGGAAGCTCCATCGACAGTGAGGCTAGAAGTTCCCTGGTGGCGATTTTAAATGCGATGCGCAGTCACGGACTGATCGAGCCATGACTTGTGGCATGTCCGGCTTTTACAATAGAGGTGCACGGAAATGCTTATGCTATGGGGCTTCTGGAGCTGTGTGATGCATTTGAGCAACAGTTTCACCAATTGTGGACTTGCCATGAAACTTTCTTGCCGATACATGGTTTCAGCAGTCCTTCGTGACACTTTTGAAAGGGGAATTCAAATGCGGAAGCTTGCCCTCGCGGCTGTGCTTGCCTCCTCCGCCCTGGCCACCCCGGCCCTGGCGCGTGATAACAGCTGGTATATCGGTATCGATTCCGGCGTTACCATCGTTGAAGATCAGGACATCACTTTCACCCCCGGTATCGATCCAACGACTGGTCTTGGCACTGCCAGCACCACCCTGGAAAATGTCGACTACCACAAGGGTTGGGACGGTGATGCGGTCATCGGTTACGACTTCGGCGGTTTCCGTCTTGAAGCCGAAGCTGGTTACAAGCGCGCCAAGGTCGATCTGGACAAGAGCGGTTTCGGCGGTTCCGCGTCGGCCCTTTCGTTCATGCTGAACGGTCTGCTTGACTTCGGTTCGGACGACGGCCTGCAGGGCTTCGTCGGTGGCGGCGTCGGCGTTTCGCGTGCCAAGCTGGCCAACGACCTGGTCAACGACAGCGACACCGGCTTCGCCTGGCAGGCGATTGCGGGCGTTCGTTATCCGCTGACCAACAATGTTGACGTCTCGCTGAAGTATCGCTTCTTCAACCAGGACAACATTGACCTGGTTCCGGCCTACACCACTTCGGTGGGCGTGGCCGGTGGCGATGTCACCACCAAGCTGCGTACGCACAGCCTTCTGCTGGGTCTGACGTATAACTTCGGTGGCGAACCGGCTGCTCCTCCGCCGCCCCCGCCGCCGCCCCCGCCGCCCCCGCCGCCTCCGCCGCCGCCTCCGCCGGTCGCTGAGTGCAGCCCTGGGCCGTACATCGTCTTCTTCGAATGGGACAAGTCGGACATCACGCCTGACGCCGCCACCATTCTGGACAACGCGGTTTCGGCCTACAGCAACTGCGGCAGCGCCCAGGTCATGCTGGCAGGTTATGCGGATCGCTCGGGTTCGGCATCGTACAACGTCGGCCTGTCGCAGCGCCGTGCTGATGCGGTCAAGGCCTACATCTCGTCGAAGGGCATTCCTGACGGCGTGATCACGACCCAGGCGTTCGGTGAATCGAACCCCCGCGTCGAAACAGCCGACGGTGTTCGCGAACTGCAGAACCGTCGCGTGGAAATCACTTACGGTCCGGGTTCGGGTCAGTAAGCAAGATTTCCATCTTCGCGGATGGAAACTAGGTTGAGGGGCTGGTCGAAAGACTGGCCCCTTTTCCTTTGCGGTGATCAGGCGCATCGACCAGCGAGCGGGTGTATCTTCACCATCTGGCCGTCAGCGTTGGGGAGACCGCTACTATATGCGCAACAAATGGCATCTTGCCGCGTTCGCCAGTGAGAGTGCGCCGCATTAGATCAAACGCGGATGGGCACTTGATTATTTGTTGCCACGTTGGCTTTGCCGAATACAGTTTCCCGCTTTTGCGCACGATGTTTTGATTTTTCACCGGGAGTGCATTGATCATGAAAAACGCCCTAATCGTCTTTGCGCCTCTCGCACTTTGCCTTACCGCCTGCACGAGCGGGGATGGCGGTGCTGTGAATTCCGCGTCGGCCGGGGTGCCAAATGCACGCGCCGTCTTGCTGGCTGCGGACGGGTCGGCTCGGGGCGAAGCGAAGGTTACGCAAGCGACGGACGGCCTGCATGTCGATGTTCGGGCAAGCGGGCTCACGCCTGGTGTTCATGCGGTCCATATCCACATGACCGGAACATGCACGCCGCCCGACTTCACCAGCGCGGGCGGCCATTGGAATCCAACCGCGCGCCAACATGGCCGGGATAACCCGGCAGGCATGCACATGGGAGACATGCCGAACCTGACCGCGGGTCCGGATGGGACTGGGCGAATGGAATTTGTGGTCTCCGGCGCGACCTTGCGCGGCGGAACCGATGCGGTCCTGGACGCTGATGGTGCCGCCATCGTGATCCATGCGCAGGCGGATGACAACAAGACTGATCCTGCGGGTAACGCAGGTGGGCGCATCGCCTGTGGTATATTGTCCGCCGACTGAAGACGCCAAGGGACACGTATTTTAGAGAGCGGAGGGATCGGCGAGATATACCGCCGCCATCTCGTAATGCGCTCCATTCTGCGTCAGGTGGCTTTCGAACAGGGCAAATTCATCCACCAGAAATGGAGGACTTGAAAGCCCGGAATGATAGGTCAGGAACCCGTCCGTGCTGCCTGCGTCACGGCCGAAGCGCGCCAGAGTGATGTGCGGTAGGTAGGCGCGTTGCTCAGCCGGAAAGCCCGCCGCGACACAGGTGCGGTCGATCTTTCGATGGAGTTGGTCGAGCGCATCGTGAGGGTGAACGGCTGCCCATAATGTGTCGGTTCGCCCTTTGCGCTCAAACTGTCCAAGGCCGGACACGGAGATCGCGAAAGGAGCGAAGCGCACGGCTGCCAGCGCCTCGGCCAGGTCATTGGCCTGATGCCGATCGGCGTTTCCGACAAAGCGCGACGTCAGGTGCAGTTGATCCTCGCTCTGCCATCGCGCGCCAGCGATGCCGCTCATCAATGACAACAAGCGCGCCCGGATCGGCTCAGGCGGGCGAATGGCGACGAACAAGCGGTGCATGAGGCCATTATAGCGAGCATGGGGAATTGTGTCAGCGGAAGCGGAGGAAGGGTGGAGTGGGTGCGCTGGAAGAGAAAGCCGGGAAACCATCCTACGTCGTTAGCGCTCCGGTCGCTCTTCCCTTGAATTAGGGGCCAGATATCGCGATAATAGCGATGTCGGCGGAGTGCGCCGGTGAAGGAGATTATCTCATGGCCAATTGGTCTGACCCCCGCTCGAACATTGCCGGTTTCGGCGGGACGACGGTTGCGCGCGGCGAGGCTTTCGACGCTGGCCTGCGCAGCTATATGCTGTCGGTTTACAATTACATGGCGAGCGGCGTGCTGCTGACGGGCGTCGTTGCCATGCTGTTTGCGTCGAGCGGGCTGGCTTATCAGATCCTGGCTGGCCCCGGCATTCTCAAATATGTGATCATGCTCGCGCCGCTGGCGTTCGTGATGATCATGAGCTTTGGCATCAACCGTCTGTCGACGGTCGCTATGCAGGCCATGTTCTGGGCCTATGCCGCAATGATGGGGCTGTCGCTCTCTTCCGTTCTGCTTGTTTATACAGGTACTTCGGTGGCGCAGACCTTCTTCGCGACGGCGGCGGCTTTCGCTGGCCTTAGCCTGTGGGGCTACACGACGAAGAAGGATCTTTCAGGCTTTGGCACCTTCCTGATCATGGGCGTGGTTGGCCTGCTGGTCGCTTCGCTCATCAACCTGTTCCTGCGGTCGAGCGCCATGGACATGGTGATCAGCTTCATCGGTGTGCTGCTGTTCGCGGGCCTGACCGCTTATGACACGCAGAAGATCAAGAGCATCTACGCGCATGTGGCGGGCACGGACATGATGGGTAAGTCGGTGGTGATGGGGGCGCTGAACCTCTATCTCGACTTCATCAACATGTTCCTGTTCCTGCTGCGCTTCATGGGTGATCGCCGCTGATCGCGATTTTGTAGACGAACTAAAAAGGCCCGGTGGAGCGATCCGCCGGGCCTTTTGCTATGCAAGGGTTTGAGAGTTCAGGCCGGTTTCTGCATCCGGGCGATGAGGGCGCCGTCTAGTTCCTTCTGCCGCTTGTAAGCGGGTCGCTCGCGCAGGCGGGCGGCGTAGGTTTCGAAAGCTGGGCGGCTGTCCATCGTGCCGAAGCTCAATCCCCAGTCGATCTGGGAGCCGACATAGACGTCGGCCGCAGTGAATTGGTCTCCGCAAATCCATTGATCGCCCGACACGGCCTGTTCCAGCGTTGCGAGAGTCTGATCATAGTTGCCGTAGCCCATGGAGCGTTCGCGGTCTTCAGGAACGGTGAGGCCCATCGCCTTGTTGGAAACAGCCGCTTCGACCGGGCCTGCCGCGAAGAACAGCCAGCGATAATACTCCGCCCGCCGATCCGGCGGAGGCGCCAGGGCTGCGGCGGGGAAAGCGTCGGCCAGATAAGCGCAGATCGCGGCGGCTTCCGTCACGACCTTGCTCCGATGGACGATGGCGGGAACCTTGCCCATCGGATTGATGGCGAGATAATCGGCCGCCTTCATGGTGGTGCCATAGTCCAGGATGATCATGTCATAGGGTTGGCCAACTTCTTCCAGCATCCAGCGTGCGATCTGCCCGCGCGACATGGGGTTGGTGTAGAAGGTGATGTCTTTGGCCATATTATTCTTCCCTCGTGAAGACGTGGTTGGAATTTGCGGGCGCCAGATTGGCAAATGCTGGTGGTGTCGGCCAATGGAATTTTGATTGTGGGGGTGGCCGTTTCAGATCGCCTTTGATGTTGCGCTTGCCCACCCCCTTACCCCCTCCCGCTTGCGGGAGGGGGATGCGATACTCCTGACGCTCGCAGGCTTTGCCCAAAAAGAAAGGGCGGCCGTGGGGAGCCGCCCTTTCATATCTCGTGCCTTGGCCTGCTTACTTCGCCGATTCCGCGGGCTTCGCCTTGCCACCCTTCTTGCCCTTTTTCGGAGCGGCCGGGGTGATTTCAAAGGCCAGCGCCTCGTCCTTCAGCCGGACATGGACTTCGCCTCCATGGACCAGCTTGCCGAACAGCAGTTCCTCGGCGAGCGGCTGCTTGATCTTTTCCTGCATCAGGCGGCCCATCGGGCGCGCGCCGTAGAGCTTGTCGTAACCCTTCTTGGTCAGCCAGCCCTTGGCATCGTCGTCCAGCGTGATGTGGACGTCGCGGTCGGCCAGTTGCAGTTCGAGCTGGAGCACGAACTTGTCGATGACCCGTGCCACGATTTCCGGCGGCAGATAGCCGAATGGAACGATGGCATCGAGACGGTTGCGGAATTCGGGGGTGAAGAGCTTCTTCACCGCATCCTCCTGCACATCGTCGCGGGTCAGTTCGCCGAAGCCGATGCTTTCCTTCGCCATATCCGACGCACCCGCATTGGTGGTCATGATGAGGATGGTGTTGCGGAAGTCCACCGTCTTGCCATGGTGATCGGTCAGGCGGCCATTATCCATCACCTGCAACAGGATGTTGAACAGGTCCGGATGCGCCTTCTCGATCTCGTCCAGCAGCAGGACGCTGTGCGGATTCTGGTCCACAGCATCGGTCAGCAAGCCGCCCTGATCATAGCCGACATAGCCCGGAGGCGCGCCGATCAGGCGGCTGACCGAGTGGCGTTCCATATATTCCGACATGTCGAAACGCTGGAGCGGGATGCCGAGCAGGTTGGCGAGCTGACGCGCGACCTCTGTCTTGCCGACGCCGGTGGGGCCGGAGAAGAGATAGCTGCCGATCGGCTTTTCCGGATCGCGCAGGCCCGCCCGCGACAGCTTGATCGCGGAGGACAGTATCTCGATCGCCCGGTTCTGGCCGAAGACGACACGCTTCAGGTCGGTGTCCAGCGAGCCCAGCACCGACTTGTCGTCGGCCGAGACGGTCTTGGGCGGAATGCGCGCCATGGTCGCGATGACCTGCTCGATCTCCTTGGGGGTGATCGTCTTCTTGCGCTTGCTGGGCACCACCAGCATCTGCATCGCGCCGACTTCGTCGATCACGTCGATGGCCTTGTCGGGCAGCTTGCGGTCGTTGATATAGCGCGCTGAAAGCTCAACCGCCGCCTTGATCGCGTCAGGCGTATAGCGGACGTTGTGATGTTCCTCGAAAGCGCTGCGCAGCCCGGCGAGAATCTTGATCGTGTCCTCGATGGTCGGTTCGTTGACGTCGATCTTCTGGAACCGGCGCAGCAGGGCGCGGTCCTTCTCGAAATGGTTACGGAATTCCTTGTAGGTGGTCGAGCCGATGCAACGGATCGTGCCGCCTGACAAAGCGGGCTTGAGCAGGTTTGACGCATCCATCGCGCCGCCGCTGGTTGCGCCAGCGCCGATCACGGTGTGGATTTCGTCAATGAAGAGCACCGCATGCGGCATCTTCTCAAGCTCGGTGACGACCGCCTTCAGCCGCTCCTCGAAATCGCCGCGATAGCGGGTGCCAGCCAGCAGCGCGCCCATGTCGAGCGAGTAGATCACCGCTTCCTTCAGAACATCGGGAACATCGCCCTCCACGATCTTGCGCGCGAGGCCCTCGGCGATGGCGGTTTTGCCCACGCCCGGATCGCCGACATAGAGGGGGTTGTTCTTCGACCTGCGGCACAGGATCTGGATCGTCCGGTCGACTTCGGCGCTGCGGCCAATCAGCGGGTCAACCTTGCCCCGCATCGCCTTCTCGTTGAGGTTGACCGTGAACTGCTCCAAGGCACTGTCCTTCTTGCCCTTGCTGTCCTGCGCCTTCTTTTCCTCTTCCGGGGCGCCCTTGGCGGCGCTCTGTTCGGGAGCGGCAGTACCCTTGCCGACGCCGTGGCTGATATAGCTGACGGCATCGAGACGGCTCATGTCCTGCTGCTGGAGGAAATAGACGGCGTAACTCTCCCTCTCGGAGAAAAGCGCGACGAGCACATTGGCTCCCGTCACTTCATCCTTTCCGGAAGATTGCACGTGCAAGATGGCGCGCTGAACCACGCGCTGGAAACCGCTGGTGGGGGAGGGATCGCTTGAGCCCTCCACCTTCAGGCTGTCGAGTTCACTGTCGAGATATTGGGTGACGGCGTCACCAAGTTCGCCAAGCTCTACACCGCACGCCTGCATCACCTTCGAAGCATGCTCGTCATCGATCAGCGCGAGGAGCAGATGCTCCAGCGTCGCATATTCGTGGCGGCGCTCCGACGCATGGGTCAGCGCGTTGTGCAACGTGGTTTCAAGGGCGGGTGCGAAAGATGGCATTTCTATTCTACTCCTGAGCCCCAAAGAGGGGCTGACTTGAACCATATGTCGGCATTGCTCGACGGCGGATCAAGGAGGGGTCCCTGATCGCCGGAATTGCCAGACTGCCCGCACCCGATGAGACCCTTGTCAGGGCCGCTGGGGGCGGTGCGCGGGTTCATCGCTTGAATAACGCCTCGGCACTTGATTTGTGGTTAACAGCGCTTTCAATTTTTGATCGGGTCCGGGCGATTTCGCCCTCCAGCGCCGTGACGCGCTCTTCCAGATCGGCAACCGACAGCGGACCCAAATCCTGTCGAAGCAGTTGGGCCAGCGGATCATCAATCTTGCGAGGCAGATCGTCGTCCATGTCCATGCATGCCAATGTTGACCGCGAAGGCTGGTCTGTCAATAAGGCCCTGATGCCGCTCGTCGATTTCAACTGTGGTTTAACATCGTTGCTGGGGACTAATCATCATGCGGGTTGAGACGGCGCTGCCTGATGAGATGATGGCTATCGCTATCCCCGTTCCCGGCGGCCCTGAAGCGTTGGTGCCTGAGCGTCGGCCAATCCCTGTTCCGGCGGCGGATGAAGTGTTGATCCGGGTCGCGGCGGCAGGCGTGAACCGGCCCGATGTGTTGCAGCGGCAGGGCAAGTATCCGCCGCCGCCCGGTGCTTCCGATATTCCGGGGCTGGAGGTGTCTGGCACGATCGTAGGGGCTGGTAGCAGCGCGGAGCAGTTGATCGGCCAACGCGTGTGCGCTTTGCTGACTGGCGGAGGCTATGCCGAATATGCGGTGGCGCCTGCTGGTCAATGCCTTTCCGTGCCCGATGGCTATGACATTGTCGAAGCCGCCGCCTTGCCCGAAACGCTCTTCACCGTATGGACCAACCTGTTCGAGCGCGCCTATGTCGCGGGAGGCGATACCGTGCTGGTGCATGGCGGGACCAGCGGCATCGGCACTATGGCGATATCGCTTTGCCGCCTGTTCGATATCACGATCATCGTCACCTGCGGGAGCGACGCGAAATGCGAGCAGGCGAAAGCTTGGGGCGCGCATCATGCGATCAACTATCGCGATCAAGACTTCGTCGAGCAGGTGAAGCGTATCACCGCTGGCCGGGGCGTGCAGGCGGTGCTGGACATGGTGGGTGGCGACTATGTGCCGCGCAATCTCCAGTGCCTTGCCGAAGATGGCCGCCATGTGACGATCGCGGTGCTGGGCGGGGCGAAGGCGGAAATCTTCCTGCCAACGGTGATGACGCGCAGGCTGACGCTCACCGGATCGACGCTGCGCCCGCGCTCGTCCGGTTTCAAGAGCCTAGTGGCCGATGAACTGATCCGTGAGGTCTGGCATTTTGTGGAGGAAGGAAAGCTCCGTCCGGCGATGGATCAGCGTTTTCCCTTGGCGCAGGCAGCACGAGCGCATGCGCGGATGGACGCGGGCGAGCATTTCGGCAAGATCGTACTAACGGTCTGAAAAGCCACAGAAGGTAGCATTTCCGTCACATTCGCTGCGGGAATGTAACATTGCGCGACTAAGGATTCGGCCCCGAGGACAACAGCTCCAAGGGTCGCATCATGAATGCCGTCACGCGCCTGCCTTTCCTGGCCGACATGGACGAAAGTACTCAGCGCTTCGACACCCCGGAGCATGCAGGCAAGCGTCGCCGGTTCCGCACCATCTGGATATCGGACATCCATCTTGGCACGCGCGGTTGCAATGCCAAGCTGCTGATCGACTTTCTCGACAGCGTCGATAGCGAGACCATGTATCTGGTCGGCGACATCATCGACGGCTGGCGCCTCAAGAAGCGCTTCTATTGGCCCGCTGCACATAATGACGTGGTATGGCGCATCATGAAGCGCGCCAAACGCGGCACCCGCGTCGTCTACATCCCCGGCAATCATGACGAGATGTTCCGCCAGTTCACGGGCCTCAGCTTTGGCGGGGTCGAGATCAGGCGCAAGGCGATCCATGAGACCGCCGACGGCCGCAAGCTCCTCGTCCTGCACGGCGATGAGTTCGACACGATCATGCTGGCCCACCGCTGGCTCGCCTTCGTGGGAGACGCCGCCTATGGTTTGCTGATGCGCCTTAACGTCGTGGTGAACGCCGTGCGCCAGCGCATGGGTCTGCCCTATTGGTCGCTCAGCAAAATGGCCAAGCACAAGGTCAAGAACGCCGTCGAGTTCATCTCCCGATTTGAAGAAGTGGTTTCGCATGAGGCTGGATCACGCGGCGTCGATGGCGTAGTCTGCGGACACATCCACAATGCCGAGATGCGGGAGATTGGCGGCATCCAATATTATAATGACGGCGACTGGGTTGAAGGATGCACCGCTCTGGTCGAACATTTTGACGGCCGTATGGAGGTGCTGCATTGGGCTGATGAAGTCGCGGCGCGCGCCGTCGGCGATCAGGTGAGGATCGCCGCCTGATGCGCATCGTCATCGTGACCGACGCCTGGTCGCCTCAAGTGAATGGTGTCGTGCGAACGCTCCAGACCATTCAGGCGGAGTTGGAGGCGCGGGGGCATGCCGTCAAGGTCATCTCGCCCGATCTCTATGGCTCCTTCCCCTGTCCGACCTATCCAGAAATCCGCCTGGCCTTCGTGCGATCGGGCGTGGTGGGTGATGCGATCGCCGCCTTTGAGCCGGACGCCGTCCATCTCGCGACGGAAGGACCGCTTTGCCTTGCCGCGCGTCGCTGGTGCCTGCGTGGCGGGGTGCCGTTCACCACCGCCTATCACACCCATTTTCCCGATTATGTCTCGCGCCGGACAGGACTGCCCGCGCGCTGGTTCTGGTCCTACATTCGCTGGTTTCATGGTCCCGCCCGCGCGGTACTGGTCTCCACCCGATCGGTGCGGCAGCAACTGCGCGCCCATGGATTGGTGCAGGTGCGGCCATGGGGCAGGGGCGTGGACCTGTCCGCCTTCACACCCGAGGCGAAGCCGCCTGCGGTATTCGCCAATCTCCCGCGCCCCATCCAGCTCTATGTCGGCCGTGTCGCTATCGAGAAGAATCTCGACGCCTTCCTTGCCAATGATCACCCCGGCAGCAAGGTGGTCGTCGGCGACGGCCCGGCGCGGGCGCAACTGCAACGCGCTTATCCCGAAGCACAATTCGTTGGCCCATTGTTCGGCGAGGAACTGGCGGGCGCCTATGCGGGCGCCGATGTGTTCGTCTTCCCCAGCCGCACCGACACATTCGGCCTCGTCATGATCGAGGCGCTGGCATGCGGCACTCCTGTCGCGGCTTATCCGGTCAGCGGGCCGGTGGACATCGTGACACCCGAAACCGGCGCACTGTCCGAACGGCTGGAGGACGCCATCGCCGCTGCGCTGCGTTGCGACCGTGGCGCCTGCGCCGCCCATGGCCGCAGCTTCAGCTGGGAACGCAGCGCCGACGAATTCCTGACCGGCCTCCACTGTATCGATCCCGTCGTCAGAGACAGCGCGGCCTGACGCTTTTCCTTGCTCCACCGGGTTTCTTGCACTATCTCAGGACGGGCGTGGCCGCCCTGCTTGGGCGGCCCTTGTTGTTTTTAGTGCCGGAGAATCCTCGTGTCCCAGCCTCTCATGCCCCATGCGACAGCCAGCTGGCTGGTCGACAATACCGCGCTCAGCTTTGACCAGATCGCGGAATTTTGCGGGCTGCATATCCTGGAAGTGCAGGCGATCGCCGATGACACGGCTGGCACCAAATATACCGGCCGCGACCCCGTCCGCGCGCATGAAATCACGATGGAGGAAATCCACAAGGGTGAGGCGAATGCCGACTATCGCCTGAAGATGCTGAAAGGTCCCGAACCCGTCCGCCGTACCAAGGGGCCGCGCTACACGCCGGTTTCCAAGCGTCAGGACAAGCCCGATGGCATCGCCTGGATCCTCCGCAACCACCCGGAAATTTCGGACGGCGCGATCGGCAAGCTGATCGGCACCACCCGCACCACCATCGCCGCGATCCGCGACCGCACGCACTGGAACATCTCCAATATCGTGCCCAAGGATCCGGTGACCCTCGGCCTCTGTTCGCAGCGTGAACTCGACGCGCTGGTGACGAAGGCCGCCAAGAAGCTCGGCATCGAAGCGCCGACCGATTCACGCCTGGACGGCGACCGCGAGGCGCTGATCGAGGAACTGCGCCGCGAACGCGACGACGCCGCCCGCCGGGCCGAGCAAGCGTTGAAGAGCGAGGCGGAGCTGATCTCTGGCGCTGCTACAATCCTCGACCCGTTCAGCAACAATCAGGGCCAGGTCTGATCCTGCCCTGACGCGCCCTGCTTTACGCTTGCGTAAAGTAGGGGCCTGACATACATCTCCGTTAATGGAGAGCATCGAGACGGTCTGGAAAGACCATTATAATCATCCTTTCCCCTGGGATCAGTCCTTCCCTCCCATGTCGATGGTGGACATGGTCGTGGACAGCGCGACGGCCAATCCCGATGCCGTGATGATCGACTTCCTCGGCCGCAAGACGACCTATGGCGACATGCTCCATGTCATCCGCCGGGTCTCGAAGGGGCTTCAGGATCTGGGCGTGCGCAAGGGTGATCGGGTAGGCCTCTACCTTCCCAACGTCCCCCATTATGTCGCGGCCTATTATGGAGCGATGATGGCAGGCGCGACCGTCGTCAATTTCTCCCCCCTCTATACCGCCGCCGAACTGGAACATCAGGTCGAGGACAGCGGCACGAAAATCCTCTTCACCCTGTCTGCCAAGGCGTTACTGCCCACCGCGCAGGAGGTGCTCGACAATAGCAGCCTCGAACGGCTGATCGTCGGCTGCGTCGCGGAGGTGCTGCCTCCCGCGAAATCGGTGCTGTTCCGCCTCTTCAAGCGCAAGGAAACCGCGCCGGTCCCGAACGACCCGCGCATCACCAGCTATGCCGACCTGCTGCGCCACGGCGAGGACCCCGCGCCGGTCGCAATCGATCCGGTCAACGACGTCGCCCTGCTGCAATATACCGGCGGCACCACCGGGCGGCCCAAGGGCGCGATGCTCACCCATCAGAACCTGACCGCCAATGCGCGGCAGATTCGGCTGATCGATCCGCATCCTGAAGCCGTCGATCGCATCCTCGCGGTCCTGCCCTTCTTCCATGTCTTCGCCAACACCTGCGTCCTCAACCGCACGGTGCTGAACGGGGGTGAAATGGTGATGCTGCCCCGGTTCGAAGCCGTGCAGGTGCTCGCCGCCATTCAGCGGACCAGCCCCACCTCGATGCCCGGCGTCCCGACCATGTTCCAGGCGCTGCTCGATCATCCGGCGACGCCGAACATCGATTTCTCCTCGCTGCGTCTGTGCATTTCGGGCGGCGCGCCCTTGCCGCTGGAACTCAAGAAACGGTTCGAAGCCACCACCGGCGCCAAGCTGTGCGAAGGCTATGGCCTTACCGAAAGCAGCCCGGTCGTCTGCTCCAACCCCTATGAAGGGCTGAACAAGCCCGGCACCGTGGGCCAGCCCGTCCCCGGAACGCGCGTAAAGCTCGTGGATCGGGAAGACCCCACACGGCCGCCGCCGCCCGGCGAACCGGGCGAACTAGTCTTTGCCGGTCCTCAGATCATGAAGGGCTATTGGCAGCGCCCCGACGCTGACAAGGAAGTCTTCATCGACGGCTGGCTGCGCACCGGCGACGTCGGCCTGATCGACGCGGATGGCTATGTGAAGATCGTGGACCGCCTGAAGGACATGATCGCGGTCGGCGGCTTCAAGGTCTTCCCCAGCCAGGTGGAAGAGGTGCTCTACCACCACCCCGACGTGAAAGAGGCGCTCGTTATCGGCATCCCCGATCCCTATCGCGGCGAGTCCCCCAAAGCGTTCGTCACGCTTCAGGAAGGCGCGAAGACGGACGGCGAGGCGCTCAAGGCATGGCTTAATCCCCAACTCGGAAAGCATGAAAAAGTCTGCGAGGTCGAGGTCCGGTTGAATCTTCCCAAGACGCTGGTCGGCAAGCTGTCGCGCAAGGAACTGGTCGCCGAAGAACGTGCCAAGGCAGAGGTAGCCACTGGGCAGGCTGGAACGACTGGCTGAACATTCCTATCTTGTGCTCCACACAGGATAAGGAACCAAGCGAATGGCCGAAGAAATCGCGACGCTGGCAGGTGGCTGCTTCTGGTGCACCGAGGCGGTCTATCAAAATCTGAAAGGCGTCCGGTCGGTCGAAAGCGGTTATCTAGGCGGTCAGTTGCCAAACCCCAGCTATGAGCAGGTCTGCTCGGGCGCGACCGGCCATGCCGAAGCGATCCGCATCGCCTTTGACCCGGAGATGATCTCCTATGGGGACCTGCTCGACATATTTTTCGCGACGCATGATCCGACGACGCTGAACCGTCAGGGCAACGACATCGGCACCCAATATCGCTCCGCCATCTTCCCCCATTCGCCGGAGCAGGAAGCGGAAGCCAAGGCCGCTATCGCCCGCGCGCAACCGGACCATGTCAATCCGATCGTCACTACGATCGAACCGGACGCTCCCTGGTATCCGGCCGAGGATTATCACCAGAAATATTGGGACCGCGTCGGCGATCGTAACCCCTATTGCATGGCGGTCATTCCCCCCAAACTCGCAAAACTGCGCAAGGGATTTGCGGAACGGATCGAGGGCTGATCCCATCCTCTACTCCGTTCGCCCTGAGCCTGTCGAGCCGAAGGCCGGCGAAGCCAACGGCTCCTCTTAAAAAGAAAGAGGCTTCGACAGGCTCAGCCCGAACGGGAATAAAGTGGATTCCCTGCAAAATCGCTTAGGCTAAGGTTAATCCCGGCCATGCCATTCACGCGGGGATTTCACAGGGGAATATCAATGCGCCCATTCGCGACGATTGCCGCAGCCGGAATAATGCTGACCCTCCCGGGCTGCATCGCAAAGACGGCGCTGGACGTAGCCACCCTGCCAGTTCGCGCCGGATCGCAGGCCGCAGATTGGGCCACCACCAGCCAGGAAGAATCCGACCGCAACTATGGCCGCCATATGCGCAAGCAGGAGGCCAGGGAAGCGCGCGACCGCAAGAAAGCCGATGAACAACGCCGCCGCGAATGCAAACGCGCTGGCTATCGGGACTGTGATTGAGGCGGGGCGACGTTCCGCTGACGTTGTATGACCAAATCTAGAGTGTGATCGTCTACACGGAAGTATTCACACTAAGGCCCTTTTCCGTCACCCTGGGCTTGACCCAGGGTCCCGCTGCCTCAGCAGCGCCAGATAAGAAGCGGGACCCCGGATCAAGTCCGGGGTGACGATCACTCAAACATGATCATGTCGTAGGTTCCGTCCGCACTTAGCCTGTCGAAAGGCTCCACCAGAACGGCGCTAAAGTCCATAAACCCCTAAGCCGCCGCCCGCCGCAACCGGTCGTTGATCGCCACTCCAATCCCCACATCCGGGATCGGCGCCACCGCAATATGCGTCGCCGTGCTCGCATCGGCGACATGCAGCGCCGCAAAAAGATTTGCCGCAGCCTCCTGCACATCGGCATCCGGGCTCAAATTGATATTGCACGGCATCAGGCCAAAGCCGATCAGATATTCGTCCTTTTCCGCCCGCAGCGCGTTCAGCCGCACCGGTTTTGACGGCGCATAATGGCTTTCCAACTGGCCCGGCGCCTCGATGTTCGCATCGGCCGCGCCGGTCACGACCGGAAGGCCCGTCGCCTGCTCCAGCATCGTCGCCGTCACCGGGCCGGGCCGCAACAGCCGGATACGGTCGTCCTCCGGCGCGACGATCGTTGACTCCAGTCCCTCGCTTGTCGGCCCCTCGTCCAGGATCAGCCGCACCTTGCCATTCAAACTGGCCAGCACATGTTCCGCCCGCGTCGGGCTGATCGCACCGCTGCGATTGGCCGATGGCGCGGCGAGTGGTCGCCCGCTTTCCCGGATCAGCGCGCGCATGGCGGGGTGGGCGGGCAAGCGCAGGGCGACGGTCGGCAAGCCCGCCGTCACCAGCGATGACAGGCCGCCGTCTTCCCGTACCGGCAGTACCATGGTCAGCGCGCCCGGCCAAAATCGCGCCGCCAGCTTGTCCGCCACGGGTGAAAAGATCGCCAGCCGTCCGGCCATCTCCTTGTCCGAAACATGCACGATCAGCGGGTTGAAGCTAGGCCGCCCCTTGGCGCTGTAGATCGCCGCGACCGCGCTTTCGTCCGTCGCGTCGGCGGCCAGCCCATAGACCGTCTCTGTCGGCACCGCGACCGGCTCGCCCGCGCGGATCAGCAAAGCGGCTTCGCGCAGGGCTTCGGCGCCATAGCGGCTGATCCGGGTGGAATAGGCAGGATTTGGGATGGTCACGGCCCCGCGATATAAGCTCCAGCGCGGCAGAGTAAAAGTCCATTACGACAGAAGAATGACAGGGCCACGCCGCTTGCCGGGGCGGGGGACGGGGATTAAGCCCGGCGCATGGAAGACGAAATTCTCAGCCGTATCGCCGAAGCGCTGGAACGGATCGCGCCGCCACCGGCCATTTCCGCCGACCTCGCCGCCGCACCCGCCTATGTTTGGGACGGCGCCGCGATCCAGGCCGTCGATGCCTTCATCCCGGTAGATTACGACCTTCTGACCGGTATCGAGGCGCAAAAGGCGACTTTGCTCGAAAACACCCGCCGCCACGCCGCTGGCCATGCTGCCCATGACGCGCTGCTCTGGGGTGCGCGCGGAACGGGCAAGTCCGCAGTCGTCGCCGCCGTCGTCGACCGGCTCCAGCGGGAAGGCGCTGACATCGCCTTGCTGCAATGCGCGATCGATGAACTGAACAGCCTGCCGCGTCTTTTCTCCCTCCTGCGCACGACGCAGCGCCCCTTCATCCTTTTCCTCGACGATCTCGGGTTCGACGAAAACGGCGTGGGAGACGCGCGCGCTTTGCGGTCGCTGCTACAGGGCGGCACGGCCGCACGGCCCGCGAATGTGCGCCTCTATGTCACCTCTAACCGCCGCCACATCGTCCCGCGCCACCTGTCGGAGCAGGATGACCCGGTCAATCCACGCGACGTCATCGATGACAAGATGGCGCTGTCCGATCGCTTCGGCCTCAGCCTCGGCTTCCACGCCATCGACCAGCAGGCCTATGTCGACATCGTCACCGGCTATGCGGACAGCCTCGGCCTCAGTTTCGACCCGCTCGAAGCCATCCAGTGGGCAACCCAGCGCGGCAGCCGTTCGGGCCGCGTCGCCTGGCAATATGTGGTTGAACTGGCGGGCCGCAACGGCCGCGCGCTCTGATCCTTTGTGTGCCGCGATTTCCTAACTAGCACTCGGTTCCGAGCGCTTGGAAATCGTCCATAAGCATGATCATGTTAGAGTTGTCGTCACCCCGGACTTGATCCGGGGTCCCGCTTTTTATCTTACGCCGCCCAGCCAGCGGGACCCCGGATCAAGTCCGGGGTGACGGAAAAGAAGCCTTGATGCGGATGCGCCCGCGTAATGCGATCGCGCTCTCAATCACTTGCTGCCAGTCACCCGCCAGATCACGCCGCCGACATCGTCGCTGACCAGCAGCGCGCCCTTCGCGTCGCCCGCGACATCCACGGGCCGCCCCCGCGCATGGCCATCGGCATCCAGAAAGCCGGTCAGCACATCGACGGGCTTGGCCTTGCTCACCTCGCCATTCGCCTCGAAGGGCACGAACACCACCTTGTAACCGGCGGCAGGCTTGCGGTTCCAGCTCCCATGCAGCCCGACGAATGCGCCGTTCGTAAACGCCCCGCCAATCTTCACCTTGTCGGCGAAGGCCAGCCCCAGCGGCGCGACATGGTTGCCCAGCGCATAGTCGGGCCGCTTGGTATATTCCCGCACTTCCGGCCGTTGCGGTTGCACGCGGCGGTCCTCATATCCGCCCCAATAATTCCACGGCCAGCCATAGAAGCCGCCAAACTCCACCCGCGTCAGATAATCTGGCACCAGATCGCTGCCCAGCATGTCGCGCTCATTCACGACGCCCCACAAAGCGCCGCTCTTGGGTTCGAAAGCCAGCCCCACCGGATTGCGCAGGCCCGAAGCGTAGATGCGATAATCGCCGGTCATGGGATTGACCTCCAGCACCGCCGCGCGGTTTGCCTCCCCATCCAGGCCGTCTTCCGCGATATTGCTGTTCGACCCAACGCCAACATAGAGCAGCCCCGTGGGGCCAGCCACCAGGCTCTTGGTCCAGTGCATGTTGGGCGCGTTCGCGGGCAGGTTCAGGATCTTGCGACCTTTGGCGGTGATCCGCGTCTCGCCCTCTTTATAGGGGAAAGCCATGAGCGCGTCCGTATTGGCGACATAAAGCGTTCCGTCCACCAGTGCCATGCCATAGGGCGAATTGAGCCCGGTCAGGAAAGCCGTCTTCACCTCCGCGCGTCCATCGCCATCCGCGTCGCGCAGCAAGGTGATGCGATTGGGCGAAGGCCCGCCCGCGCCAGCCTTGTCCATCAAATAGGTCATCACCCGATCCACGATCCCCCCGGCGGGGCGGGGCGGGCTGTTCGTCTCGGCCACCAATATGTCGCCATTGGGCAGGACCAGCATCGATCGCGGATGCGCCAGCCCCTCGGCAAAGCGCGCCACGGCAAGGCCCTTCGCCGCCACCGGCTTCTCGCCCGCCGTCCAGGCCTTCACTTCGGCGACGTTGATGGTAGGGATGAGTTCGCTTCGGGGGGCGGTGAAAACCGGCTCTTTCCCCGTATCCTCACCCGCCGCCAACTGCGCCGTATCCCCTTGCGCCAGATAGAAAATGACGCCCCCGGCGATCAGCAGGAGGATAAGGGTGATGGCGATCAGATGCTTCTTCATGCCGCCTGTCTATGCTGCGAATTCCCGCGCGGCAAGGCGCCCCGTCAGCCCCGTTCGCGCAACCACAGCAACAGAGCGATTACGCCCCCCAGCGCCGCTCCGGCCAGCAGCCCCGCACTCGGTTGCCCCATCATACCGCCAATGATCGCGCCGCCCAGGATCAGCAGTGCGATGATGGCGCCCGCGCCGGTCGGATTCTTCTTGCCATTCGTCATCGGCACCGCCCTTGCCACGACCCGCCCGCCAAGGCCAGAGCCTTTGCTGATCGCCCCGTCGCGGGACAGCCCAGTCCCGTCGGGAGACAGCCCAGTCCCGTTGCAGGACGACTGTGCCGCAACGGGACTTGGCTAACGGCCCATTCACCCTCGAAAGCCGCCGCTATCCGTGGAAGCGGGAAACTGGCACGGCAATTGAACCTTTGGTTTCCATCGCGGCGAGAAATTTTCGGGGGTTCACATGCAGTTGCCATATCTTTCCGACCGCAAAAGCTATGATGACGCAGCGGAGTTGATGGCAGCCTTCGGTGACAATGCGGGCTATGAAGCCGCCGCGCGTGCCGATCGCAGCCGCGACCTCGGCAACCATATCCATTTCTGCCACTGGCGTCAGATCGAGCGGCTGATCGTGCTGCTCACCTACGACGCGCCACTCGGCACGGTTCATTAGAGCCTGACTGATCGTCACCCCGGACTTGATCCGGGGTCTCGCTTCTTATCTAATGCCGCCCAGGCAGCGGGACCCCGGGACAAGCCCGGGGTGACGGAAAAGGGGCCTCGATGCGGATGCTTGGGTGTAAGACGATCCGCTTAAACCATCAGCGAGCGCGCCCTAGGTTACATACCCATAAACGGGATTTCCAACGGGCGTGATTTCTGATTCAGTTTCCCGATGAAGGGAGACTGGCTTTGGCGCGTTTTGATCTGACGGATTTCGAGTGGTCGGTGATCGAGCCGCTGCTTCCGACCAAGGTTCGCGGAGTGGCGCGGGTCGATGATCGGCGGGTACTGAACGGGATATTCTGGCGGTTGCGCACGGGTGCGCCCTGGGCGGACATTCCGGCACGCTATGGTCCGCACACGACCTGCGTGAACCGCTTCAACCGCTGGCGCAAGGCAGGTCATTGGGCGCGCATATTGCAAGCGGTGTCAGCAGCTTACGAAGGGGATATCCAGATGATCGACTCCTCGTCGATCCGTGTCCACCAGCACGCTGCCAACGCCCAAAAAAAGATGGCCGATCCCGTTGCATGGGTCGCTCGCGCGGCGGCCTGACCACCAAAATCCATGCACTGGTCGATGCGCTTGGCCTCCCCATCGGGCTAAAGCTGACCGAAGGACAGGCCCATGACGGACGATCGGCCGACGATATGCTTGATGGTCTTGGCAAAGGCTGCGTCCTGCTGGCCGACCGTGCCTACGATAGCGACGCCATGCGCAATGCCTTGGCGGCGCGCGGTGCATGGGCCTGCGTCAAGCCAATGCCAAACCGAAAACGCATCCCGGCTTTCAGCCCGTTCCTCTATCGCTACCGCAATCTCGTCGAACGCTTCTTCAACAAACTCAAGCATTTCCGAGCCATCGCCACCCGATACGACAAGCGAGACGATAATTTCCTCGCCTCCGTCCAACTCGCCTCAATCAGGATTTGGTTGCGGCATAATGAGTCGGTGACCTAGAGCCGCAACCCCGCCGTCTCGGGCAATCCAGCCAGGATATTGAGGTTCTGCACCGCAGCCCCGGCCGCGCCCTTGCCCAGATTGTCGAGCGCCGCCACCAGCCGCACCTGACCCGCATCCTCATTGCCGAACACGAACAGCGCCAGCCGATCCGTCGCGCCGACATGCTCGATCGCGATCTGACCCATCGCCGCGCTGTCCTCAAGCGAAGCAACGCTCACGATCGGCGATCCCGCATAGGCCTCGGCCAACGTCGCATGAATGTCCCCGACCTTGGGGGCATCTGTCATCGCGCGCAGCTGCAACGGCACTTCGACGATCATGCCGCGATAGGCATTGGCCACCGCGGGCGCAAAGATCGGCGGATGCGACAGGCCCGAATAGCGCAGCATCTCCGGAATATGCTTGTGCGTCATGCTGAGCCCATAGGGCCGGAACGCGCTCGGCGCGCCGATTGTCCCTTCAAACTCTGCGATCATCGCCTTGCCGCCGCCGGAATAGCCCGACGCGCCCGACACCGTCACCGGCCAGTCGGCAGGCAGCAGGCCGCCAAGCACCAATGGCCGCACCAGCGCCAGAAATCCGGTCGGCCAGCACCCCGGATTGGACACGAACCGCGCGTTCGCCAGCTTTTCCCGATGCCCCGGCTCCAACTCGGCAAAGCCATAGGTCCAGCCGTCCGCCACGCGATGCGCGGTCGATGCATCGATCACGCGCGTCCGGTCATTGTCGATCAGTGCCACGGCTTCGCGCGCGGCATCGTCGGGCAGGCACAGGATGACGATATCGGCGGCGTTCAAAGCCTCCCGCCGCGCCGCCGCGTCCTTCCGCTTATCCTCGTCCAGCGCGATGAAGGACAGTTCAGGCCGTCCGGCAAGCCGCTCGACAATCTCAAGCCCGGTGGTGCCGACGCCGCCGTCGACGAAAATCTTGTGAGTCACGCGCCGATCCTCCGCCGCGAAATTATCGGTTCCGCATGGTCCGCCGCCAGCCGACCGACCACGTCCGCCAATGGTTCGACTACTACGGCCATCCAATGGGCATTGGCGTGCAGCAGATTGTCGCCGTCCGTCATGATGCCGACATGACCGGGGAAAAAGACGAAGTCCCCGCGCTTCAACGGCTCGTCGGAGGGCAGGGGGTTGCCGATGCCTTCCCGCTGCAAATCCGTGTCGCGCGGTGCCTTGATCCCGCACTGACCCAGCGCGACCTGCACAAGTCCCGAACAGTCGATACCGCGATGGCCCCGTCCGCCCCAGACATAGGGCTGGCCAAGGTAGCGCAGCGCCACGGCGACCCAATCGCTTTCCGTCGCGTCGGCGCTGACGGCATGCCGCTCATGGACATATCCTTCGGCACAAGCGATGAATCCGTCCGCTGCCTGCCCGGTGAACAGCGCGCCGCCCGGCCAATAATCGCGAATGGGCGACTTGATGTCGGCCGCGCTGAATAGGGGCGCGGTGCCAGCAAAAATCCGGTGATTAGTCTCTTCATGGGTGTCCAGCGCCTCGCGCCGCACATAGCCGACATAGCCGTCATGCCCACAAAAGCCCCAGGCCCAGTCCGTGGTCATGTCCAGTGCATGGAAGCTTTCGCCGCGCAGCAATTCGCTGACTGCCGTAGCCGTGACGGCTGCTGAGGACAGCAGCGGCGTTCCCGCCGCAACGCAGGTCAGTTCAATCGAACGGGCATAATGGGCCGAAAACAGCACCCCTGCCAGTGACAGGTCGGCCAGGTCGCCGCGCGCGGCGTGGATGCGGCTGTCCAGCTTGACGGAGCGTCCGTCAAGTTTGAACCGAATGCGTTCAGGCGGTGCGTCCCGCAGAGTTGAAGTCGTGGCGTTCATCGCGGCCGGTTCCTGCGATGAAATGGTGAAACGCGTCAAGGAATTCCGCCCCTTTTGGGGTCCGGGTGATGAAAATATTACGCCGATCGGCCGCATCCCGCTCCCGGCGAAGATATCCGAGCGCCGAAAGCTTGTTCAGCGCGCGGGTAATAACCGGCTTCGACACATGCAGCGCCTCGGCGAGTCCCCGCACGGTATGCGGCCCTGCGCCGATGTAAACGGTCATCATCAGCGCCATTTGCCGGTTGGTAAGGTCGGGCCTGCCGGATCGCACATAATCGACCAGCGTGCGCATCCATTGGGCAAGTTGTTTCAGACCTGGGCGGTTCAGCTCAGTAGTCTGTTCCTGTGCAGAAGCGGCATCCATGCCCCCGTAACGCACGATGCACAATCCGGTTGCGTAACGGCCCCATGCCGAAGTTCATTTCTGCCCTGATTTTTCATAACGTTGTTCCAGCATGCGGAAAACGGCGCGCAGGCCCAATGCCTCGCCGCCCTTTGGTCGCCCCGGCTTTGGCGACGGCCGCCAGGCGAAGGTGTCGAGGTGCAGCCACTTCGCCTTGTCCGGCACGAACCGCTTCAGGAACAGCGCGGCGGTGATCGCACCCGCAAAGCCGCCTTCGCCCGCATTGTTGATATCGGCGATGTCCGATTTCAGCATGTCGGCGTAGCCATCCCATAATGGCAGGCGCCAACTCGGGTCGTCCACTTCGTTACCCGCCGCCTCCATTTCAGCGGCCAATGCGTCATCATTGGTGAACAGGGCAGGGAGGTCGGGACCCACCGCCACCCGCGCCGCGCCGGTCAACGTCGCATAGTCGATGACCAGTTCCGGTTCATCCTCTCCCGCCAGCGCCAAGGCATCGGCCAGCACCAGCCGACCTTCCGCATCGGTATTGCCAATCTCCACCGTCAGCCCCTTGCGGCTGCGCAATATGTCGCCGGGGCGGAAGGCATTGCCCCCTACCGCATTTTCCGCCGCCGGGATCAGCAGGTGCAACTGTACCGGCAGGCGCGCGCCCATGATCAACCGGGCGAGCGCGACCGCATGGGCCGCGCCGCCCATATCCTTCTTCATCAGGCGCATGGCCGACGATGGCTTGATGTCCAGCCCGCCGCTGTCGAAGCAAATGCCCTTGCCGATGATAGCGACGCGCGGATGCTTGGCATCACCCCACCTTAATTCGATCAGGCGTGGGGCAAAGTCCTTGCCCGCTGCCCGGCCCACGGCATGGATCATCGGGAAACCCTGCTCCAGTGGGTCACCCTTCGTCACCGTGAAGCGGGCGCCAAAGGCTTCCGCGACCTTCGCCGCTTCCTCCTCCAACTGTTGAGGCCCCATGTCCCCAGCGGGAATGTTGACGAGGTCGCGCACCAGCGCCACCGCTTCGGCCAGCCTGACCGCCGCATCGATCTGCGCAACCTCGCTGGTCAGCAGCACGCGCGGCCCAACGGCGTTTTCATCGCGGCGATAGCGGTCGAACCGATATTGCGCCGTCAGCCAGCCGAGCATGGCTGGCCCGGCCGTCCCGTCCGCCAGCCGATATTGACCCTCGGGCAATGTCTCGGCCAGCTTGGCGAGGCACCAGCTGCTGAGCTTCGCTTTGTTCGCCACCCCCGCGACCACCGACCAGTCCGAAGGATCATCTCCCGGAATGATCGCATGCTCATATCCCTTGCCCGCGAACTTTTGCGCCGCGACGATCGTCCGGACGCACTGCGGCTGCGCGGAAAGCCAGTTTTCGAAGCTTTCCGCGTCGACAATCTGGATCATATGAGCGGGCTGGTTGTTGTCTGCTTTCAGCAGGTCGTAATAATCGGTCATGGCGGGATTCTGGACAAGGATGAGGGGGTTGGAAAGCCCCATTTTTGCGATGTCGGCGGCTCGGCTCGACCATCCCGCATTTGCCCCTGACCGGCAAAGGGTCTAGATTGATGGCAACGCAAACAGGCAAGGAGAGAGACATGGTAATGCATGGCGATAATGCGCGGCAGCAGGCGCTTCGTGCGCGTGCCTATCAACTCGCCGAAACCGGGCGGTTCGATGGCGCGCATCAGGTCGAGCAAGCCCTGATCGCGGAAGGCTGGCCCAACGCCGCCGCCGTCCTTCAGAGCAGCTACGCCCGCAAGGCGATCAGCGAACGTTGTCTGGCGGCCAAGCCGCACTGATGCAGCGCTTACCAATGCGAATGAGGGCAGGGCCGGTCGCAGGACTGGCCCTCTTTCTCTGTGCATGTTCTCCCTCGGCTGGCGATCAGGCAACGGATAATGTCGCTGACCCCGGCAATGATGTCGCCACGGCCAATTTCGTCAACCGTATGGCAGGCGCGAAACAGCCAAAGCCGCCGTCCCAGCCTTTTCAGCAGGCCGAAAAGACCGACCTGCTGGAATTCCTCTATGCCTGGCCTGCGCAAGCCTCCGCCGTGCCGGAGATCGCCGCCAAATTCCGCAAGGACATGGAAAGCGGAAAGGCGGACGCGCTCAAGATGGCGGCGGACGACCGCAAATCGGCGCAGCAGTCCGGCTTTCCCTTCCACGCCCATAGTCTGGAAACGCGCTGGACCTTAGCTGCCGACACGCCGCGCTTCCTCTCGCTTCGTTCCAGCCGCTACACCTACACCGGCGGCGCGCATGGCATGACCGGCTATGACGTGCTGCTGTGGGACAAGGCGCGTAAGCGGGAAACCAGCGTGCAGGCGCTCATGACCTCACCCGCCGCCTTCGCCGCCGCGATCCACGACTCCTTTTGCGACGGCTTGGACAAGGCCCGCGCGAAGAAGCGTGGCGGGCCGATCATGCGCGGCGACGATCCCTTCACCCAGTGCATCGACCCGATGAAGGAAGTCCTCGTCCCCACCTCGCGCGGTGGCAAGCTGATCGACCGGATCGTCGTCGTCATCGGCCCATACAGCGCAGGTTCCTATGCCGAAGGGACCTATGAAGTGCCGCTGGCCGTCGATGCCGCCATGTTGAAAACGATCAAGACCGAATATCAGGACGCGTTCGTGGGCGCTCCGTAAAGATCATGCTCGTCGGCATCCTCGATCACCACGTCGAGGATGTCGCCAGCTTTCCGCCCTTCGCCAACGTCCCGCAGGAACACATTCCCGTCGATCTCCGGCGCATCCGCCTGGCTCCGCGCGGTGGCGCCGATTGATCCGTCCTCGTCAGCGTCGCCAACCTCATCGATGATCACCGGCAGTACGCGTCCGACCTTCGCCTGCAACTTGGCGGCCGAGATTGCGGCGGTCTTCTCCATGATCCGCTGGTAGCGTTCTTCCTTGACCTCTTCCGGCACTGCGCCGGGCAGCTCGTTCGCCGCCGCGCCCTCAACCGGTTCGAACCGGAACGCCCCCACGCGATCGAGTTGCGCCTCGTCCAGCCAATCCAGCAGATACTGGAAGTCCGCCTCCGTCTCACCGGGGAAGCCGACGACGAAGCTCGACCGGATCGCGATGTCCGGGCAGATGCCCCGCCACTTGCGAATGCGGTCCAGCACCTTCGCCTCATTGGCGGGCCGCTTCATGGCCTTCAGCACAGTGGGCGAAGCATGCTGAAACGGAATGTCCAAATAAGGCGTCAGCAGCCCCTCCGCCATCAGCGGGATCACATGATCCACATGCGGATAGGGATAGACATAGTGCAGCCGCACCCATGGAGCCACGCCTTCGCTGGTCCGCAGCTGACCCAGTTCGCGAGCCATGTCCGTCATATGCGCCCGAACCTCGCGGCCCTTCCAGCTGCGCGGCTCATGCCGGGTATCGACCCCATAGGCCGAAGTATCCTGGCTGATCACCAGCAATTCCTTCGTCCCCGCATGCACCAGCTTCTCCGCCTCGCGCAGCACCGCATCGATCCTGCGCGACACCAGATCGCCCCGGATCGAGGGAATGATACAGAAGGAGCAGCGATGGTTGCACCCCTCCGAAATCTTGAGGTAGCTGTAGTGACGCGGCGTCAGCTTCAGCCCGCCTTCGGGCACCAGGTCGACAAAGGCATTGGGCACCGGCGGCGAAGCATCATGCACCGCATTCACCACCTGCTCATATTGATGCGCCCCCGTAACGGCCAGCACCTGCGGGAACTTGGAGCGGATCACGTCCGCCTCATCGCCCATGCAGCCGGTAACGATGACGCGGCCATTTTCGGCGATCGCCTCGCCAATCGCCTCCAGCGATTCCTCCTTCGCGGAATCGAGGAAGCCGCAGGTATTCACCAGCACCACGTCCGCGCCAGCATAGTCGGCGGACATCAGATAGCCGTCGGAGCGCAGCTTCGTTAGGATGCGTTCGCTGTCGACCAGGTTCTTGGGACAGCCGAGTGACACCATGCCGACCTTCGGCGCTTCAGGAATTTTGGTTGCCATGATCGGCGCGCACATAGGGATTTTTGCGCCAAATGTCACGCCCGCCCGAAAGATCAGCCGGATTAGCGCGTCTCGCCCGCGCCATCCCCCTGAACAATCTCGATGATAAGGTCGCCCGGCTCGAGTCTCCGCGCCCCTTCCTTCCAGAAGCCGATGACCCGCTCACCCCGATAGATTCGCACGCCAAGCCCGGTCCCGATCGCCGACAACGGCCCGCCGATTTCCTCTGCGAGCACCGCCCGCTCATGCAGCTTCACCGCGCCACCCGACGCGGCCAAGTCCGCCATATAATCCGCGATATGCCGCCCGCTGGTGCTCCCCGCCAGCAGCAGCCCGGCAAAGCTCACCGGATTGATCACCGTCGTCGCCCCAGCCTGCCGCGCGGGCAGCTCATTATCCTCGTTCCGCACGACGATGCTGATCGGCAGGCGAGGGGCCAGATGCCGCGCCGTCAGTGTTATCAAAATCGACGTATCGTCCCGGCCAGCCGACACGATCATCGCCCGCGCGCGGGCGATCGCCACATCGTTCAGCGTCTTGTCCCGCGTCGAATCGCCGCACATCACGTTGCAGCCCAGATCCTCCGCCTCCACCAGCGGCTTTTCCTGCGGATCGACCACCACGATCTCACGCGGATCGACGCCCCGCGCCAGCAGTTCCCGCACCGCTTCGCCGCCGCTGGTGCCAAATCCGGTCACGATGATATGATTGTGCAGATCGGCCTGAATGCGTGCCATGCGCCACCTGTAGAAGATGTTGCGGAAAAACAGATTATAGGCCGTCCCCAGAAAGATCAGCCATACGAACAGCCGGATCGGCGTCACCAGCAGCGCCTCGAACAGCCGCGCTTCCGGGCTGACCGGCACGATGTCGCCATAGCCCACCGTCGTTACCGTGACGGTCGTGAAATACAGCACATCGACGAAGCTGATCTGGTCGTCCAGATTGTCCTTCAACCCATCGCGCCCGACCCAGTGGATCAGCAGCACCAGCGCGATCAGCCCGAAAACCAGCCCCACCCGCCAGACCAGATCGGCCCAAATGGGCATGGACGATCGCCGCCGCAAAAATCCGGTTTGCGCCAAGGGAGGACGGGCAGGATTGATCCTCATGGGGTGCGCGTTTCGCCCTCCAAATTCTAACCCATCACCGTCATCCCAGCGGAAGCTGGCATCTCAGGAGAGATCACGCCACACCCGCCCGAGACCCCAGCGTCCGCTGGGGTGACGAAATGCGGGAGGGCCTTTGGTATCACCTTGGCTCCAACCGCGTCACCCCACCCATATAAGGCGCCAACACCTCAGGCACGATCACGCTGCCATCTTCCTGCTGGTAATTTTCCAGCACCGCGACCAGCGTCCGTCCCACGGCCAGCCCCGACCCGTTCAACGTATGCAGGAAGCGCGTCTGCTTCTCCCCTTCGGGCTTGAACCGAGCATTCATCCGCCGCGCCTGGAAATCGCCGCAGTTGGAAATCGAACTGATCTCGCGATAGGTCTGCTGGCTCGGCAGCCAGACTTCCAGGTCATAGGTTTTCGCCGCCGCAAAACCCATGTCGCCGGTGCACAGCAGCACCTTGCGATAGGGCAGACCAAGCGCCTGCAACACGCCTTCGGCCGCCGCGCACATGCGCTCATGCTCGGCCTCGGACTCTTCGGGCTTGCAGATCGCGACCAGTTCCACCTTCTCGAACTGATGCTGGCGGATGAAACCGCGCGTGTCGCGCCCCGCCGATCCGGCTTCCGACCGGAAGCAGGGGGTCAGCGCCGTCAACCGCATTGGCAGGCTCGCCACGTCGACAATCTGCTCGCGCACTAGGTTGGTGAGGGAGACTTCGGCGGTGGGGATCAGCCAGCGGCCATCGGTTGTCCGGAACAAATCCTCGGCGAATTTCGGCAGCTGCCCCGTGCCGAACAGCGCCTCGTCCCGCACCAGCAGCGGCGGGTTCACTTCCTCATAGCCATTCTCGCCCGACTGGCGATCCAGCATGAACTGCGCCAGCGCCCGGTGCAGCCGCGCCATCTGGCCACGCAACGCCGTGAAACGCGCGCCGGACAGCGCCGCTCCGCCCTCGAAATCCAGCCCCAGCGCCGGGCCGAAATCGGCATGATCCTGCGGCGTGAAATCAAACGCGCGCGGTTCGCCCCAACGGTTCACCTCGACATTGTCCATCTCGTCCGCGCCTTCGGGCACATCGGCGGCGGGCAGGTTGGGAATGGCCGCCAGCAGGGCGTGCAGCTTCTCGCTTACCTCCCGGTCTTCTTCCTCCCGCGCGGGCATGCTTTCCTTGAGCGCCGCGACTTCCGCCTTCAGCGCCTCGGCCTTTTCCATGTCCTTGGCCGCCATGGCCGCGCCGATCGCCTTGCTCGCTTCATTGCGGCGGGCCTGACCCTGCTGCAACTCCGTCTTGATCGCCCGGCTTCGCTCGTCGAGCGTCAATATGTCCGCGCTCGAGGGCGCAAGGCCCCTGCGGGCAAGGCCAGCGTCGAAAGCTGCGGGATTTTCGCGGATAAAACGGATATCATGCATGGGTCCGCCCTATGCCGTTCCGCGACCAGCCGCGCAACCCTGTGCGCCCCTGTCCGTTAGGGATTGCAAGCCATCAGGAAAGGAGCCGGGAATGTGGATCGATCATGATGCGATGGTGCTGGTTGCCGACGGTCGCAAGATGCTATTCTTCCGAAACAAGGGCGATCGCATGGCGCCCAATCTGGAAGCGGAGACGGTGAAGCTCCAGGAAAATCCCGCCGATCGGGACCAATCCACCGATTTGTCGGGCCGCGCGCCGTACATGATGGGCGCGCAAGCCACCATGGGCAACACCGATTACCATGAACAGGAAGAAGCGCGCTTCGCCGCTGAGGCAGCCGACCTGCTTAGGCGGCGCGCGCTCGCCAACGACTTTGAAAAGCTGATCGTCGTTGCGCCTCCCGCCGCCTTGGGAGAGATGCGCAAACATTATCACAAGGAAGTGCAAAGCCGCCTGGTCGGCGAAATCGCCAAGGATCTCGCCAACCATCCCGTGCCGGAGATCGAGAAGATCATCGCTCAGGCCTGACGCGATCGACGCAAAAAAAGGGGCGGCTCCCCCCACGAGCCGCCCCTTCTCACGCCCCCACGTGAAAGGCTGCATCGGCCCGTTGGTCTGTCGGGCCACCTGATGCGCCATCATTCAGGCCGGGCCAAATCCCAGCCCTAAAGCCTTCAAGCCGCCTTGGCCTTGCGCTCCGCAAAGCGCCGCCGCGCCATCAGCGCCACCGCTCCCGCACCGAACAGCAGGACCATCGGCGGCGCGGGCACATCATGGCCGCCGCTGCTGCTGCTGGAACCGCCCGAGCTGCTGGACGACGTGGACGAGGATGTGCTCGATGACGTCGAACTGGACGAGGACGTGCTTGACGATGTGGAAGAGGAGGTTGAGCTGGACGTTGACGATGACGAGCTGCTCGTCACGTTGCCGCTCGACGTCGATACATTCCCGCTCGAAGTCGACACGTTGCCGCTGGATGTCGAGACATTCCCGCTCGACGTGGACACGCCACCCGTGGAGGTCGATACCCCTCCGGTCGAAGTCGAAACGCCGCCCGTCGTGGAGCTGGTCGAGCTGCTGATGCCCCCGGTTGAGCTGCTGGTCGATGAGATGACGACCGATCCGCCGCTGCTGCCACCGCCGCTACCGCCGAAGAAGCCGCCGATGAACCCACCGCCGCCAAAGCCGCCGCCGCCCGCCATCACCACAGGAACGCCGCCACCGCCCGACATGATCGGCATTTCAGCAGCAGCCACCGGCGCGGGCAGGGGGATGGGCGCCGCATGCGTCGTCACCGACACGGTCTGCGGCGCGCAGGAGATGGTCCTCACGACCTTGCGCTTCACCGTCCGCACGGCATAGCGCTTGGGCGCGGCCTTCACGCTCTTGTTGCTGTGGACCCCTGCCGGCCGGGCGCTCTCGGCGACATGGACGGCACCCCCGCCGATGATCGCGCCACCGCATGTGCAGGCGCATAATTTGGCCAGTGCCATCCGTACCGACATAGCTATCCACTCTTGTTCGTCTTCAAGCTTCTGGCCGCGTCAGTTGCCTTCTGAGACCCGGAAGCTGTTTCCTGCCCTGTAACAAGACAAGATAACCGCTAAACTTCAACGCCATTAACCTTGAATATAGGCTATAAGTTGGTGACGGATATAGAACAGCGCCAATCTTTATGGTTAACGTCTCGTTTTGATACAAAGGGAGTTAACGGCGGGGCTTGAGTTATTCTTTGTGGTCGATGCCTTCGATCGCGCGCGCAAATCGTCGGGACGTGGCGCTGCCAGCCGTAGCAAATTGTCGCCGCCCGGCTCGCTCTCTTGAATGCGCGCTTGTGTCGCCCCGCGCCGCTCGTTATTAGGCGCCGTCAATCATAAGTCACGGGCTACCGGCCCTTTTGAACCGGAGCCCTCGAGTCGGAGAGCCAGATGGCATCGGTCCTGAATTCCGATAAAGACGGCCATAATCCGCCGAAATCGGCTGTTACACTTCCCCCCGACTATCGTCCTTCGCCCGACGAAGAGTTCATGAATCCCCTCCAGCTCGAATATTTCCGCCAGCGGCTCTGGGACTGGAAAAAGCAGATTCTGGCTGAGGCGGAAGGCACGCTGGCCGTGCTGCAAAATGAACCCTTGCGCGAACCCGATCTCAACGACCGCGCGTCGAGCGAGACGGACTGGTCGATCGAACTGCGCACCCGCGATCGCCAGCGAAAGCTCATCTCCAAGATCGACGCCGCGCTCCGCCGCATCGATGAGGGTGAATATGGCTATTGCGAAGTGACCGGCGAACCCATTTCGCTCGGCCGCCTCGAAGCCCGTCCGATCGCGACCATGACTGTCGAGGCGCAGGAGCGTCATGAGCGGCAGGAAAAGGTATCGCGCGACGATTAACGCTTTATCCACCGGTCGCTGGCAATGTGTCCCCAAATAAACGGGTCATTGCAAGGGATTGGGCATGGATAGCGATCAGGAAATGGCGGAACGGGGACCTGCTCGGTCAGGCCCGCGGGACAGCCTGTTCCTGCTTACCAATCTGACAACGAACGAAGGCACGCCGCTCGGTCGCGCCCGCGTGCGCAACCTGTCGGCGACGGGCCTCATGGCCGACTGCGAACGGCCGGTGCCTTCGGGTGCCGACATCCTGCTCGAACTGCGCGGAGTCGGGCGGGTCAGCGGCCGTGTCGTCTGGGCCAAGGATGGCAAGATCGGTATTGCATTCGATCATGAGATCGACCCTGGGCTCGCCCGCAAACCCATAGCCTCCGGCACCACCCACCGCGCGCCCTCCTATCTGCGCCTCCACCAGATAGGCCGCTGACCAAAACGCGTTCTTCTCGCCATTTCCTTCACGAAAAAACGCGCCGCCTCCCAGCGCCGCGTCAATCCCGATTGTCCGGAAAGTAAGGGCGGAGCCGCGTTTCACCGCGGCCCCATGCCCTCAATCTCAATGCCGGATCAATTTCGTGACATTTCCTCTTTCACCCGCAACTTCTGCTTCTTGAGCGAGGCAACCAGGATCGCGTCGGGCATAGGCCGACTCGTCTCTGCCTTAATCCGTGCATCAAGCCCGGCATGCTTGGCTGAAAGAGCTGAAATGTGGCTGTTTTCCATGACATTCTCCTGATGAGGGTGATGGACGAACGAGTAGATCATGATTTGCCCCGCCTGTCTTTCCGGAATCGGTGCTTTGCGATGGGGCGCGTGCAAATTTGCGATGGTCCGATAGTGTCCGGGGGGTTATCAGGAGGCTGTCCGCAACATGGCCGAGAAAGTGGGTAGTGGGTGAGCCGGGAAGACATCATGCGACGGCTGGAACTGCTGCGAGTCGAACATCGCGATCTTGATGGCGCCATCGAGGCGCTCGTGGACGCGGGAGGGCGCGACCAAATGCAGATCGCCCGCCTCAAGAAACGCAAGCTCCGACTCCGCGACGAGATCGCGCTTTTGGAGGATGCGCTGGTGCCCGACATCATCGCCTGACGGCCCCTGCGTGCGATTGTTGGTTAACAACGGCCCTGAATGATACAATCTGCCCCCAGATGCCTGCATCGGGACTGACAAGCAGCCGCTTTTATGTCAGTGATTCGGCCTATGTCTCCTGCCGTCACTCTGGACCGTGGCTTGCATCGGCGTCTTGTCGATGGCCTCTATCTTGAAGCCATGGTTATGGCCGATGAGGCGCGCGCCTATTTCGACCGCCGTGATATGACGGAAGCTGAGATCGAAGATCCCCTCCGCCGCGTCTCGTTCGCCTGCGAATCCCTCAAGGTGACGACCCGGCTCATGCACATCATCGCCTGGCTATTGAGCCAGCGGGCGTGGCAGCGGGGCGAGTTATCAGATGCCGACCTGATGGACGAGAAATACCGGCTGGGCCGCGCTACGGAAACCGACCCGGATATTGCGGCAGCCTTCCCCTTCGCGGCCCGCGCCTTGATCGAGGCCAGTCAGGAACTGTACGGGCGCGTCGCGCGCCTGCAAGACAGGATGGACCATATGGCTCGTCCGCATGGCCGTGTGGACAACAGCCCCGCTCGCGCCTTGATGGATCGCCTGAACACCGCCTTCTGAGGTCGGCTTGTGAAAGGCGTTTCGTCGCTTCTTCCTGCGGAGGATCATCGTACGGGCTGGCGCTTCCTTTCCCAAATGGGCTAGACCGTTGATATGAACACGGGCTTGCGGACTTTTCGCCGCGTATCAGCCATGTCGCAAGCCTCCCGGCTTTTGATCCTGCCTCTGCTTTTGGCGGCTCCCGCCGTGCATGCGCAAATCGTGGCACCGCCTGCGGATGCGGTTGACCAGGATCTTCCCCTGGACCCCATGCCTGACCTGGGCGTGGCATGGCCTGACCTGGGGCAACCCGACGCGGTTGCGTCACTGCCTCCCGATCCGGCGGATACCCCCGACCTTGCTGATGATGCCACAAGCCCCGCGCTTCAGGATTTCGATGTCGATTTGCCTGATGAAGCCGCGGCCTTCGCGGATTCGGGTGAGGAAAAGCGCTATTCCGTTCAGCTCAATGGTTTGGACGGGATAGCGGACACGCAGTTCGACACCCGCTTCAAACAATTGTCCGTGTTGCGGGAGGGGGAAGGGAAGCCCGCAAATCTCGCGCAGATAAACCGACGGATCAAGGAAGATAGCGAACTGCTCGACCGGCTATTGCGCGCGAAGGGCTATTATGCGGCCCGCGTTCGTAGCGCCATTTCCGTTTCGCCGGAGAAGGAAGGCAGGCTGGCCGTGCGGTTCGATATAGTGCCGGGGACGCGTTATCTGCTTTCCTCGGTCGATCTCCAGGGCTTGGCCGAAGCGGGCGAACAGCAGACGAGGCTGCGTGAAGCTTTCCCTCTCCATGCGGGCGATCCCATTGATGCCGACGCGATTCTGGCGGGGCAGGCTTCTCTTTCGCTCGCCATGAGCGAAAATGGCTTCCCCTTCGCACGGGTTGGCGAGCCGGAGGTGCGGATCGACCATGAAGAACGCAAGGGCGATCTGGATATCATCGTGACCCCGGGTGCCTACCGAACCTTTGGATCGGTCATCCTTAAGGACAATAAGCTGTTCAACGCGCGCCATGTGGAGAGCATCGCCCGCTTCGAGCGTGACGATCCTTACAAGGCGTCGGACGTCGAGGATCTGCGAAGCGCGATCGTTGCTACCGGTCTGGTATCGTCGGTCACGCTGACGCCCAAAGACGCCGGTGACGGGAAGCATGTCGATCTGGCGGTCGATGTCCGGCCCGCGCCACTGCGGACCATTGCGGGCGAGCTGGGCTATGGCACCGGCGAAGGTTATCGCGCCGCCGTAAGCTGGCAGCACCGCAACCTGTTTCCGCCAGAAGGCGCTGTCACATTGCGCGGGGTGCTTGGGACGCAGGAACAGACCGCGTCCTTCACCTACCGGCGCAACAATTTCCGGGAGCGTGATCATGTGCTGACGGGATTGGTGTCGATCAGCAATATCAAGCGGGATGCCTATGACGCCCGCACGATCACCCTTTCGGGGGCGCTGGAGCGGCAGACCAACATATTGTTTCAGAAAAAATGGGTCTGGCGCGTTGGGGCGGAACTGATCGCTTCGGATGAAAAGGATGCTTTCAGCGGCGGCAACAGGCGAACCTTCCTGATTGGCGCGGTTCCGCTTAGCCTCACTTATGATGGCAGCGACGATCTTTTGAACCCCAGCCGGGGCTTTCGGCTAGGCGGCCGGTTCAGTCCCGAATTGTCCTTCCAGAACGGGACCTTCGGCTATTCCCGCGTCCAGCTGGACGGTAGCGTTTACCAGCCTGTGAATGAACGGATCGTGCTGGCGGCGCGCGCCCGCTTCGGTACGATCCTGGGGTCCACGGTTGATCAGATCGCGCCGTCGCGGCGCTTCTATGCCGGTGGCGGTGCTTCGGTCAGGGGCTATGGCTATCAGGATATTGGCCCGCGCGACGCGAACAATGATCCGATCGGCGGCAAGAGCCTTGCTGAATTTTCACTGGAAACCCGCGTTCGTTTCGGGAATTTCGGCATCGTGCCATTTGTGGATGCAGGCAATATCTCCACCAGCTTCCTGCCACGTTTTAAAGACATGCGCATCGGCGCGGGCATGGGGCTGCGCTACTATAGCAGCTTCGGCCCGATCCGGATCGACGTCGGCACGCCATTGAACCCGCAGAAGGGTGATCCGCGGGTGGCCGTATATGTCTCTCTCGGGCAGGCCTTCTGATGGCCCAGGATGAGGTACAGCGGCCGCAGCGGCGTCATCGGGCCTGGGATGGGCGATGGCAGCGGTGGATAGTTGGCATGCTTGCCCTTCTTCTGGTCGCAGCGGCGACGGCGCTGGTGTGGCTCGACACTTCTGCCGGGCACCGCTTCCTGGTTGCGCGTGTTGAAAAGATCAGTCCGCCGTCCGGCTTGCGTATCCATGTCGACCGGATCGAAGGCAGCATTTACCGCCGCGCCGTCCTTCATGGCGTGACGCTGTCTGATCCCAAGGGCGCCTTTCTAACGGCTCCGCGCATAGAACTGGATTGGTGGCCGCTGGCCTGGCTTTCAAACCGTCTCGACATTGACCGGCTGAACATTCCCGTGGCGACGCTGCACAAGCTGCCACGCCTTAACCCCGGCAAGCAGAAGGGGCCGATCCTTCCCGGCTTTGACATCCGGTTGATGCAGTTTTCGGTAGGCCGACTGATCATAGCCGAAAATATCAGCGGGCGCGTGCAGCAGGCGACGATTTCCGGTGACGCCGACATACGTGACCGAAGAGCGGTCATCGACCTTTCCGCGCGGGTTCTGGGGCAGGAGGATGCGATCAACCTCGCGCTCGACAGTCGCCCGGATGATGATCGGTTCGACCTGGACGTAACCGTCAATGCGCCCGCTGGCGGCGTCCTGGCGACCATGGCCGGGTTGCGGCAGGACGGCAACCTGCGGATTCGGGGGGAGGGCAGCTGGACACGCTGGGATGGCAGGCTGGCGGGTACGCTGGACAGTGATCCTGCGGTCGACATGGTGCTTGCAGCCCGCAGTGGCATCTATTCCGCGACTGGATCGGTCGAAGCATCGGCCATAGCAGGAAAAGGGCTGGTACAGCGTCTAGCTTCGCCGCGCCTTTCGCTGGAGGCGCACGGGGAGCTGAAGGATCGTGTGCTGGACGGCAAACTGTCCCTGCGATCGGAAGCGATCGCGCTGAGTGCTGATGGTGCCCTCGATCTGCGTAACTCCGCATTTGATAATATGCTGATCGATGTGAAGCTTGCGCGGCCCCAAGCCTTGCTCAAGTCCATGCGGGGCCGCGACGTCACCGCGCGGGTGCGGCTGGATGGTGCCTTCTCCAGCGTTGGCTACGAATATTTGCTGAGAGCCAGACAGCTTGCGTTCGACCGTACGGTGATCAGCGATGTGCGCGCAGAGGGTAAAGGACGCAAGGTCGGCAATGGGCCGTTGCTGATCCCCCTGCATCTGCGTGCGCGGCGGCTGGATGGGCAGGGCGACCTTGTCGAGGGCATCATCCGCAATTTCGTGCTGGATGGCGTGTTGCAGATCAAGGGGCAGCAGCTCCTTACCAATCCCATGCCGATCCGGTCGGACAAGCTGAGCGGCAAGCTGGTCATGCTCGCCGACCTCAGGACGGGTCGTTATGATTTCGGTCTGGATGGACAGATACGCGGCCTTGCCATTCGTGGTCTCGGTATCGTGGATCTCACGTCCAAGCTGCGGGCAGTGCCCGGAAAAAGCGGCGCGTTCAGCCTCAGCGGTACGGCAATGGCGCGCATGCGCCGGTTGGACAATAGTTTCCTGCGGGGCCTGGGCGGTGGCCTCCCGGTGGTGAAGAGCAATCTTTCCCTTGGCGCCGACAAACGCCTGATGTTCACGGGGCTGCGTCTGGAAGCGCCGTTGCTCAGCCTTTCGGCTGATGGGTATCGGCGGCCCGATCGGAGCTTCCATTTTGAAGGCAGCGGCACGCACAAGCGATATGGAGCTTTGCGCCTCACGCTTGACGGCAGGATTGAGCAGCCGACGATTGACCTGCTGCTTCACCGGCCCCTTGATGCATTGGGCGTCGCCGACATGCGCGTGCATCTGGTCCCGGACGACGCCGGGTATCAATTCACAGCTCTAGGTGGATCGACGCTGGGCACCTTCAATGGCGAGGGCCAAATTCTGTTGCCGCGCGGCGCTCAGGCGGTTGGGAGGGTGGCGAAGCTCGCCGTGTCGGGAATAACCGCCAGCGGTGATCTGCGTCCTGTGACGGGCGGCCTTGAAGGGCAGCTGAATGTCGCTGGCCCCGTCAATGGAAGCATCGCCTTTGTCCCCATAAATGACATTCAGCAACTGGTCCTGAAGCTCGACGCTACGGACGCCAGCTTCGATGGACCTACGGCAATCGCGGTACGTCGCGGCAAGCTGGATGCGACGGTTCTGCTCGATCCCACCGGGACGTCGATCAATGCCGTGGCGCAGGCCAGAGGCTTGCGGGTAGGTGGCATCCTGATCGGCAGACTGGCGGCCAATGCCGATCTGACCGGCGGGCGTGGAACGGTGAAGGCCAGCCTTTCGGGCCAGCGCGGCCGTCTTTTTGACTTGCAAGGTGAAGCGCAGGTCGAACCCGACCGCATCCGCATCGCAGCGCGAGGTATGGTGGACAAGCGAGCGATCCGACTGACGCGGCCTGCGCTTTTGGCCCGCAGTGCTGACGGTTGGCGACTGTCCCCGGCGACCATCAGCTATGCCGGCGGCTCCCTAGAATTGGGTGGAGAGCTAAGCGGTCTGACGACGCGCATCGAAGGTCGTGTGCAGAAGCTGCCGCTTTCCCTGCTGGATATTGCTTATGATAATCTGGGCCTGGGCGGCACCGCCACAGGATCGCTCAGCTATGTGCATAGCCGGGGCGGCATGCCCACCGGGAAGGCGGAACTACGCGTGCGCGGCCTGTCGCGTTCTGGATTGTCGCTCAGTTCCCGGCCCGTCGATGCCGGGGTGAACGCAGTTCTGACCAATGACCGGCTTGCGGCGCGCATGCTATTCGCCGCCGATGGCCAGACGATTGGACGGGCGCAGGTCTTGCTGACGCCGCTTGGCACGCAGGGGAACCTGATCGACCGGCTGAACCGGGCGTCTCTATTCGGTCAGCTGCGATTCCGGGGGACTGCGGATACGCTCTGGCGCCTGACCGGGGTGGAGATAATCGACATCTCCGGCCCCGTGAGTGTCTCCGCCGACGCGCGCGGTACGCTTGGCAATCCCGTGATTTCCGGCGCGCTCGCGACTGACACGGCATCAATCAACAGCGCTGTGACCGGTATGCGGCTGCACAATGTGAAGGCGCGTGGACGGTTTTCAGGCGCGCAACTGGTCATGTCGAGTTTCACCGCCAATGCAAAGAATGGCGGAACGGTCAGCGGGACGGGCAGCTTCACCTTCGCCGGAATTGCCGGGGTCGGCATGGACTTGCGTTTGCAGGCGGACGATGCCGCGCTGCTGGACCGCGATGACATAGCCGCTACGGTCACTGGCCCCATCACCTTGCGTTCGGACGGCGTCAACGGAACCATTGGCGGCGACCTGCTGCTCAATCGCAGCCGTTTCACCTTGGGCCGTGCAGCCGCAATCGCCCAGATTCCGGAGCTTCGCGTCACAGAGATCAATCGTAACGGCGAAGAGGTCGAACGGCCCCGCACAAATCGGCCGTGGGCTCTTGCCATCAAGACGCGGGCGCGTAATCGCCTGACGGTCACAGGTTTGGGCCTTGATAGTGAGTGGCGCGCCAATCTGGATATCGGCGGCACCGTGACCAGTCCTGCAATCTCCGGCACGGCAGAGCTCGTTCGTGGAGGTTACACCTTCGCCGGGCGCCGTTTCGAACTGCGTGAGGGTAAGATTCAGTTTGATGGCCGCACGCCAACGAATCCGACGCTCGACATCGATGCGGAAGCCAACGTCAACGACCTGACCGCTATGATCCATGTGGGTGGTACAGGTCTCAGGCCCGACATCAGCTTCACCAGCGTGCCCGCCCTGCCGCAGGACGAACTGCTTTCCCGCATATTGTTCGGAACATCGATAACCAATCTTTCCGCGCCGGAGGCGTTGCAACTCGCCTCGGCCGTCGGATCGCTCCAGGGTGGCGGAGGGCTTGATCCGATCAACGCAGTGCGCAAGGCTGCCGGACTTGACCGGCTGCGCATTATCGCCGCCGATCCTACGCAGGGGCAGGGGACTTCAGTTGCGGCCGGAAAATATCTGACGCGCAAGACCTATGTTGAACTCATAACCGATGGCCAAGGCTATTCCGCGACGCGCATGGAATATCAGGTTACCCGTTGGCTTTCTCTGCTGGCGTCGATTTCCACTCTTGGTCGGGAAAGCGCAAACGTCCGCATATCCAAAGATTACTGACCTTCCCTGCTTTCCTGTTCGTTGCCGAAATACCACAATTTCAGCTGTTTATCTCAGGTTCATGAAACCATTGCCTGCCGTGGGACTTCCACCACTTCCTCCTCAAGGAGGTGAGTGACAATGGAGTATCCTATGCGGAAAATATTGGTCGCAACCCTGCTGGCTGGATCGGCCGTCGCGTCTCCTGCCCTGGCACAGGATGCCGGCGCCACTTTCACAGGTCCAAGGGTCGAAGCTATTTTGGGCTATGATCATACCGGCGCGGGCAGCAGCGTGGACAATGACAATAGCAGAGATGATCAGTCGATTGACGGGCTACTGTATGGCGTAGGCGCGGGCTACGATGTCAATCTCGGCAGCGCTGTCGTAGGTGTCGAGGGCGAATTCACGGATTCGACCGCCAAGAGCAGCAGAAACCCCTTCACCAGCCAGTTCGGTTTCGGCCGTGTCAGCCAGGGCCGTGACCTGTACGTCGGCGCCCGTGCTGGCATACTCGCCAGCCCCAACACCCTTGTCTATGTGAAGGGTGGCTACACCAACACCAAGCTGAACGTGCTTGCAGGCGACACCGACGAAACAACCGATACCTCCTTCAAGCTCGACGGCTGGAGGATCGGTGGCGGCGTTGAACGGGCCTTCAACCAGAATATGTTCGGAAAGCTGGAGTATCGCTACTCAAAATATGACAGCGCGCACATCGACTTCATGAATGGCGCGACGAGCAGCGAATTCGACATCGATACGGATCGTCATCAGGTCGTGGCCAGCGTAGGTTGGCGCTTCTGACGGGACGGGGGGATCGGCTCTGCTGATCCTCCCATCACGTCTTTCCCTCTATAAAGTTGCTTCGATTTCGCGTGCGGCCATGTCGGGGTTTTCCGCGAGGCTGATTGGTCGTCCCACGACAAGGATTGATGCGCCCCGATCCAGTGCTTCCCGAGGTGTGACCGCGCGCTTCTGATCACCCAGGGCGCCGCCTTGCGGCCGGACGCCAGGCACAACGAAAAAGCCGTCCGGCCAGGCACGTTTGGCTAGCGCGACTTCTTCCCCGGAACAGACGATACCGTCCAATCCGGCACTGCGCGCCAGGTCGGCAAGCCGCGTCACCTGATCTTCAGCCTTGCCGCCGACCCCGATATCCACAAGGTCGCCATTATCCAGGCTGGTGAGTACGGTTACCGCGACGACCTTTGTATTGACGCCCGCAGCTGCTTTTGCATCCTCCAACATGGCGCGCCCGCCCGCCGCATGCACGGTGAGGATCGCTGGTTCGAGGCCATGGAGCGCCTGGACGGCCTTTGCGACCGTATTCGGGATATCGTGCAGCTTCAGGTCAAGGAAGATCGGCAGATCGAATTTCATCATTTCCCGCACGCCGTGATGGCCATGTGCGCAAAAGAATTCGAGCCCCAATTTCAACCCGCCTACATGTCCGCGCACGCGCCGGGCCAAATCCTGGGCTTTGGTGAGGTCGGGCGTATCAATGGCGACGTAAATGGGGCTGCTCATGCTGTTCCTGTAGCGGGGAGGGAAGAAGGAATGGAAAGGTCGTCGGCGATGCTGGCAGGCGGTAAGGTGGGAGCAGCCGTGGCGGTTGCCGCTATCAGCGCCCGCTCCGTGCTTTCCAGTTTCCGCTTCATCCGCCAACGCGTGGTGCGGGCCATGATCCAGAAGGGAACGGCGCCCACCAGGAAGGCGATGAGTATGGGGAACCAGATACGCGTCTCCCACACGATGTCGCCCCATATCTTGATTTCGGTAGGCCGGTTGTTCGCCTTGCAGAACAAGGCAATCGCGACGGCCAAGACAACCCAGAAGGCAGTCCGCAGGAATTGCATTCGGCATGTCCTCTAGCTGATAATCGAACCAGCTTAGGCCATTTCGGCGTAGTTCGGAAGCGCCTCGTCAGATTTGCTGGTGTCGGGGGGACAGAAAGTCGCTCCACTGCATGCCGGAACCCTTGTGCCCGCCTGCGCATTTTCCTTGCGGCAAGGAGGTTCAGGACATGGCGGCGCGCGCATATTGGCAGGGGCAAATCAGGTTGGCCCTAGTGTCCATTCCCGTGGAAATCTATGCGGCGACGAAGTCCGGCGCCCAGATAGCCTTCCATCAGATTCACGAGCCAAGCGGCAAGCGCGTCCGCTACGAAAAAACCGTCCCCGGCCTTGGTCCGGTCAAGCCCGAGGACATCGTGAAGGGCTATGAAGTCAGCAAGGGGGACTATGTGCTGCTTCAACCCGAGGAGATTGATGCGGTCAAGCTGGAGAGCAAGAAAACGCTCGAACTCACGCAATTTGTGGACGCTGACGAGATCGACGTCCTCTATTATGAGCGGCCCTATTATGTCGTGCCTGCGGATGACCTTGCCGAAGAAGCCTTCATCGTCCTGCGCGAGGCATTGCGGCGCGCGAAGAAGGTTGGACTGGGCCAACTCGCGATGCGCGGCCGGGAATATATCGTTTCGCTAAAGCCTTGCGGGCGGGGCATGGTGCTGGAGACTCTTCGCTATGCCGATGAGGTCAATCGTGCCCAGTCCTACTTCCGCGAAATTGAGGATGTGAAGCCCGATCCGGAACTGCTCGACCTTGCCGAAGCGCTCATCGAAAAGAAGACCGCGCCTTTTAAACCCGACAGCTTCCACAACCGCTATGTCGATGCGCTTGAGCGGCTGATCGAAAAGAAGAAGAAGGCCAAGGGGCGCCGCATCATCGAGGATGAGGATGAGGCTCCGGTCAAGCGCAGCGGCAATGTGATCGATTTGATGGCGGCGCTAAAGAAATCCGTCGATCCCGGGACGAAAAGCACGCCCGCCAAGAAACCGGCTGCGCGGCGCACCGCCAGCACCAAGGCTACCACGCGCAAGCGGGCCTGACATATGGCCGAAGCCGACCCCCTCAAGGAATATAATCGCAAGCGCGATTTCACTCGAACCAAGGAACCGGCGGGAAAGCGGACGCGCGCCAGCGGCAACAGCTTCATCGTGCAGAAGCATGATGCCACGCGTTTGCACTATGATTTCCGGCTGGAAGTGGACGGCGTGTTGAAAAGTTGGGCGGTGACACGCGGCCCTAGTCTTGACCCCGCCGACAAGCGTCTTGCCGTTCGCACCGAAGATCATCCGCTATCCTATGCGAGCTTTGAAGGCACGATCCCAAAGGGCGAATATGGCGGTGGTACAGTGATGCTGTGGGATGAGGGCACTTGGGAACCGGTCCCCGGGAAAAGTGCAAAGGACCTGGTGAAAGGACATCTTCACTTCATTCTTCACGGCAAGCGGATGAAGGGCGAGTGGCTTCTGATCCGCCTGAAACCCCGGCCCGGCGAAGGGAAGAGGGAGAATTGGCTGCTCCGCAAGATAGATGATGCCTATGCTGGCCCCGCCGAGGATTTGGTCGGGCGGGAACTGACCAGCATCAAGAGTGGCAGGACCATGGGCGAGATTGCCGCCAACGCACCAGCGATCTCGCTAAAGGGCAAGCGCGGAAAGGCTTTCGATGCCGCTATGGACGAAGCGAAGAAGGCGACGCCGGTTCAGCCTTCCCCCAAGCGCCGCCGACAGGAAAAAGCACCACCATTTCACGCGCCGCAGCTCGCGACGCTGGTCGATGCCGTCCCCACGGGCAATGGATGGCTGCACGAGATCAAATATGACGGTTATCGCATCTTGGTCAGTGTTTCCGGCAACCGCGTTCAGCTGTTCACGCGCACCGGTCTCGACTGGACTGACCGCTTCGCGCCGCTGGCGAAGGAAATAGGCGTCATGAACCTTCCGCCCATGCTGATAGATGGAGAAGTCGTCGCACTGGGGGCGGACGGAAATCCGGACTTTTCCACATTGCAGCAGGTGTTGAAGGGAGAAGGCAAGGGTGCCCTCCACCTCTTCGCCTTCGATCTTCTTTCACTCGAAGGGGAGGATCTGACATGGCAGCCCAACATCGCCCGTAAGGAAAAGCTAGCGGCTCTGCTGGGCCAGGGTAGCGCGCATGTGCATTTTTCCGACCATATTCTGGGCGCTGGCGAAAAGCTTTTCCGGACGATGTGCGAGGCCGGGCAGGAAGGGATAATCTGCAAGCGAGCAGATGCTCCTTATCGTGGCACCCGAACGAAGAACTGGCTCAAGGTTAAATGCACCCGTCGGCAGGAATTTGTCATTGTCGGATGGACTCCCAGTTCCGCAAGCGGGCGCGCGATCCGTAACATCCTTCTAGCGCAGAATGATGATCAAGGACTCGTCTACGCGGGCAAGGTCGGCACGGGTTTCAATGCGCGAAACAGTGATCAACTGCTTCGCCAACTGAAGGCACGAGCCCGCCAAGCCCCTGCCTTGAACGTACCACGCAGCGAAACGCGGGGCGCCAAATGGGTGCGCCCTGACTTGGTGGCCGAAATCGCCTTTGCGGAGTTCACCAGCGATAATGTCGTGCGCCACGGCAGCTTCCTTGGGCTTCGCGAGGACAAGAAGGCGGGCGAAGTGGCTCGGGAGAAGGTTATGACTGTGCCTGAACAGGAAAGCGGCGTTCATGTCTCAAACCGCGAACGGCTGATCTTTCCGGAGGCGAAGGTGACTAAGGGGCAGTTGGCCGACTATTATGAAGCGGCCGGGGCGATCATGCTGCCCTGGATAGCGCATCGTCCGATAAGCCTGGTGCGCTGCCCACAGGGACGGGCGAAGAAATGCTTTTTCCAAAAGCATGACAGCGGCAGTTTTGGTGACCATGTGAAGCACGTCCCCATTCGCGAAAAGGACGGCGACGAGCAGGACTATCTTTATGTGGACGACATTGATGGGCTGATCGCTTGCGTTCAAATGGGCACGATTGAATTCCATGGCTGGGGTTCCCGGGTGGAGGATGTCGAAAAGCCCGACCGGCTGATCTTCGACCTCGATCCGGATGAAGGCCTCGACTTTGAGGATGTGAAGAAGGCCGCCCGCGACATTCGCCGCACGCTTGAGGACATCGGCCTCACCAGCTTTCCCATGTTGTCCGGTGGAAAAGGCGTGCATGTGGTTGTCCCGCTTACGCCCGAAGCCGAATGGCCGCAGGTCAAGGATTTCGCCGACCGCTTCGCAAGAGCGCTCGCCGCCGCCGAACCCGATCGTTTCACGGCAACAATGAGTAAGGCCAAGAGGAAGGGCCGGATCTTTATCGACTGGCTGCGCAATCAGCGGGGGGCTACGGCGGTGCTCCCCTATGTCGTCAGGGCGCGTGAAAATGCTCCGGTGGCGGTGCCCGTCAACTGGAACGAACTGGAGGATATTGATCGGCCGGGGGTTTTCACTATCGCGGACGTGGATGCATTGGTCGCCCGCGCGGCATCACGAGAGATGCGGGGATGGGGAGAAGCGCGGCAGACGTTGCCCGATTATTGAACTGATATCTGACAGCTATCTTTTCTCCGGCGCGACCTTGTTGCATAAGCCGATTCACCATGACCAAGTCCGACAAAGATGCGCCCGACGCGGGCGCCCCCGAACAGGCAACAGAAGCAAAGCCCGATCTGGCAACGGCTGCCCGAAAGACAGCGGGCCGAGGCGTATGGATGGGCACCGCAGTCGGCATAGGATCGGCCGCCATCGTTGCAGCGCTTCTGTATACCAATAAAAAACGTGGCTGATCGATTGGTCTAAAAGGGAGGCGGCATGGCCTTCGCTCCACGCCGCCCCATGCTGTGACCCATAGACCGGGTTCTTGTCAGCCTAAATAATAGTGCGAGGCGATTAAGCAGCGCCGCGGCTCAGATAGGTGATGAGTTCGGGCTTGCTTACGGACGTGCTTTTGTCCGCATCGGCGGTCCTGAATGCGCCATCAGCCCAAATTGTGACGTCAGCGGCGGATAGTTTTTCACCGCTGCTTTTCATCTCCTGATCCTTGAGCGCAACCATCCAGCGTGAAAACTCGGCCTTGTCGAGTTGACCGTCTCCATTGGCATCATAGGCCGGGAATTCGCTATCGACGATGGATGCGACGGTATCGGCCGGTGTCGCCGCCGGGCTTTGAGGAGATGTGCTCACACCTGCCTGTGGGCTACCGGGCACAGAACCAACCTGTCCGATAGCCGGAACGGCGGCAGACAGCGCAAATGAAAATATGAGGCCGCGTAACATCACTTTCTCCCTCGGCAGCGGTCGAGTAGGTCAGTTGCTCGATAGCTTGACCCATGAATACATAAGTGACGACCGCGTTTCCTGAATATCCATTCAGGCTCGGCAATTCGCCTGTGAAACTGGCTCGTCCCATCTTTGAACGCTGCGATATTCGGGGTAAAAAGTTACTGGTACAGACGCGCGAACCCAATTGAGGGCGCGATTTGCCCTTGAATGGCTGGACTGCTAGGCGGCGCGCGAACTTTTATCAGCAATCAGGATTCGTTCGATGGTCCCGCGCTACGCCCGCCCGAAAATGACAGCTCTCTGGGAGCCCGAGGCTCGATTTCGCATTTGGTTCGAGATCGAGGCGCACGCCACCGATGCGCTCGGTGAATTGGGCGTGGTGCCCAAATCAGCTGCCAAGGCGCTGTGGGACTGGTGGGCGACCAACCCGACCATAGACGTGCCAGCGATCGACGCCATCGAGGCCGTGACCAAGCATGACGTCATCGCCTTCCTGACCTGGGTTGCTGAGCAGGTCGGCGACGAAGCGCGCTTCATGCATCAGGGCATGACCTCTTCCGATGTGCTGGACACCTGCCTTGCCGTGCAGCTTTCCCGCGCGGCCGACATCCTGATCGAGGATCTGGATCAACTGCTCGACGTCATCAAGCGTCGCGCGTTTGAACATAAATTGACGCCGACGATTGGGCGCAGTCACGGCATTCATGCCGAGCCGGTCACTTTCGGTCTCAAGATGGCCGAGGCCTATGCCGAGTTCAGCCGGTGCCGGACCCGCCTTGTCGCGGCGCGTGAGGAAATTGCGACTTGCGCTGTTTCCGGCGCGGTCGGCACGTTCGCGAATATCGATCCGCGTGTCGAAGAACATGTCGCGGCCAAGTTGGGGCTGGCCGTCGAACCTGTTTCGACCCAGGTCATTCCCCGTGATCGCCACGCGATGTTCTTTGCCACCCTGGGCGTTATTGCAAGCTCGATAGAACGGCTGGCCGTTGAGGTCCGGCATCTGCAACGCACCGAAGTGCTGGAGGCGGAGGAATATTTCTCCCCCGGCCAGAAGGGCAGTTCGGCGATGCCGCACAAGCGCAATCCCGTTCTGACTGAAAATCTGACGGGCCTTGCGCGCATGGTGCGCAGCTATGCGCTGCCCGCGATGGAAAATGTCGCCCTGTGGCATGAGCGCGACATCAGCCATTCGTCGGTTGAACGCTATATCGGTCCTGATGCTACCATCACGCTCGACTTTGCCCTGGGCCGCATGACCGGGGTCATCGACAAGCTGCTCGTCTATCCCGAACGCATGATGAAGAACCTCGACAAGATGGGTGGTCTTGTTCATTCGCAACGGGTGTTGCTGGCGCTGACGCAGGCGGGCGTTTCGCGCGAGGACAGCTATCGCTATGTTCAGCGCAACGCGATGAAGGTCTGGGAATCGGATGGCCAGCTTTCGCTTCTCGAACTGCTGAAGGGCGATCCGGACGTATCCGCAGCTCTTACCGCTGAGCAGATCGAAGAGAAATTCGACCTCGGCTATCACTTCGAGCAGGTGGACACCATCTTCCGCCGAGTGTTTGGAGACGCATGACGGGCGGTCGAAAACTCATATGATAGAAGGGCGCGGAAACGCGCCCTTTTTTCTGTGCTGTCGGGACGCAGCAAAAAACTACGGGCGGTCGGCAGCAGCGCATGTTGCGCGGCTGACGCCTCTATGGCCAATGAGGGTCCATTGGGCCCGGAAGGGTAGGGCTATATCCACTGACCGGGGAATATGACCCGTTCCTGTACCAATATCTAATATCGTCGATGGACGCTGTTCAGCGAACAGCCGCACCAGAAACGGTATAAGGAACTGATTACGAACAGCATCTGAGCGGCAACCATCATCCCAACGAACGGCTTCTGAACAGACTTGCTCTGACTCCAAGGCGACCTGATGCATGTCGTTTAAGTGGCCTAGTGGCGAGCCGAGTGCAACCGTCTGCTTGCGGTTTGAGGGGAGGTGCCTCAGCAAATGGCGCGAAAAAACAAAATTTGAAACCAACCCCCGCCGGTGATTGATCCTATGCACAAGGCGGTTCACCGCAAACTGCATACGTTATCGGTGCTAGTGCTACGTAGCCTTTCAGAGTTTGCGCCTAAATATCTGAAAACAAACAGAAAAAAATAATTGGTCGGGGAGAGAGGATTCGAACCTCCGGCCCCTGCCTCCCGAAGACAGTGCTCTACCAGGCTGAGCTACTCCCCGACCGATAGCGGCATTGCTTGCAACGCCGCTGGGCAGGCGGGGTCTATAGAGGGGGCTTTTCGGGCTGGCAAGCGGCTGAGCGCGCTTTTTTTGACATGGTCAGAGCAGGCCTGCCGCGCGAAAGCTGAACTGGTTCGCGGTGCCCCGGATTATATGATCGGCGAGCTTGACCTCCATGGGCCGGAAGCGGCGAGCGATGGTTCGTGAAAGGCGAATGTCGCTCCAACATGGATAGGGGGAGCGCTGGTCGGGGCGCTGCTGTTCGATTGTCAGCCAGTGGCTGTCGCGCAGCAGCAGTTCCTGCACGATGCAACGCCAATCTTCATTGCCATCCACGCGGTGCACGGGGCGCCAATCATCGTCGAGGAGCAGGATTTGCATGTTTGCCGTGATAGTCATCGCACCAGGATGCAGCCGGGCCGATCAGTGATCACGGCCAACCGTCTCCACTGTGGAGCGGAAGGCGGGCAGAATGATCCGAAGCGAAAGCAAGATTGGCTAGCGGCTGTTCGCTCGGCTAAAGCGGGGCGGCGAGTTTGGAATCGTCCCAGCAGGAAAGAACCCCCGTTGACCAGCACCGTCATCCCGGCCGAAGCGCATTACGAACAGCAATATCTGCACCTGATGCGCCGGATCTGGACGGAGGGGGACGAGCGGATCGACCGGACGGGAGTGGGCACGCGATCTCTGCTGGGCGCGAGCATGCGTTTTTCGCTGGCCGATGATGCGGTGCCGTTGCTGACGACCAAGCGGGTTTACTGGAAAGTCGCGGCGCGGGAGATGCTGTGGTTCCTGACGGGCGACACCAATATCCGCGAGCTTGTGCGCCAGGGCGTGCATATCTGGACCGACTGGCCGCTGCATGCCTATCGCAAGGCAACGGGCGAGGACATCAGCCGGGACGATTTTGAAGCGCGGATCGTCGAGGATGCGGCTTTCGCGGAGCAGTGGGGCGACCTGGGGCCGGTTTATGGGGCGCAGTGGGTGAACTGGCCGCGCTATGAAGCGGTTGGTGACGGGCTCTTCCGGCGGGCGGAAAAGGGGCATAACCAGATTGCGGAACTGGTCGAGGGGATCAGGAACAACCCGGGATCGCGGCGCCTGCTTTTTACGGGGTGGAATGTTGCGGAAGTGGCGCAGATGGCTCTGCCGCCTTGTCATATGACCTATCAGTTTCAGGTGTCGAATGGGCGGCTCAACGGGCTACTGTTCCAGCGCAGTTGTGACCTTGGCCTTGGATTTGCGTTCAACATCTTCGGGTTGTCGATGATTACGCGGATGTTGGCGCAGCAATGCGATCTGGAGCCGGGGGAAGTCGTCTGGCACGGTGGCGACGTGCATCTTTACTTGAATCATGCCGAACTGGTTGAGGAGCAGATCAGCCGGACGCCGGAAGGCGCGCCGAAGCTGAGGATAAAGAGGCGGCCGGAAAGCATTTTCGATTATCGGATCGAGGATTTCGAAGTGGTGGATTATAAGCCGCAGAGTCACATTGCGGCGCCGGTGGCGGTTTGAATTCAAGAAGGAAATAGCGGGAAAACGGAACTCTTGCTTTCGGCGAGCGTTGTAATATAATAATTGCATAAAGCAATAATATTGCAAATGCGAGTAGGAGGCAGGATGGGCGACCGGAACGGTTCGGGCGCTGGAAAGGCCGGAACTCAGAGCGGCCAGAATGCCGAAGAGCAGCTTTCGGCGGACGGCCGGAACCTGCCGCCATTGCGGTTGCATGTGCCGGAACCGCAGTTTCGGCCCGGCGATGAAGCCGATTTCGGTCATTTTGACATTCCCCCCGCCGGAACCTCGCGCAGGCCCGATGAGGCGGCGGACGCGGGTACGATGCGGGAAATGGCCTATGACCTTGTCCGCGTGCTGGATGAGGAAGGGCGCGCGGTGGGACCGTGGGATCCGAAGCTGCCGTCCGAGATGCTGCTCCGCATGCTGCGCGGCATGGCGCTGACGCGGGCGTTCGACGGGCGCATGTTCCGGGCGCAGCGGCAGGGCAAGACCAGCTTTTACATGAAATCGACCGGCGAGGAGGCAGTGTCGATCGGCGCGGCGGCGGCGCTGGCGAGCGATGACATGTGCTTCCCCAGCTATCGCCAGCAGGGGATATTGATCGCGCGCGGCTGGCCTTTGGTCGACATGATGAACCAGATTTATTCGAACAAGGGCGACCGGCTGAAGGGGCGGCAGCTGCCGATCATGTATTCGGCGCGGGAAGCGGGGTTCTTCTCGATCTCCGGCAACCTGGCTACCCAATATCCGCAGGCGGTGGGTTGGGCCATGGCGAGCGCGGCACGGGGCGACACGCGGATCGCGGCGACATGGTGCGGGGAAGGATCGACGGCGGAAGGGGATTTCCATTCCGCCTGCACTTTTGCCAGCGTCTACCGTGCCCCGGTGATCCTGAACGTCGTCAACAACCAGTGGGCGATCAGCAGCTTTTCCGGCTTTGCGGGGGCGGAGGCAACGACCTTTGCGGCGCGAGCGATCGGCTATGGCATCGCCGGGCTGCGGATCGACGGCAATGACGCGCTGGCGGTCTATGCTGCGACGCGCTGGGCAGCGGATCGGGCGCGGGCCAATCATGGGCCGACGCTGATCGAGCATTTTACCTATCGGACTGAGGGGCACAGCACGTCCGATGATCCGAGCGCCTATCGGTCGGCGGACGAGGGAAGCCACTGGCCGCTGGGCGATCCGATTGCTCGGTTGAAGCAGCATTGCATCGCGGTCGGCATCTGGGACGAGGAACGGCAGGCGGCGATGGACAAGGAACTGGCCGAGCAGGTGCGTGAGGCTGCGAAGGAAGCGGAGAAAAACGGGATTTTGGGGCATGGGCTCCATCAGCCGATGGAGAGCATGTTCGAGGATGTGTTCGAGGAGATGCCCTGGCATTTGCGCGAGCAGCAGCGGCAGATGCTGGATGAAGCGAAGGCTGCCGGGTTGTGAGGGGGGAAGCGCTTTTTGATCTCGTCATCCCAGCGCAGGCTGGGATCTCATGCATGTATGTTCAGCCTGGAGGCCGGGAGATGCCAGCCTTCGCTGGCATGACGGAGAGACACGTGGGCGCGCTGTCTCCCCCTCTCCAAGCTGCGCTAGCCAGCGGGCTGGCAAGCTCCGCTATCCTCTCCCCTGAAGGAGAGAGGAGATGAGCCAGGAAACTCGCCAGATGAGCATGATCCAGGCGATAAACAGCGCTCTCGACGTGATGATGGAGCGTGACCCCGATGTCGTCGTCATGGGGGAGGATGTCGGTTATTTTGGCGGCGTTTTCCGGGCGACGGCGGGGTTGCAGAAGAAATTTGGCAAGAACCGGGTGTTCGACACGCCGATCACCGAGACCGGGATTATCGGCGTCGCGGTGGGGATGGGGGCCTATGGGTTGCGGCCGGTGCCGGAAATACAGTTTGCCGACTATATCTACCCCGCGCTTGATCAGTTGGTGAGCGAGGCGGCGCGGCTGCGTTATCGGTCGGCGGGAGAGTTCATCGCGCCGATGACGGTGCGGTCGCCCTTTGGCGGCGGGATTTTCGGCGGGCAGACGCACAGTCAATCTCCCGAGGGCATCTTTACCCATGTTTCGGGGATCAAGACGGTGATTCCCTCGACCCCCTATGACGCCAAGGGGCTGCTGATCGCGGCGATCGAGGATAATGATCCGGTGATCTTCTTCGAACCCAAGCGCATTTATAATGGGCCGTTCGATGGCCATTATGACCGGCCAGCGAAGAGCTGGGCGGGCCATCCCGGGGCGATGGTTCCGGAGGGCTATTATCGCGTGCCGTTGGGGCAGGCGCGCACGGTGCGGGAGGGGGAGGCGCTGACCATCCTCTGCTACGGCACGATGGAGCATGTGATCGAAAGCACCGTCACGGAGATGGGCGTCGACGCCGAGATCATCGACCTGCGGACGCTGGTGCCGCTGGACATAGAGGCCATCGAGCAGTCGGTGAAGAAAACCGGCCGCTGCCTGATCGTGCATGAGGCGACGCGGACCAGCGGCTTTGGCGCGGAATTGAGCGCATTGGTGCAGGAGCGGTGCTTCTATCATCTGGAAGCGCCGATCGAACGAGTGACGGGTTTCGATACGCCCTATCCGCACAGTCTGGAATGGGCCTATTTTCCGGGGCCGGTGCGGATCAGGGAAGCGATTACGAAGATCATGAGGGATTGAGCCATGGCGCTGTTCACGTTCAGGCTGCCTGACATCGGCGAAGGCATTTCCGAGGCGGAGATTGTCGGTTGGCATGTGAAGGTCGGGGACCGGGTGGAGGAAGACCAGCCTATCGCCGACATGATGACTGATAAGGCTACGGTCGAGATGGAGAGCCCGGTCGCGGGGGTGGTAAAGCGGCTGGCCGGGGAGGCGGGTGAGCAGGTGGCGATCGGCGCCATGCTGGTGGAGATTGAGGTTGAGGGGGAGGTTGCTTCCGTTGGGGAGGCTCCGATGCCTTCGGTGGAGGAGATTGCGGCGGAGACGGCGGGAGGACGCGAGGTAGCGGGTTCGTCGGTGAACGGGATTGTTTCGTCGGTTGAGCGGGCTGGAGCTGCGGGGGAAGGATTTTCTTCGCAGGATAAGGCTGAAAAGTCCTCTCCCCTTCAGGGGAGAGGGTTGGGAGAGGGGGAGCTAGGCGAAGCGCTCGCGTTACAGCCCCTCTCCCCAACCTCGCAGGGAGTCACGCGCCTCCCTGCGACCCCTGAAGGGGAGAGGGAGCAGGGCGGTACGTGCCTCCCAGCGGTCCCTGAAGGGGAGAGGGAGCAGGTGCTCGCATCCCCCGCCGTCCGTGCCCGCGCCAAGGAATTGGGGATAGACCTTTCCCAGGTGAAGCCAACCGGCGATCATATCCGCCATTCAGACCTCGATGCTTTCCTGCTTTACGGTGTGGGGCAGGGCTATCGGCCTGCGGGGCAGCGCGCGCGGCGGGAGGATGAGGTGGTGAAGGTCATTGGCCTGCGCCGCCGGATTGCTGAAAATATGGCGGCGTCAAAGCGGCATATTCCGCATTTCTCTTATGTGGAAGAGATCGACGTCACCGAGCTGGAGCGGATGCGCGCGCAGTTGAATGGCGAGCGTGGGGATCGGCCGAAGCTGACGATGCTGCCGCTGTTGATCGTGTCGATTTGCCGGGCGCTGCCGGACTTTCCGATGCTGAACGCCCGCTATGATGACGAAGCGGGCGTGGTGACGCGTTTTGGCGCTGTGCATATGGGGATTGCGACGCAGACGGACGCGGGGTTGATGGTGCCGGTGATCCGGGACGCGCAGGATCGGAATATCTGGCAATTGGCGAGCGAGATCAGGCGGCTCGCCGAGGTGGCGCGGTCGGGCAAGGCCAGGGTGGAGGAGCTTTCGGGATCGACTTTGACGCTGACGTCGTTGGGTGCGCTAGGCGGGGTGGCGACGACGCCGGTGATCAATCGGCCAGAGGTGGCGATTATCGGGCCTAATCGAGTGATCGAGCGGCCGGTGTTTCGTGGTCCGGAGGTTGTGGCGGCGAAGCTGATGAACCTGTCGATCAGTTGCGACCATCGCGTGGTGGATGGATGGGACGCGGCGAGTTTCGTGCAGGCGGTGAAGCGGTTGCTGGAGACGCCCGTGCTATTGTTTGCGGAGTGAGAGAATATATGCCCCTCCCTTTCAAGGGAGGGGTTGGGGTGGGTGCGAGCGAAGCGAGCCAGCAACCGATTGAAAAGGCAGAACGCCGCTGGCGCGGCGACCCACCCCCGTCCCCTCCCTTGAAAGGGAGGGGCTATTTTTTGGTTCACCGCATCGTGGCCCTATAACTCAGACGCGCAGTCTCGCCCGGCGACAGGCGCGTGGGGCTGGTCCAGCGTATATGGGTGATGTCGGCGGGAATGGCCCTGCGAACGCCGCCTAGAGGGGTCGGCAGCCAAAGCTCGTCCAGACGGCCCCAGCGTTGGCCGCCGTCCACCGATACTTGCATCGACGGATCGGGCGCGGTGAGGAGGGTGCCGCGCGGGATGGCGTTGGTCAGGGCGATGCCCTGCACCGGCTGGCTGCCTTCGTTGCGCCAATTGATGACGAAGAGAAGTTGGGCACCCGGTGCTGCGCGGCTGGCGCTGGCAAGGGTGCGACGGGCTCGGCCGTTGATATCGGTATGGACGCGCTCCACGAACATTTGCGTTTCCATGCGCAGGTTCGTGCGGGCTAGCGAGGGTGCGGACAGCATTGCCCATCCCGCCATGCCCAGCAGCGCCAGTTTACGCATCATCCGTTCAAAGCCCCGATCCCCGTTTCGCTATTGCTTAGGACAGGGGAGCGAAAATTTGGTTAATGGGCTTTAGTCATGTTCGGGCCGATGAATGAAATTGACGGGCTGTGGCGGGCCGGTACACATTGTCGATATGCGGGCAGGATCGATTATTCAGTGACACCTCATGAACAGCTGGAAATCAACCGGCGGCGGGATCGGCTGCTGGCGTCGATCGCGCTGACGACGGGCGTTGGGCTGCTCCTTGCCTTACCCTTTGCCTTGCGCGAGGGGGCGGAGTTTTTCCTGCCGCTGACGGCAGCGGTCGTGATCGCAATCGCGCTGGTGCCGTTCCTGGAGTGGATGGAGCGGCGGGGTGTGCCTTCGGCCGTGGCGGCGCTGGCGGCGGTGATCGCGTTCCTGGTGGTAGCGAATACGGCGCTGGTGCTGATCGTGGTGCCGGCGGCGGACTGGTTCAGGCTGCTGCCGCAGCGTTTGCCCAAGATTCAGGACAATCTGGCGCCGCTGATCGATTTTTATTCCCAGTTGCAGCATTTCGTGGACGAAACGGTGCAGATGCTGGCGACGGGGCCAGTGGCAGCGGCCCAGACGGCGGCGGTGGACGCGCCGCGATCGCTGTTGCAGTTCGCCGCGACCTCCGCGCCTTCCGCGATCATCCAGATGGTGTTCGCGCTGCTCATCATCTATTTTTTCCTCGCCGGTTGGACGCGGCTGCGGCGGCGGACGATCAACAGCCGGGGCAGCTTTGACGGGGCGATGGCGGTAGCGCGGGTGATCCAGAATGTGGTCGATGCGACATCTGCCTATGTGCTGACGATCGCGACGATCAACCTGTGCCTCGGGTTGGCGGTTGCGTTTGCGCTGTGGCTGATCGGCATGCCTTCGCCGCTGATGTGGGGCGGGATCGTCGCGCTGCTGAATTTCGTGCCCTATTTCGGGCCGATGTTGGCTGCGGCTTTGCTGGCGCTGGGCGGCCTCATGGTGTTCGATGATGTGTGGCGGGCGCTGGCGCCTGCGGTGACGCAGATCGGCTTTCATCTGGTGGAGGCCAATGTGATCACGCCGACGGTGCTGGGGCGGCGGCTGACGATGAACCCGCTGCTGATTCTAGTGTCGCTGACTTTCTGGGGATGGGTTTGGGGAACGCCGGGCGCGCTGCTGGGCGTGCCTCTGCTGATCATCATCCAGACCGTGGTGGCGGCTGCCGGAACCCCGGATATCGCGGGTTTCCTGTTTGAGCGGGGGACGCTGACAGTGGCGCTGCGCGAAGAAAATGACGAGAAAGAAGAAAGTGGCGAAAGAGCCGGTTGACAGGTCCGGCGGTCCCGCATAGATGCCCGCCCACACCGAACGCGGGTGTAGCTCAGTTGGTTAGAGCGCCGGCCTGTCACGCCGGAGGTCGCGGGTTCGAGCCCCGTCACTCGCGCCACTCTTTTGGAAGAGTGGATGGTCCTTAAGGGCCGGAAATTTCACAATAATTTGATGAGCGTCATGCCAGCGGAAGCTGGCATCTCAGGCCTTTACGTGCGGCCTCGCCTCACGAGAGCCCAGCTTTCGCTGGGGTGACGGAAGTGGGCGCTAGTAGCGACGGAGTTGGAGGTCTTAGCCGCGCCGAACGTATGGCGCGTTAACCGCGACGCCAGCGGCCGGTTTCCATCCAGGCGAGCAGGCGCTTTAGCGGCAGAACCCAGATCCAGATGATGCCGAGGAAGACATAAACCGGCACCTGCACGATCATCGGCAGGCTGCCGATGAGCCCTGACAGGCTGCCGACGAGGACTGCCCAAAGTGTGATAAGCCCGACGATGGCGAGCATGCCCACGGGCTTGCGCCAACTGGGTTCGTATGGAGCAGGTTGACGGTTCACGCGTCGGGTCCTTCGATCAATTCGACTTCGGTGAGGATGATGTGGAGCGGCAGGTCCCACGGGTCGGCGGGCAGGGCGTCTTGTTCCTGCACTGACCAGGCGAGGCCGATCCGCAGCGCATCGGGGTAGCGGGCGAAGGCGCGGTCATAGTAGCCGCCGCCCTGGCCCAGCCGGTTCATCGCACGGTCGAAGCCGAGCAGCGGGGCGATGATGACGTCCGGCGCGACGGGCGGGCCGCTGGGTTCGGGATGGTGGGTGCCGTAGAGGCCGGGGTGAAGCTGATCCTCCGGCGTCCAGGCGAGGAATTCCATGCTGCCGAGGCGGTCGATGACGCGGGGGAGGGCGAGAGTCTTGCCCATGGCGGCAAGCTGGGGGGCGAGGCGTTGGGCGGGCGCTTCGTCGTCGAGGCCCATGTAGAGCGCAACCGTCTGCGCATTATTCAGCCTGCGGGCGAGTGGCGAGGGGAGCGCCTTGAAGGTTAGCCGGTGCGCCAGCGGATCGAGCGATTGCACGAAGGTGCGGCGGTGTGTCCGGGCGAGGGTGCGCAGGGCGCTCTTGTCGAGATATTCGCTCATGGGGCCGCGTTTAGACCCGGAGGAGGGGGCTGGAAACTGGTTTCTCGACTGCGCTTGAAACGAACGGAGGTTGGGGAGAACGAGGAGGGTGACGGGACCGCCTTGGCCGTTTGCTGGAATATCCTCTGACGCCTCAACGTCAGGTGGGGACCATGTAGATCGGGCCTGGACCCGCCCAGGGACAGCCCCCTTGGATGTGATTATCGCCTCAGGGATGTTCGCTAAAGCTCGTACGAGGCAGTACCCGTCGCGCTATATCTAGGCGCCGGATGCCTGCGCGGCAAGTCTGTCGCTCAGCTTTTCTATGCGGGCGGCGAGAGCCTCCACGGCGTGAGCCGTGGCATCGTCCTCATCTTCGCCGAGCGCCAGTTGCTGCTGGCGTCCGATCGCCTCGCGCTTGAGGTCGTTGAGTTCGTCGGCAAGGAAGAGCGCGGCGAACAGGAGCGTGCGCACTTCGGTAAGACCAGGCGTGTTCTGCTGCGCAAGACGGGCCTTGCGCTCGATCAGGGTGGCGAGGTGGGCGAGATGCGCTTCCTCCCCATCGCGGCAACGGACGGTATAATGACGTCCGGCGATCTGAAGGCTCGTTTCAGCCACGTGCTTCCCCCTTGAGATCGGCGATAAGTTCATCGAGCGAACGCAGTGCCGCGCGCGCGGCGGCGTGGTCCATGCCGGGGGAAGAGGAGGAGGCCGAACCCGGCGACGCGAGACCTTCCACATCCTGTTCGAGCCGACCGATCGCACGTTCCAGCCTGACGATCGCCTGCATCATTCGGTTGCTTGCCATGACCCACGCATAGACAAAGTTTTCGCCTTGCAAAAGCTGTCATTGGACGGCTTGGCGCTCCCCAAGGTCCTGCCACGGTTGACGCCTTGGGTGCAACGCGACAAAGGGGACCCGATTTCGATTCGCCGGCTCAGCAGGGGGCCGTGAGCCAAGCCAAGGAAGAAGCCAGCCTAGATGACCGTATCCGAAAAGTCGCTCGCCAGCGCCATCCGGGCGCTTTCCATGGACGCAGTGCAGGCGGCGAACAGCGGCCATCCGGGCATGCCGATGGGCATGGCGGACGTCGCGACGGTGCTATTCAAGGATTATATCAAGTTCGATCCGACCCAGCCCAAATGGGCCGATCGCGACCGCTTCGTGCTGTCTGCCGGTCATGGTTCGATGCTGATCTACTCGCTGCTGCACCTCACTGGCTATGCGCGGCCGACGATGGAGGATATCCGTAATTTCCGCCAGCTGAGTTCGCCTTGCGCGGGGCACCCTGAGAATTTCGAGCTGGCGGGCGTGGAAGCGACCACCGGCCCGCTGGGTTCGGGCCTGGCCACTGCGGTCGGCATGGCGATTGCCGAGCGGCACCTCAATGCGCAGTTCGGTGACGATCTGGTTGATCACCGCACCTGGGTGATCGCGGGCGACGGATGCCTGATGGAAGGCATCAACCATGAGGCGATCGGCCTTGCGGGCCACCTGAACCTTGGTCGCCTGATCGTGCTGTGGGACGATAACAAGATCACCATCGACGGCGCGGTGGACCTGTCGAGCAGCGAGGATGTGCGGGCGCGCTATGTGGCGACCGGCTGGCATGTCGTTTCCTGCGACGGTCATGATGTCGCCGATGTACGCCGCGCCATCGACGAAGCGCTGGACGATCCGCGCCCGTCGCTGGTCGCCTGCGCCACCAAGATCGGTTATGGCGCGCCGAACAAGGCGGGCACATCGGGTGTCCATGGTTCGGCGTTGGGCGAGGCCGAAGTCGCGGCGGCTCGTGAGTTTCTGGGCTGGACTGCCGAACCTTTCGTCATCCCCGAGGATATTGCCGCTGAATGGCGCCGCATCGGTTCGCAGGGTGCGGAAGTGCGCGCTGCCTGGGAGGGGCGTCTGGCGGACAATGGCCAGAAGGCCGAGTTCGAGCGCCGGATGGCTGGCGAGCTGCCTGCTGACTTCTCGCTCGACGCCTATATCGACACGTTGATCGCCAATCCGCAGAAGGTCGCGACCCGCAAGGCGAGCGAATTGGCGCTGGGGGCGATCAATGACCTGCTGCCCGAGACGCTGGGCGGTTCGGCGGATTTGACCGGGTCGAACAACACCAAGACCAAGTCGACCGGGCCGCTGACCAAGGACGATTATTCGGGCCGCTATGTCTATTACGGCATTCGCGAGTTCGGCATGGCCTGCGCGATGAACGGCATGGCGCTTCATGGCGGCGTCATCCCCTATGGTGGCACTTTCCTGGTCTTTTCCGATTATATGCGTGGCGGCATCCGCTTGGCCGCGCTTCAGGAGCAGCGCGTCATTCATGTGCTGACCCATGACTCGATCGGTCTGGGCGAGGATGGTCCGACCCATCAGCCGATCGAACATGTCATGTCGCTGCGCATGATCCCGAACCTGGATGTTTATCGCCCGGCGGACATTGTCGAGACGGCGGAATGCTGGGAATTGGCGCTGAAGGACCAACAGGGTCCGTCGGTATTGGCGCTGACTCGCCAGAACCTGCCGCAGCTGCGGACGGAGAAGAGCGAAAATCTGTCTGCGAAGGGGGCTTATCGCCTGCGCGCGGCGAAGGCTGGCCGCAAGGTTGTGCTGATCGCGACGGGTTCGGAGGTAGAGATTGCTGTTGCGACGGCTGATCTGCTTGAAAGCCAGGGCATCGGCGCGGACGTGGTTTCGATGCCGAGCTGGGCGCATTTCGACGCGCAGCCGCAGGCGTATAAGGATGATCTCCTTCCGCACCATGTGCTGCGTTGCTCGATTGAGGCAGGGACGACCTTCGGCTGGGAACGCTATGTTGGCATCGCCGGCTTGCGTTTTGGCATCGACAGCTTTGGCGCTTCGGCCCCGGCGGAAGCACTTTACGACCATTTCGGCCTGACGGCCGCCAAGATCGCGCCGCAGGTTGCGGCCGCGCTCGATCATTAAGAACATCTACCCAATCAGGAGGCTAGTGCAGTGGCAACGAAGGTAGCAATTAACGGTTTCGGACGTATCGGTCGGCTGGTGGCGCGCGCAATCTTGTCGCGCACCGACCATGATCTGGAGCTGGTCAGCATCAACGATCTGGGCGATGCCAAGGCGAACGCCCTGCTGTTCAAGCGTGACAGCGTCCATGGTAATTGGGCTGGCGAAGTCAGCGCCGAAGGCGACGCGCTGATCATCAACGGCAAGCGCATTGCCGTCACTGCCGAGCGTGATCCGGCCAAGCTGCCGCACGCGGCGCAGGGCGTCGAAATCGCCCTGGAATGCACCGGCATCTTCGCTTCGAAGGAAAAGGCAAGCGCGCACCTGACCGCTGGCGCCAAGCGTGTTGTGATCTCGGCTCCTGCAACCGGCGTCGACAAGACCATCGTGTTCGGCGTCAACCATGATGCGTTGACCGGCGATGATGTGGTCATCTCGAACGCCAGCTGCACCACCAACTGCCTGGCTCCGCTCGCCAAGGTTCTGCACGATGCCATTGGTATCGAAAAGGGCTTCATGACGACGATCCACAGCTATACCAACGACCAGAACACGCTGGACCAGCTGCACAGCGACATGCGCCGCGCCCGCGCCGCTGCACTGTCGATGATCCCGACCACCACCGGTGCCGCGCGCGCGGTGGGCGAGGTTCTGCCTGAGCTGAAGGGCAAGCTGGATGGTTCGTCGGTGCGCGTGCCGACGCCGAACGTCTCGGTTGTCGATCTCAAGTTCATCGCCAAGCGCGCCACGAACAAGGAAGAGGTCAACCAGCTGCTGAAGGCTGCTTCGGAAGCAGGTCCGCTCAAGGGCGTGCTGGGCTATTCGGACGAGCCGCTGGTGTCGATCGACTATAATGGCGATGCGCGCAGCTCGACCGTGGACAGCCTGGAGACCGCCGTCATCGACGGTAATCTGGTTCGCGTGCTCAGCTGGTACGACAATGAATGGGGCTTCTCGAACCGCATGATCGATACGACCGGCGTGGTTGCGGGTCTGCTGTAAAAGAAACCGGGCGGGCCTTAGGACCCGCCCTTTTTCGTCATCCCAGCGAAAGCTGGGATCTGATTTTACGTCCTGCCCACGGGATGAGATCCCAGCTTTCGCTGGGATGACGGCGGGCGGTAGGAGATAGCTGTGGCCAAGCCCTTCAAGACGCTGGACGATATGGGCGACATCAGCGGCAAGACCGTGTTGGTGCGCGAAGATTTGAACGTGCCGATGCAGGATGGCAGCGTCAGCGACGACACCCGCCTGCGGGCGGCGATGCCGACGATCCTGGAGCTGGCGGATCGCGGCGCGAAGGTGTTGATCCTGGCGCATTTCGGACGGCCCAAGGGGCAGAAGAACCCGGAATATTCGCTGTCGAAGATCACGCGTCCGCTGACGCAGGTGTTGGGCCGCGACGTTCAGTTCATCCCCGATTGCTGCGGCGAAGCGGCTGTGGATGGCATCGCTGTGATGCGTCCGGGCGATATCTCGATCCTGGAAAATACCCGCTTCCATCCCGGTGAAGAGAAGAATGATCCGGCTCTCGTCGAAGCGATGGCGGCGATCGGCGATCTCTATGTGAATGACGCTTTTTCCGCCGCGCACCGTGCCCATGCCTCGACCGAGGGGCTGGCGCACAAGCTGCCTGCTTTTGCGGGCCGCTCGATGGAGAAGGAACTCGACGCGCTGCAGGCGGCGCTCGGCGAGCCGGTGAAGCCGGTCGCGGCGGTTGTCGGCGGTGCGAAGGTTTCGACTAAGCTCGACGTGCTGAACAACCTCGTCGCCAAGGTCGATCATCTGATCATCGGCGGCGGGATGGCCAACACTTTCCTTCACGCGCGCGGCGTCGATGTGGGCAAGTCGCTGTGCGAGAAGGATTTGGCCGAGACAGCCGAGGCGATCTTCGACAAGGCCGAGGCTGCGGGCTGCACCATCCATCTGCCCTATGACGTGGTGGTGGCGAAGGAGTTTGCGGCCAACCCGCCTTCGGTGCGGACATGCAATGTGCATGAGGTCGCCGCCGACGAGATGATCCTGGACGTAGGGCCTGCCGCCGTTGAGGCGTTGGGTGACGCGCTCAAGAACTGCCGGACTTTGGTGTGGAACGGGCCATTGGGCGCGTTCGAGATTGCTCCGTTCGACAAGGCGACGGTGGCGCTGGCCAAGACGGCGGCGGCGTTGACCAAGGAAGGGCAGCTGACGTCCGTGGCGGGTGGCGGTGACACGGTCGCGGCGCTCAACCATGCAGGCGTCGCGGGCGACTTTACGTTCGTGTCCACGGCTGGCGGTGCTTTCCTCGAATGGATGGAAGGCAAGGACCTGCCGGGCGTCAGCGCATTGATGGTGTGAATTTTAAAGGCCGCTGTCCGAAAGGATGGCGGCCTTTCCCTCTTTCCGATGCCGCCAATGGGGCGGTGCAACTCCTACAGAGAAAGTATGTGCAGATGCTGGATCAGGACATGATGAACAAGATTGCGGGCGGCAACGGCTTTATCGCCGCGCTCGACCAGAGCGGCGGTTCGACGCCCAAGGCTCTCAAGGGCTACGGCATTGAGGAAGGTGCGTGGAGCAATGATGAGGAGATGTTCGGCCTCATCCACGACATGCGCAGCCGTATCATCACCTCGCCCTGTTTCAGCGGCGAAAAGGTGATCGGCGCGATCCTGTTCGAACGGACGATGGACGGTCAGGCGGGCGGCAAGTCCGTGCCTCAGGCGCTGATCGAGCGTGGCGTCGTGCCCTTCATCAAGATCGACAAAGGTCTGGAAGACGAGGCAAACGGCGTTCAGATGATGAAGCCGATGCCGGAACTCGACACGCTGCTAAAGCGGGCAAAGTCGCTCGGCGTGTTCGGGACCAAGGAGCGTTCGGTTATCAATCTCGCCAATCGCGAGGGCATCGCCGCGATCGTCAAGCAGCAGTTCAAGGTTGGCGCGCAGGTGCTGGCCGCCGGGCTGATGCCGATGCTGGAACCGGAGATCAACATTAAGAGCCCCGAGCGGGCCGCCGCCGACCAGATCCTGCTGGAGGAACTGCTCAAGGGCCTGGATGCGCTGCCCGAAGGCCAGAAGGTGATGCTGAAGCTGTCGCTGCCCGCCAAGGCTGGCTTGTTCGACGCGCTGGTCGATCATCCCAAGGTGCTGCGCGTCGTGGCGCTGTCGGGCGGCTTCTCGCGCGCCGAGGCATGCGTTGAACTGGCGAAGAATCGCGGCATCATAGCCAGCTTCAGCCGTGCGCTGCTGAACGATCTGCGCCACCAGATGAGCCAGGATGAGTTCAACGTGTCGCTGGGTCAGGCGATCGACGAAATCTACACCGCCTCGACCAAGAAGGCGGCGTGATGTGACATGAGGGCTGCTGGCGACAGATGTCAGCAGCCCTCACTCACCTGACTGGCGCAGAATTTTCAGCCTGTCATCCCCTTGAGCGCCAAGGCGTCCTGGATGGCATCGGCGTTGATGTCGTTGTTGAAATAGGCCCAGACCGCGCGACCCTGGTGAGCCTGATCGTTCATCCACCCGGCCCATTCGCGCAGATCATCCTCCGCATAGCGTCCCCAATATTTGCCTTGGCCGCCATGGAAGCGGACATAGGCGGCGCGGCCCGTCACCATCCTGGGGCTGGATGATCCAGCCATGTCATGAACGCAGAAGCTGGCGCCATGCCGGTCGAGCAATTCGTAGGTCGCATCTTCATACCAGCTGGGGTGGCGGAACTCGAAGACGGGGAGGATGTCGGCGGGTTGCAGCTTAAGGAAGCTTTCGAGTCGGTCGAGGTTGAAGGTGAGGCTAGGCGGCAATTGATAGAGAATGGGGCCAAGCGTTGGGCCGAAATGGCGGAAGGACGCCATCATCCGCTCCATCGGCTCTTCACAGTTGGTGAGCTTCAGAGCCTGGGTGAGATAGCGGTTTGCCTTGACCGCATATCAGAATCCGGGCGGGGCCTGGTCGCGCCAACCGTCGATGGTCTCCGGCTTGGGGCGGCGGTAGAAGCTGTTGTTGATCTCCACCGTGTCGAAATGGTCGGCGTAGAAGGCGAACCAGCGCTTCATCGCCAGTTTTTCCGGGTAGAAGGTGCCGCGCCAATGGCGGTAGTTCCATCCTGAGTAGCCGATCCTGATCATGACAGGACAAGCCGCCGCGGCCGAACGCGGTTCCATTCTTTTCCTTAAGTGGCGAAACGCGCTAAGGGCTGCGCATGACCGACTTTACCGATGAAGAGCTGGCGCTCGATCCGCATTTTGCCGACCAGTTCGACAAGGGCTTCCGCCCGCCCTGCCAGCTTTACCTCATATCGCCGCCCGTGATCGACGAGGGTTTCGCGGCACAGTTGGCCAAGGCTTTGGACGGCGGCAAGGTGGCGGCGTTCCAGTTGCGGTTGAAGGGCGTGGATGAGGACGCGATCGCCCTCGCGGCCGAGCCGTTGCAAAAGCTGTGCGCGGAGCGGGAGGTCGCCTTCATTATCAACGACAGCGTCGCGCTGGCCAAGCGGTTGGGCGCGGATGGCGTGCATCTGGGGCAGGGGGATGGCGACCCGCGAGAGGCGCGCAAGATATTGGGGCCGAAGGTGCAGATTGGCGTGACCTGCCATGATAGCCGCCACCTTGCGATGGAAGCGGGCGAGGCCGGGGCGGACTATGTCGCGTTCGGCGCCTTCTATCCCACGACGACCAAGGAAACGCATCACCGGCCGGAGCCATCGATCCTTGGCTGGTGGACGACCCTGTTCGAGCTGCCTTGCGTGGCGATCGGGGGGATTACGGCGGATAACGCCGCGCCGCTGGTCGAGGCGGGCGCGGACTTTCTGGCGGTGAGCAGCGCGGTGTGGGCGCATCCGGACGGGCCGCGCGCGGGCGTTGCGGCATTTTCGGCTGTGCTGGGAGGGTCTTAGAGGAGCGTGGCTTTTAGATCAGCGCCGCTTCCTAATGCCGTTCGCCTGAACGGACTTGGTGATTTAGATCGAACACATTCTGCTCTAAATAAGTCTCGCCGGATGCTAGTTAATGGCGGGAGGCAGCTTTCCTGAGCTTTGCGCGTTTCTCTCCCCGAACATCGGGAGAGTATCGCCTTGAAGACATATCTGCTCGCGCTCACGCTGCTCTGTTCGGCTTGCAAGGTTGCCGTCACCGACGCCAATGAAAGCGGGACAGTGGCTCCCGCAGATCAGAAGGAGGCAGCGCAGGGTGCGGCGGTTAAGCCGGTCGGCGATCCCTATGCCTTCTCCATAGTGCCCGAGCCGGGCGGTGCGCCTGCTCGCGCGGACTCCATCTTACAGGCGCAGGTGGCGCTTGATCGGGCGGGCTTTTCGCCCGGTGTGCTGGATGGGAAAGAGGGCATGTCCTTTACCGCCGCGCTGAAGGGATTTCAGGAGGCGAAGGGCCTGCCGGAGACTGGCAAATATGATGAGGCGACGGCAAAGGCGTTGCTGGGCGACAAGCCGCCGCCAGCAACGTGGCTGGTGACGATCCCTGAGGGCTTTGCGCGTGGTCCGTTCACTACAATTCCCAAGGAATATGCCGATCAGGCGAAGCTGCCCGCGCTTGGCTATCGCAATTTGATCGAGAAGCTGGCTGAGCGATTTCATACCAAGCCTGAAGTGCTGGTGGCGTTGAATGCGCCCAATACAAAGCTGGGGCCGGGCGCTACCGTGCGGGTGCCAGCCGTGGGCAATCAGCCAGTGGCGCAGATCGAGGGGGATGAGCGCGGCTGGGGCACTACGCTCGCCAGCCTAGCGGTCGCTAAGGATCAGCCGCAGGCCGATCATATCGTGGTCGACAAGTCCGAAGGCGTACTGCGCGTGTTCGACGAGGCCAACAAGCTGATCGCGCAGTTCCCGGCGACTATGGGTTCGGAACATGATCCGCTGCCGCTCGGCACGTGGGAGATCAAGGGCATCAGCCGGAACCCTGATTTCCATTATAATCCTGATCTGTTCTGGGATGCCGATGCGAAGGACGAGAAGGCGGTGTTGAAGCCGGGACCCAATGGGCCGGTGGGCGTCGTGTGGATCGACCTTTCCAAGCAGCATTATGGCATCCACGGGACGCCTGAACCGCAGACCATTGGACGCACTGAAAGCCATGGCTGCATCCGGCTGACCAATTGGGATGCAGCAAGGCTGGCGCAGATGGTGAAGAGTGGGGTGAAGGCGGTGTTCCAGGCATGAAGAGGCCGGGGCGGCGAGGATGTGCGGGCATCATAATCGCCGTCCTGCTGTTGCTCCTGTTCCTGAAGATGTGCGTGCGGATCGTTCCGGGCGGCCTGGAAAGGACGGCTTCGCCGCCTCAGCGTCCGGCTGCGGCGGAAGTCGGCTCTCTGCTGATCCCGGTTGAGGGTGTGCCGCCTACCGCGCTGACCGACACTTTCACGCAGGCAAGGGCTGGTGGCGCGCGGCCGCATGATGCGATCGACATCATGGCGGCACGGGGCAGGGCCGTGCTGGCGGCTGCGGATGGGCGTATCGAAAAGCTGTTCACGAGCGCCGATGGCGGGCTGACCATCTATCAGCGGTCGCGCGACGGGCGGCACATCTATTATTATGCGCATCTGGATGGTTATGCGCGCGGGCTGGCGGAGGGTCAGAGCGTGCGGCGGGGGCAGAAGATCGCCACGGTCGGTAGCACCGGCAATGCCGATCCGGCAGCGCCGCACCTGCACTTTGCCGTGAATGAGATCACGCCGGGCGAGCCATGGTACAGGGGCCGGGCGATCAATCCCTACCCCTTGCTGGCGCGGCCGATCCGATGAGCCTACTTGCCCTTCGCGACGGCACGATGTAGAGGCGCGCCCAGCCTTTTAAACAGGTCGGCTCTTTTCACCTTTAGACATATAGGCAGGCTCTTCCCATGAAGATCAGCGGCGTCGAGATTCGTCCCGGCAACAATATCGAATATGACGGAAGCCTGTGGCGTGCCGTCAAGATCCAGCACACGCAGCCCGGCAAGGGCGGCGCCTATATGCAGGTGGAACTGAAGAACCTGATCGACGGACGCAAGAATAACGTCCGTTTCCGCTCGGCCGAGACGGTTGAGCGTATCCGGCTCGACACCAAGGATTTCCAGTATCTCTATGCCGAGGGCGACATGCTCGTCTTCATGGATACGGAAACCTATGAGCAGATCAACCTGCCGCAGGATTTGATTGGTGATGCCGCCGCTTTCCTGCAGGACGGCATGATGGTTGTCCTAGAAATGTATGACGAGCGCCCGATTTCGGTGCAGCTGCCTGAAACCATCGAAGCGACGGTCGTGGAGGCCGACGCCGTGGTGAAGGGGCAGACCGCTTCTGCCAGCTACAAGCCTGCGATCCTGGACAATGGCGTGCGCGTCATGGTGCCGCCGCATATCGTCACCGGCACGCGCATCATTGTTGATGTGTATGAGCGGGAATATGTGAAGCGGGCGGAATGAACTGCTAATTGTTCCCCTCCCGCAGACGGGAGGTTAGGGGTGGGCGCGAGCGTTAGCGAGTCCTTGCCTCATTCAAAGCGTTGCATGCGATTGCTACGCAATCGTGCCCACCCCCGACCCCTTCCGCTTGCGGGAGGGGGGAGATTGAGTAAATGGTATCCCATTCCGGCCTTCTCACCGTCATGGAACGCGCCGCGCGCAAGGCTGGCGCGAAGCTGCGTCGTGACTTTGGCGAAGTCGAGCATCTGCAAGTGTCGCGCAAGGGACCGGCGGACTTCGTGTCCAAGGCCGATCAACAAGCCGAACGCACTTTGGTCGAGGAGCTGCAAAAGGCGCGGCCCGATTGGGGCTTTCTGCTGGAAGAAGGCGGGGTGATCGAGGGAGATCCCAACAAGCCGCGCTGGATCATCGATCCCCTCGACGGCACCAGCAACTTCCTCCACGGTATCCCGCACTTCGCAATCTCCATCGCCGTCGAAGAGCCGCTTTATGGCGGCAACAAGAGGGAAGTGACGACCGGCCTTATCTACCAGCCGGCGACTGACGAAAGCTATTGGGCGGAAAAGAGCCGGGGCGCATGGCGCCACGACCAGCGTTTGCGAGTGTCGGCCCGCCGCGACCTGGGCGACTGCCTGATCGCGACCGGTATTCCCTTCATGGGCCATGGCGACATGGCGCAGTGGACGCGCATCTTCGGCGCGGTAGCGCCTTCCGTCGCCGGTATCCGTCGCTTCGGTGCGGCCTCGCTTGATTTGGCACATGTCGCGTCCGGCCGTTATGACGGCTTCTGGGAAAGCGGTCTTCAGCCCTGGGACGTCGCGGCTGGATTGCTGCTGGTGCGGGAGGCGGGTGGGTTTGCCACCGATTTCAGGGGCGGCGATCAGCCGATCGAGCGCCGCGAAGTGATCGCGGGCAATGATGCCATCCACAGCAAATTGCACAAGCTTGTGGCTGGCGCGCTGCGCTGAGGCAGGCATTTGTTTCTGTGTAAGAGAAGCAGACTGTTGCGAATCATTCTCACGCCTCGGGGCCTTGCTTCGCTTATGCGGCAGGCCTAAAGCGCGCCCATAGTCATTTTCGCCCAGGGGATTCCGTTGGTCGATCTAGCCGAATATCTGCCGATCCTTATCTTTCTCGGGATCGCATTGCTGCTTTCCGGGGCGTTCGTGTTCCTGCCGATGCTTGTCGGCCGACTGACCGGCGCGCATCAGCCCGATCCGGCGAAGCTGTCGGAATATGAGTGCGGTTTTCCAGCGTTCGAAGAACCGCGCAGCCAGTTCGACGTGCGCTTCTATCTGGTCGCGATCCTCTTCATCATCTTCGATCTGGAAGCCGCCTTCCTCTATCCGTGGGCGGTCAGCCTGGATCAGATCGGCTGGGCCGGTTGGGCGACGATGATGATCTTCATAGCGGAGCTGGTGCTGGGCCTCGTTTATGCGTGGAAGAAGGGAGCCCTAGATTGGGAGTAGAACTGACCAGTCCCGCGCCCGGCACGATGTTGCCCGCGGGGACACAGCCCGACCAGAATTTCTTCAACGCGCTGAACAGTGAAGTCAGTGACAAGGGGTTCCTCGTCACATCGACGGAGGATCTGTTCCAGTGGGCTCGCACCGGGTCGCTGTGGTGGATGACCTTCGGTCTTGCCTGCTGCGCGGTGGAAATGATCCACGTCAACATGCCGCGCTATGACATGGAGCGTTTTGGCGCGGCGCCGCGCGCCTCACCGCGCCAGTCGGACGTGATGATTGTCGCGGGAACGCTGTGCAACAAGATGGCTCCGGCGCTGCGCAAGGTTTACGACCAGATGTCCAATCCGAAATATGTGATTTCGATGGGCAGCTGCGCCAATGGCGGCGGCTATTATCACTACAGCTATTCGGTTGTGCGCGGCTGTGACCGGATCGTGCCGGTCGACATCTATGTGCCAGGCTGCCCGCCGACCGCCGAAGCGCTGCTGTATGGCGTGATGCAGTTGCAGCGGAAGATCCGCCGGATCGGGACGATTGAGCGCTGATATGGGTCATTCTGCACCGAAGATCATGAACCCGGACGGGCTCGCGGACAAGATCGCCGGACTGTTGGGTTCGATGCTGATCGAAGCGGTCGATCATGCCGATGAGCTGAGCTTCACCGTCGTGCGCCAGCGGCTGGCCGAGGCGCTGGATGTCCTGCGCGTTCAGGGTGAATATCAGCAGCTGATGGAGATCGCGGGCATCGATTATCCAGAGCGGGCCGAGCGCTTCGAAGTTTGCTATCATCTGCTGTCCGTTACCAAGAACCATCGCATCCGCGTCAAGGTAACTACCGACGAGGATCAGCCGGTTCCCACCGTCACGCACATCTGGCCTGTTGCAGGCTGGCTGGAGCGCGAGGTGTTCGACATGTACGGCGTGATCTTCGAGGGCAATGCCGACCTGCGCCGCATCCTGACCGACTATGGTTTCAAGGGGCATCCGCTCCGCAAGGACTTCCCGCTGACCGGCTATGTCGAGATGTGGTATTCCGAAGAGGATAAGCGCGTCGTCTACAAGCCGGTGCAGCTGGCCCAGGATTTCCGCCAGTTCGACTTCATGAGCCCGTGGGAAGGCGCGCAATATGTGCTGCCGGGCGATGAAAAGGCTCCGCAGGCACCGGGCGCGCCTTCGCCCGTCGCCGCTCCGCCGCCACCTCCCGCTGCGGCCAAGGGCGAGCCCGCTGGCGCAACGCCCAAGGTGACGGAAAAGTCGGAAGACACCGGTGCAGGCGAGCCTGCCAACAGCAAGGCTCAGGAGAAGTCCCCCAGTGCGCCGGTTCAGCCTGAACACCATACCGACGAAGGCAAAGGCGCCGCCAAGCCCGAGGGCGCGTCTAAGTCAGAGGACAGGGCCTGATGTCTGATTATCTGGAAAAGCTGGAACATCGGATCAATGCCGACGACCCGACGCTGGGCGATACCGAGATCCAGAACTACACGATCAACTTCGGCCCGCAGCACCCCGCGGCGCACGGCGTGCTTCGCCTTGTCATGGAGCTGGACGGCGAGATCGTGGAACGGTGCGATCCGCATGTCGGCCTGCTCCATCGCGGCACCGAGAAGCTGATCGAATATAAGACCTATCTTCAGGCGCTGCCCTATTTCGACCGGCTCGACTATTGCTCGCCCATGGGGATGGAGCACAGCTATGTGTTGGCGATCGAGAAGCTGCTCAATCTGGAAGTGCCGCTGCGCGCGCAATATCTGCGTGTGTTCTTCGCGGAACTGACCCGCATCTGCAACCATATGCTGAACCTCGGCTCGCACGTCATGGACGTCGGCGCGATGACGCCGAACCTGTGGCTGTTCGAAATTCGCGAGGACTGCCTGAATTTCTTCGAGCGGGCTTCCGGCGCGCGCATGCATTCGGCCTATTTCCGGCCGGGCGGCGTGCATCAGGACGTGCCGCTCAAGCTGCTGACCGACATTGCCGATTGGCTCGACACGCGCCTGCCGCGCCTGTTCGAAGACGCGATCAGCCTGGTGGCCGACAACCGCATCTTCAAGCAGCGGAACGTCGACATCGCGGTCTGTTCCAAAGAAGACGCGCTGAAATGGGGCTTTTCGGGTCCGATGATCCGTGGGTCGGGCATCCCATGGGATATTCGCAAGGCGCAGCCTTATGATGTCTATGACCGGATGGAATTCGACGTTCCGGTCGGCACGAACTTCGACTGCTATGATCGGTTCATGGTGCGCGTCGAGGAAGTCCGCCAATCCGCGCGGATCATGAAACAGTGCCTCAACGAAATGCCGGAAGGGCCGATCGCCAGCTTCGACCGTAAGGTGGTGCCGCCCAAGCGGGGCGAAATGAAGCGGTCGATGGAAGCGCTGATCCACCACTTCAAGCTCTATACGGAAGGCTTCCACGTTCCGGCGGGCGAAGTCTATGTGGCGACCGAAAGCCCCAAGGGCGAATTCGGGGTGTATCTGGTGAGCGATGGCACCAACTCGCCCTATCGCTGCAAGATCCGTCCGACGGCTTTTTCGCACCTGCAGGCGATGGATTTCATGATGAAGGGCCACATGCTGGCTGACACCACCGCCGTGCTAGGCGCGATGGACATCGTGTTCGGAGAATGTGACCGCTAATGGCTGACGCAGTTCATATCCCTGACGAAGCGGAAACGCGCGCGCGCTGGGGCAATTTTGCCTGGACAGCGGACAATGCCGAACAGGCGAAGAAGGTCATCGCGCGCTATCCCGCCGGCCGTCAGCAATCGGCGGTGATGCCGCTGCTCGACCTCGCCCAGCGTCAGGTAGGGGCGGAAACGCAGACCAATGGGTGGCTGCCGGTGCCGGTGATGGAATATATCGCCGATCAGCTCGAGATGCCGTATATGCGGGTCTACGAGGTCGCGACCTTCTACACCATGTACAACCTTGCGCCGGTCGGCCGCTATCATGTGCAGGTTTGCGGCACGACGCCATGCATGCTGCGCGGTTCGGACGATGTGTTTTCGGCGTGCAAGAACAAGGGGCTGGTGAAGGGCGGCACGACGCCGGACGGCCTGTTCACCTTGAGCGAGGTCGAGTGTCTGGGCGCTTGCGCCAATGCGCCTATGGTGCAGATCAACGACGATAATTTCGAAGACCTGACCTATGACAGCATGAGCGCTATCCTTGATGATCTCGCCGCTGGCAAAAGCCCCAAGATCGGGCCGCAGATTGAGCGTCAGACGAGCTGTCCAGAGGGTGGCCCGACGACGCTCAAGGAAATGGTTTCGGAAAATCACGATTATCGGGGGAAGTGGGCGTAATGGCTTATCCCTATCCCGTCACCCCAGCGGAAGCTGGGGTCTCCATCCTCAGCGCGCGCACGCCTGAGATGCCAGCTTTCGCTGGCATGACGAATGCTGGAGGCCGCGCATGAGCGACGTCATCGCACCCCTTGCCGACAAGGATCGCATCTTCACCAACGTCTATGGCTTCCAGGATTGGGGCATCGACGCTGCATGCAAGCGCGGCGATTGGGACAATACCAAGGCGCTGCTGGAGATCGGCCAGGACGAGATCATCGATCGCATCAAGGCGTCCGGCCTGCGTGGTCGTGGGGGCGCGGGCTTCCCGACCGGCATGAAGTGGAGCTTCATGCCCAAGGAAAGCAAGGATGGCCGTCCGAGCTTCCTGGTCATCAATGCTGACGAATCCGAGCCGGGTTCGTGCAAGGACCGCGAGATCATCCGCCATGATCCCCATAAGCTGATCGAAGGTGCGCTGGTCGCTGGTTTCGCCATGAGGGCGCGTGCGGCGTACATCTATATCCGCGGCGAGTTCATCTATGAGGCCAAGGTCCTCTTCGCCGCCGTCGAGCAGGCCTATGAAAAAGGCTTTCTCGGCAAGAACGCATGCGGTTCCGGTTATGATTTCGACGTCTTCGTCCATCGCGGCGCGGGCGCCTATATCTGCGGCGAGGAAACTGCGCAGATCGAAAGTTTGGAAGGCAAGAAGGGCCAACCGCGCCTGAAGCCGCCTTTCCCGGCAGGCGCGGGCCTTTATGGCTGCCCCACGACCGTCAACAATGTGGAATCGATCGCCGTTGCGCCCACGATCCTGCGCCGTGGCTCGGAATGGTTCGCAAGCTTCGGGCGGGAGAATAACAAGGGCACCAAGCTCTTCCAGATCAGCGGCCATGTGAACAAGCCCTGCGTCGTCGAAGAGTCGATGGGCATCAGCTTCAAGGAACTGATCGACCGGCATTGCGGTGGTATTCGTGGTGGCTGGGACAATTTGTTGGCGGTGATCCCTGGCGGTTCGTCGGTGCCGCTGGTTCCGGCGCGTGAGATCATGGACGCGCCGATGGACTTTGACGGGCTGAAGGCGGTTGGGTCTGGTTTGGGCACGGCGGCGGTCATCGTCATGGACAAGTCGACCGACATCGTCCGCGCGATCAGCCGTCTCTCCTACTTCTACAAGCATGAGAGCTGCGGCCAGTGCACGCCATGCCGTGAAGGCACCGGCTGGATGTGGCGCGTGATGGAACGGCTGCGTTCTGGCGAGGCCGACATTGGCGAGATCGACATGCTCCAGCAGGTGACGAAGCAGGTCGAAGGCCACACCATCTGCGCGCTCGGCGACGCGGCGGCTTGGCCGATCCAGGGCCTGATCCGGCACTTCCGTCCCGAGATCGAGCGGCGGATCAACGAGCGTGGCGTGCCTGTGATGGAGGCGGCTGAGTGAAACGACTTCCATTTCTCCTTTTTGTCTTTTTAGTTGGACTTGGTTTCGGCCATGCGCCTGCTTATGCGGGCAAGAGCGATGAGGCGTGGGCAAAATGTCTTTGGGAAACTGTGCCGAGTTCTGCCAATAATTGGTTGGCAATGCCCCTGCCGAAGCGCGACTATGGTCTGGCACAACCTCCGGCAGAGTACGTTCTTCAATATCGCTTGCAGGCCGCGTGCCATGAAAAGCTAATTCCGATAGGGAAGAAATCACCTCCAGGCTTCAACGCAAAGTCGATACGACTTGCGTTAGAAAAGACGAAGCCGTTGGAAGTGCGATCTGATCTGACTGATCCGAAGGCATTTCGTTGCACGCGCTATTTCTTAAACGATACCGAGTTCAAGAATCCTGCCGCTTATTCGTGGGGGTTCGGCGAAGGCTCTAACGAGCACATAGTTTCATCCATTACATATTTCTTCGCCGCGCAGGGCGGCGGCAGTGTCGGACTGCCCAATTCCGGTGGCTTGAAGAAATGCCATTGGATCAAGGAAGACGGGACTTTTATCGATGCCTAAAGTCAAAGTAGACGGCGTAGAACTCGAAGTTCCGGCGGGCGCGACGGTCCTGCAGGCGTGCGAGATGGCGGGGAAGGAAATTCCGCGTTTCTGCTATCATGAGCGGCTGAGCATCGCGGGCAATTGCCGCATGTGTCTGGTCGAGGTGAAGCCTGGGCCGCCCAAGCCGCAAGCAAGCTGCGCGCTGCCAGCGGCGGACAATCAGGAAATCTTCACCCAGACCGAAATGGTGAAAAAGGCGCGGGAAGGGGTGATGGAGTTTCTCCTCATCAACCATCCGCTGGATTGCCCGATCTGCGATCAGGGTGGCGAGTGCGACCTTCAGGACCAGTCGGTCGCCTATGGCCGTGGCGGCAGCCGCTTTGAGGAAAACAAGCGCGCCGTTACCGAGAAATATATGGGGCCGATCGTCAAGACGGTCATGACCCGCTGCATCCAGTGCACCCGCTGCGTGCGCTTTGCCGAGGAAGTCGCGGGCGTGCCGGAGATCGGCGCGATCGGGCGCGGCGAGAATATGCAGATCACCACCTATCTCGAACATGCCGCGAAAAGCGAGCTGTCGGGCAATGTGGTCGACCTGTGCCCGGTCGGTGCGCTGACGTCGAAGCCCTATGCGTTTGAGGCGCGGCCCTGGGAGTTGCGCAAGACGCCCGCGATCGACGTGATGGATGCGGTGGGCACCAATATCCGCCTCGACAGCCGCGGCCGTCAGGTGCTGCGCGCGGTGCCGCGCATCAACGACGACGTGAACGAGGAATGGGCGAGCGACAAGACCCGGCACAATGTCGATGGTCTGGTCCGCAAGCGGCTCGACAAGCCATTCGTGCGCAAGGACGGCAAGCTGGTTCCCGCCACGTGGGAAGAGGCGTTCAAGGCGATTGCCGCCGTCCAGCATGGCGGTTCGGTTGCAGCGCTCGCGGGTGACCTGCTCGATTGCGAGACGATGTTCGCGGGCAAGCTGCTCGTCGAGAAGCTGGGCGGTTCGATGCTGGAAGGGCGTCAGACGGGTCTGGCCTATGATGTGTCGAGCCTGTCGGCGGTGAATTTCAACACGACGCTGAACGGCATTGAGATGGCTGACGCGATCCTGCTGATCGGCACCAACTTGCGCTGGGAAGCGCCGCTGGTGAACACGCGGATCCGCAAGGCGATCAAGAAGGGCGCGAAGGTCTTCGCGCTCGGGCCTCAGGTCGACTTGACCTACAAGGTCGAATGGCTGGGCAATGATGCATCGCTACTGGCGAAGCTTCCGCAAGCTGTGGTCGAGGCGTTCGGCAAGGCGGCGCGTCCGGCGATGATCGTCGGTGGCGGCGTACTGGCGAAGGACGGCGCGCATGGCGACACGCTGGCGCTGGTCGAGACGCTGGGTCTGATCAAGGATGGTTGGAACGGCTATAACGTGCTGCACTTCGCAGCGGCGCGCATGGGCGGTCTGATGCTGGGCTATGCGACGCAGGGCGGGATCAAGGCTGTGGCTGCGGCCAAGCCGAAACTGCTCTTCTCGCTCGGCGCGGACGAGGCCGATTATTCGGCTTTCGAAGACAGCTTCAAGGTCTATGTCGGCCACCATGGTGACAAGGGTGCGCATGCGGCGGATGTGATCTTGCCAGGCGCTAGTTATGCCGAGAAGGCGGGCACCTATGTCAACCTGGAAGGCCGGGTTCAACGCGGTGAAAAGGCCGTGTTCGCGCCGGGTGATGCGCGTGAGGATTGGTCGATCCTGCGAGCGCTTTCTGAAGTGCTGGGCGCGACGCTGCCGTTCGACAGCTTCGACGCGCTGCGCGCCGAAATGGCGAAGGCCGTTCCGGCGCTGGGCGTGGAAGGCCTGGCCGATTATGGCTGGTCCTTGCCCAAACTGCCGGGCGGGGCGAGTGGTGAGTTCGGATCGCCGATCAAGGATTTCTACCTGACCAACGCCATCTGCCGCGCCAGCCCGACGATGCAGCAATGTTCGGCCGAGCTGATCCATGGTGAGACCTTCGCGGAGGCCGCAGAGTGACCGCTTTCTTCCAATCATTCGGCATGCCCTTCGAAGGCGCATGGCTGCTGTCGACGATCATCGGCATATTGGTGATCGCCCTGCCGCTGATGCTGGCGGTGGCCATGATCATCTATGCCGACCGGAAGATCTGGGCGGCCATGGCGCTGCGCCGTGGTCCGAACGTGGTTGGTCCTTTCGGGCTGCTCCAGTCCTTCGCGGACGGGGCCAAGGTGTTCCTGCAGGAAACCATCATCCCGTCGGCCGCCAACCGCGCGCTGTTCCTGATCGCGCCGATCATCACCTTTACCGTGGCGCTGATCGCCTGGGCGGTGATCCCGTTCCAGGCGGGCGTGGTGCTGGCGAACATCAATGTCGGCCTGCTCTACATCCTGGCCATCAGTTCGCTCGGTGTTTACGGCATCGTGCTGGCGGGTTGGGCGTCGAACTCGAAATATCCCTTCTACTCGGCGATCCGCGCGAGCGCGCAGATGATCAGCTATGAAGTGTCGATCGGCTTCATCCTGGTGTGCGTCGTGCTGTGGGCTGGCAGCTTCAACCTGACCGCGATCGTGGAAAGCCAGCGCGGCTATTATGGGTTCATCAACGGGCATGCGTTCAACCCGCTGCTCTTCCCGATGGCGATCATGTTCCTGATCTCAGCCATGGCTGAAACCGGGCGCGCGCCTTTCGATCTGACCGAGGCGGAAAGCGAATTGGTCGCGGGCTACCAGACCGAATATTCGTCGATGTCTTTCGCGCTCTACTGGCTCGGCGAATATGCCAACGTGCTGCTGATGTGCGCGCTGAACGCGATCCTGTTCTGGGGCGGCTATTTGCCGCCGATCGATTGGGCACCGCTCTATTATGTGCCGGGAATCATCTGGCTGTTCGCCAAGATCCTGTTCTTCTTCTTCGTCTTCTCCTGGGTGAAGGCGACGGTGCCGCGTTACCGTTATGACCAGTTGATGCGTCTGGGCTGGAAGGTGTTCCTGCCGACCTCGCTCTTCTTTGTCTTCCTGGTTTCGGGCTTCCTCATGTTTACGCGCTACGGAGGCGCTCAATGAGCCTCGCTTATTACATCAAATCCTTCACCCTTTGGGAGTTTGTGAAGGCGCATTGGCTGACCTTGAAATATTTCTTCAAGCCCAAGGCGACCATCAACTACCCCTATGAGAAGAACCCGATTTCGCCGCGGTTCCGGGGTGAGCATGCGCTGCGCCGCTATCCCAATGGCGAAGAGCGCTGCATCGCGTGCAAGCTGTGCGAGGCGGTCTGTCCGGCGCAGGCGATCACCATCGAGGCGCAGCCGCGTGACGATGGCAGCCGCCGTACGACGCGCTACGACATTGACATGACGAAGTGCATCTATTGCGGCTTCTGTCAGGAAGCCTGCCCGGTTGATGCGATCGTCGAAGGGCCGAATTTCGAATTTTCGACCGAAACCCGCGAGGAGCTTATCTACGACAAGGCGAAGCTCCTTGAAAATGGCGACAAGTGGGAGCGGGCGCTGGCCGCTAACCTTGCCGCCGATGCACCCTATCGTTAAGCCGCGACCCGATCGAAGAGGATATATGATCCTGTGATTCACGTGCTTGCCTTTTACCTGTTCGCCACTTTGGTGGTGTGCAGCGGCGCGCTGACGATCCTGTCGCGCAATCCGGTTCATTCGGTGCTGTGGCTAATCCTCGCGTTCTTCAACGCGGCGGGCCTGATGGTGCTGCTAGGTGCCGAGTTCATCGCGATGCTGCTCATCATCGTCTATGTGGGTGCGGTCGCCGTATTGTTCCTGTTTGTCGTCATGATGCTCGACATCGACTTCGCGGAACTGCGGGCTGGGTTCGTCGATTATCTGCCCTTTGGCATGCTGGTCGCCCTGGTTTTGCTGGCCGAGATTGTGCTGGGGATCGGCATCTGGAGCGCGGGGCCGATCGAGCTTGCCCAGCGCGCGGCACCTGTGAACCCGGAGCTGTCGAATATCCAGGCGATCGGGACGCTGCTCTACACGCGCTACATCTTCCTGTTCGAAGCAGCGGGCATCGTTCTGCTGGTGGCGATGATCGGCGCGATCGTGTTGACCCATCGTGCACGCGGCGGCGTGCGCGGGCAGAATATCGCCCGTCAGAACCGCCGCCGTCCGCAGGATGCCGTGCGCAACGTCAATCAGCCCGTGGGGCAGGGGGTGGAGCTGTGACGCACCCCTATTCCGTCATGCCAGCGCAGGCTGGCATCTCAGGCCGGATCGTTCGGCGTATGAGGCATGAGACCCCAGCTTTCGCCGGGGTGACGGCCTCTTTTATGGGAATGCCGTCATGATCGGCCTTCAGCATTATATGGTGGTCAGCGCGATCCTGTTCGTGATGGGGGTGCTGGGCATTTTCATCAACCGTAAGAATGTCATCATCATCCTGATGGCGATCGAGCTGATCCTCTTGAGCGTGAACATCAACCTTGTCGCCTTCAGCGCCTTCCTGGGCGATTTGGTGGGGCAGGTGTTCAGCATGTTCGTGCTGACTGTCGCGGCGGGTGAGGCGGCCATCGGCCTTGCCATCCTCGTCATCTATTTCCGTGGTCGCGGCACCATTGCCGTCGATGATGTCAACCGGATGAAGGGCTAAAGCTCGATGATCCAGCTTATCGTCCTTCTTCCGCTCATCGCGGCTGTCATCGCGGGCCTTGGCAACAAGGCGTTGGGCAAGCTGCCTGCGAAGATCATCACTACCGGCGCGCTCTTCGTTTCCTGCGCGCTTAGCTGGCCGATCTTCATCGCCTTCCTGACCGGGCATGCGGAACCCTATGTGGCGCCTGCCTTCACCTGGATTCAGTCGGGCAGTTTTGATGCTCAATGGGCGCTGCGCGTTGACGCGATGACGGCGGTTATGCTGGTGGTGATCACCAGCGTGTCGAGCCTCGTCCACCTCTATAGCTGGGGCTATATGGAGGAGGAGCCGGATCAGCCGCGCTTCTTCGCCTATCTCTCGCTTTTCACCTTCGCGATGCTGATGCTCGTAACGGCCAACAATCTGTTGCAGATGTTCTTTGGCTGGGAAGGCGTCGGTCTTGCCTCCTATCTGTTGATTGGCTTCTGGTTCCGTAAACCGAGCGCGAACGCGGCCGCGATCAAGGCGTTCGTCGTTAACCGCGTCGGCGACCTTGGCTTTATGCTGGGTATCTTTGGCACCTATCTGGTGTTCAATACAATTTCGATCCCCGAAATCCTGGCCGCCGCGCCCTCCATGGCCGGATCGACCATCGGTTTCCTGGGGCATCGTTTCGACACCATGACCGTGCTCTGCTTGCTGCTGTTCATCGGCGCGATGGGCAAGTCGGCCCAGTTGGGTCTTCACACCTGGCTGCCGGACGCGATGGAAGGCCCGACCCCGGTGTCGGCGCTGATCCATGCTGCGACCATGGTGACCGCGGGGGTGTTCATGGTGTGTCGCCTGTCGCCGATGTTCGAAGCCTCGCCGACGGCGCTGGGCTTCGTGACCTTTATCGGCGCGGCGACCTGCCTGTTCGCGGCGACGGTTGGTACGGTGCAGAACGACATCAAGCGCGTCATCGCCTATTCGACCTGCTCGCAGCTCGGCTACATGTTCTTTGCTGCAGGTGTTGGCGCTTATGGCGCGGCGATGTTCCACCTGTTCACCCACGCCTTCTTCAAGGCGTTGCTGTTCCTGGGCGCTGGATCGGTGATCCATGCGATGCACCATGAGCAGGACATGCGTTACTATGGCGCACTGCGGAAGGAGATTCCGATCACCTTCTGGACGATGACGCTGGGAACGCTGGCGATCACGGGCGTGGGCATTCCGTTGCTGGGCTATGGTTTTGCAGGCTTTTATTCGAAAGACGCAATCCTGGAATCGGCGTTCGCGGCGGGCGGCAACGGCGTGGGCGCGTTCCTTGTCGGCACCTTTGCGGCGTTGCTGACCAGCTTCTATAGCTGGCGGCTTGTTTTCCTGACCTTCTTTGGCAAGCCGCGCTGGGCCGCATCGGAGCATATTCAGCACGCCGTTCATGGCCATCATGAGACGCCGGACGAAGAAACCGCGCATGATGGCCACGGCCATCATGACGAGCAGGGGCATGAGATGACGGGAACGGCGGGTTATCATCCGCATGAAAGCCCCTGGGTCATGCTGTTGCCGCTGGTGCTGCTGAGCCTGGGCGCGGTGTTCGCCGGCTTCATCTTCCATGATCAGTTCATCGGAGCAGAAGGCGGCGTCGAGTTCTGGAAGGGCGCTCTTTCGTTCGACAGTCACCTGATGCATGCGAGCCATGAGGTGCCCAACTGGGTTAAGTTCGCGCCGTTCACGGTGATGCTGACCGGCTTCGTCATTGCGTGGCTTAGCTACATCAAGAATACCGATTGGCCGCGCCGTTTTGTGGCGGAGTTCGGGGTGCTGTACCAGTTCCTGCTCAACAAATGGTATTTTGACGAGCTGTATCACTTCCTGTTCGTCAAGCCTGCCTTCGCCATCGGCCGCTTCTTCTGGAAGTTCGGTGATGTCGGCTTCATCGACCGCTTCGGCCCCAATGGGCTCGCCGCGCTGGTCGTGCAGGGCAATAAAGTCACCCGTCGGCTTCAGTCCGGCTACCTCTACACATACGCGCTGGTGATGCTGATCGGCCTCGCCGCGGCCGCAACCTGGGCGATGACACGATAATGGACGGCTTCCCCATCCTTTCCCTGATGATGGCAGTGCCGATGGCGGGGGCCATCGCCTGTCTCTATTCGGGTGCGAACCAGGCGCGTTGGATCGCGTTGTTGGCGACGCTGGTCGATCTGGCGCTCGGCGTCCTGCTGTGGTCGAAATTCGACCAGTCGGGCGGCGCGGCGCAGTGGCAGTTCCAGGAATATGCGCCGATCTTCGGTCGCTTCGCCTGGGCGCTGGGGATCGACGGCATCGCGCTGGTGCTGATCATGCTGACCGTTTTCCTGATGCCGATCTGCATCGGGGCGAGCTGGCAGGCGATAGAGAAGCGCGTCGGTGAATATATGGCGGCTTTCCTGTTCATGGAGGTGCTGATGATCGGCGTCTTCACGGCGCAGGATCTCTACCTCTTTTACGTGATGTTCGAAGCAGGCCTGATCCCGATGTACCTGATCATCGGCATCTGGGGCGGGGCGGATCGCATCTACGCGAGCTACAAGTTCTTTCTCTATACGCTGCTCGGATCGGTGCTGATGCTGATCGCGATGATGTGGATGGTGCACGACGCGGGCACCACCGACATCCCGACGCTGATGGCCTATAATTTCGATCCGCATGTGCAGACCTGGCTGTTCCTGGCCTTCTTCGCGAGCTTTGCCGTCAAGATGCCGATGTGGCCGGTTCACACCTGGTTGCCGGATGCCCACGTGCAGGCGCCGACGGCCGGTTCGGTCATTCTGGCGGGCGTGTTGCTGAAGATGGGTGGCTACGGCTTCATCCGTTTCTCGCTGCCGATGTTCCCGGAAGCTTCAGCGCAGCTGGCCTGGCTGGTCTGGGGTCTGTCGATGGTGGCGGTGGTTTACACCAGCCTCGTCGCGCTGGTGCAGACCGACATGAAGAAGCTGATCGCCTATTCCTCGGTCGCGCATATGGCGATCGTGACGGTCGGCCTGTTCGCATTTAATCAGGCGGGCATCGAAGGCGCGATGATGGTGATGCTGGGTCATGGCCTGGTTTCGGGCGCGCTGTTCTTGTGTGTCGGTGTCATCTACGACCGTCTGCATACGCGTGAGATTTCGCGCTACGGCGGCCTTAGCATCAACATGCCCAAATATGCGGTGCTGTTCCTGCTGTTCACCATGGCGTCGGTCGGCCTGCCGGGTACGAGCAACTTCGTGGGTGAGTTCCTGGCGCTGATGGGCATCTATCAGGCGTCGAGCTGGGTGGCGCTGGTCTGCACGACGGGCATTATTTTGGGCGCGGCCTATATGCTCTATCTCTACCGCCGCATTGCTTATGGCGAGCAGAAGAATGCCGATGCAGCGGCGATGCCTGACCTGTCGATGCGGGAAATGTGGCTGCTGGCGCCGATCGCTGCTGCCGTCCTGTGGATGGGTATCTATCCCGAAAGCTTCCTGGCGCCGATGCGGTCTGACATTCGTGCGCTGGAAGCCCGCATTGCCTCTGCGGCTCCAGCGGGCGATTCCAGGATCAAGATGGGTCCGGCTGTCGTGCCGACGGCGGCTCATCACGGCGAAGACCATAGTGCAATGTCCCATGAAAAAGCGTCGGGGGAGGCGCACTGATGATTGATTCCGCTTCCCTTCTTGCCGTTCTGCCGGAGCTTGTCCTTACGGCGGGTGGGCTGGTCCTCCTGATGATCGCCGCTTTTGGCGGTGACGGGACCGCGCGCGCCGTCAACTGGCTGTCGGTGTTGACGTTGCTCGTTGCGGGTTTGATGCTGCCGGTTTCCCTAGCGCATGGGCCACTCGCCTTTGACGGGCTGGTGCGTGCCGATGCGTTTTCGGTTTTCGCCAAGGCACTTATTTATGGTTCGGCCGGTGCCGCAATTTTGTTGGCGCCGCGCTACTTCCTCGTCGATGGCGCGTTGCGGCCGGAATATCCCATCCTGATCCTGTTCAGCAGCATCGGCATGGGCATGATGGTGTCGGCCGGTGATTTGCTGACCCTTTATGTCGGATTGGAGATGCAGAGCCTGGCCGCCTATGTGCTGGCGAGCTTCATGCGTCAGGATGAACGGTCTTCCGAAGCGGGCCTTAAATATTTCGTGCTCGGGTCGCTGGCGAGCGGCATCCTGCTCTACGGCACGGCGCTGCTTTACGGCTTTACCGGAAGCACGAGCTTTGATGGCATCGCCGTCGCGTTGGGCGATGGCGTGGGCAAGGGCGAACTGTTCGGCATGGTGTTCCTGCTGGCCGGTCTTGCCTTCAAGATGAGCGCTGTGCCGTTCCATATGTGGACGCCCGACGTTTACGAAGGCGCGCCGACGCCGGTTACGACCTTCTTCGGCAGCGCGCCCAAGGTTGCGGCGATGGCTTTGACCGTGCGTGTCGCGATCGAGGCGCTGGGTCCCGCCGGGCTTGACTGGCAGCAGATCGTTATCTTCGTGGCGCTGGCTTCGATCATCTTCGGCGCGGTGGCGGCCATCGGCCAGACCAACATCAAGCGTCTGATGGCCTATTCGTCGATCAACAATGTCGGCTTCGCGCTGATCGGCCTTGCCGCGGCGACGCCTGCGGGCGTGGCGGCGACGATGAGCTATATGGCGATCTATGTTGTGATGACGATCGGCGGCTTTGCCTGCATCTTGCAGATGCGGGATGCCGAAGGGCGTCCAGTGGAGAGCATTGCGAGCCTTGCGGGTCTGTCGCAGTCGCGCAAGGGGCTGGCCGCAGCGCTGGCGATCTTCATGTTCTCCATGGCCGGTATCCCGCCGCTGTTCGGTTTCTGGGCGAAGTTCCTGGTGTTCGATGCGGCGGTGGCTGCGGGGCTGACCGCGCTGGCGGCGTTCGGTATCGCGGCTTCGGTAATTGGCGCATTCTATTATCTCAAGATCATCAAGACGATGTATTTCGATGAGCCTGCCGCAGCTTATGAAGCGCGGGGCGGGGCGGTCGAGAATATCATTCTGACCGCCTGCGCGGCTGTGATCGTCGTCGGATATCTGTTGAACCCCGTGCTGGACAAGGCAAGCGCGGCCGCTGCGGCGTCGCTATTCTGAGCGATATTCGCTTCGTCGAAGAGACCGGCTCCACCAACGCCGACATGCTGGCGTTGGCGGAGCATGGCATCGCCGAAGGGACGTGGTTACGCGCCGGTCGGCAGACGGGGGGGCGCGGCCGTATGGGGCGGGCCTGGGAAAGTCCTGCTGGCAATCTTTATTGTTCCACGCTGGTGCGCCTGCGCGCCGGTGATCCGCCGCCGCATCTGCTGGCTCTGGTTGCCGCAAATACGGTTCATGCGCTGGTAGCCCCTCTGTGCGAGGGGCAAGCGCGGATCAAATGGCCCAATGATGTTCTGGTCGATGGCGCGAAGATCGCTGGCATCCTGCTCGAACGCGCCGGAGATTCCATCGTCGTGGGGATCGGTATTAATGTAGTCGGCCATCCGGAAGGGCTGGACCGGCCTGTCACCAGTTTGGCGGCACAGGGGGCGGGGGACGCGCAGGCGAGTGCCTTGATCGAGAGATTGGCTGAGCTGTTCGCCCATTGGCTGGCGATCTGGCGCGCGCAGGGGTTGGATCCGGTGCGGGCTCATTGGCTGCTCAATGCGCATGCCAGCGGCACCGCGATGCGGGTTGTGCAGCCTGACGGCGAGACTGTGGAAGGCACATTCGATACGCTTGATCAGCAGGGCATGCTGATCCTCCGCTTGGCGAATGGCGATACCCGTGCCATTCATGCGGGCGACATCCTTCTCATCTGATATCCGGGGACGGGCCATGCTTCTCGCGATCGACGCGGGCAATACCAATGTGGTTTTCGCACTGCTTGAAGGGCGGGAGATTCGCGCCCGTTGGCGGATCGCGACTGATCCGCGCCGGACGGCGGATGAATATGCCGTGTGGCTGAACCAGTTGCTGATGCTGGAAGGCTATGCCCTTGCGGATGTCGATGCGGTGATCATCGCCACCGTTGTTCCCCGCGCGCTGCATAATCTTCAGGTGCTGGCGGAGAAATATTTCAAGACCACTGCGCTTGTCGCGGGTCAGGCCCCGGTTGAATGGGGCGTTGAACTGGACGTGGCGGAGCCCGCTTCCGTGGGTGCCGACCGGGTTGTAAACGCCATTGCCGCTCACCATTTGTACGAAGGCGATTTGATCGTCATCGATTTTGGAACCGCGACAACCTTCGACGTCATCGATTATCAGGGGACGTACAAAGGTGGCATCATTGCGCCGGGTATCAACCTGTCGCTCGATGCATTGGTCGCGGCCGCTGCCAAGCTTCCAAAGATTGCCATTGCGCCGCCGGAGAACCGTTCGGTTATCGGTCGCACGACGGAAGCGCAGATGCATATCGGCGTGTTCTGGGGCTATGTCGCGATGATGGAAGGGCTGGTTGCCCGGACGCGCGCGGAGATTGGCCGCCCAGCCAAAGTGATTTCGACAGGCGGCCTTGCTGTCCTGTTTGATGAAAATAGTGAAATTTTCGATGCGATCGCGCCGGACCTGACCATTTTGGGTCTCGCGCTGCTGCACGAACGGAGTTTGAAGAACTGATGATACCTAAAGACGAGCTGCTCTTCCTGGCCCTGGGCGGGTCGGGAGAGATTGGCATGAACGTCAATCTCTATGGCTGCCAGGGCAAGTGGGTGATGGTCGATCTTGGCCTGACCTTCGCCGACCCGGCTTATCCGGGCGTTGATCTGGTGCTGCCCGATCTGTCCTTCATCGAAGAGCGTCGCGACGACCTGCTGGGCATCGTGCTCACCCATGGGCATGAAGATCATATCGGGGCCATCCCCTATCTGGCCGCTGACCTTGGCGTGCCGCTATATGCGACGCCGTTTACGGCGGGCCTCATCAGGCTGAAGTTGGAGGAAGAGGGGCTGACCAAAGAGGTCGAGCTGAATGTGATCGACAATGAAGGCAGCTTCGCGCTGGGGCCATTTGGCTTCCGCTATGTGCCGCTGGCTCATTCGATTCCCGAGGGCAATGCCGTGCTGATCGACACGCCTCACGGACGTGTTTTCCACACGGGCGACTGGAAGATCGATGTGAAGCCATTGCTGGGCCAGCCTTCGACCCCCGAGGAGCTGACCGCGATCGGTGATGAGGGGGTGCTGGCGCTTGTTTGCGACAGTACGAATGTTTTCAATTCCGAGGCGAGCGGCTCCGAAGCCGATGTGCGCGAAGGGCTGATGCAGACGATCACCGGCGCGAAGGGGCGGGTGCTTGTTACTACTTTCGCCTCCAACGCGGCGCGTTTGCAGACGCTCGGCGAAGTGGCGAATGCGGTCGGACGCAAGCTGTGCGTCGCCGGGCGATCGCTGGACCGGATCATCTCGACCGCTAAGGCAGCAGGATATCTCAAAGACTTCCCACGGACGGTCGATTGGGAGGATGCGATGGCGCTGCCCCGTAACGAGGTGATGATCATCGCAACTGGCGGGCAGGGTGAAGCGCGTGCCGCCTTGTCTCGCGTTGCTTTCGACAGTCATCCGATCAAGCTGGACACCGGCGACTTGGTGGTTTTCTCGTCCAAGCAGATACCGGGTAACGAGATCGCGATTGGACGTATTCAAAATGCCCTGGCGACCAAGGGTGTGCTGATGGTGACGGATCGCCAGGCCGAGGTCCATGTTTCGGGCCATCCGGGGCGGCCCGAACTTGAAGCCATGTATCGCTGGGTGCGGCCGCAAATTTTGCTGCCCGTCCATGGCGAGCGGCGGCACATGGCGGAGCAAGCGCGGCTCGGTCTGGCCAGCGGTGTCCCCAGCGCCGTTGTGCAGTCCAATGGCGATTTGCTGAGGCTGGCCCCCAATGGTCCCGAGATCATCGGGCATGAGGCTACGGGGCGGCTCGTTCTGGATGGCGATGTGATCCTGCCTGCGGACGGTTCCACGATGAACGAGCGCCGCAAGGTCGCGCTGCATGGGCAGATCAGCGTGGCGGTTGCGCTGGACCGCAAGGGCAAGTTGATGGGTGAGCCCGCATTGCGTACCCAAGGCGTGCCGGTGGAAGAGGATAAGGAAGCGTTCTTGGCGGAGGCGGCTGACGAGGCGGCGCAGGCTGTGTCGAAGGGGCCGCTAGAGGAAGAGGCGTTGCGCGAGCGGGTACGGCTGGCGGTGCGGCGGACGGCCACGCGCTGGACGGGCAAGAAGCCGGTGGTGGACGTTCTGCTCATTCGCGCCTAAGGCTCCGCATCATGAACTGGTACGCAATCCTGGCTATTTATGTGCTGTTCTGGGTGATCAGCGCGTTCATCGTTCTGCCTTTCGGCATCCGGACGCCCGACGAAACGGGTGAGGTGATGCTGAAAGGGCAGGCTGACAGCGCGCCCAGCAACTTCCGGCCCGGCATGGTTGCGTTACGTGCGACGGTCCTGTCGGCGCTGTTGTTCGGGCTATATTATGCCAATTATGTCGAGGGCTGGGTCACGCTGGAGCGGCTGACGCATCCTTCATGATGGCCGTAGGATAGTGTTCGCTCCGAGGCGGTCGCGGGCTTCGACAAGCTCAGCCCGGACACGGGCTGAGTTGTGCGGATAGCTGATCTGCTCAGTGCAGGCCGACTGCCGGTATGGCGCTGTCCATCGACAACATCATGATGATCAGTTCTGACCGGGACTTGATGCCGAGCTTCTGAAAGATGCTGTGCAGGTGCACCTTGACCGTTCCTTCGGTCAGGCCGCACCGCGCGGCGATTTCGCGATTGCGGAGGCCGGCCCGGATAAATCCGGCGATCTCCATTTCCCTGTCGGTCAGGCTGGAAAGCGCGTTGTTGTCGTTGGGCGGGGCCGAAATGCTGTGCACAAGCGCCTGTTCCATCACGGCGGGCGCAATGCTTTTGTTGCCGCCCAGCACCTGCGTGATGCAGGATAGCAGTTCGTTGGGATCGCTGTCCTTCAGGACCACGCCATCCACGCCGAGCTTGATCGCCTCCAGCGTCTGGTCAGGGCGGATGTGGACGGTCATGAAGATCACGGGAACATTGCTGCCGCTGTCGCGGATGGCAGACAGGATCGCGAGGCCGCCACCGTCCTTCATACTCACATCCAGGATCAGCAGGTCGGGCTGATCATTCTGGAGGCGGGAGATGGCTTCACTGACAGAACGCGCGCAGAAGACGACGTCATGCCCGTGCGAGCTCAGAAACTGCGCCATGCCATCGAGGAAGATGGGGTGGTCGTCGACTATCGCAATCTGAGCCATCATATTGGGGACCTCGGCAAGGATGAAGGTAATCTAATCGAAATTAATGAATTCATGCTTAAGTTGTGGAAATAGGCGGTGCCGCCGATCTTGCCCAACCGTTTCATGATGGACTGCGATTGCAATTCGAAATCGCCGGTATAGCTTTGCTGCTCGATCCCCCGGTCGCCCGGATTGTCCTTGAGCGCGATCATTATCTCATCATCGGCCTGAGCAAGTGAGACGGTAATATGCTGGGCGGCGGCGTGCTTTACGGCGTTGGCGGTGGCCTCCCGGAGCAGGAACTCCACTTCTGCTGCCGTTTCGGACGTGACCATCATGGGATGGTCTACCGGGTTCAGCCGACACTCAATTCCCCATTGCAGGGCAATGAAGCGGCAGCAGCTTTCGACATCGCGGACCAGATCGACATCGTCCGGTCTGGTGCCGGTCACATTGAGCAGGCGACGCAGATGGGCCTGTTCGGCGGTGACAAGTTCTTCCATCGCATGCAATTCGGCCAGGTGATGCGGGGCATCGCTAGCGGCCAGCCCATGTTGCGCGGTCACGAGGCGGACGCGAAGAGCGGCAAGGGTCTGAAGAACGCTGTCGTGCAGATCGCGGCTGAGCGCGAGACGTGCTTCGGCAAAGGTTCGATCGCGCCAGGCGAGCAGGAAGAAATGCCGATCGAGGAATAGCTCAAGCCCTTCCTGGATGCGCAGTGCGCGCAAGAGGGCGGCGGGCGACCAGCCGTGGCGCGTGCCGACGAAAATGCGACCGCGCAGCTCACCGGCCTGAACCTGAAAGCTCAAACCCTGACCTGCGCCCAGCAGGTCGGATATCGCTTCCGTCAGGTGAGACGCCTTTTCATTTCGCGTGATGCCGAGGCGGTTGCGCAGCAACAGGCGGCTCGATTGACCGGAATAGAGAAAGGGCGCTTCCGGCGGTGCGATGCCCAGCAATGCTTCCACCTGCGGCTGCGGCAGGCTGATGGCATGGACGCCGTCGCCATTGATAAGCTCGCAGTGGATGGGGCCATCGTCCATCTGCCAGACGAGAGCGCAATAGCGGGCTGCCATCAGTTCCGATATCTGCTCCACCACGAAACGCGGAAGAGATTTTTGGAAAGACAGCCCGACGGCCTGCAATCGTTCCGACCATTCGATCAGCCGCCTTTCCAGGATCGACATGCTGAGCATCGCCGCGGCGATGGTGCAGCCGATGATGACCGTGATCCCGTCGATCGCCCGGTCCACCTCTGCTACATGGCGTTCGGCAGCCCAGCTTTCGTAGGAACCCCGCGCCAGGAAAGCGAGAACGAGGCAAAGGGCAAAGACGATTATCGAGCCACGGCCAAAGCGCTCCGACGCCGACCAGGCAACGAAGAACAGGCAGGCGAGGGCTGCTATCTGCAAAGGCTGGCATAGGGCGATCACCGTCAGGAATATGATCGCGTCGAGGATCAGTGACAGGGGCCGGAGCAGCAAGCCCAGCGGCGGCGCCAGCATATGCTGCACAATGCCGAACAGGGTCCAGAGCCAGACGCCGCCGTGCAGAAGTGTGATGGTGCGGGCGAAGTCAGGTTCGTTGTTGAACATCGCGCCGATCTGCCACGTGGCGGCAACGGCAAAGGCGACGCGGGATACGGCAAAACCCAGCGTCGGCGATCGACCCAACCAGAGCACCAGGCGGTCCATCGCGGAAGATGACGCCTTGGGCATATTCAACATGGTGGCTTGTCCCCCGACTCCCACAGGGATGTTTCACCACAGGCGGGCAACAGAAACAACCTATATCGACCCGCGATCTGGTGCGTCCCCAGCAGTGGCGCGACGGGCTTTGCACAGTTAAGGATGACGCATGGCCGTGCTGATCACTCCTGCCCTGGTTTGCGGGGTCCGTTCTCATGGCGAACATGGAGCGATTGCGCGCCTTCTGACGCCGGACCATGGGCTGTTGGCGGGCTACGTGCGTGGAGGCCGATCCCGCGCCTTGCGGCCGGTGCTCCTCCCCGGAAATAGCGTAAAGGCGGAGTTCCGTGCCCGCACCGAAGAGCAGCTTGCCGGGCTGACCGTCGAAATGGAGCATAGCCGTGCACCTCTGCTATCCGAGCCCTTGCCCGCCGCGGCGATCGATTGGGTATGCGCGCTTACGGCGACGGCTCTGCCGGAAGGGACGCCATATCCGACACTCTATCAGGCTATGGATGGCGTGCTGGGCGCGATCGACGCGGCGCCCGCCGCGCGGGGATGGGCGGCGGCGCTGGTGCGATACGAACTGTTGTTGCTGGCGGAACTCGGCTTTGGCCTCGATTTTGGTCGGTGCGCAGCGACAGGTGGGGCCGAAGACCTGGCCTTTGTCAGCCCGCGCAGCGCGGCGGCGGTCAGCAGGGCGGGTGCTGCGGGATATGAGAGTCGGTTGCTGCCGCTGCCGCCTTTTCTGCTGGAGGGAGGCAGCGGCGACTGGCCCGGCATATTGGACGGATTACGGCTGACCGGCTTCTTTCTGGAACGGTCGGTGCTGACCGATTGGAGGGCCGACACGCTGGCCGCGCGCGAAAGGCTGGTCGACAGGTTGAAAAGAGCGGTTGCGTGAGGCGCGGCGGCTTCATAAGGGGCGGCCACGACATTGAAGGAGTTTTCGCGCCATGTTGATCGCCCTGTTCCCCGGAGATGGTATCGGCCCAGAGATCATTGCGCAGGCACGGCGCGTGCTCGACGCCCTGGCGATTGATGGCCTGACCTATGAGGAAGGGCTGGTTGGCGGTGCGGCTTACAAGGCCCTGGGGCATCCTTTGCCGCCCGAGACTCTGGATATAGCCCGGCGCGCGGACGCCATCCTGTTTGGCGCTGTCGGCGATCCCGATTGCGACTCGCTGGAGCGGCACTTGCGGCCTGAGCAGGCGATCCTTGGGCTGCGCAAGGCGCTGGGGCTGTTTTCTAACCTGCGTCCCGCAAAGGTCTTTCCGGAGTTGGCCGATGCTTCTGCCCTGAAGAAGGAGGTGGCGAGCGCCATCGACCTGCTGATCGTGCGTGAGACCAATGGCGACGTCTATTTCGGTGAAAAGGGCATGCGCAAGACGGCGGACGGCCTGCGCGAAGGCTATGATGTCATGTCCTATAATGAAGAGGAGGTGCGCAAGATCGCGCATCAGGGCTTCCAGGCTGCGCGTGCCCGCCGGGGCAAGCTCTGCTCGGTGGACAAGGCCAATGTTCTGGAAACCAGCCAGCTGTGGCGTGACGTGATGATCGAAGTTTCGGCCGAATATCCCGACGTTGCCCTGTCTCACATGTATGTGGACAATGCCGCGATGCAGCTGGTGCGCGATCCGGGCCAGTTCGATGTGATTGTCACCGGCAACATGTTTGGCGATATCCTGTCGGATCAGGCGAGCATGTGCGTCGGATCGATCGGCATGCTGGCTTCGGCGACCCTCAACGACAGCAAGCAGGGCCTGTACGAGCCGATCCATGGATCGGCCCCCGACATCGCCGGGCAGGGCAAGGCCAATCCGCTGGCAACGGTCCTGTCGGCCGGGATGATGCTGCGTTACTCACTGGGCATGCCGGAACAGGCCGACCGGATCGAGGCTGCGGTTGCCAGGGCGCTTGCCAATGGTGCGCGCAGCCCCGACCTCGGCGGAAACATGACTACGGTCGAGGTGGGCGACGCGGTACTGGCGGCTCTGAAGTAAGGAAGAAGCGATGAAGCGCAGGAGCGGGCAGGACCCGGCGATCACCAAGAACTGGCGGCCTGCTACGCTTGCGGTGCGGGGCGGCAGCGCGCGCAGCGAGTGGGGCGAAACCTCCGAGGCGCTGTTTCTGACCAGCGGCTATTGCTACGACCGTGCCGAAGACGCGGCGGCGCGCTTCGCGGGCGAGCAGCAGGGCATGACCTACAGCCGCCTGCAAAACCCGACGGTCGAGATGCTGGAAAAGCGCATCGCGCTGCTGGAAGGCGCCGAAGCATGCCGTGCGACGGCCACCGGCATGGCGGCGATGACGGCGGCGCTGCTGTGTCAGTTGTCGGCGGGTGACCATGTCGTGGCTGGGAAGGCGCTGTTCGGGTCATGCCGCTGGCTGACAGACACGCTACTGCCCAAGTTCGGGATCGAGACGACCACCGTCGATGCAACCGACAATGCTGCCTGGGAAGCGGCTGTGCGGCCCAATACGAAGGTGTTCTTCTTCGAGACACCCGCCAACCCCACTATGGATGTCGTGAACCTGGAGGCGGTGTGCGGCATCGCCAAGAAGCACGGCATCACGAGCGTCGTCGACAATGCCTTCGCCACGCCAGCGCTTCAGCGGCCGATGGAATTCGGAGCGGATGTGGTCGCCTATAGCGCGACCAAGATGATGGACGGGCAAGGCCGTGTCCTGGCCGGTGCGATATGCGGCACCGAGGATTTCATCATCAACACACTGCTGCCGTTCCACCGTAACACCGGGCCGACGCTGAGCGCGTTCAACGCCTGGGTGGTGCTGAAGGGATTGGAGACGCTGGACCTGCGCATCCGCCGTCAGAGCGAGAACGCCCTTAAGGTAGCGAAGTTTCTGGAGGGCCGGGTGGCGAAGGTCCTTTATCCGGGGCTGGAAAGCCATCCGCAATATGCTCTGGCAGCAAAGCAGATGGAGATGGCCGGGCCTATCTTCTCGCTTTATGTCGGCGGTGGACGGAAAGAGGCCCATGGCCTGCTTAACGGGCTGGAGTTGGTCGATATCAGCAACAATATCGGGGATTCCCGGTCGCTGATGACCCATCCCGCTTCGACGACGCATTTCGGCATGGCCGAAGAGGCGCGGCTGGAGGTCGGCATTACCGAGGATATGCTGCGGCTGAATGTGGGGCTTGAAGATGCGGATGATGTGATCGAGGATCTTGATCGCGCTCTGAAGTCGATAGGCCGTTGACGAAAGCAGGGGGAAAGGCGCATTTCTTTTAACGTGAACGCGCTCTTTCCCTTTCATGCGACCACACGTGATATCAACGTGCATGTTGCCGTTACGTTCCTGCCGGAACAGTCAGAGCCTGACCGCGGGCGCTGGTTTTGGGCCTATCATATCCGTATCGAAAATAGCGGGGATCAGCCCGTGCAGTTGCTGACGCGCCATTGGGTGATCACTGATGGGCGCGGCGCACAGCATCGTGTGGACGGTGATGGCGTCGTGGGCGAACAGCCGGTGGTGCAGCCGGGGAAAAGCTATGACTATGTTTCGGGTTGCCCCCTCAATACGCCGACAGGATCGATGCGCGGGCATTATCATATGATCGGCGCCAGCGGGGAGACGTTTGACATCGCTATCCCTCATTTCGCGCTCGTAGCCCCGGCGATTGCCGAATGAAGCGTACGCATTTGCCGTTGAACGGTCTGCGCGTGCTGGATGCGGCAGCGCGGCATTTGTCATTCACCCGGGCGGCCGATGAACTCGCGGTGACACCGGCAGCCGTTGGCCAGCAGATCCGGGCGCTGGAGGATCTGCTGGGCGTCGTGCTGTTTCGCCGCACGCCGAAGGGTCTGGAACTGACCCCCGAAACCGAAGCGGGGCTTGAAGCCTTGCGCGCGGGCTTTCTGGAATTTGAAGAAGCGGTGCGCGCCATGCAGGCGGGACAATCCAGTTCTTCGCTGACTATCGCCGCCCCGCGAGACGTCACGGCAAAATGGCTGCAACCGCGCCTCGCCAGCTATGCGGCGAACCAGCCCGATCTCAAATTCGCTCTGGTTGCAGCGGATGAGACGCTGGATTTCACGGAGGCTAATCTGGACCTCGCATTGCGGCTGGCCGACGGGCCAGGCGAACATGAAGGGGTGAAGCTGGGCGAGGCGAGTTTCGTCACTGTCGAAGCGGCTGGGGGAAGTCCGGCGCATCGCGTCGATTGGCCGGGCTGTCCAACGGGGAGCGAACCGGCAGCGATCCGGGTTGCTGACGCCGGGCTCGCCATTGAGGCCGCGATCAACGGCTTTGGACGAGCAACCGTGCCGCTGCTGCTCGCGCAGGCTGATATTGAGGCGGGCAGGGTGCGGCAAGTTGGGGAGCCGGAGGCGTCTGCTCTGGCCTATTGGTTGATCGCGCCGCTGCCCCAATGGCGGCAGAAGAAGGTGAAGGCGCTGATCGAGGCGCTTCTCTCCTGAACCGGGGCTTCGCTTCTGCCCTTTCGTTGGTGCGAGGCCGTCGCGCATCGAGGAGTAGGCGGATGACCTTTCGCGGCTTCAACCATAGTGGACGAGCATGTGCGCTGCTGCTGCTTTCCCTGGCGCCTCCCGCATGGGGTCAAGCGCCCTATGTTGCCGATGTTACCGAGGCGCGAGAGAAGCAATGGCGATCATTGGTGGCGGAAGCGCAGACCGCTTACACAGGCGGACGATTGTCTGAAGGCACAGAAGCTGCGCGCAAGGCGCTCGCGCTGGCTGACGAACTGTTCGGGGCTGATGATCCGCGCACGCTGATTTCGGCCAATGATCTGGCTCTGCTGCTGGAGGGGATGGGCAATCATCGCGCGGCCGAACAATTGCTCCGCCGAGTGTTTGACAGCTATTTGCGCACGCGGGGCGAAGATGACCCCAATTGCCAGATGGCGCTGGAGAACCTGATCGATTTCTATCTAGCGCGCAAACGGACCGACGCGGCTGGGCCGTTGGTCGGCTATGCGTTGGATCTTTTTCGCCGGACAACAGGCGCCGCCAGCGAGCGCACGCAGCGCATGGAAAAAATAGCGGCGCAAATGCCTAAGCCCGATCCAATTATTCCGGTGAACTGACGATCGCGTTTCCGCCTCCATTCGCCGACTATATCGATGATTATAGCTCTTAGGGTGAATTGCTAAACCACCCGCCGCTGCTATCCCCACGCCACCATCGGACGGCGACGTTCATTTCCCCCCAATGTCTGGTCAGTGCGCGCATTGGCATGAGTTGGGGGAGCGGGCGCTGACACCGGATATAATTCCGTTGGGTCGCAAAAATGAGTGGGCGGCTGGCCGAAGGGCTAGCCGTCCGCTTATCGTTTCCAAGACATTGTTGGCCGCCAGGACACCCGGAAGTAGCTCCATAGCTTCAGCGATACCTTCCGAGTCGTTGCCGGACAGCACTCCGATCATTAGCCTGCATTAAATATAGGATATAATACCAACGATATACTGCATGTGAAGTACATATATCTGTAGTAATAGAGCATGGGTTATTTTTCCGCCGCTATCGTATTTAAATGGTTAACAAAAGTTGATTTTTGGTGACTCTATTTATCCCCGCCTAATATGATCGCTCATCGGGTCAGAAGTATAAGACAATAGGATTAATCCGGGGCGGGGAGGGCTGATAAAGCCTTGCCAACGGAAGATCGCAGACAATGGGCAATAGCTGATCCGCTAATGCCATGAGTCGATGAAGATGGAATTTCTCGATGCATGCGCGTTGAGGAAGCGGTCTTCTGCGCACTTCTTTGAACCGTCCCATGACTACAGGTGGGATGGAAAGATGGATTTCGAGCGCGAATGGAATGTCGATGCCGCCGCTGACCGTCAGCAAGCGCATGACCCGGTGTTGGATGCACTCGCTGCTCAGGTGAAGGGGCACCATATCCAGCCAGGCACAATGCGCACGGTGGCCGCTGGCCCGGACGGCGTTGTCGTCCTTCCTGCCGGAACCGACATCAATCAAATAGAGGTCGATGGCCGCAACCTGATCGTCACGTTGCCGGACGGCACTCAGATGGTGATCCTGGACGGCGCGGTCGTAATGCCGCACATCGTTGTTGGCGATGTGGAAATCCCTTCGGTCAACCTTGCGGCGCTGCTGATCGGCGAGGAACCGCAGCCCGCTGCTGGCCCGGCTCGCAGCTCTGGCGGCAATTTCCTGGCAGCCGAGGGCGACGTGGGAAATCCTCACGGCCTGGGCGACCTGCTCCCGCCAACCGAATTGGCCTTTACGCAGCCCGAAGAGCGGGAAATTCTCCCCATCGCGCCGAATGAGGAAGATCATGTGCCTGAACTGGAGGTCCCCACCTCCGGCCCTGGCACTGTCGTGGATGAGTCCGGCCTGGGCACGGTAAACCGTCCCGGCGGATCTCCCGGTTCGAACGAACCGGCCCCGGTCGAGACGACAGCCGGCACCATAACCTATGTCGCGGTCGATACACCCGCGACGATCAGCATCAACGGCCAGGTCGTCACTGGACCAGGGCAAACGATCACCGGCGCCCACGGCACGCTGACGATCACCAGTGTTGCTCCAGGTGCGATCGAATACAGCTATACATTAGCCGACAATAGCTCTGGCGATACCGTGACCGACAATTTCACGGTAACGGTTACCGATGCTGACGGGGACAGCGTCACCAAGGCGCTGGTGGTCAACGTTATCGACGACGTGCCTACCGCGCACGATGATCTGGCTCACCAGGGTACAGAGGGTGCGCCGGTCGTCGTCAACGCCTTTGCCAATGATGTGTTCGGCGCAGATGGGGTCGATATCGACAATAATCCCGCCGTGCGCGTGACGATTGTCAGTGGTCCGGCAGAAGGAGCGGTGGCGTACGACCCCGCGACCGGGCTGTTCACCTTCACTCCGGCGGCTGGGCAGGAAGGCACGGCAACCTTTGTCTACCAGATTCAGGATGGCGATGGCGATGCCTCCCAGGCGACAGTCACTGTCACCCTGGAGCCCGATTCCACGCCGACTATGGAGGTTCAGGCTGGGTCGGACACGCTGGTCGATGAGTCTGCGCTCAATCCCAATGGTTCCAATGCTGAATCCACGGCGGAGACCGCCGCTGGAACGCTGATCGTCACGACCGGAAACGACACGGTCGGCTCACTGGTCATCAATAATGTGGATGTGACCAACGGCGGGACCGTCCAGGGCAGCTTCGGCACCCTGACCATCACTGGATCTCCGGCATCCGGATACAGCTATAGCTATACGTTGGAAACGGCCACATCGGGCGACAACACGAAGGATAGCTTCGCCGTCACTGTTACCGACAGTGATGGAGACACCGCAGGCACGACGCTGACTATCGGTATCGTGGATGACCAGCCGCACGCCATTGATGATGTCGGCAATGTTGTCGTCGAAGATGCTGCCACCAACAGCCTGTCTGGCAATGTGCTGACCAACGATGTGTCGGGTGCGGATACGCCCAAGAGCTTTGTTGCCTGGGGCGCGGACGCAGCGGTGGTGGCGGAGCTGAACAGCTACGGCACGCTGGTGCAGAACAGCGATGGCAGCTGGAGCTATGTTCTGGACAACAGCCGGGCAGCGACCCAGGCGCTGGGCAGCGGGTTCAGCCAGGACTTCACGCTGCATTATACGATGCAGGATGCCGATGGCGACCAGTCGCCCGCGACGCTGACGATTACGGTCAAGGGCGCGGACGACAGCGCGACCGTGGTGACGGCGGCGGCGACGGGTCCGGATGCGACCGTCTATGAAGCAGGCCTGCCGAGCGGCACGGCGCATGACGGCAGCCATGTGACCAGCGGCAGCTTCACGGTCTCGGCGACCGACGGGATCGCGAGCATCACGGTGGGGGGCACGAGCTTCACCCTGGCGCAGATGCAGGCGTTCGCCGCGACCAATGGCGTTGTGAACACGGGCGAGGGGACGCTGCTGCTGACCGGCTACAATGCCGCGACCGGGGCGGTGAGCTACAGCTACACGCTGCTCGCGACGATCGACAATGACAGCAAGGCAGGCGCGACCGGCACCGAGTTTGACGACAGCGTCACGGTGAGCGTGACCGGCATCAGCGGCACCAGCGGCAGCGACACGCTGGTCGTGCGGATCGTCGATGATGCGCCGCATGCGGTCAATGATGCAGGCGGCACGCTGACCGAAGATGTGGCGGGTAGCCTGTCCGGCAATGTGCTGAGCAACGATGTGTCGGGTGCGGATACGCCCAAAAGCTTTGTTGCCTGGGGTGCCGACGCAGCGGCGGTGGCGCAGCTCAACAGCTACGGCACGCTGGTGCAGAACGGCGACGGCAGCTGGAGCTATGTTCTGGACAACAGCCGGGCAGCGACCCAGGCGCTGGGCAGCGGGTTCAGCCAGGACTTCACGCTTCATTATACGATGCAGGATGCCGATGGCGACCAGTCGCCCGCGACCCTGACGATCACGGTCAAGGGCGCGGACGACAGCGCGAGGGTGGTGACGGCCTCGCTGAACGGCCCTGACGCGACCGTCTATGAGGCAGGCCTGCCGAGCGGCACGGTGCATGATGGCAGCCACGTGACCAGCGGCAGCTTCACGGTGAGCGCGACCGACGGGATCGCGAGCATCACGGTGGGGAGCACGAGCTTCACCCTGGCGCAGATGCAGGCGTTCGGCACGACCAATGGCGTTGTGAACACGGGCGAGGGGACGCTGCTGCTGACCGGCTACAATGCCGCGACCGGAGCGGTGAGCTACAGCTACACGCTGCTCGCGACGATCGACAATGACAGCAAGGCAGGCGCGACCGGCACCGAGTTTGACGACAGCGTCACGGTGAGCGTGACCGGCATCAGCGGCACCAGCGGCAGCGACATGCTGGTCGTGCGGATCGTCGATGATGCGCCGCATGCGGTCAATGATGCAGGCGGCACGCTGACCGAGGATGTGGCGGGTAGCCTGTCCGGCAATGTGCTGAGCAACGATGTGTCGGGTGCGGATACGCCCAAAAGCTTTGTTGCCTGGGGTGCCGACGCAGCGGCGGTGGCGCAGCTCAACAGCTACGGCACGCTGGTGCAGAACGGCGACGGCAGCTGGAGCTATGTTCTGGACAACAGCCGGGCAGCGACCCAGGCGCTGGGCAGCGGGTTCAGCCAGGACTTCACGCTTCATTATACGATGCAGGATGCCGATGGCGACCAGTCGCCCGCGACCCTGACGATCACGGTCAAGGGCGCGGACGACAGCGCGAGGGTGGTGACGGCCTCGCTGAACGGCCCTGACGCGACCGTCTATGAGGCAGGCCTGCCGAGCGGCACGGCGCATGACGGCAGCCACGTGACCAGCGGCAGCTTCACGGTCTCGGCGACCGACGGGATCGCGAGCATCACGGTGGGGAGCACGAGCTTCACGTTGGCGCAGATGCAGGCGTTCGGCACGACCAATGGCGTTGTGAACACGGGCGAGGGGACGCTGCTGCTGACCGGCTACAATGCCGCGACCGGAGCGGTGAGCTACAGCTACACGCTGCTCGCGACGATCGACAATGACAGCAAGGCAGGCGCGACCGGCACCGAGTTTGACGACAGCGTCACGGTGAGCGTGACCGGCATCAGCGGCACCAGCGGCAGCGACATGCTGGTCGTGCGGATCGTCGATGATGCGCCGCATGCGGTCAATGATGCAGGCGGCACGCTGACCGAAGATGTGGCGGGTAGCCTGTCCGGCAATGTGCTGAGCAACGATGTGTCGGGTGCGGATACGCCCAAAAGCTTTGTTGCCTGGGGTGCCGACGCAGCGGCGGTGGCGCAGCTCAACAGCTACGGCACGCTGGTGCAGAACGGCGACGGCAGCTGGAGCTATGTTCTGGACAACAGCCGGGCAGCGACCCAGGCGCTGGGCAGCGGGTTCAGCCAGGACTTCACGCTTCATTATACGATGCAGGATGCCGATGGCGACCAGTCTCCCGCGACCCTGACGATCACGGTCAAGGGCGCGGACGACAGCGCGAGGGTGGTGACGGCCTCGCTGAACGGCCCTGACGCGACCGTCTATGAGGCAGGCCTGCCGAGCGGCACGGTGCATGATGGCAGCCACGTGACCAGCGGCAGCTTCACGGTGAGCGCGACCGACGGGATCGCGAGCATCACGGTGGGGAGCACGAGCTTCACCCTGGCGCAGATGCAGGCGTTCGGCACGACCAATGGCGTTGTGAACACGGGCGAGGGGACGCTGCTGCTGACCGGCTACAATGCCGCGACCGGAGCGGTGAGCTACAGCTACACGCTGCTCGCGACGATCGACAATGACAGCAAGGCAGGCGCGACCGGCACCGAGTTTGACGACAGCGTCACGGTGAGCGTGACCGGCATCAGCGGCACCAGCGGCAGCGACATGCTGGTCGTGCGGATCGTCGATGATGCGCCGCATGCGGTCAATGATGCAGGCGGCACGCTGACCGAAGATGTGGCGGGTAGCCTGTCCGGCAATGTGCTGAGCAACGATGTGTCGGGTGCGGATACGCCCAAAAGCTTTGTTGCCTGGGGTGCCGACGCAGCGGCGGTGGCGCAGCTCAACAGCTACGGCACGCTGGTGCAGAACGGCGACGGCAGCTGGAGCTATGTTCTGGACAACAGCCGGGCAGCGACCCAGGCGCTGGGCAGCGGGTTCAGCCAGGACTTCACGCTTCATTATACGATGCAGGATGCCGATGGCGACCAGTCGCCCGCGACCCTGACGATCACGGTCAAGGGCGCGGACGACAGCGCGAGGGTGGTGACGGCCTCGCTGAACGGCCCTGACGCGACCGTCTATGAGGCAGGCCTGCCGAGCGGCACGGCGCATGATGGCAGCCACGTGACCAGCGGCAGCTTCACGGTGAGCGCGACCGACGGGATCGCGAGCATCACGGTGGGGAGCACGAGCTTCACCCTGGCGCAGATGCAGGCGTTCGGCACGACCAATGGCGTTGTGAACACGGGCGAGGGGACGCTGCTGCTGACCGGCTACAATGCCGCGACCGGAGCGGTGAGCTACAGCTACACGCTGCTCGCGACGATCGACAATGACAGCAAGGCAGGCGCGACCGGCACCGAGTTTGACGACAGCGTCACGGTGAGCGTGACCGGCATCAGCGGCACCAGCGGCAGCGACATGCTGGTCGTGCGGATCGTCGATGATGCGCCGCATGCGGTCAATGATGCAGGCGGCACGCTGACCGAGGATGTGGCGGGTAGCCTGTCCGGCAATGTGCTGAGCAACGATGTGTCGGGTGCGGATACGCCCAAAAGCTTTGTTGCCTGGGGTGCCGACGCAGCGGCGGTGGCGCAGCTCAACAGCTACGGCACGCTGGTGCAGAACGGCGACGGCAGCTGGAGCTATGTTCTGGACAACAGCCGGGCAGCGACCCAGGCGCTGGGCAGCGGGTTCAGCCAGGACTTCACGCTTCATTATACGATGCAGGATGCCGATGGCGACCAGTCGCCCGCGACCCTGACGATCACGGTCAAGGGCGCGGACGACAGCGCGAGGGTGGTGACGGCCTCGCTGAACGGCCCTGACGCGACCGTCTATGAGGCAGGCCTGCCGAGCGGCACGGCGCATGACGGCAGCCACGTGACCAGCGGCAGCTTCACGGTCTCGGCGACCGACGGGATCGCGAGCATCACGGTGGGGAGCACGAGCTTCACGTTGGCGCAGATGCAGGCGTTCGGCACGACCAATGGCGTTGTGAACACGGGCGAGGGGACGCTGCTGCTGACCGGCTACAATGCCGCGACCGGAGCGGTGAGCTACAGCTACACGCTGCTCGCGACGATCGACAATGACAGCAAGGCAGGCGCGACCGGCACCGAGTTTGACGACAGCGTCACGGTGAGCGTGACCGGCATCAGCGGCACCAGCGGCAGCGACATGCTGGTCGTGCGGATCGTCGATGATGCGCCGCATGCGGTTGATGATGCGGACAGCGTGACGGAGGGTCTTGGCAACAAGGCCGACGGCAATGTGTTCACCGGGGTTGGCGGCACGGACGCTAACTCGACCGATGGCACGGCGGACACGATCGGCGCGGACGGCGCGGCGCCTGGCGGCGCAGTCACGGGGGCTCGGGTCGGCACGGAAGTCGGCGGCGGCGCGCTGACGGGGGTGAGCGCTGCGGGCACGACGATCAGCGGCACCTATGGCGATCTGCTGATCAAGTCGGATGGCAGCTATACCTATACGCTCAAGACCGCGTCGATCCCGGCGGGCGTGACGAGCGAGACCTTCACTTATCAGATCAAGGATGGGGACGGCGACACAGACCTGGCCCAGCTGGTGATCAGCCTGAACCAGGATGGCCGCGTGCCCGATGTGACGGGCGACACGAGCACGGTCTATGAGGATGGCCTGGCCGACGGTTTGCAGCATGGTGCGGCCAGCGAGACCGACACGACCGGTCAGTTCAAGGTCAACGCCAATGGCGAGAGCTACACGCTGACGCTCGATGGCGATCTTAACCCGGCGCAGGCGATCACGGCGGTGGGGCAGCAGGTGTTTACGAGCAAGGGCGTGCTGACGATCACCTCGATCTCGGCGCCAGATGTGAACGGCATCGTCACCTATGGTTACAGCTATACGCTGGACCATGCGTTGACGCACACCGGGCAGGGCGAGATCAACCCGCTGACCGACACGATCAGCATGACGGTGACCGACGCCACTGGCGATAGCGACGCGACGCCTGGATCGATTGTCGTCTCTATTGTGGATGATGTTCCGACATTGTCTTCCGTCACGGATTTGTCGGTGGCGAATTCCATTCACACCTATAGCGGGAATGATATCAACTTCACCTATGGTGCAGATCAGGCGGGCAGCATCACGCTGACCCATCTGACTGACATAACGGGCATCGTCTACACGGGCGACGGCACCGGCGTGGTGACGGCCAGCGTGAACGGCAATCCCTATTTCACGGTATCCGTTGATCAGGTGACCGGCGATTATACTGTGGACGTGCTGACTACACGACCAGTGGTCGATACGCCGCTCAGTTTCAGCAACATCGCGCCTGGCAATTACACGACGGTTACCCTGCCAGGCGGGCAGGTGTTCGACGGCGTTTCTTACGCCAACGGAACGACGACCGCCCAAGCCTTCACCAACGATGGATCGACGATCAACCCGTCAGGCAATGGCTTTGGCGTGGCGAACAACCTCGTCAATGACAATGAGGGCTTCCTGTTCAGCAGTCACGACTCTTCGTCCCTGAGCTTCGACGTCAATTTCCAGCCGAACACGTCGTCGGTGACTGTCACTTGGGCCACCTACGCGGGCGGCACGCCAGCAGGTGGCGCGGTGCCACTTCAAACCGGGACTTTCCTCGTCACGAAGGACGCTGACGGAATTAGCCATGTCGATATCGATCCGACGCTCGATTTTGATCATATGGTGGTCCGCTTCGACTATACCGGCAGCGGCAATCCGGCGGCGCGCGTTGAAAATTTCAGCGTAACGCAGCAGGTCATTCCTGACGATCAGGTGCTGCAGTTCGTGGTCACGGTGAAGGACGCAGATGGCGACATTGTCACCAGCACGACGCCCACCACCACGATCGATGTTACCTTCCAAGGCGGAGCGCCGGTTCCGCCGGTCGCGATCGACTTGGATCGTGACGGTCTGGAATTTGTCGATCGTTCGCTGGGTGTCACCCACGATTATGGCAGCGGCACGGTCAGCACGGCATGGGTCTCTTCCGACGACGGCCTGCTCGCTCATGCGACCGGCGGATCTTACGATATCGTCTTCGCCGACGATGCGCCGGGGGCGAAGAGCGATCTGGAAGGCCTGCGCCTTGCCTATGACGGCAATGGCGATGGCGTGTTCGACGCCCATGATGCCGCCTATTCCGAATTCGGTGTCTGGCAGGATCTGAACAGCAACGGTGTGGTCGATGGCGGTGAGTTCAAGTCGTTGGCCGACATGGGCATAGCATCGATCAAGCTGACCTCTGATGGCCAGAGCTATCAGACAGCGGGCGGCGACGTGACAGTGCTGGGGGAAGCGACCTTCACCCGTACAGACGGCACGACGGGCACTGTCGGCGACGTGGTGTTCGCCACCTCCAAGGATGTCGATCTCGCCAAGACGGAAAGCACGACCAGCGGCTTCAACCAGGCGCTGATAGCGGCGAGCCTGGTGGCGGTGGCTGGTGCTGCCGAGACGGTGGAGCAGGCGCCTGCTCCGGTCGTTGCTCAGACCGAGACGACGGTGGATACCGCACCGACGGCTACTACCAGCACGGCGTCCGAGCCTGCCAACGAAGGTGACGCAAGCACATCGGTGTCGAGCGAAAGGCAGGATGGCCATGCTGCGGATCAGCCGGTCGAACGGGCGAGCCACAGCGGCGGCGACGATGCGGCTCCAGATCATTCGTCGCTTTCGGGCGGCGATGATGCACCGGTTCATGCCGCCAATGATGATGGCCAGGCGCAGCCCGCGCTGGACGATCATCAGGGCTTGCTCGCCCAGGCGGTCAATCTCTCGGTCTTCGATGGCAATGCGGCGGCGCTCGTTGCGGCGCATGAGGCGGCTCCGAATGCTCAAGCAGCACAGGTGGTGGCCGAAGCTTTGGGCCATGCAGGGACGCCAAACATCGATGCGCTGCTGGCTGCATTGCCGGGGGGCGAGCATGCGCCAGTGCTGCTCAATCCTGTTGCGGGCGACGTTGCCGATGCAGGCCATCTGATGGCGATGGCGGCCAGTGTCTTCGATGCGGCGATGGTCGCGCATGAAGCGATGGCGGTCGCTCACGGGTGATCGCCATGGTTCGGATTTCTCGCGGGAATATTTGGGGGAGAATTATTATGCGGAACAGGTTGAGGAGCATCGCTTCCTTCGGCCTAGCGGCGGGGATGATATCGACGGGGGCCTTGGCGGCACCCGCTTCGCCCCTGCTGCAGATGGGCAATTCGGAGCTCAAGGGCGCGCTCAAGAGCCGTTATGACACGGCGGTTGCGGCGGCGGGCGACGCAAGCTTACGGGCAGCGCAGGACAGCCGCTGGACCTGGGCCGTGGAGGCCAAGAACCAGTGCGGCATTGCGCTGGGCTTCATGAAATCCGGCACTAAGGATGCGGACAGCATCAATAAGTGCGACGACTTTGTGGCACGCCTTTCGGCGCCGCCACCGCCGCCGGTGCCGACCGCAGCTTCAGCCCCACCCGCGCTGGACTGCACGGCACCGGCGGTGTCCATCTTCTTCGACTGGAACATGGACACGCCGCTGCCCGAGGGCGCAGCGACGATCAACCAGATCACGCAAACGGCCGCTCAGTGCGGTTGGACGCGGTTCGGCGTCACCGGCTACACCGATACGTCGGGCGGGACACGCTATAATGACGGCCTGTCGCTGCGCCGGGCGCAGAATGTCGCCGGGCTGATGAGCCAGGGTGGCATCGCGATGGACGCGATGACCGTCAGCGGGCTGGGCGAGACCCAGCTGAAAATCGAAACTGCCGACAATGTGCGCGAACCGATGAACCGTCGGGTCGAAGTCACTGCCAGCACGAATTGAGGGGAGCGCAATCATGACAATCCTGCGCAAGACATGCGGCAGCCTGATGGCGCTGTGCGCCGCGACCATGGCAACGACCGGCTGGGCACAGACCACGGACCTGAAGAGCGCCATCGCGGCCGCGATCGACAGTCATCCGGAAATCAACCAGGCGATCCAGAACAAGGAAGCGATCGAGTTCGAACGCGAGCAGGCCAAGGGGTTGTATCTGCCCCGGGTCAGCGTGGAAGGATCGGCTGGCATACGTCGGCTGGAGAATAACACGCGCCGGACGCTCGGCCTCGGCGATCAGACGCTCTATCCGCTGGAAGCAAGTGTGCTGGCCGAAGAAACGTTGTTCGATTCGGGCTATCGCGGTGCTGAAAAGCGGCGTCAGGCAGCGCGGATCGATGGCGCTGCGCTGCGCGTGGGCGAGCGGTCGCAGTTCGTCGCGCTGAACGTCACGCGGCAGTATCTGGATTATATGCTGCAACAGCGGGTCGTTGCGGCGGCTGAGGATAATATCGCTTTCCATCGCAAGCTGCTCGGCGATCTGGGCGAGGGCGTGTCGAAGGGGTCGATCAGCATTGCCGACCAGCAGCAGGCCGAAGAGCGGTTGCAATCCGCGCTGGTCCGCAAGAGCGAAGCCGAGCAGGACCTGACCAACGCAGCGATCAGCTTCCGCACGCTGACCGGTCTTTCGATCGATCAGGTGTCGATGCCCGATGCGGTGACGAGCGCTGTACCGCCGACGCTGGACGAAGCGATTGCAGGCGCGCGCGCCAACAACCCGCTGATCCGGGAAGCTGAAGCTGACATCCAGGCTGCCCATGCAGTCGTCGACGAGGCGAAGTCCGAGCTTGGACCCAAGGTTGTGCTGGAAGGGCGCGGCCGCGTCGGTGAGGATGTGGACGGCTTTCGTGGCAGCACCAATGATGTGCAAGGCCGTGTCGTCCTGCGCTGGCAGCTGTTCGATGGCGGTATCAACCGGGCGAAGGTCCAGGAAATGACCCGCCGCGCTAGCGAGGCGCGTTTCCGGCTCAGCCAGCGTCAGCGTGAGGCGGAAGATGATGTGCGCACTGCCTGGAACCGTTGGGATACGGAAAAGAAGCGGCTGACGGATCTGTCGCGTCAGGGCACCGTGTCTGATTCCCTGCTGGTGTCCTATCGCGAGCAGTTCAACGTCGGACGCCGTTCACTGCTTGACGTGCTGGATACGCAGAATACCCGCTTCAATACGCAGGTGCGGACGGAAACTGCCCGCTTCTCTGAAATCTTCGCGCAATATCAGATTCTGGCGGCGACCAATCAGTTGCTCGACACTCTGGGGATAGCCCAGCCTTCGGGCGCCAATCCCTATGCGCGCAAGAAATATGATGTCCCGGATCTGCCGCCCGCCGAATTGCAGCGGCGGCGCTATCCGGGCTGAGTTTCCATCTTTGGGGTCACCCCGGCTTCGGCCGGGGTGGCGCGGGGTAAACAATGTTGGAACGAAGCACATTAAGTCTGGCCGAATGGCTGGACCATCAGAGTTCGCCCGGTGACGAGCTGACCGAATGCATCGCCCATGTGGCGCGGCATTTCGATCGATCGCCGGGGATCGTGGCTCTACGGGCGGGTCTTGCCGTTGATGAATCCGGGCGTTTGCCCTTTCATCAGGCGGAATCCGCGCTGGATCAGATCGGCCTGCTGAGCGACCATGTTCGCGGGCGGCTCGACAAATGGCGGGCCGCCAATCTGCCAGCCATCCTGCCGTTAAGGGGCGAGCGTTTTCTCCTCCTGCTGGACATCAAGCAGGGCGATGCGCTGGTTCAATTGCCTCATGCGAGCGAGCCGGTATGGGCGCGGCTTTCCGACCTGGAATCCTATTTCACCGGCGAGGCGCTGGCGGTCATGGCCGATCACGGCCGCGAACGGGCCGAGGAAAGGCCGTGGGACGAGCGGGCGCGGCAACATTGGTTCTGGCGCGAAGTCTGGCGGGCGCGGGGGTCCTTTGGCTATGTCATGCTGGCGGCGGGGATCATCAACCTTCTCGCCTTCGCGTTGCCGCTGTTCACCATGAACGTCTATGACCGGATCATTCCGAACAAGGCCGCTTCCAGCCTGTGGGTATTGGGCGCGGGCGTCATGCTCGCCTTTGGGCTGGATTTTGCTTTGCGGCTCGCTCGGGCGCGGCTGGTTGACGAGGCTGGCCGGGAAATTGACGAACGACTGTCGCAGCGGTTGTTCGAGAAGGTGATGAACGTGCCGCTCGCTAGCCGCGCGGGCAGCACTGGTGCGCTGGCACGACGCGTGTCGGAATTCGAAAGTGTCCGGGAATTTTTCACATCGACCACCGTGGTGCTGGTGGTGGATATCAGTTTCCTGTTCGTGTTTGTCGGCATCATCGCGCTGCTGGGCGGATGGCTCGCGGTAGTGCCTGTCGTCATGATCGGCATCATGGCCATAGCGGGCTTTTTCCTTCAGCGCTCCATGGCCAGCCTGTCGCGGGATGCGCAAGCGGACTCGAGCCTGCAAAGCGCCGCGCTAGTGGAAGCGATCGGGGGCATCGAAACGTTGAAGGCATGCCGCGCCGAAGGGCGGATGCTGGACAGGTGGCGCCGTTACGCCAGGATGAGCGCATCGACGCAGGAAAAGCTGCGGCGGCTAAGCTCGACCAGCGTGACACTCGCGTCGCTATGCCAGCAGGTGACCAGCATCGCGTTGGTGATCGGCGGATTTTACATGTTCGCGGCGGGCGAGATCACCATGGGTGCGATCATTGCTATCGTCATGCTGGCTGGCCGGTCATTGGCGCCGGTTGGACAGCTGGCCTTCGTCATCGTGCGAGCACGGCAGGCGATGACGACTTTGGGCAGCCTCCAGACGCTGATCGATCAGCCGGACGAGCGGCTGGACGGAGCGCGTGGCATCATCCCGAAGGTGCGCAAGGGCGCGATCGTCGCCAAGGGGCTGGAATTCAGCTATCCGGGCGCCACTCAGCCCAGCCTCAAAGGCATTGATCTGCGCGTCGAACCCGGCGAACGGATCGGCATCATCGGGCGCGTGGCGTCGGGCAAATCGACGCTGGGGCGGGTGCTGTGCGGCCTTTATCCTCCGGGCGGTGGCATGTTGACCATCGATGATGTGGATAGCCGCCAATATCATCCGCACGAACTGCGCGCTGCCTTCCGCTACGTTGGACAGGATGCGGAACTGTTCAGCGGGTCGGTGCGGGAAAATCTGCTGCTGGGCGCGCGGGACGCCGACGATGAGAAGTTGCTGGACGCGCTGGAGCGCTCGGGTGCGTCGCGCTTCTTTGGACGGGACGCCGCCGGGTTCGACCTTCATATCGGTGAGCGCGGCAGTCGCCTGTCGGGCGGGCAGCGGAGCTTCCTGGTGCTGGCGCGGGCGTTGGTGGAGCCGACCAAGCTACTCTTCCTCGATGAGCCGACCGGGGCGATGGATAATCAGACGGAAAATCTGTTTGTCGATCATCTGGCAAAGGCGCTGGAGCCCGAACAGACGCTGATCGTATCGACGCACCGCCATGCCCTGCTGAGGATCGTGGATCGGCTGATCGTGATCGACCAGGGTGTGGTTCTGGCGGACGGGCCGCGCGATGAGGTGATCGGGCAGCTTCAGAAAGGAGCGGTCCAATGATCGGGCGGACATGGAGGTTGCCCGCGTCTGAGGCTTGCATGCTCGGCCTCGGGGGGGCGCTTGTTGTAGCCTTGGCGGCGGGGACGGTTGGCTGGCGCGGGAACGACGCTCCCAAGGCTGCGGTCGAAACGAAGATCATGGACGGTGCGCCCGCCATCCCTCGCCAATATCGCGCGCTGGTTGAGATCACGGAGAGCGAAGCCGCGCCCTTGACGACGGGGCAAGAGGCGGAGGTGCAGAATGGCAGGCTGCGGTTTGCGTCCGGCGCCATTGCCGCAGCAGCGCCTTTCCGGGCGCTTGAGTCCGCAGGCGAGGACAGGAGCCGCGCGCTGCAATGCCTGACGCAGGCGATCTACTATGAAGCGGCTGCCGAACCGGAAAGCGGACAGCGCGCGGTAGCGCAGGTTGTTCTCAACCGTGTGCGTCATCCCGCGTTCGCAAAGACGGTGTGCGGCGTGGTGTATCAGCGCTTCAACGCGTCAGTGTGCCAGTTCAGTTTTGTATGTGATGGGTCACTTGCACGGCGGCCGATGGCCGTCCTCTGGAATCGGGCGCAGCGGATCGCGGCGGCGGCGCTGGCGGGACAGGTCGAACCGAGCGTTGGCACGGCGACCCATTATCATGCCGATTATGTGTTCCCTGGATGGGCGCCGCATCTCGCGAAGCTGGTGAAGATTGGCGCACACATCTTCTATCGCTGGCCGGGCGCGTGGGGCCTGCCGCGTGCTTTTACGGGACGCTATGCCGGGGGTGAATATATCCCTGCCTTCGATCCATCGCAGATGGTGGCGGTGAGGGAGCCGCAGATCGATTATCCTGCGGTGGCGGCGCTGCCCGAACGCCGGGCGGCCAATGATGTGGGCGGGCGGATGGACCCGTCCAAGGGATGGAAGCTCTCCATTCCTGATCCTTCGCAAGGGGGCGGCGCTCTCACCAACATGCTGGCAGCGCAGGAAAAGGCGAAGGCGGTGGCGCTCGCCGCCGATGAACATGCAATGCAAGAGGCAAAACCATGATGGGGCGCTCGATCAGCTGGCTGCGGGGGCAGCCGGGCAACAAGCAGGTCATCCTGTATAGCGGCGGAGGCATGCTGGCGTTCCTGTTATGGGCCAGCCTCGCTCCGGTGGATGAGGTGACGCACGGGCAGGGGCGGGTTATCCCGTCGAGCAAAGCGCAGGTCATCCAGTCCGCCGAGCCGACCACGATCGAGGAGATATTGGTCCGGTCGGGGCAGAAGGTCAGCAAGGGGCAGTTGCTGGTGCGTCTGGACGACGCAATGCTGGCGTCCGAACTGGGGCAGTTGCAGGCGGAGACGCGATCGCTGACGGCGCGGGCAGGGCGGCTGGAGAAGGAAGGCACCGGGACAGGGGCCAACTGCGCCACGGGTGGCCCCGAATGTCAGCAGGAGCAGGCGCTGGCCGCAGTCCGCCAGTCGGCGCTTCGCAGCAAGCAGGATGGGCTTTCGGCTCAGGTGGAACAGCGTCGCCGCGAACTGGGCGAGGCGCAGGCCACGATCGACAGCCTGGGTGGCAGCGTTCAGCTGGCGCGGCAGCGGGTGGCGATGTTAGAGCCGCTTGCGGCCAAGTCCATTGTCCCGCAGACTGAATTGCTCGACGCCCGGCGTGAACTGGTGGATGCGCAAGGGCGGCTTAACGCGGCGCAGCAGCAGGCGTCGCGTGCATCGGCCGCGATCCGCGAGGCCCAGGCGCAACTGTCCGAGGCGAATTTTCAATTCAAGCAGGATGCGCTGAACGAACGCAGCCAGTTGGAAGCCAAGATTGCGGTCAATAGCGAGTCCCTACGCGGTGCGAAGGGTCGAGCGCAACGCGCGGAAATTCGTTCGCCCGTCGATGGTGTGGTCAACGATGTGCAGGTGACGACCATCGGCGGCTTCGTGACGGCGGGGCAGAAGATCATGCAGATCGTGCCCATCGGCGACAAGCTGCTGGTGGAGGCGCGGGTGAAGCCGAACGACATCGCCTTCATCAAGACCGGTGATCGTGCGGTCGTTAAGGTCACTGCCTATGACTTTTCCATCTATGGGGGCCTGAGCGGCACCGTGCAGCAGGTGTCGGCCGATAGCGTCTATGACGAAGCGACGCGGGAGGCCTATTTCACGGTGGTCGTGGAAACCGACCGCGCGTGGCTGGGCACTGGCGCGCACAAGCTGCCCATCACGCCCGGCATGGTGTGCGATGTAGAGATATTGACGGGCCGTAAGTCGGTGTTGGCCTATCTGCTCAAGCCCATCATGAAGGCACGGTCGGAGGCTTTGCGGGAGCGGTAAGCAGTAAGTGGCTCAGCGAGCGGCGAACTGGACCGGCTGCGGCTTCGTTACGCGATAGCCGTGAGTCCAGCGTCCGTAGGCGTTGAAGCTCATGATCGGCCGATAGTCGCTGACCTCTGAAGAAGGCAGCACCCGATCTGTCATATTGTCTAGGATCATCAGGTCGCTGCCAACACGCACTGCCAGCACCGCGTGATCGGCCTGCCTCACCAGATCGCGCGCGATGACGAGGAACATCGCATGGCGATCGAAGCCCGCCGCTTCCAGAAGTTGCATCTTGGCGATGGCATAATCTTCGCAGTCGCCAGCCCCGCGTTGGAGCGACTGGCTGGCTGAAGCCCAGCTGTCGCGGCCCTGCCGATCGTCAACGAAGCGCAGGCGGCTGTTGACCCAGCTATTGACCATCTCCACCTGCCGTAGTCCGGCGGCGGCGCGGGTCGACCGCAAAAGGCTGGCTGACAGGATGGTAGCCGGAGCGAACCGGGTAGCGGCGGCCCATTTGTCGTCGAGCGGTGTCCGGCTGACTGCCATCGCCACCGATCCGAAGATGTCCGGCTGTCCCGCGCGCGGCGCTGGAGCAGATGACAGCGGGGTGGGCTTGGGCATGGCGAAGGTGGCCGCAGGCGCTGTGATGAGGTCGCGCATGAAGGTGGGCACGAGGTCGGGTTGCTTGTAGCTGAGGGCAGGCTGGCTGAGGGTCAGGCGGATGCCTTGCAGTTCCCATCCGGGCATGCGCGAAAGCGTCCGGTCAACGCGGCTGTCGTTGACGATAGCTTGCGGTTCCGCGACTGGCGGCGCCCAGTTGAAGGATGACATGCTGCCCTGCTGCGCGCTGATGGCGGCAAGGCGGCTCATGCCGCCTGCGAGCAGGGTGGATGCCAGGCGATCGGCCTGTCCATAGTCTGCGCCCTTTAACGCGGCGCTGGTGATGCTGCCGGTCGGCGTAAGGGTTTGCGCGAGCGCGGTGCCGCTCTGCACCGACAGCAGCAGAGCCGGTGCGGCAAGCGGTGCGATGCGAAGGATCTGGGCGAAGCCTGACATGCTTGCCCGTATCGCCCGGAAAATTGAACATCCCGTACCCCGCAGTGGTTAATGCTGCGGTAGCCACGAAATCCGGAGGGGGGCACTGTCGCGCGGCGATGCTTGCCTACGAGAGGGTCAGGCGTCGATCGCTTCTTCGTCCACCGTGGCCGCATTTTCCTGAATGAAGGCGAAGCGATGGGCGGGGTTGGTTCCCATCAGGCGCTCGACCAATTCCCGCACTTGCTGACGATCCTCGATATCGTCGGGCAGGGTGATGCGGATGAGGCTGCGGGTCTTGGGGTCCATGGTGGTTTCGCGCAGCTGGCCGGGATTCATTTCACCAAGCCCCTTGAAGCGGCTGACTTCGACCTTCTTGCCCTTGAACTCGGTGCGCAGCAATTCTTCGCGATGGGCGTCGTCGCGTGCGTAGAGGCTCTTGCCCCCGGCAACGAGGCGGTAGAGCGGCGGCTGGGCGAGATAGAGGTGCCCGCGCCGCACCAGTTCCGGCATTTCCTGGAAGAAGAAGGTCATGAGCAGTGTGGCGATATGCGCGCCATCGACGTCAGCGTCGGTCATGATGACGACGCGCTCATAGCGCAGATTGTCGGGATTGCAGTCCTTCCGCGTGCCGCAACCGAAGGCCAGGATCATGTCGGCGATTTCCTGGTTCGCCAGGATCTTTGCGTTATTGGCGGAAGCGACGTTCAGGATTTTGCCGCGTAGGGGCAGGATCGCCTGCGTCTTGCGGTCGCGTGCCTGTTTGGCCGACCCACCTGCCGAATCGCCTTCGACCAGGAAGATTTCCGTGCCTTCGGGATCGTCGGTCGAGCAATCGGTAAGCTTGCCCGGCAATCGCAGCTTGCGGGCGGATGTCGCGGTCTTGCGCTTGACCTCCTTTTCCGCCTTGCGCTTCAGCCGCTCGTCCATGCGGTCGATGACATAGGCAAGCAGCGCCTTGCCCCGCTCCATATGGTCCGACAGATAATGGTCGAAATGATCGCGCACCGCGTTCTCGACGAGGCGGGCGGCTTCCGGGCTGGTCAGGCGATCCTTGGTCTGGCTCTGGAATTGGGGATCACGGATGAAAACGGACAGCATGATTTCCGAAGAGGTCACGATGTCGTCTGCGGTGATGTCCTTCGCCTTTTTGTTGCCGACCAGTTCGGCGAAGGCGCGGATGCCCTTTACCAAAGCGGCGCGCACCCCTGTTTCATGCGTGCCGCCGTCGGGTGTCGGGATGGTGTTGCAGTACCAGCTGTAGCTGCCGTCAGACCAAAGCGGCCAGGCGATCGCCCATTCGACGCGGCCTGCGGTGTCAGGAAAATCCTGGCTACCAGAGAAGAAGGCGCTGGTGGCGCATTCGCGTGTGCCGATCTGTTCCTTCAAATGATCGGCAAGACCACCGGGGAACTGGAACACAGCTTCCGCTGGCGTATCGTCGCTTATGAGTTCGGGCGCGCATTTCCAGCGGATCTCGACGCCCGCGAACAGATAGGCCTTGGAACGGGCGAGGCGGTAAAGGCGGGCGGGCTTGAATTTCTGCTCGCCGAAAATTTCATGGTCGGGGATGAAGCTGACCGATGTGCCACGCCGATTAGGTGCCCCGCCGATCTTCTGAAGGCCGCTGGTAGGCAAGCCCTGCGCGAAGCTTTGACGGAACAATTCCTTGTTGAGGGCAACTTCTACCACGGTCACGATCGAAAGCGCGTTCACCACGCTGATGCCTACGCCATGCAGGCCGCCGGATGTGGCATAAGCCTTGTCGGTGAACTTGCCACCCGAGTGGAGCGTGGTGAGAATCACCTCTAGCGCCGATTTGCCGGGAAATTTCGGGTGCATTCCAACCGGAATGCCGCGGCCATTGTCGGTGATGGTCAGCTTATTGCCGGGTTCCAGCGTGACCTCGATACGGGTGGCATGTCCCGCAACCGCTTCGTCCATGCTGTTGTCGAGCACTTCGCTGGCGAGATGATGGAGCGCCCGCTCGTCCGTCCCGCCGATATACATGCCCGGACGGCGGCGAACCGGCTCCAGTCCTTCGAGCACTTCGATGGAGGATGCATCGTAATCGGAGGAGGAAAGCGGCTGGCTCGCGAACAGATCGGACATGCGCACAAGCTATAAGCGGGTCGGCGGCGGGCGCAAGCAGGAGCTATGAAGAAGGGGCCGGTCTAGGGTGTGTGGGATTCAGCCCATGACGGCTGCAAATGGCGACTTTCTGCGCTTCCGGTGCTCACGTACTGAAGTACGCTGCGCGCCGGTTCTCGAAATTCACCATTTTCGCCTCGTCCTGAACTGAATCCCTACACACCCTAATCGACCGGCCCCATCAAATTTCAGAGCTTAACGGAGAGTCAGCGAACGCGCGGACCGCCGAAAGGCAGGGGCGGAGGCGGACGGCGCGTACCGCGCGGCAGCTGAGCCTGATACGCGCGGCCGCAATGTTCCACGCAATAAGGGAAGCCGGGGTTCACGGTCTCACCACAGAAGTGGAAGTCCGGTTCGCCCGGATGGCCCATCGGCCACTTGCAGATACGCTCGGTCAGGTCGAGCAGCGATGTCTTGCCTGCGATTTCCGGGCTAGGCTTGGCAGGGACCAGGCGGCGGGGAGGGGCAGGTGGGATCGGTGCCTGCTGGTCGCCGGGACCCTGGCGAAGGAATCCGCCCGGACCAACCGATATGATGCGAGGCTGCGGCGCGGGTGTAGGGGTGTCTGCGGCAGGAGCTGCGGCAGATTGTGCGGGCGCGGGCGCAACCGACGGAGCGGGACGTGTGGGAGCGGGTGCGCTATGCTGCACCGGCGCGGCGGGTTTGGGCGCTTCGGCTTCGGGTGCGGGCTTGCGGACGGGAGCAGCCTTTTTGGGCGCCTCGTTCGGCTTTACGGGCGAAGGGCGCGATTGCAGGCCAAGGCGATGCGCCTTGCCGATCACGGCATTGCGGCTGACACCGCCCAGTTCGTCCGCGATCTGGCTGGCGGTCAGGCCTTTTTCCCACATTCCCTTGAGCTGGTCGATACGCTCGTCGGTCCAGGACAATGAATGACTCCTCAAATTCTCTGGCTAGCGCCCTATATGGGACGCGCCTGCACAGGTTAAAGCCCATGCACAACGCCCTTGCGGCACAACAGACCAGCCGATAGTCGATCGAAGCATGAACGAACAGCCCCAATTTTCCGTATCCGCCTCTTCGCCTCCTCCTTTTCATGAGCCGGGTGAGCTTGTCATCCGCAACGTCAACTGGGCGGGCGCCCGAGCGCTCTACCAGAAAGAGGTGCGCCGCTTCATGAAGGTGCAGCTCCAGACCATCTGGGCGCCAGCGGTTACGACGCTGATGTTCCTTATCATTTTCTCGATCGCGTTGGGCGGGGCGAACCGGCAGGTACTGGGCGTCCCCTTCGCGGACTTCATCGCGCCGGGGCTTATGATCATGGGCATGATGAACAATGCCTTTGCCAACAGCAGCTTTTCTCTCCTGGCGGGGAAGATGCAGGGCACGCTGATCGACTATCTGATGCCGCCGCTTTCCAATAGTGAGTTGCTGCTGGCTCTGGTCGGCGCGGCGGTGACGCGGGCGGTTTGTGTGGGGCTGGCGCTGTGGGGGGCGATGGCGCTGTGGCCGGGGGTCCATGTGACACCGGCGCATCCCTGGGCGATCGTCTGGTTTGGGCTGATGGGGGCGGCGCTGACAGCGTTCATCGGGGTACTGACATCGATCTGGGCGGAAAAGTTCGATCATGCCGCCGCGATCACCAATTTCGTGATTGGGCCGATGACGCTGCTGTCTGGCACATTCTATTCCATTGACCGGCTGGCGCCCGTGTTCCGCGCGATCAGCCATGCCAACCCGTTTTTCTACGCGATATCGGGCTTTCGCTACGGTTTCGTCGCGGCGGCGGACGGAGATGTTGTCGTGGGAAGCATCGTTCTGCTGGTGCTCAACGTCGCGTTGGCGTTGCTGTGCTATGTGCTGCTCAAGCGCGGGTGGAAGCTCAAAGCCTGATCTAGCGCCGGTGGGAATGGATCAGATGAAGCCCGCTATCACGGGGAGGGTCAGGGTCATGACGAACAGGGCCATTGCCGCGATCAGCCAATGATGAAGACGGGGAAGGCCGAGGTCATCCCGGCCCCCCTCCGGCTGAACATTCATCAGATGACGCCCTTGCCGCCCACTCGGGTGAGGGCAAAGCCCGCCGCTTCGGCTTCGCTGCGGGGATAGATGTTGCGCAGGTCAATGAGCAGGGGCTTGGTCATCGAAGCGGCAAGGCGCTTGAGATCGAGCGCGCGGAAAATATCCCATTCCGTGACCAGTACGAGCGCGTCGGCGCCAGTCGCGGCCTCGTAGGCATCTTTCGCCATGGTGACGCCTGACATCATTGGCCGGGCCACCTCCATGCCTTCGGGATCATAGGCGACGATGCGGGCTCCGGCATCCTCCAGCGCCTGTACGATGGCGAGGCTGGGCGCATCGCGCATGTCGTCAGTGTTAGGCTTGAAGGTGAGGCCGAGCAGGGCAACGGTCTTGCCGCGCGCTTCGCCGCCCAGCGCCTTCACAATCTTGCGGCCCATCGCGCGCTTGCGCAGGTCATTTACCTGCACCACCGTCTCCACGATGCGGATCGGCGTGTCATAATCCTGCCCCGTTTTTACCAGCGCGAGCGTGTCCTTCGGGAAGCAGGAGCCGCCATAGCCGGGGCCTGCATGAAGGAACTTGCTGCCGATCCGGTTGTCGAGCCCTATGCCGCGAGACACGTCCTGCACCTCAGCGCCGACAGCTTCGCACAAGTCCGCCATTTCATTGATGAAAGTGATCTTGGTCGCGAGGAAGGCGTTGGCAGCATATTTGATCAATTCCGCCGTGCGCCGTCCAGTGAACATGACGGGTGCCTGGTTGAGGTTCAGCGGCCGGTAGATTTGCGCCATGACGGTCATGGCCCGTTCGTTGCCGGTGGTGCCCACGACGACGCGATCCGGTCGTTTGAAATCGCTGATCGCGGCGCCTTCACGGAGGAATTCCGGGTTGGAGACCACCTGGATGTCGAGGTCTGGGCGTACTTCCTGTACGATGCGCTCAACCTCGTCACCCGTGCCAACCGGCACGGTCGATTTGGTGACGATGACCGTAGGGCCGTCCACGGCTTCGGCAATTTCGCGAGCGGCTGCATAGACGTAGCTGAGGTCCGCATGGCCATCGCCGCGGCGCGAGGGCGTGCCCACGGCGATGAAGATCGCGTCCGCGCCCTTGACTCCCGCAGCGAGGTCGGTGGTGAAGGTCAGTCGGTCGGCCGCAGCATTGTTGGCAACGAGCTGATCAAGGCCCGGTTCATAGATCGGCATGCGGCCGGACAAGATCGCATCGATCTTGCCAGCGTCCTTGTCGACGCACACGACGTCATGGCCGAAATCGGCGAAACAGGCGCCCGATACCAGGCCGACATATCCCGTGCCGATCATCGTGATCTTCATAAACTACCCGCTGCCTCGTCCGAAAAAATGAAGGATTGACTGCGCCCTAGCATAGGTCATCGCACCTGCGAAAGCGCGCGTCGGAATTACCCCTTGTTCAGGGGATGGTTACGATTTGCTGGCAGGGGGTAGCCTTAAAGGCTCGCATCAGGGGGCAAAGATGAAAGTTGCGGTGGTATTCGGGACCCGCCCCGAAGCGATCAAGTTGTTTCCGGTCATTCACGCGTTGCGCGCGCGGGATCATGTCGATGTGCGCGTGATCGTCACGGCGCAGCATAGGGGGTTGCTGGACCAGGTACTCGACATTGCGGGTATCAAGCCGGACATCGACCTTGACGTGATGACGCCGAACCAGACTCTGGACGGTCTTACGGCGAAGCTGATCGTCGATCTGGGCAAGGCGTTCGATGCGGAGAAGCCGGATCGGATCGTCGTGCATGGTGACACGCTGACGACCATGGTCGCGAGCCTTGCCGCCTATTATCGACAAATTCCGGTCGCGCATGTGGAAGCGGGATTGCGCAGTGGGGATATTTATCATCCCTGGCCTGAAGAGGTGAACCGACGCGTCGTCGCTTGCGTGGCCGACATGAACTTTGCGCCCACCGGCGCGGCGGCCGATGCCCTGATACGGGAAAATCGCGATGCGGCCAGCATTCACATCACCGGCAACACGGTGATCGACGCGCTGCTTGCGACGCGCGAAAGAATTGCGGGCACGCCTGCGCTCGCGGCGGGCCTCGATGAATTGGCGTCGCGCTTTGCAGGGAAGCGCATCATCGCTGTCACCACCCATCGGCGGGAAAATTTCGGCGGGGGCATGGAAGCGATTGCCCGATCCATTGCCGACATCGCGGCTCGTCCGGATGTGGCGGTGATCTTCCCCGTCCATCCCAATCCCAATGTGCGCCCGATCATGGAGGCGGTCCTTGGGAAGCTGCCGAACGTCGCGATGATCGAACCGCTCGATTATCCGCATTTCGTGCGCCTGCTCGACATGTGCCATCTGGTCCTGACCGACAGCGGCGGCGTGCAGGAGGAGGCGCCGTCGCTTGGCAAGCCGGTGCTGGTGATGCGCGAAACTACCGAACGGCCTGAAGGCGTGACGGCGGGGACGGCCAAGCTGGTGGGCACCGACCGTACCCGCATTGTTGGTGAGGTGTTGGCGTTGCTCGACGATGACGAGGCTTACCGGGCGATGGCACGGGCGCATAATCCCTTTGGCGATGGGCGCGCGGCGCAGCGGATTGCGGCGGTCATTGCGTCGGGAAGCGTCGAGGCGGAAGGTCTGGAGGAGGCGGCATAGCTTCGAGTCAGGTGCGGCGCTTTTAACTCTTCCAAAACCTCATCGTCCGGTGATCGTTCGTTACCGGAATCTTTAGCATTTGCCTTCAAAAACAGCGGTAACTGATCGATTTTCCGGGATTATTGCATGCCTATCGACAAGCAGCAGAAGGTTTCCGTCATCGGGCTGGGCTATATCGGGTTGCCGACTGCCGCCCTTATCGCCCGTGGGGGAGCGCATGTCGTGGGCGTCGATGTCAGTGCTCATGTGGTGGAAACCGTCAATTCGGGCCGGGTGCACATCGAGGAAGTCGATCTTGACGGCCTGGTGCAGGGCGTAGTCGCACGGGGAAATCTAAGAGCCAGCCTGACTGTCGAACCGAGCGACGTCTTCATCATCGCGGTTCCCACTCCGGTGGCTGAAGATCGCGCGCCGGACATCTCCTATGTGCTGAACGCGGCGCGAACCGTTGCTGAGGTACTGAAAGCGGGCGACACGGTAATATTGGAGTCCACATCGCCCGTCGGCACTACCGAAGCGATGCGAGACCTGTTCGCGAAGATTCGCCCTGACCTCAAAATGCCGGGACCAGGCACGGCCGGGGATGTCGCGATCGCCTATTGCCCGGAGCGCGTTCTGCCGGGCCGCATTCTGGTCGAATTGATCGACAATGACCGTTGTATCGGCGGTATAACACCGCGATGCGCGCGCAAGGCATTGGCATTTTACCGTCAATTCGTACGCGGAGCCTGCATCACAACAAGCGCGCGTGCCGCCGAGATGGTGAAACTCGTCGAAAACAGCTTCCGCGACGTCAATATCGCCTTCGCCAATGAATTGTCCGTCATTGCGGAAGGCATGGACATTGACGTATGGGAAGTGATCCGCCTTGCCAACCGCCACCCGCGCGTGAACATCCTTCAGCCAGGGCCGGGAGTGGGCGGGCACTGCATTGCCGTGGACCCCTGGTTCATCGTTCATGGCGATCCGGAGAATAGCCGCCTGATCCGCGCCGCGCGCGAGGTGAATGACGCGAAGACCGACCATGTCGTCGCCAAGGTATCGGACCTGATCGACGAGTTTCCCGGCGAGGACGTCGCCTGTCTCGGCTTGGCTTTCAAAGCAAATATCGACGATTTCCGCGAAAGTCCCGCCGTGAAAGTGGCGAGCCGTCTGGCCCGCCGTTACGGCCGCCGCATCAAGTTGGTCGAGCCTTACGCGCAGGCTTTGCCGATGGAGTTCGCGGGCACCGGGGCGGAACTCATCGATCTCGATACGGCTCTGGAACAATGCGGCGTTTTCGTCATTCTGGTTGATCATGACATGTTCAAATCAGTCCCGGTGGACGAGCGCTTCGGCAAGGCGGTTTACGATACGCGCGGCGTATGGCCGGACCAGCCGCGTCGCCTGCCGCACGATCAGCCGGGGCGTATGGCGGGTTGATCGAGAGCCGCTTGGCCCAGAGTGCCATGGCCGCAGTTGCCATGGCCATTTAGCCTCGCTAACCCCGCCCAAGCGTTTCGCCCCTCGGCGGACTGTTTGAAAGGCGTGGGGAATTTTCACCAATGGGCTGGCCGACCAACAGGAAGCAACAGGCTCTGGTCATCATTCTGGCTTCTGCCTCGCTTGGCGGCTGTGCAACGGTTGAAGACGCCCCCCGCGAAGCCGCTGCCTATGCGGTGATACCCGCTCCTCAAGCGGTTGGCCTGGACTATCACATCGTTCCTGATGATGTGCTGCGGGTGCAGGTATATCATGAACCCGGCCTTTCGCTGGAGGATGCGGAGGTCACGGCGGCGGGTATGGTGCGTCTGCCGTTGATTGGCGATGTGCCGGTCGCGGGCTTGTCCGCTAGCGAGGCTTCAGACGTGATCGCTGGCAAGCTAGGCGAGCGTTATCTGGTTTCTCCTCAAGTTACCGTCTTCATCAAAAAGGCCGTCGGTCGTCGTATCACTGTGGATGGCGAGGTGAGGCAGCCAGGGCTTTATCCCATCGAAGGGCGCATCGGGTTGCTCCAAGCTGTCGCGTTGTCGAGGGGGCCGAGCCGCCTTGCCAGCCTGAAGCAGATCATCGTCGTTCGTCAGGTGGAAGGTGAACGGAAAGCGGCGATGTTCGACTTGAATGCGATCCGCCGGGGCGAGGCGCTGGACCCTGAAATTCTGCCGGGCGATACGATCATAGTTGGGCTATCACGAGCGAAGGCCATCCTGGGCGGGACGTTGCTGGCGCTGCCGGTGTTGGGGGCGGCCTTTGTGTCTCTCGACGGAGAGCATTGATGGCAGGTCGCACGATCCGCATCGATAACGACCATGCGCCCTTCGGGCCGGAGGGACGCAGCGCTCGCATTGTGACGGCGGCCCGTGCCGCCTGGACGGCGATATGGCGCCATCGTATCATCCTGTTGGTCACCATGGCGCTTTGCGTCCTGGCGGGCATCATCTTCATACTTCTTTCAACGCCTGATTACCGCGCCACAGCTTCGGTTGAGGTCGAGGACGTACCCGCAGGCGCGGCGGGCGCGGGAGCAATCCAGCGACCGGCCGCGCCCGCTGACAATGAAGCGCTGATGCAGACCGAGTTGGAGGTGCTCCGCAGCCGCGCTTTGGCCGAAGATGTGGCACGCGAGTTGGCGTTGGTCGGTAGCCGAACCTTTTTTGATGGTATGGATGAACGGCGCCCCGAGCGCGGATCCGGATCGCTCAGCCAGCGGCAGGTCGAGACCGAAGCCGTCATCGGCCTTCTGCGCGACAACCTGGAAGTGGAATTGCCGGGCAAGAGCCGTGTCATCCGCATCAGCTTCACCAGCGCTGATCCCATATTATCGGCGCGGGTCGCGAACAGTTATGCTGACAGTCTGATCAGAGCGGACCTGAAGCGCGGATTTGAATCCGGCGTTCAGGCGCGACGCTTCCTGTTGGGGGAACTGGACAGTGCGAGAGGGGATCTGGAGCGCGCCGAACGGGACCTTGCCGCCTATGCCGCTCAGAATGGCTCGCCTTCAGCGACGGACGTAGATGGAGGCGACAGGTCTACCGACTCGAACGGCACGACCGCGACGCGGCTAGCGCAGTTGAATGCCTTTCGCGCTCAGGCGACCGCAGATCGGATCGCAGCGCAGAAGCGTTGGGAAAGCGCCCGCCTTTCCAGTGTCGAGACGCTGCCCGAAGTGCTGAACAACGGTGCGATGCAGCAGTTGATGACGCAACGGGCGCAAGCGCGGGCAGCAGTGCTGGAAGAGCGGCAGTTTCGTAAGGACGCCCATCCGGAAATGCGGGAGGCCCGGGCACGGCTGGCCGCGCTGGACGATCAGGCGACCGCGATGGCGAACAGCATCCGCGCCTCCTTGCACGAGCAGTTTGAAGTTGCCGTACATGGTGAGAAGCAGATCGAAGCCGAGATTTCGGGCGTGGAACGCCAGGCGCAGGCAGAGCGTGGACGGGGCGTGCAGATGAGCATCCTGGAGCGCTCGGTCGATACATATCGGCTGCTGCATGACAGCCTGCTTCAGCGTTACCGTGACATGGCATCGCAGGCTGGCTTTCAGGCGGGACGCATACAGCCGTTGGACCGTGCCGCCGTCCCTTCGCGGCCGTCATCGCCGAATATCGGCATCACGATGCTGATGGCTTCGCTTGGCGGTCTGTTGCTGGGTTTGCTGATGGTCGCGGGACGCCATGTGTTCGACGACGCCGTGACCTCCGCCGATACGCTGGCGGAGCGTGCCAACATGCCGCTGCTGGGGACGGTTCCGGTTACCGACAAGCCGGCTGCGGAAACCTATGTGCCGATTGCATCCTCGCTGTTGCTCGCATCCTCGGCCGGATTGCCTGCTTCCATCCTGATTACCAGCGCGCAGGAAGGCGAAGGGAAGTCTTCGACCGTCCACGCACTGGCTCTCGCCTTGGCGAAACTGGACCGTCGAGTGCTGGTGATCGACGCTGATATGCGTCGGCCGCGACAGCATGGTCTGTTCCATGTCACGCCCGAACGCGGCTTAAGCGAAGTCATGACGGGGCAGGCCAAGGCGGAGGATGTGATCGTCGGCAGTGATGTCCCCGGTGTATCGCTTCTGCCCAGCGGCGCGATCCCTCCTAATCCCGCTGAACTTCTATCCACTTCCGCGTTGGATGTGCTGCTCGCGGCCGTTCAGGGACGTTATGACACGGTGCTGATCGATGCACCCCCGATCCTGGGTGTCCCGGATACATCGCTACTCGCGTCGAAGGCGGAGGCGACGGTGTTGATCGTGGAGTGGGGGCGCAACCATCATGGCGGCCTGAGAGTGGCTGTAGACCGCGTGCGCCGGGCGGGCGGCGCCATTATTGGCGCGGTGCTGACCAAGCAACAGGGCCGCGCGTTTGAATATGAGTATCATAGGAACGGGTAGGGGATCTCGGCCGACTTCACCGATCGTAACAGGGGGAAACTGACGGGGCGGCGCCAACTGAAGCCTCGCGTCTTTATGGCTGGACACGCGTTCAGATCCTCTGTGGGGCAGTGGCTGTCGTGGTGCGTGAAATTTACTGACGGAGCCGCTCGATAGCCTGAGCAAGTGCGACATAAAGCTTGCCCATGTCGGACGAAAGCACCGCGACCCCAAGCGCATTGCCGTCGCGCGCGGAAAGAATGATCCGCAGCATGGATTCGAAGTCGTGAATGTAGCGGTTCACATGCTCCTGGAACTCGGCATCGTTGTCATAGTGCAGGGCGATCTCACGCGATTCGCCTGCGTCCAGCAACTTGACCGCCCGGCGGGTGAAAACGCCGCGATCGCCTTTGAGATAGGAGGCCCAGGCGGAGTCGGTGACGTCGTTCGACAGAATTTTGGCGACATCGATCGAGGTGCTGTTGAGTGATTCGATCAGCAGGGCCGATCGGCGCGCAAAATGGTCGCGATCGCGGTCTTCGGCGGCCCGTTCCGCTTCCTCGATCCGGGATTGAACGCTCGCACTTGTGTCGGCAATTGTCAGCAGCTGCCGCGTAAGGCGATCGGACGCCTGATGCGCAGCGCGAACAGCCTCCTCCGCGACCTGAGCGAGCTTTTCGATCTGGGCCGTTACCTTGTCATCGACTGCCTGCTGAAGGGCGGCCTCGCTGGCTTCGGCAAGCGACTGCGCGGCGTCCGGGATGGCGCGGCCTAGTGCCTGACGTGCACCCTCGGCGGCTTGATCGGCGGTATCCTTGACGCGCAACAATGCGGTCACCAGCAATGGGCCAGCGCCTTCGGTGATCCGCGTCGCGTCCTGATGAGCGTGATCGAGTGCGGTGCGCAGCTTCTCAACCAGTTCGCGGTTCGCCTCGACGCCGCTTTGCGTGCTTTCCAGCCATTCGGTAAGGCGGCGGCCCTGACCGCGCAGCAGTTCTTCAGCCTCTTGGGTGCGGCCGACCAGCGCTTCGGAAATGGCCTCCAGCCGTTCCATTTCCGGTGCCGCGCTATCAAGCAGTTCGCGGCTCGTGGAAATGCGCGTGTCGAAGCGCTGCAATGCAGCGGGGAAGGTTTCGTCCAGTTCCCGGACGCTCGAATCAAGAGCGACAAGTAGGGTTTCCGCACAGCTGATCAGCTTTTCCGCCGTAACCCCACCGGCAGCGAGGGCGTTATCGATCCGCTGTGTTTCAACGGTGAGGCGGGAAAGTGCATCGGTAAGCCGATCGTTGCGGGACAAGGCGCTTTCTTCCAGCGCGGCAAATCGCGACTGCGTGCTTTCGATGGCCTCGCCAAGCGTGTCATGCAGACCGGACACAAGCGCGCGTTGTCCTTCGACCAGATCATTGATCTGATGGAGGCGGCTTTCGACCTCGCTCATGTGGTCGGAAATGGCGGAGACGGTTTCGTCGCCGATGCTCTGGATATCGCCGCGTGAGCGCGTCACCAGCGCGTCGAGAGCCTCAGCTTGCCGCGCGAGGCCTTGCTCAGTGAAGGTTACGCTATCTTTCGCGCGGGCGAAGGCGGCTTCAGTGCGTTCACGAAGCTGAGCTTCGATCTGTTCAGAGTCATGTGACAGGGCAGCAAGGGCGCTCTGGCTCGTCGTGGCAATGCCCGCCTGCGCTGTTTCAACGAGCGTGCGGAGGGCCTCAGCTTGCGCCGTCAGATCACGATCGGCCGCCGCCATGCTCTGCTGCGCATGCGCCACAGTCGTTTCAAGGCGCTGCCGCACGTCACCTTCAACTCGGTCAAGGTTCTGCGTGAGCAATTCGATCGTCGCTTCGGCGCTGTTAGTTATGCCAGCGCGTGCGCGTTCCAGCAGGCTGGCGAGGGTGCTCGCCTGCCGATCCAGTTCAGCTGCCCCTTCCTGCATCGTCAGACGGGCGCTTTGCGCTGTGGCGTCGATCCGCCCAGCCGCTATGTCCGCCATGCCGTTCACTTCCTCGGTCGCGGAACGGGTAGCCTCTTGCAACTGGGTGAGTTGGCTCGACAGGCTCTTCGTGGCGGTCAGTGTCCGCGCACGGGCGTCGTCGGACAGTTCGCCAAGAGCGTGAAGCCGAGCCTCCAGCGTGTCGATCCGTTCCGCCAGCGCATGGCCGTTATCGATGATCTGCGCTGCCATGCGACCGGCCCGATCCTCCAGTTCCGGCATGGCAGCGATCAGGGCATCCATGCGCGTGACGAGGGCTGCTCCTGCGCGTTCGGCAGCTTCCGCCTTTTCGGTCGTGCTGTGGGCGCGACTGGCTATCAGTTCGGCAGAGGCCTCCATATTGCTGCTGGCGGCCGCGCCATAGCTGTCGAGCAATTCGGCCTGGTCCTGCATGGCCTCGCGGGCGGTAGCTAGCTGACGGTTAATGCGGCTGAGTCGGGCTTCCAACTGCTCCGCCTCCGCATGTAGCGCGCGCGCAGTGTCGAGATAGCGGCGCGACTCGGCGCGGCTGGTGCGAGCAAGCAGCAGATAGCAGACGCCGAGGCCCACGACCGGCAGCAATATGGTCGTGATCAGCCCAGGCCAGGCGGCAGGGCCTGCCTGCCATTGTTTCGTCGAGACTGTCGCCCATCCTGCAAAGCCCAGCCACAGCAGAGCTGCGAAGCCGAACATGGCCTGCGTCCGGCGGCTGAAAGGATCGCCGCGCTCCTCTGCCTCGCCGTCTTCATCGCTGTCATCGACGACCTGCTCCAACAGCAGTGTGTCGTCCTTTCGCGACTCGTCAGAAGTCGCGATGCTTTTGTCTCGCCAGAATTCGACGATGGTGCTGCCCCCGGTCATGACCCCATCCTATCATCTTTTCAGCGCAACAAAATGCCCTGTTACCAAAACTTAACGCAAGCCCGATAGCGTTCGGCCCATGTCATACGATCCTGGCGCCCTGAATGCTGCTCTTGCTGCCGCTGTCGGCGAAGATTTCACGCTGATCGCGGACCTTCGGGTGGCCTTCATGGAAAGTGCCGAACGCCAGCTGGACCTCCTCCGCAATGCTCAGTCCGACGCGAATTGGGAAGTGGCATCATGGCGGCTGAAGGGATTGGCGGCGAGTTTTGGCCTTACGCACCTCATGGCACTGGCTGATGAAGCAGCGGATTGTGTAAGGGGCGATCCACGCATTCTTCGTCAATTGCGAATGGCTATCGACCGGCTTCAACAAAGCTGAATCGCAGCATGCTTGCGTGATGGCGGCAGCCTTGCGAAAAGGCAGGTTCACACAAGAACGGGTCAGTTCCATCTCAGCATGACTTTTGCGGCCATTCTCAGCGCCAGCCGGGCGTCCAGCGATTCTTCGGCGGCCCTTCGCGCCAGCCTGCATTTTGCGGGGCAGACGCTGGTCGAATATCAGGCGCGGCAGGCTGCCCGGGCTGGGGCAGATCGCATCATGATACTCGTGAGTATCATCACGCCCGCCCTCTCACAGGCTGTGGACAGGTTGAGTGCCGACGGGATTTCGGTCGCCCTGGTTCGCGATATGGTGTCCATGGTCCGGGACGCGCCGCGCGATGCCGATGTGGTCCTGGTCGCTGACGGGGTCGTCATTGCGCAGGCTCATTTCGACGCCATAGCCGAGCGCGAGGGCAACGCCCTCTTGGTAACGGACGACAGTCATGCCAGCGCTCCGCTGGAACGGATCGATGCAGGTCAGCGATGGGCTGGCCTGGCCCGGATCAGTCCAGACCTGCTTTTTGGCACGCTCGACATGATCGGTGACTGGGACCTGTCGCTGACACTCGTGCGCGCGGCCGTGCAAAATGGCGCTCGCCGCATCACCGTTCCACAGGATGATCTACTGACGGGGCGTGTTGCACTGGTCGATGGGCAGGCGCAGGCCGATCTGGTCGCTCAAGCGGTGATGTCGGCCGGTTCGTCGGCGAAGAGAATGCGCGGCTTGGCTGAACATTATATTCTTTGCCCTGCCGCCCGATTGTTCAGTCCCACCCTGATGCGCACCCAAGTCCCGGCGGCACAAGTGCGTATCGCAGCCATGGCATTGGGCGCGATTGCCCTGGTGCCGATAGAGTTGCTTTGGCCCGCGACGGGGTTCCTTTTGTTATTGCTAGCATTGGGGCTCGCGGAAATCGCGGATCGGCTGGATGAACTGGCCCTCCGATCACCACCGGCAGGATGGACCGCATTCGTTGTCCCCTTCTTCGCGGTTGGCGGGATATCCCTCGCCGGAGGGAGCGTGCTGGCGACATGCCTCGCGCTGCTGCTTGCCATCATCCAATTTGCTGACCGCTGGAACAGGACGGGGGGAGCGAGGGCCTGGATGATCTTCACCCCTGCAAGCGCGGTGATCCTTCTGTTGCTGACGACTTCGCTGGGCGCGGCGATGATGGGTTTTGAAGTTGCAATGCTGGCCGCCATAGCATCCGCAGGTGCGATCATCCTGCGCAAACCCGCCTGATACATTTCACGCATAGGGTTTAGTGCATTTTAAGGACGTGCGGCTATGTTGGCCGCCATGAGCGCCTTTTCGTTCCTTACCGGGCCAACGGCGGCGGACAGTTGGCCTGCGGCCCCCGTCCTGGCCGGCATGTCCGCCGTGCCCGTGGGTCATGCCATTGATCTGGCATTTTTCTTTCCCAATGAAGGGCGGGAACGTCACGATGCGCTGATGGCTGAAACGCGGCGCCATCTGGGCGGCTGCGTCGCTGGTATCGAGCATGCCCTGCGATTCGCGCTTGAACGGCCAGACGTGACGAGCCTGCTGGCGCAACAGTCGGAAGCGATTTGCTGGCCGACCATTTGTGCTCAGCCAACACTGCTAAGCCCGGCGTTGCTCTCTCACATGCAGATGCGTGCTGGCGTTACACTATTGCTGAGGCAATTTGGCCAGCCAGACGATCGATTGGACGAGACAGAAGCAGAGATCATCTTTCCCACCGATGATCCAGCCGTGACTGAAGCGCTTGCCGCCCTTGCCATGGCGGAGGGACGTTGGCTGACGTTGGGCGGGGAAGACGAGCCGATGCAGCCGGACATTCCTGCCGAACATTATGCGGAACTCCTATGGACCGCTGCCGCGTGCCTGATGGCTGTGGTTCAGCGGACGTCGTTGTTGGATGCTGGAGAAATCCTTCCTGCGGTCGAAAAAGCTGGGTGGGCTTTATTGGCTGAACATGACGAGAGTCGCAGCCCGATCGCAGCGGCAGACAGGTTGGTGCGCCGCCTGGGTGAACGTGCAGACATGCCCGAATTGCTGGGCGCTGCTCTGGGCCAGCGGCGGTTCCTGCTATTTGCGTCCCTGGCGGCTCGGCGATTGCGCATGGATAGCGCGCATGTGGCCGACATATTGGTGATGGGACCGGTCCCTGAATTGGCGGCGCTTTGCCGATCGTTAGGGGGATCGGATGCCGACTATCGTCATCTGCTGATGGCATTGCGGCCTGTCCGGCCCTCGCTCACGGACGCTGCAATCATCGTAGAGGCGGAACGGTATCAGGCGTTGACAGAGGCGCAGGCGGACGGTTTGGTGAACGCATTACGCGCGCCTCGGGCACTGCGTGCGAAAATCGATCATCTGCGGCGGATCACTGTCTGATGAATATGCCGGTGCATCCTGCCATTATCCGCGCGACTGTAGCGGCGAATGGATTGCTGTTGAGCGCGGATGCGCCTTTGCTGGCCTTGCAGCGTGAGGCGGGCTCCGATCTTGGCGCGGTGCTGGCTATTCCACAATTGGCAGCGCTGGCGCGGCTTGCGTCGCGGCTTTCTGTTACCGTTTCACGAACGGTTACGGCGGCGGCGGATCGCGGTGACATCGACATGTGGGTGCGGGCTAAGCCTGAAGCCGACGGCGTGCAGATATCGGTGATCGAATGGAATGAGCGGCCAGCGACTGCTGCTCCCGTCGACATGATGCGCCGTGAAGCAGACATTGCGGCCGTCGCAGAAGGGTGGACCTGGCAAATCGATACGCAACTGCGGTTCCAGATGGTGTTGGAAGGGGTAGGGCCGGAAAGTGCCTTGCCTCAGCAGCCTCCGATACCCGGTAGCCGTCTGACCAGCTATTTCGAACTGCGGCCTGATGAAGAGGGTGACCTGGGCATTCTGCGCGGATTTGCGCAGCGTCGCGCCTTCCGTGACCAGATCGCAACCTTGATTGCCGAACCTGAGCAATGCTTCCGGCTTTCGGGGTTCCCGATGTTCGATTTGGCGGGGCAGTTACTTGGCTATCGGGGCAAGGCATTTCCATTGGATCGAGCCATTCTGGCTCCTCATGTGCCGCCTGCGCCCGCGGTCGTCATATATCCGGCAGAGTTCGGACGGCGCCTCGATCGTTCCCTGCGCCAGCCATTGGGCCGGATCATCGCCAATGCGGATTCGATCAACGCGCAGTTCGATGGGCCGCTGCGCCCGGACTATGCGGGTTATGCTTCCGACATCGCGGCTGCGGGACGTCATTTGATGGCGCTGATCGATGATCTGGCGGACTTGCAGGCGATCGACAGGTTGGACTTCACCGTTGCGACCGAGGATGTGGACCTGGCCGATATCGGGCGACGGGCCGCTGGGCTGTTTGTGGTCAAGGCGATGAGCCGCAAGATTAAGCTTTTCCCACCAGAATCGAAACATAAGACCGTTGCGACGGGTGAATTCCGGCGCGCACTGCAAATCCTGATGAACCTCGTCGGCAACGCTGTGCGCTACGCGCCTGAGGATAGCGAAGTGCGGATAGAGACTGGCGTTGATGACGGACGAGCCTGGATCGCTGTCATGGATCAAGGAGCAGGTGTCCCGGAAGATAGTCGAGAGCGCATCTTCCAAAAGTTCGAACGGCTCGGCCGGAGTGATCCTGGCGGTAGCGGTCTTGGCCTCTATATCTCCCGCCGACTTGCGCTTGCCATGGGTGGAGACATTCAGATTGGCGATGCCCCTGGCGGGGGTGCGCGATTTACGCTGGCGCTACCGGCGAGCAGCTAGAGTCTTTCTGACTTAGATTGAGGCATATCCGGCTCCACGGATGTAATTGGCGCATTCTGCGGGCGGGAAGTGGTCGAGCAGTTTTCCGATGCGTCGCCATGTTGCCTCGACGGTGCGTTCGTTGGCCTTGCGGAGCAGACGCTTGAGCTTGGAGAACATCTCCTCGATGGGGTTCAGGTCGGGCGAGTAGGGCGGCAGGAAGAACAGCCTGATGCCCGCCGCCTTGAGCAATTTGCGCACGCGGCTGCCTTTGTGGCTGCCGAGATTGTCGACCACGATGATGCTGCCGGGTTCCAGCGCGGGGATCAGGAACTGCTCGACCCACGCGGTGAAGCTCTCGCCGTTTATCGGGCCATCGAGGACGCAAGGGGCCACGATGCCATCATGCCTGAGGCCAGCGATGAAGGTCAGCGTCTTCCAGTGGCCATGCGGCACCTTGTCGATCAGCGGCTCGCCCCGGTGATGCCAGCCATGGGTGCGGGTCATGTTGGTCTTCGCCCAGGTCTCGTCGATGAAGACCATGCGCTTGGGATCTACCCAGCGCTGGACCCAGCGCCAGCGGTTGCGGCGTCGGATGACGTCGGGCCGGTCCTGTTCCTTGGCGAAGAGCGTCTTTTTTTAAACGTCTTGCCCAAGCGGCCCATGAACCGCCACAGCGTGTCGCAGCAGACCACCACACCACGCTCTTCACGCAGCTGGGCCAGCAACTCGTGCAGCGTCAGGTCCTTCTTCTGCTCGATCCGCGCAAGCAACCACTCGCGCTCACGCGCCAGCAACGGGAGCATGTGACCGCCGACCTTGCCCGGCTCAACAGACCCGCGCGTTCGCCATGACTGCGCCCAGCGAACCCCCGTGGCCGGGCTCACCTCCAGCAACCGCGCAGCCCCCCGCGCCGACATGCCTCGATCCAGAGCCCGACAAAACCGAACCCGCAAATCCTGTGATAATGGCCTCATCCATGCTGGCCTCCTCACCAGTGGCCACCTTGAATCACACTTCCAACCGTCTGGAAATCCCCAACGATTCATTCAACATCGGAAAGACTCTAGAATAAAAAACGGCGCCGATTTGGCGCCGCCTTTTTTATCGGTTGACCGCGATTAGCGCTGGCTAACCGGGACATAGTCGCGCTCTGCCGGGCCGGTGTAGAGCTGGCGCGGACGACCAATCTTCTGCGCTGGGTCCGAAATCATTTCATTCCACTGCGCGACCCAGCCAACCGTGCGGGCAAGGGCGAAGAGCACCGTGAACATCTCGGTCGGGAAGCCGATCGCCGACAGGATCACGCCCGAATAGAAGTCCACGTTCGGGTAGAGCTTCTTTTCGATGAAGTAGGGATCGTTGAGCGCGATCTGCTCCAGTTCCTTGGCGACGTCAAAGACGGGATCGTTGACGCCGAGCTTTGCCAGGACGTCCTTTGCCGTCTTCTGCATGACGGTCGCGCGCGGATCGTAGTTCTTGTACACGCGATGGCCAAAGCCCATCAGGCGGAACGGATCATCCTTGTTCTTGGCGCGGGCGATATATTCCGGAATGCGGTCCACAGTGCCGATCTCGCGCAGCATATTGAGAGCGGCTTCGTTCGCGCCGCCATGGGCAGGACCCCAGAGGCAAGCGATGCCAGCAGCGATGCAGGCGAAGGGATTGGCGCCCGACGAGCCAGCGAGACGGACGGTCGATGTCGATGCGTTCTGCTCGTGGTCAGCATGCAGGATGAAGATCTTGTCCATCGCGTCCACGATGACCGGATCGGGTTCATATTCCTCGGCGGGGACCGAGAAGGTCATCCGCAGGAAATTGGCGGTGTAGCTGAGGTCGTTGCGGGGATACACGAAAGGCTGTCCCACCGAATATTTGTACGCCATGGCCGCGATTGTAGGCATCTTGGCGATCAGGCGGTGGCTCGCGATCTTACGCTGTTCCGGATCATTAATGTCCGTCGAGTCATGGTAGAATGCGGACAGCGCACCCACCACGCCGCACATGATCGCCATGGGGTGCGCGTCGCGGCGGAAGCCACGATAGAAGGTGGTGAGCTGTTCGTGCACCATGGTGTGACGGGTGATTGTGCGGGTGAAGTCCTCCAAATCCGCCTTCGAAGGCAGTTCGCCATTCAGCAGGAGGTAGCTGACTTCCATGAAGCTGGATTGTTCTGCCAGCTGATCGATGGGGTAGCCCCGATGGAGCAGGATGCCGGCGTCACCATCGATATAGGTCAGGCCCGAATCGCAGCTGGCGGTCGAGGTGAAGCCCGGATCATAAGTGAACATGCCGGTGTTGGCGTAGAGCTTGCGAACGTCGATGACCTTGGGGCCGACGGAACCGCTCAGGATACCGTAGTCCTTGGTATCGCCGCCGACTGTCAAAGTGGCATTATTGTCCGACATCTCGTTCTCCTTATTTGCCAACAGCGCGCGATGCCTGCCTGGCATCCGCGAGCCGCTCCAAGCTCCTGTCTTTTCCAAGAAGGAAAAGGACATCAAATATCCCCGGCGAAACCGTGCGACCGGTTAGCGCCGCGCGTAGCGGTTGAGCCACTTTGCCCAACCCCAATCCGACTTCCTCTGCCACGCGGCGGATCGCTTCCTCGATCGCTTCGACCGTCCAGGAGGGAACGGAATCAAGAGCGTCGGCGGTCTTCCCAAGCAGCTCGCGCGCCGAGTCGTCTAGCAGAGCAATTGCCTTGTCGTCAAAATCCAGCGGGCCTGCCTTGAACAGGAACTCGGCGCCTTCGGCAATCTCGTTAAGTGTCTTCGCGCGTGGCTTGAGCGAAGGCATGGCTTGCGTGAGAAGCGCCATCGCCTCGACCGACGAGGTCGTGCCGAGCCGTTGCGCCACGCGCGGCAGGACCAGTTCCGCCAGGCGCTGATCATCGGCCTCACGCAGGTAGAATGCGTTGAGATTTTCAAGCTTCTTGATGTCGAAGCGGGAGGGCGATCGGCCGACGCCGCTTATGTCGAACAGTTCGATCGCGCGATCTCGGGAGATGGTTTCTTCATCGCCATAGCCCCAGCCGAGACGCAGAAGATAATTGAGCACGGCTTCGGGCAGCATGCCCATCTCGTCGCGATAGGCATCGACACCCAGCGCGCCATGCCGTTTCGATAGCTTCGCGCCGTCCGATCCGTGGATCAAGGGAATATGGGCATATACCGGTTCTTCCCAGCCCATCGCCTTAATAATGCCGAGCTGGCGAAACGCATTGTTCAGATGGTCGTCGCCGCGGATCACATGTGTGACGCCCATGTCGTTATCATCGACCACGACGGCGAGCATATAGGTTGGCGTCCCGTCAGAGCGGAGCAGGATCATGTCATCCAGTTCCGCATTCTGCACAACGACCCGGCCCTGGACCGCATCGTCGATGACCGTCTCGCCTTCGCGTGGCGCCTTGAGCCGAATGACGAACGGAGCATCGGCCGGAGCTTCTGAAGGATCACGGTCCCGCCAGCGGCCATCATAACGCATTGGCTGCTTTGCGGCGCGCTGCTGTTCGCGCAGTTCAGCCAGTTCTTCGGGGGGCGCATAGCAGCGATAGGCATGGCCAGCCGCGAGCAACTGATTAGCGACCTCTGCGTGCCGCTGCGATTGCTCAAACTGAAAGACGGCGGGCTCGTCGCCTGCAAGGCCGAGCCATTCAAGGCCGTCGAAGATCGCTGTGACAGCATCCTCTGTCGAACGGGCGCGATCGGTATCTTCGATACGCAACAGGAACTTGCCGCCATGGTGTCGGGCGAATAACCAGTTGAACAACGCGGTGCGCGCGCCGCCGATATGAAGAAATCCCGTGGGCGATGGCGCGAAACGGGTTACCACCTGCTTGTTCAAACCCGTTGCACTCACCGCTTTATTCCTCGACATCCGCCTTGCTCATTCATGAACGCGACGCCCCCTAGCATGGCTTTTGAGCCACGACAAACGTCCGTTGCCCCGATAATAAGGCGCAGCGGCCATCAGCTTTTCGCGCGCCTCGAACAGGCATTGGAGGCTGAGCGCGAGCAGCTCGCGCTTTGGGTGCCGGTGGGCCTTGGATTGGGCATAGCGGCTTGGTTCTTTCTACCTAACCAGCTGACATGGTTGTCTTTTTTCTGTTGCGCGATTGCGATCGCGAGCGGCGGATTGATGCTGCCGGAGGGCGGCCGGATACGCCATGCGATTATATTGGGCGGTCTGCTCGCGGCGTCAGGTTGCCTGTTGATATGGGGGAAAGCCCTGATTGTCGGCACGGCGCCATTGCCCCGTGCCGCATTTGTAGAAGTGACTGGCGAAGTCAGGTCGGCCGATACGGTGCCTGCGCAGCAGATGAGTCGCGTATCGATCCATCCTATCAACATGCCTGCGCTGCCTTCGCTGATCAGGGTGAACATAGCCGCCGCCGACCTACCCGAAGGGGTTGGCAAAGGTGCCATCATTCGCTTTCGCGCCCGGTTGATGCCTCCTGCCGAAGCGAGCCTGCCCGGCAGCTATGATTTTTCGCGTCGCGCTTATTTTCAGGGGATCGGGGCAACGGGACGCGCGCTTAAGCCTATCGTCGTGCTACGCCCCTCAACGGAGGCGCCGCCTCTGCGCAATCGTCTTTTCGCGCACATATTGAAGAATGCGAATGGGGAGGGCGCGGGCATAGCCGCAGCGCTGGCGACGGGGGATCAGGGCGCCATCAGCGAGGCGGACGCCGACGCGATGCGCCGCAGCGGCCTTGCCCATCTGCTCTCGATCAGCGGGCTGCACGTCACCGCCCTAATCGGTGCGGTCATTTTTCTGCTGATGCGGATCATGGCACTCAGCCGACGTGCGGCATTGGATTGGCCATTGATGCTGATCGCTGCGGCCGGTGGCGCGCTGGCGGGCCTGGGATATACTTTGCTGACGGGCGCGGAAGTGCCGACGGTTCGATCCTGCGTCGCGGCACTGCTGGTGCTGGGCGGGCTTGCGCTTGGCCGCGAAGCCATCACCTTGCGGCTGATAGCCGCCGGGGCATTGGTGGTTCTGTTGGCATGGCCAGAGGCGCTGGCGGGGCCAAGCTTCCAGATGAGTTTCGCCGCAGTTATCGCTATTGTTGCCTTGGGCGAACATCACCGCTTTCGGGCATTCGCGGGATCCCGTGAGGAGTCAGCACTTCGGCGACTGGGTCGCCACCTTGCCGTCCTGCTCCTCTCCGGCTTTGCGGTGGAAATGGCTCTGGCGCCGATCGCTTTGTTCCACTTTCACAAGGCCGGGATGATAGGCGCTTTTGCAAACCTGGTGGCTATCCCCCTGACGACCTTTGTCGTCATGCCGCTGGAAGCATTGGCTTTGCTGCTGGATGTTGTCGGTCTTGGGGCTCCTGCCTGGTGGTTGACGGGCCGCGCGCTCGATCTGCTGCTGCTGATCGCGCATGGGGTAGCGGCAAGTCCTTGGGCGATCGTCACCGCGCCTGCCGTGTCTAACGCGATTTTCGGGATCATCGTGCTGGGCGGCCTTTGGTGCCTGCTTTGGCGAAGCGCTTGGCGCTGGATGGGACTGGCCCCCGTGGCGCTGGGGATGGCCATCATTATTATGAGTTCGCCACCCGACATTCTGGTGACAGCGGATGGGCGCCATGTGGCCGTTCGCGGGCAGGACGGCGGCATGGCTATTCTGCGTGAGCGGGCAGGAGATTATGTCCGCGATATGATCGCAGAAAGTGCAGGCCATGGAGGTCCGCTGGGCGCTCTTGCAGACTTGCCCGAAGCGCGTTGTTCCATGGACTTATGCATGGTGGCCCTGACCGGAGGAGGGCGCATATGGCAGCTATTGGTGACGAGAAGCGGGGTTGTCGTGCCCAAGGACGGCCTGGCACGCGATTGCGCGCGTGCCGACATCGTTATCGCTGACCGTCGCCTGCCGTCATGGTGTCGGCCCCGCTGGATGAAAGCCGATCGGCGGTTGTTGGCACATACCGGCGGGCTGGCGATCGATCTTGATGGAGGAACCGTGCGAACCGGCAAAACAGTGGGCGACGCACATCCGTGGGTCGCCCGGCCTCCCTATTTACCGTCGCGCCGTCGATCCGATCAGTTGTACCGTCGCAGCAGACCAGCCAGCTTTCCTTGAATGCGCACCTGCTGCGAATCGTAGATTTGCGGCTCATAAGCATTGTTGGCCGGATCGAGCCTGACCTTAGGTCCCTGGCGATGATAATATTTCAGCGTCGCCTCGCTATCCTCGATTAGTGCGACCACGATTTGCCCCTCGCGCGCGACTTCGGTTCGCTGGATCAATGCGAAGTCACCGTCGAGGATGCCCGCGTCGATCATCGAATCGCCAGAAACCTCAAGAGCATAATGATCACCGGCACCCAGTAGAGCGGCAGGAACCGACAGCATGTTCTGTCCTTCCATGGCTTCTATGGGGACGCCTGCGGCAATCCGACCGTGAAGGGGAATGTCGATCACGTCGTTGGCTGCGACCGGGGCCTTGGCCGACAGTTGCGGCTTGGGTGTCGCTGCAACCTTGGGTGCGCGATGCATCGCTTCAGGAAGTTTCAAAACCTCCAGTGCTCGTGCCCGATTTGGCAGGCGACGGATGAATCCGCGTTCTTCCAGCGCATTAATCAACCGGTGAATCCCGGATTTCGACCGCAGATCGAGCGCTTCCTTCATCTCCTCGAACGAAGGTGAAACCCCGCCTTCCTCGAGCCGAGTTTGAATGAAGCTGAGCAATTCCTGTTGCTTGGGCGTCAGCATGCCGACTTATCCTCCATGGAACGGATGGAGAACACATAGGAAACGTAAGGGGGCAAGTCAAGCGGGCTTGCGCCAAGCGTAACGAAAGGAACGGACCTGCGTCACAGCCGTTCAATAGCGGCCTTCCCAAAGAGGGTGAATAGGAGAGTAAGATGGCGAACCAGAACGATCAGGACAAACAGCGCCGCCAGCAAGGTGGTGACCGCTCAAGCCAGGGCGGGCGTCAGCAGCAGCAGGAAAATCGCCAAGGTCAAATGGGCGAGAGCCGCAAGGACAAGAGCGATCACAGCAAGCAGCAGCGCTGATCTACGTTTGGTTGGATCACGGGGAGGGGCCGCATTGCGGCCCCTTTCTCATTGTCAGAGCGGAACGATGGTTACTTTGTCGCCTACGGCGGCTGGGGGTGAGTCGGCCGGTCGACGGATCAGGCACCCCGCTTGAGCCAGGGCTGCGGTCGCGGCGCTGTCCTGCGAGGTAACGGAGACCAAGCCGACATCGGTGAGGTAGGCACGAAGATAGTCGTCGCGCTCTCCTGTCGCGGGGAGGGGGGCGGCGAGTTCCGCGATCATCGTACGGGGTAGCGGGTTGGCGGCTCCGGCCATGTGCCGCACAAGGGGCAGCAGGAATAGCGTTGCTGTCACAAAGGCGGACACGGGGTTGCCGGGGAGACCGAGGAACAGGGTGTCACCCAGCTTTCCCGCCATGAGCGGCTTGCCGGGGCGCATGCGAATCTTCCAGAAATCCAAAGTGCCGCCTGCCGCCTGAAAAGCTGGCCTCACCAAGTCGTGATCGCCGACCGAGGCGCCCCCGGTTGATACGATGACGTCGGCCCCGGCAGCTTCTTTGAGCGATCGGACCATTGCGTCCAGATCGTCGGGAACGATGCCGAGGTCGATCACCTCCGCGCCTGCCTGACCTAGCATGGCCGCAAGCATGGGCGCGTTGGAGGACGGCAAGCGGCCAGAGGGCGTGGGCGCTCCGGGGGGGACGAGTTCATTGCCTGTAGAGATCAGGGCGATGCGCGGACGGCCGCCGACCGGGAGGGTTCCGTGGCCCCCAAGAACGGCAAGAGCAATCTGCGCGGGACCCAGTGCGGAACCGGCAGGCAGCAATAGATGATTTGCGCCAAAGTCGCTTGCCGCCGGGCGCACGTTTCGTCCTGTGGGTAGTGGAGAGCCGAGCGGGTGCACGAACTGGCCGTCCAGCTGCGCATCTTCCTGGATCAGGACGGTATCGGCACCGGGCGGCAGTGGTGCGCCGGTGAAGATGCGGCAGCATTCCCCCGGAGCCAAAGCGGAGGGGAGGGAGCCGCCTGCTGTACTTTCAGCGGTTAGGCGCCAGGGACCAGGCCATTCTGCCGCACGAATGGCGTAACCATCCATCGCCGATAGATTTGCCCAAGGCTGATCGCGCAGAGCAAAGATGTCCCGTGCGAGCCATCGGCCTGCACAGTTGGAAACCGGGGCATCCTCTTCCGGTAAGCGGCTACCCAGCGCAAGCAGGCGCGCCTGAGCCTCCGCGACCGGGAGCAGACTCATGGCGCGCGCCAGTCGCCCGACTTGCCGCCAGACTTTGCGAGCAGCCGGACATTACCGATAATCATGCCCTTATCGAGCGCCTTCGCCATGTCATAGATGGTCAGCAGCGCCGCAGAGGTGGCGGTAAGCGCCTCCATCTCAACGCCGGTTTGACCCGCGCTTCTGCTGGTCGCGGTGACGGTGACGCCCTCTGTTTCCAGATCGAAGTCGATGGCTACCGAGGTCAGGGCGATGGGATGGCATAGCGGGATGAGATCAGAGGTACGCTTTGCCGCCATGATGCCTGCCACTCGCGCTACCGCCAGCACATCGCCTTTCTTTACCAGTCCTTGCGCGATAGCGGCCGCGGCTTCGACACTCATGGCGATGTGGCCGGTGGCGATGGCTTCGCGGGCGGTCACGGCCTTGGCGGAAACATCGACCATATGGGCCGATCCATCCTCATCAAGATGGGTGAGCTTGCTCATGCGCCGGTCAGCAGCGCGCGGGTGGCGGCTTCGACATCGGACTGGCGCATCAGGCTTTCGCCTACCAGGAAGCATCGTACGCCATGTTCGGACATGGCGATCAGGTCGGCGTGGCTGCCAAGGCCGCTTTCAGCGACGAAGGTGCAGCCTTCCGGAGCCTGGCCGACCAGTTCGTAGGTGCGGGCGAAATCGACGCTAAAGTCTCGCAGGTCGCGGTTGTTGACGCCGATCAATCGTGAGCGGAGCTTCAGCGCGCGTTCCAGTTCATGGGCGTCGTGCACTTCGACGAGCGCATCCATGCCAAGGCCAAGTGCGGCATCCTCTATTTCCGCCATCTGATTGTCGTCCAGCGCGGCGGCGATGATGAGGATGGCGTCGGCTCCGAGCGAGCGGCTTTCGAGGACTTGCCAGGGATCGACCATGAAATCCTTGCGCAGGACGGGGAGGGCACAGGCGGAACGGGCGGCCATCAGATAGTCGTCATGGCCCTGGAAATAGGGTTCGTCTGTCAAGACCGACAGGCAGGCGGCACCAGCGGCGGCGTAGGCTTGAGCATGGGCGGGCGGGTCGAAATTTTCTCGGATCAGGCCCTTGGAGGGGCTGGCTTTTTTGATTTCCGCGATGAGGCCGAAGCCCGAGCGGGCGGCGCTGTCCAGTGCCTGGCGGAAGCCGCGTGGAGGTGTCTGTTCGGCTGCACGGGCGTGGAGTGTCGAGACGGTGACGGCGGCCTTGCGGCGGGCCACTTCCTCACGCTTCGTATCGCAGATTTCGATCAGCTTGTTCGTCATTTATAGGCAATCCAGCAATTGAGCAGCGCGTTGGCAAGCCCGCGGTCGATAGTTTCGGCAGCTTCCTCGACACCTTCTCGCAGATCGGCAACCGCATCCGCTACGACAAGGGCAGCGGCTGCGTTCAGCAGCACGGCGTCGCGATATGCGCTGGATTCGCCCTGAAGGAGGGCGCGTAGGGCGGCGGCATTATGCGCGGGGTCGCCGCCACGGATTGCCTCAACCGGGTGCGTCGGCAGTCCAGCGTCGGCAGGGGAAAGGCGACGCATGGCGACGATGCCCTGCGCGGTTACTTCGGCGACGTCGTTGCCGCCCGCGAGGGACAGTTCGTCAAGGCCCTCATCACCAGAAACGATCATGGCGCGATCGACGCCAAGTTCCGCCAGCGCCTCGGCATAGATGGGAACATAGGCCGGGCGGGCGATGCCGACGAGTTGACGGCGCACTCTTGCCGGATTGGCGAGCGGACCCATCAGGTTGAAGATGGTGCGCTGGCCGATGGCCTTGCGGATCGGGCCGAAGCGTTTGAGCGCGGGGTGATGCTTCTGCGCGAACAGGAAGCAGATGCCGAGATCGGCCAGCGTTGCTTCCGCCGTATCGGCGACGCGATCAAGATCGAGGCCGAGTGCTTCGAGCGTGTCGGCGGCCCCGGCCTTGGATGATGCGGCGCGGTTGCCATGCTTGGCGACGGGCACTCCGGCGGCGGCTACTACGAGACTGACGGCGGTCGAGACGTTAAGCGTATGGTGGCCATCTCCACCTGTGCCGCAGACATCGATTGCGCCAGCGGGGGCGGCGATGGGGATCATGCGCGCCCGCATGGCGCGGGCGGCGGCGGCGATCTCCGTCGCGGACTCGCCGCGCTGGGCCATGGTGACGAGGAAGGCGGCGATTTCCGCCTCTGGCAGGTCGCCGTCGAACAGCAGGTCGAAGGCAGCGGCGGCCTCGGTGGCGCTCAGCGGCGTTGCGGGATCGGGCAGGCGGGTCATCGCGTTGCCTTAATCACGACGCCGCACCGGAGTCGAGGGGAGGGTGCGGGAAAGTCTTTCGCACATGGCACGGCGAAGCCCTGTGTCTCGTTCGCTCCGCCGCGAAACCGAAATCAGGCGGCTGCGCGTTCCTTTACCGGAATCCCGGCGATCCGCATGAAGTTCGCCAGCATCTCATGCCCATATTCGGTGGCGATGCTTTCGGGATGGAACTGGACCGAGTGGATCGGAAGGCTTTGATGGCGGAAGGCCATGACCGATCCGTCCTCGCTGGTCGCGTTCACGACGAGGCTCTGCGGAATGTTATCGACGATGAGCGAATGATAGCGGGTCGCGGTGAAGGGTGATGGGATGCCCGCGAAAAGCCCTGTGCCGTCATGAGTGACAGGGGAGGTCTTGCCATGCATCAGGCCGCCCCGAACGACTTGCCCGCCGAAATGCTGGCCGATCGCCTGATGGCCGAGGCATACGCCCAGCAGGGGTGCGCCCGCGTCTGCGGCGGCGGCGACAAGATCAAGGCTGACACCAGCCTCATTGGGCGTGCAGGGACCGGGCGAAAGCAGGAAGGCGCTGGCGCCGCTGGAGAGGGCCTGCCCTGCCGAAATAGCGTCGTTGCGGACGACCTCCACCTCTGCACCCAGTTCCATGAGGTAGTGGACCAGATTCCAGGTGAAGCTGTCATAATTGTCGATGACGAGGATCATGGGACCATGGCTATAGAGAGTGTAGCGCGCCGGGCCAATCGGAATCGGCGTTTTTAACTGGCTGAACCGGCTACATGCTTTTGCGTTGTCCTTCCGGAGCGACATGAGGGAGGATGGTATGAAGCGCTACGCCTATGGTTGGATCACGGCCCTGTTCTTCCTGGTGTCGATTGTGGGTCATTGGGTGTTTGGCTGGTGGGCCTATGTGGATGACGCAAAGACGCACGGGCAGGTGCCTGAACTGGCGGCCTATGCCATCGAGATGGGCCGGGATACGTTCGAGAATTGGCAGTCGGAATTTCTCCAGCTGATCTGGCAAGTCGTGGGCCTGGCCTATTTCCTCTATGTCGGCTCGCCAGCCTCCAAGGAGAATGACGACCGGTTGGAAGTGAAGGTAGACGAACTGCTGAAAATGGCCGGTGGCAAGGATGCCGAGCAGTTGATCCGCGAAATCGACAGCCGTTATCTTCGCGCCGGTGGTCATGCGAAGCCGCACGGCACTGATCTGGGCTATGAATGATAGCAGGACGGAACCCGGAGGCTTGTCAGCCGCTTCTTGACGATATGTGTTCGTGAGGAGGACGGAAATGGCCAAAGCTGAGTTTACCGATGCGATCGCCCTGTTGAAAGCTGATCACCGCAAGGTCGAGGACCTGTTCGAGCAATTCGAAAAGGCGAGGGCCGCAAACCGGAAGCAGGAAATCGCGCATCAGATTTGCATCGAGTTGAAGATCCACACCACGATCGAGGAGGAGATTTTCTACCCCGCCTTTCGTGGCAAGATCGAGGACGACACGCTCGATGAAGCCTATGTCGAGCATGACGGTGCGAAGGTGCTGGTGAATGATATCGAGGCCGGATCACCGGAAGATGATTTCTACGATGCCAAGGTCAAGGTGCTGTCCGAAGAGATCAAGCATCATGTGAAGGAAGAAGAAAGGCAGTCTGACGGCATGTTCGCTCAGTGCCGCAAGACAGAAGTGGATCTGGTGGCGCTGCGTGACAGGATGATGATGCGCAAGCAGGAACTGATGGCGCAAGCGAAGGCCAGCGGATTGCCGGTCGCCAAGCCCAAGGCCGTTCATCTGGTTCCGGCCTGACCGAAAAGGTTGATAAATGGGGCGCGCTGTCCCATATGGGTTTTGCCGGGTTCGCCCGGCTATGGTGATAAATCGTGTCGTGTAATAGGCGCAGCGGACCCGGGGGCAGTACCCGGCGGCTCCACCACATATCCCGGCTTGTACGGGGTGTCTGACGGGGCCGAACTAGGATCGACGTGTGTTGAAAGGCGATGTCTTCACCCGGCCTGAGTAAGCCGTAAAAATGTTCAAAACACGTAAGTGCCAACGATAACGAGGCTCTTGCTCTTGCTGCGTAATTGATGGCCTCGCGGCCTGACATTACCCAAAAAGAACGCGGTTGAACCCACCGGGCAACAGAAGGGAATTCAGCGGCTTCCGGAGGAGCCGGGCAACAGAATCCTCCGGACTTCCTTCATTCGAGTGATTTTGGTGGCCGTCCTGCGGGGCGGGCGGCGCTCGCTATGGGCTGGTGGCTGAATCTGCAGCCGCGAATCGGCTGGCGGGAACCAAGACGGTTCAATTACAGTTCTATGACAGTTAAAAGAAAAATTTATAACATATTGAATTACAATGAATAAAAATCATTTTTGGGCGTGGTTCGCTGCTTGTTCAGATGTCATCGAGATGAAATAATCCCGGCTATTGTAGAAAGTTTTTTCGGGAGAAATTGGATGATGAAGGTAGCGGCGATCGTCGGGTTGGTGCTGGCCGGGGGCATGTCGGGCGCGGCCGTGGCTGCATCCGATGAAGTGGTTGTGGTCGGTGTCCCCGATGGACAATTGGCCGCCCCGGCCTTGGTGGCGAAGGATTATGAAAAGGCCGTTCGCCGCCTTGCGCCGATGTGGCCGGACGGGGCGAATGATCCGGCTCGGTTGATCAACCTTGGCAATGCCTATGCGGGCCTCGGGCGGATGAAGGATGCGCGAGAGGCTTATGGCGCCGCCCGTTTCGCGCCGGAATCGACGTTGCTGCTCGCGAATGGTGAAGAAGCATCGTCGCGGGATGTCGCCCGCCGCGCGCTCGGCCGCCTCGAAGCGAGCTATGCCATGCGCTGACTTCAGCGCGTTAAGTCATTGAACAGTGAGGCGTCGTCCGGTGGGACGGCGCCTTTCTTTTTGCGTGGACGGCTTTCGCAATCATCAAAGTGAAACAAGAGTCTCTGAACTGTCATTTCAAAGTCACTCTCCCGTCACGGAAGCAAAATGTCTCTGTCATCCGGCGCGCCTAGCTGCGGCGACTGAGGGCGGCAGGGGGCGTTGTCCGATTCGTGAATCCCCTTCGCTCCGCATCTTAACACAAACCGGCATCGCCGGAGCGGAGACGACATGGTCAAGACTAATCGTATCAATACCATCCTGATGGCGGGTTGCGCCTGCGCTGCTCTGAGCGCCTGCGGTGCCGATGACATCGCTTCGCCGGGCGAGGGGACGATCGTCCTGCCCGCGCCGACGCCTTCGCCGAGTCCGACGCCCACTCCAACGCCGGGCAATGTGACTGCTGCTGCCGACTGCCCGACCATCTCTGGCGCGGATCAGCTAACCAACCTAGGCACTATCAGCGACGGCACCAATACGTGGCGCAATTGCGGCTTCCCCGCGCGTTTCAACAGCTCGACCGCGATCGCCAAGACGGCGGGCGTCATCTATTCGCTGCCCGGCCGCGTCGATGTCGGCACTGATCAGGGCGCTGCGAGCACCGGCTCCAATGTGACGCTGACGGTTGATCCGGGCGTGGTGGTCTTTGCCGGCACCGGTAGCGCCTTCCTGGCTGTCAATCGGGGTAACAAGATCAACGCCGTGGGCACGGCCGCACAGCCGATCGTCTTCACCAGCCGTGAAAATGTCACCGGTTCCGCCACCGATCAGTCGTCAGGCCAGTGGGGCGGCATCGTGCTGCTGGGCCGCGCCAAGATCACCGACTGCGATCAGGCGCCTAACGCGGCTCCGGGAACCACCGCCTGCCAGCGCGACACCGAGGGCACGACCGGCGCGCTCTATGGTGGCGACAATGACGCGGACAATTCAGGCCGCATGAGCTATGTCCAGATCCGTTATTCCGGCTTCGTGCTGGCGAATGGCAAGGAACTGCAGGGCCTGACCCCTTCGGGCGTCGGCACCGGCACGCAGCTTGATCATATTCAGGTTCACAACAGCTCGGACGACGGCATCGAGGCTTTCGGTGGTTCGACCCACATGAAGTATCTGGTGCTGACCGGTAATGAGGACGACAATCTGGATACGGACGTGGGCTTCCGCGGTACGGCCCAGTTTGTCATCTCGGTCCAGCGCGCCAACAACAATATCGGCGATACCTTCACCGAGACGGACTCGAATGGTTCGACGACCGGCACCAGCTTCTCCGAAGACGCGCTGCCCCGCCAGTATCTGAAGGTTGCGAACTTCACGCATATCCAGCGGTCGAATACCGGCGATGACGGCGCGACCATGATGCTGCGCGGCGGGGCTGACCTGGCTATGGTGAACGGCATCATCGTCAGCCCTGACCAGAGCTGCCTGCGCATCAACAGCGCGGCGACGGTGCGTGATGCCGACGCGGCGCTACAGGATGCGGGCAAGCCGCGTTACCTGTCGGTCGTGATGCAGTGCAACGCCACCCCGTTCAAGGGGACCGGCGGCGTCGATGCCGCAACGGTCCAGTCGATCTTCGCGACCGATCCGAACAGCAGCTTTGCCTACACGCCTTCGCTGACCAGCCTGTTTATCAACGGGGCGACGGAAACGGCTCGCGCCGCGATCGACCCCAAGACGATCGACAGCAACTTCACCACCACCAACTATATCGGCGCGGTGAAGGACAGCAACGACAGCTGGTACGCAGGCTGGACCTGTAATTCGGTCACGGCGAGCTTCGGCAGCAGCAGCGCGAACTGCACCGCCATCCCGACGACCTGATCGACCTGACCCTGAACAGGGGCGGGGGAGCGTGCATCAGCCGCTTCCCCGCCCTCTTTACAAAGAATTTTCCCAAGGGGGACTCCAAGCCATGTCGAAGCCGCTCAGCCTGGCGCGCATGCTCCTGATTTCGACCGCCCTTTCCGCTCCGGCGGTGATGGCGCAGACCACGACCGATAGCGCGCCCACATCAGGCGTACCGACCGCATCCGAGGAAGCCGATGCGCAGACCGGTAATGTCGATGTGTCCGTGCCGGGGTCCGACATCATCGTCACGGGACGCCGCACCAGCAACGTGTCCCAGGCCGCTCCGCAGGTGGTGACCGTGCTGTCGGCCGCCGACATCAAGCGCACGGGCGAAGGTGACATCGCCGGGTCGCTCCAGCGCGTGACAGGCCTTTCGGTCGTGTCGGGCGGCTATGTCTATGTGCGTGGCCTTGGTGACCGCTATTCGCTGGCGCTGCTCAACGGGTCGCCTCTGCCGAGCCCGGAACCGCTGAAGCGCGTCGTGCCGCTCGACATCTTCCCGACCAGCGTCATCGCATCGACGATGGTGCAGAAAAGCTATTCGGCCAATTTTCCCGGAGAGTTCGGTGGCGGTGTCATCAACCTGACGACCAAGGCTATTCCGGTGGAAAGCTATCTGGAGTTGGGGATCGGGAGTTCCGCCAATACCGAAACGTCGGGCAACATGGGCTACACCTATTATGGATCAAAGTCGGACTGGACCGGCTTTGACGATGGTTCGCGCGACGTTCCGCCACTGCTGGCGCAGGCTTTCGGTAGTGGAGTGCCATTCTCCAACATGACGCGTGGTGACCTGCAGGCGATTTCGATGCAGTTCCTGAATGCGAAGACTTCCGTGCTCCAGCGGACCAACAGCCTGCCTTTCAACTTTTCGGGGTCGCTGAACGCCGGTACTGCGATGGACGTGGGTAGCGACGGGCGGTTGGGCGTGCTGTTCACCGCGTCCTACAGCAACAAGTGGCGGACACGGTCCTCACTACAGCAGGCGTCAATCAATCTGGAGCAGGCGCCCGGCAAGAACGGCGTACAGGTGTCGACGGATAATGAGGTGACATTCAACAGCCTGTTCGGGGTTGGCCTTGAACTGGGCGATCAGAAGATCCGCTGGACCAATGTCTATATCCGCGACACGCTGAAGCGCGGCGCCCTGACGCTGGGGCAGAATGACGGCGCGATCGCGGGCGCGGATTATATGAAGCAGAACACCGCGTGGTATGAGCGGCAGCTGATCGACACCCAGATGGTCGGCGAGTTCAAGCTGATGGAGGGCCTGAGCCTCGACCTGCGCGGCGGCTATGCCAATTCGCAGCGGGAAGCGCCCTATGAGCGCGAGTTTGAATATGTGCGGACCAATCGTGACCTGACGGTCGATCCCGTGGGCGACCGCTTCGTCAATGCGCTGAACCGCCAGCGGGGCGATGCGTCTATTACGTTTAGCGATCTCAGCGAAGACCTGTGGTCAGCGGGCTGGGACCTCAGCTACAAATTCTCGCCCGATCTGACGGCAACGGTGGGCTATGCGTTCAGCGATACTAAGCGCACGTCCTCGCGCTATGAGTTGCATTTCGACGCGACCAACCTACCGATCGCCGTGCAACAGCTGCGGCCCGACTACTTGCTGTCGGACGCTTCGATCCAGTTGTTCGACATGTCGCTGCTGGACTTTTCGGGCAACTATCCCGTCTATGACGCCGCTCTGCGGACGCATGCGGGCTATGCGCAGGTGAAGGTGCGGCCGATCGCAGGCGTGACCGTGGACGCGGGGGTGCGTTATGAGAAGGGGCGTCAGTCGGTCACCGGCGTGGACGTTTACAATACGGGCGTCGAGCCGGTGAACGGCATCAACAAGGAATATTGGCTGCCCGCCGCGACCATCACTGTCGAGGCGGCCAAGGGGCTGCAGTTCCGCATGAGCGGTTCCAAGACGATTGCACGCCCGCAGTTCCGCGAGCTGATCGCCCAGCCCTATATCGATACCGATTCCAACCGCTTCTATCGCGGCAACCCTTTCCTGCAGGATAGCGAGTTGTGGAACGCCGATTTGCGTGCGGAATGGTATATGGGCCGGGATGAGCGGCTTACGGCGGCGGCGTTCTGGAAGAAGATCGACAATCCGATCGAGACCTACACGACGATCAACGACAAATATGACGTGACGACCAGCTTCGCCAATGCGCCGGAAGCCACGCTGTACGGCGTCGAGTTCGAGGCGCAGAAATATTTGCCACTCGATAACTGGAGCAGCCCGTTCTTCCAGACCCGTCGGATCGTGTTGATCGGCAACTATACCTACACCCAGTCGAAGCTGAAGGTGAGCGAAGGGGATACGACCATCCCCTACAGCTATACCACCGGCTCGCTGCCCGCCGCGTCCGACTATTTCCAGGATGGGGTGCCGCTGACCGGCCAGTCGGATCATCTGGTCAATTTGCAGCTTGGTCTTGAAGACACCGACAGGCTGTCGCAGCAGACGCTGCTGCTGACATATGCCAGCCCGCGCGTCACCAGCCGTGGTCCCAACCTTCAGCCCGATATCAAGGAAAAGCCGGGACTGACGCTGGACTTCGTGGCGCGGCAAGGCGTGACCCTGCCGGGCGGGGTGAAGAGCGAGTTCAAGTTTGAGGCGCGTAACATCACCGGTCGCAAGTTCCAGGAATTGCAGGAACTGGACGGCAACAAGGTGTTCTACAACCGCTACAAGATCGGCACGACCTTCGCGGCTTCATTGACCGTGGCGCTCTGATTGAACTTTCTCTGATGAGGCTTGACGGCCGATCTGCTTCGTGCGGATCGGCCGTTTCGCCATCTGTGATTCGCGCGTTTTCCTGCGCCGTGTTAGGTGTTGGCCTCAAGCGGAGGCAGGCGGTGAAGCAGGAAGTCGAGCTGAAACTGGAGCTGTCGCAGCAGGCGGCGGAGGCCTTTGAGCAATTGGCGCTGCTGCCCGCTGAAAGCGGCCGGTCGCAACTTCAGGCCGTCTATTTCGATACGCCTGACAAGCAGTTGGAAGCGCGAGGATATACCCTGCGCATCCGCAGATCAGGGGAGGAGCGCGTCCAGACCGTCAAGGCCGGTAGTGAAGATCGGGGCGGAGCGCTGTTCTCACGGGCGGAATGGGAAATGCCGGTCAGGCAGGACGAGCCGGTGATCGATAGCCGCACACCTATTGCGGGCGTTCTAGGTGATGCAGCGGAGATGATCGAACCCGCGTTCAAGGTCGAGGTTGAGCGGCGCACATGGCAAATTGCCGAGGGGGCCGCGGAGATCGAATTGGTGCTCGACAGGGGATGGGTCCGCGCGGGTGAGCGGCAGTCGCCCATCTGTGAAGTCGAACTGGAATTGAAGGCAGGAGAGCCCGTCGGCCTGTTTGCGCTCGCCAGGCGAATAGAGGCGGAAGTGCCGGTGCGGCTGGGCGTCGCGGCAAAGTCGGAACGAGGCTATCGGCTGCTGGCACCCGCGCCCGCCTGCTTCAAGGCGGAGAGGCTGGCGCTGAAGCCTGATATCAGCGTGCAGTCGGCGTTCCAGGCGATTATGCGCAACTGTGTGCGGCAATATCGGCTGAACGAAGATCTGCTGCTCGACCATTATGATCCGCAGGCGGTGCATCAGGCGCGTGTAGGCGTGCGGCGGCTGCGTTCGGCGCTGACGCTGTTCAGGTCAATGCTGGCGGCGCAAGACGTGACCCGCTTTCAGGGTGAACTTCGCTGGCTGGCGCAGCTGCTGGGAGAGGCGCGTGATCTGGATGTGCTGATCGAACGGGTGAAGCCGGGCGAACTGCACGAGCAACTGGCTGCCGTCCGCGCGGTGGTTCATGCGAAGGTGATCGATGCGCTGGAATCCGATCGGGCGCGGGGCTTGATGATCGATATCGTGGAATGGCTGACGCTTGGAATAGGCGAGCCGGATGCCGATGGCTGCAAGTTGCGCGATGAGGCTGCGGAGACGTTTGCCGCGCGCCGTTTGCAGCATTTTCATCGCTGGCAGATGAAGCATGCACGGCATCTGGCGAAGCTGGATGACGCGCACCGTCACGAAGTGCGCAAGAAGGCGAAGAAGCTGCGCTACGCCGCCGAATTTTTCGGGGGTCTATTCGACGCCAGGAAACAGAGGCGACAGCACGCGTGCTACATCGATGCGCTGGAAGGATTGCAGGACGAACTGGGCGCGCTCAATGATCTGGTCAACGTGCGGACCCTGTTGGCGCGGCATGGCCTGCCGGTCGATGCCGATCTGGTGAAGAGCGGTCGGAGCAAGAAGAAGCTGCTGGCGGCGGCGGGCAAAGCCTATGATGAGTTGGCGGATGCCAAGAGATTCTGGCGTTGAAGATCAGGCCCAGGGCTTCTCTCGATACCATTTTGTGATGATGTGCTTGACGCCGCTGCGCACCTTCAGCCCGTGGTGCAGGCTGGCCCCATTATAGCGTCCGGGTTCAAGGCGATTGTTCCAGGCGAGTAGCTTGCCAAGTTCGGGCTGAACCGTCTTGCCGATCTTGACGAAGCGGGTCGCGCCGCCTGCGGGGGGCTGGTTCAGATAGACCATCAGCGTCCATGTGCGATTGCCTGATACGGAGCAGTAGCGGGCGAAGTCGAGGCCAGCGGGATCGAAATAGTCGGTGTGGGCCTTGAATTCCTGGCCCACGGCATAGCGCTGCCCCTGTATCGGTTCTCCGAAACATGGGGCGATCCCGGCGAAGGCGGCGAGTTTTTCGTCTATTGCCCCGATGAAGGGATCGGCGTTGTCGAGATCGCAAGTCTCGCTGGTGCGGAAGCCTGTGTCGCCATTGGCATCGGCGATGGTGGAAGGGCGGCGGCGCGCCTCGATCCGTGTGATCAGGCCATCGCATTCTTCCGCTGTCAGGAAATCCCGCTGGATGAAGAGCGTCAGATCGCGGCTGGGTACGCGCTGGACGCGTGGATGGGATGCGATCCAGGAGGCATCGGCATCGGCATCGGCTGCTGTAGGGATGGGCTGGCTTTGCATGGACGCCTTCGTGGGCGGTGGATCGGGCCTTTTGCTACCGTCCGACGCTCCAAATGCAAGCGTCATCGCTTGCGGATTGCCCTTGTCATGGATAGGTCACAAGTCTGTCATCCAGCAGTAAAAACAATTGCCTAGCAGCGCGGGTGTCAAGGGGGATCACCAAGTTCCATGCGCGTGCCGTTTCGCAGTGACTTTCAAGGCCTTAGCCGCCGCCTCGCGCCGATCGACTGGACGCGGGTTGCCGAGAAGCTGTTGCTGGGCCTCCTGGCGCTGCAATGTGCAAGGCTGGTTTGGGCTGTGCTGACTCCGGACGGGAGCTTTGGACCGTGGGAAGGGCGGCAGGCGCAATTTCCGAATTCCGCGGCGCGGCAGGCGCTATTTTCCAGTTTTGACCCCTTTTACCGGGCTGGACCGCAGCAGGCGGCGGGCGGTGGGGTCGTCACCTCGCTGGCACTGACGGTTTACGGCATCCGGTTGAACGAAGGGTCGGGGCTGGGATCGGCCATCATTGCAGGCCTCGACGGGGTGCAGAACAGCTTTGCCGTGGGTGACGAGGTTTTGCCGGGTGTGCTGTTGAAGGGGGTGGCGTTCGACCATGTCACCATCGATCGCGGCGGCGTGGAAGAGCAGATATTTCTCGACCAGTCGCAGCCCGCGCCCGTCACTGCGCCGGGCGAAGGCGGCGCTGTTCCAGCGCCGACAGGCGGCATCGACAATCCGACGGCGGATGGGTTGAAGCGCGACATCGGTTTTGCGCCTCGCATGCAGAATGGCCGGATCACGGGGCTCATCCTGATGGCCAAAGGACCAGCTTTCCAGAATGCCGGGTTCCAGCCTGGCGATATCGTCACCCAGGTCGATGGGCAGCCGGTCGGCTCGCCTAGCGATCTCCAGGCGCTGCAGGGCAAGATCATGCCCGGCGCGCGCATTTCCCTGACCGTCGAGCGGGGTGCCAGCCTTTCGACGATCAACCTTACTCTGCAAGGCCAATGACCAGAAAATTCCTTCTCTCCGCCGCGACCGCCCTCGCTCTGGCCGCGCCTGTCGGGTCGCCTGTCATGGCACAGCAGACGCTGAATGTGCGCGACGCCGATATTCGCGCCTTCATTCAGGATGCCGCGCGCGTGACGGGGCGGACCTTCATCATCGACAATCGGGTGCAGGGGAAGGTTTCGGTTGTGACCGACCGGCCGCTGTCACGATCGGAATATTTCGAGATTTTCCTGTCGACGTTGCGGGCGAATGGGCTGGTGGCGGTGCCAGCTCCGGGCGGTGCTTATCGCATTCAGCCTGCTGACGGGGCGGCCGGGCAACCTAGCGTCGTCGGACGGGGGGCTAATCGCAACCAGTTCGTTACCGAGGTGTTCCGCCTGCGCTCGATCGATGCGGCCAGTGCGCTGGAGACATTGCGGCCGCTGGTCAGCAAGGATGGATCGGTGACCGCCAACCGCGCCGGGAACAGCGTGGTCGTTGCAGACTATGCCGACAATATCGGGCGTATCCGACAGGTCCTGGCGCGGATCGATCGCGATACGGCGGCGACGCAGACGGTGATGTTGCGGAATGCTGGCGCGCGAGAAATCGCGACTTCACTTCAGGCGCTGGTGCAGAATGGTGGCGAAGGGACGCAGCGCGCGGCGACTATCGTGCCGATCGACAGCAGCAATTCGGTCGCGATCCGGGGCGATGCCGGGACGGTGACGCGATTGGCGCAGATGGCGCGCGATCTTGATCGGCAGGCGGCAAGCGGGACGGAGATTCGCGTCTATTGGCTGGAACATGCGGATGCCGAAAAGCTGCTGCCTGTGTTGCAGCAATTGGTTGGGCAATCGTCCAACTCTGCCGTGACGGCTTCGGTTCCGGCGGCGGGGAATGGTGCTGCTCCGGTTGCGGCGGCGCCTGCGGTGGTGAGTTCGGCGGGTTCTTCGGGTGGCGGCATTTCGACGCGGGGTCCTGCGATCGTTACCCGCTATGAGGGAGCCAATGCGATCATCGTAGCGGCTAATAGCGACGTGCAGCGCATGCTTGGCGAGACCGTTCGGCAACTCGATACGAGGCGGGAGCAGGTTCTGGTCGAGGCGATCATCGTCGAGATCAGCGATGCCGCCGCCAAGAAGCTGGGCGTGCAGTTCCTGATCGGCAGCGCCAAGACGGGTTTTGCTGCTACCAATTATTCCAACGCTTCTCCCAACTTGCTGACACTGGCGGGGGCGATTGGCGCGAACGAGTTGGGTAAGACCACCACGACGGTCGTCAACGGCGGCGTGACCACGACGACCACCTCGACCGAGAATAGCAGCCTGTCGAACACCTTGCAGCAGGCGGCGGTCGATAGCTTGATGAACGCGACGGGCGGCTTTGGCGGGGTTGCGACGCAGATCGGGCGGAACGGTATTTTTGGGGCGATCATCAACGCTGTCAGGTCCGACACCGACAGCAATATCCTGTCCACGCCTTCGGTTATGACGCTGGACAATCAGAAGGCGTCGATCCTGGTCGGGCAACAGGTGCCGATCACGACCGGCGAGGCGCTCAGCCAGAATTTCGACAATCAGTTTCGTACCGTGCAGCGGCAGGATGTCGGCATCAAGCTGGAGGTGAAGCCGCAGATCAATACGGGCGGCGCGATCAAGCTGTTCCTGAGGCAGGAAGTGTCGAGCGTCGCCGGGCCGGTGTCCAACAATAATAGCGACCTCATCATCAACAAGCGCGAGATCGAGACGACGGTCACGGTGGATGATGGCGAGATTTTGGCGCTTGGTGGCTTGCTGGACGACAACGAGCGCAAGACGATCGAGCGTATTCCGCTGCTGTCCGATATTCCGGGGCTGGGTGAGTTGTTCAAGTCGCGCAGCAAGAGCCGGAGCAAGACCAACCTGATGGTCTTCATCCGGCCCACCATCCTTCGGTCGAAGGAGGATGCGCAGCGCCTGACGCAGCAACGCTATGGCTATGTGCGGGACATGCAGTTGGCGCGGAACCCCGATCAGGAACCGAGCATCGACGAATTGGTGCGCGACTATATGGGCGCGGAACCGCCAGCCGCTGCGATGCAGGCGAGTGATGCGGTGGCGCAGTCAAGTGCTGGCCCGGCGCAAGTGATTGAACCGACGGTGCGGCAATCGAGCGGCGTGGTGCGGCCGGTGGACGGTGCGGCGAATGGAGGTCGGCGGTGAACCGTTTTTCGAAGGGAGGGCTTCGACAGGCTCAGCCCGAACGGAGGTTAGGGTGAGCGAGCCCCACTCCGATCTCGACGTGCCGCACAGCGCGCCCCGCGCGGTGGATATTCCCTATGTCTTTGCGCGCAAGCATGGCGTGGTCATGCTGCCGCTGGACGGAGACCGCCTCACGATCGCAGTTCGGGAGGGGAGCGATCCGCGCATATTGCTGGAAGTGCGGCGCCATCTGGCACGAAGTTTCGATGTGCGGTTCGTTGATGGGCCACAGTTCGACCGGCACCTGTCGGATCACTATGCGATGGAGGGCCGCGCTGCCGCCATGGCCGGGTCGCTGGAGGTGGGCGCCGATGAGCTGGACATTCTTGCCGCAGACATTCCGACTGCCGACGACTTGCTCGACAGCGCCGATGACGCGCCCGCGATCCGGCTGATCAACGGGATCATCGCCGAGGCGGCGCGGCAGGGTGTGTCCGACATTCATATCGAGCCTTATGAAACCGGCCTGATCGTGCGGATGCGGATCGATGGGGTGCTGCGCGAGACCTTGCGCATGCCGCCACATGTCGCGCCGGTGGTGGTGAGCCGGATCAAGGTGATGGCGCGGCTGGACATTGCCGAGCGGCGGGTGCCGCAGGATGGGCGCATCGGTTTGACGCTTGGCGGGAAACTGCTGGACGTGCGTGTATCGACGCTGCCGAGCCGGGCGGGCGAGCGGGTGGTGCTGCGTATTCTCGATAAGGAGAATGCGGGCATGAATCTCGACCTGCTGGGCATGGCGGGGGCGGCGGATCGGATTTTTCGTGAAGGATTGCATGAACCGAACGGGATTATTCTGGTCACGGGGCCGACCGGGTCGGGGAAGACGACGACGCTTTATGCGGGTCTGAGGCAGTTGAACGATGGGACGCGCAATATTCTTACCGTGGAGGACCCGGTTGAATATGCGGTCGAGGGGGTCGGGCAGACGCAGGTTAATGCGAAAGTCGGGCTGACCTTTGCTGCGGGGTTGCGCGCGATCCTGCGGCAGGACCCTGATGTGGTGATGGTCGGCGAAATTCGTGACCGGGAGACGGCGGAGATTGCCGTGCAGGCGTCGCTGACGGGGCATCTGGTGCTATCGACCGTGCATACCAATGATGCGGTGGGCGCGATCACGCGGATGCGGGATATGCGGGTGGAGCCGTTCCTGCTCGCCTCGACCCTGCGAGCGGTGATCGCGCAGCGACTGGTGCGGCGGCTTTGTCAGCATTGTCGGGAGCCGGTGCAGGCGGACAAGTCGGCAAGCGCGTTGCTTGGTTTCGATCCCGGAACGATCATTTATCGGGCGCGAGGCTGCGAGGAGTGCAATGGGACTGGTTATAAGGGCCGGATCGGCGTGTTCGAGGCCATCCGCGTGGATGATACCATCCGCCGCCTGATCAATGATGGGGGTGACGAGTCCCTGATCGCGCGGCATGCTTTCCTCAATGCGCCCAATCTGGGGTCGGCGGCGCGGGCGCTGGTGCGCGATGGACAGACCACGGCGGAGGAAGCCATCCGCGTGTCGCGGCGCGATGCGGCCGAGGTGGAAACCATCGCCGATGGCTGAATATGATTATCTGGTCATCGATCCGGCGGGCAAGGAGCGCAGCGGCAAGATCAAGGCCGATACGGTCGAGGATGCGCGGGCCAAGCTGGACGCGCGCAAGCTGTTCATCGTGCGGATCGAGCCGAACGTAGCGGAGAAGGTAGGCAGGCGAGCGGCCTTCTCCCTGCGCGCGCCTCGTTTGTCGGCGAAGGAATTGACGCTGTTCACGCGGCAGCTGTCGACGTTGATCCAAGTGAGCCCGCTCGAAGAATCGCTGCGGACGATCGGGCGGCAGAGCGAGCAGGAGCATGTCCGCGCGATTGTCAGTAAGGTGCATTCGGGTGTGTTGGAAGGGCGGCGGCTGGCGGATGCTCTGGGCGCGGAGCCGAAGAGCTTTCCAGCGCTGTATCGGGCGATGGTCTCTGCGGGTGAAAGCTCCGGCAGCTTGCCGACGATCATGGAGCGCTTGTCCGACCTGATGGAACGGCAGGCGGTGATCCGGTCGAAAGTTTTGACGGCAATCGCTTATCCGAGCGTGTTGGCCGCTTTCGCCGTCTGCGTGGTCGCGGCGTTGATGATTTTTGTCGTTCCCAAGGTTGTGGAGCAGTTCGATACGGTTGGTCAGGACCTGCCGCTGCTGACGCGGATGGTGATGGGGACTTCGGCCTTTCTGGCTGGCTATTGGTGGTTGCTGGCGATCCTGATTGGACTGGGTGCCTTTGGTTTCTGGCGGGCATTGAAGATTGAGGCGTTCCGTTATCGGTTCGATGGGCTGTTGTTGCGGTTGCCGCTGGTGGGCCGATTGATCCGCGATCTTCATGCGGCGCGGATGGCGCGGACTCTGTCCACGATGGTGGCGAGCCGCCTGCCGCTGATGGAAGGCCTGACGCTGACGACGCAGACGGTGCATAACCGGGTTTTGCGGCAGGCTTCGGAGAAGATTGTCGAGGCCATTCGCGGGGGCGGGAGCCTGTCGGCGGCGCTGCGGCGGGCTGGTGTGTTTCCGCCGTTGCTGGTCTATCTGGCGGCGAGTGGCGAAAGTGCGGGGCGGCTGGATACGATGCTGGAGCGGGCGGCCGATTATCTGGAGCGGGAGTTTGACAGCTTCACCTCCGCTGCGCTCGCCATGCTGGAGCCGGTGATCATCATATTGATGGGCGGGATCGTGGCGGTGATCATCTTGTCGATCCTGCTACCCATCCTGCAATTGCAGAGCCTTACGGGGGCTTGAGGAGTGATTATGTCTATTTCCAGAGCCATGCGCTTTTTCCAAAAAGAAGAAAGGCACTTCGACAAGCGCAGTGCGAACGGAGGTCGAAAAGCAGGCGAGGATGGCTTCACCTTCTCGAGGCGTTCCGCCGAACACGGCTTTACGCTGGTCGAGTTGATGGTGGTGATCGTCATCATCGGGCTGTTGGCGACGATCGTGGCGATCAACGTCATTCCGGCGACCGACACGGCGCGGGTGGAGAAGGCGAAGGCGGACATTGCGACGATCGAGCAGGCTCTGGAGCAGTACCGGCTCGATAATCTGAGCTACCCTTCGCAGACGGATGGTTTGCAGGCGCTGATCAATCCGCCCGCATCACTGGCGCAGCCGCAGCGGTATCGCCGGGGCGGCTATATCAAGAAGCTGCCGGATGATCCGTGGGGCCGGGCCTATCATTATGCGGTGCCGGGGCGGAAGGGCGCGTTCGATATCAGTTCGCTGGGCGCGGATGGCCAGCCGGGCGGCGAGAGCGAGAATGCGGATATTTATTCCAGCGAGCTTTGAGGCGGCGATCCTGAGCGAAGTCGAAGGGCTCAACCCGAACGGGGAGAGGTTGGTTCGTCGGCCGATCGCCAATGGCTTTACCCTGATCGAGCTGATGGTCGTGTTGACGATCGTCGGTTTCATTTCGGCTGCGGTGGTGCTTGCCATGCCCGACCCGCGCGGGCGGGTTGTCTATGATGCCGATCGCTTTGCCGCGCGCGTCGCCGCCGCGCGCGACGAGGCGGTCGTTACCGCGCGGCCGATGGGGGTGTGGGTTTCCGCGTCGGGCTATGGCTTTCAGCGGCGCAATGGGGCGCAATGGGTGCCGTTGGAGGACAAGCCGTTCGTGACGGCCAACTGGAAGGCCGGGACGCGGGCACTGGTTGGCAAGGACGGGCGGCAGCAGATCGGCTTTGATGGGACTGGCCTGCCGACTGACGCCATGACGGTGACTTTGGCGCGGGAGGCTGAGCGGGTTTCCGTGACTGTCGATATGGCGGGGAAGGTCATGGTCGGTGGGTAGGCTCCAAATCCTCGACAGCTTTGCTGGAAGAAAGAAAAGGGCTTCGACAAGCTCAGCCCGAACGGGGAGGGGTGCGGGCCGGAACGGTGAGGCGGGCTTCACGCTATTGGAAATGCTGGTGGCGTTGGCGGTGTTCAGTCTGGCTGCCTTGGCGCTGGTGCGGTTGCAGGGGGTGACTTTGCGGACGGCGGCGGATCTCGACAGCAAGGCGCTGGGGCAGATTGTCGCGCGTAACCTGATGGTGGACGTGCAAACCGATCCCGCGCCGCCCTCGCTGGGCAGGGAAGAGGGCGATGTCGATAATGGCGGGCGACGCTGGCATTGGGTGAGGGCGGTCAAGGCTACTAGAGACAAGCGACTGTTGCAGGTTGATCTGACTGTGAATGGGCAGACGGGGTCATCGCCGGTCGTGCTGAGCTTTGTGCGGGTGGTGCAGTGATGCGCGCCATAGCCAGCAGGGATTTCAGTCGCGCATCAGGCTTCTCGACCCTTCGACAGGGCTCAGGACAGGCTTCGCTCGAAGCGAACGGAGGGCCGGGCGGGCAGGCGGGCTTTACGTTGATAGAGCTGTTGGTGGCGCTGATGATCTTTGCGATGCTGGCGGCGGCGGGTGTGCTGCTGCTGGGGAACAGCGTGTCGGCGCAGGCGCAGGTCAAGGCGCGGCTGGATGACATGGCGGCCGTGCAAAGGGCAGGTGGCGCGCTGGCAGCCGATCTTGGGCAGGCGGTGCCGCGTATCAGCCGCACGGAGACGGGGACGCTGGCGCCTGCATTCTGGTCACACCGCGAGGGCGAGGCCGTGCCGGTGATGCAGTTTGTGCGTGGCGGCTGGGACAATCTGGGCGATTTGCCCCGGCCTTCCTTGCAGAAGGTGGAATATTGGGTGCGGCAAGGGCGGCTGGAGCGGCGCACTTATGCGCAAGTCGATGGCGCGGCGGGGGACGATCCAGCTACGCTGCTGGACCATGTGGATGATGTCGCGCTGCGCTTTCGCGACGCGCAGGGGGAGTGGCGTGACGAGTGGATACCGACGCAGCCCGACCTGATGCCGCGCGCTGTTGAAATGACGGTGACGCGCATGGGTGAAGCGCCTGTCACCTTGCGCTTTCTGGTCGGGCCGGGGCCTGCGGAGAAGCTGGAAGGGGAGATGGCTGGTGCCTGATCCCGGGGAAAAGGGCGAGCGGGGAGCGGCGCTGCTGACCGTATTGCTGCTGGTCGCGGTGATGGCCGTGGTTGCTTCCACGGCGCTGGAGCGGCTGGCGCTGGCTACCCGGATGACGGGCAATAGCGGCGCGGTGGACCAGGCGCGGGCCTTTGCCGATGCGGGCGTGGAGATGGCGCGGTTGCGGATCGGTGATCTGATCGCCGCCAATCCGGGCAAGACGACGCTGGCGGGAAACTGGATGGGGACGCCGCAGCCGGTCGCTGTTCCCGGTGGTGTCGCGAGTGCGCGGGTGAGTGATGCGGGCAACTGCTTCAACCTCAACAGCGTGGTGGCTGGCGAGAATGAGTCCAATTTGAAGGTTCGGCCGGTTGGCGTGTCGCAATTTCAGGCATTGTTGCAGGCGCTGGGCGTGGATGCGCGGCAGGCGCAGGTGGCGGCGGCATCGCTCGCCGACTGGATCGACAGCGACAGCGTGCCGCAGCCCGGCGGGGCGGAGGATGAGGTCTATGCGCAGGCGGCACGGCCCTATCGCACGGCAAATCGCTTCATGGTGGATGCGAGTGAGCTGCGCGCGGTCCATGGGGTGACGTCCGCCATCTATGATCTGGCGCGGCCGTGGGTTTGCGCGTTGCCGACGGCGGATTTGTCGCCGATCAACGTCAACACGCTGCTGCCAGGGCAGGCGGTGCTGTTCGCCATGCTGTTGCAAGGGCAGGTGAGCGTGGCGCAAGCGCGGCAATATCTGGCGCAGCGGCCCACCGAGGGTTACGGCAGCACGGTGCAATTTTGGGCGCCGCTGGCCAGCCAGGGCATCAGTCCGCTTGAGGAAGCGGCCAATCAGGTCAAGTTGACGACAGGATTTTTCGGGGTGGAAGTGACGGTGGACGTTGGGGGAACGCAGGTGGTGGAGCGGGCGATGATCGATGCCCGGCAGAGCCCGGCGAGGTTGATCCGCCGTAGCTGGGGGAGCGGCGCGTGAGCGTGCGTGACGGACTGATCGTGGCGCTGCCCGAAGCGGGCGAACCGCTGTGGATGCGCGTTGTCGATGGCGCTGTGGCGCAGAGCGGCAGGGGGGCAAACTGGCTGGCGGCTTGTGGCCTGACGGCGTTGCCTGCCGATGCGGTGGTGATGTTGGTGCCGCCTGCTTCGATGGTGACTTTGCATTGGGCGGACTATCCTGAACTTGCACCCCGGCAGGGGAGGGCGGCGGCGCGGCTGGCGGCGCTGGCGGGCGGGATCGTGCCTGCTGATCAGCTGTTTGCGGCGGCGGATGAGAATGATGATCCGGCGCGGCCGCATGTCGTCGCGGTCGCTGCGAGGGGCGACATGCAGCATTGGCTGCTTTGGGCGCAGCATCATGGGTTGGACCCGGACATTATCGTGCCTGCGCCGTTGCTGCTGCCGGAGCCCGTTGAGGGTTTTGTGCGTGGCGCGCTGGATGGCGAGGCGGTGTTGCGGGGGCGTGACGTTGCTTTTGGTGGCGATCTGGCTTCGGTGCTGGCGGCCGATGCGGTGATTGAGGATGTGCCTGCCGATCTGTTGCAGGCGCGGGCCGTCGAGGCGCTGGAGCGGCCGCCACTGGACCTGCGGCAGAGCGACTTTGCCAAGCGGGTGCGGCGGGTCGCGGACAAGGCGGTGCTTCGGCGGATATTGCTGTGGAGCGGGCTGATCCTGCTTGTCAGCCTGTTCATTTCATTGGCGGTTATGGTGCGGCAAAATGTGGCTGCGAGTAGTCTGGATGCGGAGAGCCTGGCGCTGGCGCGACAGGTGGTGCCGAGTGCGAGTGACTTGACGCAGGCGGAGGCGGAGATTGAGCGGCAGCTGGCGGCGCGCGGGGCGGGCGCTTATGCCTTTACCGCGCCGGTTGCGGGTTTGCTGAGCGCCTTGCAGGAAGCGCCGGGCGTGTCGATGACGGCGCTGTCGCGGGATCCCGATGGGATGATCCGGGGGACGCTGGCGGCGGCGAAGGTGGAGGAGATCAACGCGGTGCTGCTGGCGTTGCAGAGCGCGGGCTTCACCATCACGGCGACGCCTTCGCAGGACCCGGGCGGGCGGGCGCTGGCCGACATTACGGTGCGATCATGATGGATGCGATGAAGACGATGTGGGGCGGGAGATCGCCGCGCGAGCAATGGATGCTGGGCGTGATGTTCGCGCTGCTGGCGGTGGTGCTGCTGTGGCTGGGCGTGGTGGGGCCGTTGGCTTCGGCGCAGCGGTCGGCGCGTGAAGGGCTGCTCGCCGCGACTGATCGCAATGCGGCGATGCGGGCGAAGGTGAAGTTGCTCAAAACATTGCCGCGAGGGGTTGCTGCGAGTTCCGGGACGGCGATCGATCAGCTTGTGAGCCAGAGCGCGGGCGAGGCTGGGCTGACGCTGGAGCGGGCGGAGGCGCAGGGCGACGCGCGGATCGAGATTGCGATGGCGTCGGTGCGGCCGGTGGCGCTGTTTTCCTGGCTTGCGGCGCTGGAGGCGCAGGGCGTGCGCGTGGAGACGATGAGCGCGCGGCCTTCCCCGACGGCGGGCAGCGTTTCGGTGCAGGCGGCGCTTGTGCGGGGGGCTGGGCAATGACGCGGCTGGGCTGGTCTGAGCGGACGCGAATTGCGATCGTCCTGCTGTTGGTCTTTGGGCTGATCCTGTTCATGCCCATGCGGATTGCGCTGGGGCTGTCCGGGCTGGAGCGACTGGGCATCGCCGCGCGGGAGGTGCGGGGAACGCTGTGGAGCGGGCGGATCGATCAGCTGATGCTGGGCACAATGCCGGTCGGGTCGGTGAATGCCGCTTTATCGCCGGTGTCTTTGCTGATGGGGCGGGCGCGGTTCGACATATGGCGGCGGCAGGGCGCGGCGGATGATCTGAGCGGCGCGCTGACCGTGGGTTTCGGGCGCGCGGGCATTGACGATGTGACGGGGACTGTGCCGCTCGGGCGAAGCTTTGCGCCGCTGCCGATCGCGAGTTTGGCGATGGAGGATGTTACCGCGTATTTTTCCGGCGACCGTTGCGGCCATGCCGAGGGTCGGGTGCGGGCGCAGTTGGCAGGGCAATTCCCGGGTCTCAACCTGACGCAAGGGCTGTCGGGCGTAGCGAGTTGTGATGGCGAGGCGTTGCTGCTGCCGCTGGTCAGCCAGTCCGGGCTGGAGAAGATCAACCTGCGGATATGGCGGTCAGGGCGCTATGTTGCCGAGATGCGGGTGGAGACGGCGGACGCGGCGCTCGGCGATGCACTGGCGAAGGCTGGCTTTGCCGGGACAAGCGGTTCGCGGGTGCTGAAGGTCGAAGGAACGCTGTGATCGATCCGCTGTGGGCGGCGCTGGGCGCGGTTGCTGGGGCGATCGCGGGCAGCTTTTTGGGAACGCTGATATTGCGTTGGCCCGAGGGTCGCGGCGTCATGCGTGGACGGTCGGCTTGCGATAGCTGCGGGCGGGTGCTGGGCGCGGTCGACCTTGTCCCGGTGATAAGTGCGCTGCTGTTGCGAGGCAGGTGTAGGACTTGCGGCGGGAAGATCGCACCGCTGCACGGGCGCATGGAGGCGGGCTGCGCGGTGATCGGGGCGCTCGCATCCGGTCTGGCGCCGGGGCTGGTGGGGGCTGGATGGGCTTTGCTTGGATGGCTGCTGCTGACATTGGCGATCCTCGATTGGCGGCATTTCTGGTTGCCGGACGCGCTGACGTTGCCGTTGGCGTTCCTTGGACTGACACTGGGCCTGTGGGTGACGGATGCGGCGCTGTCCGATCGCGTGATCGGGGCGGCAGGAGGATATGGTGTCCTGCTGGCGGTAGCGGTCAGCTATCGGATGGCGCGGGGGAGGGAAGGATTAGGCCTCGGTGACGCGAAGGTGATGGGCGGGCTAGGGGCCTGGTTCGGATGGCAGGCGCTGCCGTTCATCCTGCTGATGGCTGCGGGGATTGGCCTGATGGCGGTGCTGGCAAGCGTCGCGTTGGGCCGGAGAATAACGGCAGCGACGCGGGTGCCGCTGGGCACATGTCTGGCGGTCGCGGCACTCCCCGGCTGGTGGGTGTCGATGCTGGTTGTCTAGTTTCTGCCGCTTCTAACGCACACGCCAGCGGTAATCCTCTTCCCGCACCTCAGTAACGGCATATCCTTCGGGGTCGCGGGCAGGGCGAAAGCGGTATCGTTCCATGATGACGCGGCAAGTCATCGCGTCAATCTCCGGATAGCCGCTTCCTTCGATAACTTCGCATCTGTCGACCTGTCCCGAAGGACCGATGGCGTATCGCACGCCGATTGTCACGCGGCCGACGCTGCGTAAGGAGCCAGGGAAATCCGAATTGCGAAAGCGGCCGCCGGTTTGGCGCGCCCGCGAGAAATCGCCTCCCTCGCCATCCCCACGACCAGTGCCGGTTCCAGTGCCGCCGGACCCGCTGCCAAAGCCGGGAGTAGCGCCACTACCCGCGCCGCCTGCGTCGCTCTTTATGGAGGCTGTCGGCGCGGTGGGTAGGATCGGAGCAGGGGTATGTATTATGGGCGACGGGGCTACAACGCTGGTAGGGCGCGGTGGTTGATCTCGCACCTTCTCGGCGCGGCGAGGAGATCCGGACGCAGCGCCGCCTTCGCCTTGGGGTTCACGGGTTTCCTTAGGCGGGGGAGGTTTGGGTTGGTCCGGCGCGGAGGGCTTCAGATTGAACAACGCCAAGGGGGTGCTATCTATCGCCGAGCGTAGTAGTGAAGGTGCTCTCAGGCCGATTATCAATGCATAGCCGATGACGGCGTTCACCAAGAACGCCGCAATAGCGGGGACGATTCTGTCCCGGCCCTGCCATCGCTGCGCCCAAGATGCTGTCATGTCATTGAATGCCGCGTGCAACGCGCGGCGACTTGGCGTCAGCGGTAAACGCGGTTGCCGTTGCGGTCGATATAATATTCGCGGCCGCGACGGTCACGTTCCCACCGGCGTTGTCCATCGGACGTGGCCGCGCCTACGACAGCACCACCCGCAGCGCCGATTGCCGCGCCTTCGGCTACGCCAAGCCCGGGGACGATCGCACCTGCTACCGCACCACCGACCGCGCCGATGCCTGCACCCCGCAGTCCATCGCGCGTCGTTTCACGAGAACAGCCGCCAACGCTGGCAGCGGCTGCCAATCCTGCCATCAATAAGAATGTGTTACGCATGGTTCGTCTCCACAATTGCCCAACATCAAACGACAGAGATGCAAGTTAGTTCGATCCATATGTCACAAACCTGCCGAACGGCGCTGAAATTACGAGCGTTCGATGTGTATCTATGAGAGAGTGGTGACAACTGCGGGTAGGGTTGGCTTCATCAAAGAATAGCAGAAAGCCGGTGTTTTCTGATGTGTGATCCAACCCTGCTGTACCGATCGACTGTACCAGCGCGGGAATGAGGGATCCAGTTGATCGGCGTCTAACAGCCTGATTGGGTCGAACACATTATGTGTGGAAATTGATCCAATCTTGACATTAAGTACAAATATAATACATCTCCATGACGAGAAGGAGATCGCAAATGGCAACAGCTGCCCACTTCGGAGCCAAAGCCAAAGCGCCCAGCCGTAAGGATCTCACCGGTCCGGCGCTGCGCACCTTCTTCCGCATTGCCGATGCCTGGAGCCTCAAGGAAGCCGAGCAGATGAAGCTTCTCGGACTCGATAATCGCTCCACATTTCAGACCTGGAAACGCGGCGCCGTCGCAGCCATTCCCAAGGATGCGCTCGAAAGAATTTCCTATGTGCTGGGTATCTACAAGGGGCTCAGGCTCCTCCTGCCTCGCACCGCCGACGAATGGGTGCGCAAACCCAATGACGCGCCCCTGTTCGCCGGACGTCCAGCGATCGAACGGATGACTTCGGGCAATGTCGCCGATCTTTATGTCGTGCGCCAATATATCGACGCGCAACGCGGATAATGGATTCTATCCCGAAGGCGCGTGTGCACTGGCAGCCATGCTATCGGATTATCGCAAGCCGCTTCCCACCGATATCTCTGTTCGAGGACGTCGCCGACCCCTCCGATCTTGAAGCGGTCTACGCGATTGAGGCGATGACCAACGACCGGCTACGCGATGAGGTCGGCGACCTTGCACTCGTGCCGCCGGAGGATCGCGTGTCGGGGCCGGGCACTTCTGTCATCATGGCCGCCTTCACCCATCTCAATCCTGATGGAAGCCGCTTTTCTGATGGTAGCTTCGGCCTGTTCTATGCAGCCAGAGAGATCGAGACCGCGATTGCCGAAACCAGCCATCACCGCGCGCGGTTCATGGCGCTCACTCGGGAACCGCCGCAGGAACTGGACATGCGGGTATATGCCGTCGATATCGACGCAGAGCTGCATGATATCCGGGATGCACGCAAGGCACAGCCTGACCTCTACGCTTCGGACAGCTATGTCGCTGGTCAAGCACTTGCAATCGAGTTGCGCAGTCAAGGGTCGGACGGCATCGCCTATCAGAGCGTCCGCCATCCGGGCGGTGAATGCGCAGCTGTGTTCCGTCCCAGCCTGCTCACCGACTGTCGGCAAGAGCGGCACCTATGCTATGTCTGGGACGGGCAGGGGATCGTTGCCGTCTACGAGAAGAAGGCGTTTAACACCTAAAATACCGACCAGCGATCATGCGGTTTGAAATTTCATTGAGCGTGCACCGTATAATTGCGTGGCGCAGGGAGGCCGCCGTTTCGTGGCCGAGTCATTCAGGCGGCTGAGATCGACCATATTCGTCGTTCCCAGGCGGCGCAGACTGCGTCGAAACCCGCCTCATCACTGATCCTGCCGGTGCGCGGTCAAGGCGAAGTTTACTGTGACCTTCGCAGCGATCGTTTCATCAGTGGGTGAACCGACATCAAACATGTTCCGGTCGAGATCCGCTCGGCCTTCGGCTCTGGCGGTGTCCCCATCCTGACGCAGCGTGAAGCGTAGCGTGACCGGGCGGCGGCGTCCGTTCAGGTCCAGCGTGCCTCTGGCTTCGTACAGGTCGCCGCCCCGTGGCCGGAAACCCTTGGCGCGGAACACAGCATGCGGATGCGCCGATATGTCGAAATAGTCGGGGCCTCGCAGCGTTTCGTCGCGTTGTGCGTCGCCCGTGATGGCGGAGGCCAGGTCGATCGTCACGAGGATTGCGCTGCCGGGCAAATCGTCCGGGCTGTAGCGGATGTCCGATTTCCAGTGAAGGAAGGATCCGTCCACCGTCGCGCCGCTCCACATGGCGATAAAGCCGAGTTCCCCCTGCCCCACGACGCGCCAGCGCGACAAGGGAAGCTGTCGTGAATTGGCTGTGGGCACCGGCGTAGCCTTTGGGGTCGTTGGGGCCGTCGGGGTCGTGGCAAGCCGCTGCGCTGGGGTGGAACCGGGTGAAGGTGGCGCTATCTTGATCGGCACGGGCATCCCTTTCTGCTGGGCCACGGCTATGGTGGGCGTTCCGGTAAGAAAGAATGATGCCGAACCTGCCAATGCCATTGTTCCCAGCGCAGCCAGCAGCGCAAGTCCCGGCGCCAAGCCCGGGATCATGCGAGCAAGCAGATCCTCGCGCTTGTAGAATTGATGGCGAATAGCTCCAGCGACATGCAGCACGACCAATCCGGCTAGGACATAAGCCGCCAGGCGATGCGTGTCATAGGCTATTCCATTGAGGCCAAAAGAGATCGGCAGATGCGGCCAGGCAATCGTGCCGAACAGCAGCGTCGGCACCCGCAGCTTGCTGGTTGAGACCAGCGCCCAGCCGCTGAGCGGGGCGAGAAGCATGACGGCGTAGAGCAATTGATGCGTCACCTTTGCCGTGAACGCAGATATCCGATCATCCGCCAGTGCCGGGGGGCGGGGGTGGGCCAAGCGGATGCCAACGCGCAAAAGGGTGAGCAGCAGGATGACGATCCCGATCGACTTGTGCAGCTGATAGGCGGCAAATTGGCCTAGCCCCGGCGCGATGCCGGACAATTGCCAGCCCAGGACGAGTTGAAAGATCAGGGCTGCCGCGATCGACCAATGCAACGCGATAGCCGTCATGGAATAGCGCTGTGGCGACATGGGCAGTCTTTCCTCCTTATGGTTATCTCAAAGAAGAGTGCGAGCGGCGGGCGGGTAATGAAGGGAACGATGGTTCATTCGTAAAGCTTGGACGAATTGCTGTCCCGTCCTCCAGTCACGAGAAGGGCTAACGCGCATGCCGCGATCAGCGACCCTGATGCCATGGTCAGCGCCACGGCGGGAAGCTTGAAATCGAGAGTGAAAAGGAAACCAGCAAGGATGGGACCCAAAGCAGCTCCTCCACGGCCGAGGCCGATCACTATTCCCGTGCCGCCTGCCCGAACCGCCGTAGGGAAGGAATGCGCAATGATGGCGTAGAGGCCGACGACGGCCGCGTTTGTGAAATATCCCGCCGCCGCAGCTACCAGGGCCAAGCCGAAAAGGCTGGCTTGTCCCTGCCCGAAGACAGTCACCATTGCCATCGACAGTAAGAGGGCGGCGATCACCAATATGCGGACGTCCAGCCGCCAACTGAGGGCACTGAGCGAAAGCGCTCCCAGCAAGCCGCCTACATTGGCCCATACCAGCACGCCACCAGCGGACGACGGTGCATAACCCATGTCCACCACGATCTTGGGCACCCATTTGAGGATGAAGTAAAAGGTCATGATGTGAAAGAAATAGGCGGCCGTCAGCAGCACCGTCGTGCGTGCGAGGCCGGGATTGAACAGCGCGGCAAAGGATGCCTTGGGCGCCGCCGCATTTGAAGCGGGCAAAGCATCCAGCGCATTGTGTCCCATCCGGCCTATCAGCTGATTGATCCGGTCCAGCGCATTGGCCGGGCGTCGTTGAAGGAGGAATCCGATCGATTCAGGGAGCAGCAGGAACGTCAGTGGCAAGAAGATTGCTGTGACGACTCCTCCAAGCAGGAATATGTCGCGCCATTCGCCCGACACCAGCAGCATCGAAGCGGCCGAGCCGCCAAGGATCGCGCCGATCGGATAGCCCGCCGCCATGAGGGCAACGGCCAGGCTGCGGGTGCGCGCGTTGGCAAGCTCTGCGACGATGGCGTTGGTGCAAGCCAGCATGCCGCCGATGCCGAGGCCAGTCACAAGCCGTATCACCGACAGGGAGACAACGCTGAATGAAAAGGTCGCGGCCAACATACCCGTGGCCATGACCAGGAGGCAGAACAGGATGGTGGGCCGACGGCCGATGCGATCAGCCAGGCCGCCGAGCAGCACGGACCCCACAGCCATGCCGATCAGTTCCATCGAAAGCACGACGCCCAATGCGGCGCGGTCAATGCCCCACTCTGCGGCAATGCCGGGCGAGGCGAAGCTGATCGCCAGAACATCAAAGCCATCAAGCGCGTTCAGCATGATGCACAGCGCTACAGCCGCGATTTGCAGGCGGCCCATGGGCGCTTCATCAAGTAATTGCCTGATGTCCGTTCCGTTCCGCGCCATCCTCTCCTCCCCTGAAATGATTGTCGATCTGGTTATTGCCTTGTTGGTCAGGCGTCTTACGGTGCTGTCAGCATAAGGGCGTCGAGAGCGATTGCGCCTCTACCCTGCGGATAGAGGATGACCGGGTTGAGATCGATCTCCCGGATCGGCGGTTCGGCGAGCAGGATGCGGCCAAGCGTGTGGATAATCTGTGATGCCGCCTCCACATCCAGCGCAGGCGATCCGCGAAAGCCGCGCAGCAGGGGCGATTGCTTGAGCTTATGCAGTTCAGCGGCGATGGCATCGACCGAGAGGCCGGGGGTGATCAGGCGCACGTCCTGCAGGATTTCCGCCGTGACGCCGCCAAAGCCGCACAGGATGACCGGCCCCCAGTCTGGATCATTCTTTGCGCCGATGATAAGTTCGACGCCGCGTTCGCCCATGGCTTCGATCAGGACGCCGTCGATCGCGATGGTCGCATCATAGGCGGCGACATGGGCATATAACCGGTCCCAGCCCGCGCGCAGTTCGTCGGCGTTGGGGAGGTTCAACACCACGCCGCCCGCATCGCTCTTGTGGCTTAGACGGGCGGACTGTGCCTTGAGCGCGACCGGATAGCCGACCGCTTGCGCAGCGTTCAGCGCGTCGTCGATGCTGGTGCAGAAGGCACCCTTTGGGAACGGGATGCCGAGCGGGGCGAGGATCGCCTTGGCGCGATATTCGGGGATGACGCCGCTGTGCCCGGTGAGAGCAGGCGCGGGCAGGGGGGCGGTCGGCGCTTCGCTGAAGTCCCGGCGCGCATGGTCGTTGAGCCGCTTCAGGGCGCGGAAGGCGCGTTCGGTCGAAGGGAAATAGGGAATGCCGAGCGCGCGCAGCTGATCGATATGATGGGCTGGAACCGGCGCGCCTTCGTCCAGTCCGGCGAAGATGATCGGCTTGTCCGGCTGCAATTCGTCAACAGCGCGCAGGATCGGCGGCAGCTTGATGCCGACCGTCACGGGATCGGTCTGGATGATGCCCGTGACGATGCTGCCGAACCGGTCGTCGGTGAACAGCGCCGCCAGCGTCCGGCGATAGAGGTCAGGATCGACCAGTCCCTGCGCGGTCAGGTCCAGCGGGTTGGAGACGGGAACGAAATCGGGCAGCACCCCGCGCAGGGCAGGGGCATTGCCGTCATTGACCTGCGGCAGGTCGAGGCCGATGGCTTCGCACAGGTCGAGGGTCAGCGCCTTGAATGCGCCGCTTTCGCCCAGCACGGCAACGCCGCCAGCCGGAATGATGGGGCAGCGCAACGCGATTTCGGCGATGTCGCCCAGTTCCTCCAGCGTCTCAGCCAGGATGACGCCCGCGCGCTCCACCTTGATGCGCATCACCTGATAGTCGCCCGCCATCGCCCCGGTGTGGGTGGCCGCGGATTCACGCGCAGCTGCCGAGCGGCCGGGGTGGAGCAGGACGATGGTCTTGCCCAGAGCGCGGGCGCGGCGGGCGGCGGCGAGGAAGCGCTGCGGCTTGCGGAATTGCTCCACGATCATCGCGATCACCTGGGTGGAGCTGTCTTCCAGCAGGTAGTCGACATAATCCTCGACGCCCGATGCGGCTTCGTTGCCGGTCGAGATCGAGAAGGACAGGCCCAGATCGCGCGAAGCGAGCGTGGTGCACAGGACGCAGGCCATCGCGCCGCTTTGCGACACGATGCCGATACCCGGACGGTCGCCCAGAGGCTTGGCGTCGGTTTCCACGAAGGTGAGCGGCACGCGATCGATGAAGTTGGTCATGCCAAGGCAATTTGGCCCTTCGACAACCATCCCGGTTTCAGCGGCGATCCGGCCGATCTCCCGTTGTTCCGCCAAGCCTTCTTCGCCGCCCTCCGCAAATCCGGCGGAAAAGATGACGGCAGCGCCGACATTGCGCGCGGCCAGCGCTTTCACCGTATCGAGCACTGCCGCGCGCGGAATGGCGAGGACGGCGGCATCCACGCCGTCGGGCAACGCATCGACGGATGGCAGGCATGGCCGTCCGCCGATTTCCGCGCGCTTGGGATTGATGAGGTGGATGTCGCCGGAAAAGCCGTTGCGCGTCAGGTTGGACAGGACGGATGCGCCCAGCGCACCCGGCTTGTCCGATGCGCCGACGATCGCCACCGATCGCGGGCGCAGCAGCCGGTCCAGCGACCTGGCCGCGCGGGCAGCGGTGGCGACGGGCGGATTGAGGGTGTCGGCCGTCATGGGTCCGTCTCTCCAAAAACTCTGTGGGGCAGGCCGCCTCTTGGGGGCGATCCTGCCAGTCTGTCGCGGTTCAGGCCTGCTGTTTCGACTTGTCGTAAGCGCCAAGGCCCGGCTTGTAGCTCTTGTCGTCGATAAACTGTTTGATGCCTTCCTTGCGGCCCTCATTGTCGAAGCTGTTGGCCGCTTCCTGCGCGCGGATCAGATAATCCTCGGCATTGTCATAGGTCATTTCGCGCACCCGGCGGATGGCGTCCTTGGTCGCCTTGAGCGCGACGGGGTTCTTCGTCAGCAATGTCTGCGCGACCTGCGACACGCGGCCCTTCAATGCGCCGAGCGGCAGCGCTTCGTTGACGAAGCCCCATTGCGCCGCCGTCCTGCCGTCCACATTCTCGCCCATCAGCGCATGATACATGGCGTTGCGAAAGCTGGTCAGTTCCGTCGCCACCTTGGCCGCGCCGCCGCCGGGCAGGATGCCCCAGTTGATTTCGCTGAGGCCGAATTGCGCCTCTTCCGCCGCGAAGGCGAGGTCGCAGGCGAAGAGCGGGCCGTAGCCGCCGCCAAAGCACCAGCCGTTGACCATCGCGATAGTGGGTTTCTGATACCAGCGAAGGCGGCGCCACCAACCATAGCTTTCCCGTTGCGCGCCACGCGTGCCCTTCAGGCCCTGCGCCTCGGTTTCCCGGAAATATTCCTTGAGGTCCATGCCAGCGCTCCACGCCGTGCCCTCGCCGGTCAGCACGAGGACGCCGACATCGTCGCGAAACTCAAGCTCATCGAGTATGCGCATCATCTGGCGGTTGAGGCGCGGCGACATGCAATTGCGCTTGTCCGGGCGGTTGAGACTGACCCAGGCGACGCCGTCCTCCACGGTGAAGGCGACGGTTTCGATTTCGGCCTGCTCGACGCCATCGACATGCAGGAAGTTCGTCATGATCGTTCCTTAGAAGTTGTTCGTCACACCAGCCAAAGCTGGTATCTTGTGCGGCTAAGTCGTGCCTCTCCGCCTGAGATCCCAGCTTCCGCTGGGATGACGAGGGAAGTGAATATCAAATCGGATAATGGCCGGGCTGGGTCTCCATCGTGATCCAGCGCAATTCGGTGAAGCTGTCGATCCCGGCGCGGCCGCCGAACTTGCCATAGCCCGACGCCTTGACGCCGCCGAAGGGCATTTGCGCTTCGTCATGGACGGTCGGGCCGTTCACATGGCAGATGCCGGACTGGATCTGCCGCGCGACCCTGAGCCCGCGCGCCGTGTCGCGGGTGAAGACCGATGCGGACAGGCCATATTCGGTATCGTTGGCCAGTTCGATCGCATGGGCTTCGTCGCGGGCGCGGATGATGCCGACGACCGGGCCGAAACTTTCATCGCGGAACAGCTTCATCTGTGGGGTGACGCGGTCGATGACATGGGCGGGCATCAAGACGCCGCCCCCTTCGCTCAACACCTCGCCGCCGTTCAACTGGGTCGCGCCCGCCGCGAGCGCATCATCAATGAGCGAACGGACATGGGAAACCGTTTTGCTGTCCACCACCGCACCCAGCGGCGTCTTGCCCTCGCGCGGGTCGCCCACCGCCATGGAGCCGACCTTGGCCTGAAACTTCTCGGCGAAAGCGTCGGCGATGGCATCGACCACGATGATCCGTTCGGTCGACATGCAGATTTGGCCCTGGTTCATGAAAGCGCCGAACGCGGCGGCCTTCACTGCTTCGTCAAGGTCAGCATCCTCCAGCACGATCAGCGGCGCCTTGCCGCCCAGTTCGAGCACGACAGGCTTCAGATGTTCAGCGCAGCGTTTCGCGATGATCCGGCCGACCGGCGTCGATCCGGTGAAGTTCACGCGGCGCACGGCGGGATGGTCGATCATCGCGCCGACCACATCGGCCGCATCCTGCGGCGCGTTGGTGATCAGGTTGACGATGCCGCCGGTAAGGCCCGCTTCCACAAAGGCCTGGACGATCAGGCCATGGGTGCGCGGGCATTGTTCCGATGCCTTGAGCACCACGCTGTTGCCGCAGGCGAGCGGCACGGCGATGGCGCGGGTGGCAAGGATGATCGGCGCGTTCCATGGCGCCATCGACAGCACCACGCCTGCCGGTTCGCGGATCGCCATGGCGATGCAACCGGGCTTGTCGGACGGGATCACCTCTCCGCCGATCTGGGTGGTGAGCGCCGCCGCTTCGCGCACCATGGAGCTTGAGAGCATCAGGTTGAAGCGCGCCCAACCCTCGGTCGCGCCGATTTCCGCCATCATCGCGTCGATGAAATCGTCCACGCGGGCATCAAGCGCGTCGGCGGCTTTCATCAGCAGGGCGCGGCGGGCATTGGGGCCGGTTTGCGACCAGGCGGGGAATGCGGCCTGGGCGGCGTCCACTGCGGCAACCGCATCTTCGATGCTGGCGGCAGCCGCGCGGGTGGCGACGGCGCCAGTGACCGGGTTCAACCGTTCGAAAGCCGATGCGGCACTGCGCGATTCGCCGCCGATTATCAGGGAAATTTCCGATGCGGACATGTGTCAGGCCCTCTCCTAATGTTATGTTGCATATCAATGTTGATTGTTCTGAGCAATAACATTATGAGCGAATCATGAGCATGAGTCCTTCAGGCAACAGGCTGATCAATCCCGTCGCATCACGACTGGGATATCGGCTGCGGCGTTCCTCCTCCGCGATGATGGCGACGCTGGGTGCGGCGCTGGAACTGGTGGGGTTGCGGCCGGTGGAAGCGACGATCCTCCTGACGATCGGGGCCAATCCGGGCTGCATCCAAAGCGACATAGGCCGCATGCTGGGGATCAAGCGCGCCAATATGGTGCCGCTGATCACTGGCCTCATCCAGAAGGATCTGGTGCAGAAGTCGCCGGTAGACGGACGCTCCTTCGCCCTGAGCCTGACCGCCGAGGGAGAGGATGTGCGCAGCGAGGCGGACGCGATCATGTCCGCGCATGAACGCCGCTATACACGCTTGCTGACGCCCGAATATCAGGATGCGCTGCGCATCGTGCTGGACGTTCTGGAACAGGAAGAAAATGCCACGGATGAGGAGAGGGAAGCGGCAGTCATCTAGGCCGCGCCATCTCCGCAGTGCGCACGTCATTTGGGAGCCTAACGCCGCAGTAAAAATAATGCGCGGCAAGCAGGGAGGGATGCAATGGAGACCAATCTCAGCGCGCAGATACTGCCCGCCCTTTACGGATGCTGCGACCGTCCCGAAAACTGGCGGCCGCTGTTGGACCGGATTTGCGCCGACCTTGGCGTCCGCAGCGCGGCGGTGCAGATTTACCGGCAGGAGGGCGGCCATCTGATACAGCGGTGGCAGGAGCGGGACAGCTATTCCCACGCGAACGCCGCCCTGCATGACCGGTGGATCAACAATCCAGACAATCCCCGGCTCGCCATCGTCCCGCGCGACCGCCTGGAAGCACAGCTGTCCGTCCGCACCGACGCGCAGCGTTTCGATTCCACATCGCCGCAATTGCAGGAGACGCGGCATCGCCTGGCGCAGATTGGCCTCAGGGGCGGGTCGGGCCTGCTGTTCGAATTCGAACCATCACGCTGGTTCAGCCTGATCCTGCACCGGCAGATCAGCGACACGGTGGAGCGGGACGGCAAGGATGCTGCTTTCCTGTCGGACATCGCGCCGCATCTTCTGACCCTGTCGCGCGTCTCGGCCACTGTGCAAACGGCACGTGCCGCGCAAGCCACATTAGCCTCGATCATGGATCGTCTGCGCCCCGGTGTCATTCTCTGCACCGCCAGCGGCGAGGTCCGCTGGCACAATCGCGCGGCGGCCACGATGCTGGCGAACGGCGCGCCGCTGATGCTGGATCATGGCCAACTGCGCGGGGTTTCAGCCGAAAGCCGCCAGCGGCTGGCGCGGCTCCTGTCGCCTGCCCGTGAGGACGAAATGGTCACGGCGGCGTTCGGCGAGCTGGACGACGGCATGGTGCAGGCGATTGCGCTGCCCAATGGCGCGTTCAAGGGGACGGTGGCGGATGGCTGGGACGATGACAGGGACGGCGTCGCGCTGATCCTGATCGATCCGTCGCAGGCGCCCTTCCTATCGGCCGGGCACGTCACGTCGCTATTTGGCCTGACGCCTGCGGAGGCGCGATTGGCCGTCGCCTTGTCTCAGGGCACGTCGCTCAACGCCTATGCCGATCGCCGTGGCGTGTCGGTCGGCACGGTGCGCATTCAGATGAAGCGCATCCTGGAAAAGACCGACAGCCGTCGTCAGGCCGACCTTGTCGGCAAGCTGTACGGCTCCGTCATCGCTCAGGTGCATGGCAATTTGCACTGAGCGGCGGCTGCGCGGCGTATCCCATTTGGGAGCCGCGCTCGTCAGATCATCTGTTCACAACAGTGCCGAAGGACCGACGACCATCAGTCGGCCGAAAGTAGAGGATGTGCGAGTGCGCAAAGCATCAGGATTCCTTGTCAGTTTCGCGGCTGCCGCGATGTGCGCGACCGTTCCGCCTGCCTTGGCGCAGCAGACATTGCCCCCTGTACTGGCTGATGGACAGCCATCCACGGTGCCGGTCGCCGTCCAGATCGCGCGTTGGCACATGCTGGATGGCGACATTAATTCACTGACCTTCCGTAGCATGGACCGGCTGTTCACCACGCGCACCGTCGCCCATGCGGGGACGCCCTGGCGGCTGCCGCGCGCCGACGCGCCGCTAGACGTCAGCTACACTTTCGGCGGCAAGCGCTACACGGCGCAGGATTTCCTCGATCGCACCTACACCAACGCGCTGCTGGTGATGAAGGACGGCAAGATCGTCAGCGAAATCTACCGCAACAACAGCGACGAAAACAGCCGCTTCATCGGCTGGTCCATGACGAAGTCGGTCACGTCGCTGCTGGTCGGCTGTGCGCTGGCGGACGGGCGGATCAAGTCGCTGGACGATGACATCACCGCTTACCTGCCCGAATTGAAGGGCGGCGGATATGACGGCGTGACCATTCGGCAGATTCTGCAGATGCGGTCTGGCGTGGATTATGAGGAACGGTACGATTTCGCCAATCCCGGCATCGCGGCGCGCAATCATATCGACGCGCTGGTCAAGAATGTCGCGCGCTTTGCCGATGCCGCGCGGACGGTGAAGCGGCTGCACGCGCCGGGCAGCGTGTTCCAGTACAAGACGCTCGACACCGCCGTGCTTGGCTGGCTGATCGAACGGGTCAGCGGGACCACCGTCGCTGCCTATACCGCGCAGAAATTGTGGGAGCCGTTGGGCGCTGAACAGGACGGCTTCTACATCATGGATGGACAGCCCGGCACGGGTCGCGAATTCAGCGGCGCTGGTTTTAACGCCACGCTGCGCGACTATGGGCGGATCGGCCAGATGATGCTCGACGGCGGCCGCGCCAACGGGCGGCAGGTGGTGCCAGCCGACTGGGTCCGCACATCGACGGCGCCGTCCGCGCCCGCCGATGACAAGATGCCGGGCATTCCGACCGGCTATGCGATGCAATGGTGGCTGCTGGACAATAGCGGCACCTACAGCGCGGTGGGATTGCAGGGCCAATATATCTACGTCGATCCGCGATCCCGCACCGTCGTCGTCAAGATCAGCTATTTTCCGCCGGGCGATGAAAAGCCGACGGCGGAAACCGGCGCTTTCCTGAAGGCCGTGTCGGCCTGGTCTCCGAAATGACCGGAAGAACATCCAAAAAATAGGGAGGGAAGAATGAAACGCATATTGCTGACGGGCTCCACCGCCATCATGACCTTGTGGACGTCATCCGCCTGGTCGCAGGAAACGGCCCCGCAGGCGGGATCGTCCAACACGCTGGGCGAGATCGTCGTGACGGCCCAGCGTCGGACGGAAAATCTGCAGAAGGTGCCGGTTGCCGCCAGCGCGCTGGACGCAGGCGACCTGAAGGCGAATGCCGTCGTTCGCCTCAACGACCTTCAAAATGCGACGCCCGCGCTGTCGATTTCCGACGCGGGTATCACGTCTGCGGTCAACATTCGCGGTATCGGCCTTGCCAGCAACTCGCCCAATGTGACGGCAGGCGTCGCCACCTATGTCGACGGGCTGTTCCAGCCGCCGATCGTCCAGGCGAACAGCTTCTATGATCTCGCAAGCGTCGAAGTGTTGCGCGGTCCGCAGGGCACGTTGGTCGGCAGCAACTCGACCGGTGGCGCGATCTTCATCAATTCGCGCAATCCTGATCTGAATGGCATCAATGGCTATGCCGAGGGGAGCGCTGGCAATCGGGGCAATTTCGGATTGGAAGGCGCGGTGAACGTGCCGCTGTCCTCCACGCTGGCTGTACGCGGTGCTGGCTTCTACCGGGGCCATGACAGCTATTTCAACGATGTCGGCCCCTTCAACAACAAGGCGGGCAAGCTGGACGAAAAGGGCGGGCGGCTGGGCGTGCTGTGGCAGCCGGGCGATTTCCGCGCGCTGCTGAAGGTCCAGTATAATGATCGCGACATTGGGGGCTATGCCTATCGTCCGATCCGGGGAACGGAGTATTCGCCTTATCGGGTGGGTGACATCTATACGCTGAATTATGATACGCCCGTGGCGATCCGGGAAAGGGCGTTCATCTCCAGCCTGGAACTACGGCAGGAGTTCGCCAACGGCATCGTGTTGCGATCCTTGAGCGGCTATCAAAGCAAGAAGATCGAGGGCGTCAACGATGTCGATGCATCGCCTGCGCCAGACGGTGTTGCCGAGGATTATTTCGCCCGCGAACGCCAGTATAGCGAGGAAGTCAACCTGATCTCACCAACCGGCGAAACGCTGGAATGGATTTTGGGCGGCTATTTCCAGCGCAACGAGATCAAGGTGCGGATCCATCAGCTGCAAGCTGGCTTCCCGACAGACATTGATCCCGACAATATACGCACAACGCTAGGCATCTTCGCGCAGGGCAGCTACCGCGTGACGCCTGATGTCCAGTTGCAGCTGGGCGCGCGCTATTCACACTATAAGGCGAGCGGTGTGGGTCAGGTACGCATCGGCGCTGGCATCCCGATCTTCCCTCCGGGCGGCCTGCCCGTCGCCAACTTGGCTGGCACGCACCAGGATGGGCGCGTGACCGGCAAAGCTGCGATCAACTGGACGGTCAACGACGACCATCTGCTCTACGCCTTCGTGGCGCGGGGATATAAGCCGGGCGGCTTCAATGCTGTGGATTCCGAATTCCGGCCGGAAATGGTTTGGAACTATGAAATCGGTTGGAAGGCGAGCCTGTTCGACAAGCATGTCCGCACGCAGATTTCGGGTTTTTATAACGACTATTCCGACTTCCAGTTTGAAGTGATCGAGCCGACGACCGGTTTCAATGGCGTCCAGAATATTTCGAAAGGCAAGATCAAGGGTTTCGAAGCGCAGTTACAGAGCAAGTTCGGCGGCTTCAGTTTTGACGCTAACGTCGCCTATGTCCATTCGAAGCTCGCCGGGCTGACTTTCATCAATACGCGGGCTATCCCGTCTGGAAGCCTGGGTCCTCAATGTCCGCCGGGTGCGCCGTCCGCACCTCCAGCATGTTTCGATTATACCTCTGCCATCATCACTACCGATGGCGGTCCCAACCTTTATTCGCCGAAGTGGACCTATGGCGGCACGGCGGCCTATGAGTTCCAGCTGGGCGATGACGTGACCCTGACGCCGCGCATCAGCTATTCCTATGTCGGGCCGCGCTTCACCTATCTCGCTTATTCGCCAATATCCGACCGGATCGGGGGATATGGGTTATTGTCCGGCCTCGTCACCCTGCGCACCGGCCAGTTCCATATCGAGGCCTATGGCACCAACCTGACCGGCAAGCGCTATGTCAGCGGCCAGTTTGGTCTCAATGAATTTTACGGTGCGCCGCGCGAATATGGCATTCGCGCAGGCTTCACCTTCTGAAGTTGAGGGAAACCCGTCGCCATCGGGTGGCGGGTTTCAGTATTAGTGCTTTGGGGCTTGTTTGATCAGGCCAGATTGAACAAGCGCGGCATCGCGGCGAGAAATGCTAGTCAAGAAATCGTGCCTTGGTCAGGCACTCCTCCCATTCCGCGAGGGGATCGGAGTCAGCGACGATGCCGGACCCGAGGTCGATCGTCAGCCGCCGTTCTGCCGGTGAGATGGTCAGGGTACGGATCGCGACGTTGAAACGCGCGTCACCGTCCGGGGTGAAATGGCCGATTGATCCTGTGTAGATGCCGCGCGGTCTGTCTTCCAGCTGTGCAATCACTTGCGCCGCGCGGATCTTGGGCGCTCCAGTGATTGAGCCGCAGGGGAACAGGGCAGCGAGGATGTCGAAGGCGTCCACGTCCTCGCGGCGGCGGGCCGTGACGGCAGAGACCATCTGGTGGACCGTCGGATAGGTTTCGACCGAAAAAAGCTGCGGCACCTTTACCGATCCAGGCTCCGCCACCCGCGACAGGTCATTGCGCATCAGGTCGACGATCATCAGATTTTCGGCACGTTGTTTGGGATCGGCGGCCAGCGACTGTGCGGCAGCGGCATCCGCCGTGGGATCGCCGTGTCGCTCCGCCGTGCCCTTCATCGGACGACAGGCGATGTCGCGCCCCGTCACCGTGAAGAACAACTCCGGCGAGAAGGAGAAGATGAGGTCTGCGCCGGTCGATATGATCGCGCCATAGGGGGCACGCTGGCGCTGCCGCAGCCGGGTGTAGAGCGCCAGCGGATCACCGTCGAAGTCCATCCCGGCGCGGAAAGTGAGGTTGGCCTGATACAGATCGCCTGCACGAATGAGTTCGAGCAGGTCCTCGATCCGCCCCATATGCTGCCCCTTTGTGCTGGCGGGCGTCAGCGGCCCCATGAGGAACGCTGCATCGGTGGGGAGTAGGTTCGCGAACATTTGTGACGGCAGCACCAATGGGGTCCCGAATATTCCGAACCAGAGGAACGGCCCGCAGGAGGGGGTAACCGGCATCGCGGGATCGAAGGCGGCGGCGGCATCATAGCTGACAAAGCCGGCGGCGTGTGCGCCTTGTCTCGTGGCTGCGCGCACCGCTTCCAGCGCAGGTGCGACTTCCGAGAGCGTCGCAGCCTCGATCACTTGCATCGGATGGGTGAAGAGCGTGACGTCGCCGTTGGGCGAGGATGCGTCGTCTAAAAGCACATGGGGTTGATCGAAGGCCGGCAGGAAACCCATGGCCTTCACACCACATTCTGGTCGGGCCGATTGCGGCGGCACAGTAAGAAGATGGTTCATTGCACGCTCCACGTCGCACGCGCCGAGAAATCTTCGGCCTCTGAACGAGCTTTAGGTCTGCTGTGGCCCCACATCGCGCCGTGGCGATCATTCGAACTGATCCGCAGATATTCATTTTTTCTAAGTCTTGGTCCGAAGCTACATTCCACGGGAGGGAATGAACGGAGATAAAATTAGATTTATCAGTCTCTTGACGATGCTTATGACCCCGTCACCTGCGACGAGCCAGATGAAGGCCAGGGGATGACGACCGCCACTATTTCCTTTTCATAATTTATGTGAAACTGTTCCAGTCAGGAGAGCGGTGGATGATCGAGCAATTCTCGACGCAGGACGTCGCCAGGCGTGATCGCTTGGCCTACTGGAACAGAATCGCCTCTGGCCGGTCCGCCGGACTGATGATCGACAGTTCCAATCGCGAATTTCTAGGTCAGCTTGGCTGTTGGACGCTGGGCGATCTCACCATTTTCAAGGCGCGGGCGGAATCTTCGGTCGTGTCGCGCAGCGCCCGCCACCATGGCGAAGAGCGGCTTCTGGTGCACCTCCAGACCCTTGGCCTCAGCGAGCAGCGCCAATCCGGCCGCGAATGCGTACTGAGGCCCGGCGACCTTTCCATCTGCACCACCGCAGCGCCGATGCGGATCGAGGTTGCATCCCATGAAATGATGGTGGTCGATGTCGCCCGCCATGAACTGGAACAGCGGGTGCCGCAGTTGGACCTCCATATCGGCAGTCCGACGCCCGGCAATTCGCCGACCGTCCACAGTTTTCACCAACTCGCTCTTGCCCTGTGGCGAGAGGCGGAGAGCCGCGCCGCGCCGCCTGATCCAAGCTGGGCCGAGGGCGCCGAAACGCTGATGCTCGACCTTCTGGGCCTTGCCTTGCGCAGCGCTGTGCGCGGCGGTCCCAATGTCGATGGCCGGGGACTGGCGCGGGTCAAGGCGATCGTGGAGGCACGGCTGGGCGATCCTGACCTCGACACGGAATCTATCGCGCGCGAAGTCGGCATATCGCCGCGAACGATCCAGACATGGTTCGCGGCCGAAAGCACGACGCTACGCGCCTATATATTGGACAGGCGGCTGGAAAGGGCGCTGGAAATGATCGCGGCCGACCGGGCGGCGAACATCACCGCGATCGCCCTCGAACTCGGCTTCAACGATCCTGCTTATTTCGCGCGCTGCTTCCGCAAGCGGCACGGCTATTCACCCCGCGAAGGGCGCCAGATCGCGCGCGCCTGACCAGCGGTAATTTCCAAAGATCGCCCATCGGCCGCTCCGATCGCAGGAGCGCGCCTACCATCAGCATGCAGGAGTGACGCAGATGACCAACGGATTGCTCGCCGGGAAAACGGGCTTTGTCACTGGCGCTGCCAGCGGCATCGGGCGCGGCATCGCCAAGGTGCTGGCGGCGGAAGGGGCGCATGTCGTGTTGAGCGACCTTGCCTCCTCAGCCGAGGAAGGCGCGCAGGCGGTCGCGGAGATCGAAGCGGCGGGCGGCATCGCGTGCTTTATGGCGGCAGACGTGACCAGCGCAGCCGATATCGACGCGCTGATTGCGCAGACGCGCGCGATCAACGGGCGTATCGACTTCGCCGTTAACAATGCGGGCATCGGCCTTAAAGCCATGTTGGCGGAAAGCAGCGATGATCTGTGGGACCGGGCGAATGATGTGAACCTCAAAAGCTGTTTCCGCATCATGCGCGGCGCTCTGACCGTCATGCGGGAGCAGGGTGGCGGCAGCATCGTCAACGTCTCATCCATCGCGGGAGCGGTGGGCTTGCGCGAAGCAGGCGTCTATTCGGCGACCAAGCATGCGATCCTTGGCCTGACGCGAACGGCGGCGGGGGAAAATGGCGACCTCAATGTGCGCGTTAATGCCATCCTGCCCAACGCGATCCGCTCCAAGCTGCTCGACGGCACTTCGCCCGAGTTCCTGGAAGCGCTGCTTGCGCCCCAGGCGATCAAGCGGCTGGGCGAGCCGGAGGAGTGCGGCCACCTTACGGCCTTCCTGCTGTCGGACAGGGCTGCCTTCATCACCGGCGCGTGCATCCCGATCGATGGCGGCTATCTGGCAAACTGATTAAGGCGATAATTCGCATTCGTGAAAAATTCGTGGAAATGAATCAAATTGCGCTGGAGTCCTGTTCGGCAGCGCTCCAGTGCAAGCGGGAGAGGCGGGTTTCTGTCATTTCGATGGTGAGCGCGAAAAGCGTCCATTGTCGAGGGGAGGAACCATGATCAAGATTATTGCCGCTTTGCCGGTTGCGTCGGTGCTAGCCATAGCGGCCGGGACTTTGGCGCCCGCTTTAGCGCAGGAAACGACGCCTGCGGCGGTTCCCGCCACGGAAGAAGCGCCCCAGAGCGGCGGCATCCAGGACATCGTCGTCACCGCCCAGCGGCGTTCGGAAAATGTGCAGAAGGTGCCGATCGCGATTTCCGCCTTCACCAATGAAGCGTTGCAGGAACGGGCGGTGCAGAGCGTCGCCGCGCTGTCGGGACTCGCCCCCAACGTCACCTTTGATGCAGGAACGCCCTTTTCCGGATCGTCGTCTGTGCTGGCTGCCTATGTTCGTGGCATCGGGTCCAACGACTTTGCCTTCAATATAGATCCGGGCGTCGGCGTCTATCTGGACGGCGTCTATCTTGCACGTTCGGTCGGCGCGAACCAGGAATTGGGGGACGTCGAGCGGATCGAAGTGCTTAAAGGTCCGCAGGGCACGCTGTTCGGCCGTAACACCATCGGCGGCGCGATTTCCATTGTCACACATGATCCGGGCGACAAGTTCCGCTTCATCGGCGATGCGACCACGGGAAGCTACAAGCTGTTCCAGGCGCGCGGCACGGCGGACATTCCGATCGCCGATACGCTGTCGAGTTCGGTGTCCTTCTCCGTCAAGACGCGCAACGGCTATTTCAAGCGCAAGCCCTTTCCGGGCGCACAACCGGGCACCTATCAGGTCGAACCGGCAACCGCCTATTCCGCGAGTGGCTACGAAAATGCAGGACTTGGCCGCGAAGGCGGCGAGGATGCCTGGAGCCTGCGCACCAAGCTGCGCTGGGAGCCGAGCGACGCGGTGCGCGTGACGCTGAGCGGCGATTACAGCAACAGCAAGCAGGAACAACTGCCAAACACGCTGCTGGCGACCACGCCCAATGTCGCGGGCGGCGCTTTCGACGTTTTTGCGGGCAGCTATAACTGCGCCATCGCGGGGCAGTCGACCGGCTGCGGCAATGGACCGCCGTCCTTCGCCTATGCATATCGGCGCGCCGGCCGTTCGGGCTTGTTCGACTTGCCCGCGATCTTCGGCGTCAATGCAGACGCCAACCCCGATAACAACCGGCTGCCTTATGACAACCGCTTCGTCACCGGGGACAAGGACAGCAGCTATGCGACCGGTTCCAACTTTTCGCGCATGCAGTCCTATGGCGGGGCGGGAACGATCGAATATGATCTGTCCGACAGCCTGACGCTGAAATCGATCACCGCCTATCGCGAACTGCACTGGAAGGCGGGTCTGGACAATGACGGTTCGCCGCTCAACATGCTCCAGATCAGTTTCGAGATGAACCAGAAGCAGTTCAGCCAGGAACTCCAACTTTTGGGGAATGCGCTGGATGATCGCCTTAAATATGTTCTGGGCGCCTATTATTTCAGCGAATCGGGTAATCTCCACGAATATGTGACCTTTGGTGAAGGACTGTTGTCGATCGACGGCAACAATCTCCTCAACACCAAGAATGGCGCGATATTCGGTCAGCTCGACTTCAAGCCGATCGACCTTGTCGGCATTACCGTCGGCGCTCGCTATACGAAGGAAAAAAAGTCGTTCGAAGGGTTCCAGACGGACCTCAACGGCCTGACCTACAAGATCCTGAATGGGTTCGGCGTGCCTGCCTGCGCATCGCTTACCCCGATCAGCGACGATTGCCGCATCGCCGGGGGCTTCCCCAACGCCAACGCGCCGCTGCAACTTTATCCCGGTGGCGAGAACCGCAAGACGTTCGACAATTTCTCGCCCAAGATCGGCGTGCAGCTTTATCCCAGCGACGACTTCATGGCCTATGCGTCCTGGTCGAAGGGATACAAGACCGGCGGATGGACCACGCGTCTGTCGAACCCGTTGCCCGATGCGCCGAGCTTTGACGAGGAAAAGGCGACGACCTGGGAAGTCGGTTTCAAGTCGAAGCTGCTTGACCGGCGTCTGCAACTGAACTTCGCGGCCTTTACGACCGACTATAAGGGCATCCAGCTGAACTTCCAGCAGGGCGTGTCGCCGACCATCCAGAATGCGGGTGATGCGCGCATCAAGGGGTTCGAGGCTGAAGCCGTGTTCGCACCCATCCGCGCCCTGACCCTGACAAGTTCGATCGGCTATATCGACGCCAAATATACGTCAGTCCTGCCCGGCGCGGTGGTTGCGCCCAGCGTGATCCAGGGGGGCGTCTTCGTGGGCGCCGAACTGCCAAAGACACCGCACTGGAAGGTCAATGTCAGCCCGCGTATCGAACTGGACGTCGGTAGCAGCGGCGCGAAGCTCATCATGTTGGCCGACTGGACTTATACGTCCCGGATGCGCAACGACACCGAAGGCACGTTCCTGCTCGATCGCAAGTCGTCGAACGTCGTCAACGCCAACGTCACGCTGCGCTTGCCCGACGACCGCTACAGCGTGACGGTCGGCGGCACGAACGTCTTCAACGAACGCTTCCTGACCACGGGGCAGGCGCAGATTGCCGGGGGGCAATTCTACGGCACCTATAATCGTCCGGCCGAATGGTACGCCAGGCTGGGCGTGAAATTCTGATCAACCACAATACACGAAACAGGATCGCATCATCATGTCCACTGTAATGACCGCCCCCCCATCGACCGCCTTCAAGATCGTCGATGTGCCCGAAAACCTGTCTCATGTGATTGAGGCGCATGGCGTCAAAGGCAGCTTCATCGGGCCGTCGGAGGCGGAAAGTCCTTGGGTGCCCTTTGGCCCCAACGCCGCCATTCGCCACCTGGCCTTCGACGTCCGCCAGAACATCTATTGCAACGTGCTCTGGCTGAAGGGACCAGGCGTCGTAGGCACCCACAAGCATCGCGGGCGGCTGGTTATGATGTGCCTGGAAGGCAGCCTGCGCTATCTGGAGCATGATTGGGTCGCAGGCCCAGGCGACTTCTTCCTGGAAGTGCCCGGCGAACGGCACACACTGGTCAGCGAGCATCCCCAGGGTGGCAAGCTGTGGGGATGGATGCAGGGGCCGATCGAATTCTACGACGAGGATGGCAAGTTCGTGGAGACGGCCGACGTATGGTGGTTCATCAACCATTATGAGAGCTACTGCCGGGAAAATAACTTGCCCATCAACCCGCAACTCTACCTCTGAGCGGTGGCGTCCGCCGGGAGGAGCAGCCCGCCTCCCGGCGGATGGATTGAAAAATGACCAAGAGCAGGCCCCTGCCACGCAAAGCCGCACAGGCCGCGGCGCCGAAGACCTCATGAGCTTCCCAGCCCCGGACCAGCGCCGCGCAATCGAGTGGGACTGTACTCGGCTCGTCCATCACTATGCCAATCTGAACGATGCGGCGAAATGGGAAGCCGCAGCCAACTTGTTCACGGATGATGGCCGGTTATCCAGGCCAACCGCGCCCGATCAGCCGATTGTTGGCCGCGAAGCTATATTGGCCGCCTTCCTCGCCCGCCCGCCGCGTATCACCCGCCATGTCTGCGCCAATGTCGTGATCGACATACTCAGCACAGATGAGGCCACAGGCGAAAGCGCTATGCTGTTGTTCGTCGGCCCAGGCACGCCCTTGGTGGGATCATTCAAGGACAGGTTCATCCGCACCACTGGAGGATGGCGTTTCCTGGAGCGAAGGGGTTCGCTCATCTTTTCAGCGTGAGGCTATGCCATTTCATTCCTGATGCTAAAGTCGGGCAATGAACGAACAGACGCTATCGCCCACCGTCAAATCCGCCATGCGCACGATCGACATCATCGAATATGTCGTGTCGTGCCGCCGCCCACTAGTGGCGCAGGAGATCGCGCAGGCGCTGTCGATCCCGGTCAGCAGCCTGTCCTACCTGCTCGCGACGCTGACGGAGCGTGGCTATCTGCAACGCGAAGGGCGACGCTACAACCCGGGCCCGGGGCTAGCCCGCCTGCAAGGGCCAGCACCCGCCTTCTCGCTCGCTGAACGCGCCGCGCCACTTGTTCGGTCGCTCCGCGTCCAGCTGAACGAAACCAGTTCCTTTTTCGTGCGCAAAGGGTGGGAGATGGAGGCGCTGGTCACCGAGACAAGCGACCATGCGCTGCGCTATGCCGTGCATACCGGCCGCCGCACGCCGCTTCACTGCTTTTCGGCGGGCAAGGCCTTGCTGGCGGCGCTGCCGGACGAAGAGTTCGAATGCTATCTGGAGGAAAGCCGTCGTGAGGCGCTGACTCCCACAACGATCACGAACGCTGACGCCCTGCGGCAGGAGATCAGGCTGGTGCGGCAGACGGGCGTGGCGCGCACACGGGAAGAAAGCACGCCCGGCATCTACGGCTTGGCCTATGTGGCGCGCGCGGATGGGGAAGTGGCCGGGGCGTTCAGCGTCGCCGTGCCGGTAGTGCGTTTCGATGAGGAACTTGACCGGCGCGTGGTGTCCGCGCTGACGCGGACGGCGGCTTTGTTCGATATTGCCTGAAATATGCCGCTGATCCCGGCGCCGTTCGCCCTCAGGGCAAACGGGTGAGGTCGTGCTCCTGCGAAGGCAGGAGCTCAGGTCCAAGCGATGAACTAGGCTTCTGCCTTCGCAGGAGCACAGCAGCACTGCCCCTTAAAAAATCCGGCGGGGCGCCAGGGAGAAAACGCCCCGCCGGTTGGATGATCAGGCGGTCTTGCGGGTCCGCCAGCCATCCGCGTAGCTGTCGCGCGCGACTTCGGAATAGGGAGCGGGGCTGACAGTGGCGTGGATTTCGACCTGGATGTGCGGTTCGACGGTCGGCTTGCTGGTGCCGCCATCGGGTTCGCCCCACAGCAGCGTCACCTTCGTGCCCGGCTCCGCATATTCGGCGTCCAGCATTGCCAGGGTCAGCATCCGGCCTTCATTGGCGCTGTAACCGACCCAGGTGGACAGGCCAACCTGCTTGCCATCGACCAGCACCGCGTCATAGGGGTGCATCGAATAGACCGCCGAGGGAAATTCGAAATATTTCGCGCGGTCGCCCTTCTGGAAGGCGGAGCTGATGACACGGGCGACATCCTCGCTGTCCAGCGCCAGCGTCACCTTCTTGCGATGCGGTCCGGCCGCGATCTTCTCCAGCGCTTCGCGGCCGATAAAGTCATGGTCGAACTTGACGAACGGACCATAGCCAAGATCCCATGGCGTCAGATAATAGCCATCGATGCTGTCGGGAACATAGCTGCCGCCGATCGACGCCTTGGCTTCGTAGGAGTTGGCGGTCAGCCATTCGCGATAGGGCTTGAGCGCTTCGCCGCTGTAGATGGCGGGCAGCGGGGAGGGGATCCAGCCCGATTCAAGCGTGTTCGACGAATAGGTGCGGCCACCCACCAGCGTCAGGCCGAAGGGTTCGCCCGCCTTGATCAGTGCCTGGCGCACGGTTTCGCGTTCCGCCCAGGGGCCGAACAGCTCATAGCCGGGCTGGCCCGCCATGCCGTGACGCAGAGCGCGGACTTTGCACCCTGCAATGTCGAGCGTGGTCATGTGGAAGAATTTGAGGTCGGGCGGGGTCTCTCCCATCGCCGCCTCAAGCGTCTGCATCGCGTTCGGTCCTTGCAGCTGATAGCGATAGGACTTGCGGTTTTCGGGGTCCGGACGAACGGCGGTGCGCTCATCGCGTTCGACGGTGACGTTCCACTTGCCGGTCTGGGCGTGGTATTCCACCCACTCAATGGCGGGGGCACGGCCGACTAGGTTGAAGCGGTTTTCCTCAAGGTAGAAAAGGATCACGTCGCCGATGACATAGCCGTCGGGCGTGACCGGCACCCACTGTTTGGCGCGATCGGGGATGAAGCCCTTGAAGCTGTTGATGCCGAGATGGTTAAGCATTGCGAAGGCGTCCGGCCCGCTGACTTCCAAATCGACCATGTGATAGGACTGGTTGAACAGCACGGCCTTCTGCGCCCATGCGGTCTGTTCGTTGCGCCAGTTGGAATATTCCGCCGGAACGCCCGGATAGGCGTTGGGTCCGGTCTGCTGGTTGCGCAGGAAGTGAACGAGGTCACCCTTGCCTTCGAGCAGATTTTGCAGGCTTTCAGTCATTCATCGTCTCCCATCATGATGTTGGAACCGGCGGGCATTTCCAGCCAGTCGGCTATGGCTTCGTTAAGGGCATCAGGCGCCTCGGCGGGTAGCATGTGGCCCGCCTTGGCGATGATCTTGAGGTGCGCACCGGGGATGCGTGCAGCGATGGAGCGGTGCTGTTCGGGCGGACTCCACTCATCATCCTCGCCCACCGCGACCAGCGTCGGACAGGCGATGTTGGGCAGCAGCGATTCGACCTCCGGGCGGCCGAGAAGGGCGGTGATTTGCGCCTCATAGGTGTCGACGCCCGCCTGCGTCGCCATGAGGTGCAGCGGTGCGATCAACTCCTGATCGGCGCGGCGGGTGGGCGCGACCATGGGGGGAAGCCAGCGGTCCACCAGTGCGGCCATGCCCTCCGCCCGGCCGAGCGCCAGCAGGTTGTGGCGCTTCTCTGCCTCTCCTTCACGGACGGTGTGTGTGCCGGTGCTAATCAGAGCGAGCTTTTCCACGCGCTCAGGGGCAAGGCGCATAACCTCCAGCGCGACCCGCGCACCCATGGAATGGCCGAGCAGCGCCATCTTCTCGGGGCCAGAGGCGATCACGCGCTGCGCCATCTCCGCGATGCTGCCACACGCGCCAAAGCCATCGATTGCCAAGGCGTCGGGGAAACGATCCAGCTGCGCGGCAAACACACGGGAATCGCAAAGAAGGCCGGGCAGAAGGACAAGATTTGCGGTGGAAGCGGACACGATGAAATCGCCTTAATTCGTATTCGTGAAATTTCCTATATACGAATTAACGGAAAGGCGCTAGAGAAGAAATGGCAAAAAGATCGAGCGGCCGACGCTGCTCGACAAAGCCCAAACACTTCAGGAGAGCGGTCATGGCGGGCGCGGCGACGATCCACCCGAACTGGGAACAGCATATCCCCAAGCGGATCACCGATGGCTATTCGATCGAGATCACGGCCAAGGATTGCGACGCCCTGCGTTCTGCCGCGTCGATGCTGGCGCCGGAAACGCCCATCGCCATCACTTTCCTGCCGGGCGAGACGATCGATGCGCGGATCGACGCGGCGAAGCTGGTCCGTGACTTTGGCTTTGAACCCATGTCGCATCTGTCGGCGCGGCGGATCGGGTCCTACGAGGAGCTGGAACAGACGGTTCGCCGCTCGGTCGAGGAAGCGGGCGTGCGCCGCATGTTCGTGGTGGCGGGCGATCCTCCTGTTCCTGCGGGGCCGTTCGAGGATGCGCTTTCATTGCTTCGCACCGGCCTGTTCGAAACGCATGGCGTGAAGGCGATCGGGATTGCGGGGCACCCGGAAGGTCATCCGGTGATGGACGAAGAGGCCCGGTGGAGCGCACTTTTGGCGAAGTGCGTGGAGGTGTCGGATCGCGGCATGGCCCCGCTGATCGTCACGCAGTTCGGCTTCGATGCTGCTCCAGTACTCGACTGGCTGCTCGAACTGCGGCGGCGGGGCATCGATGCGCCGGTGCGGATCGGTGTGCCGGGGCCAGCGGGGATCAAGACGCTGCTGCGCTTTGCTGCCCATTGCGGGGTCGGCGCGTCTGCGTCGGTGCTGGCCAAATACGGTATTTCCCTGTCGCGACTGCTGGGCGCTGCTGGCCCAGACCGGCTGGTGGGCGACATCGCCGCTGGCCTGCATTCTGGTCACGGCCCCGTGCGGCTGCACTTCTATCCTTTCGGCGGCCTGGCGCGGACGGCGGAGTGGATTGGGCAACACCGATCAAACCAGAATTGACGCACATCATCCATAGGGGGATCGATTGACCCAGACCTGCATCCTCACCTTGTCCTGCGCCGACCGGCCGGGACTGGTCGCCACCGTCGCCGCCTTCCTGGCCTCGCATGGCGGGAATATCCTTGAAGCCCAGCAGTTCGACGATCGCGAAAGCGGGCTGTTCTTCATGCGCGTTGTGGCCGAACTGGCGGAGCCATGGAATGACATCGGCAAGCTGAGCGCAGCGTTTCAGCCGGTAGCGGACGACCATGGCATGGAATGGAGCCTGCGCGATGCGGCGGAGCGGCGGCGGGTGCTGTTGCTGGTGTCGAAGTTCGACCATTGCCTGGGCGACCTGCTCTACCGCCACCGCATCGGCGAACTGCCGATGGATGTGGTCGGCATCGTGTCCAACCATCCGATGGCCGCGCTGAACACCACGATGATCGGCGATATTCCCTATCATCACCTGCCCGTCACCAAAGACACGAAGGCGCAGCAGGAAGCGCAGATCAAGGCGGTAGTCGAGGATACCGGCGCGGAACTGATCGTTCTGGCGCGCTACATGCAGATATTGTCGGACGATCTCGCCGCTTATCTGTCTGGCCGCTGCATCAACATCCATCACAGCTTCCTGCCCGGCTTCAAGGGCGCCAAGCCTTATCATCAGGCGCATGCGCGCGGCGTCAAGATGATCGGCGCGACCGCGCATTATGTGACCGCCGACCTCGATGAAGGGCCGATCATCCATCAGGATGTCGAGCGGATCAGCCATGCCGACAGCCCCGACGATCTGGTTCGCAAGGGCCGCGACATCGAACGGCGCGTGCTGGCGACGGCGGTCGCCTATCATCTGGAAGACAGGGTATTGGTCAATGACAGCCGCACAGTCGTTTTCCGCAACTGATCCGCGCGTGGCCCGGACCATCGACGGCAAGGCGCTCGCCCGCACGATCGGCGCGGAGACGGCGCGCCAGGCGGCCGAGCTGCACGCGCGAACCGGGATACTGCCGACGCTCGCCGTCGTGCTGGTGGGCGAGGACCCGGCAAGCCAGGTCTATGTCCGCCGCAAGGTCAAGGAGACGAAAGCAGCGGGCATGCGGTCGATCGAGCATCGGCTGGACGCTTCCATCGCGCAAGCCGAGTTGCTGTCGCTGATCGGGTTGCTGAACGTCGATCCGAGCGTCCACGGCATATTAGTGCAGCTGCCTCTCCCTCGCCAGATCGACGCGACGCGGGTGCTGGACGCGATCGATCCGGCCAAGGATGTGGATGGGTTCCACCCCGTCAATGTCGGGCGGCTATCGACCGGAATTGGTGGGCTGGTGCCGTGCACGCCGCTCGGCTGCATGCGCCTGCTCGACACGGTGGTGGATGACTATCGCGGCCTCAACGCCGTGGTGATCGGCAAGTCCAACATCGTCGGCAAGCCTGTCGCCATGCTGCTGCTGGAACGCGAATGCACGGTCACCGTCACGCATGTCGCGACGAAGGGCCTGGCCGACATGGTGCGCATGGCTGACATCGTTGTTGCCGCCGCCGGCAGTCCGCGCCTTGTGCGGGGGGATTGGGTGAAGCCCGGCGCGATCGTGATCGATGTCGGCATCACCCGCGTGATCGACGAGCATGGAAAGGAACAGCTGGTGGGCGATTGCGCCTTTGATGAGCTTGGCCATGCCGGAGCTGTGACGCCGGTGCCGGGTGGGGTGGGGCCGATGACCATCGCCTGCCTGCTTGCCAATACGGTGCAGGCGGCGAAGCGGGCGGCGGCTCTTGGCTGAGTCCTGCTCCACCACGCGGGTCGCCGTGCGCGACCTGCCGCTGATGGCGGACATCGGTATCAACCCGGACGAGATCGGCACGTTCCAGCCGCTGGTGGTCAGCATCACGCTGCTGGTCGATCCGGTGACGGAGGACATGCTGGGCGCGACGATCGACTATCGCCGCGTCCATGAACTGGCGCGGATGCTGGCGGAAAAGCGCATCGGGCTGATCGAGACGTTCGGCGCGGAACTGGCGCGATCCTGCCTCGCTTTCGACCATGTGCGGCAGGCCGAGGTAGTGATCGACAAACCCCGCGCGCTGCCCTCGGGTATGGCGTCGGTCACGATATCGATGTCGAAGTGAAGGGCGGGTAGGGCGGGGAGACACCCAAATCCCTAGTCATCCCTTCCGAAAAGACGTCGGCGAACGCCCAAATTCCTGCGCGAAACAGCGGGCGAGATAGCCTGGATCATTGAAGCCGCACGCATAAGCGATTTCGCTGACGGTCAGGCTGCGGCACGCCCTGTCCTCCAGCATTGCGCGGACGCGACCCAAGCGGATCGTGCGCAGTTCGCGCCCGACGCTGCTGCCCGTCGCGGCGAACAGGCTGTGGAGATAGCGGACTGAGATCCCATGCTGCGCGGCGATGGCCGCAGGCGTCAGGTCCGGGTCCGCGAAGCCGCTGGCCAGCGTCCGGCGGATTTGGTGCATCAGGCGGCGGCGATGTGTGGTTTCCTCGCCCGCCATCCCATCGCACATCAGCGCGAGGCAGCCGCCAAGCTGGTCAGCGATCAGGTGAGCGGGCAGGGGCCGTCCTTCCTCCACGGCATGGGCGACGCTGTGCAACAGCCCGTCGATCGCGGCGCCCCATGGCGATGATCCGATCAGCGGGCGGATGGTGCAGGCATAGGGATCGGCCAGCCAGCGTTCGATCCAGGCACTGGGCAGGGCGACCAGATAGGCTTCCGAAAATGCGGATGTGACAAAGCTGAAATTATCGAGATGGCTGAACAACAGGGCCTCGCCCGCGCCCAGCGTGGCTTCGCGCCCGTTCTGACGCAGGGTGATGCCGCCGCTGCGCATATAGACAAGGTCGAAGCGCGGCGAGGCGCCGTGGCGCCCGCTGGCGTCGTGCACGCCTTCCTGGCTGGTCGCGTTGATGACGGAGAATTGCACGTCGCCGATATGCTGCTGGCGCAACTCGCCGCGGAATGTAGCGCGATCCGGCACGCGAATGTCGATGGGCGTCACATGCGCTTGCACCTGCCCGTGCCAATGGTCAAAGGCGGGCAGGCCGTCCAGCGCGGCGGTCGATACGTGATAGCCGGGGCCATTCACCCGCAGTCCGTCTCCTTCCCGCGCCGTCGATCGCGCGTTCGGCCGCGACGATAACGGGAAAAGCGGGGGCGCGCCACAAGGACGTTAGTTCAAAGGTCGAGAAGCAACAGCGGCGATAGCGACCGAGAGCAGCAGGGGGTGAAGAGCTTTCCTTCGTCCCGTTCCTCGTCGGTCAGATAGCTGTCGCGATGGTCCGGCGCCCCTTCCAGCACGCCGGTGACGCAAGTGCCGCACACGCCTTGTTCGCAACTGATCGGGACGTCGATCCCCGCATCGGCCAGAATGCTGGCAACCGACGCGCCGGGTGCGATCGAAAAGGTCGCGCCCGTGCTGGCAATGCGCACATCGAAGGGCTGGTCGCCTGCTTGTACCAGCGGTTCGGCGGCTTCGAACAGTTCACGATGGATGCTGGCATCCGCCCAGCCAAGCCGTTGAGCCTCGTCCCGCACGGCGTTCATGAAGCCTGCCGGGCCGCACACATAAACATGGGTGTCTGGGCCGGGCGACCCAAGCGCAGCCGCCGGATCGAAGCGAGGCGATCCATCATGCCGACTGAAATAGGTGCGTCCGCCCGCCGCGTCCACGGCGCTGCCGAAGGCGACGTTTTCCGGGTTCCGGCAGCAATAATGCAAGTCAAAAGACTTCCCTTCGCTCGCCAGCGCCGCCGCCATGGACATGATTGGGGTGATGCCAATGCCCCCGCCGATCAATATGTGGCGGCTGCCTCCTTTGGCGAGCGCGAACAGGTTGCGCGGCGTGCCGACATTTACCTGTCGCCCCGGATGGAACGCGTCATGCACCCGAGCCGATCCGCCCCGCGATTGCGGTTCGCGCAGCACCGCGATCTGGTAGCGGTGCCGCTCTGCCGGATCGTTGCACAGCGAATATTGCCGCACCAATCCTTCATCCACCACGACGTCGATATGTGCCCCTGCCGCGAAGGGCGGTAGCTCGCCGCCGTCGGCCCGCCCGAGGTCGATCCGCACGATATCCGGAGCCAGCAGCACGCGTCCGGTGATTTCGAGCGTCAGCCCATCAGCCAGCTTTGCCATGACCTCAGACCACAGGTTCGACCGGCAGCCGGGTGCCAGCCTTTCGCGTCAGCAGGTCGAGCGGCGATTCCGCGCTGGGCTGCGGCAGGGCGCCTTGCGCCTCGTCGGCGATCAGCTTCTTCATGATCCGGCGGGCGCGGGTTGCCGCGACGTCGGCTGACGCCATGACCGGTCCCATCTCATCGAGCGTCCGGGTCCCCATCATGCGCTGCTGTTCTTCCAGGATCGGCTTGTCCTGCCCGACGAAGGCGATCTCGATCGCGGCGCGCCACATCTCGTCGACCGACGGATCGTCCACCTTGTAGTTGCGCGCGAAGGACCAGAAATACCAGCTGGAGGTCGCATCCTTGGGCGTCAACAGGTCGCACCCATAGAGCCAAACGCCCTCATCCCGCGTCTTGCCCACCGGGGTTACGCCGACGTCGAGCAGCAGGTTGCCCGGCGGGTCCCAGCGCATATAGGCCCAATGATCGACATTCTCCGCATAATTGTCGAAAGCGGCGGCCCAGGCGGGCGGCGCTGCGCCGTCATGCGCCCAGCGGTTGGACCAGACCGTGGTGCCGCTTTGGAGCGTCTCCAACTTGCTGCGAGTCAGCGCCTCGCTGTTCAAAACGCCTTCATGCACGAATTCGGCATGGGTCAGGTCGAGCAGGTTGTCGCTGATCAGCTCGTAGTTGGCCGCGACCTCCATCATGCCTTCGATCCGGCGGAAGGACGGGTGATTGTTGCAGGAAAAATCGGGGATCGTGCTTTCGTCGGCATGATCCGCATCGCCGAGCCACAGCCAGATCATGTCGTAGCGTTCAACCACGGCATAGCGCTTCACCCGCATCTTTGCCGGGATGATGCCATCGATCAGCGGCGTTCGCGTACAGCCGCCGGAGGTGCCGAAACGGAAGCCATGATAACCGCACTGGACATCATCGCCGATCAGCTTTCCGGCGCTTAGTGGGGCAAAGCGGTGCGGGCAGACATTGCCGAGAGCGACCGGATCGCCATTTTCCGTGCGGTAGAAGACGATCGATTCATTGCAGATCTGACGTTCCAGCAGGGCGCGCCCGATCTCGCTGCTCCAAGCGGCTACATACCAGCAATTCTTAAGGAACATCTGCCTCTCCGCATTATTCAACCCGTCGTCGGGCCGTTTTTCGCTGTCAGGATAGATCGGCGCGTCCGGGCTTGCGCGGACAGGAGAGCACAAAAGTTGGGACTAGGAAGCAGCGCCGTAAGGGCGCGCGCATGGGGACTTCCCCGGATCAAGACTGCGATTTTTAAGAACCGGCTCCCATTGAGCATTTCGGCTGTAAACTAATCAAAAGCCATTTCCTCGGGCCAGTACAGCCGGGTGGGATTGGCGACGAGCAGACGATGCTGGAGGCTGGCGGTGGGCGCGATGCGGGGGATCATATCGACCAGCGCGCCGTCGTCTGGAATTGCCTTTTCCATGTTCGGGTGCGGCCAATCGGTGCCCCAAAGCACCCGGGTCGGATAATCCGTGACCAGAGGAACGACGGTTCTTGCGAAATCGTCCCACGGGGGACCTTGCGGGTCTAACCGATCGGGACATGTGACCTTGGTCCAGATGTCGTCCCTGCTGTCGAGCAGGGCGCGAAAAGCGAGCATGTCGATGCCGTCCGGCCCTTGGGTGACGTCCGGACGACCCATATGATCGATGACGATGAGGGTGGGAATGGCGTCCAGGAAAGGGCGCAGTTCTTCCAGAAGGTCGGGCTCAAAATAGACGACCACATGCCATCCAAGCGGCTGGATGCGGCGGGCGACTTCGAGGAACTTGTCCTTCGGCGCGTCATCGACGAGGCGCTTGAGGAAGTTGAACCGCACTCCGCGGATGCCGCCTTCATGCAGCGTTTCGAGTTCTGCGTCGCTGATTTCCGGGTCAACCACCGCGACGCCGCGCGCCTTGCCGTTTGACTGCGCTATCGCATTAAGGGTCGCGGCATTATCCGTTCCGTGGCAACTCGCCTGGACGATGACGTTGCGGGAGAAACCAAGCCGGTCCCGAAGCGCGAAGAGCATATCCGGCCCTGCGTCCTCTGGAAGATATTTCGCCTTGGGACTGAATGGAAACCGCGCCATTGGTCCAAAGACATGGCAATGCGCATCGACTGCGCCCGGGGGTGGCGTGAAGCGAGGCACTGACGGAGTGGAGTGCCAGCTGACAACACGATCCGTCATGCAAAAATCTCTCCGTCCATCAGCTTTCGGGCGGTGCGCAGCAATGCGGCGCTGACGACCTGGCCCTGATCGTCCAGTTCCATGACGCAGGTGGTTTCGCCTGTCGGATGTTCTACCGAAAGGCTTTTGATCCTGTCATCGGGAATGGCGGCAAGCTCTGCGGCTGGCGTGCCTTGAATGAGGCAGGCGGTGGCGACGCTGACCGCGCCCAGTACGCCGATCGATGCATGAGCCCGGTGAGGAATGAAACTGCGCACCGTGATCGCGCCGCCGTGGCGCGGGGGTGCTACCAGCATCATCTTGGGCACCGACTTTTCCTTTACATCGCCAAGGTTCATTCGTTCTCCAACGGCGAGACGGATTTTCTCGATGCGAGCCTTCAGGGCGGTGTCCTTGTCCAACGCGTCGCGATCTTCATAGCCGGTTATGCCCAAGTCCCGCGCCTTCATGACGACGCAAGGCATCCCGTTGTCGATCAGGGTGACGCGAACACCTTCGACCTCGTCAAAGACATTGCCGGTTGGGAGCAAGGCGCCGCAGGAGGAACCGGCGGTGTCGCGGAATTCCAGCGGGATAGGGGCAGCGGTGCCGGGGACTCCGTCGATCTTCGCGTCGCCGTCATAGCGGACGATACGGCTCGGGGTTTGCACGGTCGCAATCGCGGTCTGGCCGGTATTTTCCATGTAGATGGCGACGCGGGTCTCCCCATCTCGTGCTTCGACAAGGCGCCGCTCGATGGCGAAGGGGCCAACGCCAGCGAGGATGTTGCCGCAATTCTGCGCGTCGGTGACGATGGCTTGATCAACGAAGACCTGGAGAAAGAGATAGTCGACATCGACGCCGGGCCGCGCCGACTTTTTGACCACGGCCACCTTGCTCGTCAGTGGGTCGGCGCCGCCCATACCGTCGATCTGACGGGGATCGGGCGAGCCCATGATGCGCAGGAGAAAGCTGTCGCGAGCGGCGGGGTCGGCGGGCAAGTCCTCGGCGAGGAAATAGCCGCCCTTTGACGTGCCGCCGCGCATCCACATGACACGGGCGGAGTCAGACATATTTGAGACCCATTTCTTCAAGGCGCGGCCGCATGTTGTAGATGTCGAGACCGAGTTCGCCAGCAGCCAGGCGAACACGCTTGGCTTCTTCGGCGGCTTCGCGGGCCTGGGCCTTTTCGAGGACAGCGGTGGCGTTGGCGCGGGGGACGATGCAGACGCCGTCATCGTCGGCGATGATGATGTCGCCCGGATTGACGAGGGCGTTGGCGCAGACGACGGGAACGTTCACGCTGCCGAGCGTCGCCTTTATCGTGCCTTGGGCATGGACGGCCTTCGACCAGACGGGGAAGTTCATTTGGGTGAGGTCGCGGATGTCGCGGACGCCTGCGTCGATGACGAGGCCGCGACAGCCGCGCGCCTGGGCTGAGGTTGCGAGGAGGTCGCCGAAATAGCCGTCGGTGCAGGGGCTGGTCGGCGCGAGGAGGAGGATGTCGCCTTCGCGGAGTTGTTCGATTGCGACGTGGATCATCCAGTTGTCGCCGGGAGGGGCGGAGATGGTGACTGCGCTGCCGGCAATGCGGGCGCCGGGATAGATGGGGCGCATGTAAGGCGCGAGGAGTCCGGTGCGGCCCTGGGATTCGTGGACGGTGGCGACGCCGCAATGGGCGAGGGCGTCAATGATGGAAAGGTCCGCCCGGTCGATATTCTGGACGACGATGCCGGACATGCGATTTGCTCCTTTGGCGAAAGCATGAAGGAAGTGGCGAGAAAAAGCGGTTTGAACAAATTTGATCTATGTGATTGGCATTAGTTTTTGCTAAGTGTTCGTGATGTCACCTGATCAGTTCAATATCCGGCACTTGTCCGCTGTCGCCGCCGTGGTCGCGCAGGGGACCGTCAGCCTGGCGGCGCGCGCGGTCAATCTGACGCAGCCTGCCGTGACGCAGGGGATCGCCAAATTGGAGGCGCAGCTGGGCCTGTCGCTGTTCGAGCGGCATCCGGGCGGCATGACGCCTACGGAAGCCGCGACAAGACTTGCCCCCCGGCTGGAGGCTGCGTTGCGGCTGATTGGTAGCAACCGGGCGACGGCGGCGCAGATACGGGCCTTTGTCGCGCTGGCCCGAGCGGGGAGCTATGCGGCGGCGGCGGCCGAGGCAGGCGTGACGGAGCCGTCGCTGCACCGGGCGGTGGGCGACCTTGGCCTCGCGATGGGATACAGGTTGGCGGAACGGCGCGGGCGAGGCGTGACGCTGACGAGCGCAGGGGCAGCGCTGGCGCGGCGGTTGCGGCTGGCGCTGGCGGAATTGCGGTCGGGGCTGGAAGAAATCGAGGCGCTGAAAGGGCAGGAGAGCGGGCGCGTCGTGGTGGGCGCAATGCCGCTGTCGCGCGCAAGGCTGCTGCCCCGCGTGATCAGCCGGTTCCGGCGCGAGTTCCCGCATGTGCATATCAGCATCTATGAAGGGTCGCACGCCGAACTGGTCGGGCCGCTGCGCGACGGCGAGGTCGACATGATGATCGGCGCGTTGCGCGATGCGTCGGTGGGGCAGGACCTGGTGCAAAAGCCCCTGTTCGAGGATCGGCCGACGATCATGGCGCGGGCAGGGCATCCACTGGCGGGGGGATGGGACGCCGATGCTTTGCGGCGTTTCCCATGGATATTGCCGCCGGAAGGGACGCCGTTGCGGCAGTTGTGGCGGGAGATGGTGGAGACGCTGGGCGGCGAGTTGCCTGCCGTGCCGATCGAATGCGGATCGGTGATGACGATCCGCGAGCTGCTGGTAAACGGCGATTATCTGACGATGCTGTCGGTCGATCAACTGGCACTGGAGCTGAACGCCGGGATGGTGATCGACATCGGTCCCGCGCCCGGCGCGATCAGCCGCATGATCGGGCTGACCATCAGGGCGGATTGGCGCCCGACCCGCTTGCAACAATGTTTCATGGCAGCGATCGATCAGGAAGTTGAAGGCATAAGTTCGTAAAAACTTATGACGGTGCCGGGGATTCGATTGGCGGCGCTGACAGGGATGGGCCATCCCCTGGCGCATGGAGCAGGAAGTCGGTCTGATCGGATTTGGCGAGGCGGGTTCGACCTTTGCATTGGCAGGGGGCTGGGCCGCGCGGGCGCATGTGTTCGACAGCAAGACCGAAGACGCCGCAGTGCTTGACGCGATGATAGCGACCTATGCCGATGCCCATGTGCTGGGCGCGCGCTTTCTGGAAGATGCGCTTTCCGGCGTGGAATTGGTGATTTCGCTGGTGACGGCGGATCAGGCATTGGCGGTTGCCGAGGCGGCGGCGGAGTGCATCGCGCCGGGCACCATTTATTGTGACATGAACAGTGTCGCGCCGCAGACGAAGCAGGAAGCGGCGCGGACAATCGAGGCGGCGGGCGGACGATATGTCGACGTGGCCGTCATGGCACCGGTTCGCCCGGCGGCGCTGTCCGTGCCGTTGTTGTTGAGCGGGGGAGTGGCCGAAGTGGCCGCAGCGCGGTTGCAGGCGTTGGGCTTTACCAATGTGCGCGTTGTCGGTGACGGGGTGGGCCGTGCGTCCGCGATCAAGATGATCCGGTCCGTAATGGTCAAGGGCATCGAGGCGCTGACCGCTGAGTGCGTGCTGGCCGCGGAAGCGGCGGGCGTGCGCGACGAGGTGCTGGCGTCGCTGGATGCGAGCGAGAAGTCGCGGCCTTGGGGCGAGCGGGCCGATTATAATCTGGAGCGGATGCTGGTTCACGGGCTGCGCCGTGCTGCCGAGATGGAAGAGGTGGTGAAGACGCTGGAGGCGCTGGGCACCGGGGCTGCGATGACGCGTGGGGCGGTGGAGCGGCAGCGGGCGATCGGGGCGCTTGGGGTTGCCGATGTGCCGGAGGGGTTGAGCGGGAAGCTTGAGGTGGTTTTGGCGCGGGGTGAGGTGGTGGGATTGCGGTCTGAGGTGGTGTGATTTGCTGGGCGGCGGCTGAACTGCGAGCTTTAGTGAAGTTCGTCATCCCAGCGCAGGCTGGGATCTCAGGCGGCCCGAGGTTCGGTCTGGAGGCACGAGATCCCAGCCTTCGCTGGGATGACGGGAGTTAGGGAGTGTCGCTGTCGGTGACCGAGATTTGATGGGGGTGCTTATCCCCTTCGTCACCCCGGACTTGATCCGGGGTCTCGCTGGCTGGGTCGGGCTCCCGTGAATGGAAAGCGGGACCCCGGGTCAGGCCCGGTGTGACGGCTTGGTGAAGTGGGTGAAGGCCTGAGATCCCAGCTTTCGCTGGGATGACGGTAAGGATGGGTGGTGTGAGAAGGATGAGGATAGGAACGCAATGAGCCTGATTATCGACTGCCATGGCCATTATACCGTGCTCCCCAAGGGGCATGATGCCTGGCGGGAGGAGCAGAAGGCGGCGTTCAAGGCGGGCGTTGCTGCGCCGCCTTATCCTGAGATCAGCGATGATGAGATCCGCGACACGATCGAGTCCAACCAGTTGCGCCTTATCAAGGAACGGGGCGCGGACCTGACGATCTTTTCGCCTCGTGCTTCGGCGATGGCGCCGCATGTTGGGGATGCGGAGGTCGCCCGGGAGTGGGCGATGCGGTGCAATGACCTGATCGCGCGGGTGGTGGGGCTGTATCCCCAGACTTTTGCTGGCGTTTGCATGCTGCCGCAGTCGCCAAAGGCCGACATGGGCAACAGCATCGCGGAGCTGGAACGGTGCGTCACGCAGCTGGGCTTTATTGGGTGCAACCTCAATCCCGATCCCGGCGGCGGGCATTTTCAGCATCCGCCGCTGACCGATCGTTACTGGTATCCCTTTTACGAGAAGATGGTCGAGCTGGACGTTCCGGCGATGATCCATGTGTCGGGCAGCTGCAACCCGGCGATGCATGCGACCGGCGGCTATTATATCGCGGCGGACACGATCGCCTTCATGCAGTTGCTGGAGGGCGACCTGTTCGCGGATTTCCCGACGCTGCGCTTCATCATTCCGCATGGCGGCGGGGCGGCGCCCTATCATTGGGGGCGGTATCGGGGGCTGGCCGACATGCTGAAGAAGCCGAGCCTGGACACGCATCTGATGAACAACATCTTTTTCGACACCTGCGTCTATCATCAGCCGGGCGTCGATCTGCTGGCCGATGTGATCGACAACAAGAATATCCTGTTCGGATCGGAAATGGTCGGCGCGGTGCGCGGGATCGATCCGACGACCGGCCATTATTTCGATGATACCAAGCGCTATGTCGACGCGCTGGATATCAGCGATGCGGAACGACACGCGATATTCGAGGGCAATGCCCGCCGCGTCTTCCCGCGTCTGGACGCGCAACTGAAGGCGCGCGGCCTGTGAGCTACCGCACCCCCCTTGTAGCCCCTTGGGGGGTGGGTCCATCTTCTGTCCCTGCTGTGGAAGGACGAGGCGGAAGATGGATTTTTTCTTGTCTGGAGAACCGCGGATGAGCGTTGATATCCATGAATATCTGGCCGAATTTGACGATATCCCCGGCACGCGCGTCTATACGGGAAAGCGCGCGCGGCAGGGATATTGGATGAACCAGTTCGCGATGAGCCTGATGAAAGGCGATAATCGCGAACGGTGGAAGGCGGACGAGCGCGCCTATCTGAACGAATGGCCGATGACCGAAGATCAGCGGCAGGCGATTTTGGATCGCGACTATAATCGTTGCCTGGATCTGGGCGGCAATATCTATTTCCTGGCCAAGGTATTTTCGACCGACGGCATGTCCTTTTTGCAGGCGGTGGGAACCATGACCGGCATGAGCACGGAAGAGTATCAGGCCATGATGATTGCGGGAGGGCGATCACCCGAAGGCCAGCGATCGATAAGGGAGAAACGTTGATGGCCCGCATTACCGCTGGCGTAGGGACCAGCCATGTGCCCGCGATCGGCGCGGCGATGGACAATGGCAAAGTGGGCGAGCCCTATTGGGCGCCTTTGTTCGCGGGCTACGATTGGTCGCGGCAATGGATCGCGCAGGAAAAGCCGGACGTCGTCATACTGGTCTATAATGACCATGCGTCCGCTTTCGACATGAAGATCATTCCGACCTTCGCGATTGGTTGTGCCGACCGCTACGGCATTTGCGACGAGGGATGGGGGCCGCGGCCGGTGCCCGATGTGGAGGGGCATGCCGACCTTGCCTGGCACATCGCGCAGAGCCTGATCCTGGACGAGTTCGACATGACCATCATCAACGAGATGGATGTCGATCATGGATTAACCGTGCCGATGAGCCTGATGTTCAATCAGCCTGATAAATGGCCGGTGAAGGTCGTTCCGCTGGCCGTCAACGTCGTCACCTATCCGCCGCCGTCGGGCAATCGCTGCTGGTTGCTGGGCGAGGCGATCGCGCGGGCGGTGGAAAGTTTCCCCGAGGATCTGAACGTGCAGGTGTGGGGCACGGGCGGGATGAGCCATCAGTTGCAGGGGCCGCGCGCCGGGTTGATCAACGCCGAATGGGACAATCGCTTCCTGGACCTGTTAAGTGCCGAAGATAATGGGCAGTTGCGCGCCATCCCGCATATCGAATATCTGCGGGAAACCGGATCGGAGGGGATCGAGATGGTGATGTGGCTGATCATGCGCGGTGCGCTGGGCAGGAAGGTCACGCCGCTGCATCGCCATTATCATGTTCCCGCATCCAATACGGCGGTCGGGCATCTGGTGTTGAAACCCGACGATTCATAACGACAATCGAAGGGATGGATGATGGCGCGCGCCGACATCGAGGATGCATTGGTCAGGCTGGAGCAGGTGCATAAGCAGCTGGGGGTGCTATCCACCGGCGCGGAGCCGGGCTGGGAAAAGCAATATTTACAGGCCCGGCGGACCTTGCAGGAACAGATCAACCGATTGTGCCAGGCGGACGCGCAGCTGAACCTGTCCGATGAAGATAGTCGTCGGTTTCGCGATGCCTTTGGCAAGTTTCGGACGGCGACAGCGCTGCACCAGGCGGATTGGCCGGTCGTCGGTATCAATCGGCAAGACCCGGCATATAGCCAGTCCGCAGCCAATGTGGGGCAGACTTATCAGCAATTCATGACGGTGATGCGCGCGCTGATGCAGCGATAGCCAGAGCGCGCGGCCAGTAAGATGAGGAGTTAGAATATGAGGATCGCGCTGGCCGGTGCGGGGGCTTTTGGTGAAAAGCATCTGGATGGTTTGAAGAATATCGACGGCGTGACCGTCACTTCGCTGGTCGGGCGCAATCTGGAGCCGACGCAGGCGATCGCGGCAAAATATGGGATCGGGCATGCGACGACCGAGCTGGCCGAGACGCTGGCGCGCGATGATGTCGACGCGGTGATCCTGTGCACGCCGACGCAGATGCATGCGGAACAGGCGATCGCCTGCATGGATGCGGGCAAGCATGTGCAGGTTGAGATACCGCTGGCCGATAGCTGGGCCGATGCGCAGGCAGTATTGCGCAAGCAGGAAGAGACGGGGCTGACCTGCATGGTCGGGCATACGCGGCGCTTCAACCCCAGCCATCAATGGGTGCATCGGCAGGTCAAGGCAGGCGCGTTCAACGTCCAGCAGATGGATGTGCAGACCTATTTCTTCCGCCGCAAGAACATCAATGCCAAGGGTGAGGCGCGGTCATGGACCGACCATCTGCTGTGGCACCATGCGGCGCATACGGTGGATCTGTTCGCCTATCAGGCGGGGCGGATCGTGGACGCGCATGCGATGCAGGGGCCGATCCATCCCGAACTGGGCATTGCGATGGACATGTCGATCCAGTTGAAGAGCGAGAGCGGGGCGATCTGTACGCTTTCGCTGAGCTTCAACAATGACGGGCCGCTGGGGACCTTCTTTCGCTATATCGGCGATACGGGCACCTATATCGCGCGCTATGATGATCTGGTGAACGGCAAGGAAGAGCCGATCGACGTGTCGAAGGTGGACGTGTCGATGAACGGGATCGAGTTGCAGGACCGGGAATTTGTGAGCGCCATCCGCGAGGGGCGGGAGCCTAATTCGAGCGTGGCGAAGGTGTTCGACTGCTACCGGGTGCTGGGCGAGTTGGAGAAGCAGCTGGGGTGAGAGGTTCGCCTTATCCGGCGATGACAGCCCGTCCCCGGGCGGCGCGCCAGTCGCGGGGTGAGCGGCCGGTATGGCGGGCGAAGAAGCGGGAGAAGTACGCGGGGTCCTCGAAACCCACCGCGTAGCCGACTTCCGCGACCGACAGGTTGGAATAAAGGAGCAGGCGGCGGGCTTCGAGCAGGGCGCGCTCGTCGAGCATGGCGGCAGGGGAGAGCCCTGCGGCGTGGGCGCAGGCTTGGCGGAGCGCGGTTTCGCTGACGCCCAGCGCGCGGGCGTGGGCAGCGACAGGCTCCCGCTTGCGGAAACGCAGTTCGATCCGATCGCGCAGGCGGGCGACGAGGCGGGCCTGGCGGCCGCCGCTGCTGGCGCTGGCGTCGCACAGGGCCGCGTGGCGTAACGCCTGGACCATGAGCCAGAGGAGGAGCGCTTCGACGGCGGCGCGTTGTCCGGGGCCGGACCATGCAAGCTCGCGGGCGAGTGCGCCGATGCGGGTTTCCACTTCGGCGGCGCTGGGTATGGCGATGGCGCGGGGCGCACGGAAGAGCGGTTGAAGGTCGGCGTCACGCTCCAATAGGTGGCGCAGATAGCTGTCCGCGATAGTCGTCACCCAGCCCCGCGAGTCGCGGTGCCAGGCAAAACCGTGGATGATCCCTGCTGGCACCAGCAGCAGGCAGGGCGCTTCAAAGGTGACGCTTTCCCCATCCGCCCGCATCGATCCGCCGCCTTCGGCGATGAGGATGATATGGTTGAGATCGCGATGGAGATGCGGCTGGATCGTCCACTCGCTGGGGCGGGAACGATCGTCCAGGCTTTCGACATGGACAAAGCCCTCCGCAACGCTGCGCTGAGGCTCTCCGTAGAGGTAGAAACTGTGGATGGGAGTGGCCATGGTTCGCCATCAAAAGCTGCTGGATCATCCAAGTCATAGGCCAGTTCCCCCATGTCCGGCAAGGGTCGCCTCGCGCATCATGCACGGCGTCAGATGCGGGAGAGGTTTCATGAAGACACAGGTCGCCATCATAGGCGCGGGGCCTGCCGGGCTGCTGCTGGGCCATTTGCTTCGGGCGGAGGGGCTGGAGGTCATCGTGGTGGAGCGAGCATCGGACAGCTATGTCCTGGGGCGCATCCGCGCAGGCGTGCTGGAGCGGACCACGACGGACTTGATGGACCGGCTGGGCCTTGGCGAACGGATGCATCGTGAAGGGTTGCCCCATGACGGCTTTCACCTGGCCAGTAGCGAGCGGTCGATCCGCATTGATATCGCGGGCCTGACCGGACGGCAGGTCATGGTATATGGCCAGACGGAGATTACCCGCGACCTGATGGAGGCGGCGGCCGGGCGTGGTCTGGAGATCGTCTACGAAGCGGATGACGTGGCATTGCATGACTTTGACAGCGACGCGCCGTACCTGACCTATCGCAAGGATGGTCGGCAGGAACGGATAGATGCCGAATTTATTTGCGGGTGCGACGGCTTTCACGGTCCTTCGCGGCGAGCCATACCGGCTGGCGTAGCGACCGCCTATGAGAAGCTATATCCGTTCGGTTGGCTGGGCATCCTGGCGGACGTGCCACCGTGCGATGACGAACTGATCTATGCCAATCATGAACGGGGCTTTGCGCTGGCGTCCATGCGATCGGGGACGCGCAGCCGCTATTATATTCAAGTGTCACTGGATGAACGGATCGAGGATTGGCCGGACGATCGGCTGTGGGATGAGTTGGCCGTGCGGCTGGGGCCTGAAGCGGGTGCACGGATGGTGCGCGGGCCAGCATTGGAGAAGTCGATCGCGCCGCTGCGATCCTTCGTATTCGAGCCGATGCAGCATGGGCGGTTGATGCTGGCGGGGGACAGCGCGCATATCGTGCCGCCGACGGGAGCGAAGGGGCTGAACCTCGCGGCGTCGGATATATTCTATCTTTCGGCTGCCTTGACCGGATGGTTCCGGCGGGGGGACGGGGATGCGATAGTGGGCTATTCCCCGCAGGCGCTGGCGCGGATTTGGAAAGCGGAACGATTTTCCTGGCAGCTGACGCGGCTGATGCACCGCTTTCCGGAAATGGATGCGTTCGACCGGCGAATGCAGGTTGCCGAACTGGACTATATTGCCTCTTCCAAGGCGGCGCAGGCGGCTATCGCGGAAAATTATGTGGGATTGCCGCTTTGAAAAGGACTTAGAGTAAAGCAATGAAGACGATTCTGCGGTAATCACGCGGAACATTCAAAGGTCTGATCGATAAATTTAATATAAAAATTCACAGATTGTCAGCCTGCCGAGGCGCGACCTTTCAAAGCCTCATCAAGCAGAATTGGCGACTTTTCATATCTGGATTGAAACGAGTGGTGCACCGCCCACGTGCCGAAAGCATGGCGCAAGTTCTCAGGGATCTGTCTGCGGAGGTAATAAGCGTCTGTCGTGGGCCGCCCCGGCTGTGCCATCTGTGCCGTTCTCATCTCGCTGTACCAGCGAGAGGTCTAGAAAGGCTGAATCGCAGCATTCTGCGCCCAAATGGGCAGGTGGTGACCCCTACGGGAATCGAACCCGTGTTTCAGCCGTGAGAGGGCCGCGTCCTAACCGCTAGACGAAGGGGCCTTGGCCGCACGGGCGGCTGGCAGGCGGTGGCGTTTAGGGGGAGAGGGGTTCGCCGTCAAGCGAAACCACTTGCCTTGTTCGGCCCATAAAAAACCACCCCATGTATTACATGGGGTGGCCAAGGTTCAGGGAGGAGACGCCTCCAAAAGGGGGAGGCGCCCATACGACACACCCGAAAGGGGGGCAGGTGCGCCGTATGTTCGAAAGATAAAGGAGGGCGAGCCCAGTTTCAAGGGGCCGACAAAAAGCTTTTCTATCGCATTATTGATGCAGGTTAATTTGCAGCGTCAGGCGTCGGCAGTTTGTGGCGTTGCCGGGACGGGAAGGGGTCCCTTGCCCTGCGTGATCTGCGACTCGAAAACTTCGCGGATGAGCTGCAGTGAGAAAAGATGCGCGTAGATAAGGGGCAGCATGCCGTTCTGGCTGATCTTTCGCAGCTGGTCGCCACGCATGTCACGCAGCTTTTCCTCGTTCACCATGCGAAAGCCGCGATAGACGAAAGGTTGATCGTTGCCGGGCACCTGGATGGCAACTTCACCGTCCATCAGCAGGTCCAGTTCCTTCAGGTCTTTCATGAACTGGCCAGTCCGCGCGGCAGCCTGTTCGAAATCCTCGCAGAATTTGAGAACGCCCTGAGTGAGTTCGGTCGGCTTGCCATCTTCGAAAAGGGGCTGGCCTTCCTCAAACTCGCCGACCGCTTCGCTGGTCGGATCGAAGCAGAGCGACAGTTCGTCGGTGTCGGGGCGCAGCTTCGCCAGCATCCAAGGATAGCGGCGGACATAGGCGGGGACATAGGCGGGGCCGCGCAGCTTGCCTTCATCGTCGAGGAAGGTGTTGACGCCTTCGTTCAGGCCCATCAGCGCCAGCGGCACCGCTTCGTCACCGGCGGAGAAGATAATCGGCACAAACCGTTGGGCCGCGACGAATTCATCGACGGTCAGGGGAACGGCATGCTGCTTCGTGAGGAAGGGCGCGGACTCCACCGAGCGGCTGCGATAGCTCGCATGATCGACGCTGCTGAGCGGGAGCAGGTCGTTGTAAAACACGGGGAGATTGTTGGCGGGCGCGCTAGCCATGATGCTGTTCCATCCTATCGAAGCAGCGCATGTTGGCTGCGCTGCCTTTCCTAAAAACTGGGTGTGGGCGATAAAGACCTTGTGGGTGGGAGGCAATTGCTTTGTCGAGCCAGCCCAGCGCCCTCTAGCCCTCTTCGGGACGAGGGATCAGCTTGTCCGGATTCATGAGGCCAAGGGGGTCAAACGCAGCCTTGATCGCGCGCAGGGCATGTAGCCGGGCAGGACTGGCAAGGCGGCCGAGTTCGGCCCGTTTCATCTGGCCGATGCCATGTTCCGCCGAAATCGAGCCGCCCGCCGCGACGACGGCATCATGGACGAAGGCGTTGATCGACTTCCCTTCTGCCGCGATCCAGGCGGGGCCGTCCATCGTTCCCTTGGGCGCGCGGACATGGAAGTGGACATTGCCATCGCCAAGATGACCGAAGGAGGAGGCGGTGGTTCCCGCGAAGGTGCGTTCGGCCGCCGCGGCCATGTCGATCATGAAGGAGGGCATGCGGGCTACGGGCACGCTGATGTCAAATTGCAGCGCCGGTCCCTGCGCGCGTTCCGCTTCGGACAGTGATTCGCGCAGGCGCCAGAACGCCGCTGCCTGAGCATCATTGGCGGCGATCGTGGCATCAACAGCGAGTCCTTGTTCGAGCGCTTGCGTCAGCGCTCCTTCAAGACGCTCGGCCGGAGATGGGCCGGACAGGTCGGCATCATCGATTTCGATCAGCACATGCCAGGGCGTGCGCGTCTCGATTGGGCAGCGAGTGCCAGGAATGTGGGACAGGACATGGCCGAGGCCATCGTCGGCGATAATCTCGAACCCCTCGACGCTGTCGCCCAATTGCCTTTCGGCCAGGCGGAGCAGGGCAAGCGCATCGGCGGGCGAGCGGACGCCGACCCAGCCGACTGCGCGGATCGCGATCGCAGGGACGAGGCGGAGCGAGGCGGCGGTGATGATGCCGAGCGTTCCTTCCGCGCCGATCAGCAACTGTTTGAGGTCATAGCCGCGATTGTCTTTCTTGAGCGCGTCGAGGCCATGCAGGATAGTTCCGTCGGGGAGGACTGCCTCCAGCCCCTCGACAAGTGCGCGCATCGTCCCATGGCGCAGCACCTGAGTGCCGCCTGCGTTGGTCGATATGAGGCCGCCGATCGTCGCCGATCCCTTCGCGCCGAGGCTGAGCGGGAAGCGGCGCCCGGCTTGCTCCGCGGCATCGTGGAGGGTTTCGAGGATGACGCCTGCTTCGCATATTGCGAGATTGTCGTCGGGAGAAAGGGAGCGGATGCGGTTCATCCGGCGCAGAGACAGGATAAACGCCGACCCGTCATCCGGAGGAGTCGCGCCGCCGACCATCGAGCTATTGCCGCCCTGAGGAACCAGGGGCACGTGAAGATCTGCTGCGAGTGTGACGGTCGCGGCAACTTCGTCCGTATTGGAAGGCTGGAGAATGGCGGCAGCGGCACCGTGAAAACGTCCCCGCCAATCGGTAAGCCAGGGAGCGATGTCGTCCGCGTCGGTCACGACGCCCTTTGGCCCCAGCAAGGCTATGAACCTGTCGATGATGTCTTGCCCTATCATACTGCAATGCTATGCCCCGGAATTCATCGACGGTTCAACCACCGGCCCATAGCGTGCCGCCCCAAAAGGGGTTCGATTTGCTTCATTCCGTCCTGTTGCTCCTTGTCGCGCCCGTGAGTGAGCCCGTACAATTGGCGCAGATGTCGATCGAGCAACGGATCATCATTCGCGTGCCAATGGCGAAAAAGGGACGAGCGCCCGCGCCCATCGCTCCACAGGCGGGGCGTGCGTGGAAGGAAAAGAAGGGGCCACGCTGCATCGCCTTGCGGTCGATCCGGTCAGCCAGCGTCATTGTGGATAATGGCGTCGATCTGCTGCTGGCAGATAATCACCGCTATAGGGCTCGGCTGGAGCGGGGGTGCAGTTCGACAGGCTTCTACTCGGGATTTTATGTCGAGCCGGATGAGGATGGGTCGCTTTGTTCCGGGCGCGATGAATTGCAGGCGCGTAGTGGGCTTAGTTGCGTGATCGACAGTTTCCGGCGATTGGAAGAGGCGGACGGGGACGATTGATCCCTGTTGAAGCGCGCTGCGATGCGCGATTTTCTTGACAAGATGCCAATATTTCCGCAAGGCGCGCGCGATTTCCGTGATGCATGAGTGCGTTGCGGAGAGCCTCTGTCCCGGACAATTGAATGACTTTTGCCGATCTCGGCCTTTCCGATGAACTGTTGAAGGCCGTTAACGAGGCTGGATACGATACGCCGACGCCGATTCAGGCGCAGGCGATCCCCCCCGTGCTGATGATGAAGGACATTATCGGCATCGCGCAGACGGGGACGGGCAAGACCGCCAGCTTCGTTTTGCCGATGATCGATATTCTGGCCCATGGCCGGGCTCGTGCGTTGATGCCCCGTTCGCTCATTCTGGAGCCGACGCGCGAACTCGCGGCGCAGGTTGCCGAGAATTTCGAGAAGTACGGGAAATATCACAAGCTCAACATGGCGCTGCTGATCGGCGGCGTGCAGATGGGCGATCAGCTCAAAGCCCTGGAAAAGGGCGTCGATGTGCTGATCGCCACGCCGGGCAGACTGATGGACCTGTTCCAGCGCGGCAAGATATTGCTGAACGGCTGTTCGATGCTGGTCATCGATGAAGCTGACCGCATGCTGGACATGGGGTTCATCCCGGACATTGAGGAAATCTGCACCAAATTGCCCTCGCAGCGGCAGACACTGCTGTTTTCAGCGACCATGCCCGCGCCGATCAAGAAGCTGGCGGATCGGTTCCTGAGCAATCCCAAGTCGATTGAAGTGGCGCGGCCCGCCACTGCCTCCACCAACATCACCCAGAGGCTGGTGAAGGTTGATTCGCGTAAGAAGCGCGAAGCCCTGCGCGCGATGCTGGAGCATGAGGAAGTGCTGAGCGCGGTGATCTTCTGCAATCGCAAGACCACCGTTCGTGAACTGAACAAGAGCCTGCAGCGCTACGGTTTCAAGTCGGGCGAGATTCATGGAGACATCGATCAGTCGTCGCGAATTGCCGAACTGGAGCGGTTCCGGGCGGGGTCGGTGAATATCCTGGTAGCGTCCGACGTCGCGGCGCGCGGGCTTGATATCAAGGGTGTCAGCCACGTCTTCAATTTCGATGCGCCCTGGCATCCGGACGATTATGTTCATCGCATTGGCCGTACCGGGCGTGCGGGGGCATCGGGTGTCGCCTATACTTTTGTGACCCCGGAAGATGCCGAGGCGATCGATAATATTCAGAAGCTGATCGGGCAGAAGATCGAGATGATCGCAGCTCCTGCCGGTGCCTCTGCAAAGGTAGATTTGGCCGACGAGCCGCGCCGGGATAGCGAGCGGAAGGTGGAGCGCAAGCCCGCCAAGCGCAAGGAGGACGAACGGCGGGAAGAGCCTCGTCCTGCCCGCCAGCAAGGTGATGGTTCAAAGTCGCGTCGCGCCGATGTTCGGGACGAAGGTCCGGATGAGGGCTGGAACGGACCTGTGCCTGAATTTCTTTCGGTGGGATTCGAGGGTTAGGACGTCCGTGGAACATCCTTCCTGCCGGTGGTAAGAAGGACGGTCCTACAATAGCCCCATCGCGCGCAGGCTGCTGTGTCCCTGCGATCCGATGATGATATGATCATGCACCGCGATGTTGAGGCGCTTGCCTGCTTCGGCGATCTGGCGGGTAATCTCGATATCCTGTCGGCTGGGTTCGGGAGAGCCGCTGGGGTGGTTGTGCACCAGGATCAGCGCTGATGAGCCAAGATCGATGGCGCGGCGTATGACTTCACGTGTGTAGATGGCGGCCTGGTCGATCGAGCCGTCGCCCATATGCTCGTCGCGGACCAGCATGTTGCGGCTGTTGAGGTGAAGCACGCGGACGCGCTCCACCGGGAGATAGGCCATGTCGGCCCGCAAATAATCGAGCAGGGCTTGCCAGCTTGCAAGGACCGGACGCTGTGACACCTCGTTGCGGAGCATGCGCAGCAGGGTGGCATGCACGATCTTGACAGCGGCAATGCTGGTGTCGCCCATGCCGGGGACGCGCGCGATCGCCTGCCAATCGGCGGTCATCAAGCCACCGATGCCGCCAAATTCACGTAGCAACGCCTTGGCCAGCGGCTTGGTGTCGCGGCGGGGAATGGCAAGGGCCAGCAGATATTCGATAAGCTCATGGTCGTGCAGCGCATCACCGCCGCTTTCCGCCAACTTCTGCCGAAGCCGGGCGCGATGTCCCACGCCGTCATGGCTGACCACAACTTCCCTGTCCGCCAATGCTTTATAATCCCCCGTTCAGAGAAATGGACCTATGCGTTGCGCAAATATCGGGCAAGGATATTTAGGGAGCGTCAGACGTTATGCAGGCGTTACGGATCAAGTGTGAAAGCCGGGGTTGGCCATAAGCATGGAAGTTGAGGACGGCGAAGAGGGAATTCGCCGCGGCTGGTTACGCTGGCTGGGCGTAGGGACGGGGTCCCTGGCGCTGATCCTTGTTGCGTTGTGGACCCAGAGAGCGCCGATCGCGGAAAATTTCATTGGGCGGGAGATGAACCGGCGCGGCGTCCAGGCGAGCTATGACCTGAAGGACATTGGCCTTCGCACTCAGCGTATCGAGAATATCGTCCTTGGCGATCCAGCGAATCCCGATCTGACTGCCCGGTGGGTGGAAGTGGATCTGGCATTTACTGGCCTGTCCCCGCACGTGTCGGCCGTGAGGGCCGGGGGCGTGCGGCTGCGCGGTTCTTATCGTGATGGGGTGCTTCGGCTGGGGGAATTGGACAAGTTCCGCGATCCTGCGTCTAAGGCGCCGTTCAGTCTGCCGGACATCGTCCTTGCGCTGCGCGATGCGCGCATGCGGCTTGATACCGATGCCGGAGTGGTCGGCATGCAGATCGACGGCAAGGGCAATCTGAGGTCCGGCTTCGACGGCCGCCTTGCCGCTGCCATGCCACGGGCGGCGTTCGCGGGGTGCAGCATGGCCGGTATGACCGCCTTGCTGGATGTCGCCATAAGGAATGAGCGGCCGCATCTGGTTGGACCGGCACAGGCGACGGCTCTTGGATGCAGGAGCAGCGCGACTGGCGCGGCCAAGCCGAGGGCGGACATGGATGTCTGGATCGGCAAGGCGCTGGATCGGTGGAACGGCCATGTCGTGCTGGGAGCCGAGGCGCTGAAGTCCTCTGGCATGGTGCTGGCGAAACCCGTCGGACGGATCGACTTTGATGGCAATGCGTCGGCGACGGCTGGCCGTGCGCGGATCGGCGCGGCGGCACTGGGCATGGCGGGGCTCAAGGCAGGTCAGTCGGAGATTGTCGGCGCTTGGAGCGTCGCAAAAGGTAAGTCACAGGCCAGCGGGCGTTTGTCGGCGCATCAACTGAGTCTTCCCGGACGTGATCCTCTCGCGGGGTTGAAGCGGTCTGCGGCGGGCACGCCTCTGGCGCCGCTGGCTGAACGGCTGGCCGATGCGGTGCGCCGTGCGGGGGAGGATAATGTGCTGCGAACCAGCCTTGCCTTCGCGCAAAGCGGCCAGGGTGGAAGCGTCGTGCTGACGAACAGTGGATTCGAATCAAGCAGCGGCGCGCGCGTGACGATTCCCGGCGATGGCAGGGTGACGATTGCCTGGCCGGGCAAGGCGGGAGCGGCCATCGACTGGGCGCTGGATGGCGCGCTCACGACGGATGGCGGTGGATTGCCGAAGGCTGCACTGCGGCTGGCACGGCGGCCGGGTGGCGGACTGGGTGGACAGCTTTTTATCGACCCATATGCGGCTCGTGATGCCAGGCTGGCGCTCGAGCCGGTACGTTTCACCGCCGGACCTGGGGGAGATACGCTCTTTTCAACAGTGGCAAGGCTGGACGGCCCGCTGCCCGGCGGACGGCTGCGCGGCCTCGTGCTGCCGGTCGTGGGACAGCTGAATGCTGATGGGTCGATCGCTATCAACCGGCGCTGCGTGCCGTTGGCGTTGGAGGAGGCGCGTTACGGCAGCTTTTCGGTCGGGCGAACCCGGCAGACGCTGTGCCCAATCGGCGGCGGTGCTCTGGTGGCGACGGGGCCGGGCGGGGTGAGCGCGGGGGCCGAGATCCGCAATCTCGACCTGCGAGGACGTAGCGGCCAAAGCCCGATGCGGCTGTCGGCGGAGCGGGCAAGGGTCGCCATCGGTCAGGAGGGCTTTTCGCTATCTCGGGCGGAACTGGCGATCGGGCCTGAAGCATCTCCGGTGCGGCTGGTCGCGCAAACGCTGACCGGCAGGGCTACGGAACAGGGTTTGACGGGAAAGCTGGCAGGAACCAACGCGCGAATCGGTTCCGTTCCACTGATCGTCGAGGATGGCGCGGGCGAATGGAGTTTCGCGCGAGGAGCGTTAAAGCTCGCCGCGTCGGTGATGGTGCGCGATGCCCAGACGCCGGGACGGTTTGAGCCGTTGAAGGTGCCAGACTTCGCCCTCAGCTTGCGGGAGGGCCGAATTCTGGCGACAGGAACGCTGCGGGCGCCGCGCAACGATGCCTTGGTCGCGCGTGCGGATATTTCGCATGATCTGGGCTCGGGCCGGGGCAAGGCCGACTTGACTGTGCCGGGGTTGATGTTCGGTCCCAATTTGCAGCCCGAGGACGTGACCCGGCTGGCGCTGGGGGTAGTCGCCAACGTCAATGCGACGGTAACGGGCGAGGGGCATATCCGGTGGAACGGCACGGATGTGACCAGCGATGGCGTGTTCCGCACCGATAATAATGCCAAGTTGGCGGCGGCGTTCGGCCCGGTAGAGGGAATGTCCGGCGAATTGCACTTTACCGATCTGCTGGGGCTGGTGAGTGCGCCGGGGCAGGAAATGCGGATCAGGATGGTCAATCCCGGTGTTGAAGTCCGCGATGGCCTTGTCCGCTACAGGCTGGAACCTGGGCAGAAGGTCCGCATCGAGGGCGGCGGCTGGCCCTTTTCTGGCGGGCAACTGGTTCTGTTGCCGACGACCATGGACTTCAGTGCCGATGTGGACCGCTATCTGACGTTCCGCGTTATCGGCATTGATGCGGGTGCCTTCATCCAGACGATGGAGCTTGAGAATATATCGGCCACAGGTACGTTCGACGGGATCATGCCGCTGATATTCAATGCTCAGGGCGGCCGCGTCGCGGGGGGCGTGCTGACCGCAAGGCAGCAGGGCATGCCGCCCCTCATCATGCCCGAAGGGGTGCTCCCCACGGTGCCTTGCGATCCCAACCGCCAGTCGGGGACGCTGTCTTATGTTGGGCCGGTTTCGAACGAGCAATTGGGCGTGATGGGCAAGCTGGCCTTCGATGCGCTCAAGAATCTGCAATATAAATGCCTCACCATCCTGATGGACGGAGCGCTTGATGGAGAGATGGTGACCAATGTCGTGTTCAACGGCGTCAACCGGGGGAAGCTGGGCGATGTTCCGGCGGGCATGGCGCGCAACCTCACCGGATTGCCTTTCATCTTCAATGTCCGCATCGCGGCGCCATTTCGAGGCCTGCTGGGCACCGCAAAATCCTTCATCGACCCCACTATGCTTATACAGAACAGCATAGGGGATCAGATGCAGGAGAAGATTCGCAAAGGGATTGCAGTTAACCCTGCGGAAAGCGACACTGTGAGAAACAGGGAACAGAAATGAAGACACAAGCTATCTTTGCGGCGGGTTTCGCCGGTTTGGCCCTGACGGGCTGCATCCAGGTGAAGGCACCGGACAAGCCGATCGAAATCAACCTGAATGTAAAGGTGCAGCAGGAGGTCGTCGTACGCCTTCAGCGTGATGCACAGGATCTTATCCAGAATAACCCGGAGTTGTTCCCGCAATGACACGCAAGCTTTTGATGATCGTCGCAGGTGCCGCCGTCGCGCTGGCCACGGGCCTTGTTGCGAGCGCGCCTGCTCGCGCGCAGTCGGGCGCGGTTGCCGCTGCAATGGCGGAGGGCGCCGTGGGCGAACAGGCGGACGGCTATCTGGGCATCGCTGGATCGGTAAGCGCGGCGGTGCGATCGGAAGTCGAATCGATCAACATCAAGCGGCGCGCGGCCTATACCGACCTTGCCAGCAAGCGAGGCGTCACGGTTCAGGATATGGCGGCAGCCACGGGTTGCCAGACATTGAGCAACCGCGTGAAGCAGGGTCAGGTTTATCGCGTGGGCGCGGGTCCCTGGCAAACCAAGGGTGCCGGGCCGATCGCCCTGCCGACCTATTGCGCGACCGCGGGGTAATTGCCCGACTGCGGGGCGTTTCGCCGCTGCGGCGAGTGGAAGCGCAATTCTCCTGACCAACTACGGTTGACTATCCCGAAAGCCCTTTCTAAACGGGCCGCGCCTTGACGGGTGCAACCGCACGCGCCATGCCGCCTGACGTTGGCTTATCTGCCTGAACGGAAAGGAACGGCCATGACGCAGGATGTGCCCGGGCAAGACCCGGCAGATGAGGACGAGCGCATCACTTCCCTTGAGGAACGGATCGCGAAGGCCGAACGAGCCGAAAAGGTCAGACAGGGGACCACGAAGCAACAGGGCGATGATGGATCGCGCCTGGGCAACAGGGTTCTCGCAGAACTGATCGGCGGTCTTGCCGGTGGTGCCGTGGTTGGTGGGACTTTGGACTACTTTCTGCGGACATCCCCATGGCTCCTGCTCGGTTTCCTCGGTCTTGGGATCGTGGTTGCCTTCAGGAACATCATCAGATTGACGACGACGAAGCGTCCCGGCGAATAGGGACGCTTTTATCTTAGTCCGAATAGCAGACGTTACAGGGGTCATCGTGGCACAATCCGGCAAAATCGATCCGATGCACCAGTTTGCGATCGAACCGTTGTTCGGTACGGATCACTTGTCGCTTGGCGGCTTCAACATCGCCTTCACCAACAGCGCGCTCTACATGGTGGCTGCTGCTGTGGTGCTGTGGATCTTCGTGATCGGCGGCATGAAGCGCGAACTGGTGCCCGGCCGCTGGCAGATGGCGGTCGAATATATGACCGGCTTCATCAAAAGCCTGCTGATCGCCAATGTGGGCGAGGGCGGCAAGAAATATATTCCTTATGTCTTCTCGCTGTTCATGTTCATCCTGCTGGCGAACCTGCTTGGCCTGTTGCCGCTTGGTTTGATTGGCCTGCATCCGTTCACCTTTACCAGCCACTTCACGGCTACCGGTGTTCTCGCGATCCTGAGCTTCTCGATCGTGCTGATCGTTGGCTTCTGGAAGCATGGCCTGCACTTCTTCTCGCTGTTCGTGCCCCATGGTACGCCGCTGCCTATGATCCCGGTGATCTTCCCGATCGAGCTGGTGTCGTTCATGGTGCGGCCGTTCAGCCTTGGTCTGCGACTGTTCGTTGCCATGACCGCCGGGCACGTTCTGCTCAAGGTGCTGGCGGGGTTCGTCATCAACAGCTCCAACGCGGGTGCCGGATATGGCCTGACGGTCGGTTCCGCCAGCTTCGTTCTGATGATCGGTATCAGCGCTCTGGAAGTGCTGGTGGCGGTGATCCAGGCCTATGTGTTCGCGCTGCTGACTTCGGTCTATCTGAACGATGCCGAGAACCTCCACTAAGTTTCCACTATTTTTCCAACCATTTGTTCGAGTTTAGAAAAGGGAGTTTACGACATGGACGCAGAAGCCGCAAAGCTGCTCGGTGCTGGCCTGGCCGCTATTGGTGCGGGCCTCGCCTCGCTCGGTGTGGGCAACGTGTTCGCATCGTTCCTGGAAGGCGCGCTGCGCAATCCGGGTGCCGCTGACGGCCAGCAGGGCCGCCTGTTCATCGGTTTCGCCGCAGCCGAACTTTTGGGTCTGCTGGCGTTCGTTATCGCCATGATCCTGGTGTTCGTGGCCTGACAACCGCTTGGCGTGCGGGCAGGGCGGCTGTCGCCGTCCCGTCCGCACGCATGAATTGACGGCGCCCTGATCGGACGGACCTATAATGCCTCAAATCGCGCAAATTGCCGAAACCTATGCATCGCAGATTTTCTGGATGCTGCTGACATTCGGCTTTGTCTTCTTCGTCATCGGCCAGGGTATGGTCCCTAAGGTTCAGGCGACGGCCGACGCGCGCGACGCGAAGATCACAGGTGATCTGGACGCAGCCAAGGCTGCCTTCGCCCGCGCCGATGAGGCAGAGGCTGATTATCGCACCCGCGATGCGGAAAGCAGGGCTGCGGCCCAGGCAACGCTGGCCCGGGCGAAAGCGGAAGCTGCGAAGGCTTCCGAAGTGCAGCTTGCTGCCGCCGACGCTGAAATCGCCACGCGGATCGGCGCAGCCGAAGCCCGCATCCAGGCGGCCAGCCAGGCAGCGATGGCAGAAATTGAAACCGTCGCCGCCGAAGCGGCGCGCGACATGGTCGCTCGTATTTCCGGCGTGAATGCGTCGGACGAAGCGGCCCGCAACGCAGTAAAGGCGGCACTGGCCCATGGCTGAGGCAGCAGCACAGCATAGCGAAGGTACGCCTCCGCATCTTGACGACGCCATTCATTCCGAAGGTATGGAGCCGGTAGGCACCGTCGCGCATGAAGGCGTGGCGCCGCACACTGACCCGAAGGCCGTCGGCATGGACGCGACCGCTTGGGTCAGCCTGGCCATGGCGGTCTTCATCCTTATCCTCCTGATCAAGAAGGTCCCCGCGCTGATCGGCAATGTGCTCGACGGCCGGATCGCCCAGATCAAGGAACAGTTGGCGGAAGCTGCCAAGCTGCGCGCCGAGGCTGACGCTCTGAAGGCTGAATATGAAGCAAAGCTGGCCAATGCAGCCGGTGAAGCGGAGGCGATGCGCAAATCGGCCGAGAGCGAAGCGGCAACGTTGCTCGAAGATGCCAAGTCCAATGCGGTGGCGCTGGTCGCCCGTCGCCAAAAGATGGCCGAGGACAAGATCGGTGCAGCGGAACGCGCTGCCATTGCGGGCATCCGTACAAAGGCCGTCAACGCTGCCACCAGCGCGGCTGCGACTCTGATCGCCCAGAACCATGACGCGGGCGCGGATCGGCAGTTGGTTGATAGCGCAATCAAGGGGCTTGGTCCCAGCATCTGAAGCTGACGATTTCGTCTTGAAAAGGGTCGATGCGGTTTGTCGCACCGACCCTTTTTTATGTCTGCATGTGGATCGGCCTTGTCTGTGCCCAAATAATATTTCGCGCGATGTGCCAACCAGAGAAGATCGATCAGCAAGCCTGCTGTGGTCGATGATCATGCGGAATTTGGCGTCGCTCCTCTGCGTCCGGTTACGAGCAGTTTGAATATCGTGCAGAGCGACGGTCCCCATTTCGGAAACGATTCTGTGTCCGTGCGGATGTCGAGCGTTTCCGGGTTACCGAGGATCAAGTCTCCGCGATTATTTCGGGCCATCCGCGCTCCGGTGTTGGAAAGTGGCCGGATGTCGCGGGCGCCAAACCACGCGTGAACAAGGCCGAAGATGGTCAAGGTGGTTCGCGCTGATTTAGGCTCCAAGGTTCAGCAAGCGGCGCCCAGCCATTGCGCTTGTCTGCGTCACCGCTATCTCTGCACCCATGTCGCATCCCCAATCTCCCGACCGTTTTCATGAGGACAAGGCCAGCTTCACGGTACGAGGAGCTGGCACGCCGGATATCGAGGCGGGCGTTGACGCGATCCGTACCACGCTGAAGACTCTGCCGACGCGGCCCGGTGTTTACCGGATGCAGGATGCTCGCGGTGACGTTCTCTATGTTGGCAAGGCACGGGCACTGCGCAATAGAGTGGCGAATTATACGCAGGTGGATCGCCTGCCGAAACGATTGCAGCGCATGGTGGCGCAAACGCGGTCGATGACGATCGTGACGACCAACAGCGAGGCCGAGGCGCTGCTGCTGGAAGCGCAACTGATCAAGCGGTTCAGGCCGCCTTACAATGTGCTGCTGCGGGATGATAAAAGCTTCCCCTTCATCCTGCTGCGGGAAGATCACCATTTTCCTCGGGTTCAGAAACATCGTGGCGCACGCAAGTATAAGGGGCGCTATTATGGTCCCTTCGCTAGCGCAGGTTCAGTGACGCGGACTATCAATGCGCTGCAAAAGCTGTTCCTGCTGCGAAGTTGCACGGACAGCTTCTTTGCAAATCGGTCGCGGCCCTGCCTTCTGTTTCAGATCAAGCGTTGTTCGGCGCCCTGTGTCCAGCGGATCGATGAGGCGGGTTATGCAGAGCTGGTGAAGGATGCGCAGGATTTCCTGGGCGGCAAATCGACCGCTGTGCAGAAGAAGCTGGGCGAGGCGATGCAGCTTGCTTCGGAGGCAATGGATTTCGAGCAGGCTGCGGTTCTGCGCGACCGGCTAAAGGCGCTGACCTTCATTCAGGGTAGCCAGGCGATCAACGCCGAAGGGCTGGGTGATGCGGACATCTTCGCGCTGGCGACGAAAGGTGGTTCGATGTGCATCCAGGCCTTCTTCATTCGGGGCGGTCAGAATTGGGGACATCGCAGCTTCTTCCCTGTCCACACGGCTGAAGTGGCAGAGGATGAGGTGCTGGCGAGTTTTATGGCGCAATTCTATGAGGAAGTGCCGCCGCCTAAATTGATTCTGTCCGATCGCGCGCCGATGGAATGTGAACTGATGGCGCAGGCTCTGACAGAGCGCATCGGGTCCAAGGTGCGGATCGAGGTTCCCCAGCGCGGCGATCGGACGCGGCTGATCAAGCAGGCGCAGCGCAATGCGGTGGAGGCGCTCGACCGGCGGCTGGCGGAGACGACGACGCAGGCTAAGATTCTGGAAGAGATGGTCGAGACATTCGGGCTGGATGGCGTGCCTGACCGGATCGAGATTTATGACAACAGCCATATCCAGGGGAGTCATGCGCTGGGCGCGATGGTGGTCGCGGGGCCGGAAGGTTTCCGCAAGAATGCCTATCGCAAGTTCAACATGAAGAACCCCGAAACATCGAACGACGACTTCGCGATGATGCGGGAGATGTTTGAACGGCGTTTCGGCCGGGCGGCGCGGGAAGATCCTGATCGCGATAGCGGGGAATGGCCTGATCTGGTGCTGATCGACGGTGGCAAGGGACAATTGTCGTCGGCGCGGGCGATTCTGGAGGATCTGGGGATCGAGGATATCTGCATGATCGGTATCGCGAAGGGGCCGCATCATGGGCGTGATGGACGGGAAGTGTTCCATATGCCGGATGGGCGGGAGATTAATTTCCCGATCAATCATCCCGTCCTGTTTTACCTGCAGCGATTGCGGGATGAGGCGCATCGTTTTGCGATCGGGGCGCACCGGCAGAAACGGAGCAAGGCGATTTCGACCAGTTCGCTGGATGAGGTGCCGGGAATTGGTCCGTCGCGGAAGAGGGCGTTGCTGATGCATTTTGGAACGGCGAAGGCGGTGAAAAGCGCGGCGCTGGAAGATTTGCTGAAAGCGCCGGGCGTTTCGAAAGCTGTGGCGCAGCAGATTTTTGATTATTTTCATGGATGAGATGGCGAGAAGAATGCGTTTTTGAAATTATCGTTTCGAGTTCGGAACGATAGGATTTTGGGCATGTGATTGACTTTGCCCCGGATTTTTCCGGTTGCCCTTGCGTAATGAAGGCGGTCCTGCGATGGTCCGGTCAGACGCTGACAATCATGGCGCGGGTTCGGAAGAAGGGGTCGTGAGGAAGATGAGCTTTCGTTCATCGTCGCCGAGTGTTTCCGCTAATTTACTACGTCCGTTGCAATCTATGATTGCTCTTGCCCGGATATATCATTTAGATTCACTTCATCATTATTAAGTGAAATCAACAGATACTTATCCGAAGACATATATCCAGCCATATAGGATAGGCGGGCGGAGTTGTGAGAGCATGATCAGAGGACATGCCGAACTGCTGCGGACCTTGGGCAGGTGGCGTTCGTTCGCACCGTCCGCGCTTCGGCCATGGCGCATGCTGGACGTCACGCGGCTTGTGCTCGCCAGCGTCTATGGCTTTGTAAGTTTCGCCTTCGCGACGCCCCGGTCCTGGGCCGAGGTCGCGGAGAACGGCATCATCGCCGCCATGCTGATGCTGGCCGTGAGTGCGTTGATCCTGTCCGGCCGGTCGTGGGTCACGGAATTGCGTATCCGCAAGCCGGTAGTGTGCCTGGATGCTCTGCTGTTCCTGGCGCTGCTGGTCGTGACTAACGCATCGACCAGCCCCTATTTTCCCGGCAGCCTGTTCGTCGTGGTCGAGATCGCGCTGATCGTTCGGCGGCGCTTCCACCTGTTTGTGGGAGCGTTTGCAGCGGTCACCGCGATGCTGATCATGTGGGTGAATGACGTGGTCGCGGTTCCATCCGAACCGGACGCCGAACGGGTTGCGTTGCGCGTCCTCTACCTTGCGGTGGTGATCACGGTGACGGGCATGTTGCTCGGCCCGCGCCGCGAAAAGCTGTTGCAGCAGGAGCGGGCAAGGAAGCTGACGGAAGGAAGCCTGCAACTGGTAAAGGGCAGCGCTGGCGCTTTCCTGTTGCAGGCGCTGAAGATCGCGACGGGCGGTGAAAATGGCGCGCTGCTGTTCCGTACCGCCAGCACGGAACCCTATCGTTCTGCATCAAGCCGCTCGGACGAGAGCGTGCCGGAGGGCAGCGACGCATTGCTGGCGGTGGAGACGGGATGGCATGACCGCCGCCGTGGCGCGTCGATCAGCCTTTCGCAGGACGGCGTCAGCCAGATCGAGGCCCTGACGCGGGGAGGCGGGGCCTGGGGGGCTTTGCTGGATGCGGAAACGGTGATGACGCTGCACGTTTCGCTGGGCACGTTTGAGGCGGTGGGCGCGGTTCAACTGGACGATCCGACGCATGAGGAGGTGGCGGCGATCGCGCAGCGGGTGTTCGAAAGCGCGTGCGAGGAACTGATGGTCCGCAACAGCCTGGACCTGGCCCATGTCATCGCAGGCGCGCGGGAGCGTGAGCGGTTGCAGCGGGAATTGCATGACAGCGTGTTGCAGGCGCTGGCCAGCATTCGTTATCAGGCCGCGCCGGTGCTGAATGGGACGGTAGAGGACGCTATTCCCGTGCTGCGCACTATCGATCAGATCGCGAAGGATCAGATCGGCACCATAAGGTGGATCATCAATCCGGTTCGGGACGAGGATGATTTTGCCTATCTGCCCGAAACACTGTCGATGGTCGTCCGGTCACTGGCGCAGCAATGGGGCATTGAGTGCGACCTGCGCGTGGAGGAGGGCAATTGCGCCACCAGCGCGATGATCGGCCGGGAACTGAGCTTTGCCGTGCGCGAGATCGTCGCCAATGCGGTGCGCCATGCCGGGGCGCGGGTGATGGAGTTTTCCCTGCAACCGGCGGGCAATCGGATCGCCTTGCATGTGACGGATGATGGGGTGCCCAATCTGGCGAGGCTGGGATCGACCGGCGCGGTGCAGTCGCGATCGTTGATGCGGCGGATACAGGGATTGGGGGGCGAGGTGTATTTGCACAATCTGGGCGGGCGGACGATGATTCAGATTACCGTGCCGCGGAAGTGAGGGGGGTGGGGTTCGGTAGAGTGAACTGGGGTGACGGCGGGGCGTTGGGGTGGTGTTGCGCGTTTTCCCCTCCACCGGCTTCGCCGGTCCCCCTCCCCATGCGGGCATGGGGAGGATTAAAGAGCAGAACCATTTGGGGTGGTGGGCGTTTTACCGGGGGTTAACCAGAATGATTGATAGTCGGCCATTCTAGTTTGCGGGGCGGAGGTCCGGGTTTCCATGGTGCGATTGGTTCAGGATCATCTTTACCGCAAGAGCGTGGCGCTGGTGCTGTCGTTGCAGCTGAACCTGGAGCGCATCATTGCCGCCTGGGTCGTGATTGCGGCATTTGCCTGTGGGGTGCGATTGGCCTTTCCCGCTACGCCCTATGCCAGCGTTCCGTGGACGAGCGAAGCCGGACTGTTGCCCTATCTGCTGGTTGTAGGCGCGCCGGTGGCCACGCTGCTGCTGGGCCTGAAGCTGTTTCCGGCCGGGCGCGTGCATGCGCAGCCGAGCTTTCGGCTGGCGAAGGTCGGCCGGTGGCGTAAGATCGATTGCCTGAAGGCGCGCGAGATGTCGCAGTTCGGGCTGTATGGCGTGATGGCGTCGCTGTTGCTGGGTATCGCGCTCAACGTGCCGGTGCGGACGCTGGAATTTCTGAGCTCTGTGCCTGCGCTGGGCAGCTATGCGCCGACATGGTTCGTCAGCCTGTATGCGGTGATGTTGGCGGACGTGGTGTTGCTGTCCTGTCTATACATGTTCGCCTTTGCCATGGCGTTGCGCATGGTGCCGCTATTCCCCCGCTTTTTGGTGATGGTGTGGGGAGCGGACCTGATGGCGCAATTGGGCATTGCACAGTTGGTGGCGCGCATCGGCGGTGTGCCCCATGCCGTCGAGCTGGCGCTGGTCGATTTGCTGAGCGGCAATATCAAGAAGGTGCTGATCAGCGCGGCGCTATGGCTTCCCTATCTGCTGCTGTCGGAGCGGGTGAACGTGACTTTTCGCAACCGGGTGAGTGCCTGAAGAGCGTTGTGGGTGATCCCGAACGGATCGCGTGGTTCGGCAGGGCGGGAAACCAGGCTGAGTCGTTTTCCAAAAAATACTGGTGATTCGCGAGCTGTAGGGCGCGGTGGGTTGTTGCTGATTCGCGATGGAGCGAGGGGCGACGCCGAGCGGCGGTGTGAGGCAATACCCTTAAAAGGTGACAGGGCGGAAGGATCGGTGGAGCTATTGGCGGCGAGCATGAGGTCCGGCGGATCACCAAGAGCCATGGATATATATCGTTAATTAGACCCTTATACTGTTAAGAAGTAAAAGTATAGATTTGCGTTGTTCGCATTTTTACTGTTGGTTCTGTAAGATATATTAGCCGAAATGCGAAAATGCACGACAGTAAATGGTCGTGTTTCTGTCAATTTCGAGCGATATATAACCAAAGATATATTGAAAAATTCGGCAGTATTACTTGCAGGGCCGGGTATGGAAACCAAAAATGGTTAACAAAAAATTGCCGTAACATACTGTAAAATAAAGTCTTTTTTTACCGTGTTGACTTGCATCAGCTTTGAGCCAATTTGGGGGCAAGTTCTACGGGAACTGCCCAACTGCCTGGCGAGTGGAGAAACACCGCTAGGGTCGCCAGGTGGCAAAGGCCCCTCCGCAGAACTGTGCGAGAGCAGCCGGAAATTGGTTTTCGGTCAAATAGGGGTAAAAGACATGACTTTCTTCAAGAATCTTTGGAATGATCAGAGCGGTGCTTCGGCAGCGGAATATGCATTGATTCTAGCAGTTGTAGGTACGGGAATTGCAGTTGCCGCTTGGAGCCTAGGTGGTGCAATCGGTGACTCTATGAATACCGCAACCAAGTGCATCAAGGCGACCAAGACCACCTACACCACCGATTGCCCACAGTAATATTTAGTGGGGGACCAGACGGAGTAATCCGCTCTGGTTCCCTTTAGTTATTCACAATTCCGGGGGGAGTTGTCGTGGGGCAGCGCAGATCACTCATAATCCTTGGCTTCGCGATCTTGCTGGGCCTGGCGGCGGTATTCATCGCCAACGGCTATTTGAGCAAGGCCGAGCAGGCGCAGGCCACTCCGCAAGGGGGCATGACCAAGGTCGTCGTTGCATCGATGCCTTTGGCTTTTGGCACGGCGGTCACTCCGGAAAAAATCAGGGTGGTTGATTGGCCCGCGGCTTCCGTGCCGCCGGGCGCTTTTCGCGATCCCGTACAGCTCACCTCCCTTGGCAAGCAGCGGGTTGTGCTGCGCCAGATCGAGCCGGGTGAGCCGATCCTGACATCCAAGCTGTCCGCAGAAGGGGGCCGTGCCACCATGTCCGGTGTGCTGCGGCCCGAAATGCGTGCGGTCGCGGTTCGCGTGAGCGACGTGGCGGCGGCGGGCGGCTTCGTGCTGCCGGGTGATACGGTCGATGTCTTCGTCACGCGCACGGCGCAGGACGGCGCGGGCGGCAGCCAGCAGATCACCGACGTGCTGTTGCAGAACACCCGTATCATCGCCATCGACCAGAATGCCAATGACAGTTCGAAAGACCCGGCGGTCGGCAAGACAGCGACGCTGGAGGTCAATCAGGTCGATGCGCAGAAGCTGGTCCTGGGCCAGCAGGTCGGCCAGCTGACGCTGGTGCTGCGCAATGTCACGGACCAGCCCAACCCGGCGGTGCAGACCGTGGGGATCGAGGATCTGCGTGACGGCGCCTATGTCGGCGGTTTCTCCGGCCCGCGCGCCCGGATAGCGGAGGCAGGCTTCGCGCCCGCTCCGATGCCCAGGATGCGCGCGCCCCGGCGCAGCGTTCCGAAGAATGTTTCCGCTCTGCCCGCGACCGCATCGGTCGAAATCGTGCGCGGCACGACCGGCACCAGCTATGAGGTGAAGCGCTATGGTTCGCGGTAAGTCCATGACGGCGCTGGCGCTTGGGATGGCGCTGGCCGCAGGGGCGGCGTCGCCGGCCCCGGCCCAGATCGCTTCGCTGACCGCCAGCAATGTGGATCATGCAGGGCAGCTGGACGTGCCGCTCAACAAGAGCCAGGTGCTGACGGTTGATCGCGCTTTTTCCAAGGCGCTGGTGGGCAATCAGGAGGTTGCGGACATATTGCCGCTGACCAACCGATCGCTCTATGTGCTGGGCAAGAAGGTGGGGACGACGAGCCTGACCCTCTATGACAGCCGCAACATGTTGATCGCGGTGGTCGATGTGGCGGTGGGGCCGGATGTCGTGACGTTGAAGCGGCAGCTGGCGGAGTTGATCCCCGGTGAGCAGATCGGCGCGCGCATCTCCAACGACGCGGTAGTGCTGACGGGCACGGTGTCGAGCGCTTCGGCGGTGGACCGGGCGGTGCAGATCGCCAGGACTTATGCGGGCGGTGACGACAAGGTCGTCAACATGCTGTCGGTGGGTGCTTCGCAGCAGGTGATGCTGGAAGTGCGCTTTTCGGAAGTGAACCGGCAGGCGGCGAAGCAGATCGGGCTGAATCACAGCTTTACGGGCAATCGGACGGCGGGCAGCATCGGCAATCTGGCCGGGGATTCGATCATCCCGACCAATAATAACGGTGTTCCCACCATCAAGCTGGATGGTTTGTCCGATGCGTTCGGTGTTGGGACGTGGGCCTACAAGATCGGCAGCCTGAACCTGTTTTCCGCGCTGGATGCGCTGGAGAGGAAGGGGCTGGTCAAGACGCTGGCGGAACCGACGCTGGTGGCGCTTTCCGGTGAGACTGCGTCGTTCCTGGCGGGCGGCGAGTTCCCGATCCCGGTCGTGCAGAATGGCGGCGGCGGGGGCGGCAATGGCAACAATGGCATTACCGTCGAGTTCAAGCCGTTCGGTGTCAGCCTGGGCTTTACGCCTACGGTGTTGAGCGACGGGATCATCAACCTGGTGGTTGAGCCGGAAGTGAGTTCGATCGATCCTTCGGCTTCGGTGTCGATCAACGGGCTGGTGGTCCCGGGATTGCTGACGCGGCGGGCGAAGACGGTGGTGGAACTGCGCGATGGGCAGTCGTTCGCCATTGCCGGGCTGCTGCGCAACGACTTTCAGGATACGGTGCGGCAGTTGCCGATATTGGGTTCGATCCCGATCATTGGATCGCTGTTCCGCTCGACGGGCTTTCAGAAGCAGCAGACCGAGCTGGTCATGATCGTGACGCCGCGGCTGGTGAAGCCGATGCGGGCGGAGGATGTGAGCCTGCCGACCGACCGGGTGGGCAATCCGCATGAGCTGGACCTGTTCCTGATGGGGCGGACGGACAAGGCGGTGGGGATCAATCCGCTTAACCCTGACGCGATGCCTCCGGAAAAGCGCCGGGCCGTGCCTGCTCCGGCTGCTCCGGTTCCGGCTCAGGCCCCGGCGGGGGCGAGCCAGAGCGGATATGAACTATGAGCGGGAGTGAGACCATGCGCAGACTGTCCCTGACCGCGATGCTGGCCGTTCCGGCGCTGGCGGGATGCACGGCTAACGACCCGACCTTTGGCGGGGCGGTGCGGAATAACTATGCGCTGCAGGTGATCAATCCGGAGCCACGCTATGAAGGCACGCTCGTCGAAGGGGGCGAGGGCAAGCGCAGCGCGGCGGCGGTGGAACGCTATCGCACCGACAAGGTGAAGAAGCCCGCGACGATCAGTACGACGCAGGGCACCGGTGGTGGGTCCGGCGGTGGCTCGGGCGGCCGGTAAGTAGGGGGAGGCTTTCATCCATGTCTGCCCGTCGGAAAAGCCTGCTAAGGTCAACCAGCGGTGCGGTAGCGCCGACGGTGGCCCTTTCGCTTTTCGGTTTGATCGCGGCGGGGGGGATTGCGTTTGATTATGCGCGGATGGCGGGGTTGGACAGCGAGTTGCAGGCTGCGGCGGATCAGGCTGCGCTAGCGGCGGCGACGCAGTTGGATGGCGAGACTAATGCCCGGCAACGTGCAACCGACGCGATAAATAACCTTATTCAGAACGACACGCGCTTCGCCAATGACAGTTGCGGCAGAGCGGTAAAAGTGGGTGGAACGGTATCGGCCGGCTGCAACAACGCCGGTTCGATCATCTTCTATCAGGACAAGGCGAAGACTACGCAAGCCACCACCGACGCGAACGCCAATTTCGCTCTGGTGACGGTCAATTCGCGTACGGCCAATTTTGCGCTGACGCCGATTGTGAGAGTGCTGTCGTCCGGATTGCTTTCGGCGCAGGCCTTTGCAGGCGTGGGATCGGCGATTTGCAAGGTTCCGCCGGTGATGATCTGCAATCCGGATGAACCCGTAGGCAATGCTAATGAGGATCTCGATTTCAACCCGACGCGGGGTGTGGGGTTGAAGTTGATCACCGGAAACGCCGATGCGCCGGGGAATTTCGGCTGGCTCGAATCTGCTTTCAAGAACGGCGCCAACGGTCTCGCCGCGGCGCTCGGTTACGACACGGTCGAAGCCGATTGCCAGAGCACGGATGGCGTCACCACCAAGACGGGCATGAGTACTTCGGTGTTGGACTCGCTCAACACGCGCTTCGACGTCTACGCCAATGGCAGTACATGCCCCTCCCAATATGGGGGAACATGTTCGCCCTCAAGCAATACGCGCAAGGACCTGGCATGTGATTCCGACAATGGAATCACATGCAAGAACAGTAACGGCTTCGGGGCTTCCAGCAATCCCTATCGCCCGGACAGCGTCGCCACCTTGCCGACCGGCGGGGCCTATCCGGATATGATGGGTTACCCGCGCGATCTTTGTCACGCCGTCCAGCAAAGCGCGCAAACCTGTGGCACCGTCGGCAGCGGAACATGGGATCGCGATGCCTATTTTCGCGTCAACTATGGCTGGACCTCCCAGAATGCCTGGACGGTCGGTACTGGCCTGGGCGCGAGCGCCACGCGCTACGACGTGTATAATTGGGAGGTGTTGCACCCGAGCGTTGTTGTCGCTTCCAAGGCGGTTGGGATCGGCGTTCCGCAAACCTTATCCGGAAAATCGACGGCCTTCGGTTCACCGGCCAACGGGATTGCAGGGATTACGCCCAGTGCGGCAGGCATCGATCGTCGCCGCATTTCGGTGGCGGTCATAAATTGTCGGGCCATCAACCTGCATGGCAAGACAACCGGAATTAAGCCACCCAAATGGCTGGATGTATTTCTGGTCGAACCGTCTATCGATAGGGGGAAGGGCAAGAACACATATACCGACAAGAAGGAGGTATATGTAGAAGTCATCGGAGAGACAGGAACGGGAGCCAATGGAGCAAGCAATCCCCAGGTCATCCAGCGTTCTGTCCCTTATCTGATCGAGTGACGGCAATGGCGCGTATTTTCCTTTTTCGTCTTTCTTCGAACAACGATGCAGCTGCGGCGGCTGAAATGGCGATTGTTACGCCCATTTTGGTTGCGCTGATGTTTGGATCGTTCGAGATCGGCAATTATTTCCTGAGCGAACATGTGGTGGCCAAGGCGGTGCGGGATGGCGCCCGTTTTGCCGCGCGGCAATCCTTCACCTCTTTTACCTGTCCCAGCACCGTTGATAGCGGCGTCGTGACGAACACGCAGAATGTGACGCGCACCGGCCAAGTGGCCAGTGGAGGCTTGGGGCGGCTGGCGGGTTGGACCAGCGCCAGCACCGTATCCGTCACTTTGAGTTGCACGGCGATTACTGGAGGTAATTATTCCGGTATCTACAAGGGAATGACTAATCTGCCGAGGGTGAAGGTGTCCGCCACCGTGCCCTATTCATCCCTGTTCTATACCTTGGGTTTTACCAGATCGTCGCCGCAATTGGTGTCGGAATCCGAAGCCACGGTACAAGGTATATGAGGCCCGTATTCGTCCGCCTCGCTTGCGACACGCGCGCCTCATCGGCGGCGGAGTTTGCGCTGGTTCTGCCGCTGCTCATAATCTTCCTGTTGGGCATGATCGATGTCGGGCGGCTGATGTGGACATGGAACGAGGCGGAAAAGGCCACGCAGATGGGCGTGCGTTATGCCGTTGCGACGGACATGGTGCCGACCGGCCTGCAAAATTACAGCTTTGTCGTTTCTGACATTTTGACGCAGGGTGATACGATTCCGACGTCGTCCTTTGGTAGCGTGACCTGCACCTCTACCAGTTGCACCTGCGCCGGTAGCAATTGTCCTGCGGCTTGGACCGCAAGTCCGAACACAACGGCTTTCAACGCTATTGTGGCTCGCATGCAGCGCTTTCTGCCTCAGTTGACGGCGGCGGGTGTTCAGGTCAGCTATGCAAATTCGGGGCTTGGCTATGCAGGCGACCCCAACGGATCGGACGTCTCGCCCCTGGTGACGGTCAGCATCCGGCCGAATACGGTCACGTTCAGGCCGATAACTTTCGCCCTGTTTGGAACCACTATGAACCTACCCAGCTTCAGCGCCGCCCTCACCATGGAAGACGGCCAGGGCACGGTAGCAAATTGAGGAACAAGATCTTGGGCATCGTGACGAACACAGCGGAAGCGGCCGAGAGCTGGACACTCAATGTGGGGGATGAGGGGATTCATCTGATCCTTTCGGAGCAGGAGGTGGCGGCTTCCGATATTCTTGGGGATCAGCTGAGCGGGCAGTCCCTGACCTTGTCCATGTTGCCTGCGGGGGCTCCATTGCCGCAGTCGTTGGTGGCGGAGGCGAAGGCCGTCATATTGGAGGTGCTGCCGGACGACGATGCGTCGACGCGGCGGCTGGCGGCTTTGCGGGCGGCTAATCCGGCGCTGCTCGTCGTTGCGGCCGTGCGTAATGCGGAGATTCCGCTGGTGCGGGCCTTGCTGCGGAGTGGGATCAACGATGTGGTGGCGCTGCCTTTGCAGGCGAGCGAGTTGTCATCGATCATCGACCAGCTGCGCGCCGAGATCGCGGCAAAGGGCGGGCGCGACGTCAAGACGGGCGCGCTGGTATCGATCATCAAGAGCGTCGGCGGTGTGGGGGCGACGACGATCGCTACACAGGCGGCCAGCCTGCATGCGCGCAACGCCAAACAGACGGGCGAGCGGGTTTGCCTGTTCGATTTCGATGTGCAGTTCGGCAATGCGGGGACGTTCCTGAGCATCTCCTCTCCGCTGACGCTGGCGGACCTGTTGCAGGGTGGTAACCGGGTGGACCGGGAGCTGCTGGGCTCTGTCACCGTCGAGACGCCGACCGGGCTGCATGTCGTGACGGCGCCTACGGAGATCATGCCGCTGGAGGCGGTGAATGCCGATCAGGTGTTCCGTGTGGTTGAGCTGGCGCAGCGCAATTATGATACGATCTATCTGGACCTGCCGGGCAACTGGACCAACTGGTCCATGTCGCTGGTGGCGCGGTCGGAGGTCATCTTTCTGGTGTGCGAGCTGACTATAGCCAGCCTGCGGCAGGCGCGGCGGCAGATTGCCTTGCTGCGGGATCAGGATATCGAACCGGCGCGCATCCATGTGATCGCCAACCGGGTGGAAAAGAAGCTGTTCCGCGCGATCGGGCTGGAGGATGCGGCGGCGGCGCTGGATCATCCGGTGAACCTTAGCATCGCGAACGATTTCCCGCTGGTCAGCTCCGCGCTGGATCAGGGGGTGCTGATCCAGGAATTGAAGGCGCGCAGCCGTATCTGCAAGGACATGCAGGATATCGTCGATTGCACGATGCAGGCGGTCGAAGCGCGGCGTCAGGCGGAGAAAGGGTGATGTGGCAGATCCGGAAGGGCGACAGCCGCTTTGGCGATCCTCGTGATGATGTGGGGCCGACCGATACCGAGCTGGTCCATTGGGAAGAGGACCGGCATACCGAGCTGAAGGTCGCGCTGCACCAGAAGCTGATCGACCTTATCAACCTGTCGGCGCTGGAGAATATGTCGCGCGCTCAGGTGGAAGCGGAGGTGGGCGAGATCGTCCATGAGCAGCTGGCGTTGCAGAAGCATGCGCTGAACCTGGAAGAGCGCAAGCGGCTGGTGTCCGATATTTTGGATGAGTTGCTGGGGCTGGGGCCATTGGAGCCGCTGCTGAAGGACAATAGCGTCACCGATATTTTGGTGAACGGGCACAAGATCGTCTTTGTCGAGCGTGGCGGGCGGCTGGTTGAGACGGCGACGCGCTTCAAGGATGAGAAGCATCTGTTGCGCATCATCCAGAAGATCGTGGCGGCGGTGGGACGGCGCGTGGACGAGGCTTCGCCCTTTGTCGATGCGCGTTTGGCGGACGGTTCGCGCGTCAATGCGGTGGTGCCGCCGCTGGCGGTCGATGGGTCGCTGCTGTCCATTCGTAAGTTCGCCAAGGTGCCGATCAGCATGGCGCGGCTTTCGGAACTGGGCAGCGTGCCGGGGCCGATGGCGCAGGTGCTGTCGGCGGTGGTGGCTTCGCGGCGCAATGTGCTGATTTCCGGGGGCACGGGTTCGGGCAAGACGACGCTGCTCAACGCCATGTCGGCGAGCATCGACGAGGCCGAACGGATCGTGACGATCGAGGACTCGGCGGAACTTCAGTTGCAGCAGCGGCATGTGGTGCGGCTGGAAACGCGGCCGCCGAATATCGAGGGGCGGGGAGAGGTTACGCAGCGTGATCTGGTGAAGAATGCGCTGCGTATGCGGCCCGATCGCATCATCGTGGGCGAAGTGCGCGCCGGGGAGGCATTCGATATGCTCCAGGCGATGAACACCGGCCATGACGGGTCGATGACTACGGTCCATGCGAACACGCCGCGCGACGCCTTGTCCCGAGTCGAGCAGATGATCGGCATGAGCGGCATCGACATTTCACCGCGATCGGCGCGGGCGCAGATCGCTTCGGCGCTGAACGTGATCGTGCAGGTGGGGCGCTTGTCCGATGGACGGCGGCGCTTGCTGAGCATTTCGGAGATTACCGGCATGGAGGGCGAGGTTATCACCATGCAGGAAATCTTCCGCTTCAAGATGACCGGGCGGGACGAGAACGACATGGTGCGTGGTCATTTCGAGGCGACCGGCATCCGCCCGAAATTCATGAGCGATCTGGCCGATCGGGGCATTCACCTGCCCGCCGAACTCTTCCGTCCTGATGCGGTGGTGCAATGATCAACCCGATCTACATCCGTGCCTTTGTGCTGGTGCTGCTGTTCGCGGCGGTGATCCTGACGATCGAGGGGGTTCATAGCTGGTTCCGGGCGCGCGCAGGGACTGAACGGGTCGTCAACAAGCGGTTGAAGATGATCGCGGCGGGGTTTGAGCGCAGCACGGTCCTGTCCCGGCTGCGGCGCTATGACGACAGCCTGAACTTCAACCATGACAGCGTTTTTGGGCGGATGGCTTTGAGCGTCGTGCGGTCGCTGCATGGCGCGGGGCTGAGCGTGCCTGCGCGCGTCGTGCTGACCTTCATGGCGATTGCGACGGGCGTGCTGTTCCTGATCGTGGTTATCGGCGCGCTGGCGGCGGGATATGGCATGACGGCGGGGATGATCGTGATGGCGGGAGCCTTCGCGGCATCGCTGGGCGTGCTGCTGCCGATCATGGTGCTGAGCCGGTTGAGCCAGCGGCGGCGCAAGAAGATGGAAGAGCAGTTTCCGGTGGCGCTGGATACTTTCGTGCGTGGCCTGCGCGCCGGGCATCCGATCGCTGCGGCGCTGGACCTGCTGACCAAGGAGATGCGCGACCCGATCGGCAGCGAGTTCGGGATCGTGGTCGACGAGGTGACCTATGGCTCCGATCTGCGCGACGCCTTGCAGCGCATGGCCGAGCGGTGGGACATGAACGAGATGCACATGTTCGTGACGTCGCTGTCGGTGCAGGCGGAAACGGGCGGCAATCTGGCCGAGATATTGGAGAATCTGTCGCTGGTGATCCGGGAGCGGGCGAGCCTGTTCATGAAGGTGCGGGCGCTGAGTTCCGAAGGGCGGATGACCGCGGTCATGCTGACGGCGTTGCCGATCCTGGCGTTCGTCGCGCTGTTCCTGCTCAATCCGGGATTTTACCTGGATATCGCGCAGGACCCGATGTTCATCTTTGGCTTTTCCGGGCTCATCATCCTCTACATCATCGGCTTCGTCACGATACGCCGCATGGTTGATTTGAAAGTCTGACCTGATGCTGGACCTCGCCCTTATCTCGCAGTTGCGGCCGGTGTTGCTGGTGCTGCTGTTCGTCGCGATCGTGGCGATCGTCTATGGCGTGACGGAGGCGGTCGCGCGTACGTCCAGGGTGCGCAGTCGGCTGGATGTTGTGAGCGACGTCGGTGGCGCGGTGCAGGGCGGTGGGCAGTCGCTGCGCAATGAGCGCAACAATAGTGAATGGAAAAAGCTGGTCGACCGGATCGAGAAGCTGGGCATTTCGCTGGCGGATACGAAGAATGATGCCTTGCGCAAGCGGTTGATCGCGGCGGGCTATCCCTCGCCCGAGGCGCCGAAGATATTTACGTTCATCCGGCTGGTGCTGACGCTGGCGCTGCCTGCGGTGCTGGTGCTCATGTCGCTGAACAAGCCCGAGCCGCCGAGCCCGGTGAAGCTGTATTTCATGGCGACCGCCGTTGCGGTGTTGGGGCTGTATCTGCCGAACCTTTTCATTTCGGCCAAGGCGGCGCGGCGGCAGGAGGCGATCGTCCATGGCTTCCCCGATGCGCTGGACCTGATGCTGGTATGCGTCGAGGCGGGGCTGGGGCTGGAGGCGGCGATGGATCGGGTGGGGCGCGAACTCGCCATCTCGCATCCGCTCGTGTCGCAGGCGCTGGGTAAGGTCGTGCTGGAACTGCGCGCGGGGCGCAGCCGGGCCGACGCGCTGCGGCGGATGGCGGATGATGTGGATGTGGATGAGATTCGGTCCTTTGCTACCCTGTTGATCCAGTCGGACCAGCTGGGTTCTAGCGTCGGGCAGACGCTGCGCGTCTATGCCGCGGAGATGCGGGAGAAGCGGCGGATGCGGGCGGAGGAGAAGGCGCACCGGCTGCCGGTGCTGCTGTCGGTGCCGCTGGTTGCGTGCATGCTGCCGGTGATGATCGGGGTGCTGATGCTGCCCGCCGTGGTGCGGGTGGTGAGGGAAATCCTGCCGGTGCTGAGCCGGTAGCGGAAACCAAGAGGGGGGACGGGGCATGATGAGACAGGCAGTGGCGATATCGCTGATGCTGGCGAGCGCGGCATGCAGTTCGGCCAACCGGGAGGTGGCGATCCGGCCCGTGAATGCCGAGGCGGCGGCGGCGACGGGAAAAGAAGCCATCGCGCGGGGGCAGTTGCTGTTTTCGCGGGGGGACTATGCGCTGGCGCTGGATGCTTACCGGCGGGCGATGCGGCAGGACCCGGCCGATGCGAACGCGCTGAACGGCGTTGCGATCAGCTATGCGGCGATCGGGCGGCATGATCTGGCGCGGGATTATTTCGAGCTGGCCCTGGCACGCGCTCCCATGGACGAGCGCATCCATCGCAACTTCGCGCGCAGCCTGAATGCGCAGGGTTTGCAGGGAGAAGCGAACGCCCTGCTGGCTGAGATCGGGCAGGGCGTGCAAGCTGGTGGTGCGCGCCGCCCGACGCTGGCCCAGATCGCGATGGACGGTGGCAATCGTCCGGCGGCACCTGTGCGGGCGGCCGGGCTGGAGCTGGAGCGGGTTTCGATGGGCGAGGTGCGGCTGCGCACGTTGTCGGCGGGCGTCACACAGGCTGCATTGCCGGGGCGGGCCATCGCGCAACTGAATACCGCGATCGTGACTGTTGCGGACGGAGCTGGCGCGGCGCCAATCATCTCTCTCTCGCGGTCGTTGGCGGCGCCGATCACGACCCGGCCGACGCCAGTGCAAGTGACGGTGGCAGGGTGTAGTAAGGATGGCTCCGATGCGGGAGCGTCAAGCCCCTGCGCGACGATGGCGGGTGGGGATGAGTCCGATAGCCTGTTCCAGAAGCTATGGGCGTGGAGCGGGGGCCGGGGATGAGCATCCTGCTGCTGCTGGCGGCTGCGGCCATATCCCCCGGCGCGACAGCCGCCGAGACGACGCCCGCAGCGATTCTGGACTATGGCCGATTGATCGATGATGCGATCGAAGGCGGGCGGATCGTGCAGGCCGAATTGATGCTGAGCCAATGGCGCGACGGGGCGCAGGCGCAGGACAAGCGGGGCATCGACATCGCGGTGGCGCAGATGGCTCTGGCCAAGGGGCAGGATGCCGAGGCGGAGGCGCGTTTTTCCGCGATCGGCCCGGGAGCGACGGCGGATTGCCGGATCGATGAAGGTCTGGGCATCGCAAGGCTTCGGCTGGGCCGGGCGGATCAGGCGGCGGAAGCGCTGCGCCGCGCGGTCGATCAGTGTGCATCGCGCTGGCGGGCGTGGAACGCGCTGGGCGTCGCTTATGACAAGGCAAAGTCCTGGGCGCTGAGTGCCGCCGCCTATGAGCGGGCCTTTCAACTGACCGACAGGCCGGTGCAGGTGCTGAATAATTATGGGCTTTCGCTGATGGCGCAGGGACAGGCGGAGAAGGCGATCGCGATATTCGACAAGGCGCGGGACATGGCGCCCGATGACGCGCGCCTCATCGCCCATAGCGATGCCGCGCAGGTGATGGCCGGACGCGATATAGAAAGGCGCGCCGCCGATGACGCCAATAGCTGGGCCAGGCGACTGAGCGACGCGGGGCAGGTGGCGTTGCGCATGGGGGATGCGGTGAAGGCGCGGGCCTATCTGAGCCGCGCGGTCACGGAATCGGAGAGTTTTCAGCCCGAAGCGACTGCGGCTTTAGCTGGCATGGGGGCGAGGCCATGACGAAGGACCTTGTCCTGATTGCGCTGTCGTTGGTCCTGCTGGGCGCGGCGATCCAGGATATTGCGCGGTTGCGGATATCCAACATCTTTCCGCTGCTGGTGATGGGGCTGTTCGTGCCCTGGGTAGCGTTGGCCGGATGGGAAAATGACATCTGGCAGAATGGCACGCTGTTTCTAGCGGTGTTTGCGCTCGGATGCCTGATGTTCGCGCTGCGATGGATGGGCGGGGGCGATGTCAAGCTGCTGGCGGCCTGCGCGCTGTGGTTCGATTGGGGCGCGGCGCTGCCCTGGTTTGTTTATGTGACGGTCGGTGGGGGCGTGCTGGCGTTGCTGATCATGGCCGGGCGGCGGATGGTGCCGAAAGCGGTGCGGGACGGGTCTTCACTGTCGATCTTCGCGCCGGGCGGGCCGATCCCTTATGGGGTTGCAATTGCGCTGGGGACCGTGATGGCGCTGTATATGGCGGGGCCTAATCCTAGCGGGCTGGCGCATCTGCCTGCGTTTGTGAGGGGGCTGACGTAGACGCTCGCTACGCTCGCGCCCACCTCTAACCCCTCCCGCTTGCGGGAGGGGGACGGTTTGTATGGAGCGGACCGGCTGTAACGGATTATGCTATCGAATCGCCCTTCGCAAATGATGCGACAAAGTAAAAATATTCTGCTAGGAGGGGTAATCGAGCGAAATCAGCCCGCAAGCCTTCGTATTGACAGAGAGACCATCGCGCTCCCGCTTGCCTGCTGGAGTGTGTCCATGGAAGACCTTAATAATCTACTGGAAAATGAACAAATCGAGCTTTTAAAAGAGCAGGAGGCAACGTGTATTTTCGCACGTTCCGCTCATCGATTTCGTGCCAGGAGCTATGCTCGGCGCATTCGTGCCCATGACTATCCTTACAGATCAGGCCCGGTGAATAGTGGAAAAGCTTTTGCCCCATATCCGTTTGGCGGCGAAGGACAACATTCATGAGTCGGGTTGTCAACACGACGGCGAGCGTGGCTGAGATCGAGAAGATTTGCGCCGCGCACAGTTTTCGCATTTCAACGATAGAAACCTTGGCGTCGGGTGGTTCGAGAGTGGTTTTGCTTGATGGAAGGGACGCCGAGCAAGTTCGCCTGTTGTTAAAGAATAAAATTCTTACCGGCGAGATTAAGCGCTCGGCCGCTCACGTCTCGCGCCAACCTCCTGCATCCTACAGGTCGCGGTAATGCAGCAAATCATAAACTTACAACGCCGACAACAGTTGGCAGAATGTAGTGCGGCGGGTGCAATCTGCGAGTTGGACCGGCAGCAACATGATGCGCTCGCTCGTGCTTACGAGAAGATCATCGCGGTCTTGAAACGGGACCGCTTTGAAGCAGGCGGTCGCCGCGTCAGAAGGACCTGAACTGGTCGTAAGGCGACAGCCCCAATCTCGTCGTGCCATCGTAAGTTGGCATCTCGCTCGATGCGTTCTGCCCAGCCTCCTCAGATCCCAGCTTCCGCTGGGATGACGGGTGTCAGGGAGCTGGACGTGGGGGAGGGTAGCGCGCGCCGGAGATCAGGCGCGGGCCAATAGTCCTTCCACCAGGCCTTCGAACAGGCGGCGGCCGTCGGTTTTGCCGTGGGCGGCTTCGATGACGCGTTCGGGGTGGGGCATCATGCCCAGCACATTGCCTGCTTCGTTGAGGATGCCCGCGATGTTGCGGGCCGAGCCGTTGACGGCTTCGCCATAGCGCAGGGCGACGCGGCCTTCGCCTTCGAGGCGGTCGAGGGTTGCGGTGTCGGCGAAGTAATTGCCGTCATGATGGGCGACGGGATAGGTCACGGTCTCGCCAGCGGCATAGCGGCTGGTAAAGGCGCTCTGGGCGTTTTCGACGGTCAACGCGACGTCGCGGCAGACGAAATGGCCGCCTGCGTTGCGCAGCAACGCGCCGGGCAGCAGGCCGCTTTCGGTCAGCACCTGAAAGCCGTTGCAGATGCCGAGCACATAGGTGCCGCGCTCGGCCGCCTTTGCTACCGCCTGCATGACGGGCGAGCGGGCGGCCATCGCGCCGGAGCGCAGATAGTCGCCGTAGGAGAAGCCGCCGGGTACGCCGATCAGGTCGATTCCTTCGGGCAATTCGGTGTCGCGATGCCAGACCATGACCGGCTTTTCACCGCTCACCGCCTCGAAAGCCACGGCGAGGTCGCGGTCGCAATTGCTGCCGGGGAAGACGATGACGGCGCTCTTCATGGCTCAGGCCACCTTTTCGATGCGGTAGTTTTCGATCACCGTGTTGGCGAGCAGTTTGCGGCACATGGCGTCGATATCATCGTCGCTGGTGCCGTCGGCCAGGTCCAGCTCAATGAGCTTGCCCGCGCGCACGTCGTTGACGCCCGAGAAACCCAGACCGTCGAGTGCGTGGTGGATCGCCTTGCCCTGCGGGTCGAGAACCCCGCCCTTGAGGGTGACGAAGATGCGGGCTTTCATGAGGCCAAAAACTCCGTGGATTGCTATGGCGCACCCCCTAGTCCCCTGCGCCGCCCCAGGCAAGGCATTATCCCTTTATTAGCGAGACGGTGCTATGGTTGCGGGGCGGGATAGAGGGTTTTGAATATGGCTGGTCTTGCACTAGCGATGTTTGTGGGGCTTTTCGCCTTTGGGCAGCAGATCGTCGGTTATGACGATCCGCATGGCCGTGTTCAGCTGGCGCTGCTGGCTACCTTTGCCTTCGGTGTTCTGATCGGATACCGGGCTAGCGCCTGAGTTTAACTGGAAAAGCTGTTCGCTTCAGCGGTCCTCTGCTTTAGGGCGGGGCGATGAGCGGCGACTATCTCTACTACACATGCGCGATCGTGGCGGTGATCCTTTCTGGCCTCGCCAAGGGTGGCTTTGCCGGGGCGGGAGCGCTGGCCATGCCGATCATGGCGCTGGGCATCGATCCGGTGCGGGCGGCTGCGATCATGCTGCCTATCCTCATATTGCAGGACGCGGTGAGCGTCTGGTCGTTCCGGCATAGCTGGGATGGGCATATATTGAAGGTGATGATGCCGGGCATGGTTGTCGGCGTGGGGCTGGGTTACCTGTTCGCCGCGCGGGTGCCGGAGACGGCGGTGCTGGGGACGCTGGGCTTTATTTCAACGCTTTTTGGCGCGCAAAGGCTGTGGGTCGAGCGGGGCGGGAAGGTCGTGTTGCCGTCCAGTTCGCCGAACTGGGTCGGGACGTTGCTGGGCGTGGCGAGCGGCTTTACCAGCCAGATCGCGCATGCGGGCGCGCCGCCATTTCAGATGTGGGTGCTGCCCAAGCGACTGGCGCGCGACACGCTGATCGGCACCACGGCGATTGCCTTTGCCATCATGAACTGGATCAAAGTGCCCGCTTATGCAGCGCTGGGGCAGTTTACGCGGGGGAATTTGATGGCGACCGCGATGCTGGCTCCGGTGGCCATTGGGGCGACCTATGCGGGGGTGCTGCTGGCGCGCAAGGTTGATCCGGCGCGGTTCTACACGCTGATCTACGTGTTGATGCTGTTGTTGGGGATGAAGCTGATGGTGGATGCGGTCATGGCTTGAGCTGGGGCAGCGGAGAAGCGGGACCCCGGGTCGAGCCCGGGGTGACGCATTTACTAGGGCAGGGGACGCTAATCAGTCCTTGCTGCGCTTCTTGCGGTGGGTGTCGAGGTCTAGGACGGTTGTGTCCGCGCCTTCGGGTAGGAGGCCCAAGCGGCGGGCGACTTCCTGATAGGCTTCGACTTCACCGCCCAGGTCGCGGCGGAAGCGGTCCTTGTCCAGCTTTTCGCCGGTGTTCATGTCCCACAGTCGGCAGCCATCCGGGCTGATTTCGTCGGCCAGGATGACGCGGCTGAAGTCGCCATCCCACAGTCGGCCAAACTCCAGCTTGAAGTCGACAAGGCGGATGCCGATGGCAGCGAACAGGCCGCACATGAAGTCGTTGATGCGGATCGCCATGTCGGCGATGTCGTGCATTTCTTCCTGCGTGGCCCAACCGAAGCAGGCGATATGTTCTTCGGACACGAGCGGGTCGCCCAGCGCGTCATCCTTGTAGCAATATTCGATGAGGGTGCGGGGCAGCTGCGTGCCTTCCTCGATCCCCAGCTTTTTGCTGAGCGATCCGGCGGCGACGTTGCGGACCACGACCTCAATCGGGACGATCTCGACCTGGCGGACCAGCTGTTCGCGCATGTTGAGGCGGCGGATGAAGTGCGTCGGCACGCCGATCTGGCCGAGCAGGGTGAAGATATGCTCGGAGATGCGGTTGTTGAGCACGCCCTTGCCGGAAATCGTACCCTTCTTCTGCGCGTTGAAAGCGGTGGCGTCATCCTTGAAATATTGGATGATCGTGCCGGGCTCAGGGCCTTCGTAAAGGATCTTTGCCTTGCCTTCGTAGATCTGGCGGCGACGGGCCATGCGCGTTCCTGTCTTCCCGAGAAAAGAATGTGCCCCGGCAACGCGAATCGAAGAGGATCAGCGGGTGCCGGGGCTGCTGGCTGGCCCATAGACCAAAGCAGACAGGGGTGCAATTAGCGCGCTGATCGGGCGGCGAACTGTCGTGGGTTCAATGGCTTCGTTGCGCCATGCCGATTCAGTGTGCGATTTCGACGTCTGCCGCTTGCTCATGGTCGCGGTCGACCGCCGTCAGTCGTTCGGTGAAGCAGCGGCGCCACCAGCTGATGTCTTGTTCCTCGACGCAGTCCATCATCGAACGCCAGCGGCGCTTGCGTTCATCGAGCGGCATGGCGAGGGCGCGGGTGATGGCGTCGGACATCTCCTCCGGGCTGTAGGGATTGATGAGGAGCGCATCCTTGAGCTGGGTCGCGGCGCCAGCGAAGCGGGAGAGGATGAGGACGCCGGGATCCTTCGGGTCCTGCGCGGCGACATATTCCTTGGCGACGAGGTTCATGCCGTCGCGCAGCGGAGTGACGAGGCCGATCCGTGCGGCGCGGTAGATGCCCGCCAGCTTGTCGCGCGGATAGCCCTGGTTCACGTAACGGATCGGCGTCCAGTCCACATCGCTATATTCGCCGTTGATGCGCCCGGCGGTAGCGTCAAGCGTCGATCGGATGTGCTGATAGCTTTCCACTTCCCCACGTGAGGGCGGCGCGATCTGCGTCAGGACCACCTTGCGATGATGTTCGGGATGGTCCTTGAGGAAGCGGGCATAGCCGCTGAATCTTTCCTCCAGCCCCTTGCTATAGTCGAGCCGGTCTACGCCCACGATCATCGCGCGGTCCTGCAACGATCGGCGGACCTGTTCGAACATGTCTCGCGCGGGTTCGCTGACGGCGGCGTTGGAAAATTCCTGCGCGTTGATGCCGATGGGGCAGGCGATCGCCTGAATCGTGCGGTCGCCCAGCGTGACGAAATCGCCATCGACCGTCCCGTTCATCTCCCGCTCCACATAATGGCGGAAGGATTCGAGCCATTCTTCGGTATGGAAGCCGATGACGTCATAGGCGAACAGCGTCTGCACCAGCTTGGTATGGTGGGGCAGGGACACGAGAAGGCGGGTGGGCGGCCATGGGATGTGGAGGAAGAATCCCATCCGGTTGTTATGCCCCTTGTCCCGCAGCATCTGGCCGAGGGGGATCATGTGATAATCCTGCACCCAGATGATGTCTTCGGGCTCGATCAACGGGCTGGTGGTGTCGGCGAAGCGGTGGTTGACGCGGTTATAGCCGCCCTCGAAATCGCGGGCATATTCGGCAAGGTCGATGCGAAAGTGGAAGAGTGGCCACAGCGTCTTGTTGGCGTAACCGTTATAATATTCGTCGACGTCCTGCTCTTCCAGGTCGATCGTTGCCGTCTTGACGCCTTCATCTTCGGAAAAGCCGATATGGCCGGTGAAATTTTCGGTGACCTCGCCTGACCAGCCGACCCAGATGCCCCGGCTTTCGCGCAGCGCCTGTGCCAGCGCCACGGCAAGTCCGCCCTGATTGCCGGATTTGTTGGGCCTGCTGACCCTATTGGATATGACTATCAGGCGGCTCATCGCATCACGCTCCACGGCTTGCTCAGCAGAACGGCGCAGTTGATGATGCCGACCAATGAGTAGGTCTGGGGATAATTGCCCCATAATTCCCCTGTCGCCGGATCGATATCCTCCGACAGCAGCCCGGCGGCGGTGCGGCGGGATAGCATTTCTTCGAACAGCAGTCGCGCTTCTTCCGTGCGGCCGGTGCGGTGCAGGGCCTCTATCAGCCAGAAGGTGCAGACGTTGAAGGCAGTGACGGGCTCGCCGAAATCATCCGGCGTGCTGTAGCGGAGCATGTCGTTGCCCCGGCGCAGGTCCTTTTCCAGCGCCTTCAACGTGCCGACGAACATCGGATTATCGGCGGTCAGGAAGCGCAGGTCGAGAAGCTGAAGCAGCGAGGCGTCGCGGGCGTCATCCTCGAAATTCGCGGAGATGGCGTTGCTGTCGCTACGCCAGGCCGATTGCAGGATGCGTGCCTTCATGATCTCGGCCCGTTCGCGCCAATAAACCTCCCGCTCGGGCAGGTCGAGCGCGGCGGCGGCGTGGGCGAGGCGGTCGCAGGCGGCCCAGCACATGACGGCGCTGTAGCTGTGCACATGGGCGCGGGTGCGCAGTTCCCACAGGCCAGCGTCTGGCTGATCATAGACCGACCATGCGCGTTCGCCGACCGCTTCCAAGGATTCGAAGTCGGACATGCCCGCCATGCGGAGCAGGCGTTGATCGATGAAGCCCTGAACCGAGGACAGGACGATCTGGCCGTAGGCGTCGTGCTGAATCTGAGAATAGGCGGCGTTGCCGACGCGAACCGGACCCATGCCGCGATAGCCCGGAAGGTTCTGCGCCTCGCGCTCCTCCAGCGTCGCGTTGCCGCGTACGTCGTAGAGCGGCTGGATATGGCCGCCCTTAGCGCCGTCGACGATGTTGCGGAGGTAAACAAGATAGCTTTCCAACACGTCGAGCGCGCCGAGGCGGTTCAGCGCTTCGACCGTATAATAGGCGTCACGTATCCAGCAGTAGCGATAGTCCCAGTTGCGCCCCGAGTCGGCATGTTCCGGGATGCTGGTGGTCAGCGCGGCGACGATCGCGCCGGTTTCCTCATGCTGGCAGAGCTTCAGCGTGATGGCGGAGCGAATGACCGCTTCCTGCCATTCGGCGGGAATGGCGAGGCCGCGCACCCAGACCTGCCATTCGTGGATGGTGTCGTCGAGCATCCGCTCCACTTCGGGGCGAAGTGCATCCGAAAAGCTTTCGTCCGGCCCGAGGAAGAAGTGCATGTCATGTTCGAGCCGGAACCAGCTTTCCTGGGAAATGAGGCCGATGGGCGCGTTGGTCGACATGCGCATCGCCATATAGGACAGGACGAGCCGAATATGGTTTGAGCCATAGCTGATCGGCACGCTTTCCGAATTCCAGGACGTGGTCGGGCGAAGCCGCACGCGGATGCGGGGGCTGCCTGCCACGGGCCGGACGATCCGAGCGAACGCCACCGGGCGGTACATGCGGCCCATATGGCGATGGCGCGGGCAGAAGTCGTATAGCTCTATGGCATTGCCGTGATCGTCGGTCAGGCGGGTCACGAGGATGGGCGTGTTGCGGATATAATGTTGTTCGACGCTGACGCAGTTTTCCAGCTCAATCGCCCAGAAGCCGCGCGCGTCCGGCGCGTCCCACGCAGTGTCGTCGAGAAGGGCGGAAAAGACGGGGTCCCCGTCCACGCGGGGCACGCAGGCCCATATCATCCGCCCTGCGCGATCGATCAGCGCGGATGCCTGGCAATTGCCGATGGGCCAGAGATCGAGAGTGCGTTCGTTTCCGGCGGAATGCGTTGTATTGGTCCTGACTATCGGTCTGCCCCCCTGGCTCATTCAAACAGAGGGGGCGCCAGCCATGGCTCAGCCGGGCCTGACGACCCCCCGCGCGAGATAATGCCTGACGGCGGCAACCTGTTCCAAAGAGAATGCGGCGAGTGTCGTCCGGGGCGGGCCGACCAGAATGCCCGCGCCGCCCAGTTCGGCGGCAGCGGCAAAGCCTTCCTCATCCGTGACATCGTCGCCGATGAAGAGCGGGCGCCCGCCCGCCATGGGAGTGCGGGCCATCAGCGTGTGGACCGCGCTGCCCTTGTCCGCGCCGCCGGGGCGCAGTTCGAACAGCATCTTGCCCGGTTGCACGGCTAGGCCAAGTTTGGCGGCAAGGTCGCTGGCCAGTTCGCCTGCCTGCTCGCCCCATTGGGGTGCGCCACGGAAGTGCAGGCCGACGCTGATCGATTTGCGTTCGACCAATATGCCGGGCTTGCCCTTCGCAAAGCTGTGGAAGGCCGCTTCGGCATCATCGACCGCCGGGCGGCGAGGGGCGGATTCGACCTGTTCGCCGGGTTGAGCAAATTCCAGTCCGTGCGTTCCAGCAAGGAGGAAGTCGGCGAAGCCGAGATCGCGCAAGGTGACGATCGACCGGCCGCTGACGATTGCCAGACGGCCTTGCAGCACATCGCGCAGTTCGCCGAGCAGGGCGAGCAGATCGCCATCCACGACCACGCCGTCAGGTGTGGCGGCGATCGGCGCGAGGGTGCCGTCAAAATCGAGAAACAGCGCCGCGCCGGTCAGCAGCGAGGCAGGCGGCGGCGGGAGGGCGGTGACAGGAGGTGGGTTGGAATCGGACACGGGCGCAAATTGGCGCCTGGCGGCGAATGTGCAAGCCCCGGAGGCGAAGGAGGTGAATTTTTCGGGGCTGTAATCCCCGTTTCCGTTTTGTCGTTGCGCTGCTATTCCGATCGCGATGACCGATTTTCGCGACCCGTTCGACGCTATCAAGGATCACCCGTTCGACGAAGCGCTGTCCCAGCGCTACCTCGTCTATGCGCTTTCCACGATCACGGCGCGGTCGCTGCCGGACCTGCGTGATGGATTGAAGCCGGTGCACCGGCGTCTGTTGTGGGCGATGCGGCTGCTCAAGATGGAGCCGGGTGGCGCGGCGCCGGATGTGCTGGTGGCCAATCCGGCGCGCAACACGACGTCTTATAAGAAATGCGCGCGCGTCGTGGGCGATGTGATCGGCAAATATCACCCGCATGGCGATACGTCGGTCTATGACGCCATGGTGCGGTTGGCGCAGGATTTTTCGCTGCGCACGCCTCTGGTCGATGGGCAGGGGAATTTCGGCAATATCGACGGCGATAATGCGGCGGCCATGCGCTATACCGAGGCGCGGCTGACGCAGGCGGCGGCCGACCTGATGGCCGGGCTGGACGAGGGGACCGTCGAGTTCAGGCCCACCTATAATGGCGAGGATGAAGAGCCGGAGGTTTTTCCCGGCCTGTTCCCCAACCTGCTGGCAAATGGCGCGAGCGGCATCGCGGTCGGCATGGCGACCAGCATTCCGCCGCATAATGTGTCCGAGCTGATCGATGCGGCGAGCCTGCTGATCGAAAATCCGGATGCCGAACATGCCGACCTGATGCAGGTCGTGCGCGGGCCGGATTTTCCGACCGGCGGCGTGCTCGTGGATAACGCTTCCATCATTTCGGAAGCCTATGCGACGGGGCGGGGATCGTTTCGAACGCGGGCGCGCTGGCACAAGGAAGATGGCGGACGCGGAACCTGGGTGGCGGTGGTCACGCAAATCCCTTTCCAGGTGCAGAAGTCCAAGCTGATCGAGCACATCGCCGCGCTGATCAACGACAAGAAGCTGCCGATATTGGCGGATGTGCGGGATGAGAGCGACGCGGAGATCCGCATTGTTCTTGAACCGCGGGCGCGAACGGTCGATTCCGACGTGCTGATGGACAGCCTGTTCCGGTTGACTGACCTTGAGAACCGCTTTCCGCTGAACCTCAACGTGTTGGACGCGAGCCGGACGCCGCGCGTGCTGGGGCTGAAGCCGGTGTTGATCGAGTGGCTGAAGCATCAGATCGATGTGCTGGTGCGGCGGGCGCAGCATCGGCTGGACAAGATTGCGGCGCGGGTCGAACTGCTCGACGGCTATATCATCGCTTATCTGAACCTCGACCGGGTGATCGAGATCATCCGGACGGAGGATGAGCCCAAGGCGGTGATGATGGAGGAGTTTGGGCTGAACGACCGGCAGGCCGAAGCGATCCTCAACATGCGGCTGCGTTCCTTGCGCAAGCTGGAGGAGATGGAGCTGCGGCGCGAGCATGCGGGGCTGCTCAAGGAACGGGATGAGCTGACCAAGCTGGTCGAGAGCCCTACCCGCCAGCGCAACCGGCTGAAGAAGGATATGGCGGAACTGCGCAAGCGTTATTCGCCAGAGAGCGAGATCGGCAGGCGGCGGACTTTGGTGGAGGAAGCGGCGCCCGCGCGTGAAATTCCGCTGGAGGCGATGATTGAGCGGGAGCCGATCACCGTGATCCTGTCGGAACGCGGCTGGATACGGGCGATGGGCGGTCATCGCGACCTTTCTTCGGCGGACACGTTGAAGTTCAAGGAAGGCGACGGGCCGAAAATCGCTTTCCATGCGCAGACGACCGACAAGCTGCTGCTGGCGACGGCGAGCGGGCGCATATTCACGCTGGGGGCAGACAAGCTGCCGGGCGGGCGCGGCTTTGGCGATCCGGTGCGGTCGCTGGTCGATATGGATGATCAGGGCGATATCGTAGCGCTGTTCCCGGCGAAGGCGGGCAGTGAGCTATTGCTGGCGGCGTCGGACGGCAGGGGCTTTGTCGCGGCGGTCGCGGATGTCATCGCCGAGACGCGCAAGGGCAAGCAGGTGGTGAATGTTCGGCCGGGTTCGCGCTTGACGGTGGTTCACGTCATCGGGGCAGAGGCGGACAGCGTCGCCGTGGTCGGTGAGAATCGCAAGCTACTGGTGTTCCCGCTGGTTGAAATGCCGCGCATGTCGCGCGGGCAGGGTGTGCAGATGCAGCGTTATCGCGATGGCGGCCTGTCGGATGCCATCACTTTCCGGATGAGCGATGGCTTAAGCTGGGCGATGGGCGGGGGAAGCGGGCGCACCCGAACCGAGGCCGACATGACGCCGTGGCGCGTTGCGCGCGGGGCGGCCGGGCGGATGCCGCCGGTCGGCTTCCCGCGAGACAACCGATTTTGACGGACGCGTAACGAGCCGGATATCTTCTTGAAATTACATCGGGTCATTTCCTGAAAATTTACCACTGGTATCTAAATGCCGGGGTATGAAGTCGCTCCCCGTGCGTATTCGGCCAGCTCAAAGGCCGGACGACAACCTCCCCGCGAGGTTCGATCGCACGCATCTGCGCTGCCTGGCGGAGATGGAGCATTGGTTGGAGGCGGTGCCCAACGCTGCGGCCATGTTGTGCTTTAAAGACAACGACTTGTCGATTGTCGCTGTTAACAAGACTTTTTATCACAGCTTCCTGGACCGGGGCGATACTGACGCCGAGTTGCCCTATTGCAAGGACTGGCGCGAACGGATCATCGAGGTTGCGCTTTCGGAAAGCGTTCCCGCTACGTTTGAATTGCGACGTGATGGTCCTTTGGGGCCGGAATATTTCTCCTGCAGCGCCGGGCTGCTGCCCTCGACTGACGAAGCGGCGCACCTCATTCTCTTCACGGCGCTGGACCGCACTAGCGATCGCGTGACCGAACGCAATCTTCGTCGCGAGCTGTTGTCCGACGGGCTGACCGCGCTGCCGAACCGTACGGGTTTTGGCGAAGAGATCGACGACCGGCTGCGCAATTCTCCATGGCCGAGCAATTCGCAGTTCGGAATCATCGCGATCGATCTTAGCCGGTTTAGCCGGGTTAACGAATCGCTGGGGCCGATGGCGGGTGACGAACTGCTGATCACGGTTGCCAAGCGTTTGAAGTCGAGCCTGCGGCAGGGCGATGTGCTGGCGCGGATCGGCGGCAATGATTTTGCGATATTTGCACGATTGAACAATGGTTTGTCGGACTGTCTTCATATCGTGCAGAGGGTAAAGGATGCGCTGAATTCGCCGATCCGCCTCAGTGATCTGCAAATTCGGGTCGATTGCGCGATCGGATGTGCTCTGGCGACAAGCCTGGACGATGACCCCGACGATATAATCCGCAAGGCGCAGGCGGCGGTGAAGATCGCCAAGCGCAGCGGGAAGGTGGAAATCTACCGCAACGGCGTGCTGAAGGAAGCGCAGCGGCGCTTTTCCATCGAAAGCCGTCTGCGCACCGCGTTGACGCAGGGTGAGCTTACCTTGGCATATCAGCCGCTCATCCAGTTGCAGACGGGGGAGATTACCGGATTTGAAGCACTTGCCCGGTGGAATGACCCCGAACTGGGCCATGTTTCCCCGTGCGAGTTCATTGCGGTTGCTGAGGAAAGCGGCCTCATCACGCCCCTCGGCCGTTGGGCGGCTTATGAGGCGGCACAGGCGCTGAGCCGGTGGGATGCGAAATTCGGACAGGCAATGCCGGTCGGGGTCAATGTGAACCTGTCGCCGATCCAGATGGCCCGGGATGATGTGGCGTCGATGTTCGAGGAAGCGCTGCGCTATTCAGGCGTGTCGGGCAGGCGGCTGACCGTCGAACTGACGGAAAGCGCGATCATCGCCGATCCGGACAAGGCGCGCAAACTGCTGGTCGCGTTGAAGGACCTGCAAATGCCGATCGCCATGGACGATTTCGGCACGGGCTATTCCAACCTTGCCAGCTTGCACAGCCTGCCGATCGACATTTTGAAGATCGACCGCAGCTTTGTGACCAACATGCTGGATGACAAGGACAAGCAGGCGATCGTTCGCACCATCCTGTCGCTGGCCGAATCGCTGAACCTGCATGTCACCGCCGAAGGGGTGGAGACGCAGGAACTGGCCCATGCGCTGCAATCCATGGGATGCAGTCACGGGCAGGGCTTTTACTTTGCGCGCCCCATGCCCGAAAATGACGCGTTCGATTATTGGCGCGCGCGTTGGAATTTCGAAACGGTCTGATCCGCGATCTGATCGACCCGGCTTGCTTCCGGGAAACCTTCTTCCACCCAGATACGCTGCACCTCCCCCAACGCCTTGGCCACTTCGGGGCCGGGCGGCAGGCCGCGCGCGATCAGGGCGCCTCCGCCTATCGGCAGTTGCGGCGGGGTCCAGCCCTCGAGCGAGGCGATGCTGTCGAGGGATGCCATGGGGTCGAGCAGGATGCGATCGATTGCACCTTCGACGCCGATGGTGAAGGCGAGCGCCCTGAGCGATGGGGCCGCCTTATGGGACTCCAAGGCGAGGACGAGGCGTTTTCGCGCCTTGTTGGACAGTTTGAGGCGGGCGCCCACGGCTTCTGCGGTGCGCGCGTCGGGGGGGAGCAGGGCAGCGAGGCGGCGCAGCGCTGCGGAGGGAACGCCAGCGTCGGCTTCACGCGCGATCAACTGCCCCAGTCGAGCAAGTCCGTCCTTGTCGATCTCCGGAAGAACGGGAACGAGGATGCCGCCTTCGACCATCAATTGGAGCGAGGCGAAAGGATCGGGGAGGGCGAGGAGCTTCATCAACTCATCAGCGATACGCTCACGCGACAGGGCCATCAGGCTGTTGGCGGCGGTGCGGCAGGCGGCATAAGCCTGCTCATCCGGCGTGTCGCGGCCGAAGCGGGCGAGAAAGCGGAAATAGCGCAGGATGCGCAGATGATCCTCTGCGATCCGCTCGGCCGCGCTGCCGATGAAGCGGACGCGGCCTGCCGCAAGGTCATCAACGCCGCCGAAAAAGTCGGTTACTTCATGGGTGTAGGGGTCGGCATAGAGCGCGTTGATGGTGAAATCGCGCCGTGCCGCATCCTCCCGCCAGTCGGTGGTGTAGGCGATGGTCGCACGGCGTCCGTCCGTGCTGACGTCGCGGCGCAAGGTGGTGATTTCGACCGGCCAGCCCCCGATCACAGCCGTGATCGTGCCATGGTCTATGCCCGTGGGCACGGCCTTGATCCCGGCGGCCTTCAGGCGCTCCATCACCTCTTGCGGCTCCAGCGCCGTGGCGATGTCGAGATCGTTGACGGGAAGCCCGAGCAGTCCGTCGCGCACCGCGCCGCCGACATAGCGGGCAAGACCCTGTTCCGCCCCTAGCGCGGCGAGCAGGCCTTCGAGGCCGGGCCGGTGGCGCCAATCGGCGTCAGGCAATAAGGCGTTCAAGATCAAGCCTCCGGGACAGGTTGGCGAGTATGGCGGCGGTGATGCCCCAGATGCGGCGGTCGTTCCACATTATTTCATAATAATGTCGTTCAACACCTTGATAATGGGCGGAATGGCTGACCCGGTTTGCGGGATCGAGCGCAAAGGAGAGGGGCAGTTCGAACCAGTCAGCGACCTCGTTTGCCTGCGGCATGAGCGGCAGGTCGGGCGGGATGACGCCCAGCACGGGCACAATGTCGAAGCCGGTGAAGGTGTGGTAGCGGTCGGTCGTGCCGATGACGTCCACGATGTCAGGGGGCAGCCCGATTTCTTCGTGCGCCTCCCGCAGCGCTCCGGCGATCTCGCTGGCATCTTCCTGATCGACGCGGCCGCCGGGGAAGGCGATCTGCCCCGCATGCTTGCGCAGGGTAGCCGCACGCTCGGTGAGGATGAGGCCGGGTTCCGGTCGGTCAGTGATGGCGACGAGCACGGCGGCAGGCGCAAGAACGAGCTCGCCGTCGATGCGGGGATCGCGTGTGTCCGATAGCATGAGCCCGACTTCGCGCGCATGTCCTTCAGCAAGCGCGGCGCGGACGCGGTCAGCCAAGGTCATGCGGAGCCGTCCAATGGGTAGTAGGCCCCATTGCTCCAGAGGCCAACCGGATCGCTTGCTTCGTCCAGCGCGAGGTTCATCAGCTCATAATAGACGCTGCGGTTGACCAGAGCCTCAAGCCCGCCACGCACGTGCAGATAGGGGTGCGGGCCATCGGCCGTTTCCCGGATGATGAGCGGGTTTTCGGGGCCTGCGGGGATCAGGTCGCCTGTGTTGAGGCGGAAGGCGACGGCGCGGTCGCGGCCTTCGCCCTCGCTCTTCATCTCGACCGCGAGGAAGGGGGCGTCGTCCACCTCGATCGACAGCTTTTCAACCGGTGTTACAAGGACATAAGAGCCGTCCTTTTCACGCCGCAGGATCGTCGAGAAGAGGCGTACCATGGCTTCGCGGCCGATGGGCGAACCCTGATGAAACCATGTGCCATCGCGGGCGATGCGCATTTCGCTGTCGCCGCAATGATCGGGATCCCACTTTTCGACGGGCGGTAGCCGCTTTTCCTCTGCCAGACGGGCTATGTCGGCCAGGGACAGGTTGGCAAGATCAGGTAGCGGGTCCATCGGCATGGCGTCGAGATAGGGTCGCGCGGCGCCGAAGGCAAAAGGGAAATCACATCGGAGTGGTGATTCGCGGCCCAAGCATCCCTTCGCCGCCGATCGCGGCTCCATCGACCGAAAGAGCGAGCAGTCGGCGCGCCTCATAGGGGCCGGGGCAGGTCCAGCCGCCCGTGGATGCAGCGGAAAAGCCCCAGAAGCGGCCATAATATTCAGGATCGCCGATCATCATCAGCGGATGGCTATGGTGGGCGCGAGCGGCGTTGACGACCGCATCCATGAGCGCGCGGCCATGACCGGTGCGTTGGAGGGTAGGGGATACGGCGACCGGGCCGACCATGATGAGCGGTGCTTGCGTTCCGTCGGCATGGGTGAGCGCGACCGGCCAGCTTTGAAGCGAACCGGCCAGCTCGCCATGTTCATCCATCATCCCGAAGGACAGCTCAGGCATCCAAGGCATGCCGTCCCGGATCAGATAGGCGGTGCGGCCGTGCCTGTCGGGGCCAAAGGCGACGTCGAGCAGTTGCTCAATCGCCTCTTCCGCCACGATGTTGAGGGGCACAATATGAGACACGTCTTGCCGATCCGCCGTCAATGGCGCATGGACCGCGCCGGAGCGGCGGGATTAACGCCTGTTCCGCAAAATTAAAGTCTATTCTGGCCATCGCCAGCAGCAGGAAAGCCATGGACCGCGGATTTGACGATTTTCTGACGCTGGAGGTCAATCATCTGGACGTCGATGTCCTGACGGGCATCTATTCGGAAGAAACCCATCTGCCGCAACCGCTGCGCATTTCCATCCGCGCGCGGTTGAAGGTCGCTGACCATTATGAGCTGGATACGCCGCTATCCCGTTCGAAAAATTACATGGACCTGAAGCATGCCGCCACGAGCGCATTGCCGGAAGGGCAGCATTTCACGCTGATCGAGGCCGTGGCCGACCATATCATCGACACCATCTTCCTTCAGGATGACAAGGTGCTGCATGTCGAGGTGAAGATCATCAAGCTGGCGTTGAGCGAGAAGGGTGAGGAAATCGGCATTACGCTGGGCCGGTGGCGCAAGTGAGCTGACGGGCGCTTAGCCCTTCACCAGTCCAATCTCGCGCAGGCGCTCGGTCAGATAGTCGTGCGCGGTGATCGGCGGGTCGCGGCGGGGATGGTCCGCATCCACGCATTGCGACAGCGGTTCGATCAGGAAATCCGGGCGCAGGTGCAGGAAGAAGGGCATGGAGTAGCGGGCGACGTTGCGCCGCTCCGGAGGCGGATTGACGACCCGGTGGCTGGTTGATCGCAGGCGGTAGTTGGTCAGGCGCTGGAGCATGTCGCCGACATTGATCGCCAGCGCGCCGGGTGGCGGTACGACGGGGAGCCAGTTGCCCTGGCGGTCCTTGATCTCCAGCCCGCCCTCCTCGGCGCCGAGCAACAGGGTGATGAGGTTGATATCCTCATGCGCGCCTGCGCGGATGCCGGGCGCTTCGGGCGAAACCGGCGGGTAGTGGAGCAGGCGCAGGATCGAATTGCCGTTTTCGGTGGCGTCGTCGAACCAATTTTCGGGCAAGTTTAGATAGAGGGCGATCGCGGCGAGAAGCTGGGCGCCTATCCGGTCGAACTCTGCATAAAGACGACTTAAAGTGAATTGAAATTCGGGCATTTCTTTGGGCCAGATGTTTGGCGGCATGGTGGCGCCAATGGGGTGTCCTGCGGGAAGGTCACGGCCGACGTGCCAGAATTCCTTGAGGTCATTCTCGCTTGCGCCCTTGGCGATTTCCCGGCCGAACGCCGTGTAGCCCCGCTGGCCGCCGTTGCTGCTGGCGTCATAGCGACGCTTCACATCTTCGGGCAGGGCGAAGAAGGCGCGGGCGAGCCTCCAGCCGTCATCGATCAGGGCTGCGTCCATGCCGTGGTCCTTCACCATGGCGAAGCCGAATTGCCGGAACGAATCGCCAAACGCCATTGCAAAATCCTGCCTTGCCATCGCGGTGAGGGACAGCAGGGGAACCTGTTCCAGCGGTGTGTGCGGCAAGTTTCGGCTTTCCTTCTGTCAATTGGCGCCGTCCGATCCTTGATCGGCCCCGGCGGCTGATGCAAGGAGGCGATCATGAACTATTGGCTCATGAAATCGGAACCTGATGTCTTTTCCTATGACGACTTGGTCGAGAAAGGAAAGGCGGAGTGGGATGGCGTTCGCAACCATGCCGCCCAGCTTCACATGAAGGCGATGCGCAAGGGCGATCTGTCCCTCTTTTACCACAGCAATATTGGTGTGGAGGCAGTGGGCATCATGGAGATTGTCGAGGAAGCCGCGCCCGACAGCACTGATGACAGCGGCAAGTGGATCGCGGTGCATGTCGCGCCGAAGGAAAAGCTGAAAAAGCCCGTCACGCTGAAGGCGATGAAGGCGGACCCGGCGCTGGCCGATATGGTGATGCTGCGGCAGTCGCGCCTGTCCGTGTCCCCCCTGACCGAAGCGCAGTTCCGTCACATCCTGGGGATGTCAGAGGCTTGATGCGTGGCCGGTTGCGCCAGGCGCAACTGGTGATCCGCCTTTTGCGATTGCGCGCATGTGTCTGGTCCATAGGTTCGACACCAAGAGAACAGAAATGCAGAGGTGTTTGATCGGCATTCACAAGGAGCAAACCTATGCGAATGCTGTCGAAATTCATTCTTACTGGTGCAGTCGGTACCGTCGCCGCTGCCCTTGCCCCCGCCCACGCGGAAGAAGGCAAGCAGCGCTTCACTCATGAGGGCTATACTTATGTCTATGAGGTGAAGGATACAAAAACGGGTCGGCTTGTGTCGGGCCGCCGTTATCCAGATGCCGTTGCGTTTAACCTGGCGATCAAGAACGGCAAGGTGTCCGGCGTGTCTGGCGGCCGACCGGTTGCGTTTAAGGTCGATGAGGCTCGAGGAGCCGCTTCGGAATAAGCGGCGGTGCTTTAGGGATATGCAAAGGGCGGCTTCCAGTTGGGAGCCGCCCCTTTCATTTGTTGGCAGATTAGCGACAGCGGCGCTTGCTGTCGATTTCCTTGCCGAGCAGCGCGCCGCCAGCAGCGCCTAGGATCGTGCCGGTAGCGCGATCGCCGCGGGTGTCGATAGCGCGGCCGAGCAGTGCACCGCCTACGCCGCCGACGATGAGGCCGGTCGTGCCGTTGGACTTGCGGCAATAAGTGCGTCCATCACGGCCGCGCCATTCACGATAGCGATAATGCTCCCGCGCGCTGACCCCGTCGGTCGGGATCGCCATGGACACAGGGATGGCCATCGAAAGGGCCGACAGGGCTATAATGGCTTTGCGCATAATTCTCCTCCGAAACAATGATTTGCTGTTCAACCCGCCAATATTGGAGGAGGTTGCATGAACCTACGGCAACAAGCTAATATGTTGATTGTAAATGCATATTTTTGACTTTTATGATCTGAAGCGGGATGTTGAGCCGATCACCTTTAGACTCAACTCATATATTTGTTTGGGGAAGCTTATAGGTCGGGTCCGGCCGGAACCGCGACGGGCGCCGCACAAGTGAAAAATTTGCCATCTATGGACATGCTAAAGCCAATCGACGGCGCGCTTCAGGCTCGCTAAGGGGAGTCGCGATGACATGTTTCCGGTCGCCTTTCGCTCATGCATGACAAGTCTAAACGCGGCCGGGCAGTCGCCATGCCCCGGAGCGAATTCCGGACGCGGGCGACGGAATATCTGGACTTCCTGGCCGCCTGGGTGAAGAAGCCGCGCCAGACCGCGTCGGTGGTGCCGAGCAGCCGCTATCTTGCCCGGTTGATGGTAGCGCATATCGATCCCCTGGATGGCCGGGTGATGGAATTGGGCGGCGGGACTGGCGTGTTCACCCGTGCGATCCTGCAAACTGGCCTGCCTCCCGAAAAGCTGGAGGTGGTGGAGATCAATCCCGCCTTTGCGCGCGGGCTGCGGCGGCACTTTCCGCATGTGTCGGTGCTGGAAACGCCAGCGCAGATCGTATCGACGGCGGCGGCCGGTGATCCGGGCCAATATCAGACGGTGATAAGCGGCCTGCCGCTGCTGGCGATGGACCGTCATGTGCATGCCGACATTCTGTCTGAAGCATTCCGCATGCTGCGGCCGGGCGGCAGCTTTATCCAGTTCACCTATTCAACGCGGCCGCCAGTCAGCCGTGACGTACTGCATGCGCTGGACCTGGAAGTCGCGCGCGTGGGACAGACGGTGCGCAATTTTCCGCCAGCAACAGTGTTCCGCTTCCATCGCCAGGGCGAATAGGCCGGTTGCGCTTGGACCCGGCGCCCCTATCTTGGCGTGCAGATAAAAAGGGGCTTTTGCGCGCATGGCGTCCATCATTACCGTTTCCGGGCTGACGAAAAGCTACGCATCTGGTTTTCAGGCACTTAAGGGCATCGATCTGGAGATTGAGGAGGGCGAGATTTTCGCCCTGCTAGGCCCCAATGGCGCGGGCAAGACCACGATGATCTCCATCATCTGCGGCAATGTGCGGCCCAGCGGTGGGACAGTGACCGTCGCGGGATATGACATCGTGCTCGATTATCGCGGATCGCGCTCCGCGATCGGATTGGTGCCGCAGGAACTGCACACCGATGCGTTCGAACGGGTGATCGATACGGTACGCTTTTCCCGAGGGCTGTTCGGCAAGCCGCGCAACGACGCCCATATCGAAAAGGTGCTGCGCGACCTGTCGCTTTGGGACAAGCGCAACAGCAAGATGCTGGAACTGTCCGGCGGCATGAAGCGGCGGGTGATGATCGCCAAGGCGCTAAGCCATGAGCCGCGCGTGCTGTTTCTGGACGAGCCGACCGCTGGCGTGGACGTCGAGCTGCGCCGGGACATGTGGAAGCTGATCGGCGAGCTGCGGCAGACAGGGGTGACCATCATCCTGACCACCCATTATATCGAGGAGGCCGAGGAAATGGCCGATCGGGTGGGCGTGATCAACAATGGAGAGTTGATCCTGGTCGAGGAAAAGACGGCGCTGATGAAGAAGCTCGGCAAGAAGAGCCTGACCGTAGCGCTCAACCAGCCGCTGCACCAGCTTCCGACAGAGCTGAGCCAATGGGATTTGTCGCTCAAGTCCGAAGGCCATGAGATCGAATATATTTTCGATACGCGCGCGGAGCGAACCGGCGTGTCGTCATTGCTGCGGACGCTGGGTGACCTGGGCATCGGCTACAAGGACCTCAACACGCAGCAGAGCAGCCTGGAGGATATTTTCGTCAGTCTGGTCCATCAGGAGAAGGCGGCATGAGCGGCTTCAACTATCGGGCGATCTGGTCGATCTACAAATTCGAACTGCACCGGTTCAGCCGCACGTTGCTGACCGGGTTGCTGGTGCCGGTGATCACGACATCGCTGTATTTCGTGGTGTTCGGCGGCGCGATCGGGTCGCGGATGACGCAGATTGACGGCATCGATTATGCCGCGTTCATCGTGCCCGGCCTCATCATGATGTCGATGTTCACTGAAAGCATCTTCAATGCGAGCTTCGGCATCTACATGCCCAAGTTCGCGGGCACCATTTACGAGCTGCTTTCCGCCCCGGTATCGGCGACGGAAACGGTGATCGCCTATGTCGGCGCGGCGGCGACCAAGGCGTTGAGCGTGGGCATGATCATATTCGTGACGGCGCACCTGTTCGTTGATGTCCATGTCGAACATCCGATCGCCATGGTGGCATTCATGGTGCTGATCGCGGTCAGTTTCTGCCTGTTCGGATTTATCCTGGGCATCTGGGCGCAGAGTTTTGAGCAGTTGCAGGTTATCCCGCTGCTGCTCATCATGCCCATGACCTTTTTGGGCGGTGCTTTCTATTCGGTGCATATGCTGCCCGAGCCGTGGCGCACGGTGACGCTGTTCAACCCGATCGTCTATCTGGTGTCGGGTTTCCGCTGGACCTTTTTCGGCCGGGGCGATGTGGGGATCGAGTTCAGCCTGTTGTTTATCGCCGGGATGCTGGCGGTGTGCCTGGCGGTTATCGGATGGGTATTCCGTACCGGCTATCGGCTGAAGAAATGAAAGGAGCGGCCTGCCGGGGCCGCTCCGTCGATTCTCAGGCGACTGCGCTCTCGGGCGCAACGGCGAAGAGGGTCACGCCCTTATATTTGTCGTCGGTCTCATTATAGAGGCCGTACATTGCCTCGAACGTTTCATCGAGCACGGTGACGTCGTTGAGCCCCGCCAGCTTGAATGTTCCAAGCTTCAGTTCGCGTGGCGGGCCGCCTTCGCGTTCTATCGTCACGGCGTCGATGAACATCTCATCATGGCGCGTGTAAAGGATGTGAGGCGCCAGCTTGACGACCAATTTATTGTAGGTCGCCATCAGGCATTTCTGAAGCGCGATGGCTTCGAAAATGGTCGTCGGGGCAGTCATGATTTCGTCATTACCGATTCGCAGCCTGTCTTCAATTGCTTTGTGCGTCGCAATATCGGCGTAAAGTGCATCCGGGCGCTTTTCAGGATGAGCTGACCAGGCCCAGCCGTTCCCGCATCATCCATCGCACGAGCAGCAGCAGCGCAACCGCACCAAGGCCGCTGGCGAGGCCCAGCCATATGCCGAGGCCTTTCATCCCGAGCGGGAAAGCGAGGACGGTTCCCACGCCCACGCCGATGATCCAGTAGCCGATCAGCGCGAAGATCATCGGCACCTTCGTATCGTGCAGGCCGCGCAGGACACCGGCGGCGACTGCCTGAGTAGCATCCACCAGTTGAAACAGCGCGGCCACGGCGAGGAAGCTGACGGCCAGCGCCGCCGTTCGAGTGTTTGCGGGATCGTTCAGATCGAGGAAGGCGCCGATCAGCAGACGGGGCACGGTGATCAGCAGGATGGCGGCGGCGAATGCGAATCCGAAGCCCAGCAGGAGGGCCAGCCAGCCCGCGCGCCCAATTTCGGCAGCATCGCCGCGTCCCTGAGCGAGGCCGACTCGTACCGTGGCGGCCTGACCAATGCCCATGGGCACCATGAAGAGAAGCGCGGCGATCTGAATCGCGACGGCATGCGCGGCGAGGGAATCGCGGCCGATGAGGCCCATGAGCAGGGCCGACGCGTTGAACACCGTCGTCTCAAAACCCACAGTGATCGCGATCGGCAGGCCCAGCGCCCAGACGGCGCGATGCCGGTCCCTGTCGCCGGTCCAGAAGCGGCCCATCACCCGATAGCGGCGGAAGCGCCTGTCGATCAGGATCACCGCCAGAAGGCTCAGGAAAAGGAAACAGGAGGAGAGGGTGCTGGCCAGTCCCGCGCCCAAAAGACCAAGGGCCGGCATGCCCAGCTTACCAAAGATCAGAACCCAGCCCGCCAAGAGATTGAAGGGTATGGCAAGCAGCATGACGACGACGGCCCAGACTGGCCGCTCCAGCGCCGACATGAAATTGCGCAGCGTCGAGAAGGCGAGGAAAGGAAGCAGCGCCCATTGCAGCCCGCGCATCATAACTCCTGCCTGATGGGCAAGGTCGGGCTGCTGCCCCATGGCCAGAAGGATGGCTTCGCTATGCCAGAGCAGTGCCCAGGCGGGCAGCACGAAGAGAAAGGCGGCGCGCAGCGTCTGTTGGACCGTGCGGCGCACGTCGCGGACGGAATGGCGGCGGCGGCCACGTTCATTGGCGATCAGCGGCGCGGCGGCGGTGACAAGACCCATGCCGAATATGAGCAGGGCCTGGAACAGGTTGATGGCGAGCGCGCCCGCCGCCACGCTTTGCGCGCCCAGACGGCCGATCAGCAAAAGGTCGGTCGCGGCTATCCCGGCCCAGGCGACATTGCCCGCGATCATGGGTAGCGCCAGGGCGAGCATGGCGACGGCCTCGACGCGCCAGGGTGAATGGGTTTGGGACATTTTTAAGTTCTGCATTGGCCGAAGGTCCGGCGTGCCGCGTGCTTCAGTGCTTTTTGAACAGGTGCAGCACCGCAACGATGATCCCGCCGATCACCAGCCCGACGATGGCCCCGCCGATCGCGTTTACGGTCCAATCGAGGAAAGGCCCGATGGCGGGCGCAGTCATCGCCACGCTTTGCGCAACATGGTGGATGGCGCCGGGGATCAGGTCCCAGTGAAACTCGTGCAACCCGTGAACGATCAGGCCGCCTCCGACCCACAACATGGCGGCCGTACCGACCACGGACAGGATCTTCATCAGGATGGGCATGGCATGGACCAGCCCGCGTCCCACGGCGCGCGTCGTGGATGAGGAGCGTTCGGCAAGGTGCAGGCCGATGTCGTCCATCTTTACGATGAAACCGACGACGCCATAGACGCCCGCCGTGATGAGGATGGCGACGACGACCAGGATCAGCGCCTGTTCCCATAGCGGTTCCGCCGCAACGGTGCCGAGCGCGATCGCCATGATCTCGCCGGAAAGGATGAAGTCGGTGCGGATGGCGCCCGAAACCTTCTGGTCCTCCAGTTCCTGCGAGCTGTGGGTGGTGAGCGCTTCTTCCGCGACGTCATGCCCGCCCTGAACCGCCTCCAGCAGCTTTTCGACGGCCTCAAAGCAGAGGAAAGCGCCTCCGAGCATCAGCAATGGGGGTAGAAGCCAGGGCGCAAAAGCGCTCAGCAGCAGTGCGGCGGGCAGGAGGAACAGCAGCTTGTTGCGCAGCGATCCGCGCGCGATCTTCCAGATGATCGGCAGCTCGCGATCCGGCGTCAGCCCCATGACATAGCGGGGCGTCACCGCCGCATCGTCAATGACGACCCCGGCCGCTTTCGACCCGGCCTTGCCCGCGGCTGCGGCGACATCGTCCAGAGACGTGGCGGTGAGCTTGGCTATTCCCGCTACGTCGTCGAGCAGCGCGATGAGACCCGAAGGCATTTGCTAAATTTCCCCTTTTGTCGGTCGATGGGTGATGTGCCGCCACTACGGCCCCGTCTCATAGAGGCAGGGTCGGGCACGGGCAATAACCGCGCCAGTCGGAACAGGTCAGGCTACGCCGCGATAGTTGCCGGGAGGGTCGCTTGCCGGAAAGGATTCGTCCACCTGCTCGTCGATCATGTCCCAGTCGCTTGGGGCGATATGCTGTTCTGCCGGACCGGCGTCCCGGATAATTCCCGACGATCCGACAGGCGCGCGATCGTCCAGTTCGGCTGGGGCCTTCCGGTCTTTCCAGCTACGCCATGCCACAGCGCCCAGCCCGCCCAGAAATGCCAGCTTCAACAACCCCATCATGATGATTTCTCCTGCCTGTCATGAACATGGACCCAGTCGGCGCGGTCCTGGGTAACGCCATGCGGATGAAGGGAAAATTCGCCTTCTTCATCGGTGCCGGGCTCAGCATGATCGCCGCCGGGATGGGTCGTGACGGCCCACCGCTCCCGAAGCGCGGCGTTGATCATCGCGCGCCATTGGGCTTCGTCACCCGCCTCGCGCATGGCGGGGTCAGGGTCCTTCATGATGGCGAGGATGCTGGCCGCGTCGGCTACGTGCGCTTGCCACTGATCGGGTTCATGCGCGGCGAGATGGCGGGCCAGCCGTTCGATAAGGGTGCGCTGTTCCATAGCCGGGGAACGCCCGCCCATCAGCTTCCGTTCCGCCAGTTTCGTGACGCAAGCGCAGCGTTGTGAACGCGATTGCCGGATGATCGTTGGATCGCGGTGAGGGGCTGCTGACAGGAGATGGATCATGCCGCGTGGCGACAAGGGCAGTTATACCGACAAGCAAAAGCGCAAGGCTGAACATATCGAGGAAGGCTATGAGGATCGCGGGGTTTCCCACAAGGAGGCGGAACGGCGGGCCTGGGCGACGGTGAACAAGGAATCCGGTGGCGGAAACAAGTCCGGGTCGGGGCGAGGGAAGCCTGACACGCATGTTTCCTCGCGCAAGGGCGGGCGAAAGGGTGGCGCGGCTTCACCTGGGCGGTCGGCGGCGGATCGATCCGCGGCGGCGAAGAAGGGGTGGGAGACGCGACGCAAGAAAGCGGCTAGTTAGCGCGCGTCCCTGCTTTGCTTTTTGAGGCGTATCTCGAACAGCTTTGGCCAATATTTACCCGTGACGAAGATGCGGTCGCGTTTTTGGTCATAGGCGATGCCGTTGGGCACAGCTTCACTATCAGTGACGCCGCTTTCCCGGATGAGGGGGGCTATGTCGATCCAGTCGATAACGTTGCCGGTCGCGGGATCGATCCGGGCGATGCGGGTGTCGTACCAGATGTTCGCCCACAACTCGCCCTTCACATATTCCAGTTCGTTCAGGCGCTCGACCGGACGGCCGTTGAACGTGACGGTGATGCGGCGCGTCTCGCCAAGTGTTTCGGGGTCCAGGAAGCGAAGTTGCGAGGTCCCATCGCTCATTATGAGATTGCGACCGTCCTGGGTCAGGCCCCAGCCTTCGCCTTCATATCGAAACTGGGAAAGAAGCGATAAGCCGTTGAGTTTCCAGACGAAGCCCTGACGATGGCGCCAGGTTAGGCTGATCAATCGGTCTTTCCAGTTGACGATGCCTTCGCCGAAATATTGGGGAGCGAGGGTGCGGCTTTCGAGGACCTTGCCGTCGTCGAGCGAGACTTTGCGGATTTCCGATTGGCCTTCCAGGCCGGTGCTTTCGTAGAGGGCGCCGTCGTGGAAAAAGAGGCCCTCGGTAAAGGCTTTGGGATCGTGAGGATAGGCTTTCACCAGCGTCCAGGGCGTATCGGCCCATGCGGGCACGGCGATGCTGAAAGCCCCGAGCAGGGCGAGCAGGAAGCGCTTCATTCGGCGGCTTGCTCCGCCATCGCGGCGGCGAGCCACGGGGGGAGGGTCGCGGGATCGATGTCTTCGACGCGGCGCAGCTCGATAGATAGACCAAGGTGGGGCAGGGCGGCGCGTTGGCGCTTCTCGTCGGCATTGGTCAAGGGCACGGCTACAAGGCGGCGGTTCACCTTGCTGCGATAATGCATGCGGGCGGTGTTTTCCTGACCGACATAGCAGCCCTTGTCGAAGTCAACGCCACGCAGTTCCCCCGCATTGGTTTCCAGCCATAGTGTCTGGTCCTGACCCAGCTCGCCCGCGCCTTCGAACACGCCGAGCGACAGGCGGTGCGCGCGGAAAGCGGCAGAGGCGTCGCCCGATGCGTGCGGAGCGAGCCAGCGATGGCCGAGATCGGCGAGGCGCGGGTCGAGGGGCTTGTCAGTGGCTGCGAGCGACCAGTGGACCGCGAGTGATTCCTCCCGGGCAATCGTTACTTTGCGGCGCAGGCGATAGAGGGTGAGCCGCTTGGCCAGCGCGTCGGCCTGCGTCGCCTCGCAATCGATCAGCACATCGTCGCCATCGGCCCATAGAATGAAGTCGTACAGTGCCTTGCCCTGTGGCGTCAGGAGCCCGGTCCAGCGTGGTTCGTCCGCCTTGAGCGTCAGGACGTCGCGGGTCAGCAGGCCTTGCAGAAAGGACCGTGCCTCTTCGCCTGAAATTCTGAGTAGCGCGCGGTCGGTTAGGGTGGTGCCGGTCATCGGCTTTAGGTAGGACAGACGCCGACCATATCCAAGCGGCGAGCAATCATGTCCCAGAATTTCGACCTGATCCTGAAGAACGGCACCGTCCACACGCCCGGCGGGGCGGCGCAGACCGATGTCGGCGTGCGCGGCGGCAAGGTCGTGGCGATCGGGTCTTCGCTAGGCGACGCTGGCGAGGTAATCGACTGCACCGGGCTGGACGTGTTGCCTGGCTGCATCGACAGCCAGGTGCATTTCCGCGAGCCGGGCCTTGAGCATAAGGAAGATCTCGAATCAGGCAGCCGCTCCGCCGTGCTGGGCGGGATCACTTCTGTGTTCGAGATGCCGAACACCAACCCGAATACGGACAGCGCCGAGCGCGTGCATGACAAGCTGGCCCGCGCTCACCATCGCATGTGGTGCGACCATGCTTTTTATGTCGGTGCGACGGCCGACAATGCCGAAGCGCTGAAAGAACTGGAGCGTATTCCCGGCACGGCTGGCGTGAAGATCTTCATGGGCGCATCGACCGGCAGTCTGCTGGTGGATGATGACGCGGCGCTGTCGCGTGTGTTGGCGAGCGGCACGCGGCGTGTTGCCATCCATGCCGAGGATGAGGCGCGGATGAATGCGCGCAAGGATTTGCGGGTGGAGGGCGATCCTTCCTCCCACCCCGTCTGGCGCGATGATGAAAGCGCGATGATCGCGACGAAGCGGATCATCGGCCTTGCTCGCAAGGCGCGGCGGCGCATCCATATTCTGCATGTGACGACGCCAGCGGAACTGGAATATATCGCCGGGCATAAGGACATCGCCACCTGCGAAGTGACGCCGCAGCATCTGACGCTGGCGGCTGAGGATGCCTATCCCCGGCTTGGCACCTATGCGCAGATGAACCCGCCGATCCGGTCGGCCTCGCACCGGGATGGCCTGTGGCACTGGCTCAATCAGGGCGTGCCCGATGTGCTGGGCAGCGACCATGCGCCGCATACGATCGAGGAGAAAGCGAAAGCCTATCCCGGATCGCCCAGCGGCATGCCGGGCGTCCAGACGCTGGTGCCCTTGCTGCTCAACCATGTGGCGGAGGGGCGTTTGTCGCTGCGGCGGTTTATCGAGCTGACCTCGTCGGGTCCGCAGCGGGTGTTCGGGCTCGTCGGCAAGGGGCGGATTGCGCTCGGCTATGATGCCGACTTCACGGTGGTGGACCTCAAGAAACGATGGACGGTGGGCAGCGACTGGCTGTCCTCGCGCTGCAATTGGTCGCCCTTTGAAGGCATGGACCTGACCGGCAAGGCCGTGGGGACGATCGTGCGCGGGAATCGGGTCATGTGGGAAGATACGCTGGCCAATGAAGCGGTGGGCGAAGCCGTGCGCTTCGAGGCGACCGAGTTCGCCTGAACGCGCTAACTCGCTACGCCGCCGCCAGCCTGTTCTTGCGGGCGGCGGCGAGGCTGTCTGTCGCGAACAGGATGAGGCCCAGCCAGATTAGTGCGAAGCTGATCATCTGGCCTTGCGTCAGTTTCTCGCCATAGAGCAGCACGCCGCACAGGAATTGCAGCGTGGGCGCGAGATATTGGATGAGGCCCAGCGTCGTAAGCGGCAGGCGCTGCGCAGCCATGGCGAACAGGATCAGCGGCACCGTCGTCAGCGCGCCCGAGAAGATCAAAAGGCTGCTGGTATAGCTGTCCTGCCCAAGGCTGATGCCGCTATGGCCCCACAGCCATAGCAGATATGCAAGAGCGAGCGGCGCAAGCAGCAGCGTTTCCGCCCCCAACCCGACCATCGGCGCAACCGGGGTCAGTTTGCGGACAAGGCCGTACAAGGCAAAGCTGACCGCCAGACCGACGCTGATCCACAGGGTGGTGAAGGCCGCCGCCGCCATGATTGCGACACCCACCGCAGCGACCGCGATGGCTATGGTTTGCCCACGCCGCAGTCTTTCCTTCAGCACCAGGACGCCGAGCGCGACATTGACCAGTGGATTGAGGAAATAGCCAAGGCTGGCGGCGATAACGTGGCCGTTATTGACCGACCATACATAAACCAGCCAGTTGAACCCGATGAACAGCGCGGATGCGGTGAGCGGCAGGACGATCCGCCTGTCGCGCAATGCTGCTCCAAGCGCGCCCAGGTTCCGCCGTGCCGCGAGTACGCCGACGATCAGGATGAGCGACCATATGACCCGCTGCGCCACGACCTCGACCGGGGTCACGGCGTGGAGCAGCTTGAAAAAGATAGGCAGCAGGCCCCAGAGCCCATAGGCCGCCACCGCAGCGATCAGGCCCGTCCTTAGCTGCTGATCATGCGTGTTCAGAAAATGCCTCCGCCCAGGAACAGGCGGAACGCCCCGATCGCCGCGACAATGAGGCACAGGTTGCGGCCGCTGTTACGCGTCGATAATATCCCGATCACGGCGCCAAACAGCGCGATCGGCACCAGCAGCCAGTTGGCGATCCCCAAAAGCGGCAGGAAAGCCGGGATCATCAGCAGGAGGGCGAAAAGGCCGATCAGGACCGAGAGGACGTTTAGCATCGCGATGAGATGGGCCTTGTTCGGCGCGGAGACAAGATGGGCGCGGATGCCATTCGCATCTTAATGGCATGGGAAAATTTAGCGATTTACCAAAATCACTAACGGAAAATTAACTCCTGACATTCACCTCTTGTTTACAAAGGAGTTAAGCCATGCCGCCTTTCCGTTCTGTCTATGCCCTTGCCGTGCTGCTCACGCTGCCATTGGCGAGTTGCGGGAAGGGGGACAAGGAGGCTGATCTTAACGCCCTCGACGCCCAGCTGACCAACAATGCCGTGGACCCTGCACTTCAGGAAGCATTGGGTGGGAAGATCACGGTCGATCCCAAATTGACGGGGCAATCCGGACGCCCTGCGATCGCGGGTTTGCCGAAGCTTAGTGGCGACGCGGCCAAGGCACTGGCCGAATCGGTGAAGCTTGCGGGTGGCAAGCTGCTCGCGACGCCTGCTCCGACGGCAGGTGAGGGGAAGGAACCGGCGGCTGCGCTGGCCTCCGCGGCTCAAGGTCAGGACATGCCCGGCGGCAATGTCTTCTGCCGCAAGCAGCTGGCCTATGGCATGCAGTGGGCCAGCCGCCTGCCCGATCCCTTCGGCGTTTACCCCGGTGCCAAATTGACGGAGGCGGCGGGCGCGGACAAAAATGGTTGTACGTTGCGCGCGGCTACTTTTGTGACGCCGGTGCCCCGCCAGAATGTCATGGACTATTATTATACGCAGGCGCGGCGTTCCGGATTTGACGCCGAACACACGGTTATGGGCGGCGATCATGTGCTCGGCGGCACGCGCGCGGACGACGGCGCCGCTTTCCTGCTGGTCTTCACCGATGCGTCGGGTGGGCGGACGAATGTCGATATAATCGCCGACAAGGGACGGTAAGCGCCAGAAAGGCGCGCGCCGCCATTTTCTTTACCGCAATTTGCCTCTAGGGCGGGCGGGATGAACAATATCCTCCTTGTCATGGGCGGCGGCGCAGCTGGCGCGCTGGCGCGCTACCAGCTGGGCCGCTTTGCCGGTCACATGCTGCCGGGTGTGCAGTGGCCCTGGGGCACCTTTGCCGCCAATGTGCTGGGCGGTTTTGCCATGGGACTGCTTGCCGGATGGCTGGCGCGGTTCGGCAGTGCGTCGGGTGAAGCCCTGCGCCTGTTGCTGGCGGTGGGTCTGCTTGGCGGCTTCACCACCTTTTCTTCCTTCAGTCTGGAGACCGTGTTGATGATCGAGCGCGGGCAGTTGGGCATGGCGATGAGCTATGCCGCCTTGTCAGTGATAGCGGCGGTCGGCGCGCTGGTCCTTGGCCTTGGCATGATGCGGAGCATCGCATGAAGGGGCGCCCTCCCGGCAAGCCGTCCGGTCCCTTGCGTGGGGGCAAGCCCGGCGGTGGCGCGCCCGGCCGCGCTCGTGGTGGCGCAAAGGCGGCGCGGGCGCGCAAACCTGATGCGCCGAGGTCACCGGCGAAAACTGCCGCCAAGCCTGCAACGCCCAAGGTCGCAACGCCCAAGGTCGCAGCGCCCAAGGTTGCTACTGCGGGTAAAGGCGTTTCGCTGGACGTGCGTCAGTTCCGCGTGGGCGCGGACGATGATGGCATCCGGCTGGATCGCTGGTTCCAGCGGCATTTGCCCGACATCGGCTTCAACAGCGTGTCGCGCTGGTCTCGCACGGGTCAGTTGCGAGTTGATGGCGCGCGCGCCGCACCGGGCGATCGCGTGGCCGAGGGGCAGCTGATCCGCGTTCCTCCTGCCGAGCCCAAAGCCGCCGAGATCGCCAAGCCTCGCCGCGTCCGGCCGGAATTGAGCGAAGACGAGATCAGTTTCGCACAGAATATGGTGATCCATCGTGACGCACAGGCGATCGTCATCAACAAGCCGCCGGGCCTGGCGACGCAGGGCGGCACCAAGACCGATGAGCATGTCGATGGCCTGCTCGACGCTTTGGAATATGAGCTGGATCAGCGGCCCAAGCTGGTCCATCGGCTGGACAAGGACACTTCTGGCGCGTTGCTGGTTGCCCGCACGGCGCGGTCGGCGGCTTATTTCGCGAAGGCTTTTTCCAGCCGCACCGCGCGCAAGGTTTATTGGGCGATCGTCATGGGTGTGCCCTCGATCAATGACGGCATGATCGAGCTGCCCATCGCCAAGCAGCCCGGCACCGGCGGCGAGAAAATGCATGTCGATGAGGAAGAGGGGTTGCCCGCCCGCTCGCGCTACCGCGTGATCGAGCGCGCGGGGAACCGGGCTGCCTGGGTCGAGCTGCAACCGCATACGGGTCGCACGCACCAGTTGCGCGTGCATATGGCGGCTATCGGGCATCCGATTGTCGGCGACGGCAAATATGGCGGCAAGGAAGCGTTCCTGTCTGGCTCGATCAGCCGGAAGATGCACCTGCACGCCCGCCGCATCCGTGTCGATCATCCCGATGGCGGCCGCGTCGATGTGCGTGCCGATCTGCCCGAGCATTTCGCGGCTAGCCTGATTTCGCTGGGCTTCGACATCAACGTGGGTGACCTGCCGCTGGACGAGGAAATCGCCCGCGCGCCAACCCGCGAGGATGAGAAGAAGGCGGCGCGTGCCCATGCCAAGCAATGGCGCAAGGAGCGTCGTGGGGAACGGCGGTCGCGCGGATCGGGTGGTAGCGGGAGCCCCCGCAAGAAATGAGCAACCGCCTTGCCGTTTTCGATTGCGACGGCACTCTGGTCGATAGCCAGCACAGCATCTGCGCGGCCATGACGCTGGCGTTTGAGGGCGAGAAGCTGGCTGCGCCTGATCGGATGACGATCCTGTCCGTGGTTGGCCTGTCGCTGCCGTTGGCGATCGCGCGATTGCTGCCGGAAGCGGAGGCGGATTTCCATGACCATCTGTCGGAAAGCTACAAGAGCGCTTTCCAGCAGATGCGCCGCGATAATGCGGTGTCGGAGCCGCTATATCCGGGGATAGCCGAGTTGATCCGGGAACTGGATGCCGAAGGATGGCTGCTGGGCGTGGCGACCGGCAAGTCGGATCGGGGGCTGAACCTCTGCCTGGCGCATCATGGCATCGATGCGCATTTCGTGACGCTTCAAACCGCCGACCGGCATCCGTCCAAGCCGCACCCGTCCATGCTGCTGACCGCCATGGCGGAAGCGGGCGCGAGTCCGGAAACGACGGTGATGATTGGCGATACCAGCTATGACATCGACATGGCGCTGAGCGCGGGGACGAGGGCGTTGGGGGTCGGTTGGGGCTATCATTTGCCCGCCGATCTCATTGCGGCTGGCGCGCATGCCGTGGCGATGGACAGCGATGAACTCAGGAGCCATATCCGCGCAGCATGACCGACTTTCCTCCTCCCCCTCCCGTCGATCCTGAAAAGGTCGCGCGCCAGCGTCACTTCGCGCTTGGCATGTTCCGCCTTTCGGGTGCCCTGCTCGTGATGTTCGGCTTCCTCATCCTGATGGAGCGCTTCAACTGGGTGCAGGGCAGCAAGGCCAAGGCGATGGGCATGATTTTCGTGCTGGTCGGCCTGTTCCAGTTCATCATAGTGCCGCGTCTGCTGCTGGCCCTGTTCCGGAGGCCGCCGCAGTGAGGCGCTTCTACAAGGATGTCGCGGTGATTTGCGGCGAGGCTGGGCATGAGATCCAGCTGGACGGGCGCCCGGTGCGAACGCCCGCGCGTGCGGCGCTGGCTCTGCCGACCGCGGGGTTGGCGGAGGCTGTGGCCGAGGAATGGCGCGGGCAGGGTGATATGGTCGATCCGCGCTTGATGCCCTTCACCGGCCTTGCCAACGGGGCCATCGACCAGATCGCGCCCAATCGCGAGAGCTTCGCTTCGGGCATCGCCAATTACGGGACCAGCGACCTGCTATGTTACCGCGCCGAAGGGCCTGCGGAACTGGTGTCGCGGGAGGCGGCGGCGTGGGACCCGCTGCTGGACTGGGCGCGGCGGCGTTATGACGTCACCTTTCGCGTGACCCAAGGCATCATTCCGGTCGATCAGCCGCCTGAGACTTTGGAGCGGCTGGATGCGGCGGTGAAAGCCTATGATCCCTTCACGCTAGCGGGATTGTCCACGCTCGTGACCCTTTCGGGTTCGCTGGTCTGCGGCCTGGCGATCGTCGAGGGCGGACATGATGCCGATACGATCTGGACCGCGTCGGAAATAGATGAGGCCTGGGAAGTCGAACAGTGGGGCGAGGATGTCGAAGCCGCCGCCCGATCAGCCAGACGGCGGGATGAGTTCGCGATGGCCCGACGCTTCTGCGAGTTGGTGGCGCGGTAGACCAACCGGCACCAACTCCTCAGCCCGAACGGTGTGAGGAGGCGGTCAATTTAATCCGGCGATGCTTCAGGTGAGCAGTAGCGGCAGCCGGTCGAAGCGCCTGACTTCAAGCCCCCATTGCCGTGAGCTTGTTCGCATAAACCATGCGGCCCGGGCCAAGCAGCCCCAGCAGTTGCGGCAACATGTGCTGGGCGACGGCGAAGCAGCCTTCGCTGCGGCCGATCTTGCCCCAAGTCGCGATATGATCTTCGCTCACATAATCGGCGCCGTGGATCACGATGGCGCGCATCTCAGCATTGTTGTTCTGCGAATCGAGACCTGCCAGCCGCATGGCGCGGCCGTGCTGCCCTTCGTAAATTTGCCCCGTTTTATACGCGCCCGCCGAACTCGCCAGTGAATTGGGCTCGTTGGAGAAAGTCTGGAGCCAACCGGAATGTCCCGGATCGGACCCTCGGCCATGAGCCACCAGATAGGAACTGGAATGACCGCCGACGAGATCGACGATGTGGAAGCGCAACTCACGCGAAGGAGCGTTGAAATCGGCTAGCGCGATCCGGTCGCGCAGTTCGAACATATGCGCATGTTCGTCCAGCGCCGCCTTTGCCCGGTCCAGCAGCCGCGCATAGGGCTGCTGCGCCAAGGGCTTAACCGGATGCGGGGTGACAGGCGGCGGGACTGGCGCGGCAGGCTGTGGCATGGCCGTCACGGCCGCGCGTCCGGCGCTGTCTGCTAGGAATGAAAAGGCAAGTCCGCTTAAAGCGGCCTTCGTAAAACTGCGGCGATCCATGAATCGCAATATAGCAAAGCTCTTCGCCCGCTTAAAGAGTAGAGCGCAGATGGTGGCCGCCGTTCGTCCGAAGGCGGCCAGCCTTCGGCTTAATTGGTCGAATTGCTCCCCTCGGCCGACTGGTCCAGCCGTGCGGTCATGCCGGTCGCTTCCGCATCGTCCTGAATCTGCTGTTTCTCGGTAATGCTTGGCGGCGGCGCGGGTTCCGGCGCTTGCGCAGCATTGTTGGCTGGCGGCAGCGGCGCTTCGGGTTCCTCGATGATCACATTTTCAACCGGCGGTTCGACCATGTTGTTGGTCGCGGGCGTTTGCTCTTCCTTCTTCCCGCAGGCGGAGAGGGCGAGTGCGCCAGCAAGGACGGCGAGGGCAATCTTGCGCATGGGGTCTTAGTCCTTCGATGCGATGGTGGGCGCCGGGGCGGCAGTGGGATCGAGCCGACGGCTGGATGCCTCGATCTTCTGGGCGAGCAGCTTGTCCCAGCCATAGGGGTCAGACCGGAAGTTCATGGTGCCGTTGCTGCTAGCAAAGGCGGTCCAGTAGAGCAGATACACCGCCACTTCCTTGGGCAATTGCACGCGCTGCGTCTTGCCGGTGTCGATCAGCGATTGCACCTTCCCCGCGAGGTTGGGGTCGCTTTGCAGCATCAGTTCCGCGAGCGGAACGGGCTTTTCAAGCCGGATGCATCCATGGCTGGCGAGCCGGTCATAGCTTGAGAATTTCGCGCGGGCAGGCGTGTCGTGCAGATAAACGGCGAAGGGATTGTTGAAGTCGAACTTCAACCGCCCAAGCGCGCTGCCGGGACCCGCTGGCTGAACGATCCGCTCCCCGGTCTCGGGCGTGCCGACGATCTTGTAGCCCTGGCGGAGCAGGGCCGCGCGGCCCTTTGGCCACAATTCCTTCTTCGCGATGGAGGAGGGGACGTTCCATGGCGGATTGACGACGATCGAATGGATGCTGGATGTCAGCATCGGCGTCGCATTGTCCGGCGATCCGGTGACTGCCCGCATAGAGGTGACGGGCTGATCGCCTTCGAAGACGGTGAGGACGGCGGCGGCGATGTTCACCTGCACGCGGTTGACCGGCAGCTGGCGCGGCATCCAGCGCCAGCGTTCCATATTCGCCATGATGGCGGCGATGCGTTCGTTCACCGGAACATTGAGTTCCTTGAGCGTGCGGGCGTCCAGCAGGCCGGTGGGGTTCAACCCATAGCGGCGCTGCGCCCGCTGAAGCGCGTCGGACAGCTTTTCGCCGGGCTGAACGCTCTTGTCCTCGATGGCGAGGCGGTTGCGCACCGCATCGGGCGCGGATTTCGCGCCAAGGACCGGCCAGCCCCCGGCGTCACGGATTTGCTCATAATTGGCAAGGCCCCGGCGCAGTCCCTCATAACCGGAATAGGGCGGCGTGAGGGTGGCCGCCCATTGCGGCAGGCGGTCTTCGGCAATGGCGCGGGCAAGGCCGGGGCGCGGATCGACGGCCGCAGGGCGCAAGGCCCAGATGTCCAGGAAGTCGGCGGTATCGACCCTGCCGGTGCTGAGCGCCTTGGCCCTGTCGAGAACGGCGGTGACCAACGCGTCGCCACTCAGGACGCCAGTCGCCTTGTTGCGCGCCATCAGGCCTTGTGCAGCGCCGCCCTTCAACCAATTGTTGAGCCAAGCCTGCTGCGCGGCCGATGGAGCCGGGATGGGGACGGGCGGCGGCGTCACCATAGCGGGCGGCGCGATGACCGGCGGAGTGGGCGCGGGCAGCGTCGGTACAACCGCAGGCGGCTGCGCGAGCACGGGTGCTGCGGCAAGGCCCATGAGGGAGCTGAGGCTGAAACGGATCAAATTGGGACGGTTCATGCTGGACCAGATAGCGCAAAGCCCTCATCGTTCAAACTCGAGATCGCGGAAAAAGATGATGCTCCATGTCGTTCACCATCCTGCCTATGTTTCCCCTGCCACAGGCGGCAGCCGCTTTCGTTTTGATAAATATGGGCTGGTTATGGAAGCACTTAGGGTAAGTGGCGCCGCCTTTACCGTCCATGAACCCGCGATCATGCCCCGCCGCTGGATCGAAGCAGTCCATGACACGGCCTATGTCGAGGAAGTTGCCAGCCTGAATGTGCCGCCCGAAAAGGAACGGCGGATCGGTTTTGCGGTGAATGATCGGGTGATGCGGCGGTCCATGCTGTCTCCCGGCGGAACCTGGGCCGCGGCAAAGCTGGCGATGCGCCATGGCTATGCCGCCAACGCGGCCGGGGGCAGTCATCACGCGCTTTACGACAGCGGCGCGGGTTATTGCGTGTTCAATGACCTGGCCATCGCGGCGAATCGACTGATCGGGGAAGGGGACGCGCGGCGGGTGTTGATTCTCGACCTCGACGTGCATCAGGGCGATGGCACCGCGCAGCTGATGGAGGGGCGGGACGATGTTTTCACGCTGTCCGTCCATGCGGAGAAGAATTTCCCCGTGCGCAAGATGCGGTCGTCGTTGGACGTAGCGCTTCCCGACGGGGTGGGTGACGCCGATTATCTTGCGGCGCTCATGGAGGTGCTGCCCCAGGCGCTTGATGGCTTTGGCCCCGACCTGATCCTGTATCAAGCCGGGGTCGATCCGCATGCTGACGACAGGCTGGGGCGACTGGCGCTGAGCGATGCGGGGCTGGAAGCGCGGGACCGCACCGTCATGCGGGAAGCGCGTCGCCGTGGCATCGCGCTCGCCAGCACCATGGGTGGGGGTTATGGCGAGGACAGGATGGCGGTGGCAGAACGTCACGCCGCCTGCATGATCCGGCTGGCGGAGGAGGCGGGAACGAGGCTTAGTGCATTGTCGCAGCGTTGACCGATGCGACAGGAGCCGTCACGATCAGCCGAGCCGCGATAAGTCCTGCGGCGGCGAGTGCGATGAAGTCGCTGAAGGCAAGGTAGAGACTATATCCCCAATGCGCGTGGTTGAAGACGGCCTGACCTATGTCCAGCCACAACACGGCCGCGAGCGCGGAGAGCAGGGCGATGCGCGCGCGGTTGCCGAAGTCCGCAGCCGCGAATCTCAGCGCCAGGGCGATGAGTACCCCGGTGATCAGGGCGAGGACGAGCCCGCCGATCAGCGCGGCGCTATCCGTCACCGGAAAGCCGCTCTCATTGTAGAAGATCGTCGCGATCGGTCCCTTGCCATATAGGATGGTGCCCTGCGCGGTCGCCGGATCGGGGACGATATAGACGCCGGTTCCGGTCTGGGTCAGAGACTGCGCCAGTGCCGCCTGAAGGTTTGCGCCGGGCGCTTCGCCCGTGCGGTGAAAGGCCAAAGCGCTGAGCGGCGTCTGCCAGAAGAGGAAGCGGATCACGAAAAGAGCGAAGCCGCCCAATATGCCGCCCGCGATCGTCCTTACCATAAGCCGTCATCCTCCCTGTTTGCCTTGAGGCAGATCAGGAAACGCCGATGGGAGGATTTCTTTCCGGCAGGCGATCAGTCCTTGGGCCGCGCGGCCTTTTCCGCGATCCCGGATACGCCTTCTCGGCGGTCCAGTTCATCGAGCACGGCGTCCAGCGGAATGTCGAGGTCTGCCAGGAGAACCATCAGGTGGAACAGCAAATCGGAGCTTTCGCCGATCACGCCTTCGCGATCGGACGCCATGGCGGCGATGACGGTCTCGACCGCCTCTTCGCCGACCTTCTGCGCGATCTTGCCCCGGCCTCGTGCGGTCAGTTTTGCGACATAGGATTGGGACGGGTCAGCCTTCCGCCGTTGCCGAATGGTCTTTTCAAGATCGAAGAGGGTTGAGCGCATGCTGTCCATCAAGCCTTCACCGCCAAATGCGTCAATGAAAAGTTGTTCATCGCGAACGGACGGGTACGCCCGCAGCAGCAAGCGCCTGATGCGCTTCGGCTACTGTATGCTGGCCAAAGTGGAAGATAGAGGCGGCGAGCACCGCGCTGGCATGACCCTCGATCACGCCTTCGACCAGATGCTGGAGCGTGCCGACACCGCCGCTGGCGATAACGGGAACGGAAACCGCGTCGGCGATAGTGCGGGTGAGGGCGAGGTCATAGCCCTGTTTCGTACCGTCGCCGTCCATGGAAGTGACGAGCAGTTCGCCCGCGCCGAGTTGAGCCAACCGTACCGCATGTTCGACCGCGTCGATGCCGGTAGGCTTGCGGCCACCATGGGTGAAGATTTCCCAGCGGTTGTCGCCGACGCGCCGGGCATCGACCGATCCGACGATGCACTGACTGCCGAAGCGGTCGGCGATGTCGGCCACGACTTCGGGGCGCGCGACTGCGGCGCTGTTGACGGCCACCTTGTCTGCGCCCGCGAGCAGCAGGGCTCGGGCATCTTCCGGGCTGCGCACGCCGCCACCGACGGTTACGGGCATGAAGCAGACTTCGGCGGTGCGGCGCACCACGTCCAATATAGTGCCGCGCGCCTCATGGGTGGCGGTGATGTCGAGGAAGCAAAGCTCGTCCGCGCCAGCCGCGTCATAGACCCGCGCCTGCTCGACCGGATCACCTGCGTCGCGCAGGTCAACAAAGTTCACGCCCTTGACCACGCGGCCGTTGGCGACGTCCAGGCAGGGGATGACGCGGGTGCAGACGGTCATGAGCGGCGTACCTCCCGCCGTTCGTATCGAGCGAAGTCGAGATACGGGTGCAATCGTGGTTCTCGACTGCGCTCGATACGAACGGAAGCAGATACTATCACGCCGCAGCCTTCGCGATTGCCAGTGCCGCCTTCAGGTCCAGCCGCCCGTCATAAAGCGCGCGGCCAGTGATGACGCCTTCGATGCCTTCGTCTGCATGCAGGCTGAGCACGCGAATGTCCGCGATCCCCGCCACGCCGCCGCTCGCGATGACCGGAATATCCGTGCCGCGCGCCAACTCGACGGTCGCGTCGATGTTGCAGCCCTTGAGCAAGCCGTCCCGGCCTACGTCTGTGAAGAGCAGGCTGGCGACGCCCGCATCCTCGAACCGGCGGGCGAGGTCCGCGACGGGCATGTCGGACTTTTCGGCCCAGCCATCGGTCGCGACGAAGCCGTCCCGTGCGTCCACGGCAACCACGATCCCGCCCGGAAAGTCTCGCGCCGCCGCCTTGACGAACGCTGGGTCCTTCAATGCGGCCGTGCCGATGACGATGCGTGATACGCCAAGGTCGAACCAGCGCTCCACTGCCTCGCGGTTACGGATGCCGCCGCCGAGCTGAACATGGCCGGGGAAGGCTTCGACGATGCGCTCTACCGCTTCGGCATTGACCGCATGGCCTGCGAAGCTCCCATCGAGATCGACGACATGTAGATGCTCGGCTCCTGCCTCCGCGAAGATCAGCGCCTGTGCGGCGGGGTCGTCGCCATAGACGGTAGCGCGGTTCATGTCGCCCTCGGCCAGGCGGACGACCTGTCCGCCTTTGAGGTCGATTGCGGGGAAGACGATGAGAGACATAGACCTACCGATATATTAGGCCGACCGTGCTCCTGCGCAGGCAGGAGCCCAGATCGGACGCTGGAGCTGGGCTCCTGCCTGCGCAGGAGCACGGAATTTCTTCACTCGCCCGGATTAGCGTCACGGACGCCACTCCAGGAAACGGGAGAGGAAGGAAAGGCCATAGGTCTGGCTCTTTTCCGGATGGAATTGGCAACCGATGATCGTGTCACGCGCGACGGCAGCGACCAGCGGGCCGCCATGATCGGTGATGGCGGCGACATGGGCGGGATTGGCAGCTTCGAAATGATAGCTGTGCAGGAAATAGGCCTCGCCAGGCTCCAGCAGAGGCGGCGCGCCGTTCAGCGTGACCTTGTTCCAGCCCATATGCGGCACCTTGATCGCGGGATCGGTCGGCTCGATCAGTCGCACTGTGCCGGGAACCCAGCCTAAACCCTCATGCCGTCCGAACTCTTCGCCTGCATCGGCGAGCAACTGCATGCCTACGCACACGCCAAGGAAGGGCGTGCCGCGTTGGCCCACTGCCTCGTTCATCGCGCCGATCATGCCGGGAATGGCGGACAGCGCATCCATGCACGCGCGGAAGGCCCCGACGCCGGGCAGGACGATGCGGTCAGCCTTCGCCACCACCTCAGGATCGGCGGTGATGACGGCATCCTCTGCCCCCGCCTTGCGCAGGGCATTATGGACCGAATGGAGGTTGCCTGCGCCGTAATCGATGAGGGCTAGCGCAGTCACAACATCCCCTTGGTGGACGGGATGGCGTCCGCCTTGCGCGGGTCGATCTCCACCGCTTGCCGCAGCGCGCGGGCGAGCCCCTTGAAGCAGCTTTCCACGATGTGGTGATTGTTGCTGCCATAGAGATTTTCGACGTGCAGCGTGATTCCGGCAGCCTGTGCGAAGCTGTGGAACCAGTGTTCGATCATCTCGGTATCCCATTCGCCGAGGCGCTGCACCGTGAAGGGCGCGTTGAACACCAGCCAGGGACGGCCTGAAATGTCGAGTGACACGCGCGAAAGCGTCTCGTCCATCGGCGAATAGACGCTGCCGTAACGGGTGATGCCGCGCTTGTCGCCCAAGGCCTTTGCCACAGCCTCGCCAATGGCGATCGCCGTATCCTCAGTCGTGTGATGCTGGTCGACATGCAGGTCGCCGACCGTGCTGACCGTCATGTCGATCAGCGAATGGCGCGACAGCTGCTCGATCATGTGATCGAGAAAGCCGATGCCGGTGGAGACGGTATAGATGCCCGTTCCGTCGAGATTGACGGTCACGTCGATCTGCGTTTCCGCAGTGTTGCGGTGAATTTCGGCGGTGCGCATGGCTGCGCCCTATACCGAAGTGGGGGTGGCATGCAATGTGGCGTTGCATGTGCGGGGCGCACTTGACCCGCCGCGCCGCGCCGTTAGGACAATGGGGGATGAGCGACGACTTGCCTGACAGCCTGATTCCCTACGACGAAATCGTGCAGGAGGCGCTGCGTGCCGTGGTCGGCCGCGTGCTGGGCGAAGTCGAGCATTCTGGCGGTCTGCCGGGTTCGCATCATTTCTACATCACCTTCAAGACGCAGGCTCCCGGAGTCGCGATCCCCAAGCAATTGGTGGAGCGATTCCCGGACGAGATGACGATCGTCCTTCAGAATAAATTCTGGGATCTGAAAGTCAGCAGCGACGGGTTCGAGGTCAGCCTGACATTCAATCAGGTTGCGTCGCATCTTGTAATACCCTTTGCCGCCATCACGGCCTTCGTGGACCCCGCGGTGAATTTCGCCCTCCAGTTCCAGGTGCAGTCGGACGGATTGCCCGAGCCGCATGAGGAAGCAGAGAATGACGCGCCGCTGGTCACGACCGAAGACGGCTCCAATGTCGTGACTGTGGATTTCGGCAAGAAGAAATAAGGGCTGGCGGATAGCCGCCTTACCTCCCAGATTGGCTTCCTGACTTTACGTTCCGGGAGCCTTTGCATGGAAAGCCGCACGGAAACCGACAGCATCGGCGCCATAGAGGTGCCCGCAAGCGCCTATTGGGGGGCGCAGACCCAGCGCAGCATCGAGAATTTTCCCTTCGGAGCGATGGAGCGCATGCCGATCGGGATCGTTCACGCGCTCGCCATCGTCAAACAGGCTGCGGCGCGGGTTAATCGCGCGGAAGGATTGGCGCCGGAACTGGCCGAGGCGATAGAGGCGGCCTCCGCCCGAGTGATCGCGGGCGATCATGACGATCAATTCCCGCTCGTCATCTGGCAGACGGGCAGCGGTACGCAATCCAACATGAATGTGAATGAGGTGATCGCGGGCATCGCCAACGAAGCGCTGACGGGCAAGCGGGGTGGCAAGTCACCCGTCCACCCCAACGATCATGTGAATATGGGGCAGTCGTCCAACGACAGCTTTCCCACCGCGCTTCACATCGCGGCAGCGCGCGCCGCGATGGAGCAGTTCTTCCCCGCGCTCGACCGGCTTCACAAGGCGCTGGATGACAAGGCGCAGGCCTGGGGCGGCATCGTGAAGATCGGCCGCACCCATCTTCAGGACGCGACGCCGCTGACACTGGGGCAGGAATTTTCGGGCTATGCGCATCAGCTTTACCGCTGTCGCAATCGGATAGAGCCTGCCGTGATGCATGGGATGATGTCGCTGGCTCAGGGCGGAACGGCGGTGGGCACTGGACTCAACGCGCCCGAGGGCTTCGACGTCGCCATGGCAAGGGAGATTGCGGCGATCACCGGCCTGCCGTTCCGCACGGCGGATAACAAGTTCGAGGCGCTGGCCTCCAACGACCCGCTGGTGCATCTCTCTTCGACCCTCGCCACGCTGGCCGTCGCGCTCACCAAGATCGCCAACGACATCCGCCTGCTTGGCAGCGGGCCGCGTTCCGGGCTCGGCGAATTGGATCTTCCCGCCAATGAACCGGGCAGTTCGATCATGCCTGGCAAGGTCAATCCAACCCAATGCGAGATGCTGACCATGGTGGCCGCACAGGTGATCGGCAACCATCAGGCCGTGACGGTCGGGGGCCTTCAGGGGCATCTGGAATTGAATGTCTTCAAACCGATGCTCGGCGCTGCCGTTCTGCGCTCCATCCATCTGTTGAGCGTCGGCATGGACAGCTTTGCCGAACGCTGCGTCGAGGGGCTGGAAGCGAACGAGAAGCGCATTGCGGAACTGGTCGACAGGTCGCTGATGCTGGTCACCGCTCTCACGCCCGAGATCGGCTATGACAACGCCGCAAAGATCGCGAAGCATGCGCATACAGAAGGGCTCACGCTCAAGGAGGCGGGTCTTGCCCTTGGCCTGATCGATGAGGAAAGTTTTGATCGGCTGGTCCGGCCGGAAAATATGGTGTGAACTGGCGGAACCGCCCGTCCTGCGATACATTGATCGCCATATGAAGAAGATCACTTCCAAACAGCCGCTTGTCACCGTCCGCCCCCCGCGCAAGGCAGGGCTGTTGCGAAAGACGGCACGCCTGGGCGCGGCCGTCGTCGCGGCCCGCGTTGCGGCGGCTACCGGCAAGAAGGGCGTGGTCGGACTCGTCGCGGGCATGGGCGCCAAGCGGTTGATCATGCGCTATCCGCTGGGCGCGCTGTTCGTTACCGGCGCTTATTTGGCGGGCAAGGCTTATGAGACGAAGCGCGAAGTCGATCGCAAGCGTGCTGTGAAGGCGCTGCCTGATCTTAGCAACGAACCGGTGCCGATCACCGAAGCCCGCACGAAAAAGGCCTAAAGGGCTGATTGCCAGCTTTTTATCGCTTCGATCGGCCAAGCCAGCATCAGCACGTTGAGCGTAAGATTGTCGCGGATCGCCACTAGTGCGATGATTTCCAGTGCGATGCCCGCGCATATCGTCACGGCGACCGGCGCGCGGGCCGCGAAGAGGAAGCCGAGCGCCATCATGCCAATATCGCTCATCGAATTCAGGATGCTGTCGCCACTATAGCCCAGCGCGATCGTCGCCGCACGGTAGCGATCTATGATGATCGGCGAGTTCTCCAATATCTCCCAGGCCGATTCGACCAGCACCGCCAGCGCAAAGCGTGGGCCAATCGGTTGCCGCCGCATCAACGCCCACGCGGCTGCGTAAAAGAGGAAGCCGTGGATCACATGGCTTAGGCTGTACCAATCGGCGATATGCTGACTGTTACCGCTGTCCAGTGCGCCATGCCAAAGCTCGACATGGCCGCAAGTGCAGATCGGCGGTCGCGCCATCAGGAACAGCAGCGCGCAGGCCAGCAGTACGATGATCCCGGCGGCAACGAAGCCCCGGCGGTTGCGTAGTGCCTTGCGTCTCAACGATCGTCCCCCTTCACGGCCTCTTGCCAAACGCGTTCCACGGCGTCACTAGCGGCCATGGCCGACAGCATCCCTATTGAGGCGCCCGATTTCAAACGGCGTGGCGTGCTCTTCGTTCTTTCCTCGCCTTCTGGCGCGGGCAAATCCACCATCGCGCGCAAGCTTCTGGCTGCTGAGCCGGACCTTGCCATGTCCGTTTCCGCCACCACGCGGCCGATGCGTCCGGGCGAAGTGGACGGCAAGGACTATCATTTCGTCGATCTGGAGGAATTTCGCCGGATGACGGCGGAGCATGAATTTCTCGAATGGGCGCACGTTTTTGGCCAGCGCTACGGCACGCCGCGCGCGCCTGTCGAGGCCATGTTGAAGAGCGGCCGCGACGTACTTTTCGACATCGACTGGCAGGGCGCGCAGCAGCTTCACCAGATCGCCGGGGGGGATGTCGTGCGCGTGTTCATCCTTCCTCCCTCGATGGAAGAGCTGGAACGCCGCCTGCGCGGCCGTGCGACCGACAGCGAGGAAGTGATCGAAGGCCGCATGTCCCGCGCCGCCAATGAAATCGCGCATTGGGACGGCTATGATTATGTGCTCTGCAATGTCGATGCGGAGGATTGCTTCAGGCGGGTTCAGACGATCCTTCACGCCGAACGCATGAAGCGCAGCCGCCAGACCGGCCTAATCGGCTTCATCCGCCGGTTGAGCCGTTATCATCAGGAAGATTGAGGAGGCGTAGTTTTCTAGCCTCCGTTGGTTTCCAGCGACGGCGTGAGGCTGATCTACCTCTCAAATCCCGCCGGTTCCGCCCAATCCGGATGCACCCAGGCCATCGCCTTGAATAGTGTCCCCATGGCGTCCTCGGCAGTCAGCCGCAGTCGCGCAGCCTCCACCTCCGCCGCCCGCGGGGGAGATGTGCGCGCGAGCTGGTCTGCCCGCGCATCAATGCCTAGCTTTCGCAGCAACTCACCCTGGTCCACCGGCCCCAGCACTCGCAGGCCCGCCTGCCGCGCCATATTGCCGATCATGGTGAAATCGACATGGGTCGTAAGATCGCTTTCGCCCGGTTCCAGGAAAGGGTCCGCAAACTGGTGTTCGCGCACGGCCTGCAACGTGTCGCCGATCGCTGGACCTTCATAGCCATAGTCGATGATGACCGCGGCGCCGCCTTGCCGCGCGATCCGCTGCGCCAGTTCCAGCGCGATGGCGGTCCCAGCCAGCGGTATTTCAATGATCGCTCCGTCGGGAGCGTCCGCCGCGATGGTGGGAATGCCCGATTCGACCCGCCGATAGCCCGACACGGCTTCGAAACGGTTCGAGTCGGCCTCATCAGGGCAGATGACCACCCGCTCGCGCCATTCGTCACCTGAACGGATGATCTGGCGGACGGGCAGAGCGTCGAAAAACTCGTTCGCGAGGACGAGCAGCGGCGCATTGTCCGGCAAGGCGGCGACACTGTCATGGTGGAAGACGTTCGGGACGAGCGCGCGTTGTCGCTCGCGCAAGGTCGGGCTGGTTTCGACGAAATGGGGCTGGGGCGTCAATCCCGCATTTCCCATGGCGCGCAGCGCATCGGACGCGAGGGTGCCGCGCCCCGGACCAAGCTCAACATAAAGTGCGTTGGGGCGGCTGCCGGATCGCATCCACAGGTCTGCCAGGCACAGGCCGACCAGTTCGCCGAACATCTGGCTTATCTCCGGCGCGGTGGTGAAATCGCCTGCCGCGCCCAGAGGATCGCGCGTGCCGTAATAATGCTGGTTCGCCTCGGCCATATAGTGGGCGACCGAGATCGGCCCCCCGGCATCAATCTGCCGGGCCAGCCGCTGGGCGAGGGTCAGCGGTTCAGCTGACACTCGCGCTCCCCGCGATTGGCTCCACGCGAACGCGGCGGCCCTTTGCGGTTGCTATCAGGTAAAGGCCGCCGAGGATCATTGGGACGCACAGCCACTGGCCCATGTGAAGGCCGGTGCGCGCCGCAAATTCCATCAACTGCGCATCGGCTTCGCGGAAATATTCCACGCCGAAACGGAATATGCCGTAGCCGAGCAGGAAAATCCCGACGAGCATTCCCGGCTTGTAGCGGGCGCGCGTCTTCCAGAAGGCGAAGGCGAGGATGAGGAACAGCACGATACCTTCGAAAAAGGCTTCGTAAAGCTGGCTCGGATGGCGGGGGAAGGGGCCGCCGGTCGGGAAGATGATTGCCCACGGCACGTCCGTTTCCTTGCCCCACAGCTCGCCATTCACGAAGTTGGCGAGGCGGCCGAAAAACAGTCCGAAGGGCACACAGCAGGCGACGAAATCATGGATGCGCAGCCATGACAGCTTTTCCTTCCGCGCCATGTAGAGGATGCCGAGCGACACGCCGATCGCGCCCCCATGGAAGGACATGCCGCCGTTCCACAGTTTGAAGATATCGAGCGGATTGCGCAGGATTTCGGGCTGGTAGAAGAAGACATAGGCCAGCCGCCCGCCGATGATGATGCCGAGCGTCGCGTAGAAGATCATGTCGTCGGCATGTCGCCGCGCCATCGGCGAACCCGGCTGGGCGATCAGCTTCAGCAGATACCAGTAGCCGATCAATATGCCCGCCAGATAGGCGAGGCTGTACCATTTGAGCGTGAAGAAGCCGAGGTCGAGCGCGACCGGGCTTAGCCCTAGCTGATCGAAACGAATGGCGCCCGAAGCCGCGGCGGCAAGGTCTAGGATCAAGTTGTCGGTCCCCTTCGGAAATATGGCCTTCGCCATAGAGCAGGATAGGGTAAGGAGGAAAGGGGGCTGTTATTTTCATCGGGGTACGGGATGACGGCTGAACAGAATGGGCGGAGGAAGATGGCCCGGATCGGTCCAACCCGCTTCAGGCATTAACTTACTGTAAACCCGTTAAATGCGAGTATCGTGCCATGGCTATCGATCCGATCATGGAGCAATCCCCCGAGTCCGGCGACAAGCGAGCCGATATTCGTTGGCCCATTCGCCTTGAGGTGGCCGAAGCCCTGGGCGAGGGATCAGCGGACGTCGTGGTTCACGATATCTCCACGGCGGGGATGTTGATTGAAACCAGCTCAAAACTGCAGCTTGGCCAGGACGTGCTTTTGTCCCTGCCTGAAGCGGGCTCCGTCTCCGCCCGCGTCGTGTGGCAGGATGAACCGTTATTTGGATGCCGTTTCGATGAGGCGCTTCCCCAAGCCGCTGTCAGTGCGACCCGGCTTCGCAGCACGGTGCGCAGCAATGGCAGGCCGGTCGATCATGCCGCCGATGCGCAAAGCCCCGAAATGTTCCCTGCGCGTCTGCGCCGGTTGCGCCGCGAACGCGGCCTCAGCCGGGAAGCGTTGTCCAGGTTGACGGGCTTCAGCAAGCCATCGCTGTGGGCGTGGGAGGTGGGCAAGACCATGCCCCGGCGCAGGAGCCTAGTTGCCCTCGCCCAGGCATTCGGCCTGACCGAGCAGCAATTGCTTGTGGGCGAGGCGGTCGCGCCGTCGTACGGTCCCACAGGGGCGGGCAATGCCCGTCTGGGTCAGCAGCTTCATGATGTCATCGCCTCAGCGAAGCGGGAAGTCGCGAAACACGCAGGCGTCGATGTCTCGCAGGTGCAGATCCGCATCGATTATTGAAGCGCCGTCGGGTGGGCGCGTGGGCCGAATTTTTACTCCGACCCGACCGTTGGCTTAGAGCCTGTCGACTGGCTCTACCTTTGGAAAGAAAAGCGCTTCGACAAGCTCAATCCGAACAGCGCTTTACGTAAAAATAAACACCAAGCTCCGGCAGGATCGCAACATCCAGCAATCCGCTAACCAACCAACAAAAAAGCCGCCCGGTGAGGGGCGGCTTTCTTTTTGTCCGTTGTGGAAACTCAGGCTTCTTCAGCCGGAGCTTCTTCCGCTTCCACGGCGATTTCGCCGGGTTCCGCGTTCGGATCATAATCCTCGGTGAAGCCAGCCTCGTCCTTTTCGAACAGGTCGGCCATCACGTCGACGCCCTGCGCCTGCAGATCAGCTTCTTCCGGCGAGCGGGCGACGTTTACCTGAATGGTGACGGCGACTTCGGGGTGCAGCGCAACCTTGACGTCGAACACGCCGAGCGTCTTGATCGGGCGTTCCAGCACGACCATCGCCTTGGTGACGTTGGTGACACCGTCAGCCTGCAGCGCTTCCACGACGTCGCGAACTGCGACCGAGCCGTAGAGGTGGCCAGCGTTCGACGACTGGCGGATCAGGACGATCTGCTTGCCGTTGACGCCCTCGGCAGCCTTTTCAGCATCGCCACGGCGGGCGGCGTTGTCGGCTTCGATCTTCGCGCGGTTGGCTTCGAAGACCTTCTTGTTGGCGTTGTTGGAACGCAGCGCCTTCTTGTTGGGGAGCAGGAAGTTACGAGCGTAACCGTCCTTCACGGTGACGACGTCACCGATGGCGCCCAGCTTCTCGATCCGTTCGAGGAGAATGATTTCCATGAGTCTTACTCCCTCACTTCACGATGTAGGGCAGCAGGCCCAGGTGACGGGCGCGCTTGATGGCCTGGGCCAGTTCACGCTGCTTCTTGGCGGACACCGCAGTGATGCGGCTGGGGACGATCTTGCCGCGCTCGGACACGAAGCCCTGCAGCAGACGGACGTCCTTGTAATCGATCTTCGGCGCATCCTTGGCGGCGAAGGGGCAGCTCTTGCGGCGGCGGAAAAACGGGCGTGCCATTGTTCAGATCTCCTTATTCGCCAGCCGGGGCGTCTTCGCGGTCGCGGCGCGGGCCACGATCTTCGCGAGGACCACGGTCACCACGATCGCCGCGCGGACCACGCTCGGCGCGTTCCTGCTTGCGCATCATCACCGACGGGCCGGTTTCCAGCTCATCGACCTTGACGGTCATGTAGCGGATGACGTCTTCGTTGATCTGGGTCTGGCGCTCCAGTTCCGCGACGACACCAGCGGGGGCGTCGATGTTCAGCATCACATAGTGAGCCTTGCGGTTCTTGGCGATCTTGTAGGCGAGGCTGCGCAGGCCCCAGGTTTCAACCTTGGTTACCTTGCCGCTGTTATCCTCGACGATCTTCGTGGCGGTTTCCGCCAGTGCGTCCACCTGCGCCTGTGCCAGATCCTGGCGCGCAAGGAACACATGCTCGTAAAGAGCCATGGGTATTGCCTCATCTGTTGGCCGATCGCTGACGCCCACCCCATGTGGAACGCCCCTCCGGCTGTCGTCTCAAGCACTCATCCGCGCGGCCCCGAGTCACCCCGGCCCACGCGAAGCGGCGCCTATGGCCGAAATGCGCCGGGTTGGCAAGGGTGGACGCAAGAGAAAGCGCCCCGGAGGGAGAGAGGTCCCCGGGGCGCTTTCTGGCCGCTCGATTGAGCGAAGCCTTAACGGATCGCGCTGCCGATCACTGCGCCGATGATCCCGCTGGTGATCGCGACGAGCACTGCGTCATTGCCGGAACGGACCCAATGATAGCCGCGCGGCGGGGCGTTCAGCCGATAGTCGCGATAATCATTGATCACGCGATAATCGCGAGCATAGCGGCGGTCGAAGCGCTGACCCTTGCCCCAGCGGCGATAGTCGTTCTTGCGCACGACCGTCTTGTGCTTCACCACCGTGCGGCCGTGGGGGCCATGCTTGACCACGCGGGTCACTTCGCGATGGGGCGCGGCCTGTGCCTGCGCAGCGACCATCGGGCTTGCCACCATCGTCGTTGCGGCCAGGCTCATCAGCAGTTTCTTGATCATCTCACTTGCTCCTTTGCTCTTAATCTGTCGCGCCTTTGCTTCGGCGTTGAGGACAGATTTAGGCCGGACTTGTCGCAAGCCTGTGCCGGTGAGACGGCCTAACTGTCTGAAATTGTAACAGCGCCTATTCGTGCCGCAGCGCGTCGATGGGATTGAGCGCCGCCGCCCGCCGTGCCGGGAAATAGCCGAACACCACGCCGATTGCCGCCGAAAAGAGGAAGGCGATTATGTTCACCTTCACGTCGAAGATGAAGGGCACCTGCATCAGCGGCGCAATGACGACCGACGCAACCAGGGCAAGCGCCAGGCCGATGAGGCCGCCGAGGCAGGACAGCACGATCGCTTCGACCAGAAACTGCATCAGCACCTCGCGCGCGACCGCGCCGATGGCAAGGCGTATGCCGATCTCCCGCGTCCGCTCCGTTACCGACACCAGCATGATGTTCATGATGCCGATCCCGCCGACCAGCAGGGAAATGGCCGCGACCGCCGCCACGATCTGCGTCAATATGGTGGTGGTGCCGGTCAGCGTGTCGCTGATCTGCTTGGTGTCGAAAACGTTGAAATTATCCTCGCCGCCCGGCTTTACCTTGCGTCGTTCGCGCATCAGTTCCTCCAGACTGGCCTGCACCGTGGATGTGTCATAAGCGTCGTCCACCGCGATCATGATCTGGCTGATGTCGCGGTCGCCGGTGAAGCGGCGCTGCACGAACTTGATCGGCATGACGACGACATCGTCCTGGTCGCCAAAGCCGCCCTGGCCGCGCGTCGCCAGCGCGCCGATAACTTGGCAGGACACACCCTTGATGCGCAGGCGCTTGCCGGTCGGATCGCTGCCCTGGAACAGGTTCGTGCGCACCGTATTGCCGATGATGCAGACGGCTTTGCCGGCCTCTTCCTCCTCCGGCATGAATAGCCGACCGGCATCGGCCTTCCAGCTCTGCACCTCGAAATAGGAGGCGGTGGTGCCATAGACGGTGGTCGACCAGTTGCTGCCTTCATAGATGGCGGTGCCGCTCGACTGCACCAGCGGCGCGACGGCGCGCACGCCTGTCAGCTGATTTTCGATCGCCGTCAGATCGGCGGGTTTGAAATCGGGAGGGCGGGGACCACCGCCGCCCCGGCCAAATCCCTGGCCCGGCCGCAACTGCAACACATTGGCGCCCAGCGAGCTGATCTGCTGACGCACGGCTGCCGTCGCGCCATTGCCCAGCGTCACCATGGTAACCACCGCCGCCACGCCGATGATAATGCCCAGCGTCGTTAGGAAACTGCGCAGCTTGTGCCGGTTGATCGCCCGGAAGGCGAGGGTGATGGTGGTGCCTAGCATCCCATTCTCCTTGCCTCTTCAGGGGGGAGGATAGGGAGCGTTGCTGCCTCAGCAGCTAGGCGGACCTGGAGAGGGGGAGGGCACGCGCGATCCCCTCTCATCCAACTTCGCCGAGGCGCCTTCGTCGCCAAGGCTGCGTATCCTTCTCCCCGGAGGGGCGAAGGTTTGAATGAAGCCCCTCTCACGCCTTCACCCCCGCATCGATCCGCTCCACCAGCCCATCCTTGAAATGCACGATCGTACGCGCATAGGCGGCCATGTCAGGCTCATGTGTTACCATCACCACGGTAATGCCGCTGTTCCGGTTGAGGTCGGCCAGCAGTTCCATAATCTCTATCGATCGTTCTGAATCCAAATTGCCCGTAGGCTCGTCCGCCAGCAGCACGGCAGGCTGCGTCACGATCGCGCGTGCGATGGCGACGCGCTGCTGCTGGCCGCCAGACAGTTCAGCGGGTGTATGGTCCCACCATTCCTTCAACCCCACCTTGTCGAGCGCCGCCATGCCCGCGTCATAACGCGCCTTCCTGTCCTCGCCCCGGTAGAGAAGCGGCAATTCGACATTCTCCAGCGCGCTCGTCCGGGACAAGAGGTTGAAGCCCTGAAAGACAAAACCAAGATAGCGGCGACGAAGCAGCGCCCGCTGATCGCGGTCAAGCGTTTCGACGTGTCGGCCCTTGAACAGAAATTCGCCGCCGCTTGGCACATCGAGGCAACCGATAATGTTCATCGTCGTCGACTTGCCCGACCCCGAAGGCCCCATGACCGCGACGAAATCCCCTTCTACAATGTCCAGGTCGATGCCCTTAAGCGCCTGAAAGGCGGTAGCGCCCGCACCATAGATTTTGGTCACGCCGCGCAAGGAGATAATCGGATTGGCCACTGCGTCAGGTTCCGTTCTGCCGCCCGGTGCCGCGTGGCTCGTTGCCGCCTCCGGAGCGGTCCCTGCGCTGGCCGCCACCGTTCGAGCTGTCTTCGGCAGGCTGTTCCTGTCCCGCCGCAAGTTGGCCCGTGATGACCCGCATGCCGGGCTTCAATCCGCCACCCGTGATTGCCGTGCGCGCTCCGTCACTGGCGCCGACGGTCACCTGCAAGGGCTTGGGATTGCCGTCCTCGCCCACGACATAAACGGTCTGGCTGCTGCCGATGCCGAAGCTGACCTGCCGGTTGGCGCCGCCACGGCGGAAGCGTCGAGGGCCGGGTACGATCTGGCTGGTGATGCCGCCGCCCTGACCAGCGCCCGTGTTCGGCTTGAACCGCAACGCCGCGTTCGGAACCAGCAGGACGTTGCTCAGCTGCTGCGTGACGATGTCGGCGGTCGCCGTCATGCCCGGGCGCAGTGTCTCATCCTTGTTATCGACACCTAGCACGGCCGTGTACGCCACCACGGTTCCGATGGTGCTGGCCGTCGTACTGCTGCCTGATGAGGAGGATGACGAACTGCTTGAGACGTTGGAGCCGACATTGACCCGCGTTACCCGCGCCGGGAAGCTCCTACCGGGAAAAGCATCGACGGCAAAGGTCGCCGCCTGGCCTTCCTTGACCTGGCCGACATCGGCTTCGTCCACCGCGACTTCGACCTCCATCTTGGTCAGGTCTTCGGCAATGGTGAATAGCACCGGGGCATTGAAGGACGCAGCAACCGTCTGGCCGGGCTCGATGTCGCGCGACAGGACGACGCCGGTTACCGGCGACACGATCTGCGCAATGGAAAGATTGGTCTGCGCCGTGGCAAGCTGAGCACGGGACACACTGACCTGCGCCTGCTGCGCCCGCAGATTGCCAACAGCAGACTGATAGTCCGCCCGTGCAGCATCCAGCTCCGTCTTGGCAGGCACGCGCCCGCCCGACAGACGGAAGACGTTCAATTGCCGGTCGAGCGTCGCCTTTGCGAGCGCGACCTGCGCCTGTGCCTGACTGACGCTGGCCTGCGAGGCGGCCACCTGCGCCCGGTTCTGGGTGACGGAATCCACCAGTCGCCGCGTATCAAGCTCGGCCAGTCGCTGCCCCTTCGCGACGCGATCATTCACATCGACATAGACGTGCGTGATCTTGCCCGATTGTTCGGAACCCACATCGACTTGATTGATCGGCTTCAAATTGCCGGTGGCCGACACCGTCACCGTCAGGTCGCCGCGCCGCACCTCCCGCGTGGCGAAGTTCGGCTTGTCCTCCCCTGAAAAACAGCGGGCGAGTAGCAGGATCAGGATCAGCAGCGCCAGCCCGACTGCGCCGCGCACCACCCATTTGCGCCAGGGCTTTTCCGGACGCGCGCCGAGAAATTCGTCCAGATCCTTGTCCGTGCTCACATCTTCACTCATTGGGGCGGTTGTCCATATTCTGCCAGCCGCCACCCAGCGCATTGTAGAGCTGGGCGATGGCAAGGGCCTCATCGGCTTGCGCAGCCGCAAGGCTGTTGCGCGCGTTCAACAGCGTGGTTTCGGTGTTGGAAAGAGTCTGGAAATCAATCAACCCCGACTGATATTGGCTGCGCGCTAGTAGGGCGGCATTGTTCGACGCGTCGAAGGCGGTGGCGAACTCTGCCTTGCGCTGGCGGGCGCTGTTCAGGGACGCCATGGCGTTTTCGACATCTTCCAGCGCGGTCAGCACGCTCTGCTTATACGCGGCAAAGGCGGCATCAGTAGCGGCCCTTTGCGATCGCACCTGGGACGCGAGCCGTCCGCCGTCGAAGATCACCTGTGCGATATTGGTGAACACGCCCCCCGTGATGATGTCGAACATGCTTTTGATGCTGGTCGCGTTGGTGCCGATATTCCCGCTGATCCCCAGCGATGGGTAAAGCTGTGCCTGCGCCACCCCGATCCGGGCAGTGGCCGCCGCCAGGCTCCTTTCAGCCGCGCGGACGTCGGGGCGCTGACGCAGCGTGTCTGCCGGGATGCCAGTGGCGATCATGGTTGAAGCAACCGGGATCGGGGCAGGGGCCTCCAGCGCGCGGGTCGCCTCGCCCGGCGCTTGCCCGGTTAACACGGCAATGCGGTTCAGGCTGCCGCGCAGGCTCGCCTCCAGCTGCGGGATCGCCGCATTTGTCTGGGCAAGCTGCGCGCGGGCCTGCTGCTCATCGAGCGATGAAACAAGCCCTGCCTGAAGCCGCCAGTTTGCGATATTGTAATTGTCCCGCTGGATCGCCTGTGTTTCCCGGGCGATGCGCAACTGCTCCTGCGCCTGCCGGGCCTGAACATAGTTGGTGACCAGCTCGGCGATGATGGTCATGCGCACATTGGCCAGATCATAACCCGACGCGGCCAGGTCCCCGCGCGCAGCCTCGGCGGATCGGGACAATTCGCCGAACAGGTCGATCTGCCAGCTCGCATTCGCACCCAGCGAATAGCTGCTGCTCCAACGGTTTGATCCAGTGGACACAACATTGCCGTCGATCACCCGCGTGCCGCCGCCCCGGTTGGAATAATTCCGCCCGCCAGAACCCGACGCATTGACCTGGGGCAGAAACGCCGCCCGCGCCTGCACCAGCGACTCCCGCGCCTGCCTCAATCGCGCCTGCGCCTGCGCGATGTCGAGGTTGCTGGCTACCGCCCGGTCGATCAGCCCTGTTAGCACCGGATCGTTCAATCGCGTCCACCAGCTCGCCAGCTCTGCCTCGCTCAGCGCGCTGCCCACAGGAGCAGTGTAGTAGCTGCCCGGCACCCCCAATGCAGCCGGTTGCGGCGCCCGATAGTCAGGCCCCGCCGCGCAAGCCGAGAGCGTCAAAGCCGTCCCGCTGATCCAGCCAATGCGATATCGCACCTTTTCCTTGCACTCCGTCGTCGTTAAAGGGACGCCACCTTGGGGGTTGAGGCGGTCCAGTCAGGGAAACTGCCGAAAGGGACCTGATGTCTCAACGGCATTTGTGTCTCAAAGTGTAACGATGTTGAAAAACGGCGCTTTTGCAGGCGTCCTTGCGTCAGAAGGTGAATGATGAGGGCATTTCTTTTTCCGGGGCAGGGTAGCCAGTCGGTTGGCATGGGTAAGGCTTTGGCCGAAGCGAGCCCGGCCGCGAAGGAACTGTTTCAGGAGGTCGATGACGCCCTGTCGCAACATTTGTTCCGCATCATGGTGGAAGGTCCGGAAAGCGACCTCACCCTCACCGAAAATGCGCAGCCAGCGATCATGGCCAATGCATTGGCGACGTTGCGCGTGATGCAGCGCGAAGGTGGCTTCTCGCTGGCGGAAAAGGGCGATTTCGTCGCCGGGCACAGTCTTGGCGAATATAGCGCGCTCTGCGCCGTCGAAGCGTTCAACATCGGCACGACCTCGCGCCTCCTGAAGCTGCGCGGCCAAGCGATGCAGGCGGCCGTCCCGGTTGGTGAAGGCGCGATGGCAGCCCTGCTTGGCGCCGACATCGAAAAGGCGCAGGCCTTGGCCGATGCAGCGGCGGAAGGCGAAGTCTGTACCGTCGCCAACGACAATGATCCCACGCAGGTGGTGATTTCCGGCCATCGCGGCGCGATCGAGCGCGCCGTTGCTCTCGTGAAGGACCATGGCATCAAGCGCGGCGTGCTGCTGCCTGTGTCGGCGCCCTTCCACTGCCCGTTGATGCAGCCCGCCGCCGAAGCGATGGAAGAGGCCCTCGCCATGGCCGCCATCAACACCCCGCTGCTCCCCGTTTATGCCAACGTCCTCGCTGCTCCCATCGCAGACCCCGAGGACATCAAGCGCCGCCTGGTCGAACAGGTGACCGGCCGCGTCCGCTGGCGCGAATCCGTCGCCGCCATGTGGGACGCGGGCGTAACCGAGTTCGTAGAACTGGGCGGCAAGGTGCTCGGCCCCATGGTCAAGCGCATCGCCCCCGACGCCACCGTCCGCAGCGTCGTCACCATGGACGACATCGAAGCCACCCTCGCCGCTCTCTAAGATAAGGATAAAAAAGGCTATGTTCGATCTGACAGGCATGACCGCGCTGGTGACTGGTGCTTCCGGTGGTATCGGTTCAGCGATCGCCCGGTCGCTCGCGGCGCAGGGTGCGACGCTGGCGCTTTCGGGCAGCAATGAGGAAAAGCTCAAGGCTTTCGCTGCTGAGTTGGGCGGCGACCACAAGACGCTGGTCTGCAACCTGTCCGATCCTGCATCGGTCGATGGCCTCGTGGGTCAGGCTGTTGAAGCCTTGGGCGGCAAGATCGACATCCTCGTCAACAATGCCGGGATCACCCGGGACAACCTCATCATGCGTATGAAGGATGATGAGTGGTCGGATGTCATCTCGGTCAATCTGGAAGCTGCCTTCCGCCTTGCGCGCGCCGCCGCCAAGCCGATGATGAAGGCGCGCTTCGGCCGCATCATCTCGATCACCTCCATCGTCGGCGTCACCGGCAATCCCGGTCAGGCCAATTATGCCGCATCAAAGGCAGGCATCATCGGCATGTCAAAATCGCTCGGCCAGGAACTGGCGAGCCGGGGCATCACCGTCAACTGCGTCGCGCCCGGCTTCATTCGTTCGGCCATGACCGACGCGCTCAATGATGCGCAGAAGGGCGCCATCCTTCAAAAGATCCCCGCAGGCGACCTCGGCACAGGCGAGGATATCGGTGCTGCCGTTGTCTATCTCGCCAGCCGCGAGGCAGGCTACGTCACTGGGCAGACGCTGCATGTTAATGGCGGCATGGCGATGATTTGACGCTCGGTAAGAGGCGGGAAGGGGCAGATCATCCTCGCAACTGGACGGCCTTGTGCCATTCAGGTGCACGGAAGGGCGGGAATCATGCGTTTCGATCTTTTCTTGCCTCTTGCCTCCGTCGGGGCTTGCCTCTAGGGCATGCCTTAACAAATATTCACAACCTCAACGATACCCAGTAAAAAGGACCACTCATGAGTGAGACCGCGGATCGCGTTAAGAAAATCGTCGTCGAACATCTGGGCGTCGAAGCCGAAAAGGTGACCGAGGACGCAAGCTTCATTGATGATCTGGGCGCAGACAGCCTCGACATCGTCGAGCTGGTGATGGCGTTCGAAGAAGAATTCGGCGTGGAAATCCCCGACGACGCAGCTGAGAAGATCGGCACCGTCAAGGACGCCATCGATTATATCGACAGCAAGCAGTAAGAATGTTGCGCGGCTGACCGGGGGGTCGGCTGCCTGCGTTTTTTGAAGGAAATGGCTCCTCCTGTCCGGCGAATCCGGTCTTGGGGAGCCTTTTCGTATCTGGTCTACCGTTCACAAGCGCTTCCGAAGCAGCTAAGGAGCGGCCCAAACTATGAAGATTTTCGGAGCAGATATATGCGTCGCGTAGTCGTAACCGGCCTCGGCATGGTGAGCCCGCTTGGCGGGAATGTCGAAACTACCTGGAAGAACATCCTCGCGTCGAAGTCCGGCGCTGCGACGATCGCGCGCTTTGACGCCAGCGAATATAAGTGCCGCATCGCCTGCGAAGTGAAGCCCGCGGACCATGAATATGGCTATGATCCGGGCCTGGATGTCGATCACAAGATCCAGCGTCAGGTCGATCCCTTCATCGTCTACGGCATTTCCGCCGCCAGCCAGGCGCTGCGCGATGCGGGCCTCGACAATATGAGCGAGGAAGAGCGCCTGCGCGCCGGTTGCTCGATCGGGTCGGGGATCGGTGGGCTGCCGGGCATCGAAAGCGAATCGCTGGTGCTGGCCAACAAGGGGCCGAGCCGCGTTAGCCCGCACTTCGTCCATGGTCGCCTCATCAACCTGATTTCCGGTCAGGTCTCGATCAAATATGGCCTGATGGGTCCCAACCATGCGGTGGTCACCGCCTGCTCGACGGGCGCGCATTCGATTGGCGACGCCGCGCGCATGATCGCGATGGATGACGCCGACGTCATGCTGGCGGGCGGCGCGGAAAGCGCGATTTGTCCGATCGGCATCGCCGGTTTTGCCCAGGCGCGCGCGCTTTCCACCGCCTTCAACGACACGCCGGAAAAGGCCAGCCGCCCCTATGACGTCAACCGCGACGGCTTCGTCATGGGCGAAGGCGCGGGCGTGGTCGTCCTCGAAGAATATGAGCATGCCAAGAAGCGAGGCGCTCACATCTATGCCGAGGTCATCGGCTATGGCCTGTCCGGCGACGCCTATCACGTCACCGCTCCGCATCCAGAGGGTAGCGGCGGCTACCGTTCGATGGAAATGGCGCTCAGGAAGTCGGGCCTCAGCCTGGCCGACATCGACTATGTGAACGCGCACGGCACCTCGACCCCGCTCGGTGACGAGCTGGAGCTGGGCGCGGTGAAGCGCCTCTTCGGCGATAATATCTCGACCATGTCGATGAGCAGCACCAAGTCGGCCATCGGCCACCTTCTCGGCGGCGCGGGCGCGGTGGAAAGCATCTTCTGCATCCTCGCCATGCGCGACCAGATCGTGCCGCCGACACTCAACCTTGATGAGCCGAGCGAAAGCTGCGCGGGCGTCGATCTGGTCCCGCATGTGGCGAAGGAGCGGAAGGTCCGCGCGGTGCTGAACAACAGCTTCGGCTTTGGCGGCACTAATGCGTCGCTCATCATGAAGGCGATCTGAGGACAAAGCCATGCGGCGGTTCGGGCTGGTTATCCTTGCGATCGGCCTGGCCGTCGCCGCCTTCGTGGCGTTCCGCTTCGTCTATGGCTGGACCGAAGCGGGGCCTGCACCGCGCGACATCAGCTTCGTCGTGCCCGATGGCGCCACCGTCGCCGATGCCGCCGTTCTCCTGAAGCAGGCGGGGGCGGTGCGTTCCGCCGACGCTTTCCTTACCCGAACCAAGGTGTTTGGACGTGGAAAGTCGATAAAGGCGGGCGAATTTCTAATTCCCAAGGGCGCCAGCAACGCGGACATTTTCTCGATCCTTCAAGGCGGCAAGACGTTGACCCGCCTCGTCACCATTCCGGAGGGAATGCCTTCCATCATGGTCCATGAACGGCTGATGGCGAATGACGAGTTGACCGGGGATGTCTCGGTCCCCGCCGAGGGCAGCGTGCTTCCCGACAGCTATGCCTTCGACAAGGGCGAAAGCCGCGCTGCCGTGCTGAAGCGTATGCAGGACGCGATGACGAGCACTCTCGCCAAGCTATGGGCCGAACGCGCGCCCAACAGCGTGGCGAAATCGCCCAGGGAGGCGCTCATCCTCGCGAGCATCGTCGAAAAGGAAACCGCCGTGCCCGTGGAACGGCCCACGGTGGCGGGCGTCTATGGCAATCGTCTGAAAGCCGGGATGATGCTTCAGGCCGACCCGACCATCATCTACCCGATCACCAAGGGCAAACCCCTTGGCCGTCGCATCAAAAAGTCGGAGATCGCTGCGGTCAACGACTATAATACCTATGCGATGACTGGCCTGCCCAAGGGACCGATCGCCAATCCGGGCAAGCTGTCGATCCTGGCAGTGCTGCATCCCGCCGAAACGAAGGCGCTCTATTTCGTCGCCGACGGAAAGGGCGGCCACATCTTTGCCGACACGCTCCAGCAGCATAATGAGAATGTCCGCAAATGGTTCGAAATCCGCCGGGCGCGCGGAGAGCTTTAAGAGTGTTGTAGATCCTCCCTACGCCAAAAGCGTGGGGAAGGGGGGACCGCCGCAAAGCGGTGGTGGAGGGGAAATGGCACCCCTCCGCCAACTCACCGCAGCAAACCCCTCGCCCTCAACCGCATCGAATAGAGCAACTGCCCAACCGAAATGGCGAATATCACCGCCGGAAACACCGCCGCCGCCGCGCCCTTCACCGCCCACAAATCGGTGCCCAAAAAACTGTACCCGAACTGCACCACGACAGCGACCACGGACAGCGCGAACAATGGCACTGCCGCCGCCTTTCGCAGTAACAATAGCATGGCTCCCGCCGTGCCTGCGCCCACCGCGACGGCATAGGCCGCCCAAGCCCAATCCGGCATTTCTGCAAAGATGCGAGCGGTGTAGGGATCGCTTTTCGCGAGCGCCGTCAGATCAGCGCCATATTGCATGGCAAAGGCCGCCACTCCGACCAAATTCCAGATCAGCAGGCCGATTGCGATGAGTTTGAAGGATCATGACGCGCGCATATGAGTTTCCCCTCCCTGAAGCCTTTGCCCACGTAGCCGACCATCATATAGATGCGTTTCACCGCGTGAAAGCATGCTGACCGGGAGATGATGAAATGCTCGGACGTTCCGTACCTGATGTGACGCTGAAGACCCGCGTGCGCGATGAAAGCGTTGGCGGCCCCAATCCTTTCCGCTGGCAGGATGTTCAGACGGGCGACCTCTTCAAGGGCAAGCGAGTGGTCGTATTCTCGCTGCCCGGCGCCTTCACCCCCACCTGTTCGACCGAACAATGCCCCGCCTTCGAACGCTTCTACGACGATTTCAGGGCGCTGGGAGTTGATGACGTTTACTGCATCTCGGTCAATGACGCCTTTGTCATGTACCAATGGGGCAAGCATCTGGGCGTCAGGAATGTGAAGCTGCTGCCCGACGGATCGGGCGACTTCACGCGCCGCATGGGCATGCTGGTGAAGAAGGATCATCTCGGCTTTGGTGACCGGAGCTGGCGTTACGCCATGGTGGTCGATGACGGTCGGGTGGTCGCATGGTTCGAGGAGCCCGGTATCAACGATATCGGGGAGGATGACGATCCCTATGGCCAATCGAGTCCGGAATCGGTGCTGGAATGGTTGAAGGAACATCCGGCTGACTGAAGGCACGGGCACCGCGCCCATCCTATTGACGGTGCTTATGGGAGCGGAGGACTTCGCCTGGGCGGATGGCCTGCGCCACGCTCATTTCCCGCCGGAACGCAACAAGGTGCCCGCCCATATTTCGCTCTTTCATCATCTGCCGCCGACGCTGTTGCCGGAATTGAGCGACAGGATGAAAGGGCTTTGCGCCGGGCCACCGCCGCTCGCGATCATAACCGGCGTCATGTTGCTCGGCCGGGGCGTCGCCTTCGATGTGCGCAGTGATGGCTTGCTCGCCATTCGGGACGAACTGGCCGAAGTTTTTCGCGGCTTGCTCACCCCGCAGGATCAAGCGCGTCCCCGCCTGCACATCACGGTCCAGAACAAGGTCGATCCTCCTGTCGCTCGCGCACTAGCCGATCAGTTGAAGGCAGAGTTTCGTCCCCGCCCGCTCCGCATCGCGGGTCTGGCGGCCTGGTATTATCGCAGCGATGGATCGTGGGATCTCGCCAAGAAGGTGAGCTTTCGCTCCACCCGCATCCTTACATAGCTTCGACATGCGCCAGCGGAACCTTGATCGGGCGGTCGGGGCAGCCTAAACCCCGCCGATGACCCACGCTTCTTATCCGGCGCTCCGCCTGCGCCGCACCCGCGCCGCCGCTTGGACCCGCGCGCTGCACGCCGAAAATCGCCTGCACCCGAGCGATCTCATCTGGCCGCTCTTTGTGACCGAAGGGCAGGGGGTGGAAGAGCCGATTGCGTCCCTTCCCGGCGTCTCGCGCTGGTCGGTCGATGGCATGGTCGCCCGCGCGCGGGAGGCACGCGACGCGGGCATTCCCTGCCTCGCCCTTTTCCCCAACACGCAGGCCGATCGCCGCAGCGATGACGGGGAGGAAGCGCTTAACCCCGATAATCTCATGTGCCGCGCCATCCGTGCGATCAAGGACGCCGTGCCGGACATCGGCGTCCTGACCGACGTCGCGCTCGACCCCTACACCGCCCATGGCCAGGACGGCCTGCTGGACGAGCAGGGCTATGTCATCAACGACGCCACGATCGACGTCCTGATTGGCCAGTCCCTCAACCAGGCAGCGGCGGGCGCGGACATCATCGCGCCCAGCGACATGATGGACGGCCGGGTAGGCGCGATCCGCGAGGCGCTGGAGGAAGAAGGCCACGCCAATGTCCAGATCATGGCCTATGCCGCCAAATATGCGAGCGCCTTCTACGGCCCGTTCCGCGACGCCGTCGGCTCCAGCGGCCTGCTGAAGGGCGACAAGAAAAGCTACCAGATGGACCCGGCCAACAGCGAGGAAGCGCTGCGCGAAGTCGCGCTCGACCTTGCCGAGGGCGCGGACAGCGTGATGGTGAAGCCGGGCCTCCCCTATCTCGACATCATCGCCCGGGTGAAGGACCGGTTCGAGGTGCCCGTATTCGCCTATCAGGTGTCGGGCGAATATGCGATGATCGAAGCCGCCGTCGCTGCGGGAGTGGGCAATCGCGACGCGCTGGTGCTGGAAACGCTTCTCGCGTTCAAGCGCGCCGGTTGCTCGGGCGTTCTCACCTATCACGCGCTGCACGCCGCGCGGCTGCTGGGAGCCTGACGCCATGCCCGATCATCCGCACGCCGCCCATGCCGATCATCCCGGCGCCACCATCCTGACCTTTGGAGGCAAGACCCCGATCATCCACCCCAGCGCCTTCATCGCGCCGGGCGCGCGCATCATCGGCGATGTGGAGATCGGGCCGGATAGCAGCATCTGGTATAATTGCGTGGTGCGGGGCGACGTCAACGCGATCCGCATCGGCGCGCGCACGAACATTCAGGACGGCAGCGTCATCCACTGCGACGGCCCCGACCCCGCCAAACCGGACGGCTGGCCCACGATCATCGGCGATGATGTCCTGATCGGTCATATGGCGATGATCCACGGCTGCGAACTCAAGGATCGGGCGTTTGTCGGCCTTGGCGCGGTGGTGATGAACGGCTGCGTCATCGAAAGCGATGCAATGCTGGCCGCCGGAGCGCTGCTATCACCAAACCGCACAGTCCTGCACCGTCAGCTCTGGACCGGCCGACCGGCCAAATATATTCGTGACCTCACCGACGAAGCGCTGATCAACATGCGCGAGGGCGTTGACCGCTATGTCCACAATGCGAAGGCGCATAAGGGCGCGTTGAAGGCGGAGGACTAACTCTTTACGGGCAGGGATATCAAGGCTGAGCCAGCCGCCCCTTAGCCGCATCGATCCGGTCATTCTGCGAATCCACGATCGCCAGCGCCACCTTGCGCGCCGCATCGATCTGCTCCACCCCACCCTTGGCTTTGTCCTCCGCCAGCGCATTGCTGCGCTCGACATAAAGCGTGTCGAGGCTAGCCAGCGCCGAGACGCTATCGTTGCGCGCGGCCTCCAGCGCACTGATCGCAAGCTGCGCCGTGACCCAGGACTCGCTGGACACCGCCGCGCCCGCAGCAGCGCGCGTTGCCCGATCCGCGCCGGGCCATGCCTTGTCGAACGCCGCACTGCCCGCCCGTGCCTGCACCGCAAGTCGATCAACCTGCGCCAGCAAAGCCGGATCAGCCTCAACTGGCGCTGGAGCAGCCGGAGCTTCTCCCACCGGCGCATTCTCCACCGCCCGCTTGGCGAGTGAAGGATAGCCCGTCAGCGTCCCGGCACAGCCAGAAAGGAAAAGGGCGATGGAAGGGAGCAGCCGACGCAGGATCATGGCGATGATCTAAGGCGGGAAATCCCGCTGCGCAATGGCGGCAGCGCGAAACGTCAGCGCGGCAGCGCCGCAGCCTCGCGCGCCAAAGTCTCGATCTTCGCGGCATCGACCGGCCCCTTGGGCACGACCCAGCTACCGCCGACGCACTTCACAAAGGGTTCGGCCAGCCATTTGGGCGCGCTTTCCGCCGTGATGCCGCCTGTCGGGCAAAAGCGCGCGACATGCAGCGGCGCGGCCAGCGCCTTCAAAGCGGGCAGCCCGCCCGAAGTTTCCGCCGGGAAAAATTTGAAATGGGTGAGGCCCAGGTCCAGCCCGCGCATGATGTCGCCCGCCGTCGCCGTTCCGGGGAGAAACGGCACGCGCGCCGCGATCGCCGCCTTGCCCAGCGGTTCAGTGAGGCCAGGGCTGACGATGAACCGCGCGCCTGCCTCCATTGCCGCGTCCAGTTGCGACGGGTTCAGCACCGTGCCAGCGCCGACGACCGCGCCCTCGACCTTCGCCATCTCGCGGATCACGTCAAGCGCGGCGGGCGTCCGCAGCGTCACTTCCAGCGCGGGCAGGCCGCCCTTCACCAGAGCCTGCGCGATGGGCAGCGCGTCTTCCACCCGATCCACCACCAACACCGGGATGACCGGCGCCAACTCCATGACCTGTTCAACGCTGAGTGCCATTATTTCTTCTCCCGAAAGGCGGCGGCCGCCCCGTAAAGTCCAATCTCTTCATGCACCGCAAGGCGGATGGGCACCGTCGCCATCAGGCTTTCAAACCGCCCCTTGGCGATGAAGCGCCGATGAAAGCCGCTCTGTGGCAGCAAGCCGCGCATCCGCTGCGTCAGTCCGCCTGCCAGCACGACCGCGTTCGGCCCCTGCGCCAGCGCCAGGTCGCCCACGACCGATCCATAACAAAGGCACAGGCGATCGAACGCCGCGCGAGCGAATTCGTCCGTGCCGTCGATCGCGGCCTGCCACAATTCGGCATCTTCCATCAGCATCACCCGATTATGCCCGATGGTCGCCATCGCCTTGTAGATATTGTTGAGGCCCGGCCCCGACACGATCCGCTCGGTCGACACGCGCAGGAACTTGTCGCGCAGATAGGCGAGGATCTTTTCCTCCAGCGTGTCGAGCGGCGCGAAGTCGAGATGCCCGCCTTCGGTCGCGATCACATGCGGCTCGCCATCGTCGAATGCGATCATCGCGACGCCAAGGCCTGTTCCTGGCCCCACCACCGTAACGCCGCCGTCGCGGGGAAAAGGCCGGTCCTGCCCGAACAGCAGCGGCAGATTGTCGTCGGGCAGGCGAGCGACGGCATGCGCTACCGCTTCGAAATCATTGACCAGCCGCATCTGTTTCAGGCCCAGTTCTTCATCCAGCGTATCCGGACGAATCATCCAGCTGCTGTTGGTCAGCTTGATAACGTCCCGCCCGATCGCCGTAGCAAAGGCAATGGCCGCCGACTTGGGCAGGTCGCCGCCCTCATCATGCGCGAACGCGGCCCAGCAGGCCTGCAGGCTGGGGAAGTCGGCAACCTTATATTTTCGCACCTTGCCCAGCGTCGGGACATTGCGCGCGTTCAGCTTGGCCCGTGCGAAGCGGGCATTGGTGCCGCCAATGTCGGCAGCGATGATTTCGGTCATAGGACCACTCCAATCATGGCGTCATCCCAGCGCAAGCTGGGATCTCGTGAGGCCGGGCGTGCCCTCTCGCCTGAGATGCCAGCGTGCGCTGGCATGACGGGTGGGGGATTATAATTCAGCTTCCATCGCAGCCAGAATCGGCGACGCGCCGCTTTCCGCCAGATCACTGTGATGGCGGAAAAGCGCAAATAATTCACGGCCCGTGTCATAAGGGGCGGGGGGCGGCACCGGCATTTCGCGCGCGTCCCACTCAGCCGTATCGACCAGCGCCTCGATCGCGCCCTTGTCAGCACAGACCCGCACCATGTCTCCATCGCGCAGCTTGGCGATCGGCCCACCACCCAGCGCTTCGGGCGACAGGTGAATAGCGGCAGGCACCTTGCCCGAGGCCCCCGACATGCGTCCGTCCGTCACCAATGCCACGCGGAACCCGCGATCCTGCAATACACCCAGCGCCGGGGTCAGCTTGTGCAATTCCGGCATCCCGTTCGCGCGCGGCCCCTGGAAGCGGACCACGACCACGACGTCGCGTTCCAACTCGCCCGCCTTAAAGGCGCGCAGCACATCATCCTGATCGTGGAACACAGCCGCCGGAGCCTCGATGGTCCAGCGTTCCTTCTCGACCGCGCTTACCTTCATGACGCAGCGGCCCAGATTGCCCGCCAGCAGGCGCATGCCGCCATCAGGGCTGAAGGCGCTAGACACCGGGCGCAGGATGGCGTCATCGCGCGATACCGGAACGTCGCGCCATTGCAGCGCTTCATCCTCCAGCACCGGCTCCTTGCCATAATCGGTCAGGTCGGCCCGAGCGACCGTCATGATGTCCCGGTGCAGCAGTCCGTTGTCCAGCAGCTCGCGGATGACGAAGGACATGCCGCCAGCCATGTGGAAATTGTTCACATCGCCCGCGCCGTTGGGATAGACCCGCGCCAGCAGCGGCACGACATCGGAAATCTCCGCAAAGTCGGTCCAGTCGACACTAATCCCCGCCGCCCGCGCTATCGCTGGCACATGGATCGCATGGTTGGTCGATCCGCCGGTGGCCATCAGGCCGATGATCGCGTTGACGATCGCCTTCTCATCGATGCAATGGCCGAGCGGTCGATAATCATCGCCGTCCCACCCGATCGCCGCCAGCCGATGCACCGCCGCTCGCGTCAGTTCGCTGCGCAGCTTCGTGCCCGGATTGACGAAGGACGCGCAAGGCATGTGCAGGCCCATCACTTCCATCATCATCTGGTTGCTGTTCGCGGTGCCATAGAATGTGCAGGTCCCCGCTCCATGATAGCTGGCGCTTTCGGATTCGAGCAGCTCATCCTTGCCGACCTTCCCCTCCGCATAAAGCTGGCGGATGCGCACCTTTTCCTTATTCGCGAGGCCCGAAGGCATCGGCCCGGCGGGGATCAGGATGGTCGGCAGATGCCCGAAACGCAGCGCGCCGATCAGCAGGCCTGGCACGATCTTGTCGCATATCCCCAGCAGCGCCGCTCCCTCGAACATCGCATGGCTGAGCGACACTGCCGTCGCCAGCGCGATCGTGTCGCGGGAAAAGAGCGACAGGTCCATGCCCGCCTGTCCCTGCGTCACGCCATCGCACATGGCGGGTACGCCCCCTGCGACCTGCGCCGTCGCGCCGACTTCGCGCGCGGCGATCTTGATCGCTTCGGGATAACGGCCATAGGGCTGATGCGCCGACAGCATGTCATTATAAGCGGTGACGATGCCGATATTCATCGCGCCGCCGGTGCGGATCACCGGCTTGTCTTCGCCGCTCGCCGCAAAGCCATGGGCTAGGTTGCCGCAGGATAGCTGCGCGCGGTTGGTCCCGGCATCCCGGCCACGCTCGATCAGGTCGAGATATTGGCGGCGGCGCGGCGCGCTCCGCTTTACGATGCGTTCGGTGACCTTGGCGATCACCGGATGTAGGTTAGTCATGCCAGCTGGCTCCGTCTCGTTCAATCAGGGCAATGGCCGAAGACGGCCCCCAGTTCCCCGAAGCGTAGGGCGAAGGCTTCACCCCTGCTTCCTTCCAGCCGTCGATGATGGAATCGATCCATGTCCACTGCGCTTCGACCTCGTCCCGGCGCACGAACAAAGTCTGGTCACCTGACAGAAGGTCAAGGATGAGCCTTTCATAGGCGATGCGACGGCGCTGCCCTGCAAAGGCGGCGGTCAGGGACACGTCCAACGTCACTTCCTCCAGATGGACGTCGCGCTCCAGCCCCGGCCTTTTGCTCATGATCAGCAGGCGGATATATTCGTCGGGCTGAAGCCGGATGATCAGCGTGTTGGGCTCCAGCCCCGAACCCCCGCCGGAATGCTGCCCGTCGCGGCCGAATATCGAATGGCGTACAGGCTTGAATTGAATCTGGATTTCCGACTGGCGCGTCGGCATCCGTTTGCCCGTCCGCAGGTAAAAGGGAACGCCCTGCCAGCGCCAATTGTCGATATGGGCCTTCAACGCGACGAAGGTTTCGGTGTCGGAAGCCTTGCCCAGTTCGTCGCTATAGCCGGTGACGATTGCGCCGCCGACCGCGCCCGGCGTATATTGGCCGCGCACGCTGTTGGTCTTCACCGTCTCCGCAGTCATCGGGCGCAGCGACCGCAGCACCTTCACCTTCTCGTCGCGCACGGCGGTCGGGTCCATGCGGGCAGGGGGCTCCATCGCGATGATCGACAGGATTTGCAGCACATGATTCTGCACCATGTCACGCAGCGCGCCGACGCCGTCATAATAGGAAACCCGGCCTTCCAGCCCCACCGTCTCGCCCACCGTGATCTGCACATGGTCGATCGCCGTGGCGTTCCACAACGGTTCGAACATCACATTGCCAAAGCGCAGGGCGAGCAGGTTCTGCACCGTCTCCTTGCCCAGATAATGGTCGACCCGGAAAATCTGGCTTTCGTCGAACAACGCGCCGATGCCGTTGTTGACATCCTTCGAAGAAGCGAGGTCCTTGCCGATCGGCTTTTCCATCGCGATCCGCGTCGTCGGGGTGATGAGGCCCGCGTCCGCCAGCCCCTGCGCCGTGGGCGCGAAGAGGGAAGGGGGCGTCGACAGATAGACCGACAGCCCGCGCTCGGCCCGTCCATCGAGCCGCTTCGCCAGCTTCTTGAATTGCTCCGGCTTACCCGCTTCGACGGGCTGATACCCGATCATCGCCTTCAGCCGCGCCGCGACCTCCGCATCATAGCGATCGGCGCCGACGAACTTTTGCAGCGCCTTGTCGATGTCGGCGCGGAACGCTTCGTCGTCCATCTCCGTGCGGCCCGACGCCACGATCATGAAGTCATCGGGCAGCAGACCATCGCTAAGCAGATTATAGAGCGACGGAAAGATCATGCGGTGCGCCAGATCGCCGGTGGCACCGAAAAGCAGGAACGTGGCAGACGGATCGGTCAAAGGATGCCCTTTTCCGTTGGGAGGAATTTTTCAGGTCTGCACGAAACGGTCCTATAGCGGTACGGTTTCGTTACGCAAGCAGGCTATCGGCGCCCGACGGGTCCCGCAACCGCTTGACTTGCTAATCCTGCGTGGCGGCTGATTTTTGTCTGGACGCTGGCGGCTGATTTTGCCATTTGGCGCGGGCAGGCCATGCACGCGGGCGTGGTGAAACTGGTAGACGCGCCGGACTCAAAATCCGGTTCCGAAAGGAGTGTCGGTTCGATTCCGACCGCCCGCACCATCTTTGTTTGAGCGATGCCGCCCGCCAACCCTTCGCGCGGGTGCAATTTCGCTCCGCTTAGCCGCACCATCCTTCGTCGAGAAAAAGAAAGACCCGGCAGCATGAAGCAGCCGGGCCAGGGGGGCTTTTACCAGGTAAAAGCCTCGGGTCGCGCGGCTTCCCTAGCGCAAAAAGATGACAATTCCAGTTAATCGGCGGCGGTCGATCCATAATGGATCAAACAGCCCGATCACGCCGCGTCAATCCTTGAGCGGCTGTGCCTTGAACCACGGCACCAACCGCCGGATTGCTTCCTCCACCCGATCCGTAGAAACGGCAAAGCTGATGCGAATATGCCGGTGCCCATCCACCGGATCAAAATCGATCCCCGGCGCCGTCGCGACGCCGGTCTCCTCCAGCAACTTCTGGCAAAAGCCGAGGCTGTCATCCGTCAAATGCCCCACATCCGCATAGATGTAGAAGGCCCCATCCGGCGGCGCGATTTCCTTGAGGCCAAGCGCTGGCAGCGCCGCCAACAACAATTCCCGGTTCCGCCGGTAGTTCGCGACATGCCCCTCCAGCTCATCCAGGCAGTCGAACGCCTTCAACCCCGCATGCTGCGCGAGGGAAGGGGGCGTCAGGAACAAATTCCCCATCCTCGCTCGCGCCGCCTCGACCAGCGCCCGCGGAAACACTACCCAGCCGAGCCGCCACCCGGCCATCGAAAAATATTTGGAAAAACTGTTCACGACCACCGTATCGGGCGCGAATTCCAGCATCGAATGCGCCGCCTCCCCATAGGAGAGGCCGTGATAAATCTCGTCCGACACGATCCTGATCCCGCGCCGCGCGCAGACCTCCGCGATTCGCGCCATCTCGTCAGCGGGAATGATCGTGCCAGTCGGATTTGCAGGACTCGCGATGATCACGCCGTCGGGTGCAGGCTCCATCGCGTCCAGCGCCGCCGCGCTGATCTGGTATCGCTCGGCAGGCCCGCAATCCACCTCGACCGGTTCGAGATAGAGCGCCTTCAAAGTATTGCGATAAGCGACATAGCCCGGCCGCGCCGTTGCCACCCGCGCGCCCGGCGCGAACAGGCAACTGAGCGCCAGCACCAGCCCCGGAGAAGCGCCGCAAGTCAGCAGAACCTGCTCCGCCGCCACTCCCACGCCATAGCGTTCCCGATACAGCAGCGCGATCCGCTCTTTCAGCGCCGGACTCTCCCAATAACCCATCGGATCGCTGTCCAGCACCCGATGCGCCTCCGCAATCGCAGCGGCAGGCGCGCCGGTCGAAGGCTGCCCGAATTCCATATGCAGGATAGAGCGCCCCTCGGCCTCCAGCCGATGCGCCTCCACCCCGATCGCGATGGCGTGAAATGGATCGATCTGCGCAATCATGCGCGCCTCACTCCGAAATCCAAACCTCGACCGACACGCCATGCTGGCACAGCGCCACCCGGATCGGCAGCTCCTCTACCGGCCCGCCAGCCAGCGCTCGGTCATAGACCGCCTTTTTCGCCGCTCCTCCGATCTGCAAAAAGATATGCCGACTCTTGAGGATCGCCCTGGCGCTCAGTGACATGCGCTGATGCGGCGCGGCAGGCGGCGTGACCGCCACCGTCAGCGCATGGGTGGAAAGCCCCTCCGCTAACTCCTTCGCCTCCGGGAACAGCGAAGCCGTATGCCCGTCCTCACCCATGCCCAACAGCACGATGTCCAGCGGCCAAGGCAATTCCGCCAGCGCCGCTTCGCAAGCGGCCTGCCCGGCATAGACATCCGCCGCGCCATTCTTCATGCCAACAAAGCGCGCCTTCGCCGCCGCGCCCTGCAACAGCGTCTCGCGCACCAGCCGCTCGTTGCTGTCCGCATGATCCGCCGCCACCCATCGCTCATCGACCAGCGTCACGACGACCTTGTCCCACTCCAGCGCAGCGCCCGACAGCGCCTCCAGCACTGGCCGGGGCGACCGCCCGCCCGACAGCGCGATCGTCGCCACGCCCCGCGCCGCGATGGCATCGCCCAGCACCACCGCGATCCGCCGCGCCATGTCGGCAGCGGCAAGCGCGCCATCAACGAAAAGATGTTCAGTGGGCATCGCGGTCGCCCCTGATGTCGGTCAGCTTACGCTCCCATGCCAGCGCATGCGCGACGATCTGGTCCAGATCGGCATGGCGCGGCTGCCACGGGAATTCCGCCATGATCGCGCGATTGTCGGAGATCAGCGAGTCCGGATCGCCCGCGCGCCGTCCTTCCATCCGCCGCTCGATTTTGATGTTCGTCACCCGATCGACCGCATCCAGCACTTCCAGCACCGAAAAACCGCGCCCATAGCCGCAATTCAGCAGATAATTCTGTTCCGGCTTAGCCATCAGCGCGTCCAGCGCCAGCACATGCGCCGCCGCCAGATCAGTGACATGGATATAGTCGCGCACGCCCGTGCCATCAGGCGTATCGAAATCCGTCCCGAACACCGACACAAACTCCCGCTTCCCCAGCGCGGCCTCGACCGCCACCTTGATAAGGTGCGTCGCGCCGGCCGTCGACTGACCCGACCGCCCCTGCGGATCGGCGCCAGCGACGTTGAAATAGCGCAGCGCGCAGAAGTTCATCGGATGCGCCGCGCTCACGTCGCGCAGCATATATTCGGTCATCAGCTTGGACATGCCATAGGGATTGATCGGCCGCTGCGGCGTCGTCTCCCTGACCGGGCTTTCCTCCGGAATGCCGTAGGTTGCGGCGGTGGAGGAAAAGATGAAATGCGGCACGCCGACCGTCACCGCGCTTTCGATCAGGTCGCGGGTCTTGGCGCTGTTGTTATGATAATATTTGAGCGGGTTCTCCACCGATTCCGGCACCACCACCGACCCGGCAAAGTGCATGATCGCCTTGACGTCATGATCGCGCAGAGCCTTCTGCACCAGCGGCTGATCGGCGATATCGCCCTCGACGAAAGCCACATCGTCCGGCACCGCCCAGCGAAAACCCGTCACCAGATTGTCGATCACCACGACGCCATAACCCGCATCGCGGAGCGCCAGCACCGCATGGCTTCCAATATAGCCGGCACCACCAGTGACCAGAACCGTGGGCTTTTCGCTCATAGAATAGGATTTCCTCTGACAGAATCGGGCGTTCATCCTCCGTCATCCTGAACTTGTTTCAGGATCCATGGTGCCTCCACACTCAGGCGGAGCCGAAGGCGAGATGGATCCTGAAACGAGTTCAGGATGACGAGCGTGGGGATAGCCGCTGCCCGACGACTAACGCACTGAAGCTACAATGCCCACCCCGTTCATGCTGCACCGCGAGACGAAAAGGGGTTAGAGAGGGACACGCTGCGTGTGTCCCTAAAACCTTGTCATCCTGACCTCGTTTAGCTGCGCTGGCCTTCGGCCCAGGATCTATCGTGCCCCACACTCAACTCCTGCCGGAGGCGAGATGGATCCTGAATCAAGTTCAGGATGACGGCAGGTCAGCTTTCCATCGTGCTGAACAAACCCTCAAGCCGCAGCCTTCACCCCTTCATCATAGAATGTCGCCCCACTAGCCGCCATGTCCTGCAACTGCACCGTCGGCGCGAAGCGATCCCCATGCCGCGCCGCCAGCCGTTCCAGCACCGCCACCACATGCCCGATACCAACCGTATCCATATGGCTGAACGGCCCCCCGGTCCAAGGCGCAAAGCCCCAGCCGAAGATCGCGCCCAGATCGCCATCCTCCACGGTTTCCAGCACGCCTTCCTCATAACAGCGGGCGCATTCCACCAACTGGCGATAGAGCAGCCGTTCCTTCACTTCCTCGACATCGGGCTGCACGGCAGCGCGCGGGAACATCTCTTCCAGCCCCGGCCAAAGATGCTTCTTCCCACCCTCGGGATAATCATACCATCCCTTCGCGCTCTTACGGCCCAGCCGCCCCAGCTCAACCATGCGCGCCATCACTGCATCGGACGGCTGCGCCACATAGGAATCGCCCAATTCCTTCTGAGCCGCGACGACGATCTTGTGGCCAAGCTCGATCGACACCTCGTCGCCGACCGCCAGCGGCCCCACGGGCATGCCCAACTGCCGCCCCGCATTTTCGATGAGCGCCGGGTTGATCCCCTCGGCCACCATCTCCACGCCTTCCTGCACATAGGTGCCGAAACAGCGCGAGGTATAGAAACCGCGCGAGTCATTGACGACGATCGGCGTCTTCTTGATCTGGCTGACGAAATCCAGAGCTTTGGCGATGGCGGCCGGGCCGGTTTCCTTGCCCAATATGATCTCGACCAGCGGCATCTTCTCGACCGGCGAGAAAAAGTGGATGCCGATGAAATTGGCAGGCTTGCTCCACGCCTTGGCGAGCTTAGTGATCGGCAAGGTCGATGTGTTGGACCCAAAGATCACATCGGGGCCGAGCACCTCCTCGACGTTCTTCGTGACCTCCGCCTTGATCGCGACATCCTCGAAAACGGCTTCGATCACAAAGTCCGCTCCGGCGAGCGCCGCATAGTCGGTCGTCGGCGTCACGCGCGCCAGCGTTTCCGCCATCTTCTCCGGCGTCATGCCACGGCCCAGCCGCTTCTTCAGTACATCCTCGACATGCGCCTTGCCCTTCTCCGCATAAGCGAGGTCACGGTCGAACAGCATGACCTCCATGCCTGCCTGCGCCGCCACTGTCGCAATCCCTGCCCCCATCATGCCAGCGCCCAGCATGGCAAGCTTCTTCGTCGGCGCCTTGGGCTGGTCCTTCGGCCGCCGCGCACCGCGTTCGGCGGCATTCTTGTTGACGAACAGGCTGCGGATCATGTTCGCCGCCTGCGGATCGGCAGCCACCTTGGCGAAATATTTGCTCTCGACGCGGATCGCCCGGTCGAACGGCAGCAGCGCGCCTTCATAGACCGCCGACAGCAAAGCGGTGGGCGCATTCATGTTCCGCTGCGTCTGCTTCAGCGTCATCGGCACTGCGCCGACCATCGTCTGCACGAAAGCGGGATTGAACGCACCCGCACCACCGGGGAATTTGAACCCCTTGACGTCCCACGGCTGCGCGCTGGCGGACGGGTTCGCCTTCACCCACTCTTTCGCCTTCTCGACCGCCAAGCCCTGCGGCACGACTTCATCGACGGCCTTCAGCATCGCCGCTTCGGCTGGGCGGAACAGCTTGCCCTGCAACATGTACATCAGCGCCGCCTGCACTCCGATCAGGCGCGGCAGCCGCTGCGATCCGCCACCGCCGGGAAAGAGGCCGATCAGGATTTCGGGCAGGCCAAGCTGCGTCTTGGAACTATCGCCCACCACCCGCCGATGGCACGCCAGCGCCAGTTCGAACCCGCCACCGACGCACGTGCCTTCGATCGCGCATGCCACCGGCTTGCCACATGTCTCCAGCCGCCGGAACAGTTGGTTCAGCATGAAAACCTGCTCGAAAATCTCGGCCGGGGCAGGGCGCTTTCCCGCGCCGCTCGCCAGCATCGACCCGAAATATTTAAGGTCCATGCCAGCCATGAACCCGCTGTCCTTGCCCGAAGCAATCACCGCGCCCTTGATCGCTTCCTCCGACCCGATGCGCGTAATCGCCTCATCCAGATCAGCGAGGAAGTCGGGGCCGATCACGTTCATCGATTGTCCAGGCACGTCGATGGTCAGCGTGGCGATGCCGTCCGCATCGATGTCAAAACTGATGGTCTGCATAAAATCCTCTCCGATCCTCAAAGGCCATCCCCTTCAGGTTCAAACGAGGCACGTGACTCGTTTGAAGGGTTGGGGTGGGGGCCATCCTCCAGAGCCGCGCTCGGATCAGCCACTACCAACCCGTCCTCAAACCCGCTCGATAATGATCCCGGTCCCCATGCCCGCACCTACGCACAGGTTCACCAGCGCCGTGCCCTTGCCCGACCGCTCCAGCTCATCCAGCGCCGTCCCCAGCACCATCGCGCCCGTCGCGCCCAGCGGATGGCCCATGGCTATCGCGCCGCCATTCACGTTGATCCGGTCATGGTCCAAATCCATCGCCTGCATGTAGCGCAGCACCACGCTCGCAAAGGCTTCGTTCAGTTCCCAAAGGTCGATGTCATGGCTGCTCATCCCCGCCCGGTTGAGCAGCTTGCCCGCAACAAACTCCGGCCCGGTCAGCATGATCAGCGGCTCGGACCCGATCGACGCCATCGCCTTGATCCGGGCGCGGGCTTTCAGCCCATATTTCTCGCCCATTTCCTTGTTGCCGACCAGCACCGCGGCCGCGCCATCGACGATGCCGCTGCTGTTGCCCGCATGATGGACATGGTTCACCCGTTCCAGCTCTGGATATTTCAGCAGCGCAATAGCGTCGAAGCCCGGCATTTCCTCGCCCAGCGCGGCAAAGCTCGGCTTCAGGCTGCCAAGCGACTGCATCGTCGCGTCGGGGCGCATATGCTCGTCATGGTCCAGAACCACTTCGCCGATCACGTCGCGCACCGGAATGATCGACTTGGCAAAGCGTCCTTGGTCCCAGGCCAACTTGGCCCGCCGCTGGCTCTCCACCGCATAGGCATCCGCATCATCGCGGCTGATGCCGAATTTGGTCGCGATCACATCGGCGCCGATCCCCTGCGGCGCGAAATAGGTCTTGTAGGCGACCGCCGGGTCCATGGCGATCGCGCCGCCGTCCGAAGACATCGGCACCCGGCTCATGGATTCCACGCCGCCGCCGATCGCCAGTCCCGCTTCGCCCGAATAGATTTTCGCGGCGGCCATGTTCACCGCTTCCAGCCCGGAAGCGCAGAAGCGGTTGATCTGCACCCCCGGCACCGTCTGCTCATAATCGGCGTTCAGCACGGCGGCGCGGGCAATATCTCCGCCTTGCTCGCCGATCGGCGTGACGCAGCCAAGCACGACATCGTCCACATCCGCCGTGTCGATCGCGTTGCGATCCCGCACCGCCTCCAGCACCTGCGTCGCCAGCTGGACAGGGGTGATTTCATTCAACGAGCCGTCCGGCTTGCCCCGGCCACGGGGCGTCCTTACGGCATCGTAGATAAAGGCTTCCATCGCTCGGTCATTCCTCTCGGCATTGGCGTCAGGCGCGCCGCAAATGTATTTACGTTTACGTAAAGTGCAAGCGCAAAGGCAATGCGGATCGCGCTTTTCCCGCTATTTCCTTCATTGAATTGAACTCCTTTCCTTCCTTCCGGGTTTGACGCTCCAGTCGATTTCAGGTTCATGCATTTTCCGTGTCAGAGGCAGATTCCCCTCCAGCGCCAACGCCCTTCGCCATCCCCATCTTCCGCGCGATATGGTTCGCCAGCCTCGCGTCGAACTTCGGCGGGTTGATCCAGTCGGTCGGTGCGGCATGGATGATGACGTCGCTGTCTGGCTCTCCCATGCTCGTCGCGCTGGTTCCGGCCTCTACGACCTTGCCGATCATGCTGCTCTCGCTCTGGGCAGGTGCGGTCGCCGACAATCTCGACCGCCGCCTCGTCATGCTCGCCTGCCAATTGTCGATGCTGCTGGTGTCCGCGTCGCTCGCCCTATTCGCGTGGCTCGGGTTGCTCACGCCCTGGTCGCTACTGGCCTTCACCTTCCTCGTCGGCTGCGCCACCGCCATCAACGGCCCGGCGTGGCAAGCATCGGTCGGTGACATGGTCCCGCGATCCCAACTGCCCAGCGCCGTCGCGCTCAACAGCATGGGCTTCAACCTCGCGCGCAGCGTCGGCCCGGCGCTCGGCGGCATCATCGTCGCAGCGGCAGGCGCCGCCGCAGCCTTCCTCACCAATGCGCTCAGCTACATTGCCCTGACCATCGTGCTCCTCCGCTGGCAGCCGGAACGCGGGCCGAAGCTCCTGCCGCGCGAACGCCTCGGCCTCGCGATGAGGGCAGGCGCGCGATATGTCGCCATGTCGCCCAAGATCCAGCTGGTCCTGATGCGCGCAGGAGCTTTCGGCATTGGAGCGAGCGCAGTGTCCGCCCTCATGCCTCTAGTGGCGCGCGACCTGTTGAAGGGCGACGCCCTTACCTTCGGCATCTTGAGCGGGGCGTTCGGCATAGGCGCAGTCCTCGGCGCGCTCTCGTCAGGCAGGCTCCGCCGCCGCTTCGCCATTGAAACTATCGTGCGCTCCTCCGCCCTTGCGCTGGCAATCGGCACCGCGATCACGGCTTCCACCGGCTGGCTGCTCGTGACCATTGCAGGTCTCCTGCTTTGCGGCGCGGGGTGGGTGATCGCGCTGTCTACCTTCAACGTCTCGGTCCAGATGTCGGCCCCCCGTTGGGTGCTGGCGCGGGCCGTTGCCCTTTACCAGATGACGGCGTTTGGCGGTATGGCCCTGGGCGCTTGGCTTTTCGGCTGGCTGGCGGAACATATGGGCGTGGTGACGTCGCTCCACGTCGCCGCCGGGGTGCAGTTCGTGGCGGCGATGGTCGGCCTTTTCCTGCCGCTATCCCAGACCGGCGACGAAAATCTCGACCTTCTGAACCGCTGGCAGGAACCGCAAACCTCGGTGCCCATAGAGCCACGCAGCGGGCCAGTCGTCATCACCATCGAATATCGTATCCCGGCGGGGTCCGTAGTGCCTTTCCTTACCGCGATGAGCGAGCGCCGCCGCATCCGCCGCCGCGACGGCGCGCATGGCTGGTCGCTGCTCAGGGACCTTGCCGACCCCGAATTGTGGGTCGAGCGTTATCACGTCTCCACCTGGCTGGACTATGTCCGCCACAATAGCCGCCGAACCATGGCGGATACCGCCAATTCCGACGCTCTTGCGTTGCTGCACAGCGGACCTCATCCACCAGTCGTTCATCGCATGCTGGAACGGCAGACCGGTTCGCTGCCGATCGGCCGGATGCCCGACGTGCGGGAAATGGACGACCCGATGACCGATCCCACCCGGTCGAGCTGAACAGCTATCCCTGCGGCAGGTCGTCCGGCGTGTCGATATCGACCAGCGAACTGCTCATCGCTTCGATCTGAAGCCCTCGACTCAACAGCGCTCTCGCACCCTGATCACCGCGCAAGGTCAGCAGCTCGGGAAAATGCTTTCGTCCGATGAAGGCGGGCGGTGAGGAAGAAAAGCCGTCCGTGCTCGCCACCACCGACCGCACATCCTCCGCCGCCAGGCATATCCGGTTATAATGCGACTGCGGCACATAAGGCATGTCGGCCAGGCAGATGAGAATGCCCCGGCAGCGCCTGATCGGTATGACATGGTTCACGGCCAGCACTATACTGCTCGCCAGCCCCTCCTCAGGCTTGTCATTGACCAGAACGCTGTAACCACGCCTTTCAAGTTTCCGATGAATGGCGGGAGCATCGGCGATGGGACGCGTCACCGCCACCAGTTCGGCGAAGGCGAGGGAGGCGACAGCTTCCAGCGTATGGGCAACGACCGGCTTGCCATTGAGGTCGGCCATCAGCTTGTCCGCCTCGCCAAAGCGCGACGACGTCCCGGCGGCCAGCAACACGGCTGCGATCCGTTCAGTTCGCACGCTTCAGCCTTGATGCCGTGGATGGGAGACGGGCGACGGGACGGCCATGCTTATCGGATCGGCTTCTTGTGATGCGCCTTGATGTGCCACCCGACATGACCCCTGTCCATAGCATAGGTAAAGGGGGCTGGCGTTCCGCAAACATAGCCGCCATATGCGCCCTGAACAAAGATAATGAGGAGTAGTGTCGGCCATGGACTATGATCCCGATGCCGAGGCTGTAGGCGAAGCGACAAAGGAAGCGGTGCCCGTCGATGTGGCAGATGCTATCCGTACGTTGATCCGCTGGTCGGGCGACAATCCGACGCGAGAAGGCCTGCTCGAAACGCCAGAACGCGTCGCGCGTGCGTGGCGCGAATATTGCCGTGGCTATGCCGATGATCCGGCCTATCATCTGTCGCGCATCTTCCACGAAGTGGGCGGCTACGACGACATCGTGCTGCTGAAGGACATTCCGTTCCAGTCGCATTGCGAACATCATATGGCGCCGATCATCGGCCGCGCCCACATTGCTTATCTGCCCGGCAAATATGTGGTCGGCATTTCAAAGCTGGCGCGCGTTCTGCACGCCTTCGCCAACCGGCTTCAGGTTCAGGAACGCCTGACCGCCGAGGTCGCCAACTGCATCTGGGAACATCTGAAGCCCCAGGGCGTGGCCGTGGTGATCGAGGCCACGCATGGCTGCATGACCGGCCGAGGCGTTCGCACACCCAATGTTCTGATGAAGACCAGTCGCATGCTCGGCGTGTTCCGCGAGGACGAAAAAAGTCGCGAGGAAGTGCTGAAGCTCATCGAATCGTGAGCGACGAGGAAGCACCCGCTTACCGGCCCCTCGGCGGCGCGCGCGGGCAGACCGAAGGGCCATTGCCGCTGGCAAACAAGCGGTTGGCGCTGATCACCGGCGGCCACAGACGGCTGGGCGGCGTCATTGCCGCCGAGTTTGCGCGCGCCGGTTATTCGCTCGCCATTCACGGCAGCCATGACACGCGGCTGGACTCGGCGCTTGCCCTGACCCTCGATGAAAATGGCACGGAATGGGACGGCTTCACCGCCGACTTCTCTGATCCTGAAAGCGCCGAGGAATTGGTCGCCAAGGTCGCGGAACGCTTCGGCCGCCCGCCCGACATATTGGTGAACAGCGCCGCGATCTTCGGCCAAGACCGGCTGGATAATGTCTCCGCCGACGATCTGATGCGGCATTATGCCGTCAACTGCGCCGCGCCCGCGTTGCTTACAAAATCGTTCGCAACCATCCCGGCCGGGGTCGCGGATCGGTGCATCATCAATATCCTAGATCAGCGGATCGATCATCCGCACGCCGATCAGCTGGCCTATACCTTGTCGAAGTCGGCGCTGGCGGGGCTGACCCGCCTTTCCGCCGCCAGCCTCGCTCCGCATATCCGGGTCAACGCGGTCGCGCCCGGCCTCACCATCGCAACGCCCGATTATGATGAGGCACAGATGGAACGGCTGCAATCGGCCATGCCGCTCGGCCGCCTGCCGCTAGCCGAACAGATTGCGGAGGCGGTCCTCTATCTGGCGCAGGCGAGCGCCGTCACCGGGCAGACGCTTTATGTCGACGGTGGCGCACATATGCGCAGCTACGACCGCGACTTCATGCATATGGGACGGTGATCGGCGGCGGCTGTTGCTGCCCCGCTGCAATGCAGATTTGAAGGAATATGACGATGAGCTTCGAAACGATTTTGGTCGAACAGCGCGAAGCGGTGACGCTGGTCACGCTGAACCGTCCGCAGGCGCTGAACGCACTCAACACGCAAGTTCTGGCGGACCTCAGCGCCGCTTTCGCGGCCTATGACGCTGACCCCTCGCAACTGTGCCTGGTTCTGACCGGCAGCGAAAAGGCCTTCGCCGCAGGTGCGGACATCAAGGAAATGGTCAGCAAGGAAGCCGCCGACTTCTTCCTGGAGGACTTTTTTTCGGGCTGGCAAAAACATGTGGTGGCAACGCGAAAGCCGTGGATCGCCGCTGTCGCGGGCTTCGCGCTGGGCGGCGGGTGCGAACTGGCCATGATGGCCGACTTCATCATCGCGGCGGACACGGCCAAATTCGGTCAGCCGGAAATCAAGCTGGGCGTCGCGCCGGGCATGGGCGGTTCGCAGCGCCTGACCAAGGCGGTCGGCAAGGCAAAGGCGATGGAAATGTGCCTCACCGGCCGGATGATGGGCGCGGAGGAAGCCGAGCGTTCGGGCCTCGTCTCGCGCATCGTACCGGCGGCGGAGCTGGTGGATGACGCGCTCAAGACTGCTGCGGCCATTGCTTCCATGCCGCCCATGGCGACCATGGTGAACAAGGAGATGGTGAACCTCGCCTTCGAAACCATGCTGGAGCAGGGGCTACTGACCGAAAGGCGTCTGTTCCAGCTGCTTACTGCCACGGAAGATCGGGTAGAGGGCATGACCGCCTTCGTCGAGAAGCGTCCGGGTGTTTGGAAGGGCCGCTGACCGGCGCGAAAAAATATCCACACTTATCCACAGCTTTAGACAGGGGCTGTCGCTGAACCGTCAGATTCCGCTTTGAACGACTCACATTTGGTGAGACCTTCGGGTTATCGAAACGAAAGAAGAAACGGAGAAATCCGGATCATCAAATCGGCGATCATATCGAAGATTTGACTGACGTTTCGGTCATCAGGCTGAAATTGGAACTGCAAGGTTCGAATGGAAACTGATGGTCTTCTAAGAGCCAAGTCATGCACGCGCGAAAGCGAACGTCTGACATGGAATTTTGAAGACAGCTGCGGAATATGGCGAATAGCCGGACGGCCGGAGCAAACACGATGCCAAACCTTCTCGGTAGAAGCATCGCGCGCCGAGTCCGATGATCGCATCCTGAAAGGGAAGCGGATCCGGGACACGACGGAAGTGGGGACCGACAGCAATGTCGGCCCCCATTTTGCTATTGGGCTGCCCTGCACAGCTCCACATTATCCTAAAGTCTATGTCTCTTTATTGCCAATCCATCGGCGCGGCTCTTCTGTACTCTATGATGAGGATAGAGAAGGATCGCATCATGGATGACCAGCTGAATTCGTCGGTAACGGAGGACAGACGCAACTTCCTGAAGACCTGCGGCCGGTTCGCTGCAACGGTCCCGCCCGCCATGACCATCCTCTTGTCCACCTCGTTAAGCTCTGAAGCGATCGCCGCATCCAGTGGCGGTGGGGGCGGAGGCGACCGAGGCCCCAGGGACAGCGGCCCCAAGCCCGGCCCCGATTCCACGCCGAAATATGGCTCCCTGGACACTGGGATAAAGACAGTGGAAGTGCGGCGGGATAAACCAGAAAATAAAAAGGCTGGATTCTAAATCGCTGCCTGCAAGAGCGATGGTGCCGGCTAGAGGGTTCGAACCCCTGACCCCCTGATTACAAATCAGGTGCTCTACCAACTGAGCTAAGCCGGCACGTCGATCGGACGGAAAAGCGCCTTACTATCAGATGACACCGAACGTCCAGCCCTCCGTTGCGGCAATATGCGGATTGAGCGCGGGCGGGGTCCAGATGCTCGGCCTCGGCGCGACGTTGCGCATCCACGCGGCGGTCACGATCGCGTCCGCGCCATGATCATCCGGCGGCAATCCCTCATAGGGCTGGGAGCCGAGCGCGGATAGCGCATCGTCCAAAGCGCCAAGATCACGCATCTTCGTCCGCCCCTTGGGCCGCCCCGCCGCCCGCGCCGCGATGCTTGTATAAATCTCCACCACCAGCGACCCGTCGCGCGGTGCGGAGTCGAATGGCCAGACGGGAACATGATCCCGCACATGATGGAGCAGGCGCATCCCCGCAAAGCTCGCCTTCGCCACCTGAGCCGCGCCGATCGCGTCATAGACGGTGGAGGGCTTGCCCCCACCGCCCGCATTATAATGCGCTTCGCACACCCGGTTGTGCATGAAGTCCGCCTTCACCCCGTCCGCCTTGCCGAAGTAGAAATGGCGGCGGTGCGTGACGTGCAGCAGGCTGCCCGCGCCCAGATCGGGATCATCGCACACGCTATCCACATAAGCCCAGAAGTCAGGCCCCGTCACCGGCACCTCATCACCCGGCAGATACGCTTCCCGCGCCACGAAGGGCGGCGCAAAGCTGAAATCGAACCCAAACAGCGTCGGCGCCTCCGCAGCCGCCGCGATCAGCCATTCCGCCACCACCGCGCGGGACCAGAAACCGCCGTCTTTCGGATGGATAAGCCGGGGAACTGCATCACCACGCTCGCACAGCGCGACCGCTATCCCCTTATGCCGCACGCCCTTCGCGCCGGACCAATCGATCGCGGCATAGCGGGCGAAGCGCGGTGTCATTCGCCTCCGCCGCGCTCGGCCCGCAGCTTGTTCCAATAAGCCATGCGCTCGGCTATGCGCGCCTCGAACCCGCGATCGGTCGGCGCGAAGAAGGTCTGCGGCTCCATCTCCTCGGGCCAATAATTGTCGCCCGAAAAGCCCTCCGCCTGATCATGATCATATTGATAGCCCTTGCCATAGCCGATGGTCTTCATCAGCCGGGTAGGGGCGTTCAGGATATTCTTCGGTGGCATCAGCGACCCTGTATCCCGCGCGGATTTCCACGCCGCCTTCATCGCCGCATAGGCTGCGTTAGACTTGGGAGCCGTCGCGCAATAAAGACAAGCCTGCACGATCGCCAGCTCCCCCTCGGGGCTTCCCAGAAAGTCATAGCTGTCCTTCGCCGCAAGGCACTGCACCAATGCCTGCGGGTCGGCGAGGCCGATATCCTCACTCGCAAAGCGCACCAGCCGCCGCAGCACATAAAGCGGCTGCTCCCCCGCCGTCAGCATCCGCGCCAGATAGTAGAGCGCGGCCTGCGGGTCCGATCCGCGCAGCGCCTTGTGCAGCGCCGAGATCAGGTTGTAATGCCCCTCCCGATCCTTGTCATAAGCCGCCATGCGCCGGTGCAGCAAAGCCGACAGCCCAGCCGGATCGAGCGGCTCGCCAAGATCGATCGAATACAGCGTCTCAACCTGATTAAGCAGGAACCGCCCATCACCATCCGCGCTAGCCAGCAAAGCGTCCCGCGCCGCCGCAGTAAGTGGCAAAGGCCGCTGCGTGATCGCCTCCGCCCGCTCCAGCAACAGCTCCAGCGCGGCGGCATCCAGCCGGTGCAGGATCAGCACCTGCGCCCGTGACATCAACGCCGCGTTCAATTCGAAACTGGGGTTCTCCGTGGTCGCCCCCACCAGCGTCACGGTCCCATCCTCGACAAAGGGCAGGAAACTGTCCTGCTGCGCCCGGTTGAACCTGTGAATCTCGTCCACGAACAACAAAGTCTTGTCCCCGCGCCGGGCATGCTCCTTGGCCGCCGCAAAGACCTTCTTGAGGTCCGCCACGCCCGAAAACACGGCGGAGATCGGCTCGAACCGCATATCCACCGCGTCAGCCAGCAGCCGCGCGATCGTCGTCTTGCCCGTACCCGGCGGCCCCCACAGGATGATGGATGAAAGCCGCCCAGCCGCCACCATCCGCCCGATCGCGCCTTCCGGCCCGGTCAGATGCTCCTGCCCCACCACATCGGCCAAAGTACGCGGCCGCAGGCGGTCGGCCAGCGGCGCATTTTCTCCGGCATCACCCGGCTCGTTCACGGCATCGGAAGCAAAAAGATCGACCATCGCCCCGATATAGGGAAAGTGCGCGGTTTAAGGAACCGGGCTGGAGCGCAACCGCGCGCCCTGCGTCCGCTGGCGGATCACCCGTATATAGGTATCGACAAGCGCCTGGTTCACCTGATCCCACCCATATCGCTCCGCCTCCGCCATCGCGGCAGCTCCGGCATCGGCCCGCGCATCAGGATGTGTGCAATAGCTCGCCAAGGCATCGGCAAAGGCCCCGATCGCCCCCGGACGGATCAGGCGGCCAGTCACGCCCTCGGTAACCAGGCTTTCGCTACCCGTCGCCCGCGCCGCCACCGTGGGCAGGGCGCAAGCCATCGCCTCCAGCGTCACATTGCCGAACGTCTCGGTGATCGAGGGATTGAACAGCATATCCATGCTCGCAACCGCGCGGCCCAGCTCATCACCCTTCTGGAACCCGGTGAAGACAGCGTCGGGCAGCCGGTTCTGAAACCACTCCCGCGCGGGGCCTTCGCCAATGATCAGCACCTTGTGCCGCACATCGCGCATCTTCAGCTGGTCGATCGCATCGGAAAAGACGTCCAGCCCCTTTTCCATCACCAGACGGCCGATGAAGCCGATCACCGGCTCATCATCTTCAATCCCCAGCGACTGCCGCCACGCCATGTCGCGACGTCCCGGATTGAAGATGTCCCGGTCGATCCCCCGCGTCCAGATGCCCACATCATAGCTCATCCGCTGTTCACGCAGCAGCTGCGCCATGGATTCCGAAGGCGCGACGATAGCATCGCAGCGCCGGTAAAATCGCCGCAGCATCGACTCGATCACCGGCTCCAGAAAGGCCAGCCCATAATAGCGCGGATAGGTTTCAAACCGCGTATGGACCGAAGCAACCGCTGGTAGCCCACTGTTCCTCGCCCATGTAACCGCCCGGTGTCCCAGTGGATCGGGGCTCGACACATGGACCAGATTGGGCCGAAACCGCTTCAGGTCGCGCCGGACATGCCCCGACATGCGATAGGGCACGCGATATTCCTTCCGCCCTGGAATCGCCAGGGATGGCGCGCTCACCAGATCGCCGGTCGGCTCGAATGCGGGCGTCGCGACCGTCGGCGAATAAACGCGTACGGCCGCGCCCTGACGCAGCAAATAGCCCACAAAGCGGTTGAGCGCCTGGTTCGCGCCATCGCGCACATAATTGTAATTGCCGCTGAAGAGCGCGACGCGAAGGCCAGTAACGTCCATCTGCCGCGCCTTAACCCAGCCAAACGAAAAACCCAAGGGAACCGCATCCGCAACCGGGATTTTTGTCGTCATGATCGTATCGAAACGCCGCCATGATGTCGCGGCAGGAGAAGGATGAAGATGTCCGAAGCTTTCCGCAGGGGGATGCGCGTCAAGTGGAATTGGGGGCAAGGCGTAGGCCGTGGCCGCGTGGCCGAACGGTTTGACCGCCATGTGGAAAAGACGATCGAGGGCGCGCTGATCCGCCGCAATGGAACGGCAAAGAACCCCGCCTATCTCGTCCAGACCGACAGCGGCAGCGAAGTGTTGAAGCTGGCGTCGGAATTAAGCCGCGCCTGACCCCCTCGCCAACATTCCGCGCCACTGTCATAGGGGCGGAATGGCTGAGCATCTTACCATCGAGGCATTGTTGACCGGCGCGCCCATGCCCTTTCGCGACGGCGATTACAGCGCCATAGCGAAACGGCCTGTGGACGGCGTCGTCCGGATCGGATGGCAGGGATTTGAAGGGGATGCCGTCGCCGACCCCGTTCATCATGGCGGGTGGGACAAGGCGATCCATCTTTACCCCCAGGAACATTACAGCTGGTGGCGCGAACGAAAGCCCGACCATCCATTGCTTCAGGCGCCCGGAGCCTTTGGCGAAAATATAGCCTCCCTTGGCATGACGGAGGAGGAAATCTGCCTCGGCGACCGCTTCTCCCTCGGCAGCGCGCTGGTGGAGGTCAGCCATGGGCGGCAACCCTGCTGGAAGCTCGATCATCGCTTCGGCTCACGCGACATATTGGCCACCATCGTGAAGACCGGCCGCGCAGGCCTCTATTTCCGCGTGCTGCGCGAAGGGGAGGCGGACGCGAAAGGGCGCATGGACCTGCTCGACCGCCCTTTTCCCGAATGGCCCATAGCCCGCGTCTTTCGCCTGCTGATCGGCGGGCGGCACAAGGTCGAACCGGATGCCGTCCGGGCGCTGGCGAGCGTGCCCGTTCTGGCGGAGGTTTGGCGTGACCGCGCCCGTAAGTTGGTGGAATAGCGAGCAGCGCCGCAAATCTCGGCCAAGCCATCTGGTACGCCGCTCGGGCCTTCCCTATAGCTGATCCATGGCATCGACCCAAAAGCAGAAGAAACCCGAAAAAGTCCGGCCCGCCGGCTTCCCCACTCGCGATCAGGTGATGGAATTCGTCACCTCCTCAGATCAGCCCGCAGGCAAGCGGGAAATCGCCAAAGCCTTCGGCCTCAAGGGGCAGGAAAAGATCGCGCTGAAAGCGTTGCTGAAAGACATGGCCGACGAAGGGCTGCTGGACATTGGCCCCGCGCGCGCTTTCCACAAAATGGGCGGCGTGCCCAAGGTCACCGTCCTGCGCATCGTCGATGTCGATGGCACCACCCTCATCGCCACGCCCGAGCGCTGGGAAGCGGAAGGCCAGCCCGCACCCCGCCTGCGCGTAATGGAACGCGGCAAGAGGGGCGCGCTGACCATCGGGGACCGCATCCTCGCCCGTACGGAAGAGGCTGGGCGCGGCTGGGTCGCCCACCCGATGAAGAAGCTCGCCAAGGCAAGCGAGGAACTGCTTGGCGTGGTGGAAGCGGGAGAGGGCGGCAAGCTATGGCTACGCCCCGTAGACAAGCGCATCCGCAAAGATACGCCGATTAGCGACGCGGGCAACGCCAATCCCGGCGATCTCGTTCTGGCCGAACCCGTAGGCCGCCCGCCGCGCATCAGCGCCCGCGTGACTGACATATTGGGCGACCCCTTCGCGCCCCGCAGCTTCAGCCTCATCGCGATCCACAAATATGGCATTCCGCATGTATTCCCCGAACAGGTGGAAGATGAGGCTGTCGTCGCCTCGGACATCACCCTGAATGAGGATAAGCGAGAGGACCTGCGCCACCTGCCCATCGTCGCCATCGACCCGGTCGATGCGCGCGACCATGACGACGCCGTCTGGGCCGCACCCGATGAAGACCCCGCCAACCCCGGCGGCTATCGCGCCATCGTCGCCATCGCCGACGTCAGCTACTATGTCCGCCCCGGCAGCGCCCTCGACAAGGAAGCCCGAAAGCGCGGCAACAGCGTCTATTTCCCCGACCTCGTCGTCCCCATGCTGCCGCACCAGCTGTCATCCGACATGTGCTCGCTCCGCGCCGGACAAGATCGCGCAGCCATGGCCTGCCACCTCACCATCGACGCATCCGGCAAAGTTACCGCCTGGCACTTCACCCGCGCCATAATCCGCGTCGCCGCTGTCCTGGCCTATGAAGACGCCCAGGCCGCAATAGACGGCATAAAGCCCCTCCCCTTCAGGGGAGGGGTTGGGGGTGGGGCCGCGCCCCAGTCGTTGAGTCATGAGGATAGCCCCCACCCCAACCCCTCCCCTGAAGGGGAGGGGCTAGATTTGCTCGAATCCGCCCTAAAACCCCTATGGTCCTGCTGGAAACTTCTCCGCAAGGCCCGCGACAAGCGCGACCCTCTAGCCCTCGACCTTCCCGAACGCCGCGTCGTCCTTGACGAGCATGGCAAGATCGTCAGCGTCGCCGTCCGCGAACGCCTCGACGCGCATATGCTTATCGAAGATTATATGATCGCCGCCAACGTCGCTGCCGCCAAGGCGCTCGAAGGCAAGAAGGCGCCCGTCATGTACCGCGTCCATGAACCGCCCAGCCGGGAAAAGCTGGTCGCGCTCAAGGAGTATCTCGCGACCTTCGACATCGACTTCGCGCTGGGGCAGGTCATCAAGCCCTCCACCTTCAATCGCCTGATCGACCGCATCGGCGAGGCGGAGGAAAAGCCGCAGATCATGGAGCAAATCCTGCGCAGCCAGACCCAGGCCTATTACAGCCCCGCGAATATGGGCCATTTCGGCCTGGCGCTCGGTTCCTATGCGCATTTCACCTCGCCCATCCGCCGCTACGCGGACTTACTGGTCCATCGTGCGCTGGTCGGCGGTTACAAGCTCGAACTCCCCGCGCCCAAGGGTGGCGCGCTGCCCGACCGCACGTCGCTCAGCGCCGACGATCATGAAAATATGGGCCGCGTCGGCGAAATGATCAGCCAGCACGAACGCCGCGCGATGGAGGCGGAGCGGGAGACGATCGACCGCTATGTCGCCGCCTATCTCGCCGCTCATGTCGGCGAAATGGTCAACGCGCGCATCACGGGCGTGCAAAATTTCGGCTTCTTCGCGACGGTAGAGGGGCTAGGGGGCGACGGCCTCGTCCCGGTCTCCACCATGGGCGACGAACGCTTCTTCTACGATGAAGCTGGCCGCGCCCTTGAAGGCGTGGAGAGTGGCGACCGCTACACCGTCGGCCAACATCTCCAGCTACGCCTTGCCGAAGCCGACCCGATCAACGGCTCCCTCCGCTTCGAACTGCCCGACGCCCCACCGCAACGGCCGAGCTTCAAGAAGGACAGAACACGACCGGGCGCGAAACGCGGCCGCCCCGCAAACATCCGGCACATGGGCGCAAAGCGAGGACGGCATAAGCGATAAGCTGTCCCCTCCGTCCTCCAACGCGTCATCCTGAACTTGTTTCAGGATCTATCATGCCCCACAGACCAAAGCTCGATCGGCAAAACAGACGGTCCCTTTGGATCAACCACCACCGCCCCTCAACTCAGCCGATCGATCGCCTCCGCACTCAACCCGCCCGGAATGACCATGATAGGGCAGGGCAGCTTGCCCGCGTCCGCCCCCGCAAAGTGCGACACCAGCGCGCCAGGATGGCCGCTCGCCGCCGCCCCCAGCACTAGCGCCGCGACGTCGGGCATCTCGTCCAGCGTCTCGCGCACCAGTGCCACCGCGTCCCCCTGCCGCACAGTGATACTCGGGCGAATGCCGGACTCCTCGGTCAACGTACCCGCCGCGCTGGTGACGAGCGCCTCGGCCCGCTGCCGCGCCTCGTCCTCCATGGTCGCCTGCACGCCGCCCCACTGCACGAACTCGGCGGGCGGCACGAGCGCAAGGATACGGATAGACCCCGCCGTCTTGGCCGCGCGCCGGGCCGCGAAACGCAGCGCGGTTTCGGCCTCCGGCGATTCGTCCACTACAACCAGATAAGTCCGCATAGCTGTTGCATCCCACGCCAAAATGGCGGCTGATGCACTCTGCCGCCCTCATGTCTGAACCCATCTGGTAAATTGTGAACCAGTCTGGTGAAATGTGGCGGATTATAGCCCAAGGCGCAAGCCACGCCCTTGACCCTCCCGCCCAAAGGGTCAAAACGGCTTCCAACGCTTACCCGCCCGCCCGGGAAAAGAAGAGAGGCCTTCACGCATGAGCAAGACAATCCAGATGCCCGCCTTGTCCCCCACGATGGAAGAAGGGACGCTGGCGAAATGGCTGGTGAAGGAAGGCGACACCGTATCCTCGGGAGATCTGCTCGCTGAGATCGAGACGGACAAGGCCACCATGGAATTTGAAGCCGTGGACGAGGGCAAGATCGCCAAGATCCTTGTCTCTGAAGGCTCCGAAGGCGTGAAGGTCGGTACGGTCATCGCCATCATCGCCGAAGAAGGCGAAGACATGGCCGAGGCAGCGCAGGGCAGCTCCGCTCCCGCCCCCAAGGCAGCCGCCGCCGCGCCCAAGGCCGATCCCGTGCCCGCCAAGATAGAAGCTCCCGCACCCAAGTCCGAGACTGCACCCGCCCAATCCGGGAACCGCGTAAAGGCCAGCCCCCTCGCGCGCCGCCTCGCCGAAGCCAAGGGCGTTGACCTCGCCAGCCTGACCGGCTCCGGCCCGAACGGCCGCGTCGTAAAGGCTGACCTGGAAGGTGCCAGCGCCGCCACCCCCACGCCCGCCGCCGCGGCCCCCACCGCAGCCGCCCCGGCCCCAGCCGCACCTGCCGCCGCGCAGGACTTCGGCATCCCGCACGAAGTCATCAAGCTCAGCGGCATGCGCAAGACGATCGCGCGCCGCCTGACCGAGTCCAAGCAGCAGGTCCCCCACATCTATCTCACCGTCGACATTCAGCTCGACAAGCTCCTGAAGCTGCGCACCGAACTCAACGCCGGTCTCGCCAGCCGCAACGTGAAGCTGTCCGTCAACGACCTCCTCATCAAGGCGCTGGGCGTCGCCCTCATCCAGGTGCCCGAATGCAATGTCCAGTTTGCAGGCGACCAGATGCTGCAATTCAGCCGCGCCGACATCAGCGTGGCCGTTTCCATCCCCGGCGGCCTCATCACCCCGATCGTGACCGGCGCGGACAGCAAGGGCGTCGCCGCCATCTCGAACGAGATGAAGGACCTCGCCACCCGCGCAAAGGACGGCAAGCTCAAGCCTGAGGAATATCAGGGCGGCACCGCGTCGCTTTCCAACATGGGCATGTTCGGCATCAAGCAGTTCGAAGCCGTCATTAACCCGCCCCAGGCCATGATCATGGCGATCGGCGCGGGCGAAAAGCGGCCCTTCGTCGTCGATGACTCGCTCCAGATCGCGACTGTTATGTCCGCCACCGGCAGCTTCGACCACCGCGCCATCGATGGCGCCGACGGCGCCCGCCTGATGCAGGTCTTCCGCGAACTGGTGGAAAACCCGATCGGCATGCTCGCCTGATGCGCGCCGCCGACGAACTGCCGCCGGAGGAAAGCCCCGCCGTCCGCGTCATCGCCATGCCCGCCGACACCAATCCTTATGGGGATATTTTCGGCGGCTGGTTGATGAGCCTCATGGACTCGGCGGCGGGTTCCGTCGCCGCGCGCCATAGCAAGGGCCGCGCCGTGACCATCGCCGTCGAAGGCATGAGCTTCCTGCGCCCCGTAGTCGTCGGCGACGAAGTTTCGGTCTTCGCAAAGCTCATCTCGGTCGGCCGCACGTCGATGAAGATCGACGTCGAGGCCTGGCGCCGCACCCGTCATGACGACCGCTCCTACCGCGTGACCAAGGCGACCTTCACCTTCGTGGCGATCGGTGAGGATCGCCAGCCCCGTACCGTTCCGCCCATGATTGCGGCTTAACAAGAAAGTTTGACCATGGCTGAGAATTACGACGTCATTGTTCTGGGCTCAGGCCCCGGCGGTTATGTGGCCGCGATCCGCGCGGCGCAGCTTGGGCTCAAGACCGCCATCGTCGAGCGTGAAAATCTCGGCGGCATCTGCCTCAACTGGGGCTGCATCCCGACCAAGGCGCTGCTGCGCTCGGCGGAAATCTTCCATTATATGCAGCATGCGGGCGACTATGGCCTCGCCGCTGAAAAGATCAGCGCGGACATTGCCGCCGTCGTCAAACGCTCGCGCGGCGTCGCCAAGCAACTCAATCAGGGCGTCACGCATCTGATGAAGAAGAACAAGATCACCGTCCACATGGGCGACGGTAAGTTGACCGGCAAAGGAAAGCTCTCCGTCACCAGGGACGGCAAGACCGAAGAACTGACGGCAAAGAACATCATCCTTGCCACCGGCGCCCGCGCCCGGGATCTGCCCGGCACGCCCACCGATGGCAAGCGCGTGTGGACCTATCGCCACGCCATGACCCCGCCGGAAATGCCGACCAAGCTGCTCGTCATCGGCTCCGGCGCGATCGGCATCGAATTTGCGAGCTTCTACAACGACATGGGCGCAGAAGTGACCGTCGTCGAAATGATGGACCGCGTCGTGCCGGTTGAGGATGCGGACGTCTCCGCCTTCCTCGAAAAGGCCCTGAAGAAGCAGGGCATGACCATCATGACCAGCGCTGGCGTCAGCGATATTCAGGTCGGCGCCAACGGCATCAAGGCAAAGCTGAAGGACAAGGCGGGCAAGGAAAGCGCCGCCGAATTCAGCCATATGATCGTCGCCATCGGCATCGTGCCCAACACCGAAAATATCGGCCTCAAGGAACTGGGCGTCGCGATGGACGATCGCGGCTTCCTGAAGACCGACGAAATGTGCCGCACCAATGTGGATGGCCTCTGGGCGATCGGCGACATCACCGCCCCGCCATGGCTCGCGCACAAGGCCAGCCATGAAGGCGTCATCGCGGCCGAAGCGATCGCGGGCAAGCATCCCCACGCCATGGACCCGCGCAACATCCCGGGCTGCACCTACTGCCACCCCCAGATCGCCAGCGTCGGCCTCACCGAAGCCAAGGCGAAGGAAGCAGGCTATGAGGTGAAGGTCGGCATGTTCCCCTTCATCGGCAATGGCAAGGCGATCGCGCTCGGCGAATCCGAAGGTTTTACCAAGACCGTGTTCGACGCGAAGACCGGTGAACTGCTGGGCGCACACATGGTCGGCGCGGAGGTCACGGAAATGATCCAGGGCTTCACCGTCGGCAAGACGCTGGAAACGACCGAAGCGGAACTGATGCACACCGTCTTCCCGCATCCGACCATCTCGGAATCGATGCACGAAAGCGTGCTCGCCGCCTATGGGCGTGCGCTTCATATCTGATCGCCGCTCATGGCAAAGGGGCGCGGGGATTTTTGCCCTCGCGCTTCTTTGCGTTCTGGCAATCGCGCTGCTTCAGCGATCCGGCTGGTTCGATCCGCTGAACATCGGCGCGATGAAGGCGGCGGGGGCGGGCAGGGCGGCTGCCCCGTGGATCACGCCAGTCATGGTCGCGGCCTCGGTCATCGGCGACACGGTCGGGCGATTACTCATCATGGCCGTCGTGGCGATCGCTTTGCTCTACCGCCGACAGCGATATGCCGCCCAATGGCTTGCGCTCATCACGGTCGGCGGCACCTTGCTCAACACCGGCCTCAAGCAGATTTTCGCCGCGCCGCGACCTGATCTTCTGCCGCACATCGACATTGTGCATAGCTACAGCTTCCCCAGCGGCCATTCCGCCGGGACCATGGTCCTGTTCGGCGCGCTCGCCATGCTGACGCGCCTGGAGCGTGGTGCCCCACCATCACCGTTCGCCCTGAGCCTGTCGACCCGAAGGGCGGCGATAGCCAACGGCTTTCCTTCCTCCTTTAGAAAGAAGAGGGCTTCGACAAGCTCAGCCCGAACGGCGTTGAGTGGGCTATATCTCGCCGCCGCCCTCATCATCGCTCTCATCGGCACCAGCCGTGTCTGGCTAGGCGTCCACTGGCCGACCGACGTCCTCGCCGGCTGGATCGAAGGCTTGGGCTGGCTATGCCTCTGGCGCTACTGGCTACCAGCGGGGCGAGGGCAGAATCAGCGCGTCGCTTAGCCGTTCATGCGGCGGCATCCCATCGGCAGTGACAAAGCCATGCGCCCAGAAACTGTCATAGGCACTGCCCAGCGCGATCATTAGCAACAGCAGCGCCGATCCGGCAAAGACCGGCCGCGCCGCCCGCAACCCCGTCTCCGGCATCATCGCCAGCAACACCAAAGGCAGCAGCGGCAGGAAATAGCGCCCCTGCGTCCCCTGCACATAATCCGCGCCCAGCGGCGTGCCCGTCAGATACATGGCCGTTTCGATCAGCAAAGCGGTGCCACCAGCCACAGCCAGCCACCACAGCCTTTGTGCAGCACCCACCCGCACGCCCGATCCACTCAGGACAGCCGTCCCCAACATGACAGCCGCCAGCAGATAGGCGCCAAGCGGCAGCAATATCGCGTTCCAGCCAAAGCGGCCGACGATCTGCAACGCATAAACCGGCGACCTCTCGACAATGCTGGAGCCCAACACATAGGCATACGCCAAAGGATCGCCCATGATGACTGCCAGCTGCGCCCCAAGCGGCGCGGTCATGACATTCTCGCCTGTCTTGCGCGACACGATATGGTAGAGCGCCTGACTGCCGCCGGACATCTTCATCCAGCCGATAAAAGCCGCCGCTCCCAGCGCCATCGCGCCCAGCAGCAGCCATGGCCGCATGTCTCGCCGATGCTGCGGCCATTGCAGCCCCGCCGCCATCAGGGGCAGATACACCCCCTTCGCCAGCGCGAGCAGAGGCGCGGCAATCAGCAACCCGGCCGACCGGATCGGACTGCTACCCATTGCAGCAAGGCGCAAGGTCAGCGCCAGTCCCACAAAGCCCATTCCATTGATCACGGCGTCGGGAGAAAGCGACCCCGTCTGATAGCAGAATGTCGGCAACAATGCCGTCCCAAGCAGCGCGCATCGACCAAAGGGCATCAGGCCGAACGCGATTACCAACAACATGAGGCCCCCAAGCGCATTGATTATTCGCCCTGCGTAGAAGCTCCCCATGCGCGGCAGGCCCAGTGCATCACCAATCTTCAATCCGGCCGCTGAAGGCGCATAAAGCGTCGGCGCATAATTGGCGACGTTGGGAAAGTCGGCAAAGGCAGTGCCCGGCCGCCCCGCGTCCGCCCTCCACGCCCGCTCCACCATCCCGGGATCAAAACGCCGCGCCTCACCCGTAACTTCAGTGGGAAAGTCGATCTCGTGCAGATCCAGCGCAGATCGCGACAACTCAGCCCCGATTTCCTCGCCCCGCTGCTCCGTCATGACCCGCCCGTCCGCCAGCAGCAGCGCCTTCATATAATGCTGATTTTCGTCGGGTGCCTGAAAGGGGGGTGTAATCACCGCAAACGACAATGTGACGGCGCAGATCAGCGCCAGCAGCCAGCGCTCCAGTGCCGTCACCGGCACGGCAATGGGCGAAAGCATCGCCCGCTCCGAAGAAATCGATAGTCTTTCGTGCCGCAAGAAGCTGCTCCACCAACTTAACCCTCTCCCCTGGGGGAGAGGGCAGGGAGAGGGGGCGGCGCGACACCCGTCGGACTCACATCCTCACCAAATCGCTCCCAGCCGGAAAGCAACAAGGCGGGCGCAACCCTAACGGTCAGCTCTTAACATTTCCCCAGCATTGCCCGCGCTTTTCCATAGCTACGCAGGCATCCCGATCATTCCGCTTCATTTTCTTTTTCAGCGGGTGGATGAAGCCGCAACCGCGTCACGCGGCGGCCGTCGCTGCTGACCACTTCCAGCTTCCAACCGCTCTGCTCATGATCCAATATCTCACCAGCATTGGGCACCCGTCCGGCGATGACGAACGCCAGACCGCCCAGCGTGTCGACATCTTCCTCGACATCGGCCAGCCGTTCGTCAATTTCCTCGGCGACATCCTCCAGCTCGGCGCGAGCATCCGCTTCCCACAGCCCGCCCTCCAGCGGCACGAGGAGCGCCTCGGGAGCATCGTCATGCTCATCCTCGACATCGCCGACGATTTCCTCGACCAGATCCTCGAAAGTCAGCAGGCCTTCGGTCCCGGAATATTCGTCCAGTACGATGGCCAGATGGGTGCGCTTCGCCCGCATCTCCGCCAGCAGGTCCAGCGCGCCCATGCTTTCGGGGACGTAAAGCGGCTGCCGTGTCAGCGGCTCCAGCGTCTCGGGCACAGGTGCCTTGCCCGCCAATATCGCAAAGGCGTCGCGGATGTGGACCATGCCGACGATGGTATCCAACGTCTCGCGATAGACCGGGATGCGGCTGTGCCCCGCTTCGGCAAACAGCGCCGCCAGTTCGGCAAAGCTCGCCCGCTCCTCGATCGCGATGATGTCGGCGCGCGGGACGGCGACGTCATCGACCGTATGCTCGGAAAAATGCAGCAGGTTGCGAACCATCTGCCGCTCTATCGCCGACAGGTCGCCCTTGGCCGCAGCGGGCGCGCGTTCGTCCTGCTCTTCCTCATCATAATCGTCGAGCGCCTCTTCCAGCTCGCGCCGCAGGCTGGGGCTCTCCTCCTCGCCAAACAGCAGCGACTTCAGGCCGCTCCATAAACCGCCCTCGTGGCTACTACTGTCCGATTCCTTTGAACCGTTGCCGTCCTTCGGACTGCCTTCAGCCATTGTTCTTCCTATTATCCTTTCAGGCGATCCCCATAGGGATCGGAAATGCCAAGGCTCAGCAGGGATTGGGTCTCCAATGCCTCCATCGCTTCTGCCTCGGCATCCTCCATATGATCATATCCCAGCAAATGAAAAGTCCCATGGATGATCAGATGGATGGCATGCTCGGCAACCGACACGCCTTTTTCCGCCGCTTCGCTGGCGCAAACGCCCTCCGCCAGCACAATATCGCCCAGCAGCACCTCGCCATCATCGGTGTTGCCGGTGCCTTCCAGCAGGTCGGACTGCACCATCGGGAATGACAGGACGTTGGTCGGCCGGTCCTTGTCCCGATAGGCGCGGTTCAGCTGATGCACCTCCTCATCGCTGGTCAGCTTCACGGCGACCTCATACAGCGCCTCGTCTGCGGCAAAGGCCGCATAGGGGCTGTGCGTGATCGCCGCCACAACCGCCCGCTGCGCCAGCAACTCCCAATCCTCGCCCGGCCAGCCTTCATCATGAAGGACCGCAACTTCAATCATCCAAATAAGCTCCGTTCGTTTCGGGCGAAGTCGAGAAACAGCCTAAGCCTCTACGCATCCGGCCCCTCATAAGCCTGAACGATCCGCCCCACGACCGGATGGCGCACGACATCGCCGATGCCGAACGGCACCACGGAAATGCCATCCACGCCCTCCAGCCGCGCTACAGCGTCAGCCAGCCCCGAAATACCTGGCTGAGGCAGATCGACCTGACGCGGATCGCCGCAGATCACCATCCGGCTACCTTCGCCAAAGCGGGTGAGGAACATCTTCATCTGTGCGATGGTCGTGTTCTGCGCTTCGTCCAGCACGATGAAGGCGTTGGCCAGCGTCCGCCCGCGCATGAAGGCGAGCGGCGCGATCTCTATCTCCCCGCTCGCGATCCGCCGCTCCACCTGCTCGGCGGGTAGCGTGTCGTAGAGCGCGTCGTAGATCGGCCGGAGATAGGGATCGACCTTCTCCTTCATGTCGCCGGGCAGGAAGCCCAGCCGCTCGCCCGCCTCGACCGCAGGCCGCGACAGGATCAGCCGGTCGACGCTGCCCGTGATCAACTGGCTCACCGCCTGCGCGACCGCGAGGTAGGTCTTGCCCGTCCCCGCCGGACCCAGCGCGAAGATGATGTCGTTCCGGGTCAGCGCCTCCATATAGGTGACCTGCGTCGCGGAGCGGGGCACGATCGTCTTCTTGCGCGTGCGGATCATCACCTTGGGCGGTTCGGCGACATCATGGCGGATGATGCCGTCCAGCATCGGTTCGGCGGACATGGCGATCACAGCCTCCACCGCGCCGCTGTCAATCTCCTGTCCCGCGACGATCCGGTTGTAGAGCCCGGTCATCACGTCCCGCGCCCGCGCCGCCGCTTCGGCATCGCCCTCGATCTGAAGCTTATTCCCCCGCGCCGCGATATAGACGCCCAGCCGGTTCTCGATCGCGACAAGGTTCTGGTCATATTGCCCGAACAGAGCGCCCAGCAGATGCGGCTTCTCAAAAGTCACTTCCAACCGCGCCCGTTCAGCAACGTCCACGCGATGATTTTGGTTCGGTTTCTTGGACATTCAGCAGCCTCCCTTTCCATCCGTCACAACCGCGCTGGCGGTTATCCATCTCCTTGTCTTCGATCCTGGGGGACAGGCTCGGAGATGGGTTCCTGCAGTAGCGGGAACGACGGTTTTTGGGTTCAAGCGGCTTTCCTCCTGCTGAGTTCGCCGGCCAGACTGTTCGGACCGGCACTGATGATATCTACTTCGACCATGTCACCGATGGAGAGTTCCGGCGCGGTGACATGGACTGACTGCAGCCAGGGCGTTTTCCCGATGAGCTGCCCCGGATGACGCCCCTTGCGCTCCAGCAAAATCTCGGTCGTACGCCCCACCGTCGCGGCGTTGAACTCCACCTGATGCCGGTTTATCACCGCCTGCAATCGCGCCAGCCGATCGTCCATGACCTCGGCCGCAATTTGCCCAACCATATCCCCTGCGGGCGTGCCGGGGCGGGGGCTGTATTTGAACGAATAGCATTGCGCATAGCGCACCTGTTCAACGATCTTCAGCGTATCCTCGAACTCCGCATTCGTTTCGCCGGGGAAGCCGACGATGAAGTCGCCCGACAGCGCAATGTCAGGCCGCGCTTCGCGCGCCCGCTCAATGATCCGCAAATAGCTGTCCACATCATGGCTGCGGTTCATCGCCTTCAATATGCGATCATTGCCCGACTGCACCGGCAGATGCAGGAAAGGCATCAGCTTCGCCTCGTCGCCATGAGCAGCGATCAACCCATCGCTCATGTCATTGGGGTGGCTCGTCGTATAGCGGATGCGCGCCAGCCCGCCGATCTTCGCAAGCTCGCGCACCAAGCCATCCATGCCCTGCATGCGGCCCTTGTCATCCTCGCCCGCCCAGGCATTTACATTCTGCCCCAGCAGCGTGATCTCCCGCACGCCGCCATCCACCAGCGCCTTGGCTTCGTCGATGATAGCGCCCCAAGTCCGGCTGATCTCCGCCCCACGCGTATAAGGCACCACGCAATAGGTGCAGAACTTGTCGCAACCTTCCATGATCGTCAGGAAAGCCGTCGGCCGCGCCTGTTTGGTACGACCGGGCAGGGCAGCAAATTTGGACGCCAGCGGCATGTCGGTATCCACCGCCTCTTCACCACGCCCGGCCTTCTCAATCAGGTCAGGCAGCCGGTGATAGGCTTGTGGCCCCACCACGATATCGACGCTCTTCGCCCGGCGACTGATCTCGCCACCTTCCGCCTGAGCCACGCACCCAGCCACTGCGATCATAGGCCGCGTACCATCCTCGCGGTTCAACCGGCCAATATCGGAATAGACCTTATCCACCGCCTTTTCGCGAATGTGGCAGGTGTTGAGGATGACCAGATCCGCCTCGGCTCCATCGACCGCTGCGGTCATGCCCCGTTCGCCCAGCATCTCGGCCATGCGCTCGCCATCATAGACGTTCATCTGGCAGCCGAAGGATTTGACGTGGAATGTCGCTGGAGTCTTTGGGGCGTCGTTACGATTCATGCCGTCCATCTATACAGGGGCCACGACCGGAGTGAAAGGCGGCAGGTGCATCGTAATGCTCGCGGCAATCCTTTCACGCGCCACTGCCGCTAACTGCTTGCGATCGGGGTAAAGCGCGGGATCGAAAGGCTCCAGAAAACGCAGCGTGACGTTCAGCCTGCCGCGCCGTTCCAGCAGTCGCCGCACATTCTGCCCCGCCGGTTCGTCGCTATGCCACGCAATCTCCGCCGTGGCCGCGCCATAGTCGATATGCACCGGCTGGATCATCACCGCGCGCGGCGGCGGCAGCAGAACCGCCAGTAGCGATGGCTTGAACGGCAGCAGGCCCTGACCATTGCTGGTCGTGCCCTCTGGGAACAGCGCAACCGGCTGGTGCCCCGCCAGCGCCGCGCGCAGCGCCTCGATCTGTCCGCCCAGCGCGCCTCGCCGGTTCCGCGCGACGAACAGGGTATTATTCTGGGCCGCCAGCCACCCGACGATCGGCCAGCCCGCAATCCCGTCATGCGCGACGAATGCGGCGCCCGTTGCACCGCCCAGCGCCAATATATCGATCCAGCTGACATGGTTGGCGATGATGAAACTGTCGCCGTGAAAGGGATGGCCTTCTACCCGCACCCGCGCACCGACGGCCCTTGCCGCCATTCCCAGAAAGCGGGGAGGCCAGGGAGATCTCGCTCCTGCGGCCCGCCATAGCAGATGCGGGATCAGGCAAAGCAGCAGGCATGCCGCCAGAGCGCTCAGCCGATAGAGAAAGCGCAGCCGCCGCAAGGCTGTCAGTTCTTGCGGTCCAACGATACGCCGTACAATTCCATGCGATGGTCGACCAGGCGGAAGCCGAGTTTCTCGGCGATCTGCTTCTGCAACTGTTCCAGTTCCGGATCGACGAATTCAATGACGTTGCCGGTTTCGACATCGATCAGATGGTCGTGATGCGCTTCGGGCGCTGCCTCATAACGGGCGCGTCCATCGCCAAAGTCGTGCCGCTCCAAAATGCCCGCTTCTTCGAACAGGCGAACCGTGCGGTACACGGTCGCAATCGAAATGCCCGGATCGATGGCCGACGACCGCTTGTGCAGTTCCTCCACATCGGGATGGTCCACCGCGTCACTCAGCACCTGAGCGATCACACGGCGCTGTTCGGTGATGCGCAGGCCCTTCTCATGACAAAGGGCTTCTACATCGATCTTGCGGTTCATGCGGGCTCGCTCATTCAGGTGTGTCGGATAATCAGCGGAAATCTAGCGGCATAACCGGCAATATAAAAGGGGCGCATGGCAAATGCGCCCCTCTCATCGCGGATCGCCCGCAGTTGCTGCTTATTTCGCGCGGGTGCGGCGGCGCTTTGTCCCAAGGCCGATCTTCTTCGCCAGCGAACGGCGCTGTTCGGCATAGTTGGGTGCGACCATCGGATAGTCGGCAGGCAGGCCCCACTTCGCGCGATAATCGTCCGGCGTCATCTGATAATGGGTCATCAGGTGGCGCTTCAGCATCTTCAGCTTCTTGCCGTCTTCCAGGCAGATAATATAGTCGGGCTTGATCGAAGAACGCACCGACACCGCTGGTTCCGGCTTCACTTCCGGAACGGCAGCGGGCTTGGTCAGACCAGAAAGGGCGGCGTGAACGTTCTGGATAAGCGTCGAAACGTCAGACACGGCGACACTGTTGTTTGAAACATGTGCTGCAACAATGTCCGAAGTCAAAGTAATGAGCAGCTCGCTCTGGGCTGATTCGATTTCCATTTCTTTTATCCCGCGAATGCTGAATTGAGTGCGACCCGCCCAGGTGAATTCGTTTCAGGAGCGGTATGTCGGCGTTATACCCGGATACGCCGATTAGCAAGGGCGATCCAGTCTATCCGAGCATTTCTATACGAAAGCTCAGCGCATCGTAAAGTTGTCCGTCGGCACCCCGGTAGTAACCAGGACGCCTATGCACATATTCGAACCCTGCTTTTTCATATAGTTTGATGGCTGTATTTGACGAACGAACTTCGAGATTCATCGACTTGATGCCTCGCCGTCGCGCTGTCTTCAAACTATCGACCAACAGTTCGCGGCCAATGCCCCGTCCGCGCCATGCCGGATGGACGGCCAGCAACAGCAGTTCGCATTCGTCCAGCACCGACCGGACCAGCGCGAAACCCATCGCCGCCGCATCCACCCGCGCGATCGTCAACCAGGTGCCCGGCATCATCATGACACCGGACAGCTGTGGCAGCGTCCATGCCTCGCCATAGGCGGGGTCGAATGCCTCTGCCATGACATCCATTGCGTCGGCCAGTGCGTTGCGCTCGCCATCCTCATATATGTCGATTTTCAGGCCGGGGATCATGAACGGCCCTGCTGCGGGGTAAGCTGCATCATGGGCTGCGCGTCGGCATCGCGGCAGTAAATGGGGGAGGGCGGCAGCGATGGCAGGCCCGCGATCAACGGATAATCGGCGGAATTGGGATAGAGGCTGACGGCCGTGCCATGGCCGCGCGCGGTCACCAATGCTTCGGCGCCCGTGCCATATATCACCGGCTGCTCCAGCATCGTGGCCAGCGTCGCAATCGGGGTGGACGCGGGCTGGGTGATAGCGGTCAGGCCATCGGCTTCGAAAGATTGCCAGAACAGTTCGCCATGCCCTCCGGTGATGGTGACCGCGATCGGGTCGCCATCCTGATGCGGATCTTGACCTTGGGCCGCCTTGGCCGCGATCAGCGACAGCGCGCAATAGCCATGTAAAGGCAGCGACCATGCGAGGGCAAGCGCCCTGGCGGCGGCTATGCCGATGCGCACGCCAGTGAAGCTTCCGGGGCCAAGGTCGACCGCAATCGCGTTCGCCCGCCCGCCGTCGGGCAGGGCGGCTATCGCGGGCACCAGCGCTTCGGCATGGCCCCGGCCGACGATCTCATGGAAATGGCCGATCGGCCTGCCATCCTCCAGCAGCGCCACGGACAGCGCCTGCGTAGCGGTGTCGATGACGAGAGTGCGCAAGAAAATCCCCTGTGAAAACCGGCGTGGGAGCGGGCGGCCTATGGCAAGCGGTTAGTCGATCGCGATCGTTTTGCCAAACGTCGCCGCCGCTATTTCAGACGGCGCGCACTTCCGTCACTTCCGGGACATAATGTTTGAGCAGTTGCTCGATCCCGTTCTTCAACGTGGCGCTTGAGGACGGGCAACCGGAACAGGCGCCCTGCATCCGTAAATAGACCGTCCCGCGTTCAAAGCCGCGATAGACGATGTCGCCGCCGTCATTGGCGACGGCGGGCCGAACGCGCGTGTCTATAAGGTCGCGAATCTGCGCGACGATCTCCGCGTCGGCGGGATCGTCGGTGAACTGCTCTTCCTCTTCGGGGATGAAGATTTCGCCCGCCGATCCGGGGGTGAACAGCGGCATGTTCGCCGAAAAATGCTCCAGCAGGATCGACAGGATATCGGGCTTCACATCGCTCCACTGCGCGCCCGGCGCGATGGTGACGGAAATGAAGTCGCCGCCGAAAAAAACGCCGGTGACGTCGCCAAGGCCAAAAAGGGCGTCGGCGAGCGGAGAGGCTTCCGCTTCCTCGGGCGTCGCGAAATCCCGTGTACCCATGCCCATGACGACGCGGCCAGGGATGAACTTGACGGTTGCCGGATTTGGCGTTGGTTCGGTCTCGATCAGCATGGCCGCTATGTGGAGAGAAGCTTGCTCAAGATCAAGCGTCCAGACGGGCTTTTGGGGAACTTCGCCAGATGCTGGCGATTAAACTCCTATCAGCATGAGCAGGAGACAAAAGGATGAGCACCGAATCCGATATCCGCCACCGTTTCTGGACCGAATTGTCGCAGAGCCCCTTTTTGATGATCGGCTTGCAGGGATCGCATGAACATAGCCTGCCCATGACGGCGCAGCTCGACCCCGGTGCCAACCATTGTTTCTGGTTCTACACGACCCGGGACAATCGTCTGGCGGCGGGCGGCCCGGCCATGGCGCAGTTTGCGGGGAAGGGGCATTATCTGTTCGCCTGCATCGACGGCACTCTTGTCGAGGAAAGCGACCCGGCGGTGATCGACCGCTATTGGACCCATGAAGTCGCGGCCTGGTATCCCGGCGGGCGGCAGGACCCCAATCTGCTCATGCTCCGCTTCAATCTTGGCCATGCGGAAATCTGGCGCGCGGACATGTCGCTGGGCGGCGTCTTCAAACAATTATTCGGCGGCGACGTGCGCGACGAAATGCGCGGCAAACATGTGGAAGTGTCGCTCTGAAGTCTTCCCAAGGGCTTCGTTTCGGCGAAGCCCTTGCTTTTTTGCATGAATGAAAGCATATGCGGCGCAACGCAGCGGGCGGCCTTCATGGCCCATCAGCGATTGGCAGCGTGATCGTCCCGGCCCTTGAGGGGTGACGGGGCCGGCCAATGAAAGTCTGCGCCAAGCTTTTGAGGCTTCCCTATTCACGCGGGTCGTTTCGCAACCCGCTTTGCGTCCAGTTGCGATTCGCAACCTATGGGCGCCTGAGCCTTTTTAATTCGAGAGTTCATTCATGCAATTCACCGACCTTGGTCTCGCCGAGCCCATCCTGAAGGCGCTCGCCGCCAAGAATTACGCCAATCCCACCCCCATCCAGACGCAGGCGATTCCCGTCCTGCTTCAGGGCAAGGACCTGTGCGGCATCGCCCAGACCGGCACCGGCAAAACAGCCGCCTTCGCGCTGCCCAGCCTCGACCATTTCGCCCGCAACCCAAAGCCCACGCCGCTTCAGGGCTGCCGGATGCTGGTTCTGTCCCCCACCCGCGAGCTCGCAGCCCAGATCGCGCAGAGCTTCCGCGACTATGGCCGCTTCCTTAAACTGTCGGTCGAAGTCGTCTTCGGCGGCGTCCCCATCAATCGCCAGATCCGCGCGCTCGGCCGGGGTGTCGACATCGTCGTCGCCACGCCGGGCCGTCTCCTCGACCTGATCGACCAGCGCGCCTTCACGATCAAGGACACGGAGATATTCGTTCTCGACGAAGCCGACCAGATGATGGACATGGGCTTCATCCACCCCTTGAAGCGCATCGCCAAACTGCTTCCCAAGGAACGGCAGAACCTGTTCTTCTCCGCCACCATGCCTGGCGAGATCGAAGCGCTCGCGGCGCAGTTCCTGAACAATCCGGTAAAGGTCAGCGTCGCGCCGCAGTCCACAACGGCCGAGCGCGTCCGGCAGCAGGCGACCTTCGTCAATCAGGCGGAAAAACAGGCGCTCCTCACTCTAACGGTTCGCAACGAACCGATCGACCGCGCGCTGATCTTCACCCGCACCAAGCACGGTGCCGACCGCGTCGTCCGCTTCCTCGAAGGCGCTGGCATCCAGGCCGTCGCGATCCATGGCAACAAGAGCCAGGGGCAGCGTACCACGGCCCTCCAGGCATTCCGGCACGGCCATGTTAAGCTGCTCGTTGCCACCGATATCGCTGCGCGCGGCATTGACGTTTCAGGCGTCAGCCACGTCATCAATTTCGAGCTTCCCAATGTGCCCGAACAATATGTCCATCGCATCGGCCGTACCGCGCGAGCAGGTGCGGAAGGTATCGCGATCAGCTTCGTGGCCGATGATGAGCGGCCCTATCTCAAGGCGATCGAGCGCACCGCAAAGGTGAAGCTCGAGATCGTGCCCTTGCCTGATAATTTCACCGAAGCCGTCCGCAACCTCCCGAAGGCCGCGCCTCAGCGCAAAGGCCGCGAGCAAACGCCGGAACAGAAGACGCGCCGGGCCGATGGCCAGCGCCGCTATCAGGACCAACAGAAGCAGCAGCGCGGCACCGCCGAGCGGGCTCACCGCCCCGATGGAGAGGCAAAGCCCGCGAAGAAGAACTTCCGTCGCAACCGGAACGGGGTTGGCGCACACAAGGGTGCTGTGCAGAAGACCGGCGGCCGTTAAGTTTCAGGCAGGATGGTGCCGGGTGGCGCCATCCTGCCCTCTTTCGTGAAACGCGGTTGCTCTTTGTCAGTAGCCATTCAGAATTTTGGCTCTAGGCTACGGCGCCATGAGCTTTCCCCTCCGGCGTCCCGCCGTTTCGCTGTCCGTCATTGCGTTACTGCTTTCGGGCATTCCTGCTTCCCTGTCAGCCAGAACTGGCCCGGTCCCGGCAAAGTCGGCGTCGGCCACCAATGATACGCAGGCGCAGGTCAGGCCTTGGCTCTATGAAAATAGCGACGTGCCTATCGATCCGGCATGGCACTTCGGCACTTTGCCCAATGGCCTGCGTTATGCCGTTCGCCGCAATGGCGTTCCGCCGGGGCAGGTCTCCGTCCGCCTGCGTATGGATGTCGGTGCCCTGATGGAGCAGCCCGATGAACAGGGCTACGCGCACTTCATGGAGCATCTGACTTTTCGCGGATCGCGCCATGTGCCTGATGGCGAGTCCAAACGAATATGGCAGCGGCTCGGCGTAACCTTCGGCAGCGACAGCAATGCGCAGACGACGCCTACCGGCACCACCTATGCGCTCGACCTTCCTCAGGCGACACCGACCAGCCTTGGCGAGAGCATGAAAATTCTCGCGGGCATGATGGTCGATCCCAACATCGTGGACAGTGCCGTTGAAGCGGAGCGGGCGGTCGTGCTGGCCGAACGGCGGGAAGGGGATGGGCCGCAGATGCGCATCTCCGACGCAAGCCGCCGCCACTTCTTTGCTGGCCAGCTTCTGGCCGAGCGCAGCCCCATTGGCACTATCGCCAGCCTCAATGCTGCCACCGCCGCGCGGATGGAGACATTTCATCAGCGCTGGTATCGCCCGGAAAATGCAGTGATCTCGCTAGCGGGCGACATCGATCCCGCTGTAGCCGAGCAGATCATCAAGGATAATTTCGCGTCGTGGTCGGCGCCGGGGCAGGGGGCTGCGCTCCCGGATTTCGGTGAGCCGGATGCCAAGGCACCGGCGACCAGCGTCGCGGTCGAGCCGGGCGCGCCAACGGGCCTGACCATGGCCTGGCTCCGCCCATGGAAGCCGCATGCCGACACCATCGTCTATAATCAGGACAAGCTGACGGACATGCTGGCGCTGCAAATCATCAGCCGCCGCCTCGAACAAGCGGCCCGCAGCGGAGGCAGCTTCATTCAGGCAAGCGTCGATCAGCAGGATGTCAGCCGATCGGCCGACGGGACCTTCGTCACGCTGGTCCCGACCGGTGAGAATTGGGAGAAGGCGCTGGGTGACGTTCGCGCGATTATTGAGGACGCGAAGACGACCGCGCCGAGCCAGCTCGAAATTGACCGGGAATATGCCCAGATCGACACGGCGCTCGCCATTCAGGTCGAGAACGCCGACACGGAAGCAGGCGCCAAGCAGGCGAGCGATCTGGTAAGCGCCGTCGATATCCGCGAAACCACCGTCAGCCCTCAGGCTGCGCTGGAGATATTCCGATCCGGTAAACCGGCGATGACGCCGCAGAAGATACTGGACTCTACGCGCAGGTTATTTTCTGCCGGTGTGTTCCGAGCCCTCCTGATTACGGGCAAGCCGGTGCCGGGGATCGACGCCCGCCTGTCCGCTGCCCTTGCCGCGCCCGTGAAGGCTGCCACCAACGTCCGGCTGGCGGACAAGGCGATCACGATGGCGGACCTTCCCAAGCTCGGTCCTCCAGGGAAAGTGGTGTCGCGCACGCAGGTCGGGTTGCCCGGCATGGAGAGCGTAACCTTTGTCAACGGCGTGAAACTCACCCTATTCGCCAATAATGCTGAAACGGAAAAGGTGCGGATCAACGTCCGCTTCGGTCACGGACAGCTGGCATTTTCGCCTACGAAGGCAGCACCCGGCTGGGCCGCCAATTATGCCTTGGTGGCCAGTGGCATCGGCAAGCTGGGTCAGCGTGAACTGGATGACCTGACGAACGGCCGCCGTATGGGAATGGATTTCTCAATCGACGATGATGCCTTCGAAATGCAGGCCGTCACTCGCCCGGCTGATTACCGGGATCAGTTGCAGCTCTTCGCGACCAAATTGGCCGCGCCTGGCTGGGACCCCGCGCCGATCGCCCGAGTGAAGACAGGCACCGCCGTTGCCTATGACGCGATGGCGCGCGCGCCGGATTCGGTGTTGGCGCGCGATCTCAACTGGCTGCTGCATGACAAGGACGTCCGGTTTCGTACCCCTTCGCGAAACGAGATCGAGGCGCTGACTCCGCAGGCGTTTCGGTCCACTTGGGAGCCGCTGCTGGCTTCCGGCCCAATCGAAGTGCAGATTTTTGGGCAGGTGAAGCCCGACGAAGCGATCGAAGCGGTTGCCGCCACCTTCGGCGCGATGCCCGCGAGGCCGGATGTCCCGGTTCCGCCCGCTAACAAGCTGATGCGCTTCCCCGCCCATGTCGCGACGCCGGTCATTCTGCGGCACAAGGGCGACAAGGAGCAAGCCGCGGCGGTCATGGCCTGGCCAACGTCCGGGGGTTTCGGGCTCACGAAGGAAGCGCGTCAACTCGAAATCCTGACGCAGATATTCAATGATCGTCTGTTCGACCGCCTCCGATCGACGGAAGGGGCCGCCTATTCGCCCAGCGTGCAAAATAATTGGCCATTTTCCTACGAAAGTGGCGGCTACATTCTGGTGACCAGCCAGGTGCGTCCCGACCGCGTCAATTATTTCTATGGCGTCGTTAAGGATACAGCGGCTGACCTCGCCAAAAATCCGGTCAGTGACGATGAGCTTCAGCGGGCTGTCGCGCCCATGCGCCAGCTGCTGATGCGGGCCAGCACTGGCAATGCCTTCTGGATGAACCAGATGGAAGGCGCGACCCAGAACCCGCAATATGTGCAGGCCATGCAGACCATGGCTCAGGACATGCTGTCGGTGACGCCAGCCCAGCTTCAGGTGCTGGCCGCCAAATATCTGGTTCCGGGGAAGAGCTGGTCCGCTGTAGTGCTGCCGGAGGGGGTGGACGCTTATTGATTGCACGGCGATCTTTGAAGGCAAGCGGCAGGAAGCCAACGCGAAGAGGGCGAGCTATTCTTCAGACCTTGGAAGGATAAGTTGTGACATTCGCCTTTGATATATTCAAGTCTCCGGTGGGCGATCTCACCATGGTTGCCAGCGATATCGGCCTGGCTGCCCTGTTATGGGAAGATGATGATCCCTTGCGCGTACGGGCCAGACCTGGGACGAGGACCCCGGATCACCCACTGCTACAGAAAACGTCGAGGCAATTGCGCGCCTATTTTTCAGGCAATCTCACCCGCTTCGACCTTCCGCTCGATTTTCAGGGATCGGATTTTCAGAAGCTCGTCTGGGCAGCCCTGCTTCGTATTCCGTTCGGGCAGGTGCGCAGCTATGGTCAGGTGGCGGCGGATATCGGCCGTCCCTCAGCCTCCCGCGCGGTCGGTGCCGCTAACGGCCGCAATCCGCTGTCCATTATCGCGCCCTGCCACAGGGTGATCGGATCGGCGGGCGCGCTGACCGGCTTTGCGGGAGGGCTGGAGGCCAAGCGCTATCTGCTGGATCATGAGCAGGCTGTGCTGCGAACCGGAGGAGAATGGCGCACCCAAGAGGATTCGAACCTCTGGCCTCTGCCTTCGGAGGGCAGCGCTCTATCCAGCTGAGCTATGGGTGCGTGTCGCTTGGTGCGAAGCGCCGCTTAGCAAAGCGCAACTGCCGACGCCAGCACCAAAATCGCGACGCGCCGACTATTTGACCTTCTTCATGGGCTGGAACTTGCCGAGTCCGCAACTGGCACCGCGCATCAGATCAGGCGAATTGTACAGGACCGTGATGATATCCACGGAGCAGAGCTGCGACAGGCTCGTCTTATACATGAAACGCTTTTCGAAACCCAGGCTTGGGCAGCTGTTCGGCAGTGTGTTCCGGTACACCTTATTGCCGTTCAGAATGAAATCGATCGTCTGATCGTCGCGCACATCGGTCTGGCGGATCGAATTTATCTGAACGCAATCAACGGGCTTGCCAGCTGCAACCAGATTGTCGGGCCGCGTCTTGGCCGTTGCCGGGGCAACCAGGGACATGAGCGCCACGGCGAAACCCAGACGAAGCGCCGGGGAAACAGGGACGAACATGATTGTCTCTCCTTATTGTCGTCACGGGTAACACGTCGTCGAAGGACGCGTTCCGTCTCTCCCCTAGCACAGCTTGGCTGAACCGCATGATAATGGCGTGCGCTCAGGTGATCGGCTTGGCTCCTTTGGGAGCAGGGGTTTTCGGCTTGTAGCGGCACAGGTCGGCGACGATGCAGCGCCAGCATTCCGGCCGACGCGCCTTACACACATAGCGGCCATGAAGGATGAGCCAGTGGTGCGCATCTCGGCGAAACGGGCCGGGCACGCGCTTCTCCAGCTTTTGTTCGACCGCTAGCGGTGTCTTGCCGGGCGCGAGGCCAGTGCGGTTGCCCACGCGGAAAATATGGGTATCAACGGCGAAAGTCTCATGCCCGAAGGCAGTGTTCATCACCACATTCGCCGTTTTCCTGCCCACCCCCGGCAGCGTCGTGAGTATGTCACGATCCTGCGGGACTTCGCCGCCAAAATCGCGCACCAATATTTCGGACAGGGCGATGACGTTCTTCGCCTTGGCATTGAAAAGGCCGATCGTCTTGATGTGCTGCTTCAAGCCCTCTTCGCCAAGCTCCACCATCTCGGCGGGCGTTTCCACCTGCATGAAAAGCGCGCGCGTGGCCTTGTTGACGCCGATGTCGGTTGCCTGAGCGGATAGCACGACCGCGACCAGAAGCTGATAGTCGTTGTCATATTCCAGTTCCGTTCGCGGCGCCGGATTGGCTTCTGCGAGGCGGCTGAAGAAGTCGAAGATCTGCGTCTTGTTCATCGCAAGGTCAAAGGCCGAGCACTGCCTTCATGTCATAGCGCCCGGCAGGCTGGCCGATCAGCCAGGCCGCACCCTTTACCGCGCCGCGCGCGAATATGACGCGGCTTTCGGCACGATGGCCAAGTTCGATGCGTTCGCCATCGGCGGCGAAGATGACCTGATGATCGCCTGCCACTGACCCGCCTCGCAGAGCCGCGAACCCGATCGCACCCTTAGCTCGCGCCCCGGTAATGCCATCCCGTCCACTTTCACTGTTACTGGAAAGCTCGATAGTGCGGCCACGTGCTGCCGCTTCACCCAACAGAAGCGCGGTGCCCGAAGGCGCATCAACCTTGTGTCGATGATGCATCTCGACGATTTCGATATCCCAATCGTCTCCAAGGCGGGCGGCAGCCTGCTCGACCAATGCGGATAACAGGTTTACGCCCAGAGAGGTGTTGCCCGTCTGGAGCACGGGGATCATCCGGGCGGCCTCATCGATCAGATTGTGATGCACCTGCTCCAGCCCAGTGGTGCCGATGAGGATCGGCTTCTTCGCCGCCACGCAAGCATCAAGATGGGAGGAAAGAGCAGCCGGAACCGAAAAGTCGATCAGCACGTCACTCCGTTCGGCCAGTGCAAGCGGATCAGACGTGATCGCAAGTCCCGGCAGAAGCTCTCCACTGCCTTCGCGATCGGTGCCGCCACTGATGGTCAGTCCTGCGTCGATCGCGACCTGGGCGATCGTGCGTCCCATGCGGCCCGCTGCTCCAAAAAGTCCGATCTTCGTCATGATGTCGCTTGTCCCCGGAAATCCGCCCGTCCGATGCCAGAATGACCCCGCCTTGTCATCTGGAAGCTGTAGCTTTTGGATTGAGCAGCAGACATGATGACAAGATGGACGACATCTTCAACATCGTCATTCTGACGGGCGCGGGAATCTCTGCCGAAAGTGGGCTTGCAACATTTCGAGGGCCTGATGGCTTGTGGGAAGGTCATCATGTCGAGGACGTCTGCACGCCAGAGGCGCTTGAGCGCAACGCGGCACTGGTGCATCGCTTCTATGACGAACGGCGCGCGAAGCTGCATGAAGTTGAGCCGAACCCGGCGCATCAGGCTTTGGCAGCCTTGGACGCGCAATGGCCAGGCGAGTTGCTCATCGTCACGCAGAATGTCGATGATCTTCATGAAAGGGCGGGGGCTCGTCGCCTGATACACATGCACGGTGAACTTCGATCGGCCCTCTGCGCCGCCTGTGGCAAGGCGGTGCCCTGGTCTGATCCCTTGCCACCGGCCGCGCAGTGCGGAGCGTGCCGCAGTGCCAGCCTGCGTCCGGACATCGTGTTCTTCGGTGAGATGCCGTACCAGATGGAGGTGATCGACGCGGCGTTGCGCCGGGCCGACCTTTTCGTATCGATCGGCACCTCCGGCGCTGTCTATCCGGCCGCGGGCTTTGTCCAGACGGCGCGGCATGCGGGCGCCCGGACGTTGGAGTTGAATCTGGGGTCCTCCGCGGGCAGCTTCTATTTCGAGGAAACTCGCATCGGTCTTGCCGGCGATCTCGTGCCTGATCTGGTACGGGAATTACTGTCCTAGATTTCGCCAGTGATGCATTGGCGTCAGGCGGAGCGAACGCGGAGCTCTCCGATTCGCGTTTCCTGATGATCGGCCTCATCGACCGTGGAGATCGAGAAGATGGCGGCGATGATGAACAGGATTACGGCAACTCCAGCCGCGATCATGATATTGCGCGACAAGCGGCGTTGCTGCTCGCTGGCGATGAGCGCGATAGTCGGCAAATCGTTGTCAGCCGATGCGCTCTTCAGCACTTCAGCGAATTCCCAGGCCGCCTCCGCCCTTGCGTAAGCTATTGCGTGCCGCGGGTCCGCTTCGATCCACGCGGAAAGTTCCGCCGCATCCTGAACAGCCGGGTCGGTGTTAAGCTTGACCAGCAGACGCGCGGCTTTCGCCTCGATTTCTTCCCTGCTGCTTGATCCTCGCCCCAACGCTTGCACGTTCGAAATCCGTTTCCTGACGTTCCGACCATGCCCGCATAACTATCGCGATGGCTTTGGCCAGATGTTTTTCAACCGTAGAAACGGACAAAGACATTTCTGCCGCTATTTCGATCATCGATCTTTCATGGATACGGCGCAGGACAAATACCTTCCGGCATTGCGGCGGAAGCGTTTCGACGATCGCTTCGATCTGTCGCAGGGCTTCGCGAGCATGAAGTTGAGCCTCGACACTGTTTTCCGCTTGCAGCAGTTCCAGGTCAGCGATCGTTTCGAAGCTGACCACTTTGTTGCGGCGGGCATTGTCGATGATCAGATTGCGGGCGATCGTGAACAGATAGGCGCGGCCTGTCGTCACATTGTTCCAATTTTCCGTGGCATAGGCACGGGCCATGACCTCGGCAACCATGTCGTCAAGTTCCAGGAAGGAAGGCAAAATCCTCCGAAGCCGACCCCGAAGTGCGGCCTCCTGTGGTAATATAACTGCCTTGAACCAGTCTAATTTGGCGCGAACCCGATGCACGATGACCCCCTTGATGTCAGCCGCGCCTCTCCCGCTTTTCTTCTATCTGTCGCGGTTCAATCATGCTTGCAGGGGCCTGTCCAGCACAGGAGAGGGAGAAAATTTCTCGCTACTGCAAGAATATGACGCCGCTGATACACTCAATCCGGCGGCAATTCCGGGATGGACCGATCCGGTTGGTCAAAATCGGGCCGCGTCGGCACGAACTCGGGTGGCTCGCCCGCAGGAGTTTCATCAGGGGTAGAGGGGGGAGGCGACTCCGGGGGTGACTGCGGCTGAATCGTGTCGGGCGGGGGTACGCCGATCGGTTCCGGATCAGGCTGAGTGGCCATATCTCTCTCCTTATCGAAACGTTACGCCTGAGGCCCTGCGTGAGTTCCGGGCAAGTTATCCACAATTGCTTGCCTCCCCGGATGCTTTTCTCTATGCCGCGCCGACCGGCGGCCGATGCGGGCGTGGCGAAACTGGTAGACGCGCCAGATTTAGGTTCTGGTATCGCAAGATGTGGGGGTTCGAGTCCCTTCGCCCGCACCAGTGCGCCCGGCTTGTATCATGTCAGGCGCCACCTGAATTCAGCTGAAGAAAGCGTTTGAGAGAAGAGATGCAGACTGTCGAGACGTTGAACGAGGGCCTGAAGCGCGCCTACACCGTGACCATCACGTCGAAGGACATCGACGCCCGCGTGGAAAAGGAAGTGGCGGCGATCGCACCGCAGGTTCGTATGCCCGGCTTCCGCCCCGGCAAGGTGCCTGCCAACCTCGTCAAGAAAATGCATGGTGAATCGCTGCAGCGCGACGCCCTTAACAATTCGATCCAGGAAGGCATTCAAAAGCTGATCGCGGACAACAAGCTGCGTCCGGCGATGCAGCCTTCCGTGGAGCTGGACGAAGGCTTTGAATTCGGCAAGGACGCCGAGGTTAAGGTCGCGCTGGAAGTGCTTCCTGAAATCGCCGCGCCGAGCATCGAAGGTCTGAAGCTGGAGCGTCTGACCATCGAAGTCGCTGATTCGCAGGTTGATGAAGCCGCTGGCCGCATCGCGACCCAGCAGGGCGCGCTGGAAGAGCATGCCGCTTCGCACAAGGCGAAGGACGGCGACACGCTGACCATCGATTTCGTCGGCAAGATCGACGGCGAACCCTTCGAAGGTGGTTCGGCCGAAGATGTGAAGCTCAAGATCGGCTCTGGCCAGTTCATCCCCGGCTTCGAAGAACAGCTGACCGGCGTCAAGAAGGGCGACGAGAAGACCATCACCGTCCCCTTCCCGGAGGATTATGGCGCGGCCCATCTCGCCGGCAAGGAAGCCACTTTCGACATCACGGTCAAGGCGATCCTGAACGCCGACAAGCCCAAGCTCGACGATGATTTCGCCAAGTCGCTGGGTCTGGAAGGTCTCGACAAGCTCAAGGAGCTGCTGAAGGGCCAGATCGAGCAGGAACATAATGTCCTCACCCGCACCCACATGAAGCGCAAGCTGCTCGATCAGCTTGCCGCTGCCCATGATTTCGATGTGCCGCCGAGCATGGTGGAAGCCGAGTTCGAACAGATCTGGGCGCAGCTTCAGCACGAAGCCAGCCATGAGGCGGACCCGGAAGCTGCTCTCAAGGAAATGGAAGCTGAGAAGGAAGACTATCGCGCGATCGCTGTTCGCCGCGTGCGCCTTGGCCTCCTTCTGTCCGAAATTGGTCAGGCAAATGGCGTGGCGGTTTCCGATCAGGAAATGAACCGCCTGATCATGCAGGCCGCTCAGCAGTACGGCCCGCAGGATCGTGAGCGGTTCGTCCAATATGTCCGCCAGGACCCGATGGCAGCCGCCCAGCTTCGCGCGCCGCTTTATGAAGATAAGGTCGTAGACTTCCTGTTCGGCAAGGCCGAAGTCACGGATCGCGCCGTCAGCCGCGAAGAACTGGAAGCAGCGATCGAGGCCGAAGATGGCGACCTGAAGCCGCACGTCCATGGTCCGGGTTGTGGCCATGATCATCATGATCATGACGAAAAGCCCAAGGCGAAGAAGGCTGCTCCCAAGAAGAAGGCTGCGGACGCTGACGAAGCCGCACCTGCGACCGAAGAAGCTCCGGCGAAAAAGGCTCCGGCCAAGAAGGCTGCCGCCAAGAAGGACGAGGCCGTGGCTGAAGAAGCTGTCGCTGAGGAAAAGCCCAAGGCCAAGAAGGCTCCGGCCAAGAAGGCTGCTGCCAAGGCTGAATAAGGATTGGGGTTGCCCGGCTGGCTGATGTGCGCCGGGCCACTATCAAAACATGAAAAGCGTCCGTCTCCAGATGGAAGACGGGCGCTTTTCATTTAGCATTCGGCATGGCAGACGAAATGTTAATCCCGGCACGTCATGCCGCGATAAGTTCGGGTGAGGTTTGGGGCAGATGAAGGAATTTCCGGCAGTGGTAAGCGGGCAGGGGGCGGCAGGTCCGCGCATTGCCGTAATCCTGCCCTGCTATAATGAAGCGGGCGCGATCGTGAAGACGGTGCAGGATTTCCGCCGCGCACTGCCCGCCGCCGACATCTACGTCTTCGATAATAACAGCAGCGACGGCAGCGCTGAACTCGCCGCCGGAGCGGACGCGATCGTTCGCCGGGTGACGCAGCAGGGCAAGGGCCATGTCGTGCGCCGCATGTTCGCCGATGTGGATGCTGACATCTACGTCATGGCCGACGGTGATGCGACCTATGATGCCGCCGCCGCGCCCCGTCTCGTCGCCGCCATGTTGGAAGATAATCTCGACATGGTCGTCGGCGCGCGTAAGAGCGAGGTGGAAGAAGCCTATCGCCGTGGCCATCGCTTCGGAAATTGGGCGCTCACCAGCCTGCTCAAGCAACTTTTCGGTCGCAGCTTCACCGATATTTTGTCGGGCTATCGCGTCTTTTCCCGCCGCTTCGTCAAGAGCTTCCCTGTCCTGTCCGCAGGTTTCGAAATCGAAACGGAAATCAGCGTTCATGCGCTGGAACTGGCGATGCCCGTTTCCGAAGTCATGACTGTCTATGGCGCTCGGCCGGAAGGTTCGGTCAGCAAGCTCTCCACCTATCGCGACGGGTGGCGTATCTTGCGAACGATTTTCACGCTCTACCGGATCGAAAAGCCGATCCTCTTCTTCGGCATCATTGCCGCGCTGCTGGCGGCAATCGGGGTCATTCTGGCCACCCCGTTGATCCTCACCTATCTCAATACCGGGCTTGTGCCACGCTTTCCGACCGCCATCCTCGTCACGGGGCTCATGATACTCGCTACCCTATCGGGCATGTGTGGGCTGATCCTCGACACCGTGGTGCGCGGACGCCGGGAAGTGCGGCGCCTTGCTTATTTGACCTTCCGTGCTCCTTCCGATTTCGAACCACGCCGCTGAACTCGCGGCCGGCGATCACAGTACCCCTTGAACCCGCCCGCTTTTGTGCCGATGTAGAGAGCGGGCAAAAATCACCCTGAAAGAGCAAAATGACCAATATCATGTCTGATCCCATGGCCGCGCTTGTTCCTATCGTCATCGAACAATCCAATCGCGGCGAACGCAGTTTTGACATTTTCTCCCGCCTGCTGCGTGAACGGATCATCTTCGTGACCGGTCAGGTTGAGGATCATATGGCCTCGCTCATCGTCGCTCAGCTCCTGTTCCTCGAGTCGGAAAATCCGAAGAAGGATATCTGGATGTACATCAATTCCCCCGGCGGCGTGGTGACGGCGGGCATGGCGATCCATGACACGATGAAATATATCCGCCCCCAGGTCGGCACCGTCTGCATCGGTCAGGCAGCATCCATGGGCAGCTTCTTGTTGGCAGCAGGTGAGCCGGGCAAGCGCATCGCGCTTTCCAACGCACGGATCATGGTGCATCAGCCGTCCGGCGGCGCCCAGGGCATGGCTTCGGACATCGAAATCCAGGCGAAGGAAATCCTCCGGATTCGCCGCCGTCTCAATGACCTGTATGTGCAATACACCGGCAAGTCGCTGGACGAAGTTGAGCGCGCGATGGACCGCGATACCTTCCTTGAGGCCGATGAGGCCAAGGCGTTCGGGCTGGTGGACGAGGTATTTGATCGCCGTCCAGCCGCACCCGAAACGACTGACAGCTAACATGGATCTTAATCGCGCGCGCCGTTTTCTCCCCTTGTGAAATCGGCGTGACGCGGTCTAGGATGATCCTAGGACCAGAATATCCCTCGCCGTCGCGGCTTTTCGCTTGGGGCAGGGAGGAAAGATTGGCGAATGACTAAGCTTACAGGCTCCGATTCCAAAAGCACGCTTTACTGCTCCTTCTGCGGCAAGTCGCAGCATGAGGTTCGTAAGCTGATCGCGGGGCCGACCGTCTTCATCTGCGACGAGTGCGTGGAACTGTGCAACGACATCATCCGCGAGGAGACCAAGGGCGGTCTCGTCGGCAAGAAGGATGGCGGCGTGCCGACCCCGCAGGAAATCTGCGATGTGCTGGACGATTATGTGATCGGCCAGAATCGGGCAAAGCGTGTCCTGTCCGTCGCCGTCCACAATCATTACAAGCGCCTGAATCACGGCACCAAGCCGGGTGAGGTAGAACTCGCCAAGTCGAACATCCTGCTGGTCGGCCCCACCGGCTGCGGCAAGACGTTGCTCGCCCAGACGCTGGCCAAGACATTCGACGTGCCCTTCACCATGGCCGATGCCACGACCCTGACCGAGGCGGGCTATGTCGGTGAGGATGTTGAAAACATCATCCTCAAGCTGCTCCAGGCGTCCGACTATAATGTCGAAAAGGCGCAGCGCGGCATCGTCTACATCGACGAAATCGACAAGATCAGCCGCAAGGCTGAAAATCCCTCAATCACCCGCGACGTGTCAGGCGAGGGCGTGCAGCAGGCGCTGCTGAAGCTAATGGAAGGCACCACTGCTTCGGTTCCTCCGCAGGGTGGCCGCAAGCATCCGCAGCAGGAATTCCTTCAGGTCGACACGACCAACATCCTGTTCATCTGCGGCGGCGCCTTTGCTGGGCTGGAGCGGATCATTGGCGACCGTCTGGAAGCCAAGTCTATCGGCTTCGGCGCACATGTTGCGGCGCCCGAAGAGCGCAAGACCGGCGAACTGCTGCGTCAGTCTGAGCCGGAAGATCTGCTGAAATTTGGCCTTATTCCCGAATTTGTTGGCCGTCTCCCGGTGATCGCGACCCTCGAAGATCTCGACGTGACCGCATTGGTCAAGATTCTGGTCGAACCGAAGAACGCGCTGGTGAAGCAATATGGCAAGCTGTTCGACATGGAAAATGTCGAACTGAGCTTCACCGACGATGCACTTACGGCGATCGCCAAGAAGGCGATCGAACGGAAGACCGGCGCACGCGGTTTGCGGTCGATTCTGGAATCGATCCTGCTCGACACGATGTTCGATCTTCCGTCGATGGAAGGCGTGGGCGAAGTCGTCGTCGATAAGGATGTCGTGGCTGGAACCAAGGAACCGATCCGGGTCTTCAGCGAAAAGGACAAACGCGCCGAAGACGCTGCCTGATCGCGGGGTTCTCTTAAGCATTCAAAAGCCTCGCTGGATTATTCCAGCGGGGCTTTTTTGGTGGTGGGAAGCAGGGCGGCTTTCGACCAGTTGTGGTCGTCATCGGTATTGCCATGATCGCCGCAAAGGAGACATTGTTGAGAGAATTTCTGTTCGTGAGCGTGCAGGCCGTCTACTTGCTCACGTCGCCTAATCTATCTTGCCCGGTATAGAGAGGATAGGTTCGGATGGCTTGGGCTACTTTTGCGGTCGACCCTTTAAGAGGAAATAGGTTGATCCCCATTTGCTCGCCGAACCACCGGTTCTCAAACCGGAGATACCGTTCGCGCTCGGTTACGCCCAGCATCAGATAGTTGGCTTTCCCAACACGCTGAACTTTCGCAGATGTGACAGCAGCCCAAGGTAATATGCTTTCATCGGGTTCCCAAAGATGCACGCCTCGTTCGTCCAGCAGGACCAGTGGCTGCTTTCGGCTCTTTAACCTCCGATACAGGTCCACGATTCCTTTTCCGGATACAACCGCTCCTAATACCGGGAGTGCCGCATAGGCCGATTGCCATCCGCCTTCAAGTAGAACCGGTAAAAAAGCAGAAAATAGGAAAATGGAGCATAACAGCGCTAAGGGGAAAAGAACTATTAACAGTGAAAGCATCTGAAGGAACATCGCATGGCTCCTGCCGAAGGCGATAGTAGGCGCAGCCATTTCGTGTTCTATCGACGTATCTGACATATGCTGTGTTCTCAATCCATGTCCGCAACCTGCGGGTCGCACCGAAGACAGAAATTAATAGCCTCGCTACCGGTACGGTGACAACATGACTGAATGGTAGAAATCGGGCTATAACCTCTGCAAGCCGCCTTTCCGCTTTCCACCCAAGCACGACGCTTCATTCACCGAACGCAACTATCCAGACCATCCCGCTGCACCACGCCAATCCGGCTCGTGATGCTGTTGCCATAGCGCCGGGTAAAGCCTTGCGGCGCAATCGCGCCCCTTTTCTTGGGCAATGGCAGTACGGCAGCAAGACGCGCCGCTTCCGCGCGCGTCAGCTTGCCGGCCCCATGGTGGAAATAGCGGATGGCACCGGCCTGCACGCCATAAGTCCCAATCCCCGTCTCCGCGACGTTCAGATACACCTCCATGATCCGCCGCTTGCCCCAAAGCGCCTCGATCAAGACAGTAAACCATGCTTCAAACCCCTTGCGGATAAAGCCGCCACCCTGGAACAGGAACACGTTCTTCGCAGTCTGCTGGCTGATAGTTGATCCGCCGCGAATCCTGCCGCCACTGGCATTGTGGCGGAGGGCTTGCGCGATCGCGACCGCGTCGAAACCATGATGACTGCAAAAGCGGCTGTCTTCGCCTGCGATGGCCGCGCGTGCCATGTCCGGATCAATATCGTCCAGACCCACCCAATCTTTGGTGATGCCATTCGGATCGGCCAGCATCGTCAACGTCACGGGGGGCGGTACGAAGCGATAGAGCAGCACCAACAGCAATGAGAGAGCGACAAAGCCGCCCAATATCCGGATGACGAAGCCGGCCCAACGGAAGCGGCGGCGAGACGAAGCGGCGATGGTGGCACTCATTTGCCCGTTCGTAACGCGGTTCGTCCAGCATTCAAGGTGGCATGCACCACCAAGCCAATCCGCCATAAATCGGTCGCTGCTAACAGTCGCCAAAAAAAAGCCCCGGATCACTCCGGGGCTTTTATCTCATTGTAATGAGCGTCAGGCCAGCGCCAACCGCATCTTGCCCAGCCTGTCGCCAGCAATCCGCATCATGGCCTTTTGCAGCTTCTCAAAGGCACGCACCTCGATCTGGCGGACACGCTCGCGCGAGACGCCATAAACCTGGCTCAGTTCCTCCAGCGTCTTGGGCTCTTCGGCCAGACGCCGTTCGGCAAGGATATGCTTTTCACGATCGTTCAGATCATCCATCGCCTCGACCAGCATATCGTGGCGCAGCGTCTTTTCCTGCTCATCCGCGACCAGCTCGTCCTGCAACGGGTCGGTGTCGGCGAGCCAATCCTGCCATTGCCCTTCGCCGTCCTCGCGCATTGGCACGTTGAGCGATGTGTCGCCGCCCATCGCCATGCGACGGTTCATGGAGACCACGTCTTCCTCGGTCACGCCCAGGTCGGTAGCGATCTTCTTGACGTCGTCGGGATGCAGGTCGCCATCCTCGAACGCTTCGATATTGTTCTTCATCCGGCGAAGGTTGAAGAACAGCTTCTTTTGCGCTGCGGTGGTGCCCATCTTCACGAGCGACCAACTGCGAAGAATGAATTCCTGGATTGACGCGCGAATCCACCACATGGCGTAAGTAGCCAGGCGGAAACCGCGTTCCGGCTCAAACTTCTTCACGCCCTGCATCAGGCCGATATTGCCTTCGCTGATCAGTTCGCTGACCGGCAGGCCATAGCCGCGGTAACCCATGGCGATCTTCGCCACCAGACGCAGGTGGGACGTCACGAGTTGCGCCGCCGCCTCCGGATCCTGATGTTCCGCGTAACGCTTGGCGAGCATATATTCCTGCTCAGGCGTCAGCAGCGGAAACTTGCGGATTTCCGACAGATAGCGGTTGAGGCTGGCTTCACCGCCCAGCGCTGGAACCGCGGGGACATTGCTTTTTGCAGCCATGTCGCTTCACCTTTCCCTTTCGTGCGCGGCGGGACCCAGAAGAGGCGTCCGATGCGCCGTCGCAAACTTGTCAAAACTTATACGTGGAGCTCGCTTAACAGTTCCTGCATGTCGGCAGGCAGTGCACTGTCAAAGCTGAGTTTTTGCCCCGTCACCGGATGTATGAACCCCAGCTGTTTCGCGTGCAATGCCTGCCTTCTGAAACGCATCGTTTCCAGTATCGTTTTGAAACCTTTTCTCTCTCTACTGTAAACCGGATCGCCGATCAAGGGATGACCCAGATGCGCCATATGAACGCGCACCTGATGGGTTCGTCCAGTTTCCAGCCTGCATTCCACCAATGCGGCGCCGGTCAGGCGTTCGATCGTGCGATAATGGGTGACAGCATGCTTGCCACGTCCTTCGCGATGAACCGCCATTTTCTTGCGATCCGAATCCGATCTTCCGATCCATGTGTCGATCGTTCCGGCCGCTGGTTGGGGATGCCCGTAGACGATCGCCGCATATAGCCGGTCGATGCTGTGGGCCTTGAATTGCTGTGCCAGCCCTTCATGCGCCCGGTCGGACTTCGCGACGACCAGCAGCCCGGACGTATCCTTGTCGATCCGATGAACGATACCCGGACGAGCGACGCCGCCGATGCCGGATAATTGCCCGCGACAATGATGCAGCAGGGCATTCACCAGCGTCCCGTCCAGATTGCCCGCCGCCGGATGGACCACCAGACCCGCTGGCTTATCGACGACGATCAGGTCGGCATCCTCATGCACGATGGTCAGCGGAATATCCTGGGCGATCGCCTCGGCATCAGTGGGCGCTGGAATGCTGATCGTAAAAGTCTGACCATCGGCCACCTTCACCGACGGGCTCAGCGTTCGTCCCGCGAGAGTTACTTGACCATCGACGATCAGGCTCTTCAATCGTTCGCGTGAAAGTTCCGGAACCAGTTCGGCAAGCGCCTTGTCCAGGCGAAGGCCATGCTGCGCTTCGCCTATCGTCGTCTCGATGATAGAATCCCCCGAACCCATTGGTTAAGCATGTAAGAATGATGGTCCGCATTTCAAGATTGCTGCTGGAACAGATCATGTCCCACGCGGCCAGCAGCTCTGACGAAGTCTGCGGGTTGCTGCTGGGGCATTCCGGCCGCATCGCGGAAGCGCGTCCGGCAGAAAATGTCGCGATTGATCCAGCACGGCATTTCGAACTCGATCCCGTGGCTCTCCTCGCTGCTCACAAGGCCGCCAGGGCTGGTGGACCAGCCGTGATGGGGCATTACCACTCGCACCCCAGTGGTCGCCCTGAACCATCCGCCACGGATGCGGCCTGCGCGGCCCCCGACGGCAGCCTGTGGCTTATCATAGGTCGTGGGGAAGCGCGGCTTTGGATCGCGAGCATGGGGCGGTCGGAAAAGGTGACATTTTCCGAAGCAATGCTCGACATCATGTGAGGCAAAGGCGGCAGGCCGGGGTTGCATCATCTGGCCCGGCAGCGCATTAGCCTGTCATTCCTTTCAGTTATTTCCGGCGGCAGAACCCTTCATGACCAACCCGACCGACAGCATCGAATTTGCCAGCTTGCTTTGTTCGCGCCTGTGCCATGATCTGTTGAGCCCGGTCGGCGCCCTGAACAACGGTCTGGAGCTGATGGCGGATGAAACCGACCCGGAAATGCGCCAGCGCTGCCTCGATCTTCTGGCCGACAGCGCGAAAACTTCGGCCAACAAGCTGAAATTCTTCCGGCTTGCCTTCGGATCGGCAGGCGGTTTCGGCGACGCTGTGCCCACGCATGAAGCCCGGGTGGCGATTGAGGGCATGTTCGCGGCGGGCCGGGTCAAGATTGGCTGGCTTGTCGATGACGACATGCTGGACAAGCTGCCGGTCAAGGTGTTGCTGAACCTCGCCCTCATCGCGGGCGACGCGCTGGTGCGCGGTGGCCAACTGGACATCGGCGCTGAAAAGCGGCCTGGCGTTACTGAAATCGTGGTCCGTGCCGAAGGTCCCAAGCTGGTGCTGGACCCCGATCTTCGCGCCGCTCTCGCAGGAACGCTCCCGGAAGACAGTCTTGCGTCCCGCACAGCGGCCGCGTGGATGATCCGCAGCCTGGTGACGAGCGCGGGAGGGGAGGTCGCGCTATCCCCTGCCGGAGAGCCCGTGCTGCTCTTCGGCGCGTCTATCCCTGGGTGAAGTTGTCCTGATGGGGCGCTTTCCCCTCAGGTCATGATGCTCCACGACTGTTCTTCTGGTATGAAGAAGCGGTTCGGCCCTTGGTCCGCATCCGGGCCGAAGGGCCTCAGGCGATTGTCGAACGCTTTGTAACCCGCTGCCGCCATTAGCTGCATCACAGCGTCTTCCTGATTGGTCACTTCCACCATCAATTTGGGCCGGTCGCGAGCCAGGCATTCGGTCATGCCGCTCAAAGCCATCAGTTCCGCTCCCTCGATATCGATTTTCAGGAAGTCGGGCTTTATCATTCTTGACGCAACGAAGCTGTCGATGGTGGTCACATTCACTTGCATCTGGTTGTAATGCTGGTTCGAAAAGGCGTTCTGATTATTCCTTTCCAGATTTTCATAATCCTGGAGCAGGGACGAGTTCTGACCCGACAGATTTTCGACGTAGAAGGACGCCTGTCCCACCGTATCCCCGACAGCTTCCGGGACGATTTCCACCTGGGGGAATGACGCCACGTTGGCGGTCAGATAGCGGAGATTGTCGCGGCTGGGCTCAAAGACGAAGACCTTGCCCTCAGGGCCGGTCAACTTCGCCAGGTAGATGCTGATATATCCGATGTGGGCGCCAGCTTCGATCGCCGTGTCACCGGGCTGGATGAGCCGCGCAAGGCTGGACATCACACCGCTTTCTCGTCCGCGGCCGTGATACCAGTAGCCGCGGTGACGAAACAGATTGAGGCGCAGTTTCGCGCCATCGACCCAATGATGAGAGATGCTTATATCTCGGGACGCGAGCCGCGGCAGGATCGCGAAAGCCGCACGCCGCAAGAAGCGATGGCGATGCAGGCCCATGGATCTAAGTGTGGGGATACCCGCCGATGGTTGCATGTTGGTCACGGTCTGCCTCCATTTTGGGTACGGTGATATCCCACATGGACGGCGCGGCAATCATCAATGAAGGCTTACTCATCATGGCTATCAGGTTGCGCAAAATGTTTCTGATTTCGTTGGCCCTACCCAAAGAAAAAGCCCGGCCACTTGCGTGACCGAGCTTCTTTCTTGACGGCAACCCGAAAAAATCAGGAGCTGTAGTACATGTCGAATTCGACCGGCGAAGGAGCCATTTCCCAGCGGTACACTTCGGGCCACTTCAGCTCGATATAGGCTTCGATCTGGTCCTTGGTGAACACGTCACCCTTCAGCAGGAACTCATAGTCCGCTTCCAGGCTGTTCAGTGCTTCACGCAGCGAACCGCAAACGGTCGGCACCTGGCTCAGTTCTTCCGGCGGCAGATCATAGAGGTTCTTGTCCATCGCGGAACCCGGATGGATCTTGTTCTCTATGCCGTCGAGGCCAGCCATCAGCAGCGCGGCGTAGCACAGATAGGGGTTGGCCATCGCGTCGGGGAAGCGGAACTCGACGCGCTTCGCCTTCGAACCCGCACCATAGGGGATGCGGCAGGACGCCGAACGGTTACGCGCTGAATAGGCCAGCAGAACCGGCGCTTCGAAGCCCGGCACCAGACGCTTGTAGCTGTTGGTGGTCGGGTTGGTGAAGGCGTTCAGCGCCTTGGCGTGCTTGATGACGCCGCCGATGAAGTAGAGGCACATATCGCTGAGCCCCGCATAGCCCTCGCCAGCGAAGAGCGGCTTACCGCTGTCCCAGATCGACATGTGGGTGTGCATGCCCGAACCATTGTCCGCAGCGATCGGCTTCGGCATGAAGGTCGCGGTCTTGCCATAGGCCTGGGCGACCATCTGCACGACATACTTATAGATCTGCATGCGGTCGGCGGTCTGCACCAGCGTGCCGAAGGTCAGGCCGAGTTCGTGCTGGGCAGCGGCCACTTCATGGTGGTGCTTGTCGCAGGGCAGGCCCATTTCGAGCATGGTGGTGACCATCTCGGCGCGGATGTCGGTGGCCGGATCGACCGGAGCGACAGGGAAATAGCCACCCTTGGCGCGCGGACGGTGGGCAAGGTTGCCACCTTCATATTCACGGCCGGTGTTGGTCGGCAGTTCGATGTCGTCGATCTTATAGAAGGATTCGTTATAGTCGTTGTTGAAGCGGACATCGTCGAACATGAAGAATTCGGCTTCGGGACCCACATAGACGGTGTCGCCGAAACCAGCCGACTTGACGAAGGCTTCTGCGCGCTTGGCGGTCGAACGCGGGTCACGGGCATAGAGTTCGCCAGTGTCGGGCTCGACGATGTCGCAGAACAGGATCAGCATCGGGGTCGCGCTGAAGGGATCGACATAGACCGCGTCCAGGTCGGGCTTCAGGATCATGTCCGACTCGTTGATCGCCTTCCAGCCTTCGATCGACGAACCGTCGAACATCAGGCCTTCGTTCAGCTCATCTTCGCCCAGCACGGAAGACACCATGGTCAGGTGCTGCCACTTGCCCTTGGGATCGGTGAAGCGCAGATCGACCCACTCGATCTCCTTTTCTTCGATCATCTTCAGGATGTCTTTTGGCGTGTTGGCCATGTGCGCTTGCCCTTCTTTCATGATTGCCCCCCCGAAGGGGTAGTGGATGTTGCAGTTCGTCAGCTCCTTTACGAAGCTGACGCGAAATCAAAATTGATGGAGATCAGATAGCGTCGCTGTCCCGCTCGCCGGTGCGGATGCGAACCGCGCCTTCGATCGCCGAGATGAAAATTTTGCCATCGCCGATCCGCCCGGTTTGCGCGGCGGCGGAGATCGCCTCCACCACGCGGTCTGCCAAGGCGTCGTCCACGACCACCTCCAGCTTCACCTTGGGCAGGAAGTCGACAACATATTCAGCGCCACGATACAGTTCGGTATGGCCCTTCTGACGGCCAAAGCCCTTGGCCTCCGTAACCGTGATGCCGGACACGCCCACTTCGTGCAGCGCTTCCTTCACCTCGTCGAGCTTGAACGGCTTGATGATCGCCTCGATCTTTTTCATCACTCTAATCCCAACTCAAACGCGCGCGCGATGACGAAGTGATCTTCGCCCTCATCATTTAAAAGCGACGATCTTCATGCCCCCGAGACATGCGCCGTGCCTTTCAACAATCAATTACCGTGCCAAACGGCGAATCGCTACGCCACGCTTTCGGCGATGCCGCAATCTTTGTCCATATTGCCTGATTTCAGAGCAATATTGTCCCACCGTGCCTGATTTTTAGGCAGTGTTTTTTCAGCTCAGATAAGGCGGTGCGTCGAGGCCCGCCGGGCTCTTCGTGAAAATCTCGCAGCCATTTTCGGTAATCCCGATGCTATGTTCGAACTGCGCCGACAGCGTGCGATCGCGCGTGACGGCGGTCCATCCGTCTTCCAGCATCTTCACGCCGGGCTTTCCGATGTTGATCATAGGTTCGATGGTGAAGAACATGCCGGGGCGCAGTTCCGGCCCAGCGCCCGGTCGGCCGATATGGACGACTTCGGGACTGTCGTGAAAAACGCGGCCCAAGCCATGGCCGCAAAAATCGCGGACCACGCCATAGCGATGCTTTTCGGCGTGCTTCTGAATAGCATGGCCGATGTCGCCCAGATGGTTGCCGGGCTTTGCCTGTTCTATGCCCAGCATCAGACATTCATAGGTCACTTCGATCAGCCGCCGTGCCTTGATGCTGGTTTCGCCGACTATGAACATCCGGCTCGTATCGCCATGCCACCCATCGACCAGCGGCGTCACGTCGATATTCAGGATATCGCCATCCTTCAGCTTCATGTCGCCGGGGATGCCATGGCAAATGACATTGTTGAGCGAGATGCAGCAGCTATGCGTATAGCCACGATAGCCAAGGGTGGCGGGCACGCCGCCCCCGTCCAGCGTCATGCGCCGGACGATGTCGTCCAGTTCGCCGGTGGTTACGCCCGGCACCACATGCGGCACCAGCGCATCCAGGATTTCGGCAGCTAGCCGTCCCGCCTTGCGCATGCCTTCGAAACCAGCGGCGTCATACAATTTGATCGCGGTCGATCGCGAAATCGGCGCATCGGCCGTCATCGTCATATATTCGGTCATGTCCCGGTTATAGGCGGTGCAGCAGGATATTGCGAGGCCCCGATCGCGTCGGGCTAGGCAGCCGACGCGTCAAACGCTATGGCCAGCCTCATGCCCGTAACCGAACGTATCTGGACCGCCGCGCTGATCGTGATCGGAGACGAGATTCTGTCCGGCCGAACCCAGGACAAAAATATCGCGCAGATCGCGTCCTGGCTGAATGTACAGGGGATCAGGCTGCGGGAAGTACGCGTGATCGCGGACGACAGCGACTCCATCGTCGAAGCGGTAAATGCGCTTCGGGTGCGCCACGACTATCTGTTCACCACCGGAGGCATCGGGCCGACGCACGACGATATCACGGTCGATGCGATTGCCCGCGCCCTTGATGTCGATGTCGAAATTCATCCGCAGGCCCGCGCCATGCTCCAGGGCTATTATGAAACACGGGGCGGGCTGACCGACGCGCGGTTGCGCATGGCCAGGGTGCCCGCCGGGTCCGACCTTATCGAAAACCGGATGTCAGGCGCGCCTGGCATTCGACATGGCAATATCTTCATCATGGCGGGCGTGCCGCATATCACGGCTGGCATGCTCGACATGCTGACCGGCACGTTGGAGGGCGGCCAACCCCTGCTGTCGGCGCAGATTGGCTGCTGGGTCGCGGAAAGCGAAATAGCCGACCTTCTCGCCGTGACGGAGCGTACGCATGAAGGCTGTCAGATCGGCAGCTATCCCTTTTTCCGGGATGGCCGGACGGGGGCAAACTTCGTCATCCGCTCAACTCGGGCCGCAGTGCTGGAGCAGTGCACTGCCGATTTGAGCGCTCGACTGGAGCAAGGCGGCTGGCCGGTCGTCGCTGGCGGCATCTGACACGGTTTCCTACCAGCAACCGGCTGGTTCCACGCCCATATGTGTCTGCTTAGCGGCAGGTTGCGTTGCATCAACTCGGTGCGAGACGCTATGCTGCGCTGCATCAATAGCTGGCTGGTTCCAGCTTTTGGACGTCAGGCTTTACGCTTGGGCATCCGATCCATGGCGAAAGGCTAAGCCCATCAGTCCCGCGCTCGCGGGATCGGCTTTTTGCGCCTTTTTCTCCGGATCGCTGCGCAAGGGGAGCCGCTTGTTAAGGAGAATAGGTGATGCGGATCGTGATGACCGGATCGGGCTATGTTGGGCTGGTTTCGGGCGCATGCCTTGCCGACTTTGGGCATGATGTCGTCTGCGTGGACAAGGACGTTGCGAAAATTGAGGTGCTGCGCGACGGCGGCGTACCGATTTACGAGCCGGGCCTCGCCGACCTGATCGCGCGCAATGTGAAGGGTGGGCGCCTCACCTTTACCACGGATCTGGCCGCTGCTGTGGCAGAGGCGGACGTCGTGTTCATTGCGGTCGGAACGCCTGCCCGCCGAGGCGATGGCCACGCTGATCTCAGTTACGTCTATGATGCTGCCCGGGAAATCGCGTCATCACTGCGCGGCTTTACGGTCGTTGTCACCAAATCGACTGTTCCCGTCGGAACAGGGGACGAGGTTGACCGCATTATCCGCGAAGCCAACCCTGCCGCGGAATTTGCCGTTGCCTCCAACCCCGAATTTCTGCGCGAAGGCGCGGCGATCCAGGATTTCAAGCGTCCTGACCGCATCGTCATCGGCATCGAGGATGATCGCGCCCGCCCCGTGATGGAGGAGGTGTATCGCCCGCTCTATCTGAACCAGGCACCGATTCAATTCACCGGCAGACGCACCAGCGAACTCATCAAATATGCGGCCAATGCCTTCCTCGCGATGAAGATCACCTACATCAATGAAATCGCGGAACTGTGCGAACATGTCGGCGCGGACGTTCAGCAGGTTGCGCGCGGCATCGGCCTCGATAACCGCATCGGCAGCAAGTTCCTCCATGCGGGTCCCGGCTATGGCGGCTCCTGCTTCCCCAAGGATACGCTGGCGCTGGTGAAGACCGCCGAAGACGCGGGCGCGCCGATCCGCCTGATCGAAACAACCGTTGCAATCAACGAAAGCCGCAAGCGCGCCATGGCCCGCAAAGTGGTCGCTGTGTGCAACGGCTCCGTTCGCGGCAAGACGATCGGCGTGCTGGGCCTGACCTTCAAGCCGAATACCGACGACATGCGGGACGCGCCTTCGCTCTCCATCATACAGGCGTTGCAGGATGCGGGTGCCCAGGTCCGCGCCTATGATCCGGAAGGAATGGAGGCCGCTCGATCGATGCTGCGCGGCGTCGATTTCTGCGCCAATCCCTATGAGGCCGCCCAAGGCGCTGCGGCCGTCGTGATCGTCACCGAATGGGACGCGCTCCGTGCGCTCGACCTGCCGCGCCTGCGATCCGTGATGAGCGGCGAGGGCCTTGTCGATCTTCGCAACATCTACCGGGCCGCCGACGCGGAAGCGGCGGGGTTCTCCTATGTCAGCGTAGGCCGGGGCGCAGAACCGGAGCCCGAAACGCTCATCCAGGCAGCGGAATAAAACCTAGCTGTATCGGCTCATCGCAAAAGCTCCGGCTTTGCGATGAGCCGTGCTTGACCGGAAGTTTTTGTTAATCTTCGTATAGGACCCTCAAGGGGCTAATAAGCGGGGGTTGCAAAAATGAATATCAAACTGACCGGCTCCATGTGTGGAGCCGGATTATCGCTACTATGCGTCATGGCGGCGGGGGCCGCAACGATGTTATCGAGTGGATCGACATCGACTAACTTGCAGACGGGGTCGAGCACGACTCTACTCAGCAGTGGATCGACATCGACGACAGCTTCGACAACTTCACTATCGACAGACACCACTTCGACCGTTTCATCCAGTTTCTCCACATTTGATTTCGCCAATGGTACAAAGTTGCCGGACAAGTCGACCCTGTCGCTAGGCAATGCGACCGTGCATCCGGGCAGCGGCACCGCCTATGTGCCGGTAACGCTGGATCGTCCGACGCCGAACACCGTCATCGCGCGGGTCATTACCGTGAACGGTTCAGGCACGCTGCGCGCGCTGTCCGGCTATAATTACCAGACGGTAGATACCGTCGTGATCTTCCGCCCCGGCGATCCGCTCGTCCAGACGGTCGGTGTGCCGATCACCAGCCTCGCCGAGGGACAGCAATTCCAGCTGAAGCTGCGTGAAGCGCCATGGGGCGGCCTCCAGGGGCAGTCGCTGGCGACCATCACCGCGACCAGCGCCGTCGCGCCAACACCCAAGGCAACCGGCACTTTCCGCCAGCCCCGAACTTTCGCGGCAACGGGCACGCTCCAGTTCGAGCTGAAGAAGGACACGCACAAGCGCTCGCCCGACGGCGGCTGGGATCGTTGGGCCACCTCGCTATCGCATGGCCGTACCCAGATCGCCAATGGAGAGACCGGCCTCTATCTGGATTCGTCGCTATTCCCCGGCATTGAAGGTCCAGTTTACTGGGGCACACAGGGCCTCGTCCTGCACAGCCAGAAGCTGAAGTCGCCCATCTGGTATGAAGGCCAGAACTGGTATTATGGCGCGTCCGTACTGGACGGTCGCAACTTCACCGCCTCGCAGATCGGCTATGGCCAATATGAATGGGTGGCCCGGATGCCCAACCGTCGCGGCTCATGGCCCGCATTCTGGCTTATCTCCACCAGCGGATGGCCGCCCGAAATCGATATCTATGAAGGCTTTGGCTATCAAAGCTTTTGGGACTTCGATCGTCATATCGCCCACACGATCCATGGCGGCAGCGACGGCGTCCGCAGCTTCCAGCGCGGCGTCACGATCCAGGCGGAGCAGGCTTACGGCCTCAATGGCTTCGCCCAAGACTTCCACCGCTTCGCCGTCGATATTCAGCGCGATTATATCACCTGGTTTGTGGATGGGGTCGAAACCTATCAGTCGGTCAATCCCTTCCAGGGGCATCGCTGGTATCCGATAATGGACGTCGCGGTGAAGACTAGCGGCGCCTATGATGATGGCTCTGGAGACATGATCATCAAGAGCCTGCGCATCTATAGCGCGCCATAATGGGCGTGTGCGCCGCCTGACAGGGCATAGAGGCGCCCCCAGCATTTCACCCACTGCCCGGCAACGTCCACGCGGCGAACGCCGGGCAGGATAAGTCCTGCAAGGCCGACGGTGCGCAACCCCAGAATGCCGAGTGTCCGCGCTACCAGCACAGCCTGCGCAACGCGCCCCGGCCGCCCCTTCCGCCGCGCCAGTGTCTCGGTAAATCCGATCCGCCACATCCGCTTGAGCACCCAGCTCAGCTTCGCTCGTTCCGGCGGCACCCATTCGCTCACCCGCGCATCGGGTGCCCAGGCGAACCGCGCGCCCGCTTCCCGCAACCGCGCAAGGAAATCCAGATCTTCACCCCCGCTGCGGTTGAAGCGCACATCGAACCACGGCCGTGGCACCATCTCCAGCGCCCTGCGGTTCACCAGCAGGTTATTGCTTGCCCACAACATGCCCGTCGCGCCCCATGCACGCTGCTCCGGCCGGAACACCAAAGTCTGTCGCGCCCATCGTGGCGGCCCATCCTTGAAGTGAAAATCAACAGGTCCGGCGACCACATCGGCACCCACCTGCGCCTGGCAGGCAAGCAGCGCATCGAGCCAGCCGGGCTGGGGCCACTCATCATCGTCGATCATCGCAATGAACCGCATAGTGGGATCGGCCATCGCGGCATCACATATCGCATTGCGAACCGAGCAAAGCCCCGGTTCCGCCACCGGCAGCAGAGTAAGGGGTAGGGGATAGCCGCTTCTCTGCAACGCTTCCACGACAGCGGCACCCTCCGCCGCGTCCCCGTCATTGTCGGCGACCAGCACCATGACATCCTGCCGCTGCACCATCTTTGCCAGCGTCTCCAGCAAGTGCCGCAATTCGGCGGGCCGCCGGAACGTCGGAACCGCAATCCAGACAGGCTTGCTCATCATGGTGCCGCTGGTTCCAGTGCGGTGGGACGCTGTGGACGCCCCTTCTGCAGCCATTTGATGAACTGGTGCCCTCGTATCTCGATCAGCAAATAGCTGACCCAGCAGATCAGCCAGGTGACCACCAGCATCCCAAGCACAAACAGCCAGTCCACCCCGACTATCCCATGCCGCTGCGCCACGCCCATCGCGCGCGCGGCGACGTCGCGCACCAGTGGATGCCAAAGATAGATGGAATAGCTGATGAGGCCGAGGTGGAAGCTCAGCCGATTGGCCATTACCGTTCGCGCGGCTGGCCCGTCATAATAGCAGCTCAGCACCAGTGCAGGCATCAGGCACACGACCAGCACGTCAGCTCCCGGCAACAGCAGCGCCAGCGCGATCAGACCGCAAACCGCTGCAAATCCACCCCTGCGGCCAATCACGGCCTTGCACAGAGGATGGTCCGCAACGCGATATGTCAGCACGCCCAGCGAAAAGCCCGCAAGGCAGCGCAGCAACGTCAGCACGCTGTCACTGTCATTGACGTCCAGCGGCCCGCTGGCCCCCAGTCCCGACGATGCAACGAACAGCAGCAGTCCGATGCAGATTGCCGCCTGCGCCCAGGCCCAGCGCGAAAAGGCAAGGATCGCGATCAGCGGATAGATGAGGTAGGCAGCAACCTCCGTGCTGACAGACCAGCTATTGCCCGCGATCGGCTCCGTGCCCCAACCCCAGCTCTGCACCATGAAGAGGTTGCTGAGGATATTGGCCGGGTTCAACTCTATCGACTGATTGCCTGACACGTTGAGCAGGATGCGCAGCCCAAAGACCAATGTGACGATCAGGTGCAGCGGCCAGACCCGCGCCATGCGATTGATCAGGAAATCGAAATAGCTCGCTCGGCCCAGATGCTTCACCACCCGGTCATGATAGCCGTAGGAAATGACGAAGCCGCTCAGGATGAAGAAGAGATCGACGGCCAGATAGGCCCGCGAGAAAAGCGGGATCGCAAACTGCGAAAAGGCTGGTTGATGCGGGATGTGATAAAGCAGGACGGAAACGGCCGCGACCCCGCGCAGGCCGGTGAGCGAGGCGACCCTCATGCCCGGTTCCTCCTTGCAGGAGGCGCCGCATCGAAGGCGCCAGCGATTGCGTCCCAAAAAGGCTTTCGGGCCATTTTACCATCAAAGGGCAGGCCACGGGATAGCTGCCCGTCAGGCCATTTATATTCGGGATATTTGGAAAGCCATGAATCGCTGTCCGACACGCCCCAGCACAGGACTGATCCCATCGCCGGATTATCCAGTGCCACATCGAGGAAAGCCTTGGCAAAGGCCGCAACCTCGCGGTCGCGCTTGTCCGGATTAGGTGGCCCGCCACGGTCGGCGATATCCAGTTCAGTGATCGCCAGCTTCAAACCATATCCGCTCAGCGTTGCCAGAAAATCGGCAAATTGCCGCTGATTGAACGGCTCCTTATAGGGTTTCAGATGCCCCTGAATGCCGATCGCATCCACAGGCACACCCCGACCCATCAAACGATCGAGCAGCTTCAGCATGGCGGTCCGCCGCCGCTCGCAGCGCGGAGAGTCATGCTCCAGCCCATAGTCGCCCAGGAACAGCGTGGCCTCGCCATCGACTTCCCGCGCGCGGTGGAAGGCAAGGTCGATATATCGCTCGCCCATGGCCTTCATCCATAGACTCTCGGCGCGCATGCCATCGGCTCGGCCCTGATTGGGCTCAAGTGTTTCATTGACCACGTCCCATTCGGAAATCCGGCCCGCATAGCGCCGCATGGCAACGTCGATATAGCCCGTCATCAACTGTCGTTGCTGCGCATCGCTTGCCTGCTGCACCGCCGGTTCCAGCCAGGGCGGATTGGCCGTGTACCAGACCAATGTGTGTCCGCGCGCCCGCATCCCATGCGCTTGTGCAAAGTCGATGATCTGGTCAGCCCCGCTGAAGTCGTATTTGCCGGGCTTTGGTTCGGTGGTTCCGCGCTTCAGTTCATATTCCTGCACCAGAATGTCGCATTCCCGCGCCACTGTTGCGCGATAAGCACTGTCCTCGCGCAGCAATCGCGATTTCACCGCCGCGCCGAAATAGCGCCCGGAAGCCTTTGCATGATCGGCCAATCCTTCGCGCGACACGACGCGGGCGGCGCCGGGCGGTATGGGAGAGCAGGCTGCCAGCGTCGCTGCCCCCGCCAGAAAATCCCGCCGCCTCACAGGCTTTGCCTCCGCCCGCTCAACAATCGCATGACGTCGATCCAGCGGTCACAGATTTTGCGGTAAACGCCGTCCGGCAGAACGATCTGCATCAGCACCGCGCCCGCCAGACGCGGCCCATAGGCGCCATGGAACAATGCCGTCAGATAGTAGCGGATGGCTCGAAGCCGTTTGGTCGGCCAGATGCTCTTTGCAGCATGCCAACCCATATATCCGGAAAAGGCGCGCGCCGAGATATGGGGGCGCAGGTCCGCCAGCCAGGTCAGGCTGCCGACACTCCCCCGGATCTGCGACAGCCTGTCCTCTGCCTGACGGTCTGCCCAGATCGTACCGGGGCGGCTGGCCATCACGAAACGCGCGCCCGCCAGCGACAACCGCAACGCGAAATCGGTGTCGTCCCCGAACTTCACATCTTCGCGATAACGGACCTTTTCGGCGAGCGAACGGCTGAGCGCCACGCTGCTGGTCTGGATGAAGCCTCTATCGCACATCAGGTAGCGATCGACCGGCTCATTCTGTTGGATCGCGCGCGGGGGCTTGAGGAAATTCCGCCCGCCGCCCCGGTCAGCCAGCACCTGCCCATAGGCGACGACATCGTCACTCTCCTCAAGCAGGGGCAGCAGATCGGCAAGGTGATGCGGCAGGAAACGGTCATCGCAATCCAGAAAGGCGATGTATCGGCCCCGTGCGCGATCGACACCGGCGTTGCGCGCCGCCGACGCTCCCCGGTTCTGCTGGACGACGATGGTCAGGCGTGGGTCCTTGATCGCGCCCAGTGCTAGTTCGGTGCCGTCGGTCGATCCATCGACGACGACAATCACTTCGATCACCGCGATGCTCTGCTCCAGTGCGGAAAGCACCGCCGCCACGACGGCTTCGCGGCGTTGATAGGTAGGGATGACAACCGAAAATATCGGTTGGGCGACGGCAGCCCGAAGCTGCGATGGAGGTTGCCAGGCGCTCATCACGACCGCGCTCCGCCATGGGCGGGTTCGCCCTTGCCGAACCGCAGTACGAACAGGTTGACCAGCGAACGGTAGAGCGGCTTGGGAAGGTAGGATCGCAATATCTGCCGCGCGACCACCCGTGGCGGCACCCCACCTGCGAACATGCCGATCACCAGATCGCGTAGCGCAGCGACGGGGCGCACGGGCGCCATGTGATAGGCCAGCACCGTCGCGCGATAGCCGCGCCGCGCCCGATCGGTCAGCATGTGACCGCAGCGATCCAGCCAATCCAGCGAGGTTTCATAACCGCGAACATAGGATGTGCGGCCATCTTCCGTCGCGTCCAGCCAGACCGTCAGCGGCTCGTCGATCATCTTGAAACGCGCCCCTGCGCCCTGCAACCGGACGCAGAAATCAAGGTCCTGTCCCTTTTTCAGCGCCGGATCGAACAGCACCTTTCGCGCCATGTCGCTTGGCACGACCATGGTCGATGTCTGCATGAACTGGTTGGCGCAGAAAAGATATTCGCCGACATCCTCGCCGTCTCGAATGCCGCGATCAGGCCTGATCCAGTAGCGATCGACGCCCCGGTCCACCTTCATCCTGGAATAGAGGACTGTGCGGCCGTCATCATCCTTCAGCGCCTGCGCCATGATCGACAGTTTGCCCGGCAGGAAGAGGTCGTCCGAATCGAGGAAGGCGATATATCGGCCCCTCGCGGCCTTGATCCCATGATTGCGCGCGGCTCCACCTCCGGCATTATTCTGCCTGATATATCGCACGCGCGGGTCGCCAATGGCGTCGATCACCGGAGCGGGATCGTCGCGCGATCCGTCATCGATCACGACGATTTCAAAATCTTGCCAGTCCTGCGCCTGCACCGACCGGATCGTATCACCCACGATATCGGCCCGATTATAGAGCGGGATGACGACGGAAAAGAAGGGAGCAGCATCGCTCATGCGCCATGCACCTTTCGATATTCTTCGTAACGGAAGCCCGCGATTCCGGCGATCTTGCCGATAGCGCGGTAGAGTTTACCCAGCCGCACGACGCGCTTGCCTCGGTCGAACGTCGTCGCAGCGCCCAGCGTGCCCACCAGAAATCCTGCGGCAATGCGCGGCGCTTCGCCCACCAGAGTGCGCAACCGCCCCCTGTGAAACCGCTCGACCATCATGTCGGTCATCCCCAGCCGATAGCCGCGCATCAGCAGCCATTTGGTAGTGACCCGGCTCGCCGGGATCAGCTCCGTCACAAGGGCCTCCTCCGACCAGGCAAAGCGAAAGCCCTTGCGTGCCATGCGGCTGAACAGCTGCTTGTCCGACCCGCCTGTCAGCGCCATGCGCTCATCGAATGGCCGTTCGCCCATCTGATGCAGCGCCTGCGCGGAGATCAGCACATTGGCGGTACTATCCACCAACGCGACAGGCCCGGACGTCCCGCGCCGCTTGGCCTGCAACAAGGGATGCCGCGCGGCCCAGGGCGCAACCCGCGCGTCCATCTCTCGCACTACCGCGCCGCCCACGACATCCGCATTCCACCGCATCGCCGTATCGACCAGCGCATCGATCCATCCGGGGGAGGCGGCTTCATCATCGTCCAGCATCGCGATATGCGTCGCGCCCGGCCGAGCCAGCGCCTCTGCCACCAGAGCATTGCGCACCACGGGTATCCCCCGCTCAGCCACCAGCAGCGCCTTGATCGGCCAACGGTAGCCTTGCGAAGCCAGCCGCTCGACCACGCGCATGCCTTCGGCTCGCGCGGCGTCATTGTCCGCGACCAGCACCTCCAGCTTGTGCCTGGTTTCCAGCGCCGCGATCGACTCCAGCGTCCGCTGCAACCCTTGCGGCCGATTGCACGTAGCGATGCAGATAATAGCCCTAGCCATCAACAGCCTCCGGGGAAGAAATGTGCCGCCGCTGCCATTGCGGGCGCGGCTTGGCCTTGAAAGTGGCGTGCGCGGTGGCGACCGCCGCGAGGAAGATCACCCAGACCTGCCGATCCTTGTCGAAGAAGGAGGTCTCGAGCAAATTCTGGTACATGACGAACACCCAGATGGCGAAAGCCGGAACCATCAGATGCTGGTTCTCCTTGGTCGATCCGGTCAGGAACCAGTAAGCGGGCAGGGCAAGAAAGCTCACCAGCAGCATCGCCAGCCCTAAAGGCCCGGTCGTCACCCAAATCTCCAGATATCCGTCATGCGAATGCGCCGTCAGCATCTGGAATTGCTGATTGAGATAATCATGCGCCGGGGAGTTCGCCCCCACCTGCCAGAAGCCGCCAAACCCCGCGCCAAGAAACGGGTGATCGGCCAGATAATCCAACGCCACGCGCCAGATCGACACGCGCCCGGTAAAGCTCGTCGGATCAGCGAACAGCCGCTCGATCGTCGGCTGATAGGCGATGTAGAGCGCCAGGAACCCCACCATCCCGAACCCCAGCATGATCAGCAGGATCGCCCGCTTCTGCGTATTGTCGCTCAGCGCCCGGTAGATGTTGCTGATCGCCAGCATGCCGATGCACAGCGCCAGCGACGTCTTGCTCTTCGTCCCGATCACGAAGACGAACGCCATGATTGCGAACAGCGCATAATACCATTTCCGGCGATCCACCCACGCATTGCCGCACACGATGAAGCACAGCGCCATCACCGCGCCAGCGATATTCTTGTGAAAGAAGAACCCTCGCCACGCGCCGATCAACGCCTTGTCGCTCTCGGTCGGTGGATGCACCGCCGCAGACGTCAGCGGCATCGAAACCCAACATATGAGCAGCGACGTAATCAACGCCCATCGCAGCGCGGTGAACAACCGTTCCGGCCCGATCAGCGCCAATGCGCAGAAGGTGATGTAGATCACGATGAACTGCTGCATCACCCGCTTGAAAGACACGAACGGATCGACGCCCCAGCTACAGGTGATCAGGAACCAGACCAGCATGATCGCCAGCGGCCAGAAGGTGAAACGGTATTTCAGCGGATGCTGACGGAATATCTGCACTCCCGTCAGCAACAGCGCAAAGCCGATGAACAGCGCCTGCTTGAACAGGTCCGACCCGTCATTGTCGGCCGCCATTGCCACCAGCTCATCCTGCGTCCGCGACGCGAACGGCTGCTGGCCAATGAAGACCATCATCAGGAATATGAAGTAGAAAATCTGAGCAATGAGAACCACCCGACTTTCCCGCGATGCAGCAGGAGCGGGGAGGGGCGACGCAAGGCCAGTGCGGTGCCATGTTGACGCCATGGGTTCAGCCTTCCGCCCGCTGGCTCGCCCGCCATTTGCGGTCGAGCTGCCAGATGCCCAGCATCATCACCAGCTGTGACAGCACGACGCCAGCGAGCGAGAAAATAGGCGCAACCGCCAGCGTCAGCAGCGTCACTGCCACAATGCCGACTCCACAACTGCGCAGGCTCTGATGAGCGAGCGGGCGGAACGCCTTGCGCGCCTGCGTCATGACGCTCATCGGCGTCTGCACGCACTGAACCAGTGAAAGCAGGGCGCACAGCCCCACCGCGATTGCAACCAGCTGCCAATCAAGCGTCGGCTTCAGGATCAGTTGGGGAAAGATGAACAGCACGACCGCCGCCAGCACGCATGTGCCCGCCCACAGGAACAGCAACGCGCCCATGAAAATGCGCTCGGACGTGATCGCGGCGTCATGATCGCCGCGCGCCACGGCCTTGGTCATGCGCGGCCGTTCTAACTGGGTGAGCGCGGTGATGCACACATTGACCGGCCGGAAGAACAGCATCCCCACCGCGACAGGCGCAAAGGCCGCCGGACCCGCGAGCAGCGTCACGATATAGCTATGCGCGTTGGATGTCGCTTCGGTCGAAAGCACCCCCACCAACGTCCAGCCCGATTGCTCCCGCCACACGGGACGATAGGCGCCCAGAGCACTCGTCGGCCGCATGCTAAAATGCCGCCGCAAATAGGAAAGGCCGAAGGGCAGCAACCCCACAATGCTCGCCACCACCAACATCGCGCCGATGCTGGCCAGGTCCGCGCCCGTTCGGGAAGCCACCAGAAGTCCCGCGACGATTGTGCCTGCATAGGCAAGATCGGATCGCGCCGCCCGCGCGGGCCTATGATGCGCATAGGCATTGGATCGCCCGAACCACCGCACCAGGGACAAGGTGCCCGCCAGTCCGAACATCGCCGCCGCAGCAGGGGAAGCCGTCGCCCATGCAATCGCCGCGCAGATCAAACCCTGACTGGCCGCCAACAGCAGGTTCACCGGAAAGAAGAAGTCGAACCACTTGTGGTCGGCGTGGTCGTCCTGATTGACCGCGATAGTATAGGGCGTCGAAACGAGCGCGTTCGACAGGCTGTACCCAAACTGGATGATGACCAGCAGGAAGGCCAGCGTGCCGATCGCCGCCGTGCCCAGATGATGAATGGAAAACAGTTGCACGGCCAGATGACTGACCGACACGATGGCGGACGACAGGCTGGCCAAGCCGAAGCGGCCAAAGATGCTTCCAAGTTTCCGCACGCGCCCTTCGTGTTCCCCCTCCCGCAAGCGGGAGGGGGTTAGGGGGTGGGCCTGCGCAACCGCTGTTCCATCGCTCAGCGCCAGCGACGGAAGAGAGTCCTGCACAAACCCTCCCCCGGCCCCTCCCACGCGCGGGAGGGGGGCTTTCACCGACTGGGATTGAGGCCCGATCCCATCAGCCATGGCGATGCTTCCAGATCAGCCAAAGCGCATGGGGATTGGTGGTGATATAGCGCCAGGCCAACTGCCGGGGCCGCGTGACCATCCGGTGCAGCCACTCAAGGCCCGCATTCTGCATCCACATCGGCGCGCGCGGATAATCCCCCGTCACATAGTTGAACAGGCCGCCGCAGGTGACGATCCACCCCGCCTTGATCCGGTGCCGGTTGCGGACGCAAAAGGCCTGCTCTCGCGGCTTTCCCGTACCGACCCACAACACGTCCGGCGCCGCCGCGTTGATCTCCTCGATCAGCGCATCTTCCTCCTCCGCGCTCCAGAAGCCATTGCGCCGCCCGGCCAGCTTCAGGCCCGGCGTCGCATCGGTGATCCGCCGCGCACATTCGGCATTCACCTTCTCTTCGCCACCCAGCAGATAATAGCGGACATCGCCCGCGGCTGCCTGTGGCAGGCTGTCTATGAACATGTCGGTCGTGCTCGACCGGTCGGCTATCGGCGTGTTGCTGAACCAGCGTGACGCCATGACGATGATTTGCCCATCGGCGTGGATCAGGTCTGCCTGAGCCAGATCGGCGCGGAAGTTGGCATCAAGAGCGTTCATCGACAGCCCCTGTCCGTTGCAGTCGAACACCAGCAACGGCGCTTCCTTCTGCATTCGGCGCAGCGGCGCTTCACGCACCATCTTCGCAATCAGGGCGTCAAGCGAGAGGGTCGAAACCGGCACGCCGCCGACCAGCACGCTCTTGTTTTGCGGCTCGACGGACGGAAAAGGCTGGGGGAGGGCTCGCTCTGCACTCATGCAATGACCGTCCCGGCGATCGGCACGCCTTGCCGGTCAAGATCATCGATGATCCGGCGCAAATCGGCGATGGCGGTATCGCCACGCCGCGCCACGATGACCACGGCGTCGAAGCCCGCCAAAATGCTGCCAACCGGTGTCTGCTCGCCCTTGCGTTCGGCAAGGTAGAACAGCATCGATGTTTCCTTAAGGCCCCATCCATTGGCCGTGTCGGCCAGCGGCCCACGCGTGATGAGGCTCGACGCACTGCCGGAGGCGCGCCCGGCGGTCATCAACCACAATCCCTCGATCGCGGTCTTGGCGGCGGGTAACAAGGCCGCGCTGCCCATCAACTGTTCGGCGAGACCCGCCTTGTTCGCTACCCGGAACAGCCGGTCGAGCGAAGGGTTGCCCATGTCGACGTCAATCAACATCGTTTGCCCGTCCATCTGCGCCAGTACGACGGCAAGGTTCGCGGCCATGACCGCAGCCTCATCCCCCGCATCGACGGACAGCACCGCCAGCCGTAGTGCGGATGGATCGCCCGCCTTCGCGGCTGACCGCATCTTCGCCCGGATCGTCCTGACCTTGGCCGCGTAGGGACTTGCGGGGTCGAAGGCTGCGACAACGGCCGGGTCGATCCGCTCATCACCCGCTGGCAATAGCGAAAAACCGCCTGCCAGCGCCGCCAGCAGATTTGCCGCCTCGGTATCCAGCGCGCCCATCTCAACAGCCGCCTCGTGGAAGGCAAGGCCATGCTCACGCGCATGCATGTCGACCCGGGTGACGTCGGATTCCGCCAGGAACCCGTGATCCACCGCCAGCTTGGCAAAGCTCTGCTTGTCCCGCCCTCTCGGGCGTAGCGCAGCGGTGCCGCCGCCGGGCATTAACTGGGGTGGGGCGCCTGCCGTGGAACGCAGTCTCATGCGGCCTCCTGCCGATTGAGGAACCAGCCGCCCCGGGTCGGGACCGGCAGCAGTTCGGTGATGACTTCAACTTCGGTCGCCTTTGCGACACCAGCGGCGGATCGAACGCGAGGCTTCAGGATCTCGGCGATCACAACTGCCGCCACCCCGCCGATCAAGCCCAGAGCGACCCCTGCGATCAGCCACAACATAAGATTGGGCTTGGCTGGCAACAGCGGTACGGACGCCTCATCCAGCAGGCTGGCATTGGGCTGCGAGATCTGGCTTTTCAGCGTGGCCTCGTTGAAGCGCTGCCGAACCGTATCGTAGGTCTGCCGTGCGGCATCCACGTCCCGTTGCATGACCATCAACTGGTCCTGCACGTCCGACATGCGGATCATGCGGTCTTCCTGACCTGCCATGTTGGACTTAAGGTCGCCTTCACGGCGGTTTGCAGCGACGCTGTTCGCATTCACCGCACCGGCCTGGCTCGACCGCGCCGCCGCCAGCTTCGATTGCAGTTCCGACAATAGTGCGTTCGCCGCGACCATGCTCGGGTGGTTCGGACCCAGTGTCTTCGACAGCTCCGAAACCCGGCCCGATTGGGTCGCGACCTGCTCCTGCAAATTCTGGACGATCAGCGATCCTTCGATGTCCGAAACGGAACCCGCGCCCGCCTTGGATCGCGCCGCTGCCGCCTCGGCCTGCGCCTGCGTCAGCTGATAGGACATGTTCTTCAGCTTCTCGGCTTCAAGGTCCATGCGGTTGATGCCGATAATGTCATGCGCCCGCTGGAAATCGGACAGCCGCTTCTGCGCCAGTTCGTAGCGGCGGCGTACTTCCTGCGTCTGCTCGTCGAACCATTTGGCGGAACCGCGCGCGGGGGATGCGCGCAGTTCGACCTGCTCACGCATGTAAATCTGGGCGGCAAGGTTTGCGACTTTGGCCGCTACCGCCGGATCGGCATCCAGATATTGCAGTTGCAGCACATTGCTCTGCCGCCCCGTCGTTACGGTCAGATTGGCCCGAACCCGGTCGGCGGCCTGCTGCAAACGCGCGTCGAGGGGCGTGTCCTTTGGCAGGGCATCAACGAAACCGGCTTCCTTCGCCACGGCATTGATCACCTTGGCCGACCGGATGACATCGGTCTGCGTCCCCAGGATGCTATCCACCTCCACCCGAACGCCGGGCTGATTGTTGGCATCCGTGGGGTCCGTCTGCGACAGGTCCAGCAGCAGCGAGGATGTCGCCGCATATTGGCGCGGTTGGACGAAGGCCAGGATGGCGATGATCAGGAACAGCGCGCCGCCCAGCAGCGCCGCCGTCCGCCATCGCGCCTGCACGGCCGACAGCAGATCGATCGGGTTCATGGTCATAGCCCGTCAACTCCTCGCAACATGGCCCGCATCTCTTCGGCGGGGGTGGGGGCAGGGGGCGTCGCGGGCACCGGCTGCTTCGCCATCAACAACAGAAACTGGGGCGCCAGCGTATCCTCGAACATGAACAACTCGCCGCCGGGCATTGGCGTAAGGGCAGGCTCCAGCCGTCGCATCGCATCAGCCGCCTGACCTTCATTGATCGATCCGCCGCCCAACACTTCATGGCTTAGGCGCACCAGCCGGTCATAAGAGATGACCGACATCTGCGAAGCGGCCACGCCTGCCAGCGCGATCATCCGGCGGCTCGCATTGGCTTCCCACAACACGCGGCGGAACAGCGCGTGGGTCGCGCCGCTCATCTCCGCCCAATCTTCCAGCGCGGAAGCGAGGCCCTGCTCCACGTCGGCCAGCGTCATGCGCTCGCGTCCTGCGGACTCGGTGACGAGCGCCGCCTGCATGCCGAACAGCCGCGCATGGTAGGGCGATCCCATCGCCGCGCCCGCCAGCGCATCGAGCGCGTCGGGGTCAAGGCTCAGCCGCGCATTGTCCGCGCAGCTCATCAGCAGCCGTTCCAGCTCCAGCTTGGGGATCGGGGCGACCCGTTGTGGCGCGATATGCCGCCGCAGTGAAGGATGCGCCGCGATCAGCCCGTCCACATCTCCCGCGATGCCCACCAGCACCACCTGAACCGGTGAATGAATATCGGTCAGCAGCTTCAGCAGCGTCGCAACGTCTGACTTTGCCTCGTCCGAACGGACCCGGTCATACTCATCCAGGATCAAAATCGTACGCTGGCGTACGTCTTCCACCAGCAAGTTCGCCAACCGCGTTCCATCAATGGTTTCATTCATTAATTTCCGCGCTTTTTCCTGCCCGCCAGCACTCATCGGTAGCTCGCTGAGGAACGGCCGGAACAACGCATCGAAGTCCGCATCCCCGCTAGCGGATCCATAAAGCGCAACGCATCCGGCCTCATCCGCCAGATCGCCAAAAACCCTCGCCAGCGAAGTCTTGCCCGACCCCCGCGTCCCGAAGATCACCGCATGCTTCCGCTGAACGACGATCGCCTCGACCAGCTTCTCCAGCTCGCTGTTCCGCCCCGCCAGCCCGTGACGATCCGTCACCGGCATCGCCGTGCTGAAAGCGCTGTAGATGGAATCCCGCCGCAAGCTGATCGGCTTCAGGGGCGCGGCCATCGCCCCCATCGAAAGGGCGCGCGGCACGTCCGCCATCTCATCTTGCTGTTGCCGGAACCCCGGCGCCACGGGCGTGTCGAGCAGCAGCGGCTCAGCCATTGCTGCGCTAGGCCCACCATTGGGAGCCTCGGCATTTACCGTGCTGCGTCGAAAAGACAGGAACCAGTCCCGCATGCCACTGGACCGATCCTGCGCGAAGCCATGATCGATTGTCGTCAAAACAGCTTCTCCCGGATGATGAGGACGTCCTCAGGCTGAACCGGATCATCCAGGTTCGCCTGTATTTCCTTGCCTCCCCGGCGTACTTTTATGCGCTTGGTAGAACCTGCGAGCGTCGGCCCTCCCGCCAGTGCGAGCGCTTGGCGGAAGCTCTGGCCCGGTGCGAACGAGAAGGCGCCAGGTTGCTGCACCTGGCCGTACACATAGACCTTCTCAACTGGCGGGACGAACAGTATGTCTCCGGGCTTTAGCTGGCGACTGCCCCCGACAGCCATGTCGGCGAGCGAGATGCGGACGGCGCCGCTGCCATCGACTGGCGTCAGGATGACGGCGTTGGCGCCGTCCTTCGTCGAGCCGCCAGCCTTGGCAAGCATCGACGCGACCGTATAGTTGCGATCCAGCGGATAATTGCCTGCTTGGGGCACATTGCCCAGAACAGTGACGAAGCGACTGACATAATTGCTCACCTCGACGTTGACCGAAGGATTGGCGAGGAAGCCTCCGCTCGCGTAACTGGCCGCGATTGCCTGAGCCAGTTGCGACGTCGTCTTGCCCCGAGCTTGAATCGGACCGATTAAGGCGAGCGTAACGGTGCCGTCTTCCTTGATGCGGGTCGTGGATGACAGGTCTGGTTGACCGAAGATCGCAATCCTTACTTCGTCGTCAGGCCCCAGTTGATACCCTGCGTCGGCCTGAGGCTTGGCCGACGGCGGCGCTGTAGTGACCGCCATTTCGGCCGTCTGCGCGTCACCGGGTGCTGCTGCGGCGACTGCAAGGAAGATCGAGAAGCTGGTCAGGAGAGCCTCTGCTTTCACAGTTCATGCTCCTTTAAGTTCGAGGTCAAAATCGGATCGCCGTGCCCAGTGTCACCTGGGTTCCGCGATATTCAGCCACATCCGTATCGGTGCGCCGCTTGTAGCGTTGCGCATCGAGCGAGATGTCGACGCGATCCGACAGCTTGCGTTTCAGCATTGCTCCGAACCGCTGGTTGCGGTCGGCGGTTATGGAGAATGGCCGCAAAGCGGCGTCCTGGCGGAACCTGCGCCGCTCCAGTTCGCCGTAGAATCCGGCAGAGGTGAGTTCCGAAATGGTGAACTCGCCCTCCAGTCGATATCTGGTCCGGATGGCAAAACCACTGGCTATCAGGCTGTCGTTAACAACGCTGCGTTCTGTCGTGGCCGTCAGTTTGAGCCGGGGAACGACGCTGGTCGAAATACTCACATCCCAGCCTGGGCCATTATAATTGCCAACGGCCGCCGAATCGCTCCTCACATTCAGCCAGCGCACCTCGGCATCAAGTTGCGTGATTGGCGACACCTCACGCTTGAACCGCAGGCCATAACTGTTGGTTCGATTTTCAATGCCAAGCTTGTTCCGATCGCTGTTCACGCGCTCATAAAAGGCGGTCAGCGTACCCAGGCTCGGCATGTTATAGCCGACCCCGGCAACAAATGTGTCGCTTGTCTGATCCGCATAATCGAAGGGGTTATCATTGCGTGTCATGTCGCGACGGTAGGATGCCACCGGGAACAAGCCCGGGCGCTCGCAACTCACGTCTGCGCCAAAAGTGGTGAACCGCTGCAGATTTTCCGTTTGCTGATTGATGTCGCCATAATCAGCACGCTGTTGCCTGTAAGATGCAACTGGCGTGATGGAACAGGTCGCGCCAAAACGAATGACTGCCTTCGCCTCGGCGTCGAGCCGCAATTTGCTGCGCTGCCCTTCCGAAATAAACCGATCATAGCCGACCCGGCCTCTCAGCAGCAGGTCATGTCGTCCTATCGGCTTCCCATAAGTCAGTTCAGCCCAAGGCGTTACGATGATGTCGTCGGTGGGATTCTCCAGCCGATCATCCACACGATAAACATTGTCGTCATATAGAAGGTCGACGCCAGCCGTCGCATGGAGGCCCATCGTCTTGAGCCGTGAAGCGTCATCGACCGTCGCCGTCTGAGCGCTGACGGGACAGGGTAGAGCGGTGAGCGCAGCACAGCTCATGGCTGCGGCAACCACCCGAGTGACCGGAGAAAGATCATGGCTTGCAGGCGCGTTAAAGCGCCTCCAAAAATGTGGAGTGTAAATGATAGCCAAATGTGCAACCCTTTATTGCATTGCAGCAATCAGGGCATGCTAGGCGCCTTTGCGCGCAAAACGAACCTCTTAACATGCAGCTTGTCGCGACTATGCCACGCTTCGTTTCATCGTGAAAACGAGCGATCATCGGCGCTTTGTTGCGGTTGAGGACTGTTAATCTGCCAGCAAGGTATCAAACCGGACGCTGTTCATCTGGCAGCAAGATTAAGCTGAGTCTTCGTCAGAGCCAATACCAGATGATCGAACCGGTTGCAGATGCGAAGGTGATGATCCCTGCCCAACGGGACAGAATTTCGACGCCGCGATCGGCGCGATCCGCGAAGGATGAATACACCAGCTTGGGCGCACAATCCTTGTTGCTATCAAAGGAAGAATGTTGCGCAACGGCAACCGGCGCAAGATCGTCTGCCACGTGATTTGTCCGCCCTGTTCGAGATAGCAGACATATCCTATTTTACGCTTAACAAATAGTTCACGTACGCGCCGAGCGTCACTCATTCCGTCGCAAATTCAATGAGGTGGTGCAAAAATCATACGTAGAGGGCGATACCGCCTGTCCCTCAGTAAGCGTTGCGATGAATCAGGACGTTGAATGTACCGATCAGGATAGCGATGTCGCGCATCAGGCTCCAGCCATGGAGATATTCGAGGTCGGCTTCAACGCGATTGAGAATGTCCCGGCGCGTCTCGGTAGCGCCACGGAATCCGCGGATTTGAGCAAGGCCCGTGATGCCCGGCTTCAGCGCATGGCGATGCCAATATTGACGGTCGACTTGCCAGAATAGCTGTTCTTCGGCTGTCGAGCCCAGAGCGTGAGGACGTGGCCCCACCAGGCTCATTTCGCCTAGCAGAACATTGATCAGTTGGGGCAGTTCATCGATGCTGGTTTTGCGGATGAAAGCACCTACTCGAGTGACGCGATCATCATCCCGTCGTGTGGATGAGGCGCCAGCCGCGTCACATTGTTCAACGCGCATGCTTCGGAACTTCAGAATGTGGAACAGTCGATTTCCGCGGCCGATACGTTCTTGTTTGAAGAAGATGGGGCCAGGCGAATCGAGCCGGATCGCGATCGCGATCGCAACCAGCAAGGGCGTCAGTGCGATCAGCAGCGGTACAGTGATGGCGATATCCAAAAGCCGCTTTTGCGCGCGGTTCGCGAGGTTCAGAGGACCGCGCGCCACGACGAGAGTGGAAACGCCGCGATATGTTTGCACAGCCAAGGGCGCCATCGAATCCAGTTCCGGCACGATGATCTCGCCCAGGATATTGCCGCCCTTGAGCATTTGAGCCCAATCCGTCTTGCGATCGGCAGGACAGGATATGACCACACGGTCAAAATCGCGCAGCAAGGTGCCTAGCCTATGCAGCATATAAGGATCGTCGAGGTCTGCCTTGATGCCTGCACCTTGCGCATCGACAATCACCATGCCGCTGACATCTTCAGGGATCATGCCCCCATCGATGATCATCAGTTGTGCGAATAGATTGTCGCTGAAATGTCTCCGCACCGTGCGAACGATAATCAGGCGTTGGATAACCAACAGAGTTGCGCTGCAAAGTATGCCTGCCGAAATGCCCAGCCGCGAAAGATGACCGGTCGCCTTCAGCGAGAAAACCGTGAGCAGGAAGATCAGCAGCGTTCCAGCCAGCGCAAGCGATGCATTGCGCAAGCTGGGCGTTAATTGAGTCAGGCAGACGGGATTGAATGCCTGATTATGAAAGGCGACGATCCCGTACACGATCATGCCCCCGCCAAGTGGTTGCCATAGCCCCGAGAAGAGCAAGGGCACGCCAGCCGCGCGCAAGCCAAGACCAAAGCCAGTTGCGAGAGCGGCCATGTCTGCTGCTACGAGCAATAGGCACAGCCAAAGCCTTACGTTCCGCTGAACGGCGGATGTTGTAGGCTGGCGACCGGGAAATCCCTCGATCGCCAGATCGATTTTCGACATCTGCAACCCTTTTCGTGTCCTGACGTCAACTACGCTTCATCCCGAAGGATGAATGTGTGCATCAGGCATCCGCTGCCTTGTGATTATGTTGCGGAGCAGCAGGACATAATTGTATCGGGCTGGCAATCATTGCTGGGACGCTCGGATGCTCTTTTCCGATGATCCGTTAGGATGGGGAGGTACGGCGCCCCACATCTGCGACGACCCGAAATTCAATGGCAGAAATGTGCAAGCGAAAATTTACCGCACTTACGAAGCGCTTGTTCGAATCAGGCTGCCATTTTCGCGAATCATGCAACGAACCACCACCCTAGAAGAACAAGGGTCCCAGCCAGGACGATCGGTCCCGCCCAACGCGATAAAAACTGTATGCTCGCCTCGGCGCTTTCATAGGTGAACAGTCCCGCGCGATGATGATGTTCTGCGGGGCGGTTCCGAACGGCCGTATCGTGACGCGGCCCGGACTGAAGTTCTGCCCCGTCGGAAGTCTCATTCTGAGGTTGAGGTGACAGGTCGATCATCTGCAATAGCCCCAATGCGATACGCCCCTCACAAATAGAACTTTTGATGAAAAAAAGAAGAGCTTTCTACTCGATTTGTAACTTTTGGTGCGCAAATTCCGCATCATTTTGGGGCGTGCAGCACATTAGCTGAGCAATTCGAGATTCGCTGTTAAATGATGGCGTGTCCGACATCCAATTCGTCGGATGTGTGGTCCACTTCGGGGACACGGCAGACCCTGTCGCGCCGTTTCACTTTCTCGCCCCAGCGCCAAAATCAGTTTTCCACAAGGCATGGCAAGTCTGTCAAAGCGTTTTTCCGCTACGGCGAATTGAACCAAAATGGCGGTTTACCCGTTGTTAAGAAAAGAAACTTTTCGCACTAGTCGCATGTAGCTGATATTTAGGGGCCGGCAAAAAAGAGGAAAAGGTCAGGTGGCGCATATCCTGGTCGCAGACGATGACGATCTGCTGGGCGAATTGGTTCGGTTCAAGCTTGAAGCGGCAGGTCACGATGTGACAATCAGGCAAGATGGCGCATCTGCGCTGCGGGAAGCGCGAGCAGGCGAATACGACCTCCTCGTACTTGATGCCATGATGCCGGTCATGTCCGGTCCCGATGTGCTCAGGGCTCTAGCAGAAGAGCGACCTGGGATGCCGGTTGTCATGCTGACCTCGCGGAAGGCGCAGGCCGACGTATTGGCGGCGCTGACTTCGGGCGCTCGTGACTATTTGACGAAACCGTTCATCCCGGATGAACTTGTCGTGCGGGTAAACGCCATCCTCAAATCTGCGAGGCCCGTTCAATGAGCCTGCTTGTTCTGGCGATTGCAGCGGCAACCGTCGCGGAGGATGACACCAATGTTCCGCAGCGTGCGGAGTTGATCGCGCAAGCACAGGCAGCCTTGGCACGGCAAGATTTCGCTACGGCTATTGGCAGGCTGGAGCAGGCGGATGCCGCCAATCCAAATGATGCGGAAATCTTGCGCATGCTTGGCAGTGCTTATGCCTTTGATAAACGCTATCCACAGGCGATTTCGACCCTTCGTCACGCAGAACTGCTGGCACCAGAAGACCTCGACATTCGTGCAGCGTTGACGCGCGCTTATCTGTGGTCTGGCGACCGGGCAGCGGCAGAGCGGGAGCTTGTCGCCCTGGAGCAGCGGTCTCCAGCAAATGCGGATGCCGTTGCCATCAGGCGTCAATTGGACGATCGCGATCCCGCCAGTGCCGCGCCGACGCACTGGGGCTTGGCGGCCACGCAGAGCGTTTCCCGCGTGTCCTTTGCCAATCGGCCCAGCCAAACCTGGTATGACACGAATATCGCTCTTTTCGGCGGCATTGACTCCAATACGTCGGCAGCCTTGACTGTGGAAAGAGGAGACCGGCGATCATTTGCTGACACCCGCCTCGAAACCCGCATCGACCATCGGTTCGGCAACAAGCTTCGGACTTTCCTGGCTTTAGCCGTGACGCCGAATGCGAACTTCCGGGAAAAATGGGGCGTGACAGCCGGAATGGAGGCGGACATTACCTCATTTGCGACGGTGCTGGCTGATTTGCGGCATGCGGAATATCGCGATGCGTCGGTCACCGTCTTTCAGCCCGGCGTTCGGCTTGCAGCGCAAAAGTTGAGACTGGCTGCCACCGTCCGGATGATCAACCTGTGGGATGAAGATGGCACCCACCGGTGGGGCGTGTCCGGCCGAATGGATCGCACCTTCTCGGGCGGGGCAACACTCTATGCCGGAGCTGCTACCTATCCCGATACGGAAGCCGGGATAACCCGGCAGGTTCATTCCCTGTTCGCGGGCGCAACCATGCCGATCACTGACAAGGTCTCACTTCGGGCAGGGGTCGATTATGACCGCCGTCGCGCTACCTACAGGCGGACAGGTGGGACGCTAGGTCTTCAGGTCAGGTTCTGATCGTGCCGGGCTTCCCCATCGCCGATCATGTTGCCCGGATCGCCATATTCATATCCGTCTACGGGGCGCTGGCGATGGCCGCCTGGCTGCTCTTCCTGGTGATGCGCCGTGATCGAAAGGAGCGTGCCAGCGTCGCGAGGGCGGAACTGACCCGCGCCCTGACGAGGGAAATCCTGGGGGCTGGCCAAAATATCGCCGCGTCGCCCGCTTTCCAGCTTGCCCGCCCAGCTGAAAGACTGGCGGCGATCAGCCGGATTGTTCAACTTCTCAGGGGTGAAGAAAGAGAGCGGCTCGTTGCCCTGGTGGAGGAGCAAGGGTTGCTCAAGCAGGCGCTGGTGGCGGCGAGGCGGCCCCGGCCGAGGCGGCAGATCGACGCCCTGCGACTACTCGGCAGTATAGGAGGAGGGCAGGCGATCGATATGCTCTACCTTGTGCTGCGGGAGGATCCGAAGCTCGACACGCGGTTGGAGGCCGCTTCGCTGCTTGCTCGGTTGGATGCCTTGCCTCCGCCAAACGAGTTGATTGACCATCTGGACCTGCGAAGCGCGCAAATCACGCCGTTACATCGAACCTTGTTCAGGTTGATCGCTGCACGCCATCCGTCCGAACTGTTCAGCCTGGCTCAGTCCGCCGATTTGCCCCCAGCAGTCCGGGCGCTTGTGATCGACGCCCTTGGGTGGACCGAAGATTTCTCTGCGCTTCCACTATTGGAAGCTGCCGCCGCCGACACCCATGCGCCTGTGCGTCTGGCTGCATTGGATTCGGCCGCCCGATTGGGGCACCCCGGCAGCGCCAAATGGATATTGCCGCTTTTGAACGACCCCGTGCCTCCCGTCCGTGCCCGAGCCATCCGCGCGTGTCAGTTGATGAGGCTGAACAGCAGCCTGCCTGCTATCGCGGAACTGCGCAAAGATCCTTCGCCCTGGGTACGCCTTCGCGCACAGCAGGCTCAACAGGTGCTGGGGACTGCCTGATGGACGTGGGTTCTATATCCTCGACGTTGGAAAGCGTCGGGCTGGGCACCATGGTCGTGATAGGTGTCCTGTGCTTTCTGGTCGTGACCGTTCGCAATCTCGTTTCGACTATCCAGTTGCTGCTTGCTGCACGAGTCTTTGCCACGCGTGTCAGACCTGCTCAGCGATCCTATGACCTCTGGTCTCGCTATGCCGACCTTGCCCTCCCCGTGTCCGTCATCGCGCCCTGCTTCAATGAAGAGTTGTCAATCGCAGACAGCGCGCGCGCCTTGCTGGCGCTGGAATATCCGGACCATGAAGTGATACTGGTCAATGACGGGTCCAACGACGCAACCTTGTCCGTCCTGATTCAGGAGTTCGATCTCCGCCCGATTGAACGAGAACAATTGGCGGCGCTTCAGAAAACGCGCATTTTAGGGATATATGGTTCCGCTCGCTATCCGAACCTCATCCTGATCGACAAGGAGAATGGGCGGAAGGCGGACGCCGTGAACGCCGGATTGGGCTTTGCCGCCGCGCCGCTGGTTTGCGTCATCGATGCCGATTCCATTATTGAGCCCGATGGCTTGCTGCGCGCTGCGGAGCCTTTCATGACAGATGATGGTTCGTTGATGGCAGTAGGCGGAGCCATTCGCATCGCGAACGGATCAATTGTCGAAGGCGGGCATGTTCGCCAGATCCGGCTGCCGCGTCGCTGGTTGCCGCGCTATCAGATATTGGAATATCTTCGGGCTTTCCTGACGGCCCGCATCGCCAATGCGCGGCTCGATATGCTGATGCTGATTTCCGGGGCCTTCGGCATATTCCGGCGGGCGCCATTGGTGGAAATAGGCGGGTACCGGCACGACACGGTCGGTGAGGATCTGGAAGTCGTCACCCGTATCCATCGCCGGATGCGGGAGCAGAAGCGGCCTTATCGCATTGCCTTCGTTCCTGAAGTGGTATGCTGGACCGATGCGCCCGAAAACTGGAGAGGGCTGCGCAACCAGCGCGCCCGGTGGGAGCAGGGCGCGCTGGAGACGATTGTCGAGCATAGGCGCATGCTGTTCAACCCTCGTTACGGCCGTATCGGTCTGATCGGAATGCCATTGATCGTGATTGAAGATGTGCTCGGACCGCCGTGCGAACTGTTGGGCTATCTTTTGATCCCCATCCTTTACTTTCTGGGGATCGGATCGGGCACGGTCGTGCTTGCCTTCTTCTCTTTGACGGTGCTGTTCGGAACCGCGCTCAGTCTTGGAACCCTGGCGCTTGAGGAAATGCAGCTCAGACGGACGCCCAGTGCACGCGACCTTTTCATGATCGGCGTCGCTGCCGTTGTTGAAAATCTGGGATATCGCCAGGTGAATTTGGCCTTCCGGACTTATGGCATGTGGCGTTTCTACAGGAAGGACAATCGTTGGGCCGCAGCGGGGAGGGCTGGCTTCTCTAGAGAATGAGCGTTGTTCCGGGCCAGGGCGGATTTCCCAATGCGCTAGTGCCACGGCTGGGCCTTTCGGTTGAACCCGGTTACCGGACGGGTCGTCGCAGCGCTCTTCTGCTCGCCTAGAGGCATCGGCAGGGGCGAGGCAAGCATTTCCCTCCCGCAAAAAGATTGCCTCTGTTCGATGAAATTGCCCCGGTTTTTCTCGTCCTCTGCCTTTGACATGGCCATCGACCTTGGCACTGTTAACACGGTTATCCATGTCCGCGACCGGGGGATCGTCCTCAATGAGCCGTCGGTCATCGCCATCGAAACCCGGCAGGGGTTCCGTCGCGTAAAGGTGGTGGGCAATGAAGCAAAGCTGATGATGGGGAAGACGCCCGCCAATATCCAGGCGATCCGGCCTTTGCGCGATGGTGTTATCGCGGACATCGACGTCGCCGAACAGATGATCAAGCATTTCATCGACAAGGCGCTGAACGGCAGCCGCTTTGGCCGACGCCATGAGGTCGTGGTCTGCGTTCCGTCCGGATCGACCATGGTGGAACGGCGCGCGCTGCGCGATGCCGCGGCCAATGCCGGGGCCGCCCATGTCCAACTAATCGAGGAACCGATGGCGGCGGCGATCGGCGCGGGATTGCCGGTTACGGAACCGCGCGGTGCGATGGTGGTCGATATCGGCGGCGGAACAACCGAAGTCGCGGTCCTGTCGCTGCGCGGGATCGCCTACAGCAATTCCGCGCGGGTCGGCGGGGACCGCATGGACGATGCGATCGCATCGCATATCCGGCGCAACCACAACCTCCTGATCGGCGAAGCAACGTCCGAACGAGTGAAATGTGAACTCGGCGCGGCGACGCTACCCGACGGCGAAGGGCGGCGGATAGTGGTCAAGGGCCGCGATCTGGTAAATGGCCGCCCTGCCGAAATGACGATCAGCGAGGCGGAAATCGTGGACGCGCTTGCAGAACCCGTCGGCCAGATCAAGATGGCGGTCAGGACAGCCCTGGAGAAGACCGCGCCGGAACTGGCGGCGGACATCATCGAGGAAGGCATCACCCTGACGGGCGGCGGCGCGTTGCTGCGGCGACTGGACCAGGCGCTGATGGAGGAAACCGGCTTGCCAGTGAAGGTCGCGGAAATGCCGCTGATGTGCGTGGCAATGGGAGCGGGCAAGGCTCTGGAAGATCCCGCCTATCAGGGCGTTCTGGCCATTTCCTGATCGTCAGGGAAATCTAGGCACTGAGACGCGGAGAAGGTGGCTCAGATGGCTCCGCCTAACAGGGTGGTCCATCGAGCAGTATCGTTTCTGAAGATGTCGTGCCCGGATCGTCACGATGGAGGGCGGCGCACCCTCCTCGACGCCGATCATGGCCCCAGCTTCCTTCCTTGGGTTTGGGTCAGCGGGCTTCGCGGGCCGCCATGGTCGTATCGCCTTGATCGTGTAACCGCCGCCGACCGAACGGCTCGGTCATCCCCTCGTCCGAGCCACCTCCGCGCCGCGATGGACGGAGCGGAGCTTGAGCAGGTCCTGCCGAGCCACAATGCCGATGACTCTGCGCGATGCGGGCTCGACGATCGGAATGCGGCCGATGCCTGCATCGACCATCATGTCCGCGATGCGGCTGATCGGATCATCCGGCGTGCCATAGGGCTGCGATGCATCGGACAAGACTTCTGCGAGGGTCGCTTGCACAGGCGCGCCGTCCACCTGCCAGCGCAGCGCATCAGAACGGGAAACAAGGCCGATGAGCCGCCCTTCCTTGTCCACCACCGGGTAACTGCGATGGACGGCCTGCCCCGCAAAGAAGCCAATGACCGCACCAATGGACATCGTTCCTTCCAGCGTCTGCGGTTCTCGCGTCATCACTTGCCCAGCCTGAAGGAAGTCGAACGGATCAACCGTATATTCCTGAAGCACATGCCGCCCGCGTCGAGCGATCTTCTCGGTTAGTATCGAGCGCCGCATCAGCAGTACGCTTACCGCATAGGCCCCCACCGACGCCGCAATCGTCAGCGGCAGCATCGCGAAATCCCCGGTTAGCTCCGCCGCGAACAAGGCGGCGGTCAGCGGCGCGCGCATCGCCCCGCTCATCGTCCCGGCCATCCCCGCCATTGCCCACAGCGCGCTCCCGCCCGGCAGATACTGACCCAGCAAAAAGCCCAATGCCCCGCCCAGCATCAAGAGCGGCGCCAGCACGCCGCCCGACGTTCCGGATCCTAGCGCGATCAGCCACACTGCCGCCTTAACCACCAACAGCGCCAGCGCCACTCGCACCGCCAACGAGCCGTCCAGAAGGCCCCTGATACTCTCATAACCCGCGCCCAGCACGTGCGCGTCCAACAGCCCGCCGATGCCGACGGCAAGCCCCCCGATCGCTGGCCACCACATCCAGTGGACGGGCAGACGTCCGAACATATCCTCGATCCGATACAGCAGCGCAGACAGCAACGTCGCCTGCACCCCTGCGATTGCCCCCATGCCCAGTGCAATTCCGATCAGCACTGGCGTCAGTTCCACCGCATGATGCACGGGAAAGAGCGGCCCGCTTTCGATCAGCACTGGCCGCCACAGCAGTGAGATCAGCACTGCAATAACCACTGGCACAAAACTGCGCGGCTTCCACTCGAACAGCAGAACCTCAACGGCGAGCAGGATGGCGGCCATGGGCGTGCCGAAGATCGCTGTCATACCCGCTGCGGCGCCCGCGACCAGTAGGGTTTTGCGCTCCGCCGCGCTCAGATGAAAGAGTTGAGCGAATAGAGACCCGATCGCTCCGCCGGTCATGATGATCGGCCCCTCCGCGCCGAACGGCCCGCCGCTGCCGATGGAAATTGCAGAGGAGAGGGGTTTCAGCACCGCAACCTTGGGCGACAAGCGGCTTTCGCCATAGAGGATCGCCTCGATCGCTTCTGGAATGCCGTGCCCCCGAATCTTTTCCGACCCATAGCGTGCCATCACGCCTACGATCAGGCTGCCTATGACCGGAACCGCGATGACGCCGATCCCCAGCATGTTGTCCGTGATCGCAGTAGGCGCGGCAGAGAGCCGCCCGAACCAGAAGAGATTGGTCGCTACCGCAATCGCCCGAAGCAGCAGCCATGCGCCCAGAGCACCGCCCGTCCCGACGATCAGTGCGGCGGCGGCCAGCATCATCATGCGTAGGTTGGCGCTATGATCGGCAAGAAGGCTTTGCGATGGATAGGAAGTCGATGAGGTCATGCGGGGAGCAACTATATCGCATTACGATATTTATCAATGCCCCTTGGCACGCTATGATGTTGCATGGCCGATGAGTTGACCGACAATGACTATGCGGCCCTTGCCGATTTCCGCTTCTCCCTGCGGCAGTTCCAGGCGTTCAGCGAAAGGGAGGCGGCGCAGTGCGGTCTGACGCCCCAGCAGCATCAAGCTCTCCTCGCCATCCGCGCCGCGCCACGGGGCAGGGCGACGGTCGGATATGTCGCGGAACGGCTGATCCTCAAACCCCATAGCGCGACTGGCCTTGTCGACCGACTGGAGGCGCTGGGCCTCGTGCGGCGGCGTTTATCGGAGCAGGATCGTCGGCAGGCGCTGCTCGAACTGACTGAGCAGGCGCACGGGATACTCACCACACTCAGCGCTGCGCATCGGCAGGAAATCGGGCGGCTGCGGCCACTGTTGATGGAGTTATTGGAAAGAGTTGCGGTCTAAGGAGAAAGCCCTGCGCGCTTCGCGTAAATTCTACGCGTAACGCGCGACTTCGTCATGTTTGGGGGAGGGTGGGGTTGCTGGGCCTCAGCAAGCCAGACTAGCCGACGGCCCGCTTCTGCGAAGCGAAATCCGGTCAGCATCCGGGGCGGGGAATCTTTTTACGGTAGGTCCGTTAGAACAAGGTACGGCAGTGCCACCACGCGATGAAACGCTGTATTTTCTGGGAGAAAATGGTGGACGCACTAGGGCTCGAACCTAGGACCCGCTGATTAAGAGTCGAGGCAGGCGCGTCCGGCCATCTCTCCACTAGACCCTCCGTGACGATCCTGTATTCCACTATAAACCCCGTATAACCCGTTAAACACGTTTGACATGTCAGCGGGTCCGCTCCTAGATTCTATACAAGTCGATACCGGGCTCTACCCTCCGATAGCGGCTTTTTGGAATACATATGGAGCGCATACCATGCCCGCCGCCTTGACCAAGCCCGTGATCGTCGCAGCCATCGCCAAGGTGAAGAAGGGCGAGCGGATACGGCTTCGCGATGATCGCGAGCCGAACCTGTTGCTGGTGGTCGGCGAGCGCAGCGCCTCGTGGATCAGCAATCCGCGCTTGAAGAACGGGAAGCGCGCCAGCATCACCCTTGGCCGTTGGCCCGCCATGGATATCCCCGGCGCGCGCACCGCCGCGCAGGACGTGCGCCGCATCATTGACGCGGGCGGCGACCCCAACGCCGAAAAACGCGAAGCCGTGCGGCAGGCAGAGCAAGCGGCGAAGAGCCGCCGCAGCCTCGCCGACGTGCTCGACCAATACGAACGGGAGAAACTGGCCAACCTCCGCCGGGGCACTGCGGTGCGCCGGGCGCTGGACGGGAAGAAGGGGCTTCTCCGCGAACTGGTGCGGCGGGAGCCCGCTTCGATCACGAAGGCCGATATCGCCGACGCCGTAAAGAAGCACGCGAAGACGTCACCGATCGCCGCCAATCGGGCGCTCGCCTATGCGAACGCCTTTTTCAACTGGTGCATTCACGAGGACATTATCGCGGCCAATCCGGCCGGGACGGTGAAGAAGCCCGGCAAGGAAAATCAGCGCGACCGCTATCATACCGTCGACGAGCTTGCGGAGATTTGGGAGGCGGCCGGGACGCTCGGCTACCCCTTCGGCCCTATGTATCGCCTGCTTATGGTGCTGCCGATGCGCCGCGAAGAGATCGCGGGCCTGCCGGTGGCCGAACTGGACCTTAGCGCGGAGGCCGCTGTCTGGACCCTACCGGCCAGCCGCACGAAGAACGGCCAGGCGCTCCGCGTGCCCCTGTCGCCGTTGGCGCGCTCGATCATCGCGGAAGCCTTGGCCGACGAGGAACGGCCGACTGAAAGTGTCGACGAAAAGGGCCGGGCAAAGCCCAATCCCTACCTCTTCAGCACGACCGGCTATAGCCCGGTAAGCGGCTTCGCCAAGGGCAAGCGGCGGCTGGACGCTGCTATCGCCGAAGCACGAGCAAAGGCCGCAGAGGCCAACGGCGGCGAGCCGGAGCCGATGCCCGAATGGGTGATCCACGATCTGCGCACGAGCTTCGCGACCATGGCGTGCGATCACCTAGCCGTCGACCCGGCCGTGGCCGATCGGTGCTTGAACCACACGGCCAGCGCCACGACGTCGAAGATCATGCGGACATACAACCGCAGCGACCGCTTCGAGGAACGCCGGGCCGCCTTGAGCGCATGGGCGAATTTCATGGAAACGACCGTGCTAGGCGACAAGGCCGCCAACGTCGTGCCGTTCGTTAGGGCCGAAGTGGCGTGAAGCGCTTGGCGTTGCTCGGTGCGGGCGCGCGTGCCCTAGACCCTGATCGGCGTCTTCGGCGTGTGGTGCAGGCGCGACCGGGCTGGCCGCGTGGCGAGCGCAATCCTCGCGCCATGGATGCCAATCGCGCTTGGCTTGTTGGCTGCGCCTATTCGCTCGCAATCTGCCTTCTGGCGCTTCGTCGCTTTCCAGATGGCCCCAAGGGTCCGAACCTCTCCCGCGCGGCACAGGACGCCGTGTTGCTCCTGTTGGGGCGCGACCCGCTGGACGGCCAAACCTACGCGACGATGCGAAAGCAGGTCGAATACGACCGCGAGACCCTGGCCGACAAGGACGAGCCCGATCTAGCTTTGAAGATCAAGGCTTCCCGCCGTCTGGAGGAAAATCGGCAATTCCTCGCCGATATCGACACCCTCTATAAGAAGCGGCTCCGGCGCGACCCGCACCTTGTCGCGCATGTGAACTGGCTGCGCGGCCGCCGTGAGCTTCGGCCCGTTCTGGAGTCGGCGCTGGAGCGTTTGCTGGACGCGGAGCTTTTGCCGAATAGTGGCTAATCGCCATGCGCCCGCATGGGCCGCATTCTCCACCTGTCGATACACGGCGGAGAACAGACAGTGACAGTCCAAGACGATATTCTGGAGCCCGGAGCGCTCACCGTGCCCGCGTTCTGCAAGTGGGCGGGCGTGTCGCCTGCTTGGACGTGGCGGCTGATCGCCGAAGGCAAGCTCGGCAGCGTGAAGCGGGGCAAGCGCCGCCTGATCCCGATGGCCGACGCCCGCGCATGGCTTGAAGCCGGTCGCGAAGCTGCCTGATCCCCAAACGAAAAGCCGATCGCGCGAACTGGAGACCCGCGCAACCGGCTTGATGCGTCGAAAGGAAACGACGGTGCTTCATAGCAGAATCGAGCCCGATGGCCAAACCCGCAACTGGTGCCGCCATGGCGACCCTGTTCCGGGCGTGCATCCCGACCCTTACCGCGATCACCGTGACGCTGCCCGGCTTGGAGCCTTCGTCCGCATCGCGACCACGGACGAGGACCGCGCAGAGGTGCTTCGGCCGCTGGAGCAGCCCGCGTGCATTGTGCGGCGGACCTGCGACCCGCGCGTGATTAAGCGGAGCCGGGTCGCATTCGCGCCGAACCGTAGCCCCTTTCCCGATTGGTATAGTGCCAATCCCGATGAGGATTGGCGACGGCCGCTCACCCCTGAAATTGTCGGCCAGGCGAGGCGGACGTGATGGGGCGCGGGACGGCGGCACTCTGCCGTGAAGTCAAGGTGACGCTGCGCCGGGCGCGTCCGCACGAGCAATTGTCCGTTCCACCGGGCTATAAGGTCATTGTCGCGATTGCTGACGTTCCGACCGGCCCTGAAGAGCAGCCGTGGCTCGTTCCGGCTCGCGCCGCGAAGCAGGCGCTCAACCCCCGGAACCGATCAGCGCCGCGCGATCTGGCCGCCGGGATAATTCCTCCCGGCTGGCTGCGCGCCTAGCCCATTTTTCCAATCATCGCGCCGCAGGGCGCGCCCGGTGCCCGCAAGGATAACGCCGTTGGTCACAAGAGACACAACAATGGCCACCGTTCTAGACGTCCTCCGCTCCAAATCCGAACCCGGCGATATGCGCGAAGCCGCGCTGGCGTGGGCGGCGAGGGGCTTCAAAGTCTTCCCGATCGTTGCGGGCACGAAGACTCCGCTCGTTGCCGATTTTCCCGCCGTGGCCACGGGCGATCCCGACAAGGTGCGGGCGCTCTGGACCGACCCGGTGATGGGCGAGGGCTGGCCACTGCCCCACAACGTCGGCGTCCTGACGGGCGGCGATTTGCTCGTGCTGGACGTCGACACGAAGCGGGGGAAGCCGGGGCTCGCGTCCCTTGCCGCTCTGGAGCTCGGCGCGCCGACGCTAACCGTTCGCACACCGACCGGGGGCAAGCACCTCTATTTCCGCACCGATCGCGAAGTGGCCAATTCGGCCGATCATCCCGGCCCCGGTTTGGACGTGCGCGGCCGCCACGGCTATGTTCTTGGCGCAGGCAGCGTCATTGATACGGGGCACTATGAGATCGAGCGGGACGGCCCTGTGGCCGCCGCGCCGCTGCACTTCCTTGCCCGGCTGGCCGCAGCACGGGAGCGCGCCGATACGACGGCCCCGTCGACCGATCTGGACACACTGGAGGCGATCGAGCGGGCGCGGGATTTTCTGCGCACCCGCGCCCCGGCCGTGGAAGGCCAGGGCGGCGACGATTGGACCTATCGCACGGCCGCGATCGTGAAGGACATGGGCCTTTCGGCCGGGATGGCGCTGGACGTCATGCTTGATTGGAACGAGGGCAATGCTCCGCCGTGGTCCGTCGAAGAGCTAGAGGCCAAGGTGGATAACGCCTTCGCCTATGGCCTGTCGGCGGCCGGATCGCAGAGCCCCGCCGTCGATATGGCGGGCGTGGAGATCATCCCGCCCCCATCGCCCGCTCCGGCCGCCGCTGCCCGCGTGCGCTTCCTGTCCGACGTCGACGCGGCGGTGCGCCCGTCGTGGCTGCTGAAGGGCTGGCTCCCGAAGCAGGGCGTCGTATTGCTCGCCGGGCAATCGCGGATCGGAAAGACGTTCCTGTCGCTGGAGCTTGCGGGCGCATTGGCCACCGGGGGCAGCTTCTTCGGCCGTGCCGTGCGCGAGCGCGTCGGCGTGCTGATATTGGCCGCAGAGGGCGGGGGCACGATCGCGCCGCGCCTTGAAGCCCTGCGGCTGCACCGGCTTGGCGGTATCGACGCCGCGTCGCTGCCGATCGCATGGGCAGAGATCAGCGAGGCGAACGAGATCGGCGCAATTGTCTCTGCGGCGGCCGTGGAGATGCGGGAGCGGTTCGGGCTGCGCCTTGGCCTTGTCGCCGTCGATACGGTCGCAGCGGCCTTCGGCGTCGACGAGAACGACGCGCAGCTTGCGACCTCTGCCATGAAGGCGCTCGGCAAGCTGGCGACCGACGCCGACGTGCTCGTCGTGGCCGTTGCGCACTACGGCAAGAGCGACGGCGCGGGCGTTCGCGGATCGAGCGCTTGGACGGCCAGCGCCGACGTGATCTTGGCGGCCACGGGGGATATCAGCGAAACGACGGGCGAGGTGAAAGACCGGAAGCTGGCGCTCACGAAGAGCCGCTTTGCCGAGACGGGGCCGATCGCCGACTTCGACCTTCGCAGCGTCAACCTTGGGCTGGACGAAGACGGCGACCCGATCGGCGCGGCGATCATCGCGCCCGTCAACACTGTGGCGCTCGATCCGCACCAAGGGCTATATATGGACGGCTTCGAAGGGCTGTTGCCGGTGGCCGGGGAGGCCATTGGCGAGGGCCGAACGGGCGTCCCGCGAAAGCTGCTGCGCGAGCATTGCTACAGCGAATGGTTCGATAGCAACAATGCTACAAAGAAGAAGCGCTTCGAACGGATCGAGCGGCGACTGATCGACGCGCGGCGCATTGAACGCTGTTTCGGGCCGGGCGGTGTCGAGTTCATCGCCATTGCGCCGCCGATCAACCCCGCATCGCTGTTTTAGGGGGACACCATGGGGGACACCATGGGGGACACCCTGTCGCGCCTCTGTCTCCCTGATCGGGGAAGTGGGGCAAAAATCCCGGAAATCCGCCATTCCTTAGCGTTGCATAGGGGGACAGCTATGGGGGACAAGGGGCCTCACCCTGTCTCCCGGCCCCTTCATCGGCGGGCGCGCAGCCGTAGGCGCAGCGCCGCAGGGGGACAAAATTTCCAGAGTGTAGGGGGTGTCCCCTGTCCCCCTCTGCAAGTAATTGAAATCAGGTGATATATTTTAGGTGTTTCGGGACTGAAAAGATGGCCTGTCCCCTGTTTGTCCCCCTAGGAGCAAAGTCCGATGAGCATGATTGATCCACCCGAAAAGTCGTTTGGTAGCAACGGTGCTACGGCGAAGCGGGATGAGGGCGGCCGTTTTTTATCCGTTCCGGAGAATAGTCCCAATGCTGGCCGTAAGAAGGGCGCGCGTGCGCGTTGGTCCGAAGAGTTCATGGCGGACATTGAGGCCGCTTGGAAGGAACAGGGGCCGACCGTCATCGCCCGCGCCATGTTCCACGATCCGGCCGGGACGCTGAAGGCCCTGATCGGCATTCTGCCCAAGCACGCGAAGCTGGAGATCAGCACGCCAACGGACGGGATGACCGACGAGCAGCTAGAACGCCTGATCGCCTATGCAGAGGCCAAAATGGCAGAGGCGAACACGATCGAGGGCAGGACGATCACCGTTGCGCCGTCGCTGCCTCCACCCCTGGCCGATGCGCCACCGACGAGCGCGGAGCAGCGCGCGGCGGCCGTGCGCCGCGACATGCTCGATCAGTCCGACGCGATCAATGCCGCCGTGCACAAGCTGCCGTCGCAGGATATCAACCCGGAGGACCTGTTCTAATGACGATCGAAGAGACATTGCAGGCCCGCTTGGACGCCTTGCTTGAATGCCAGCCCGCCACCGATCAGAGCTTGGCCCGCGCTGCGCTGGAGGAATGCGCGGAGCGCTTCGGCGAGGCGGCGCTGAAGGCCATGGTGCCAGCCGGTTCGCTCCCCTTCGCGGTGCTCGTCCAGTTGTCGCGCGGCATGTCCCGGCAAGAGGTTGGGCAGAGCATGGCTTCGCACCTTGGCGGGTCGACGCCGAACTAGACCCGCTGATTGTTGATCGAAGCGCGATGGGCTGGAAATGCTGGTATTCCGACGCTGTGCGTCCCCTCTGCGCCAAGCGCGCAGTATGTATGCCGCATGTGTTCCAGAATGCCCGCGTCGGCCTGCTCCGCCCTTGCCGCTGCCGCCCTGGCCGTGCCGTGTCGGCGCGCGCGCCGCCACCTACGAAAAACGCGATCGGCCAATTTCCCCGCCGGGTGGGGGTGGGGGGCCGCAGCGCAGCGGGTCCCATTGGGGAGATTATACCTCATCCACACTGCGGCCGCTCCCGCCGGATCGACCTTCAAGGCCGCCTAACCCGTTAAACGTGGCAATTGTGCCAGCCCCTTCGCGGCCGATCGGCGTGCCGAATAGTGGCTAATCGCATGTCGGCGCGACGCCGGGCAGATTCTCTTCACCGAAGGAGATCACCCCATGGCCGACCACGGCAGCACGCTCGACGAGCGCATTCACACCCTGAACGCCGAACTGGACGACACGGCGGAGCGGCGCTCCGCTGCGATCGTCGCGGGCAACACCGAAGAAGCCAAGCGTCTCGACGCCGAATGCGCGGGGCTGGAGCGCGAGATTGCCGCGACCACGGCCGCCCGCGCTGCCGTTGACGGTGCGGCCGTGCAGTTGGCGCGCGAAGCCGAAGACGCCGAACACGTGGCCGTTGTCGCCAAGCTGAAGAAACTCTGCCGCACGGCCCGGCAACGGGCGAAGGAATTGAACGATGCGATCGACGCCGTTGGCGCGGCGACGCTGGCGCTACGCGAAGCGACCAAGGACATTTGGGAGGCCAGCGACGGGCCGACGCGCCGGGAAGAATTGGAAGAACTGCCCCGGCTGCTTGCCAGCCTGTCGGCCGTCCAGAACGAGCGCCTGGCCTTCTATCACGTCCTGCCGTCGCGGATGCCCCTGCTCGATCGTTCACTTCCCCCGCCGTGCATTGAGGCCCACCTGTCCGTTTGCCTTGACCGGCTCGCACCTGCACCGGGCCGACCGAAGAAGCCGGGCGAAGAGCCCGCCGACGCCCGAGCGGGGCAGGCCGCCAATGTCTGACGTGGCCGATGAGCTTCGCAGGCTCTACCTGCAACGCGAGCAAGTGTGTCTCGCTGGCCGGGTGGCCGACGAAGCCGTTGTGCGCGGCGACCGCAGCGCACGGATCGAGGCCGAACGGCTCTTCGCCGAACTGCACCGCATAGACCTTGCAATCAATCGACTGGAGGCAGGAAGTGACACAACCCATTGAAGGCGGCGCTGCCGTCGCGCCGAATAGTGGCGCTCCGGCGTCCGTCGACCACGACGCAGCCTATGCCGCTGCACTCGACACGGCCATGAACGCTCCGACGCCGCAGGCCCGCGCCAAGGCCGTCGACACGCTGGAGATGCTGGCGAAGCAGCGCTCCAGTGACGGTGCGGCCAGCGCATCGCCCGACACACCCGCAGAGGGGCTGGAGCCGCCGTCATCGCCCCTGGCCTATACGCTCGAACAGTCATTGCCGCCCGGCGTGGAGATCGTCGACACGTCGGGTCTTAGCGCGCTCAAGACCGCCTTGTTCGATATCGGCGTGCCGGTGCCGATCGCGCAGGGAGGCTTCACCGAGATCGCCGGGCTTCATAGTGCCGGGGCCTTCGCCAGCGACGCGGCCTACGATCAGCAAATCACGATCTGCAAAGCGGCCATGGTGGAGACCCATGGCGAGAACGCGAAGTCGGTGATCGCCGATGGCCTCGCCTTTGTCGACGCCGCCGTGCGCTCCGGCAAGCTCTCCGAAGACGTCGCAGCCCAAATCATCGCCGCCCCCATGGCCCTCTCCGCCGCAGCCAATCTCAAACGCTTCGGCGGCCGCAGGTAACAGAAAGGAACTTTATCATGGCAACTCGCACGCCAACTCTCGACCGCTCATCGTCCCGCACCACGTATGTGACGTGGACTGGCCTGCTCAATGGCGACGACGGCGGACCCGCTGCCGTTTCCGGCATGGACCTCGTAAGCTGGCAGATCACGGGAACGCTCGGGGCGGGCGGCTCGATCCAGTTCGAGGCCAGTAACGAGGCGACGCCCGCGAATTGGGGCCTTGTCGGTGCCGCGCAAACAGCCTTGGCCATGGTCGTCCCTGCCGACGATGTGGTCGCCCGCAACTTCCGGCCCCGCGTCACGGCTGGCGATGGCACGACGTCGCTTGTCGTCAATGCCTGCTTCCGCCTGCCATGACGATCGGCGTCACTCTTTACGATTGGGGCGGCAAGCCTGCCCTGATCCAAGATGGCGAGGTCCGTTACATCGCGTCGGCGGGCCAAGGCTGGATCGGAGCGACGCCGGAAACTGCCATCGCTGTCGCCACGGTGCGGACGCAGGGCGTTTCGATCGGTGAAGGCGCTTTCGCCGATCGGTTCAGCGGGCCGCCGTGGAACGTGCCCGATCTGGACGGCTGGTATCAGCGGCGCGATCCCGCCCGACCATATGACAGCTACGCCAAGGCTCGCGCTTGGGCATATCGCTAGGAGATCACTATGCCTCTCGTTGACGCCCGCCGCGTTGAACCCGCCCTCGGCACGCTCATCGGCACGGTGCCGCTGCCCGAAGACGTCGAGAACCGCGCTCCGGCTCCGACGCTCTTGTCGACCATCAGCGCGGCCTTCGGTGCCGACAATACCATCGTGAACGCGATCACCTTTGCGCGCGACAGCTTGGCGACACCGAATGGGGTGGAGCCGGGCTATAACCCGTGGAAGGACATTCAGGGCACGCCCTATGAGGATCATTGGGAGAGCTTCACCGGCTCGAACAACCCCCGCTATACCAATATGTTGAAGGCCCGGATCGACCGGGAAGAAGAGAACCGCCGCACCGTGGCCGCAGCGGGGACGACAGGCGTTGTCGCCAGCATCGCGGCGTCGGTGCTCGATCCCACGATCTTGATCCCGATCGGCGGCGAAGTCGCCGCAGCAGGCAAGGGTAGCTATGCAATCGGGCGGGCAGCGCTTCGCGTCGGTGCGGCCGCCGGGGCGTCCACGGCGCTTCAGGAAGGGGTGCTTCAGGCAACGCAGGAAACGCGCACTGCCGAAGAGAGCACATTCAATATCGGTGCGTCTGTCGTGCTCGGCGGTCTGCTTGGCGGCGGTGTCTCCCTGCTCACGCGCGGACAGCAGGACACGGCTGCGGCCGCCCTGCACAATATCGTCACTGCGCAGCCGGGCAGCGTCGGCGCTGCGGCCGTGGAGCACGCCAGCCTGGCCGATCTGACGGTCGCCGGAAATGTCACGGAACGGCTGGCGAACGCGACGAAGGCGATCAGCCCGAACCTGCGCGCCAATTTTCGCGAGAGCGCCGTCGCGCGTTCCGTATCGCAACAGCTTGCCGAAAATACCCTCTATCAGACCATGCACGGCGAAGGGCGCACGGTCGGCGCTGCGGTCGAAACGCTCGCGCGAAGCACCTATAACGCCCGCATGGTCGACGCCGTGAAGGCGCACAACGCCATCTATGCCGACATGAAGAAGGGCGGGCTCAACATGAGCCGTCAGGATTTCGAGGAAGCGGTCGGCGACGCCATGCGCAACGGCGACGCTGGCGGCAATGAGTTCGTGTCTCGCGCCGCGTCGGCATGGCGCGAACGGGTCTTCGAGCCCTTCAAGAACGAGGCTATCAATCTCGGCCTTCTGCCCGAAGACGTCGGCGTCGACACGGCCGCCAGCTATTTCAGCCGTGTATGGAACCGGGAAGCGCTCACCGCGCGCGAGCCGGAGTTCAAGGATATTGTCGGCCGCTTCTATGAAGGCCGGATCGCGCAGGACTATGCCGAGAGCGCCGAAGCGCTGAAGAGCCGCATGGGTGCGCTCGATCAGGAGCTTGCCGATTTGCGCCTGTCGCCCGACGACCGCGCCAAGGCCCTGTCCGACATAGACGAGGCAGACGACGCGCTCGATGCCTCGAACCCCGATCAGATTGATCGTGTAACACGGATCAACGAGCATCGCCGTCAGGCGCGTGCGGCCGATCAGGCGGGAAATCTTACCGCTGCCCGCGAAGCACGCTCACAGGCCGCGAGCGTAGCCGCAGAGGGTGGCGATGGCCTGCGGTCATATCTCGCGCAGCGTCGTGCTCTTCGCGGCCGCCGTCGCAATGTCGATTTGGGCTATGCTGGCATGGTGGAGCGCGCCGACGCGGTGCAAAGCCAGATTGCCGACATTCAGGAGGCGAACAGCCGGAGCCTGTCGCGGCTGATCCAGCGCGGTCGCGTCTTCGAGCGGGAGGCGCAGCGGCTCGATCCGGGCAAGCTGGCGCAAAAGCTCTCCGACCTCCGCACCGCCTTTGCCGAGGTGGTGCAGCGCTCCGAACGGGCGCAGGATCGCATTGCCCGTGCGGCGGAACGGCTTGGCGATGATGCGCCCGCCGCCCTGGCCGATCGGCTGAAGCGGGAAGCGGCCGCAGAGGCCGCCCGGCATGAGCGGTTGAGCAGCCTATCCCGACGCATGGAAGCGGCCGAAGCGCTCGATCCCGACGCGGCCATGGCCGAACTGCGCGATGCGATGGAGGCGGCCGCCCGCGAAGTGTCCGATACGACGCTCGCGCGGGGCGAGCGTGCGCAGCGGTTGCAGGATCGCCTTGCCCGGCTCGATCCGGCGAAGATCGATGCGCGCGTGCAGGCCGTTGCGGAATTGCGCGCCAGCATCACGCGCAAATTCTATGACCGTTGGGAAATCCGGCACCTCGGCGAAGGCGTCGATCTGGCCAGCGCTGCCGGCCGGACTTCACGGCGGCCGCTCGCGACATTGCCGACAGCGTGTTCGACAAGCTCACCGGCCGCGCCACGGGCGAAGGCGGTTCGGCGCTGCCCGAATATCTGACGCCGATCACGCGCGGCCCCATGAAGGACCGGACGTTCAATATCCCTGACGCGCTAGTGACGCAGTTCCTCGACAGCAATGTCCTGTCGGTGGCGGAACGCTACGGCCGCACGATGGCGGCGGAGACAGAGCTTGCCCGTCGCTTCGGCCGCGCCGACATGCGCGATCAGATTGACGCCATCCGCAACGACTATCGCGACCTGCGCGCGGCGGCCGGGACCGACGAGGCCAGGTTGAAGACGCTGGCCACTGATGAGACGGGGGCGATTGGGGATTTAACCGCGATGCGCGACCTTGTGCGCGGCACCTATAAGGCGGCGGAGAACAATGGCGACTTCGGCCGGATCGTCCGTGGCCTTACCGCCTTCAACTATATACGAAGCATGGGCCGCGTCGTGCTGTCGAACCTGTCCGACCTGTATCGCGGGGCGGCATCGCAGGGCCTCGGCCGCTTCATGTCGGAGGGCGTCCCCGCGCTGCTGACGAACCTCGACGCGATCAGGCTGTCGGTCCACGAGGCCCAGCTTGCCGGACAGGTGACAGAGCGCGTGCTTCAGAACCGGCTCGCGACCCTTGGCGAGATCGGCGACCCGTATCGTTCCGGCACCGCGATCGAGCGGCTGCTTCAGAACGGCACCCGCATCGGCTCGACGTGGAACGGCATGTCGATCTTTACGGATGCGTCGAAGGCCATTGCGTCGATCATGTCGCAGAACCGGATATTGCAGGCGGCGGCTGGCCAGGCGGACGATACGCGCTTCCTCGCCTATCTCGGCATCGACAAGGGCATAGCGGGCCGGATCGGCCGGGAGTTCGCGGAGCACGGGCAGACGCTCGACGGCGTGCGCGTGGCCAACACGGAGCGCTGGACCGACGTGGAGGCGATCCGGGTCTATCGTGCCGCCATCTCGAAAGAGGTGGATAGCGTCGTCGTGACGCGCAGCGTCGGCGACGTTCCTCTCTTCGCCCATACGCCGCTCGGCAAGGCGCTGCTCCAGTTCAAGACCTACAACCTCGCCAGCCATCAGCGCGTGCTCCTGCGCGGGATGCAGGAGGGCCGGGCGAACTTCACGAGCATGATGGTCGGCATGACGTCGGTCGGGCTCCTGTCGGCATGGCTGCGCGCCTATGCGGTCGGGGGCGAGCGTTACGAGCGCTTCACGCAGGCGGCCGAGAACCCCGGCTATCTGCTTGGCGAGGCGTTGGACGCATCGGGCTTCTTCGCCCTGCCGATCGAGGCGGCCGCGACGGTCGACACGATGACCGGCGTCAATCCGTTGAAAGACCCGCTCATGGCGGCCTTTCCCGATGCTCCGCAGAGCGGCCAGGGCCTGCGGCGCATCGGCGTCGATCCGGTCGGAAAGCTCCTAGGCCCGAGCGCTGGCCTCATTTCCGACGTGTCGAAGGCCGCAGGCGCCCCGATCGGTGCGGCCACGGGTGACGCCATAACGGACAGTCAGGCGGAAGCGGTGAAGCGGCTGGTGCCGTTCCAATCCTATGTGGGGATGCGGCAGGCGCTCGATCTGCTGACGACGGACGAGTGACTAGGCGGCCTTAGAGGTGCTGACGGCTTTGTCCCGCGCAACCTTCATTTTAGAGAAGGCCGTCAAGCGCTCACCCAATCCCGTCGCATTCTGAGTTTCGTTCATGACGTCGCGGAACCCCGACAGCAGGTCGAGATACTGATCTACTTGCCCGGTCCCGATGAGCGCGCGCAGAGCGTCTGCCTGCGACGCGTGAACACGCACCGCTTGATTGAATTTTTGAAGCGGAGCATCCAGCGCGCGACCATGAGCCGCTGCATCATTCACGTCCGCAAACGCCTGATCGACCGCTATGCCGGTGTCCTGAAACTGATTAACCCGCGATAGGTCTTGCGTCTCGACTGCAAGCTGCGAAGCGGTGCGATAGCTGACATACCAGCCGATCGCGGTAATGAAAAATCCGGCCGCAAGCAGGCTCTTCGCAACGCTCCATACGCGCTGCGGCCAGGCTTTCAGGGCAGGATGGACCAACTGCATGTGCCTTATTTGGTCGCTACAGGCGGATTTTTCAAACGAGCCTCCGTTTTCAGGGTCGCCGAATCGCGTGCGTCGACTGCCATCTTACACGCTTCTTGCCAACCTTTCGCCCCGAGAGCGTCGATATAGCGCCGAACGCTTTCATCGACCTTACCAAGACACTCCGTGTCGGCGTTCCCGACGACCTTCGCCTCGACGTGCGCCGTCTTCGCTTCAGCGAGCGACGGCTGCGCGCTGGCGAGGGTGAAGAGCGCCATAGCCACAAGGGCGAACTCTTTCGCGGAGCGAAGAACAAATTCACCCGGCGAATTGATATTGATCGAAAGCTCGCTTGCATCGGATGCGGTAGCGGCGAGCGCGATCTGATAGAAGGTCTGATCCTTCAAGACATCTGTTTGGTCGGCCTCAACGGCGTCGCGGATCGCGGCCAGGGCCTCGAACCACACCGATACAATCAGATTATCGCGGGAGGTGAAGTGCTGCTTCGTCGTCTTGAAGGATGCGACGTAGAGGTCGCCCGCTGTAAAGTTTTCGTAGGCGATCTCATAGATCGCTTCATAGTTCCGCTTGCCGATATCGAAAAAGGCGGTCTGGCTATGAAGGAGTTGGATGAGTTCGTCGGAAAACAGCCTCTTTGGTAGTCGGCCGAGCCATTTCACACGACGCCCGACGTAGGTGAGGGTCTGGCCGTCGCTATCCTTTGCCTTTATCTCCACGACCTTGCCTGGAGCGTCCAGAAGTTCACCTACGAGGACGTCACGTTGGTAGCCTTCGGCTGGCACGACAATGAGATCACCCTTCTTGGCGGTCTGATACAAGCCAATTGCGAAGGTGGTGTCTCGCCGATCTGTGCGGCTGTATCCAGTTGCGCTGTATCCGGTGCGCTTGGGGACCTTGCGGCCCTTCGCTATCAAATCCGCTTCGCGCTTCTGGCGATCAGAACGGATCGTGTCGACGATCTCTGTGCGCTTCCACTTGGTCGAATCGTCATCCAACCTTCGAGACCAAGAATATCGAGGAAGACGACGCTCTCGTCGCGGACGAGTTCATAGAAACGATAGGCTTTGCCGGGAAAGCACTTGTAGACCTTGTGGTCCTCCGGGACGATGTAGGCGTCCAGAGATACAGTCAAATCCGCCACTATCGACACGCTCCCCCTTTGCGATGGGTAGTTCTTATTCGTTCACGGGCGAAAGTCGATATGAAATGCTAACTCGGTCCAGAACGGGCTCGATGGCGGGCGCGCATCGCCGCTCGGTCGAGAAATATTTCTTACGCCATTTATCCGGGCAGAGACGCTGTAGGACAGCAGAATTTTCGTGGAACACATACGGAATACATGACGCTGTGCTGTATTCCAGCCCTCGCGGGCTTGTCTCACATCTATCTGATTTAATAGGGAAATTTGGTGGACGCACTTGGGCTCGAACCAAGGACCCGCTGATTAAGAGTCAGCTGCTCTACCAACTGAGCTATGCGTCCACACTCGCTTTCGGATCGCTCCGTTTGGAGCCTCGCCTTGGCGTGGCCGGGCGGTTAGCATTATCCTCCGGCTTTGCAAACAGTAAATCACCGCAGTGCGGAAAATTTTGCATCGTGGCTACTTTTAGCCCCAATTTCCGGGCCGTCTCCCGCCCCGTCGGCCAGACCGGTCAATGGCCATGATGATCCCGATGCAGAGCATGACGGTCAACATGGACGATCCGCCATAGGACATGAAGGGCAGGGGAATGCCGACGACAGGTGCCAGGCCCATCACCATCATGAGGTTGATCGCGACATAGAAAAAGATTGTCGTGGTCAGGCCCGCCGCGACCAGCCGGGCATATTTGTCGTTCGCGCGCAGTGATACGCCGATGCCCCACCGGAAGAGCAGCAGGAACGCGCCGATCAGGAATATCCCGCCGACGAGACCCCATTCCTCCGCCATGGTGGCGAAGACGAAGTCGGTATGCCCCTCGGGAAGATAGTCTAGGTGGCTCTGGGTGCCCTTCAGGAAGCCTTTGCCCCAGATGCCGCCCGACCCGATCGCGATCTTTGACTGGCTGATATGGTAGCCCGCGCCCAGCGGATCGCTTTCCGGGTCCATGAAGATGAGCACGCGCTTTTGCTGATAGTCGTGCAGGAAACTGAACGCGATCGGGATGATCGCAGCCATCACCAGGCCCGATCCCACGAACAGGCGCAGCGGCAATCCAGCCAGGAACATGACTGTCACGCCGCCCGCCGCGATCATTGTCGCTGTCCCCAGGTCCGGTTGTACTAGAACCAACGCCCATGGCACCCCAATTAGGACGAGTGCGGGCCATATCGCCGTCCAGCGGCGGATTTCGCCTACCGGGAGCAAAGCATAAAAGCGCGCTACGGCTAGAACGATGATCGGCTTCATGAACTCCGATGGCTGCAACTGCATGAAGCCAAGGTTGATCCATCGCTGACTGCCGCCCGCAACGCCGCCGATCAGTTCGACAAGCACCAGCGAGATTAGAATGGCCCCATAGGCCGGAAAGGCGAAGCGCGCGAAAAGCTCCAGCGGCACCCGGCTGATGGTGAAGGCCATCACCGAAAAGATGATGAACCGCACGCCTTGGTTGATCGCCCACGGCGTGATGCTGCCGCCCGCCGCGCTGTAGAGCACGAGCGTGCCAAACCCTGCGATGGCGATCAGGATCGCAAGTACGCGCCAAGGGAATTCCGTCAGCGGTTGAGGGATAATGCCCATCAGTCGGCCACCGTGCCGCGGCCGGGCGGCGGCGGAGCATCATCTTCTGCAGCGGGCGATGGCGACGCCGGGGTGGCCGTGTTGGTGGCATTCGTCGCCTGGGCGGCATTGGCGGCCTCTGGCGGCGCCTCGCCCTTTTCGATCGCCTTGGCGAGGCGGAACGCGGCCATCTGCCGGGCCATCCGCTCGGCAGGCGGGCCACCCCAGCCTTTTTCTAGCGTCTCCAGCTTTTCTATCGCCTTCGCCTGGTCAAAAAGGAAAGACATGGTGTCGCTGGCGATCATCGGCGCGTCCTCTACCCTGTTGGTATGGCCGCCATGTTCGAGGATGCACGCGATCGCGTAGCGGGGATTGTCGAACGGCGCGAAGCCCTGGAACAGGGCGTGATCGCGTAGCTTGAAGGGTAGGGAAGCGTTGCCGCGCACCCCGCCCGCGCGCTCTGACATGGTGATGCGCCGGACCTGTGCTGTACCGGTCTTTCCTGCCATGAGGACGCCGGGAATGCTCATCCGCGCCGCGCCGCCGGTGCCGCCACCATTGACGACGGCGCTCATGGCATCACGGATAGTGACAAGATGTTGCTCCGCAACGCCGACGGGGGCCGGTTCCGGCCTATGAGCGCCATGGATGAAATTGGGCATCAACTGACGGCCGGTCGCCAGACGTGCCGCCATGACCGCCATCTGGAGCGGATTGATGAGCATATAGCCCTGGCCGATCGTAGCATTCACGGTGTCATAGACCTGCCACTTCTGCCCATATTTCTTGAGTTTCCATGCCGGGTCGGGCACCGTGCCATAGCTCTGGCTGGGGAAGGGCAGGGAAAATTTCTGACCCATGCCGACGCGATGCGCCATGCTGGCAATGCGGTCCATCCCGATCCGCTGGGCCATTTGGTAGAAATATATGTCGCAGCTTTGCGCGATGGCGCCCCGCATGTCGAGCGCCCCATGTCCGCGCTTCTTGTGACAGTGGAACAACGTGTTCCCCACTCTGATCGCGCCGGGGCAGTTCACACGGTCGGCAGGAGAGATGCCCGCCTCCAGAAGGGCGAGCGCGACCATCGGCTTTACCGTCGAGCCGGGCGGATACAGGCCTTGCAACGTCTTGTTGCGAAGAGGGATATGATCGTCGCTGGACAGCATCTGCCATTCCAGATGGCTGATACCGTCGGAAAAGCTGTTGGGATCGAAACTGGGCATGGAAGCCATGGCCAGCACGTCACCATTCTGGCAATCGATGACCACGACCGACCCACTCTGCGTGGCGAGCCGCCGTCCGGCATATTCCTGCAACCCCGCATCGATCGTCAATTTAATGGACTGGCCTGGTGTGTCGGGCCGGGTGGTCAATTCCCGTACGATCTTGCCGCGCGCCGTAACTTCGACCCGCTTCGCGCCGGGCTTCCCCGTCAGTTCCCTGTCGAAAGATTTTTCAAGCCCGTCCTTACCCACCTTGAAGCCCGGCGTGATCAGCAGCGGGTCCCTGCGTTCCTCAAAATCCTTCGCCGAGGCCGCGCCTACATAGCCCAGCAGATGACCCACGGTCGCACCGGCGGGATAGTAACGCGAAAAGCCCTGGCTGGGCGCAACACCCGGCAGGTCGGGCAGACGAACGCTGACCGCCGCGAACTGATCATAGGTGAGCTTTTCGGCCACCTGCACAGGGCGGAAGCCGGGTGCCTTTTCCAGTTCCGTCTGGATGCGCTCCACCTCATCGGGCGGTAGCGACAGAAGCTGCGTCAGGCTGCGGATCGTGCCTTCCGGATCGGTCACGCGTTCGGGGATCAGGTCGACGCGAAAGTCCGTCCGGTTATTGGCCAGCGCGCGGCCGTTCCGGTCCAATATCCAGCCACGACGCGGCGGAATCAGAGTCAGGTTGACCCGATTGCTTTCAGAGAGGAGATTATATTTTTCGTTTTCAGCGACGCTGATCCAACCCATGCGGCCGATCAGCATGGCGCCTATTCCCGCCTGCAACCCGCCTACCACCATCGCCCGTCGAGTGAAGGTGAAGGACAAGGATGCTTCGTTAACGGTCTTACGCTTGAGCTTGGGCAGCTTCATGCCATCACGCGCCAGCGATCGATCCGGGCGCATTGCCGCACCACGAAGGGGAAGAGCAGGATCGTCCAGAGCATTTGTGGCGCGACCAGTTCCAGCTTGATGTTTCCTCCGCCGGTAATCCGCGCAAAGAACAGGCCCCCGGCGATGCAGAAGATAATGGCTGCCGCCGCGATTAGCCAGTCTTGCCGATAGCTGCGCCACACCATGCGATGTTCAACCGCGTCGATGCTGATCAACATCATGGTCCACAGGAACATTGCTGAGCCGATCGGCTGCCCACTCATGATGTCGTCGAACAGGCCGAGCGGAACGCCGATCCAGACGCGCCACAACTCTGGTCGCAGCAATCGCCATGACAGCAATAGCAGCAGGCCGAAGGGCGGCATGACCGGCGCTTGTGCGATTACCGGCAGAACCGTGATGGACGACCCGAGCATGACCGTGATGACTGGCGTCCCTGTCAGCCGAAAATTGGACGGGGTGCGGCCCAGCTTGGGAACATGCTGGAGGTGCGGGTCGATCATGGCGCGCTGGCGTTTGCCGCCGTTTCTGCTGGGGCGGCTTCAGGCATAGTCGGGCTACCGCGCGTCACGACCTCTTCAAAAGAGCGTTCGACTACCACCGCATCTACCTTCGCCGGATTGGCGAGCGGCACACCGTAGGCGATCTCGCCCGCTATGCGCACGACAACCGCAACCGGAATATTGGGTTGATATATACCACCGACACCTGATGTGACGAGGATGTCGCCGGGGCTGAACGGATTTCGGCCCGCCGCTAGCGAACGGATTTCGACGGTTCCATCTCCCAGCCCGGTTGAGATGGCTGCCACGCTGTCCGTAGCGCGGCGAACCGGCACGATGTTGCTGCTATCGGTCAGCAGCAGCACGTCAGCCGTGTTGGGCGTCACGCTGTGGATGCGCCCCACCAGGCCCTCGGATGCACGCACGGGCATGCCGGGACGGACGCCTTGCCACCGGCCGGCGTTCAGGCGGGCGAAACGGCGAGCGCTGGAGGAGGAGGAGGATATCAGCCGTGCCGTGAGCAGATCGCTCTGATCTTCATCGACCAGTTTCAACAATTTCTTGAGGCGCAGATTTTCCTGCGCGATCGCCTTCGCCTCGATGATGCGGTTGCGATCCGCATCCACCTGATGGCGCAAGGCGATATTCTGTGATCCGGCACGCCAATAGGCGGTCAGCACATCGTCCAGCGAACTTGCCCCGCTTACCATGTTGCGCAGGCCGAGCGACGCGGGGCGGGAGATTTCCGCCGTAGCCATACGGATCGCCGCGAACCCTGTGGGATCGAAAATTGCCACGGCGACCAGCAGCAAGCCAGCAGCCGCACCCGTCACCGCCACAACATAGCTGGCAAACAGGCTGTACTGCGCCTTGCGGTTATGGCCGGGACGTCGGCTGGATGGCCGCGCCATGCTGTGGTCCCCCTGACCTTAAGCGGTCTGCAGCACGCCTCGGAAGATCGGGTCCTCCATCGCGCGGCCGGTGCCGATAGCAACGCAGGTCAGCGGATCTTCGGCGATCGTGACGGGCAAGCCGGTTTCGTCACGCAGTTCATCGTCCAGACCCTTCAGCAGCGCGCCGCCGCCAGTCAGAACGATGCCCTGATCGACAATGTCCGCCGCCAGCTCCGGCGCGGTATTTTCCAGAGCGATCCGGACACCCTCAACGATGGTGCTGATCGGTTCCGCCAGCGCGTCCGCGATCTGCCCCTGATTGATCGAGATTTCCTTGGGCACGCCGTTGACGAGGTCGCGACCCTTGATGTGAATGGTTTCGCCCACGCCGTCTTCGGGGGGCTGAGCCACGCCGAACTGCTTCTTGATGCGCTCGGCGGTGGCTTCACCGATCAACAGATTGTGGTGACGGCGCACGAATGAAACGATGGCTTCGTCCATCTTGTCACCGCCGACGCGTACCGAGGTGGTATAGGCGAGGCCGCGCAGCGAAAGCACCGCGACTTCGGTGGTGCCGCCGCCAATGTCCACGACCATCGAACCGATTGGTTCGGTCACTGGCATGTCGGCGCCGATCGCGGCGGCCATCGGTTCCTCGATCAGGAAAACTTGGCTCGCGCCCGCATTGCTCGCCGCATCGCGAATCGCGCGGCGCTCGACGCTGGTCGAGCCGGAAGGAACGCAGATCACGATCTCAGGGAAGCGCCAGGGGCGCGACTTGCCGCCATGCACCTTCGTGATGAAGTGCTTGATCATCTGTTCAGCGACATCGATGTCGGCGATCACGCCATCACGCAGTGGCCGGATCGCCTCGATCGAATCAGGCGTCTTGCCCATCATCAACTTGGCGTCGTCGCCCACGGCCTTGACCCGTTTCACGCCGTTCAGTGTCTCCACCGCCACGACTGATGGCTCATTCAATACGATCCCGCGGCCCCGCACATAGACGACGGTGTTCGCCGTGCCGAGATCGATAGCCATATCCTGGGAGGAGAGTTTGAAAAGTCGCGAAAAGATCGACATGCCTGTTCCTGTTCAGCCCGCCTATCCCGGCGACGCGAACCGGGGCGTTCGGAGGTCCCTGCCACGTTCCGGCGTCCCTGTCATCATCCTCTGTCGGGAGGTAAAATTTTCGGGGGCAACGGCTCGCGGAAAGCGCTCGCTTGGGCTAGTCACTAATCAATGTCAATACGCCGCCTGCCCGAACATCTGGTCAACCGTATCGCTGCCGGTGAAGTGGTCGAAAGACCCGCCAGCGCGCTCAAGGAAATTGTTGAAAACGCTCTGGATGCCGGGGCAAGCCGCATTTTCATACGGTTAGGCGGTGGCGGGCTCGACCGGATAGAGGTCAGCGACGATGGCTGCGGCATGGCGCCTGACGAGATCGCGCTGGCGCTGGAGCGACATGCGACCTCGAAACTGCCCGACGATGCGATCGAAAATGTATCGACATTAGGCTTTCGCGGTGAAGCACTGCCATCCATCGCCAGCGTTGCCCGGCTTTCCATCGACAGTCGCCCTAAGGGACAGGACGGCTGGAATCGCACTGTCGATAATGGCGCGCTGCTGTCCGAAGGTCCCGCCGCCCTGCCGCCGGGCACCCGCGTGGCGGTGGAGCAGCTTTTCGCGAGGGTGCCCGCCCGGCGCAAATTCCTCCGGTCAGCCAAGGCGGAATATGCCGCCTGCCTCGATATCGTCCGCCGCCTGGCAATGGCCCATCCGTCTGTTGCCTTCACTATGGAGCATGACGGCCGCCGGGTCGTGGCCGTGCAGGCAGGAGAAGCGCGGGAAGATCGGGTGGCCGTGCTCACGGACCGAGCGCTTGCCGAGAATCATGTGATCGTCTCGCTAGACCGGGAAGGCGTTCGCTTGTCAGGCGTTGCCTCGCTCCCGACCTATAATCGCGGTGTGGGCGATCATCAGTTCCTCTTCGTGAACGGCCGCCCGGTGCGTGATCGCCTGCTGATAGGAGCGGTGCGCGGTGCTTATGCCGACATGCTGGCGCGCGACAGGCATCCCGTGGTCGCCCTGTTCCTCGACGTTCCCCCGCTGGAGGTGGACGTGAATGTCCATCCGGCAAAAACCGAGGTCCGCTTCCGCGACCCGGCGATGATCCGCGGCATGATCGTTTCGGGTGTACGGCGGGCACTCGATGCGGAAGGGTTCCGATCCGTGCAGCAGGCCGACCCGGCGAGCCTTTCCGCCTGGCGGGCAGAGCCTGTGTCGCCCACCCCCATCAATGCGCTCCCCATCTTCGAAGCTGCCTCAGCATCCTACACGTCCCCCGCCGCCGCATTCGCCGATCGCCGCCCTTCCTTCTTCGCTCCCCCGCCGCAAGCGCGCGCGGAACCCGCTGCTGCCCCTCCGCCGGAAGGAACCAGCTTCCCGCTTGGCGTGGCGCGTGGGCAGGTGGCGCGCACCTATATTGTCGCAGAGGCTGAGGACGGGCTTGTGATCGTCGACCAGCACGCCGCGCATGAACGCCTGACGCTTGAACGGATGCGCCGCGCGATGGAGGGGCAGGGCGTCGCTGCGCAGGCGCTGCTACTGCCCGAGGTGGTCGAACTGGACGAGCCTGCTTGCGACCGCCTCGAAACGCGTATCGATGAGTTGCGCGACTTCGGCCTGGAACTGGAGCGGTTCGGTCCCTCCGCCATGCTCGTGCGCGCGGTTCCCGCAATGCTGGGGCAGGGCGACGTGCAGGGGCTCGTCACCGACCTCGCCGATGATCTGGCTGCCTATGACGATGCTCTGTCCTTGAAGGAGCGGCTCGATCTGGTCGCGGCGACGATGGCATGCCACGGATCGGTACGCGCCGGTCGTATGCTGAGCGTCACGGAAATGAACGCGCTGCTGCGGGAGATGGAAATCACGCCACGCAGCGGCCAGTGCAACCACGGCCGTCCGACATGGGTGAAGCTGGGTCATGGCGACATCGAGAAGCTGTTCGGGAGGAAATGATCATGCGCATGATCGCCTGTTTGGCTGCCTTGAGCCTGTCCGCGCCCGCCCTTGCCGCAACGCACGGCGGTGACCCATGCCGCAATGCGCCGCTTCCCCCCGAGCCATGGACTAGCTGGAACCAGAGCGGCACGGAGACAGCGGCGGGCGAAGCAGCTTCCGCGCCCCGGCTGATCCTCGGCAAGCCCATCGTCGCAACCTTGCGTCCTTCAGCGCAGGTCCAATATGCTGTGAAACCGGCGCGTCGGCAGCCTAAAAGCTATGGCGGCCTATTCAGCCTGGCGATCAAGGCGCCTGCACGGGTGGGCATAGGCCTGTCCGGCCCCGCCTGGGTCGATATTGTCACCGGCCACAGCGCAGTCGCGTCTTCCGCCCATGGTCATGGCGCCGCATGTTCGGGCATTGCGAAGATCGTCTGGTTCGATCTGCCGCCCGGCCTGCACCTCGTTCAACTGTCGAACTCGTCAGCCAGTCAGATCCGCCTAATGGCTGCGGATGCCCTAGCCAACCAGCCGCTGCCGCCAAAGCGCGACAGATAGGCTACCGATCCGTTCAGATCGGACGCGTGCGAAACATCGTGATCGGCATCAGCGTCATAACTGGTTCGTTATGCTGATTGAAGATGGTCACCTTGCTCTTGATGATGCCCATCTCCGGCCTGCTTCGCGAGGCCTTCTTTTCCACGACTTCTGATGCGCCCCGCAGCGTGTCGCCGGGCCTGACCGGTTGCAGCCAGCGCAGTTCATCGATGCCCATGGCACCCAGGCTTGCATCCTGATGTCCGCCAGCCTGCATTTTCGCGACGAACATCTTCATGAACAGAGCAGTGGTGTGCCATCCGCTGGCCGACAGGCTACCAAAATGCGTTTCTGCCGCAGCTTCGTCTGAAAGGTGAAAGGGCTGGGCGTCAAATTCAGTGGCGAAGGCGATGATCTCGTCCCGGCTGACGGTGATTGAACCGAACTCCAGTTTGCTGCCGACTTCCACATCTTCGAAATAGACAATCTCGCTCATGATCCAGCACCTCTCATGTTGCAGACGATCTAAGTGAGCCTTACGTTTACGTCAATGTTAGGGTGACGCGATCCATTGGCGCAGCGTCCGCCATAGCTCTGCCTTCTTGTCGCGGGATAGCATGGCGTTAGCGCCACTGCTGGATGGCAGGTCGATTAAGGACAGTCCCGTGTCGGCGCCGATCTGTCGGCGGCCATGCACCGACGCCGTCTTGCCGTTGAAGGCAATCGCCCGCAGCGCAGGCAGGCGCGCGATAAAGGCGCCTAAATCCCGAAGTTCCGCGCCACGGATCGCGCTGTCGAGGCTGCCTTCCCGATCTGCGCTCTCGATCACATCCCACAAACCAACGCCTCGCGCACGCAAATGCTTCAGCCGCATGGCATAGGGCAGGGCGCGCAAATCCTCCCCCAGCACATCCCCCATTAGCGACCAGAAAGCGTTGCCGCGATGGGCATAATATTCGCCCTGCCTGATCGAGGCATCACCCGGAAGGCTGCCGAGAATCAGCAGTGTCGTGCGCTCATCGACACTAGGCGGAAAAGCGGCCTTGCGCTGGGCCGGGATCTGGCCGGGCCGCAGCGTCACGACGTCAGACGTTGAAGCGGAACAGCATGATATCGCCGTCCTGCGTCACATAATCCTTGCCTTCGGATCGCCACTTCCCCGCTTCCTTGGCACCGGCTTCGCCATTGAACTGGACATAGTCGGCATAGGCCATGGTTTCGGCGCGGATGAAGCCCTTTTCAAAATCGGTATGGATTGCGCCGGCCGCCTGGGGCGCTTTCGACCCCTTGGTCACGGTCCAGGCGCGTGCTTCCTTCGGACCAACGGTGAAGAAGGTGATGAGCCCCAGCAATTCATAACCCGCCCGTATGATGCGGGCGAGGCCTGCTTCGGTCAGGCCCAGAGCTTCCAGATATTCGGCGCGCTCTTCGACCGGCATGGTGATCAGCTCGGCTTCGATCGCGGCCGATACGATCACTGCCTTTGCGCCCTCTGCCGCCGCCTTCTCGAAAACGCGGGCGGAGTGGGCATTGCCCTCGGCCGCCGCCTCTTCCTCGACATTGCAGACATAGAGGACAGGCTTGGCGGTCAGCAGCTGGGCCTGTTGGAAAATGCGGGCTTCCTCGTCGTCGGCGGGCTGCGTCAGCCGCGCGGGCTTGCCGTCGCGCAGCAGGTCCAGCGCTTTGCCCAGGACGGACGCCGCCACCTTTGCTTCCTTGTCGCCCTGCGCCGCCTTCTTGGCGAAGTTCGGCACGCGCTTTTCCAGGCTTTCCAGGTCCGCCAGCATCAACTCAGTCTCGACGGTCTCCGCGTCCGCGATAGGATCGACCTTGCCCTCGACATGGGTGATGTCGCCATCTTCGAAGCAGCGCAGCACGTGGACGATGGCGTCCGTCTCGCGGATATTGGCAAGGAACTGGTTGCCAAGCCCTTCGCCCTTGGAAGCACCGCGCACCAGACCCGCAATATCGACGAAGGACAGCTGCGTTTCGATGATCTTGGCGCTGCCGCCAATCTTGGCGATGGTCTGAAGCCGGTCGTCGGGCACGGCGACGCGGCCCTCATTGGGCTCGATCGTGCAGAAGGGGTAGTTCGCCGCCTGCGCCGCCTGCGTTTCGGTCAGCGCATTGAACAGGGTGGACTTGCCCACATTGGGAAGCCCGACGATACCGCAACGAAAACCCATGGAACTGCCTTCACGTCAAAATGATGGCCGGGCCGATAGCCTGTTCCGCGTCCGAAGGCCAGCCTGTGCTCAGCGTCGGAAGAACAGCGTGACTGAGGCAACATGGTTCATGCGCTCGTTACCGCCCCGCTGGTTGATGATCTGATTGAGGTAGCCAATCTCGGCCGTGGACTTGGCCATCAGCTTGACCTCCGCGCCGACAAAGCTCCGCAACTGGTCGAAGCCCGCTCTCTGTCCCCAATCCGTGCTGTTGATCGCGGCAAACCCCTCCGCATAGACCAGCGCGTTGACGGCCTGGCTGCCGGGCTTCAGCGGTTTTTCATAACGGAGCATCTCCCGCAGCCGCCATCCCATGCCGCTGCCGTCAGAACGCCAGCGCTGCTCCAGCCGCGTGCGGGACGAAAGTTCGCCGTCCCACGGCTTGGCAATCGTCCAGCTGATCTGCTGAAAACTACGCTCTTCATTGACATCGCGCCCGCCTTGCGAGGGCAGGACGATATGCAAATAGCCCTGATAGACGGACAGCTGAGGCGACAGCTTCCAACCCACCGCGCCACGCAGGAGAGTCTGGTCGGCCCGTGAGGCGCCTTTGCCGAACCGAGGCTGGATCTCGGCGAAATAGATGAGGCCGCCGCTGACCGGCCCCATGGCCGTCAGGTTGAGCCAGACCTGCTCATCTTCGGCTGTAGTGGCATGCGTAGCAGCGCCAGTCAGGAGGGTGCAGACGCCTAAAAATGCGCGGAAAGAACGAGCGATAGTGCGGGAGCGAAACATGGCGCGTCCCTAGTCTTTCGCTCTTGCCGTCCCATGTCCCTCGGATAACTTTTTATGTCTGTCAGGTGATCACGCTCGGCCGGTCCATGCTGGTAAATCCGGCAATATCCGCGATTTCTTGCGCGGCTCGGACCAGCGGCGCGAGGGCGTCGGCGGTTCCCATGCCAAGGTTGCCGTCACGATCTACGTAGCGTTCAATATAGACGCGCAAGGTAGCGCCTTCGGTGCCGGTGCCGGAGAGACGAAAAACGATGCGCGAACCATCCTCGAACAGGATGCGGATGCCCTGATTGTGACTGACGGATTGGTCGGTAGGATCAGTATAGGCGAAATCATCCGCGCTCTTCACCGTGCCGCCGCTATTGGAGGTGCCGGGCAGAGTGAATAGTTTGTCCCGCAATGCCAACATCAGCGCATCGGCTCGGTCCTTGGCGATGGCTTCATAGTCATGGCGCGCATAATAGTTGCGGCCGTAAATAGCCCAATGCGCCTGCATAATCTCCGTCACGCTTTGCCTGCGGGCCGCCAGGATGTTGAGCCACAGCAGTACGGCCCAAATGCCGTCCTTCTCACGGACGTGATCAGAGCCGGTTCCCGCGCTTTCCTCGCCGCAGATCGTCGCCATGCCCGCGTCGAGCAGGTTGCCGAAGAATTTCCATCCGGTCGGCGTCTCGTAAAGCGGAATGCCCAGCTTTTCCGCGACCCGATCCGCAGCGCCGCTGGTGGGCATCGACCGCGCGATGCCCTTGAGGCCCTTCGCATAGCCGGGCGCGAGATGCGCGTTGGCCGCCAGTACCGCGAGCGAGTCCGATGGCGTCACATAGCAATTGCGGCCGATGATCAGGTTGCGATCGCCATCGCCGTCCGACGCAGCGCCGAAATCGGGCGCGCTTTCGCCCATCATCCGGTCGTACAATTCCTTTGCGTGGACGAGGTTTGGGTCGGGATGATGATGACCAAAGTCGGGCAGGGGAATGCCGTTGCGCACGGTTCCCGATGGCGCCCCCAAACGCCGCTCGAAAATCTCTGTGGCATATGGGCCGGTGACCGCGCTCATCGCGTCGAAGGAGAGGGTGAAGCCTAGGGCGATCATCTCCCGGATGGCTGAAAAGTCGAACAATTGCTCCATCAGTTCGGCATAAGCGGCAACGGGATCGACCACCTCGACCGTCATTCCGTCAAGCTGGATCGTGCCGATGGTGTCGATGTCGATGTCGTCCGCACCGACGATGCGATAGCTGTCGATCTTGAGCGTGCGGGCGTGGATAGCGTTCGTCACTTTCTCCGGCGCGGGGCCTCCATTGCTCACATTATATTTGATACCGAAATCCTCGTCCGGGCCTCCGGGATTATGGCTGGCCGACAGAACCAGACCGCCGAACGCGCCTGACGATCGGATCAGATGCGATGCCGCAGGGGTCGACAATATGCCGCCTTGACCGACCAGCACCCGGCCAAATCCATTTGCCGCGGCCATCTTGAGCACGATCTGGATGACTTCGCGGTTGAGATACCGGCCGTCGCCGCCGACTACCAAGGTCTGTCCTACAAATCCGGTCAGGCTGTCGAACACCGACTGCACGAAGTTGGCGGCATAATGCGGCTGTTGAAAGACGCGCACCTTTTTGCGCAGGCCGGATGTGCCCGGCTTCTGGTCATCGAAAGGCTTAGTCGAGACGGTCAGTATCACCTGTATCCCTTTGGGAAGTGGAGCAGGCGTCTTCTATGGCCCGGCAATGCTGCACTGCGCAATCCATTCCCCTGATTTCACCGCACGGACAGGGCGGCGGAACGGACTTTCACCTATTAGCGCGTGCCTACGGATCAGTCCGCCAGTCGAAGCGCAACCTCATTCATGAAGCGCGCGTCGTCGCCCTTGGCCAGCCATTCGGCTTCCGCGCCGATCGCGCCAAGCATGTCGGCGAGCGCATCCATCTCACTCTTGTGATAATTGCCAAGCACATAGCCATGCACCCGGTCCTTGTGCCCCGGATGCCCAATTCCAATACGCACCCGCCGGAAGTCCGGGCCAATATGCGCATCCGTCGATCGCAGGCCATTATGGCCCGCGTTGCCGCCGCCGCGCTTCACCTTTACCTTCAGCGGTGCAAGGTCCAGTTCGTCATGAAAGACCGTCACGTCCTCCGGCGCCAGCTTGTAGAAACGCATCGCGTCCCCGACTGACCGGCCGCTTTCGTTCATGAAGGTGGCGGGCTTCAGAAGGATGATCTTCTCAGGTCCAATGCGGCCTTCCTGCACCCACCCCTGGAACTGCTTTTTGGGCGGGGAGAAGCGGTGCATGTCGGCGATGACGTCGGCCGCCATGAAGCCGACATTATGCCGGTGCATCGCATATTGGGTGCCCGGATTGCCCAGCCCGACCCAGATCTGCATCCCACGTCTCCAAACAAAGCGAACCCCCGTTCGCCTGAACCTGCCGAAGGACCTCTCTTCCTATTCCAAGAAAAGAGGCGGGCCTTGACAAGCTCAGCCCGAACGGGGGTGAGCAAACCGGTAATCGGTAAGCCTGGGTGAAAGGCTTATTCGCCTTCCGCCGGAGTTTCGTTGTCGCCCTCGGCGCTCTTCATGGCAGAAGGAGCAACGATGGTCGCGACGGTGAAGTCGGTCTCATCATGCGCAGCCTTCGCGCCCTTGGGCAGCTTCACCGAGCCGATGTGGATCGATTCGCCCACGTCGAGACCCGTCAGGTCAACAACGACGTCGTCGGGGATTTCGGCCGCATCGACGATCAGTTCGATCTCATGCGCGACGATGTTGAGCACGCCGCCCTTCTTCAGGCCGGGCGATGCATCTTCATTGTCGAAGCGAACCGGCACGTTGACGTGGACGGTGGCATGTTCCGAAACGCGCAGGAAGTCGGCGTGCAGCGGGCGATCGCTCACGGGATGGAAGGCGACGTCCTTGGGCAGGGTACGAACCTGCTTGCCGCCAACCTCGACCATGACGACCGAGTTGAAGAAGTGGCCGGTGCCGAGCAGCTTGTTGAGGAGCTTTTCCTCGACGTGGATCGACTGCGGTTCTTCATTGTTACCATAGATGACGGCGGGTACGCGGCCCTCACGGCGGAGAGCGCGGGAGGCTCCCTTGCCTGCCCGATCGCGTGCCTCTGCCGACAGCGTAAGCTGCTCGCTCATTGCGTGTCTCCAAAAGCTGATATGTCAAAACTTCCCGTAACGCCTCCAGGGATGACCATCACGGGAAGGCGGCCCTGTAGCAGAAAGGCGGGCAAAGGCAAGGGCGCGGCGCTATTGCACCCGCGTCACCTTGTAGCCGCGCGCCTGAAGCAAGCCGACAAGATTGTCCCGCCCGGTAAGATGCCCCGTGCCCACCGCGATGAAGGGGCGCCCCTTCAACTTCGTGATAGCCGCGCTCCAGTACCGATTGCGGGCAATCAACACCGCCTTTTCGACCACCGGGTCGGGCTGTTCTCCACCCTGATCCTCCCGCGCAATCGCGGCCATGTCACCCTTCAGCCAGGCATGAAGAATGCGCTCATACAGCGCCTTCATCCCCTTGGCCTCCGCCACAGTTTGGGTCAGCAGCTGCCGCTGGGAGGCCTCGGGCAAGGTGTCAAAGGCGCCGAACTGTCGCGCGACTGTCTCCAGTCCGCCAATTGGCTTGCCCGCTTCCTGAAACGCGGCGATCAGGACCGGCTCGACACCCGCGTTGGCGCTCAGGTGCAGCGATTGCTGCGCCGCCGCTGAAAGCAGCATTGCGGCTGCCCAGCTTTCATATCCGGACAGAAGCTGCATATTGGCGCCTCCCTCGCCAGCAATCCGCCGAAGCTCATCCCGCTTGTCCGCAGGCACACGGACTTCGAGCGTGGGGAGGTCGGGGCTGCGGCCCATCTTCTCGAACAGCGCCCTCGTTCGTATCTGGTCCTGAATTTCCGCGGATTCGAGCACCAACTGATCCGAAGCGTCCATCGCCTGCTGGATATTCTCTGTTCGCCAGCCGACCCCGTTGGGCAGCACATGGATCGTCCCGAACAGCCATCCATCGACCCCATGCCCCTGCACTCGCCACAGGGCAGGCCCGCCGCCTTTCGGAGGAGAAACCGGCTCCGGCCCGCACGCCGCGATCATCAGCAGCGCGCACACGCCCAGCCATCGCAGCAAGCTCACTCGGCGACCCTGGCCGATGCGACGTTCATTTCCCTCAACTGCTCCTGCACGCTGCCCTTGCCTGCCAGATGCCCCGCGCCAACGGCGATGAACACCGTTCCGGGTCGCGCCAGCCCGTCCTTGATCCACTTGGCCCAATTCATATTCCGCTGAATCAGCAATATCTGAGCCAGTTCCGGCGTCGCATCGAGCGATTCGTTCATTTCAGCGGCCAGCTTGTCCGGATCGCCCTCCTGCCAGTGCGCGATCAGGCTGGAGAACTCCTTGTCCATGTCCGGCAGGCCCTCCACGGTGGCGTTCAGGAACTTCACCTGGCTGTCCATCGGTAGTCCGGCGAAATAACCCAGTTGCTGCTCCACCGTCTCCAGCGCGCCTATCTTCTTGCCTGCAGCCTTCGCCGCCGCCGTCAGTGTCTTCTCCGCGCCAAGGTCCGCTTGATATCCCAGTTTTTCCAGTGGCTTCACCGCCAGCGCCATGCCAGCCATCCAGGGATTGAACGGCTCGAACATCTGCCATGGCAAGCCGTTCGCCGCCATCGCCGCCTGATATTTGCCCCGCATGTCGGCATTCAGACGATGCGAAAGCTTCACCCCGTCACGCGCCAGCGCCGTATGCGCCATGGTCGCCGCCATCGCCTGTGGATCTTCCGGCTCCACAATCTCCAGCACCAGCTCGTCTGACGCGTCGAATGCCTGCCTGATCCTGCCTTTGAACCATTCGGTCCCGGGTTTCAGCACATGGACCGTGCCGAACAGGTAGATGGTGGTATCCTCATCCTTCACCTGCCACAGGGCGGGCGTCACATAAGCGGTCTTCGCCGCTGGCGGCCGAGCGGCGGCCTGTTGTTCCTGAGTGCAGCCACTTAGCAGCAGCAAGCCTGCAACCATCAAGCGCGAAAGCGACCATTTCATACCGGCTATCGATCCATTGCGAAGAGTTTCGCCATATCCATGCGGGGCAGGCGGCGTTTGGGCAAGCGGATTAACCGCCTTCAAGCCCGCTTTTCCTTGACCCAAAAGCCCTCCTGCGCCAAGGCGCGCGCGATCAAACCGTCATTTTCGCAAGGGACCGTCCGTGGCGACAGGCAAGCCGCTCTCCTTTCAGGACCTGATCCTGACCCTGCACGCTTATTGGGGCCGCCAAGGCTGCGTCATCCTGCAACCCTATGACATGGAAGTCGGCGCGGGCACGTTCCACCCTGCCACCACCTTGCGCAGCCTTGGCCCGGATGCCTGGAATGCCGCCTATGTGCAGCCCAGCCGCCGCCCGACCGACGGCCGCTATGGCGAAAACCCCAACCGGCTTCAGCATTATTACCAATATCAGGTGATCATGAAGCCATCCCCGGCGAACCTTCAGGAGCTGTATCTGGGGTCACTGGTCGAAATCGGCATCGACCCGCTGATCCACGACATCCGCTTCGTCGAGGATGACTGGGAAAGCCCAACGCTCGGCGCTTGGGGCCTTGGCTGGGAAGTTTGGTGCGACGGCATGGAAGTCACCCAGTTCACTTACTTCCAGCAGATGGGCGGCTTCGATTGCAAGCCGGTCGCTGGCGAGCTGACTTACGGCCTCGAACGCCTCGCCATGTATATCCAGGGCGTCGATAGCGTCTACGACCTGAAGTTCAACGACGCGGGCGTCACCTATGGCGACGTCTTCCTCGCCAATGAGCAGCAGATGTCGAAATGGAATTTCGAGATCGCCGACACGGATAAGCTGTTCCGCTGGTTCAAGGATGCCGAAGCCGAGTGCAAGGCCTCGCTAGAGGCAGGCGTGCCGCTCGCCGCCTATGATCAGGCGATCAAGGCAAGCCATGTCTTCAACCTGCTCCAGGCGCGCGGCGTCATCTCCGTCCAGGAACGCGCCAGCTACATCGGCCGCGTCCGCGAGCTTGCGAAAGGCTCCTGCGAAAAGTGGATGGAAGTAAACGGGTGGGCCGCGTGATAGCGCGAAGGGCAGTAACCCGTGCTCCTGCGAAGGCAGGAGCCCAGAGCCCCACGCGCCGCGCCTTAAACCTTGGGCTCCTGCCTTCGCAGGAGCACGCTGAAAGAATCCTCGCATGACCGATTTCCTCCTCGAACTCCGCTGCGAAGAAATCCCAGCCCGGATGCAGCTCAAGGCATCCGAAGACCTGGCCCGCCTCTTCACCGAGGAACTGGGCAAGGCTGGACTGAAGCCTGAGAACATCGACAGCTTCGTCACGCCCCGCCGTCTGGCCCTGATCGCCCGCAACCTGCCGCTGCAAACCGCCGCCGTCAGCGAGGAGTTCAAAGGCCCGCGCACCAGCGCCCCGGCGCAGGCGCTGGAAGGCTTCCTCCGCAAGACCGGCCTGACACAGGACCAGCTTGAAGACCGCGACGGCGTCTGGTTCGCCACCGTCAACAAGCCCGGCCGAGCCACCGCTGAAGTGCTGGGGCAAGCCGTCCCCGCCGTCATCCGCGCCTTCCCCTGGCCCAAGTCCATGCGCTGGGGTACAGCCTCACAGACGACCGAAAGCCTCCGCTGGGTCCGCCCGTTGCAGGGCATCATCGCCATCCTCGGTGAAGATCTTGTCGATATCGAGATCGAAGGTACGCGGTCTGGCTACGCCACGCTTGGCCACCGCTTTCACCATCCCGGCGAAATCACCATCGGCGGCCCGCACGACTATGTCGAAAAACTGCGCGCCTGCCATGTGATCGTCAGCCATCAGGAACGCCAGTCGATCATCGAGGCAAAGGCCAACGAAGCCGCCGCCGCGAAGGGCTATACCGTGATCGAGGACAAGGGCCTCATCGCAGAGAATGCCGGGCTGACAGAATGGCCGGTGCCGCTACTAGGTGATTTCGACCCGGCTTTTCTTGAGGTTCCGCCTGAGGTCATCCAGCTAACTCTCCGAATAAACCAGAAATATTTCGTTCTGCGTGACAGTGCGGGCAAGCTCGCGCCTGCCTTCATCTGCACCGCCAATATCGAGGCGAAGGACGGCGGCGAAGCAATCATTGCAGGCAACCGCAAGGTCCTCGTCGCGCGCCTCTCCGACGCCCGCTTCTTCTGGGAACAGGACCGCAAGACGAAGCTTGAGGACCACGCAAAGAAGCTGGAACGTATCACCTTCCACGAAAAGCTAGGTACAGTCGCCGACAAGGTAGACCGCGTCGCCAAGCTAGCCCGCTGGCTGGTAGAACAAGGCATCGTCAATTCTTCTCCCCTCCCGCAAGCGGGAGGGGTCGGGGGTGGGCAGGCGCCAACGGTTGCTCAATTGGCCGACATGGCCGAACAGGCTGCCCGCCTTGCCAAAGCCGACCTCGTCACGGAGATGGTCGGCGAGTTCCCCGAACTCCAAGGCATCATGGGTGGCTATTATGCTCGCGCCGAAGGTCTGGACGACGCCGTCGCCGACGCCATCCGCGACCATTACAAGCCGGTCGGGCAGGGTGATGACGTGCCGACCGCGCCGGTGACGGTGGCGGTTTCGCTGGCGGATAAGCTGGATACTCTCGCTTGTTTTTTTGGTATTGGCGAGCCACCCACTGGGTCGAAAGATCCCTTCGCTCTGAGGCGCGCGGCTCTAGCATCGTTGCAGCTACTAGAGGCTTGTGGCCTTAGACTGAATTTGCTGCCGGTATTTAATCTTACAGTTAGAGAGACATCTCGGTCGTTTGGTAATGCATTGGCGCGACGCTTCGGTGGGGGTGTTAAAGCGGTGATGGACGGCGCGTTAGGTGAAGACCAAGCGCAACCGCTGTTGAAGATGATCTTTGAGGACGAACGTATTCTCCCCGGCGAGCAGAACGAAGAGTTTATGGTTGTGGTGCGAACTCTCGCAGCCGCGCCAGTTTCACTTCTTTCATTTTTCGCCGACCGCCTCAAGGTCCAGCAAAAGGAAGCGGGCGTCCGTCACGACCTGATTGACGCCGTGTTCGCGCTCGGTGGCGAGGACGATCTCGTCCGCCTGCTGGCCCGCGTGAAAGCGCTCCAATCCTTCATCGCCACAGATGACGGCACCAACCTTCTCGCCGGATACAAGCGCGCCGCCAACATCCTGAAGAAGGAAGAACCCACTCGCTCCGTCATGCCAGCGGAAGCTGGCATCTCAGGCGGTTCGAGCGAAGCTGAGACCCCAGCTTCCGCTGGGGTGACACCATTGACCTACACCCCCGAATCCGCAGAAGCCGAGCTGATCGCCGCTCTCGATGCCGCCGAACCGCGTGCAAGCGCCGCCGTGCAGGCCGAGGATTTCGAAGGTGCCATGGGCGCGCTCGCCAGCCTGCGCGCGCCGATCGACGCCTTCTTCGACAAGGTGACTGTGAATGACAGCGACCCGGACAAGCGCCTCGCGCGCCTGGCGCTGCTCACGCGCGTGCGGGACGCGGTTCACGCCGTCGCTGATTTCTCGAAAATTGCAGGTTAATTTGTAAGAACCGACCATGAAGCGGCCGGAAGGATAGAGAAGAACAAAGGATCATCGTAAAAGCGGGTGCGTTCATCGCCCCGCCTGTTGTAGGAAAGTTGCTGCAACGCACAAATACACGGCAATCAGTGCAGGGAGAGCCGGGACTATGTTGACAATGGAAGAGGCCAGCATGAGCACGACCGCGACGCGTTATGTCTATCGTTTCGGCGGCGGCGTCGATGATGGTGGCAAGGGTGACAAGAATCTTCTCGGCGGCAAGGGCGCCAATCTGGACGGCATGGCCGCCATCGGCCTGCCTGTGCCGCCGGGCTTCACCATCACGACCGAGATGTGCACCCGCTATTATGAGGATGGTGGCGTATTCCCGGATAGCCTGAAGGCGGAAGTCGGGAACGGCATCGCCCATATCGAGGGTGTGACGGGCAAGAAATTCGGCGACGCGGCCGACCCGCTGCTCGTCTCCGTCCGTTCAGGTGCGCGCATTTCCATGCCGGGCATGATGGACACGGTCCTCAACCTCGGCCTCAATGACGAAACCGTCGTTGGCCTCGCCACTGCGAGCGGCGACGAGCGTTTCGCCTGGGACAGCTATCGCCGCTTCATCCAGATGTATTCGGACGTGGTGCTGGAACTCGACCATGGCGCATTCGAGGAAGCCCTCGAAATCGCCAAGGAAGATCAGGGCTACACGCTCGATACGCAAATGACCGCCGACGACTGGAAGGCGCTCGTGGCCGAATATAAGGCTCTCGTTTCAAAGCTCTGGAACAAACCTTTCCCGCAGGACGTAAACGACCAGCTCTGGGGCGCGATCAGCGCCGTGTTCGGCAGCTGGCAGGCCGACCGCGCCAAGGTCTATCGCCGCCTGAACTCGATCCCGCACGATTGGGGCACCGCCGTCAACGTGCAGGCAATGGTGTTCGGCAATATGGGCGACACGTCCGCGACCGGCGTGGCCTTCACCCGCGACCCGGCGACCGGCGAGAACGCCTATTATGGCGAGTACCTCATCAACGCGCAGGGCGAGGACGTGGTGGCGGGCATCCGCACGCCCCAGTACCTGACCAAGCAGGCGCGCGAGCGGGCAGGGGCCAAGCCGCTGTCGATGGAAGAGGCGATGCCGGAAACCTATGCCGAACTGGCGCGGGTGTTCCAGATCCTCGAAACCCATTATCGCGACATGCAGGACATCGAGTTCACGGTGCAGCAGGGCAAGCTTTGGATGCTCCAGACCCGCTCGGGCAAGCGCACCGCGAAGGCCGCACTCAAGATCGCCGTCGATATTGCGACCGAGGGCCTGATCACCGAGCAGGAGGCCGTCGCCCGCGTCGATCCCGCCGCGCTCGACCAGCTTCTGCACCCGACGCTAGACCCCAAGGCGCCCCGCGATGTGCTGACCAAGGGCCTGCCTGCCTCGCCGGGCGCAGCTTCGGGCGCGATCGTGTTCGATGCCGACACCGCCGAACGCCGCAACGAACTGGGCGATTCCGTCATCCTCGTCCGCGTCGAAACCAGCCCTGAAGACATCCACGGCATGCACGCTGCCAAGGGCATCCTGACCGCGCGCGGTGGCATGACGTCACACGCCGCCGTGGTCGCGCGCGGCATGGGCCGCCCCTGCGTTTCCGGTGCAGGCAGCCTGTCGATCGACAACGCCGCCAAGACTCTGCGCATCGACGGCCGCACCCTCAAGGAAGGCGACATCCTCACCATTGACGGCTCGACCGGCGAGGTGATGGCGGGCGAAGTCCCGACCGTGCAGCCCGAACTGGCGGGCGACTTCGGCGTGCTGATGGCCTGGGCCGACAAGGTCCGTCGCTTGCGTGTCCGCGCCAACGCCGAAACCCCGCAGGACTGCCAGGTCGCGCGTGAGTTCGGCGCGGAAGGCGTGGGCCTGTGCCGTACCGAACATATGTTCTTCGACGCTGCCCGCATCACCGCCGTTCGCGAGATGATCCTCGCCGACAGCGAAAAGGGCCGCCGCGTCGCCCTCGACAAGCTGCTCCCGGAGCAGCGCGACGACTTCGCGCAAATCTTCATGGTCATGGCGGGCCTGCCCGTCACCATCCGCCTGCTCGACCCGCCGCTCCACGAATTCCTGCCGCACGGCGAAGCGGAGTTCGAGGAAGTGGCCAAGGCCGCAGGCGTCGGCGTGGACGCACTCAAGCGCCGCGCCGCCGAACTGCACGAATTCAACCCGATGCTCGGCCATCGCGGTTGCCGTCTGGGCGTCACTTACCCCGAAATCTACGAGATGCAGGCCCGCGCCATCTTCGAGGCGGCGCTGCTGGTGAAGCAGCGCAGCGGCGAGGCGCCGATCCCCGAAGTCATGATCCCGCTCGTCGCGACGAAGAAGGAGCTGGAACTGATGAAGGCGATCGTCGATCGCGTCGCCAGCGAAGTGTTCGCGGAGCAGGGCGCATCGGTCGAATATCTCGTCGGCACCATGATCGAACTGCCGCGCGCTGCGCTGAAGGCAGGCGAGATTGCCGAGGTGGGCGAATTCTTCTCCTTCGGCACCAACGATCTCACCCAAACCACCATCGGCATCAGCCGCGACGACGCTGGCCGCTTCCTGACGCAATATGTGGACAAGGGCATCTTCGCCCGCGACCCGTTCGTCAGCATTGATGTGGAGGGCGTAGGACAGCTTATCGAGCTAGCCGCCGAACGCGGCCGCGCGACCCGTCCGGGGATCAAACTTGGCATCTGCGGCGAACATGGCGGTGACCCGGCCTCGATCGCCTTCTGCGAGGTTACCGGCCTCGATTATGTCTCGGCATCGCCCTACCGCGTGCCGATCGCTCGCCTGGCCGCCGCTCAGGCCGCATTGGCAAAGAAGTAAGGCGCCAGCCCCTCCCGCGACAGTGGGAGGGGCGCCCGGGTCTTATTACACCTCCAGGTAGCGCCGCTCATGCTCACGCATCTTGCCCGCTTCGAGCAACCGCGCCTGCAAGCGCCATTCCTCCCGTTCGATGGTCCCCGGCTCGCGCCCCAGCCTTGATTCCAGCCCGGCCTGCTCCTCACGATCAATCGATCCGAGCTGCGCATAGCTGTGATAGCCCGCAGCCTCTAACTCAGCAGCGTCGTTTGCCGAAATTCCCCTGATCCGCGTCAGGTCATTTCGTTCGCCGGGAATATCTCCAGCCTCCGCTCTACGGTCGGAAGCCACCGCTGCTAGCCGCGCATCACGCTCCTTGATCGTTTCGCGATGAGCCAGCCGCTCATCGCGCCACAGCCTCTTATATTTTCCACGGCCGCTGATCATCAGGCCGATCACCAATCCAATAAACAGCGCGATAACGAGCAGCGAAATCTCGTTCAAAGTGAAAGCCATGCTTCGCCTCCTTACCCCTGTTCGCAACGAGCCAGCGCTACAAAAAGTTGCGCTGACGAAACTGCCCGGCGGACGCCGTAAAAAAACTGAAAAAAGGGGGTTGCCCAATCTCGCGCCCCCCTCTATCTGCCGCTCCACAACGCGCCCGTAGCTCAGCTGGATAGAGCATCAGACTACGAATCTGAGGGTCGGACGTTCGAATCGTTCCGGGCGCACCATTTTCTTTTCACGGAAAATCAGTGACTTATAAGGCGCCCCTGTGAGAGCGTTTTAGCTGTACCTGTTTGCGTGATTCAGATCATGCAGGACGTTGCAGACCCTGCTATCCATCGCTAATCAAGCGCGATCGCGACCCTTCAGCCGCAGTTGGCCATCCTGATCATCGCATCGATATCAACATGTCGTTCCAGTTGTTCTGCAATGTCGTCCAGCGCCCGATCGACCGATGCGGTATAATCCACGCCTTCAGAATGAACGCCGATCGAGGCCATTAATCCGGCGCGGGCGCCTGTGCGGGCAAACAGGCCATGGACATAGGTGCCCGATACAAGGCCATCGACGCTGATCGCGCCATCTACCCGCCCATCGTCCAATCGAGCGAAGGGACGCGCGCAGTCCGGCCCATCGGTTGAGCCCAGATGCATTTCATACCCCTGGAAATTCTGTGCCCAGGCCGTGCCCGTCACTCTCTCCAACGATTTTGTCGGAGTCAGTCGCGTTTCGATGTCGAGCAGACCCAGCCCCTCGATGCTGCCGGGTTCACCCTCAATTCCATCCGGATCAGAGATGCGCTTGCCAAGCATCTGATAACCACCGCAAATTCCTAATATGGGCTTGCCCTGACGATAATGCGAAAGGATGTCGATGTCCCAACCTTCTGCTCGCATGGCGTGCAGGTCTGCGATCGTCGCCTTGGAACCAGGCAGGATGATCAGGCTGGATTCGGCTGGAATGGGCTGGCCGGGCGGGACCATCACAAGCGCCACGTCGGGTTCCAGCTTGAACGGGTCAAGATCGTCGAAATTCGCGATGCGAGGCAGGATAGGGCAGGCGATGACGATGCGCTTGCCAATCCGGCCGCTCGCTCCTTCCAGCACGACCGCATCCTCGCTGGGCAGCCGGGCGGTAGCGGTAAGCCATGGCACCACGCCAAAGCCGCGCCATCCCGATAATTGCTCGATCTGTCGATAACCGTCTTCGAACAAGGCCGGGTCGCCCCGGAACTTGTTGATCAGGAACCCCCGTACCATCGCCGCATCCGCCGGATCGATGACAGACTTCGTGCCTGCGATCGCTGCAATCACGCCACCCCGGTCTATGTCGCCGACCAGTATGACCGGCACGTTGGCGGCGCGCGCGAACCCCATGTTCGCAATGTCCCCGGCCCGCAGGTTGATTTCCGCTGGAGAGCCAGCCCCCTCGACCACGACGATATCGCATTGCTGCCGCAGCCGGTCGTAGCTTGCCAACACCGCGCCCAATAGTTCGGCACGAGCCGTCCGGAAGTTACCAGCGTTCAGCGCGCCGCGAACCTTCCCATGGACTACCAACTGCGATGTACGATCCGCCTGGGGCTTCAGCAGCACGGGGTTCATGTCGCTGTGCGGCTCTACGCCAGCGGCCAGAGCCTGTAGAGCCTGCGCCCTGCCAATCTCTCCGCCATCGGTGGTGACGGCTGCGTTGTTGGACATATTCTGCGGCTTGAACGGGCGCACGCTGTAACCCCGGCGCACCAGCGCCCGGCACAATCCGGCGACGAGTACCGACTTTCCGACGTCGGATCCTGTTCCCTGAAGCATGATCGCGGCCATGAAGCCGCTCCTGCATGGCTGTCCGTTGCCGGTCAACCGCCGCTTTGCGGAAGGCAATTATTCAGAAGATCAGGCGCCGCCGCATCTCGACGGCGTCGATGATCATTCCGCCTGCCATGAACACCGATCCTGTGCATGCCAGGGCAAGCAATTGTCCGCCGAAACCGGGATATTGCTGAAGATAGACGATCCCGCGTTCGGTGGCGCCCAGCGCAAGCGCATAGATGACCAGAAATGCCTCGAACTTCGTCTTGATCGTGAAGAGGCGCTTGATCCGTTCCATCGTCCCACTCGAGCTGTGACTTGCTCTAGGGAATTAAGTCGCTCGAAAGCTGCAAATGGTCAACAAGCATTAACCATGATTGTTCGATCTGGGCGATCAATCGGGTGTCGGCCAGATCAGCAGGCATGATCCGCTCGGGCCAGTAGCGGTCAACTATGCTCGCGATTTCATCTAACCTGGCCTCGTTCGCCAAAAAGCGAGGATCGACATTGGCGGGATCAGCGACGACCCTCAACCTCAGACAGGCCGGGCCGCCCCCATTCGCCATGGATTGTCGCACATTCACGGTGATCAACTCGCGAATGGGGCCGTTGCCCGCAACCAGCTTTTCCAGCCAGCTCCAGACACTCGCAACCCCCTTTGCCTCGGCAGGCAGGATCAGCGCCATGCCGCCATCCGGCAGCGTCACCAGTTGCGCGTTGAACAGATAGCTTTGGATGGCATCGGCAAGGCTGACGGCCGCCGCTGGCACCTCGATGATCTGGATGGCGGGCAACATCGCGCGCAGTTGATCGTAGAAGCGCGCCTTGTCTGCGAAGGCCTGCTCATGGGTGAAAAGCACGGTCTCGTTGGCGACGGCCACGACGTCATTGTGGAAGGCGCCAGCTGCTATCGCCTCCTCGGACTGCACGACGAATAATGTGCGTGCCGGATCAAGGCCATGGAGCCGCGCTATGGCTTTGCTAGCCTCCACATGCTGCCGGGCGGGGTAGGGGCCGCCGGATTGGCCATAGACGAATATCTCGATGCCCCGATCCGCATGGCTGTCACACAGTCGCATGTGATTGGCCGCGCCTTCATCGCCATAGGGCGCGGGGATAGGGGGATGAATCGCAAAGGCATCCTTGTCGGAAAAGGCGATTTGCAACTGGGCCAGCGTTTGTTGCCACTCATGGCTTCGGTGCGGCATGGTCACGAGGTTGGCGATAGTCAGGTGCGTGCGTCCGTCGGCCGTATCGGGGCCGGGCGACACGGTCGCCGCGTTCGCCGCCCACATGGATGACGCGGACATCGCCGCCGCCCGGATATGGGGCTCAGCCTCGCCGATATTTGTGCCCAACGCGTTTAGCCAGCGGCCGTCCGGCCGCCACTGTGGCAGGAATATGCCCTGTACCAGTCCCAGGCGCAGGTTCGCGCGCATCTTGTCGATGCCTTCCAGCGCTGCGGCTCGCGGGTATGACGCCGTTCCCGCGCTTCCTGCCGATGCCAGGTTTCCCGGGCTAAGCCCCGCATAATTGTGGCTCGGCCCGATCAAGCCGTCGAAGTTGATTTCCCTGACCGTCATGCGCGGGGGACCGTGGTGAACTGCTGCCCGGGTTCCAGCCCCAGCCGCTCGGCGCTTTGCCGGTCAAGCGACAGGCTATCGCCATCCTCCTTGACCATTGCATATGTGCAACGAAAATCCGCGCGTTCGCCGGTGGCGACCAGCTGTCTTTCTCCTCCGCTGTCGTAAACGGCGGACAGGATCACATCCTGTGCATGGGATATGGTTTGCAGTGCGTCTATCTGTCCCACCATCGTCGGGCCGCCGTCGAATATGTCGATATAGCCCGGGTTCGTGAAACCCTCAGTCTCCAGCATCCGCATGGCAGCGCGGCCATTGGGATGGGGCAGGCCGATCACCGCCTTTGCGCTGTCGCTCAGCATGGCGGTGTAGATAGGCGTCTTGGGCATCAGGTCCGCGATGAACTGATTGCCATGGATCGCATTGAATTCATCCGCTTCCTGAAAGGTCATGCCGAAGAAGCGCCCCGCCAGCCCGTCCCAGAAGGGTGATCCCCCGGCCTCATCGATCACGCCGCGCAGTTCGGCGATCACCCGGTCGCCAAAGCGTTCGCGATGATTCCGGATATAAAGATAGCGGCTGCGGGCGAGGAGCAGGCCCAGGCCCTCGGCACGTTCTCGCGGATGCAGGAAGAGGCCGCCGACCTCCGTGGAACCTTCGAGGTCCGTGACGAGCGACAGCATCTCCGCCCTGAATGTGCGGGACAATTCCCGGCTGTGCTGGGTCAGGACGCCCAGACGATAGGAATAGAAGGGCCAGCTTTGCCCCACCTTGCTGAAAATCTGGCACGTGCCTCGAACTTGTCCCGTGGTGCAGTTTTCAAGCACCATCAGGATAAGCTCATCCTCCACCCCCCCGATCTCCCGAGCGAGCGCCGTCTCAGTCCGGATCAGCTTCTGCTCCAGCGCCCTCCGGTCAGCGGGCAGGTTGGTAAATCCGCCCCCCGTTATTTTCGCTAATTCATACAGGGTTTGCAGATCATCCGCCCGCGCAGTCCGCATGACAAAGCTCAAGCCATCTTCTCCTGTAGAAATTTGCCCTGTGCAATGCGCAGCAAGGTGAGCGCGGAAAGTTGCGCTCGTTCGGCAAGGCTTTCGACGATCAAATATTCCTCGTCGCTATGAATGGCACCGCCCCGAACGCCCATCGTGTCCACCACAGGCACGCCGCACGCCGCAATGTTGTTGCCATCACAAACGCCTCCTGTGTCCCGCCAGTTGACGGCCAAGCCCAACTCGGCGCCACATTGCCTGACCAACTGGAAGAGGGCAGTGGCTTTTTCGTCGAGAGGTTTAGGCGGACGGCCGAAGCCTCCGTGAACTTTCAAGCTCACATCATGATCGCGAGCAACCTCGCGCACCGAATGACTGATGAGCCGCTTCGCGCTCTCCTCAGCCTCCGCAGTCCCAGGCCGGATATTCACGCGCAGGATCGCACGGTCGGGCACGACATTATTGGGAGAGCCGCCATCTATCCGCGCGGGATTGCACGTAAAGTCGGCGCCGCTCCCCGTTTTAAGTTTGAGGGCGAGATCGGCCGCCGCGAGCAAGGCGTTGCGGCCCTCTTCCGGATTGCGCCCGGCGTGGGCGCTCCGGCCACTGACTATGAAGGAGAAATTCCCGCTGCCCGGCCGCGCACCCGCGAGCGTGCCATCGGGAAGCGCCGGTTCATAGGTCAGCGCTGCAACTTTTCCCTTCGCGGCCATCATGAGAAGGTCTGCCGAAGAAGGGCTGCCAACTTCCTCATCGCTGTTTATGACGACGTCATAACCGATCCGGGCGGCAGCCGGAGACCCCTCGAACGCTTCGAGCGCCGATAGCATGACCGCCAGCCCGCCTTTCATGTCGGCTACGCCGGGACCGTTCAGACTGCCGGGATCGATCCATCGAAGCGATTGGAACCCATGATCCGCCGGAAAGACCGTGTCCATATGTCCGGTCAGGAGGAGCCTGATCGCAGCGTCGGGACGCACGGAAAGCAGCAGATGCTGTCCATGTTCGACCAGTTGAACGCGCCCTTCGGAATCAACGACATCGACTTTCGTGCCTTCGATCAGGCGAATATCGCCGGGCAGCGTGGAGAATGCATCTGCCAGCATCGAAGCAGTCATCGCCAAACCGGGCAGGTTTCGCGATCCGCTATTAATAGCCGCCCATTTCTGCACCTGATCCAGCATCGGGGCGGCTGCGGCGCGATCCAGTAGTTCGCGGTCTGACGACGAAAGGCCGTTCATGCGCTGGAGCTTATCAGACGAAGTTGATCGCCTCCAGCCTTGCGATTCCGCTATTTATCCCCGATCGCGCTAGTGGGCTGGAAGGATAGCGATCCCGTCAGATCAGGGCCTTGAATTCCTGCAAAATGTCCCGGTACAGCTTCCGCTTGAACGGAACGATCACGTCAGGAAGGGCTTCCGGCTCAATCCATTTCCACTCTGAGAATTCGGCATCCTCAGTAGCGATGTTGATATCCTCGTCGCTGCCGAGAAAACGCGCGAGGAACCATATCTGGCGCTGACCGCGATATTTGCCGCCCCATAACTTTCCGATCAGTTCAGGTGGCAAGTCGTAAAAATGTTCGTCCCGCGCCTTGGCGATGATCTCTACATGATGCTGCCCAATGCCGGTTTCCTCGCCCAGTTCGCGCAGGGCAGCAGTCCTTTCCTCCTCCCCGTGATCGATTCCACCCTGAGGCATTTGCCAAGCTTCCACTTGGCTATCGATCCGCTGGCCGACAAAGACCTTGCCATCCATGCTGACGAGCATCACGCCGACGCAGGGCCGATACGCGAGTTCCGAATCATTTGGCGCCGATGCCATGATGTCCCCTGATCATTGTCCTGGCCGCAAGCCATTGGCCCGCTTTGTGCAGTGCAATGATAAAGGGCGAAGCAGCGGCCGTCCATGCGCTAAAACGCAGAGCACCATATCCGGACAGCTTTTCGAGCCGAAATGGGAGAGGGGATTGGAAGCTCGGCCTTGCAATGGCAAAGCTGGCAAATGCCCAATCCCGTGATCCTTTGGTTCCGCCAAGACCTCCGCCTATCTGACCAAGCAGCATTGGCGGCGGCAGTGAAGGAAGGGCCGGTGATCCCGGTCTATATCCTGGACGATACATCCCCAAAGCAATGGAAGATGGGCAGCGCGCAGCGATGGTGGCTTCATCACAGCCTGAAATCGCTGGACGACAGCCTTCGTCGCAAAGGGGCTCGCCTCATCCTGCGCAAAGGGGGGAGCGCCGAGCAGCTGGAGAGGCTCGCCCGCGAAACCGGTGCCAAGCGGGTGCATGCTCTCGCTCATTATGAGCCATGGTGGCGGAATGCCGAAAAGGCAGCAGCGAAGCAGATCGATCTTCAGCTTCACGACGGCATGCTGTTGTTGCCGCCAGGGAGTGTCCGCACGTCGGGCGGCAATCTTTATCAAATATACACGCCGTTCGCCCGGGCAACGATGCTTCACATGCCACCGGCCGGACCCGTCGCGACCCCGTCGAGGATCGACGCGCCAGCAAAATGGCCCGCAAGTGATTCGCTCGACGATTGGGAGCTATGCCCTCGTCGTCCCGACTGGGCAGCAGCTTTTGCCGAGGACTGGTCGCCTGGTGAAGCCGGCGCGCGCCACCGCGTCGCCTCCTTTCTCGACGAGGCGGATGAATATGATGTGGCGCGCAACCTTCCATCCATGGAAGGAACTTCGCGGCTTTCTCCTCATCTGCATTTCGGGGAAGTCTCTCCTGCCTATGTCTGGCATCGGGTGAGCGAGGCGGTGGCAGATGCGACCACCTTTCTCAAGGAACTGATCTGGCGGGACTATGCGCATACGCAGATTTGGGCGTTGCCAGCCTATGGGTCAAAAAACGCCCGCTCCGACTTCGACCGGTTTGCTTGGCGCAGCTTGCGCGAAGCAGGCGATGATTTTGCCGCTTGGAAAACGGGACGTACGGGCTACCCGATAGTGGATGCTGGTATGCGCCAGCTTTGGGCGACCGGATGGATGCACAACCGGGTTCGCATGATCGCGGCCAGCTTCCTCATCAAACATCTTCTGATAGATTGGCGACACGGGGCGCAATGGTTCTGGGACACATTGGTGGACGCGGATTACGCCAACAACAGCGTGAATTGGCAATGGGTGGCGGGCAGTGGCGTTGACGCAAACCTGTTTTCCCGAATCATGGCACCGCTCACCCAGTCTCCAAAATTCGAAGCGGGTGATTATATCAGACAATGGGTGCCCGAATTGGCTCATCTCGATGACACGGCGGTTCACGATCCTGAAGCCTATGATGCACGACCGGCCTCATATCCTCCCAAACGCGTTGGTCATCGCGAGGCACGCGAACGCGCGCTTGCGACCTACCGACAAAGCAGGGCTTAAGAACGGACGCATAGACAAGGGAACAGGGGTGAAGGGATGAACGCGATCAATCCCAGGCATGGCGGACGAGCGTCGACCGTGCAGCGCCCGGCCGGGGAACATAGGCACGGATGGGGGGCGCGCTTGGTCACCCCTCACTTTCACCGCTTGCTGGACCGCATCGATTCGGGCCTTTTGAAAGGAAGGCTTGAAGCCACGCTGCCGGATGGAACCGTTAGAATATTGGGGGGGCGTGGAACGGGGCCGGTCTGCGAAGTCCGGCTGGTCCGCTGGCGCGCTCTGTTGCGGCTGGTCGTCGGGGGATCGGCTGGATGGTATCGGGCATGGGCTGCTGGTGAATGGAGTAGTCCGGACCCGGTCTCTTTGTTCGAGTTGTTCATGGCGAACGCCGCGACACTGGGGAATGTGGCTCGTCCAAACGGCCCGGCTCGATGGATTGGCCGGTTCGGGCATTGGGTGCGTCGCAACGACCGGAAGGGGTCGCGTCGTAACATCGCCTATCATTATGATCTGGGGAACGACTTCTACCGCCTATGGTTGGACCGGGACATGCATTATTCCAGTGCGTTGTTCCGTGATCCCGATGACCGGATCGAGAGCCTTGAACGAGCGCAGCAGCGCAAGGTGGACGCCATCCTCGACCGGCTCGACCTCAAGGAAGGTAGCGCACTGCTCGAGATAGGCTGCGGGTGGGGAGGCTTGGCTGAGCAGGCGCTGCAACGCTGCGCTATCCACTATGACGGACTGACCCTATCGACCGAGCAGGCCGAATATGCGCGAGAGCGGCTTGGTGCTGGCGCCAACATCCTGCTGACGGATTATCGGGACGCTCAAGGACAGTATGACGCGATCGCAAGCGTCGAAATGGTCGAAGCGGTGGGCCAAGAATATTGGCCTGCTTATGTCGCTGCCATAGAGAGGCTGCTGAAGCCCGGCGGGAAGGCGGCAATCCAATATATCCTCATCGACGACGCCATATTTGAAAAATATGCGCGGGGCGCCGATTTTATCCAGACTTACATTTTCCCCGGCGGAATGCTGCTGTCCGAAAGCCGCTTCAGGGCTTTGGTGGATGCCAACGGGCTGGAATGGAGGGAGGTCCGCCATTTCGGCGTCCACTATGCGGAAACTCTTCGGCGCTGGCGGGAAAGGTTCGACCGAGCCGTCGACCGCGGTCTTTTACCTGCCAGCTTTGATCAGCATTTCGTCGCGCTCTGGCGCTATTATCTGATGTATTGTGAAGGCGGCTTTCGCGGCGGTACGATCGATGTCGCTCAGGTAACGCTGGTCAAGCCGGGCTGAGATCAATCCAAACGTTGGTGATAGCCGTTCGGCCGATCCGAACGGACGAGATCAGCTATGGCTTGGCCCACGACCTCGGGGTCTTTCACCGTCGCGGGATCTTCTCCCGGATAAGCTCTGGCGCGCATCGCCGTCCGCGTTGCGCCCGGGTCAACGACATGGGTGCGTATGGCCGAGATATTTTTCACTTCCTCGCCATAAGTGCTTACGAGCGTTTCCAGCGCTGCCTTCGACGCGCCATAGGCACCCCAATAAGCGCGCGGCGCGGTAGCGACCGATGATGTGATAGCGATGACGCGCGCGTCGGAACTTGCGCGGAGCATTCTGTCGAAAGCCGCGATCAAAGCCTGCGGTGCTGCTATGTTCAGCGTCAGCAGCCGAGCGAATTCCTTCACGTCGATTGCGGGCACTGCAGCCAGGCTGCCTAAGGTCGCCGCGTTCAGAACCAGAATATCCAGCGCGTCCCACCGGCCTGAAACTGCCTGAGCAAGTCGACCGATGCTTTCGCCATCGACCAGATCGAGCGGAGCAATCGTGGCGCTGCCTCCGGCGCTGTGGATATACTCCTCCACCTCTTCAAGACCACCAGCAGTTCGGGCCGTCAGAATGACGTGAGCGCCAGCAGCGCCAAGCGCCTTGGCAGTCGCAGCGCCGATGCCACGGCTAGCGCCAGTCACCAGGGCAAGCTTACCGGAAAGAGGAAGAGTGGACATGAAGCATCCTGTTCGCCCTCACGGATGGAGAGCCGGTTTAGTGGGAAAGGTAGTGGCTGCCCAAACCCGGGCAGCCATCCAGAAATGACCTATCGATCAGACGACCCGTTCAGCCAGCAGCTCAAGCTGGTTTTGCACCACGGCGTCGTCCTGATCGGTGAGCGTGGTCGGATAGTCGCCCGTAAAGCAGGCATCGCAATATTGAGGACGGATGTCCGCTCGTTTCGTTTCGCCCAGCGCCTTGTAGAGGCCGTCGATCGAAATGAAGGAAAGGCTGTCGGCATGGATGAAATCCTGCATGCCGCCAATGTCCAGGCGATGCGCCAGCAACTTCGTGCGTTCCGGCGTATCGACGCCGTAGAAGCAGCTATGTTTTGTCGGCGGGCTGGCAATGCGCATATGCACTTCCTTGGCGCCTGCCTCCCGCATCATCTGCACGATTTTGAGGCTGGTCGTTCCCCGCACGATCGAATCATCGATAAGAACGACGCGCTTCCCGGCGATTAGTGCGCGATTGGCGTTATGCTTGAGCTTGACGCCAAGGTGGCGGACCTTGTCGCCTGGCTGGATGAAGGTCCGTCCGATATAGTGGGAACGGATGATGCCCAGTTCAAAGGGAAGCCCTGACTGCTGGGCATAGCCGATGGCTGCAGGCACGCCACTGTCGGGAACGGGAATGACCAGATCGGCATCGACAGGATTTTCGATTGCCAGTTGAGCGCCGATCGCCTTGCGAACCGAATAGACGCTCGAACCATCCACGATCGAATCGGGTCGGCTGAAATAGACATGTTCGAAAATGCAGGGGCGCGGATGCACATCGCCGAAGGGGCGATGGCTGCGCATCTCCCCATCATGAGTAACGATGACTAGCTCACCCGGATCGATGGAGCGAATATGGTCGGCGCCTACTACGTCAAAGGCGACGGTTTCCGACGCGAAAATGGTGGCGTCGCCCAGCTTGCCCATGACCAGCGGCCGGATGCCGAGCGGGTCGCGGCACGCGATCATGCCTTCAGGCGTAGTCACGATCAGCGAATAGGCACCCTCTATCTGTTTGAGCGCATCGATGAACTTGTCGAGTAGAGTACGGTAGGTCGAAGTCGCGACCAGATGGATGATCACTTCCGTGTCGGAGGTCGACTGAAAGATTGACCCGCGACGAATTAGCTCTCGGCGGAGCTTCATCGCATTGGAGATATTGCCGTTATGCGCGATGGCGAAGCCGCCGGAGTTCAGCTCGGCATAGAGAGGCTGTACGTTGCGGAGGGATGTTTCACCCGTGGTCGAATAACGGACGTGACCGGATGCCGTGTGGCCTGGCAGGCCGCGAATCACTTCGTCGCGGTCGAAATTGCCCGCCACATGCCCCATGGCGCGGTGGGTATGGAAGTCGTGACCGTCCCAGCTGGTGATGCCGGCGGCCTCCTGTCCACGGTGTTGAAGCGCATGAAGGCCAAGCGCGACGATCGCCGAAGCGGTCTCGGCTTGAATGACGCCGAAAATGCCGCATTCTTCACGCAGCTTGTCGTCGTCGAACGGGTTTGTCGTAAACATGGGTGCGAGCGGATCCATAGCCGATGCTGTGCGCCTCAAATGGCTGCTGCGCGCGCATATAGGGGTTCGAACCTGATTTGTCGCCTGTCTGAAACAAAAAAGGCTGTTTGGGCCGCCGTGGCAGCGACATTATGTACTATGTGCAACAGAAAAGGGCCACTGGCTTTGCGCGTTCGGCGCAGCTAAAGAGCCTTTCCAAATGCATCGCTTCGCCAATCCTGCCCGTTTCCTGAAGATCGCTCGGCCGCTGACCACCCGGCTGTTCTGGCCAGGTTTGGTTTTGCTTCTGGTGGGTGCGGGCTGCGGGCTGTTCGTCACCCCGGCTGACTATCTCCAGGGTGAGACGGTTCGCATACTCTATATTCACGTGCCCGCGGCATGGCTCGGAATGGCCGGATGGACAGGAATTGCGGTTTCGGCGCTGATGCAGCTGGTCTGGCGACATCCGCTCGCTGCTGTTGCGGGACGCGCGATTGCGGTCCCAGGCGCACTATTTACGGCCATTTGCCTCGTGACAGGGTCCATTTGGGGGCGTCCCACCTGGGGGACATGGTGGGAGTGGGACGGGCGGATGACGTCCATGCTCGTGCTCCTTTTCCTTTATCTTGGATATATCGCGCTGGCGAATGCCAATGCGCGTCAGGAACAGGGCGGCGTTAGCGCGGCTACAGCCATTTTTGGCTTGGTCGGGGCGGTCAATATCCCGATCATAAACCGCTCCGTCGTGTGGTGGAATAGTCTCCATCAGGGACCCAGCATCACGATGCGCGGATCGAGTATCGACACGTCGATTCTCTGGCCGCTGGGGCTTACCCTTATCGGTTTTTCCCTTTTGTTCGGGGCGATCGTGTTGATGCGGATGCGCACGATATTGGCGCGCAATAAGGTGGAAGCGCGCATGCAGCGGCTGGCGCGGGGATAATGGTATGAACCAATGGGCTTTCGTCGTCGGCGCTTATGCGCTGACCTTTTCGGGCACCTTGGCCCTCTGCCTTGCATGCTGGCGGGCCATGCGTGATGCAGAGTTGGCTGCACAGAGATTGTCAGACCGGCCATGAAAGCGAAGCATCAGCGCCTCATTCTAGCGATCGTCGCATTGTTCGCCTTGATCGGTGCAGGTTTGCTCGCGGCATCGGCATTGCGCGACGAAGCCGCCTATTTCTACGCACCCGCCGACGTTCGCGCCAAAGGGGTCGAACCGGGCAGGCCCATTCGTCTGGGCGGCATGGTGGTGAAAGGCAGTCTCAAGCGAGCCGCCGACGGCGTCACCATGTATTTCAACGTGACCGACGGAAAAGCGACCATTCCTGCTGTTTTCAAGGGGATCGCTCCAGATCTGTTCAAGGAAGGATCGGGCGTGGTCGCGGAAGGATCGTTCGACGGCACGGGCACTTTCATCGCCACCAACCTGCTGGCCAAGCATGACGAACGGTACATGCCTCGGGAACTCGAAGGCATTCAGTATAATGAGACGACCCACGAGATGAAGGCAGGTCAGTGAACGCTGTTAGGGTGGCCATAGGGCGGGAACGAGCGGAGAAGGCGGCATGATCGCCGAAGCGGGTCTGGCCGCGCTATGGCTTGCGGCGGCGCTGGCGTTTCTACAACTGAGCCTGGTGGCTTTCGGGCTGGCGGGAAAAAAGAGCGAATTGCTCCAGGCTGTCCGACCGGTCGCCGTCGCCCAAGGCTCTCTCACCGCCATCGCCTTTGTGGCGCTGATAACGCTCTTTATGCGATCAGACATGTCGGTGCTATTGGTCGCCACCAACAGCCATTCCATGAAGCCGTGGCTTTACAAGTTCGCGGGAACTTGGGGCAACCACGAAGGCTCCATGCTGCTCTGGGTGACGGTCATGGGCGTTGCTGGGTCTGCCGTTGCCCTGTTTGAACGGGCGCTACGGCGGGACACGCATATGGCGACGCTGGGCGGTCAGGCGGCTATTAGCCTGGGATTTTATGCATTCCTGCTTTTCGCATCCAACCCCTTCGCGCGGGTCACTCCTCCCGCAGCGGATGGTCAAGGACTCAATCCTTTGTTGCAGGACCCCGGCCTCGCGTTCCACCCGCCGACCCTTTATCTTGGATATGTCGGCCTCTCCGTGGCCTTCTCCTTTGCCATTGGTGCGCTGCTGACGCGGCGGGTTGATGCAGATTTCGCCCGGGCAATGCGTCCTTGGGTGCTGGCAGCCTGGATACTGCTGACGCTCGGAATCACGGCTGGCAGCTACTGGGCCTATTATGAGCTGGGCTGGGGAGGCTGGTGGTTCTGGGATCCTGTGGAAAACGCTTCGTTGATGCCTTGGCTCGCGGCCACGGCCTTGCTGCACAGCGTAACGGTACTCGCTACGCGCGATGCGTTGCGGGCCTGGACAGTGATGCTGGCCGTCATCGCGTTTTCTATGTCGATGGTTGGGACCTTCCTGGTCCGCTCGGGCATATTGACGAGCGTCCACGCCTTCGCCGTTGATCCGGAACGAGGCAGCTTCATCCTGATCCTCCTGGGCCTTTATATCGGAGGCGCGCTGGCGTTGTTCGGATGGCGGGTAGGGGCTGTTCGCGAGGGCGCGCCGTTCGAGCTTGTCAGTCGCGAAACCATGCTGGTGATCAACAACCTGCTGCTGACGGTGATACTCGGCCTCGTGCTGATCGGCACCCTCTATCCGCTGCTGACCGAGGCGTTCGGCCATAAGGTGTCGGTCGGTGCTCCCTATTTCGATAGGATAGCTGGTCCGATTGCGCTCATCCTGATGATCGTCATGGTGGCGGGACCATTGACCCGCTGGCGCCGGGATAAGCTGGCAGAGGTTGCCGGGCGCATGATGATTCCGGCCGTCATCGCCTTGATCGCTCTTGCCGTCATGGCGATGTTCGCCTGGGGACGGATTGGCGTGCTCCCGTTCCTTGGGCTGGTCATCGCCTTGGCCGTTGCAGGGGGCAGCCTCGCCCCGTTGTGGAAGCGCAACTTGCGCCGTACGCCTCTGTTCACCTGGGGGATGGTCATCGCTCACCTCGGATGCGCTGTCAGCCTTGCGGGCATGGCTTGCAATTCTGCGTTTACCGTTGAAAAGCTGGCGGCCGTCCGCCCCGGCGACGTCGTCGAAGCTGCCGATTGGAAACTCCGCCTCGTGCAGATTTCGCCGATCGCCGGAGACAATTGGACAGCGTTACAAGCTGACATGGAGGCGAGCCGGGGGAATGGGGCACCGGTTGCCCTGCATCCACAATCTCGTTTCTTCCCCTCTCCCCCCACGACCACCACTGAAGCGGCCCTGCTGACCCGGTGGAACGGGCAGCTTTATGTGGTGCTGGGCCAAGAAGCGACCGAGGGACGTTGGCAACTGCGGGTCTGGTGGAAACCTTTTGTCACGCTGATCTGGTTTGGCGGCGGGCTGATTGCCCTTGGTGGCGCTTTGGCACTGGTAGGGCGCGAGCGCCGGGGATGGCTTCTTAAATGGCGGAGCAGGACGCTTGCGACATGAAGAAGCTCTTGATCTGGCTACCCCTTATCTTCTTTGCGGGATTTTTCATCCTGTTTGCGAGTGGCTTGCTGAAACCGGACGACCGGGTCATCACCTCCAAGCTCGTCGGTAAAGCATTGCCCGAATTCACCTTGCCAGCAGCGGCCAGCGATCGCCCCGCCTTGGCCAGCGCGGAACTGGCAATGGGCAAACCCCGGCTGTTGAACATCTTCGCCAGTTGGTGCGTGCCGTGCGCTGCGGAAGCTCCGCAGCTTATGGCGCTGAAGCAAGCAGGTGTGGAAATTGACGGGGTCGCGATCCGTGACGCCCGGTCTGATGTCGACCGCTTTCTTCAGCGCTATGGCAATCCATACAGCCGTATCGGCCTGGATGCGCGCAGCAGCGTGCAGATCGCGATTGGCTCCTCCGGCGTGCCAGAAAGCTTCATCATCGATGGAAAGGGGCGCATCGCCTACCAGCATGTCGGTGACATACGGGCGGATGACATCCCGATGATTCTCCAGCGTTTGGAGGCTGCGCGATGACACGGCTGCTGACATTGCTTGCGTTGCTGATGAGTTCGCCGGTGCTAGCGCAGTCGGGGCTTCCTCCGGCTCCCTATGCAGACCGGCAAATCGATGATCCAGCGCTCGAACGGAAGGCGAAGGCGCTGATGGAAACGATTCGCTGCCTCACTTGTCAGAGCCAATCTATTGCAGACAGCAACGCCAGTCTGGCAGGTGATATGCGTTCCCAGATCAGGGAGCGGATCATGGCGGGGGAACAACCCGAGCATATCCGGACCTGGCTCATTGAACGTTATGGCGATTGGGTAAGTTATGAGCCTACCGCGGACCCGGTTCTTTGGCCGCTTTGGGGCGCGCCATTATTGCTGATCGGCCTTGGGCTGTTGCTTGTGCGCGGACGGATCAAGCGGGGAGGGCCGCAATGACAGGATGGGTCATAGCGGCTGCGTTCGCTATTTGCCTGATGGCGCTTCTGGTAGCCGTCGGACGTATTCCGCGCGTTTCATGGGAGCTAACGGCTGCCGCTCTGCTACTTGGCCTTGCCGGTTATGCGTGGCAGGGAAATCCTGGCTTGGCGGGAGCGCCCAGAAGTGCTGCTGCTTCAAACGGCAAGCAGTTTGATGAGCAAGTCGCCCAACTGCGCCGCGGCATGGCGGAGCGCTATGGTCCAGCCGGGCAATGGTTGATGCTCTCAGACGGCCTTGGCAGGCAGGGCAAGACGAAAGAATCGGCGAATGTGCTGCTTGCGGGGATCAAGCAATCGCCGGGCGATCCCAACCTGTGGCTGGGTCTGGGCAACGCGCTTGTGGCACATGCTGGAGGTGTGGTGTCGCCGAGCGCTGACTTTGCTTACCGGCGCGCCATGTCGCTTGACCCACAAGCTCCTGCTCCGCCCTATTTCTACGGTCTGGCTCTCGTTCGAGCGGGCCAGTTGCAGGCCGCACGCGATCTTTGGGCGCCTTTGGCCGTAAGGGCGCCTGAAGGCTCGAAAATCAGGGCGGAACTGGAGCTTAACATTGAGCGTATCGACGCGATGCTGGCTGACAGCGCGCCTGTTGTTCAATGACATGGCTCGTCAATTGCGCTGCTCAGGGAGGCGTGATAGGGCGCGCGCCATCCTTGTGAGTTAAGCGGGATTGTCCCCGTGCGCATGCCTTGGCTTGAGTGTCGTATGATCATGACCGTCTGGCGTTTCCTTCATGGCTGATCAATTGGCGAGCGCCGTCGCGAACGCGCAGGATGACGGGTCTGAAGGACATAGCCACGCGGGCCAGAAGGCGACGGCCAAGCTTGTCGTCGGGGCGATCGGCATCGTGTTCGGCGACATCGGCACCAGCCCGCTCTACGCTTTTCGTGAAACTTTCGCGGGCCATCATCATCTGGCCCTCGATCCCGACCACATTCTTGGCGTCATCAGCCTGATGTTCTGGTCGATGATGTTGGTCGTGACGCTGAAATATGTCTCCATCATCATGCGCGCCGACAATAAGGGCGAGGGTGGCAGCCTAGCGCTGCTCGCACTGATCAACGGACAGACAAAGACTCAGCGATGGTCGCGCGGCATCGTTCTTTTGGGGGTGTTCGCGACCTCGCTTTTCTACGGCGATTCCATGATCACTCCCGCGGTGTCAGTGTTGTCGGCTGTGGAAGGTCTGGCCGTTTACAATTCTGAACTGGCGCCCGCGATTCTACCTGCCGCAGTAATCATATTGGTGGGCCTGTTTTGGATCCAGGGCTTCGGGACTAACCGGGTTGCTGCCCTATTCGGCCCAATCATGCTGATGTATTTCGTCACGATCGCGGCCCTGGGCATCATCAGCATAATCAAGACGCCTGGCATTCTTCTAGCGTTCAATCCCTATTGGGCGTTCATGTTCTTCATGACCGATCCATTGCCGGCTTTCCTCGCCTTGGGCGCGGTCGTCCTCGCGGTGACCGGGGCGGAAGCGCTGTATGCCGATATGGGGCATTTCGGGCGCAGCCCGATCCGCGTGTCCTGGCTTTGCTTCGTCCTCCCGGCGTTGATGATGAACTATATGGGGCAGGGGGCTCTGCTGTTCCGCGAAGGCGCGGCTGCGCTCCACAGCCCCTTCTATCATCTGGCACCCCAATGGGCGCAGTTGCCCCTGATAGGCCTCGCGACTCTGGCAGCGATAATTGCCAGCCAGGCAGTCATTTCCGGCGCATTTTCAGTGACGCAGCAGGCGATCCAACTGGGCTTCATGCCCCGCTTGCGGATTGCGCATACCAGTGCCTCGACCGCGGGGCAGATATATATCCCCCTCATCAATTGGGGATTGATGGTGATGGTCATCCTGCTGGTACTGGTGTTCCAGACATCGTCCAATCTGACTGCCGCCTATGGCATCGCCGTCACCGGAGCGATGTTCATCGATAATCTGCTGCTGACCGTGCTGCTCTACAGGCTGTGGAAGTGGCGCTGGTATTATTCCGCACCCTTGCTTGCGGTATTCTTCATTGTGGACGGCGCATATCTCGCGGCCAATTTTACCAAGGTGCCGGACGGCGGCTGGTTCCCGCTGCTGATCGGTTTCGTCGTATTTACGCTGCTGACCACATGGTCGCGGGGGCGTCGGTTGGTACAGGATCGCTTGCGCGAAGGCGCGATGCCGATCCCTGTGTTCGTGGCCTCAGCGGCCAACAGCGCTGTGCGCGTTCCTGGGACGGCCGTGTTCATGACATCCACGCCAAACGGCGTTCCCCATGCCTTGCTCCACAACCTGAAACACAACAAGGTGTTGCATGAGCGGGTCATCCTGCTGACAGTGAAGATCAAGGACGTTCCAGTCGTTGAGGATGATGGCCGATGCAGGCTGGAGGATCTCGGAAAAGGATTCTTCCGCCTCGTGCTGGAATATGGGTTCATGCAGGAACCGGATGTTCCCGCGGCCCTCAAGAATGTCACCGGATGCGGTCAGGCATTCAGGATGATGGAAACCAGTTTCTTCCTGGCACGCCAAACGCTGTTGCCGTCTGCCAATCCAGGAATGCCGCTGTGGCGAGAAAAAATCTTCGCCTGGATGCTGCGAAACGCAGAAAGCGCGATGGAGTTCTTCCGCCTTCCTACCAACCGCGTGGTCGAACTGGGTAGCCAGGTAGAGATTTGAGATGCAAAAAGGGCGCGACCTTCAGGCCGCGCCCCATGTACATCGGTTGGGCAAAGTCGATCAGGCCGCGTCGCGATCCTTGTTGATATCGACCAGCTGCCCGCCATTCACAGCGATCTTCTTGGGCTTCATCGCTTCGGGGATTTCGCGAACGAGTTCGATCGTCAGCAGCCCGTCTGCAAGATCGGCCTTTTCCACCCGCACGAAGTCGGCCAGCTCGAAACGCCGCTCAAAGCTGCGATTGGCGATGCCGACATGCAGGAATTTGGAGCGATCAGAGTTCGGGCTATCTTCCTTGCGTCCGACAACCTGCAACAGATTTTGCTGAGCAGTGATGTCTATTTCGTCAGGTCGAAAGCCGGCAACCGCCAAAGTGACCCGATAGCGGTCCTCCGAAAGACGCTCGATATTGAAAGGGGGATAATTGTCGCCCTGCTGCAACCGGGCATTGTTTTCGATCAGATCAAAAAGTCGGTCGAAACCCACAGTGGAGCGGCGATAGGGGGTAAGGTCAAAACCACGCATGTCATAGTCTCCATCAGAGCAAAATGATCATACCGGACCCATGCTGGCGTCCGGCGATACGATGCGCGGCCCCATCAGGCGGCCGTGCGTCGTTGATATGGTTGAACGAAATCGGGTTTCAAGGGGCCTGTTTCGGCCGGAATCAAAAGTGCCCGGATCGTGTTTCCACGATCCGGGCACTAATGGACGATTGCTCGTCTCCCCCTTGGTCTGCCTCAACCACTTCTCAGCCCCCTAAGCTTGAAGCGGGAAGCAGTATCCCTGAACCACGGCCATTAACCTGTGCTTCGATGACTTTGCTATGGCTCCGAAGGCCCGCTGTCACGGGCTATTTCCGTACGGGAAGATTTTAGCTTCAGGCCTGTGGCTGAGGTGCAACAATCTGCGATGCTTGCCGTTAGTGGAGACCCTGCTAGACGGGCAGTAATTAACATCACGCAAAGGGCCGTTCGCGCCACCATGATCTTGTCACGCTACGAACGCATGATTGCCAAGCGCTATCTGCTGCCTGGGAAGGGAGAGGGATTCATTTTCCTCGTCGCCGGGATAAGCCTCGCCGCCGTGATGTTGGGGGTGGCTGCGCTCATCATCGTGATGAGTGTGATGAATGGGTTCCGTGCTGAGTTGTTCGACAAAATTGTGGGACTGAATGGCCATGCGGTGGTGCAGGGCTATGGCGGACGGTTGCCTGATTGGCGATCCATATTGAAAGAAGCAAAGGCGACGCCCGGGGTTACCAGTGCAACGCCGCTTATCGAACAGCCGCTGCTGGGCAGCTTTCAGGGACGGGTTGAAGCGGTCCTCGTCCGCGGCATGACCGTCAAGGACATCCGGAACAATGCGACACTGAAGGCGAAGGTGCTGGCGGGGAGCATGGATAACCTCACCGCCAACGCAGGCAAGGTCGGCATAGGATCGCGACTGGCGGAAAATCTGGGCCTTCAGCTTGGCGACAGCATCACCATAATCAATCCCGCAGGGCGCTCGACGCCGTTCGGCACTGTGCCGCGCCAGATTTCTTATCAGGTGGCGGCGATCTTTGAGGTGGGTGTCTACGACTACGACAAGGCGTTCGTCGTGATGCCTGTGGAAGATGCGCAGACTCTATTGTTGCTCGGCGACGTGGTCGGCATGATCGAGATCGAGACTGTGGACGCTGATCGGGTGGGAACAATCCTGCAACCGCTGGCTGGAAAGGTTGCGGGTCGGGCTGTCGTGACCGATTGGCGTCAGATGAACGCCTCCCTTTTTGAAGCGTTGGCCGTTGAACGGGTCGCGATGTTCGTGGTGCTTTCGATCATCGTGCTGGTCGCGGTTTTCAACATCCTTTCCTCGCTGATCATGCTGGTGCGAGCGAAAACGCGTGATATCGCGATCCTGCGAACAATGGGTGCAAGCCGGGTTGGACTCGTCAAGATATTCATGACCGTGGGCGTGACTATCGGATCATTGGGCATGGTGGCCGGGATGGTGTTGGGCTTCACCTTCCTCTTTTTCCGGCAGAGTGTTGTGAACGCGATCCAGTTCCTGACCGGGCAGAATTTGTGGGATCCCTCGATCCGTTTTCTGACCGAACTGCCGGCTAAGCCAGATCCCATCGAAATCACGATCATCTGCCTGATGGCGTTGATTTTCAGTTTTCTTGCTACGCTTTATCCGGCCTTCAAGGCTGCCAATACCGATCCCGTTCAGGTGCTGCGCTATGAATGACATATTGAAGGTTGCGGGCCTGAAGCGCAGCTTCACTCAAGGAGGCGTGACGATCGAGGTCCTGCGCGGCGTCGACCTGAACGTCGGAGAGGGAGAGATCGTGGCGCTACTCGGGCCGTCAGGGTCCGGCAAATCGACCCTGTTACAGGCGGTCGGTCTGTTGGAAGGGGGGTTCGACGGGTCCATCCGCATCGACGGTGAGGAAGCTGCGCGTCTCGATAATGACGGGAGGACGCGCTTGCGCAGGGATGCATTGGGCTTCGTCTATCAATTCCACCATCTGCTGCCGGATTTCAACGCGGCCGAAAATGTCATCCTCCCCCAGGTTATCCGCGACAAGGAATTCAATGCGGCACGTGCACGTGCTGAGTCGCTCCTGACATCCTTGGGCCTTGGTCATCGTCTGGATCATCGGCCGAGCCAACTTTCCGGCGGTGAGCAGCAACGCGTGGCGGTGGCGCGGGCACTCGCCAACCGTCCTGCCTTGATCCTGGCCGATGAACCCACGGGGAATCTGGATGAACGGACAGCCGATATCGTGCTAGCCGAGTTTCTTCGCCTTGTGCGAGAGGAAGGATCGGCCGCTCTGGTCGCGACTCATAATGAAAGGCTCGCGGAAAAGATGGATCGCGTCGTCCGTCTTCATGAAGGGTTGCTGGAAGAAGCCTCAGGCCTGAACTGAGGCATCTTCACGGACAGTGGCGACCACGATCTGGTCTCGTCCTTGCGCCTTTGCGCGAAGGAGCGCGGCGTCGGCAGTTTGGACGAGCTGCGCAGCTTTGCCATGATCGGGATAGGCGGCGAGACCGAATGAAGCCGTGATGGGGCCAAGCTCTTGATGGCCATGCTGCACGCGCAGATTTTGAATCCTCGCTTGGACTTGCCGCGCACGATCGATCGCCTGATCCAGCGAAAATCCGGGCATCAACAGCACGAACTCTTCGCCACCCAAGCGGAAGGCGAAACCGTCTTCACGGAGCGAGTCGTCGAGCACACCGCCCACAGCCCGCAACACAGCGTCTCCGGCATCATGGCCATGTGCGTCGTTGAAGCGTTTGAAATGATCGATGTCGATCATGAGGCACGCCAGAGGAGAGCGATCACGCGTGCTGACCGCCACTGCGTCTTCAAGTGCGGCGTCGAACCGCCGCCTGTTGGCGAGCCCGGTCAGCGCATCGACCATTGCCATTTCGCGCAGCGCATCGCGCAGGCGGAGATTTGCCAGCGCCAGCCCGATATTTTCGGCCAGCATCTCCAGATATTTCTCGGTCCTCTCGATCTGATCGGCTGCCAGGCCACCGGGCTCTTCGAAATAAAGGAGACCAATGGTCTCACCCTGCGCAGCCAGCGGGATGCAGATGGTCGAAGCCGTACATTGCCCGCCCAGATGTTCGCAAGGAATGTCGATGATGTTCCCCGAAGGCCGGTGCATCTGGCCGCGACGCAATCCCCAGCAGCTTGAAGGAGGAAACTCCTCGTTCGACCATAGTGGTGACAACCAGTCGCAGGCCTGGCGTATCGCATTCCGGCGTGCGTCGTGGATATACAGCCTGCCCGCGAAGTCGGGGGCGATCTCCGGAGCGAACCGTCGCACGACGTCGATGAGATCGGAACTGTTGTCACAACCCTGAAGGCGCTGCGTCATGCGGGACAGAAGGTCTTGCATTATCCGCTCGGCGTCGCGTTCCTTTTCCAGCCGTTGCCGCTCCAAGCCATTTTCGCGGAAGATCCGGATCGCCTGAGCCATATCCCCGATTTCATCGACATGCGAAAATTCCGGCGGGATTGCTGCAAAATCCTGTGCGGCCAATCGGGTCACTACATCGCTCAGGCGAACGACCGGGTGCAGGATGCGCTGTTTGAGAATGAAATAGAGAACACAGAGAAAAAGGAGCGCCGTGGCGCCGAGCATGATTTCCGACATGCTCCGCCATTGCCGCGCAGTCGTCGTGGCACGTGCGATCGTCGCTTCGGTACGTTGATCGAGCATGTACTGGAATTTGCCGATCTGGGCGCCGATGCGGTCGAGTTCGCGGCCATATTCGTCGCCGAACAATATCGTCCGGGCAGTGTCGGGGTTGCCAGCCTTCACGGCGCGTAAGGCCGCTTCCTGCTCATCGGAGAGAGCGTCGGTCCAATGGAGGGCGTCGCGAAGAGCACGAAGTTCGGCCTCCGTCGCACCCACGTCACGCAACCTGCTGATACGCTTTTCCACCGAGCTCATCGCCGCTTTCTCGCGCCGATAGGCAATGACGTGAGTGGGATCGCCGGTAATCGAGAATGCCCGCGCCTGCTCCGTCTGTCGGTAGCTGTCTTCGAGCAACGCGGCCGTAAGCTGATCAAAGACCGCCCGCTGCTCGACTGCGGTGCGTTCCGCCTTTTCAGCGCCTGATGCCATGAGCATCGTCGTGCCGGAAGCGAGCGTCAGGAGTACGGTGGCGCCATAAGCCCAGTTGGTGATCGTGGATAAACGCATATGCGTGCAATTATGTGTGAGAAGTTGGAGAATGCTTAATCATGGGGCGAGCGGCCCGGAGATAGCGCCACATCGGTGCAGCTTGGGAGCCGACCGACGCCGCAGCTTATCCACAGCATTTCTCAAGAAGGACTGGCGCCCGAGGCGGTAGCGGCGCTATCAATGCAGAATGCCTCACGCCGGTTTTGTACCTCTTCGCATCTTTTCCTCTTTCACCATGCTGGAAGGCGCGATCGAGCCGAAGAAGATCGCTAAGCAAGCGCGAACGCTCGGCTTTCCGGCAGCAGCGATCACTGATCGCAATGGCCTTTATGGGTCGATGGCTTTTTCAGATGCCTGCAAGGGCGAGGGCGTTCAGCCGATAATCGGAGCCATGCTGGGCATATTGCGGCCCGGGCGCCCCGCCAATGCCGTTGCCGTGCATGATTGGCTGGCGCTTTATGCCCAGGATGAAGCGGGATACGATAATCTTTGCGCGCTGGTTTCGATGGCGCACCTAGACCGTCCGGTCGAAGAAGTCCCCCACGTTACCTTGGATGCGCTGGTTGGTAGGACGGAAGGGCTTATCGCTCTGACCGCTGGGGCGGAGGGTGCGCTTGCGCGATTGTTCGCGGAGGACCAGCCCGACGCCGCCTTTGCCTATGCCGACCGGCTTCAGACCCTCTTTCAGGATCGGCTGTATGTCGAAATTTGCCGGAGGCTTGATCCCATAGAAGGCAGGGCGGAAGCTGAATTGCTCGAACTTGCCTATTCGCGTGATCTGCCGTTGATCGCGACCAATCCGACCTGCTTTGCCGAGCCTCACTTTCACGAGGCTCATGACGTAATGCTCTGCATCGCCGACGGGGCCTATGTCGAGACTCCCGACCGGCGGACGAGTTCGCCCGACGCGTGGATGAAGCCCGCCGCAGAAATGAAGCGGCTGTTCGAGGATTTGCCGGAGGCGCTAGCCAACACGCTTTTAGTCGCCCAACGTTGCGCGGTCGCTGCGCCAAAGCGCAAGCCTATCCTGCCGAGCCTCGCTGGCGACATCGAAGGCGAAGCGCGGATGTTGCGCGAGCAGGCAACAGAAGGACTGGAGTGGCGGCTGGAAAAGGCGGGGATCGAGGGAGATGAGGCCCGCCAGCCCTATTTCGACCGGCTGACGTTCGAAACTGATATCATTATTCAGATGGGTTTTCCCGGCTACTTCCTGATCGTTGCCGACTTCATCAAATGGGCGAAGGAGCAGGATATTCCTGTGGGTCCGGGCCGTGGCTCGGGCGCAGGCTCAGTGGTCGCCTGGGCGCTCACCATCACGGATCTTGATCCGCTGCAACTCGGGCTGCTGTTCGAACGCTTCCTCAATCCCGAGCGCGTTTCGATGCCGGACTTCGACATCGACTTCTGCGAAACGCGGCGCGGTGAAGTGATCCGCTATGTTCAGCAGAAATATGGTTCCGACCATGTCGCGCAGATCATCACCTTCGGTAAGCTGAAGGCGCGCGCGGTGCTGAAGGATACCGGACGCGTTCTGCAGATGAGTTATGGGCATGTGGACCGGCTTGCCAAGCTGGTGCCCAATCATCCGACAGACCCCTGGACGCTGGAACGGTCCTTGAACGGCGTGGCAGAGTTCAAGGCCGAATATGACAATGACAATCAAGTCAAACGGCTGATCGACTATGCGATGAAGCTGGAGGGCTTCCCCCGGCATAGTTCGACTCATGCAGCGGGCGTCGTCATTGGCGACCGGCCGCTGTCACAGCTTGTACCGCTCTATCGCGATCCGCGGTCGGACATGCCGGTGACTCAGTTCGACATGAAATATGTCGAAGGCGCGGGATTGGTGAAGTTCGATTTCCTGGGTCTCAAAACGCTGTCTGTTCTGCAAAAGGCGGTCCAGTTGCTGGCTGGGCGGGGCGTCGAGATCGATTTGAGCATCCTCAGTTGGGACGATCCGGCCGTTTATGACCTCCTTCAGCGGGGCGACACGGTCGGCGTGTTCCAGCTGGAATCGGAGGGCATGCGCAAGACACTGGCCGCCGTTCGGCCCACCAATTTCGGCGACATAATTGCGCTCGTTTCGCTCTATCGGCCCGGTCCGATGGATAATATTCCTATGTTCGGGCGCCGTAAAAACGGCCAGGAAGATATTGAATATCCTCATATTCTCCTGAAGCCTATCCTCGAAGAGACATACGGCATCTTCGTCTATCAGGAACAGGTGATGCAGGCCGCCCAGATTCTGGCGGGCTATTCCCTGGGGGACGCTGACCTTCTTCGTCGTGCCATGGGCAAGAAGATCAAAGCGGAGATGGATGCTCAGCGAGCGCGATTCGTTGAAGGTTGCGCCGGGAGCGACATTCCGGCCGCCAAAGCCAATGAGCTGTTCGATTTGATCGACAAGTTCGCGGGCTATGGCTTCAACAAGTCCCACGCCGCCGCCTATGCGCTGCTTGCCTATCAGACGGCGTGGTTGAAAGCGCATTACCCGGCGGAATTCTATGCCGCCTCGATGGCTTTCGATATCCATCTCACGGATAAGCTGACCATCTTTGTCGATGACATGCGACGCATGGGCCTTAGCTGCCTTGCGCCCGACATCAATTGCAGTCTTGCCGACTTCTCCGTTGAACCGATCCAGCATGAGGGTGAGGATGCGCGCCTTGGTTTCGCGGTGCGCTATGCCCTGGGGGGGCTGAAGGGCGTCGGTGAAAAGGCGATGGAGCAGCTGGTTGCCGAGCGGGATGCGGGCGGGTCATTCAAGTCCCTTGATGACTTTGCAGACCGGATAGAGCCGCGATTGCTGAACCGCCGCCAGCTTGAAAGCCTCGCGGCGTCAGGCGCGTTCGACGAAATCCATCCCGACCGGGCTGGAGTGCATGCAGCGGCAGATACGATCCTGAGCGTTGCCGCCAGTGCTGCTGAAGCGCGGGAAAGCGGGCAGGGCGGCTTGTTTGGCGACGTCGAGACGCCGCATGCAGATGTCCGAATTCCGCCCCATCAGACCTGGTCCACTACGGACAGGATGGCGCAGGAAAAAGAAGCCTTTGGCTTCTACTTTTCGGCGCACCCTGTTGATCGTTATCGTCATCTGGCTGAGGCGCGTGGGGCGAGAAGCTACGGAGCGATCTGTGCCGAACAGGTGGCGGAGGGCGGGCGCGCCAATGCGGTCATGGCCGCGATGGTGGAAGAGGTGCGCTGGCGCGAAACGCGACGCGGCGCGCGATATGCGGCTGCTACATTCTCCGACAGCAGCGGGCAATTCCAGGCGAGTTGCTTCGATGAAGATGCATGCAAGGCTATCGAGGCTATGGCGCGGGACGGTGATTGCGCCCTGTTGATGGTAGAGCTGGATCGCATGCCGGGCGAGGAAACACCTCGCGTGACGATCAGAGGCGTGGAGCAATTCAATCAACTCGCCAGCGCATCGCGGATGGAATTGGTGGTGGATGTGCAGGATGCCGCAGCCGTTGACGTGTTGGCGGAACTGCTGCTGCGAAACAGGGGCGGGCGCAGCGAAGTTTTCCTGCGGACCCCACTGGCGGGCGGCAAGGCTGCGCGGATGTTCGTTGGAGATGATTTCCTGATCGGGGCGGATCAGGTAGACGCGATCGCGCTCATTGCGGGCTTGTCCATCCAAAGCTTCGAACGGATGGAGCCGAAAGCGGATGGGTATCGGGCACGGACTCGGCGCTCCGGCTTCAGGCTGGTTGCGGCAACGGCCTGATCAAAGGAGTTGAAGCTGTGGACCTGCGGGCGGACGGAACAGGTCGGTCCTGAGTGTCAGCCTCTCGCCTGAAAAGCCGACGCGCTTTCGCGCTTTGATGAAACGGGTGCGTATCAGGTCGGCCCAAACCCCTTGGCCGCGCATTCTGGTCCCGAAATCAGGATCATTATCGCGGCCCCCTCTTATTTCACGAATGATTCCCATGACTTTTGCGGCTCTGTCGGGATAGTGTTCCTGAAGCCAGGCGCGGAATAGGGGTGCCACCTCGTAGGGGAGCCGAACCGGGATGAAGGTAGCGTCGCGAGCCCCAGCGGCGGCGACCGTCTCGATTATGGCCTCTATCTCATGGTCCGTGATGGCGGGAATGATGGGAGAGACGCTGGCGACGACCGGCACGCCTGCTTGCGCCAGCTGACGGATAGCCTCCACCCGCCGGAGTGGGTGGGCCACGCGAGGTTCGAGAGTACGCGCGACCTTTGGGTCAAGGGTCGTTACGGAGATCATCACGGCGACGAGCCGGTCGCGCGCCATCTCCTTCAGAAGATCCAGGTCGCGAAGAACCCGGTCGGACTTTGTCGTGATGAAGAGTGGGTGGCGGCATTCAGCTAATATCTCAATAGATTGGCGGGTGATCTTCCAATCCCGTTCGATCGGTTGATAGGGATCGGTGTTGGTCCCCATGGCGATAGGGGAGACTATGTAGGACGGCTTGGACAGTTCGGCGCGGAGCAGGGCGGGCGCATCTGGCTTGGCGAAGAGGCGCGTTTCGAAATCCAGGCCGGGTGACAGATCGTGATAGGCGTGGGTTGGCCGGGCGAAACAGTAAATGCATCCATGCTCACAGCCTCGATAAGCGTTAATCGATTGGCTAAAGGAGAGATCAGGCGACTTGTTGCGGCTGATGATAGTGCGGGGATGTTCGACGGTGACCTGTGTGCGACGGCGCGGTGCGGGGCCATCAATGGCATCAAGCGTATCGAGCCAGTCGCCGTCAGCGATCTGTTCCGCGATATTGAAGCGGTGGCTAGCGACATTCAACGTCGCGCCTCGACCCTTTTCAGCAACCATGCTCCATTAGAACATAATAGGAACATTGTAGCAAGGGCCGGTGGGTCAGCGCTCCATCAGGCGGGGCATCAGTTCGACGAAATTGCAGGGGCGATAACGGCTGTCGAGCTGGGTGGAAAGAATGCCGTCCCAGGCGTCCTTCACCGCGCCGGTAGAACCCGGCAGCGCGAAGATATAAGTTCCGCGCGAAACGCATGCGGTGGCCCGCGACTGTATCGTCGAGGTTCCGATTGTCTGGAAGCTGAGCCATCGGAATAGTTCGCCGAAGCCGGGTATTTCCTTGTCCTGGACCTGGGCGATCGCTTCCGGGGTCACATCGCGGCCCGTGACGCCCGTGCCTCCCGTAGAGATGATGCAATCGATCTGGGGATCGTCAATCCAGCTGTGCAGGCGGGCAACGATGGCGGCTCGATCATCTTTTTCGATATAGCGCGCAGCCAATATGTGACCCGCAGCCTTTATTCGCTCGACCAAGGTATCGCCGGATCGATCGTCTGCAAGGCCTCTGCTGTCGGACACAGTCAGGACCGCAATTCGTACCGGCAGAAATGCCCGGTTCTCATCGATCGGCATTAGTCAGAGCCGCCCGCGATGCTGGGTGCGGACAGGTTGCTGTTCTGGCTCAGCCTGACCATGCGCGCGCCTTTGGCTGTGGGGAAGGTGGGCCACATGCCCTGCGCCATGCCGGTGAGGCAATCAGCGCTGCCCTTCGCCTGAATTTGATACATCCAGTAGTTGCGCATGACGATGTTCACATAAGCGCGGGTTTCATAATAGGGCAGCGACTCCATGAACAGGAGAGGGTCGCCATTGTCCTTGACCTCGCTGTTCCAGCGTTCGACGGGCAGCGGACCTGCATTATAGGCGGCCATGACCTTGGGCAGAAGCCCGCCGGTGGCGCTCATGTTGCGGAGGTTTTCCAGGTAACGCTGGCCATATTCCATGTTGGTCGATGGCACGAACAATTGGGCAGGGGAGGAAAGGCCCATGTCGCTGCCGGTGCCGGGCAGGACCTGCATCAGGCCTCGGGCACCTGCACTGCTGACGACGTCGCTACGGAACCCTGATTCCTGAAGCGTGTGGGCATAGATCAAGGCGGGATCGACGCGCCATCCACCATCCGGACGCCAGTCGGGCGTCGGGAAGCGGGCGAAGCTGCCAGGCTGTTTACCCGCCGGACCATTATGCGCGAGCCAAAGTTGGGTGGCGGGAAGGCTGAGAGCGTTTGCCAGTTTCAGCAGCGCGTCATATTGGGCCGCGCCGCCGATCCGCGCCTGGTGGCGGATGAACTGGTCGGCTTTCGCGATCTGCCCGATGGACGCAAGAGCAATGGCCGCGCGGACATTCGGGCTGTCCTTGAGCTGCTGCCAATCGGCTGCCCCAAAGTGGGGCGCCACTCTGGCGCCGCCAACGGGCATGCCCAGTGTCTCGCGGGCAAGCAGGCCATAGAAGGTTTCATCGGAACGAGCTGCCGTCTTCAGAAGACTTTCGACCTTTTCGGCCTGACCGCAGACCATGTAGGCGCGGGAAGCCCAATAGGCTCCCGCTGCCCGCATGTCGGCATTTCCAGCGAGAGCCGCAACATTGGCGAACGCAGGCGCGGCTGCTGCGCAATCATGCTGTCGCCAAGATGCGAGGCCCAGCGTCCAATGCGCTTGCACCGTCCAGTCGCTGCCCGAACGGGTTTCGAGCGCTCGGTTGGCCATGCGGCGTGCGTCGGCGTCGTTATTCTCGATATAATAGGACCAGGCGACACGCTGGCGCACTTCCGTCACGCCTTCAGGGGTGAGGCCGATTTCCCCGGACGCCAGCAGCGTTTCCGCTCCGACAGGATCATCATTCTTGATGAAAGGCGTGATCTGGCCAACCAGCGCCTGGGCCAGTAGGTCGGTCTTCGTCGTGGCGACATATTCGCGGCGGGGTGCGGAACCCAGCCATACCATCTTCTGGATTTGCGGGAGGGTTGGAAGGATCGTAGCTCCCCGCTTTTGCGCCAGCCGCGAAAGTTGATCCGCGTTGGGAAGCCAAGCTGCCTTGTTCACCAGGTCGAGCACATCGAACAGCTCGACGCGTGGAGAGTCCTTCGCCACATAGAGGTCGGAGAGGGCAACGAAACGCATCGGATCCTGCGGATCCAAAGCCAGGATCATGGCTTTTGCGTCAGCCCAACTCTGACCCGCCAGTGCGGCGTAAATAGCCGAGTAACGCCCCTTGTCTGCGTCATTGATGGACAAGGCGGAGTTGAAGTCGGATCTGAACTTCGCGGTCGATGGCGCGTCATCCGCTTTTGCGGGCATGGTAGCGGCGGCACTCATGGCGGCCAGAGCCAGACAGGAAGATCGGGTGAGCGCGCGAATCACTGATGCATATCCTCGACCAGGCGTTGCAATGTGCGCCAACATTCCGCTTTCGCCGCGGGCTGCCCGAGCAGCAGCCGCGGGTGGAAAGTGGCTAAAGCAGGCACAATGCCGCCATCATGGTTAAAAAAGTGTAAACTTTCCATCCCTTGCTTGTCTTGGACGGGAAGGAATGTGCGGATCGTCCTGTCGCCCATAAGCAGGAGCTTGCCGGGAGCTGCGAGGGAAACATGGGTCCGCATGCGATCGGCCGCAGCATTCAGATCCGCCGCCTCCACCATGCCGCCGGGTGGCCGCGCGCAAAAGAGGGAAGCGATGTAGACCGTCTCACGCGACAAGCCGATGGTGGAGAGCATGGCATCGAACAAGCGTCCGGCGCGGTCGGCAAGCAATGTGCCTGCGTCTATGTCGGCCGGATCGGGCATGTCCGTGATTATCATCAGCGGAGATCCGGCTTGTCCCTGTGGCAATATGGGCGTTCCGGCCCAGCGGCGCTCGGGTTGTCCGGCATCCTCAGCGAGCCAGGTCATGAAATCCTGAAGCGATCCGGGTTTCTTCACCGTGGCGGGAGAGGAGGTGGACGAGGGCGGGGTGGCAGCTGGAGTTGGGCGCAGCCAATTGACCGGCGTTTCCGTCGTCGCGCCATCAACGCCCGCCATGTCCCACCATGCCAGATAGGCGCTGGCAGCATTGGCCAAGTCTTCCGTCATTCCCCGCATCGTTCTTCTAGGGCCAGAGGTTGACGCCGGGGTCAAGAATCTTCATCGGCAACCAGTGGTAAATCGTTTGAGTAATGCGGCGGTCGGACAGGAAAGGGAAACTATCCGGCCCGTCTCGATGGAGGGATTATGAGCGAACGGGAATCGATGCCCTATGACATCGTCATCGTCGGCGGGGGACCGGCGGGGCTGTCCGCGGCGATCAGGCTGAAGCAGTTGGCCAATGAAGCCGGTCAGGAACTGGCGGTGTGCGTTCTGGAAAAAGGGTCCGAGATCGGCGCCCATATTCTGTCGGGCGCTGTGATCGATCCCAAGGCGCTCGACGAACTGCTGCCGGACTGGCGCGACATGGGCTGCTCGCTTGCCGAGGTTCCTGTGCGCGATAACCAGCACTGGTTCCTGACCAAGCGCGGCAAATTGCCTGTACCACATATCGCCACGCCGCGCTGGATGCACAACAAGGGGACCTATACGGGGTCGTTGGGCAATCTGTGCCGCTGGCTTGCCGAGCAGGCTGAGAGACTGGGTGTCGAAATATTCCCTGGCTTTGCCGCCGCCGAAATTCTCTACAATGAAGATGGTAGCGTAAAAGGCGTTGCCACCGGCGACATGGGCATCGACCGGGAAGGCAATCGCAAGGGCGATTATCAGCCGGGGCTGGAACTGCATGCCAAATATACCTTCTTTGCTGAAGGCGCGCGCGGCCACCTGACCAAGATCCTCAAGCGCCAGTTCGAGCTGGACAAGGATTGTGAACCGCAGGTCTATGGCCTGGGCATGAAGGAATTGTGGGATATCGATCCCGCCAAGCACAAGCCGGGCCTGGTCATCCACACGCAGGCTTGGCCGCTGACTGACGCCTACGGCGGCGGCTTCCTTTATCATCAGGCCAACGGGCAGGTTGCGATCGGCTTCGTGGTCGGCCTCGGATACCGCAACCCCTACCTCTATCCCTTCGAGGAGTTCCAGCGCTGGAAACAGCATCCGGCAATCCGCCAGTATCTGGAGGGCGGGCGCCGCGTGTCCTACGGCGCGCGCGTGATCAATGAAGGTGGCTGGCAGTCGGTGCCGAAACTGGTGTTCCCCGGCGGTGCGCTGATTGGTTGCTCGGCAGGCTTCGTCAACGTACCGCGGATCAAGGGTACGCATACGGCGATGAAGTCCGGCATGCTGGCGGCCGAGGCGGCGTTTGAGGCGATTCAGAACGAACGCTCGCGCGATGTTCTGCACGACTATGATGATCGCCTGCGGTCGAGCTGGATCGCCGACGAACTGAAGCTGGTCAAGAATGCCGAGCCGCTGCTGGCCAAGTTCGGCAATACGATCGGGACGCTGCTGGCGGGCATCGACATGTGGATGCGCACGCTGAAGATCGGCCTGCCTTTCACGATGAAGCACAAGCCAGACAATGAAAAAATCTGGCCCAAGGAGATCGGGCACAAGATCAATTATCCCAAGCCCGATGGGGTTATCAGCTTTGATCGCCTATCCTCTGTGTTCCTGTCGAACACCAATCATGAGGAGGACCAGCCGGTTCACCTTCAGTTGAAGGACCCGTCCATCCCGATCAATTACAACCTCCCCATGTATGACGAACCGGCGCAGCGCTATTGCCCCGCAGGTGTTTATGAGGTGGTTGGACAGGATGAGGGCAATCCCCGATTCCAGATTAACGCCCAGAACTGCGTCCACTGCAAGACGTGCGACATCAAGGACCCGACGCAGAACATCAACTGGGTCGTGCCCGAAGGCGGCGGGGGGCCGAACTATCCCAACATGTAGGCGCCTGCTCTCTGCGACGTTGCTGCCGATGCTGCTGGCTTCCCCTGCTGGCGCATCGGTGGATCGGTCGAGCGCGCTGCATGCTTATGCACGGGGCAGGTTGGCCGACAGTGATGGAGCGGCACGCATTGCGCTTAACAACTATCGCGATGCGCTGGCCGAGGATTCGGACAGTGTGGAGGTGGCGCGGCGTTCCTACCTGCATGCTTTGATGAGTGGCGACATGGCTCTGGCCATGCGATCGGCAAGGCTGCTCGACGCGAAAGGGCTGATGCCGAGGGACGGGACGCTTCTGTTCCTTGGCGAAGCTTTGGCCCGAAGGGATTGGAAGGCGGCCGGTCGGATCACGGATCGGGTCGCGGCTGAAGGCAATTTCGGGTTTCTGGCACCGATAATCCGCAGCTGGATTGCGGTGGGCGAAGGCCGTGTTGCGCCGCCCGAGATAGATCCGGCGGATCGCTATGCCTCCCTCGCGCGGCGATACATTGACGAGCATATCGCGCTCCAGGCGCTTGGCCGTGGAGACGTTGCGGGCGCTGGGCTGGCGATCAATCGCGCGCTGGGGCTGCGCACGGTCGAACTCGTCGAAATGCGGCTGACCTTCGCGGCCCAGCTCGCGGCTCGGGGCGCAAGAACGGAGGCGATGGCTTTGCTTCCTGATGGGCGGGTCGACTATGCTCTGGCGCGGAAGGATATCGCGCGCAAACGCGGAGTCGGGGAAGCGGGGCGACCACTGACGCCAGCGCAGGGGTTTGCCCGGCTGCTTGCGCGTTTGGCTACCGACATTTCATCGGATGAGAGCACGCGAATGTTGGCGATCAGGCTGGCTCGCATTGCCAGCTTCGCCAATCCCGGCGGCGCTGATAGCAGGCTGGTCCTGGCGCAATTGCTGACCGAAGCTGGGCGCGGGGAACAGGCTGTGTCTGAGTTGAACCGGGTCGCGCCAGAGGGTTGGTTTGGGTCGCTGCGGGAGGCGGCGATGGTCAACGCACTCGCGGTGTCTGATAACAGCACGGCAGCAATATCGCTCGCCCGCTCCCTGGCTAACGCATCGGGTGCGGATGTGGATCATATGGTGAAGCTGGGGCAGTTGCTGGCCCAAGCGAAGGATTTCACCGGGGCTGCTGAAGCCTTCAGGATGGCCGAAGGGCGCTACGGCGCGGACAATGTGCCTTGGGCTCTCTTGCTGATGCAGGGCAGTGCGCTTGAGCAGGCGGGCCGATGGGACGAAGCGCGTGGAGCCCTGGAGCGCGCCGCGAAGATCGCGCCCAATGAACCGGCGGTGCTGAACTATTTGGGCTACGCTCAGGTCGAACGGCGGCAGAATGTTCCGGCTGCGCTTGAACTTCTGAAGAAGGCGAGCGCCCTGAAACCAGACGACCCGTCCATAACTGATTCTCTTGGATGGGCGCATTTCGTGGCCGGAGATGTGGAAACGGCGGTGCCGGTGCTGGAGCGTGCGGCCGAGGGCGCTCCGGCTGATGTTACCATCAACGAGCATTTGGGCGACGCACTATGGGCCGCCGGACGCCGCTATGAAGCGCGCTACGCCTGGCGGGCTGCGGCTGTCTTCGCGGAAGGAGAAGTGGCGGCGCGACTTCATGCGAAGGCGAAAACTGGGATGACGCCAGAATATGCTGCGCCCTGAAGCTGCAATGTTGATGGAAACCGCCTTCGCAAAGGTGAATCTCGCCCTGCACGTGCGAGATCGGCGGCCGGATGGCTATCATGCGCTGGAAAGCCTGTTTGTCTTTGCAAAGGACGGAGACCTCCTAAGCGGAAGTCTAGACCATGGAGAGGAAATCAGCCTTACGCTGGATGGGCCGTTCGGCAAGGCATTGGGCTCTGGCACAGATAATCTTGTCATGAGAGCCGCCCGGGCGTTGCAGGACCATTTGGGTGAAGCGCGCGGCGCGGCGTTGAAGCTGACGAAGAACCTCCCGGTAGCATCGGGCATTGGCGGTGGCTCCGCCGATGCGGCGGCGACGTTGCGATTGCTAAACCGGCTGTGGGACGCACGACTCCCCGACGCTGAATTGGAGCGCATTGGCCTGTCGCTTGGTTCGGACGCGCCGGCCTGCGTCCGCAGCGTTACGCAGATGGTGCGCGGCCGGGGTGAAGTGCTCGAGGCCCTGGATGTGCAAGGCTTGGAGGGGACCGCGATGCTCCTGGTCAATCCAGGTGTCGGTGTTTCCACGGCCGATGTCTTCAGCCGATGGGACCGGCTGGATCGAGGCCCCTTGACTGCCGCTACCCTCGACGATGTGATCGCAAGCGGGCGCAATGACTTGGAACCGGCGGCGATCGCGGTAGCGCCTGTCATTGCCGACGTGCTTTCACTGCTACGGGAGCAAGCGGGCGTCAGGCTGGCTCGGATGTCAGGGTCTGGCGCAACTTGCTATGCGTTGTTCGATGATCCGGGCGAGCGAGCAGTGGCTGCGCGGGCAATATCAGCGATGCAACCCGGCTGGTGGGTAATGGAAACGGAGATCGGCGGAGCGTGAGCGAGGCATTTACACAGGTGGAAGGCGGCCCCCTCGACCTGCTCATCATCGCGGATCATGCGTCGGCTCATGTGCCTGCCGACATCGATCTGGATATCGATCCTGCCCTGCTGAGCAACCACATCGCCATAGACATCGGAGCGGCCGAGGTCAGCCGGTTACTGGCGGAGCAGTTGGGATGCACCGCGATATTGGGTGGTATTTCCAGGCTTGTGATCGACCTTAATCGTGAGGATGACGCGCCGGGCCTGCTGCCTGTCATGAGCGACGGCCATGCCATTCCTGGCAATCGCCATGCAGACCTTTCTGATCGCATGATCCGCTTTCATCATCCCTATCATCATCAGATCGGCCGACTGCTCGACGGAATGACGTCGCCCTTCATCCTCTCAGTGCACAGCTTCACCCCGCAGCTGGCAAGCGACCCTGAGGCAGAACGGCCATGGGACATCGGCGTGCTTTACAATGAAGATGACCGTGCGGCCCGCATCGCCATTCCAATGCTGGAGGAGGCTGGCCTGATGGTCGGCGATCAGCTACCCTATTCGGGGCGGCTGCTGAACGCGACCATGAACCGCCATGCCGAAGCCAATGGCATACCCTATCTTGGCATCGAGATGCGGCAGGATCTGGTGAGCGACGGCAACGGGCAAAGCCGCTTCGCCAGCATAATTGGCCCCATCGTGCTACAATGCCGCAATAGCCTTGCGTGACTCGTCCCTTTTTGGAAAGGAGGCGCGCAAGAAGGGTAGGTTTTATGTCTCATACATTCGACAAGTCGAAACTGCCGAGCCGCCACGTCTCGGTTGGTCCGGAGCGTGCTCCGCATCGTAGCTATTATTATGCGATGGGCCTGACGGAAGAAGAGATTGGCCGCCCCTTCGTAGGCATTGCATCAGCGGGCAACGACAGCGCCCCATGTAACACGACGCTCGATATGCAGGCGGACTTCTGCCGTCAGGGCGTGAATGAAGCTGGCGGTATGCCGCGCCGGTTCAACACCATCACCGTCACGGACGGCATCGCGATGGGCCATCAGGGCATGAAGAGTTCGCTGGCGAGCCGCGAAGTCATCGCGGACTCGGTCGAGCTTTCGGTGCGCGGCCACTGCTATGACGCGCTCGTCACTTTCGCCGGATGCGACAAGTCGTTGCCGGGCATGATGATGGCGATGCTGCGCCTGAATGTGCCGTCTATCTTCGTGTATGGCGGGTCAATCCTGCCGGGCCGTTTTGAAAATCGCGACGTTACCGTCGTCGATGTGTTCGAGGTGGTCGGCAAATATGCAGCGGGCGCCTGTCCGCTGAAGGATGTGATCGCACTCGAAAAGGTCGCTTGCCCCGGACACGGCGCATGCGGCGGGCAATATACCGCAAATACCATGGCCTGCGTGGGCGAGGCGATCGGCCTTTCCCTGCCGAACAGCAACATGGCGCCCGCTCCCTACAAGAGCCGCGAAGAAGTGGCGGTGGCCGCTGGTCGTCAGGTCATGGAGTTGCTAGCGAAGAATATCCGTCCGCGTGATATCTGCAAGCGCGAAGCCTTCGAGAATGCAGCCCGAATCGTCGCTGCGACGGGTGGCTCGACCAACGGAGCGCTGCACTTGCCAGCTATGGCGAACGAGTGCGGCATCGATTTCGACCTGTTCGACGTGGCCGAAATCTTCAAGTCGACGCCTTACATCGCTGACCTCAAGCCCGGCGGCAAATATGTCGCCAAGGATATGTACGATGCTGGCGGCATCTACATGCTGATGAAAACCTTGTTCGACAACGGCTTGCTGCACGGCGATTGCATGACCGTCACCGGCAAGACGATCGCCGAGAATATCGAGGAAGTGACCTGGAATCCTGATCAGAAGGTCATCTTTGACGTCAAGTCACCGATCACGCCGACCGGCGGCGTCGTTGGCCTGAAGGGATCGCTGGCGCCCAATGGAGCGATCGTGAAGGTCGCGGGCATGCACCGCCTCCAGTTCGAAGGGCCTGCTCGCGTTTTCGATTGTGAGGAAGGCGCTTTTGCGGCGGTCGAAGCGCGCGACATCGCCGAAGGATCGGTTATCGTCATCCGCTATGAAGGCCCCAAGGGCGGTCCTGGCATGCGCGAAATGCTGTCTACCACTGCCGCGCTGTACGGCCAGGGCATGGGCGAAAAGGTCGCGCTGATCACCGACGGGCGCTTCTCAGGCGCGACGCGCGGCTTCTGCATTGGCCATGTGGGACCTGAAGCTGCCGAGGGCGGTCCGATAGCACTGGTCGAGAATGGCGACCTCATCGCTATCGACGCCGAAGCAGGCACGATCGACCTTAAGGTTTCCGAGTCCGTGCTGGCTGAGCGACAGAAGAACTGGCAGCCTCGCCAGAATGATTATCAATCAGGCGCGCTCTGGCGCTATGCACAGAATGTGGGACCGGCTTACAAGGGAGCAGTGACGCATCCCGGAGCGAAGACCGAAACCCATGTTTATGCGGATATCTGAACAGATCGCCGGGGCGGGGCTCATGTGTCTCGCTCTGGCAGGCTGTGATCAGGGCGGGGGGGCGCAGAGCCCCTTTGCGAACTCTGCATCGGAAAAGAGGGCTCTTGTGGACTGCGCGATCGGTGCCGACGCCAAATGGGCGCGTAATTGCGTGGTCGAGCAGGACGGAGAACTTCTAACCATCCGCCACCCCGATGGTGGGTTCCGCCGTTTTCATATTTTGGAGGACAGGCGGGGTTTGGCATCGGCTGATGGAGCGGAGCCCGCGAAGATCGCCGCAATTAGCGTCGCTGTTATCGAAGTAAGCGCGGGTGAGGATCATTATCGGCTGCCCGCGACTATAACTCCGGCGGCTGTGCCATGACGGGGGCAGCTATCCTGACCGCCGCCCAGATGCGGCAAGCCGAGCAGGACTTGTTCGCGAGCGGTATCCCTGAATATGAACTCATGGAGCGCGCGGGGGCCGCTGCGGCAGAGGTGATCTGGCGCGCGGGCGGTCGGCGGGACCTTCTGGTGCTGTGCGGTCCAGGCAATAATGGCGGCGATGGCTTTGTCGTTGCCCGTTTGCTGCGGGCGCGGGGTGTGCCCGTCCGTGTCGCGGCATTGGGGGAAAGCCGCACGGATTCGAGCCGCCGTGCTCGATCAGCATGGAATGGGCCGATCGAGCCCCTAAATGACGCGGGTTCTGCAACTCAGGTGGTTGATGCTTTATTCGGCACGGGGCTTTCGCGTGGGCTGGATAAAGTTGTTGCCGAACGGCTGAACAGCCTCACGGAGCGAGCTGGTCTCAGCTACACCATCGACCTGCCGAGCGGGGTCGATACGAACAGTGGTGCGCTGCTGTCCCCGGTGCCGCAATTCGACGTCTGCATTGCGCTGGGGGCGCTCAAGCCTGCTCATGTGCTACATCCTGCTGCCGGTACGTTCAGGCGGCTGATTTGTGCGGACATTGGTGTGGGGGGGGACGGAGCCGTTCATAGGCTTGCTCCGCCTCGCCTGACAGCGCCGGGAGCAACGGATCATAAATATAGCCGGGGACTGGTGGCTATAGTGGGTGGCAGCATGGCGGGGGCAGGGCGGCTTGCTGCCGAGGCTGCGGCTCGTTCCGGCGCAGGCATGGTTCGACATCTGGTCATGGACACAGGTTCCTCCGCTGCGGACGCCATCGTGACGTTGCGGGCTGATGAGCCCGATCAGGTAAAGGCGCAACTTCAGGACGAGAGGTTTGCGGCGGTGCTGGTCGGGCCTGGCTTGGGCCATGATGAGCATGCAGCCGATCGGTTGAAAACGGTGCTGCAATGCGGTCATCCACTGGTGCTCGACGCTGACGCCCTAACATTGTTGGCAACGGGGCAGGTGGGGCCAGTTCCGCCTTCGTCGATCCTGACGCCACATGAGGGGGAGTTCGTGCGGCTGTTTGGTGATCTGCCCGGCAGCAAGATTGATCGAGCGGTTGAAGCGGCGCGACGAACGGCGGCAATAGTGATCCTCAAAGGATCGGACACCATCATCGCGGCACCCGATGGCCGCGTTGCTGTAGCAACCGGCGCGTCATCCTGGCTATCGACAGCCGGGACGGGGGATGTTCTGGCGGGCCTGGCTGCCGGACGGCTGGCGGTAGGGGGAGACCCGTTTCGCGCGGCAAGCGAAGCCGTATGGCTTCATGGCGAGGCAGCGAGACGTGCAGGAGCGGCGTTTGTCGCGGATGATTTGATCACCCGGTTGCCAGCAGCTATCGCCTCCCGCCTGTGACCGACATCGACAATGATCTTGTAATTCGCATCGCCGCAAAGGGCGATGGTGTAACCGCCGATGGGAGGCACGTGCCGCTCGCGGCGCCGGGAGACAGGCTGGCGGCCGATGGCAGTCTTTCAACTGGTCCTCATCATGTTGAAGCGCCCTGTATTCACTTCCCCGCCTGTGGTGGGTGCGAACTGCAGCATGTCGATGAACAAAGCCTCGCTGAGTTCGTCACAGGGCGCGTGATCGGCGCCTTGATGGGGCAGGGTCTGACTCTGGCATCGGGATCATTGCTGCCGCCTCATTTGTCGCCGCCCAGGACACGGCGCCGCACATCCTTACGGGCCGTTCGGGAGGGGCGGCGGATCGCCATCGGTTTTGCTGAATCGGGCAGCCACAAGCTGATCGATCTTGCGATGTGCGAGATATTGGAACCTCGCCTTTTTGCCCTGATCGAGCCGCTGAGAGCGTTGCTACCCCTGATCCTGCCGGATAGGCGGGCCGCGCATGTTCGCATGTCCCTCATCGATCAGGGCGTGGACTTGCTTCTGGAGAATGTTCAGGTTTCCGGCTTGGCAGCGGATGAGGCGTTGCGTGACTTTGCCGCGGGTCACAGTCTGGCGCGATTGACGATCGATGAAGGCGATGGCCAGCAAACGCGCTGGGAGCCTGAGCCGGGTACGATGACATTTGGTGGCGTTGCCGTAGCCTTCCCTCCCTTCGCCTTTCTTCAGGCCACGCCGGATGGGGAAGCTGCTTTGCTGGATGTCGTGAAAGAGGCTCTACCCGCAAGCGGTGCGGTTGCTGACCTCTTTAGCGGGCTTGGTACATTCGCCCTCGGGGTCGGTAAGGAGCGTCCGGTTTACGCGGCCGAGGGTGCGCGCGATCTGGTGCTTTCGCTCAAGCTGGCTGCCAATCGCGCCCAACGGCGCATGGTTGCCGACCATCGCGATCTGTTCAGGCGTCCGCTGGTTCCCGAAGAATTGAACCGTTTTGCAGCGGTTGTGATCGATCCGCCCCGGGCGGGCGCGCGGGAGCAGGTGATGCAGTTGGCGGCCTCAACCGTGCCGGTGATCGCTTATGTTTCGTGCAACCCGGCGAGCTTTGCCCGCGATGCGGCGCATCTTATGGCGAGCGGATATGTTTTGGACAAGGTGAAGCCGGTCGGCCAGTTCCGATGGTCGACCCATGTCGAACTGGCGGCGGTCTTTCGCCGTCCTTAAAGAAAATCCCTCGCCACATATTTGCGGCGAGGGACAGGCACCCTCTCCAAAGGGGAGCTTGAGCTTTTTAGCCCAGCTTGATGACAGTTGCGCGACGGCGTGCCGGAACCGGATCGGCGTAGAGGCTGGCCATCGGCTCGTCTTCCACCTCAATGACAGCTTCTGACGTGAAGCCGTTGAACCCGGTGCGCATCGCCGCGCCATAGGCGCCCAGCATGCCAATTTCGATATAGTCCCCCGCGGCCACATCGTCAGGCAGCATGAACGGACCCACCATGTGATCCATGTCATCGCAAGTCGGGCCGTAGAAGGAGAAGCCGTTTAGATCCGCCTCGCTCTCTTCCTCACGCAGCAAAGCGACTGGGAAACGCCAGCCGATATGCGCCGCGTCGAACAGCGCGCCATACGCGCCGTCGTTGATGTAGAGTTCGGTGCCACGACGACGCTCTACACGCACGATGATGGAGCTGTATTCGGCTGACAACGCGCGGCCAGGTTCGCACCACAGTTCGGCCGAATAGCTGATCGGCAGGCTTTCAAAACCGCGATAGATGGCGTCGAAATAGGCTTCCAGCGCTGGTGGTTCCATGCCCGGATAAACGGACGGGAAGCCGCCGCCGACATCGATGATGTCGACCGTAACCGCTGCATCGACGATCGCCGCGCGGACGCGTTCGATGGCGTCGCTGTAGGCTTGTGGACTCATCGCCTGGCTACCCACATGGAAGCAGATGCCGAGCGCATCGGCAGCCTGACGGGTGGCCATCAGCAGTTCGCGGGTTTCGCCCAGCTCCGCGCCGAACTTGGACGCGAGGCTCAGTTCCGAATGTTCGGACGAGACGCGCAGGCGGACGCACAGTTCAAGATCCGTGGCGTCGTCGGTGGCACGCACAATCTTTTCCAGCTCGTCGATCGTGTCGAGCGAGAAGGTGCGCACGCCATGGACGTGATAAGCCTCCGCAATGGCTTCTTCAGCCTTGACGGGGTGCATGAAGCACAGCTTCGCTTGCGGCAGCGTTTCCGCGACGAGGCGAACCTCGGCGATGGACGCCACGTCATAATGCGTGATCCCGCTGTCCCAAAGCGTCCGGAGCAGATCCGGCGAGGGATTAGCCTTTACAGCGTAGAGCGAGCGCCCCGGAAACTTCTCAGCGAAGAACCGAGCGGCGCGGGCCGCAGCCTGCGGGCGGATCAGCGTTACCGGTGCTGCCGGTTTGAGGGCGGTCGCTACCCCCAGCGCGCTATGGTGCTTGTGCAACTCAAGGGACCTCCAGTGTAGTTCATGGCAATCAAGCTGCCTTGCGGTGGAAGTCCCATGGGGCAGCGGAAGGGCGATATATGCTTAGGGGTCCCCCCTGTAAAGCACGCACGTAAATTTTGTTGCGCGCGCCGCTATGAAATGTGCGTCAGGAGAGACGGGTCTTGAAATCCTCGTAGGAAAACCCGCGGATTTTCTGGAGTTTGTCGGTCTTTGAGTTCCAAAGCCAGATGCTCGGCAGTGGCACGCCGTTGAAAGTGTTGGTCTTCACCATCGAATAATGCGCCTGATCCAAAAAGGCGATGCGGCGTCCCGGAGTCGCGCCGCCGGGGACTCGATAGTCGCCGATGATGTCGCCCGCCAAGCAGGAAGGGCCACCGAGTCGCGTGGCGGGACCTTCCGCCTCTTCATGCAGCATGGCGGGGCGATAGGGCGCCTCTATGACGTCAGGCATATGACAGGTGGCGGAAATGTCGGTGATGGCGACGGGCATGCCATTGTCGATGACGTCCAGGATTTCGCCGATCAGGATACCTGCGTCGAGCGCCATTGCTTCGCCCGGCTCGATATAGAGTTCGAGGCCGGTCTGCGCCTTGATCCGCTGAAGGAAGGCGATCAGATCGTCAATCTGATAGTCGGCGCGGGTGACATGATGGCCGCCGCCGAAATTCAGCCATTTGAGGCCGTCGACATGCGGCATGACGCGGGATTCGATGGCTGCCCATGTGCGCTCGAGGGGCAGGAAATCCTGCTCGCAGAGATTGTGGACATGGAGGCCATCGACGCCTTCGAGATGTTCCGCGCGAAGCTGGTCGATCGGAAAACCCAGGCGGCTGTGGGGCTGCGACGGGTCATATTTGGGCACTTCTCCCTCCGCGTGGAGGGGGTTTATGCGCAGACCGATGTCGAAGTTCACACCGTTCATTCGAGCATCATCGATGACGGGCCTAAGCCGCTCGATCTGTCCGGGGCTGTTGAAGATGACATGGTCGGAGATTTTGAGGATCGCTGCCAGATCGTCCGGTTTGTAGGCGGCGCAGTAGGTCGCGACTTCGCCGCCATACTCCTCGCGACCGAGGCGTGCTTCGTAGATGCCGGAGGCGCAGACGCCGTCGAGATATTCAGCCACCACCGAGCCAAGGGACCACATGGAGAAGGCCTTGAGGGCGCCCAGCACCTTGATGCCTGCGCGGTCGCGGATGTCGGCGAGGATGGCGAGGTTCCGGCGGATCGCGGCCTCATCGACCACGAAGGCGGGTGAGGGGACGCGGTTCAGGTCGAAATGCGCGAAGGCGGCGGGGTCGCCGGCTTTGGTTTCCATCAACGATTCTCCGTCACCCCAGCGAACGCTGTGGTCTCAGGCGAGAGGGCACGGTGTAGCGGCACGAGATCCCAGCGTTCGCTGGGATGACGAGCTTCACATTCAAAAATCCAGCGGCGCGGCCAGTTCCTTCACCTGCCACGGCAGGCCGTGCTGGTTCAGCATGTCCATGAAGGGATCGGGATCGAACTGTTCGATGTTGAACACGCCCTCACCTTTCCATGCGCCGGTCAGCATCATGGCGGCGCCGATCATCGCCGGAACGCCCGTCGTGTAGCTGACCGCCTGATTGCCGGTTTCGGCATAGGCGTCCTCATGGTCGCAGACGTTGAGGACATAGACGGTCTTTTCCACGCCGTCCTTCACGCCGGTCGCGATGTCGCCGATATTGGTCTTGCCCTTGGTCGTGGAGCCGAGGCTCGACGGTTCGGGGAGGACGGCCTTTAGGAACTGGAGCGGGATGATTTCCTGGCCGTTGTAGATGACCGGATCGATGCGGGTCATGCCGACATTCTGGAGCACTTCGAGATGCTTAAGATAAGCGTCGCCGAAGGTCATCCAGAAGCGGATGCGCTTGATTTCTGGATAGTGTTTGGCGAGGCTTTCCAGTTCCTCATGATACATGAGGTACATGTTCTTTTCGCCGACCTGATCGAAGTCGAAGACCTGTTTGTGCTTCAGGGCCGGGCCTTCCACCCACTTGCCGCCTTCCCAATGGCGCGAGGGCGCGGTGACTTCGCGGATGTTGATTTCCGGGTTGAAGTTGGTGGCGAAATGCTGGCCGTGGTCGCCGCCATTGCAGTCGAGAATGTCGAGCGTGTCGATCCGGTCGAGCAGGTGCTTCTTGATGTAGCTGGCGAAAACGCTGGTGACGCCGGGGTCGAAACCCGAGCCGAGCAGCGCCATGATGCCCGCTTCCTTGAAACGCTCCTGATAGGCCCACTGCCAGCTATATTCGAACTTGGGCGTGTCGCGCGGTTCGTAATTGGCGGTGTCGAGATAATCGGTTTTGGTCGCCAGGCAGGCGTCCATGATCGCCAGGTCCTGATAGGGCAGGGCCAGGTTCACGACCAGCTTGGGCTGGACCTTTTCGATGAGGGCGATGGTTTCCGCGACATTGTCGGCATCGACCTGCGCCACGTCGATGGTCACGCCGGTGCGGGCTTTCACCGATTCGGCGACCTTTTCGCAGGAGATGATACGGCGGCTGGCGAGCGTGATATGGCTGAAGATATCAGGATTCATCGCCATCTTGTGAACCGCCACAGACCCGACGCCGCCCGCGCCAATGACCAGAACCTTGCTCAATTCAACTGCTCCATGCGTGAAGCGCGCCCGATGCGCGAAAGCGCCCATATAGGGACTGCGCGTGACAGCGCAAAGTCAGTCTGTGAAAGGTGGGTATGGCGCATCTTCTCTGCGTTCTCGGCGCGAAAAATATTAATGCGCGCAGAGACGCAGAGGGGAAGAGAAGGCCGTATTTTCCCTCCCCAGTGTGGGAAGCCTAGAAACTCGCGCCGTCCACCTTGTTGATCTTGAGTGCGTCGATATCGACTTCCGGCACGCAGCGCAGGTTGATGGCGCGCATGGGGCCGTTGGGGGAGTCGCCTTCCGCGAAGGATTGCGTGCCGCAGACGTTGCAGAAACGGTGCGTGATCTTGTGCTTGTAGAATTGATAGTCGGTGAGCTTGTCCGCGCCGCTGTCGAGCGTGAACTGGTCGGCGGGGACGAAGGTCAGCAGGAAGCCCTTGCGACTGCAATGGGAGCAGTTGCAGGACATCGCCTCGGTGGGCGCGTCGGCGGCTACGGTGTAGGTGACTGCGCCGCAGTGGCAGCTTCCGGTGTAGGGCATGGGGGGGACTCCTTTAATTCTCTGAAGTTTGATGCTGTTGAAGATGATCGAAATCTCCCGCCGCAGCATTATAGCTTGGCGCTAATTCCAATCAGCACACTATCTTCGTCAGGCACATATTCTTCCTGGTGAACAGCCAAGGGAAACCCTGCCGCGGTGAAGGCTGTATGCAATGACTTAAGGTGAAGCGGTTGTTTTTCGCTGTTGCGGATTACGAAGAAGGCGCCGAGTAATCCATATGAAATGGGCGCACTATCACCGGTCAATTTGGAGACTTGATGGCCCGACCGCTCCAAAATTGTTGCTATCTGAGCAGCGAACAGCTTCGCTTCGGGGTTTGTCCAATCAGGATTTACAAAAACCCGTCCTTTGGGTGACTGTTCTAAAATCGCGCCCATTATTGTCGCTTGGGTCTTGCTGATCTGCCGAGGTTTGACAGATTTTTCTAAGCGCAAGCGTTCGATCCGCTCCCTCTCGAGTTCAAGACGCAACTCTTCAGCTTGTCGTTTTGCTTCAGCGGCTCGTGCGTCGGCTTCGCTGATTCTTATATTTGCGTCGGCCGTAGTGAGCTTTGCAACCCTATCGCTTATGACAGTAAGCGCAGCGCCTGCGATGAGAGCGGTGGCGCCGGCAGAGATTGAGATCCAGAAGGCGAACGTCGCAAATATTTCCAACGTCGGCAGCGAACCCCACATTCCGCTTCCTCCAAGCATTTTGATTTTCGTTTGCATGAGTGTGATCTGCCTGATCCCAATGAATGCAGCAACATGGCGCGCATTTGGCCGAACAAAAAGAATTAGCTCGCTAACCTTTTCAACCCCACCACCGTATCCGCTTCCCTCGCAGGCTTGTCGCGCCTGATCCGCGCAATCCGGGGAAAGCGCATTGCCAGCCCTGATTTATGCCGCTTGCTCTCATGGATGCTGTCGAACGCCACCTCCAGCACCAGCGACTTTTCCACCTCTCGCACAGGGCCGAAGCGATTGACCGTGTTGGTGCGCACGAAGCGGTCCAGCCATTTCAGTTCCTCGTCGGTGAAGCCGCTATAGGCTTTGCCAACGGGGAGCAGTTCGCCATCCTCCGTCCAGCAGCCGAATGTGTAGTCCGAATAAAAGGATGAGCGTTTGCCGTGACCGCGCTGGGCGTACATCATCACGCAGTCGGCGGTCAGGGGATCGCGTTTCCATTTGTACCAGAGCGCTGCCTTGCGCCCGGCGACATAGGGGCTGTCGCGGCGTTTGAGCATGACGCCTTCGATCGCGGCGTCGCGGGCGCCTGCGCGGATTTCGGCGAGGCTTTCGAAGTCTGGGGCTTCGATGAGGGCAGAGATGTCGAAGCGGTTGGGGTTCAGGGTCGGGACCATGGCTTCGAGGCGAGGGCGGCGTTGGTCCCAGGGGAGGGCGCGCAGGTCTTCGTCGGCGTGGAGCAATATGTCGTAAAGGCGGACGAAGGCTGGATAGTCGCTCATCATCTTTGCGGTCACGGCTTTGCGGCCCAGACGCTGCTGGAGGGCATTGAAGCTGGCGGCTTCTCCTCCCTGAAACTCGCCTTTTACGAGCAGTTCGCCGTCGAGGACTGCGTGAGCGGAGAAGGCCTCCGCGATTTCCGGGAAGCTGCCGGTGATGTCGTCTCCGGCGCGGCTGTAGAGGCGGGTTTGCTCGCCCGTGCCCACGATCTGGATGCGGATGCCGTCCCATTTCCATTCGGCGGCATATTGGGCGAGATCTACGCTGTCGGCTTCCAGTGGGTGGGCGAGCATGAAGGGACGGAAGAAGGGGGTGCCTGCCGGATCGGGGCGGCTGGACCTGCCTTCCGCCCAATCGAACAGGGCGGTGTAGGGGGGAGAAAGGGCGTGCCAGCATTCCTCCACATCATCGACGTCTAGGTCGAAGGCCTGGGCGAAGCCGGTCTTGGCCAGGCGGGCGGAGATGCCGACGCGAAGGCCGCCGGTCGCAAGCTTGAGCAGGGCGAAGCGGCCGGAGGCGTCGAGATGGTCCATCATTTGCGCGAGGGTGTCGGGGGCGGCGGCGCGGCTGACGCTGTGCAGGCGGTCGATGATGGCGGAGAGGGTGAGCGAGCCGTCGTCTATCTCGGCGGGCTGGTCTTCGCGCTTGGGCCAGAGGAGGGCGACGGTTTCGGCGAGGTCGCCTACATAGTCGCGGCTCATTTCATAGAGGACCGGATCGGTGCGGGCGCGGATCATCTCGCCGATGGCGGAGGCCTTGACCGCCTTTATGTCGAGATTGCCGGTGAGGGCGGCGAGAGCCCAGCCACGGTCGGGATCGGGGGCTTCGCGCATGTAGCGGGCGATGAGGTTGAGCTTGCCGTTGCGGGAGCGGGTGTAGACAAGGCCGTCGAGGAGTTGGGAGAAGGCGCGCATCACCCCTCATCCTCATCTTCGCGGCCGACCAGTTCGAGGGCGCGCGCGCGCATCTGGTGGGTCATGCACCAGTGGAGCAGGGCTTCTTCGCGGCCGTGGGTGATCCAGGTTTCGGTGGGGGCGACTTCGCGGATGGTGCTGGTCAGTTCGTCCCAGTCGGCATGGTCGGAGATGACGAGCGGCAGTTCGACATTCTTCTGCCGGGCGCGCTGGCGGACGCGCATCCAGCCTGACGCCATGGCGGTGATGGGATCGGGCAGGCGGCGGCTCCATCGGTCGTTGAGGGCGGAGGGCGGCGAGACGATGATGTGGCCGCGCATCTCCTTTGCGGGGACGCCGGTTGCCGGGCGGAGTTCGCCAAGGTCGATGCCGAAGTCGCGGTAAAGGGCGCACATGCGTTCGAGCGCGCCGTGGATGTAGATGGGGTCATGATGCCCCCGCGCGCGGACTTCGCAGATGAGGCGCTGAGCCTTGCCGAGTGCATAGGCGCCGACGAGGACGCAGCGGTCCGGGTGGGCGTGGAGCGCGGCGAGCAGGCGGTCGACTTCGCTGCCGGTGTAAGGATGGCGGAAGACGGGAAGGCCGAAGGTCGCTTCGGTGACGAAGATGTCGCAGGGGACGGGTTCGAACGGCTTGCAGGTGGGGTCGGGGCGACGCTTGTAATCGCCGGTCACGATCACCCGTTCCCCTGCATGTTGGAGCAGAATTTGCGCGGAGCCAAGGACGTGGCCTGCGGGGATGTAGGAGATGTCCACCCCGCCCATGCGGATCTGCTCGCCATAGCTGACCGCCGTGCCGCTGGCCATGCCGTAACGCAGCGCCATGATGGCGAGGGTTTCCTCGGTCCCCCAGACATGACCGTGGCCGCCGCGCGCGTGGTCGGCATGACCATGAGTGACGAGCGCGCGTTCGGCTGGCTGTGATGGATCGATCCAGGCGTCGGCGGGGCGGACGTATATTCCGGTGGGCTGTGGTTCGATCCAATGGGGCATATCCATCCAAGAAGATGGGAAATGCCCCTATTGTTCCGCAAGAGGTCCGGTTAGGCGGCCTTCTTGAGTTCCAGCTCCAGCCGATCCCAGATTTCGACCAGCGCCTGAACCAGGTCCTGCATCATCTCCACCGTATGCGCGGGGCCGGGCGTGAAGCGCAGTCGCTCGGTGCCGCGCGGGACGGTGGGATAGTTGATGGGCTGCACATAGGCGCCATATTCGGCGAGCAGGATGTCGCTGATCCGCTTGGCCTTGACTGGATCGCCGACCATCAGCGGGACGATGTGGGTGACGGACGGCATGACCGGCAAGCCCGATTCCGCCATCAAACGCTTGAGCGTAGCAGCGGCGACCTGCTGGCCTTCGCGCTCTTCGTTCGATTGCTTGAGGTGGCGGACACTCGCGAGGACGCCCGCGACAAGGACGGGCGAGAGCGACGTCGTGAAGATGAAACCCGGTGCGTAGCTGCGGATCACATCGACGATCATTTGATCGGCCGTGATATAGCCGCCCATGACGCCGAAAGCCTTGCCCAGCGTACCTTCGATGATCGTCAGGCGATGCGCGACATCGTCACGTTCGGAAATGCCGCCGCCATGCGCGCCGTACATACCAACCGCATGGACTTCGTCCAGATAGGTGAGCGCGTTGAATTCATCGGCCAGGTCGCAGATCGCGGCGATGGGGGCGACGTCGCCGTCCATCGAATAGACGCTTTCAAAAGCGATCAGCTTGGGCGCGTCTGGATCTTCTGCGGCGAGCAACTCGCGCAGATGATCGACGTCATTGTGGCGGAATACGCGCTTTTCACAGCCGGAATTGCGGATGCCCGCGATCATCGACGCGTGGTTCAACTCGTCGGAAAACACGATGCAACCGGGCAGCAGCTTGGCGAGGGTGGAGAGCGCCGCCTCATTCGACACATAGCCGGACGTGAAGAGCAGGGCTGCTTCCTTGCCATGCAGATCGGCCAGTTCGGCTTCCAGATCGACATGATAATGGGTGTTGCCACCGATGTTGCGGGTGCCGCCGGAGCCTGCGCCGACATCGTGCAGCGCCTCTTCCATCGCGGCGACGACCTTGGGGTGTTGCCCCATCGCGAGATAGTCGTTGGAACACCAGACGGTGATCGGCTTCGGGCCATTATGGCCGTGGAAGCAGCGGGCGTTAGGGAAGGCACCCTTGTTCCGCAGAATATCGATGAACACGCGGTAGCGGCCTTCGCTGTGAAGCCGGTCGATCGCCTGCGCGAAGATATGCTTGTAGTTCACGTAACGCCCTAGTCCCTTAGTGGCCCGCATTCCCCTCTTGCGGGCGTTTACCTACTGCCGCGCTTCATTACCAGCGATAACCGTTCGCAGCGTTAGGGAGAAATACCTATCATGATGATAGAGGAAATTGGGAGTGGACCAAAGGTCTCACCCCTTAAAGCGCTTCCATCTGGGTAAGGCCGAAGTCGACGAGCGCGGGAGCGAGCGCCGCCACCCTATTGTCGAGGCGCGTGAACACGGCTTTTCCGGACGGGGGGGGGGCTGGCCAATCCTGTCCCTGTGTCAGGTAGGCGATGCGGCGCGCAATGCCCTCTCCGCCATGGACGAAGGTGAGGGACCTGGGTGCGGCGGCCGCGAGCTCTGCCTCCACCAGCGGGAAGTGCGTGCAGGCGAGGACGACCGTGTCCATAAGGTCGCCGCCGGGCTGATCGAGAAGGCCAGCAAGAGCGTCGCGGGCGATCGCGGGGTTCAAAGGCTCGCCGCGCAGCTTGGCTTCGGCCAGCTGGACAAGGGCGGCGGAACCGTGGCGCAGGACGGTGCAGTCTGCTCCGAACTCGGCGGTGAGGCGGTCTACATAGGGCTGGCGCACGGTGGCGTCGGTGCCTAGCACGCCGAATACGCGGCTTTTTGAAAGAAGCGCGGCGGGCTTGATCGCAGGGACGGTGCCGACGACAGGGATGTCGAGCGCGGCGCGGACAGCGGACAGCGCGATGGTCGAGGCGGTGTTGCAGGCGATTACGGCAAGGCGGGGGCGGAAGCGTTCGACCAAGCGACCGAGCAGTGCGGGCACGCGGGCGGCAATCTCCGCCTCGCTCTTCGTCCCATAGGGGAAGCCTGCGCTGTCGGCAGCGTAGACGATAGGGGCGTTGGGCAACGCTGCCCGTGCTGGCGCGAGGATGGAAAGCCCGCCGACGCCGGAATCGAAGAAGAGCAGGGGGGCTGATGGGGCGACCTTCATTATGGCGCACATGTCGCGGGTGAGGATGAGGCTGTCAATATTTCGGAGCAACCGTCGGCGTCAGAGAAAATGCAAAGCTTGCCCCCGGCAGCGGCAACGCTATGGTCGCGCCGCAATCATTTCGGCGAGATCATGAACCCTCCCTGGCTACTTCCCGCATTCGTCCTGCTGATATCCTATCTGCTGGGGTCCATACCCTTTGGTCTGCTATTGACGCGCATCACGGGTGCCGGGGATTTGCGGCAGATCGGGTCGGGAAATATCGGCGCGACCAATGTGCTGCGAACGGGGCGCAAGGGGCTTGCGGCGGCGACCTTGCTGCTTGACCTGCTGAAGGGGGCGGCGGCCGTACTGATCGGCGCGGCGTTGATCGACAATGGCGGGCCGATGGCGGGGGCGATGGCCTTTATCGGGCATTGCTATCCTGTGTGGCTGCGTTTTGCGGGCGGCAAGGGCGTGGCGACGATGATGGGCGTGGTGACCTCGCTGCACTGGCCCGCGGGAATAGTGTTTGCGCTTGTATGGCTGGGGGCGCTGTTCGGGACGAAAAGGTCTTCAGTCGGAGGCATGGCGGCGGGGATCAGCGCCCCGGTCGCGTTGTGGTTCATGGGGCGGTTTGATCTGGTTCCTGTAGCGTTGGCAATGACGCTGATCCTGTTGTGGCGGCACCGGGCCAATATCGCGCGGCTTGCGAAGGGGACCGAGCCCAAGATCGGGGCTGCCAAAGAGTGAGCGAGCAGGAGCGGTTCGATCGCCTCCGCCTGATCCGTTCGCCCCGCATCGGGCCGGTTACTTTCCGGCAGTTGATGGCGCGCTTCGGAAAGGCGGGAGATGCTTTGCGGGCGGTGCCGGAGCTTGCCGCGCGGGGCGGTGGGAAGGCGGCTGTGGCGGACGCAGGTGCCGTCGAGCAGGAGATAGCCCGCAGCCGGGCGCTCGGCGCGCGCTACCTGCTGATGGGGGATCAGGACTATCCCTTTCTGCTGGAGCAGATGGATGGTTCGCCGCCTGCGTTGATCGTGCGCGGCGATGTTGGCCTAACCGGGCGGCAGTGTGTGGCCATGGTAGGGGCTCGCAACGCTTCTGCCGCCGCTTGCCGCTTCGCGCGAACGCTGGCGCAGGAATTGGGGCAGCAGGGCGCGGTGGTGGTGTCGGGCCTTGCGAGGGGTATCGATACGGCCGCGCATCAAGGGTCGGTGGGAACCGGAACGATCGCGGTTATCGCCTGCGGCATCGATGTCGTGTTTCCGCCGGAAAATGGCGACTTGCAGGAGCAGGTGGCGAGTGAGGGTTTGCTGGTGACGGAGCATCCTCCCGGTACGCAGCCGCTCGCGCGTCACTTTCCGGCGCGGAATCGTATCATCGCTGGACTGGCCGCGGGGACGGTGGTCGTGGAAGCGGCGCCGAAGTCGGGCTCCCTCATCACCGCGCGTCTGGCTGTCGAGGCCGGACGAGAGGTCATGGCGGTGCCGGGATCGCCAGCCGATCCACGGGCGCAGGGTTGCAATCACCTGATCCGCGAAGGCGCGACGCTGGTGCAGAATGGCGCGGACGTGATCGAGGCAATTGGAGGCATCGACGCGCGCATGGTGCGGCAGGGGCTGCTCGACTTCAGTGGCGCGCCGATATCGTCGGATGTGGCGGCGCAGGAGCGGGAGGTCGTTCTGGGTCTGCTGGGTCATGCGCCGGTGCCTGTGGACGAGGTCATTCGTCTATCCAGCCTTTCCCCAGCCATCGTTCAGACCGTGCTGCTGGAGTTGGAACTGGCAGGACGGCTGGAACGTCGTGCGGGCGGCAAGGTAAGCCTGTCGTGATGCTCTTGACGCGGGGTGCCGCCGCCTTCCAGACTCGCGCGTGTACGTGAGAGAACTCAAAAACCGGGGCATTAATGCAGCTTGTCATCGTTGAATCGCCTGCCAAGGCGAAGACCATCGAGAAATATCTGGGCGGCGATTTCCACGTCCTCGCCAGCTATGGCCATATCCGCGACCTGCCGCCCAAGGACGGGTCAGTGGACCCGGACAATGGCTTTGCGATGTCGTGGGAAAATTATGGGGACAAGGGCAAGCAGCTGAAAGCCATTGCCGATGAGGCGAAGAAGGCGACGCGCTTGATCCTGGCGACTGACCCTGATCGCGAAGGTGAAGCGATCAGCTGGCATGTGCAGGAAGTGCTGCGCGCGAAGAAGGCGCTGCCCGCGACCGTGGACCGGGTGACCTTCAACGCGATCACCAAGGCCGCAGTGCTGGACGCGATGGCGAAGCCACGGGCGCTGGATGAGGATTTGATCGACGCCTATCGGGCGCGGCGGGCGCTCGACTATCTGGTGGGCTTTACGCTCTCGCCCGTGCTGTGGCGCAAGCTGCCCGGCGCCAAGTCGGCGGGGCGCGTGCAATCGGTCGCACTGCGGCTGGTGGTCGATCGCGAGCGTGAGATTGAGAGCTTCATCGCTCAGGAATATTGGTCCGTCGCGGCCGAGATGGAGCAGGGCGGTCAGGGCTTTACCGCTCGTCTGGTGCGTTGGAAGGGCGAGAAGATCGATCGCCTGACAATCGGCAAGGAAGGCGACGCCATGGCCGCGAAGGCGGACGTGGAGGCCGGGCGCTTCACCGTCGAGAAGGTCGAGACGAAACCCGTTTCGCGTAATCCTCCCGCGCCGTTCACGACATCGACATTGCAGCAGGAAGCCGCGCGCAAGCTTGGCTTCTCCGCCAGCCATACGATGCGGATCGCGCAGCAACTCTATGAGGACGGCGCGATTACTTACATGCGTACCGACGGTGTGCAGATGGATGGCAGCGCCATTTCCGCCGCGCGCAAGGCGATCGCAGAACGTTATGACGGCGGATATTTGCCGGAGAAGCCGCGCCAATATCAGACCAAGGCCAAAAATGCGCAGGAAGCGCACGAAGCCATTCGTCCGACCGAGTTCGGCCGCGACAAGGTGGGTTCGGGCGATCATGCGCGGCTCTACGACCTGATCTTCAAGCGTGCACTGGCGAGCCAGATGGCTTCGGCGCGGCTGGAGCGGACGGTGATCGATCTGGTCGATGGCACGGGGCAGCACGCGCTGCGCGCGACAGGTCAGGTGGTGATCTTTCCGGGCTTCCTCGCGCTCTACGAAGAAGGGCGCGATGATGCCGAGGATGACGACAGCAAGCTGCTGCCGCGTCTCGTGGCGGGCGACGCGCCTGCCAAGAAGAAGGTGACGGCCGAGCAACATTTCACCCAGCCGCCGCCGCGTTATTCGGAAGCGTCGCTGGTCAAGAAGCTGGAGGAACTGGGCATCGGGCGGCCTTCCACCTATGCCTCGACTCTGCAGGTGCTGAAGGACCGCGACTATGTGCGGGTCGAGAAGAACCGCTTCTTCGCCGAGGAAAGCGGACGGCTGGTGACGGCGTTCCTGGAGCGCTTCTTTGAGCGTTATGTCAGCTACGACTTCACGGCGGGCCTTGAAGACGAGCTGGACGAAATTTCTGGCGGCCGTGCACAGTGGCAGGCCGTTTTGGAGGCCTTCTGGCGCGACTTCAAGCCCAAGACCGCCGAGGTGATGGAGCAGAAGCCGTCGGACATAACGGCGGAACTGGACAAATTCCTGGAACCGATGCTGTTCCCGCCGAAGGCTGACGGCAGCAATCCGCGTGCCTGCCCGATGTGCGGCGACGGACAGCTGGCATTGCGCGGCGGCCGGTTCGGCGCGTTCATCGCCTGCTCCAACTATCCGGAGTGCAAATTTACGCGCAAGTTCGGGCAACCGGGCGGCAGTGATGGCGGTGATGACAAGGGGCCGGAGGTGCTGGGGCAGCATCCCGAAACCGGGCAGGACATCGTGCGCAAGTCCGGGCGCTTTGGTCCCTATATCGAAATGGGCGAGGGCAAGGAGGCCAAGCGCGGTTCGATTCCCAAGGACTTGCCGGATGGAGAAATGACGCTGGATTGGGCGGTGAAGCTATTGAGCCTGCCGCGTGAGGTCGGGCTGCATCCGGAAACGGGCAAGCCGATCGTTGCGAATATTGGACGCTTTGGGCCTTATCTGCTGCACGACGGCAAATATGGGCGACTGTCATCCACCGCCGAGATTTTCGAGGTGGGGATGAATAGCGCCGTCGCCAAGCTGGCCGATGCGGCGAACAAGGGCGGGCGCGGTGGCGCGTCGCGTGAGCCGCTTAAGGTGCTGGGCAAGCATCCGCGTACCGAGGCTGAGATCAAGCTGATGGCGGGGCGCTATGGGCCGTATGTCACTGATGGCACGACCAATGCGACCTTGCCCAAGACGATCGAGCAGGACGCATTGACGCTGGAGGAAGCGGCACAGTTGATCGATGCGCGGGCGGCTGCGGCGCCTGCGAAGAAGGGGAAAAAGAAGGCTCCGGCGAAAAAGGCTGCGGCGAAGAAGCCTGCTGCCAAGAAGGCGCCTGCGAAAAAGAAGGCGGCGGCGGAGTAGAGCTTTTGTGCTCCTGCGCAGGCAGGAGCCCAGTTCTGACGATTGGACGGGGCTCCTGCCTGCGCAGGAGCACATTGCATTATCCGGTTATTCCACCCAATCCAACCCGATGTCGCGGTAGATGAAGCGGTCGTCTTCCCAATCTTCCTTCACCTTGACGTGAAGGTAGAGGTGGACCTTGACGCCCATCAGCTGCGCCAGTTCGGCGCGAGCCTTTGAACCGATTTCCTTGAGGCGCTGACCGCCCTTGCCCAGCACGATGGCACGCTGGCTGGATCGTCCGACCAGAATCTGCTGGTGGATTTCGACCGAGCCATCCTCGCGTTCCTTATACTGTTCCGTATCGACCGCGGCCGCGTAAGGCAGTTCGGCGTGAAGCTGATGATAAAGCTGCTCGCGCGTGATTTCGGCGGCCAACATGCGGTCGGTTGCGTCGGAGACCTGATCTTCCGGAAAGTGCCAGGGGCCTTCGGGCATGGCATTGGCGAAAGCGGTCTTGAGCTCGGGCAGGCCGTCGCCGGTCGCGGCGCTGATGAAGAATGTCTCTTCGAAGCCAATTCGTTCGTAGAGCTTCTGGGTGTGGACCAGCAGCTTCTCCTTTATGGCGATATCGACCTTGTTGAGGATCAGCCATTTGCGTTCGGGCCGGTGTGTCAGCGCCTCGATGATCGGCTCCATCTTTGAGCCGAGGCCCGCTTTGCCATCGACAATCAATGCGATCAGGTCTGCGCCTTGCGCGCCGCCCCATGCGGCCTGAACCATCGCGCGGTCGAGGCGGCGCTTGGGCGCGAAGATGCCGGGGGTGTCGACCAGTACAATCTGCGTGTCGCCTTCGATAGCGACGCCCATGACGCGGGTGCGGGTCGTCTGCGCCTTGGGGCTGGTGATCGCGACCTTTTGGCCGACCAGGGCGTTGACGAGCGTGGATTTACCAGCGTTGGGGGCGCCGACTATGGCGATGACGCCGCAGCGTTGGGATTCAAGATCAATCGTCAAACAAAAACTCCGTTCGCCCTGAGCTTGTCGAAGGGCTCTACTTTAATTTTGGGCGCGCCAATGTGGAGACTAGTCTCCAATCTTCTCGGATCAGAGCGAGCTTTTTGGCTCTGCTCCAACCCTTGATTTGGCGTTCAGCTTCTAGCGCCTCCATACGTGTTCCGAACTCCTGCGACCAGACCAGTTTTACCGGGCGACGGTTTTGCGTGTGGCCAGGGATCGCGCCGACTTCATGCTGAGCGATCCGGGTTTGCAAATGATCCGTGTGGCCGGTGTAAAAGCTGCGATCGCTGCAATGGAGCATGTAGGTGTAGAAGGGCATGGTGGCTCGAAGAAGGGAAGTGAAGCCCTTCGACAAGCTCAGGGCGAGCGGGGATAAGTAGCACGTTGGAAGACGGGGTTCAGCCGTTTAGCTTATCCAACAATGCCTTCGCCGCAGCCGTCTCCGCCTCTTGCTTGCTTCCCCCCGTAGCGCTCGCTTCACCTGCGCCCTTGATGCTCACCGTCACCGTGAAGCGCAGCGCATGGTGTGGCCCGGATCGATCGGTCATCGCATATTCCGGGGGCTTGCGGCGGTTGGCGGCGGCCCATTCCTGAAGGGTGGACTTGGGATGCTTGGGCGCGCTTTCCTGCGTGTCGACCCGGTTGGCCCAAAGGCGGCGGACTAGCCCGCGGGCATCGTCAATGCCTGCTTCCAGATAAAGCGCGCCAATCAGTGCCTCCATGACGTCACCCAACACATTGTCGCTGTCGACCGCGCCGTCGTCGCGGGCTTGTTTGCCGAGGATGAGATGCGGGGGGACGCCAGCCGCGCGTGCTACTTCGGCGCAGGTTTCACCCGACACCAGCGCGTTGAAGCGGCGCGACAGCTTGCCTTCGGGTTCTCCGGCGAAACGCTCATAAACCCATTCGGACACGATCAGGCCAAGCACCCGATCACCGAGAAATTCCAGCCGCTCATAATTGACGGCATTGGCGCTGCCGTGGGTAAGCGCCTGACGGAAAGGCGCCTCGTCCTTCGGCGCTCGTCCGATCAGCCCGGCGAGCCAGCCAGACGTGTCGGCCTTGGTCAAAAGCCTTCCCCGATCCGGTTCCAGCGCGCTGCGGTAAACCATGTCCAGGGGAGGAGCCAATTGGCGCTGCCATCGGTGGAGAAGACGGAAATCATCGCCTTTCCAACCAGATTTTCCTCCGGCACCAGCCCGATGCCGCCGCCTTCGACCGCCGGGAAGCGGCTGTCCGCGCTGCGATCACGATTGTCGCCCATCATGAACAGATGGCCTTCAGGCACCAGCACCGTGTCGCGGTCATCGGCCGCGCCGTCGGGGACGAGGTCGAGGACGTTGTAGCTTTTGCCGCCCGGCAATGTTTCACGATATTGCGGATAACGGCACTGACGCCCGCCACCCGCTGCATCTTCCTCAAACTTCGGGCGGTAACAGGGGGACGGGCTGCCCTCCTTGGCTGCGGCATCGACCATGTTAGGTGAGACGGGGATGACGAGATCGGCGACCCTCTGTTTCCGAATGGCCTGGCCGTTGAGGTAAACCGTGCCCCCGCGTACCGAGATCATGTCGCCGGGCAGGCCGATCACCCGCTTGATATAATCAACCTTCTGGCTCGGCGGCGCCTTGAAAACCACCACATCGCCGCGCTTCGGCGTGGATGCGAGAATGCGGCCAGGGATCAACGGCAGGTTGAAGGGCAGCGAGTAGCGCGAATAGCCATAAGGCCATTTGGCGACGAGCAGATAGTCACCGATCAGCAGGCGGGGCTGCATCGATTCAGACGGTATATTGAACGGAGAGACGATAAAGCTGCGCAGGACAAAGACGAACACCGCCAGCTTAGCGAGAAACCAAAGGAAGTCCCGCGTTTCGGATTTTGCGCTCATGCTATATTGTCTAGTCCTTCGATCCGCCTTGAAAACAGGCCGTTGCGGCTTTTGCTGCGTTGTAAACCCGCCGTCAAGCATAGCGGGCGGTGCATTGGCCGTTACGCTTGGGTAAGAGACGGGAGAATCGACAGGAGCGGCGTCGTCGCTAACCACGGAAAAAGAGGATTTACCCTTCCATGTCCAGCCCTGCACTGGAGGCCATTGCGGCCATCCCGCAGCCCGAATTGAAGTCCATCTTCACGGCGGACCCGAACCGGCTGAGCAAGTTCACGCTGACCCAGGGGCCTATCCGTTTCGACTGGTCCAAGACCCATTTGACCAGCGATCTGCTGGATGGCTTTCTGAAGCTGGCCGAGGAGAAGGACTTCGCCAAATGGCGTGACGCCTTTTTCGCGGGCGAGCCAATCAATAATAGCGAAGGCCGCGCGGCCGAACATCCCGCGGAACGGGGCGAAGGCAATGCCGAAAGCGTGTCGCGCGCGAAGATGCTGCATGCCCGCATGCGCGCCCTGATCGACGCGATCGAGGGGGAGGCGCTAGGCCCGATCCGTCATATCCTGCACATCGGCATCGGCGGGTCGGCGCTGGGACCTGACCTCATCATCGACGCACTGGAGGGCGACGGCGCGCGCTATGATGTAGCGATCGTGTCCAATGTTGACGGGACCGCGCTGGAGCGGGCGATTTCGCGCTTTGATCCGGAAGCAACACTGATCGCCATTGCGTCCAAAACCTTCACCACCACCGAAACCATGCTGAACGCCGCGAGCGCGATCAACTGGCTTGTCGAGGCCGGGGTGGACGATCCTTATGGCAAGGTGATTGCGCTGACCGCCAATCCCGACAAAGCGATCGAATGGGGCGTGGATGAAACGCGTATTCTGCCTTTCTCAGAGACAGTAGGCGGTCGCTATTCACTCTGGTCGTCCATCGGCTTCCCGGCTGCGCTGGCGCTTGGCTGGGATGCGTTTGAAAGCCTGCTGGAGGGCGCGGCGGCCATGGATCGGCATTTCCGGCTGTCCGATCCTGCTCATAACGCTCCCCTGATCGCGGCTTTTGTGGACCAATATTATGCCCGCTTCATGGGGTGCCAGACGCGCGCGCTGTTCGCCTATGACGAGCGGCTGCGGCTGCTGCCATCCTATCTCCAGCAGTTGGAGATGGAGAGCAATGGCAAGAGCGTGACACGCGATGGTCAGCCGGTGGATGGGCCGACTGCGCCGATTACATGGGGCGGGGTCGGCACGGACGCGCAGCATGCCGTGTTCCAGCTGCTGCATCAGGGGACAATCGTGGCGCCGGTCGAGTTCGTTGCTTCGATAGAGCCGGGTCACGCGCTGGACCCGGCGCATCATCGTGCTTTGCTGGTCAATTGCTTTGCGCAGGGTGCGGCCCTGATGCGGGGCAAGGACAATCCCGGCGATCCGGCGCGCGCCTATCCGGGCAATCGGCCGTCCACCACTATCCTGCTGGAGGATGTGACGCCCGATGCCCTGGGCGCGCTGATCGCCTTTTATGAGCATCGGACCTTCGCCAATGCCGTGCTGATGGGGATCAATCCGTTCGATCAGTTCGGAGTCGAACTGGGCAAGGAGATCGCCAAGTCGATCGAAGCGGAAGGCGCAAAGGGCTTTGACCCTTCTACCATGGCGCTGATCGAGCTGGCGTTAGGCGGCGCGTAGCGTCCTAAGATGATTGTAACTCCGCTGGATAGCCGCCATATCCGGCAGCAATCCAGCGGAGACCAGCATGAGCGACTATGACTTCGACCTTTTCGTCATCGGCGCAGGTTCCGGCGGCGTCCGGGCATCGCGCGTGGCGGCGGCGCATGGAGCCAAGGTCGCGGTCGCCGAGGAATATCGGGTCGGCGGCACCTGCGTCATTCGCGGTTGCGTGCCCAAAAAGCTGCTCATCTATGGCGCGCATTTTGCCGAGGACTTGAAGGACGCGCGCCGCTTTGGCTGGCATGTCCCCGACTGCGATTTCGAATGGAAAGTCCTGCGCGACAATGTGCTGGCTGATGTCGATCGTCTGGAGGGGCTCTACAGGAACACGCTGGAGAGCCATAAGGTCGAGTTGATTTCCGAGCGCGCCACGATCACCGGGCCGCATTCGGTGAAGCTCTCAAGCGGCCGTGAAATCAGCGCCAGATATATCCTGATCGCGACCGGCGCGTGGCCCGCGATCCCCGAGATGGAGGGAGCGGAACATGGCATCACGTCCAACGAAGCCTTTCATCTGGAGGATGCGCCCAAGCGGATGGTGATCGTCGGCGGTGGCTATATCGCCAATGAATTTGCTGGCATCTTCCATCAGCTAGGCAGCCATGTGACCATCGTCAACCGGTCTTCGAAACTGCTACGCGGCTATGACGAGCAGATCCGCGATCGGCTGCTGCAGATATCCACGATGAAGGGCATCCAGTTCCGCTTCAATGCGGAGATGGAGCGGATCGAGAAGAATGACGATGGCACGCTTTGCATGCATTTCAGCAATGGCGACCCCATCGCCTGCGACACGGTGATGTTTGCGACGGGACGCCAGCCGCATGTCGAGGGGTTGGGCCTTGAAAATGCTGGCGTGGAACTGGACGACAAGGGTGCGATCAAGGTCGATGAATATAGCCGCACGAGTTGCGAGAGCATCTATGCGGTCGGCGACGTTACGAACCGTTTGCAATTGACGCCGGTGGCTATCCGGGAAGGTCATGCTTTCGCCGACACGGTGTTTGGCGACAATCCCAGGACGGTGGATTATGACTGCGTCCCGTCCGCCGTATTTAGTCATCCGCCCCTGGCTGGCGTAGGATTGACCGAAGCCCAGGCGAAGAACAAGTTGGGGACGGTGAAGGTCTATACGTCAGACTTCCGCCCCATGAAGAACGTTCTTGCCGGTCGGGACGAACGTGCGCTGTACAAAATGGTGGTGGATGCGACTACAAACCGCGTGGTCGGGTTGCATATGATCGGGCCGGATTCGCCCGAGATTTTGCAGGCTGCGGCGGTGGCGGTGAAAGCGGGACTGACCAAGCAGCAGTTTGACGATACCGTTGCGCTTCACCCCAGCATGGCCGAGGAACTGGTGCTGCTGAAATAGGTCAGCGGGCCGCCGCGAACGTCACGACCAGTGCATCGCGCCACGCGGCTTGCCGTGGATCGGTTGGACGGATTTCGGTGACGCCGTGCAGGATGCGGCGGTCGTCGATCAGCACCGTGTCCCCAGGCCGGGCGAGGGTGAACTCCCCCAGCGCCGTACCATCGGGCGCGCCGATGCGGGTCACGCCTTCGTCCACATTGCGCCGCTCGATCAGCATCACGAGGACCCAGTCCACTCCGTCGCGGTGGAGTCCCTCAGGCGTCGGGCGACCGATATGATCCTCGCGCGTTTCGATGCGGAACTGGTGCATTTCGACATGCCACTCCTGCGCGACACCGGTTCCAAAGTTCGCCGCGCAAAAAGGGAAGATTGCCTGCATGACCGGATTGTCGATCGTCTCCTGATGGACGGGCTCGAACCAGCGCTGCACGTCTCCGTTCAGCGGGTTATAGTCGCGGCTCTGGAAATGTGGCTGGTGGGGCTTGCGCGTAAAATGTCCCTGTTCACAGCGAAATGCGGCATGCCGCCGCCGACGATAACGTCCCCCGTCCGCCATATAGAAGTCCGGACCAAGGTCGTTCCAGCTATCGGCGAATTGCGCCCAGCATCCTTCATCGGCTTCCAGCATCGCCAGCATGTAAGGTCCCGCGATGCGGGCAAAGCCATCGCGCGTTAGGTCTGCCTGCAATTCGGCGCCGTGAAAAAGGCCGTGGTCCATAAATCCGATCTTAAGCAGCCGGAGAAGTCCGCAAAGGGCCAGTTTCGGCAAGCTGGGTGCTGGCGAGGTGGATCAGCCGATCCAATAGGGCACGATCTGGCGGTTGTCAGGATCGACCCGGATCGGCCGGTCGGCGGGCGGGAAGGCGCGCTGGTCGCAACTTTGGCGCGGGCAGAGGCGGCAGGTTATGCCGATGGGGGTGGCGGCCCCCTCCATCTCCAGCTGTAGCCCGTCAGCATAGACGAAATTCGCCGCATGGGCGACTTCGCATCCCAGGACGACGGCATAGCGGCGAGGGGTGCGCGAATAGCTGCCCGAAGGCTTTACCAAACCCTTGGCCATGGATACGTACCGCACGCTGTCCGGCGTTTCGCCGAGCTGAACATTGATGCGGTCTGGTATGGCGACGGCTTCATGCACGTTCCACAAAGGGCAGGCGCCACCGAAACGCGCGAATTGCAGGCGGGTGGCGCTGTGCCTTTTGGTGATATTGCCCGCCATATCGACGCGGCAGAAGAAGAAGGGGATGCCCCGCAGGCCGGGCCGCTGAAGGGTTGAGAGGCGATGGCAGGCCTGTTCGAAACTCACCCCGAAGCGACGGCTGAGGCGATCTATGTCATGGCGCACTTCCCGCGCGGCTTGCCGGAATTGGGCATAGGGCATCAGCAGCGCTCCTGCGGCATAGTTGCCCAAACCGATGGCGAGGAGGCGGTCGGCGCCTTCCACCGGCAAGGCGGCCCGGTTCACGACATCGGCAATCACGGCCTGTCCCTCCAGCATCATCAGCTGGTGAGATAGCATGAACTTGCGGCTTTCCGTGGGGAGAGCCGCGTTCACGAACAGGCGGCGATCGTTCGATGAATAGGCGCGCAGGGCAGAATCGGGCGTGTCCGCGATCAATGTTTCGATGCCGTGGCGGCGGGCGAGAGCCTCCACCAGCATGCCTTCGTCCAGAACTTGCCCGGCCGTGAAGCTGGAGGCCATGTCTTCCGCCAGGCAATCGAGCGCGTGGACATAATTGCCCGCCTCATGAAACCAGTCGCGCGCGGCTTCCCAAGGGAGGCGGGCCTGCACTTCATGATCGTTGGCGATCGCTTCCTCGATCATGTTGATGCGTTCATTGGCGCGCATATGGGCATTATACAGGTCGATGTAGCGCGCCGCGAATTCGGGAAATTGCAGGTGGAGCTTTTCCACCCGCTCAGGCTCCATCAAAGGGCCGGGAAGCTCTGGATGCGCCAGCGCGTAGGTGAACGCCCCCAGCAGCTGTTCCTCCTCCCGACTGTCGAAACTGGCCCAGTCGGTGGGAAAGGCGCTGGCCACAGCGGCCTTGACCTTGGCAGTCAAGGGGCGTTCGTCATTTTCCAGCTGGCTGAGATAAGACACCGAAATCCCCAACGCCTGCGCCATGGTGGCCTGGTCCATCCGGTGGTCCAACCTTAGCTGCCGCAGACGCGGTCCTGCGAAAATACGATTGCCTCTTGCCATCCTCCGCCCATAATTTGCGAAATCGTGATTTGCAAATTGGCAAATTTGCATTTGCGAAAATTGCGAAAGAAGGGAAAGGGGGCAGATGTAGCCGACCGTGTCGTCACCGGAGAGATATTCTATATGTCGAAGCTCGCCATTATCGAACAGCTGGAAGCCAAGCGCGAGGCCGCGCGCCTGGGCGGTGGCCAGCGCCGTATCGACGCGCAGCATGCCAAGGGCAAGCTGACCGCACGGGAGCGTCTGGAAGTCCTGCTGGACGAAGACAGCTTCGAAGAAGTCGACATGTATGTCGAGCATAATTGCGTCGACTTCGGCATGAACGAGCAGCATATTCCGGGCGACGGCGTCGTCGTCGGATCCGGGACGATCAACGGTCGACTCGTTTTCGTCTTCAGCCAGGACTTCACCGTCTATGGCGGCGCTGTGTCGGAACGGCACGCGATGAAGATCTGCAAGATCATGGACATGGCGCTGAAGGTTGGCGCGCCGGTGATCGGCCTCAATGATTCCGGTGGCGCACGCATTCAGGAAGGCGTGGCTTCGCTGGCGGGATATGCGGAGATTTTCCAGCGCAATGTGCTGGCATCGGGCGTGGTGCCGCAGATCAGCGTGATCATGGGGCCGTGCGCTGGCGGCGCCGTTTACTCGCCAGCAATGACCGACTTCATCTTCATGGTGAAAGATTCGAGCTTCATGTTCGTCACCGGCCCTGACGTCGTGAAGACCGTCACCAATGAGATCGTGACGCAGGAAGAACTGGGCGGCGCGGTGACGCACACCACCAAGTCGGGCGTGGCGGACGTGGCGTTCGAAAATGATATCGAGGCGCTGCTGGCGACCCGCGATTTCGTGGACTTCTTGCCTGCTTCCAACAGGGAACCGGTGCCCGATCGGCCGAGCGCTGATCCGTGGGACCGGATGGAAGAGAGCCTGGACACGCTGATCCCGGCCAATGCCAACCAGCCCTATGACATGCATGAGCTGATCCGCAAGGTTGTGGATGAGGGCGACTTTTTCGAGGTTCAGCCTGCCCATGCGGGCAACATCCTCTGCGGTTTCGGCCGGATCGAAGGCAAGACCGTGGGCATCATCGCAAACCAGCCGATGGTGCTTGCCGGGGTGCTCGACATTAATTCATCGAAGAAGGCGGGCCGCTTCGTCCGCTTCTGCGACGCTTTTGAAATTCCGATCGTCACCTTCGTCGATGTGCCGGGCTTCCTGCCGGGGACTGCGCAGGAACATTCGGGCATCATCAAGCATGGCGCCAAGCTGCTGTTCGCCTATGCCGAAGCAACCGTGCCCAAGATCACCGTCATCACGCGCAAGGCCTATGGCGGCGCCTATGACGTCATGTCCTCCAAGCATCTGCGCGGCGACTTGAATTATGCATGGCCGACCGCCGAAATCGCCGTGATGGGCGCGAAGGGGGCGGTCGAGATCATCTTCCGCGGCAAGACGCCCGAAGAGATCGCGGACAAGACCAAGGAATATGAAGATCGCTTCGCCAACCCATTCGTGGCGGCGAGCAAGGGCTTTATCGATGAGGTGATCCAGCCGCATTCGACCCGCAAGCGGATCGCTCTGGGCCTGCGCAAGCTGGCCAACAAGAGCCTGGAGAATCCGTGGAAGAAGCACGATAATATTCCGCTTTGAGATTCTGATGGCTCCTGAACTCACCTCTGCATTCATTGGCTTTTTGGGGGCGGTCCTTGGCGGGGGCATTCAGTCGCTAACGAGTTGGGTTCAAGATGGGCGCCGTTACACTCGAGAATCCCGGCAACGCGATTATGGTCTTTTTTTGGAGGGAGTAGCGGAAATGTCTCAAGCCTCCTTGGGATCACATGAGCGATTGGCAGCCACCAAAAAAACGATCGAAGCGAAGGCAAAGATATTACTTCACGGTTCGGATGCCGTGGTCCGTTCGTTAGAAACCTATTCCCGCCATGAGATGCTTTCGACAGAAGAATCTTACATGGACTTTTGCCAAATGATCAAAGCAATGCGGATAGACGTGGGAGGATTGGTGGCTTGGGATTTCGTGCAAGATGCCAGATCCATCATGTTTGGGAAATCGTCGGGAGCGCAGTGATATGAAACTGGGACGGTTGAACCATATCGGCGTAGCGACGCCTTCGTTGGAAGCGTCACTCGCCTATTATCGCGACGTCATGGGCGCGACACTGACGCATGAGCCGTTCGACCTGCCCGCGCAGGGGGTGAAGGTGTGCTTCGTCGATACGCCGGGTGAGAATGGGACCGAAGGCACGCAGATCGAACTGATCGAGCCTTTGGGTGAGAATAGTCCGATCCACGGCTTCATCGCCAAGAACCCGGCGGGTGGGCAGCATCATATGTGCTATGAAGTGCCCGATATTCACGAAGCCAAGGCCTGGTTTGAAGGTCTCGGCAAGAAGGTGCTGGGTGAACCACGCATCGGTGCGCATGGGACGCTGATCTTCTTCGTGCACCCCAAGGACATGAACGGGGTGCTGACCGAGATCATGGAGACGCCGAAAGAGGCGCATTGATACTACCCCTCCCGCAAGCGGGAGGGGCAGCGAGACTTGGGTCTGCGTAGCAGGCCCTAGTCGCAGCGGGGTGGGCCAGACAGCCCGCTCCAACTTCGGCTAGGCGGACAAGCCGCCAAGCCTGCGTATCCTCTCCCGCCCGCGGGAGAGGAATAAGGGTAGGGACAAATGACCGACAAGCCGACGCTGGATCAGTGGGCCACCGCCGCCGCCAAGGAAGTGAAGGGCAAGGATTTGAACTGGGAGACCCCGGAAGGGATCACCGTCAAGCCGCTCTATACTGCCGAGGACGTGACCGTCGATCCCGGTCTGCCCGGTTTCGCGCCCTTCACTCGTGGCGTGCGCGCATCCATGTATGCGGGCCGTCCCTGGACCGTCCGGCAATATGCGGGTTTCTCGACCGCCGAGGAATCCAACGCCTTCTACCGCCGTAACCTGGCTGCGGGGCAGAAGGGTCTTTCGGTCGCTTTCGACCTCGCCACTCATCGCGGCTATGACAGCGACCATCCGCGCGTGGTGGGTGACGTCGGCAAGGCGGGCGTGGCGATCGACAGTGTCGAGGATATGAAGATCCTTTTCGACGGCATTCCGCTCGACAAGATGTCGGTCAGCATGACCATGAACGGCGCGGTGATCCCGATCCTCGCCTTCTTCATCGTCGCGGGTGAGGAGCAGGGGGTCGAGCGCAAGCTGCTGGACGGAACCATTCAGAATGACATTCTGAAGGAGTTCATGGTCCGCAACACCTATATCTACCCGCCTGAACCCAGCATGCGGATCATCTCCGACATTTTCGGCTACACCTCGCGTGAGATGCCCAAGTTCAACAGCATCTCCATTTCCGGCTATCACATGCAGGAAGCCGGGGCGACGCAGGTGCAGGAACTGGCCTTCACCATCGCGGATGGCGCTGAATATGTGCGCTACGGCGTGGCGAGCGGCCTCGACATCGACAAATTTGCGGGGCGTTTGAGCTTCTTCTTCGCCATCGGCATGAATTTCTTCATGGAGATCGCCAAGCTGCGCGCCGCGCGCGTATTGTGGCACCGCGTCATGACCCAGCTCGGCGCGAAGGACGAGCGTAGCAAGATGCTGCGCACCCATTGCCAGACGTCGGGCGTTTCGCTGACCGAGCAGGACCCCTATAACAACGTCATGCGCACCACCATCGAAGCGATGGCGGCGATGCTGGGCGGCACGCAGTCGCTGCACACCAACGCGCTGGATGAGGCGATCGCGCTGCCGACCGACTTTTCGGCCCGCATCGCGCGCAACACGCAGATCGTCATCCAGGAAGAGACCGGCATGTGCAACGTCGTCGATCCGCTGGGTGGCTCCTATTATATCGAAGCGTTGACCCAGCAACTGGTCGATGCGGCGCAGGAAATCATCGACCGTGTGGAATCCGAAGGCGGCATGGCGAAGGCCGTCGCGGCAGGCTGGCCCAAGGCGATGATCGAAACCGCCGCCGCCGCCCGTCAGGCTCGCGTGGATCGGGGTGAGGACGTCATCGTCGGCGTCAACAAATATCGCCTCGCCAACGAAGACCTGCTGGAAACGCTGGAGGTCGATAACAGCAAGGTCCGCGAAGCACAGATCGCCCGCATCAACCGGGTCAAGGCCGAGCGTGACGAGGTCGCCTGTCAGGCCGCGCTCGAATCGCTGCGTCAGGCCGCTGCCGGGCCGCAGTCGATCGAGAACAACCTCCTCGCCCATGCGGTCGAAGCGGCGCGCGCCCGCGCCACGCTGGGCGAAATTTCCTCCGCGATGGAGGACAGCTTCGATCGCTACGGCACAGTGCCGACGCCGGTGAAGGGCGTCTATGGCAAGCCCTATGCGCAGGATAGCCGGTGGAAACAAGTTCTTGACGGCGTGCAGGCCGTCGAGCGGCGCCTCGGTCGCAAACCGAAACTTCTCATCGCCAAGATGGGACAGGACGGCCACGACCGGGGCGCCAATGTGATTGCTTCCGCTTTCGGGGACATGGGTTTTGACATCGTATCCGGCCCGCTGTTCCAGACGCCGGAGGAAACGGTCGTGCTGGCGCTGGATAGCGGCGTGGACGTGGTGGGTGCTTCGTCACTGGCTGCTGGGCACAAGACGTTGATCCCCGAACTCATCCGGCAGTTGCGCGAAAAGGGCCGCAACGACATCAAGGTGATCGCAGGCGGCGTCATCCCGCCGCAGGATTATGACTATCTCCGTGACGCGGGCGTGCAGGGCATTTATGGACCCGGTTCCAATGTCGTGGAATGCGCCGCTGACGTGCTGCGCCTCCTCGGCCACAACATGCCCCCGGCGGGGCTGGAGGAAGCCGCTTGACCACCGCTACACCCCGCACTGATTGGACCCGCGACGAGATTGCCGCGCTGTTCGACCTGCCCTTCAACGACCTGATGTTCGAAGCGCAATCGATCCATCGCGCGAACCATCCGCGCAATGAAGTGCAGCTGTCGACCCTGCTGTCGATCAAGACCGGTGGCTGCCCAGAAGATTGCGGCTATTGCAGCCAGTCGACCGAGGCGGACAGCGGCCTGAAGGCCACCAAGCTGATGGACGTGCAGGCCGTGCTTCAGTCGGCGGCACAGGCGAAGGACCATGGATCGGGCCGTTTCTGCATGGGGGCTGCATGGCGCAACCCCAAGGAACGGGACATGCCCAAGCTCATCGAAATGGTGAAGGGCGTGCGCCAGATGGGCATGGAAACCTGCATGACGCTGGGCATGCTGTCGTCCGATCAGGCGAAGCAGCTCGCAGATGCTGGGCTGGATTATTACAACCATAATATCGACACATCGCCGGAAAATTACGCGAACGTCATCACGACCCGGACTTTCGAGGATCGGATCGAGACGCTGGAAAATGTCCGCGATGCGGGCATCAACGTGTGCTGCGGCGGGATCGTCGGCATGGGGGAGACGCGCTCCGACCGCATCGGTTTCCTCCATGCGCTTGGCACCATGCCGCATCCTGAAAGCGTGCCGATCAACGCGTTGGTGCCGGTGGCCGGGACCGTGCTGGGCGACATGTTGAAGGACACGCCGCTCGCGAAGATCGATGAGGTGGAGTTCGTGCGTACCGTCGCCGTGGCACGGATCGTCATGCCGCAATCGATGGTGCGCCTCTCCGCTGGACGCGAGAGCATGAGCGAGGCGTGTCAGGCGCTTTGCTTCATGGCGGGCGCGAACAGCATCTTCACCGGCGACAAGTTGCTGACGGCGGCCAATGCCGGGGATGACAAGGATAGCGCGCTGCTCTCCAAGCTCGGGTTGACGCCAATGATGGCGCAGCCGCACGGGCATCTGGAAGCGGCTGAGTGAGACGAGAGCCGCTTAAGTATATTTTTTTAGCATTCCTGATGGCAGCAGGGATGTTCGAAGTTTTCCTACTATTCTCTGGCGACCGTGTCCTACTGGACGAAGAGTATTTCCCTGAGCACCCCGCTATTATCGGTTCCGCGATTCATGCTGATGAAGCAAAGTTTCTATGTACTTATTTTACGGGCAGGAAACGGGTGCATAAAGAACTGTCGGCGCAGCAATATGATGAATGCCCTTTTATTTGGAATGAAGGCTGAGCAATAATGGCAATCACCAAGATCCTGATCGCGAACCGTGGCGAAATCGCCTGCCGCGTCATCCGCACCGCGCGGAAGATGGGCATCAAGACCGTTGCGGTCTATTCCGATGCGGACTCCCGTGCGCCCCACGTGCTGATGGCCGATGAAGCCGTGCATATCGGCCCGTCGCCCGCCGCGCAGTCCTATTTGATCGCCGAAAAGATCATTCAGGCATGCAAGGATACCGGCGCGGATGCAGTGCATCCCGGCTATGGTTTCCTGTCGGAGCGTGAGAGCTTCCGCAAAGCGCTGGACGCAGAAGGCATCATCTTCGTAGGCCCGCCCGCCAATGCCATTGCCGCGATGGGCGACAAGATCGAATCCAAGAAGCTTGCCATGGAAGCGGGCGTCAATGTCGTCCCCGGCTATGTCGGCGTGATCGAGGATACGGAGCATGCCGTGCGCATCTCAAACGAGATCGGCTATCCGGTGATGATGAAGGCTTCGGCCGGCGGCGGCGGCAAGGGAATGCGCCTGGCCTACAGCGAGCAGGATGTCCGCGAAGGCTTTGAGGCGACCAAGCGCGAGGGGCTGAACAGCTTCGGCGATGACCGCGTGTTCATCGAGAAGTTCATCGAAAGCCCGCGCCATATCGAAATCCAGGTACTGGGCGACCAGCACGGCAACATCGTCTACCTTAACGAACGCGAATGCTCTATCCAGCGCCGCCACCAGAAGGTGGTCGAGGAAGCGCCTTCGCCGTTCGTGTCCCCGGAAATGCGCAAGAAAATGGGCGACCAGTGCGTCGCGCTGGCGCGCGCGGTCGGCTATTTCAGCGCGGGCACGGTCGAACTGATCGTGTCGGGTGAGGACAAGACCGGCGATGGCTTCTACTTCCTGGAGATGAACACCCGGCTACAGGTCGAGCATCCGGTGACCGAAGAGATCACCGGCGTCGATCTGGTCGAGCAGATGATCCGTGTCGCCAATGGCGAGGAACTGAGCTTCCGTCAGGAAGATGTGAAGATCAATGGCTGGTCGATCGAAAACCGCGTCTATGCCGAAGATCCTTATCGGGGCTTCCTGCCGTCCACCGGGCGACTGATCCGTTACAATCCACCTGAAACCGGCAATGGCGTCCGCGTGGACGACGGTGTGGTCGAAGGCGGCGAAGTGTCGATGTTCTATGACCCGATGATCGCCAAGCTGATCACTTGGGCGCCGACCCGCCTGGAAGCCATCGACAAGCAGATCACGGCGCTCGACCAGTTCGAAATTGAAGGTCCGGGCCACAATATCGATTTCGTGTCAGCGCTGATGCAGCATGAACGTTTCCGTTCGGGCAATATCACGACCGGCTTCATCGCGGAGGAATATCCAGAGGGTTTCACCGGCGCGCCCGCGTCCGAAACCTTGCTGAAGCGCTTGGCCGCGATTGGCGCTTTTGCAGCGATGGCGCAGGCCGATCGTGCCCGCCGCATCGACGGGCAGCTTGGGAAGAAGCTCCGTGCACCGACGGGCTGGCAGGTCAAGATCGGCGATGTCGTGCATGATGTCTCCATCGATGGTGATGATGTGACCGTCGATGGCGAAGCGATCGACATGGCGCTGGAATATACGCCCGGCGACCGATTGATCGATGCGGAGTTCGGCGAGGAAGATCTGGCGGTCAAGATCGCGCCGGTTCGCGCCGGATTCATACTGACGACGCATGGCGCCAGCCACAAGCTGCGCATCCTGCCTGCCCACGCTGCGCCACACGCCAAGCATATGATCGAAAAGATCCCGCCGGACCTGTCGCGCTTCCTGATCTGCCCGATGCCGGGCCTGCTGGTCGCGTTGAACGTGAACGAAGGCGACAAGGTCGAGGCCGGTCAGCCGCTTGCCGTGATCGAGGCGATGAAGATGGAAAATATCCTGCGCGCTGCCAAAGCGGGCGTGGTGAAGAGCGTGTCGGCCGCGCAAGGCGAAAGCCTGCCGGTGGACGCGATCATCCTGGAACTGGAATAGGAAATTGGAGTTGGGCGCGGTGGGAATTCCCGTCCGCGCCCCAATTTGATGGATACCGGAACCCCGTGCGCCGTTAGCCGATAGGCGCTGCGTCAGGTTCGGTCTTTCAGGGGCCGATAGGCTGACCGCGATTGCATTACGGGTCCAGCTTTCAAAGGCTGTCACGTCGGCAATCGCTGAGCCCGGAGCAAGAAGCCGCGCCCGGGAAACCCTCGACGCCTGTACTGGATGCCGCTATCGCAACGGCGATGACCGCATTTACCGCTCCGCTGCGCCTTCGCCTTGATGGCGGCGCACTTGTGAATAACTGGCGCTGGTTGCAACGGCATAGCGGCGGCGCTGCATGTGGCGCCGCTATCAAGGCGAATGGATACGGCACCGGCGCGGTCGAGGTGATGCGCCGCCTGCTCGCTGCGGGCTGCCGGGACTTTTTCGTATCGAACTGGGCTGAAGCGGCTTTGCTGGAGCCGATGTTGCAGGATGGGATCAACCTGTCCGTATTCCACGGCGTGCGCGGCGAGGATATGCAAAGGGCGATCGCGTCACGCGCGCGGCCCGTTCTCTGCACGGCGGATCAGATCGCGCGGTGGAAGGCGGCAGGTGGAGGCGCCTGCGACGTGATGGTTGATACGGGCATGAACCGGCTCGGATTGGATTGGCGGAGTGACGTCGCGGCCGCTTTGGACGGGTTGACGGTCGATACGCTGCTCAGTCACCTCGCATCGGCCGATGAGGATACCGGGCTAAGCAAACTGCAACTTGATCGCTTCGGCGCCCTAAGGGGTGACGCTACAGCCCGCCGTTACAGCCTGGCGAACAGCGCGGGCATTTGCCTGGGGCAAGCCTATGCATTTGACCTGACGCGGCCGGGGCTGGCGCTTTATGGCGGCATCCCCAGAACCGAAGCCGCCGGAAACATCGCGCAAGTCGTCTTTCCGCAAGCGCAGGTGCTGCAACGGCGCCATGTGCCCGCAGGCGATGGGATAGGCTATAACGCGTTTCATATCGCCGAGCGCGACATGGAAATAGCTGTGTTGAATATCGGCTATGCGGACGGCTATTTGCGCTGCTTTTCCGGTCGAGGGATGGTTAGCGCGGGCGACGTTCAACTGCCGGTCGTGGGACGGGTTTCGATGGACCTCGTCGCGGTGGATGTCTCTGCGATGCCGTCGGTGTTGGAAGGGGATTGGCTCGACATCGCATATGACTTGCCTGCGACCGCTATGCTATCCGGCCTATCGCAATATGAATTGCTGACCGGCCTCGGTCCCCGTTACGATCGGATCTGGAAATAAGGATGTGGGGTAGGCCGCCGAACTCGATCCGGCGGCCCCATTCACCAACTATCTTTCGATGCACATGGCGACGCCCATGCCACCACCGATGCATAGTGTGGCGAGGCCCTTCTTCGCATCGCGCTTCTGCATTTCGTAAAGCAGCGTGGTCAGCACGCGCGCGCCCGACGCTCCAATCGGATGGCCGATGGCGATCGCGCCGCCGTTCACATTGACCTTTTCCGGGTCCCATCCCAGTTCCTGACCTACCGCCAGCGCCTGGGCCGCGAAAGCCTCGTTCGCTTCGATCAGGTCAAGGTCAGCCAGGGACCAACCCGCCCTGGCAAGCGCGTTGCGCGAAGCGGGGGCGGGGCCGATGCCCATGATGGCAGGATCAACCCCACAGGTGGCAAAGCCGGCAATACGCCCAAGAACGGCAGCGCCCCGCTGGGCGGCATCGGCTGCGGTCATGAGGACCAGTGCAGCAGCGCCGTCATTAATGCCACTGGCATTGCCTGCGGTTACGCTGCCGTCCTTCTTGAACGCGGGGCGCAGGCCCTGCATCGCTGCCAGCGTAGCGCCAGCGCGAATATATTCGTCGGCATCAACGATGGTATCGCCCTTGCGACCCTTCACTGTCACCGGGACGATCTCGTCCCTGAACCGGCCCGAAGCCCGCGCGGCTTCCGCCTTGTTCTGGCTTGCCACGGCGAATTCATCCTGCGCTTCGCGGCTGATCTGATAGCGCTCCGCCAGATTTTCGGCGGTCACGCCCATGTGGTAGTTGTTGAACGCATCGGTCAGGCCATCATGCGTCATCGTGTCGATGAATGAGACCGGACCCATCTTCGCCCCGCCGCGCAGATATTGCGCATGGGGAGCGAGCGACATGCTTTCCTGACCGCCCGCGATCATGATGCGGGCATCACCCGCCTTGATCGCCTGCGCCGCGAGCGCGACCGCGCGAAGACCCGATCCGCACAGTTGGTTAATGCCGATGGCGGTGCGTTCCACCGGAATTCCAGCGTTGACGGCGGCCTGACGTGCGGGGTTTTGCCCCTGCGCCGCGCTCAGGACCTGGCCCAATATGACCTCATCGACTTCCTCAGCCGCAACCCCGGCCTGATCAAGCGCCGCGATGATGGCGGTGCGTCCCAATTCATGCGCAGGCGTGGACCCGAATGCGCCCATGAAACTACCGACGGCGGTACGCTTTGCAGCGGTTATGACGATGTCTGACAAAGTCCTGTCCTCGATGAATGGTTTCAGTTCGCGGTTGCAATATCATCAACCTCCATGGGTTGAAAGCCATAGGGACAGCGGGTCCCAGAGCAGCTGACGGGCGTTGCTTCCGACGATCATCCCGACATGGCCGAGTTGCAATGTAAAGCCGTCAGCCAGTTCCGGCGCCGCGCTGGCCGGGACGATCCGGTCGGTGGCGGATCGGACGGAGAATGTCGGGCAGCGAAGGCTTTCAGGATCGACCGTCTTGCCATCGACTCGCCATTGCCGTTGGCCAGTGACATTGCGTCCGTAGAAGTTCTCGAACAGCTCCTGGCCTGCCGCGAAGGTCAGGGGGGATCCTCCGTTCGCCCAATCCTCCACGGCCAGGAAAGCGCGCTCTGCTTCAGAGTCTGGCTCCATTCCGGCGAACGCCGCATATTTCCGGATGGTGCGGGCTGGGTCCATCGCCCAGAAGCCTGATTGCAGCACTTCCATTGGCACATAGCCGAGCTGCTCGCTGGTGGCCTTCGCGCCGCGCCAGAGTGACGCGATGAGGTTGCGGTCGGCATCGGGAAAGCCATCAAATTGCCACGGCGCCGCGATGGTGGCGACGGCCTTCACCCCAGCAACGGCCGCCGCGCCCAGCGCAAGGCTGCCCCCCAGGCAATAGCCCACGAGAATGGGCGGGTGGGGGAGGGCTTCCAGCAGAGCAAGAAGGCGCTTCGTCACATGATGCTCAAGGTCAAGGTGCGCGTCCTCGGCGCGGGGGCTGCCCCAATCGACGAGATAGGCGTCATGTCCTGCTGCGGCCATGTGGCGCAGCATGGATCGCCCTTCCGACAGGTCAAGAACCTGTGGCGGGTTGATAAGTGAAGGGATGAAGACGACGGGCGCACGGCCATTTTCCGTGCCGTATCGCAGCAATCTGGCGCTTCCGGCCGCAGCAAAGACGGCGGGCGCCGGTGGCGGAGACGGCCGGGTGGCGTCCTGATATTTACGCAGACCTTGGAAAGCTGCCCGTCGCAGATCAGGGTCATGCTCCGTTTCCCGCCATAAAATGTCGAGAAAGAGGGGCAATGGCCGAGGGCCATGTTGCGGTGCGGTAACGCCTTGTGCTAATGCGGAATGTACAGGTGTGGGAGAGGAATCCATGGCCAAAACCAAGACCGCCAATGAATCAGAGCCGGTCATCATCAAGAAATATGCGAACAGGCGTCTCTATAACACGGAAACGTCCAGTTACATCACTCTTGATCTGCTGTCGCAAATGACTCGTGAGGGGCGCGAGTTCGTGGTCGTGGATGCCAAGACCGGGGAGGACATTACGCATAATGTCCTCACGCAAATCATCATGGAGGAAGAGCAGCGGGGCAAGAACATGCTGCCCGTCAACTTCCTGCGCCAGCTGATCGCCATGTATGGCGATTCCATGCAGTCGATGGTGCCGCAATATCTGGAAGAGTCGATGAACGCGTTCCGCAAGAACCAGATGCAGTTTCAGGAAGCGATGAAGGGCGCCTTTGGCGGTGGCCCGCTGGCGGAGATCGCCAAGCGCAACATGCAGATGTTCGAAGCCGCGGCCAATGCCTTCGGCAACGTGCCCGGAATGCCCACGATGCCGGGGATGCCGGGCGCATCGGCGCCTGCGCAGCCTACCTCCGAAAGCAGCAAGGACGACGAGATCGCGAATTTGAAGGCGCAGCTTTCTGCCCTGAATGCGAAGATCGACAAGCTGGGCTGAGCCCGCGCGTTCGGGGTCGACGGGACGGCGCGCTTCGCCTATGGCGCGCCATCCTTTAAGTCGAAGAACAAGGCCGGACCCGTGAAGCACGCCCTTTCCGTTACCCGCGAACAGGATTTCGCCGCCTGGTATCAGGCCGTCGTTAGCGAAGCCGACATGGCCGAGGAAAGCGGCGTTCGCGGTTGCATGGTCATTCGGCCATGGGGCTACGGCATCTGGGAACGGATGCAGAAGTTGCTGGACGAGCGGATCAAGGCAACCGGCCACGAAAATTGCTACTTCCCGCTCTTCATCCCGCTTTCCTATTTCGAAAAGGAAGCGGAGCATGTGGACGGCTTTGCCAAGGAAATGGCGGTCGTCACGCATCACCGGTTGATCCAGAAAGACGGCAAGCTGGTGCCCGATCCCGAAGCGAAGCTGGAAGAACCGCTGGTGGTTCGTCCCACTTCGGAAACGGTGATAGGCGCGGCTTTTTCCCGCTGGGTGCAAAGCTGGCGCGACCTGCCGGTGCTGATCAACCAATGGGCCAATGTGGTCCGCTGGGAAATGCGCACGCGCATGTTCCTGCGCACTGCCGAGTTCCTCTGGCAGGAAGGGCATACGGCGCACGCCACCGTCGATGAGGCTATGGAAGAGACGATGAAGATGCTGGAAGTCTATCGCAGCTTCGCCGAAGAGTGCGTCGCGCTGCCGGTGGTCGCTGGCGAGAAGCCGGAGAATGAACGCTTCCCCGGTGCTGTCGCGACCTATTCGATCGAAGCGATGATGCAGGATGGCAAGGCGCTTCAGGCCGGCACGTCGCATTTCCTCGGCACGACTTTTTCGCGGGCGCAGAACATCAAGTTCCAGAATGCCGAAGGGCAACAGGAACTGGCGCAGACGACCAGTTGGGGCATGTCGACCCGCATGATCGGCGGCCTCATCATGGTGCATGGCGATGATGACGGTCTGCGCGTGCCGCCCCGCCTTGCGCCCTATCAGATCGTGGTAGTGCCGATGCTGCGCGACAATGACGAGGATGCCGCGATCCTGAATTATTGCGCCGATCTGGTCGCCGAGTTGAACAAGCAGGACGTATTCCGCGAGCCCGTCCGCGCGCTTCTGGACAAGCGGCCCGCAAAGGCTGCCAACAAGCGGTGGGGCTGGGTAAAGAAGGGTGCGCCGATCGTGATCGAGGTGGGTGGCCGCGACGTTGCGGGTGGGAACGTATCGGTTCTGCGCCGCGATCGCCTTTATCGTGATGATGGGAAGCTCGACAGCCAGATCGTCGCAAAGGGCAATTTCCTGACCGCTGCGACCGGCATGCTGGAGGAGATTCAGCAGGCTCTGTTCGCCGATGCGCAGGCCCGGCTGCATGGTAATATCGACAAGTCGATTATGTCGCTGGACGCGCTCAAAGCCTATTTTGCTGCGAGCAAGAAGCAGGGCTGGGCGCTGGTGCAATGGGCCAAGCCCACGGGTCCGGCGCTCGACAAGGTGATCGAGTGGCTGAAGGGTGAGAAGCTGACCCTGCGCAACGTGCCGCTGGATGCGGACGCTGCTGATGGTGAATGCATCTTCACCGGCGAGAAGGCGGTGGAGCGAGTCCTGGTTGGGCGCAGTTACTGAACCTAAAAACGCCCCTCCCTTCCAAGGGAGGGGATGGGGGTGGGTGCGCCGCGCTAGCGGCGCCCGCGCTCCGACGATAGGTAGACGGGCTCGCTTCGCTCGCGACCCACCCCAACCCCTCCCTTGAAAGGGAGGGGCTAGAGAGAACTACAGCACGTACTTGCTGAGGTCGGTGTTCCGCGCCACCTCACTAAGCTGCTTCTCGACATAAGCCGCATCGACCACCAGCGTTTCGCCCTGACGATCCTCGGCTTCGAAGCTCACATCCTCCAGCAGCTTTTCCATGACGGTCTGGAGGCGGCGGGCGCCGATATTCTCGATTTCGCCATTCACCTCGGCAGCGATCTTCGCGACCGCGCGAATGCCATCGGGCGTCAGGTCGATCGTGACGCCTTCGGTTGCCAACAGTGCGCGATACTGCGCAACAAGGCTCGCCTTGGTGTCGGACAGGATCGAGACAAAATCATCCTCCGTCAGCGCCTTCAACTCGACACGGATCGGCAGCCGCCCTTGAAGCTCCGGCAGCAGGTCGCTGGGCTTCGCGACGTGGAAAGCACCCGATGCAATGAACAGGATGTGATCCGTCTTTAGCGGGCCATATTTGGTCGATACCGTCGTTCCCTCGATCAGCGGCAACAGGTCGCGCTGCACGCCTTCGCGGCTGACGGAACCGCCGCGCACATCGCTGACGGCGATCTTGTCGATCTCATCGAGGAAGACGATGCCATTCTGCTCAGCGCTTGCGATTGCGACGCGGGCGACATCGTCCTGATCCAGCCGCTTGTCCTGCTCTTCTTCGACCAGCTTGTCCCAAGCCTCGGCTACGCGCAGCTTGCGGCGCTTCTTCTGGGTCTGGCCGAACGCCTTTGACATCATGTCGGACAGGTTGATCATGCCGACTTGACCGCCCATGCCGGGGATTTCCATCGGCATGGAGGGGCTATCGGCGACTTCCACCTCAACCTCGACATCGTTCATTTGGTCATTCTCGATCCGCTGGCGAAAGGAGAGGCGGGTCGCCTCGCTCGCTTCCTTGCCGGTGAGGGCGTCGAGCAGACGGTTCATCGCGGCCTCTGACGCAGCCTCCCGAACGGCTTCGCGGCGCCGATCCTTTTCCAGGCGCACCGCTTCCTCGACCAGATCGCGCACGATCTGTTCCACATCGCGGCCCACATAGCCGACCTCGGTGAACTTCGTCGCCTCAACCTTCACGAAGGGCGCGTCTGCGAGCTTGGCAAGGCGGCGGCTGATCTCCGTCTTGCCGCAGCCGGTGGGGCCGATCATCAGGATGTTCTTGGGCGTAACCTCATCGCGGAGATCGGGCGAGAGGCGCTGCCGACGCCAACGGTTGCGCAGCGCCACGGCAACGGCGCGCTTGGCGTCGGCCTGACCGATGATGTGCGCGTCGAGAGCAGAAACAATGGCCTTAGGTGTCAGATTGTCGTTCATCTTCTTCTCACTCCCCTCCCGCAAGCGGGAGGGGCCGGGGGGTGGGGGCGATTGCGAAAGCAATCGACTTCAACTTTTTAGGGACAGGGAAAAATGCCCACCCCAACCCCTCCCTTGGAAGGGAGGGGCTTTGATAGACTAGGTCACGCTCGCCAATTCTTCGATCACAAGCTGATCGTTGGTATAGACACAGATGTCCGCCGCCACGGCCATCGCCTTACGCGCAAGCGTCTCTGCATCTTCCTCATACTCAACAAGCGCGCGGGCTGCTGCGAGCGCGAAATTGCCGCCTGATCCAATAGCCGCCACGCCGCCGACCGGCTCCAGCACATCGCCATTGCCCGTCAGGATCAGCGTCACCTCCTTGTCGGCGACGATCATCATCGCTTCCAGATTGCGGAGATATTTGTCGGTGCGCCAGTCCTTGGCCAACTCCACGGCGGCGCGCATCAACTGCCCATTGTGCCGTTCCAGCTTCGCTTCAAGCCGCTCGAACAGGGTGAAAGCGTCAGCCGTCGCTCCAGCGAAACCGCCGATGACGGAGCCATCATGCAAGCGGCGAACCTTCCGGGCATTGGGCTTCATCACCGTCTGGCCCATGGAAACCTGGCCGTCACCGGCCACGATCACCTTCCCATTTTTTCGTACGGACATGATGGTGGTGCCGTGCCAGACGGGCATGGCGGAGGAGCGTTGGTCGTTCATGGCGCGGCATATGGGTGCGAATGGGCTACCGCGCAAGCATAGTAGCGGAGGGCGTTGGATCGTGTCATTTTCTGGACGGATTTATGACAATCCATTCAGGAACCGATCCCGGTCAATTGACTTTGTGCAGAGCAGCAAAGATCATGTGCGGACGGTGAATGGGAGGAAATTTCACATGTCTCTGAAAGCCAGAGCGCGAGAGAAGGTCGAGCGGGCAGGGATTTCCAACTATACCTTCGACCATGACGTCCTTGTGATGTGCGGTGTCCGCTACACCATCGCGGCATGCAACTGCGGCCAGCCGGATTGCGACGGCGTGAAGCTGGAAAGAAGCGTGGCCATGACTGACCGCGTCCTCCAATAATCAGTGTGAAGGTAGGGCTGACCTATCCTTACATCGCCCTCTCACCGGCCCGGCCGACCGATTCAATGTCCCGGCCAACGCCCTTGACCGTGTTGCAGGCCGCCAAGCTGGTGAGAAGAAGCCCAGTGATCATGAGGGCAATGGTCTGACGCATCGATAGTTACTCCCTTTTTCGTTCCTGCCACTAAACTTTCATGCCTAAAAGGCAATGTGCGCAATTTGCAACTCCCCGTCTAAGCCCGTCTTGACAGGAGCCGTAGCCGATGCCAATGGCCGCATCCTCCTTTCAGGGGGCGCGTAGCTCAGCGGTAGAGCACACCCTTCACACGGGTGGGGTCACAGGTTCAATCCCTGTCGCGCCCACCATGATCTTCAGATCATGGTGAGAAAGATTATGTCCCTGCATTGATCTTTTCGTCCGCTCCGCGTTAACTCGCGGCGATACATCCGGCTGTCTTGGCCGAGGCGAAAGGATAAGGATGTCATCACTGTTGAAGGGCAGCGCAGCCGCTCTTGCATTGCTCGCAAGTGCTGCCATCCCGGTTTCGGCACAGCAGACACTGACGCTGGAGCGCATCTTCGCCAATCCCGACCTGTCGGGGCCTCAGCTGCGAGCGCTGAAGCTCTCGCCAGATGGCAAGCTTGTCACGCTGCTCAAGCCCCGCGCGGACGAGAAGGAACGGCTGGACCTTTGGGCTATCGACAGCGCGACTGGGGCTGAGCGTATGCTGGTGGATTCAAGGAAGACCGGCAGCGGCGCCGAGCTTTCAGAAGCGGAAAAGATGCAGCGCGAACGGGACCGGTCGGTTGCAGGCAGCACCGGGATCGCCAGCTATGACTGGGCTCCCAATGGCAGGAGCATCCTCGTCCCGGTGGATGGCGATCTTTACCTTGCATCGCTTGATGGCCAGGTGTCGCGCTTGACCAACACTGCGAGCAGCGAACTGAATGGCGTGGTCAGTCCCAGGGGCGGCTTTGTCTCCTTCGTGCGCGACGGCAACCTCTTCGTGCAGCCGATCGGTGGGCGAGAGCGGCAGGTGACGCAGGGGGCGAGCGAGACGGTCAGCTGGGGCGTGGCCGAGTTCGTGGCGCAGGAGGAAATGGACCGACGCACCGGCTATTGGTGGTCGCCGGACGACCAGTTGATCGCGGTTGCTCGCGTGGATGAAGGACCGGTCGGTATCGTCACCCGCACGGCGATCGGCGGCGAAGGGACGAAGGTCTATCAGCAACGCTATCCCGCTGCGGGGACACCCAACGCGCTAGTCGACCTTTATGTCATGCGGCCGGATGGCAGTGGCCAAGTGAAGGTCGACCTTGGCGATGACGGCGACATCTATCTGGCTCGGGTCGATTGGTCCAAGGATGGCCGAACGCTCTATGTCCAGCGCCAGACCCGTGATCAGAAGCGGCTCGATCTGCTGGCGGTCGATCCTGTGACGGGTAAGTCCAGGATCGTGCTCACCGAAAGAGCGAGAAGCTGGATCAACCTCAGCAATAATTTCAAGCCGCTGAATGACGGCAGCTTCCTGTGGTGGTCGGAGAGGACGGGGCACGGCCATCTCTACGATGTTCGTGGCGGCAAGTGGGTCGCGCTGACCAGCGGCGCATGGGAAGTGCGGGACGTGGTGGCGGTCGATGAGCGTCAGGGCACCGTCTATTTTACCGGCAATCGCGAAACGCCTTTGGAGCAGCAGCTTTACGCAGGCTCCCTGTCGGGCAAGGGGCCGTTGCGGCAGTTGACCAGTAATGGCTGGTGGAACGATGCGGTGATGGACAGCGGCGCAACGCATCTGGTGATCTCTCGCAGCAATACGGACCAGCCCAGGCAAGTCTATCTGGCGGATGACAGCGGCAAGCGACTTCGGTGGCTGTCAGAAAATGCCATAACCGGGGATCACCCTTACGCCCCCTACCTCGCCAGCCACGCGAAAACCCGCTTCAGCACGATCAAGGCGGCGGATGGGTCAAAGCTCTATACGCGGATCATGACCCCGCCGCTGGAGCCGGGCAAGCAATACCCCGTCTTCATGTTGCATTATGGCGGGCCGGGCGCGGGAAGGGTCGTCACCAATCAATGGGGGTCGCCCGTTTATCAATATCTGGTGGATCGGGGCTGGATCGTCTTCGCAATCGATAACAGGGGCACGCCGGATCGCGGCAAGGCGTTCGAGGATCAATTATATCGTGCAATGGGCACGGTAGAAGTCGACGACCAGCTGAAGGGCGTCGAGTGGCTGAAAGCGCAGCCTTATGTCGATCCGCATCGGATCGCGACCTATGGTTGGTCCTATGGCGGCTATATGTCGGTCAAGCTGCTGGAAAAGGCGCCAGGCCTGTTCTCCGCCGCGATCGCGGGTGCTCCCGTAACTCGCTGGGAGCTTTATGACACGCATTATACCGAGCGCTATCTGGGCAAGCCGCAGGACCGGCCAAGCGCCTATCCGGCGTCCGGCGCCATCGACGATGCGGTAAAGATCAAGGACCCGATGCTGCTTATCCACGGGATGTCCGATGACAATGTCGTGTTCGACAACGCCACCGCCTTGATGGCCCGGATGCAGAGCGCCGCCGTACCGTTCGAGATGATGGTCTATCCTGGCCAGACACATCGGGTGGGCGGCCCCGGTGTCAGCATCCACCTGTGGCGCACGATCGAGGATTTCCTTCGCCGCAACGGAACCGCGCCCGAGGAGCCGCAGCCGGGTAAATAAGGGCTATCGGGCCGCAAAGCCGCTTCATGCTGGACAATTGCCGGGACAACGCTATGGCGCGCCCTTGCGCAATTTTGCATGGAGTGGAGTCTCTAGTCATGGGTTACAAGGTCGTCGTCGTTGGTGCCACGGGCAATGTGGGCCGCGAAATGCTGACCATTCTCGCCGAGCGCGAGTTCCCGATTGACGAGATCGCGGCGGTTGCTTCGCCCCGGTCGCAGGGCACCGAAATCGATTTTGGTGACACCGGCAAGACGCTCAAAGTCAAGAATATCGAGCATTTCGACTTCACGGGTTGGGACATCGCCCTGTTCGCCGCTGGCTCTGGCCCGACGGCTGAATATGCGCCCAAGGCTGCTGCGGCTGGCTGCGTGGTGATCGACAATTCGTCGCTCTACCGCATGGACCCGGATGTGCCGTTGATCGTCCCCGAAGTGAACCCGGACGCGATCGATGGCTACAAGAAGAAGAACATCATCGCGAACCCGAACTGCTCGACCGCGCAGATGGTCGTTGCGCTCAAGCCCCTCCATGACGCCGCGAAGATCAAGCGCGTCGTCGTGGCCACCTACCAGTCCGTTTCCGGTGCTGGCAAAGAGGGCATGGACGAACTGTTCGAACAGTCGCGCAACATCTTCGTGGGCGATCCGGCCGAGGCGAAGAAGTTCACCAAGCAGATCGCCTTCAACGTGATCCCGCATATCGACGTCTTCCTGGACGATGGTTCGACCAAGGAAGAATGGAAGATGGTCGCGGAAACGAAGAAGATTCTCGATCCCAAGGTGAAGGTGACCGCGACCTGCGTGCGCGTGCCCGTTTTCGTCGGTCACTCCGAAGCGCTGAACATCGAGTTCGAAAACGAGATTTCGGCCAAGGAAGCCCAGGACATCCTGCGTGAAGCGCCGGGCATCATGCTCGTCGACAAGCGCGAGGATGGCGGATACGTCACCCCCGTCGAGTGCGTGGGTGATTATGCCACCTTCATCAGCCGCGTCCGCGAGGATTCGACCATCGAAAATGGCCTGAACCTCTGGTGCGTCAGCGATAACCTCCGCAAGGGCGCGGCACTCAACGCCGTGCAGATCGCTGAACTGCTGGGCCGCCGCCACCTGAAGAAGGGCTGAGGCCCTCTATGATCTCCGGCGCTGCCGCTGTTTGGAAAAGCCTTCCGATAGCGCAGCGCCGGATGATCCTGCTGCTGATCGGCGCCATCGTCGCCGCCCAGATCAATCAGCCATTTCCCGAACTCGCGCCGTTACAGCATGGGCCGACGATCGCCCTCGCATTGGCTGCGCCGTGGCTCCTGCGCCGCTGGCCTCTGAGTAATGGCGCAGTGGGCTGCATCACCCTGTTCCTGCTCCTGCATACGTTGGGCGGACGCTACATCTATTCCTATGTGCCCTATGACGATTGGGCGCGCTCGATGACAGGCCATGATCTTTCGGGCACGTTTGGCTGGCAGCGCAATGGCTATGACCGGCTCGTCCATTTCGCTTTTGGTCTGCTTCTGACGCACCCGCTGGCGCAGATCGCGCGGCGGCGGGGCGGCGTGACATTGGGTTGGAGCCTGGCCTTCGGCTTCGTCACGATCGGCTTCATCAGCGCCCTTTATGAAAGTTTCGAATGGCTGCTGACGTTGATGGCGGAAGGAGAAACCGCTGACTGGTATAATGGCCAGCAAGGCGACGTCTGGGACCCGCAGAAGGACATGGCCGCCGCTCAGGTCGGTGCGCTAATCGCCCTGCTGATGCTTGGCCTACGCCGCCATCGACAAGGCGATGCCAAGGCCATATCGAGCAGCGTCGACACAGTGAGGGAGTGATCATGACCGGCCTTGAGCTAGAGAAAGTGGAAGTTGAGGGGCTGGGCGGTCTTCCCATTGCGGTGCATATCGCGGGGGAGGGACGCGACCTCGTCCTCATCCATGGCTATTTCTCCAACGCCTGGACCAATTGGATCCGTTACGGCCATGCCGAGCGGCTTGTGAAGGCTGGCTTCCGGTTGATCATGCCCGATCTGCGCGGACATGGCGAAAGCGGCAAACCGCATGATCCCGCCGCCTATCCGCCCGATGCCCTGACGGACGACAATCTGGCTGTCATCGACCAGTTGGACCTCACCGATTACGACCTGGGCGGCTATTCACTGGGCGCGCGGACGACGGTACGGATGCTGGCGCGCGGCGCAGCCCCGCGCCGGGTGATCCTCGCTGGCATGGGACTGCGCGGCCTCGTCAATACGCTCGACAAGGGCGGCTACTATCGCAACGTCCTCACCAACCTCGGCACGTTCGAGCGCGGTACGTCGGAATGGATGACGGAAGCCTTCCTGAAGACGACGAAGGGCGATCCGGTCGCGCTTCTGCATATCCTGAACACGTTCGTGGACACGTCGGCCGAAACGATCGCGACCTTCATGCAGCTGACCGAAGTCATCTGCGGCGTCGATGACCAGGACAACGGCGTGGCGCAGGAGCTTGTCGATACTCTGCCCAACGGCCGCTATGTTGAGATACCCGGCAATCACATGGCTGCGGTCACGAAGAAGGAATTGGGCGAGGCCATGGTGGAATTCCTGACCAGCTGACCCCGCTAATCCATCACCGAAATGGAGGCTCGTTGAACGCCCGCAGTTTCCGGCTGTGTAGCTTAGGGCCTTCCTGCCGCAGCAGTTCGCACGTCATCAGGCCGATCCGCAGATGCCCGGCAATGGCTTCCTCATAAAAGCGGTTCGCCTGCCCCGGCAGCTTCAGTTCGCCATGGATCGGCTTGTCCGACACGCAGAGCAATGTTCCGTACGGAACGCGGAAACGATAGCCCTGTGCCGCGATCGTAGCGGACTCCATGTCGATCCCGACCGCGCGCGACAGGCTGAAGCGCAACGCTGAACTGGAATAGCGCAGTTCCCAGTTTCGATCGTCGGTCGTCACCACGGTCCCGGTGCGCAGCCTGCGCTTGAAATCCTCCTCGCTGCTGCCGCCCAGAACTGCCTCGGCGGACTTGGCTAGGGCGACCTGAACTTCCGCAATAGCTGGCACCGGAATTTCCGGCGGCAGCATATCATCCAGCACCTTGTCATCGCGCAGATAGGCATGGGCGAGCACATAGTCGCCGATCCGCTGGCTGGGTCGCAGGCCGCCGCAATGACCGATCATCAACCAGGCTTCCGGCCGCAGCACCGCCAGATGATCGCAGATGGTCTTCGCATTGGCGGGGCCGACGCCGATATTGACCAGCGTGATACCACTGCGATTGGGCGCGATCAGATGATAGGCGGGCATCTGATGCTTGCGCCATGCACTGTCGGCGATCATGCGCGCTGGATCGGCCGTCTCCCGCGTCACATAGACGCCGCCTGCGCCGGACAAAGCCGTGTAGGGCGAGCCGTTTCTTTGCAGTTCCGCACAGGCCCAGGCTACGAACTCATCGACATAGCGATGATAGTTGGTGAAGAGGATGTATCGCTGAATATGCTCGGCTGGCGTGCCGGTATAATGTTTCAGTCGGGCAAGCGAGAAATCGGTGCGCAGCCCGTCGAACAGCGCCAGCGGCCTTTGCCCATCTGCATCCGGCATGAACAGGCCATCGGCGATCTCGTCCCCGATCTCTGCCAACTCGGTTGCGGGAAAATGGCGCGCCAGTTCGGTGGGAGGGGTGCCGTCAAGAGCGCTGATGTCCAGCCCATCCAGCACATAGGGAAAGGGGATCTGCTGATCGCTGACCGCCGTTTCGACCCCCACTCCATAATCCCGGACGAGCAAGTCGATCTGCTCGGCCAGATAATCGCCGAACATTTCCGGCCGGGTGACCGTGGTTGTATAAAGGCCGGGCTTGGACAGACGGGCGAAGGATCGCCCGGGTGGCGGGGCATCGGTTTCGGCATGATGGATGACGCGCAGTTCGGGATAACAGAAGCGGCGATCGGACTTTGCCTCTGGCGGCGGCACGCTGCCATCGCGGGCATAGGCCTGCATGGCCTCGCGCAGATTTCCGATAGAGGTCTGGTAAATCCTGTCCAGTTGCGCGACCGCCGCGCTGCCGATGCTTTTCGTCATCGAACATTGCTACCGCAGATATGTGACGGAAGGAAGGCGGGGTAGCCGCGCAACGGGGTTATCGTCGCACGGCAATCGCCTCAGAGCTGCCCCAGCAGATGATCAGCCGACGAAAACTTGAACTCGCCCGGTGCCTCGACATTCAGTTCGGTGACCACGCTATCTTTTACGATCATGGAAAAGCGCTGGCCACGCGTGCCCATGCCAAACTTGCTGCCGTCCATCGTCAGGCCCGCAGCCTTGACGAAGTCGCCATTGCCGTCCGCCAGCATGGTCACTTTATCGTCTGCTCCGGCTGATTTGCCCCAGGCGCCCATGACGAAAGGGTCATTGACCGCGGTGCAGGCAATCTCGTCCACGCCCTTTTCCTTCAGCGCGTCGGCCTTCTCCACAAAGCCGGGGAGGTGCTTGGCCGAGCAGGTCGGCGTAAAGGCGCCGGGCACGGAGAAGAGCGCCACCGTCCGCCCCCTGAAAAATTCGTCGGAGGAAATCTGTTCCGGCCCATTTTCCGTCATCTTGGCAAAGGTAGTGGCGGGGATGCGATCCCCTTTCGCGATGGTCATATTCTGTCTCCTGCCGTTGATGAGGCGGGAGGTCGGCGCTTGGCGGCCCTGTGTCAAGGCGGGCCATCGCCCCTGGTGAACGACAGCCCGCCATTGGCAAAGCCGCTGGGCAGCGTATATTCATCTTATGGATCAGCTTCGCTCCTATGCCGGTCAGTTCCTGCTCGCTTTGCCGGGCATGGAAGACATGCGCTTCGATCATTCCGTGATCGCCATTTGCGTCCATGATGAAAATGGCGCTCTCGGCATCGCGGTCAGCGATGAAATTGAGGGCGTCGGGCTGCATGAACTGCTCGAAAGCTTTGACATCAATCCCGCCAATGTCCCCGACATACCCGTGCTTCGCGGCGGTCCGGTCGAACCGCGCCGGGGCTTCGTGCTGCATTCCCTCGACTGGAAAGGGCATGACATGGTGGAGGTCGGGGAAGACTGGGGGCTTTCCGGCTCGCTGGAGATATTGAAGGCGATCGCGGAAGGCACTGGTCCCAGTCGCTATATCGTCGCGCTCGGCTATGCCGGTTGGGGCGCAGGACAACTCGATCAGGAGATGACCGGCGAAAGCTGGTTCCCGGCGGGATGCAGCGCGGATCTATTGTTCGACGTTCCGGCGGAAAAAAAGTGGGCGGCGGCCTATGCCGCTGCCGGAGTCGACGCGTCTCATCTGGTGAGCGGCGCTGGCTCCGCCTGATCACGTCGCATAATTTGCGAAATATTTTCCCGGTTCAGCTGCGCAACGATGGCGCGAAACAGAGTTTGTTTCCGCATCGTAACTGAACATTTCCGGGTAAATTCCCGCTAACTGCCTTCATTTACAACGCGGCAAGCGCGCGGGCGCACCTTCATCCTCGGGAATTGCTCGGGGGTTCAAATCATGAAGAAGTTTGTCGCGGCTATGATTGCCGCAGCGATGCCGCTCGCGCCTGCCAGCGCCGCGCCTTGCTGGAAGAAGGTTGCGGTAGAGGCGGCGCAAATTCGGGATTTTGAGATGATGCTCATGGTGTCCGCACTGCGTTGTCGGTCCACGGGCAGCAATTTCCTGGCCGACTATAATCGCTTTATCAGGGAAAAGCGTGACGCGCTGACGCAGGTCAATGACGAGCTTCGCGAACATTTCCGTTCGGTTGCCGGACCAATCGGCGCGCTGGGCGCTTACGACAATTATGTGACCAGCCTCGCCAATGTCTATGGCGCCGGGGCCGAAGGGCTCGCCTGCCGCGATCTTCAGTCGATCACGGATGCAGCCAACGCACTTCCCGCGACCCGGGCGGCGCTGCTTGAACTGTCGGACGCTGCCGGTACGACCCCGCATCTTTCGGGCGCCCGCTGCGACGTCGTTATGGCGATTGCGGGTCAGGAAGCGGAGCCATCTGCCGATCTGGGTGAAACGAGGGTCGCGGTCGCCTCCCGACCTGGTGAAGAGTGACATAAAGAAAACTTTATATTGAGTTGCCATCAACGGCGGCGATTGGTAAAGCGCAAGCCATCGCCGCCGTTTCGCCATGCGATCGGCTCCGGCACATTCTAAACCGATGGAGACACGCTCGTGGCCACAGCACCCGCCACCCAGGCGCAGGACTATGTGATCGCCGACATCAACCTTGCCGCGTTCGGCCGCAAGGAAATCGAGATCGCCGAAACCGAAATGCCCGGCCTGATGGCCCTGCGCGCCGAATTCGGCGCTGCAAAGCCGCTGAAGGGCGCGCGCATCACCGGATCGCTGCACATGACGATCCAGACCGCCGTGCTGATCGAGACACTGGCCGAGCTGGGCGCGGAAATCCGCTGGGCTTCCTGCAACATCTTCTCGACCCAGGACCACGCCGCTGCCGCAATCGCCGCGCGCGGCATCCCCGTCTTCGCCGTCAAGGGCGAAACGCTGGAGGAATATTGGGACTATGTCATCCGCATCTTCGATTGGGGTGACACACCCTGCAACATGATCCTGGATGACGGCGGCGACGCCACCATGTTCGCGCTGTGGGGCGCCCGCGTCGAAGCCGGAGAAGAGCTGTTCACGCCGGGCAATGAGGAAGAGGAAATCTTCGTCGCCACGCTGAAGCGCTTCCTGGCCGATCGTCCGGGCTACCTGACCAAGACCGTCGCCGCGATCAAGGGCGTGTCGGAAGAAACCACCACCGGCGTCCATCGCCTTTATGAGCTGGCGAAGAAGGGCAAGCTTCCTTTCCCGGCGATCAACGTCAACGACAGCGTCACCAAGTCGAAGTTCGACAATCTCTATGGCTGCAAGGAGTCGCTGGTCGATGCCATCCGTCGCGCCACCGACGTCATGCTGGCCGGCAAGGTCGCCTGCGTCGCGGGCTTCGGTGACGTTGGCAAGGGTTCGGCCGCTTCGCTCCGCAACGGTGGCGCTCGCGTTCTGGTGACCGAAGTCGATCCAATCTGCGCGCTTCAGGCCGCGATGGAAGGCTATGAAGTCGTGACGATGGAAGAAGCGGCGACCCGCGCCGACATCTTCGTCACCGCGACGGGCAACGAAGCCGTCATCACCGTCGATCACATGCGCGCGATGAAGAATATGGCGATCGTGTCCAACATCGGCCATTTCGACAGCGAGATCGAGATCGCTGGCCTCAGCAACATGAAGTGGACCGAGATCAAGCCGCAGGTCGATGAGGTCGAATTCCCCGACGGCAAGAAGATCATCGTCCTCGCCAAGGGCCGCCTCGTCAACCTGGGTTGCGCCACCGGCCACCCGAGCTTCGTGATGTCCTCCAGCTTCACCAACCAGGTGCTGGCGCAGATCGAACTGTGGACCAAGTCGGACGAATATAAGAACGATGTCTATGTCCTGCCCAAGCATCTGGACGAAAAGGTGGCCGCGCTTCACCTCGAGAAGCTGGGCGTGAAGCTGTCGAAGCTTACCCCCAAGCAGGCTGCCTACATCGGCGTGACGTCGGAAGGGCCGTTCAAGCCGGATCATTACCGCTACTAAAAAACCGGAAGGGGGGAGGCGAAAGTCTCCCCTTTTTTGGATATCGGTCCCTCGTCATCCTAGCGGAAGCTGGGTTCTATTGCCAACGGCGTCCGGCTGAGATGCCAGCGTTCGTTGGTATGAAGAAGATCGGGGCGTGTCCGTCTTGAAGGAGCCGCGCATTTCTTCAAACTCCCCGCTTCACGCTGCTCCCGACTTGGGTTAGTCCCCTGATAATCATGCAAAGGGGTGGCAGTCGCGATGAGGGGTGAACAGGCGCAATGACGTCATTGACCCCATTTGCCGCAGTCATGTTGGGGATCGTGCTGGCCGCGTGGCTGGCCGCCGCGGTGTGGGCGCTTTCGACCGGGCAGCGCATGCGGCGCGAAGGCACGCAGGTGCAGGGCAAATTCGATCGCCTGTCCAGCCTGCTCGCCTCGGCACCGGCCGCACCGATTATCATTCACGCCGATGGCCGGATCGAGGCGGCCGATCGGCTCGCCAAATGGCTTGGCAAGGACCGTGTACCCGCTTTCGTATCCGAACTTACCGCGCCCGACGGCGGTCTGGAACCGGAGGACGCAGCGGCCCTCGCGCAGGAAATAGCAGCGGCCCAGCGCGCCGGACGCAGCTTCGCCCTGCCTGTGCGAGGAGAGGGTTCGTCCCGGCTCCTGCTGGTGCGCGGCGCGCCTGCCGGGCCAGTACTCGCTGAAAGCGGCGGCGTGGTCCTGTGGATATTCGACGCGACCGACAGCCAGTCCGAAATCCAGGCGCTGAAGAGCAAGGTCGAGCAACTGCGCGAAGCCCTGGAAGCGCTCGCTGGCCTTGTGGAAGCCGCGCCGTTTCCGATGTGGCATCGCACCGCCGACATGCGCCTCAGCCTCGTCAACGCTGCCTATGTCAGCGCGGTGGACGGGGCTAATGCGGCAGATGTCATCGCGCATGGCACGGAACTGGTCGAGGCGGTGGGCGGCCTCGGCCCTCAGTCATCAGCAGAGCAGGCGCTCGCGGAGGATCGGGTGGTCGAGCGCATGGTGCCAGCGACAATCGATGGCGAACGCCGAACGATGCGGGTCGTCGATGTCCCCCTTGGCGAAGCTGGCGTCGCCGGTTTCGCGATGGACCAGAATGAGCTTGAACAGGCCCGCGTCGAGCATCGCCGCCTTGAAGCGGCTCAGCGCGACCTGCTCGACCGCCTCTCTGCTGGCGTGGCCCGCTTTGGCCCGGATCGCACCCTGCGTTTCTGGAACCAGCCCTTCATGAGCCTGTTCGGGCTTGATCAGGAACATCTGGCCGACCAGCCCGTGTTCGAACGCGTCCTCGACCGCATGCGCGAGGCCCGCCGCCTGCCCGAACATCGCGACTTTCCGGCCTGGCGCGCCGAACGTCGCGATTGGTTCCTCTCACCCGACCCGCGCGAGGAAAACTGGCTGCTCGCCGATGGCACTCATCTGCGCGTCTATGGTCAGCCATTGCCCGACGGCGGCCTGCTCCTGATCTTTGAAGATCGTACGGAGCAGGTCCAGCTTTCCAGCGCGCGCGACACACTGCTGCGAGTCCGCACGGCCACATTCGACAATCTGTTCGAGTCGATCGGCGTATTTTCGTCCGATGGCCGCCTGTCGCTGTGGAACAGCCGTTTCCGCTCGATCTGGGAAATCTCAGAAGATCTGCTGGCGCAGCACCCGCGCATCGACGAACTTCTGCGCGCCGTCCAATCCCGCCTCGCCAAGCCGCAGCAGGCCAATCTCGTCCGCGAACTGGTTCGCGCGGCGACAGTGGAACGCAAGCAGCGCGTCGGCCATGTCGGTTTCGCGGACGGCCGCATCTTCGAATTTGCCGCCATCCCTCTGCCCGATGGGAACGCACTTTTCACGATGCTGGACGTCACCGACAGCCGCCGTGTCGAACAAGTGCTGCGCGACCGCAACGAAGCGCTTGAGCAGGCCGATCGGGTCAAGACCGCCTTCGTCACCAATATGAGCTACGAATTGCGCACGCCGCTCACCACCATCGCGGGCTTCGCCGAGATGATGAGCGCGGGCTATGCCGGGGAATTGAGCGTTTCCGCCAAGGAATATGTCGATGGCATTCTCCAGAGTACCAGTCGCCTGTCGATGTTGATCGACAATGTGCTGGACCTGACACAGGGAGAAGCCGGGACGCTCCCGATCGACCGCGCCCCTGTCGACCTCGCCGCCCTGGCAAAGGAAAGCGTCGAACGGATCAAGGCCGAGGCGACGGCCAAGGGCATCGACCTTGCGATCTCCCTGCATGAAACATTGGGGAAGGTGGAAGGCGATAGCCGCCGGATCGGCCAGGCGCTCGATCATCTCCTGGAGAACGCCGTCTGCTACAGCGGACGCGGCGCGCGTGTATTGCTGCATGGCGACGGCAGCAGCGACTCCGCGCGGCTCGTCGTGTCCGACAACGGTCCAGGCATCAGCGCAAAGCGCCACGCCACGATCTTCGACGCAGCCGCTCGCGCGGAACAGGCACGAAGCGGCGAAAAGGCCGGGATCGGCCTGCCGCTCGCCAAGCAATTCGCCGAGGCGCATGGTGGCACCCTCCAACTCGTGTCAGAGCCGGGGCAGGGCACCATGGCCGTAATCGAGCTACCCCGTGGCTGAGCAGAGCCTGACCATGCCCGACGAAGCGGCGATGCTGGCCCTCGGCCACCGTTTGGCCGATGTGGCGCGCATCGGTGACGTCATTGCGCTGGAAGGCGGCCTTGGTGCGGGAAAGACAACGCTCGCGCGCGGCGTATTGGAGGGGCTTGGCCTTGCAGGCGAGGCGCCAAGCCCCAGCTTCGCGATCGTCCAGCCCTATGATGTGCCGGAGGTGAAGCTCCCCGTCGCCCATGTCGATCTCTATCGCCTTGATGATGTGGAAGAGGCGCGGGAACTGGCTCTGGACGAATATCTGATGGACAGCCTGCTGATCGTCGAATGGCCCGACCGCCTGGGTCCGGATGCATGGCCGCATGCGCTGCGGCTCCACATCGACATCGAACCCGACGGCGCTCGGCGCTTGACAGTGCGCGTGCCGGACGCTTGGACAGAGCGATGGTCGCAGATATGATCCCGCCCACTTCCGCTCCCGCTTTTCTCTCAGCTGCGGGGTGGGGGCATGCCGCTATCGTCCCGCTGGCCGGTGATGCGTCGTTCCGTCGCTACTTTCGCGTGGTCGATGGCGCGCGCCGTGCCGTGCTGATGGATGCGCCGCCGCCACATGAGGACCCGCGCCCCTTTATCGCCATTGCCGAACATCTGACGGGACAGGGTTTTGCTGCCCCGGCGATCCTTGCCCGCGACCTGGAACAAGGTCTGGTACTCATCGAGGATTTCGGCGACTTGCGAGTCAAGGAACATCTGGACGATGTCCCCGCCGACGAGGAAGGCGTTTATAGCCGCGCAGTCGAGCTGCTCGCTGATCTTCATCGCCAGCCTGCCGCCGACCTGCCGCCCTATGACCGCGCGGTCTATCAGCGCGAGGCAGGACTGCTCACCGAATGGTATTGCCCCGCGATCGGCCTCCCTGTCGATACAGATGCCTATACGCGGGCCTGGGATGCCGTGCTGCCGATCGTGGAGCAATCCGCCAGCCCCGTCGTCACAGTGCTGCGCGATTATCATGCCGAAAATATCATGCTGATCGATCGACCTGAAGTGCGGGGGCTTGGTCTTCTCGACTTTCAGGACGCTCTTGCCGGGCATCCCGCTTATGATCTCGCGTCGCTGCTTCAGGACGCTCGACGCGATGTGCCGCCGGAGGTGGAGGCCGCGATGATCAGCCACTACAAAGCCATCGCAAATCCACCAGCCGACTTCGATGCTGCCTATGCTGTGCTGGGCGCGCAGCGGAATGCGAAGATCATCGGCATCTTCACGCGCCTGTGGAAGCGGGACGGAAAGCCGCGCTACCTGACCTTCCTGCCGCGCATGTGGGACTTGCTGGAGCGCGACCTGGCGCATCCCGCGCTCGCGCCGGTAGCGGACTGGTTCGCCGCCAACATACCGGCAGAAAAGCGCCATCTCGCGCTTCGGGACAACGCCCCCGCATGATCGACACGGCAATGCTGATGGCGGCGGGCCTTGGGAAGCGGATGCGCCCGCTCACCGCCACGCGTCCAAAGCCACTGGTCAAGGTAGCTGGCAAGCCGCTGATGGACCATGCGCTGGACCGGCTTTCCGCTGGCGGCATCCGCAAGGTCGTGGTCAATGTTCATTACCTCGCCGACACGGTCGAGGCGCATCTCAACGCCCATTCCAACGGCATGCAGGTGCTGATCTCGGACGAGCGTCCCAAGCTGCTGGAAACGGGCGGGGGTTTGATCCATGCCCGTGCCCTGCTGGGCGACAATCCCTTCTTCTGCGCGAACAGCGACAATCTCTGGATCGACGGGCCGCAGGAAACGCTGGGCATGATGCAGCGCCTGTGGGACCCCGATCGCATGGACGCGCTTCTGTTGCTGGTGCCGCTCGCCCGCGCCCATTGCCACACGGGACCGGGCGACTTCCACATGGATGCATCTGGCCGCTTGAGCCGCCGCAAGACGAGCCATGTCGCGCCCTTCGTCTTTACGGGCGTGCAGATCCTTTCGCCCGGCCTGCTGGTCGATCCGCCATCCGACGTCTTTTCGACCAATATCTTCTGGAACCGCGCTATCGAAGCGGGGCGTCTCTACGGCGTTTCCCATCAGGGCCTTTGGTTCGACGTCGGCACGCCGCGCGCCATTCCCTTTGTGGAGTCGATGCTCGCTCATGGGTGATCACACCCGGCCCGCCTTGTTCAACATCCCAGCTCACCGCGCCTTTTCCGACGCCTTGGCAGCGGGCATACTTGCGCAGCATGGTGCTGACCCGATGGCACTGGCGCAGGGCATGATCCTGCTGCCCACCAACCGCGCGATCCGCGCTGTCAGCGATGCTTTTGTTCGCCGATCGGCTGGAGGCCTGCTTCTTCCCCGATTGGTCGCGATCGGCGATCCTGATCTTGGCGAACAGGCAGGCGGCGCGCTCGATCCTCTGGCGGAGGGGGAGGCCATTCCCCCGGCGATTGCGCCCATGCGCCGCCAGATGATCCTGGCCCGCATGGTTCAGCAGGCATCCGGCCAGCCAATGGACGCCGCGCAGGCGATCAAGCTCGGCCAAGCGCTTGGCACAGTGCTCGACCAGATGCAGGTGGAACGGGTGCCCATCACCGCGCTTTCCGAACTCACGCTGTCGGATGAACTGTCGGGCCATTGGCAAAGATCGCTCGATCTATTCTCCATCCTCATTCGCCGCTGGCCCGAGGAATTGGCACGGCTTGGCCTCATTGACTTGGCCGACCGACGCAATCGCCTGTTCGATCGCCTCGCCGCACGCTGGGCCGCAGAGCCACCATCCGGCTTCGTGATCGCCGCTGGCATAGCCACGACCGCTCCGGCGGTTGCGGGTCTGCTTCGAAGGATCTCCGTCCTGCCGCGCGGTAGCGTCGTTTTCGCTGGCCTCGACCATGAAATGGACGAAGCCGCATGGGACGCCATCGGTCCATTCGCGCCGGACCCCGTTACCGGCCGTGCGCCCCCTGCGCATGAAACCCATCCCCAATATGCCCTGAAGCGCTTGCTCAATGGAATGAGCGCCACGCGCGATGACGTAGCGCTGTGGCGCTGGGGCAGCGAGCATGATGCGCGCGCCGTCCGCAGCCGCAACATATCCAACGCGATGCTCCCTCCGCGCCTCACCAGCCGCTGGCGCGATCTGAAAACCGCGGACCGCTCACTCACAGGGGTGGAGGCTCTGGAAGTCGCCACGCCGGGCGAGGAAGCGCAGGCCATCGCCATCGCCCTGCGTGAGGCAGTGGAAACACAGGGCCGCACCGCCGCGCTGGTCACGCCTGACCGCCAGCTCGCTACCCGCGTGTCGGCGCATCTGGCGCGCTGGGGAGTATCAGCCGACGATTCCGCTGGTCTCCCGTTGTCCCGCCTGCCGCCGGGCACTCTGCTCATAGCGCTGGCCCAGGCGGTGGCCGAACGCTTCGCGCCCGTGGCGCTGCTCACTTTGCTCAAGCATCCGCTGGTCATGCGCGGCGAAGAACGCCTTCCGTGGCTGGAAGGCGTGCGGGGCCTCGACCTGCTGCTTCGCGGCCCGCGTCCTCCTGCTGGCCTTCAAGGGGTAGACCTGCTGCTCGCCGAACGGGAAGGAGAGGATCGCCAGCAAGCCTTGCGAGCCCAAACGCGGCAATGGTGGTCAAAGGCGCGCGCGTTGCTCGAACCGCTGGAGCAAGCCTGCTCCGCCGCCCCCACATTCGCCGCTCAACTGGCGGCGCTTCGCGAACAAGCCGGAGCGCTGACCGGCGATGCCATATGGGCCGGTGTCCAGGGCCACGCCGCCGCCGATCTGTTCGCCGAGATGGAACAGGCGGCCCCCGAAGGCCCTCAACAATCTGACATCCGCTCCCTCCCGACCCTGCTCGACAATATGTTGGGTGGCGTTTCGGTGCGCCCGGTTCAGGGCGGCCATCCGCGCATCTCGATATTGGGTCTGATCGAGGCCCAGCTGGTTCAAACTGATCTAATGATCCTCGGCGGCCTCAACGAGGGCACATGGCCCGGCCTGCCATCACCCGACCCCTGGCTTGCCCCCCGTATCCGGCGGGAACTTGGCCTGCCCGGCCTCGAAACCCGCATCGGCCGCGCCGCTCATGACTTTGCCAGCGCACTGGGCGCTCCCCACGTCCTCATCACCCGCTCCAGAAGGGGTTCGGGAGGCCCCGCCATAGCCTCCCGCTTCTGGCTGCGCCTCAAGGCCATGGCTGGTCCACAATGGAAGATCGCCGATCGTTACGCTGCGCTGGCACAGGCACTCGATCGCCCAGCGCGGCACCAGCCAAGCCGCCGTCCCGCGCCAGTGCCACCCGCCTCCGTCCGCCCGAAGCTGATTCCCGTCACCGATGTGGACCGGCTGAAGGCTGATCCGTTTGCCTTCTATGCCAAGCGGATATTGCGCCTCAATCGCCTCGACCCGGTCGATGCCGACGCGGGTCCCGCATGGCGCGGCACGGCGGTCCACGAAATCCTCCAGCGCTGGGCAGAGGCCGGGCAGCGCGATCCCGCCGATCTGGAAGCCCGCGCCCGCGCGATGTTCGACCGGCCCGATGTGCACCCGCTGCTGAAGGCGCTCTGGCAACCAAGGTTGATCGAGGCCATCCGCTGGATCGCTGCCGAAGTGACCGCCGATCAGGCAGCGGGCCGCTCCATCCTGGCGGTGGAGACGGACGGCCGGGCGGAGATCGCTGGCGTGACCCTCACCGGCAAGGCTGACCGGATAGATCGCATGCCCGACGGCTCGCTCGCCATAGTCGATTACAAGACCGGCAAACCGCCCAGCGCCAAGCAGGTCAGGGCTGGCTATTCCCTCCAATTGGGCTTGCTGGGCCTCATCGCCGAACAGGGTGGCTTCTCTGCCATCGACCGCGCCGGAACCGCAGGATGTTTCGAATATTGGTCGCTGGCCAAGAAGAATGACGCCTTCGGCTACCGTGAAAGCCCCGTCGATCCGATGGGGAAGCGGGACAAGATCGTGACGGCCTCCTTCACATCGCTCGTCCACGAATGGTTCGAGAAAATCGCGGGGGATTATCTAACGGGTAACGCCCCCTTCGACGCGCAAGTAAATCCCGAAGTCGCAAACTATGGCGATTATGACCAGCTGATGCGGCTGGAGGAATGGTATGGCCGCGACGATGGCTAGGAAGACCTCCGCCCTTCAACCGCTTGCCGGAGCACAGGCCCGTGCCGCTTCACCGGACGCGCATGTCTGGCTGTCGGCTTCGGCGGGCACAGGCAAGACGCATGTGCTGACCGCCCGCGTGTTCCGCCTGCTGCTGCAGGGTGTGCGGCCTGAAAACATCCTTTGCCTCACCTTCACCAAAGCGGGCGCGGCGGAAATGGCCGACCGCATCCATGACCGGCTGGCCGCCTGGGTCCAGATGGAGGAAGGGGAACTGTTCGAGGATCTGGAGGCACTGCACGAGGATAGCGGCCCGGAGGCTCGCGATCGCGCTCGCCGCCTCTTTGCAGAGGTGCTGGAATCGACCGGCGGCGGCCTTCGCATCCAGACCATCCACAGCTTTTGCCAGCAACTGCTGACCGCCTTTCCTCTGGAGGCAGACCTTCCGCCCGGCTTCCGCCCGCTTGACCAGCGCGAGCAGTCGGCGCTCGCCCGCCAGACGCTGGCTGATCTTGCCGTCACCGCTCAGGATCAGGGCGACGACAGGCTGATGGAAGCGCTACAGGCGATCAGCCTCCGTCTGGGCGAAGGCGGCGCTGAACAATTCCTGCTGCGCTGCGCTTCCCACCTTCCCGCACTGGAGCAATTGCCGGAGAACATCGCCGCTTGGCTCTATCGCGAGCTGGGCCTGCCAGAGGGCGACGTCCTCGCGCATCTCGCCAGCCAGTGCGAAGACGCGCAGTTCGACATGCGATCTCTCGCCTGGATCGCTCAGGCAAATGCCGATTGGGGCACCGGCCGCGCTCTGGAACGCTGTGATCGCATAGCCCGATGGCGCGCGCTGAGCCCGCTGGATCGGGCGGAAACCCTCGCAGACCTTCACGCCGCATGGGCAAAGGCGGACGGCGACCTGATCTCGGCCAAGGGCTGGGTTCCCCCCATCGATGGCTATGGCGAAGCGAGCGCGCGCCTCCATTCCCGTTGCGCCGAACTTTTGAGCCTCAAGGCGCTCGCCGTCTATACCGATCTGCTCGCCGAAGGACTGCATGCAGGCCGCGCCTATGCCCGCGCCTATCATGAGGCAAAGCAGCTTGCGGGCGCCGTGGATTTCAACGACCTGATCGCCCGCACTGCGGATCTCCTGTCCCAGCCCGGCATCGCCGACTGGATCCGCTACAAACTGGACCAGCGCATCGACCACATCATGGTCGATGAGGCGCAGGACACGAACGTCAGCCAGTGGCAGATCGTCGGCGCGCTCGCTTCGGAATTTTTCGCGGGGGAAGGGGCCAAGGGTGATCGCATCCGCACCATCTTCACCGTCGGTGACTTCAAGCAGGCGATCTTCGGCTTCCAGGGAACCAGTCCTCAGGCCTTCGCTGCCGCGCAGATACTGTTCCAGCGTCATGCGGAAGATGCCGAGCATATCTTCCACGACCTGTCGCTTGAACGCAGCTTCCGCTCCACGCCCGCCGTCCTCGACGTGGTCGATCACACGATCGCGACCTTAAGCGCCGAGCGGCTAGGCCTGCCTTCGGGCGCAGTCCAGCACATCAGCGCCAACCGCTTCCCCGGTGAGGTCCTGCTGTGGAAACCCACCATCGCAGGCTTGTCCGACGACGCAGAAGGCGAGGAAGACTGGGCCGCCGATCAGGAACGCCTCCTCGCCCAGAATATCGCGCGCCAGATCCGCCAATGGATCGACGACGGCATGATGCTCGAAAGCCGGGGTCGCCCGGTGACGGCAGGCGACATCATGATCCTCGTCCGCCGCCGCAGCGAACTCGCCCGGCTGATCGTCGCGCGTCTCTATGAGGAGGGGGTCGCCGTCGCGGGGATCGATCGCCTCCGCCTGAATGCGCCGCTTGCCGTGCGCGACCTGCTCGCCGCGCTTCGTTTCGCGGTGCAGCCTGAGGATGATCTCAACCTGGCCTCTTTGCTGGTATCGCCCCTGATCGGCTGGACGCAGGATGACCTCATGGCCCGCGCCATGAACCGCCGCGTTGGACTCTGGCAGCATCTCACCCGGACTCAGGATGAACAGCTGCTAGGCCCGCTTCGTACCCTTCTCAACCGGGCCGACCTCACCACGCCCTACCGCTATCTCGAATCGATCCTGTCCGGCCCGATGGAGGGACGCCGCCGCCTCATCGAACGCTTGGGAATTGAGGCCGCCGATCCGATCGAGGAACTGCTAAACGCTGCGCTTGCCTTCGAAACGGACGATCACCCGTCCTTGCAGCGCTTCGTGGACTGGTTCGACCGGGGCGAAGTCGAGATCGTCCGCGACGCCGCCGCGCAGGGAGATTCGCTCCGCCTTCTTACCGTGCACGGCGCGAAGGGATTGCAGGCGCCTGTCGTCATTCTGGCGGACGCATGCCTTGATCCCGATGCCGGAACACGCAGCGATTCCCTGGAATGGAACGGCTTGCCTATCCTGGCCCCGCGCAAAACCGAACGCCTTGGTCCTATCGGGGAAGTTCTGGAAGACGCGCGTGCTGCCGAACGGGAGGAGCATTGGCGGCTGCTCTACGTCGCTCTGACCCGCGCAGAGGAAAGGCTGGTCGTCACCGGCTCGCTCGGCCCCCGCGCGCGCGGCCTGCCGCAACCCGAAAGCTGGTTCACCGCCGTTGAAAACGCCCTGATCGCCCTTGGCGCGGAGTGGGAGGACGATCATCTGTGGGGCGCCCGGCGTCGCTGGCTCGGCGCGGAAACCTTGCCTCCACGCGCGCTTGAAAAGAGCGCCGCGATGGAAAGGGTGGCGCATCCCGAACCCGCTTGGCTCCGTCAGCCCGCACCAGAGGAAGCCCGTCCACCCCGGCCCCTCGCGCCCTCTGCTCCGGTAGAGGACGACGTGCCCTATCCGCCGCCGACGCCAGCCATGAAGGCGGCAAGCGAGCGGGGCCGCTGGCTGCATGCCTTGTTCGAGCGATTGCCCGATGTTCCGCCCGAACAGCGCCGCGAACGTGCAGGGCGCTGGCTCGAACAGCAGGGCGCGGCGGATGCATTGTTGCGCCATGACGTCATCTCGCAGGCTCTTCGCGTGATCGAGGACAGCGACTTCGCGCCGATCTTCGCACCCGGCGCTCTCGCTGAGGCTCCTGTCGCGGCAGTAGTGGGCGACATGGTGATCTCCGGCACTGTCGATCGTCTATGCATCGATCCCGATCGCGTGCAGGTCGTGGATTTCAAGACCGGCCGCGTAGCGCCACTTGGCGTGGATGAAGTTCCCGCCGCCCATGTCCGGCAGATGGCCGCCTATGCCGCCGCGCTTCAGGTGATCTTCCCGGATCGGAGAATTGAGGCCGCATTGCTCTACACCAGCGCCCCGCGCCTCATCACCCTTCCGGCTAATCTTCTGGCCGCGCACAAGCCGGGCTTTCCTCCCGCGCAGGAGAATTTGCCGCTTTCACCCGTTGAGACGGATGCGTCACCGTCCTAGATATCCGTCCAACTTAAGGAGAAATATAATATGGCTACCAAGGCAGTCACCGATACCAGCTTTCAGGCGGACGTGCTCGACGCAGACAAGCCCGTGCTTGTCGATTTCTGGGCGGAATGGTGCGGCCCCTGCAAGATGATCGGCCCGGCCTTGGAAGAAATCTCCGAGGAACTGGCTGACAAAGTCATCATCGCCAAGATCAACATCGACGAAAATCCCGACGCGCCCGGCAAATATGGCGTGCGCGGCATTCCGACGATGATCCTGTTCAAAAATGGCGAAGCTGCCGCCACGAAGGTCGGCGCGGCACCCAAGAGCGCGCTCAAGAGCTGGATTGAAAGCGTCCTCTAACGCGCACCTCTTTCCCTCTCCCCTTCAGGGGAGAGGGTGCCGAGCGTAGCGAAGGCGGGAGAGGGGGAAGGACGCGCGGCCCGAACTACGCGGCCGCCTTCAAGTCCGACATCACCGAAACAACGCCTCCACAGCTGCCTCCCACAACCGCGGCGACGAAGCCCCCAACAACCCCCGCCGCAAATCGCCCACCACATAAGGCGACCCATCCAACCGCTGACAACAGCCTCCAGCCTCGTTCAGGAAAAGCGTCCCAGCGGCATGGTCCCACGGCAATGTCCGCGCAAAGACCGAAACATCATTCTGCCCCAGCACCAGCCGGGGATATTGCTCCGCCGCACAGCGCGGAATGTCCACAAGCGAAAACACCCCTTCCGCCCGCCGTTGAATATCGGTTCGCTCGTCCGGTGTCATGAAATAGACCGCCAGCGCCGCTATCGGCAGCGGATCGCCGCTTTCCCGGGCCCGGACCTGCTCGCCATCGATATAACTGCCAGCGCCTAATGTAGCGTGACACAAACGGCCGGACAGCGGGTCCAATATCCATCCGGCCAATGTCGTCCCTGCATCCGCCAAAGCGATCATGATGCCAAAGGGCGGCCGCCCAGCCGCGAAATTGCCTGTCCCGTCGATCGGATCGATGATCCAGTTGAGCCCGTCACCCGCGCGCTCCAATATCGCCGGATCGGCCGCGTAGGCCTCTTCGCCGATAACTCCAGCTTCTGGCAGTATGCGGCTCAGCCCTTCGGCCAGCCTGATCTCGCTTTCCTTGTCGGCAATGGTGACGAGGTCGTCCGCAGCCTTCTCGCTGATTTCCTCGACCCGCAGATTCTGGTAGCGCGGCATCACGATGTCCCGCGCAACTTCACGCATCAACGTGACGACATCGTCATGCAGCTCAATCGGCATCAGCTACGGTAATCTGCGTTGATCGAGATATATCCATGCGTCAGATCGCAGGTCCACACCGTCGCGCGGCCCTCGCCAAGGCCGAGGTCCACACCGATCTGGATATCCTGTCCCTTAAGGTGCGCGGCAACCGGCGCTTCGTCATATCCCTCTACGGCAAGCCCACCCGAGGCCACCTGCGTCGCGCCGAAGCTAATCGACAGCTTGTCCCGATCCGCCGGCTCGCCCGCCTTGCCCACGGCCATGACGACGCGGCCCCAATTGGCGTCCTCGCCCGCGATCGCCGTCTTCACGAGTGGCGAATTGGCGATGGACAACGCAATCCGGTGTGCGCTCGCGTCGCTCTCCGCGCCTTCCACACCGATCTCGATGAACTTGGACGCGCCCTCGCCATCGCGCACCACCAGATGCGCCAGCTGCAGGCAAAGGTCGCTCAGCGCCGCTTGAAAGGCATCGGCCCCCGCGTCATCCATCGATGCCAACGGAGCGTTGCCCGCCTTGCCCGTGGCAAAAGCCAGCACCGTATCACTGGTCGATGTGTCACTATCCACAGTGATGCAGGAGAAAGTCCGCCGGTTCGCCGCCGACAGCATCTGCTGCAACAGCTTCGGCTCGACCGCCGCGTCGGTAAAGATATAGCCGAGCATCGTCGCCATATCCGGCGCGATCATGCCCGATCCCTTGATGATCCCCACCAATTCGACGCGCGTCCCGCCAATCATGGCGCTCGTGCGCGCGCCCTTGGCATAGGTGTCGGTCGTCCCGATCGTATTCGCAGCCTCTTCCCACTCGCAGGACACGGCGGAGAAAGCAGCCTCCAGCCCCGCCTCCGCCTTGTCCACGGGCAGCGGCACGCCGATCACCCCGGTAGAGGAGACGAACACATCCGAAGGCAGGCACCCAAGATGATTGGCGACCTTAGCCGCGATCGCTTCGACAGCCGCCCGCCCACGATGGCCGGTGAAGGCGTTGGCATTGCCCGCATTCACTACCAGAGCCCGCGCCGACCCGAGCGGAATGGCGTCACGGCACCATTCGACCTCGGGAGAAGGGCACTTGCTTTGCGTCGTGACGCCAGCAACCGCAGTACCCTCGGCCAGTTCCACATAGGTCAGATCGCACCGATCCCAATTCTTGTACCGCGCCCTGGCAACGCGCGCCGTGACGCCCGAAATGGCGGGAAGTTCGGGAAAGGCTGCAGGGGCGAGGGGAGAGCGCTGTGTCATGAGCGCGGATTAGCGCATATCATCCGTCCGTCAATCATTGCCTCGATCGAAGCGGTCAGGCCGCTCATCAATTGACTATCCCACAGGCAAACCCTAAATCGCCGCGCATATCCGTGTGCGTTGCCTTAAAAGGGTGCGCGCTCCCCTTTTGTCAGGAACTTGCATGTTCGGCGCACTCGCCAAGTCCATCTTCGGATCGTCCAACGAACGCTACGTAAAGTCGCTGGGCAAGATCGTCGAACGCATCGCATCTTTCGAACCCGCCATTTCGGCGATGAGCGATGAGGAACTGACGGCCCAGACCGCACGCTTCCGCGAACGCCTGGCGCAGGGCGAAACCCTCGATGATATGCTCCCCGAAGCCTTCGCCACCGTCCGCGAAGCGGCCAAGCGCACGCTTCACCAGCGCCATTATGATGTCCAGATGGTCGGCGGCATCGTCCTCCATCGCGGCGAGATCGCCGAAATGCGCACGGGTGAGGGCAAGACGCTGGTCGCGACGCTCGCCACCTATCTGAACGCGCTGGAAGGGAAGGGCGTCCACGTCGTCACCGTGAACGACTATCTCGCCAGCCGCGACTGCGAATGGATGGGCCAGGTCTATCGTTTCCTCGGCCTCACCACGGGCGTGATCGTCCCGAACCTTAGCGAAGATCAGCGTCGCGAAGCCTATAACGCCGACATCACCTACGCGACGAACAACGAACTCGGCTTCGACTATCTGCGCGACAATATGAAATATGACCGCGCATCGATGGTGCAGCGGCCATTCAACTTCGCCATCGTCGACGAGGTGGACTCGATCCTGATCGACGAAGCGCGCACCCCTCTGATTATCTCGGGTCCGACCGATGACAAGTCGGAACTCTATGTCGCCGTCGATGCTATCGTGAAGAAGCTGGACGAAGCCGATTATGAGAAGGACGAGAAGCAGCGCACCGTCACGCTGACGGAGGACGGCACGGAAAAGATCGAGCGTCTGCTGGAAGATGCTGGCCTGCTGGAGGGCGCCAACCTCTACGATTTCGAAAACACCGCCGTCGTTCACCACGTCAACCAGGCGCTGCGCGCGGTCGTGATGTTCCGCCGGGACATCGATTACATCGTGAAAGATGGCAAGGTCATCATCATCGATGAGTTCACCGGCCGTATGATGGATGGCCGTCGCTGGTCGGACGGCTTGCACCAGGCGGTGGAAGCCAAGGAAGGCGTTCAGATCGAGCCGGAAAACCAGACGCTCGCCTCCATCACTTTCCAGAATTTTTTCCGCATGTATCCCAAGCTCGGTGGCATGACCGGCACGGCCGCGACCGAAGCGACCGAATTCTACGAAATCTACAAGATGAACGTCGTCACCATCCCGACCAACCGGCCGGTGCAGCGTGTCGATGAAGAAGACAGCTTCTACAAGAATCTGGAAGACAAGTTCCGCGGTATCGCAAAGACCATCAAGGTCCATGCGGAGCAGGGCCAGCCCGTCCTCGTCGGCACGGTGTCGATCGAAAAGTCGGAAATGCTGTCCGAATTCCTCAATCAGGAAGGCGTCAAGCACGCCGTCCTCAACGCCCGCTTCCACGAAAGCGAAGCCCATATCGTCGCCCAGGCCGGCCGTAAGGGCGCCGTCACGATCGCGACCAACATGGCCGGGCGCGGCACCGACATCAAATTGGGCGGCAACCTGGAAATGCGCGTCGACGACGAATTGCGCGACATGCCGGAAGGCCCGGAACGCGAAGCCGCGATCGCTCGCATCGACGCCGAAATCGAGGCTGAAAAGGCCGAAGTGCTTGCGGCCGGTGGCCTCTTCGTCCTCGCGACGGAACGGCACGAAAGCCGCCGCATCGACAACCAGCTGCGCGGCCGTTCAGGGCGTCAGGGCGACCCCGGCCTCTCGCGCTTCTACCTCAGCCTCGACGATGACCTCATGCGCATCTTCGGCCCGGACACGATGTTCGCCAAGATGATCCGCTCGAACCTGGAAGATGGCGAGGCGCTGCCCCCGTCCAAGTGGCTCAGCAAGGCGATCGAGACCGCTCAGAGAAAGGTCGAGGCGCGCAACTACGACATCCGCAAGCAGGTCGTCGAATATGACGACGTCATGAACGACCAGCGCAAGGTCATTTATGAACAGCGCGCCGACATCATGGACGCTGATACCGTTGATGACGTCGTGACGGACATGCGGCACGAAACGGTCAACGACCTTGTCGGCGCATCCTGTCCTCCGGGCACTTATCCCGAACAGTGGGATATCGACCGGCTGAAGGCGCGCACCGCCGAAATCCTCGGGCTTGAGCCCGACTTCGACGCATGGCTGACGGAAGATGCCGTCGATCCGGAATTGATCGAGGAACGCCTCAAGGCTCTTGCCGATGAAGCGGTGGCCGAAAAGATTGGCGGGATCGATCCGGAAAACTGGCACATGATCGAAAAGTCGATCCTGCTCCAGAGCCTCGACCATCACTGGAAAGAGCATCTCTCGACACTGGACGCGCTACGCCAGGTCGTCCACCTGCGTGCCTATGCGCAAAAAACGCCGATCAACGAATATAAGCAGGAAGCCTTCGCCCTGTTCGAGCGCATGCTGAGCAACATCCGCGAGGATGTGACCGGCTCGATCGCGCGCGTGCAGTTCAGGATGGAAGAGCCGCTGCCCGAGTTCGACCTGCCCGTGCTTCCCGACTTCATCACCACGCATATCGACCCCTTCTCGGGCGAAGATAATAGCGGTGACATCGACGCGGGCCAGTTGAGCAGCATCACGACCACGCTCCCGCGTCCGCCGGTCGGCAACGCTCAGCCCGGTGAGTTCACCAATCTGGATATCAGCCGCAACGCGCCATGCCCGTGCGGCTCCGGTCAAAAATACAAGCACTGCCACGGCGCGCTCGCTTGAAGCAGTGATTTTCTAAGGCAGAAAGCCGGTTTTAATCCGCCGTCATGCCAGCGAAAGCTGGCATCTCAGGCGAACATGTCTCAAGTAAACCTGGATCAGTTGCCGGGCGGTGCCAAAGGGGCGCCCCAAAGGATGCTCCTCAAAATCGCCCGACTACTCAATCCCGCTTGTCCGACCCATCTCCGTGCAGCTTGGCCCATAAGTCCGCCGTCCCTGCCTCCTGCGCCTTCGTCACATATTGGGCGGCGACCAGCCAGCCCTTGATTGGGCGTAACGGCAGCACTGTGGTCAATATGAGCACCGGGATACCGACGGCGATGTGCACCCATAGAGGCGGCCGCGCCAATATCTCCAGCATCACGATAAAGATGACGCCGGGAACGCAAGCGAACAACTGCACGAACACCGCTGGGCCATCCGCCGGGTCCGCAAAGGAATAATCCAGTCCACAAACCTCACATCGATCGCGGACGGTAAGAAACCCCTTGAAAATATGCCCTTCGCCGCACCGGGGGCAACGGCCCAGAGCGCCCGTTTCGATCAGCGAACGCCGCGGCAACTTGTCCGACGGTTGAACCATGTCCTGCTTTCCCCTGTGCTGATTTCGGGCCTTTGTTGCCACAAGTCCATGTGATGATAGGGGAGCGTAATTCAATTAGCCTTTTTGTCCCACCTGCATATTCCTTTGCTGCAAAGGACGACGTCCACATTGACGTTACGGCATGGCGGCTGGAAAGTTATCACTGGATTGCAGTCGTCAACAATGTCTGTTAAACGCGCCGCGATTTGGATGCCCGACAGCATACAAGTCGCGCCCCCGGCATCCCTTGCTCGGGGGCGCTTTCATTTTTATCGGCTGCAATCCCCCTACGTTATTGATGCGCAGGCTTTCCGCCTACGGGGTCGCTTGGCACGTCAAAATTTTCCATGGCGTCATGCAGGACCTGATCGGGACAGGAAGCGGCCAGCGCCCGCACCTTGTACCGCAACGCCAATTCCCGATGCGCCGCGACCTCTTCGGCGGGAGCGTGCCTTGCCAAGGCGTCGTTGACCTTGGCAGCTTCTTCCCGTGCGCGCCGGAACAAATAAGGTGCATCCGCTTGCCCAGACATTGCAACCTCCAGATGGTGAGGTGGAAGTGATAGCATGCTGGTTCACAATACTCCTTAACGAGGGTTAAGGCGAACCATAGCTACGATAGTCTGCAACAGAGATCGACAGGATCGTCATTCGGCTGAATTATCGCCCTGCTTCCCCTTCAGTGGCTACCATAGTTTCACTCTATGAACTTGCGCCCGATCCAGTGTAGATGACAGCATGCAGACGCGTCTTGTCGAATATTTCCTGGCATTGGAGCGCGAAGGTCATTTCGCGCGCGCCGCGTCCTATTGCAATGTCTCGCAACCCACCCTGTCCGTGGGCATCGCGTCACTGGAAGCCCAGCTGGGAAAGCGGCTGATCCGGCGCGATCGCAAATATGTGGGGTTGACCGCAGAGGGTGAAGCTATCCTGCCATGGGCACGGCAATTGATCGCCGCTGCCGAAGCTCTTGGTCACGCGGCGGAAACGGCCCGTGGTCCGCTGAAGGGCGAATTAAGGCTGGGCGCGATCCCGGCCGCCATGCCGGTGATTGGCCATCTCACCGAAGCGATGCTGGAGCGCCACGGGGGCCTTAACATCTCCGTGCGGGCGCTCACTTCGCGGCAGATCGAGCGGGGCCTCGCGGCGTTCGAACTGGACGCCGGGATAACCTATCTCGATTTCGAGCCACCGGCCCACGCCTTGTCAGTGCCCCTTTATACAGAGCGGGCGATCCTCATCGGTGCGGTCGGCTGCGCTCCGATACCCGATCCGCTCAATTGGGCCGATCTTGCGGATCTGCCACTGTGCCTGTTGCATCAGGGCATGCAAAATAGACGTATCCTGGACGCGCGTCTGGCCGAACGCGGGCTTGCCCTGCGTCCGGTGGTCACGGCGGACAGCTATGTCGCACTGCTTGGTCTCGTGCAGCAGGGACGGCTCTGTTCCATCATTCCGGAAAATCATGCGACTTTGCTGGAAGGGCTGGCTTGGGCGCGTACCTATCCGCTGCCTGCCACGGCGGAAGGCAGTCGGGTGGGCGTCATAGTGTCTGATCGCGCACCGATGGGGCCGCTGGCTCAAGCGGTCCTCAGCGTTGCGCGCGACCTGCGCTTGCCCAACGGATATCGCGCCGCTTCATAGAATATCCCTATCATCCATTAGGGGCTTCAATTTGACCCGAGCCGGGTGGCCCTGCACGATGGCGTCTGATCGAAGGGTGCAGGCAGGGTAGGATGGAAGCATTTATCGAAAGCTGGACCGCGCGTCATGGCGCCACGCGCGACCAGTTACTGCCCCTTCTGCATGCCGTGCAGAGCGAGGCGGGCTATATCGATGATGCGCAGGTGCCGCTAATTGCGCAGGCGTTGAACCTCACCCGCGCGGACGTGCATGGCGTTATCACCTTCTACCATGATTTTCGCCGTGTTCCGCCCGGCCGCCACATTGTGAGGCTTTGCCGCGCGGAAAGCTGCCAATCGCGCGGCGGTGCGGTGGTGGAGCATCAGGCGGCGCAAATTCTGGGCGTCGCCATGGGCGAAACCCGGGCGGACGGCCAGCTAAGTCTGGAGCCTGTCTACTGCCTGGGCCTCTGTGCGATCGGGCCGAACGCGCTGGTGGACGGTCGACCGGTTGCAGCGATCGATGCCAAAGCCCTGGAGCGGATCGCGGCGGAGATGGCGGCATGAGCCGGGTCTTCATCAGCCGAGATATGGCCTCCGTCGCGCTGGGCGCCGACGAAGTCGCACGCGGCTTCGCGCAGGCAGGGTGCGAAGTGGTGCGCACTGGATCGCGCGGCTTGTTTTCCATCGAGCCGTTGGTCGAAGTGGAGACGGATGCAGGCCGCATCGGCTACGGGCCGGTCGGGCTGCAGGATGTCGCGGCGGTGCTGGACGGCACGCATCCTGCCATGCTGGGCAAGGTGGACGATTTGCCCTTCTTCGCTGGTCAGCAGCGCTTTACCTTCGCACGGTGCGGCATCATCGATCCGCTCAGCCTTACCGATTATGCGGCCCATGATGGCTGGAAAGGGCTGGAAAAGGCTCGCGCCATCCCTCCCCAGCAAGTGGTCGATGCGGTCAAGGCGTCGGGGCTGCGCGGACGCGGCGGCGCCGGTTTCCCGACCGGGATCAAATGGCAGACGGTACTGGACGCGCCGGGCGCGCCCAAGTTCATCGTCTGCAATGCCGATGAAGGCGACAGCGGCACCTTCGCGGATCGGATGCTTATGGAGGGCGATCCCTTCTGCCTGATCGAGGGCATGGCGATCGCCGCCCATGCCGTCGGCGCGGCCCATGGCTATATCTATATCCGTAGCGAATATCCCTATAGCATCGCCACCATGCGCGCGGCGATCGATACCAGCGCGCATCTCATCGCGCCCTTCACACTGGAGGTGCGCGAGGGCGCGGGCGCCTATGTCTGCGGCGAGGAAACGGCGCTGCTCGACAGTATCGAGGGTAAACGCGGGCAGGTGCGGGCAAAGCCGCCGCTCCCGGCCTTGCAGGGGCTGTTTGGTCAGCCGACCGTCATCAACAATGTGCTGTCGCTGGCTGCGGTGCCCTTCATCCTGGCGGAAGGGCCGGATGCCTATGCGGCGGTTGGCTTTGGCCGTTCGCGCGGAACGATGCCGGTGCAACTCGCGGGCAATGTGAAGCATGGCGGCCTTTATGAGATCGGCTTTGGCATAACGTTGGGGGAATTGGTGAACCAGATCGGCCGCGGCACGGCGAGCGGTCGCCCCGTTCGCGCGGTCCAGGTGGGTGGCCCCCTCGGCGCTTATTTCCCGCCATCCATGTTCCATCTGCCGTTTGATTATGAAGCATTCGCGCAAGCCGACGGGCTGATCGGCCATGCGGGCATTACCGTCTTCGATGACAGCGTCGATATGGCGCATATGGCGCGCTTTGCCATGGAGTTCTGTTCGGTCGAAAGCTGCGGCAAATGCACGCCTTGCCGGATCGGATCGACACGTGGAGTGGAGATCATGGATCGGCTGTTGACCCGCAGGGCGGAGGGGCCGCCCCCTGCCAACCCACCTATTCCGCCAGGACTGGACAAGGCGCTCTATTCACGAGCGCCCGGCGCCATGCAACGCGGCCTGGACGAGGATCTGCAACTGCTCCGCGACCTCGCCGACACGATGAAATATGGCTCGCTCTGCGCGCTGGGTGGGTTCACGCCCTACCCGGTGTTGAGCGCGCTCGACCATTTCCCCGAAGACTTTGGCGCGCCCGCGTCTGCAAAGGAAGCTGCGGAATGACCTTCACCCGCGAAGCCGATCATGGCACCCCGCCAGCCCTCACCACCGGCAAGCCCATCACGCTCACCATTGACGGCCAAAGCGTCACTATGGCCGAGGGCACGAGCATCATGCGCGCCGCTTCGCTCACCGGCTGCTCCATTCCAAAACTGTGCGCCACCGACAATCTGGAGAGTTTCGGCTCCTGCCGCCTATGCCTGGTCGAAGTGGAAGGGCGCAGCGGCTATCCCGCATCCTGCACCACGCCCATCGCCGAGGGCATGGTGGTTCGCACCCAAAGCGACCGGCTGAAGCAGCTCCGTCGGGGCGTGATGGAGCTTTACATCTCCGACCATCCGCTCGACTGCCTGACCTGCGCGGCCAATGGCGACTGCGAATTGCAGGATCAAGCCGGTGCGGTGGGGCTGCGGGAGGTCCGCTATGGCTATGACGGCGCAACCAATATGGGGCAGGCCAAGGACCAGTCGAACCCCTATTTCGACTTCGATCCCAGCAAATGCATAGTTTGCTCCCGCTGCGTGCGCGCCTGTGAAGAGGTGCAGGGCACCTTCGCGCTGACTATCGAGGATAAGGGCTTTGGATCAAAAGTCTCGGCCTCGCAGGGCGAGGATTTCCTTGGCTCCGAATGCGTGTCCTGTGGCGCCTGCGTGCAGGCTTGTCCCACCGCCTCGCTGATCGAAAAGAAAGTGGTCGAGGTCGGCACGCCCGACCGGGCCATCGTCACCACCTGCGCCTATTGCGGCGTCGGCTGCACCTTCCGCGCGGAAATGCGTGGCGAGGAACTGGTGCGCATGGTGCCGTGGAAAGAGGGCAAGGCCAATCGCGGCCATAGCTGCGTCAAGGGCCGGTTCGCCTGGGGCTATGCCCAGCATCAGGACCGGATACTCAACCCCATGATCCGCGCATCCGTGGATCAGCCTTGGCGCGAGGTGTCGTGGGACGAAGCAATAGCCCATACGGCAGCGGAGTTCCGTCGCATCCAGGCCAAATATGGTACGCGCTCCATCGGCGGCATCACATCAAGCCGCTGCACCAATGAGGAAACATTCCTCGTCCAAAAGCTCGTCCGCCAGGGTTTCGGCAACAATAATGTCGATACCTGCGCCCGCGTCTGCCATTCGCCGACCGGCTATGGGCTCAGCACGACCTTCGGCACCTCTGCCGGAACGCAGGATTTCGACAGCGTGATGCAATCCGACGTGATCCTCGTCATCGGCGCCAACCCGACTGACGGCCACCCGGTATTTGCCTCGCGCATGAAGAAGCGGTTGCGGCAGGGCGCCAAGCTGATCGTCATCGACCCGCGTCGTATCGACATGGTTAAATCCCCCCATGTCGAGGCGGAACACCATCTGCCGCTGCGCCCGGGCACCAACGTCGCCATGCTGACGGCTCTCGCTCATGTCGTCGTGACCGAGAAGCTGTACGATGAACCCTTCATCCGCGCGCGCTGCGATTGGGACGAATTTGCCGAATGGGCCGAGTTCGTGTCACAGCCAGCCCGCTCTCCCGAAGCGATCGAGCCGCTGACCGGGGTGAAGGCGGAGGATGTGCGCGCCGCCGCTCGCCTTTACGCAACCGGAGGCAACGGCGCGATCTATTACGGCCTCGGCGTCACGGAACATAGCCAGGGCAGTTCGACCGTCATGGCAATCGCCAATCTCGCCATGGCGACCGGCAATGTCGGGCGCGAGGGCGTGGGCGTGAACCCACTGCGCGGGCAGAATAATGTGCAGGGCGCCTGTGACATGGGCAGCTTCCCGCACGAATTTTCCGGTTATCGCCACGTTTCCGACGACGCCACGCGCGCGATCTTCGAACAAAGCTGGGGCGTTGCGCTGGACCCCGAACCGGGGCTTCGCATCCCCAACATGCTGGATGCTGCGACCGACGGCAGCTTCAAGGGCATTTTCATCCAGGGCGAGGACATTCTCCAGTCCGACCCCAATACGCACCATGTCGCGGCCGGGCTGGCGGCGATGGAATGCGTCGTGGTGCAGGACCTCTTCCTCAACGAGACCGCCAATTACGCGCATATATTCCTGCCCGGCTCCACCTTCCTGGAAAAGGACGGGACCTTCACCAACGCCGAACGACGCATTCAGCGCGTGCGCAAGGTGATGACGCCCCTCAACGGCTATGAAGATTGGGAGATCGTGCAACTGGTCGCCAACGCCATGGGATTGGGCTGGACCTACAGCCACCCGTCGCAGATCATGGATGAAATCGCCGCGCTCACCCCTACCTTCGCGGGCGTGCATTACGACCGCCTGGACGTTGAGGGATCGCTGCAATGGCCCGCGAACGACCGGGCTCCCCACGGCACGCCGACCATGCATATCGACGGTTTCGTGCGGGGCAGGGGCAAGTTCGTCGTCACCGACTATGTGCCGACCGATGAAAAGACCGGCCCGCGCTTCCCGCTACTCCTGACCACCGGACGCATCCTTAGCCAATATAATGTCGGCGCGCAGACCCGGCGCACCGCCAATGCTGCCTGGCATCCCGAAGACCGACTGGAAATCCATCCCAGCGACGCGGAAAACAGGGGCCTTAAGGACGGTGATTGGGTAACGCTCCGCAGCAGGGCAGGGGAGACGACCCTGCGAGCGCTGGTGACCGAACGCGTCGCGCCGGGCGTTGTCTACACGACCTTCCACCACCCCGAAACGCAGGCGAACGTCATCACCACCGACTATTCGGACTGGGCCACCAATTGCCCGGAATATAAGGTGACGGCGGTGCAGGTGTCCGCGTCAAACGGTCCCAGCGACTGGCAGAAAAGCTATGACGCGCAAGCCCGGCATAGTCGGCGCATCGACATGATCCACGCAGCGGAATGACGGCATGACTGAAGACCACTCGATGATGTCCAATCAGGACCGGCTGGTCTATATGGCCAACCAGATCGCCAGAAACTTCATGACCATGGGCGAAGAAAAAGCGGCACAGGCAGTCGCCGATCACATCGCCAAATTCTGGGAACCGCGAATGCGGGCGCAGATATTCGCTCTGCACGAGAAGGGGGCGGAGACATTCGCTCCGGTTGCTGGCAGGGCGATCACTCTCTTGCACGCCGTAGACTCACCACCGCCGCAGATCCAAGCAAATGCCAGTAGTTACGCCATTAAAAGCCGCCAGCAATAGCGGGAGAGGCATCACGGGATTGACCGACGGCATCTGAAGTTATTTTTTATTCCCCAAGTTCAGCGATGGCATCATCGGCATTCGCGGTGCGAAGTCAGGCGTTCGAAAAGGTTCATGGTCGCCCTTATCTGCGGTTAGCGTTCGCCAATATTCTTTGAAGAACTGAGAGCACGTCATATCCGCCAACTTAATTCGCGTGTCGTGCATCACAAATTCATGTTCAAATGCTTTGCCAAGTTCATCTTCGATGACCGACTTGTCGCTTTGGGATATTTGATGGGCGGTCGCCACAAGCTCAGAATGATCTTGCATTTTCTGTGCGAGTAACTCGACATTCTGGCGATGGAAAGCAAAGCCAAGGAAGATGACTCGATCCGCGCCAGCTATGCTCGCCCGCATTGCCGCGAGTTCCTCGCCTTCCTCAACGCGCTCGGTGAATGTGCGAACCTGTTGCGCCACATCAGCAAGCTGCTGCGGAGAGCCTCCGCCAAAGTCGACGCTAGGCGCATCTCCCTTTTGCCACGGCAGTCGCCCTGCCACGCCATACGGGCGATGTATGGTTAGCCTCTCCATTATCTCTCTAATCTCGTCGGGTTTCACGCCGTAATAAGAAGCCAGAGAGAAGGGTAGGTAATGTTCTAGGCATCTATCATAGTTAAAGTTTACTATTTTTAAATTATCAAAGATGCTTCCGACCTGACTTTTTCGAACATTTTCCGTCAGAAGTTTAGTAAGGCTGCTATACCAAGTATCGCCAAACTTGGAAAGATCGAGAGTTTCTCGCATGTTTTCAGCGCGCCTAAAGACAGGACTGGATGCTTCTGCCTTTAATATGGCCCGCACAATTCCAAGTTTTCCTACCAGTTCAACTTGCTGATCTTCAAGAGCGTCAATGACATTATCAATGGACAGCGCCTGATTCGCTGATTCGCTAAGTTGCCAAGCCGAATGAAGGTGTTGGTTGAATTTAGTGACGTCACCATCTTCATTTAGGATTATTTTCAGCGCCTCAACGATTGCCGGATCGCCGTGTTTCTGGCGGTAATGCTCAAAGGTGATGTGGGTTAGCTGCACAATTTGCTTCAGAAGGTCGGTCCCCACAGGCAGGCCGACTTCGACGCTGGCTCCTGCGCCAATTACCAACACTGTTTTCGCTCTAAACATCGCCTACCCCTAAGCGCATGCCAAAGGCATTTACGTTCCTATCTTGTTCTAACTAGGTGCAGCTAGTATGTCTGCCACATATATCGTTCATAATGAAGGTTTTGAGCTAACCAAATGGACATTGCATCCGGCATTGCGGCTGTCACCCAAGGGTTAGGCATCGCCAAGGCGCTTCGCGGTATTGAAAAAAGCTATGATGAAGCGACTTACAAGGCAAAGGTCGCCGAAGTGATCGAAGCCCTAACCGATGCCAAGCTGGCATTGGCGGAAGCCAAGGAAGGCATGGCCGAAAAGGACAGGGAGATTGAACGCCTGAAAGCTGCGTTTGAATCTAAAGCGGCTCTTGTCGGGGGCCATGGCGGCTACAGTTATATGACTGATGAGGGCGGCAACCCGCTTGGCTATCCTGTTTGTCCTAAGTGTGAACAGGTCAACGGGCGTATCATCCAAACCAAAGAGCATGAACACAGCCGCAAATCGCGTTGCCCGGCCTGCGGCGATCAATACACGCCTGTTGCATGCTACCTCCCGCAAGGTAGTGGCTATCTTACTCAAAAGGATAAGGAGGATGCTCAATGGAGAGCGGATATGCAACGTTCTTCCGGTGTTTCCTACTACTGAACGGCATTCTAATCGGTGTGGCGGACAGGGTGGGATTCGAACCCACGGTGAGCGTAAACCCACGGCGGTTTTCAAGACCGCTGCCTTAAACCACTCGGCCACCTGTCCGTCCGCTCGCTTCCTAGCGAAGCTTTGCGTCATGCCAAGCGTAAAATGACTAAAATCCGCTTTCGGCGCGTTCTTGTGGGTACGGAAGCGACAAGGGGGATTTCGCCTCCTGCTGTCGCTGTGCCACAAAGGGCTGAGGGAGATTCTCTAATGCGTTCAACCATTCACTCGCTTCTACTGCGTCTTGCCGTCGTCACGGCGGGCAGCTTGATGGCGGGGCCTGGCATGACGCAGGACATGGCGCAGGACGCGGGTTTTCGCAGCTATCTGGAAACGCTGCGGCCAAAGGCGCAGGCGATGGGAATTCGTTCTTCGACGCTGGATTCCGTCTTCCCCACGCTCACGCCCAACCCACGGGTTGTCCAACTGGATCAGAACCAGCCGGGGGGAGGGGCCTATTCGCCCATTCCCAATTTCGAACCCTACAGGCGTCAGCATGTCGATGCCGCGCGCATCAGCCGTGGCCGCACCGCTTATCAGGCGAACCGTGCCCGGCTTGCCCGGATAGAGGCGGAAACCGGCGTGCCTGAGGAAATCATGGTCGCGATCTACGGCCATGAAACCAATTATGGTTCCTATACCGGCGACTTCGACCTCATCCGTTCCCTTGCGACGCTGTCCTATGAAGGCCGCCGCCGCACCCTGTTCGAACCGGAATTGCTGGCGACGCTCAAGATGCTGGACAATGGCGTGCCCCGCAGCCGACTGGTCGGCAGTTGGGCCGGAGCGACGGGCTATCCCCAGTTTCTTCCCAGCGTCTATCTGCGTCTGGGCAAGGATGGCGACGGCGATGGCCGCGTCGATATCTGGAACAGCGAAGCCGACGCGCTGGCCTCCATCGCCAACTATTTCGTCAACGCCGGTTGGCGGCGCGGCCAGCCCTGGGGAGTGGCGGTTTCGGTGCCCGACGGCTTCAGTCGGGCTAGCGTTGCCGCCCGAACCGCGCCTGCCCGCTGCCTGCGCGTATTCAATCGGCACAGCCGCTGGCTGACGATGGCCGAATGGCGCAGCCGGGGTGTCGTCCCGGCGGGCGGCAGCTGGCCAGCCGATACGGTGCTTGCGACGCTGCTCGAACCCGATGGTCCTGGCAAGACCGCCTATCTGCTCACCAGCAATTACCGGGCGATCCTCGATTATAATTGCTCGAATTTCTACGCCCTGTCCGTCGGGCTGCTCGCCGACGCTGTCCGGCAATAAGGGCGCTGGCGCGTCGGCTGTTGCGCCAGCCCTCTTGAGAATGTGTCTGTCATGGCTAATGACAGGGGCAGGGCATTCTCATCACCCGAATCCATCAGTGCGAAGGCAGTCCTCATGAACAAGTCACTAGCCGCCATCCTCTTCGTCGGATTGCTGGCGCAGCCTCTCACGGCTGCGGCGCCTCCTTATACTAGCGAGGCGCCCATCGCTTACATGAAGGACCTGTCGTCGGGCGCCGTGCTGTATGACAAGAGCGGCGAAACGCGCATCCCACCTGCCTCCATGGCGAAGATGATGACGGCGCACGTCGCCTTCCGCCTGATCCAGAAGGGCGATCTGAAGCTCGACACGAAATTCACCGTCCGCCCCGAAACCTGGAAACAGTGGCACGGCCCGGCGGCCGGGTCGACCATGTTCCTGTCGGCGGGCGAACAGGTGTCGGTCGAAAATCTCCTCCACGGCATCGTGACCCTGTCCGGCAATGACGCCTGCGTGGTTTTGGCCGAAGGGATTGCCGGGACGGAGCAGGCTTTCGTCGCGCAGATGAATGACGAAGCCAAGCGCCTCGGCCTCAAGAACAGCCATTTCGGCACCAGCAATGGCTGGCCGGATGAAGGCGTGACTTATGTGACCGCGCAGGACCTCGCCCGTCTCGCCGAAGCGACGATCGAGGAAACGCCTGACCTTTACAAGCGCTTCTACGCCACCCGCTCCTTCACCTGGGGCAAAACCATGGGCGGCTCCGACATCGCGCAAGCAAACCGCAACCCGATCCTCGGCAAGATCGCCGGTGCCGACGGCCTTAAGACCGGCCATACGGAGGAAGCGGGTTTCGGTTTTACCGGCTCGGCCGAACAGGATGGCCGCCGCATCGTCATGGTCGTTGCTGGCCTGCCGACCTACAATGGCCGCGTTTCGGAATCCGTCCGCTTCATGGACTGGGGTTTCAAGGCGTGGAAAGCGCAGCCGCTTTTCAAGAAGGGCCAGACCGTCGAAACCGCTGAAGTTCAGCTGGGTAGCGCCACCACCGTCCCGCTCGTCGCGCCGCAGGACATGGCCGTAACGCTGCCGCGCACGGCGTCAGGCAACATCTCGGTCAAGGTCGCCTATACCGGCCCGATCAAGGCGCCCATCGCCAAGGGGCAGAAGATCGCAGAACTGATCGTCTCCACCCCTGACACCCCCCCGCAGGTCCTGCCACTGGTGGCAGGTGAAGAAGTATCCGAAGCGGGCATCTTCGGTCGCCTCTGGAACGGCCTGAAGTCCTTCTTCGGGTGACACGCGGCCGGTTCATCACTTTAGAGGGCGGGGAGGGCGCGGGTAAATCGACGCAACTCCGCGCCCTCGCCGCCGCCTTGCGCGCCAAGGGGCTGGAAGTCCTGGAAACCCGCGAACCCGGCGGCAGCGAAGGCGCCGAAGCCATTCGCGTCCTCCTCCTCACCGGCACCGCCGACCGCTGGAGCCCCCGCGCCGAAGCGCTTCTCTTCGCCGCAGCCCGCGCCGATCATATCGAAAAGACGATCCGCCCCGCCCTCGATCGCGGCGCCTGGGTCCTGTCCGACCGCTTCCTCGACAGCAGTCGCGCCTATCAGGGGATGGGTGACCTAACCGACGCCGACATAATGACCCTCCACCGAATCGGCAGCGCCGACTTCCTCCCCGACCGCACTTTCTTCCTCACCCTGCCCGAAGCCGAGGCACAGCAACGCGCTCGGGTTCGCGACGGAGACGCGGCCGATCGCATCGGAGGCCGCGACGCAGCCTTCCACGCCAATGTCGCATCTGCCTTCGCCCACTTCGCTGAGCAAGACCCAGCCCGCATCCGCACCATAGACGCGTCGGGCCACCCCGAAGCCGTCACCTCGCGCCTCCTCGCGGCACTCGACGACCTGCTGCCATGACGACCATTCTCGGCCATGACACCCAGGCCGCCATGCTGCTCGCCGCCGCCCGCAGTGGCCGCATGCATCATGGCTGGATATTCGCTGGCCCGCGCGGCATCGGCAAGGCTGGCTTTGCCCGTGCGCTCGCCCTTCGTCTCCTCGCCGAAGCAGCAGGCCCCGCGCCCGACGGCGAAGGCCTGTCAGTCCCAACCGATCACCCCATCCGCAAGCTGATCGAAGCCGAAGCCCATCCCGACTACGCCGAACTCTACTGCCTGGAAAAGGAAACCGGCACCGCCCGCAACATCTCGGTCGATCAGGTGCGCAGCCTCCAGCGCCTCGTCCAGTCCGCGCCGTCCCTGTCCCAACGCCGCATAGTCGTCATCGACAGCGCCGACGACCTCGAACGCGGCGCCGCCAACGCGCTCCTCAAGACGCTGGAAGAGCCACCAGCGGACATGCTCTTCTTCCTCGTCAGCCATGCGCCCGGCCGCCTCTTGCCCACCATCCGCTCGCGCTGCCGCACCCTCCGCTTCGACCCGCTGGATGACGAAGCCATGCGCACCATCCTGCGCCGAGAGCAGCCCGACCTGCCACCCGCAGACATAGAGGCGCTCGCCGCCCTGGGAGAGGGCGCCCCGGGGAAGGCCCTGCGCTACGCGGGCCTGGACGTAACCGACCTGGACCGCATGCTCTACGCGATCGCAGCGGATGGCGACCCCGGCAACCGCCACCGCCTCATCCTCGCAAAACAGCTCTCCGGCAAAGCCGCGCGCCCGCGCTATGAAGCCTTCCTCGAGCGCGTCCCCGCCTTCATCGCCGACGCCGCCCGCCAGCGCAGCGGCCCCGCGCTCGGCACAGCGCTGGACCACTGGGAAGCCGCGCGCCAACTCGCCAGCGGCGCCATCATCCTCTCGCTCGACCCCGCAGCCGTCGCTTTCGAACTCGCGGGCCATGTCGCCGCGCTCGCCCCGGATCAGCGTTGAAAAGCAGGCTTTGCGCGCGCCTTAACAGCCGCTAGGGAAGGCCCATGTCGCAGCCCTACACCATCACCACCGCCATCAGCTATCCCAACGGCCGCCCCCATATCGGCCACGCCTATGAGGTGATCGCCACCGACGCGATCGCCCGGTTCCAGCGGATGATGGGCCGCGACGTCTTCTTTCAAACGGGGACTGACGAGCATGGCCTGAAAATGGATCAGGCGGCCCGCACGCGCGGCATCGAACCGCGCGCCCTTGCTGATGAAATGTCTGGATATTTCAAAGATATGAACGACAGTCTGAACATCAGCTATGATCGCTTCATCCGCACCAGCGAGCCTGACCATCACCGCGCATCACAAGCGATCTGGCAGGCAATGGAGGCGAATGGCGACCTCTATCTCGGTCGCTATGAAGGCTGGTACTCCGTCCGTGACGAAGCCTTTTACGATGAAAAGGAACTGGTCGATGGGGAAGGGGGCGAAAAGCTCTCACCCCAGGGCACACCAGTCGAATGGACGGTCGAGGAAAGCTGGTTCTTCCGCCTCTCCGCCTATCAGCAAAAGCTGCTCGACCTCTACAACAGTCAGCCCGACTTCATTCAGCCGGATAGCCGCCGCAACGAAATCATGCGCTTCGTGGAGGGCGGCCTTTCCGACCTCAGCGTTTCGCGCACCAGCTTCGACTGGGGCGTCAAGGTTCCCGGAAGCGACGGCCATGTCATGTATGTCTGGGTCGATGCGCTCACCAATTATCTGACAGGCTGCGGCTATCCCGACGACGCCGAGCGCATGGCGCGCTACTGGTCCGAAGGCGGCGACATAACGCACATTATCGGAAAAGATATCGTTCGTTTTCATACCGTTTACTGGCCAGCATTCCTGATGAGTGCGAAGCTGCCCTTGCCTAAGCAGATCTTCGGCCACGGCTTCCTCCTCAACCGGGGAGAGAAGATGTCGAAGTCAGTCGGCAACGTCGCCGATCCGATGGAATTGGCCGAGCGCTTCGGCGTGGACCAGCTCCGCTATTTCCTCCTGTCCGAAGTCACTTTCGGCAATGACGGCAGCTACAGTGCTGAGGCGATCGTCGCCCGTTCGAACAGCGATCTTGCCAACAGCTTCGGGAACCTCGCGCAGCGCACCCTGAGCTTCATCGCCAAGAATCTCGAAGGCCGCCTGCCTGAACCCGCACCGCAGGATGTGGACAGTGATCTGCTGAAAACCATCAGCGCCGCCGCCCAGACCTTCCAGACCGCCATGGCCGATCTCGCGCCCTCGACCGCGATCGAAGCATGGATGCGCGCCGTATTCGCCTGCAACGCCTATATCGACGCGCAGGCGCCCTGGGCCTTGCGGAAGACCGACCCGGCGCGGATGGAAGCAGTGCTGGCGACGCTTTACGAAGCCATCGCCAACCTCGCCATCATCATCCAGCCCGTGATCCCCGCCAGCGCCACCGCGCTCCTCGACCAGATGGGTGTTCCACAGACGAGCCGGACATACGAAGCGATCGGTAGCAGCACCTATGCCGATCTCCGCGCCAGCGGCTTCACCCTCAGCGCGCCCAAGCCACTCTTCCCACGCCTCGAACTCACCGAAGCGGACGCCTGATCCATGTTGATCGACAGCCATTGCCACTTGAATTACAAAGGCTTGGTCGAAGATCAGCAGAATGTGCTTGAACGCGCGCGCTCCGCTGGCATCGGCCTGATGCTCAATATCGCGACCCGCGAAAGCGAATGGGACGCCGTTCTCGCGACAGCCGAACAGCAATCCGATGTCTACGCCACCGTCGGCATCCACCCCCATGAGGCCGACGAGCATCCCCACATCGACACGGCCAAGCTGATCGAACGCGCCGCCCACCCTCGCGTGGTCGGCATCGGGGAAACCGGCCTCGATTATTATTATGATCATAGCGACCGCGCCCGGCAGCAAAACAGCTTCCGCGCCCATATCGCCGCATCCCGCGCCACTGGCCTGCCGCTGATCGTCCACACCCGCGATGCGGAGGAGGATACGCTCGCCATCCTGCGCGAGGAAATGGGGCAGGGCGCCTATCCCGGCGTCATCCACTGCTTCACCGCCAGCGGAGCCTTTGCCGATGCGGCCCTGGACCTCGGCTTCTACATCAGCATTTCGGGCATCGTGACCTTCAAAAGCGCGAAGGATCTTCAGGAAACCGCTGCCCGTCTGCCGCTCGACCGACTGCTGGTTGAAACGGACTCCCCCTTCCTCGCGCCCGTCCCCCACCGTGGCAAGTCCTGCGAACCAGCCTTCGTCGCCGACACCGCGCGCTTCCTGGCAAACCTGCGCGGCGAGGGCGTGGAGCAACTGGCCGCCGCAACCTCAGCAAACTTCCACAGCTTGTTCAGCAAGACCGGAGCAGCGCAAGAGGCATGAGCCTTAAGCTCACCATCTTGGGCTGTGGCACCTCTTCGGGCGTCCCCCGGATCGGCAATGACTGGGGCAGCTGCGATCCGAAAGAGCCGAAGAACCGGCGGACACGAGCATCGATCCTGGTGGAAAGCCCCACAACGCGCCTCCTTATCGATACGTCCCCCGACATGCGCGCCCAGCTGCTCGCCGCCAATGTCATCCATATCGACGCCATTCTCTGGACCCACGATCATGCCGATCACTGTCACGGCATCGATGACATACGCCAGCTTTACCACCATCGCCGCACGCCCGTCCCGGGCTATGCCCGCCGCCAGACGCTCAAACTTCTGAAGGAGCGCTTCGCCTACGCCTTTGAAGGACGGCAGGGCTATCATCCGACCATAGAGCCGCATGTGCTGCCCGATGGCCTGCGCATCGGTGACATCGACATCGCCTGCACGGACCAACCCCATGGCGAGATTTACTCGACCGGCTTTCGCTTCACATCGGGTGGTAGTTCGATAGGCTATGCCACTGATTTTCATGATCTTACCGCCGACATGATCAGTCTTTACGACGGGTTGGACGTCTGGGTTGTCGATGCGCTCCGCGAAAAGCCGCATCCGACCCATCCGCATCTGGCTCTTACCCTCGACGGCATCTCGGCCACCCGTCCGCGCCGCGCCGTCCTTACGCATATGGATCAGAGCATGGACTATGCGGCTCTGTTGAAAACACTGCCGGATGGCGTGGAGCCCGGCTATGATGGCATGTGCATCGAACTGAACGGGGATGGGGGCTGACGGCATGAATGGGGATCAGGCGGCTTCCAGCATCTGGTATGTGCTCGCGCTTGTTCTCGTCGACTCCGCTTTGCTGGCTCGCCGCATGCCCATGGCTGGCATGCTGCGCCTAGCACTGGTCTGGGTCGCCATATTCGCCGCCCTGCTGGGACTGTTTAAAATTGGTGAGAAAGCCGGACTTTTCTCCACCCGAATGGCTGTGGAAGGGGCAGGGCCAGTCTCGAAAGAAGCTCCGCCAACACCGCCTCCCGCCCGCGCCGAAGGTCAGGCGCTTCGCATTCCCATGGCACCTGATGGCCATTTCTGGGTCGAAGGAACAGTCAACGGCACTGCCACCCGCTTCCTCATAGACAGCGGCGCCAGCATAACAGCGCTTTCCGTCCCCTCCGCGCGTGCGGCCGGGCTCAATTTTGACCTGAGCGCTCCGGGCGTGTCGATGATGACCGCGAACGGCCAGATTGACGCCAAGCGTTCCTCCATCTCCACTTTGGCCATCGGCCCGATCCGGTCGAGCGACCTGCCCATCGTCATATCGCCCGCTTTTGGTGAGGTGAACGTCATAGGGATGAACATGCTGTCCCGGCTCAAAAGCTGGGGTGTCGAAAATGGCGAGATGGTACTCAATCCATGACGGCAACCTTGGCGCTGCGCGCACCGACCCAGCGCGAAAGGCTAAAGGCGATCGTCGGCGGTTCCACCGGCAATCTGGTGGAATGGTATGACTGGTATGCATATGCCGCCTTCACACTGTATTTCGCGCCGCATTTCTTCCCAAGCGAGGATCGCACTGCCCAGCTTTTAAGCGCCGCCGGGATATTCGCGGTTGGCTTCCTCATGCGGCCGATTGGCGCCTGGCTGATGGGCATTTATGCCGACCGGCATGGACGCAAAAGCGGTCTCACCCTGTCCGTTGCTCTCATGTGCGCGGGTTCGCTGCTCATTGCGGTGACGCCCGGCTATGATGTGATCGGGGTAGGGGCGCCCCTGCTGCTCGTCCTTGCCCGCCTGATGCAGGGTCTTTCGATCGGCGGCGAATATGGGGCCAGCGCCACCTATTTGTCTGAAATGGCGGGACGTGATCGGCGCGGCTTCTTCTCAAGCTTTCAATATGTTACGCTTATCGCCGGGCAACTTGTGGCAATTTGCGTGCTGCTTGTCCTTCAGGCTGCGCTGACCACTGCGCAGCTCGACGATTGGGGGTGGCGGATACCTTTCCTCATTGGCGGTGCCCTAGCCGTGATTGTCTTCTGGCTCCGCCGTGGGCTCAGTGAAACGCAAAGCTTCCATGCGGCGAAAGCCGAAGGAGCGCCGCGATCCGGCTTTGTCGAGCTCATCACCAAGCATCCTCGCGAAACGCTGACCGTGATGCTGCTCACTGCGGGCGGTACGATCGCCTTCTATGCCTATTCGATCTATATGCAGAAATTCCTGGTGAACACGTCGGGCCTCAGCCGGGAAACAGCGTCACAGATCAATGGCATAACCTTGTTCTTTTTCATGGCTCTGCAACCGCTGGCTGGCGCGCTTTCCGACCGGATCGGGCGTAAGCCGTTGATGATCGGATTCGGCATCCTGGGCCTGCTGTTCACCTATCCGATATTCGCGACGCTCGCCGTAACTCGCGATCCACTCGTTGCGGGCCTGCTGGTGATGGCGGGCCTGATCATCGTCACCGGTTACACATCGATCAACGCCGTCGTGAAGGCGGAGCTTTTCCCGGCCCACATCCGCGCCCTGGGCGTCGCGCTGCCATATGCCTTGGCGAACACATTGTTCGGCGGCACGGCCGAATTCGTGGCGCTCTATTTCAAGCAAATCGGCATTGAACAGGCATTTTACATCTATATAAGCGTCATGATCGCCATATCGCTGATCATCTACATCAAAATGCCCGACACTCGTCGCCACAGCCAAATCCGGGAGGACTGAAACGGGGAAATGCCGAACCGATAGGCGATCACTCATTACCTCTCTTCGCCGCGCAGCAAAGGCGTCACCCCGATCTATATTTAACATAATATATATTATCGTACAAAAATCAGTCCAGAAGGGATGGCCTTCCCCCAACCAAAACTCTATCTTCTCGCCACTTCCTTCTCGATTTCAGGACCCCCATGTCATCCAGCACCAAAGCGAGCCTCGCCGACATCATGCCGCTCGCCAACGTCATGGCCCGTCTTCGCGATCCTGACACCGGATGTCCTTGGGACATCCAACAGGATTTTGCCAGCATCGCTCCCTACACGATCGAGGAAGCCTATGAAGTCGCCGACGCGATCAAACGTAACGACATGTCCGCGCTCTGCGACGAACTCGGCGACCTCCTGCTACAGGTAGCCTTCCACAGCCGAATGGCCGAACAAGCCGGACACTTCAATCTTCAGGACGTCATCGACGGCGTCACCGACAAGATGATCCGCCGCCATCCGCACATCTTCGGCGAAGGTGCCGAACGCGAACATGGCCATGCCCAATGGGAAGCGATCAAAGCAGCCGAACGCGCTGCAAGGGAACCCGACAGCAGCGCTCTCGCTGGCGTTGCCAACGCGCTCCCCGCACTACTCCGCGCCGAAAAGCTTCAGAAGCGCGCCGCCCGCACCGGCTTCGACTGGCCCGACACCCAAGGTGTAGTCGCGAAGATTGAAGAGGAATTGCAGGAAGTTCACGACGCCACATCGCCCGAAGAACATCAGGAGGAGGTCGGCGACCTGCTGTTCGCCGTGGTCAACCTGGCCCGGCATCTGAGGGTCGATCCGGAAGCCGCGCTACGGGCCGCCAACGCGAAATTCGAAGCCCGCTTCCGCGTCATGGAACAGACCGCGGGCAATGGATTTCAGAGCCTCGACCTCGATGGAAAGGAAGCTCTCTGGCAGCAGGCCAAACGCGAATTGGCCTGCCGGTAACCGGTCAAGAAGCCGCGCGTTTGCTGAAACGAGCAAGGGCGGAGTCAGATAGCCGAACCTTGACCACAAGCTCGCTATCCACCGTTTGGCTTTCTATCACTTCACCATGCTCGTGCAGCCAGGCAACGGCAGCGCCATCCGCCAACGGCACCCGAAGTTGATGGATTTGCGCCCCAGCAGTCAGTCTGGCGCTTATGCATCGTTGCAGATCATCCACGCCATCTCCGGTCAGGGCGGAAAGGATCACGACATCCCCGCGCCGCTCCGCGATTTCCCGAAGTTGCGCAGCTTCTTCCTCACCCAGCAGATCAAGTTTATTCCACGCCTCGATAATCGGAGGGGCGTCGTCCCCTGCTCCGCCCTCAAGAGCGCCCTCACCCGCAACACCAAGCTCACTCAGCACATCCAGCACATCATCGCGCTGCGCCTCGCTATCAGGATGGGCGATGTCGCGGACATGTATAATGAGGTCAGCAGACAGAACTTCTTCCAGCGTGGCGCGAAACGCCGCGATCAGTTGCGTGGGAAGATCCGACACAAAACCGACCGTGTCCGACAGGATCGCCTTGTCCAATCCCGGTAATGCGATCTGGCGCATGGTCGGGTCCAGCGTCGCAAACAGCAAATCTTCCGCCATGACATCGGCGCCCGTCATGCGGTTGAAAAGCGTGGACTTTCCAGCATTGGTATAGCCGACGAGCGCGATCACCGGCCAAGGAGCTCTTTGCCGCCGCGCCCGATGCAGACTGCGGGTACGGGTCACCTGGTCAAGTTCACGCCTGATCTTCGCCATGCGATCCCGGATCATCCGCCGGTCGGCCTCGATCTGCGTTTCGCCGGGACCACCCAGGAACCCAAAGCCGCCGCGCTGCCGTTCAAGGTGGGTCCAGCTGCGCACCAGCCTGCCCGCCTGATAATCAAGATGGGCCAGTTCGACCTGAAGGCGTCCTTCATTGGTGGCCGCGCGTTCGCCGAAGATTTCGAGGATCAACCCCGTTCGGTCGATCACCTTGGCTTCAGTAGCCTTTTCAAGATTGCTCTGTTGAACCGGGCTCAAAGCGTTGTCGATAATGACCAGTTCGGCTTCTTCCATCCGCGCCAGGGTCGCGATCTGATCGACCTGGCCACTTCCGAACAGCGTTGCGGGCTTCCGATCACGCACGCGAAACGCCTGCGCCGCGCGTACGTCGATCCCTATCGCCAGAGCGAGGCCCTTCGCCTCCTCCAGCCGGGCATCACTGTCGCGCCGTTCCACTCCATGAGTGTCAGCGCGCACGACCACGGCCCGCGCGCCGCGCGATACTTCGTCGGCAGAGTCCCGGTTGAAGACGGCCATAAGCGCCTAACGCATCAGGCGCCGACCCGCCTCATCAGAAGGCGGGCCGTACCGAAATAGATTGATCAATCCTCGCCCTCGCCTTCGCCGCTCAGGTCGAGCGCATGGAGAGGTTGGACAGTGGAGATGGCGTGCTTGTAGACAAGCTGCACCATGCCGTCGCGTTCCAGCAACATGCAGAAAAGATCGAATGCAGCGATCTCACCCTGCAACATCACGCCGTTGACCAGGAACATGGTGACGGGGCTACCGGACTTGCGGACGGCGCTCAGGAATATTTCCTGAAGCAGCTTGGGCTTTGAATTGCCGTCGCTCGCCTTGCGAAGGTCGGTCAGGTCCATCGACTGAGCGGGCATCACGGTGGAGATCGCGTGCTTGTAGACAAGCTGCGACTGTCCGTCGCGCCGCAACAGAACCGAAAAATTATCAAACCAGGTGATGATCCCTTGCAACTTCACGCCTTTTACCAGGAACATGGTCACGGGCGTCTTGCTCTTGCGCAGGTTGTTCAGGAATATGTCCTGAAGATTATTGAGTTTTTCTGCCATGGTCTTCACCTTATTGGCGGGACGTTACCCGCTCTTGCACCCCTGGGCAGGGTGTCTTGCCCGCCCCCGCTCACCGGGGGCAATCAGAAAGCTACCGCAATTGCGAAGGGGCGTCCATGCCCCAGATGGGCTATGGCTCATCCCCTTGCATCAATTGTCTTTTCCATCCGTGATCCCAAGCAGCTTGAGCTTGCGGTGCAATGCAGATCGTTCCATGCCGATGAACGTGGCCGTTCGGGATATGTTGCCGGAAAATCGCCTGATCTGAATGCGCAGATATTCGCGTTCAAAACTTTCCCGCGCTTCCCGCAACGGCGCCCCCATGATGGCGGACTGACCCATCCCTTCGCCCGCGCCATTGCTGGAAAGCTCGCTAGGCAGCATGTCCAGCTCGATCCGCCCTATCCGCTCGCCCGGAGCAAGGATCATTGTCCGCTCGATGACGTTGCGCAGCTGGCGAACGTTGCCGGGCCATTCGTTCGCCTGAAGCGCGGCCATGGCATCACTGGCGATCTCGGGCGACGGCACCCGCCGTTCGGCCGCGAAACGTGCGAGATAATGCTCGACCAGCGGAGGAATGTCATCTCGCCGTTCCGACAAGGAAGGGATGATGAGGGGCACCACGTTGAGGCGATAGAACAAGTCTTCCCGGAACCGCCGCTCCTCGATTTCTGCTGCCAGGTCCCGCGCCGTCGAAGAGATGACGCGTACGTCCACCTTCACCTGCCGTTGCCCGCCCACGCGCGTGAAGCTCTGGTCCGTCAGAACCCGCAATATCTTGCCCTGCGTCGTGACGGGCATGTCTGCGATCTCGTCAAGGTAAAGCGTGCCGCCATGCGCCTGCTCAAGATAGCCGGGACGCACAAGGCCGCTGGGGTCTTCGACGCCAAACAGTTCCTCTTCGACCCGGTCGGGGTCCATTCGCGCCGCCGCGACGATGATGAAGGGCGCATCGGCCCTCCCGCTCCAGCTGTGAAGCATGCGCGCCGCGACTTCTTTGCCCACGCCCGCAGGACCCGAAATCAGCACCCGGCTGCCCGTGCCGGCGACCTTCTTTATCGTCGCCCGCACCGCATTGATCGCGGCCGAAGTGCCCGTCAGTTCGTCATCCTGCCCAAACCGGGCACGCAGGACCTGATTTTCCCGCCGTAATCTCTCGGTTTCGGTAGCCCGCGCGACCAGATGCAACAGCCGGTCGGCTTCGAACGGCTTTTCGATAAAGTCCGCCGCACCCTTGCGGATCGCGGCCACGGCCGTGTCGATATTGCCATGCCCCGAAATCATGAGCACCGGAATGGTCGCGTCGCGCTGTTTGATCACGTCGAGCAATTCCAGACCATCCAGGGTCGACCCCTGAAGCCAGACGTCCAGCAGGACCAGCGAAGGACGTCTGGTATCCAGCGCCTCGATCGCGCTGTCGCTGTTGGCAGCAGTGCGAGTGGTAAAGCCCTCATCCTCAAGCACGCCCGCGACCAGATCACGGATGTCCTCTTCATCATCGACTACCAGAATATCAAGCGCCATTGGCTGTCACTTTTCCCTTGGGCAATGCTACGACCTGCCCTTCTTCCAATTTCTCAAGAGCGGCTGTGGGGAAGCGCAACGTAACGCTCGTCCCTCCGCCTTCCGCATCTTCCAGGCGGATTTCGCCCATATGTTCCTCGACGATCTTCTTGACGATGGCGAGCCCCAAGCCGGTCCCCTTGCTGCGGGTTGTCATATAGGGTTCCAGCACCCTCTCCCGCTCCGGCGGAAGCCCGATCCCGTCATCGCTGACGTTGATGAGCAGATTGCCGTCCTCCTGACCCACCGTCATGCGAACATGACCACGGACACCGCCCTCGGCAGGTTCGGGCTTGGGTTCGATAGCCTCCACGGCATTTTTGACGATATTGGTTAGCGCTTGCCCCAGCTGTCGTCGGTCACAAACAAGCTCCATATCATGCGGCCCGCCGCGGAATTCAAATTTAACGTCGGGATGCGCCACTTCGTGCAGGAACAGGGCATGACGGGCTATATCCGCAACAGCCTCGCGGCGGAACACGGGTTTGGGCATCCGGGCGAACGAGGAGAATTCATCCACGATACGCCGCAGATCGCCTACCTGCCTGACGATGGTCCCGGTCAGGCGGGTGAAGGTGGCCTTGTCGCTCGTCACTTCCTCGGCATAGCGGCGCTGCAAGCGCTCCGCCGCGAGCTGGATGGGCGTCAGCGGGTTCTTGATCTCATGCGCAATCCGACGAGCCACGTCGGACCATGCGGCGCGCCGCTGATCGGACAATTGCTGCGTGATGTCGTCGAACGTCAGGATGTGACGCGATGCGTCTTCGGACACTTTGACTGCCAGGGTCCGCATTTCGCCGTGCGCGCGCGTCTGCACGATCCCCGCCCCCTCCTCCGAAGCGATAAGAGCCGCCAGTTCCGGCGAAACGGCGCTCAACGGTCGCCCTACCGGATCATCGCCGTCCTTCACCAGAATGGCGGCGGCCGAACTGTTGAGAAGCAGGATCACCCCTTCCCTGTCCACCGACAAAACGCCTGCCGAAACGCCTGACAGGATGGCCTCGATGAAGGCGCGACGTTCATCCAACTGGCTGTTCGCGGCGACAAGCGCGCCTGTCTGCGCCTCCAGCCTCTGGGTCATCCTGTTGAAGGCAGATGCGAGCGTTCCGATTTCATCGCGGGACTGCGGGCTGGTGACACGCGCGGACAAATCACCTGCCGTCACTCGCCGGGCGGCGGTCACCAATTCATTCACCGGGCGAACCATCCAATCCGCAACCGCCAATGCAATATAGACCGCTATGCCGACCAGCAGAAGCGATCCTACGAACAGAGCGACGTTAAATCGCAGCTGAAGGGCGCGTGATTGGGCAGCGAAGATATCGTAATCGGACAGGACCTTCTGCGCGCGCTCCACATTGCTGAATGCGGTCGAACCGGAATCCCGAGTGGCATAAAGATAGATTTTCGCGCCGGGGTAGAGCAGCGTCACCGCCTGAATCTGGTTTGGCTTCGCTGCAACAACAACATTCTCGCCTGCTTCCAATCTCTTGACGACATCGGGTGACAGCATTTCTGAAGCAGGTCGGCTATCCGGGTCGACCGTCGCGGCGGTGCGTGCCACCCCGTCCTTGCCGACCTCGATGATCGCCGAACGATTGAGTTTTCGCGTGACGACCTGGTAAATATAGCCTTCTGCAAAGCGCGGGCTCGATACTTTCGACTGGCCGAGATAATCTCGCAAGTCGCTCGCCATGGTCACCGTTTCGTCGCCCACCTCGCGAAGATTTTGCTCATAATAGCCGCGAGCGAGATCGCTGGCATTTTGCAACATCCCGCGCGCGCTGTCAGAAAACCAGAATTGTACGCCATATTGGAACAACAGCGACGCGAAGATGACGACCAGCAACATCGGGACGCTGGCCACGATCGAGAAGATGGCTACCAGCCTGACGTGAAGTTGCCCGTCACTCCCTATCGCGGACTGTGCGGCGCGGCGCTTCGCGACCCGGCGTCCAAGCAACACGAGAAGCGCGATCGCCGGAACCAGATTTCCCACCAGCAGCAACGCGACGATCGGCGGCGTAAGCAGCGTGTATGACTGCCCCTGACCCGACAACAGGAAATAGGTGATGCCCGCCGTTCCAAGGAACAGCATCAACGTGACCGCCTCCACCAGCGGAGCGAGATGACGTCGAAGGAAGGGCGGAAAATATCTCTTCCATGCCCGACCTCGCGTGGAGAGAGTCACTGCACCTTCCATAGTGGCTTTCTTACAACAACGCCGTGCCTGATCAAACACAGTATTTGGGACACATCGTCCCTTGGCCGAACACCTGTGTCGTTTCGTCCCGGCTCAGTCCGACACGCGCAGTTGCAGCGGGTCCAAACCATAGTCCGTCAACTTCTTGCGCAACGTGTTACGGTTGATCCCCAGCAACCCCGCGGCCCGGATCTGGTTACCATCCACGCTCGCAAGCGTTTCCTGCAACAGGATCGGTTCGACGACCGCCAGCATATCATCATGCAGATTCCGGTTGGGCTGTCCGATGCCGATCCCCAACTGCCGCTTTGCCCATTCGCGCACGGCCAGGACCAGTTGATCGGCGGGTGCGGCATAATCCGGAGGCACCAGGTCCAGCGGCAAGCTGTTGCGCAACACCTCCCCCGCGATCACGGTCTCGCGGCTCAGCACCGCCAGCCTTTGCATCAGGTTCTGAAGCTCACGGACATTGCCCGGCCAATGATAGGCCATCAGCAATTGCGCGGCATCATCCGACAAGGTCTTTCGGGGCAGCCCCTCCTGCGCGGCGCGTTCCAGGAAATGCCTTGCGAGGAGGATCACGTCCTCCCGCCGTTCGCGCAAGGCAGGCAAGGGAATGGGCACGACATTCAGCCGATAATAAAGATCTTCCCGGAACCTGTTTTCCTCGATCAGCTTGGGAAGGTCCTTGTTCGTGGCTGCAACGATGCGCACATTCACCCGCACCGGCTTCGATCCACCGACCGTCGTCACCTCACCTGATTGCAAGACCCGCAGCAGGCGAGTCTGCGCCTCCATCGGCATGTCGCCGATCTCGTCGAGGAACAGGGTTCCGCCCTGCGCCTGCTCGAACTTCCCGGCGGTACGGACATTGGCTCCCGTAAACGCGCCCTTTTCATAGCCGAACAGTTCGGCCTCGATCAGTTCGCGTGGGATTGCGGCCATGTTGATGGCGACAAATGGCTTGGTACGGCGCTGCCCCAGCCCATGGATCGCTTCGGCGACAAGTTCCTTCCCCGTACCCGACTCACCCAGCACCAGGATGCTGAGATCATTGGACAATACCCGCGCGATCGTCCGGTAAACCTCCTGCATGGCGGGAGATCGCCCGACGAGAGGCAGTCCGTCGTGGGGAAGGCCATCCTCCTGATTGCCCTCCTCGGCCTTGTTCATGCCGAGGGCGTCACCGACCGCCCGCGCCAATTCATTGAGGTCGAACGGCTTGGGGAGATATTCGAAGGCCCCCTTCTCCGTGGCGCGAATAGCGGTGTTCAATGTGTTCTGCGCCGACAATATGATCACGCTAAGGTCTGGCCTGCGCTCCAGGATCTCCGCGACGCCGTCCAGACCATCGCCATCCGGCAGCATGACGTCAGTTATGAGCACATCCGGCGCGAAACTGTCGATCAGGGCGCTACGCTCCCGAATGGACGACGCGGTCTTTACCTTATGCCCCTGCCGCCGCAGCGCTTCCCCGACCACCATGCAAATGGCGGGATCGTCATCGACGACCAATATCGACCCGGTGGTCGTCATGCTCCCATCCCCATGGGAAGCAGGATTCGGAACGTCGATTCGCCCGCGTCTGAATCGCGTGAATATTGGACGAACCCATTCATGTCCCGCACCAGCTTGTCCACCAATGCCAGACCCAGCCCCTGCCCATCGCGCTTGCCCGTGATGAAGGGGTTGAAGAGGTGATCCAATATATGTTCCGGCACGCCCGGCCCATTATCGATGACCAGTATCTCGATAGGCAATACCGCGCTGCCCTTTCCATCGCCCAGCACGACCGACACGCCATGGCGGAACGCGGTTTCAACGCGGATGCAGGGTTCTTCGACTTCCTCCAACGCCTCAGCAGCATTTTTCAGCAAGTTGAGCATGATTTGCACAAGCGCATCGTCATTGATGACGGCAAATGGCAATGACGGATCGTAACGTTTTATAATTCTTATATTTCTTGCAAAACCGGCAGCGGCGATGTTGGCCGCCCGATCAATCATGGGATAGATGTTGCCCGGTCGGCATTCCAGCCTGTGATCGGTCGTGAAATCCTGCATACGATCGATCAGGGCGGCGATCCGATCGACCTCGTTGCAGATCAACTGGGTCAGCACGGCGTCGCGTCCATCGTTGCCGGACTCCAAAAGCTGTGCTGCGCCACGGATGCCTGATAGCGGATTCTTGATCTCATGCGCCAATATGGCTGCGGCGCCCATGGCCGATCGCGCGCCGCCCGCAGTGCCACGATGGCCAATCTGCCGCGCATGGCTTTGAGCGTGGATCGACACCACCCGCCACCCTTCATGGTCGACAATCGGTGCGATCATCAGATCGACTTCCATCTCCGCCGTTCGCCCCGCATGCACCTTGACGTCATAAGCGGCTATCGGCTTGCTGCTATGCCAAATGTCGAAGCGAGAACTCGCGTCCGCCATCCGAACCGTGCGCGTGACATCGCTTCCCACGATCGCAGATCGCGCCATGTTGAGCAAAGTTTCCGCCCGGACATTCGCATCGGCAATGCTGTTGTCCGGCGCCACGATCAACGTCGCCACGGGGAGTGCGATCATCAATTCCGACGGTGATGGTCCGTCCTGCTGCATCCGGGGCGGCGGGACGGTCGTCAGTGGCATGGTCATGCCGCCTTGCGGGTCTCGATCGCTCCGTCCGGGGCAATCAGCGGCTCGTAAAAGCGCGCCAGCATATCCAGCACCACGTCGCCATCCGGCTCCTGATTCACAGCGTTACGAAACTCCGCCGATCCGGTAAGACCCTTGGTATACCAACCGATATGCTTGCGAGCCATGTTGACGCCGGTAAGGCCGTCATAATGCTCGATCATCGCACGATAATGCTCTGTTATCAGCTGATATTGCTCAGCGAGCGAAGGATCGGGAAGACGCTGCCCCGTGCGGAACCAGTGCATCACCTGTCCGATCAGCCAGGGCCGCCCATAGGCGCCACGGCCGATCATGACGCCGTCCGCCCCGCTTTGCTCCAGCGCCGTTTCCGCATCTTCGATCGAGCAGATGTCGCCATTGACAATCACGGGCAACGACACGGCGTCCTTCACATTCCGTACGAACGCCCAATCGGCGCTACCCTTGTACATCTGGCAGCGCGTCCGCCCATGTACAGTGATCATCTTCGCACCCAGATCCTGCGCAATCCGCGCCAGTTCAGGGGCATTGAGGCTGGCATGATCCCACCCCATCCGCATCTTGACGGTCACGGGCACATCGACGGCCTTCACCGTCGCCTCGATCAGCGCGGCGGCCAGAGGCAGGTCGCGCATCAGAGCGCTGCCCGCATCGCCGTTCACAACCTTCTTGACCGGACAGCCCATATTGATGTCGATGATCGCCGCGCCGCGATCCGCATTCAGCTTCGCGGCTTCGGCCATCTCCTGCGGTGAGCAGCCCGCAAGCTGCATGGACACTGGCTCCTCTACTGGATGCCAGGCCGCCTTCTGCAAAGACTGCCGTGTCTCGCGGATCATGGCCGCGCTCGCGATCATCTCCGTCACGTTCAGTCCCGATCCGTAACGGCGCACCAGCGTGCGGAACGGCATATCCGTGACGCCAGTCATCGGCGCCAGGATCACGGGCATGTCGATCGTCACCGGACCAACGGAGATGGGGGAAATTATGCGCATCACCAGCTTTGCCTAAAAAACAGGCAGCCCTTAGCGGAAAAGCGGCGATGCGGCAAGCAAGCCGTCTGGCGGAGCGATCCACCGTTCGCTACACGCGCTGCGATGACAGGGAGCAATCAGAGGGTCGCCGCGCTGGTACTTGCAGCTGGCCAAGGCAGTCGCGCCGGGGGCGATGTACCCAAGCAATTTCGTCACATTGGGGGCAAGGCCATCATCACCTACTCCATTCAGGCGCTGGCGGCTCATCCGCTAGTCGGTGCGGTCTACCTGGTCATCGGCGCCGGGCAGGAGGAAACAGTCCGGTCGCTGATTGACGAGGACCAGGTCACGTCGATCGTCCAGGGTGCGGACAGCCGCCGCGGATCCGTTCATGCGGGGCTTGAGGCTATCGCTGCCGCCGGTGGTGCCGACAGGGTGTTGATCCACGATGCTGCCCGCCCTTTCCTGTCCGCTTCCATGATCAATCAACTGCTGGCTGCGCTCGACTTCGCGCCGGGCGCCATCCCCGCCCTCCCCGTCGCCGACACATTGGTAAGGTCAGCGGGCGACCTGGCGGGCGACATTGTGGATCGATCAGCGCTTTTCCGGGCGCAAACCCCACAAGCATTTCACTTCGACGCCATCCTCACCGCGCATCGCAATTGGGACGATGGGCGCGAAGCCACCGATGATGCCCAGATGCTCCGTCAGGCGGGCCATGACGTCACTCTGGTTCCCGGCGACGAAAGGTTGGAAAAATTGACCTACCCTCAAGATTTCATCCGGGCCGAAGCGCTGCTGGCATCACAGCGAACGACCCGCGTCGGCATGGGCTATGATGTCCACCGGCTCGCTGCGGATGAGGAGCTTTGGCTTTGCGGCGTTCAGGTTCCCCATGAAAAGGGACTCGCGGGGCATAGCGATGCGGATGTCGCAATTCACGCGATCGTCGATGCCATGCTCGGCGCTCTTGCCGCAGGGGACATCGGCAGTCACTTCCCCCCATCCGATCCGCAATGGCGCGGCGCGGCGTCCTCCCGATTCCTCGAATATGCGCGAGATCGGGTGACGTCCCGGGGTGGCTGCATCGACCATATCGACGTCACGATCATCTGTGAGGCTCCGAAGATCGGCCCTCACCGCGATGCCATGCGCCAGCGCATCAGCGAGTTGCTAGCCATCCCGCTCGATCGGGTCAGCGTGAAGGCCACCACCACCGAACGCCTGGGCTTTGCCGGACGCCGCGAAGGCATTGCTGCACAAGCCGTTGCAACCATCTCCCTCCCCGCGCTATTCTAACCCCATGCCAGATCGCATCCTCCCCACCTCGCTGGTGGACCTCGCCGAGCGCGTCATCATCGCCAATCGTCGCGCTGGCCGCACTATCGCTGTTGCGGAAAGCTGTACTGGCGGTCTTGTGTCCGCTGCCCTCACCGAAATCGCCGGGTCTTCGGAGGTTTTTGAAGCAGGATTCATCACTTATTCGAATGACATGAAGAATGAGCTGCTGAAGGTCTCTCAGGACGTTCTGGAAACCTTCGGAGCCGTTTCCATCGCCACCGCCTGGGCAATGGCGCAGGGCGCTCTCACCAAAAGCCACGCCAATGTAGCCGTTGCCATTACGGGCATCGCTGGCCCCGGCGGCGGATCAGAGCAAAAGCCGGTGGGCACCGTCGTTTTCGCTCGCGCTGAACGCGGCGGCAACCCGGACAAGGTCGTCGCCGACATGCGCCATTTTGAGGATAGCGGCCGGGGCGGCGTGCGCCTTCAGGCGGCGCTTTGCGCGCTAGAACTTCTGCTGCCCGAGTCGCCGTAAAGTTCCGCCGCGCGGGTTTCGAACGCGCCGATCATCTTGCGCAGAGCCTTGTCGAACATCTGCCCGGCGATCATCTCGAACAGACGATTCTTGAACTCGAATTCGACCTCGAAATCGACAAGCACGCCGCCCTTCCCGTCATCGCGGAACCGCCACTGGTTGTGAAGATGCTTGAGCGGGCCTTCCAGATAGTCGACGCGCACGAAATCAGGCCGATGCTTGTGCACGCGCGACGTGAAGCTTTCCTTGATGCCTTTGAAGCCGACGATCATGTCGGCAACCATCTCCGAATCACTGTCCTGGCGAACGCGGATCGCGCTGATCCACGGCAGGAATTCAGGATAGGACGCCACATTCGAAACAAGGTCGAACATCTGGTCAGGCGTGTAGGGAAGCGGCCTTGTTTCGTGATGTTTCGGCATGTTTTCAGCGCGCTGCCCGTGCCAGCTGAGCCTCACGCGCCGCCCGCATCTCGGCGAAATCCTTGCCCGCATGATAGCTGGAACGGGTCAGCGGGCTCGATGCCACTTGCAAAAAGCCCTTGGCGCGCGCGATCCCGGCATAGGCATTGAACGCCGCAGGGGTCACGAACTCCATCACCTTGGCATGCCTCGGCGTAGGCTGCAGATATTGCCCCATGGTCAGGAAATCGATGTCGGCCGAACGCATGTCGTCCATCACCTGATGGACCTCCAGGCGCTCTTCACCCAGGCCGAGCATGATCCCCGACTTGGTGAAGATCGACGGGTCCAGCTTCTTCACCGTCTCCAGCAACCGCAGCGAAGCATAATAACGCGCACCGGGGCGAATCGTCGGATACAGGCGGGGCACCGTCTCAAGGTTATGATTATAGACATCCGGTCGCGCAGCCACGATCATCTCGACTGCGCGTTCATGCTTGTTCCGGAAGTCCGGGGTCAAAATCTCGATCGTCGTGTCCGGAGTCGTCCGCCGCAACGCTTCGATCACCTTCACGAACTGCGAAGCGCCGCCATCAGGCAGATCGTCGCGATCGACGGAAGTGATGACGATATGCTCCAGCCCCATTTCCGCGCAAGCGTCGGCCAGATTTTGCGGCTCGTTCGGATCGACCTTGCGCGGCATGCCGGTCTTGACGTTGCAGAAGGCGCAGGCCCGCGTGCACACGTCACCCAGGATCATCACCGTCGCATGCTTCTTGGTCCAGCATTCCCCGATGTTCGGGCAAGCCGCCTCTTCGCAGACCGTGGCCAGCCCCTTTTCCCGCATCAGCTTCCGGGTTTCGTTATAGCCCGGACTCGTCGGCGCCTTCACCCTGATCCAATCGGGCTTGCGCGCACGTTGCGGAGTGGCTTGCACAGGTAGCGGAGCGGTGTCTGTCATGCGCCATCAAATAGCGATGCATGCCCACTCTTGCCAGCCCCCAGATTGTTGGGCAGAGACTTGGGCATGACCGACTTTTCCGACATGCTCGAAGGCTATCGCCGCTTCCGCAACACCGGCTGGACTCAACAACGTGGCCGATGGGATGAATTGAGCGAAGGGCAAAGCCCGCGCGTCATGGTCATCGCCTGCTCCGACAGCCGAGTCGATCCCGCGCAGATTTTCGACACCAGCCCCGGCGAGATCTTCGTGGTCCGCAATGTGGCCGCGCTTGTGCCCCCATTTGAAACTAATCCGGGCCATCATGGCGTTTCGGCCGCGCTGGAGTTTGCCGTTCAGGTGCTCAAGGTTGGCGAGATCGTCGTCATGGGCCATGGCAAGTGCGGCGGCTGCAAGGCGGCCCTCAGCCAGGAACTGAAGGATGCCCCTCCCGGAGAAGGTGGCTTCATCCATAACTGGATAGACATGCTTGATGGCGCGCGGGAAAAGGTCGTCGAACGCTTCGGCGACGATCACGGCCGCGACGCGCATCGCGCCATGGAGCAGGAAGGGGTCAAGGTCAGCCTTGCCAACCTGCGTACCTTCCCCTGCGTCCGCACCAAGGAACGCAGTGGCGAATTGAAGTTGGTCGGCGCATTCTTCGCGATTGCAGACGGGCAACTGCATCTGCTGGATGAAGCGACTGGAGAATTCCATCCGGCGGCGCTGGAATCGGCCTGATGCCCTCGGCGATCCCCAGCGGCAATGTCGCCCTGTTGATCGACGCAGACAATGCCTCCGCCGACCATTTCGATCCGGTGCTGACCGTTCTCGCAGAGCTGGGAACAGTCAATATCCGCCGCGCCTATGGCAATTGGAGCAAGCCCTCGCTCAAGGGCTGGGCGCGGCAGGCCGTGACTCAGGCCATCGAAACGCAGCAGCAATTCGACCTCACCAAGGGGAAGAATGCCACCGACATGAAGATGACGATCGACGCCATGGACCTGATGGCGGGCGGCCGGGTCACGGGCTTCGGCCTCATGTCGAGCGACAGCGATTTCACGCCGTTGGTGACGCGCATCCGTCAGGAAGGGATCGACGTCTATGGCTTCGGTTCGGACAAGACACCCGAAGGCTTCCGCCGGGCCTGTACCCGCTTCATTGACGTTGCCGCGCTCGCCCGCTCGCTGGCGGAATCGGCCTCCGAAGCGATACCGGAGCCGATGCAGCTTGACGTCTCGACCAAAGCCGCCGCGCCAGCCAAGAATGAATATAAGAAGGTGGATGATGAAGTCATCCGCCTCCTGATAGAAGCCTATGACGCGGCCAAGCGCGATGAGAAGGGCTTTGCCGCGCTGGGGCCGGTCGGCCAGCGCGTCGGCAACCGATCCAGCTTCGATGTGCGCAATTACGGTTTCAAGCGCCTGTCGGACCTGGTGCAGGCGATCCCCAATTTCATCACCGAGACGCGGGAAAACGGCCAAACCTGGATCAAACGGGTGCATTGACGATGATCGTCGCTCGGCACCTCATGATACTGGGCCGGGTGCAGGGCGTATTCTATCGCAATTGGGCAAAGCAGACGGCTACCGAGTTGGGCTTGACCGGATGGGTCCGCAATCGTCTGGACGGCAGCGTCGAAGTGCTGATCGAAGGCGCCGATAAGGCCGTGGAACGCTTCACGGCTCTGGCCGCTGAAGGTCCTCCAGCAGCTCAGGTGGCGCGCGTCGATAAGGCTGACATGCCTGTCGAAGGTTCGAGGTCTTTCGAGAAGCAGCCGACCTGCTAGGGCCGCCCCTTCCCGCCCCGGCGGGACATCTCGCCAGCGACCGCTTCTGACCAGCAGCACAAAAAAAATGGCCGACCCAATCGGGCCGGCCTGAAAGTTTTAGGAGAGGATGCCTGAAAGGCCTCTCCGATATGTGGTTCACACCGCCATTGTGCAAGTGCGAAGGGCGAGGATGTCGTTGCGCTAATTGCAATCATCCGTCACCGCACGCGCCGCACAACTACCATCAGCGCGTGAGTTTCTTGTAAGCCAGGCTCGTCGGCCGATCGGCGGCATCGCCCAACCTCCGCCGCTTATCCTCTTCATACATTTCAAAGTTGCCCTCAAACCACTCGACATGGCTGTTGCCTTCGAACGCAAGAATGTGGGTGGCAAGACGATCGAGGAAGAAGCGATCGTGGCTGATCACCACGGCGCAACCCGCGAAGTTTTCGATCGCTTCTTCCAGCGCGGCCAGCGTTTCGACGTCAAGGTCGTTAGTCGGTTCGTCGAGCAGCAGCACGTTGCCGCCCTTCTTCAGCATCTTGGCCATGTGCACGCGGTTGCGCTCACCGCCAGACAGCTTGCCGACATTCTTCTGCTGGTCCTGCCCCTTGAAGTTGAAGGCGCCGACATAGGCCCGCGTCGACATGTCGTGACCGTTGACCTTCACATAATCGAGGCCGTCCGACACCTCTTCCCAGACATTTTTGGATGGGTCCAGATGATCACGGCTTTGGTCGACATAGCCCAGGCGCACGGTCGAACCGATGTCGACCTCACCCGAATCCGGCGTCTCCTGACCAGTGAGGATGCGGAACAGCGTGGACTTACCCGCGCCGTTCGGCCCGATCACGCCGACAATCCCGCCGGGCGGCAGAGTGAAGGACAAATCCTCGAACAGCAGCTTGTCGCCATAGGCTTTCGAGATGTTCTTCGCCTCGATGACCTTGCCACCCAGCCGTTCGGGCACCTGGATAACGATTTGCGCCTTGCCGGGGGTGCGGCTTTCCTGGCTTGCGACCAGCTGTTCGAACTTGGCGATACGCGCTTTCGACTTGGTCTGGCGTCCCTTCGGTCCCTGCCGAATCCACTCCAGCTCGTCCTTGATCGCCTTCTGCCGACCCGATTCCTCGCGGGATTCCTGTTCCAGACGCTTAGACTTCTTTTCGAGGTAGGTCGAATAATTGCCTTCGTACGGGAAATATTTCCCACGATCGAGTTCCAGGATCCAACCCACGACATTGTCCAGGAAGTAGCGATCGTGGGTGATCATCAGCACCGCACCCGCATATTCCTTAAGGTGATTTTCCAGCCACTCCACGCTCTCCGCGTCCAGATGGTTGGTCGGTTCGTCGAGCAGCAGGATGTCCGGCTTCTGGATCAGCAGGCGGGTCAGCGCGATACGGCGCTTTTCACCGCCGGAAAGGCTTTCCACCGACCAGTCGGACGGCGGGCAGCGCAGGGCCTCCATTGCGATCTCCAGCTGATTGTCGAGCGTCCACCCATCGACCGCGTCGATCTGTTCCTGCAATTCGCCCATCTCGGCCATCAGAGCGTCGAAATCAGCGTCTTCCGGCGGATCGGCCATGATCATGCTGATCTCGTTGAACCGGTCGAGCTTGTCCGCGACTTCCCGCGCGCCGTCCTTCACATTCTCAAGCACATTCTTGGCAGGATCGAGCTGCGGCTCCTGCGCCAGATACCCCACGGTGATGTTCTCACCCGGCCATGCCTCACCGCTGTAATCGGTGTCGATGCCCGCCATGATCTTGATCAACGTCGATTTACCGACGCCGTTGGGACCGACGATGCCGATCTTGGCACCGCGATAAAATTGCAGGTTGATACCATTCAGCACCGGCTTTGGCGCGCCGGGGAAGGTCTTGGTCATGTTCTTCATGACGAAGGCGTATTGCGAGGAGGCGGACATGGCTTGAAGACGCTCCGAAGGACGAATGAGGTAAAATCGCGCCGGAGTTAGCGAAGCCCGGCGCCATTGGCAAATGCGGGATGGCTGGCTAAGCCTTCACCCATGCAGAAAATCCGATCGGGCACCTTCGCCGCGCTCCTTCTCGGCAGCATCGCGTCCCCCCTTCCCCTCGCCGCCGCGCCTGCGGATACGACGGCGATTCGAGAGGCCGCGTTGCAGGACAATATAGCTTGGGACTTCATCGAAGGGCTGACGACGGAAGTCGGCCCCCGCCCAGCCGGAACGCCTCAGGAAGCCCGCGCCCGCGAGTGGGCCGTGGCGAAGCTAAAGGCGCTCGGCTTCTCCAATGTGCGATCCGAACCCTATAAGATGCCAGCCTGGGTCCGCGGCCATGACGAGGCGCGCATCCTCTCCCCCTTCCCGCAAAATCTGACGGCGGCGGCGCTGGGAAATAGCGCGTCCACGTCTGCCAATGGCATCGAGGGCGAAGTCATATATTTCCCCACCCTTTCAGACCTGCAAGCAGCACCCGACGGCAGTCTGAAAGGCAAGATCGCCTTCGTCAGCCACGCCATGGCCGCAACGCAGGATAGCAGTTCCTACAGCCATTTCGGCGCTACACGCCGTCAGGGGCCAAGCATTGCATCGAAAAAGGGGGCGACCGCCATCGTCATACGGTCGATCGGCACGGACCACCACCGCCTCCCCCATAGCGGCGTGCAGATGTGGGCCGATGGCGTAAAGCCGATCCCCGCAGCCGCGCTCAGCACAGTGGACGCAGACCAACTGACGCGCATCCTTTCCAGAGGACAGCCGGTTCGCCTGCATCTAACTCTCACATCCAAAATGCTGAAGGACCAGCCGTCGGGCAATGTCATTGCCGAACTGCCGGGCACGGACCCGACGGCCGGGATCGTCCTTGCCGCCTGTCATATCGACAGCTGGGATCAGGGCACCGGAGCGATAGACGACGCCTCTGGGTGCGGGATCATCACCGCCGCTGCGCTTCATGCCGCAAAGGCTGGCCCGCTCCGTCGAACGATCCGCATATTGATGGCGGGCGCAGAGGAAGTGGGCGGCGACGGGGGCCGCGCTTATTTCACGGCACATGGTGGCGAACGGCACGCCGTGGCCATGGAGTCCGACTTTGGCGCTGACCGGGTCTGGCGCGTCGATTTCAAACTACCCGCAGGGCATGAGGCGCTTTCGGAACGAATTGCCAGCACCCTCTCCCCGCTCGGGATCGCGCCCAGTCGTCTGGCGGCAGGCGGCGGATCTGACATCGAGCCGCTCGTCAAAGCGGGCGTCCCCGTCATTGATTTGCAGCAGGACGGCACCCGCTATTTTGACATTCACCACACCGCCGACGACACGTTAGACAAGGTCGATCGCGCTCAACTGCAACAAAATGTCAGTGCCTGGGCGGTTACGCTTTTTGCAATCGCCGATGCGGCGGAATCACTGGCGGTTAAGTGAACTTCTGTAGTAGACAACACTCCGTCGCGTGATTCCGTCGCTTCACCGACGCAGAAAAGCATTGATTTGTGCAGCGCACACGTTAATGCGGGTCGCTCGCGTCGAGCGTGTTAAAAATATGCCGACGCGGCAATATGCTATGGGAGCCGTACACAATGAAGAAGATCGCTGTTGTTTTCGCTTCGGCCGGCCTGATGGCCCTCGCCGCTTGCGGTGAGAAGCCGGCCAACGAGACCGCGAACGCTTCGAACGCTGTCGTCGAAAACGTTGTTGAGAACGCTGCTAACGCAGCCGACAACGCTGCGAATGCCGCTAACGCTGCTGACAACGCTGCGAACGCTGCTTCGAACGCTGCAAACGCCGAATAATCTTCGCGTCAGCAAGATTTTTAAGAGGGCGGGCCGTCTAACGGTCCGCCCTTTTTCTGTGTGTGCTATCCGGGCGATGCCTAGGCTTGGACGGCTTCGGCCAAGATTGGAATCAGTAGATTGAGAGCGGCGCGCCGTTCTATCTGCGGCTGAACCCCCCGCTCGCGGCAAAGAAACCAAGCGCCAAGGTTCCGGCTGAGGTCATAAACGTGACAACAGATCGCGCTAAGGACCAAGGCCGGTCGGTCAACTCCAAATACTCCTTCATAAATTGAATCTTTTGCGCGCCATTCATCTGAGCATTCTCCAACAACGCTTTGATTTCGCTTGCGCCAACTATGCTGCAAGACTCCTGTAGCAGCGCGCCTGCAACTCCGCCGAGCAGGGCTGCGAGGAGCGGCACCGCTCCCATATAGATGACCCTATCCAATTTGGTTTCAGGCAGCATCTGCGCCTCCCTTGTTCATATGAATTAAAACGGGCGACCCTTTCGAGCCGCCCGCCGTGTTCCGACAAGTCTTAGAGCCGCATTTTGTGTGGAGTAACAGCTTCTGGGGAAAATCCACCGCCTGCCGCAGGGTCCAAGGAATAAGGCGGATCGTGCCAGTCAGACAGAGTATCGTCAGTGCGTTTTAGTTGGATCAACTAAGCGATAGCCCATGCCCTGCCGAGGCGTCGGGGGAAGTGGCTCACCCTTCACCACGGTGCGTTCTACACCAGTCTTTCCGCCACGCGGTCCCAACTGTTCGTATTGACCCGACCGAGGCGCAGTGGTGCCGGGCCGGTAAGTCTTATTAACCATAGATAGTCCTTCATTGAACTTCGAATCGTTTCGAAGCATCAACATCATGGCGCACCGAATTGTAAGATCAACCCCCAAATGTACTTGTTATAGGTATGATTTGTTCTTCTTTTAGTCTCTCAATGCGCCATTGCGACGCTGCGGGGAGCTAGTTGACGAAGAAAGGTCCTTTACATTCCTATTGCGAGGCTCGGGAAAACGTGAAGCAGGCAGGGTCGCGCACTCCCCTTCGAGCCATGGGCTACCCGAGTACCACCACAACGCTGCCCCACAAATGGACCAGATTTCCCTTTAAGGTATTGAAAACACTGTACTTCGTGAAAGTGGTCGGGGAGACAGGATTCGAACCTGCGACCCTCTGCTCCCAAAGCAGATGCGCTACCAGGCTGCGCTACTCCCCGACGTAAGGCGCCTTAGCGGCGAATAACGCGTCCCGTCAATCGGCCATCACCGGAACAGCAGCCACAATATGATGATTACCGGTATCGGAATGCCGATCAGCCACAGCAATATACCCTTGCCCATGATCATTGGCCTCCATCCATCTGCCCCAAGGCTGAAATGGATGAGTGGGGGCCGATGTTCCGGCCCCGTTCGGATCTGCATAGAGGGATAGGAGATAGTGGTGGGCCCGGCAGGACTCGAACCCGCAACCTAGCCGTTATGAGCGGCCAGCTCTAACCGTTGAGCTACAGGCCCCACCTGCCCGACCGGATAAGCAGCATCACGCCGCTTGGCAAGCCCGTCTCGGCACCGGCACTGTCGCCAATAATTGATCCAGCGACGCGGCACGGACATTCCGCCGTGCAAGGTGATCCAGAACCGTGTCCCACCACCGGTAAAAGGCAGCCTGGTCTGCCGCATCACGGACATAGGGCGTGTGGCCCGGCTCCAGCGTCGGCGAATGAAAACTGAAGTTTAGCACTGCCGCGCCCTCTTCGATCAGGGCGTCGATCGCCCTTGTCGCGTCACCCACCGGCACGCCCTCCGGCGTCAATGGAATGCGGCTGAACATGCCCGTTCTCGCCAATCCCGATGCCAATGGGCTGACATTGCGCATATTCTCGTAAAGCCGCTCGCCCCCACGCCGCAGCAGCCCGGTGAAGGCGGTCGAAAGCGGCAGTTCCACAAGCGATCGTTCCGGCCCAGCCCAATAGGGATTGATCGGCAGGCCGCGAAAATCGGGTCCATGCTGGCCGCTATAGTCAAACCGGCTTCGCACGGAGCTATCCAGACGAAATCCCGCCTGCTCCAACAAACGCGCACTATTATGACCCACGCCATAACGCCCCGCCCGATAGGCAGTGGGGCGCTTTCCGAAACGCTCGGCAATGCGCTGGCACAGCGTTTCCAGCTTGGCCCGTTCCAGCGCTTCGGGAAGGAAGCCGGCATAGCTGTTCGCCTCCGTCACCTCCTCCACATGCGGCGGGTTGACCCAGGGATGCAGATGCGCGCCCACATCGGCCGCGCCGTCCGCGACCCATTGCGCCATCATCCCGGCAGCGGCATCGCTATCGATGACCGGATAATCGGCGACATAGATCGGCTTCACTCCGGCCGCCTGAAAATAGGCTTGGCCGCGCGCCATCCCGGCCAGCGCGGTCACGGCGTGACCGTCACGGCTGAATGGCGCGTTCCAGTCAAACTCCTCCTCGGTATCGACGAACAGCATGAACCGCGTCCCGAAATCGGGGGATAGCGCGATCATGTCGTCCGGCATCGGAGCGCGCAGCAGACTGCCGTCATGGGGCGAAGCGTTCATGCCCTTTCCCCTAGCCCCTCAATGGTTGCGATAGGGTTTCGCGCAGGGATCAGAGGCTCCCGGCCGCGTCCTCTGCCGATGTTATGGCGGGCATCGAAAGCAGGAATCGGTCAGCTTCGATCTGCAACGCGCCACCGCATCCCGCCGCAAGGCTCCGGATCAGCCGTAGTGAAAAGCCAAGGCCCAGCAGCGGCCCGTCGGCCCAGTCGCCATCGGCGGTATAGCCCGGGTCCAGCAGCCGCTCATCCTCCATCCCGTCAAGGCTCGCAGGTCTGTCGACCGCCAGCATCACGCACCCATGCCCGCCATCCGGCTGGAACCAGCACGCCCCGCTCAGCGCTTCGCCGGGCGCTGCCACGGAAACGACCGTCCGCATCAGATGCTGCACCATGCGTTCACCCTGCACCGGGTCGATCCGCACCATCGGTAGCGCTCGCGCCAAATTGATGTCGATCTGCGCGCCATTGCCTTCGCCCTGTTCGCGGAACCGGGCGGAAACCTGCGCGATCAGCAGCGCCGGATCGACGGCGCTCGGCGCCTCCGCCCCTTCACCTCGCGATACACGGGCGGCCAGGTCAAGGTCATCGAACGCAGCCAGCAAATGCCGGGCGTCCAGCGCGATCTTTCCCGCCATCTCGCGATATTCCGGCCCACTCGGCCCGAACAGCTCCTGCTCGATAATGTCCGCAAAGCCCAGGATGGCGTTCAACGGCGTGCGCAGCTCATGCACCAACTGACGCAGCGAGTCCGCGGAAAGTCCTGCGACAGACACCGGCTCGGCCTGTGGCGGAGCGGCGACTTCGTGCAGATAGGGGCGGCGCGCCTGACCGCGATAGCCCTGAAAACGGCCTGATCTTGGATCAAAGAATGGCGTTGCGGAGAGGCGCCATTCCCCGGCCATCGCGCCGCCGACGACAGTATAGCGTCCATTCTGAAACCCGCTGCGCCGCATAAACGCGCCCGCGACGCTGCCGTCCGGCCCGCTCGCCCCCGCAACAGCCACCTCACCCAGAGACAGCCCGATCAGCGCCGCGCGCGGCCCCTGATCGACCCAGATGATCATGCCCGTGGCGTCAGTCTCGAACGCAAAGGCGTTGACGACCTCCGCCTGCCCGGTGTCAGCCCGCGGAACGACCACATCGGGCACCCGCCGCGCACTGGTGAAGCGTTCGATCCGGTCCACAAGGTTGCGAATCTGATCATCGCCCACCGGAACGTCATCCGCCGGTTCATCGGCAGGCTCCTCGACCGCTGCTTCCTCTACGTCCGCCGATGGAGGCAACTGCTCGGCAGGCGCCATCATCGCGGGCGTCAGCAGCATGTCGTCCGCCTGCTCGCCGGGCTCCACCATCAAGTCGCTCGTCAGTACAAGGTCGGCCGCGCCAAACGCTTCCAGCGCCTGCTGCGTCCCGGCTCCCAGATCGCGTCGTCCGCGCAGCACACCGCGCGCGGTCGGGGTAAGGCGAGGCAGTAGGGCGATCCACGCGACATCCGGCAGCCGCGCGCGCGACATCGCCGCCGCCGCGATCGCCGGACGATCATTGGCGAAAAATTCCACCAGCGCGGGCGAACGAAGGCGGCCGCCCAGTTCGACCACCGTGGCGATCCGCTGCGTTTCCGACAATTGGGATTGCAGCGCCGCAAGCCGGTCCAGCAGCGCGGCCCGCTCCTCATCCGGCAAGGTGCCGCGATCCGCGCGATCATTCTGCGCGAGCAGGTCGACGCACTGACGCCACAGCGTCACCGCGCCCAGGCCGCTTCTATTCTCTGCGGCCAGAACCGTCTGCATCAGATCGTTGAAGCGCACTCTATTCCCCTTGAGGACTTCCAGCGATGTGCAGAACTTCATCACGGAAGGAAATCATACCGCAGGAATAAGCCTTCCCGCCGGTTAGGGAAAGGGGGCGGACGTGGCGATTTCGGATCGTCGCATAGTGGGACAATTGCATTGCCCTGAAATATTATTATGATGTTGGGCACGAAATGAGAAAGGAAATAATCAGGCGAATGGCTGGCCCGAATATCGACGACATCGATCTGCACATCCTGGGCGAGCTGCAACAGGACGGCCGTATGACCAATGTGGAACTGGCTCGAAAGGTCGGATTGACCGCCCCGCCCTGCCTGCGCCGCGTCCGCGCGCTTGAGGAAAGCGGCGCGATCAATTCCTACCACGCCGTCGTCAACCCGGCCATGCTGGGCTACACCATCACCGTCTTCGCGATGGTCAGCTTGAAGAGCCAGGCGGAAGCTGATCTGAAAGCCTTTGAAGATCATGTCGCGACCCTGCCCGAGGTGCGCGAATGCTACATGCTCAATGGTGAGATCGACTTCATCCTGAAGGTCGTGGCCAAGGACCTCCAAAGCTTCCAGCAGTTTCTCACCTCGAAACTGACGCCCGCGCCAAATGTGGTGAGCGTCAAGACCTCGCTCACCATCCGCATGGCGAAAAACCTGCCGGGCGTCCCCCTGCCGCTTTGACCAGCAAAACGACGGCGATCGCTCGCCGCCACTAGGCCAGCGCTTCCGTGTCGCGCGCTGGCCCCTGGATCAATCACTTAGCTCGCGGGCGGAACCGCCACTGGCTGAAACGCCGTCTTGCGGCTCTGCTGATCGACCCAAACGCTCCAGAATCCAGCGACGTTGGCCCAATTGCCCGTCACCTGAGCTAGCGCCGTCTTGGCTCCCGCCAGATCGCCTGAACGCGCGAGAGCTATGCCAAGCCGCGCATTGCCCTTCCCCTGATCCACTCCACCCTTCGACAGGGCCAGTCGATACATCTCGACCGCCTGCGGAAACTGGCTGAGTGAAAAATAGCTGTCGGCCACCGCCAACGCCGCCGACCCATCCTTCGCCCCTGCGGCCTTCTTCGCCGCAGCGGGCAGCGCCGCAATTTCCTTGGCGGCCTTTGGCGTTACGCTCTTCATCAGGCTGGCGGTCACGGCCTGTGTTTGCGTCAGCTTGCCCGCCGAACGCCCCGCTTCGATGATCGCCTTTGCCTCAGCATAATTGCCCGCCTTTTCGGCAAGCTGCGCATAGGCCTGATAATCGCGTTCACTCGCCATCGCGCCGTTCGCCGCCTGCAAGCGATACAGATCCAACTGCGGCTGCGCGTCGGTGCCGGGCGCGGTCAGATAGTTGGCAAGTGCCGATCGCCATTCCGGCGCCGAACCATAATGCGTCAGCCGCTCGCGATAGAGCGAACCAACCTCCGCCCAATCCCCGGCTGCATAGGCAAGCGAAATCGCCCGGTCATACCAGGCTGCCGGAACAGCTTGCCCTGACGCTCGCTGCCGGGCCAGCGCATCCCGCACGAAGGGGCGCGCTTCCTTGGCCTTGTTCTTGCGGAGGTAGATATCGGCGCGCAGCATCGTCGCGTCGATCCCGTCATAGCCCAGCGTCCTGGCATAATCGAGTTGCGCGAACGCATCGTCATAATTGCCAACCACATAGGACAGATAGCCCGCGACGTAGCGCAATCGCGGTGCATCCTTCTTGGGCACGGAACTCGTCTTGAACATGTCCGTCAACGCGACCCGCTGCGCCTGGAAATTCTGCTTGAGCACGGCCAGCTCGAACCGCAGCCCTGCCGCTGCATAGGCCTCATAATCGCTCGTGGGCGTCAGGCCGCTGATCTGCGCCTGCGCCGCATTGACGTCGCCTGCATTGATCGCGCTGTCGGCTGCTTGAGCGGCTGCACGAAACCCTTCGCTCATGACGATGACCGGCCCACCGGCCGAAGCCTTTTTCGCCGCCGCTGGCGTTGAAAAAGCCGCAACGGCGGTGATCGCAAGAAGCCCTGATTTCAGCATGGATTGTCGCAGCGCGATCATGTCGGCCGTCCCCTTTATGTCATGCGCCATTGGGCGCAGGTCCCTGTTATGTCGATGATAGGAAAAAAGGTGCGCCCATCACCCGATCGGCGCACCCTGTTTCAAATCAGGCCTTGGTGGCGAGATAGGCCAGCCAGAGATCGGCGATCTTCTTGCGCGTCCCGGCCTGAACCGACTGGAACGCCGCCTTGGCCGAAGCGACATCGCCGCCAAGTGCCTTGGCGATGCCCATGCGCGTATTCACTTCGTCCGCATCGACGCCGCCCTTCTGCTTGGCCAGGTCGAACATCGCAGCTGCCTTGGCATAATCGCCATAGCCGAGGTAGGCGTCCGCCGTGGCCGCCGCGATCTTGCCAGTGGCAGCCTTCCGGGCATCGGCCTCCGCAGAACCCAGCGATGCCTTGTCGCCCGCAATTTTCGGCGCTGCGGTCTGGTACAGGTCCGCACCTGCGGTGCCCTTCAGCACGCCCTTCGCCCGGCCCTGATCGATCGCCGACTTTACCTCGCCATAAATGCCGGTCTTCGACGCCATTTCGCCATATTCAAGGAAGTCGCCTGCGACGACCAGGCCGCCCGATGCCGCCATCAAGCGGAGAACGTCCAGATTCTCACGCGTCGTGATGTTTGGATTGGATTGCTGAAACAGGCGGATGAGCGTGCGAAGATTTTCGCCATTGGGGGCCACCTGATAGGCCAGTGTTGCCCATTCGGTCACTTCGGGCAGGCGCGCAGCCGCCGCGCGGCTCACGCCGATCTGATACCATTGGGCTGGCACCTGGCCGCCTGCCGCCTTGGTGGCGTCGGCCGCCGCCTTCAGGGCAGCAAGGCCCTTCTGATTGAGGCCGCGGGCAGGTTCAGCGGAAGGATTGGCTGTGCCTGCCTTCCCGAAATAGGCCTGCGCCAGCGTCGCGTTGACCGCTTCAGGCTTGTAGCCCGCCTGAGCTGCCGCCTGCGCCCGCTGGATCGCCAGATCATAATTCTTCGCCTGCATCGCCTGATCGGCAGCAACAGCGTTGAACTGCCCGACCTGGTCCGGCGGGGTGAGGCCGCTGTCCAGCATCTGCGTCAGCGCCTCGCTCTGCATCGCGCTGTCCTTGGCGGCGATGGAGGTGTTCAGCTTGATCGCGCCGATCTGATATTTGTCGTCGTTCGACTTGGCCTTGCTGTCCGCATCGGCCAGCGCCGCCTTGGCCCCGGCAAAGTCATTCTTCTGCGCCGCCGCCTGCGCCGTCTGTAGCGCCTTGATCACGTCGGGAGATACATTGAGCTTGGGCGCTCCGCCCTTCTTGTCTTCTTTCTTGGCCGCCATCGCGGGCGCGGAAATGGCGCCTCCGGTCAGCGCCAGGGCCAGCGCGAGCGCCACGGGGGGTACAAAACGCATGATCATCTTCTCCTCTGTGCGCCTTGGGGGAAAAGGCGCCCCTTGATTAAGCGCCGTTTAGGGGGCGGCGCGTGAATGACATTTGAACATCGTATATGCAGCAGTTTTCCGCCTGTCAGCCCTTTCTTACAGCTTGATCTGACGCGAGCGCGCGTGCGCGCGAGGGGTGACAGATTTGTTTCGCTCCGCTAGTGCATGAGCAACGAAACAGTTCCATCCAAAAAGAGAATCGCATTGACCGACGAGACTGCCCTCGCCGACCCCTCGGACATCAGCCCCATCTCCATCGTCGATGAGATGAAGGCCAGCTATCTCGACTATGCCATGTCGGTCATCGTCGCCCGCGCCCTGCCGGATGTCCGCGACGGATTGAAGCCGGTGCACCGCCGCATTCTCTTCTCGGCCCATGAATCGGGCTTTCAACATAACAAGCCCTACCGCAAGTCGGCCCGCATCGTCGGTGACGTGATCGGTAAATATCACCCGCATGGCGACAGCGCGATCTATGACGCCTTGGCGCGCATGACGCAGGACTGGTCCATGCGCGTGCCGCTGATCGATGGTCAGGGGAACTTCGGTTCCATGGACCCCGATCCGCCAGCGGCCATGCGTTACACCGAAGCGCGTCTTGCCAAGGTCACGACAGCCCTGCTGGAGGATCTCGACAAGGACACCGTCGATTTCCAGCCGAACTACGACGCTTCGGAGAGCGAGCCGCAGGTCCTGCCCGCCCGCTTCCCCAATCTGCTCGTCAACGGCGCGGGCGGCATCGCGGTCGGCATGGCAACCAACATTCCGCCGCACAATCTCGGCGAAGTGATCCGCGCCTGCCTCGCCTATATCGATAATCCGGCGATCACGATCGATGAACTGATCCAGATCGTTCCCGCCCCTGACTTCCCGACCGCCCCGCTGATCCTTGGCCAATCCGGTGCCCGCAACGCCTATCATACCGGGCGTGGCTCCATCATGATGCGCTCGCGCCATGTGATCGAGGAAGGGCGCGGCGACCGTCGCTCCATCGTGCTGACCGCCATTCCCTATCAGGTCGGCAAGAACGGCCTGGTCGAAAAAATCGCCGAAGCCGCAAAGGACAAGCGGATCGAGGGCATCAGCGATATTCGCGACGAATCGAACCGTCTGGGCGTCCGCATCGTCATGGACCTGAAGCGCGACGCCACGCCCGAAGTCGTGCTCAACCAGTTGTGGCGCAACACCCCCGCCCAGTCGAGCTTCCCGGCCAACATGCTCGCCATTCGCGGCGGCCGTCCGGAACTGCTCAACATCCGGGACATTATCGAAGCGTTCGTTCGCTTCCGTGAAGAGGTCATCACCCGCCGTACGAAGTACGAGCTCAACAAGGCTCGCGATCGTGCGCATATCTTGCTGGGTCTCGTCATCGCGGTCACCAACCTCGACGAAGTCGTCCGCATCATCCGTGGATCGGCTAGCCCCGCCGAGGCTCGCGAAACCCTGCTGGCCCGCGACTGGCCGGTGGCGGAAATCGCGCCTTATCTGAAGCTGGTCGAAGCGATCGAAACTGAAGCGGGCGGCGAAACATACCGGCTCTCGGACATTCAGGTCCGCGCCATCCTTGACCTGCGCCTCCATCGCCTGACCGCGCTCGGCCGCGACGAAATCGGCAATGAACTCGCCGAACTGGCCGCGGCCATCGCCGAATATCTCGCCATCCTCGGCGACCGTCAGAAGCTCTATGCCGTCATGCGTGAAGAGTTTGAGGCGATCGAACGCGATTTCGCCACCCCGCGCATCTCGGAAATCACCGCTGCCGCCGACGGCATCGAGGATGAAGACCTGATCGAGCGCGAGGAGATGGTCGTCACCGTCACCGTGCAGGGCTATATCAAGCGCACCCCGCTTGAAAGCTTCCGCGCCCAGGCGCGCGGCGGCAAGGGCCGCTCCGGCATGGCGACAAAGGATGAGGACGCTATCACCGAACTGTTCGTAACCTCCACGCACACGCCGGTTCTCTTCTTCTCGACGGCCGGCAAGGTCTATCGCATGAAGGTCTGGCGCCTTCCCGAAGGTGGCCCGGCGACCCGTGGCCGTCCGATGGTGAACCTCCTCCCGCTCGGCCCGGGCGAAACGATCCAGACCGTCTTGCCGCTGCCCGAGGATGAGGACAGCTGGAAGGACCTGCACGTCATGTTCGCCACCGCGAACGGCACCGTGCGCCGCAACAGCATGGACGCCTTCGCCAACGTGCCGAGCAACGGCAAGATCGCAATGCGCTTCGATGAAGGCAGCGAAGACTGCCTGATCGGCGTTGCGCTGCTCAGCGAAGAGGATGACGTCCTTCTCGCCACCCGCCAAGGCAAGGCAATCCGCTTCAAGGCGACCGACGTCCGCGAATTCCAGAGCCGCACCTCTACGGGTGTGCGCGGCATGACGCTCAAGAAGGATGACGAGGTCATTTCACTCTCCATCCTCCACCGCTCCGGCGCCAATCAGGAAGAGCGCGACGATTATCTCCGCTTCGCCCCCTGGAAGCCCGAAAAGGAAGGCTCGCCGCAGATGAGCGAAGAGCGCTTCGCCGATCTACAGGCGAAGGAGCAGTTCATCCTCACCGTCTGCTCCAACGGCTATGGCAAGCTGTCATCGGCGTACGACTATCGCCGCACCGGCCGCGGCGGTCAGGGCATCACGAACATCGACAATATCGGCCGCAACGGCCCGGTTGTCGCCAGCTTCCCGGCGCGCCATGGCGATCATCTGATGCTCGTCACCGATCAGGCAAAGCTGATCCGCATGGGCCTGGACACGCTGCGCGTCATCGGCCGCAACTCGGCGGGCGTGCGCCTCTTCAACGTGTCCGACGACGAACATGTCGTCAGCGCCGCGAAGATCGAGGAAAGCGATGAGGAAACCGAGGTCAGCACTCCCGCAGGCCTCGAAACCTCGCCCGAAGTCAGCCCCGAAGCCGACCCGGACCTCACCGAAGAGTGACAGAGCTTTTCGCCTACAAGATCCTGACCAAGGATCAGTATGACCAGCTAAAGACCGACGGCGTGTTCAAGGGCGCGCCCGTCGATCTCGCCGACGGCTACATCCACATGTCCACCCGCGAACAGGCCGCCGAAACCGCCGCCAAACACTTCGCGGGCCAGGACAATCTGGTAATGCTAATGATCGACCTCGCCCCCTTCGGCGAGGCGGTGAAGTGGGAAGAGTCACGCGGCTGCGCCCTCTTTCCGCACCTCTACGGCGACCTGCCGCTGAGCGCTGTGGCGGGGAAGGTCGTCCTGCGGTTGGATGAGCAGGGCAGGCACCTGTTTCCGGCTGGATTTTAACTCGCCCTTCGAACGAAGTCGAGAACGGCACACTCAGACGCGCCTGTTCACTCACCATTTTCCCGTAAGCGGATTAATTCCTCACCAGAGATACATGTATGCGAACCTCAAGGCAAGTTGGCACCCACGATAAACTCTGATGTTTCAGGGTTGAACCCCAGACCCTTAGGGGTAACACCATACATCGCTTGGGTAATTCCGTCAGCCTCTTTCAAAGGAAAGCCGTTGGCACGAAGAAATGCGTGTATCTCCTGAGCGAAATGGTGAGCTTCGGCATCACCCATGATCGCTACAACTGTTATGGGCGTCGATCTAGGGAGCTGTTCTAGTATCTGCCTTTTCAGGGCGTCGCTCAACTTACGTGGTTGAGGCCCCAGATTAACCGTATGGGCCGTGATCCCTCCACTTTGGTTATAGGATCTGACGCTCTGATCCAAGAGAACGGTTAGTTCTTCACGTGTGGGACCACGACCAAAGCGCTTCCTGAACATCTCTTCAAAAGTTTCACTGATCGACATTGACGTCCTTGATGTTTCTTGCAGTGATACCGCCAGTTTGGGCGTGAGAAGTAACTCGCTGGTCAAAGGTCACGCTAGAGGCGGGCGTAGAAGACGTCTTATTAGACGAACTTATTAGTGCGTCTAGGATCGCTGCTATTACACTAGCGCTTGCTATCAAGCCCGCCGCCCAGCGCCAATCAATGGTCGGCATGCTTGACCATGCAATTAGACCTATGCCTATCATGCAGCCAAATGTCGCAAGCGGCTTGGGCAATGCTGGAAATCTCCAGCGAACAAAGCCGAAAACGCAACTTACACCAAGGCCGAATAACAAGCGTGAATCCATAGATTCTCATATCAATCGGAAACCAGTTTTCAAGGCAAGTGAATACTTTAACGAGTCATTCGCACCACCTTCCCCTTCGCCACCCAATAATCAAACCCACCCCACCTGATCCGCCTCGAACAGACCGCCGCCAGTTGCATCCCCAAATGCACCCAGCACACCACAAACGGCGCCAGCACATCCCACCAGAGCGACCGCTGGGCCGCCCGAGCCTGCTCCGGCTCCACCACCCCCGCGATGATCCGCCGCCGCATCAACGCCCGCCCCACAGCCGCCGCATAACCCACGGCCACAGCACTCCAACCACCCCAACCAAAAGCCCAAACCCAGCCCAAAGCCTGAACCGCCACCACAAAAGTCGCGACCGCCCACATCCCCGGACTATTCGTCCAGATATGCCGATACTGCCGCACCCCAAAAGCAAAGGCCCCCAGCGCCTCCAACGGCGAGGCCACCAGCAAATCCCGCACCGGCCGCAACCGCAGCTTGGCCCGCCACCCGGCCAGCCCAATCGCCATGTCATCCGACAACCGCCCCGCCAGCGCCGCATCCAGATCAAGCTGCTCCGCCACCTCCCGCGTCAGAGCCATAGCCCCGCCCCAAGGCATGGTCGCACTCGCAGCCCGAGGCAAAGTCGCCAGCTGCATCTCCACCGCCCCCACCAGCGCGGCCACCGCACTTCGCTCGGGCAACAGCAACCGATAGCCAGTCACAATATCCGCCTTCCCCCGCACCAGAGGAAAGAGCAACCGCCCCACCAACCGCGCAGGCGGCTCAATATCGGCGTCCACGAACACCAGATAGCGATCCTCCGGCCGCAAAGCCCGCAAAGCCGCCCGCAACTTATGAACCTTCTGCCCTTCATCCACCGCGACACCCGCCCGGACGATCTGCACCCAATCCCCCTCCCGCGCCGCCAAAGCCTCAGCCGCCGCGCACCCGCCGCTAGAGGCAATCACCAATCGAAACCGAGCCGTCTGCGCCTTCAACCGCGCAATCAATTCCGCGCCACCGTCCCAATCATCCCGCACCGACAGCAGTACGGCCACGCCATCAGGCGCTTCCTCCTGACGATCCACAGGCAGATGCCGCCAGTAATTCAGCACCCCCAGCAGCGTCAGCCCCTGCAGCACCACCCACAGCCAAAAGGCCCAACTCATAGAAACCCAAGCCCTTTACCGCCCCGACCGCTGCTGTATGACGCTTGGCAAGATGCTCTCCAACCCTTTTCTCTTCACCCTCCTGCGCCTGCTCCCCGCATCCATCGCCTCATGGCTGGGTGGCTGGCTGTCGGCGAACGTCGCACGCAGGGCCATGAAGCTGCGGGACCAGCGCGCCCGCGCCAACCTCGCCATCCTGCGCCCGGACCTGGAAGAAACCACGCGCGAGGAAATGCTTACCCGCCGCTGGTTCAATCTCGGCCGCACGATGGCGGAACTCGCCAATATCGACCGGCTCGTGAACAACCGGCATGTCGGCATCACGAACGAACCGGCCTATCGGGAATCGTTGGCGTCGCCCCGCCCCATGATCTTTCTGACCACCCATATCGGCAACTGGGATTTACTCGCCGCCCATTTGAAAGCGTCAACCGATCGTCCCGGCCTCGGCGTCTACGACCCTCCTTCCGATCCTGCTCAGGCCAAGATGCTGAAGCGGGCACGGGAAAGCTATATGGGGGAAGCCATCACCGGCAGCGGCGCCGCCCGATCGATCCTGCGTCACCTTGCGGAAAAGGAAAGGGCGATGCTCTACATCCTGGTTGACGAACGGAGGGATCGACAGGTGTGGTTTCCCCGCTTCGGCAGAGATGTGGAACCGTCGGGAAATCTTTCCATCGCGCTACGCCTCGCTCGGCGCAGCAACGCCCGCTTCCTGCCTTTCACCCTGGCAAGGACCCAGGGCGCTCATTTCCGTCTCGATTGGCACCCGCCGCTTGATCCTCTGGTCATGGACGAAGCAGATCTGCTGGATCAGGTCGACGCCTTCCTCGGCAAAGCCTGCGTCGACCATGCGGACCAATGGCTCGCCCTGCATGACATGGATCTGACGACGCCTTGAGCTGTTCCGTACTCCTGCGCAGGCAGGAGCCCAGTTCAGAGGGTGGGACTAGACTCCTGCCTGCGCAGGAGCACGGAGCATATGGTTCTTGGTGACCTCACCCGCTAAAGCCCCCAAATGTCCCGACTCGACATCAAGATTTGCGGCCTTTCGACGCCCGACACTGTCGGCGCGGCGATCCGCGCAGGCGCGACGCGCCTCGGCTTCGTCCATTTCGCTAAAAGCCCCCGCCATGTCGAAGCAGACCAACTACGCGCCCTCGCTGCAACAGTCCCCGCCGAGATCGAGCGCGTCGCCGTACTAGTCGATCCAACCGACGAAACCCTCGCCGAACTCACGGCAACAAATGTCCTCACTGCCCTGCAACTCCACGGCAAGGAAAGCCCCGAACGCACCGCCGCCATCGCTAAGCGCTTCAACCTCCCCGTCTGGAAAGCCATTTCCGTAAAAACCCGCGCCGACATCGACGCAGCAAAAGCCTATACCGGCGCGGCTGATCTCCTGCTCTTCGATGCCAAGACACCGGACGGCGCAGCGCTGCCCGGCGGCATGGGCCTGCGCTTCGACTGGACGCTCCTGCGCGGCGTACCCATATCCATGCCCTGGGGTCTTTCCGGAGGCCTCGGCATCGACAATGTCGCCGAAGCGATCCGCATCACTGGCGCCCCGATGATCGACGTTTCTTCCGGCGTGGAAAGCGCGCCGGGCATCAAGAGTGTGGACAAGATCATGGCCTTCTGCAAAGCGGCACAGCAATCATGACCATCAACAACTCCCTCCGCTCGCAACCGGATGCCTCCGGCCATTTCGGCTCCTTCGGCGGCCGCTATGTTGCGGAAACGCTGATGCCCCTCATCCTGGAGCTGGAGAAGGTCTATAAGGAAGCGAGGCAAGACCCCGCTTTCGAAGAAGAGTTCGAAGAACTGCTGCGCAACTATGTCGGCCGTCCCAATCCGCTTTACTATGCCAGCCGCCTGACCGAAGCGCTCCGCGCCGATGCGCCCGAGGGTAAAGGCGCGAAAATCTATCTGAAGCGCGAAGAGCTCAACCATACCGGCGCGCACAAGATCAACAATTGCATCGGCCAGGCGCTGCTAGCCCGTCGCATGGGCAAGAAGAAGGTCATCGCCGAAACCGGCGCGGGCCAGCATGGCGTCGCCACCGCCACCGTGGCCGCCCTGTTCGGCATGGAATGCAAGATTTTCATGGGCGCCAAGGACGTAGAGCGGCAAAAGCCCAACGTCTTCCGCATGAAGCTGCTGGGCGCGGAAGTCATCCCCGTCGTTTCCGGCTCGCAGACGCTCAAGGACGCGATGAACGATGCCCTGCGTCACTGGGTCTCGAACGTCCACGATACCTTCTACATCATCGGTACGGCGGCAGGTCCGCACCCCTATCCGGAACTGGTCCGCGACTTCCAGTCGGTGATCGGCCGCGAAGCGCGCGAGCAGATTCTCGAGATCGAAGGCCGCTTGCCCGACATGTTGATTGCTCCGGTCGGCGGCGGCTCGAACGCGATCGGCCTCTTCCATCCGTTCCTCGATGATGTGGACGTCAAGATGATCGGCGTGGAAGCAGCAGGCGAAGGGCTCACCGGCAAACATGCCGCGTCCCTCGCAGGCGGCGCGTCCGGCATCCTGCACGGCAACCGCACCTATCTGCTTCAGGACGAAGACGGCCAGATAACAGAAGCGCACAGCATTTCCGCGGGCCTCGACTATCCCGGCATCGGTCCTGAACATAGCTGGCTGCACGAGATCGGCCGGGTCCAGTACATGCCGATTACCGACGATGAAGCGCTCGCCAGCTTCCAGAAGCTCGCCGCTCTCGAAGGCATCATCCCGGCACTGGAGTCCGCCCACGCCATCGCCAGCGCGGAAAAGGTCGCGCCAACGATGGGCGCGGACCAGATCATCATCGTCAACCTCTCGGGCCGGGGCGACAAGGACATCTTCACCGTCGCCGACGCGCTGGGAGTGGAGATGTGATTCACCTCTCGATGCCGTCCTACCTATCCCCCGTTCGCCCTGAGCTTGTCGAAGGGCATTCCTTTCTTGAAGAGAAGAGCAGGGCTTCGACATTCGAGCGAGCCAAGCGGCTCGATCGAACAGCCCGAACGGAAGTTAGTTCTAATGACTGACCGCCTCGCCACTCGCTTCGCCGCCTGCAAGGAAGCAGGACGCGCCGCCCTCATCACCTTCGTGACGGCAGGTGACCCGACCGTAGCCGCCACCCCCGCAATCCTTGACGCTCTCGTCGCTGGGGGCGCGGACATCATCGAACTCGGCATGCCCTTCACTGATCCGATGGCGGACGGCCCCGCGATCGAACTCGCCAATCTGCGCAGCCTCGGGTCAGGCACCAAGACGAAGGACATCTTCCACCTCGCGACCACCTTCCGCGCCCGCCACCCGCATATACCGCTGATCCTCATGGGCTATGCCAATCCCATGCTGATCCGCGGCTCCGAATGGTTCGCAGATCAGTGCCGCGAAGCAGGCGTGGATGGCGTGATCTGCGTCGATGTTCCGCCTGAAGAGGACGCGGAGATCGGCCCGGCCCTGCGCGCGGCAGGCGTTCACCTGATCCGCCTTGCCACGCCGACCACCGACGCGGCTCGCCTGCCCGCCGTGCTCAACGGCGCCAGCGGCTTCCTCTACCACGTCGCCGTCGCGGGCGTGACCGGCAAACAGCAGGCTGCGCAGGCCGCTGTCGAGCAGGCGGTGGAGAAGTTGAAGGCCGCGACCGACCTCCCCATCGCGGTCGGTTTCGGCGTGCGCTCCGCCGAACAGGCCGCCGCCATCGGCCGCGTTGCTGACGGCGTCGTCGTCGGATCAGCCATTGTCGACATCGTCGGCTCGCACGGCGATGCCGCCGCCCCCTTCGTTCAAGAGTTCGTCGCCACATTGAGCGGCGCGCTCAAAGCCAACAGCCCCCATTTCCGGGAGACCGCCGCATGAGCTGGATCAACCGCGTCCGCAAGGCCGTTCCCTTCCTCGCAAAAAAGGAAACCACCGCCGAGACGCTGTGGCACAAATGCCCGTCCTGCACCGAGATGATCTTCATCAAGGAGTGGGAGGATAATCTTTCCGTCTGCCCGCGCTGCGACCATCACGGCCGCATCGGCCCGTCGGAGCGTTTCGAACAGATCCTCGACGCAGGCTTCATTCTCCTGCCGACACCCCCGGTCCAGGAAGACCCGCTCAAATTCCGCGATTCAAAGCGTTACCCCGACCGTATCAAGGCAGCCCGCGCCCAGACCGGCGACCAGGACGCGCTGATCAACGCACGCGGCGCAATCGACGACGTGCCGCTAGTCATGGGCGTCCAGAATTTCGCCTTCATGGGCGGTTCCATGGGCATGGGCGTCGGCGCGGCCTTCATCCAGGGCGTGAATGAGGCCATCGGCCACAAATGCCCCTATGTCATCTTCACGGCGGCAGGCGGCGCGCGCATGCAGGAAGGCATCCTGTCCCTCATGCAGATGCCGCGCTCGACCGTCGCCATCCAGAAGCTGCACGCGGCGGGCCTGCCCTATATCGTCGTCCTCACCGATCCCACGACCGGCGGCGTCACGGCGAGCTACGCCATGCTGGGCGACGTCCAGATCGCCGAGCCCAATGCCCTCATCGGCTTCGCAGGCCAGCGCGTCATCGAAAGCACGATCCGCGAAAAGCTGCCGGACGGTTTCCAGCGCGCCGAATATCTGCTGGAACATGGCATGCTCGACATGGTCGTGCATCGCAGTGAATTGCGCGACACGCTGGCCCGAGTGATCGGCTATCTAGCCCCTCGCGCCGCCGCCTGACGCGATCGCGCGAGGAACATAGGGCCATGCCCGACCACGCCATTTCGGACGACCCGGCGGTCCAATCGCAGCTGGACCGCCTCGCTACGCTGTCGCCGGGCGCGGACATATTGGGTCTGGAACGCATCACCAGCCTGCTTGACCGGCTCGGCAATCCGCACCGCGCGCTGCCGCCCATCTTCCATGTCGCAGGCACCAATGGCAAAGGATCGACCTGCGCCTTCTTGCGCGCCGCGCTCGAAGCGGATGGCCGGAGCGTCCATGTCTTCACCTCGCCCCATCTCGTCCGCTTCAACGAACGCATCCGCATCAACGGCCAGCTGATCAGCGACGAAGCGCTCGCCCACTATCTCTCCCGCGTCCTGGACGTGGCCGAAGGCATCGGCCCCAGCTTCTTCGAAGTCACCACCGCCGCCGCCTTCCTTGCCTTCGCCGAACATCCCGCCGACGCCTGCATCCTTGAAGTTGGGCTGGGCGGCCGTCTCGACGCCACCAATGTGATCGAAAACCCCGCCGTTTGCGGCATCGCCCAGCTCGGGATCGACCATCAGGCCTTCCTCGGCAACACGCTGCGCGCCATAGCGGCGGAGAAGGCGGGCATCGCCAAGCCCGGCGCCGCCCTCGTAACCCAGCGCTATCCCGAATCACTGGCCCCCGCGATGCGTGAAGCAGCGGCCCGCGCCCGCACCGACTGGCTCCCCATGGGCCAAAGCTGGGACGCGGCCAGCTACCGCGACCGCCTGCATTATCGCGACGAACAAGGCCGCATCGAAACCCCGCTCCCCCGCCTCCCCGGCGCGCATCAGGTGCAGAACGCCGCCCTCGCCTTCGCCATGCTGCGCCATCAGACCGCCCTGCCCGTCAGCGAAGCCGCGCTCAAAGCCGCCCCCCTCTGGGCACACTGGCCCGCCCGGCTCCAACGCCTGGACCACGGCCCCCTGCTCGCCCCGCTCCCCCCGGAAAGCGAAGCCTGGCTCGACGGCGGCCACAACGCTGGAGCCGGAGAAGCCATCAGCGCCTTCTTCACGACAGATCGCCTCGCCGGACGCAAACTGCACCTCATCATCGGCATGCTCGCCAACAAGGAAGTGGATGCCTTCCTCGCCCCCCTCGCCGGACGCATAGCCCACATCCACGCACTGCCCGTCCCCGGCCACGAGCATCATCCCGCCAGCCGCTTCGCCGCCATAGCGGAGCGCTGGGGCATCGACTGCACCGCGCATGCAGATCCCGCCGCCGCCATCAACGCAGTCGCGGCGTCATCCAAAACCGAACCTCCGCTGCTGTTCATCGCCGGGTCGCTCTACCTCGCAGGCGAAATTTTGCGCCTGAACGAGCAATATCCCGACTGAATATACTTGCGATTGACTCGCAATAGCGTAACTTGCTCTCCGTAACGCAACGGATAAAAGGTGCACGCACATGGCCCATGGAGAGATCACCCCCCTCGACCTGCCCGGCGCATTGCCTCCCGGCTACGGCAACCGCCTGTTCCTCTACGCGATGCGCCGCATGGCCAGCGCCGGGGTCGATGATGCTCACGCAGCCAACGCCATGCTCGGCGCATTCGGCCGCAGCTACCGCCGCCCGCTAGTCCTCATGCGCGCCATGATGCTCGAACTTGCCCGCTGCGCCACCCGCCGGATACTCGTGGCGCCCTGCTGCTGCGCCCGCATGACCGCGGACGAAGCATCGCTCATGCATTCCATCAGCACTGCGCTACAGGACCCGCCTTCATCCTATGAGCAACTCGCCTCGCTGCTCGGCACGGACGACGTCCTCGGCGCCCTGACCTGCCTGCAAGCCGTCGCGCAGGCGCACAGCGACCTCGGCCGCCCCCTCGACCTTTATGCCGGAGCCTGACCACCTTCGTCCGTCGCGGCGCTGCCAACACTCGCATCCACCAGTCCGCTGCGCATCATCAGCCAGAACAGGATAATGCCCGGCAGCGCCAGCACGGTCGTCAGCAGGTAGAAATCGACATAGCCGAACCGCTCGATCAGCGAGCCCGCCGACGTCCCTGTCAGGAAGCGCCCGACAATGCTCGCCGCCGCCGAAATCATCGCATATTGCGCGGCGGTGAAACGCAGGTCGCACAGCGCGGAGAAATAGGCGACCACGGCAACGCCGCCGATCCCGCTAGCGAAATTCTCGAACCCGATGGCACCCGCCATGCCCACATTGCTCTTGCCGGTCGCCGCCAGCAGGGCAAAGCTGAAGTTCGACACCGCCATCAGCATCAAGCTGATCAGCACCGACCGCTTCAACCCCAACCGCGCATACAGCACCCCGCCAACGAAAATCCCGGCCAGCAATGCCCAGAAACCCACGCCCACATCGTAGATCGCGATCTCCTCATTACTGTAACCCAGATCGTTGAACAGCAGCCGGAACGTCAGGTTGGCCAGCGTATCGCCAATCTTGTGGACGATGATGAACAGCAGGACGAGCAGCGCGCCCTTGCGCTTGAAGAAATCAACGAACGGCCCGATTATCGCCTGCACCAGTTCCCCGCCCGTCTTCCGGGAAGCAATCTCCCGATGCCGTTCAGGCTCGCCCACGATCAACGCCGCCAGCATCGCAGGCAGCGCGAACAGCGAACAGACCAGATAGGCCAGCGTCCAATCCCAATATTGCGCCACCACCAGCGCCAGAGCGCCCGCCGCCGCCGCGCCAATGCGCCACCCATATTGCGACATGCCCGCGCCAACGCCCAATTGCTCGGGCCGCAATATCTCGATCCGATACCCATCGATGATGATGTCGAACGTCGCCCCCGCAATCCCCAACAGGATCGCGGCCCGCACCGTCCCCATCAGGTCGTTCGCCGGATCGACCACGGCCAGATTGACCACCGCCGCCATCACCAGCAGTCCCGCCACCAGCATCCACGACACGCGCTGGCCCAACCGATGCAGCAGGGGCAGCTTCACCCCCTCGATCACCCAGGCCCACAGCCATTTGAGATTATAGGCGAGCAACACCAGGCTGAACGCCGTAACGCTTTTCTTGTCGATCCCATCCTGCGCCAGCCGCGACGCCAGGTTCGCGCCGATCATGGCAAAGGGAAAACCGGACGAGATCCCCAGGAACAGCGCAGCCAGCGGCGCCTTCTCCACATAGGGCTTCACCGCATCCAGCCAGCCTCGGGTGCCCACGGCAATGTCAGTCATGAAAAAGGCGCGCCCCCAAAATGCTTGTCGCGCCACCATATGGCCAATCATCGGAGAAACAAGCGGAACTCGCCCCAGCGGCATCTCCGCCTCATCCCATATGACGAAAGCTACCCCCATTTCCAAGGCATCGCATGGTCCAATAGGCCACCACTGGGACAGAGCCGCCGTTCGGGGCAACCGCAGCGAATAACCGCTGCTGTCCGGAGCGGACGTTGACCGTGAGTGTCGGAAGTGCCGTCAACCTTCCGCAGAACGCCGTTTACGATAGACGTTCTTGCCACCCCTATTCAGGAACCCATCCAGGCTAGGTCTATCATCGAGCTCTTTCGAGCACCTAGAAAAAGCTTGGTTTGGGTGGCCGTCAGGCCTGCCGCGTTTGGCGACGCCAACCCCGGCAGGATCCGAATCTGCAATCAAACAGCCGCAACGACTTTGCTCAATCTGACAATGGTGGCCGATGACCGCGCGATGTCGACAGCACCAGCAGGGACGCTGCGGGAGGTGAGGTCCAGGCGGGCCTCACGGCTGTCAAGGGACGGGCCGCTCAACGTGGCGACGCTCTGGTGGCGGGGCAGCGGCAGGCGGACGTCGGTGCTGACTTCCTTGTTAAGGATAGCAAGCAGCGTGCCCTGAGCCGTGTCGGCTGCATAGGCGACGACGTTGAGGCCCTGCGCGTCCAACTGGACGGTCCGCATGCGCGCCCCGCTGAACAGCCCGGCGAACTTCATGCCCCAATAGACGGGCTGCGGCTGCACTTGCCCGTCCATATTGCCGATCGGCGTGTAGAAGGGGCGCGGGCGGGGCTGCGCGTCGGGCAGCATCTTTTCGCCCGCAAGGCCGCCGACCGAGTTGGCAACCGCAGGGCCAGCGCCGCCGTGCAGGTTCACGCTGGAATAGCCCAGCGACATGAGCTGGAGCATATAATCAGCGGCCCAGAGCGCTGCGACATAGCTATCCGACACGCCCGGCTTGCCACCGTGGTAGGCGGTGTTGCCTTCCGTCATGCGGTAGGCAACACCCATCTTGCGCGCGGCGTCGCTGGTCAGCTTGCCTTCCTGCGCCTCCCGGGTCGAGCGCAGGAGGAGGCGGTCGGGCTTGATCCGCGGATCATTGGGACCGCCCTTGTAGAAATGATGCGACAGTGCCTCGATCCGCGGCGGATTCTTGATCGAGGCCCAGCGGTCGGCGACGGCGGGCAGCCAATCGAGCTTGTAAGCGACGTCGGGCAGGATGAAGCGGGCATCCGGGCTGCCCGCCGTGATCGCATGGGCAGCGGCGAGCCATTCGGCAAGATAGGTGTCGGGACCCCAGGTCTTGGGATCGCGCAGGTGCGAGCTGAACACGTCAACTTCATTGCCGATGACGAACGCGACCAGCCGCTTGCCAAGCCGCCGTTGGACATAGGCTGCCTCGCGCGCCATGTCATGCGGCACGCCATTGCCGAGGTTAAGGCCGTAGATGCACCGCCATCCGGTCGCATCCAGGAAGCCCTTTAGCGCATCGATGGCTGCTGGGGTGACGGCGTAGCTCAGGTCAGGGCGCGGCTGGCCCGGCTTGATCGGCCGTTCGATGCGCGGCGGCTGCTTGTCGCCGGGGCGCTCCTTCCACCAGGAAAATTCGCTGGTGTTGCCGCCGATGCGCAGAATGCCAGCGGGCGTCAGGTCACGGAAAGCGCGGACCAGCGGGCGGTTGCGCGCGTTGAAGAAATCGGGCGTTTCAAGCTGCTGCGTCTCGTAGGACAGGCCGACGAAGTCGCGGGGCACCAGCGGTCCTTGCGCCGATCCATTGAGTGAGAGCGACAGGGTCGCCGGGGTTTCCGCAGCGCGCGCCGGGACGATCAGCGCCCCGGCCGCCGTCAATATTCCCGCGTTCAGAAAATTACGGCGGTCTATCATTGCTCGCACCTCTTGGACGATAATTACCGGCGATCTACATTTCTGCCGACTTTAAATAAGCCAATAACGATTGGGCAGAGACGGTAAAGCTACTTGGCCCCATGACAGATTTAAGGGTCAATGGTGCAAAAGTAATAGCACGAGATTCAGGTAACCCCCGCGAGGGCAAGTCAGGTCAGACAAACCACCGCCGACCCAACCGCACCTACTCACCCCACCCGATCAAACAAATGCAACCCACGCGGCACGCGCGGCAACTCCCCACCACGCAGCACCGCCTCAATTACCCCGATCGAAGCCAGCAGATCACGCGGCAAATAGGGCTTCGCCAGACACCCTACCGCCATCTCATGCGCATCAACCGGACAGGCCCCACTGACGAACAGCACCGCCAATCCCCTGGCATAGGCATGACGCGCCACATCGATACCCGTCTTGTCGCCATGCAGGGTGATATCGGCGATCACCAGATCGACCTCATCCTGCTCAATGACGCTGATCGCATGGTCATAATCCTCGACCGTCGCGGCCACGCGGTAGCCCGCCTGTTCCAGCACATGCTCATTGTCGAAGGCGACCAAAGGCTCATCTTCCACCACCAGCACGCTGCTGATGGCCTGTGCCTGCTGCCGTGGCTTCGAGTCCCCTTTGACTAGCCCGAAAAACATTTGCCGATCTGCCCCATATGCGCCATGCACCCGATCAAACGCGCAACCGCCTAAGGGAGTTGCGACCGATCCTGCGCACTCGGCGACAGGACGGCACTATTCGTCATTTTCCCGGCATCTCCGATATGGGAATGCCGCCGCTTCGTTAAAAGGAACCGAGCGTGGAGCCGCCGAAAAAATCAGCACCGCCGCGCAGGACAGGACCGGGCGGCCCCCGGCGTCCTACCGACGGCAAGCCCTCCGGTTCGTCGCGCCCGGCTCGCCCGCCTTTCAAGAAAAGAAACGCTGCTCCAGCCAAACCGGCAAATCCTCATCCGGCACGCATGGCCGCTGCCGTCAGCGGCACGAACGAACCGCAACGTATCGCCAAACTGCTCGCCCGCGCCGGAATAGCCTCGCGCCGGGAAGTCGAACGGATGATCGAGGAAGGCCGGGTCACTCTCGATGGCCAACTGATCTCGACGCCCGCGACCCTGTTGACCTCGCTCAACGGCGTGGCGGTGGATGGCAACCCGGTGGCGCAACCGGCTCCCGCCCGTCTCTTCCTGTTTCACAAGCCTTCAGGCTATTTGACCACCGAGCGCGACCCCCGCGGCCGTCCTACCATCTACGACCGCTTGCCCGCCGATCTGCCCCGCCTCATGCCGATCGGTCGTCTGGACATGACCACGGAGGGGCTGCTGCTCCTCACCACCGATGGCGAATTCAAACGGCAGATGGAATTGCCCGCGACCGGCGTACCGCGCACCTATCGCGCCCGCGCCTTTGGCGAAATCAGCCAGGCCCAGCTTGAAGATCTGTTTATGGGCATAGAGATTGACGGCATTCGCTATGGCCAGATCGAGGCCAATCTGGAGCGCCGCACCGGCCGCAACCAGTGGATCGAAATGACCCTGACGGAGGGTAAGAACCGCGAAGTGCGGCGCGTTCTGGAGCATCTGGGCCTACAGGTAAGCCGCCTCATCCGCACCAGCTATGGCCCTTTCCACCTCGGCGAACTCGCGTCGGGCGCGGTGGAAGAAGTGCGCCAGCACGACCTCATCGTCTTCCGCAAGAGCTTGAAGACGCCCAAATCCTGAAGCTAAACCCGTTTGCCCTGCGCTTGTCTCAGGGCATTTCTTCTGCACGGACGCCAATAATGAGAATCATCGCAGGCCAATGGCGCGGCCGCCCGCTGGCAGCTCCCAAGGGCGACGCCACTCGTCCCACGGCCGATCGTACGCGCGAAACGCTCTTTTCCATGCTGGTGAGCCGCATCGGATCATTTGAAGGGCTGGCCGTCGGCGATTTCTTTGCAGGATCGGGCGCCTTGGGCTTTGAAGCCCTGTCCCGTGGCGCTGCTAGCTGCCTCTTCGTTGAACAGGATCAGGCCGCTTTGAATGTGATCCGCGCCAATGGTGACAAGCTCGGCATCCGGCCCGACATCCGCCAGAGCAGCGTGCTGTCGCTCGGCCCCGCGTCGAAACCGCTGGACCTCATTTTCATGGACCCGCCTTATAGTAGCGGCGCAGGCGTCGTCGCTCTCGACAAGTTAAGCCGTCTCGGCTGGACCGGCCCCGCGACCTGGATCAGCATCGAAACCGATCGCCGCGAAGATGTGGAGGTCAAGGGCTTCACCATCGACGCAACCCGCGACGTCGGCAAAGCCCGTCTGACCCTGTTGAGAATGGCTGCCTAACACTATCGTCCGACCCGAAAAAACGCAGACGGGAGGGACAAAAGCTCTCCTCCCGCAAGCGGGCGGGGCCGGGGGTGGGCCTGCGAGCGGGCGGGCCATTCACCCCACCCATCAATCAAGCCGCTTCAGCATCCTCATAAGCCTGCGCTTCCTTGCCAATCAATATCTCGGCCAGGAACCAATAGGCCTTGCCCCACGCTTCCAACACGGCGTCCGTGGCAACTTCCGCGCCCAGAACATCGCGGATCGCGGGCAGCAGCGCTTCGGCAACCTTGGGATAATGTTCGGCCTTCACGCCGGTTTCGACGTGCCGCTGCACCATGCGCTCGACCGCGCCGGTCAAAGCCTGCAACTTGTCGATATTCTCGGCATAGCCCAGGATCGCCGCAGCCAGACGCTTGGGCTGCTCACCGCTGTCCTGCGCCGCCTGGTCGAACATGTCCTTGATCGATGCATCCTGGAACAGGCGCGCATACATGGCGGTCGTGATTTCCACCCCATGGCTCCGCAGCGCAGGAGCGGTTGCCTTGACGATCGCGATGGTTTCAGCGCTGAGCTGGCTCATACATGCACCCCTTTGAACTAGAGACTCGGTAACGACGCCTTTACGGTACATCTTTAAACATGTAAACAATCTACATGTTTGATCCGCAAACCTCGTTCAATTAACGCATTCCCTCATGCAATTGACCCGTCACACCGACTACGCCCTGCGCGTCCTCATCCATCTGGCCGTCACGCCAACAGGTCGCGCAACCATCCCCGAGGTCGCAGACGCCTACGCTCTTTCGCGAAACCATTTGATGAAAGTCGTCCACCACCTCGGCCAAGGCGGCTTCATCCTAACCCAGCGCGGCAGAGGCGGCGGCTTCACCCTGGCCCGTGTTCCTGAAGCAATCAGACTGGGCGATGTGGTTCGTCACACCGAAACGGACATGAACCTGGCAGACTGCGCAGGCTGCGGCCTCCGCGCGGCTTGTGGCCTATCGGGTATTTTGAGGGCCGCGACGACAGCTTTTCTCGCTGTGCTTGATCAGCACAGCCTGGCGGACGCCGCCAAAGACAGAACCGGGCTGGCAGCGCTTATTGCCGCCCTGCCCGGTTCTGTCTCTTCGGTCAGCGATGCCTGCGCGCCGACCTCTTCGAACGCGGTGCCTCGCCTGGATTGATGCAGCTATCCTGTACCGTGCGACTGCATAGCGGATAATCTTTACCGCTCGCAGGCGGAGGGGTCATGTTCCCGCCAACGGTAACCGGATTCGCCGAACTGCCCACGGGCGCGGCAGGGTCTTTGGGCATGCCCGGCGTTGCGGGCATCATACCGGTGTCAGCTGGAACCTCTCCAGTCGGCTGACCAGCATTGGGATCTGCCGCTGTGGCAGGGTTCGCAGGCGTAGCAGGATCCGTCGGCATGCTATTAGTGGCTGGGGGTTGGGCCGTATTGGCCGGCACACCCTGAGCGATCGCAATGCCAGTAGCGCCGGTGGTAAAAGCCAGCATGGCGGCACTCGCAAGCATGATCGATTTCATGGGTAATCCTTTCCTGTTAATCACCCCGTTCTGCCTCTTGGCGGGTAGAGAACCAGATCGGTGACGCACGCGTTCCGATGTCGGCGACGAACTGTGGCTCTGCTGCTATCAGGCGATGACGACTGTCTCAGCAAAGCGTTCAAGTCTGAATTGCGCGCCCCTTTCCCCCACTGGAACCGCTTGGCCTTGACTTAACGACATGACGAGAGGCTGAGGGATATCGAAGGTGAACATCGTGACCTTCCCCCTTGCATTATTCCCCTTTTGTTCTCATAGATTGCTATCAATCACACGTGGTCAAGCCCTTGCTCCCTCTATCCATGCTCCCTAGTTGTTGACCATGACCCTTCCCGCTCCCTCGCCTGATGATCCGCCCTATCTTCAAGGCCTCAATGAGCCGCAACGGGAAGCCGTCCTTACCACTGAAGGGCCGGTCCTGGTGCTGGCGGGCGCGGGAACGGGCAAGACGGCTGCGCTGACCGCAAGACTGGCGCATCTTATAGCTACGCGCCGTGCCTATCCGTCGGAAATCCTGGCGGTCACCTTCACCAACAAGGCCGCGCGCGAAATGCGCGAGCGTGTCGGACGCATGATCGGTCCCGCAGTGGAAGGAATGCCATGGCTCGGCACGTTCCATGCTATCGCTGCCAAAATGCTTCGCAGACATGCCGAATTGGTCGGCCTGCAATCCAACTTCACCATTCTTGATACAGACGATCAGCTTCGACTGATGAAGCAGCTGATCCAGGCTGAAGGGATTGATGAAAAGCGCTGGCCCGCGCGGCAGCTTGGTGGCTTGATCGATCAGTGGAAGAATAAGGGGCTGACGCCTAACGAAATCAGCGCGGGAGATAGCGAATCTTACGGGAACGGGCGCGGGCAGAAACTATATGCTGCCTATCAGGCCCGCCTTCGCGATGTAAATGCTTGCGACTTCGGCGACTTGCTGCTCCATGTGCTCACCATATTGAAGCGTCACCGGGATGTGCTCGAAAGCTATCAACAGCGGTTCCGCTATATCATGGTGGACGAGTATCAGGACACCAACAGCAGCCAGTATCTCTGGCTCCGCCTGCTCGCTCAGCAGCGCAAAAATATTTGCTGCGTGGGTGATGATGACCAGTCCATCTATTCGTGGCGCGGGGCGGAAGTCGCCAACATCCTGCGATTTGAAAAGGACTTCCCGGGCGCCAAGATTGTCCGCTTGGAGCAGAATTACCGATCCACGCCTCATATCCTGGGCGCCGCATCCGGTGTGATCGCCGAAAATGGCAACAGGCTAGGCAAGACGCTCTGGACCGACATCGACATCGGGGAGAAAGTCCGCGTTATCGGCGTTTGGGATGGGCCAGAAGAGGCTCGCCGTGTCGGCGACGAAATCGAGGCGATCGAGCGCACCGGTCGATCGTTGGAGGAGGTAGCCATCCTTGTCCGCGCGCAGCACCAGACCCGCGAATTTGAAGATCGATTCATTCAGATCGGTCTTGCATATAGGATTGTGGGCGGCTTTCGGTTTTACGAGCGGGCTGAGATCCGCGACGCGCTTGCCTATCTTCGCCTGGTCAACCAACCGGCCGACGACCTAGCGTTTGAAAGGATCGTCAATGTTCCGAAGCGCGGCTTAGGTGACAAAGCCGTGGAGAAACTTCACCGGCTTGCTCGGGCCGAGGCTATACCCTTAGCGCTCGCTGCTGCACGAATTCTCGATACCGACGAAATGACTCCGCAAGCGCGCCGCAGTCTTGGCGCCTTTATCGGGGATTTGGCCCGCTGGCGCGACCGTGCGACCCAGCTTCCCCATGCTGAACTCGCGCGCCAGATACTGGATGAAAGCGGTTACACGGCCATGCTTCAGGCGGAGCGCACCGCCGAAAGCGCGGGCCGCCTCGAAAACCTGAATGAACTTACTCGCGCGATGGAGGAATATGAAACGCTGGGCGCGTTCCTCGAACATGTGTCGCTGGTCATGGATAATGACGCGCAAGCCGAGGAACGGAAGGTCACGATCATGACCATCCATGCGGCCAAAGGGCTCGAATTCGACACCGTTTTCCTCGCGGGTTGGGAAGAGGGTATTTTTCCTTCTCAACGAGCGTTGGACGAAGGTGGTCTCAACAGTCTGGAGGAGGAACGTCGGCTCGCCTATGTGGCGATTACCCGCGCCAGGAAGCTGTGCGTCATCCTTCATGCGGCGAACCGGAGAATATATGGCCAGTGGACCAGCTCCATCCCGTCACGGTTCGTAGGGGAGCTACCCCCTGAACATGTCGAGGAGGAAAGCAGCATGGCGGGCGGCGCATCCCTATGGCGTGCCAACTGGTCCGAGCGCGCTGATCCCTTCTCCGACGTACAACGAGGCAGCGGGCGTGGCCCAGGCTGGCAGAGGGCGCAACAAAGTGGCCAGTTCTCCCGCGAACCCGTGCGGATCGTGGAAGCTCGCGCCTCGGCGGTATCCCTCGGCAACAAGGGGCGAGATGATATGCACCTGGGGTTGCGCGTATTTCACCAGAAATTTGGTTACGGCACGATTGCGGAGATCGAGGGCAACAAACTCGAGATCGATTTTGAAACGGCAGGCCGTAAGCGCGTGATGGATAGCTTCGTGCAGCCAGCTTGAGCAGATGCCAATTGAACCCGTGAAAACTTGATGAGTCCTCGCCGACAATTTATGTCAGGCGACGTGGGACTGGAATACAATCTGCTACCAGACGCTCTCTGAGATTAGGCAAGCTGAGTAATGAGTAGCATTCCGGAGAATTGGTGGAGCCTAGCGGGATCGAACCGCTGACCTCCTGCATGCCATGCAGGCGCTCTCCCAGCTGAGCTAAGGCCCCATCGTCGCGCAGCATCATACCGCATCCCAATGGATTGGGCCATGTCCGGCATGGAGCAGCCGTCGGCCGATGTAGGATGCCAAGCACCCACTTGATAGCTTCCAGGCTATACAGGTGAGGCTTAGACCGTCCGGAAACTGGTGGAGCCTAGCGGGATCGAACCGCTGACCTCCTGCATGCCATGCAGGCGCTCTCCCAGCTGAGCTAAGGCCCCGTTACCAGTGTCAGCGCCGCTTGGGACCGGCGCTTCGGAGGTCGCTGCCATTAGGAGGCAGCAACTTCCTTGGCAAGCACAAAATTACTTAATTGTCGTCGTCGCCGTCGTCGGCGGCGGCATCCACGCCGAGGTCGTCGTCACCGCCTAGGTCAACGTCATTGTCCGGCGAATCACCATCATCATCGACGTCCAGATCAAGATCCAGATCGTCATCCGCCGTCTCCAGCTCCCCGTCGGCGGTTTCGATAACCTTCTTCGGCGCTTCCTCGTACGGCAGCGGCTGCTTCGACTTCAGGACCGGTTCCGGCTCCCAAGCCGTGTTGCAGTTGATGCAGGAGACCGGGTCGTCCTTGCCCAGGTCATAGAAGCGCGTGGCGCATTTCGGGCAGGTACGCTTCGTGCCCCATTCAGCCTTGACCATGTCCGGCCTTGTCCTTCTTACGAGTGCTTCAACGAATATCACGCGGCGCGACCATGTCGCCCGCGAAGCGACGGGCGCCTTGCCATAGCGGAACCGCGCTGTCAAAAGCCGGGCGCAATTTTTCAGCTTCCTGACAAACGGATTGACCCGTGACCACTTCTTCCGACCAGCCTGTTCCCATGACCTTCTCCAGTGCTCCTCCCCTTGCGGGCAGCGTAAGGGTGCCGGGTGACAAAAGCATTTCGCATCGCTCACTCATGCTCTCTGCACTGGCCGTTGGGGAAAGCCGTGTCGAAGGCCTGTTGGAGGGAGAGGATGTGCTGGCCACTGCCGCAGCAATGCGTGCGATGGGCGCGCAGATCCAGCGGGACGATAATGGCATTTGGCACATTCGGGGCGTGGGCGTGGGCGGATTGCTGCAACCCCAAACAGCTCTGGACATGGGCAACAGTGGCACGTCTACCCGCCTCCTCATGGGCTTGGTCGCAAGTCATGGCATCACCGCGACTTTCATTGGAGACGCATCGCTGAGCAAGCGCCCGATGCAACGCGTCACCGAGCCGCTGTCCCATATGGGCGCGAGCTTCACCACCAGTCCTGGACAACGGCTGCCGCTCACCATGCGGGGTGCCTGTCCGGCCGTGGCGCTTGATTATCGCCTTCCGGTCGCATCAGCGCAGGTAAAGTCCGCGATCTTGCTCGCGGGTCTGAACACCCCCGGGGTCACGCGCGTCGTCGAGCCGGTTCCGACTCGCGATCACAGCGAGCGGATGCTCAAGGGCTTTGGTGCTGACCTGGACATAGAAATCGATGCTGATGGAACACGGATCATCACATTAAAAGGCGAGGCCGAACTTCGTCCCCAAGCCATCACCGTCCCCGGCGACCCCTCATCGGCAGCCTTCCCCATGGTCGCCGCGCTGCTTGTCCCCAGCTCGAAGATTACCATTGAAAATGTCGGCCTGAATGGCACTCGGGCAGGATTGATCGATCTGCTGCGCGAGATGGGGGGCGATATCGTCATTGAGAACCCGCGCGACGTCGGTGGGGAGCCGGTGGGGGACATCGTCGTCACTGCCTCCCACCTGACGGGCGTCGAGCCAGACCCCGCCCGCGCGCCCTCCATGATCGATGAATATCCGATCGCGTTCATCGCGGCCGCGTTCGCCGAAGGGCGCAGCACCTTCCGAGGCCTTGAAGAATTGCGGGTCAAGGAATCTGATCGTATCGCCACCATGGCGGCGGGCCTTCGCGCCATCGGCGTGAGAGTGAACGAACTGGAGGACGGCATCGCCATCGAGGGAACTGGAGGTACGCTCCTGCCCGGCGGCGGCCCCATCGCGACGAAGCTGGATCATCGTATCGCCATGAGCTTTGCGGTGGCCGGTCTTGTGTCCAAAAGCGGTGTCACCATCGATGACATGCGCCCGGTCGCGACCAGCTTCCCCGGCTTTACCGCCCTCTTGCAAACTCTCGGCGCGATGGCGTGAATTTGGATTTCCCCAACGTGGTTGGCCTTGTTGGGAGCGGCCTCATGGTTATTGCTTACGCCTACAGCAATATGGCGAAGGTGCTGAACTTTACGCTATTCAACTTTCTCAACCTGATCGGTTCGTTGCTGCTGATTTACTCCCTGACGGTTCATTTCAATGTCGCATCGATGGCGCTGGAGGTCGTCTGGGCCTTTATAGCCATCATTGGTCTCGCCAAGACGTTGCGGAAAGGCAAAGCAGAATGATCATCGCCGTCGACGGTCCCGCAGCATCGGGCAAAGGTACGATCGCCAAGGCGCTCGGAAGTCATTACGGGCTGCCTGTCCTGGACACCGGCCTGCTCTATCGTGCGGTTGGGCTTGCTGTGGTGAAAGCCGGGGGCGATCCGGACCACGAATCCGATGCGGTTTCCGCTTGCGATTTTGACGATGCAGTCCTGTGCGACCCTGCGCTGCGGAGCGAGGCCATCGGCTCGCTCGCTTCCCGCGTTTCAATCCACTCGAGCGTTCGTCAGGCGCTCGTTCAGCGACAGCGCGATTTTGCGACCCGGCCGGGTGGCGCGATACTTGACGGCCGCGATATCGGGACGGTGATCGCGCCTGATGCGGATGCGAAGGTCTTTGTCACGGCGAGCGTTCACGTGCGCGCCAAGCGCCGCTATGATGACGCGCTTTCCCATGGCGGACGCCCGGACATGGACAGCTTGATCGCAGATATTCAAGCACGCGACACTCGCGACATGAGCCGGGATCATGCGCCGCTGCGAATGGCTGATGGCGCAGACTTGCTCGACACCAGCAATTTGACTATAGACGCCGCCGTCCAGCAGGCGATTGCTCTGGTGGACGCCCAGTTGGAACGTCGGCAACAGGCCTGACGCGATGACGGCGCTTGGGATTCCCCGGCGTCCTTTTCGCTTATCCAAAGAGCGTCTCACCCGACATGGCCGAACGGATGTTCGCGCGGCAATCCGGCCGTGCGGACGGTTTGGCCTGAAAGACCACCGGATACAACCGGTAGGCCAGCAATGACGAGTGAAGGAACTACCATGGCCTCTACGGCATTCCCCTCGCGCGACGATTTCGCCGCGCTTCTCAATGATTCTCTCGGTGGCGAGGACGGCGGCTTCGAAGGTCGCGTCGTCAAGGGCACCGTTACCGGCATCGAAAACGACATGGCGCTGATCGACGTCGGCCTGAAGTCGGAAGGCCGCGTGCCGCTGCGCGAATTCGCTGCGCCGGGCCAGAAGGCTGACCTGAAGGTCGGCGACGAAGTCGAAGTCTATGTCGACCGCGTCGAAAACGCCCATGGCGAAGCCATGCTGTCGCGCGACCGCGCTCGCCGCGAAGCCGCCTGGGACAAGCTGGAATCCGAATTCACTGAAAATGCCCGCGTCGAAGGCGTCATCTTCGGTCGCGTCAAGGGCGGCTTCACTGTCGACCTCGACGGCGCCGTGGCGTTCCTGCCCGGTTCGCAGGTCGATATTCGCCCGGTTCGCGACGTCACTCCGCTGATGGACATTCCGCAGCCCTTCCAGATCCTGAAGATGGATCGCCGCCGCGGCAACATCGTCGTGTCACGCCGTGCCATCCTGGAAGAAACCCGCGCCGAACAGCGCTCGGGCCTCATCCAGACGCTGGCCGAAGGTCAGATCATCGAGGGCGTCGTTAAGAACATCACCGACTATGGTGCGTTCGTTGACCTGGGCGGCATCGATGGCCTGCTGCACGTCACCGACCTGTCGTACAAGCGCATCAACCACCCGAACGAGATGATCAACATCGGCGACACCGTTCGCGTTCAGATCATCCGCATCAACCGCGACACCCAGCGCATCAGCCTTGGCATGAAGCAGCTGGAAAGCGATCCGTGGGAAGGCGCCGCCGCCAAGTATCCGGTCGGCGCGAAGCTGTCGGGCCGCGTCACGAACATCACCGAATATGGTGCGTTCGTCGAACTGGAAGCCGGCATCGAAGGCCTGGTCCACGTTTCGGAAATGTCCTGGACCAAGAAGAACGTCCACCCCGGCAAGATCGTTTCGACCAGCCAGGAAGTCGAAGTTCTGGTCCTCGAAGTCGATCCGGAAAAGCGCCGCATCTCGCTCGGCCTCAAGCAGGCCCAGAACAACCCTTGGGACAGCTTTGCCGAACGTCACCCGATCGGTTCGACCGTCGAGGGCGAAGTCAAGAACGCGACCGAATTCGGCCTGTTCATCGGCCTGGACGGCGACGTGGACGGCATGGTCCACATGTCGGACATCGCATGGGGCATTTCGGGCGAAGACGCGCTGGCTCTGCACCGCAAGGGCGAGACGGTTTCGGCCGTCGTTCTCGACATCGACGTCGAGAAGGAGCGCATCAGCCTCGGCATGAAGCAGCTTGAGCGTGGCGGTCCGGCCGCTGGTGGCACCGCTGCCGCTGCTGCTGGCCTCAACAAGAACTCGATCGTCACCGTGACGGTTCTGGAAGTGCGTGACGGCGGCCTGGAAGTCCAGGCTGGCGAAGACGGCGCCGCCGGCTTCATCAAGCGCAGCGACCTTGGCCGCGACCGCGACGAGCAGCGTTCGGAACGCTTCCAGGTCGGTCAGAAATTCGACGCCATGGTCACCGGTTTCGACCGTGCCAAGAAGCCAACTTTCTCGGTCAAGGCAATGCAGATCGCTGAAGAGAAGCAGGCCGTGGCTCAGTATGGCTCTTCCGACAGCGGTGCATCGCTCGGCGACATCTTGGGCGAAGCGCTGAAGGCCAAGAACGAAGGCTAATCCCTTCGGATACAACTAAAGTAATAGGCCCGTCGGAACTTCTTCCGGCGGGCTTTTTATATCCCAAAATGAGAAAACAACTACCGACATTGGATAATTGTCATGTGGGTAGGGACTCACTATGACTAAACTGGGAACCAGAAGGGGGAGCTGGAGGACCAATGATACGCTCGGAATTAATTCAGACTCTGGCAGAGGAAAATCCGGACCTTGGCCTTCAGGAGGTCGAGAGGATTGTAGACCTCTTCTTCAAAGAGATTGTTGACCGCCTGTCGGGTGGCGGCCGGGTAGAATTGCGTGGTTTCGGCGCCTTTACCACTCGTGCGCGAGACGCGCGGACTGGGCGTAATCCGCGTACAGGGGAACAGGTCCCTGTTTCGGCCAAGCGGGTGCCTTACTTCAAGCCGGGCAAGGAAATGCGCGAACGGCTGAACAGCAAGACGCAGTGAACTCCAGCACATCTTGACCTACGCGCTCGGAAAGGTCAGTGGGAGCGCCACGCGGACGTGGCGAAATCGGTAGACGCAGCGGACTTAAAATCCGCCTCCCCCTGGGAATGCGGGTTCAAGTCCCGCCGTCCGCACCAGGGGTATCACGCATCGGACGTGAATTTGCCGCAAGGCTGGATATTCTGCCGCGCTTACCGCAATGATGGCGTATGGCCGGTGCAATCAATCCACAAAGTTTCAGCGATTCCCTCGTCATTCTGGGGGCCGCCGGGCTGGTGATCCCCGGCTTTGCACGCTTGAGGATCAGTCCCGTCATTGGCTTCATTCTGGTCGGGCTAGCTGTCGGCCCATCGGGCCTTGGCGCGCTGGTCGCTGAATATCCGTGGCTTTATCATGTCACCATCTCAAACAGAGGTGCGATTGAACCATTCGCTGAGCTTGGTGTCATATTACTTCTCTTCTCGATCGGGCTTGAGCTCAGCTTTCGTCGCCTCTGGACAATGCGCGCCCAAGTGTTCGGGGTCGGCGCCGCCGAACTAATCGGCGGCGCGTCGCTGATTGCTTTGGGCCTCTACTTTCTGGGACAACCAACCGCAGGGGCTGTCGGATTGGGTCTTGCCCTGGCCCTTTCCTCAACGGCCGTGGTGCTCCCTATGGTCGGCACGCAAAGCGCCGTGGGGCGGGCCGCGTTCGCGATGCTATTGTTTGAGGATCTGGCGCTTGTCCCCATAATATTCATGCTCGGCGCGCTCGCGCCGTCGGTAGCCTCCAGTCCTGACGGTGCTTGGAGCGAACTGGCCAATACGTTGCTAAAAGGCGGCATCACTATCGCGGTGATGCTCGTTCTTGGCCGCATTTTCCTGTCACACATTTTCAGCCAGGCCGCGCGGACCAAAAGCCCTGAAGTTTTCCTTGCGGCCAGTCTGCTGGTGGTCATCGTTTCAAGCATCGCGACTTCGCTCGCAGGCCTTTCGCCAATCGTCGGCGCACTGCTGGCAGGCCTGCTCATCGCAGAGACCGAATATCATGGTGAGGTCGAAGTGATGACAGCGCCGTTCAAGGGGCTGGCGCTTGGCGTTTTCCTCATCACTGTGGGCATGAGCCTGGACGTCCGGGTGATCCTGGCGAACTGGCCGAGCCTTGTTCTTGCGGTCGTTGGCGTCGTCCTGGTCAAAACATTGGTCACCGCCGCGCTCCTCTATTTTTCAGGCGCGCGAAAGGGTGTGGCTCTGGAAGTTGGCGTGCTGATGGCCAGTCCTTCTGAAACGACCCTCATCGTGCTTTCGACAGCAGCAGCAGCCAAGCTCATCCTCCCATCGACCGCCGCCTTTTGGCAGATCGTCACAGCCATCGGCCTGACGATCACGCCACTTCTCGCACGCATCGGTCATGACATCGCGCGCAGGCTGGAAATGGCGCTGGGCGAGGAAGCGCCAGACCTACAGCAAGAAAGCACCGAGGCGGCAGCTGTCGTAATCGGGTTCGGGCGCGTCGGGCGAATGGTGTGCGATCTTCTTCGCCTCCATAACCAGCGCTTCACCGTTGTCGAATCCGACCCGGACGTAGTGGCGGAGGGGCGTCGTGGCGGCTACCCGATCCTTTTCGGTGATGTGGCGCGCGTCGAAATGCTCGACAAGCTCCGCTTGGGCCATGCACGAGCGTTGATCCTTACCATGGACGATCCCGTGCTTTCGGTGCGTGTCACGAAACGGGTGCGTGGATGGGTGCCGGATTTGCCGATCATCGCCCGTGCGCGCGATACTGATCATGCGGCACAACTCTATCAGGCGGGCGCAAGCGATGCGGTTCCCGAGACGCTTGAAAGCTCGCTACAACTCGCAGAAACGGCGCTCATCGACCTAGGCGTGGCGATGGGGCCGGTTATTGCCTCGATCCATCAAACGCGTGAGGACTTGCGCATGGGTATTAAAGATGCGGCGCAGATGGATACCGCTCCGAAACTGAGGCGGCTCCGCCCTGACGAGGTCGGCTAAGGTGCAATAGCTACAGCATTGTCAGGCCCCGTGCCGGGCATGCCGCTCCCATCCCAATTCGGTTCCTTATCCATCCGTTCCAATACTGTGCTTGCGGTCTCAGCAAGGCTACCGCCATGGGGGTTATAGGCCACAGGCAGTAAATTGCGTCGCGCCTCCTTGCGGTCACCGATACGCAATTGCTGGATCGCCAGAGTCATACGCAGGCCGAGGTCAAAGGGCGCCAGTTCCGACGCGCGCTCCAGCCCTTGAAGCGCGAGCGAAGATGGCGTTTTCCCCTGCCGGGCGAAGCTGTCATAATAATAGAAGAGCGGCAGCGGATGGTCATTTTCGATGCGATTGAGTGAAATGAAAGTGGCGCGTGCTTGCTTATAGCCCTCGTCCTGATCCGGGGCATCTTGGGCCATGCGATAGAGGGACAGGCCCTTCTGGACATAGGCGTTGACCTGCTTCGGATCGTTAGCCAGGGCAGCATCTGCTGCGGCGATCGCTTCCTTGTCGTTCCCAGCGTCATGTTCGGCCTCCGCCAACGCGGATAGGACCGCTGGATCTTTGGGGAAGCGCGAAGCTATGGCGCGCGCGTCCGTCAGAACGGCTTTGGCCGCTTCGTCATCGACGCCGCGCCTGGAACGAATGATAACCGGCATCATTGCGTTTGCTCCCGCACTTACCCCTTGCACGACAACGGGGCCGGTTTTGATCATGCTGGCTGGCAGCTTGAGCATGGTCATGCGGGATTTGAGCAGATAGCGGTCCAAATCGTGTTCGAGCTGGCCGAAATCTCCAAACGCTTCGATCGCAGCAGACCGTGGGTCCTTACCCTGGGACATGAGCGTGAGGTAGCGCGAAAGCTGGCCTTTCCTGTCGGGGCTGAAAGTCAGGTAATGATAAAGCAGCCAGCTCTTGCCGTAGAAGGCATCATACCCCTTGCCTCGGCGCTTTTCATAGGCGGCGGGATCAAGCAGATCGTTCGCGGTCACGTCGATCGCCATATAAAGCTCATACGCGCGATGCTGCGCTGGCCGCCCGAGTTCAACCCCGCCATCATTGGGAAAAGCGGCTGACGAAAAGAACTCCGCCGCACCTTCGGACATCCAGCGCGGCATCGGGAAGTTGCTCGATCCGATCAGAAAATAATGTGCATATTCATGGAGCAGCGTGATCATCGACGTGTCGATTTGACCGTGCGTCGCTCTGACCCGCGGAACGATCGCGACCGATCCTCCCGCACGGGGTATGTAAAATCCGCCTACATATTGCGAATTGGCCCCATACAGCTTTCGGACCTGGGCTTCACTGCTCACTACATAGATAGTCAGTCGATTGGAGGGGCTCGGACGGAGGTTCGGCGTTCCCGTGACCGCCGCCATGGCAGCATGGTAGCTTTCAAGCTGCTGCGAGAAGAGACGAGCGTCCGTTGCCCGGGCTTCGGCATAGACGACAAAATGGTCGCTCGAAGCTTCCAGCCATTCAGCACGCGCTGCAGCGGGCACCAGCAGTAAACAGATAGCAACAAGAAACCGCATGATCCCCCCGATCATTGTCTCTCATCAGATTAGCGGTGATGACAGCAGAAACAAGGTGGCTAAAGCGCAGCTTAAGCATCGCCTCCTTGTCGGCGGTCTTCGAAACCTGGAATTTTTATGCCGGGACGCTGGCCAAGGCCGTCTTGACCGCGTCAATCGCGGCGCCCGCCTTTTCTGCTTCCGGTCCACCGCCCTGAGCCATGTCCGGACGGCCGCCGCCGCCCTTCCCGCCTAGCACTTCTACACCCGCACGGACAAGATCGACGGCGCTGATCGTGCCAGTAAGGTCATCCGTCACGCCTACCGCGATGCTGACGCGGCCGTCCACCACGGCGAGCACGGCGGACACGCCGCTGCCTAGCGCGGCCTTGTTCTGGTCAACGATCCCGCGCAGTTCCTTGGGATCAAGCCCTTCGATGACCTGGCCGATGAAGTCAATCTGGCCAACCTTCTCGGGGCCGGCTGCCTGAGCGCTGCTACCCCCGCCGAGGGCCAGAGCCTTCTTCGCTTCGGCCAATTCGCGTTCGAGCTTACGGCTCTGTTCCACCAGAGCGGCGATGCGCGCGGGCACCTCTTCAGGTGTGGTCTTGAGCGCAGCGGCCGATTGACGCAGGCGATCTTCGCGGTCGGTCAACCACAGGCGGGCCGCTTCTCCGGTCAGTGCCTCAATGCGGCGAACTCCCGAAGATACCGCACTTTCGGAGATGATCTTGAAAATCGCAATGTCACCCGTCGCGCGGACGTGGGTGCCGCCACACAACTCAACCGAATAGCTGTTCGCGTCGCCCTTACCCATGGAAAGAACGCGGACCTCGTCGCCATATTTTTCGCCGAACAGAGCCATAGCGCCCGCCGCGATAGCGTCATCGGGCGTCATGAGGCGCGTCGTGACGCTCTCATTGTGGCGGACCTGTTCGTTTACCAGGCTTTCAATCGAGGCGATCTGGCTGTGGGTCAGCGCTTCGGGATGCGAGAAGTCGAAGCGCAGGCGATCGGGCGCCACGAGGCTCCCCTTCTGCGTCACATGAGCGCCCAGGGTGTTCCGGAGCGCCGCATGTAGCAGGTGGGTAGCGCTATGATTCGCGCGGATGCGATCGCGGCGGTCGGTGTCGACTGTGAGATGCACCGTATCGCCAACCTTGATGCTGCCCGTCCCGATTTTTGCTCGATGCGCGTGCAGGCGACCAAGTGGCTTTGCGGTATCTTCTACATCAGCCACAAGACCCGACAGCGACGTAATAGTGCCCGCGTCCCCCATCTGGCCGCCGCTTTCGCCATAGAAAGGCGTCTGATTTGTGACGATTGTGACCGTATCACCGGCTGCTGCGCTGTCGAAGTTCACACCGTCCTTGACGATCGACAGCACCTCGCCTTCGCCCTCGGTCGAGCTGTAGCCGATGAACTCGGTATTGCCCGTTTTCTCGGCAATATCGAACCAGATTTCGTCAGACGCCTTTTCACCCGAGCCCTTCCACGCAGCGCGGGCGGCGGCCTTCTGCTCCGCCATGGCGGCGTCGAAGCCTTCGCGATCAACGCCCAGGCCGCGTGAACGCAGCGCATCTTCAGTCAGGTCATAGGGGAAGCCAAAGGTGTCGTAGAGCTTGAACGCGGTTTCGCCGGGCAACGTGCCGCCTTCGGAAAGATCGACCGTCGCTTCGTCGAGCAGCTTGAGGCCCTTTTCCAAAGTCTGGCGGAAGCGGGTTTCCTCACGCAGCAGCGTTTCCTCAATCAGCGGCTGGGCGCGGACCAGTTCCTGATAGGCGCCGCCCATTTCAGAGACGAGGCTGGGCACCAGTCGGTGCATCAACGGATCCTTTGCGCCGATAATGTGTGCGTGGCGCATGGCGCGGCGCATGATGCGGCGAAGGACATAGCCGCGGCCTTCATTCGCGGGCAGCACGCCGTCCGCGATCAGGAAGCTGGTGGAGCGTAGATGGTCCGCGATGACGCGGTGGCTGGCTTGATGCTCGCCATCGATGGCGGTCTTGGTCAGCGCGCCCGATTCCTCGATCAGCGCCTTGAACGTGTCGGTGTCGTAATTGTTATGGACGCCTTGCAGCACAGCGGCGATGCGCTCCAGACCCATGCCGGTGTCGATGCTGGGCTTGGGCAATTCGCCGACGATCTCGTTCGCTTCCTGCTCATATTGCATGAAGACGAGGTTCCAGATTTCGACGAAGCGGTCGCCATCCTCTTCTGGCGATCCCGGAGGGCCGCCCCAGATATGATCGCCATGATCGTAGAAGATTTCCGAACAGGGACCGCAGGGACCGCTGTCACCCATCGCCCAAAAATTATCCTTGGTCGGGATGCGGATGATCTTGTGATCAGGCAGCCCCGCAATCTTCTTCCACAGGTCGAAGGCTTCATCGTCGGTGTGATAGACGGTGGCGGTCAGCTTGTCCGCCGGAATGCCCCATTCCTTGGTCAGCAATGTCCAGGCATGAGTGATCGCCTGTTCCTTGAAATAGTCGCCAAAGCTGAAATTGCCCAGCATTTCAAAGAAGGTATGATGGCGCGCGGTATAGCCGACATTGTCTAGATCGTTGTGCTTACCACCTGCACGAACCGACTTCTGGCTGCTGGTAGCAGTCGTGTAGGGCCGCGATTCCAGGCCCGTAAAGACATTCTTGAACGGCACCATGCCCGCGTTGACGAACATCAGCGTCGGGTCGTTATGCGGCACCAGAGGCGCTGAAGGAACGATGGTGTGGCCGTTCGCCCCGAAATAGTCGAGGAAGGAGCGGCGAATGTCGTTGGTCGATGTCATGCGCGCGATTTAGTGGGAAGCGCCCCGGCGCACAAGCGGGGCTTTTCATCGCAGCGGTCAAGTGGGGTCTCTTATCCGACAAGACACGCAAATCCGCCATTTACGGGCGCGTCGGCATTGCCCCTGCCCCAAATCAATAATAAGGCCGGGTCATGGACGACAACACCCGCCGCGCAGCCCTGGATTATCACCGCTTTCCGCAGCCGGGGAAGCTACGGATAGAGCCTACCAAGCGCATGGTGAACCAGCGCGACCTGGCGCTGGCCTATTCGCCCGGCGTGGCCGCTCCCTGCCTGGAAATCGCCGAAGATCCCGAGAAGGCGATGGACTATACGGCGCGCGGCAATCTGGTCGCGGTGATCTCCAACGGCACGGCCGTGCTGGGGCTGGGTGCCATCGGTGCCCTTGCCTCCAAGCCGGTGATGGAGGGCAAGGCTGTCCTCTTCAAGAAGTTCGCCGACATCGATGTGTTCGATATCGAGGTGGACACGACCGATCCGGAAAAGTTCATCGAAGCCGTGGCGCTGCTGGAGCCGACATTCGGCGGCATCAATCTGGAAGATATCAAGGCGCCGGAATGTTTCGCCATCGAGGCGGAGCTCAAGAAGCGGATGAAGATTCCGGTCTTCCACGACGACCAGCATGGGACAGCGATCGTCGTGGCGGCCGCTGTGCGAAACGCGCTGGTCTTGCAGGGCAAGACATTGGCGGAAGCGCGACTGGTCACATCCGGGGCCGGAGCGGCGGCGTTGGCCTGCGTCGATCTGCTGGTGTCGATGGGCCTTCGGCAAGAGCATGTGACGCTGACCGACAAGGATGGCGTCATCCATTCTGGTCGCGAGGGCATGTTGCCCAACATGGCCCGTTACGCGCGCGCGACCAACGCGCGGACTTTGCCCGAAGTGCTGCCGGGGGCCAACATTTTCCTGGGCTTGTCGGCGCCGGGGGTGCTGAAGCCTGAATGGCTTCCCCTGCTCGCGCCCAATCCACTGATCTTCGCGCTGGCGAATCCGGAGCCGGAGATCCGGCCCGAGGTAGCGCGCGAGGCACGACCCGACGCCATCGTCGCAACCGGGCGTTCCGACTATCCCAATCAGGTCAATAACGTCCTGTGCTTCCCCTATATGTTCCGGGGGGCGCTGGACGCCCGCGCGACCGAGATTAACGAGGCCATGAAGGCCGCAGCGGCGGAAGCGATCGCCGCGCTCGCCCGGTTGCCAGCGCATGACAGCGTCGCGCAGGCCTATGGTGGGCGACGGCTGGCGTTCGGCCCGGACTATATCATTCCAACGCCGTTCGACCCGCGCCTGATCGCAGAGATTGCGCCTGCGGTCGCCAAGGCGGCGATGGACAGCGGGGTGGCGAAGCGATCACTGGATATCGAAGCCTATCGCCGGTCACTGGCCCAACAGAACACGCGATCAGCGCAGCTAATGCTGCCGGTGTTCGAGGCCGCGCGGGGCACCTGCCGCCGCATCGCCTACGGCGAAGGCGAGGATGAGCGCGTGCTGCGCGCGATCCAGGACGGGTTGGACGAGGGGATCGTTCGTCCCGTCATCGTCGCGCGGCGGCGGATATTGAAGGATAAGCTGCCCAGCCTTGGCCTACGGTTCGAGCTGGATCGCGATGTGGAAGTTGTCGATCCAGAAACCGATCATGAACTGCTCGGGCAGCTGGTGGATGCCTATCGCGCCATCGCTGCTCGCAAAGGCGTCCCCACCGCAGAGTTGCTGCGCCACGTTTACCGACGCCCGACAGTGACGGCAGCGATGCTGCTGCGCACCGGGCGCGTCGATGCGGCGCTGGTCGGCGGCAACAGCGAATATTGGGGCCAAGTTGAACATGTCCTGCGGATCGTCGAGCGTCGGCCGGGACATAGCCGCGTCTATGCGCTGTCGGGACTGATCCTGGACGCAGGTGCGCTGTTCATCGCCGATACGCATATGGTCCCCGATCCTACACCCGAGCAGGTGGCCGAGATGGCTATAGCGGGTGCGACCGAGCTACGGCACTTCGGGCTTTCGCCGCGCGTGGCGCTTCTTTCGCATTCGAATTTTGGAGCTTCGCACAGTCCCAGTGCGCGGAAGATGCGGACGGCGTTGCAACTGGTGCGCGCGCAGGCGCCGGACCTGCTCGTCGATGGTGAAATGCATGCGGATGCTGCGCTCAGCCAGTCGCTGCGGGAACGATTGGTCCCAGATACTCGCTTTGAAGGACCTGCCAATCTGCTGGTAATGCCGAACCTCGATTCGGCGAATATCACCCTCACCGCGCTATCCGCCTCCTCCAGTTCGCCGACCGTGGGGCCGATGCTGATGGGGCTGGCGCAACCCATTCACGTGCTGACGCCGGGCGTCACCGCTCGCGGTGTCCTGAACCTGACCGCAATCGCGGCGGCCGAGGTGGATCGGGAAGGCTGAGCTTAACCTTTTGCATGCAATAAAACGGGCATGGCGCGACTGATCCGGAATGTAGCGAAAGCGGCGGGGCCGAAGCTGATAATAGGCAGCGTGCTTGGCGCCGCCGGTTTGCTGGTGAGTATGTATGTGGATCGCGGGCGCGATCTTGAGTCTTCGCCGCAGAAGGCCGCCTCACCTGAAAGCGCCCCTGCCAAGGCACCAATCGAGCGAAGCCGGTCACAGCCGCTGCCCGTCAGTCCCCATGCGCTGGTGGTCAAAAGCGTGTTGCCGATCGAGGGGCCGTTCCGTCATGGCGACTATGTCTGGGATGAGAGCCAAGCGCCCGCGACGGGACCGGTCATCATCACGGTAGACCTGAAGGCTCAAACCCTGTCAGCTTTTCGCGCTGGCCATGAAATCGGCGCGGCAGTGATCCTCTATGGCGCCGATGACAAGCCCAGCCCCTTGGGCGCCTTCCCCGTTACGCAGAAGGACGCGGACCATGTGTCCAGCCTTTATGATGCGCCGATGCCCTACATGCTGCGATTGACGAATGATGGGGTGGCAATCCATGGCAGCGACGTCAAATGGGGTAGCGCCACCCACGGTTGCATCGGCGTACCGACCGCCTTCGCGCGCAAGCTGTTTTCCGCGGTGAAGCTGGGGGACCTGGTGATCATCACGCAGGGCAAAATGCTGGACACCAGCCAGGTTCGAGACGCAGGCTGAACCCCGTCAATCCTGTTCACAAAGCGGATTGCCATCGCTACCGGTGACGCGCAGCGCAGAGCTGGCGTCGCTCGATGCGCGGGGGAAGCTGACGCCTTCGAGTGAACCCCGTCCTTCGCAAAGATGAGCGCATTTTAGGTCGAGAACACCGGGGAAGGCGATCTGATCGCCATCATATTGCGCGATGATGATGCAACCCCCGGCCCGATCGAAGCTGAGTATCAACTTGTCTCCGGCTCGCTTTGCGGAACCCCGCCCCCGACAGCGTTGATCCTCGCCGAAAATGGCTTCGGCGCCGAAGCGGAAATCGCCGGATCTACCGGGGATGATGCACAGGCTGTCACTGCCCGCCTCATGACGCCGCTGGAAAAGCCCGACGGGAGACGATCTGGAGGTGTCCGCGATGACGCCGCTTTCGATGGCTGCGCGTTCGAGCCCGGACGTCGAGGCGGTATTGCCTGCCGAACTCGCGGAGCGCTCGCCGTCCCCCTGGCACCCGACCAGTAGCGGCAGGAAGGCCAGGCTATTCCACCGTATCGACAGCGGTCAGTCCTTCCGGGCCTACGTGGCGAAAGAAGCAGGAACGCGCGCCTGTGTGGCATGTTGGACCTGCCGGAACCGCCTTCACCCAAACTGCGTCCTGGTCGCAATCGATCCGGATGTCGCGTACCTCCAGCATGTGGCCCGATGTCTCGCCCTTTTTCCAGAGCGACTGGCGGCTGCGCGACCAGAAATGCGCCAATCCGGTCTCGACGGTCAGCGTCAACGCCTCCGCATTCATATGGGCGACCATCAGCACTTCGCCACTGCCAGCGTCGGTCACGACTGCTGTGATCAGTCCGTCACGATCATATTTGGGATTGAGGGTCAGGCCCTTGTCACGCGCATCGTCCATAGTCGGGCTATAGTCGGGTGGAGGGCTCATGCGAAGCCCATCGCGTCAGAAAAAGGAGGGAAATGGGGCGATCGAGGGGATCCGAACCCCCGACCTCTGGTACCACAAACCAGCGCTCTAACCAACTGAGCTACGATCGCCACAGGGCCGTTCGGCCCAAGAGAGATGCGGCACATATGCGGCGATTGGATAGTCGTCAAGCTGGCAAATGCGTGCGCGGTGCGGAAAAAGAAACGGGGCGCAGACCCGCTGGCCCGCGCCCCTCTTCCCTCTGTTCAGTACATGGTCGCAGCGAGGCTTTCTCACCTTCGGCGACGCTACTCTCCTAAACCAATCAGGCCGCGATACCCAACATCTTGGTTTCTGGATCAGGCACCCTGGAAGGCGCCGTCCTGCTTGTTAGTTGACCGAGTCCTTCAGACCCTTGCCAGCCTTGAACTTTGGCTGAGCCGAAGCCTTGATCGTCATCGTTTCGCCGGTGCGCGGGTTGCGGCCAGTGGATGCCTTGCGCTGGGAAACGGAAAAAGTGCCGAAGCCGACGAGGCGAACTTCATCGCCCTTCTTCAGCGCGGAAGAAATTGAATCGAACACGCCTTCGACCGCCTTGCTGGCGTCGCTTTTGCTAAGGCCGCTGCTTTCCGCAACAGCACTGATAAGATCCTGCTTGTTCATACCTTTGGAACCCCCTTCTAAATGTGTGAATACCTAAGGAATCGCGGATTAGGCGGGGCAATAAGGCGCAGCTTTGAACAACTGTCAAAGGGAAAGCGACAAAGCTGCCACCGTCAGTGAGATTTTCAGCCTTGGGGCGAAATCTCACTGAAAGTAGCGGCTAATCTGCCTAACCGAAATTAGTGACGAAGCGTGGCATCGTTATCCCGGCCGGCGGCCGGGCTTGGCTGAGCCGCCAGATCATCTTCTTCCGTCCAGGCAATCGCTTCAGGCACAGAAACCAGCGCACGGGAAAGGACCTCGTCCACATGGGACACGGGCACGATTTCCAGCCCTTCCCGAATATTCGCCGGGATTTCAGCTAGATCCTTTTCATTTTCCGCCGGGATCAACACCGTCTTGATACCGCCGCGCAACGCCGCCAGCAGCTTTTCCTTCAGCCCGCCGATCGGAAGCACGCGGCCACGAAGCGTCACTTCACCCGTCATCGCAACATCCTTGTGAACAGGGATGCCGGTCAATGTCGAGACGATGCTCGTCACCATGCCGATGCCTGCGGAAGGGCCGTCCTTTGGCACAGCACCTTCGGGAAGGTGGATGTGAATGTCCTTCCGGGTGAAGAGGCTGGGCTTGATACCATAGCCCGGTGAGCGCGCTTTCACGTAAGAAAAGGCGGCCTGCACGGATTCGGTCATCACTTCGCCAAGCTTGCCGGTCGTCCGGATCGCGCCCTTTCCAGGGACGGTCACCGCTTCGATGGTCAGCAGCTCGCCGCCCACTTCGGTCCAGGCGAGCCCGGTGACGGCACCGATCTGGTTCTCCTCCTCACCGACGCCGTGGCGGAACTTCCGCACCCCGGCATATTCGGCAAGATTGTCCGGCGTGATCGTGACCTTCTCGAAAACGCCTTCCAAAATCTTGCGGAGCGCCTTGCGGGCAATACGTGCCACTTCACGTTCAAGCGTGCGGACGCCCGCCTCTCGCGTATAGTAGCGGATAAGATCACGGATCGCGGCTTCGGTGACTTCCACCTCGCCTTCCTTGAGACCGTGAGCGTCGATCTGCTTTTGCAGCAAGTGGCGCTGCGCGATCTCGACCTTCTCATCCTCTGTATAGCCTTCGAGCCGGATGATCTCCATGCGGTCCAGCAGTGGCTGAGGCAGGTTCAGCGAGTTGGCGGTCGTGACGAACATCACGTCCGAAAGATCGACATCGATCTCGAGATAATGGTCCTGAAACTTGCTGTTCTGTTCAGGGTCCAACACCTCCAGCAGCGCCGAAGCCGGATCGCCCCGGAAATCCTGGCCCAGCTTGTCGATCTCATCCAGCAAGAAGAGCGGGTTCATCGTGCCCGCCTTCTTGAGGTTGGTCACGATCTTGCCGGGCAGAGACCCGATATAGGTGCGGCGATGGCCACGAATTTCGGCTTCGTCGCGCACGCCGCCAAGCGACTGGCGCACGAACTCACGGCCCGTCGCCTTGGCGATCGAACGGCCGAGCGAGGTCTTGCCAACGCCCGGAGGGCCAACGAGGCACAGAATAGGACCCTTCAGCTTATTAGTGCGGGCCTGCACCGCAAGATATTCGATGATCCGGTCCTTGACCTTCTCCAGCGCGAAATGATCCTCGTCCAGGATGGCTTGCGCGCGCTTCAGGTCGGTCTTGACCTTGCCCTTCTTGCCCCATGGCAGGCCCAGGAGCACGTCGAGATAATTACGCACGACCGTGGCTTCGGCCGACATGGGCTGCATGCCCTTGAGCTTTTTGAACTCGGCTGTCGCCTTTGCGCGCGCTTCCTTGCTGAGCTTTGTCTTGGCGATCTTCTCGGCCAGTTCGGCAAGTTCATCGCCCTCTTCGCCCTCGCCATTACCCAACTCGCGCTGGATCGCCTTCAACTGTTCGTTCAGATAATATTCGCGCTGAGTCTTTTCCATCTGCCGCTTTACGCGACCGCGAATCTTCTTTTCGACCTGAAGAACGCCAAGCTCGCCTTCCATGAAGGCGAAGACCATCTCCAGACGCTTTACGGGATCAGCCTCCACCAGCAGCGACTGCTTGTCGGCGACCTTCACGTTGATGTTGGCGGCAACGGCGTCGGCCAGACGGCCTGCATCCTCAATCTCACGCAGCTGAACGGGCGTTTCCGCAGGCAGCTTCTTGTTGAGCTTCGCGTAGTTTTCGAATTGCTCGGCGACGGAGCGCATCAGCGCTTCGGCTTCAGGCCCCTCCGCTGCGATCTCATCGACCGGATCGACTTCGGCGATCAGATGGTTATCGGTCGAGCTGATCGACTGCAGTTGCGCGCGATGCTTTCCTTCGACCAACACCCGAACGGTGCCGTCCGGCAGCTTCAGCAACTGCAACACGATCGCGACGACGCCGGTGTCGTACAGCGAGTCACGGTTCGGATCATCCTCGGCCGGGTCAAGCTGCGACACGAGGAAGATTTCCTTATTTCCTTCCATCGCCGATTCAAGGGCAGAGACGCTCTTGTCGCGACCGACGAAAAGCGGGACGATCATCTGTGGAAAAACCACGATGTCGCGCAACGGAAGGAGGGGATATTGCGTAGTCATTCAATCTCCGGCGGGCCGCACGATTATTTGCTCTGCCATGCGGTTCATGGCTTTATGGGGACCATCAGGGCATCATTCAATTGGTGCCGTCCTTTTGAACGGACTGTTATCCGAGTGCCGATCAGAAAGGCAGCTTGAACCCCGGCGGAAGCGGGAGGCCGCTCGTCATCTTCGACATTTCCGCAGAACTTACCTCGTCCGCTTTTTTGCGAGCGTCGTTGAAAGCTGCTGCCACGAGATCCTCAAGCATCTGCTTTTCGCTAGGCGCGAGCAGACTGTCGTCGATCGATACGCCCACGATCCGGCCCTTGGCCGAAGCGCGGACCTTTACCAGACCGCCGCCTGCGGCTCCCTCAACTTCGATCTTGTCGAGATTGTCCTGAGCGCGTTGCAGTTCTTCCTGCACGCGGCTGGCCATGCCCAATATTTCGTTCAGATCCTTCATCGCTCTGCGCTCCATGCTTCGGTCCGATCAAGATCGGCTTCGGGGAAGGCCGCAAGCACGGCCTTCACCACCGGGGTATCGAATATTTCGGCACGTTCCTGTGCCCGACTTGCCTGCTGCTGCTCCAGCAATGACGGAGCGGCACCGCCTTCACTGCGCCTGACCTGCCACGGGGAACCCGTCGCCCTCTGCAATTCTATCGAGAGCGTACGGCAGAAATCGCCGTCGGCCCACTCCTGCGTTAGTTGTAATTCCAATTCAGGTGGATCGAACCGGACGATGCGCACGCAATCATGAAGGAAGTCAGCGAGCCGCCCCTTCTTTTGTTCCCAAAGCAGATCGACGAGGGCCTTCGCATCCTGGGGCAGCGATGCGGTAGGAGCAGAGGCGGATGAGGCCGAAACCGAAGCCGTTTGCGCAGCCGGAACAGAGCCTTCGCGCAGGAGCCGCGCGATCTCGCCGGGGTCGGGCATGGTCGCGGCGTGCATGACACGGAGCAGGGCCATCTCGCAGGATTCGATCGGGAATGCGGCGCCTGCAACCTCGTCATGGCCCTTGAGCAGCAACTGCCAGAGACGATGAAGCGGCGCGAAGCCGATTTGCGATGCCCAAGTGGCCAGCGCCTCTCGTTCCTCCGCGGACTGGCCGGGATTGGCGATGTCCCGCCCTGCCTTCGCCAGCGTCACTGCATGCACCAGTTCAAGCAGGCCCCGAACCAGCGACAGGGGCTCAACACCGAGCGCATATTGCTCGCGCACCGCAGCCAGCAGCGCGGCGGTATCGCCTTCCAGCAACAAGCCGAGCAGGCGGCGAACGGCGCCACGATCCGAAAGGCCGAGCATATCGCGGACCTGAGCGGCGGTGACGAGCGGGGCGCCCTCCCCCATTTCCGCATGGGCGATCGCCTGATCGAGGATGGAAAGGCCGTCGCGGGCGGACCCCTCCGCTGCTTGGGCGATCAGCGCGAGGGCATCGTCTTCGGCGGCAACCTGTTCCGTCTCGACCACATGCGCAAAGTGGGCCGCGAGCAGTTCAGCGGGAATGCGGCGCAGGTCGAAACGCTGGCAACGGGAAAGGACGGTGACGGGGACCTTGTTCACCTCGGTCGTGGCGAACAGGAATTTTACATGCGCGGGGGGCTCTTCGAGCGTCTTGAGAAGCGCGTTGAACGCGTTCTTCGAAAGCATGTGAACTTCGTCGATAATGTAAATTTTGTAGCGCGCGGAAACTGCGGCATAGCGCACCGCCTCGATAATCTCGCGTACATCGTCGACACCGGTGTGGCTGGCGGCGTCCATTTCGACCACGTCGATGTGGCGGCCCTCTGCAATTGCCTGGCAGGGTTCGCACACGCCGCAGGGATCGATCGTGGGGTCGCCCTGCCCGTCGGGTCCCACGCAGTTCAACGCCTTTGCGATCAGGCGGGCCGTTGATGTTTTCCCGACGCCTCGCACCCCGGTCATCAAGAATGCGTGGGCCAACCTGCCCCGACGGATGGCGTTACCCAGCGTCTGGACCATGGCATCCTGCCCGATCAGTTCGCGAAAGCTGCGCGGCCGGTATTTGCGCGCAAGCACGCGATAAGGCTGAGATGAATCGGACATGGTAACAATCTAGCGGCTTGAGGAGCGGCTGTCGAAGCCGGAAAGCCGAATAAAGGTGGGAGCCGGAACGACCCGCGGCGAAATCGTTGTGGCTGCTTCCGTCAGGACCTGACCAGGTTGGCGACGACCACGTCCGCCCGACTCCCGGCGCGGCATATGGCGAAAGGCTGTGGCGATGGCAAGGGCCGGGTTATTCAAGCCCGGTTCGCTGCGCCTTTGCGACGAAATCAAGTGCGGCGCGGGCAGCTTCGGCGATGGCGGCTTCGGCTGCTTTGGCTTCGGTGGTTGGACGGTCGAGATAGATAGTGAGGACATATTCCTCACCCGAGGGCGCCTTTACCAGCGCCACGTCATTATAAGCTGTACCGCAGCTTCCGGTCTTGCTGCCCGAGGTCCAGCCTTTAGGCAGGCCCGCCTTGATCCGCTTATCGCCCGTTGTGCTGGCGTTGAGCCATGTTCTCAGGCGATCAGCGCTCTCGCTCTTCATGTCGCGGAAGATCAGGCGAGCCATGAGGTTTGCCATGGCGGCAGGACTGGTGGTGTCACGGGGATCACCTTCGACATTTTCGTTCAGCGCCGGTTCGGCCCTGTCGAGTCTCGTCACCGTATCGCCATGCGCGCGGGCGAAGGCCGTCAGTCCTTCCGTGCCGCCGATCATCGGCAGCAGCAGATTTGCGGCACTATTGTCGCTAACCTCCACTGCCGCCTCGGCAAGTTCCGCCATGGACAGGCGACCGCGTTTCCGGTTTGCCTTCACCACCGGCGCATAATCGAGAATGTCCGCGTCAGTGAACGCCACCTGCCCTTCCAGCCCGAACCGCCCTGCGTCGGCGCCCATGAGCACGGCCGCTGCGAGAGGCGCCTTGAAGGTCGAGCACATGGCAAAGCGTTCGTCCCGGTTGAAGCCGAGGAGCAGTCCGCCCTTGCTGTCGACCAGCGCGACGCCGAGGCGGCCGCCGGTCTCCTTTTCGATCTCGCGCGGGTTGCGCACAGATTTCATTGCCGATTCGCTGACCATGTAACGCGGCGCAGGCGGCAAGAGGGATTGGCGTGCGCCGTCCTGTTGCGCCATGACTGGGCCAGAGAGCGACAACATCATCCCCGCCGCGACACCGATGCAAAGGCGCATGAACTACATGCCCTGCATATTGTAGGATTCGCCGGGGATGCGGACGGTGAGGCCGTCGAGCTTCTCTTCCAATATGATCTGGCATGACAGGCGGCTGGTTCGCGTGGCTGCTGCGGCGAGGTCCAGCATATCCTCCTCCGCCTCGCTGGCGGGCGGCAGTTTGGAAAAATCCTCTGATTCAACAATCACATGGCAAGTGGAACAAGCCATCTGCCCCTCGCACGTTCCCTCCAGCGGCTGACCTGCCGCCTGAGCTACCTCCAAAAGCACCGAGCCTGCGGCGGCATCGACCTCCTGACGATTTTCGCCATCCGCGCTGACGAACGTGACCCTGATCATGATTGCGACTCCCTTGGCTACGGCGCCGCTTGTACGGCTGCCGCGTCGTTTATTATCTTTGCGGCGCTCTCCAGTTCGGCCGGTGTCGTGTAGCGGCCAAAGCCGATCCGCACCGATCCGCGCGCCTCTCGTTCCGACAATCCGATGGCGCGCAGCACATGGCTTGGCCGCCCGGAGCCACTCGCGCAAGCACTTCCCAGCGAAAATGCGACTTCACGGCATTCCGACAACAGCCGGGCGCCATTGATCCCGTCACGACGAAGATTGAGATTGCCGCTATAGCGCGCGTCCACGCCGCCGTTGAGGGTCCATGTGTCGAACAACTCACGCGCCTGTTGCCATAGCGCCTCTACATGCGCGTGGTCCTGTTCTGCCCGCTCCCGCATCAGCCGGGCGGCGACGCCGAAACCGGCGCACAAGGCAGGCGATAGCGTGCCTGATCGCAGGCCCGCCTCTTGCCCGCCGCCATACATGACGGGTTCCAACTTCACCTCGTCCCGTATCCAGAGGGCACCCACGCCCTTTGGCCCATGGATCTTGTGGGCGCTTATGGCGATCATGTCACAGCTGTCGGGGATAGGGACGCGGCCATAGCCTTGCACCGCATCGCAGAGGAACAGCGCGCCTGCGCGGTGAGCAAGGGCGGCGAGTTTGTCCACGGGCTGGATGACGCCGATCTCATTGTTCACGAGCATGGCAGCGACAAGCCCCACGCCGGGTTTGATCGCGGCTTCCGCTGCGTCCAGATCGACGAGGCCGTCGCTGCCGACTGGCAGGATTGTGACACGTCGCCCCCTGGTTCCGAGTGCGGACACCGTATCAAGAACGGCCGCATGCTCGGTCGCCAGCGTCACTATGTCGCCAGCGGGCGCCCCGAGAATGGCGAGGTTCAGCGCTTCGGTCGCGCCTGATGTGAAGATCAGTCGGCCTCCGTGGGGCAAGAGCCTGATGACCTCTTCGCGCGCCAGCTCGACCTGCGCCGCAGCGGCTCGCCCCAATCGGTGGGCACTGTGGGGGTTGGCGAACTGGTCGCGGAGAAGTGGGACCATGGCGTCAAAGGCCTCTGGCGCGAGCGGCGTCGTGGCCTGATAGTCCAGATAGATGGTCATGGCCGCCTGCTCGCCATCCTTGTCCATTGGTCCAGGAAGCGATCGATGTCGGCATCGCTGGTCGATGGACCGAAGCTGACCCGTATGACTTCACCAGCCGCAGCCTCGTCCCAGCCCATGGCGTGGAGAACGTGGCTGGTCTTGAGCGAACCGGATGAGCAAGCGCTACCCGCCGAAACGGAAATTCCGGCAAGGTCGAACTGAATGAGCTGGGCGCGGGCCGAAACACCGGGCATGCGGTAGCTGGCAATCGCAGGGCTGCGCGGCGCCGCGCGCGCGACGATTTCACCGCCCCTTTCCTCGATGGCTTGGTCCAGACGCTCCCGGAGCCGCGCAGCCACTGGCAGCCAGTCCAGGCGATCCAGAGCAGCCGCCATAGCGAGAACGCCGGGGAGGTTTTCAGTGCCGGGCCGATAGCCCTGCTCCTGACCACCGCTGGGTTGCAGTAGCCCCAAATCCCGGACGAGAAGAGCGCCTACACCGGGCGGCCCTCCGAATTTATGGGCACTGATCGCGATCATGTCCGCGTCAGGCAGGGGGAGTTTGCCCGCGCTCTGGGCGCAGTCGGCAAAGAGGATCGATCCTTGACGATCCAATGTGTCGAGCGGCTGGATGACGCCGGTTTCATTATTCACATGCTGGATGGCGATGAGCGTTTCGGGGCCAAATGCAGTTGAAGCGAGCGCCACAGCGCCTTCTGCGGTGACTTTCAGCCGTTCGACCTCGGGCGTCACGCGGAGAACCGAATCATGTTCTACTGGAGATGTGAAAATATGGGCGGCCTTTGCTCGCGTCAGGCCAATGACGATCGCCTCGCTCGCGCCCGAGGTGAACAGGACATGTCCCTTCCATCCCAAGGCAGCAGCGATCCGCGCCCTGGCATCCTCCAGCGCAGCACGGGCCGCGCGTCCTTCCGCATGCGGGCTGGATGGGTTTGCCCATAGGTCCATTGCCTCCCGCATGGCAGCTTTCGCCTGCGGCAGCATGGGGGTTGTCGCGGCGTGGTCCAGATAAAGGCGATCAAGGGCCACGAGGCGATGTTACTCATTGATTGCGGAAATGGCGGTGGCTTCTATATAGGCGGTCTGCCGCGCAACGCCAGCACTGGCTTTTGCGCGCCCGCATCCAACCGCCGGCCTCCTTTCTCCGGGTGGCGGCCAGAACCATAACAGGTGCCATGCCCGACGTTATTTTCCCCGGACCCGAAGGCCGTCTCGAAGGCCGTTTCAGCCCCCCGCCCCGTCCCCGCGCACCGGTCGCGATGATCCTGCATCCCCATCCGCAGGGCGGCGGCACGATGAACGACCGCATTACGCAGGCGCTCTACAAGACGTTCGTGAAGCGGGGCTTTGCGGTGCTGCGTTTCAACTTCCGGGGCGTAGGCCGCAGCCAGGGCACGTTCGACAATGGCATCGGCGAGCTGAGCGATGCCGCCGCGGCGTTGGATTGGATCCAGAGCTTCCACCCGGAGGCGCAGACCACCTGGATCGCCGGTTTCTCCTTTGGGGCATGGATCGGCATGCAGCTGCTGATGCGCCGTCCGGAAATACGCGGTTTCATCTCGGTCGCGCCGCCCGCGAACATGTATGACTTCTCCTTCCTTGCCCCCTGCCCTGCTTCAGGAATTATCGTGCAGGGAACGGCGGATGAGGTCGTGACCGCCAACGCGGTGCAGAAGCTGGTCGATAAGCTGCGCACGCAGAAGGGCATCACCATCCATCATGACGAAATCCGTGGCGCGAACCACTTTTTCGAACATGAGCTGGATCAGTTGATGAAGTCGGTCGACAATTATCTGGACATGCGCCTGTCGCCTGACTCGCCGATCCGCTGACACGCTTCACTGATTATGAAGGGGGGCCGCGTGCGATGCGGCCCTTCTTTGTTTCGGCTGCGGCACGTTTCCAGCCAAATCAGCTATCAAGAAAATATATCTTGGCCTGCGCGGTCGCCGCGACTAGCGGCGGCGGGCCATGAGTGACGAGAAGAACAACGACGTTCGCCTGATATGGAGCCGCTATTACAGCGCCTTCATACCTGCGCCGCCCGGGCCGGGCTTCTTCGACCGATTGAAAGCGGCGAGCGGCGCAATTGGCGGTATCGCAATCACAGGATTGCTTTGCGGCCTGATGCTTGGGAACGGCATAGCGCATCCGTTGCTGGTTGCTCCGATGGGCGCTTCGGCGGTGCTGTTGTTCGCCGTGCCGGCAAGTCCGCTTGCACAGCCATGGTCCGTTTTCGGCGGCAATGTCGTATCGGCGCTGGTCGGGATTACAGTCGCGCGAATTATCCCTGATCCTACGATAGCTGCTGCTTTGGCGGTGGGTTGCGCCATTGGGGGGATGTCCCTGCTGCGCTGCCTCCATCCACCGGGCGGCGCGGTTGCGCTTTCGGTCGTGTTGGGCGCGGCCAATGGTGCGCCGAGCTATATGTTCGCTTTTATCCCGGTGGGGCTGAACACTGCGCTGCTGGTGACGGTGGCGATCATCTTTCACCGGATCGCGGGGCACAGCTATCCTCATGTCGCGCCCAAAGCTCCGAGCGCACATGGGACGAGCGATCCGGCGCCCTTGCTACGAACGCCGCCCTCCGAACAGGATGTGGAGGAAGCGTTGCAGGCCTATGGCGATGTTCTGGACGTCAACGCCGCCGACTTGCAGGTCGTGCTCCATGATGCGGAGGTCCGCGCCGCTGAACGCAGCCATGCCACGCTGACGTGCGGCGAGATCATGTCGCGCGACATCCTGTCCATTTACGAAGGCCAATCCGTGGCCGAAGCGGCCGACCTGCTGCATGCCCGGCGTCTATTGTCGCTGCCGGTGCTGGATGACGCTGGGCGGGTTCAAGGCCTGGTCGGTCCACTCGACCTTTCGCGGGAAGGTGAGACGGCCCGCGACATTGCGTCGGAGCCGCTGCTCGTGTCGGAACATACGCCGGTTTCGCAATTGCTGCGTCCGCTGACGAGTGGACTGACGCATGAAGCCATCGTCGTGGATGGTGCGGGACGGCTGCGTGGGATGGTGACCCAAACCGATCTTCTGGCGGCTATGGCGCTGCGCGCCTGATCAGTCGCGATGGCGTTCCAGCATCGGTACATCGGGGCCGGGGATAGCGGAAATCGCTACATTGGCGAACATGACCAGTCCGGCTATGATCATCAGGACGCCACGCTTGCGATCGCCCTTCTTCACGATCGCGTAGATGCCGCCGCCCGTGAGAAACAGTCCCGCGAGCATGAGAATGGATAATATTGTCGATGCCATGAAACAGGCCATAAGCGGCCAGCTGGACTGTGGCAATTGGCAGCCTCTGCCCCTAAGAGGCGCGGGACACGAATCACCTTTTGCGTGACAGGACAATTTCGCCGTGAAAATCGCCCTAGCTTCCGATCATGCCGCCGTTGATCTGAAGGCCGAACTCGCCGATTGGCTGCGTGATGAAGGTCATGAGGTGAATGACCTCGGCCCAGCGACAGCCGACCGCGTCGATTACCCCGATTTTGGCTACAAGCTTGCCGTCGCCATCGCGTCAGGCGTTGCAGAACGAGGTATAGCGTTGTGCGGTTCTGGCATCGGCATATCCATCGCGGTAAACCGCAATCCTGCGTGCCGCTGTGCGCTGGTGTCGGAACCATTATCGGCAGCGCTATCCCGCGAACATAATGACGCAAACGTCCTTGCCCTGGGTGCCCGCTTGACTGGCGTGGACATGGCAAAGGCCTGCGTCACCGCCTTTCTTTCCACCGAATTCGGTGGTGGCCGCCATAGTGGCCGTGTCGAAAAACTCTCTCAGCCCGCGCTTTAAGGAGCCAGCCCTATGAGCACCGCACCCCTCGCCCAGCCCGACCTCTCCGATATCCGCGCGGAAGGCTATTTCACGCGCAATCTGGCCGATGCCGATCCCGCGGTCTTCGCGGGCGTCACCAAGGAACTGAAGCGCGAGCAGAACCAGATCGAGCTGATCGCTTCGGAAAATATCGTGTCGAAAGCGGTGATGGAGGCTCAGGGCAGTGTCTTCACCAACAAATATGCCGAAGGCTATCCGGGCAAGCGCTATTATCAGGGCTGCGCGCCTTCGGATGAAGTTGAGCAGTTGGCGATCGACCGGGCCAAGCAGATCTTCAACTGCGGCTTCGTCAATGTGCAGCCCCATTCGGGCGCTCAGGCGAACGGCGCGGTGATGCTCGCGCTGACCAAGCCGGGCGATACGATCATGGGCCTGTCGCTCGACGCTGGCGGCCATCTGACGCATGGCGCCAAGCCCGCACTGTCGGGCAAGTGGTACAATGCCGTGCAATATGGCGTGCGCGAGGATACGCACGTCATCGACTATGACGCTCTGGAAGCGCAGGCGATCGAAGCCAAGCCAACGCTCATCATCGCGGGCGGATCGGCTTATCCGCGTCACCTCGACTTCGCTCGGTTCCGTGCGATCGCGGACAAGGTCGGCGCGCTGCTAATGGTCGATATGGCGCACTTCGCAGGGCTCGTCGCCGGTGGCGCGCATCCGACGCCCTTCGGTTTCGCTGACGTGGTGACGACGACCACGCACAAGACCCTTCGCGGTCCACGCGGCGGTATGATCCTGACCAATGACGAAGCCATTGCGAAGAAGATCAATTCGGCGGTCTTCCCCGGCCTTCAGGGCGGCCCGCTGATGCATGTCATCGCTGCAAAAGCAGTGGCATTCGGCGAGGCACTGCGGCCTGAGTTCAAGACCTATGCCCAGGCGATCGTGACCAATGCCAAGGCGCTGGCGGGCAAGCTGGAGCAGCGCGGTCTTGCCGTCGTTTCGGGCGGTACGGACACGCATCTGGCGCTGATCGACCTGCGTCCCTACGGCATTTCGGGCAAGGATGCCGACGAGGCGCTGGAGCGCAGCTTCATCACCTGCAACAAGAATGGCGTCCCGGGCGACCCCCTGCCCCCGACCAAGACCAGCGGCATCCGCGTGGGTTCGCCCGCCGGTACGACACGCGGCTTTGGCGTGGCTGAGTTCGAGGCGATTGGCGACATGATCGCCGATGTCCTGGAAGGTCTGCGCGACAAGGGCGAGCATGGCGACGCGGCGGTCGAAGCCAGTGTCCGGGAACGCGTGTCAGCCCTCTGTGCCCGCTTCCCAATCTACGAAGGCTGATCGCTTCGTTCTGTCAGGGGTGGTCGAGGCGCGGCGGCTGTGCCATCTCGTGTCTCGACTCATCCGAACGAACGGAGCTTATTACTGAATGCGTTGCCCCTTCTGTGCTCACGACGACAGTCAGGTAAAGGACAGCCGCCCCACCGAAGATGGCGCCGCCATTCGCCGCAGACGGCAGTGCGAAGCCTGTGGCGCGCGCTTCACCACGTTCGAGCGCATCCAGTTGCGCGACATCTGGGTGGTGAAAAGCGAGGGACGTAAGGAAGCGTTCGACCGCGACAAGCTGGCGCGCTCCATCGATATCGCCTGTCGCAAGCGACAAATCGATCCGAGCAGGCTGGAAAAGCTCATATCCGGTATTCAGCGGCAGCTGGAAACCAGCGGCGACGGCGAAGTGCCTGCGCGCGCGATCGGCGAGATGGTGATGGAAGGCCTCAAACGGCTCGACAGCGTCGCCTATATTCGCTTCGCCAGCGTGTATAAGGACTTCACCGATGCTCAGGATTTCGAGGATTTCGCGGGTTCAGTGAAAGAGGTTGGGAGTGAGTGAGGGCGGCTACACCAACTCCCCCATTCGCCACTTCGCAAAGAACCTTCGATACCGAGTTGCGATAAGCTCGGCCACTTTTCAGAGCAAACGGGATAATGTCAGAGCTTTCAGCCCCCCGCCCCGTCATCGTCCTCGTGCGCCCGCAACTCGGCGAGAATATCGGCAAGGCCGCGCGGGCCATGCTGAACTTCGGGCTTACCGAAATGCGACTGGTTAGCCCGCGCGATGGGTGGCCCAACCCTGATGCTGGCCCGTCGGCGGCGGGAGCCGATGTCGTGCTCGACAAGGCGGAGGTTTTTGAAAGCCTTGCCGACGCCGTCGCGGATTGCTCGCACGTTTATGCGACCACGGTGCGCAAGCGGGGCGTGACCAAGCCGGTGGTGACGCCGGAAGAAGCGGCGCGCGAAATTCACGAGACTATAGGAAGGGCGGCCTATGTTTTCGGGCCGGAGCGGTCAGGGCTTGAAACGGAGGATGTAGCGCTCGCGCGCAAGATCCTGACTGTGCCGATTAATCCTGAATTCGGATCATTGAACCTGGCGCAGGCAGTCATCTTGTGCGCCTATGAATGGTCGAAACAGGCCCAGTTGGAACAGCCGACGGTCGTTGACCTTGGCGAACCGGCGCCACAGGTGGAACTGGAAGGGATGATAAACCAGTTCGAAACTTTGCTGGAAGGCGCGGGCTATTTCTTCCCGCCCGATCGGGCACCCGCGACCAAGCGGACGTTGCGGAACCTGCTGACGAAGCCCGGCTGGAACCATTTGGAGGTGCGGACGCTGCGCGGCGTACTTTCCGCCCTGAACAATCCGCGATCGCGCTAGGCTTTGAGGCGATCGAATTCCTTCATTTCATAGGCGATCGAAGCTTCAACCAACTGGTCCCACAAAGCGGCAAGAATGTCATCGGGGACGCCTAGACGAGCAGCTTCAGCGCGAACATTGTCGATGACCTCCGCCTTACGCGCTTCGTCGCGCACGGCGCTTCTTTCCGGCTTGATACGGGCGGCCGCGCGCATGTGGGCGAAGCGTCGAGCGAGCAGCGCAACGAGCTGACGGTCGATTTCATCCACGCCGGTCCGGACTTGCGCCATGCTGGTGTAGTTTTCGGGGTCCATGGCGACGCTGACTAGGCGCGCCGAGGGCGGCTGTCGAGGGTTGACATGCCACTTTGCCTTCTTCATAGGCGCGCCTTCGTGATTGGCCCCGCACCCCGGTGAAGCGGCGGCCCTGCCCCTTTATGGCAAGCAGGCGAGTACCGGGAATAAATTTCACCCTCCCCGAAAAGTGGGAACCGGTTTTCGGATCAGGAGGGTGAGCAAACGTTGTTAGCGATTGTAAGGAATTATCATGTCGAAGCGTTCCAGCGCGAAGTACAAACTCGACCGTCGCATGGGCGAGAACATCTGGGGTCGCCCGAAAAGCCCGGTCAACAAGCGTGAATATGGTCCCGGTCAGCACGGTCAGCGCCGCAAGGGCAAGATGTCCGACTATGGCATCCAGCTGAAGGCGAAGCAGAAGCTGAAGGGCTATTACGGCGACATCACCGAAAAGCAGTTCAAGAAGAACTACACCGAAGCCGCCCGCATGAAGGGCGACACCGGCCAGAACCTGATCGGTTTGCTGGAGCGCCGCCTGGACGCAGTAGTTTATCGCGCCAAGTTCACGCCCACCATCTGGTCGGCGCGTCAGTTGGTTTCGCACGGTCACGTCTATGTGAACGGCGTGAAGTGCAACATCGCAAGCCGTCTGGTTAAGCCGGGCGACGAAATCACCCTGGGCAAGAAGGCGCAGGAAATGGCGCTGGTTCTGGAAGCACAGAGCCTGCCCGAGCGCGACATCCCTGACTATGTGTCGCCCGATGGTGCCGCCAAGGTCACCTATGTCCGCGTCCCGACGCTGGACGAAGTGCCTTACCCGGTGAAGATGGAACCGAATCTGGTCGTCGAATTCTATTCGCGCTGATCAGTCAGGTCATGATTTACGGAAAGGCGGTCCTTCGGGGCCGCCTTTTTTGTTTGTTCGACAAGCCTTGTACCGTGTGAGGGCTGCTGGCAGAAATGCTGCGCCCTTCCGTTTTCAAGGCTGTTGCGATGCGTCCGTTTATTTCAATTTCGCTGATGGCCTTGGTTGCTGGCAGTGCCGCGGCGGCTGCGCCGTCGGACATAAGTCCGTCGATCGAAACCATGAAGGAGGTGGTGAAAGAAATTTCATCGGATGCTTATGAGGGGCGGGCGCCGGGGACTGCGGGTGAGGAGAAGACGCTTTCCTATTTGGTGCGGCGGTTTGAGGCGATCGGGCTGAAGCCGGGCAACAAGGGCAGCTGGTTTCAGGATGTCCCGCTGGTAGAGATCGCGGCGAAGAATGTTTCGCCGCTGCGTTTCAATGGCGGCAAGGCGCCCGTGTCGGCCGATTATGGATCGCAGATGGTGATCGCCACATACCGCACGGCTCAAACGCATATCGAGGTCAAGGATAGCCCGGTTGTCTTCGTCGGCTATGGCATCAAGGCGCCTGAAAAGAAGTGGAACGACTATGCCGGGGTGGATGTCCGAGGCAAGACGGTCATCATTCTGGTCAACGATCCGGATTATCAAAGCCCTACCTTAAGTGGCCCGTTCAAGGGGCGCGCTATGACCTATTATGGCCGTTGGACCTACAAGTTCGAAGAGGCCGCGCGTCAGGGCGCGGCGGCCGCGATCATCGTCCATGACACTATGCCCGCCGCCTATGGCTGGAACGTCGTTCAATCGAGCTGGACAGGGGCACAGCATGTCGCGGACAGCGCGGACGGCAATGCGAAGCAATCGGCGGCTATCGGCTGGATGCAGAAGGACAAGGCTGCGGCGCTGATGGCGAGCGCGGGCCTTAACCTGGACATGTTGAGTGCGGCGGCGAAGAAGCGCGGGTTCAAGGCGGTGCCGCTGAAGGGCATCAAGGCGAGTGTCTCCTTTGACAATGCCATCCGCAAGCACATGTCCAAGAATCTCGTGGCCCTGCTGCCGGGCAAGGTCCGGCCTGATGAATATGTGCTCTATGCGGCGCATTGGGACCATCTGGGTCGTTGCGAAGCCGCGCCCGATGGCGACGACATCTGCAACGGCGCCATCGACAATGCGACCGGGACGGCAGCGCTGGTTGCGCTGGCGGAGGCGAATGTGAAAGCGGGGCCGAGCGCGCGTAGTCAGGTGTTCCTGGCGGTGACAGCCGAGGAGTCCGGGCTTCTGGGATCAGCCTATTATGGAAACCACCCTGTCTTTCCGCTGAAGCAGACGGTGGGCGGCGTCAACATGGACGCGCTCAGCATGGCGGGGCTGGCGAAAAACATTGTGGTGATCGGCAAGGGCAAATCGCAGTTGGACGCCTATCTGGATCGTGCCCTGGCCGCGCAGAAGCGTGTAGCCAGCCTGGAGCCCACCCCGGAAAAAGGCTTCTATTATCGATCCGACCATTTCAGTTTCGCCAAACATGGTGTGCCCATGCTCTATTTCGAAGGCGGGCAGAATCTGGCGAAGGGCGGGACTGAAGCGGGAGCCGCAGCAGCGAAGGATTACGAGGAACATCGTTACCACAGCCCAAAGGACGAATATGATCCAAAATGGGACTGGAGCGGCGTGAAGGCTGACCTCAAACTTTATTACGAGGTCGGCAGGGCACTGGCGAACACGACCGAGTGGCCAAACTGGGTGGCAGGCGACGAATTCCGTACTATCCGGGACAAAAGTCGGGCCGGCAATCAACATCATTAAGCGCGTCCGACGCGCTATTTTGCATTCGATCCGACGCAGAACATCAATCTGCGCGCGCCGCCCCATCATCCAGCAAAGTTAGCCAGTTAATTGTTTCCCTTACGGAAACTTGATCCCTATGACCAAAGGGTCCGAAGAATCGGACACGTAACGATAAAAAAATGGGGATGGGTCGTGGAAGTCAATAAGTCAGTCACAATCTTGCATGTCGGCAAGTTGGTGACGGCGCACAAGGAATGCCTGTGCGTCGTCCATTCGCTGTCACCGCGTGAAGCACTTGTGCGCACCAGCCTGCCGATGATGGCGGGCGAAAGCGTCACACTGGGGCTGCGAAACGGTTTTTCCGTTTCGGCCGTCGTCGGCATGAACATGGGCGACCATGTGTCTTTGCTGTTCGAAGAGCATATCGCCATTTCGACCATCATCGCGGAACAGAGGCAAGGTCGCAGCGAGCGGGAAGCAGTTCGGCTGAACATCATCATGCCTATTACCGTATCCGCTATCACCGGTACGCATTCCTGTACGATGCAGGACATTTCGCTGTTCGGGATCAAGGTCCTCGACGAGGCAGGCCAGCTTCGGGAAAACATGAAGGTGCAGGTCATCGTGGAAGGACTGGGCAAACGGGATGCCATGGTCCGTTGGTGTCAGGATACATATGCGGGATTGAGTTTCGAGGTAGCCCTTGGATTCAAGTTGCTCGACCAGTGGGCGGCGCAGATAATGGGCTGACGCCGTTGAATTTGGCGCTGTCACACTGACCGCAATCCTGTAGAGCGCAGGGGACAACGCCATCTCAGCAGGAGAAAGCCGATGACATTCCATATGCCTGCCGAATGGGCGCCGCATGAATGGACCTGGATCGGCTTTCCGACTTGTCCGGAGGAATGGCCAGGCGCATTTAAAGATGCGCGGTTGCAGATAGCTGCCTTTGCCAGGGCGCTTCATGCCGATGGCAGGGGTGAAGAAGTGCGGCTGGTCTGCGCCAATGAGGGCGACGCGGAAGTGGCGCGATCGCTGGCTGGACCGGATGTGACGATCGTCGTCCAGAAGCTGGGCGACGTATGGCTGCGGGACACGGCGCCGATCGCCGTGATGCGCGGAAGCGAGCGGGCTCTGGTCGATTTCGGCTTCAATGGGTGGGGCGGCAAATATCGGATGCCGGGCGATGAGGATATTGGGGCGCGTTTGGCGGCGACCACCGGATTGCCCACATCCTCGCAGCATTGGATATTCGAAGGTGGCGCCGTCGATACGGATGGCACTGGCCTGTTCGTGACGACCGAGCAATGCCTGCTCAATCCCAACCGCAACCCCGACCTGGATCGCGGCAAGATCGAGACGCTGCTGGCAGGATCGCTGGGGCTGTCCGACATGCTGTGGCTGGGCGACGGGTTGCTGAACGACCATACGGACGGCCATGTGGATAATCTGGCGCGCTTTGTCGCTCCGGGAGTGCTGGCATTGCCCGAAGCAAGCACGGATGATGATCCGAACGCCGTCATCTATGCCGATGCGCGCGCCCGCGCCAAGGCGTTCGGGGTCGAGGTGGCGTCCATCCCCTCCCCCGGCCGCGTGCTGGTGGATGGCGAAGTGATCCCCGCCAGTTACATGAATTTCTATATCGGCAACGCTGCCGTCATCGTGCCCGTCTATGGCCAGCCCAATGATCAGGCGGCGCTGGACGCGATAAAGCCGTTCTTTCCCGGTCGGGAGATCATCGGACTCCGCAGCGACGCCATCCTGTCGGGCGGCGGCAGTTTCCATTGTTGCAGCCAGCAGATGCCGTCTGCGTGATGAGCGGAATGGTGGCGATACGCGCGCTACTGTCGGGCGTCATCATCGCCATCGTTTCTGTCGTATCCCGGCGCTATCCGGCGCTCGGCGCGTTGATCGCGTCCCTGCCCCTGATTTCGGTGCTGGGGATGATATGGCTGTGGAATGACAAGCCCGATGCGGAGAATATGGCGCGGCATGCGGAGGCGACCTTTTACTATGTCCTGCCGTCCCTGCCCATGTTCCTGCTGATTCCCGCGCTGCTGAGGCGGGGGATTTCCTTTCCCCCAGCATTGATCGCCGGTTGCGCAATGACGATCCTTCTCTATCTCGCAACCGTCGCCATCACCGCCCGATTGGGCATTCGCCTCTAGGACCATCGAGGATATGACCAAAGTCACCGTTGCCGCCCTTCAGCTCGCCTTTTCAAAGGATCTGGATGACAATGTCGCCATGGTGTCGGACCATGTGGTGAAGGCAGCGGCACGGGGCGCGAAGATCGTCCTGCCGCCCGAATTGTTCGAAGGGCATTATTTCTGCAAGGTCGAGGATGAGGCCCTGTTCGCCAATGCCATGCCGATCGGCGAACATCCCGCCGTGGCCGAGATGCGCAAGGTGGCGAAGGCGGAGCGCGTCTATATTCCCACCAGCTTTTTCGAACGCGATGGCCAGCATCATTATAATTCTCTCGCGATGATCGACGATGAAGGCGAGATCATGGGCGTCTATCGCAAGAGTCACATTCCAGACGGGCCGGGTTATGAGGAAAAATATTATTTCCGCCCCGGCAACAGCGGGTTCAAGGTTTGGGAGACACGCTACGGCACGATCGGCGTCGGCATCTGCTGGGACCAATGGTATCCGGAAGCGGCGCGGGTCATGGCACTGATGGGGGCCGAACTGCTCTTCTATCCGACCGCGATCGGATCTGAACCCTATGATGCAGATCTGGACACGAGCCGCATGTGGCGCCGGGCCATGATCGGCCATGCCGTCAGCAATTGCATGCCGGTTATCGCGGCGAACCGGATTGGCGACGAGGACGGCCAGAAATTCTACGGCCACAGCTTCATCAGCGATGAGTGGGGCGATTTCGCAGCGGAAGCCGACGCAAAGGACAATGGCGCACTGGTCGCCACGATCGATCTGGCCCAGGCGCGCAAGCATCGGGCAGGCATGGGCTTCTTCCGTGACCGGCGGCCGGAGCTTTATTCCCGGATCGCACAAGACATTTGATTGGGAGAATAACGCCATGACGGTAGCACGCCATTATGTGATGCACGCAAAGGAAGGATCGGACGCGGCGCTGGAAAGTGCCCTTCGCGCGCTTGCCGTCGCCGTCCGCCCGCTTCCCGGTTGCGAGGGTGTTGAGATGCTGCGCGACCTGGGGAATGAGCGCCGCTTCGTTTTTATCGAGCGCTGGGCTGATGTCGAAGCGCACAAGGCGGCGGGGCCGATGCTGGACAAGGGGTTGTTCGGGCCAATGATGGACGCGATGGATGGGCCACCGGAAGGTGCTTATCTCGACTATCTGATAAGCTGAGCGGTCTGCGTCAGAGCAGCGTCACTGCCCGTTCGAATACGGCTGCAAACATCTCATTCGTCAGGCGGCCGGTCATTATGTTTCTTTGGGAACAGTGATAGCTGTCGATGACGATCTTGCCGCTGGGCATGCGATGTTCCGCCATATGGGCGAAGCGCGCCTTTGGAAGCTTGCCGCCCAGCACCTTCACGACCGATTGATGCGCGATTTCGCCAAGCGCGATGAATATCCGTGCGTTGGGCAGCGCTTCCACGGCGGACTTCAGGAATATACGGCAATTATGTGCTTCCTGCGGCACGGGCTTATTCTGCGGCGGGAGGCATTTCACGGCGTTGAGGATGATGGCGTCGTGCAGCATCAGCTGGTCGTCGGGCCGTGCCTCATAGGTGCCCTGGGCCAGACCGACATTCAGCAGCGTCGTGAAGAGAAGATCGCCAGCGAAATCGCCAGTGAACGCCCGGCCGGTGCGATTGGCCCCCTGCTTGCCCGGAGCCAGGCCGACGACGACGATGCGGCCGAGCGGATCGCCGAAGGCGGGCACAGGAGTGTTCCACCAGTCTGGATGCTGGGTCCGGCACTCCTCACGCAAAGCGACGAGGCGCGGGCAGAGCGGGCAATCGAGCGGAGCTTCCGCATGAGCTATGGGGCTTTGCAGCGTCATGCGTAGCGGTTAGGCGCAATGCGATGGTCAAGACAAGCACTCTTCATCTTTACGCGCTTGCACTAGGGTCGAACCGGCCGCTGTCGGGGAAGCGGACGCCGAAGATATTGGTGCAGGAAGCTGCGGCGGACTTGCGGCGGGTTGGCCGGGTGCTTACGATGGCGCCGACATTGACGTCATCGCCGATCGGGCCTTCGCTGCGAGAATATGCGAACAGCGCCTTGTTGATCGAGAGCGATCTACCACCAAAGGCAATGTTGAGCGCGATCAAGATGATTGAAGCGGGACTTGGTCGGCGCCGCCATCGCCGCTGGGGCGCGCGCAGCATCGATATCGACATCATTCTCTGGTCCGGCGGGCGCTGGGAGAGCAGGACGCTGGACATTCCGCACCCCGCATTTCGGGCGCGCGATTTCGTGCTGTCACCGCTTTGCGCGATCGCACCGGGCTGGCGCGATCCGGTTTCCCGCCTGTCCATCCGGCAGCTGCGGGCAAGGTTGCGAAAAGCACAAGTTTTGCTGCCTCCTAGAGGTTGACCAGTCGCATAACGGCCTCTAGTGCGTGCGGACCTCGCACGAGAGGGCCCTTAGCTCAGTCGGTAGAGCAACTGACTTTTAATCAGTAGGTCGCTGGTTCGAATCCAGCAGGGCTCACCATATTTCGCTATCGTCGGTTTGACATGGCGAGCCGCGCTTTCTCTTTAAACGCCTGTAATCCGGATACCGGAGCCCGGTATTTTATATTTGCGGTTGAGCGCGATGAGGACGGAGGTCAGGCCTTCCGCCACGACGGAGTTGCAGAGAGGCCCGGCGTTCCAGGCGCGCAGGCCGATTTCCTGCGCCAGTGCCACTACCTGATCTGCGGCATCGGGGTCGTCAGCGCAAACCAGAACGTCGCATTCCACATCTTCGTCCAGCTTAGTGAGATGATGGGCGCTGATATTCTGGAAGGCGGACACGACGCGAACGCCCTCGCCCAGCATCTTCTGCACAGCCTCCACTGCCGATCCGCCATTGGGAAGCTGTACGCGGCTTACCTTGGGCGGCATCAGGGGTACGGTGACGTCGATGAGGATCTTGCCCGACAGGGCCGTTGCGACCTCTTGCACGGTGGACTGTTGGGCGGCGTAGGGGACAGCTAAAACAACGATCTCACCATGCGCGGCGGCCTCAGCATTAGGGGCGCCGGTGACGCGGTTGCCGCCAAGCACCTCGTTCATCTGCGCGGCGGCTTCCATTGCTCGTTCGGCCGTGCGGCTGCCGATGATGACCCTGTGCCCCTTGTGCGCCCAGCGCAGCGCGAGCCCGCCGCCTTCCTTGCCGGTTCCACCGAGCACGGCGATCGTCGCCAGTTGTTCATTTTGCATCAGACATACTCTCCAATATTCGCGGCGCGGTTTTGAGCGCCATTTGATCTTTTTGTCGTCCCATCCTTGGGCAAGGCTCACAGGTCCACGGTCCAGTAGCGTGGGGAAGGTTTTGCTGTCTCCGAGAACGGAAGTAGAAGTCTAAGCTGCGATCGCCTTTGCGCTATGGGGCACAGGGATCGCATCCGCGCCGCGTTCAGCGATGTCCTTGAGAAGCGCCTCTACATCCTTGCGGGCATTGCCCTTCAGCGCGCCTGAGAGGCAGCCCAGATAGCTGCTAACGAGCCGGACGATGACTTCATCGTCGGCGATGCGCCCCTGCGCCCATTCGTTGATCGTCGCGAATTCGAACCGCACCAGATCATCGACAAGCTTATCGACATCAACCCATGGCTGAAGCTGCTTCTTCGCCTCAAGCGCTGCGATCCAGCTTCGATTATGATGGACGGCGGGGGCGTGGATGGCGGTCCAGATGTCGTGATCGACATCGGAGCTGAAATAGAGGGACATGACCGCCTTGACGTAATTCCGCAGTTTCGCGTTACGTTGAAGGACGGAGATCATGCGTTCGATATTATGCTCCATCGTGCCAGGCTCACTGACATAGGAGAGATGGCTCACATATTCGTCGAAATATTCCTGGATCGCCGCCGCGATCATCCGTTCTCGGGTCTGGAACGCATTATAGAGTGTTCGCTTGGCAACGCCCGCGCGGTGCCCGATCTCGTTCATGCTGAAGGCGGCGATGCCCTGTTCAGCGATTACTTTTCGCGTTTCGTCCAGAATGCGCTTGCGCCGTTCGATGATGGCGGGGCTGGAATAGGTTTGCGGACGATCACCTACATCCTTCAGCATCGGCTTACCCTTGGCGGTCAATCTCGTGCCTCATTCTGCGCATTTCATCCCCCGCTGCCTAGCATAGCGGGAATGCATGAAGGCGCAAATTTCGGTTTGCGTGGATGCGAGATGAAGCGGGTCTCATCTGCTCAGGCCTTGCGCGTCGCAATTGCTGCCCGCACGCCATCGCGCAGTTCCCGGCGGATCGGATAGCTGTTCGACGGCAGATGCTGCGTCATCAGCAACCCGATGATCTTTTCCATGGGGTCGATGAAGAAGAAGGTGGAGAATAGGCCTCCCCAAAAATATTCTCCGGTCGCAAGGTCAGTGGCTAGGCCCAGCCCGAAGCCTACCCCCGCATAATCCGCTTCGCTGAACAGGGACAAGGAATGGCGGGCAAGATCACCCCCGCCCGGAAGATGATTTGCGTGCATGGCCGCAACGGTCTGCGGTTTGAGCAAGCGCGTCCCGTCCAGTTCACCGCCGCGCAACAGCATCCGCGCAAAGCGATGATAGTCGTCCACAGTCGATATGAGCCCGCCTCCGCCGGAGCGCAGCTTCAAACTTCGCCGCCAACCGCTACGTGCGCCACGATCGTAGAGCGACAGGTCGCCATCGGGACGCAGCTGCCACGCGTCGGTCATCCGCTCTATCTTGTCGTCGGGCAGCTCGAAAAACGTGTCGGTCATCCCGAGTGGACGGAAGATGCGATGTGTGAAGAAGCTGTCCAGATCAAGGCCGCTCAGCCGTTCGACCACCACGCCCAGAACGTCGGTCGCGACCGAGTAATTCCAGCGCTCACCGGGAGAAAATTCCAGAGGCAGTTGGGACAATGCCGCGATGAACTCGTCAGAGCTGCGCTTTTGCTGAAACTCGTCAAGCCCGAGCCGACGATATTCGGCGTCGATCGCCGTCTGCCGCTGGAGGCCGTAGGTCAGCCCAGACGTATGGCAAAGCAGATCGATCATTCGCATCGGCTGCTTTAAGGGCGTCCGATCCAATCCCACAGAGAGACTGGCAAATTCCGGCAGGACATTCGTCACGGGATCGTCAAGCGCGACCAACCCCTGTTCGACCAGCATCATGAAAGCGACCGATGTGACCGGCTTCGTCATCGACGCGATCCGGAACAGCGAGTCTTTCTCAAGCACTTCCTGGCTGGCGCGTGCGACGCCACTGACATGCGACAGCAAAACGCGCTCATCGCGCGAGACAAGCAGACGCAAATGAGGCAGCTTGCCGGTCGCTACATATTTTTCGTGCAGCGATGTGGCGAGCAGCTCCAATTTCTTCGGGTTCATGCCCGTCGCTGTCGCTGCCGCTACGTCAACCTGCGTGGTCGCCTGCATCCTGCCTCCGCTCACTCACCCGATTTGCGCTAGAGCAGTGGCGCTTTGAGAACAATCCCGGCAGGGGCTATTCGCTTGTCCATTGCCAAAGACCTGTGGAGCCATCTATTTCGGGCGGCCTCACCTGCACTGGACCCACAACGGCATGGCCAGCGGCCTATCTGCGATATTTCTGGCGAACCGCGCAGCGCTGCTGCGCTTCCTGCGCGCGCGTGGCGCGGGGGATGATGCAGAAGACCTGCTTCAGGACATGTGGATGAAGCTGGAAGCGAGGGACGTTGGTCCGGTCGCTGACCCCCTGCCCTATCTGTATCGCGCGGCCAACAATCTGATGCTGGACCGCTATCGTTCCAGCACGCGCCGGGGTAAGCGGGAGCAGGATTGGGCGGAGAGCGCTGGTGGCGTCATGGCCGATCCGGGCGGGGACATGGCCGTGGACGAGCGGCTGATCCTGGCGCAGATCGTGGAGAACGCGCAGGAGGTGCTGCGTGAGCTGGGGCCACGGGTCGAACTGGTGTTTCGTCGATTTCGGATCGAAGGCGTCGGACAGCGGGGGATCGCCGAGGAATTGGGGGTCAGCCTGACCACCGTGGAGAAGGATTTACAGAAGGCCTATCGCGCGTTGACCGTCCTCAAACAGAAGCTGGATACGGAATGACCTGCGCGGCGCCGTCTCGCCCGGTAAGGGGCACTATATGACCGGGGCGAATGCCATGCTTCACGAGGAGGCGCTCGGATGGACCATCCGAACGCGCGATCCCGATTTTGTGGAATGGGAAGCCTTCACCGTCTGGCTGGAGGCTGATCCGGCGCATGCGGCCGCCTATGATGCGGTGATGTCGGCTGATGCCGAACTCGATGCCATCATGTCGGCCCCCGAAGCCACGCGTGCCGCCGCAAATGATCCGGGGACACCCAGATCGCGCCCCGGACGCTGGATTGCGGGAGGCGCGATAGCCGCCGCAATCGTGGCGGCCGTCTCCATCGGCAACTGGACGAGGAGCGACATCTATACCGTGACCACCCGTCCGGGTGAGGTCCGCAACATCGTCCTGGACGACGGCACGCGCATAGATTTGAACGGTGGATCGACGTTGCGCCTCGATCACAAGAATGATCGCTTCGCCGCACTCGATGGGGGCGAGGCGGCCTTTACCGTCCACCATGACAGCGGTGATCCGTTCCGGGTAACCGTGGGCAAAGCCGTGTTCGAGGATGCGGGCACCATCTTCAACATCGTCCATAGCGGCAATGCGACACGGATCGGCGTTGCGGAGGGCAAGGTCATCTTCGATCCCCAAGGACAGGCCATTGCCCTGCCCGCAGGCCGAGGGTTGTCCAGGGACCCAACCGGCATCCACCTTATGACCATCGCGCCCGATGGCGTGGCAAGCTGGCGCGAGGGGCGGCTAAGTTACGACAATATGCCGGTGGCGCAGATCAGCGCGGACATCGCTCGATCGCTGGGAGTGAAGCTGGATACGACGCCTGGGGCAAGCGGCACGCGGTTTACGGGCACTATCCGGCTGGACCGGAACCTGCCGCGCTTTTTCGCAGCCGCCGCCCCGCTAATGGGTCTTTCGGCCGTGCGGCAAGGTGACGGATGGCTGCTGAAGGAAAAGGATGGCTCGATCCGCTGACGTCCTTATCGTCACTGCCTTAGCCGTTGCAGCCACATCCCCGGCGAACGCTGCGGACAGGCAGATGATCAGCATCGCCCCAACCCGGCTGGGCGAGGCTGTCGTTGCGCTTGGCCGTCAGACGGGCGCCTCCATCGGCATGTCGGACCAGTCGCTCGCAGGGCTTGCCACGCCTGCGATCAAGGGCCATTTGTCGGTTGAGACCGCGCTGCGCCGACTACTGCGCGGGACCAATGCTCGTGCCGAGCGGATAAACGCCAGCACATGGCGCATCGTCCGCGCGCCTGTGATGCCCGCGCCTGCCGTTGTCGCTCGCGCCAGATCAGCAATTCCCGAGCCTCCACCGCCCGCCGAGATCGTCGTCACCGCCTCCAAGCGCGACGTCCCGTTGCCGCGCTATCCCGGCATCGTGGAAGCCCTGGACTATGCCCCGCTCACCAGCGCAGAAGCTGCGGCTGGCACCGCAACTCTGCTTAGCCGTGTCGCCAGCCTGAGTTCCACCCATGCAGGTCCCGGCCGTAACAAGCTGTTCCTGCGCGCCATCGCCGATTCTGCGATCGCTGGTCCGACGCAGGCGACCACCGGGCAATATCTGGGCGACATGCGCCTCAACTATGCGGCACCCGATCCCGACCTGCGCCTCTATGATATGCAGGGCGTCGAAGTGCTGGAAGGGCCGCAGGGCACGCTGTATGGCGCTGGGTCGCTGGGTGGGATCATCCGTCTGGTGCCCAATCCGCCCAATCTGGCGCAGATCGGCGGGCAGATGTCCACCGGACTAAGCTTCACCCATCATGGCGATCCCGGTGGAGATGTTTCCGCGACGTTGAACGTCCCGATCGTCCCTGAACGGCTGGCGCTGCGCCTTGTCGGCTACGGCGTTCGGGAGGGCGGCTATATCGATGACCTCCAGCGCCAACGCAATGACGTCAACCGAACGGGTATATATGGTGGCCGCACCGCCCTGCGTTATGCGCCCAATGAGGATTGGGTGATCGACCTCACGGGACTGTACCAGCGGATCAACGGGGATGATGCGCAATATGCGGATCGGACGGCGGGTCCCCTCGACCGGAGGTCCAGTTTGGCGCAACCCTCGTCCTCCGACTATGCGCTCGGCAATGTGCGTATCGAGAGGCAATGGGATGACCTGCGCTTCGTGTCATCGACCGGCTATGTCCGTAACAGTCTGACCGAAAGCTATGACGCGACGCAGCCCTACACGCCGCCTGCGCTCTTCACCCAGCATAATCGGGTTTCCATCTTTTCGACAGAGAACCGCCTGACGCGGGACAGGGAAAATGGTCTCGGCTGGATTGTCGGCCTCTCCTATCTGGAAAGCATATCGCGGCTGAGCCGGTCGTTGGCTTCCTTCGGCCCCGGCTTCGTGGAGGATGAAATCATTCCCGGCGTCCCGCTATACGGCAGCGGCACTCCGGCAGTCGCGACGGGCGTGCGCAATCGCATCCGGGAAGCGACGATATTTGGCGAAACGTCCTTTGAACCCGTGGCCGGACTGGTCGCCACTCTGGGCGGTCGGTTGACGAACAGCAGCCTGTCAGGCGAGGCGGTCGATCCGGTCGCCCTGCTGGCGAGGGCCGAGATCGCGCGAGCAGAAGCGGAGGCCAAGCGCCATGAGACGATCGTCCTTCCGTCCATTTCCCTGCTGAGCGACGCAATTTCGGGCCTGACGCTCTATGCCCGCTATCAGCAAGGGTTTCGGCCGGGCGGTCTGGCGGTGGATGACCAGCATGTGAGGCGGTTCAGCAATGATCGGGCATCGACGCTGGAGTTCGGCTTTCGTAAGGGCGTTTCCGGCGGCGATCTGGTCGCGATCAGCGGGAATTTCGCCTATACGGACTGGCGCGATATTCAGGCGGATGTGATCGACAGGATCGGTCTGCCAGCTACGGCCAATATCGGTGACGGGCGTATCTTCACCGTCGAGGGCCGCATCGTTGTGCGGCCGCTCCCGACGCTGAGCATTGATGGCAGTTTCATTTATAATGACAGTCGGCTCAAAAGGGCCGCGCCTTATGTGCAAGCGCTGGTGGCCGCAGACAAGTCAATGACTTTGCCCAATGTCGCCAGCCTCGGCGCCCGGATCGCGATCGATTATCGCGCCCGGTTGAGCGGCGACATGACCCTGCACCTGAACGGATCCGCCAGATATGTCGGCAAATCGCGGCTGGGCGTTGGCCCTGTCCTTGGGCGCGACCAGGGCGATTATGTCGATACGGCGATGAGCGCGAGCGTTTCGCGGGGGCCGCTGCAACTCTCACTGTCGCTCAACAATCTGTTGGACAGCCGAGGCAATCGCTTTTCGCTGGGCACGCCATTCAATCTGCGCGGCGATTATGTGACGCCGATGCGTCCACGCACGCTGAGGATTGAAATGGACTTCGCTTTTTGACGCCAGCGGTTACGGCAAAGATCCTATGGTGACGTTATGCCAATGAACGCTGGCGGGCGCGCCCCTCCTTGCCCGCCAGACCTGCCATGAGGCCGTCCTGCCCCCCGGGACAGCCTTGTGGACGGGACGCCGCTTGCTCCTCAGGCGGCGTCCCATTTGTTCACGGGTGGACGGCGAAATCGAAAATCCGTGCCGAGCCGGTGCCGTTGCCCCACATGCCGGGGCCAGCGCCCGCGCTGACCGAATAGAGGAAGCCATATTCGCCCGTCGGCAGGTCCGATGACGGCGTCACCTTGAACACTCCGGGCGTTACCTGTTCATAGTCGAAGGGGATGCGGTCCTTGTCCATCACCCCTGCCTTCGCGCCTGCCAGATTCATGCTGCCCACGCGTGTTTCGCGACGATCTTTCTTCACCTCGAACCGGATGAGGCTGAATTCATTGGGAGAGGTGATGGCGCTTGCCGGACCCGACAGCCACAATGAACCGCCGCCGGATTGGGAAAGGCCGCGCGTTGCCTCATCGAAGTAGAAATAGAATGTCGGGCGCGATCGGCCGGTGCGCACCCGCGCGGTGATGTTCGGGATGACCGCCTTGATGCTGAGCGAAGCGATGCCGCCGGTAAAGGCATAGCCCAATATGCCTCCAGTCTTGCTCTGGTTCGACGTCGTGGGATCGATCCGCGCCATGCGCGCGTCGGTGGCCAAGTAGACGCCGGATGGATGCGGGACCAGTGGGTCAGGCGAGTCAGCGGAGAAAACGGCCTTGGACGAAACCGCGCCTTCAGCGCCGGATTGGATCATGGCGGCAATGACCGGGCCGGGCACGCCGCGCTTTTTCAGGGCGATCAGATCGTCGGTCGACAGAGCGTAATGACCGGCGGACGCCCTGATCTTGGCGATCACGGCGTCATCGCCCAACCCCGCCTGAACAAGTGAAACGACCATGTCGTTGGTCAGCGTTTCGGCCTGCACACTCAGCGGCGCGCAGGCCGCCAACAGCGCAAGTCCCGCGATCAGCCCGCGTAGCTTCATGTCGTACCCCCTGTGGACGGAAGCGCCCCCGCTTCCGCTTTCCATTCAGGGGTTTAGACAGCGGACTTCGATTTACGCAAGCGCCTTGCGGACGAGGTCATTGACGACCTGGGGATTGGCCTTGCCCTGCATGGCCTTCATCGTCTGGCCGACGAAGAAGCCGAACAAGGCTTCCTTGCCCGCCCTATATTGTTCAACCTTGTCGCCATTGTCGGCAAGGACCTTGGCCACCGCAGCTTCGATCGCGCCCGTGTCGCTGGTCTGCTTCAGCCCCTTTTCCTCAACGATCTTCGGCGCGCGATCGCCGGTTTCGAGCATGATCTCGAACACCTGCTTGGCGATGGTGCCGCTGATCGTGCCATCGGCGACCAGTGCGAGCAGTTCCGCACCCTCTTCGGGGCCGACCGGACTGTCCTCAAGGCTCTTCCCGAGGCGGTTGAGAGCGCCGTACAGTTCGGACAGCAGCCAGTTGGCCGAAGCCTTGGCGACCTCGCCCTCGCTCTTCTTCTGGATGCGCGCAGCTTCGGCCAGCAGCGCTTCGAACCAGCGCGCCGTGTCGGCGTCGGCGGTCAGCGTGGCGGCATTGTAAGCCGAAAGGCCCAGTTGCTCCTCATACCGACGGCGCTTGGCGTCCGGCAGTTCGGGCAAGGACTGGCGGCATTCCTCCAGGAAGGAATCTTCCAGTTCCAGCGGCAGAAGGTCCGGATCGGGGAAGTAGCGATAGTCGTGCGCATCTTCCTTGGACCGCATGGACCGCGTTTCATTCTTGTCCGGATCGTAGAGGCGCGTTTCCTGAACGACCTTGCCGCCTGCTTCCAGCACATCGACCTGACGGCTGGCCTCATATTCCACCACTGCCATGACGAAGCGGACGGAGTTGACGTTCTTCGTTTCGGTTCGCGTGCCGAACTCATGGCCCGGCTTACGCACCGACACGTTCACGTCGGCACGCATCGAACCCTGATCCATATTGCCGTCGCATGAGCCGACATAGCGCAGGATCGTGCGGAGCTTAGACAAATAGGCGCCAGCTTCGGCGGGTGATCGCATGTCGGGCTTCGACACGATCTCCATCAGCGCGACGCCCGAGCGGTTGAGGTCGACATAGGAACGCGTCGGGTGCTGGTCGTGCATCAGCTTACCCGCATCCTGCTCGACATGGATGCGTTCGATCCCGATCCGCTTGGTCGCGGCGTCGGGGTTCTTCTCATCGAGATTGATCTCAATTTCGCCTTCGCCGACCAGCGGGTGGTAGAGCTGGCTGATCTGATAGCCCTGCGGCAAGTCGGCGTAGAAATAATTCTTGCGATCGAAGCGCGACCATTTGTTGATCTTTGCATTGATCGCCATGCCGGTGCGCACCGCCTGACGGATGCACTCGCGGTTGGGCACGGGCAGCATGCCGGGCATGGCTGCGTCAACCAGCGACACCTGCGTGTTCGGTTCGGCACCAAATGCCGTCGCCGCGCCGGAAAAGAGCTTCGCCTGGCTAGTCACCTGCGCATGGACTTCGAGGCCGATCACGACCTCCCACTCGCCGGTTGCGCCCTGAATGCGGTATGCTGTCTCGGTCATCTTCTACACCGTCATCCCAGCGGAAGCTGGGATCTTTCTCGTATGTTGTTCAACGTCGCCTGAGATGCCAGCCTGCGCTGGCATGACGGGACTGTTTACCACCACTTCTCCGGCTGCGCAGTGAACCCAGCCCGCTCTTCGATCGCCAAGCCTGCGTTCAGCACGGTTTGCTCGTCCAGCGCCTTGCCGATGATCTGGAGCCCCAGTGGCAAACCCTGCGAGTCCAGACCACCCGGCACAGCCATCGCGGGCAAGCCAGCGAGCGAGGCAGGCACGGTGAAGACGTCGTTCAGATACATGGCCAGCGGATCGGCCTGCTTCTCCCCCAGCGCGAAGGAGGCGCTCGGCGCGGTCGGCGTCAGCAGCAGGTCGCACTTCTCGAAAGCCTGTTCGAAGTCGCGCGCGATCAGCGCCCGCACCTTCTGCGCTTGCGTATAATATGCGTCGTAGAAGCCCGCCGAGAGCACATAGGTGCCGATCATGATGCGGCGCTTGACCTCCGGCCCGAACCCCAAGGCGCGGGTGGCGGCATACATGTCCTGGAGGCCCGCTCCATCGGGAAGGTCGCGTTGGCCGTAGCGCACGCCGTCATAGCGGGCGAGGTTCGAGGAAGCCTCGGCAGGCGCGATGATATAATAGGTTGGCAGCGCATATTTGGTGTGGGGAAGCGATACCTCCACGACCTCTGCGCCCGCGTCCTTCAGCCATTCGATGCCGCGATCCCACATGGCGGAGATTTCCGCGTTCAGGCCATCGGGTCGATATTCCTTAGGGATACCGACCTTCTTGCCCTTGAGGCTGCTCGTCAGGTTGGCTTCCCACTGCGGCACTTCCAGATCAAGCGAGGTCGAATCCTTGGGATCGAAGCCCGCCATCGTTTCCAGCAGGATCGCATTGTCGCGCACCGTCCGCGCCATCGGCCCGGCCTGGTCGAGCGAGCTTGCGAAGGCCACGATGCCCCAGCGCGAACAACGGCCATAGGTCGGCTTGATACCGCTGATGCCGGTAAAGGCGGCAGGCTGACGGATGGAACCGCCGGTATCGGTGCCGGTCGCTGCCGGGCAGAGCCGCGCGGAGATCGCCGCCGAGGAACCGCCTGAGGAACCACCCGGCGCCAGCGCAGCATTATCGCCACCGCCCCGCCGCCAAGGCGAAATCACGTTGCCGAAATAGCTGGTCTCGTTGGATGAACCCATGGCAAACTGGTCGAGGTTGAGCTTGCCCAGCATCCCCGCCCCCGCGTCCCACAGTTTTTTGGAGACAGTTGATTCATAGGTCGGCGTGAAGCCTTCCAGCATGTGGCTGGCGGCGGTCGTCTGCACGCCTTCGGTGCAGAACAGGTCCTTCATGCCGATCGGCACGCCCGACAGCGGCTTGAGCGCTTCGCCCGCAGCCTTTGCCTTGTCGGCGGCATCGGCGGATGCCAGCGCCTTTTCCGGCGTTTCCACGATGAAGGCGTTCAGTGCCTTGGCCGCAGCGACATTAGCGTTGAACGCTTCGGCCACTTCGCGCGCGGAAAAGTCGCCCGCGCGGAAACCGTCGCGGATTTCGGCTACTGTAAGATCGGTAAGATCAGTCAAACTCTTTCCCCGGTCGGACTGAGCCGTTCGAAGCCCAGCCCTTTCTTGAAGAGAAGTAGAGCCCTTCGACAAGCTCAGGGCGAACGGAATAACAGATGTTATTCAATGACTTTAGGGACCGCGAAAAAGCCATGTTCGGCCTGCGGGGCATTCGCCAGCACCTTGTCCCGAACATTGCCGTCGGTCACGGCGTCCTCGCGCAGGCGCAGCTTGTTGGGGATGACGGCCGTCATCGGCTCTACGCCGGTCACATCCACCTCGCCCAACTGCTCCACCCAGCCGAGGATGTTGTTGAGTTCAGGCACCATCGCCTCGGCTTCGGCTTCGGTCACCGAAATGCGCGAAAGGCTGGCGATCTTCTTTACGGTCTGAAGGTCTATCGACATGGGCCGCCGCTACCACCCGCTCACGTCCGCTTCAAGTCCGCACTTGCGCATGAGGGGTGCCTGCGCCAGACAGGCGCCGTTCGACGCAGGCCATGGGGGTCCTGGCGATCGGCGGAGAGCAAAGCATTGGCCCGCAAGTTCCTCTATGTCGTCGCCAGCCTTATCGTGCTGGTCCTTGCGGCATTGCTGGTTTACCGCACCTGGGGGATGCAGCTGATCCGCGCGGTCATGGTGCCCCGAGAAGCCTTCACCCCGATCGCACCACTTCCGGCCAACGCCTATGATGATCCCAGGATGTGGATCGCCCGGCCAGACATCGCGCAAGGCAATCCGGCTCTGTGGAAACCCGCCGGACAGAAGGATGAAGCGGTCACCCAGAAGGCGGCTGTCTTCTTCATCCATCCGACTTCCTACATCACCGCTTTCGGCGGCGCGCATTGGAACATGCGGCTGGACGACAAGGATGCGCTGACGACTGCGCGACGCTTCGTTCAGGGGCAGGCGAGCGCTTTCAACGCGGTCGGCGATGTCTGGGTGCCCCGCTATCGGCAGGCCAATTATGGCGCATTCCTCACCGACAAGCCTGCTGGCGAACAGGCTCTGGCGGCGGCCTATCGCGATGTGGGCCAGGCCTTTGCGGCGTTTCTGAAGGCGAACCCGACCGGCCCGCTGATCCTTGCAGGGCATAGCCAAGGGTCGCGGCACCTGCTCCAGTTGCTGCGCGATCAGGTTGCGGGGACGCCTGTCGCTTCCCGCGTCGTGGCCGTTTATGCCGTTGGCTGGCCGGTCTCCGTGGAGGCGGATTTGCCCGCCCTCGGCCTGCCCGCCTGCGCCCGGCGCGATCAGCCGCGGTGCATTGTCAGCTGGCAAAGCTATGCCGAGCCTGCTGATCCGGCTCCGATGGTGGAAAGCTTTGAGCGCAAGCCGGGATTTACGGGTCGCCCTCGCAAGGGCACGCACATGCTCTGCACCAATCCCATCACCGGCACCTTCAACGGGGCCGCTCCGGCAAGCGCCAATCTCGGCACGATCGACAGCCGGGATGAAGGCAAAGCGTCGCGCCTGCTGAAGGGCGTAGTTCCAGCCCGGTGTGATAGCAGAGGCATATTGATGATCGGGGAGCCGGTGGACATGGGGCCATTCACGCTGCCGGGCAATAATTATCACGTCTATGACTATGGCCTGTTCTGGGGTGACGTTCGGGAAGATGCGCGCCAGCGGCTGGCGAGTTTCCTGAAGAAATGAGCACGCTGCTCACCACCGACCGCGCGGCCTTCCGTGAGGCGCTGCCCTATGGTGGCCGCCTGCTCGGCATGGATGTTGGTACGAAAACAATCGGGCTGGCTTTGTGCGACGCCGGCTGGTCCATCGCGAGCCCGGCGCACACCGTATCGCGCGGGAAGTTCAGCAAGGACAAGATCGCGCTCGCCGCTTTCATGGAGCAGCAGCAGGTGAAGGGCGTCGTCATCGGCCTACCGCTCAATCTCGATGGTAGCGAGAGTCCACGCAGCCAGGCAAGCCGTGCCTTTGCCCGCAATATCGCGGATCTTGGCCTGCCGATCCTGTTGTGGGACGAACGCTGGTCGACGCAGGCGGTGACGCGCACCTTGCTGGAGGCAGATGCCAGTCGTGCGCGCCGAGGCGAGTTGGTCGACAAGCTGGCGGCGAGCTATATTCTGCAAGGGGCGATTGACGGGTTGATGGCCGGGTTTTGATCGCCGTTCGAAGGAGCAACTATCCCTCGAAAGCCGAGATGATGGGACAAGGCCCCTCATCGGATGCGTGACATGCACTGGCGAGCCGTCTCAACGAATCGCGCGCCGCCTGGAGTTCGGCGATCTTCATGTCCAGCGCAGCCAATTGCCCAGCCGCCAGTTCCCTGGCACGCGCCCTGTCCTGTCCGGCGTCCAGCCGTAAAAGCTCGCCTATCTGGTCCAGTGTGAACCCCGCCGCCTGCGCCGAGCGGACGAACTTCAAACGTCGAACATCCTGATCATCATAATGACGGACGCCCCGCGTCAGCCCGCTGCTGCCTCGATCCGGCGTCTCCAGTAATCCGCGCCGCTGATAGAAGCGAACGGTCTCCACGCCCACGCCACCAGCGCGCGCCAGACCAGAAATCGTCATCGTCATGCTTGACTCCGGACCATGGTACGGAACCCATATGGGGGCCAGAGCGATATTGTCCAAGAGAAAGCGATGACATGACGAGCGCAACAGCAGCAACCGCCCGGCCACGAAAGGCTGTCCTCTATCGGATGGTGATGCCCGGCCATATCTGTCCCTATGGCCTCAAGGCGCGCTGGCTATTGCGGCACAAGGGTTATGATGTGGAGGATCACTGGCTCACGAGCCGCGAGGAAACGGACGCGTTCAAACAGGCACACGACGTCAGGACGACGCCGCAAATCTTCATCGATGGCCAACGGATCGGCGGCCATGACGATCTGCTCCGCTTCTTCGGCCTGACAGTCGCTGATCCGTCAGCCACCAGCTATATCCCGGTCCTCGCTGTCTTTGGGGTGGGCGCGCTGTTGGCATTTGCGATCAGTTGGCTGACCGCGATGCCGCTGATAAGTGTCATGACCGTCGAAAGTTTCATCGCTGTCACCATGATGCTGCTCGCGATGCTGAAGCTGCAGGATGTGGACCGGTTCGCCACCATGTTCCTGAACTACGACCTGCTCGCCCGCCGGTATGTGCCTTATGGAAAGGCGTATCCGTTTCTGGAGCTTGGCGCGGGCGTGCTGATGTTGACCGGTCTTCTGCCTTGGCTTTCCATCCCCGTGGCGCTGTTCATCGGCGGCATTGGTGGGATTTCCGTGTTCAAGGCCGTCTATATCGACAAGCGGGAACTGAAATGCGCGTGCGTCGGCGGCGGCAGTAACGTGCCGTTGGGGTTCGTCTCCCTGACGGAAAATATCATGATGGTCGCGATGGCGTTGTGGATGCTTGTTCGTATCTGACCGCAGATGCCATCCCGATCGCTGTCGGAAAGCGACTACGCCTGGACCCATTCTGACGAAGAGATGCCCTGCGCATACAGAAGTACCGAGAGGTCGCCATGTACGATCTCCGCAGCGGCTGCCTCCCGCGTCTTGGGTTTGGCATGATAGGCAACGCCAAGCCCCGCGCCCTGGATCATAGGTATGTCGTTGGCGCCGTCACCTACTGCAAGCGTCAATGCGCGATCAATGCCTGACTCGATTGCGGCTTCCAGTTCCGCACGCTTGCGGGACGCGTCGACGATCGGCAGCGTTACCGTGCCCACCAGCGCTCCGTTAGCAATCTCCAGAACATTCGCCACCGCACGATCAAACCCGATTTCCTCCGCCACGGGTCCGGTGAAGCGGGTGAAGCCGCCGGACACGAGGAGGGTTTCGGCTCCCCTCGCCTTCATTGTACGGACAAGTGCTCCCGCGCCCGGCATGATCTTCACGCGCTCTGTCCGGCACCGGTCAATGGCTTCATCGGCGAGGCCCTTGAGCAAAGCGACGCGCTCATGCAGCGCGCCTGCAAAGTCGAGCTCACCACGCATGGCGCGTTCGGTGATGTCGGCGATCTGCGGCTTGATGCCCGCATAATCGGCGAGTTCGTCGATGCACTCGACCGTGATCATCGTGGAGTCCATGTCGGCTATCAGCAGCTTCTTCTCGCGACCCTCGGCAAGCTGAACGATGACATCGATCCTGTCGCCGATCCCGGTTAGCGCCGCGCGTGCCAACAAGGGATCACCGCCGAAGAAAATATCGGCAGCCTTGCCCTCATCCAACCACTTGCTATCCACCGGCGCGCAGCCAGCCGTCGCCAGCCGAGCCACGGCCTCTTCAATATCCCGCTGACTCAAGGCCGCACTTGCCACTAAGGTTGCGACGAACATGGACACTCCTGAAACATCTATGGGCGAATCCCGCCCCAGCGTCGCGCTTATTGCCGGGCCTACCGCCAGCGGCAAGAGTGCGCTGGCACTCCGGCTGGCTCAAGCGGCCAACGGAACGGTCATCAATGCAGACGCCAGCCAGGTATATGCCGATCTCCAGATCCTTTCCGCGCGCCCGAGCCGTGAGGAGATGGGTGACATCCCGCACCGCCTTTTCGGCCATATCGACGGGGCGGAAGCCTGTACGGCTGCGCGCTGGGCGGCAGAAGCGCGCGAGGAGATCGGTCAGGCGCATGAGGAAGGACGCTTGCCCATTCTGGTCGGTGGCACGGGGCTTTACCTGCGCACACTGCTTGATGGAATCGCTCCGGTGCCTGACATCGATCCCGCGATCCGTTCCGCTGTCCGTGCCATGCCCGTCGCGGACGCCCATGCCGCTTTGTTGAGCGAGGACCCGGCAGCTGCCGCGCGGCTGGCGCCTGCCGATAGCACAAGGGTAGCTCGTGCATTGGAAGTGGTGCGTTCGACAAGCCAGCCGCTCGCCTATTGGCAACGGCAAAAGGTGGGAGGCATCAGCGAACATATCCGCCTTTCACCACTTATCCTGCTGCCCCCGCGCGATTGGTTGATCGCACGTTGCGACCAACGCTTCGAGCAGATGGTCGAGTGTGGCGCCGTGACCGAAGTGGAAGCGCTCCTCTCGCGCAATCTCTCGTCCGATCTTCCCGTCATGCGCGCGATCGGCGTGCCTGAAATTGCGGGCTGGCTTGCCGGTGATATTGACCGGGAGACGATGATGGATCGCGGCCGGATTGCGACCCGGCAATATGCGAAACGCCAATATACATGGTTTTCGCGCCAGCCACCGGCCAGCTGGCCCAGGGAAACGCACCACTTTCATGACAATTTTGCGTCTGAAATCGTAATTAAATTACGTCAATAGCTATTGACTGGCCATTTTATGTCTAATAGAGGCGTCCACCTTGCCTTCGCTCCTTATCTGGAGCAGAGGGCGCAACCTGCATCCAGTGGAAGGATTTCATCGTGGCCGAAAAGAGCGGCGCGGACATTTTGGTTGAGTGCCTGATCGACCTCGGGGTTGAAGTCGTGTTTGGTTATCCGGGCGGCGCGGTGCTGCCCATTTATGACGCACTTTTCGATCATCCGAAGATCCGCCACGTCCTTGTCCGCCACGAACAGGGCGCGACCCATATGGCGGAAGGCTATGCCCGATCGACCGGCAAGCCCGGCGTCGTTCTCGTCACGTCCGGCCCCGGCGCGACCAATGCGGTCACCGGCATTACCGATGCGCTGATGGATTCCATCCCGATGGTCGTCATCACCGGGCAGGTCGGCACGCCACTGATCGGCACTGACGCCTTCCAGGAAGCTGACACGGTCGGCATCACGCGCCATTGTTCAAAGCATAATTATCTGGTGAAGAAGCCCGCCAAGCTGGCGAGCGTCATCCACGAAGCCTTTCATATCGCCACCACCGGGCGCCCCGGTCCGGTCGTCGTCGATATTCCCAAGGACGTGCAGGTCGCCACCGCGCCCTATGCCCGTCCGCTTGGCTTTGAGCATGCCAGTTATAAGCCGCAAACGAAGGCGGATGCGTCTGCGATCGCTCAGGCCGTCGAAATGCTGGCCAAGGCAGAGCGACCGGTCTTCTACACTGGCGGCGGAGTCATCAATTCGGGTCCCAAGGCTTCGATCCTGCTGCGTGAGCTGGCGGAGCTGACTGGTGCGCCTGTCACCTCGACCCTGATGGGTCTGGGCGCCTTCCCTGCATCTTCGCCGCAATGGCTGGGCATGTTGGGCATGCATGGCACGTATGAAGCCAATTGGGCGATGAACAAGGCGGACCTGATCGTCTGCATCGGTGCGCGATTTGACGATCGCGTCACCGGCCGCCTCGACGCGTTCGCGCCGAACAGCAAGAAAATCCACATCGACATCGACCGCAGCTCGATCAACAAGACGGTGGAGATCGACCTTCCGGTCATTGCTGACGTTGGCAACGCACTGACTGACATGATCGCGGTGTGGAAAACGCAGGGGCACAAGGCTGCGGACCTCAGCGAATGGTGGGCCAGGATCGAAGGTTGGCGCGCGCGTAACAGCCTTGCCTATCCGGAGAGCCGAGAAGAGATCATGCCGCAGGAGGCGATCGCGGAGCTCTATCGGGCTTCGAAGTCGGCCGATGACGTCATCATCACGACCGAAGTGGGGCAGCACCAGATGTGGGCTGCGCAGCATTTCGGTTTTGAAGAGCCGAACAAGTGGCTGACTTCAGGCGGTCTCGGCACCATGGGCTATGGCTTCCCTGCCGCGATCGGCGCGCAGGTCGGCAATCCCGACAGCCTGGTCGTCTGCGTCGCGGGTGACGCGTCTATCCAGATGAACATTCAGGAGATGGGAACCGCCAGCCAATACCGGCTGCCGGTGAAGGTGCTGATCCTCAATAACGAATATATGGGTATGGTCCGCCAGTGGCAGGAACTGACCTATGAAAGCCGTTATTCCAACAGCTATTCGGACAGCCTGCCCGATTTCGTGAAGCTGGCCGAAGCTTATGGCTGGACCGGCATCCGCATCGAAGGGCCGCAGGAACTGGCGGCGGGCATTCGTCAGATGATCGACACATCCGGCCCTGTCATCGTGGACTGCCGCGTGGCGAAGCTTTCCAACTGCTTCCCGATGATCCCGTCGGGCGCGGCGCATACCGACATGCTGCTCGATCCCAACCAGATCGCTGGCATCATGTCGGACGAGGCAAAGGCATTGGTGTGAGGGCTATGGCGTGACTGGGCATCTGAAGCTCCGCATCCATGTGAGCGAACCCTTTGACTTCGAACGGATGAGCGGCACGGCCGAGCTGAAAGGCTGGACCGTGGACCATAGCGACCCGGAGAATGAAGATTGGGAAGTTCACCTGGATGAGGGCTTCGATTTTCACGAACGCCGGATCGGCCGCCTGCTGATCAGCCCGCGTTATGTGGGCGAACATCTGAGCCGCATGTTCGATGCGATCGCGGGGTTTCCCGTTCGCATTGCTCATCGCGACGATGGCAGCTGGCACTACGCCTTTACGGGCATGATCTCCGAGCGCCATGAGCGCGAAAAAGAACCGGACAACGGAACGAACATCTGATGCACATTCAGGAAGAATATAGCGAGCGGCACGTCCTGTCGCTGACGGTCACCAACGAGGCGGGTATCCTTGCTCGCATCGCCGGGCTTTTCACTGCGCGCGGATATAATATCGACAGCTTGACGGTGGCGGACATCACGCATGATCATGCGATCAGCCGCATCACCATCGTCACCAACGGCCCGCCCAAGGTGATCGACCAGATCATCGCCCAGCTCGATCGCTTGGTGCCCGTTCACAAGGTGACGGACCTGACCGCCAACGGCCCCTTCGTCGAGCGCGAACTGGCGCTGGTCAAGGTTTCGGGCACTGGTGAGGATCGGATCGAGGCGCTACGCCTTGCCGACGTGTTCCGCGCCAAGGTGGTGGACACGACGATCGAAAGCTTCATCTTCGAGATCACCGGCACGACAGACAAGATCGACAATTTCGTCGGCCTGATGCGCCAGATAGGGCTGGTCGAAGTAGGCCGCACCGGGGTCGTCGGCCTGATCCGCGGCAAGGAGCCGAACTGATAGACTTTCCCTCTCCCCTGCAGGGGAGAGGGCAGCGAGACTTGGCGGCTCGCCGCCTAGTCGCAGCGGGAGAGGGGCCAGCGCCCTCACGGGAGCAAAGCCCCCTCTCCAACTTCATCTAGGTCCGGCTTCCGCCGAACCGAGATTTCGTATCCTCTCCCCGTGCCGGAGAGAGGAAAAGTGGCGACGGTATTGAGGGAATTGGAAACATGAAGGTTTATTACGATCGCGACGCCGACATCGGCCTCATCAAGGGCAAGAAGGTCGCCATTCTCGGCTACGGCTCGCAGGGCCACGCCCACGCCCAGAACCTGCGCGACAGCGGCGTTGCCGAAGTCGCCATTGCGCTCCGCCCCGGCTCTGCCAGCGCCAAGAAGGCGGAAGGCGCAGGTTTCAAGGTGCTGCCGAACGCCGAAGCCGCCGCATGGGCCGACGTCCTCATGATCCTCGCCCCCGACGAGCATCAGGCCGCCATCTATGCTGACGACATTCACGCGAACCTGAAGCCCGGCGCGGCGCTCGCCTTCGCCCATGGCCTCAACGTTCATTTCGGCCTGATCGAACCCCGCAAGGACGTGGACGTGATCATGATCGCGCCCAAAGGCCCCGGCCACACCGTTCGCAGCGAATATCAGCGCGGCGGCGGCGTGCCCTGCCTGATCGCCATCGCGCAGGACGCGACCGGTAACGCCCATGACATCGCTCTGTCCTATGCTTCGGGCGTCGGCGGCGGCCGCAGCGGCATCATCGAAACCAACTTCCGCGAGGAATGCGAAACCGACCTGTTCGGCGAGCAGGCCGTGCTGTGCGGCGGCGCGACCGCGCTGGTCCAGGCGGGCTTCGAAACGCTGGTGGAAGCTGGTTACGCGCCCGAAATGGCCTATTTCGAGTGCCTCCACGAACTGAAGCTAATCGTCGATCTGATGTATGAAGGCGGCATCGCCAACATGCGCTATTCGATCTCGAACACCGCCGAATATGGCGATATCAAGACCGGCCCGCGCATCATCACCGAAGAAACGAAGAAGGAAATGAAGCGCGTCCTCGCCGACATCCAGTCGGGCCGCTTCGTGAAGGACTTCGTGCTCGACAACCGCGCCGGCCAGCCCGAGCTCAAGGCCAGCCGCCTCGCCGCCCAGCGTCACCCGATCGAGGAAACCGGCGCCAAGCTGCGCGCCATGATGCCCTGGATCGGCGCGAACAAGCTGGTGGACAAGGAAAAGAACTGATTTGACGGACATGCCCGCTTTTCTCGTAACGAGTACGGTCATAATGTTTGCGGCGCTGATCCTTGGGATCGGCGCCGCATTCCTTTATTTCAGCCGCGTAAACCGGCGGATGATCGAATATGTCGCCAATCTGACAATTAATCAGGACGCGCGGCAGGCAGCATGGCTACTCGACGGACGCCCCTTGCCCGGTACTGTTCGGCCCGGTTTAATCGGCAGCGTCACGACGACGCGCGACCGTCTGCCCGCGGTCGGTCTCGCCATTCAATCCATGCTGCTCCAAACCGTGCGGCCGGAACGCATCGAACTTTGGCTTTCGGACGAACTGTCATCCGATGACATGCCAGAATCGCTGCGTCGCTTGGAACGCTACGGCCTGCGCATCAATTTCGTGCCGGACGTGGGACCGCATACCAAGCTGCTCTATGCCTTGCGCGAATTTCCGCAGAATTTCATCACCACTTTCGACGATGATTTCTACTACCCGCCTCATTCGGTCGAAACCCTACTTCGGACCTCGGACAAGGTGCCGGGCGCCATCATTGGCAATTGGGTTCGTCAGCTTCGCTTCGGCGTTACCGGCAAGGTCATGAAAGCCAAGGCAGGAAAGCTGCTGACGCCCAAGATCATGGAACGGGAAATCGAAATTTCCGCCGGGGTCAGCAATGTTGGATATGACCTGTTCGCCTATGGCACCAGCGGCATTCTTTATCCTCCCGGCTGCATGGACGACCGGGTGTTCGACATTGACCTCTTCCGCACACTTTGCCCGACCGAGGATGATGTGTGGTTCAAGGCGATGGCGCTGCTGAAAGGCGTGCCGGTCGCCACGACCAGCCTGGGACTAACCCCGCGCCATCATTGCCTCCACGGTAGCCAGTCGGTCGCACTCAGGCACAAAAACCACGCTGGATCGGGAAAAACGACCAGAAATCAGATCCGCGCGGTGTTCGAGCATTTCGATTTATATGGTCGAATGAAGGAACTGAGGACCTCCTGTCCTCCCTGCCCCTGACCTCATAAGAAGCGCGAACGAAGCGTTTCCATTATTAGGCATTGGACCGTTCCGGCATATCAACTACCTTCCGCCCGCACGCCGGAATATTGGAGATAATTCAATGCGGAAATTGATATTGCCCCTAGCCGCCCTTGCCGCCCTGACCGGCGGCGCCGTCATCGCCCAGCAGATGCCCGCCGCGCCCGGCGCAAAGGACCCGTCCCGCGTGACCGGCGGCACCTATCAGGTTGATCCGGGGCACACCCAGGTCGCATTCGCCTATGACCATATGGGCTTCTCCAATAATTTCGGCATCATTTCCGGCCCGGTCGGCACACTGTCTCTGGACCCCAAAAATGTGGCCGCTGCGAAGGTATCGATCGAAGTCCCCATTGCCAATGTCCGCACCGGCATTCCTGCGCTTGACGAACATCTGATGAAGTCGGACTTTTTCGACAGCGCCAAATTTCCAAAGGCGACATTCGTCTCCACAAGCGTGAAGCCCGATGGTGCCACCGGCGCAGAGATCACCGGAAACCTCACGATCAAGGGTGTCACCAAGCCGGTGACGCTCGATGCGGATTTCTACGGCGCGGGCAAGGCTCCGGCCATGGCAGGCGGCAAGGAAAATGTCGGGTTCGTCGCGACCACAACGGTCAAGCGGAGCGACTTCAATATGGGTTACGGCGTCCCGATGGTCGGCGATAATGTAGAACTGAAGATCGTCGCCGCTTTTCAGAAGTAAGCTGTCAGGTCCGGGTGATGAGCCGTCATCACCCGGGCCGTTCCCGGAATAGATCGTATCCGACCTGGGACCGGCGTAGCCGCCCGGCGTGGCCATGGGCTTAGCCGGTCGGCATTGTGCCCGGACGCAAATATGGGAACATGTGCGCGATGTAATCCGCTTTGCCCAACTCCACCCCCTGGTTGCGCAAGATTGCGTAGGCGGTCATGACGTGGAAGTAGAATTGGGGCAACGTCCAGTCGCGAGCATATTGCTCGGCCGTGAGATCGAAAATGATACCCATCGGCAATGCGTGTTCGATCGGGCTTTGCGGGTCGGCGTCAAGCGCATCCGGAGCAAGATCGTCCAGCAGAGCAAGCGTCTCATCAATTCTGGCCTTTGCGCTGGCGATCGAGCCGGGATTTTCCTCCGCGTTCCGGCCCTCATCCAGAAGAGCCTGGATCGATATGGGAAACTCCTCTCCCTTTAGCCGAAACACGCCTTCCCAAGCCTGCGCACAAGCGAACCGGATCTGGGTGGACAGCGGAAACATGTCGGGAGCAAGGCACGCGGACAGAAGCGCGTTGGCCGCATCGCCACCCATTTGCCCTTCAGCCTTGTCGAGCCAGCCAGAGAGGGTTTTCAGCATCTGGCTGTAGGTCGGTATAAGGAGGTTGGTCAGGGACATACGGGCCTCGCGATGGGATGGATCATTGTGATGACGAGGTAAATGAACCTTCTTCCAAACGCCTTCCACAACAAAAGCTGGACGCGGAGCCACGAAAACGGTTAAGGCAGGCACATCATGCAGCGCGCGCTTCTTCCCCTGCTACGACTTACACGCCCTTAGGCGTGGCATTTCTGCTGCTCTTCGCTTGAATGACGCAGCAATCCGCCTAAGGGCATACCCAAGCAGATAGTCGTTCCACCGGGCAGGCCGCGCCTTTGTTTCAAATAGGGGCCGCCCGTTTGCAAAGAAGTAGCTTCCCATGATGCTGACCGACCCTTCGCAGAAATACCGTCCCTTCCCGCAAGTGGACCTGCCCAACCGCCAGTGGCCGAGCGCCGTCATAACCTCGCCGCCGCGTTGGCTGTCGACCGACATGCGCGACGGCAATCAGTCGCTGATCGACCCGATGAACGCGGAAAAGAAGCGCCGCTTCTTCGACCTGCTGGTCCGGGTCGGCGTCAAGGAGATCGAGGTCGGCTTCCCCAGCGCGGGCGCGACCGAGTTCGACTTCATCTCCGGTCTGGTCCGCGACGGCGCGATCCCTGACGATGTATTCCCGCAGGTGCTGACGCAAGCCCGCGATGACCTGATCGCCACTACCTTCGAAAGCCTGCGTGGCGCGAAGCAGGCGATCGTCCATGTCTATAACGCCGTGTCGCCCGCATGGCGCAACATCGTGTTCCAGATGGACCGGCCCCAGATCAAGGAAATCGCGATCAACGCGGCCAAGCTGCTGCGCGACAATGCGGCGGCTCAGCCGGATACCGACTGGCATTTCGAATATTCGCCGGAAACCTTCTCCACCGCCGAGCTGGATTTCAGCCTGGAATGCTGTGAAGCCGTGATGGAAATTCTCCAGCCCACGGCGGAACGCCCTCTGATCCTGAACCTGCCCGCCACGGTAGAAGCTGCGACGCCGAACATCTATGCCGACCAGATCGAATGGATGTGCCGCAACATTTCCAAGCGCGACAGCGTCGTCATCTCTCTGCACACGCATAATGACCGCGGCACAGGCGTCGCTGCGGCCGAGTTGGGCCTGATGGCGGGCGCGGATCGTGTCGAAGGCTGCCTGTTCGGCAATGGCGAGCGCACGGGCAACTGCGATCTGGTGACCGTCGCGCTCAACATGTACACGCAGGGTGTCAATCCGGGGCTGGATTTTTCCGACATCGACGAGGTCATTCAGACCGTCGAATATTGCAACCAATTGCCGGTGCATCCGCGTCATCCCTATGCGGGCGAACTGGTGTTCACCGCCTTCTCCGGCTCGCATCAGGACGCGATCAAGAAGGGTTTCGCCGTTCAGGAAACCCGCAATGACCAGATTTGGGACGTGCCCTATCTGCCGATCGATCCCAAGGATTTGGGCCGCGACTATGAAGCCGTGATCCGCGTGAACAGCCAGTCGGGCAAGGGCGGCGTTGCTTGGGTGTTGCAGCAGGACAAGGGGCTGAAGCTGCCCAAGCGCATGCAGGCCGACTTCTCCCGCGTCGTGCAGGCGCTGGCCGACCAGACGAGCCGCGAACTGAACGCCGCCGATATCTGGACCGCGTTCGAGGATCATTACCGCCTCTCCGGCGATCAGCCCTACACGCTGATCGATTATAATGAGACCGGCCATGCGGGCGACCGCATCTTCACGGGCAAGATTGCGCATAAGGGCGGCGAACGGTCCATCTCCGGGCGCGGCAACGGCCTCATCTCCTCGGTTCTGGCCGCGCTACGCGACGATCTGGGCGTCGATCTGGAGGTTGCGGACTATAGCGAACATGCGATCGGGGCCGGGACTGACGTCGCCGCTGCCGCCTATGTCGAATGCCGCACGCCCGACGGCCGCACGGTCTTCGGCATCGGCACCGATACGGACATCGCGACCGCCTCGGTGCAGGCCGTGTTGTCCGCCGCCAACAGTGTTGCAGCCAGCTGATCGATAGAATGCAGACAGCGGCTCACCACCGCGAGCGCTGCCTGCAACAGGGTTTAAGAGATATTCTCTGCCGCGCTTAAATCGACCTCTGCATGACAAACGGCTTCCACGTTGATGCCATCCGGGTCCAGAATGAAGGCGGCATAGTAGCTTGGCCCGTAATGCGGCCTGAGGCCCGGCGCGCCATGGTCGCGCCCACCAGCGCGCAGGCCCGCTGCGTGGAAGGCGTGAACCTGCGCCCGGTTTTCGACGCGAAAGGCGACGTGAGTGCCCTCACCCACCCTTTCATTGTCGCCGATCCAGAAGAAGGCGTCGTCGTCCCGGCCATAGCCGTGCGTCTCACCACCGCGCTCATTGTCCGCCGCCGGGATGGTCACCAAACGCCGCAGCCCAATCGCGCCAAGCAGTTCGTCGTAAAAGTCGCGCGACCGTCCCGCGTCACTTACGGCGATGCCGATATGGTCGATCATTTTGCGCTCTCCTTTTGCCGCCAATTGACCTAAACGCCAGCCACCAACGCATGGACAGACAAATGGGCGAAACGACAGAACATCAGGTGCATATTATCGGTGGAGGGCTGGCGGGGTCGGAAGCCGCCTGGCAACTGGCGCAGGCTGGCGTGAAAGTGCGCCTGTCGGAAATGCGGGGTGGTGGCGACATGACCCCGGCGCACCAGACGGACGGCCTTGCCGAACTCGTCTGCTCCAACAGTTTCCGGTCGGACGATGCGGACAAAAATGCCGTTGGCCTGCTGCATCAGGAAATGCGACGACTGGATTCGCTCATCATGGCGCAGGCTGAACCCGCCAAGGTCCCTGCCGGATCGGCCTTGGCCGTCGATCGGAATGTGTTTTCCGATGGCGTCACCCGCGCCCTGTCTGATCATCCCAATGTTGAGATTGTGCGGGAGCGTATCGATCAGTTGCCGCGCGAAGGGATGACCATCGTCGCCACCGGGCCGCTGACCGCACCAGCGCTCGCGGAGAGTATCGGCGCTGCGGCGGGCATGGATCACTTAGCCTTTTTCGACGCGATCGCGCCCGTTGTGCACTTCGACAGCATCGATATGGACAAATGCTGGATGGCCAATCGCTGGGACAAAATCGGCCCCGGCGGTGGCGAGGGCAAGGATTATATCAACTGCCCGATGACGAAGGACCAATATCAGGCATTTGTGCAGGGGCTGCTCGACGGCGAAAAAACTGAGTTCAAGGAGTGGGAAACGAACACGCCTTATTTCGAAGGCTGCATGCCAATTGAGGTGATGGCGTCCCGAGGCCCCGAAACGTTGCGGCACGGCCCGATGAAGCCAATGGGACTCGACGATCCGCGCACCGGCCGCTGGCCCTATGCCGTCGTCCAACTGAGGCAGGACAATGCGTCGGGCACGCTGTGGAACATGGTTGGGTTCCAGACAAAGCTCAAGCATGGCGCGCAGGTCGAACTGTTCCGCACTATTCCCGGACTGGAGAAAGCCGAGTTTGCGCGGTTGGGTGGGCTACACCGCAACACCTTCATCCAGAGCCCCAAACTGCTGGACGCGACCCTGCGCCTGAAAAACGCGCCGCACATCCGCTTCGCAGGCCAGATGACCGGGTGCGAAGGATATGTCGAAAGTGCAGCCATTGGCCTGCTGGCCGGGCGTTTTGCCGCCGCCGAACTGCTTGGCCAGCACATGCCTCCCCCGCCGGGCGACACGGCGCTTGGCGCATTGCTGGGTCATGTCACGGGCAATATTGCGACGGCTGACTATCAGCCGATGAACGTGAATTTCGGGCTTTTCCCGCCACTAGATGACGTGAAGAAGAAGCAGCGCAAGGAGGCTTATACTACTCGCGCCCGCGCTTCCTTGTCGCAGTGGTTTAGTCAGTTTGAAATGAGCTGATCGCCCTCTAGCTCAGCAACGGCATTTCGGTTTCGCCGTTCGCTTGGGCGCGGTCGTTGCAAATTCAACAGGGGTCAGCTTGCCGTCCGCATTAGCATCCGCGTCGGAAAACCGATCCGATGTGGCGACCGCCCATTCCTCAAAGGAAAGGAGGTTGTCCTTGTCCTTGTCGAGCGCCTTGAACGCCTTGACCCGGCTGCCCAGCATCTCGACCCGGGTGATAAAGCCGTCACGGTTCCGGTCATAGCGGCCGAAGCGCTTTTGCTCGCGGCTTTGCGGACTAGCCTCCCCGGGTGAGGGAGGTGCTTTGCCAACGGCGTCGGGATTTCCCTCTGGCCATGCTTCTATTGCAGGCGGCGGCGGTGGAGCGACTATGGCCTCAGGCACCGCGCTGCTGGCCGCGCGTCCTTGCCACCAGAAAAGCCCCGCCGCCACAAGAAGCAGCGCAGCCCCCGCGCCAGCCATGATACGTCCCACGAAATTCCCCCTCAACGCGCACTGAGCGCGACGCGCAATAGCCGAAGATATAGGCCGGGAGTCAACCGGTTAGGAGCAGCCTTAGCCCATCTGATGTCCTCTTGCGCCAGGCCATAGGCAATCCGCATTGGCCGCCATGATCCGGGCCAGACCGGATCGCATGAAAAAAGCTTGTGCCGGGCAAGATCAATCGCCTTGGCGGCGAGATCAGGGCTGCTGACATGACCTGAAAAATCCCAAAGCGCCCATGCGGCCCCTGCCTGGATCAGCCAATCCGGGACTTCTGCTTCACCCGCCAGCGATTGGAACAACCCTCCCCCTCTTCCGATTGCATAAGCATCCAGATCATCGTCGGCGATGAGCGCTTCCCAGCCATCAAGCCATGCTGTCAGGCCCGCTGGTGGAGCTTCGCCAGCCGCACGTAACGCATCGACCAGCGGATCACCCCTGCCCTTCACGCCCACTGCATCGGTCAACGCTTCCTGCCACCATGCGAGCCGTAGCTGACCGATCATCGGTTCTGTCGTGGTAGCGACGACACGACCAAGACGCACGTCCAACGTCCACAGCAAGCGGTGGCGCGAAATGTCACGCCCCGCATAAGAGCTAAGTAACGTCGCTAATATCGAGGGCCGATCTTCCACCTGGTCATTCATGAAGCATATACCGGCCGCTAGAGTTTATCGGCATTTTAATCAGTTCTCGGATATTGATACTTCATCATTTCAAGCAGCACGTACCCGGTTGGGTGGGGCGATGAAGATGGGTGAGAGCCAATATGAGAGACAGGATCAAGCGCGCGCTGTTCATTTTAATGCGGCTCTATCACAACCAGGCAGGTAACGCGCTGCCGATTGTGGCTGCTGCAACGATACCGTTTGCAGCGATCACCGGCGTGCTGCTGATCTCAGCCGGGAGCATCTAGGCAATCATGTGCGACTGACTATCGGCCTAATCAATATTCGTAAGGGATCGATTTTCTGGAGAAAGGAGAGGAGCGGCTCGACGCCGCTCCTCTCGCCCTTCATCGATAACATACCTTCTTGACCGTAGCGACCACCCGAGCCGCGTCGATGAGCGCCGCCTTCTCAAGGTTCGCGGCGTAGGGCAGCGGCACGTCTTCGTTCGTTACGCGTAGTACCGGGGCATCCAGGTCGTCGAAGCCCTGTTCCATCACGACCGCCGCAATTTCGGAGGCGATGGAGCAGACAGGCCAGCCTTCCTCGACCACCACGATGCGGTTGGTCTTTTTTAGGCTTTCCAGCACAGTTGCCGTATCGAGCGGGCGTAGGGTGCGCAGGTCGATGACTTCGGCATCAACACCTTCTGCCGCCAGTTGTTCGGCAGCTTCCAGCGCGACGCCCACGCCGATCGAGTAGCTGACCAACGTCACGTCCTTGCCAGCGCGCATGATGCGGGCCTTGCCGATCGGCAGAACATAATCGTCGACCTTGGGCACATCGAAGCTGCGGCCGTAGACAAGCTCATTTTCAAGGAAGACCACCGGATCTTCTGACCGGATCGCTGCTTTCAGCAAGCCCTTGGCATCGGCAGCGTCATAGGGAGCAATGACGATCAGCCCAGGGACAGCCGCATACCAGGGAGCATAATTCTGGCTATGCTGGGCGCCTACACGGCTCGCGGCGCCATTGGGGCCACGGAACACGATCGGACAGCGCATCTGGCCGCCGGACATATAATTGGTCTTGGCCGCCGAGTTGATGATGTGGTCGATCGCCTGCATGGCGAAGTTGAACGTCATGAACTCGACCACGGGACGCAGACCGCCCATCGCTGCGCCAGCACCAATGCCTGCAAAACCATATTCGGTGATCGGGGTATCGATAACCCGTCGGTCGCCAAATTCTTCGAGAAGGCCCTGCGTGACCTTATAGGCGCCCTGATATTCGGCGACTTCTTCGCCCATCACGAAAACGCGCTCATCGGCACGCATTTCTTCGGCCATGGCGTCGCGGAGTGCTTCGCGGACAGTCGTCTTCACATATTCGGTGCCTTCGGGAAGAGCAGGGTCAGCAACACTGGCCTTCGCTTCCGACGCGAGTTTGGCTGTACCGCTCTCCGCCTTCTTGGGTGCTTCGGGAGCAGCTTCGGACTTTGCCGGGGGCGCACTCGCCTCAGCCTTGGGAGCAGCAACTTCACCGCCCTCACCCGCCATCGTGGCGATGACAGTGCCCACCTTCACCCCTTCGGTGCCTTCAGGAATGACGATCGCGCCGATCTTTCCTTCATCGACCGCTTCAAATTCCATGGTCGCCTTGTCTGTTTCGATTTCGGCAAGAATGTCGCCAGAACGGACTTCGTCGCCTTCCTTCACAAGCCACTTGGCCAGCGTGCCTTCCTCCATCGTGGGAGAGAGCGCCGGCATCTTGATTTCGATACCCATTAATATTGCTCCACCAGCACGTCGGTATAGAGTTCGGACACGTCCGGTTCGGGCGAGGTTTCGGCGAAGTCCGCCGCATCGCTCACGACCTTGCGAATGTCCTGATCGATCTTCTTGAGTTCGTCTTCACTCACCCCGGCGTCGGTCAGATATTTCTTTGCGCCCTCGATCGGGTCAGATTTGTCCCGCATCGCCTGCACTTCCTCGCGCGAGCGATATTTGGCAGGGTCGGACATGGAGTGGCCGCGATAGCGATAGGTCTTCATCTCCAGCAGGATCGGGCCATTACCCCCTTGCACCCATTTGAGAGCTTCTTCCGTGGCACCGCGCACAGCGAGCACATCCATACCGTTGACCTGGATGCCGGGAATGCGGAAGCTTTCGCCGCGACGATAAAGCTGATCTTCCGCCGAGGAGCGATTGACGCTCGTGCCCATGGCGTACTGGTTATTCTCAATCACGAAGATGATCGGCAGCTTCCACAGCTCGGCCATGTTGAAGCTTTCGTACACCTGCCCCTGGTTGGCAGCCCCGTCGCCGAAATAGGCAACGCAGACACCGCCGTCACCATTATATTTATGCGCGAAACCGAGGCCCGCACCCAGCGACACCTGAGCGCCCACAATGCCATGTCCGCCGAAAAATTTATGCTCGACGCTGAACATGTGCATCGAACCGCCCTTGCCACGCGAAATGCCAGCTTCACGGCCCGTCAGTTCAGCCATGATGACATTGGGATCAATCCCGTAGGCGAGCATATGGCCGTGGTCGCGATAACCGGTGATAACGCTGTCTTTACCAGGCTTGAGCGCGGATTGGATGCCGACGGCTACAGCTTCCTGGCCTATGTAAAGGTGACAAAAGCCGCCGATCAGGCCGAGGCCGTAAAGCTGGCCCGCCTTTTCCTCGAAGCGGCGGATGAGGACCATCTGCCGATAGAATTCCAGCAACTCTTCCTTCGTGGCCTTGTAATCCGAAGGAGTTTCGGGGCGAGGCCGGTTGTGATCCGCGCTGGCAGGGCTTTGTGCCTTTGCCTTTGCACGCGAAGGACGCGGCGTCGTTGGTTTCGCCAAGGCTCTTATCCTTTTGCCTGGTGATGGATGGAAGGAAGCCCGATATAGCGGCAGACCGGCCCGGATTGCAACGCCACAGCCCGCCTAATAGTGCCATGCGACGTTGCGGCTCAGTTGAGCGGCACGATTACTTCGTCATGGTGGATCACACCGAGTTGCCGACGGATCAATTCGTCGCTCAAGTCGGGATCGACGCGGCGCGGGTTGAGCAGGTCAACGCGGTTGCGAAGCTCATTCCGTTGCGCTTCAACCGACTTAAGTTCGGCCTGCGAACGGTTTAGCTGGCGAGTATAATCCCCCCACGCAAGAACCCCGTTCGAACCAAGCACGACATATCCGGCAAAGAACAGCAACAGCAGAACCGCAATAGCAGGCCCGAACGCCGAAAATAACAACATGCGGAGCTTCGCGATGTGCGCCATGGAACAGTTGAATCACAGGCCGGAGCCGGCCGCAAGCAAAAACTGGTTAACTTGCGGCCGGTTGTTGAAATGAATTTAGCGGAAGATGGAACGGCCGGCGTAGACTGCGACGTCACCCAGTTCCTCTTCGATGCGGATCAACTGATTATATTTGGCAAGCCGATCCGACCGCGCCAGCGATCCTGTCTTGATCTGACCGCAATTGGTAGCCACCGCGAGGTCGGCGATAGTTGCGTCCTCGGTTTCGCCGGAACGGTGCGACATGACAGCAGTGTAGCGCGCGCGGTGAGCCATATCGACTGCCGCCAGCGTCTCGGTCAGCGAACCGATCTGGTTCACCTTCACCAGCAGCGAGTTGGCAAGACCCTTGCCGATCCCCATCTCCAGACGCTTGGGATTGGTCACGAACAAATCGTCGCCAACCAGCTGCACCTTGCCGCCGATCTTGTCGGTCAGCGCCTTCCAGCCTTCGAAATCATCCTCGCTCATGCCGTCTTCGATCGACTTGATCGGATAGTCGGCACAGAGCGCAGCCAGATAATCGGCCATTTCGACCGGGTTCAGCGACAAGCCCTCGCCGGAGATTTCATATTTGCCGTTCTTGAAGAACTCCGTTGCGGCGCAGTCCAGCGCCAACACCACGTCATCGCCGGGCTTGTACCCTGCCTTTTCCACGGACAGCATGATGAAGTCGAGCGCGTCACGCGTGGAGGCGATGTTGGGTGCAAAGCCGCCTTCGTCACCGACCGAAGTGGCGAGCCCCTTGTCATGAAGCCCCTTCTTGAGCGTGTGGAAGATTTCCGCACCAATGCGAACCGCATCGGCGATGCTTTCCGCGCCGACGGGCATAATCATGAATTCCTGGAAGTCGATCGGATTATCGGCATGTTCGCCGCCGTTGATGATGTTCATCATCGGCACCGGGAGGACATGAGCCGAGACGCCGCCGACATAACGATAGAGCGGCAGACCCCGAGCATCGGCAGCGGCCTTCGCTGTGGCCAAGCTGACACCCAGAATGGCGTTCGCGCCCAGACGCCCTTTATTTTCCGTACCGTCGAGCGCGATCATCGTCGCATCGACCTCTGCCTGATCTTCCGCATCAAGGCCGATCAGTTGTTCGGCAATCTCATCATTGACGGCCGCCACTGCTGCCAGCACGCCCTTGCCGAGATATTTGCTCTTGTCGCCGTCCCGCTTTTCGACCGCCTCATAGGCGCCAGTCGAAGCGCCGGAGGGAACCGCCGCGCGACCAAAGCTGCCATCTTCCAGCATGACATCGACTTCGACAGTGGGATTGCCCCGGCTATCGAGGATCTGACGAGCGTGGATGTCGAGAATGGCGGTCATGGTCGCTCCCTGAATGCTGCAATGCGCCTTGAAATCGCGCCCCGCTTAGACAGCGCCTTCAGGATTAGCAATGCAGGGCTTGCATGGACTCGAAAAATGCCGATGCTCAAATTAGTAACGGCAACGGAACTGTGGCCCGCCGCGAGCATTGAGGACGGATATCCATTCGCCCGCATCGCGACCCCACAAAATCTGAGGAGACATAGGACGATGGCCGACACCCCGGAAACCCCGCCCGTCAAGCGCGCCAAGAAGGCTACACCGGCGAAGCCCGCCAAGGGAAAGCCCATTGAGACCCGCGAAGCGACACCCACCGCGCCCGCTCCGGTCAAGACGGCGGCGACGCGGCCCGCACCGACCGCCAAGCCAGGCAATGGTGCTGCTTCGCATGGCTGGGCAGCACAGATCGCACCGTTGAAGGCACAGGCGGAAAAGGCCGCCCGGACGGCAGCTGATAAGTTCAACACCGTCGATTGGAAGACGCATATTGACCCGTTGAAAGATCAGGCAACCAAGACCGCCATGTCCGCAGCGGTCGTTGCCAAGGACAAGACTGGCACCGCGATGCAGAGCCTTGCCAAGCTGATTACGGACACGGCCGGAACTGTCGATGCGAAGCTGGGTCCGCAATATGGAGACTATGCACGGCAGGCGGCCGAAGCGGTAGCCGGAGCCGCCGACACGTTGGACAGCAAGGACGTCGATCAACTGATGACCGAAGCGCGCGATTTCGTGCGCAAAAGCCCTGCTGTGGCAATCGGCGCGGCAGCGGTTGTCGGTTTCGTTCTGATGCGGTTGGCCAAGGGTTCAGACGACAAGGCTTGAACCCGACGTACCATCAATCACGCAAAAGCCCCGACGCTGGGGCGGAGGGGTTTTTGACCGACGAACCTAGTCTGATCGCAGAGCCGCCCGAGGCCGGGCATGAGCAGGAGGACGGCGTCCGCGCAACGTTCGCCAAGCTATATACGGACGGTCGGGCCTATGCCGATGCGGAGATTGAGCGGCAGAAGCTGCGCGTCGGCATAGCCGGTGCGGGCGTTCGAGATGCTGCGATTTTCGCAACTGTTGGCTTCATGCTCAGCTTCGCGGGTCTGATCGCATTTCTGGTGGGGCTCGTAATGGCGCTTAGCCCCCATCTGGGAGCAGGCTGGTCGGCGCTGGCGGTGTTTGGCGCGGCGTTGCTGGTTGCCGCCATATTGCTGTTACTCGCAAAGGCCAGGATCTCGCGTATGCGGAGGGCCATCAAGGCATGAGTCAAACCGAAAAATATCAGCAAGCCGCGATTGATGCCGAGCAGAGGAAGGCGCGTTTCCTCTCAAGTCTGTCTGCGGCGAAGGCTCGCATAGCGCCGGGACGGCTGAAGCAGGACCTCAAGGAGAAGGCGGCAAGAGGGATCACCAATGGTCGCACCTATGTATCGACCAAGGTTCAAGAACAGCCGGTTGCTGTTGGAGCGACAGCGGCGGCTCTGCTGATCTATCTTTTCCGCAATCCAATTTCGGCACTTTTCAAACGGACATACGTTCGGATTACTAACCGTAACCCGGAAAGAGCGGAGACTGACCATGGCTGATATTCATGCCCAGATCACTCGCGTGCGCGACGCAGCGAACGACATTGCCGGAACTGCTACAGGCAAGTTCCGGGATTCTACCGAAAAGGCTCGGGAAAATGCCGCTGAGCTGATCCAGACCGGCCGTGAACGGGCCGGTGATGCCTATAGCGACGTGCGCGATCGCACTCAGCGGGTTGCGGCTCGGGCCAATGAGATCGTTCAGGAGCATCCTGTCGCCGCCGTCGCTGGCGCAGTGGCTGCTGGAGCCGTCGTTGCCTGGCTGTTTCCCAAGAGCCGCAGGGCGATGAAGGCTCTTCCCGCTATTGCCATGACTGCGGGGAGCCGTGTCGTGGAAGCGGCCATGGCAGCGAGCGCGGCCGCCGCCCAGGGCGCGGAGAATATCAAGGCCGGAGCAACTGACGCCCTGCACAACGCGCAGGATAGCGCGACCAAGACCGCTGCTTCCGCTCGCGATGCCGCCGCTTCTGCCGATATCACGGGAACCGCCTCGCGCATGGCTGATGACCTTGTGTCGCTCGTCACCACCAAAATCGACGCTGTCAGCGAGGCGCTCAAGGCCCGGTTGCCGAAACGCTGACCGCCGGAACGTTCGAAAGCTGTAGCTTTCGTGACGAAGCCTTGGACAGGAGTGGAGCCGTTGCTAAGGTGACCACTCCTTCCAAGGGAGACAGATTACATTATGAGCAAACTCCACCTCGTTATGGGCGGACGCGTCAAGGATCCTCAGACGCTCGAATTTGAAGATTTGAACTCAATTGATGTGGTCGGCGTCTTTCCTGACTATGCATCCGCTGAGAATGCATGGCGAGGGGCTGCACAGCGAACCGTTGATGACGCCGAAATGCGTTATGTGATCGTGCACCTGCATCGCCTGCTGGAACCGGATTTGCCACCAGCCTGAACAATCAGACGATTGGCCGGGGTCCTTTGCGAAATCGCCAGAGCAGCAAGGGACGGGTCAGCACCAAGCCTACAAGGAAGCCCCCGATGTGAGCGGCTATGGCGATTTGACCAAGATCGCCAAAGCCGCCACGCGACGACGCGACCCCGATCATGAGTTGAAGGATGATCCAGCCAGCGGCCAGCCAGATTACGCGCAGAAAATTGGCGGAAAATGGGCCGATCCGTCGTACCGCCCGCTGGCCATAGAGTAGAGCATAGGTCGCAAGAACGGCCGATATGGCGCCGCTCGCGCCAACCATGGGGCTAGGCGAAGCGGGTCCTGCCGCCCATTGCAATAAAGCCGCGCCATAGGCACCGGCGATATAGAGGATCAGGACCGCACGCATTTGCAGCACCTGCTCTACCTGCCGCCCGCAAAAGACCAGCATCAGCAGGTTGAAACCAATATGCAGCCAGCCCGCATGGATCAGCGTGCAACTGAATGGCGTCAGCCACACAGGTACAGCAACTACGCCTGCAAAAAGCTGAGGATCGTCAATCCGGGCCGGAATAAAGCCACCGAGGATGGCAGCGGTGTCCACCTGGCCAGTCAGATACAATATTAGGAAGGCGGCGAAAGTGATCACCGCGATCCCATTTGTCATACGGCCCGATGGCAGTTTCACCGGCTTAGATGAACTCGATCTTGTCGATCAGGTAGAATTTGTCGCCTGCCGGAACCGACACCTCAATTTCTTCCCCGACCTGACGGCTGATAAGGGCGCGCCCCAGCGGGCTGTTGTAGCTGATCATGCCAAGCTTCGCGTCGGCTTCCGCCTGCCCCACGATCTGGTAACGAACCGGCTTTTCATCTTCATCCAGCAAGGTAACGGTCGCACCAAACACGACCTTATCACCTGACAGTGATTTGGGATCGATGATCTGGGCGCGTGAGAGCTTGTCCTCGAGATCGGCTATGGTGGCTTCAACCTGCCCCTGCCGTTCCTTAGCTGCGTGATATTCCGCGTTTTCGGACAAGTCACCGTGGGCACGAGCTTCCTCGATGGCGTCCACGATCAAAGGCCGTTCGGCCTTCAATTCGCGGAGCTGCGTATTGAGCTTGTCATAGCCCATTTGCAGCATCGGCATCTTTTCGACGGTCGCCATTATTGCAAATCCTTCGTCAAAACTTCCCTTTGGCGGCTCCAACTCGGAGCCACCCGCAGCGTGCTTCCTTGTGCAGGGGATCAGGCTTGCGACAGGGGATAATAGGACTGGAGCGATCGCACTTCAAGGGCATGGCCCCGCAAAGCCTCGATCGCATCGGCCGCAGCGACTGATGCCGCCGCCGTGGTGAAGCTGGCGACCTTGGCGCGCAGCGCGCTGGTGCGGATCGCCTTGCTGTCCTTCAGCGACTGCCAGCCTTCGGTGGTGTTGAAGATCAGGTCGATATCGCCATCGGTGATCTTGTCAACGATGTGGGGACGTCCTTCAGCTACCTTGTTTACTGGCTGAACGGCGATGCCCTGCTCTTCCAGATAGCGGGCCGTGCCGCCGGTTGCGACGATGGTGAAGCCCAATCCTGCCAGCTTCTGGACCGCAGGCAGGACCACCGGCTTATCGCTGTCTTTGACGGACACGAAGGCGGTGCCGCTCTTGGGGAGAACGGTGCCCGCGCCGAGCTGCGCCTTGGCAAAGGCGGTCGCGAAATTGCTGTCGATGCCCATGACTTCGCCGGTGCTTTTCATTTCTGGCGAGAGGACCGGATCAACGCCGGGGAAGCGGGCGAAGGGGAAGACGGCTTCCTTAACTGCAATATGAGTTATAGAATTGCGGTCGATTTTTGGGAGGTCGCGAAGCATCTCTCCGGCCATGACCCGGCTGGCGATCTTGGCGATGGGGGTGCCGATTGCCTTGGCGACGAAGGGCACGGTGCGGCTGGCGCGGGGGTTTACCTCAATCAGGTAAACAATGTTGTCCTTTACCGCGAACTGGATGTTCATGAGGCCGCGGACGGACAAGGCGCGGGCGAGGACGTCGGTTTGGCGCTCAATTTCAGCGATAACGTCGCTGGAAAGGCTGTAGGGCGGCAAGGAACAGGCGGAATCGCCCGAATGGACCCCCGCTTCCTCGATATGTTGGAGGACGCCTGCGACGACCACATCTTCGCCATCGCAGAGCGCATCCACGTCGACTTCGGTCGCGTCGCGCAGATACTGATCGATCAGCACCGGGGAGTCGCCCGACACCTGAACGGCGGTGGCGATATATTCCTCAAGCTGCGCCTGACCATCGACGATCTCCATGGCGCGGCCGCCAAGGACGTAGGACGGGCGCATCAGGACCGGATAGCCGATGCGGTTGGCAACCGCGATCGCCTCCTCCCGGCTGCGGGCGATGCCGTTGGCGGGCTGCTTCAGTTTCAGCTTGTCGATGAGCGCCGCGAAACGCTCGCGGTCTTCGGCGAGGTCGATGGCGTCAGGCGATGTGCCGAGGATGGGGATACCCGCGTCCTCAAGCGGCTGGGCGAGCTTCAGCGGCGTCTGGCCGCCGAACTGGACGATGACCCCGGCCAGCGTGCCATTCGACATTTCGACGCTGAGGATTTCCAGCACGTCCTCGGCGGTCAGCGGCTCGAAATAGAGGCGATCGGAGGTGTCATAATCGGTCGACACGGTTTCCGGGTTACAGTTGACCATGATCGTCTCATAGCCAGCATCCGACAGCGCGAAGCAGGCGTGGACGCAGCAATAGTCGAATTCGATCCCCTGCCCGATCCGGTTGGGGCCACCACCAAGGATCACGACCTTCTTACGGTCGCTGGGCTGCGCCTCATTCTCAGCCTCGCCGAAGAGCGGGGCTTCGTAGGTGGAATACATGTAGGGCGTCTTCGCCTCGAACTCGGCGGCGCAGGTGTCGATACGCTTGAAGACCGGACGGACGCCGAGCTTGTGACGCAGGCTGCGTACTTCCGCTTCGGTGACGCCACCGGTCATGGCCTTGACCGCTTCGTGGATCAGGCCCGAGCCTCGCGCGATGCCGCGCTCCATGCCGCGCAGATTGGCGGACTTGAGCGCCAGATGGGCGAGACGCTGATCGGAGAAGCCCATCGCCTTCAAGCGGCGCATGCCGTCTGCGTCCTGCGGCAGGCCGTTCGCCAGCACTTGCGCTTCCGCGTCGATGATTTCCTTGATCCGCTCCAGGAACCACGGATCGAACTTCGCGATGTTGTGGATTTCGGCGACGGTCAGCCCTTCGCGCAGGGCTTGCGCGGCGACGAGCAGACGGTCAGGCGTCGGTGAGGCAAGCGCCGCAACGATGTCGTCCTTGGGCGCGCCTACCAGATGCGCCACTTCGTCGAAGCCGCAAAGGCCGGTTTCGAGGCCGCGTAGCGCCTTCTGCATCGATTCATGGATGTTGCGGCCGATCGCCATCACCTCACCCACCGACTTCATGGCGGTGCCGAGCAGTGGCTCGCTGCCCTTGAACTTTTCAAAGGCGAAGCGGGGGATCTTGGTCACGACATAGTCGATGGTCGGTTCGAACGAGGCCGGGGTCGCGCGGGTAATATCGTTCTCGATCTCATCGAGCGTGTAGCCGACAGCGAGCTTCGCCGCGACCTTGGCGATCGGGAAGCCGGTCGCCTTTGACGCCAGCGCCGAGGACCGCGAGACACGCGGGTTCATTTCGATCACGATCAGGCGGCCGTCCTTCGGATTGACCGCGAACTGCACGTTGGAACCGCCTGTTTCCACGCCGATTTCACGCAGCACCGCGATGCTCGCGTTGCGCATGATCTGATATTCCTTGTCGGTCAGCGTCAGCGCGGGCGCGACGGTGATGGAGTCGCCGGTATGGACGCCCATCGGATCGACATTTTCGATCGAGCAGATGATGATGGCATTGTCGTTGCGGTCGCGCACGACCTCCATCTCATATTCTTTCCAGCCGAGCAGCGATTCTTCGATCAGCACTTCGGTGGTGGGCGACGCGTCGAGACCGCCGCGCACGATATTGACGAACTCCTCGCGATTGTAGGCGATGCCGCCGCCGGTGCCGCCCATGGTGAAGCTGGGGCGGATGATCGAGGGCAGGCCGGTGAACTCCAGCGCCTCCAGCGCCTCTTCCATGGTGTGGGCTATGCGCGAGCGGGCGGATTCCAGCCCGATCTTGTCCATGGCGTCGCGAAACTTGATCCGGTCTTCCGCCTTGTCGATGGCTTCGGCGTCGGCGCCGATCATCTGGACGCCGAACTTTTCTAGCGTGCCGTCGTTGAACAGCGCGAGCGCGGTGTTGAGCGCCGTCTGGCCGCCCATGGTGGGCAGCACCGCGTCGGGGCGTTCCTTCTCGATGATCTTCGCCACGATTTCGGGCGTGATCGGTTCGACATAGGTGGCGTCGGCAAATTCCGGGTCGGTCATGATGGTGGCCGGGTTGGAATTCACCAGGATGATGCGATAGCCCTCTTCCTTGAGCGCCTTCACCGCCTGCGTGCCCGAATAGTCGAACTCGCAAGCCTGGCCGATGATGATCGGGCCAGCGCCGATGATGAGGATGGAGGAGATGTCGGTGCGTTTGGGCATAGGAGTTTCTGCGGCCTTCGCGAAAACAGATTAAGAGAAGTGTGAAGACCCTAGCTTCACTAATTGTTCGAACGCCTCTTCAGACAAACGGAGGCTCTGCGATCGCTTCCCCACAAACTTCCGCTCTTTAGATCCGTAGGTATCGATCTGAATGAATTTCTCGCCATCATGTTCAAGTAGAATGATCGACGCATCCACCTCGCCCTGAGCAGAAACACGATCAGGAACTTTCAAGGATAGCTTTTTAACTGTCGCCATATGAGTGCCCTTTCAATGCACGCCCCCCGTCCGGGCCTCGCAACCCCAGCCGTCATATTCGACGCCGCAGAGGATTTCGATCTGGAGGCATTTCTTGGTCAGGGCGCGGATCGAGTGTTCATCGACCGGCTGTTCGCATTCGAGGAACAGGAACAGGTCGCCATCCTCATCCTCTTCGCGGTCCAGTTCGACGAAGCCGAACTGGCTGGCTATGGTCAGGACGCGTTCGAAATCCTTTTCGCTGCCCTTGAAGCTGACATCGACCGGGCGCGACAAACGCGCCACGTCGCCATTGGCCGCGAGATTGGCGAGGACTTCCTTGTCCGCCTCCCACTCCTGCGCGAGGCGGGCTTCGTCAACCGGGGGGAGGTTTTGGCTCACTTAAGCCCCTTAACGAAGCGCTGGAACAGGTAGAAGCTGTCCTGCGGGCCGGGCGAAGCTTCGGGGTGGTACTGGACCGAAAAGGCCTTTTTGTCGGTCAGTTCGATGCCGCAATTGCTGCCGTCGAAGAGCGACACATGGGTCGGCTTCACGTTCGCGGGCAGCGTGTCGCTGTCCACCGCGAAACCGTGGTTCATCGAGGTGATCTCGACAAGGCCGTCCTCCAGACGCTTGACCGGGTGGTTCGCGCCGCGATGGCCCTGGTGCATCTTGACCGTCTTGGCACCGGCAGCGAGCGCCAGCATCTGGTGGCCGAGGCAGATGCCGAAGACGGGCTTGTCGGCTTCCAATACCTTTTTGATGACGGGCACGGCATATTCGCCGGTGGCGGCCGGATCGCCGGGGCCGTTGGAGAGGAACACGCCGTCGGGCTTCTGCTCCATCACCTGTTCATAGGTGGCGGTGGCGGGGAGAACGGTGACGCGGGCGCCGGCCTTTACGAGGTTGCGGAAGATGTTGTTCTTCGCGCCATAGTCGATGGCGACGACGTGGGGGCGGTTGTCGGCAGAAGAGGCGCTATCCGGCGAGTCCCCACCCCCGGCCCCTCCCCTGAAGGGGAGGGGTGAGTTTGCTTCATCCTTGGCGTAGCCGTGGCCTAGTTTCCATACGCCGTCTTTCCAGAGGCGGCTTTCCTTGGCCGTGACTTCAATGGCGAGGTCCATGCCTTCGAGGCCGGGCCAGTTGGCGGCCTTTTCCGCGAGAGCGGCGAGGTCGAAATTGCCTTCCGGATCATGGGCGATGACGACGTTGGGCGCGCCCTTCAGGCGGATCATGCGGGTGAGCGCGCGGGTGTCTACGCCGGAGAGGCCGATGCGGCCATTTTCGCGCATCCACTGGTCGAAGGGTTCGACGTTGCGGAAGTTGCTGGGCTCCGTCACGTCCTGTCGCACGACGCAGCCGAGGGCGAAGGGGTTGTCCGCTTCGACGTCATCCAGGTTGGTGCCGACATTGCCGATATGCGGGAAGGTGAAGGTGACGATCTGCCCGGCATAGCTGGGGTCGGTCATCACTTCCTGATAGCCGGTCATGGCGGTGTTGAAGCAGAGTTCGCCTACCGCTTCGCCCACTGCACCAAAGCCACGGCCGAACACTGCGCTGCCATCGGCGAAAACCAATACCCCTGTCGCTCCTTTGGGCACGGTGAGGGTCTTGGCATCAGCCATGGTCGTAGCGTCCTTTATGCTTTTAGCGGGAACCCGTCTGCAGCGGGTTAAACGGCCGGTCACCTATGCCTGTGAGGCCCCGCGGTCAACCACTGTAAAAAATCTCTTTTGGCGTTATATCTGGTCTTTTCCGGCAGAACAGGATTCGTATCGCCATGATTCGCGAGCAGGTTAAGAGCGCCCAGGTCGAAGCCATGAAGGCGGGGGACAAGGAACGCCTGGCCGCTGTGCGTTTGATCATGGCGAAGCTGAAAGATCGGGATATCGAATTGCGTACCGCTTCGAGCGTGCCCGATGACGATATGGTCGTTGTCGAGGTGCTGCAGAAGATGGTGAAGCAGCGGCGCGAATCGATCGAGATGTTCCGGAATGGCAGGCGCGAGGAGCTGGCTGCTAAGGAAGAGGCCGAGTTGCGCGTGATCGAGAGCTTCCTGCCGCAGCAGATGAGCGAGGATGAGACGCGCGCTGCGATCGAGGGGATCAAGGCGGAAGTGGGCGCGGCGAGCGTCAAGGATATGGGGAAGGTCATGGCCGTGCTGAAGGAACGGCATGGGTCGGTGATTGATATGAGCAAGGCCAGTGGGCTGGTGAAGGCGGCTTTGGGTTGACATGATAAAGCCCCTCCCTTCGAAGGGAGGGGTTGGGGTGGGTGATGGCGCTACGCATCAATGCAAGGCTAGGCCGATATGCGCGCGACATGCGGCGAGAACCTACCGACTATGAGCGGCGGCTGTGGGGGGCTCTCAGGGCGTCCCAGTTGGCTGGGTTAAAATTCCGGCGGCAAGCTGTCATCGAGCCATATATTTGCGATTTTCTTTGTCCCTCGATCGGTTTGATCGTTGAGGTAGATGATGATCTGCATGATGCAGGGAAAGATCGAGATCGGGATTTCGACCTCGCTCATCAAGGATATGTCGTGCTGCGTTTTTCCAACTGGGAGGTTCGGGATAATCTTGAAGGCGTATTGAGCGTCATTCTTGATCGGGCGCACGCGTTGCCGGAGAGGCAGAAGATCACCCACCCCAACCCCTCCCTTGGAAGGGAGGGGCTTTTAGAAACATGAGCCTCTCCCCTGCCTTTCTCGACGAACTGCGCATGCGGACGTCGCTGTCTACGCTGATCGGGCGGACGGTGAAGGTGCAGAAGGCTGGGCGCGAGTATAAGGCGTGCTGTCCTTTCCATAATGAGAAGACGCCGAGCTTCACCATCAATGATGAGAAGGGCTTCTACCACTGCTTTGGCTGTGGGGCGCATGGGGACGCGATCCGGTGGATGACGGACCAGCGCGGGCTCCCCTTCATGGAGGCGGTGAAGGAGTTGGCGGCGACGGCGGGCATGGATGTGCCTGCGCCCGACCCCCGCGCGGCGAAGCGGGCCGAGCAGGCGAAGGGTCTGCATGACGTCATGGCGGCGGCGCAGGCTTTGTTCGAGGAGCAGCTTGGCGGGATCGAGGGTGCGGAGGCGCGGGATTATCTTGTCCGGCGTGGGATCAGTGAGGCGACGCGGCGGGCGTTCGGCTTTGGCTTCTCGGCGGATTCCAAGGGCAAGCTGAAAGACGCGCTGGCGGAATTTGGTGATCCGATGCTGATCGAGGCGGGATTGCTGATCGATCCGGATGGCGCCGAGCCGGACGGCGGAAAAAGTAAGAAACGCGAGAGCTATGATCGCTTCCGGGGGCGGCTGATGCTGCCGATCCGGGACATTCGCGGGCGGGTGATCGCTTTTGGCGGGCGGATTCTTGGGGCTGGCGAGCCTAAATATCTGAACTCGCCGGACACGCCGCTCTTCGACAAGGGGCGGACTCTTTACAATATCGATCGCGCCTCCCCCGCTAGCCGCCAGAGCGGGCGGGTGATCGTGGTCGAAGGCTATATGGACGTGATCGCGCTGGCGCAGGCGGGCTTTGGCGAGGCGGTGGCGCCGCTCGGCACGGCGCTGACGGAGCATCAGATCGAGCGGCTGTGGAAGATGGTGGATGTGCCGGTCCTGTGCTTCGATGGCGATGCGGCGGGGCAGAAGGCGGCGATACGGGCTGCTATGCGGGCGCTGCCGCTGCTGCGGCCGGGGATGAGTTTGGCGTTTGCTACGCTGCCTGTGGGGCAGGATCCGGACGATCTGATCCGGGCCGAGGGGCCGGGCGCGATGGAACGGGTGCTGGATGCGGCGGAACCGCTCGTAGAGCGGTTGTGGGCTTATGAGCAGAAGGCGGCGCCATTGGATACGCCGGAGCAGCGGGCGGCGTTGAAGCAGCGGCTGCGCACGATCACCGACGCGATCGCGCATCCGGATGTGCGGGCGCATTATGTGCAGATTTTCCGGGAGCGTTATGATGCGCTGTTCTTTGCGCGACCCTCGCAGGCGAACGCGCCTCGCCATCAGCGTGGGACAGGGAATCGACAAGGGTGGCAGCGCGATCGGCGCGGAAACTGGAAGCCGCCCCTGCCCCCGGTTGGAAGCGAAGCGCGGGCGATCGGCGTCAGCGGCATGGAGCAGCGGCTGCTGCGCGCGGTTCTGGCGAGTTTGTTGCGGCATCCCGAGCAGATAATGATGCACCGGGAGATGCTTTCGGCACTGCATATCGGCGATTCGGCGCTGGGCGAACTGATGCGGGCGATGATTGCCGCATCGTTCCGACAAGAAACAGTTGAAACAGAGGGCCTCCTTACCATATTGGGCCAAGGTGAAGTGTATAATATGGCGAAGGGGATGCTCCGGGCCGACACGTTCACATTCACCCCCAGCAGGATGAAGACCGATCCCGGTCGCGTTCAGCGCGATCTGGAGGAGGCTATCCGGGTGATGGCACAAGGACCGGAGTTGGAGACGGCGCTGGCGGAGGCGACGAGGCGGGCGAGGGAAGACCTTAACGAGGAAACCTTTGCCGAGCAGCAGCGGATCCAGCGGTTAAAAATGGATCATGACCAGCGCCTGGCGGAACTGGCGCAGTCCGAAGATATTGTTTGATAGATCGTCCCCCGGCGGGATGATGGAGCTAAGGCGAATAAATGGCGAGCAAGGCGACAGGCAAGGGTGCGGGCGAGGATGTGGATAGCGGCGATGCACCGCTGCTCGATCTGAATGAGGCTTCGGTCAAGAAGCTGATCGCGCGCGCCAAGAAGCGCGGCTACATCACCTATGACGAGTTGAACGACGCCCTGCCGCAGGACCAGATGTCCTCCGAGCAGATCGAGGACATCATGGCCGCGCTCAACGAAATGGGCGTGAACATCGTCGAGAATGAAGAAGCCAGTGAGGACGGCGACGAGCAGCGCGAGCGCGAAGATGCCGAGGACGCCGAAGATGATTCGGGCGATGAAGAAGGCGCGCCCAAGCTGGTCACCGAAAAGAAGAAGGAAACGGTCGACCGCACCGACGACCCGGTGCGCATGTATCTGCGCGAAATGGGCGCGGTGGAACTGCTCAGCCGCGAGGGCGAAATCGCCATCGCCAAGCGTATCGAGGCTGGCCGCGACACGATGATCCTGGGGCTGTGCGAAAGCCCGACGACCTTCAACGCGATCATCGAATGGTCAACCGCCCTCAACAATGGCGAAATGCAGCTGCGCGAGATTCTTGACCTCGACGCGATGCTTTCAAAAGACCCTGCTCCGGAGAATCTGGAGGAAGGCGCCGAGGATGATGACGGCGAGATCAGCGAGAAAACCGCTGGCCCCAGCTTCAAGGAAGAAGAGGAGCCCGAGGAAGAAGCAGCCGATTCCGACGAGGATGAGGACGGCCTGACCGAACGCCGTGCCCGGCGCGTGGAAGAGGAAGAGGAGGAAGACAACACCCTTTCCCTCGCCCAGATGGAAGAGACGCTCAAGCCGATGGCGCTTGAGAAATTCGCCACCATCACGGAGATTTTCCGCGCCTTCTCGCGTGCGCAGGAATCACGCATGGCCGCGATGGCCAATGGCGAGACGCTGAGCCAGAAGGCCGAGGACGATTATCAGGAGCTGCGCGAGCGGCTGACCGCCGAGGTCGAAAGCGTCCAATTCCATCAGCAGAAGATCGAATATCTGGTCGATCAGCTTTATGCCTATAACCGGCGCCTGACCGCGCTGGGCGGGCAGATGCTGCGTTTGGCGGAACGGCATAAGGTCAGCCGCAAAGACTTTCTCGACCGCTATGTGAACCATGAACTGGACGACGCATGGCTCGACAAGGTTCAGGGCCTGGACAAGAAATGGGCCGCTTTTGCGGCAGCCGAAGCGCGCGCCGTCGAGCGCATCCGTACTGAAGTCAGCGAAATCGCGCAGGCGACCGGCATGTCGCTGGGCGAGTTCCGCCGTATCGTCAACATGGTGCAGAAGGGCGAACGCGAGGCGCGTATCGCCAAGAAGGAAATGGTCGAGGCGAACCTGCGCCTCGTCATCTCCATCGCTAAAAAATATACGAACCGTGGCCTGCAATTCCTTGATCTTATCCAGGAAGGTAATATCGGCCTGATGAAGGCGGTGGATAAGTTCGAATATCGCCGCGGCTACAAGTTCAGCACTTACGCGACCTGGTGGATCCGTCAGGCGATCACCCGGTCGATTGCGGATCAGGCGCGGACCATCCGTATTCCGGTCCACATGATCGAGACGATCAACAAGCTGGTGCGCACGTCCCGCCAGTTCCTGCACGAGCAGGGCCGCGAACCGACTCCGGAGGAAATGGCCGAGCGCCTTTCCATGCCGTTGGAGAAGGTGCGCAAGGTGATGAAGATCGCGAAGGAGCCGATCTCCCTCGAAACGCCGATCGGCGACGAGGAAGATTCGCACCTGGGCGATTTCATCGAAGACAAGAATGCGGTCATCCCGGTGGACGCGGCAATTCAGGCGAACCTGAAAGAAACGGTCACCCGCGTTCTGGCTTCACTGACGCCGCGTGAGGAACGCGTGCTGCGTATGCGTTTTGGCATCGGCATGAACACCGATCACACGCTGGAGGAAGTGGGCCAGCAGTTCAGCGTGACCCGCGAACGTATCCGCCAGATTGAGGCGAAGGCGCTCCGCAAGCTGAAGCATCCGAGCCGCAGCCGGAAAATGCGGAGCTTCCTCGATCAATAGGGTCTGGGACACGGTGAATTGATCCGAAAGGGCGGCTTCAGGGCCGCCCTTTTTTTCGTCTCATAAACCGCTCTTTTACCTCAACTTCCTATGGTCGTGGCAACAGACACACTGGCGCGGCGGCCGCAGGGGTTATCATGAACGAAGCAGCTACACGCTTGGCGACAGGCGATATATCTCAGGTGATCGAGGCGCTGGTCGCGGTTGATGGAACGGCCGCTCATGCTCATGCGAACAGCGCACGGACCATCATGAGCCGTGATGCTGTCCTGACATTGCCGGACCTCGCCGATGCCGCGCATTATCTATGCCTGCTGCACGGGCGTCACCCAGGCGTCATCGATCACGCGGCGAACCGATCGGCAGACAGTGCGGCTCGGGGCTGGCTAGTCCAGGCGGGGCAGGCGTTTGCGCGAGAGCGGGCCTATCTGACGCAAGTTGCGGTGGCGCTAGGCCCGATACCCAGCACGGCGGGGCAGAGCGACTGTGAGACGATCGTCAGCCAGCAACGTCATGCGCTGGATATGCTGGCTCAGTCGGACAGGCGCGGATGTGCCATGGGGGCAGCCATGGCGCTGGTGCTGGATTGGCAGGCGGTACGCGACGTGCTCGACATGGCGGCGATTCGCGTGGGGCTTGAACCCTATCCATCCGATCTTCCCGACCGGGCGCAGACCTTTGCCGTAGTGCGAGCAATCGGCAGCGACGGCGCGGCCGATCGGGCCATACAATTTGGCGCGCGGCAGTTGCTCAGCCAGCAGCGTGGCCTCTGGGACCTGCTGAAGGCGCGTGCCGAGGTTCGGCGGCAGAAGGTATAGGAATAACCGATTGCGGCGCCGTATCGCTTTCCCTACTCGGGTGGCAGTAGAGGAAAGCGAAGATTCATGCGGTTTGAAGGTACGGAAGATTATGTCGCAACCGACGACCTGAAGGTCGCGGTGAACGCAGCGGTGCTGCTGCGCCGCCCCCTGCTGGTGAAGGGTGAGCCGGGGACGGGCAAGACGGTGCTGGCGCAGGAAATCGCCAAGGCATTGGACGCGCCGCTGATCGAATGGAACGTCAAATCGACGACCAAGGCGCATCAAGGCCTGTATGAATATGACGCCGTGGCACGGCTGCGCGATGGCCAGCTGGGCGATCCGCGTGTTCATGACATCAGCAACTATATCCGCAAGGGCAAGCTTTGGGAGGCCTTCACCTCCCCTACCCTACCCGTGCTGCTGATCGACGAGATCGACAAGGCCGATATCGAGTTTCCCAACGACCTGTTGCAGGAACTCGATCGCATGGCGTTCCACGTCTACGAAACGGGCGAGACGGTCGCGGCGCAGGAACGGCCGGTGGTGGTCATCACATCCAACAATGAAAAGGAGCTGCCCGACGCTTTCCTGCGGCGCTGCTTCTTCCACTATATCAAGTTCCCCGACCGGGAGACGATGCAGGCCATCGTCGACGTTCATTTTCCCGGCATTCAGAAGATATTGGTCAGCCGCGCGCTCGACCTCTTCTACGAGATACGCGATGTGCCGGGCCTGAAGAAGAAGCCGTCGACCAGCGAGTTGCTCGACTGGTTGAAGCTGCTACTCAATGAAGACATGCCGCTGGAGGTGTTGCAGGATCGCGATCCGACCAAGGCCATTCCGCCGCTTCATGGCGCGCTGCTGAAGAATGAGCAGGATATCATGATGTTCGAACGTCTGGCATTCATGGCACGGCGGCAGGGGCGGTAAAGGCCGGGATTGCCCTGCCCGGCACAATGACGGAGGCGTGCATGACGCATGAAGCGGGATGTCTGTGCGGAGCGGTGCGCATCAAGATCGATGCGGAGCCGATGGCGGCGCGCATGTGCTGGTGCAGGCTGTGCCAATATCTCGGCGGAGGATCGGGCACGGTCAATGTCTGCTTTCCGACGGAGAAGGTGCAAAGCGAGGGCGAGGTCCGTTGGCATGGAAAGCATCGCGGATAGCGGAAACAGGATGCGTCGTGGCTTTTGTCCGCAGTGCGGCACTCCCCTGTTCAGCATTGCCGAGTCGCGGCCGCACCTGACTTTCATCAGGGCTGGCGCGCTGGATGATCCGGACCTGTTGGCACCGCAGGCGGTAATCTGGACGGAGGCGGCTCCGCATTGGGCGCATCTGGACCCGGAACTGCCGCATTATACAGCGCAGATTCCGCCAGTCGCGTAAAAGGCCGCTTGCCTTAGCCTTGCGGTTTCGCTCAACCTTCCCCAATAAATTTCAGAGCCGCGACAAGACGGCGTGAAATGGGAAGGATGCCTATGCCGAAACTCTCCTTGTCGCTGTTGCCACTCCTCCTGCTCCTGCCGGTGCCCGCATTGGCGCAGGGTGCCGATGTGCAGGAAGCGTGGGTGGCGAGCGATGGGAACCTTCGCGCCCGCGCTTCGGGCATCAGCCTGCCCCAGACGATCGCGGGGCTTTCCCTGTCCAAGAGTGGAGAGGTCACGAATGGCGGCAAGGGCATCGACAATTATGCCCAATATTTGTCGGAGGACGGGGCGGTGCAGGCGACCTTGTACGTCTATCTGCCCAGCTATGCGGACGCGTCGATCGCCGCTTACATGACCGACCGCGCGGTGACGGATCGTTTTGGACCGAAGACACGCCGCACCGCATATGAAAGCGTTCCGCTGCAAGGCAAAGGCGGCCGCGCGATCCGTGCGGTTTATGATGATGCGGCCGACGGGGCGCTGACCACGGCAGCAGCTTTTGCCCAGGCTGGGCGCTGGCTCGTGAAGCTGCGCGTCACAGGTCCCAGCGAACGGCGCAAGGAGGTATTGGCAGGGCTGGACGGCATGCTCGGCAGCTTGCATTTCGATGATGCGGCTGCGGTACGGCCAGTCTCTCCGGTGCGGTTCGCCGACTGCCCGGCGGGTGATGACCGGGATGCGCAACTTACCGCTTCCCTTCCTGTCGAAGCGGCTGATGTCAGGGCCGTTCGCGAGGTGGCCGGGTCCTTCTGCATCCGGGGACAGGTGCATACTAGCGAAGGTATCTATGATGTTCTGGCGCAGCAGGGTGCGTCTGGCGGATCGGTCATCGTGCCGATCGACGATGCGGGCACGGTGCTCGCCTTCGATCCAGCGGTTGACGGCAAGGGCTATCAGCTATCGATACATTCGGTCGGCGAGACGAAGCTCTATGGCGTTTATGACCGCGTGCCGAGTTTCGGGCAAATCGCGAAGATTCTCGATGGCAAGGACCCTCAGACGGCGCAGGCGCGGACGACTGCTGCCTATGCCGCCAATGGGGACGTCATAGTGCGTCAGGGCGCGGCGAACTGACGGGATCAGATGAGGTAGCCGACCTCATACAGACCCCAGCGGCGGCCTTCGAAGATCAGCGGAACGAATACGCTGCGAAGCGCGCGATAGCGACCCTCGCCAAGGTCCTGACGGTAGGTGAAGAGGAAAAAGTCTGCGCCGCCATCGAGTGCGCGGCGGGTCTGGCTGTCCATGAAAATCTGCCGGTTACGGGCATATTCCATGTTCCATTCCGGCATGCCCGGCCGCTGAGGCTGGCTTCGCGACGTGATATGCGTGGGCAGATAGCCGTTCATATCGATCAGGCAGCAACCGACGATGGCATTATCCTGTCCGGTCTGGCGATCCAGAATCGGGCGGATGAAGCGGTCGGCAAAGACCATGAAGCCATTTTCATATTGTGGCGGGTGGGAGCCTTGTATCAGGCGGTAATTGCTGTCGAATAGCGCCGATGGCGTCAGTTCACCCGCAGCCAGAGCGTCATTGATCAGGCGCGACACTTCTGCCGCACCATCTTCGGCATAGGCAATGTAGCGGCTGTTGCGGGTCTGATGCCCGCCATGGGCGGCGGTGTTGAGCATGTCGTTCGCCATGCCCTCAAGCTGCTCAAGCTGGGCCTTGGCCATTTCGACGCGCTGGGTGCTTTCGGCAGCAGAGTCGCTGAAGTTGGTAAGGCCCGCACGTAGCGCGCCTACGTCGGCATCGGCTTCGTCGGTGCAGGTGACGATGGCGTGGGAACGCTCGCCAAATTGCGTCACGAGCGAGGCGATTTCCGCCATGGTTACGCTTAATGTATCGATATGGGCGCTGACGTCCCGGCCTCGACCGATGTTGGCTTCGACGCCGCTGATCAGATGGCGCGCATCGCGGTCGAGCTGGCCGAGCTTGTCACCGACCGATGCGGCGGACTCGCCCGCTTGCCCGGCCAGGCGGCGGATTTCGTCGGCCACGACGGCAAAGCCCTGCGTCGCCTCTCCACCGCGTGCCGCCTCGATCGCGGCGTTTACGCCCAGCAGCCGCGTTTGGCGTGCGATCGCGCCGAGTTGATCGGATATGCCGCCGACTGCTTCGATAACTCCGAGGAACTGACGAAGCCTTCCCTCCAGCCCCGTGACATGGTCGACCAGCCCCGCAACCTGGGCGAGAGACTGGGTAATCGCTTCATGCCCTTCGGCAATGATGCGGGCAGCGCGCCGGGACGTGAGGCTGAGCTCCTGAGCCGCCACCACGCTTTCATTCTGGCTGACGGCCAGAGCCTCCATATTGGTTTGCAATTGTGAGAGGCGGAGCGAGTCGGATTGGATGCGCCGGGTAAGTTCCCCAAGGAAGCCCGCCGTCTCGCTGCATTGCAGCGCAACGTCGCCGGAACGTTCACCCAGATCCGTCAATAAATGCTCATTTTCCAAGGAGTGCCACCCCAAACCGCCCGCTTGTGAATAGTGCCTTATTAACGATGCGATGCAACACTTAACATTTGATCAACCATGCGCAGCCCCTTGCATCCATGGCAGGGCTGTCAGACAAGGCCGTCATCATGATGCTGAACTTTCTCGACGCGCTAAGGGCCGCTGGCATTCCCGCTGGCATCAAGGAGCATCTGCTTCTGCTGGAGGCGCTGGACCGTGACGTGATCGGTCAACGGCCTGAGGAATTCTATTATCTCGCGCGGGCGACCTATGTGAAGGACGAAGGGCTGATCGACCGGTTTGATCAGGTCTTCGCGAAAGTCTTCAAAGGCGTGCTGGACGCGAGCGGGGTCGAGGCGGACATTCCCGAGCAGTGGCTGCGCCTGGTCGCGGAGAAATATCTGAGCGCTGAAGAGATGGAGAAGATCAAGTCTCTAGGCAGCTGGGACGAGATCATGGAGACGCTGAAGAAGCGTCTGGAGGAGCAGAAGGGGCGCCATCAAGGCGGCAACAAGTGGATCGGCACGGGCGGAACTTCGCCCTTCGGCAATGGCGGCTATAACCCCGAAGGCGTGCGGATCGGCGGCGAGAGCAGGCACAAGCGCGCCATCAAGGTGTGGGAAAAGCGCGAGTTCCAGAACCTCGACAGCAGCAAGGAACTGGGCACGCGCAACATCAAGGTGGCACTGCGGCGACTGCGACGCTTTGCGCGCGAAGGCGCCGCGGATGAGCTGGACCTGGAAGGGACTATCCGGGGCACGGCACGGCAAGGTTGGCTCGACATCCGGATGCGGCCCGAGCGGCATAATGCGGTCAAGCTGCTGCTATTCCTGGACGTTGGCGGGTCAATGGACCCCTTCATCCGGCTTTGCGAGGAGCTGTTTTCCGCCGCGACAACCGAGTTCAAGAACATGGAGTTCTTCTACTTCCACAACTGCCTCTATGAAGGCGTGTGGAAGGACAATCGGCGCCGTTTTTCAGAGCGTATTCCGACATGGGATATCCTGCATAAATATGGGCATGACTATAAGGTCATCTTCGTCGGCGATGCGGCGATGCCCTTACGAAATCAGCTATCCGGGCGGATCGGTCGAGCATATGAACGAGGAACCCGGCGCGGTGTGGATGAGCCGATTGCTGCATACCTATCCGGCTGCCGTGTGGTTGAACCCCACGCCGCGCAACCATTGGGACTATAGTCAATCGACGCGGATGATCCGGGAGATCATGGGCCAGCGCATGTATCCGCTGACGCTTGAGGGCATTGATGACGGAATGCGGGAACTGACCCGAAAGCGGTAAGCTGCGTCAGGCAGGATCGAAGAGGACGCCGCCAGTCATTGGGGCGGGAACGCCGGTGGTGCCGGGAAAGCTGATGGGCAAGGATTTGAGGTGGCGCACCGCCATATAGGCGAAGCCCTGCGCCTCAAGAGCGTCGCCATCCCAGCCGAGATCATCGACCGGATGCACATCAGCGTTGGTGAAGGCAGCCAGCATCGTCATCAGTGTTGCATTATGACGGCCGCCTCCGCCGACGTAGATGGCGGAAGGGCGGGACGGGAGATGGTCAAGCGCGCGGGCAACCGCCCTGGCGGTGAACGCGGTCAACGTCGCTGCGCCATCCTCAAGCGACAAGCCATGCATCGCATCGAGGGTAAAGGCTTCACGGTCGATACTCTTGGGGGGCAGCGTATCGAACCAGGGGTCTGCCATCAAACTGTCGAGCCGCGCTTCATCGATCTGGCCGCGAGCAGCAGTGGCGCCATTTTCGTCGAACGGCCGATCGCTATGCGTCTGCATCCAATTGTCGATCAAACCGCTCGCCATGCCGGTGTCGAAGGCGAGGAGTTCGCCATCATTTCCGATGGCGGTGATGTTGGCCACGCCGCCCAGGTTCAATATGGCGGTCGGCTTACGCAAGTCATTCGCCAAGGCCCGGTGATAGATAGGCATTAGCGGCGCCCCCTGCCCCCCTGCGGCAACATCGGCGCTGCGCAGGTCGCCGACCACGGGAATTCCGAACGCCCCCGCCAATGCGGGGCCATCGCCGATCTGCCATGTCCAGCGCCATTCCGGCCGATGCGCGACCGTGTGGCCGTGGAAACCGATAACGGCGATATCCTGCGCTATATGCCCGCTGCGCGCGAGGAGATCGGTGACGGCCTCGACATGAAGCTCGGTGAGTTCTGCTTCCACGGATTGAATGAGAGGTTCGAAGCCCGGCTTGTCCATTGCCATGGCGCGCTGGCACGCTTCGGCCAAGCGAATGCGAAAGCCCTCCCGATAGGGCATGGCATGGAAGGTGACGGGATTGCTGACGCCCTCTCCGTCGGTTTCGATGAGCGCGGCGTCGATGCCGTCGCGCGACGTACCCGACATGAGGCCGATCGCCAGCATGGGTTGGCTGTGTGTCACCGCTTCGATCCTTTTACTCTCCTTCATTCTGTGTAGCGGAATGGGTTGAGACACAAGTTCAGGATGACGGGGAGTGACGTTGTTGTGTCGTGATGCTAGAGGGCGCCGCATTATGACCAGCTACTCGTCCGATCTGCTCCGCCTCCTGGAGGCACGTGGCTACATCCATCAGTTGACCGATGCGGAGGGGCTCGATGGCCTTGCCGCCAAGCAGATCGTGCCGGGCTATATCGGCTTTGATCCGACGGCTCCGTCCCTGCATGTCGGGCACCTCGTTTCCATCATGATGCTGCGGCAGTTGCAGAAGGCGGGGCACAAGCCGATCGTCCTGATGGGCGGCGGCACCGGGAAGATCGGCGATCCGAGCTTCAAGGACGAAGCGCGCAAGCTGCTTACCACCGAAACGATCGCGGAGAATGTCGCCAGCATCAAGCGCGTGTTCGAACGGTTCCTGACCTTCGGCGACGGGCCGACCGACGCGATCATGCTCGACAATGCCGAATGGCTCGACCGGCTGGAGTATATCCCGTTCCTGCGGGAAATCGGCCAGCATTTCTCGATCAATCGCATGTTGAGCTTTGATTCGGTGAAGCTGCGGCTGGATCGTGAGCAGTCGCTGTCCTTCCTTGAATTCAACTATATGATCCTTCAGGCCTATGACTTTCTGGAGCTGTCGCGGCGGTCGGGCTGCCGGTTGCAGATGGGCGGATCGGACCAGTGGGGGAATATCGTCAACGGCGTCGAACTCGCGCGTCGGGTGGATGGGATGCAGGTATTCGGGCTGACCACGCCGCTGCTCACAAATGCCGATGGCACGAAGATGGGCAAGACGGTGGGTGGTGCCGTGTGGCTGAACGAAGATCAGCTTTCCACCTATGATTATTGGCAGTTCTGGCGGAACACGGCGGACGCGGACGTCGCCAACCGGTTGCGGCTGTTCACCGACCTGCCGATGGACGAGGTCGCACGGCTCGCGGCTCTTCAGGGCGCTGAGATCAATGAGGCGAAGAAGGTTCTGGCCAATGAGGCGACGGCGCTGTGCCGGGGAACCGATGCTGCGCTCGCTGCCGCAGAAACGTCGCGCAAGACCTTTGAAGAGGGCGCTTCGGACGCCAATCTGCCGACGATCAGTGTGGGAGCCGAGGGGCTGACCATTGTTCAGGGCACCTCGGCACTTGGCTTTGCCAGCTCCAACAAGGAAGTCCGGCGCAAGCTGGCCGAAGGCGCCATTCGCGTCAATGGTGAGGTCGTGAGCGACCCCATGCTGGCACTGAAACCCGGAGACAAGGTGAGCTTCGGCGCTAAGAAACATGGCCTGGTAACTGCTTGAAACTTTAGAGAGTTAAAGGCAGATTAAGTAAAGCTGGTAAGGAAGGCGCCACCTTCCTCATCTTAAGCTCCGGTCATGTCTTCGGTGCTCGCAAGCCTCGCCCAGGTCGCCCGTTCACGGGACCCTTCCATCAATCAGCGCCGCACGCCCCGCGTGCTGGTGGATATGGTCAGCCATATCTCTGCCCGAGGCCGAACCCATGGCGTCCGGGTCATCAACATCTCTGAACTCGGCCTAATGTGCCGCACCGATGCGGAGATCACGATTGGGGAACGGATCGCGATCTGGCTACCCGTCGTCAAGGACGTTCAGGCCGACGTTCGATGGTCAGAGGATGGCCGGGTCGGGGTGGAGTTTTGCCAGCCCATTGATCCGCAAATCTATGAGGCCATGCTGTCGCTCATCCCGCCAAGGCAGACCGCCTGGTAAGGAGCTGGTCGAAGCTTGATCGGCTTCGATCCGTTGATGTGACCGGACAAGAGCGCGCTGCGTTTAATCGGACGCAGGTCGCGCGCTCCAGTTTTTTGTTATCGCATCCTTTTTTACGCACGATGGTTTCGCGCATGCAGAAATTCGTCGCACGGATTAGCCGCTTCGGAGCAATCCCACCGCCGCATCCCGTTCGAAGAGGTAAAGACAAGTTCTGGCCGCCTGGCCACGCGGTTCGTCTAGTCCTCCATCGCGATCGATCAGGAGGTGCGCGTCGTCTCGCGCGCTATCGAGCAGGGCAGACAGATGTTCCGGCGTCGCGATCTTCAACTGCGCCTCGCCCGACTGGCGCGTGCCAAGGATTTCGCCTGCGCCACGGAGGCGGAGGTCTTCTTCGGCAATGCGGAATCCGTCATTGGTTTCGCGCATGAGCGCCAGCCGGGCGCGGCTGGTTTCGCTCAGGGCGCCGCCGCGCAGCAGGATGCAGACGCTGTGGTTCTGGCCGCGTCCTACCCGGCCGCGCAGCTGGTGGAGCTGGGCGAGACCGAAGCGGTCGGCGCCTTCGATGATGATGAGATTGCTGTTAGGGACATCGACGCCGACCTCGATGACCGTGGTGGCGACGAGGATCTTTGTGCGGGCGGTGGAGAAGGCCTCCATCGCGGCGTCCTTTTCCGGACCTTTCATGCGGCCGTGGACAAGGCCGACGAGATCGCCAAAGCGTAACTTCAGCATTTCGGCGCGGGCTTCGGCGGCGGCCTGATCGCTGGTTTCGCTTTCCTCGACCAAGGGGCAGACCCAATAGGCCTGACCGCCGGTTTCGATGTGGCGGGCGAGTGCTTCGACCACTTCATCGAGGCGGTTCGCGGACATGACGACGGTCTGGATCGGCTGGCGGCCGGGCGGCATTTCGTCCAGCCGAGAGACGTCCATCTCGCCATAATAGGTGAGCGTCAGCGTGCGGGGGATCGGGGTGGCGGTCATCACCAACAGGTGCGGCGTGCGCTCGGCCTTGGCGGCCAGCATCATGCGCTGGGCAACGCCGAAGCGGTGTTGTTCATCGATCACCGCAAGGGCGAGGTTTTTGTAGCGGACGGCTTCCTGGAAAATGGCGTGAGTGCCGACGAGGATGTCGATGCTGCCATCGGCGAGGCCCATCAGGGTGGATTCGCGCACCCTCCCCTTTTCGCGGCCGGTGAGGATAGCGATGGTGACGGGCAGGCCCGACGCCATCTTGCGCAGCGTTTCATAATGTTGGCGCGCGAGAATTTCCGTCGGGGCAAGGAGTGCGCCCTGAGCACCTGCCTCAACCGTGTTGAGGAGGGCCATGAGCGCGACGAGCGTTTTACCCGAGCCGACGTCGCCTTGCAGGAGGCGGAGCATGGGGACGGGCTGCGCCATGTCCCCTTCAATTTCTCCGAAGGCGCGGCGTTGCGCCCCGGTCGGGGCGAAGGGGAGTTCGAGCATGGCGCGCAGGCGGCCGTCTCCCTCGATGGGGATGCCCCGGCGCTTGCGGGAGGATTGGCGCACCAGCATTAGCGCGAGTTGGCCTGCGAAGATTTCATCATAGGCTAGGCGTTCGCGCGCATTGGCATCGCTGGGATCGGCGTGGATGCGGGTGAGCGCCTCATGCCATGTCGGCCAGCCCTTTTGGGCGAGCAGGCTGGGTTCGATCCATTCCGGCAGGTCGGGCGCGCGGCTCAGCGCCTGGGCGACGAGGTCGCGTAGACGGTTATTGGTGAGACCTTCGGAAAGGCCGTAGACTGGCTCTCGCGCCGGAATGGTGGCGGCTTCCTCCGGCGGCAGGACATAGTCGGGGTGGACGATCTGGAGATTGTCGCCATAGGCCTCCAGCTTGCCGGAGATGAATTTGGGTTCGTTCAAGGGCAGCAGCTTGCGGGGCCAGGCGCTGTTGCGGCCGAAATAGACGAGCGCGACCGTATTGCCATGCCTGTCCTGCGCGATGACGCGGAACGGCGCGCGGGCACTGCCGGACGCGCGGTAGTCGGTAGGCGTGAGTTCTATGCCGATGACGCGGCCTGAGTCGGACAGGATCAACTCGTCCACCATGCGGCGATCGACAAAGCTGACCGGCAGGTGGAATAGGACATCGACGGCGCGGGCCAGCCCCAAGCGCTCCAGCGGCTTGGCAAGCGCGGGGCCGACGCCTTTCAAGGCTTCGATTTCAGTGAAGAGTGGGTTGAGGATATCGGGTCGCATGGCTATCTGACGCCATCTAGCCCAGCCGGGACGATGCGCAAACATCTGATCGGTTTATTCGGCATGTCCGCGCAAGGAACAAATTGTGAACGAAGATCCCCGCATCCGCCGCCTGCAATTTCGCGCGTGGCATCGAGGCATCAAGGAAGCGGACCTGGCGGTGGGTGGATTTTTCGATCGCTACCATGCCGAGTGGGGCGTGGAAGAAATCGACTGGTTCGAGCGGTTTATCGAGGAACAGGATGCCGACATCATGGCTTGGGCCTTAGGGACGTTACCGTTGCCCGAGCAATGGCGCGGGCCGATGTGGGACAAGTTCGTGAAGATGGATTTTGTGGAGATTGGGAAGAAATAGCCTCAACCTCCCCTCCCGTTGGCGGGAGGGCGCGGGGGTCGGCCTGTGCCGCCTCTGTGGGATTGCCCACCCCTGACCCCTCCCGCTTGCGGGAGGGGAACTGAGTAGCGAATGACCGACCTTCTGAAGATTCTGAAAACCTCCTCCCCCATGACCCTGTCCGGCGTTCCGGCGGGGTTTCAGCCGTGGCTGCTGGCGGACATTGCCCGGGCGGCGCCTTCGCGTGCGTTGTTCGTCGCGCCCGATGAGCAACTCATGCGGGCGGTGGCGGACACGGCGCATTATTTTGCGCCAGAGATCGAGATTGTCGAGATTCCCGCCTGGGACTGCCTTCCCTATGACCGGGCCAGTCCTTCGCTGCGCACGGCTTCGGCGCGGTTGGCCGGACTGCATGCCTTGCAGGTCAAGCCCAAGGGTCCGCAGCTTGTCCTGACGACGCTGAACGCCCTGACGCAGCGGACATTGACGCCGTTTCGTGTGCGGCAGCTGGTCGCTAAGCTGGCGCCCAAAGAGCGCATCGCGATTTCGCGGCTGGCCGAGATGTTGCAGGCCAATGGCTATGTCCGCACCGACACTGTGCATGATCGGGGCGAATTCGCCATTCGGGGGGGCATAGTCGATTTATTCCCCGGAGGCGAGGAACAGCCCCTGCGGCTCGATTTCTTCGGGGACGAGATCGAGACGGTGCGGCGTTTTGATCCCGCCGATCAGCGGACGAGCGGGAGCGTCGAAGGCTTCACCCTGCTGCCCGCGTCCGAAGCTCTGCTGGATGAAGAGACGATCAAGCGGTTTCGCGGGCGCTATCGCGAGACCTTCGGGGCGACGGCGACCGGCGATCCGCTCTATCAGGCGGTGAGTGACGGGCGGCGCTTGGCAGGGATGGAGCATTGGCTGCCGCTGTTCGAAGAACGGCTGGTGCCGATGACCGAGCATCTGGGCGACGATACGCTCGTCGTGCTGGATCATGGTGTGACGGGCGCCGCGGAGGCCCGGTTCGAGGCGATCCGGGACTATCACGCCAATCGGGTGCAGGCGAAGTCGTCCGATCCGGGAGCTTATCGGCCGCTGGAGCCGAAGGCGCTGTATCTGGAGCAGCAAGAATGGGACGGCATCGTGCGCGAATGGCCGATGCATGCGACCACGCCTTTCCATGAGCCGGAAAGCGCGACCGTTCTGGACTTTGCGGTTGATGGGCCGCGCGATTTTGCGCCGGAACGGGCGCAGAACGCCAATGCCTATGAGGCGGTGGGCAAGCATATCGCCTCGCTCCAGCGGGCGAAGAAGAAGGTTGTCATCGCCAGCTATTCCGTGGGGGCGCGGGAGCGGCTTTCGGGGTTGCTCGCAGATCACGGCGTCACAGGCTTAAGTGCGGCCGACGATTGGCAGGAAGCTTTGGGTCGAGCTGCTCCACTCCCCTTCAGGGGAGGGGCTGGGGGTGGGGGCTATCCGGATAGCTCCCCCGACCCGACAGCCCCCACCCCAACCCCTCCCCTGAAGGGGAGGGGCTATAATGTTTCTCTAATCGTCCTGCCGCTGGACCATGGCTTTACCGCGCCCGATGTGGCGGTGCTGACCGAGCAGGACATGCTGGGCGACCGGCTGGTGCGGCGGGCCAAGCGGAAGAAGAATGCCGACGCCTTCCTTCAGGAGTTGGCGACGCTCTCGCCGGGCGATCTGGTGGTGCATATGGACCATGGGATCGGGCGCTATGAGGGGCTGACGCAAATACCGGTCGCCAAGGCGGCGCATGACTGCGTGGCGATGGAATATGCGGGCGGCGACAAGCTGTATGTGCCGGTGGAGAATCTGGAGGTTCTCTCCCGCTACGGCTCCGACAGCGAGGGGGTGAGCCTCGACAGGTTGGGCGGCGAGGCGTGGCAGCGGCGCAAGGCCAAGATGAAGGAGCGCATCCGCGAGATTGCGGGTGAATTGCTCAAGACGGCGGCCGAACGGGCGCTCCGGGCGGCGACGGTGGCGGAGCCGGATAGCGCGGGCTATCCAGCCTTTGTCGATCGCTTCCCCTATCAGGAGACCGAGGATCAGGACCGGGCGATCATGGACGTGGTCGAGGATCTGGGCGCGGGGCGGCCGATGGACCGGCTGGTGTGCGGCGATGTCGGCTTCGGCAAGACGGAGGTGGCCTTGCGCGCCGCTTTCGTCGCCGCGATGGCGGGGATGCAGGTGGTGGTGATCTGCCCGACCACCCTGCTTGCCCGGCAGCATCATATGAATTTCGAGGAGCGGTTCCGTGGCTTCCCCGTCAACATCGGCCGCCTGTCGCGGCTGGTACCGGATAAGGAGGCCAAAGCCGTGAAGGCTGGGCTGGCCGACGGGACGATCGATATCGTGGTAGGCACCCATGCGCTGTTGGCGAAGGGGCTGGAGTTCAAGCGGCTTGGCCTCGTCATCGTGGACGAGGAACAGCGGTTTGGCGTCACGCACAAAGAGCGGCTGAAGTCGCTCAAGACCGATGTGCATGTGCTGACGCTGACGGCCACGCCGATCCCACGCACCTTACAGATGGCAATGTCGGGCTTGCGGGAACTGTCCGTGATCCAGACACCGCCGGTCGATCGTCTGGCGGTGCGGACCTACATCATGCCCTGGGATGGCGTCGTCATCCGCGAGGCCTTGCTGCGCGAACATTATCGCGGCGGGCAGAGCTTCTTCGTCGTGCCGCGCATTGCCGACCTGACCGAGGTGGAAGAGTTCCTGCGAACAGAAGTGTCGGAGGTGAAGCCAATCGTTGCCCATGGCCAAATGAGCGCTACCGAGGTTGAGGAGCGCATGTCGGCCTTCTACGACAAACGTTATGACGTGCTGCTGTCGACGACGATCGTCGAGAGTGGCCTTGATATTCCTTCGGCCAATACGTTGATCATCCATCGCGCGGATCGGTTTGGGCTGGCGCAGCTGTACCAGCTTCGCGGGCGCGTGGGGCGGTCGAAGGCGCGGGCCTATGCCTATTTCACCACGCCTGCGAACAAGGTGATTACCGAAACGGCGGAAAAGCGGCTGAAGGTTCTTTCCGATCTGGACACGCTGGGCGCCGGGTTCCAGCTGGCGAGCCATGACCTCGACATTCGCGGCGCGGGTAATCTGGTCGGTGACGAGCAGTCGGGGCATATCAAGGAAGTCGGCTTCGAGCTTTACCAATCGATGCTGGAAGACGCGATCCTGGAGGCCAAGGCAGGTGGCGCGGGGATCGAGAAGCGGGAGAGCTTCTCGCCGCAAATCACCGTCGATGCGCCCATCCTCATACCGGAGGATTATGTGCCCGATCTTGACCTGCGCATGGGGCTGTATCGCCGCCTGAACGATGTGGAGGATCGGCAGGGGCTGGAGGCTTTTGCTGCGGAACTCATCGACCGCTTCGGTAAACTGCCGACGCCGACGCAGAACCTGTTCAAGATCATCGAGATCAAGCAGAATTGCGTGACGGCCAATATCTCGAAGATCGATGTGGGACCAAAGGGCGCGCTGGTCAGCTTCTTCGAAGACCGCTTCCCGAAGCCGGAGGGCTTGGTCGCCTATATCCAGCGGCTGAATGGAGTGGCGCGATTGCGGCCGGATAGCAAGGTCGTGGTCAATCGTGCCTGGGCTGACCCGGCGGCGCGGCTGAACGGAGCGCTGCAATTGTCGAAGGGATTGGCGAAGTCGGCTAGCTGACAATGGATGGCCCGGAGATTGCCCCTCTCGCCAGCACCCCTTTGTCGTGCGTCAGCAAAGTAGCAGCAACATCGGTCATCTAAATGCTCCGTCGATGACTGGACAGCAAAGTCCGGCATCGAGCAGGAGATTGACATGATTTCGACCTTCGTAGCGATGGCGGCTGTCGCCGCCACGCACAGCGTGCAGATCGACCATGGCGGAACGCCGGTGCAAGCCACCTACTCGGCTCGCGTCGAGTTCGTTACCAGGACGGTCGGTGCGAAAACACCCAACCGCGTGGATATGCAACGGTGCCAATGGACCGCGACGGTCATAGTGGACCGCGCGCTCAATCATAGTCCGGCGCTGGCCCGCACGGTTTCGCATGACAAGCGCTTTTCCGGCAGCGAACATGGGGCATGTACCGCCGGCCGCAAGTCGGGTGAACGCAATATGGCACAGCATGACGCGGCGATCCGTGAACATCTGGTCGCGGTGGCCGAGAAGGATCGCGCGCCGTTGATGGCCGAGCTGGATGCGGTTCGCAATCTTGCCTCAAACTGACGCACGCTTGGTGGCGGCGGCGGCAATGATAATGGCCGCCACCTCTTCCCCCGCCTTGGCGCAATATGCCGACCGGTTTTCGGCAACCGCCGAGGCCACAAGCGATGAACGTCGGCGGGGGTTGAGCTGGAGCGATGGCGACCCGGTTGTGCGAGGGACAATCGCCGTACAGGCGACGGAGGGATTGAGCTTCGATGCCGCAGCGACGTCCTTGTGGAACAGTAGCCGTCACGGCGGCGCAGATGCCGTGGTGGACCTTGGCACATCTTATGCCCGGCAGATGGGCGCGTGGCGGCTTTCTGCGAGAGGGGTATATCATCTGTTTCCCGGCGCGTCGGGACAGGGATATGGCGAGGTTGGCGCTGGCGCAGGCTTTCTGATCGGCCCGGCAAATATCGACATCAACGCCAGCTATGCACCCCGGCAAGGTTCGATTGGCGGAGATAATCTTTACCTCTCGGCTTCGGCGTCCGCTGGCATCCCCGGCACGCCGTTCACCGTTTCGGCGCATGTCGGTCGTTCGAGCGGTCGGACCCGAGATGTGGTCGATTCGACCCGCCTGCGGCCTGATGGCACATATTGGGACCATGGGATCAGCATCGATTATCTGAAGCGACAATGGTTTGCGGGCGTGCGTTATGCGAACAGCAGCATCGATGATCAGGCGCACCACTCGGGAGCAACGTTAATCGGCCGGGCAGGAATCGTTTTTTAGGAGGCCTCAGCCCTTTAACGCCATCGCGGCCAGTTCGGCGGAGGATATCCCGGCGGATCGCAGAAAGCCCTGATAATAATCACAACCTTCGCGCGCCAGCAGATCGAGTTGCTGCTGTGTCTCGACCCCCTCGGCAATGACGCTCATACCAAGGGACTTGGCCATGTGAATGACGCCCCGGACCACGATCCGGTCGCGGGCAGTCCCAGCGATGTCCTGGGCCAGACCGCTATCGATCTTGAGATAGTCGAGGGGGAGGCTCTTCAAATAGGCAAGGCTGGAATAGCCGGTGCCGAAATCATCGACCGCCACCGCCAGCCCCTCCGCGCGAAGAGCGGTGAGAAGCGCGGTGGCCGCAGCGATATTTTCGATAAGGCCGCTTTCGGTGATCTCAACCGTCAGGCGTGAACGGGGAAAGCCGCTTTCGTCAACGAGGTTGAGGAGCTGCGACATGAAGCCCGGCTGCGCGATGTCGGCGGCGGTCACGTTGATCGACAGGCGAAGGTGCGAGAGGGTCCGGGGCCATGCCGCTGCCTGACGCAAGGCTTCCGCCTGGATGTGGGCCGAAAGTGGAAGCATATAGTCGGATCGTTCGGCGGTCGCGAAAAGCATGCCCGCGCCAAGGGGGCCATATTGAGGATGGTTCCAACGGGCGAGCGCCTCCACCCCCGTCATGTGATCGCCACCCACCGGATATTGCGGCTGGAAGACGATGCCGATTTCTCCCCGATGCAGCGCAAGGCGCAGGTCGGTTTCCAGCTGGTCGGCATCGACCTGTCGGCTGCGCTTTTCGGCCGAGAAGATGCGGATACCCTCTCCGCCCCCTGCCCGCGCGTCTGCCAGAGCGGTTCCCGCCCGCCGAAGCAGCCGGGTTGCATCATCGTCTGCTCGCGATTGGGCGATGCCGCAGCGGGCCGTCAGGCGGATTAGGTGGTCGCCCGCGCTGAAGGGCCGGACGATGACGCCGATCAACTGACGCGCGAGGAAGGTTGCGCGGTCGCTCGCAGCTGCCTCGCCTGTTAGGCCGACGAGAAATTCGGTCCCGGCGATGCGGGCCACGATCGCGCCGGGCGCTGCGTCTGCCGCCATCCGCTCGATCCTCCTTGCAATCCGGCCAAGCAGGGCGTCACCGACCACCTGACCATAGGCGGCATTCATGCGGTCGAACTGGCTGATCGAGAGCAGGAGGATCGTTGTCGCAAGACCGGAACGCTTTTCCAACCACTCAAGCGCTGCCTGTCGCGAACGAAGGCCGGTCAGGTCGTCCCGGCCGGTCGCGTCGTCCCCATGCGTATCGGACAACCACTCGACATCGGCAGCCACGACGCCATCGATCAGGCGTAAATGATGTACGAGCCGGTCACCCGGTCGCCCCGGCGCCGCATGGGCAAAGGATTCTGGTCGGCCTGATCGCATCATGCCCCGCAGACCCGCAATAACCGACCGCCGTTCCGCACGGGGTAGGCAGCGAGCAAACTGGGCCGGACTTATCGTCTGGCGATCGAGGTTGAGGTGCCGGGCGAGATTGTCACTGAGACGCAGGGATTGCCCTCCCCGCTCCAATTCCCAGAATAGCGCGTCGCCACGGCGTATGCGCTGGGCGCGCTGGCTGGGCAGCGTACCCCCACCCAGGCGGTCCACGAGGCGCTGGGCCGAAGCGAGCGTCGCCCGCAGTTGATCGGATGAAAATGGAGCGACGAGAAAATGGGTCGCCCCCGCTTCCAGCAGCGCCGTAACAGACCCCAGCGCCTGCGCGTCGATCAGGGCAATGAGCGCTCCACCGCCCGCCTCTACGGCCGGGGAAAAGGCATCGACGAGGCCGCTGGCTCCGTCCGCCGCATCGCGCATGTCGACAAGGGCGATCTGCGCATCGCTATGCAGGAACCGTTGCGGCGCATCCTTCGTGCGCCGGGCCGCGATGGCACGCCAGCCAGCCAGACTAGCCGCGCGCGACAAACCATCCCTGTCACCGGGCGACAAAATGAAAAGGCTGCGCTGTCCATGCAGTGCGGATTCACCGCTCACATCAAAACTCCCGGGGTACAGCGCATGGCGGGCATATAGCAGACAGGCGTTAGCGACCCGTTCACGCTCCTGCAACCGGCAGTGCTTGCACCGGACTTTCCCATGGCCTAGCTAGTCGAGCATGAACAAGCCCGATCTTGGGCGCACGGCCATGACCGATGCGTTGGGCCGCCGGATCAGCTATTTGCGGATTTCGGTCACGGATCGGTGCGACCTGCGCTGCCGCTATTGCATGGCGGAGCGCATGACCTTCCTGCCCAAGGATCAGGTGCTGACGCTGGAGGAGATCGCGCTGCTTGCCGACCTCTTCATCGCCCGGGGCGTTCGCAAGATTCGGCTGACTGGCGGCGAACCGCTGGTCAGACGGGACATTATCGACCTGGTGCGGCGCATTGGACGCCATTTGGGCGAGGGTCTCGACGAACTGACGTTGACCACCAATGGCACGCGGCTGGCCCAGCATGCGGAGGCGCTTTTCGACGCGGGCGTGCGGCGGATCAATGTCAGCCTCGACAGCCGCGATCCCCAGCGGTTCGCCCATGTCACGCGCAATGGGGACATCCGGCCGGTTCTTGAGGGGCTGGCGGCGGCGAAGGCGGCGGGTCTCGCGGTCAAGATCAACATGGTGGCGCTGAAGGGCGTCAATGATGATGAAATCCTGCCCATGCTCCAATGGTGCCACCAGCAGGGATTTGACCTGACATTGATCGAGACGATGCCGCTGGGCGAGACGGGTGAGGATCGCACTGATCATTATCTGCCGCTGACGGAAGTCGTGGAAAAACTGCGGCAGCAGCATGAACTGCGGCCGATCGCGCATCGCACGGGCGGGCCTTCGCGCTATCATGCGGTTGACGGGATGCGTGTTAAATTGGGGCTTATCACGCCCCTGACCAACAATTTCTGTTCAGATTGCAACCGTATGCGCATGACCTGCGAAGGGAAGATATTCATGTGCCTGGGACATGAGGATCATGTCGACCTTAAGACCGCCTTCCGTGAAGGTGGCGTCAGCGCGGTCGAACCACTGATCGACCGTGCACTGCGGTTAAAGCCTGCCAAGCATGATTTTCGCATCGGAGGCGATGCACCTGCTGCGGCGGTTAGCCGCCACATGAGCGTGACGGGCGGATGACCGAAGAGCCGCGCCGCGCTCTGCTCGCGTCCCCCACCCAAGCCGCCAAGGCCGCCGAGGAACGGCTTCGCGCCGCCTATGAGTTCGTTCCTGTCGAGCAGGCGAACATGATCATCGCACTGGGTGGCGACGGGTTCATGCTGCAAACGCTTCACTCCATGCTGGAGAACCGCCGGATCATGCCTGTGTTCGGAATGAACCTAGGCACTGTCGGCTTCCTGATGAACGAGTGGCGCCTGGAACGGCTGGAGCAGCGGATCGAGACGGCCAAGCCTTTCAAGGTCAATCCGCTGCGCATGACGGTGGATACCGTTGATGGCGAACGCTTTTCGATTCCCGCCATCAACGAAGTGTCGCTGCTGCGCGAGACGCGCCAGACAGCGAAGCTGGAAGTCCATGTGAACGGTCGGACAGCGCTGACGGAACTCGTATGCGACGGCGTGCTGGTCGCAACGCCTGCTGGCTCTACGGCCTATAATCTGTCCGCGCACGGTCCTATCCTGCCGCTGGGTTCGGGCTTGGTTGCGTTGACGCCGATCAGCCCCTTTCGTCCCCGCCGCTGGCGGGGGGCGATCCTGCCTGAAAGCACGGCGATCCGTTTCACCGTGCTTGATCCAGTAAAGCGCCCCGTCAGCGCGGTCGCGGATCAGCGCGAAGTCCGTGACGTCGCCGAGGTGGAGGTGCAGATCGATCGAGGGACGCCGCTCACCCTCCTTTTCGACCCGGAACATACGTTGGATGACCGGATCGCAGCGGAACAATTCATCGCCTGAAAAAATTCGCAATTCTGTCCTTGCCATCCGAAGAATCTCGCTGCTATAGGCGCGGCCTGCCCAGCGAGAGCCGGGCTGCTCCCCGATAGCTCAGCGGTAGAGCATTCGACTGTTAATCGAATGGCCGTAGGTTCGAATCCTACTCGGGGAGCCAATTTCGTCCACTTGGGCGGCTCCAGAAAATTGCGGAATATAATGGAATTCGTCCGAGCGGGCGGACAAGGCCTACGCATATTCGCTTGCCGGAATATCGCTGCGTCGCTTCTTACGTAGAGACTGTAGAGATGAATTGCTTGCTGCCGAAGCGACGCTGCTCACCGTCTCGAAAGAGCGTAAACATGACAAACCCCATCCTCATGAGGGGATGAGGTCATCGATCTGAAAGACTTTAGAGTCTTTCTGACTTAGATTGAGGCATATCCGGCTCCACGGATGTAATTGGCGCATTCTGCGGGCGGGAAGTGGTCGAGCAGTTTTCCGATGCGTCGCCATGTTGCCTCGACGGTGCGTTCGTTGGCCTTGCGGAGCAGACGCTTGAGCTTGGAGAACATCTCCTCGATGGGGTTCAGGTCGGGCGAGTAGGGCGGCAGGAAGAACAGCCTGATGCCCGCCGCCTTGAGCAATTTGCGCACGCGGCTGCCTTTGTGGCTGCCGAGATTGTCGACCACGATGATGCTGCCGGGTTCCAGCGCGGGGATCAGGAACTGCTCGACCCACGCGGTGAAGCTCTCGCCGTTTATCGGGCCATCGAGGACGCAAGGGGCCACGATGCCATCATGCCTGAGGCCAGCGATGAAGGTCAGCGTCTTCCAGTGGCCATGCGGCACCTTGTCGATCAGCGGCTCGCCCCGGTGATGCCAGCCATGGGTGCGGGTCATGTTGGTCTTCGCCCAGGTCTCGTCGATGAAGACCATGCGCTTGGGATCTACCCAGCGCTGGACCCAGCGCCAGCGGTTGCGGCGTCGGATGACGTCGGGCCGGTCCTGTTCCTTGGCGAAGAGCGTCTTTTTTTAAACGTCTTGCCCAAGCGGCCCATGAACCGCCACAGCGTGTCGCAGCAGACCACCACACCACGCTCTTCACGCAGCTGGGCCAGCAACTCGTGCAGCGTCAGGTCCTTCTTCTGCTCGATCCGCGCAAGCAACCACTCGCGCTCACGCGCCAGCAACGGGAGCATGTGACCGCCGACCTTGCCCGGCTCAACAGACCCGCGCGTTCGCCATGACTGCGCCCAGCGAACCCCCGTGGCCGGGCTCACCTCCAGCAACCGCGCAGCCCCCCGCGCCGACATGCCTCGATCCAGAGCCCGACAAAACCGAACCCGCAAATCCTGTGATAATGGCCTCATCCATGCTGGCCTCCTCACCAGTGGCCACCTTGAATCACACTTCCAACCGTCTGGAAATCCCCAACGATTCATTCAACATCGGAAAGACTCTAGAGCGCGCTGCGTTTAATCGGACGCAGGTCGCGCGCCCTAGTTTTTTTGTTATCGCATCGTTTTAAGCGCGAAACCGGTTCCCACTTTTGCGCACGATGCTTTAGGTCAGCGCGATGCGAACTGACGCGGCTTGGATGCCAGCGCCCAGCGCTGCGGCTCCGCGCCGGGGGCCTTTTCCCGAACGAAGCATTGGCCACGTCGAGCGCGGATTGCGCGGCATAGCGCAGTCGCTTCCCCGCGATCGTCAAAGCCGCTGACCGCGAGGCGAGCATAGCTGACGCCGTTCACGGTAATCTGGCTGGTGAGGACCGGCAAAGCGGCTATCGCGCTGTTCCGGCGGGCGATATCGTACCATTTCTCCTTGGCGATCGCAGCGTTTGAATAGGCGCCAAGTTGAACGACCCACGGGCTGTTCCCATTGCCATCGAAACGAAGCGCCGGGCGAGCCGCGAGCGGAGCGCGAGCGGCTGCCTGCTGGCGAAGCCCTGCCGCCTTTACCGGAGCATGGGATACTTTCAAGGGCGTCGCGGGGGCGACATAAGGCGTGAAGGCGACCGTCTGCTGAACTGGTTCCTGCTTCGTCGCTTCGGGGGCAACCTCCTCGGCAACGGAAGCGGTCGGCGTTTCGACAGCACTTGCCTCTGCCATCTGAACGGGCGCGGCTTCGGTCGTGAGGGCGAGCGCAACGGGCTGGCCCGCGTCACTGCCATCGACGGCAATACCCATCAGACCGGCAATGCGCTGCTGCGCGAAATCGGGAGCGGCGGTCTGCGCCCACTGGGCGATCCGCTGGTTGGCGGCGAGCGGTTCAAGGTCGAGGCCTGCCATCACGCGCGCGTCCTTCCACCGTCCCGCCAGCGCATAGGCATAGGCGAGATTTTGGCGCGTGCGCGCTGTGGCCGACGGATCGTGGATGGCTTCGGACAGGATGCGAACACCCTCCGCTGCGTCGCCCGCCATTGCCATAGCGAGCCCGTAGTCGCTCGCGGGAACGACGTCTGAATTGGTTGCGAGCAGCTCGCGCGCAGCGTCATTCTTCCCAAGCGCGACCTTTACCAGGGCGAGGCTGACGATGGTGCGGGGATCGCGATTGCCAAGGGTCATGGCGTCGCTGAGCGCGGTTTCGGCGGAGATGAGACGGCCGCTCGCAATATAGGCGCGACCCAGCAGCTGCCTATAATTGGCGTCTTGCGGAGCAGCTTGGACCGCTGCCTCTGCCGCCGCGACTGCGCGAACGCCATCCCGGCTGATCAACGCCTTATCGATGGCTGCTGTCACACGGCTGGAATCCTCCTTGGCCGCTGCGATAGCGGACGGACGGAATGCTGCGCCGGTGCAGCCGACCATCGTGGTCCCGACGATCAGTGACGAAAGTGCCGCCTTGGAAAGAGCGCTGCGCTTCATGGCTTGATCCTTCTTACTCTGCTTCGTCGCGCGGCAGTTGCTGCGCGAGCCGGTCGATTTCCGGCAGGCTGGAGAGGAAAATATCGAGTGCTTCGGTCACCATCTGTTGGGCAGAACGGCCCGCGACGGCGCTAGCAAGGCGCAGCTTCAAATGACGATCCGCGTCCAGCCTCAGCGTGAAGGCGGCCTTGCGGCCCTTGCTTCCGGAACGGATGGCGGGGGCGATCGTCTTGACCGCTTCTTCCATGCGCTCGGCCAATTCCTCTCGTTCGACAACGACGGAAGGGATGGGCGCGGCTACCGGCGGCAGCGTCATCGGGGTAAGCCCGACAACGGCGCGAGGCTCGGCAGGCACCGGCTCAGGCTCGGTCACGTCGAAGCCCATGTCGTTCCAGCCCAGATCATCCTGCAGCAGCGCTGCCGTTGCCTGATGGCCAAAGCCCATGATGGGGCGGCGCATGGCGGGTTGAGCAGCGCCCTTGCGGGCGAGAAGTCCGGAGGTCAGCGAAGCGAGTGGCTTGGGTTCGGCCATGATGTCTTCCCTCCCTTTACTGACCCACGACGCGGCGGCCGAAGCCACCGGTCGCTGGACGAACCGCACCGCTGGTGCCCGCCGTGCCGTTGGGCACCGAAAAGACCGTGCGACGGAAATTCTTTTCCAGGCGATCGGAAACATAGGTCCACAATTGCGTGACCTCGCCCGCCGAACGGCCGTTGGGATCAACCTCCATCACCGTGCGGCCGTCGATCATCGATGCGGCGAAATCGGTGCGGTGATGCAGCGTCACGGGCGCGACAGTGCCATGCTGGGAGAGCGCCACGGCAGCTTCCGACGTGATCCGCGCCTTGGGCGTCGCGGCGTTGACCACGAAGATCAGCGGCTTGCCTGCCCGTTCGCACAGGTCCACCGTCGCACCAACAGCGCGCAGGTCATGAGGACTTGGACGGGTCGGCACCACGATCAGTTCGGCCACGGAAATGACGCTTTGAATAGCCATGGTGATCGCCGGGGGCGTATCGATGACGGCAAGTTTGAAGCCCTGCTGACGCAGAATTTCAAGATCGGCCGCGAGACGAGCGACCGTCGTCTGGGCGAAGGCGGGAAATTCAGCCTCTCGTTCATTCCACCAATCGGCAAGGGACCCTTGGGGATCGATGTCGATCAGAACCACCGGGCCAGCGCCTGCCCTTTGCGCCTGAACGGCCAAGTGACCAGACAAGGTGGTCTTCCCCGATCCGCCTTTTTGCGATGCCAATGCGAGTATGCGCACGCGCGTTTCCCCCAGAAAATCCAATTGCCTGTTGGACTGCCACGGGGGCACCTAAAAATTGGTTAACTTCGGCGCATCCTTTGAAAGGAAGCATGATATGAAGAATGCTCCTCCTAATGCTAAGAGAGCGTTAACCTTGTTAGCTCATAGGCGGGGGCTACGCTGTTCTTTTAGGAGCACATGCACATGAAGTACATCTGGGGCATCTTGGCCGCCGCAACGATGCTGAGTCTGGCGCCGCCTGCCCTTGCCGATGTAAAAGCCGGGGTCGATGCCTGGCAGCAGGGTGATTATGAAAAAGCCGTCAGCGTCTGGCGGCCGCTTGCGCAGGCAGGCGATCCCGATGCGCAATTCAATATGGGCCAGGCGAACAAGCTTGGACGCGGTGTCAAAGCCGACATGGCCGTCGCGCTTGATTGGTATCGGAAGGCCGCAGCGCAGGGGCACGTCCGGGCAGAGGACAATCTTGGGCTGCTGATGTTTCAGCAAGGGGAGCGGGCTAGCGCCCTTCCCTATCTTCAGCGATCAGCGGCCCGCGGCGAACCGCGCGCCCAATATATCGTTGGCACCGCCCTTTTTAACGGAGATCTGGCGACCAAGAACTGGTCCCGCGCCTATGCCCTGATGAGCCGGGCGTCGGCGGCGGGGCTGGCGCAGGCGACGGCCAGCCTGAAGCAGATGGATAAATATATCCCTGATGATCAACGTCAGCAGGGGCTGGCGCTGGCGCGGGAGATGGGCCAGAACGAGGTAGCGGCGCTGGCGGAAGCCAATGGCCGATTGTCCACCATGCCCATTCTGCGCGAAGAAGCGCCGTCGATGGCGAGCGCCGATCTGCGACCTGCGCGCGCTCCGGAAAAGCCCGCGCCCGCCAAGTCATTGCCGAAGCCGAAATCTGAAGCACCCAAGGCCGCCTTAGCCGCCGCCCAAACGCCCAAACCAGTTGCTGAAAAGGCGAAGGCCAACAAGACGCCAGAGCCCCAGGTAGCTGCCAGCGGACCTTGGCGCGTACAACTGGGCGCATTTAGCGAAGAGGCCCGCGCGCGCGCGCTTTGGACCAGTCTGCGCGGTAAAGTGGCTGGTCTGTCGGCCTATCAGCTTTTTCTGGTGAAAGGCGGCGCCATGACCAAGTTGCAGGCTGGGCCGTTGGCGAACAACGCGGAAGCGTCTCGGCTTTGCAGTGCCATCAAGGCTGCTGGTGCCGACTGCATGCCCCGTAAAATGTGACGAGGCGTAATACTGGCTCTTGGAAGTCAGGGATCAGCGCGCGATAACGGCCATATCCGATATGGAGCGCGCCATGGCCGTCGATAGCGAGCAGGGAAATGTGACAGCGCTGGTCAGGGCCACGCTGGGCGATAGTGCTGCGGAGCAAGCGCTTGCGGCGCTTACGATCGCACCGCCTTTGCTGGCGGAAACCGACCCCTATGTCTCTCGAGCAGCGCTTGCCATGGCCTTGAACGTCATTCTGTTTCACGGCCTACTGCAACGGGTTCCGAGCGGCTCTGCTTATGTGGCTGACAGGCTGGCCAGCGGCGGCAAGGTGGTGTTCGATCATGGAGCACTGCGGACGATCCGCCTGCCCCAAGGCCCCACGGGAGCTTTGCCCGCCGGGGAAGACGCCTTCACGCGTATCTTAAGGCCATTGGGCTACACGCTGGCTGGGGTTTATCCCCTGGACCGGCTGAAGATGACCGGCCGCGGCTATGCTCATGCCGACGCTCGCCAGGACATTCCTCAATTCTTCGTCTCGGAACTGCATGTCGATCGATTTGATGCCGAGTTTGGTACAGTTGCGGCGCGCGTTTTTGGCACGTCGCGTGATCCGCTCGATCCGGAAACGCTGGCAGTATTGGGCGCCTATGAAGCGGGACAGCTTGTCCCCTTTGAGCATGCGCGGACGGCCTTGCTGGTTCTGGTGTCTGCCTTCGATCGGCAGCACGATCCTGCCACGTTGGAAGATTATGAGCTGTTGCTATCGCGGTCGCCTGAAGCCGCATGGATCGCGACGGAGGGTAACGCCTTCAACCATGCCACCGACCGGGTGTCGGATGTAGCGGCCTTGGCCCAGCGGCTGAAAGCTGAAGGTTGGCCGATCAAGGATGAGGTTGAAATTTCCCGCAATGGCCGCGTGAAGCAGACCGCCCTTCGCGCGGACCCGGTCGAACGGTTATTTGCCGGAAACAAAGTGCGGCAAGTCCCTGGTTCTTTCTACGAATTCATCAGCCGGGATGTCGATCCCGCAAGCGGGATGCTGGACCTGTCATTCGACGCGGGGAACGCGACCGGAATTTTCGCGATGACCAGCGCCAATGGTTGAGTTCCTTTAACGGCTTGATCATGGGAGCGGCATAAGGCAACGGCTTTCCCGATCATTCGCGGAGGCTCCCTTTGAACAATCCGGTTATCCCATCATGGGTGCTGACGCTTGTCTGCTCCGACCGTGTGGGAATCGTTGCAGCGGTCAGCCAGTTCCTGGCGGAACGCGGGTGCTTCATCACGGACAGCCAGCAATATGCCGACAGGGAAGCAGGGCGCTTCTTCATGCGGGTGGCCTTTGAGGCGACCGATGGCCGGATCGCGGATACGGAGCAACTGCAAGGCGAGTTCGATGCTGTAGGCGCGCGCTTCGGCATGGACTGGCGTATCACCGCCGCGCAGGAAAAGCCGCGCATGCTGCTCGCCGTTTCCAAGGGCTCGCACTGTCTTGCCGACCTCCTGCACCGTTGGCAGACAGGGACGTTGGCCATCGACATCATGGGAGTGGTGTCGAACCATCCCGATATGCGCCGGATTACCGAATGGCATGGCATCCCCTACCATGAGCTTCCGCCCAACGGGGATAAGGCGACGCAAGAAGCGGCTTTGCTGGATGTTTTCAGCCGATCACGATCGGATTATCTGATCCTCGCACGCTATATGCAGGTGTTGTCCGAAAAGCTTGTGGAACAGCTCGAAGGACGTTGCGTCAACATCCATCACAGCTTCCTGCCAGGGTTCAAGGGCGCGCGGCCCTACCACCGAGCGCATGAGCGCGGCGTCAAACTGATCGGCGCGACGGCGCATTTCGTGACCGCCGACCTCGATGAAGGGCCGATCATCGAGCAAGCCGTGGAGCGCGTCGACCATCGTGCCACGGCCGAAGACATGATCCGCATCGGCCGCGACATCGAGGCGCAGGTTCTGGCGCGGGCGGTCGGCTGGATCGCTGACCGCCGGGTGCTCCTGAATGGGGGCAAGACCGTCGTTTTCCGCTGATCAGATGCCGAGTTTCGCCCAAAAGTCTTCGGGCGCGATCACGGCATCAGCAGCGGCTCTGGGCTTCCGCGACCAGGACGAGTGTGGAATGTAGATGTCACGCCCTGTGTCCCGAGGGCGTTTGCGGCGTGCAAGAATGGGTCGAGGGCTCATCGTCTTCTCCTTAAGCGGAGGAACACGAAACCTTGCGTGGTCGCATGGGGGCCGTGCGCTTTAGCCGTTGTTGACGCGGAGCAAGCTGTCATCCTTCAAAAGCCGCGGAGCCTTAAGCTCGAGGCCTTTCTACAATGCCGCTTTTGAAAGGAAACATAGTTTTGCTTTAACGGCAGTCGCTTACGCTTGCCGCCGTTGCCCAGGTTCGATCAAAATAGAATGTCGTAAATAAACCAGCCCACAATGAGGAAGCTGGTGACGACACATATCCGATCGCCATAGATATCAATTCGCGACATCGCCGACATCCTTCCGCACGCGGCGATCTTTGTCGCCTGCGTGGACAGGATAACGCATCAAACCAGGAAAGGGAACAAAAAGTGCAGCGCCGATCAGGCGTTGACTAAGCCGCGATGACGCAGGAACGACTGGGTCGCCTCAACAGGACCCCGATAGGCCTCCTGAAATTCGGCGCTCCAATATTTAAGGTCGTCAAGATCGATACGTGCGCCCGAAACCGCACAAAGGACGAACTGGCCCGGGCGCACTATGTCGAAATGTGGCGTGTGATATTCCAACACCGCCAATCCCTGAATCTCCGCCATCAGTCGCCCGTCAAAATACGGTCTACGAGCTGCTTCACCGTCGGCACGAAACCGTTGGAATAGAAAGGATCCTGCTTGAACTTGTAAGCACCATGTCCGGCGAACAGGAGGTTCTTGTCCAGGTCCCCGCCATGCACCGCTTCTTGCAAGGATTTCTGAATGCAGAAGCTCCTTGGATCGGCGAGACGGCCGGTGGAGTTCGTCTCACTGTCCATCCAGCTTGAGAATGCGCACTGGCTGAGGCAGCCCATGCAGTCGGTCTGATCCTTGCGGATCTCCGCCCTTTCCTCTTCGGTGACGAATACCAGCGTGTTGTCGGGCGTCTTGAGAGCGGAGGTAAGGCCCTGCCCCACCCACTCGCGCGCGCGCAACAGGTCGCCGCGCGTCACCCAGAAATTCTTGCCCTTCACGCCTGCATCAAGCTGATGCGTGTGGTCGCCAGCCTGTTCCGTGCTGAACGGAATCTGGCGTTCCGACCGCGCCTCGAGCTGGCGGAGGAAGGGGTTACGGATCGCCGAGCTGTAGAAGCCGGTCGGCGAAAAGCGATGAAGCAGCACGTCACCGGGTTCCAACTGAGTCAGGCGTTCCTTCCACAGCTGAGGAATGGGGCTTTCCTGCGTCAGCAGCGGGCGTGTGCCGAACTGGAACGCGATGGTGCCCAGTTCCGGATTGTCGATCCAGTCGTTCCAATCCTTGAGGTGCCAGACCCCGCCCGCCATGACGATCGGCACTTCGTCGGATATGCCGCCTTCGCGCATGGTTTCCCGAAGCGCCTTGACGCGCGGATAGGGATCCTGAGGCTCCCGAGGGTCTTCAGCATTGGAGAGGCCATTATGACCGCCCGCCAGCCATGGGTCCTCATACACCACGGCCGCCAGCCATTCGGAAGCCTTTGAGTAAGCGCGCTTCCACAAGGCGCGAAAGGCACGGCCCGAACTGACGATAGGGAGGTAGCTCACGCCATAAGAGGCCGCGATTTCGCTGAGCTTGTAGGGCATGCCCGCGCCGCAAGTGACGCCTGCCACCATGCCTCTGGTCTTTTCCAGAACGCCGTGCAGCACGCGCTGCGCACCGCCCATTTCCCAGAGGACGTTGATGTTGATCGCGCCCTTACCACCAGCGATTTCGAAAGCGCGCTTCACCTGTTCGACCGCGCCATCGACGGCATAGGCAATCAGTTCTTCATGACGATCGCGGCGGGTTCGGCCGTGGTAGATCTGGGGAATGACATTGCCCATGCTGTCATAGCTGTCGGCATTGACGGCCGACACGGTGCCGATGCCGCCCGCAGCGGCCCATGCACCGGAACTGGCGTGATTGGAGACGGCCACGCCCTTCCCGCCCTCGACCAGCGGCCATACTTCACGACCACCATAGATGATGGGCTTCAAACCCTTGAACAACCTAATCTCCCGCGCAACAGCTGCTGGGTCACCCGTCGACTAAGCGCCGCTCTATAGCAGCTTTCACGACTGATGACGAATTTACGGCCGCGCCCTACCGCAAAATATGGGGGCTGGATAGTACCTGTCCATAAAGCGTCGCATAAGCATCCACCATTGCGGCCTCTTCGAAATCGCGTTGAGCCCGGTGCAGGTTCGCGTCACCCAGACGGTTGCGAAGCTCGGAGCTTGCTGCCAGCCGTCCTAGCGCGTCGGACAGCGCCGCCTCATCAAAGGCGATGAATGGCTGGTTTTCCGGCGCGACCATCTGAGCGACATCTCCGACATCGGTTGACGCCACCGGCAGGCGCGCGGCCATCGCTTCCACCAGCGAAATGGGGAATTGTTCACTGTCCGAGGACAGCGCAAAGATGTCGAGCAAGCCAATGAAACGCGAAGGATTGGGCAGAAACCCGGGCATGCAGATGTCATCAAGCCCATGCCGCGCCGCTTCCGCCATGATCAAGTCGCGCTCAGGCCCTTCTCCGATGACTACCAGTTGCAGCTTATCACGGTGCGGCGCGACGGCGCGGACCAGACGGGGGATATTCTTCACCGGACGCAAGCCGGCCAGCGTGCCGACAAGCAACTTGCCCGGTGAGCGCACCAGCCCTGGAATGGCGTCGGAAACGGGTTGAAGATATTGTGCGACGTCGATCCCGTTGCGGATCAAATGAACTTTCCGCGCAGGCTGATGCCACATCGCGCGGGCAATCTGATTGAGCCGGATGGACGGCACGACGACGGCCTGAGCGCGCTGGAGCGCCAGTCGGCGGTAGAGGTTGCGCCCCGTCCTGAGGCGCTCAGCCTCCTCGATGTTGAAGCCATCCTCATGATGGATGAGCGGGGGCATCGGTAGAAAGGATGAGCAGAAACGATGGGCCATGACGGCATCCATCGCGCCCCAATTATAGGTAAGAACGAGATCAAAGCTGGACATGAAGCGTCCCAGCGCCCGGAAGCGGCCGGGGCCGGGACGGCCGGTGAGTTGCGGGGGATCGGGGAAGCTGACATCTATTCCCGGCGCGATCGCCGATCGGGCGCCCATTGCTTCTGGCGCTGCGCTGACGATCGTATGGCTGGCGCGGTTTCCCCACAGGTTCATCAGGCGGACGGCACGCGCTTCCTTGCCGCCGAGGGAAAAACTGCCGTGAACATGAAGAAAGCGGGGCGGCCGCCGATGAGTGTCAGCCATGTAGGACTCGGGCGAGTAGGCGGTCGATGGCGGCGGCGGCTTCCAGCTCGTCCAAAATGGGCGCGTGGCCGACGTCGGGAACGGTCACGAGTTCAGCGCTCGAGCCAATATCTGACAGCATGCGTTCGGCTGTTGAGGCGCTGATAACGTCGGAGTGTTCGCCGCGCAGAATCAATGAAGGAATGCCATGGAAGGAAGACATTACAGGCCACAGGTCGACCCCGGCCTCTCCTCCGGCCAAGCGGAGGGGTTCGGCTATGCGCATGTCATAGTCCAGCACGACGCGGCCTCCGCTGTTGAGGCGGTACAGGCGCTTGGCCATGGCTAACCATTGTTCGAGGCCATAGCGGGGATAGATGTCGCGGTTCGCCTCTTCGAGGGCGCGTGCGGCCTGGACCCAGCTTTGATGTGATTGGCCAACGCCAACATAGGTGCGGATGCGGTCCAGGCCCGCCTGTTCGAGCTTTGGCCCGACATCGTTCAAGAGCGCACCGGCCAGCCATTCGCGGTGAGTCGCGGCGATCAACATGGTGATGAGGCCGCCGAGCGAAGTGCCGATGGCGACGAAACGGGTGATGGCAAGATCGACGAGAAGGCGGCTGATGTCCTGCAAATAGGTCAGCGGGACATAGGTCATCGGGTCCTTGGCCTGCGCGCTTTCGGCCCGGCCACGCATGTCGGGGCAGATGAGGCGCCAATCACCCGCCAGACGATCGGCCAGGGGTTCAAAATCGCGCGCGTTGCGGGTCAGGCCGGGCAGGCAGAGCAGTGGTGGGCGACCATCTTCACCGCCGCCATAATCGCGATAATGGAGCCGGAGGCCGTCGGGAGACCACCAATAGCCGTCGGTGAAGCTGGTCAACGGTCGTGCGCCCTCAAATAAATGTCCAGCGGTTGCAACTTCCTGCCCCGCTCCCCCATATCGCCGCATGGACAAATCCTCGCAAGCAAACAGATACAATCCGGCAAAGGAAATCTTCGGATTACAGCCGGATTTCGCCGATGAGGTCGCCCCAGCCGACTTCCCACAGACGATCTTACGATATCGTAACGACCGGGCCGCAGCCAGCGTAGGGTTGGAAACGCTGAGCGATAAGGAGTGGATTCGTCATTTCGGGCGATTTAACCCCCTGCCCGGCAACCTGCCCCAGCCCTTGGCGCTGCGTTATCATGGACATCAGTTCCGAACCTACAATCCCGACATAGGCGACGGCCGGGGTTTCCTGTTTGCGCAATTGCGGGATGGCACTGGACGGATTCTGGATCTGGGGACGAAGGGATCGGGGCAAACGCCCTATAGCCGCTTCGGCGATGGCCGCCTGACGTTGAAAGGCGGGGTTCGCGAGATATTGGCGACCGAGATGCTGGAGGCGCTGGGCGTCAATACGTCAAAGACCTTCTCGCTGATCGAGACCGGCGAGGCGCTGGAGCGCAATGACGAGCCCTCCCCCACCCGCGCGGCCGTGATGGTGCGGCTTAGCCATTCGCACATCCGCATTGGATCGTTCCAGCGCGCAGCCTATTTCGACGACAAACCCCTGTTGGAGCGGCTGACCGATTATTCGCTGCGGTCGCTTTATGACGAGGAGCCGGGGAACCACGCCCCCGCGCAATTGCTTGGGCGCGTGGTCGAACGGACGGCCGATCTGGCGGCAAGCTACATGGTTGCAGGGTTTGTGCATGGCGTGCTGAACAGCGACAATATCAATGTCACGGGCGAGAGCTTCGACTATGGGCCTTGGCGCTTCACGCCCTTGTGGGAACCAGGCTTTACGGCGGCCTATTTCGATCATGCCGGACTTTATGCATTTGGACGACAAGCAGAGGCGATCCATTGGGACGTGGCGCAGCTAGCTGTTTCCTTGCGCCCATTGGTCGAGGCAGAACCTTTGATCAAGCAGTTGGAGCGGTTTCCCGAGCTGTTCGGGCAGGCAACGGTTCGGCGCTTTTGCTGGCGGCTGGGTGTCGCGCCTTCAGGAGAGGCGGACGCGATGATCCAGGCGGCCGTCAATGGCATGGCCGCGAGCGGGACGCCGATCGACCGCTTTTTCCACGATTGGCGTGGTGGAGAGCCGCGTGACGGGGCGGACTATTCGGGTGAGGCATGGACTCCGTTCCGTGAGGTTGTCGCGGGGATGGAGGCAGGTGGCGGCAGGGAACATGAGTATTGGAGCGATGCGGCGCCCTGTTCGATGCATATCGACGAGGTTGAGACGATCTGGAGCGCCATTGCCGAGCGGGATGACTGGTCGCTGTTGCACGAGAAAGTGGCCGCGGTTCGGCGGATGGGTGAGGCTATGGGAAGTGGGCCGGAGGTGCCTTGAGGCGGGTGGGTTATAGAAAGGCGGCGCGTGTGAGCCACTGCGCTCGCTCCCCCTCTCCCCCGCCCTCTCCCCGGCGGGGAGAGGGAGCTTTTTCTTGTTTTCGCACGGCTGGGGTGCCCCTTCCCTAATCGGCGGTTATCCGCCATATCGGCTGTATGTCCGCGACGCTGACTTCGATTGAACCCGCCACTGGCACACTGTTGTGGCAGGGGACTGCCAGCGATGTAGAGGCGGAGGTCGCAAGGGTCACGACCGCTTGGCCCTCATGGGCTGCACAACCGATTTCCTATCGCATCGAGACGCTGCGTCGCTTCGTCAATGTCGTGCGCGCCAATGAAGAGGCGTTGGCCGACCTGATCGCGCGGGAGACCGGAAAACCGCTTTGGGACGCGCGAACCGAAGTCACGGCCGTGATGAACAAGGTCGACATTTCGGTGGCCGCCTATTCCGAGCGGACGGGGCAACGGCGGTTGGAATCGGCAATGGGTGCCCGCCAGTCGGTGCGGCACAAACCGCATGGCGTCATGGCGGTGTTAGGCCCCTATAATTTCCCTGCCCATCTGCCCAATGGCCATATCATTCCTGCCCTGCTGGCCGGGAATGGCGTGCTGTTCAAACCGTCCGAAAAGACGCCAGCGGTGGGCGAAATGCTGGTGCGTTTCTACCATGAGGCGGGCGTGCCGCAGGATGTCGTGCGGCTGGTGCTGGGCGGGCCGGAAGAGGGTAAGGCACTTGCGGCCCATGCCGACGTGAACGGCATTTTATTTACCGGGTCGGCATCAACGGGCCTGGCGATCAATCGGCAGTTCGCCAGCAATCCGGGCAAGATATTGGCGCTGGAAATGGGCGGGAATAATCCGATCGTCGTCTGGGACACCGGCGATATCGCCAGCGCCGCCGTCCTGGTGGTGCAGTCGGCTTTTCTGTCGAGCGGCCAACGCTGCACGGCTGCGAGCCGATTGATCGTCAAGGAAGAGCTGGCCGACCTGTTGATCGGTGAGGTCAAGAAGATCGCCGACCGGCTGATCGTTGATCATCCGCATGCCGACCCTGCCCCCTTCATGGGACCGGTCATCGACAATCATGCGGCGGACCAACTGACCGAAAGCTTCCTTTATCTGATGAGCCATGGCGGGCGGCCAATAAAGCATCTGGTGCGCCTGTCGGAAGACAGGCCGTTGTTGAGCCCCGCGATCATCGACGTGACCGCGATGACGGAACGGCCCGACGTGGAGCTATTCGGGCCGTTGTTACAGGTGATCCGCGTTCCCGATTTCCCGGCAGCGATCGCGGAGGCGAACAATAGCCGTTATGGCCTGTCGGCCTCCCTGATCGGCGGATCGCCTGAGCAATATAATCAGTTCTGGGCGAATATCCGGGCGGGCATTGTCAACTGGAACCGGCCGACCAACGGCGCTTCGTCCTCGGCGCCCTTTGGCGGTCAGGGCATTTCGGGCAATCATCGGCCGAGCGCTTTTTATGCGGCGGATTATTGTGCTTACCCTGTTTCATCGGCGGAGATCGAGCAGCCACGGGCATCGATCGGAATTGGACTGAAGGAAGTGGATGTCAGTGGGATGGGGGATTGAGGGAGTTATCTCGGCGTCCTTCCAGCCATTTCTGACGTCATGCCAGCGAAAGGCGTAAGCTGGCAACTCAGCACAAGGGATCAAATGGGCATCGCGTCATCCCAGCTTCCGTTGGGATGACGCGATGTCGATGTCTATCTCGCCCAACCGAAGTCGGCTCAGTCAATCAGAACACAGGCTGATTAGCCGGGTCTTCCGGATCAACCACGGGCGCCGGGATAGGCGTCACGGGCGTGTGAATGCCGCATTCCACCTTGTCCCAACCGCGCCAGCGTCCTGCGCGCGGGTCTTCACCCGGCAGCACTTTCGACGTGCACGGCTCGCAACCCACCGACAGATAACCTTGCGCCTCCAGCGGATGGCGCGGCAGGTCATGCTCCGCGAAATAGGCTTCCAGATCGTCCTTCGCCCAATCACCCAGTGGATTAATCTTCAGGCGGCCGTCTTCCACCTCGAAACGCGGCATATTCTGGCGCGTGGTGGATTGAAAAGCCTTGCGCCCGGAAATCCACGCGTCCAGCCCGTCCTTGGCGCGCTGCATCGGCTCGACCTTGCGGATGTCGCAGCATCCATCAGGATCATAGGACCAGCGCAGGCCCGTCTCGTCCTTCTTAGCCAGTACTTCCGCATTGGGAGTGACCGACCGGCTGTCGGAAAAACCCATCCGGCTGATGAGCGTATCGCGATAGTTCAGCGTTTCCGCGAACATCTTGAGCGTATCGACGAAGATCACCGGCACGCTCTTGTCCGCCCGCGCCACCAGATCGAGCAGCACGGCGCTTTCCGTACCGAAGGAAGACACAACCGCTACCTTGCCTGCCAGACCTTCGGCAAAGACGGTCTTGAGCATCGTCAATGCATCCACGCCTTCGAAACGCGCGTTCAGCGCGTCCGCGTCGGCCTGCGTGAAGGCAGGGCGGGCGTCGATTACGTCAAGCTGGCGGGCAGGTTCAGCCATTTATACTCTCCGGGTGCCGCTTCGCCCAAACCGGGCTGCGGCCATCGACGGTCTTTTGATAGACGTCGGCATAGCGATTAAGGGCGCGATCGACGGCGGCATCGTCCAGCGCCTTGTCGGGACGGAAGCTGTCGAAACCGCAGCGGCGCATCGCGTTGATCTGATCGACCAGCACATCGCCCACCGCGCGCAGTTCACCCTGATAACCGGCCTCGCGCAGGATACGGGCGGCCGAATAACCGCGCCCGTCACCATAGGCGGGGAAGTTCACCTCAACCAGCGACAGCCGGTCGAGATAGGGCAATAACTCGCGCGCATCCTCGCCCGCTTCGATCCGCACGGCAGTCGAATTGGACTGGCCGGTGAAGGATTCGACCGTCACGGCAGGTTCCTGCGCGGCTTCACCGTCGCGGAAAGTCAGGAACTCAACCATAGATCGCCTCCTTGAAGGGCTTCATGCCAAGACGGCGATAGGTGTCGAGGAAGCGTTCGCCTTCCTCCCGCTGAGCAAGATAGAGGTCGGTGACCTTCTCGATGGCATCGACGACGCCATCCTCCGAGAAGCCCGGCCCCGTGATCTGGCCGACGGCAGCATCCTGCGCGCCGGAACCGCCAAGCGACAGCTGGAAATTCTCCACGCCCTTACGATCCACGCCCAGCACGCCGATATGACCGGCATGATGGTGGCCGCAGGCGTTGATGCAGCCGGAGATTTTGACCTTCAGCTCGCCCAATTCCTTCTGGCGGCCGACGTCGGCGAACCGTTCCGAAAGCTTCTGCGCCAATGGAATCGACCGCGCATTGGCAAGGCTGCAATAGTCAAGGCCCGGGCAGGCGATGATGTCGCCGATCAGGTCAAGATTGGCCTCCGCCAGCCCAGCCTCGTCCAGCTTCTGCCAGATGGCATAAAGGTCCGCCTTTTTCACATGCGGCAGAACGAGGTTCTGCGCATGGGTCACGCGCAGTTCGTTCAGCGAATAGTGTTCGGCGAGGTCCGCCACCAGCTCGATCTGCTCGGCCGAAGCATCGCCCGGAATGCCGCCGCGCGGCTTCAGGCTGATGTTGACGATCGCATAGCCCGGCTGCTTGTGCGCCGCGACCTGCCGGTCCGCCCACAGGGCGAAGGCCGGGTCGCTACGGTCGATCTCGTCGCTCAGACCCTGATCATAAGTCGGGTTGGCGAAGAAGGGCCGGATGCGGTCCAGCTCCTCGCGCGGCGGGTTCAGGCCCAGTTCCCGCATGTGCGCAAACTCTTCCTCGACCTGCCGCTTATATTCCTCGACGCCCAGTTCATGGACCAGGATCTTGATCCGCGCCTTGTACTTGTTGTCGCGGCGGCCATAGCGATTATACACGCGCAGGCATGCCTCCAGATAAGGCACGATCTCATCTTCGGTGATGAACTCATTGATAAGAGGCCCAACCATTGGCGTACGGCCCATGCCGCCACCGGCATAGACTTCCGCACCAATCTGCCCATCGCGCGACACCAGCTTCAGGCCGATATCGTGAAGCCGCATCGCCGCGCGATCCTCTTCGCTGGCGATCACTGCGATCTTGAACTTGCGCGGCAGATAGGTGAATTCCGGATGGAAGGTCGACCATTGGCGCAGCAGCTCGGCCCAAGGGCGCGGGTCCGTCACCTCATCAGCGGCGACGCCAGCATATTGGTCGGACGAGATGTTGCGGATGCAATTGCCGCTCGTCTGGATGGCATGCATCTCAACCGTTGCCAGCTCGGCGAGGATGTCGGGCGCATCGGCTAGCTTGATCCAATTATATTGCAGGTTTGTGCGCGTGGTGAAGTGGCCATAGCCCTTGTCATATTTGCGCGCGATCTCACCCAGCTTGCGCATTTGCGGCGCGTTCAGCGTGCCATAGGGGATGGCAACGCGCAGCATATAAGCGTGAAGCTGGAGATAGAGGCCGTTCATCAAGCGCAGCGGCTTGAACTGGTCTTCGGTCAGTTGCCCGGCCAGGCGGCGTTGCACCTGATCGCGAAATTCCTCAACGCGGGCGTCCACGATGGACTGGTCATAGCTGTCATAACGATACATGGTCAGATCACCCAGTTGCCGGCATCGGCGTCATTCGGTTTAAGCGTCAGGTCGGGGCGCACCGTCGGTCCCAGAGCGCGGATGCGGTCCTTGATATGGGCCGGGCGCACGCCTTCGTCGGTCAGGGTGGCGTCGATCACATAGGGAGCGACCACCCGCAGCGCGGCTTCCTCGGCACGGGCAAGCTCGTCGCCCTTGTCGCCCACATCAACGGATTCGCCGACCTGCCGCGACCAGCCGTCGCCCGCCCACCAGATCACATCCCCGGTGCCAAGGTCATTGCCGGTCAAAATCTTCACGAATGCATCTCCGCCCCATTATTCACCTGTGCAGCCCAGCCGACCAGCACGTCCTGCGCCAGCGCATAGGCCGCCACTTCACCGACCACAATCAGGGCCGGACTTTTTACTTTTTCACGCGCCACCATGTCACCCAGATCGGTGAGCAGGGTGCGCAGCGTGCGCATATCGGAGCGCGTGCCATTTTCCAGCACCGCAACCGGAATGGCAGGCGACACGCCATCGGCAATAAGCTTGTCGGCGATATCCGCCGCCGTCGCCACGCCCATATAGATAACCAGCGTGCGGCCATGGCCAGCAAGCCCGGACCAGTCCTGATCCGTCAGCCCCTTGCACTGGCCCGCGACGAAGGTCACCGCGCTCGCCGCATCACGATGGGTGAGGGGAAGCTGCGCCTGCGCCGCGCAGCCGATCGCCGCGCTGATCCCCGGCACGATCTCGACCGGCACGTCAGCGGCGCGGCATGCTTCCATTTCCTCGCCTCCACGACCGAAGACGAATGGATCGCCGCCCTTCAGCCGCACGACATTGCGTCCGGTAAGCGCCAATTCCACCAGCAAGGCGTTGATGCCCTCTTGCGGCATCGAATGGCGGCTGCGCTGCTTGGCGACGGAAATCAATTCAGCATCGACCGAAGCCATCGCCAAAATCTCGGCCGAAACCAATCCGTCATGCACGATGACATCCGCCTGCGCGATCAGGCGCGCAGCGCGCAACGTCAGCAGTTCCGGATCACCCGGACCCGCGCCGACGAGAAAGACGGTAGCAGGGAGTTGTTCGGCCATGCTGGCCAGATGGCGGAAGCGCTCAACCGTTTCAATTCAGAATGCTTTGCCCATGGCGAAGGAAAATTTGGGGGATGGGGTGTCCAGGTCCGACACCCGACCCCTTCATCCCCGCAAAATCATCTCCATTCAGGCCGGAGGAACTCGGCCGCTTCATCTATACTAGCGTAGGGAAATGACACCGTTCGCCGTCGAGCGAGCCTCATCTTTCCCGTCTTACAGATGATGCCTCAAAGCCTCATGGTGCGAGCGGAGGAATGGCGATAACGTAACTCTCTTACCTGTGGAAAGGGGATACCGCATGGCGATCGAGCTCAAGATTTTGGCGTGGAGCTGCGTGCTCCTGATGGTGCATATTTTCGCGGCGGCGCATTTCAAAACGAAGCAATATGGACCGAAGTGGAACATGGGCGCGCGGGACGAGACCTTACCCCCGCTGGAGCCGATCGCCGGGCGGCTGGTGCGCGCGCAGGCAAATTTCCTTGAGACCTACCCCATCGCCGTCGTCGCGCTGCTCAGCGTGGTGATAGCCGACCGGACGAGTGACCTGACGGCCATCGGCGCATGGCTGTGGCTGGGCGCGCGGATCGTCTATCTTCCGCTTTACGCGATGGGCGTGCCGGTGGTGCGGACGCTGGTATATATGGTTGGGCTGATTGGTCTTATATTGGTGTTGCAGGCGCTCATCACGGGTTGAGCGCCCTCGCCCCTTAGTTCGAGCAGAGCCGAACTCAGTAGATCACTCATAATCGCCCATATAACCGCCGTCCGCGAGGTCGGAGAAGCGGGTGATCTTTGCGTCGAACTTCATACGGATACGGCCGGTCGAACCGTGACGCTGCTTGGCGACGATCAGTTCTGCAAGGCCGTAGATCCGCTCCATCTCCTGCGCCCATTCGAGATGTTCGCTACTCTCCTTGTTCCCCGGCTCCTTCGCGGCGACATAATAATCCTCGCGGAAGACGAACCAGACCATGTCGGCGTCCTGCTCGATCGAGCCGGATTCGCGAAGGTCGGACAGCTGCGGTCGCTTGTCCTCGCGCTGCTCGACCGCACGACTAAGCTGGGAAAGGGCCAGCACCGGGACATTAAGTTCCTTCGCCAAAGTCTTGAGACCACGGGAAATTTCTGAAATCTCCTGCACGCGATTGTCGCTCCCCCGGCCGCTGCCCTGTAGCAGTTGGAGATAGTCGACGATGACGAGGCCAATGTCATGACGCCGCTTCAACCGGCGCGCACGCGTACGCAGCGCCGCGATGGTCAGACCCGGCGTGTCATCAATGAACAGCGGCAGTTCCTGAAGGTCGCGCGCGGCGCGGGACAGGTTCTGGAAGTCGGCGCGGCTGATCTTACCCATGCGCAGCGCCTCTCCGCTGATGCCCGACTGTTCGGCAAGCACGCGGGTCGCGAGTTGGTCGGCCGACATTTCGAGGGAGAAGAAGGCGGTCTTGGCGCCCATATTCTTTTCTGGCGGGATGCCATCGACATGGTCGCGCATCCAGCGGGACGCGGCGTTATAGGCGATGTTGGTGGCGAGCGAGGTCTTGCCCATCCCAGGACGCCCCGCGAGGATCATGAGATCCGAATTGTGGAGGCCACCAATCTTTTCATTGAGACTGTTGAGCCCGGTGGTGATGCCGGAGACGTGGCCGCCACTGTTGAGAGCGCGTTCGGCCACCTGCACGGCCATGGTGGTGGCGGTGGCGAAGCTCTTGACGGAGCCGGTCTCGCCCTCGCCCTCGGATACTTTATAGAGCGCGACTTCGGCCATCTCTATCTGCTCGCGTGGGTTGACGTCCTCGCTAGTATCCAGAGCATTTTCAACCAGTTCTCGCCCAACATTCACAAGCTGGCGCAGGAGCGCGAGGTCATAAATCTGGCTGGCGAAATCGCGCGCGCCGAGCAGCGCCGCACCATTGCCCGTAAGCTGCGCGAGGTAGCCGACGCCACCCAGTTCCTTAAGAGCCGGGTCCTGTTCCAGCATCGGCTTAAGCGTGACCGGATTGGCGACCATGTCGCGCTCAACCAGCTTCATCACGGCTTCATAGATGCGGCCATGCAGAGGCTCGAAGAAATGCTCCGCCTTGAGCTTGAGCTGGACATCCTCGGCAATGCGGTTGTCGATCATCAGCGCGCCCAACAGCGCGGCTTCCGCCTCCACGTTGCGCGGGAGTTCGGGGATGCCTGCTTCTGCGGCGGGATTAATCTGCACCAGTTCGACCATGCGCCTCTCATCGCCCTCGCCGGGGTTCTGCGCAAGGGGCAAGCTGTGTCCCGACAGGCAAAGCTGTGGAGAACTCCCCCTTGCTTTTCATCGTCGGCAGCAGCAGGGACTATGGACCCATGACCGACCCGCGCATCATCGACATCACGCTTGACGAGCGGACGATCCTTTGGCGCAATGCCGATGTCGAGCAGGAGCGGCGGATCGCCATATTCGACCTGCTGGAAGATAATTATTTCGCGCCCCAGCGCACCCATGCCGATGATTATGCAGGTCCCTACCGCGTGCTGCTGCGCGTCGAGGATGGGCGGCTGGTGATCGAGATCAAGCGGGAGGATGGCGAACCGCTGGAGGCGATCATCCTCGGCCTCGGCCGGTTCCGGCGTCCGATCCGGGAATATTTCGCGATCTGCGACAGCTATTATCAGGCAATCAGCAATGCCTCCCCGCAACAGATTGAAACGGTGGACATGGCGCGCCGGGCCATCCACAATGACGCGGCGGAAATGCTGATCGAGCGGCTGGAGGGCAAGATCAAGGTCGATTTCGACACGGCACGACGCCTGTTCACGCTCATCTGCGTGCTGCATATCAAGGGGTAAGGGGACATTCGCCAGCATTCTTCCGGCCGGTTTCTGGTCCGCATCGTTGCGGGCGCGCTGGTTATCGCCCTGTTGGTGTTGGGGGCATGGAGCTATGCCTGTCGCTGGGCGCCGGGGCGCGACGTCTATCCGGTTCAGGGCGTAGCCGTTTCCGCTGACGGAGGCGCTATCGATTGGGGCACGCTGGCCGCCAACGGCGTAGATTTCGCCTATATAAGAGCAGCCAAGGGCACAGAGGGCCGCGACCCTGCCTTTGCGCGGAACTGGTCTGCGGCGCGATCGTCCGGTTTGCGCTATGGCGCGGTGCTGGATTTCAGTCTGTGCGGCCGCGCGGCCGGTCAGGCGACACGCTTCGTCACGACAGTGCCACGCGACAATGCCGCCCTGCCCCCGGTGATCCGGCTCGACTTTGATCCTGGCTGCACTGCGCGGCCGGGGCGGGACGCGGTGCTGTCTGAACTCAATACGCTGGTGAACCTGGTCGAGAGCAATGCGGGCAAGCCGGTGCTCCTCAACATCTCTAGGGCTTTCGAGGAGGAATATGACATTGCGTCGGGCATAAACCGGACGCTCTGGCTGGACGGAAACTTCTTTCCCCCCGACTATGCCACCCGTCGATGGGTGATGTGGACGGCGAATGACATGCGTCATATCGATGGCATCGATGGCCCGGTCAGATGGGGCGTGGTTGCGCCATGAACACGAGTGCAGACGTCAGGACGCTGATCGAGGCAGCGCGTGCGGCGAAGGCAAATGCCTATGCCCCGTACAGCCGTTTTGCGGTCGGAGCGGCCGTGCGCTTGTCCGATGGCGAGGTGGTCGTTGGCGCGAACTTCGAAAATGCGAGCTTTGGCCTGTCGCTCTGCGCTGAAACGGTGGCGCTGGCGGCAGCTAATGCGCAGGGGAGGCTTGGCGATGTTCAGGCGATTGCGGTCGTCGGCGGTGGCGCCGATCCGATAACGCCTTGCGGAAGATGCCGCCAGATACTGAACGAAGCAGAGCAGGTGGCGGGACGGCCGATCGCCATTTATTGTGCGGCGGGCGATGGCGAGTCCATGGTCCAGCATAGCGTCGCCAAACTTTTGCCTTTCTCTTTTGGACCCAATGATTTGGGTCATGATCCTTCCAGTAAGAGTTCAAAATAATCATGTCGATTTTGTCGGATAAATGGATTCGCGAGCAGGCCATTTCCCAAGGAATGATCGAGCCATTCGTGGAAAATCAACGGCGGGACGGCTGCATAAGCTATGGCCTTTCCTCTTATGGCTATGATGCGCGCGTGGCCGACGAGTTCAAGATTTTCACCAATGTCGATAGCGCGGTGGTGGATCCCAAGGATTTCGCGGCGAACAGCTTTGTCGATCGCAAGACCGACTGCTGCATCATCCCGCCCAACAGCTTTGCGCTCGCCCGGACGGTCGAATATTTCCGGGTGCCACGTGACGTGCTGGTGATCTGCCTTGGTAAATCCACCTATGCGCGGTGCGGCATCATCGTGAACGTGACCCCACTGGAGCCGGGCTGGGAAGGCCATGTGACGCTGGAGTTTTCCAACACCACGCCCCTCCCCGCTAAAATCTACGCCAACGAGGGCGCGTGCCAGTTCCTCTTCCTCAAGGGCAATGAGCCGTGCGAGGTCAGCTACGCCGACCGGGCGGGGAAATATATGGGGCAGCAGGGCGTTACATTGCCTCGACTCTAGGCGACGTGCGACAAGGGCGATGATGAATTTCAATCGGCGCCAGTCATGCTGAAGTTTTTCCGCCGCGGTGCATCGCCAGCGCCCTCTTTCGTGCCCGACATAGGCGGGGATCGACGGGTCTATGCCATCGGGGACATTCACGGGCGGTTCGACCTGTTCGAACAGCTGCTGCGGTTGATCGATCAGGATGACTCGGCCCGTGCACCCCTGCCCTGCCATCTCGTCCTGCTGGGCGACCTGATGGATCGCGGGCCGCAATCCGCCGCCGTCATAGAGCATGCCATATCCTTGTGGCGGGCATCCCCGAATGTGCACCTGATCAAAGGCAATCATGAGGAGGTCTTTGTCGGCGCCGCGAAGGGCGATGCGCAGTATGCGGGCTATTGCCGACGCATTGGGGGCGTGGCCACGCTTGAAAGCTATGGGCTGAAATCCGGCGTTGGCACAGCAATGACGGACAAGGACATCGCGTCATGGATGCTGGAAAATGTGCCCCGTGAGCATGTCGATTTTCTGAACGATTTTGCGGATAGTCTTGTGATGGGCGACTATCTGTTCGTTCATGCCGGGATCAGGCCCGGCCTGCCGCTGGAGAAGCAGGACGCAGCGGATTTGCGCTGGATCAGGGGTGAGTTCCTACATGACCGGCAAGCCCATCCTTATATGGTGGTCCATGGGCACAGCATCGCCAGCGAAGTCGATGAACAGGCCAACCGGATCGGGATAGACACGGGTGCCTGGAACAGCGGCAAACTGACGGCGATCGGCCTTGAGGGCACGGAGCGCTGGTATTTGCAGACTTAGCCAGAACGAAAAGACGTCCGAAGTTCAGCGCCAGCCCTTCTCCTTCGCGGCAGCCTCCTGGGTCGCGTCGGCGGGGGAGCCTTCCATCAGGGCACCGACCGTCGCCATGATGCGAGCGTCGATGGAGGATGCCTGACGGTAATCCGTTGATTGCGGAGTGCCGGGAATCAGTTGCTGAACCTGCCAGCCTTTCCCCCCGCGACAGGCAACTCCGGACAGGGCGCCGCCTTCGAAGCTGCGGCACCAGCCTCCGCCCTTGCGCTGAAAACTCAGGCCAATGCGGATTGATGCGTCCTGTTGTGCCGAGGCAAGTTGGGTTTCGAGGGCAGATGCGAGTTCGCCCCTCGCCGTCATGACGCCATCCTTGACCGCAATGGGTCCAGCGGGGCCGCTCGACAAGCGGCCGACGCCAAGACCCAAGACAAGACTGGCGGCAATCGCGCCGCCGATGCCCCAGCTGCGCCATTTGGGGGTTGCGGCACGGGTGATGGGCGTGACCTTCGCCCGTTCCTCCAGCAGCGCGCGCATGGCCGGTGGCACCGACTCAGCTGCCACTGGAGCATAGTGGCCAGACAGACGCTGCCGCAAATGCCGGTGCATTTCGAGCCGCTGGGCCAAGGCCGGATCGTCCGCAACGGCGCGATCGACGCGACGGCGGTTAACTTCGTCCAGTTCGCCATCGACCCAGGCGATCAGCATGGCTTCGTCAATGTCGGTCATGCCGCTTCTCCCAGCAATTCGATAAGGGCACCGCGCCCCCGGACCAGCCGGGACGTCAATGTGCCCATGGGGACGCCCATTATGCTGGCGGCTTCCTTGTAGGAAAGCCCCTCCACCAGCACGAGAGCGATGGCTTCGCGCTGTTCGTCCGGCAGGGCCTGCATCGCGCGATCGACGTCGGAGAGCGTAACATGCGCTTCCACATCCTGGTCGCCTGCATAACCGACATGCTCCCCTGCTTCTTCGGGCGCGAAGGTCCGCACGGCGCGATGCCGCGAACGGGCTTCATCGATCCAGAGATTGCGCATGATACGATACATCCAACTGTCCAACCTTGTCCCCGGCTGCCATTGTTCGCGCGCCCGCAGCGCCCTTTCCAGCGCCGCCTGGCAAAGGTCGTCCGCATCGGCGCGATCCCGCGAAAGGCTGACGGCGAAGCGCCGTAGCCGGGGGAGGATCGCCAACAGATCGCTTTCGAACGACATCCGGTCTCCATCACATGTTCAGGGATGAAACGGCTGTGCCCACACGTTTCATCCCTGAAGGCTTAAATCTACCGGAAATAAATGCGTGATGACTCATTATGGATGCGAAAGGACCGGAAAATTCGCTTTCGCGGCGTCCGGGGGTAAAGAGATAGAGATGAAGATCCCACGTTCCTGGATCGTTGCGGGGCTGCTGCTGACAGGTCCGGCGGCGCACGCGCAACTGCTGCCCTCCCCCGGCGGAGCGTTGGGGCAGGTCGGAAGCATCCTCGACGATGCTGACCGAGCGCTGGAGCGAACGGAACTGGATCGGCTAGCCCCCGGCCGCCTGGCCGAACGCCTGGCGGCGGCGAGGGCAGCGCGGATCGGTGATCTGTTGCGGCGGCATGGCGACAGTGTGGAACTGGACGACAGGAAAGAACCGGCGCGGCGTGGCGTCATCCTTCTGACGAGCGCGAAACAGGCGAGCATCGAAGCGCTGCGTAGCGCTGGCTATACGGTGGAAAGCGATGCTGTTGAGGGGATCGACCTGCCGATCGCGCGCATCACGGTTCCGTCGGGCCGCAGCCTCGCCCGCGCGTTGAAGCAGGTGCGCTCGATCGCGCCCGAAGCGGAGGCGAGCGCGGACAATCTCTATTTCCCCGGCGGCGTGGCGCCCAAAGCGGCAGGGGCGGCATTGGCGGGAACTGGCCCCGTCCGGTCGCGAGCGGCGGGGATGATCGATGGGGGCGTTGCCCTTCACCCATCACTGACCGGCGCGGTCGAGCAGCGTGGCTTTGCGCGCGGTGCACCTCGGGTCAGTGCGCATGGGACGGCGGTCGCGTCGCTGATCAGTGGATCAGGGACTATCCGAGGCGCGGCGCCGGGGACACCGCTGCTGGTGGCGGACGTCTATGGTGACGATCCGGCGGGCGGCAGCGCCTTTGCTATCGTCCGCGCGCTGGGGTGGATGGCGGCGCGAGGGATCAAGGTCGTGACGGTAAGCCTGGTTGGACCGGACAATCCTCTGCTGGCGGGAGCGATCCGGCTGGCGCGGGATAAGGGCGTGATGGTGGTCGCAGCGGTCGGCAATGACGGCCCGGCCGCGCCACCCGCCTATCCCGCATCCTATCCTGGCGTTGTCGCCGTGACCGGAATAGATGGCCGCGGCCGTTTGCTGCCTGAAGCGGGGCGCGCACGGCATGTCGATTTCGCGGCACCCGGTGCGGATATGAACGCTGCCCACACCGATGGCGGCAAGGGCCGCGTGCGCGGCACGTCCTTCGCAGCGCCGCTGGTTGCGGGGCGTTTGTTCGCAAACGGCAGCCTCAACGGGCTGATCGCGGAAGCCAGGCCGGGAGGCGGCAAGGCACTCGGACATGGGATCGTCTGCGGCAATTGCAGAAATATAGATTGAATATCAGTATCTTGTAAAAAACATTCTTGCGTCAGGGATGAAGTCGTATCGCCATCCCGTTGTCCTTGCATCGGATCGAAAACGAACAAGGAGACGATCGATGAAGAAGACACTCATTCTTGCCACTGCCTGCCTCGCAGCCCTGACCGCAGTTCCTGCATCCGCCCAGCTTCTGGGTGGCGGCGGCGGCCTTGGCGGTGGCCTGGGCGGCACTCTGGGCGGCGTGGGCGGATCGCTGGGCGGCACGTTGAACGGTTCGGGCGGTATCGGCCTCGACCGCGCTGTCGATCTGGAGAATGGCCATGTTTCGGCGAAAGGCTCTGGTTCGGGCCGGGCCGATGGTGCCGCGGGCGGATCGTTGAGCCACAAGGGCAAGAGCCATGGCGCGAACGCTTCGGGTTCCGCGAGTGGATCGGCAAGCGGCGGCCTGACGGCAGATACGCTCGGCACCAACGATGTCGCCAATGCGGTTGGCGGCGTAAGGGACAGTGCCAGCCAGACGGCAGGAGCAGCGCGAGACCGTGCGATCACCGCTGGCGCAGCAGCGCAGGGACAGGCCAGTGCTACCGCGCAGGCAGCACGCAACCGGGCAAGTGGCGCGGCGAACGGCGCTGGATCGGCGGCCGGTAACGCAGCGGGCGCTGCGCAGTCTGGCGCGGCCAATTCGGCGGGCAGCACCAGCAACGCCCTCAACGGTGGCGCTGCGCTTAGTGCCACGGGTCAACTCACAGGAAGTGGACAGGCTTCCGGGTCCAGTGGAAGCACGTCGTCCAGTCAGGCGGACAATTGACCCCACGGGGCGGATTCCCCCACTTCGGGCTTTGAGCCCGCCTCTCTTCCGCCCCTCCGCCTGACAAGACAGGGCCGGTGACCCCAAAAGGTCACCGGCCCTTTGCATGTCGGCTTAAGCGATCAGCGCGCAGAGGGACCAACGACAAAGGCCGGTAATCCTTTCGGATCACCGGCCTTTTTGTAACATTGCGAGGTTGCGGGTCAGGCGACCTTGGTCGCCACCTCTTCTGCTTCATCAGGATCGCGCAGCACATAACCACGACCCCAGACGGTTTCGATATAATTGTCGCCACTGCAAGCCAAAGCGAGTTTCTTGCGCAGCTTGCAGATGAAGACGTCGATGATCTTCAGTTCAGGCTCGTCCATGCCGCCATAGAGATGGTTAAGGAACATCTCCTTGGTCAGCGTCGTGCCCTTGCGGAGCGAAAGCAGCTCCAGCATCGCATATTCCTTGCCGGTCAGATGGACGCGGTTGCCATCCACTTCGACCGTCTTGGCGTCCAGGTTCACGGCCAGCTTGCCCGTGCGGATGACCGACTGCGAGTGTCCCTTCGACCGGCGCACAACGGCGTGGATGCGGGCGATCAGCTCTTCGCGGTGGAACGGCTTGGTCACATAATCATCGGCGCCAAAGCCGAAGGAACGGACCTTACTGTCCATTTCCGCAATGCCGGAAAGGATGAGCACCGGCGTCTGCACCTTGGCGGCGCGGAGCTTCTTCAGCACGTCATAGCCGTGCATGTCCGGCAGGTTCAAATCCAGACAGATGATGTCGTAGTCATACAGCTTACCAAGGTCGAGACCTTCCTCGCCCAAGTCCGTCGTGTAGACATTGAAGCCTTCGGTCGTGAGCATAAGCTCGATCGCCTTGGCCGTTGTCGGTTCATCTTCTATTAGCAGAACGCGCATATTGAAGCCCCTGTCCTTGCAGATCCCGTCAACCCCTAAGAACGGCGTCTGCTCCAATTCATTAACCAAAAAACTTCTGAAGGACAAAGGTTAATTTTTCGCTAACCCGCAGAAATGCGCGAGTCGCGGGAATTTGAATCTGTTTGCAAAGATTTATTGTCGAAGTGATTCATTTTGAGTCAAGATAGATTCACCTGCGCAACGAAGCTTCAGCAACCGTGGTTGCGAGCGATGAAGTCGAGCAGCGCTTCCACCCGCGCAGGCCGCAATCGCGAGGGCGGCGTGACCAGATGCAAGCCAAGTGGCGGCGGCCTCCAGTCGATAAGGACCTCTTCCAGTTCACTTGAAGCGAGCGCTTCGCCCACTATGAAATCGGGCAGCCGAGCAACGCCTATGCCTCCCCGCAGCGCAGGCAGCATCGCGTCACCGCTGTTGACGGTGAGGCGCGCCCTTACCTGTATCACGACATTCTGCCGCCCCGGCCCCGAGAAGCGCCACACGTCAGGCGTCGGCGCATTGGCATAGCAAAGACAGTCATGGGCACCGAGGTCGGACGGATGTTTGGGCCTGCCCCGCTCCTCCAAATAGGCGGGAGAAGCGATGACATGCATCTTGACGTCACCCAACCGCCTCGCGCGGAGCGAGCTATCGGGCATGTCGGCAATGCGGAGGGTGGCGTCGAGCCCCATCTCGATCATGTCTATCCGCGCATCGGACAGGTGAAGATTGATATCGACGGCGGGATGAAGCTTGGCAAACTCAGCGACCAGCGGCGCGATGCGGAGCAATCCGAACGTCATCGGCGCCCCCAGCCGAATGGTTCCGGACAGTTCGTCCGTATCCTGGCGGGCGGCTTCCTCCGCCGCCTGCCCTTCCTCGAAAATCCGGGCTGCATGACTGGCAAGGCGCTTTCCGCTTTCCGTGAGGGCCAGGCGGCGACTGGTGCGGTTGAACAGGCTGGTCTCAAGATGCTGCTCAAGGCGTGTGACCGCCTTTGAAACCGTGGCTTTCGAAACGCTGAGCGCCTTGGCGGCGTCGGTGAAGCTGCGATGTTCCACAACGGCGGCGAACATCGCCCATGCTTCAAGGTCGGGAAGACGCATAAAGGAAACAATCCGTTTCAATGCTGTTGGTTTAAGAAACGATCCTGATCGTTAAATCAGTCGGAAGCAAGCGGGAACGCTTTTCCGCCGCAACGAAAGGCACAAATATGATCACCGCCGCAGGAAACCGCATCGAGCGTCGCCCCTTCGAGACGCTGGGTCATGCCGACCATGGCTGGCTCAACGCTCGCCATCATTTCTCCTTCGCCAACTATCATGACTCCGATCGCATGGGTTGGGGCGCTATCCGCGTATGGAATGACGATGAGATCGCGGCAAACACCGGATTTCCTCCTCATCCCCACCGCGACATGGAAATCGTCACCTATGTCCGCAAGGGCGCGATCACACATCAGGACAGCCTGGGCAACAAGGGCCGCACCGAGGCAGGCGACGTACAGGTGATGAGCGCAGGCACCGGCATCCGCCACTCCGAATATAATCTGGAGGATGAGACGAGCACGCTGTTCCAGATCTGGATCATACCGAAGGATCAGGGCGGCGCACCGAGCTGGGGCGCCAAGCCCTTTCCCAGGGGCGATCGTGCCGGACGCTTGGTCGTGCTGGCCAGCGGCTATGCGGAGGATGAGGAGGCGCTACGCATCCGCGCCGATGCCCGCCTACTGGGTGGGACGGTGAAGGCTGGCACCAGCGTGACCTATGAAAGCGCGGAGGGACGGCACCTGTATCTCGTGCCCGCCACGGGGCGGATCGAGATCGACGGCCAAACCTTTGAAGCGCGAGACGGGGCCGCGATCCTGGGCGGACAGCCGATCACGATCACCGCGATCGAGGATAGCGAAATCGTCCTCGTCGATAGCGAATAGGCTCGCGCAGCCTATCGGCCGCTCGCTCACCTTGCCCCCCTAAGGGGGCGAGCGGTCGCATTATTCAAGAAACCTTTTCCCGATCAATGCATTACCAAGACTGGAGACGCTTCATGGCTAAGGTGCTGGTTCTCTATTATTCGTCCTACGGCCACATCGAAACGATGGCGAAGGCCGTCGCGGAGGGCGCGACCGCCGCTGGCGCTCAGGTCGATATCAAGCGGGTTCCTGAAACCGCGCCCTTGGAGGTCGCCCGGAATGCGGGCTTCAAGCTGGATCAGGATGCGCCGATTGGCACCGTAGCGGAACTTGCCGACTATGATGCAATCATCATCGGCACCGGCACCCGCTTCGGACGCATGTCGAGCCAGATGGCGGCTTTCCTTGATCAGGCAGGCGGCCTTTGGGCGCGCGGCGCGCTTAACGGAAAAGTTGGTGGCGCCTTCACATCTACTGCCAGCCAGCATGGTGGGCAGGAAACGACGCTGTTTTCCATCATCACCAACCTGCTGCATTTCGGCATGGTGATCGTGGGGCTGGACTATGGTCACACCGGGCAGATGGGCGTCGATAAAGTGCGCGGCGGTGCGCCCTATGGCGCCACGACTATCGCGCATAGCGATGGCAGCCGTCAGCCTGATGAGGATGAACTGGAAGGCGCCCGGTATCAGGGGCGGCGGATCGCGGAGACCGCGATCAAGCTGCACGGGTAGAAATTTGGCTGCCCCCTCCCCCTCTCGGTGCAGCGGTTGAGCCTTGGGTCGCAAGGCACAACGATCGGGGCTGGTGCATAGGATGGGTGCACCGGCCCTTTTTTTTCAGAGGAACAAGCGACCGCCAACCGGGCTGGCGCGCAAAAGATAATAGACGGCGATGGGCAGCAACAGCGCATGGAGCAGCAACCAGGGCTTGTCCAAATGCGGTGAGAGATAGTGGATCACCGCGACATGCAGGTACATGATGACGAGCGAGGCTCTGCCCACCGCCGCCAACCATCCGCCAAAAGGCGCGACATGGACCGAAATGCGGAAGATCAGCAGAGACGTCGCGACCGCTGAACCCACCGACAGGATCGGCCACCCGTAATCCGCGGCCTTCATGTTAAGCGTGGGGAAAAGACCGGATAGCCCCGCCAGAGCCAGCGCACCCAAGGGGAGCCACATCCAATGCCTCCACGGCACCTGCTGCCATACGGCTCCGATCCATAGCAGCACAAGGGCCATGGGGACGGTCAGCAACCCCAGCACGGACGTCTGGGTCGCCTCCCCTGCTACATAAGCTACAACAGAGACAGGTATGATCGCGATAAACCAGCGCCGGTCGAGAGGATCGGGCCAACGGGACAGCAGGGCGTTGAACAGGATGCGCGCGGCCATCAGGCAGGGCACGAACCAGAATATGGTATAGGGACCGCGCAGCCATGATCCGCCAAGAAGGATCGGCAATATATCGTCCGGCCATTGGTTGAATATGGGCCGTTGCCCCTTCATGGGCTCGATGATCTGATCCGCGATGATCAGCAATGCGAGGAAGGCCGCATAGGGGCGCATCTGCGACGCCAGTTGACGCAGGGCGAACCCTTTGGGGGGTTGCGGACGGGAAAGCAGGCCCGACAGCAGGAAGAATAGCGGCATGTGAAAGCTGTAGAGTGCATCGCGGAGGGGGCCGCTTTTCCACACATGTCCGGCCACCACGGCGATGATGCCAATGCCGCGCGCTACATCGATCCATTCCAGCCGCCCGCCACCCTGCACCCATTCCGATGGCGTCGACTTGTGCTGGACCTCGTTCCCCCTGTTCTCCATGGCTTCCACGCCCTATAGGACAGCGCGCGCCCGTCAATCTTTCCAACTGCTCCGGAATCACTCCTTGTCCCTATTGCATGACCGAGTTCTCTTCATCGATGGCGAAGCCATCATCCTCGACAAGCCCGCTGGCTTGCCAGTCGATGCCCCGCGCGACGGTTCGCTGAGCCTGGAGAACCACCTTTCGTCACTGACCTTCGGCTTTCAGCGCTGGCCCCTGCCGGTGCATCGGCTGGATCGGGACACCAGCGGTTGCCTGCTGCTCGCGCGCAATCCCAAGGCGCACAAGCGCTATGCCGCCGAGTTTGAGGCAGGAACGGTCAGCAAGCGCTATGTCGCAGTCGTTGACGGTGTGCCGGAAACCGAAAGCGGCACGATCGAACTGTCGCTGAAGAAAGTCAGCAGCGCGGCCAAGGGCTGGCGCATCATTGCGGCAAAGGAAGGAAAGTCTGCCGTGACCGAATGGCGAAAGCTGGCGGTGAAGGACGGCCGCTCGCTGATGGTCTTCACACCGCGCACCGGACGAACCCATCAGATTCGCGCTCATACATTATATGGCCTGGGCTTCGGCATCGCTGGCGACCCGGTCTATGGCACCGGCGAGGGACCAATGCTGCTACACAGCCGTTTCCTTAGCATCCCGCGCGGGAGCAAGGCTCCGGCAGAGGCGACAGCTCCTCTGCCCGCCACCTTTGCGGCAGCGGGCTTCGGGCCAGAGTATCTGGATGATGCCGGACTTTGACATTCCGGAAGATGCGCTGGAGGAGCGCTTCATCACCGCCGGTGGTCCCGGCGGGCAGAATGTCAACAAGGTCGCCACTGCGGTCCAGTTGAGGGTGGCTCTCTATCGGTTGGGATTGCCGGTCCATGCCTTCCGAAAAATAAAGGAACTGGCGGGGTCTCGCCTGACTTCCGGTGGAGAGATCGTAATCCAGGCGTCCCGCTTCCGCACGCAGGAGGCCAATCGCCAGGATGCCCGCGACAGGCTGGCCGAGATGATAGCCGAGGCTTACAAACGCGATCCCCGGCGCATCGCCACAAAGCCGGGCGAGGCAGCAAAGGCACGCCGGGTGGACGCCAAGAAGGCGCGCAGTTCGGTGAAGCAGGGGCGTGGCAAAGTGCGGATGGATTGAGGACTGCCAATGTTTAATTTCAAGGCACCAGCGCATAGCGACAAGTCCGCACTCTATGCGGACCTCCTGTCGGCCGTCGATGCAGTGACGAATGGCGAGCCCGATGCCGTCGCCAACATGGCCAATGTCGCGGCGCTGATTTGGCAATTTCTTCCGGACCTTAACTGGGCAGGCTTCTATCGCATGGTAGAGGGTGAACTGGTGCTCGGCCCGTTTCAGGGGAAGCCAGCCTGCATCCGCATTCCTCTGCGCCGGGGCGTCTGCGGTACGGCGGCGGCCACGGGAGAGACGCAGCTGGTCGAGGATGTCCACGCTTTCCCCGGGCACATCGCCTGCGATGCCGCCAGCGCGTCGGAGATCGTTGTGCCGGTGAAGGTCGATGGCCGCGTCGTCGCGGTGCTTGATCTCGATAGCCCAGTCCCGGCGCGTTTCGATATCGCCGACCAGAATGGGCTTGAAATGCTGATCGAACGGATCGGCGCTCGGCTCGCTTAACCACGCTGCTCCGTTTCGGGACAGGCGGGGCGTTCCCCCCGCGTGGATCGTGGCGGATCATCATGCTAAACCAGACGTTAACGTCACGGCCATGCCCAAGGCAGCCATGAACAACGGGGAGTTTTGCATGCGGATCTGGAGCATCATGCTGGCGGGCACGGGCCTTGCCCTCGGCCTCGCTACACCGGCTTTAGCGGGTGATGCCGCCGGGACTGGCGCGACGCTCCCTGTTTTGGGCAAAAGCTTTTCCGGTATGCGGCCGGTTCATGCCGGAATACACCGCGCAACGATGGTCCACCGCTGGCGACCCCGCGTTCAGGGTCGCTGGTTTGCGGGCTGGTATGCGCCGGGCGGTTGGGGCGGTTACCGGCGGCCGGTCATGGGCTATGTCCTGCCATCCTATTGGGTGAGCCCCACCTATCGGATCGGCAATTATGGACGCTACGGCCTGCCTGTACCCGCCGATGGCTATGGTTGGTCCCGCTATTATGACGACGCCGTGATGGTCGATCGGCACGGCCGCGTCCGGGATCATCGCAGCGACGTCGATTGGGATGCGCGCGATCATGAACCGGATCGGCCCGGCGTCCCCTATGACGATGATGTGACCGCGCATGATGGACCTACACCCCCGCCCCATGAATATGAAGGGCGCTGGACCGGCACGTGGCGCGACGAAAACGGCCGCACGGTGAGCGGCGAATATGAGGGCCGTTTCGAAGGCGAGGCGCGCAGTAACTATGGCGTGGATTATGACGCTCCGCCCTATGGCGCACCACCGCCCATCGTCCGGCATGATGGCCCCGGCGCCCCGGTGGTGACGACGACACAGGCTCCCGGCTACATCGCGGGCGGCTATTATTATCCGGGTGCCACGACAACGACAGTGGTCATCACGCCGACGGTCACCACCACCAGCTATGTGACCGAAACAACGACGCGCCGCCATGGCGTCAAACGCAGGTGCAACTGCAAATAGGATCAGCAGTTTAGCCTGTCTGAATACCCGGTGGGCAAGGACAGGAGAGACGGCATGATCCATCATGTGTCGGTTGGGACAAACGACGTCGAACGCGCGCGGGCGTTTTACGACCCGCTGATGGCACTGCTAAGCTATCGCAACTTACGCGATTATCCGCATTCGCTGGATTATGGCGTGACGGATGTGGCGTTCAGCGTCGAAACACCAGTAAATGGGGGCCGGGCGTCGTCTGGCAACGGCGTTCATATCTGTTTCGAAGCGGCCGATCGCGAAGCCGTCCGCGCGTTTCACCGGCTGGCGCTGGAGCTTGGCGGCACCGATGAAGGCGCGCCGGGCGTTCGCCCCAATTACGACGCCCATTATTATGGGGCATTCGTGCGCGATCCGGATGGAAACAAGATCGAGGCCGTGACCTTCGCCGCGAAATAAACGGATGCAGCCTTGTGGCGGTCGAGGCCGAGGGCCTATTTCCGGAAGATACCCGCCAGTTCAATCGGCAACGGCGGTTCGTCGCGGGGCAGCACACCCCGAATGGCCTGCACCTGCTCCTGCGGGTCGAAACGAACCCAACCGCTGCGGCTCAGCTTTTCCAGCGGGCGGTAGCGGACCTTATATTGCATCCGCTGCGACCCTTCGACCCAATAGCCGAGATACACATAGGGCAGACCGGCCTTAGCCGCGCGCAGGATGTGATCCATTATGATGAAGTTGCCCAGGCCCTTGCGATGCTCCAGCTCTGTATCGAAGAAGCTGTAGATCATCGACAGGCCATCGCCCTGCCGGTCGGTCAGGCATGCGCCGATCAGCTTGCCGGGGCGGCCATTTTTACCAGGCTCGCGATATTCGACGACATGGCTTTCGACCGGGGTCTGCTCGACCATGTCGGCGAAATCCATCTCGTCCATCTCGGTCATGCCGCCGCCCGGATGACGCGCCTTGAGATAGCGCTGGAGCAGTTCGAATTGCTCCTCGGTGGACCATGGCTTGCATGCCGTGACGATCAAGTCGCTGTTGCGGCGGATGAGCTTGCGCTGTGTCGCGTTGGCCGTGAACTCTCCTGCCACCACGCGAACCGACACGCAGGCGGAGCAGTCGGCGCAACTCGGCCGGTACGCGACATTCTGGCTGCGGCGAAAACCAATGCGGCCAAGCGCATCGTTAAGTTCCGACGCATTGTCGCCGTTAAGTTCGGTAAAGACCTTCCGCTCGCTCCGGCCCGGAATATAGGGGCAGGGGCTGGGGTTCGTCACAAAGAAGCGCGGAAAACGAAATGGTGCGCTCACCCCACGGTCTCCGTCAAAACGCTGCGCGAAACTTGAGTCATGGACAGACTATGACGCCCGCAGCCTTCCGTGAAAAGGTCATTTACCACGAAAAAAATGCGTACTCCCTGCGCCGGGAGGCCGATCAGGCAACCTCGATCGGCGCGACCTCATATCCTGCGGCGCGCAGGGCCGTGATCAGCCGATCGAGATGCTCCCCATCGCGGGTTTCGCATTCGACGTCGAGGCTAAGGCCCTTGGCAGGAAGATTGGTGAAGATGCGCTGATGCGACAGCTCCAAAATGTTGACCGCTTCCTGATCGAAGATACGGGCGACATGGAACAGCGCGCCGGGGCGGTCTTGCAAAATGATACGCAGGCGCGCCAAACGACCCGACCGCGCAAGATCACGCAGCAACACGTTCGCCAGCAGGCGCGTGTCGATATTGCCGCCCGTCAGGACCAGGCCGACATTGCGGCCCGCGAACAATCCCTTGTGCATCAACAACGCAGCAAGCCCGGCCGCGCCTGCGCCCTCGACCACCGTCTTTTCGATCTGGAGCAGCAGGCTCAACGCCTCCTCCAGATGCCGTTCATCGACCAGCAGGATGTCGTCGGCCAGACGCTCGACAAAGCGGCGCGTCAGCTCACCCGGCTCCTTCACCGCGATGCCTTCGGCCAGCGTATCGCCGTCGCAGGGAAGGTTCGCCTGCTTGATATGGCTGTACATCGACGGATAGAGTTCCGCCTGCACGCCATAGATGCGGATGTCGGGCTTCATCGCCTTGGCCGCAGTGGCCATGCCGGAAAACAGGCCGCCGCCGCCGATCGGTATGACCAGCGTGTCGATCTCGGGCGCGTCCTCCAGCATTTCAAGCGCGACAGTGCCCTGCCCGGCCATGATGTCGGGTTCATCGAACGGGTGAACGAAGGTCAGACCATTTTCCTTGGCCAGTTGGCGCGCATAGGTGCTGGCGTCGTCAAACTTCTCGCCATGCAACACGACCGTCGCGCCATGCCCTTGCGTCTGTGTCACCTTCACCGTCGGCGTGGTCACGGGCATGACGATCGTCACGGGCACGCCCAGACGGCGGCCGTGATAGGCAAGCCCCTGCGCGTGATTGCCAGCGGAAGCGGCGATCACGCCCTTTTCCTTCGACGCCGCGTCCAGCTGAAGCAGGCGATTGAGCGCGCCGCGTTCCTTGTAGGCAGCGGTAAACTGGAGATTTTCGAACTTCAGGTAAACCTTGCAGCCGAGCATGTCGGACAAGGTCTGGCTGATCAGCGTCGGCGTATGCACGACCGCGCCCGAAATCCGCACGCGCGCCGCCAATATGTCATCGACGGTAACGGGCAGCGGCATCGCGCTTTCGATCTTGCTCAACGTGTTCATGCGCTCGCCCCTAGCGGAAATTTACCTCGGAAGGAACTGGCCCTTGGCGAAATCTCGTCCTATGGCAAAAGGCCACGCGGCTAACTGTACGAGGCATATGGCTAATATCGCGTTTATCGGTCTGGGCGTCATGGGCGGCCCGATCGCCGGGCATCTGGCGAAGGCCGGACACGAACTGACCGTCTACAACCGCTCGATCGGAAAGGCGAAGAAGTGGGCCGAGGCCTATGGCGGCGCCGTGGCTGTCACCCCGGCCAAGGCGGCGGAAGATGCCGAAATCGTCATCAGCTGCGTTGGCACCGACGATGACCTTTCGCAGGTCACCGTTGGCAAGGAAGGCGCGTTCCGGACAATGAAGCCGGGCAGCCTGTTCATCGACCATACGACCGTATCGGCACGGATCGCGCGGCAACTGTTCGTCGAAGGGGAAAGCCGGGGGCTTCACTGCGTCGATGCGCCCGTATCGGGTGGTCAGGCGGGCGCGGAAAATGGGCGCCTGTCCATCATGTGCGGCGGCACGGAACCGGCGGTCGAGGCCGCGAGGATCGTCATGCAGAGCTATGCCGCGCGGATCGTGCATGTCGGCGGTGCGGGAGCCGGGCAAACGACCAAGATGGTGAACCAGATTTGCATCGCGGGCGTTCTGCAAGGGCTTTCCGAAGCGCTACGCTTTGCGCAAGCTGCCGAACTGGATTTGGACAAGGTGTTCGAAGCCGTGTCCGGCGGCGCCGCGCAAAGCTGGCAGATGGATAACCGCTGGAAGACTATGGCACAGGACAGTTTCGATTTTGGCTTCGCAGTTGATTGGATGCGCAAGGACCTTGGCCTTGCCCTCGAAGAGGCGCGTGCCAATGGTGCAACCCTCCCCGTGACCGCACTGATCGATCAATTCTATGCCGATGTGCAGGCGATGGGCGGAAGCCGACAGGATACGAGCGCGCTGGTGAGGCGGATCACCAAGGCATGAAGCGCGCCCTTTTGGCGGCCATCACCGCACTCGCCCTGCCCTTTCCCGCTTTGGCATCGGGGGTCATCGACAATGTGAATGGCATCGCGGTCGACGCCAATGGACGCACCGTGCGGTTTCGCGCACTGCTGATCGACGACGAGGGCAAGGTCGAAAGACTGCTGCCCGGACGCTATGAAGCGCCACCCCGCAAGAAGAAGCTGAAAAAAGGCGAGAGCTGGCCGAAGGGTCTGGACTTCCAACTGGACGGCGGGGGCAAGACATTGATCCCCGGTCTCATAGACGCGCATGGCCATGTCATGGCGTCGGGCCTGACGCAGATCACACTCGACCTGTCAGGCACGCGCTCGCTGGCTGACGCGCAGGGCAAGATACGGGAATATTTCGCCGCCAATCCCGGACGGAAATGGATCATCGGCCGGGGGTGGAATGCCGAGCTTTGGGGGCTTAATCGGGCGCCCACCGCTGCCGATCTCGACATTGCCTCCGCCGATGTCCCAATATGGCTGGAAAGCGCGGATGGTCAGGCGGGCTGGGCCAATGCAGCGGCAATGAAAGCCGCCAACATCAGCGCCACAAGCAAGGCGCCTGCCGGTGGCCGGATCGAGATGACCGGGGGCAAGCCATCCGGCGTGTTCGTCGGCAAGGCGATGGACATGATCCAGCGGGTTGTCCCCCCTCCCGCCCCCAAGGACCGGGACATCGCGCTGGAAAAGGCGCAACAATTGTTGCTGGCGAACGGCGTCACCGGCATTGCCGACATGGGCACCACGATCGAGGATTGGCAGGCATTTCGGCGCTCGGCCGATCGAGGCGCGCTGCGCGTGCGGATCATCTCCTATGCGCAGGGCCTCGACAATATGGTGCTGATTGCAGGCCCTGAGCCGACACCGTGGCTCTATGATGACCGGCTGCGCATGGGTGGCCTGAAACTGGCGCTGGACGGATCCAGCGCATCTCGTGGAGCGTGGATCAAGGCCGATTATGCCGATGCGCCGGGTCAGCGTGGATATTCGCTGATCCCATCGACGCAGCTGCGCAACATGATGAGCCGCGCGGCGATGGACAATTTCCAAATCGCCGTCGATGCCTCCGGAGACGCGGCCAACAGCGAACTGCTGGATGCGATCACGGAACTGAGCCAAACCTACAAGGGCGACAGGCGCTGGCGCATCGAAAAGGCAGAGATTGTTGATCCGGCGGACCTTCCCCGCTTCGGACAAAATGGCGTCATAGCGTCTATGCAGCCCGCGCTTCAGGCCGCAAACTGGCGCATGGCGGTTGCGCGCATGGGCGAGAACCGGCTGAGGGGCGGTTATGCGTGGAAAGCGATGCTCGACAATCGCGCGCCATTGGCGTTCGGCTCCGGCGCGCCTGTGACAAATCCGAACCCCTTTGTCGGCATGGCCGTCGCCATGAGCCGCGAGGATGCGGCCGGCGAACCGGCGGGCGGATGGATGCCCCAGCAGCGAGTGAGCTTTGAGGCAGCGCTTGACGGCTACACGCGGCAGGCGGCCTTCGCAGGTTTCGCGGATAAGCGCTTCGGCAGCCTGATCCCCGGACAGAGGGCGGATTTCGTCCTCATCGACCGGGACATTTCCATCGCTCGGCCCGCCGACATACGGGCGACGCAGGTTCTGGAAACATGGATCGGCGGCAAGCGGGTCTTCATGAAGGGCACCAAGCCCTAGATTATAGTACGTCGCCCGACGCGTTCATCGCATCATCGATGGTTTCAGGCAGCGGCGGCAACACCGGCTTGTCGCATCCAGCAGCCTTCATATGCGCGCGGAGCGCGTCCATGCGCCCGAGATTCCAGCGAGCGAGCGGTATGCCCAACGGGCGGAACTCGGCGCGGTCGAACAGTTCAACGACATAATGCTGGCAAAGCTCGTCCACCTGCCCCAGCGTCAACATCCCAAGGTTCATCACCATGGGCCGCCCCGGCACACCGTCCCGGCCGCGCACTAGGTCGGTCACATATAATCCGCCGCGCGGATCGACCAGCACCACATCGGCCTTCGACGCATCGATCATGCGATGGCTGGCGGCATAGGGCGCGACGAACACATGCGTGCGCCAGACAAGAAAGGTGCTCATCGCCAACGTTATCGCCACGGCCAGGTAAATGGGCCGCATCGCCGCCGGACGGAAACGCGCCCAGCCTAGTCCTGCCAGAAGGCAGAACGGCCCGATGAAGCCATGGGCATAGCGAAAGCCCCAGCCATAGCCCTGCGCCAGCGCCAGCGCGCAACCGGCAAAGCAGCCAAGCGCCAGCGGCAATGCGATTTCCTGCCCCCGCAACGCCTTGCGCCATTGCATCGCCATCACACCCAGCGCCGCCAGCGGCACCATCAATATATTGTTCCATGCGGCAAAGCGGCTGAGGTTGACCAGCGGTTGCCAGCGGTCGCCCAAACGTTCGAACAGGCTCCCCACCTTGTCCGCCACCCCTGCGGAAGGCCGGACATCGGCGGCAGGCCCCAACGACTGGACAAGGAAGCCGGGCCAAAGCTTTGCCCACACGACAACGATGGCGATCAGGATCAGGACGTGAAATGCGGCCACGGCCCAGCGGCGGGACAGAAGCATCCACAATATGAAGGGCGCGATGAAGATAGGCGGGAAATGCCATTGATGCAGGCCAGCCGCCACCAGCGCCACCGCACCGGCGCTGACATGACCGATCACGCCACCCCGCAGGACAAGCGCGAGCCAGACCATGTTGAGCGCGAAATGGCCCGTCATCGCATAGGGGGTCATCGCCGTGACCCAGAGCTGCGTGGACGACAACCCAAGCAGCATCGTCACCCAAACGGCATCGTCCCGCGTCGGAAAAAGATGCAGCGCCACGCGCCACAGGGCAAATAGCCCGGCAATCAACAATGCTGGACCCGCCAGATTCGGGTCGCCCAACTGCCAGAACAAGGCCTGAATCGCGCTGTTCATCGGCAAATAGGCAGCGGTCCAATAGTCGGCAGCGCCAAAGGGAGAGAAGAATTCCGGCATGATCGCGCGCCGATAGGCTTCCCATTCGGCGGGGATCGGCCGGGCGAACAATCCCTCGCGCATATAGGCGGCCGCAAAGCGCGCGACTTCCTCGTCTCGCGAAATCGAATAGTTCTGGAACAGCCAGTAATGGCCCGCCCAGGCGACGAGGCCAAAGACGACGATCAGCGGCACGATCACCCGCGCGCGGGGCTTTGGCAGGCGGAACCCCATCCCCTCGGCAAAAAGCGCCGCCAGCGTCAGCAGTAACAACCCGCCCAACAGAGCGGGAAAATCCTGATCCAGAAACAGGATGACCGCCAGGCTGACACCTTGCCGATACGTCACATGCCACAGAAATGTAGCGCCCAGCCACAGGGTCAGACCGATGGCACCCGCCAGGAAAAGGCGGCGGGCATCGATAGGCCGGGCGGGCGGAACGTACATTCAGCTTTCCTGCGGCAGCAGCGCCCAGTTGACGAAAATGCCGTCCATTTCGACGAGCAGCGGAAAATGTCCCTTGTTGTTGGCGAAGAAAGCCGAGGGAATGAAATCCTTTTGCTCCAGCCAGTCGATCATCGCCTGATAGCCGGTGCCATTTTCGTATATGGGCCTCACGCCAAGTTCGGTCTGCACGCCCGCCATGGCACCGATCGAGGCCCCCGCACCTTCGCAGACGGAAAGATCATGACCCTGCGTGTCCATCTTCAGGAACGGACGGGAAAATCCATGCTCCGCCCGCAACTCCGGCAGAAGCGTGTCGATCCGCCTGCATTGCATCTCGACCGTCCGGGTGACTTTGTTGCGCTCGGCAAAGATGGCATCCTGCCGATCCGACGGCTTCTTGAGCGAGCTGAACTGATCGGCCGCCATGATGTTGAAACTGGCGGTTCCTTCAAAGTCGGACAAGGCAAGGTTGAACACATGCCATTTGGCGTCAGATGCCGCCCGGCGGGATAGCTCGGCAAAGACATCGGGATTGGGTTCAAAGGACAGGATCGTGCCGGCAAAGCCGACGTCCTTGCGCAACATGGCCGCATATTGCCCCCGGTTAGCACCGACATCGAACACGCAATCGACCGCAAAGGCGGAGAGGAACCGGCGAAGCGCCTGGATTTCCGGATATTGATGCACCCGCCCGGCGACGGCGAGGCGGATCGCCAGCGCGCGGTCGGCCAGTTCGCGGACATATCGGCTCATGCGCGCGAGACTATAACAGAGCGGTAAATGCCGATCGTTGCCAACGCCATGTCCTTCCAACTGCCCAAAGTCTCACCATAGGCGCGTGCCGCCGCGCCAGCCGTCTGCCTGATGGCGGGGCTTTGAATTAGCCGCAAGAGGGCTTGAGCAAGATCGTCCGGATTTCCGGCCGCTGTGCGGATCGCCACTCCCTCCGGCAAGGCGGCGAACATGCCCACGCCCGATGTCACCATCGCCTTGCCATGGTGCAGGGCCGACAGGAACGCGCCGCTTGAATCGATTTGGCGATAGGGGAAGATGATGGCATCGGCCTTTGCCATGTGGGCGTCCAGCCGCCCTTCCGTGAGGAAGCCAAGGTCGGCAATCAGCCGACCAGCAAAGCCCTCAGCCCGGACTCTTTCCAGCAATGGCGCTACATCCATGAAGGGCTTGCCTGCCACCACCAGTTCGAAAGCATGCCCCGCCCGCCAGAGCGACATGCAAGCCTCGATCAATATATCGACGCCCTTATACGGCCTGATCGTGCCGAAGAAGAGCAGGCGCGGGACGGAGGCGTCCGGGATAGCGGCCAGTTCGGCCATTGTTGCAGGTGCCAAACGCATCGGGGGATGGGGCGTCACATGAATGCGGGCAGGTGCGATCCCCTGTGCCTCCAATGCCTGGCGCGTCGTATCGCCATGCACGATCAGCGCATCGAATAGGTCGAGCAAGGCGCGATATCCTCTGCCCTGCACGCCTGCATCGGCATGATAGGCATCCGCATTGTGGACCGTATGGACCAGTGGAACCCGCCCCTTCAATCGGCGCAACAGCAGGCGGTCGGCGGGCGCGAGGGGCAGCCATTGGAAATGCGCAACGTCCGCCGCTGCCAGCGCACTGACCCGGCCGAGCGCGCAGGCGGCGCCATATTCGGCGGCCTTGATCAGACGAAAGGCCTTGCCCTCCCCCAATCGCGCTCGCAACGCTTCGCTCCGACGGAAGAATCTTGATTCGTATTGATAGCTCTCCGGCGCGATGGCGTCAGTGGATCGCATCGGGCGGCCGAGCAGGGTCACATCCGCCCCCTGTGCGGCAAGACCGCTGCACAGGCTGTCATCATATCGCCCGGTGAAAAGCGACGGATCGACCATTGCGATCTTCATCGCGCGGCCGGACCTTGCAGCAGACGGCACAACGACAGGGCATGGAGCGCTGCGACCACGATCATCGTCAGCGCATAAATCGCGAGGAAGCCTCGATCGAACCTGTCACCCAGCATCATGGCGAGTGGCACGCTGAGCAGCGATCCGGCGAGGAAGGGTAGAGAGCGCTTGAGCAGGTGAGAAAAGCGCCCGAGCGCCGCCTGGACATAGACCGACACGCAGATCAGCGTCAGCGCCAGCAAAGCGCCATCAATCAGCAGCAGATCGGTCATGCCAATGGCGGCTCGTCCGGCGAACAGCTTTGCGAAGACCCACTGCCCAAGCATCAGCAACGCAGCCGACGCGGCTAGGGCGAAGATAAACCCGGCCGCCAGTGCCCGGGCCAGCAGCTGTCGCAGGCGGGGTCGGTCTCCCCCGTGAAAAGCTCGGGTGATGCGAGGAAGCGCGGCCTCCACCATGGCGCGGATCGCCATGGAAAGCGCCCGCGACATCTTGAACAGGAAATCGAAAAGCAGCATCGGCCGCGCGTCCTGCGTGGCGATCGCTATGGTGAAATAGGGCGCATTATAGGCCACGATCTCAGACACGGTGAACAGCGCTGACGCACTTATATCCCGCAAATAATGGGTGCGCACATATGCCCCGCCCCGGCGAAAGGCGAGCCAGTGCCGCGTCGTCATACCCAACCGATCATGCACCAACTTGATGGCATATCCGATCACGGCCATGCTGATGATCAGTTGCAGCGCCACCGAAAGACGCGCGTCCAACCCTTTGAGGATCAGCAGCAGCAGCGCGATGGTCATCATCCGCCGCAAACAATCCAGCATCTCCCACACAAAATTCCCATCGACCGCCGCCAGCGCTCGTTTCGCGAGCAGCGCCGGAAGGTTGATGCAGGCGGACAGGAAAAAGAGAATGAAGAGAAGCGGCATCGTCGTGTCGATCCCCCCCGCCACCAGCGCGACGAGCAGGATCACCACCCCGCCAAGGATCAGCATGCCCAGGAACAGGAAAAGGACGCCCATTTCCTCCAGACGGAAGCCGTCCCCGCTGTCTCCGCCATGGCCAAGCCAATGACGCCGCAGTCGGGCATAGATGATGCTGGTCAGGCCGAACTCGGCAGAAATGGTGAAGTTGCCGAAGGCGACCAACAGCAGAAATGCCTGAAACTCGCGCAGCGGCAGGACGCGCACGAAAACATAAGTGACGGCGAAACCCCAGATCAGCGTGAGCCCGACATTGGCGAGCTTGATGAGGGCAATGAAGCGGGCAGACCCTTCCATCCTGGCGATGGTCCTGCCGACCAGCACGCTCACCGGGCGGCGCTTCCCATGGGCTTGCGAGCGCGGAACAAGCGGTCATCCAGCGCAAAGAAGTGGCGCGTGTCGGCATCGATCCCGCTCGCGTCAATCTCTTCCAGCTGGAAGCCAGCTGCGCGAATGCGATCGGCGAAATCCAGACCATATTGGCGCACATGGTCCCACTGGCCAAATCGCCGTTCCCGCTCGCGGGGCGGAATGTCGAAGCTGCCATCCTCAGTCGGCTTGTCCCACAGCGGCACGATCAGCCAGGCTTCGCCGCCGGGCTTCAAAGCGCGATAGATATTGCGCAGGACGGCGTGATCGTCCGGCACATGCTCCATGACATGGCTGGCATAGAACAAGTCATATTGTTCAGCCTCCTCCAACGCCATCAGGTCCACGCGGCGCATGCCGGGAACCGAATAGCGCGCCGGATCAAGATCCGCGGGTACATAACCGGCGGCGGCAGAAAAGCGGCGGACAAGGCTGCCTTCATTGGGCGCCATGTGCAGGATGGCCCCATCTTCCGGAACCGTCAGCGTCTTTTCCGCGATCAGATGGTTCATCAGCCGTTCGCGCGGCGATGCTCCGCAATTGGGGCACCCCCATTCCGCATTCTCGCCATAGCGGAAGAAGCCGACTACTGACTGACCACATGCCGGGCACGCCCGGTTAGCGCGCGCGCCCATCGCCTTGCGCAGGACAAGCATGGTCCGGGTCAGATGCTTGCCGACAGCTTTCGCCACCCGCTGGAAAGTAATCACGCCTTGGCTCCGATCAGCATTGGGGAGGGCCTATACATGATGCCCCGCCTTTGGCGAGAGGGATCAGCGTGACTTTGCGGGATTCCAGACAGTGACCGTGCGGCCCGACATGGCTTTCATGACTCCCTGAAGCGTCGCGGCATAGGCGATGAGAATGTCGGTCACCGCCGCCAAAGGCCCCGACTTCGCCCGCAAGCCTAGCGTCAGCAAAAGCAACGCGAGCACCGTCCCACCAAGAGCCAGCAAAGGCGAAATGCGGACAGCCAGCAACAGGGCCGCAATCCCACCGGTCAGGATGAAAACTCCCCCAAACCACCTGATGATCTTGCGAGAAGCATATTTGAACCGGTCGAGCGGCCGCATTCGGCGAAGCTGCGGACGAAGATACAGATGCGTGTGCCATGCGCGAGCGGCGATTCGAACCTTTCGCCGATATTCATCGCCCCTGCCCGCAACCAGTCGCTCCCTGGCGATGACGTCCTTCGCCTTGACCAACCGCGATTCCGCGAACACCACCGCCATCGACACAGTCAGGTCATCAAGCACACTGTCCGGAAAGACAGGATAGAGCGCGCGACGGATGGAAAAGATGGAACCGTCGGCACCAAGCACATTGCCAGTGCGCGATTCCTCGTCCTTCAATCGCTCCTCCATCCGCCAGTAGAGCGAACCCACCGATGCCGTCGCGCTCTCACCCTCGCCCATATAATGCAGCGAACCAAGAACGCCGCCCACATCAGGATCAGCATAGCGGGCGAGAAGAATGCCGATCGCCTCCTCGTCCAGCATCACATTAGCGTCGGTGAAGATCAGCACATCGCCACGTGCGCGCGCCGCCAGCTGCTTCATGCCATGCGCCTTACCGCTGCGACCCGGACCCTGTATCAACGTCACCAGATCACCCCGTGCGGCTATCAGCGACGCGGTCTCGTCCAACGAACCATCGTCAAAGGCCAGAATCTCAAGGGCGGGATGGCGACGCTTTAACATCGCCAGATTGGCCAGCTTCTCCGGCATCGCCGCTGCCTCATTATACGCGCAGAAGAGCAGCGAAGCCGAGGGCACTTCACCCGCGCGCGCCGCGTCCGGCTTCGTCGGCAATGCGCGCAGGATCAGCGGGTAAAAGAGGAACGGCCAGAGCAGCGCCACCACCGACGCGACAAGGATAAGCAAAAGGATCAGGTCCACACCGCGCATCAATAGGCCTTATGATGCACCAGCACCCCGATGGTCGCCATGATGATACGCAGGTCACGCGAGATCGACCATTTCGTCACATATTCCAGGTCCGACTGAAGCCGGTCGATCAAATCTTGATGATGGTCGGTCGATCCGCGATGACCACGGACCTGCGCAAGGCCGGTCATGCCCGGCTTGATGCAATGCCGCTCCCAATAGCGCTCATCGACTTCCCAATAGAGGCTGTCGCCCGCCTTGGCCGCTGCGGCATGGGGACGCGGCCCGACAATGCTCATGTCGCCGCGCAGCACGTTGAAAAGCTGCGGCAGTTCGTCGATGCTGGTGCGGCGCAGGAAGCGTCCGACAGGCGTCACCCGATCGTCGTCCCGCGCTGTCAGCTTGTCCGCCTTGTGGTCGGCCGCCTCGATCCGCATCGACCGGAACTTGTAGATATTGAAGGGCCGCGCATCGCGCCCGATCCGGGGCTGTTTGAAGATGACGGGTCCGGGGCTGGTCAGCTTCACCGCCAGCGCGGCGGCGATCAGCACCGGCGAAATGGCGATGGTCGCAGCTGTCGCTACGATAATGTCGAAAATCCGTTTGATGATCCGGTCGCGGAACTGGAACGGGCCGCCCGCCACGATGATGGTCGGTTGCCCATCGAACTCATCGACGCGAGCAGGTGCGAACCGCAGCAATTCGGGCACCACGATCTCACCGCGCGCGGACAGGGACTTGAGCGCCACCGACCAGTCACTCATCCGCTCCATCGGGCATGCGACAATCACACGCTCCGCCATGCCAACCGCCGCCGCCAGCCGTGCCGCCATGTCGGCATCGTGGCTGGCAGGCCGCAAGTTCGCGGCGGCCGCATCGATCACTTCCATATGCGGGCCGGTCTCAATCTCCACGCCATCCATGATGACGGCGGTAAGGTGCGGCACCTCGCCCAGCAAGCGAGCGCCAAGCCGGGCAATTGCCAGCCGTACCAGCGCGACGCTGACCGCCGAAAAGCCAAGGCCGACGACAAAGGTCAAACGCGAAAGCTGCTCGGCGATCTTGCCCAAATAGACCACCAGCAACATCAGCAACGCCGCCTGCGCCAGCGCCGAAAGCCCCCGGAAGATGCCGCGCCGGATGTCGTCCAGCATGTGAATGCCGTAAGCCCCGCCCTGCACCGCCAGCAATATATAAAGCGGCGCGACCATGGCGAACATCACGAGGCCATGCGGCTTCCCCGGCTCGCCCAGCAGCGCGCCCAGCACGAACCAGTTCGCCAGCAGAAATGACAGGAACAGTCCTGCCAGGTCTCCAAGGAGGCACAGCAGATAAAGTCGCGCTCGAACTATTTCCTTCGAAACTGTCACTTGCGTCCTGCTTGTCCTTAACCCGCCCGCTCCGTTGGCACCGGCGGGACTGCCATGCAAGGCTTTGCGTGAAAGAGCCTTCTTTGCCAGCAGGTCAAAGGCCGAACAAGCGGGTCAACGACTTGTCCAGCATCAGCAGTTGCCAGAGCAAGCGGCCATGATCGGCCATCCCGGACTTGTGATCGGCGGCGATGCGACCCAGCGCCTTGGCGTCGAACCAGCCGGTTCGGGCAAGCGCGGACCCACCCGCAATGGCGCTCGCCTCACCCGCGAGCGGCCCGCGAAACCAGTTGCTGATCGGCGTCACGAAACCCATTTTCTGACGATAGAGAATGTCGTGGGGCAGATAAGGCTCCATGGCCTTCTTCATCAGATATTTGCCGCTATTGCCCCGGATACGCTGGGCAACGGGCAAGCGAGCGGCGAACTCCACCAGCCGATGGTCCAGCAACGGCTCGCGCGCTTCCAGCCCGACAGCCATGCTCATCCGGTCGGTTTTGGTAAGGATGTCGCCCGGCAACCAGATATGAATATCGGCATATTGCGCCCGGTCCAGCGGATCGCGCGCAGGCGCGTCCGCCATGGCACGGATATAGCGGTCCTCCGCCCGATAAGCGCCCAGCCGACTGCGCATGTCCTGACTGAACAGCCTTTGGCGCAGCGCATGAGGTGTCACGCTGACGGATGCCGCATAAGCCTCGCTCCCCTCACCCGCCAATTCGAGGAAGGTCGACTTTGCCCGCAGCGCTTGGGGCGCCCAATCGGCTTTCGGATACCAGCGGCCTAAGGTGCCGAACAGCGGCTCTCGAACCGATGCGGGAAGGAGGCTGCGCACCCGCTCCCCCTGCATCTGGAAACGATGGCGGCGATATCCGGCAAAGGCTTCATCGGCACCATCACCCGACAGGGCGACCGTCACTTTCTCCCGCGCCAGTTCGCACACCCGATAGGTGGGCAGCGCGGAGGCATCGGCGAAAGGCTCGTCAAAATGATAGGCAAGCGTATCGATCAACCCATAATCATCGGGCGATACGATCCGCATACGGTGATCGGTAGCAAAGCGCCGGGCAATCCGGTCGGCATAGGCACTTTCGTCCAGGCTCGCCACATCGAAGCCGATGGTACAGGTTTTGACCGCCTGATTGGACGCCTCCGCCATCAAGGCGACGACGCTGCTACTATCCACACCGCCGGACAGAAATGCTCCCAGCGGCACGTCGGAAACCATGCGTGACCGTACCGCCTGCCGCATCAGGGCGACCAGTTCCTCCTCCAACGTCTCGGGCTTCGCCTTGCTGCGTTCGGCAAAGGTCACATCCCAATAGCGTTGCGGCTGCGGCACGGGTCGCCCACGCACCAGCCGCAATGTGTGACCCGCCGCCAACTTGCGCACGCCCGCAACGATGCAGGCGTCGTCGGGCACATAGCCATAGGCCATGAAATCCTCGACCGCAGCCAAATCTGGGGCGCGGCGGAGCAGCGGGTGAGCGAGCAGGACCTTCAATTCCGACCCAAAGATCAGACTGCCATCCGAAAGCTGCGCATAATATAGCGGCTTCACCCCCAGCCGGTCGCGCACCAGCCACAGCGACTGCGCCCGCGGGTCGAACAGGGCAAAGGCGAACATGCCATGGAACCGCTCGACACAGGCCTCGCCCCACTGGCGATAGCCGTGGAGGATGACCTCCGTATCGCTGTCCGTGCGGAAGACATGGCCCTTGGCCTCCAGCTCGGCGCGAACTTCGGCGAAATTATAGATCTCGCCATTGAAAGTGACGGCCAGGCTCTCATCCTCGGTCAGCATGGGCTGCGCCCCGCCGCCAAGGTCGATGATGGATAGACGCACATGGCCCAGCCCGACGCCCGGCGCCGTCCACACGCCGCTGCCGTCAGGCCCGCGATGCGGCATCACGTCCAGCATCGCGCGCACCCGCGCCGGATCGACCGGCTTGGCCGTTTCAAGATGGAAGATGCCCGCTATCCCGCACATGCGAACGGGCTTTAGCGGATGCCGAGGCTGCGGTCAGCCAAATCCTTCACATCGCCAATATCTTGCAGGAACAGCGCGATGGCGGAGTCGGCGGGCTTGCCCTGCCGCTCTTCGGCCGAGACGATGATGGCGGCGGCGCGCTGATCGCGGCCGAGCAACCGGGTCAGCATCGTGTCGACCTTCACGCGCGGCGCGCTGCCGGTGACGGGGCCGTCCCCCACCTTGTAGAAGCTGACGGCATGGCGGACCACCGGCCCGGGGGCGGTCATCTGCTCGCCTAGCCCGTTCGAGGGGGCGGGCGCAGGCGAGGACCATGACCAACGCTGGTCAGGATTCGCGGCGCCTTGAGCAAAGCCCACAAGCTCACGCCCCTCATCCTGCCGATCAAAGCTGGCGATGGCGAGGTCAACCACATCTCCCTCCGCATTCCGGTAGCGTCCAAGGACAAGATAGTCCGCCCCATCGAATCGCGGTCTCCAGGGGTAGCGGGGCTGCGCCGAAGTCAGTGCCCAGTCCTTGACCGCAGGGAGAGTCGGCGCACCAGTTAGTGACTTGCTCGCCGCCGCGCTCACGATCAGCCAGACGGGCGCGACAAGCACCAACACGCTCGCTGCACCGACGGCGACGACAAGCGGGAGGCGACCACGAATGAGACTCCCAAGCCGAGCAGGATCAAACCATGGATCACCCGGCCGTCGGTCGAAAAAGGGCCACGCTGCGGCCATCACCACCGCCATGATAATGGCGAAAAAGACCCATCCATACATGACATGGTCAAAGCCGACAGCGGCCTCGATATTGGTCAGATGTGCGATCCATATTGTCCCGAATGCGCGCAAGCCATTGGCCAGCACCGCCAATATCAGCGCACCGGCCATGAAGAGGATGCGGCGCGGCCAGCTCGCAAAGCAGACATTGCAGACCAGCGCGCCATAGGCCGTCATCGCAATGACGAACTTCGCGCCCGAGCAGGCCTCCGCCACCCGGAAATAGCCGGTGGGCGTCGTTATGAAGATGCCGTCCAGATGCGCGGGAACGCCCGCAATGCCGAGAAAGACCATGCACAGCCGCGCCGTGATCAATTGCAGCGGCGCGACCAGTTCCTCCCCCATCGGCACCATGAAGAAGGCATAGAAAAGCGGGAACAGTAGCGCTCTCGCTACGGCAGGCCCGAGCAGCGTGATGACGCTACCCTGCAACATCAGGATGATCGCCGCATGGCGGAACACCGCGACACCCGCCGCCGCTCCCAACAGCCAGGCGAAGGCGCCCAGCCCCATCCAAATCAATCCGGGAGCCCAGGCTACGGGCTGAAGCTGGCGCAGGCCGGGAAGTCCCTGCTGCACCAGCCAGGCGATCAGGAACGGGATGAAGAGGCAATGGCCGAAGGTGGACGCATTCCACCATATCGACACCATGCTCGCCGCATCGCGATGGAACAATGTGAGGATCAGGAACGCCAGAACGCCAAGCGCGGCGAGATGCCCGCGCCAACCTTCCACGCCAACGCTGCGCGCTCGAGACAAAGGCAGCGTCCTGTCAGTCACGCGGCCCGGCTGCCTAAAGCGGGCACAGGACCAAACAGCATATCCGGCAAATCTTTAAGCGTTTCCGACCAGCGATAGCGTTGCTCAACCCGTGAACGGCCAGCCTCGCCCAGACGCCGTGCTCGCTCAGGATCGGCCAGCAGCGCGCATATCTTCTCAACCTCTTCGGCAGGATCAGCCGCGATGAGAAAATGCACCCCGTCCTGCGCATCGATGCCTTCGGCTGCTTGCGGCGACGCGACTATGGGCCGCGCCATGGCCATCGCCTCCAGCACCTTATTCTGTATTCCGCGGGCGATCCGAAGCGGCGCAACCACAATATCCGCCGCCGCCAGCCAGCCGCGAACATCAGGCACCGCGCCAGTCACAATGACGCCGGGTAACTGCGACAGCGCACTAACCTGCGGCGAAGGATTGCGCCCGACGATGGCAAAGCAAGCCTCGGGATGTCTGGCTCGCAAGGCTGGCAAACTATCACGCGCAAAGCTTTCTACCGCCTCGACATTGGGCCGATAATCCATCTGCCCGGTGAACAGGATGAGCGGACCCGCCGGTCGCGTAACCCCATCAAATTCGGCCGCCGGATCGAAATAATCCAACGCCACGCCATTATCCATGCCGATGACCCGCGCGCCGTCCAGGCCCGCAGCCTCCCGGAACAGTGCGGCCTCGGCTTCACTAACGAAAGCGCTGACATCAGCACGCTCGGCAGTGGCACGCTCAAAATTGAGCAGAACCCGCCCTTCGCGCCGGTTGATCCACCCCATGGCACCGCCGCCTGCCGCTCCATAGCTCGCATATTTGGCCGAATCGAAATCGACGAAATCCATGACGAAACGAACGCCATCGGGAAGCACCGGCACAAAATGCGCCATCTGCACCGAATAGGCCATCACCGCCGCGATCGGCCGCTCCGCCAAAGTCGTCCGCACCCATTGATGCAGCCGCTTGTCATCAAAGAGGGACACCAGCATCGGCTGCCGCCTAACCAATCCGGACAGACCCGCCACAACGCGCGACCTGTCGCGCTTCAGCACGCACTGGCTCGCCGTCATCTCCGCCATGGCCGGGGCGAAGCTCAGATCGCGATCGTCATCCGCAAAGCAGCCGACATGCACGGGCGCTATCTCCGCCAGCCGCTTCAATATGTGATAGGAACGTATCTTGTCGCCCCGATCAGGTGGAAAGGGGATGCGGTGACAGAGGAAAACTATCTCGCCCGTCATCCCAGCCCCCGCGAAATCAGCGGCCCGATCAGGTTGGCGATCGGGAGCGGCAGCTTCTTCCACATCTCCACGCGACGCTGATATTGCGCGCTGTTGGGATTGATGTCGCGCCGCTCGCCCGTCGCCGACCAGCTATGATAGGCGAGTGGCACTGGATCAAAGCCAAAGCTTTTCTTCCACGCGGCTTGCCCGCTCCCCGTCTTGGACCGCCCGAAATCGAACAACCGCATGCCGCGTGTCCGCCCATGGCCCATCAGCCGGTAATACATGAGTTCGTTGGAACGCAGCCGCCGCGCTTCGGCAACACCTCCGCCCCAGAATGGCATGACCCGCCCCTGATGGTAGAGTGTCAGCACTCCCGAAACCGGCCGGTCACCCTCATAGACGATCAATATGTCGGCATCCTCACCGAACGCCGCCAGCACTTCGCGAAACAGGCGCCTCGGAAAAACCGGCGTCCCGAGATTGCGCACGCTCTGCGCATAAACATCATAATGCGCCCGCACGAGATGATCGCCGCGCCCAACCTCAACCCTCAACGCCGGATTAGTCAATGCCTTGCGCAATTCCGCCCGGTGCTTGCGTGGGACAGCGAGCAACTCACCCTCGTCATCGGCAGCGATCGGCCTGACGAAGCCGAGATGGCTCCCCTCATGAATTGTCCAGCCCTCGCCGGGTGATGACCCGCCGCGCAGTTCGACCGAAGCGACGCCGCGATCCCGTGCAAATCCTTCAGCAGCGCTCGCCAGCGCCGACGAAATGGCAGAATCGCTCGTCAATATGCCGCCATCGACGGCAAAGCCCGAAGACACGAGCGCTTCACCGAACAGGCGGCTTTTCATGTGCGTCAGCGGGAGAAGACCCGCGATCTGGCCCGACGATGCTACCGCAGCCAGCATATGCGCACGATTGCCAGTGCCACGCTCAACCGCCTTGATCCAGGCAGGCCGATGGAAAGGCGTTCCGTCCACCATGCCCTCAACGAAGGCATCCACCGCAGCCACCTGCACGGCGTCGTCCAAATCGAGCGTAACAACGCCGACACCTGCTCCGCCATCCACCCTCATGCCGCCAACTCCGCCTCGCGAGCGACAAGCGCATCCACGCGCGTCCAGGAAAAATCAGCGGTCAGCCGACGCAGCTTGTCCGCCATCACGGACAGATTGCTGTAATGGCGCAAACGCGATCGAAGCGGCGCTCCCGCCACGCGCGGCTGGTCGGGATCAATTTCCCAGGGATGGAAATAGATGATGGCGGGCTGCTTCTCCCGCCCATTCACTTGCCGGATAGCCCAGCGGGAAAAGCCATAGGGCAGCAAACGGAAAAACCCTCCGCCCCCAGCCGCCAACCTCCGCCCGCCAAATTCGGCAGTCGTCACCGGCAGCTCCAGCAAATCACTCCCCGCCGCCGGCCGCCAGGCAAAGCGGGGCGATTCAGGCCAGCCATAATGATCATGTCGGATCGGCGCGACGCTACTGGAATAACGATAGCTCTCTTCCGCCAATATGGCGTGCGCCCATGGCGTGCGATGATCGATCGAAAAGCTGGGCGCCCGATAGCCAATGACGCGCTGCCCGCTGGCATCCTCCAGCAAAGCGCGCGACCGGCGCAAATCCGTGCGAAACGCCTCCGGGCTCATCGTAAAGACACGCGCGTGATCATAGCCATGGCTCGCCACCTCATGCCCAGCCTCGGCTATCCGCCGCATCAAGGCGGGGTAGCGTTCCGCCACCCACCCAAGCGTGAAGAATGTCGCGCTGACCCCCGCCTCGTCAAACAGGGCCAGCACGGCATCCGTATTGCGCTCCACCCGATGCGTCAGTCCGTCCCATGAAGACCGGCTGATCGTGCGCTCAAAAGCGCCGACATGAAACCAATCCTCCACATCGACCGATAGGGCATTCAGCACCATGGTCGGGTTCAGGCAGCGGCGCTGTGCGGCGCGTCGCCCATCCGCTGTTCACGCTCCACCCAGTCCACCAGCAACGTCAGTACCCGGCGCAGCGCCGTATCCTGTTCGCCCACACGGAATTCAAGCGACGAAAGCCGCTCCTCGATCAGAGTGAAGCAATCCTTCAGCGCCTCAGGGTCCACCGCCTGGATGGCGACCTGTTCGATCCGCAGCGAATCTACTTCCGCGCGCAGCGTGGCAATCTCGTCCATCAGCGCGGGCGATGGCTCAGGCTGACGCGACCGCAGCGCATTAAGTTCGGCGCGCAGTGTTTCGCGCGCGGGTTCCACCTGCGCCGCGACCGGAGTCACAGCAGGCGCCTCCTCCGCACGGTCCAGCACGGATGACGGCATCGGTTGCACGGCAACATCGCTGTCCGCGCCCATATCCTCGATCACCGCCTGCACCGCAGCCGCATCGATTTCCGACAACTGATCCAGCGCACCCAGCAGCAGCACACGGCTGGCAAGAACGTTCACCCGGCGCGGAACGCCCCCGGTCGCGGTATAGATGGCCGCGAACGCGTCCGGCGTGAACTGCGGATCGCCGTTCCATCCGACAATCGACAGGCGATGCAGGATGTAAGGCTCGATCTCCTCGGGCTGCATCGGATCGAGATGATGGGTCGCGATCACGCGCTGCCGCAACTGCTCCAGCTGCGCGGACTTCAGCAGATCGCGAAATTCCGGCTGGCCCAGCAGGAATATCTGCAACAGCGACTGCCCGCCCAACTGGAAGTTGGAAAGCATGCGCAGCTCTTCAATCGCCGAAACAGAGAGGTTCTGCGCCTCATCGACGATCAGCAGCGACCGCCGCCCTGCGCGCGCCTGACCATGCAGGAACGCCTCGATCTGCCGCAAAATCTGCGCCTTGGGCATGTCATCGGTCGGCAGGCCAAAGCTCTGCGCGGTTAAGCGCAGCATGTCGTCACCGCCAACCTGCGTCGATACGATCTTGACCGCAGTGAGCCGCGCCGGATCGATCGTCGCCATCAGGTGCCCGACCAGCGTCGTCTTGCCCGCGCCGATGTCGCCGGTAATGACGATGAAGCCTTCACCCTGCGCCAGACCATAGCCCAGATAGGACAGCGCCTTGCGGTGGGTCGCGCTCTCAAAATAGAAATGCGGGTCGGGGGTCAGCTGGAACGGGCGGCCCTCAAATCCGTAGAACTGGTCGTACATCTCTCGTCTCCGGACGCGATTAGAAGCTGTACCGCAGGCCGACCTGGCCCATGGCGTTGATGACGGCATCCAGATCGTCCGCCTTGGCGCTGTCGAGCCCAAGCGAAGCGGATGCCTGAAGATTGCGGTTGATAAGGCGGTTGTAGCTGGTGAACGCACCCAGGTTCAGCACGTCGAGCCGCGCGCCGCTCGCATCGAAATAATTGGCGTAGACGGCGCTATCCAGGCTGGACCGACTGTCGATCACATAGCTGAGCGATGCGGTGCCATACCAGTTCTGGTCCCGCGTTCCGCGCACGAACACCGTCTGACCCGAAGGCGTCACAAACTTGCGCTGCGAATAGCCAAGGCCGACGCCAAGGCCCCAAGGCCCCCGCTGCGCCGCATATTGGGCGGCAACGCCCCGATAGCGGAAGTTCGCGTCGGTAACTCCCGTCAGCGCGTCGTTGAAGCACTGCCCACCACCGCTTTGCGAGAAGGCGCAGCCGGTGAAATCTCCAGTGAAGGGATTGCGCACGACATTCAGGCTGCTGCCCGAGACCGCCGCGACATTGGAGGTGATGATCCGCCCAAAGCTGTCGATGCCGTCGAATACCACCAGCGCGAACGACTGGCCGCGACCCTGCCATACGAAGCTGCCCGTATAGCTCATCCCGCCATAGCGCTCGCCGACCCGCGCCTCCAGCGAGGTGCGGCGGTTGGGACGCCAGAGCACGCCAACGTCCCAGATGATGTCATCGAAATCATAGATCAGCGCGCGCGGCGAACTGTCGTCAGTGACATAACGGCCGTTGCGGACCACCGGCACGCCGCTCCCGTCAAGCTCAGGCGAACGTTGGCTGATCTTAATCCGTTCATAGCCTACACCCCCGGCAAGGGCGACGGTCTGCGACACCGGCAGCGTAGCATCCACGCGGCCCCATGCATCCTCGAACCGCTGATCCAGTTCGCTCGCATCTTCCCGGTCATAGCCAGCGCTAGCCACGATGCCGAGCGGCAGCCAAACACCCGGCGCCACGCCGACCGAGCCGGCCAGGCTATGCGAAACCGAGTCAGCGAAGGAGCCGACATTGGGCGCTCCGGCGAAGTCGGCGTTCACATCTTCATCGACCCGCGCGTAGCCGAGGCGATAGGAGGCGGTAACGTCGATGTCGCCGAAGGATGACGCGTAGGACGGCCCCACATAACCGGCATAAACCTGGCTCGTCTGGCTATCGTTCAGCGTCGCCGCGCCCGATAGCCCATCGGTGCGTATGCGCGTCGCAAGCGCCCCGGCGTTGAGCGTCAGCCCATGCGACACCAGATACTGGCCCGACACGATACCGCTGATCACATCCTGATCGCTGGCCTCACGCCCCCAGCCGAAGCTGTGATTATATTGAATGTCAGCAACCGCCTCGACACGGCGCGTCTGCAACTGCGCGGTCAGTCCCGCCGTCACATTAGTATAGGTCAGGACATCGCCGCCACCTTTCAGCGGCACGAGCACGGTCTGATCGACGCCCAGATAGGGCGTGACTTCGACCTTCCGCTCTTGCGCCTTGGCGGGCGAAGCGGTCAGCGCCAGCGCGCCCAGCAACCCCAGGGAAGTACGCAGCATCATGCGTCGTCGCTCCCCTCGCCATAATAGCTGCCAAAGCGGCGACCGCTGGCGGAGAAGGTCACGCCGTTCAGCAGCAACTGCACCTGCCCCGCCGCCTTCAGCATGCCCGCCGCGTCACGCAGCGCGCTTTCGCTCGTCTGGTCGGCGCGCACCACCAGCAACGCGATGGCCGCATGGCTCGCCAGCACGGCACCGGCCGACGCAGCGAGCAAAGGCGGCGAATCGAACAGGATGACCCGGTCCGGCCGCCCCTCGGTCAGGCGGTGAAGCAGCGTTTCCGTCCGCGCCGAAGCCAGATATTCCGTGTCGTTGTTGCTCCGCTGTCCCGCAGGCAGCACGGCAAAGGACGGAATATCCGTCCGGATCACACAGTCCTCGATCGCGACCGACGGATCGACAATGGCATCCATCAGCCCCTGCCCGCTCGTCAGGCCCAGCGCCTCTGGAATGCCCGGCTTGCCGAAGTCAGCATCGACCAGCAGGATCTCCCGATCCTTCTCCGCCGCCAGGCTAAGCGCCAGGTTGATCGCGCAGAAGCTCTTCCCCTCCCCGCTATGGGCCGAGCACACCAGCACACGATTGCCGCGCGGATCATCGCCAAGCTGCGCAAGCAGATCGCGCTTCAGCAGCCGGAACTCCTCGCTAACCGCAGTCGCCGGACTATCGGGCGACAGCCAGCCATTCTCGGCCAGAGCAATCCGGTCGATACTCTGCACCGGCCCACGCCAGTCAGGCGCGCGATATCCCGCCTCCACAGCCACCGGCCGGGCAATCTCCACCACTGGCGGCAAGACCTCATCGGCAGGCACTTCCACAGCAGGAGCGGCACGCCCCTGCAAAGCCGCGCTGAAATCGTAGATTTCCGTCGCCCGCTCGATCAGCGAACCTTTGGAAAGGGAGCTATGCTTGTTCATCTTGCCGCTCCTCAGGCCATGCCACGCTGGATAAATTCGACGAGGATCAGCAGCACGCACAGCGCCGCCAGCCCCCCACTCGCACCGGCGAACCATTTCAGCCGCTGCTTCTCGACCGCCCTCTGCGCGGCGCTAACCGTCTGCGTGATCGAACCGATGACCGGCAGGCCAACCGCCCGCTCCAGCCGTGCCGCCGTCGGGAAGCTGCCCTTGAGCTGCCCCATCGCAAAGGCGCTGCCGACGCCTGCACCAATGCCGACGATCAGTACGCCGAGCAGCAGTAGCGGCCGGTTCGGCGCCGATGGCGCGGTGGGCGCACTCGGCGGATTGATCACGCGGAACTGAACGGAGCCCGTCTCGGTCTTCACATCACCGCGCAGGCGCACATCCTCGCGATCAGCAAGCAGCTTGTCATATTGAGTCTTCAGCACCTCATAATCGCGGTCGAGCTTTTCCTGCTCGGCGGCGAGGCCCGGCTCATCGGTCTGGCGCGATGACATGGCGTTCAAGTCAGCCTGAAGCTGCGCCTTGCGCGTCTGCAAAGCCTGAACAGTCGCAGCCCGCTCCGCCTGCATCGACTTGATCGACAGATACGCAGGATTGGGCGAACCAGCCGCCCCGCCACCGCCGCCACCCTGACGGCGCAGCGCTTCGACCTGACGCTGGGCCGCGATCACGTCCGGATGGTCAGCGGTCCAACCCCGCGCGCGCATTCCGGCAAGGTCCGCCTGAGCCTGCGCCAATGCGGAAGGGCCGCCCGAAGCGCCAACACCCGGCAACACCTGCGGCGTTCCAGCAAGCTGGCCGTTCATGGCGCTCAGCGCACTCGACGCCTGCACCAGCTGCGACTCGATATTGTTGATCTCCATCCGCGCCGCGTCCATGCGCTGGCCTATGGAGCCCGCGCCCGGCAGCATCCCAGCATAGCGCTGCTCGAACTCGACACGACGTTGCTCTGCGGCAGCCAATTGACGCCCGCGCGCCGCGATCTGCTGGTCAAGGAAGGCAAGGCTCTGCTTCGTCTCGACACGGTCGGACGAGAGGTTCGTTTCCTGGAAAATCTCGATCAGCTTCTGCACCGCCTGCTGCGCGATCCGTGCATTGGCTCCGTCCGACAGGCTGGAATCCGCCGACTTGGCGCTGATATCGATCATGCTCGGATCGATCTGCGCCATCACAGTGATGCCTTCACGCAGCGCCGTAATCTTGGCCGCCATGTCGCGCGGCCCGCTGATCGTCTGGTTAAGGTCGGTTTCCTTGACCACCCGCTCCAGATTGGCGGTGCTCGCCAGCGTCTGGCGCACGCGGTCCAGATCCTGCTGCGATTGGACCTGCGTAATGCCGACCTTGTCCTGCAACAGCGACTGCGTATTCACGTAAACACGCGCCTTGCTCTCATAGCTGTTGGGCACCAGAGCCACCCCCAGCCACCCCAGCATGCACACGCCCCAAGCCACGGCCAGCGCCAGCCAGCGCCGGGTCCATATGCCGTGAAGCGCGATCAGCAGTTCGTCGTAAAGACCGGCCATATCAGAACATGCTTTCAGGAATGATGATGACGTCGCCCGGCGCCAGCATGACGTTTGCCTTGCTGTCGCCGCGCTTCAGCAGATCGCCGATGCGGACGTTGAATTCCTGCTGCTTGCCCTGCTCCTTGTTGAAGCGAACCAGCCGCGCCCGGTTGCCCGCCGCATATTCGCTAAGGCCCCCAACGGAAATCATGGCGTCAAGCAGCGTCATGTTCGCACGATAGGGAATGGACGCAGGCTTTTCGGTCGCGCCGACGATCCGCACCTGTTGGCTGAACGTGCCGGAAAAATTGTTGACGATCACCGACACCAGCGGATTTTCGATATATTTGGTGAGCGCCACCTTCATGTCGTCGGCCAGTTGCTTGGGCGTCTTGCCCACGGCTGGCATGTCGGCGATCAGGGGCGTGGTAATCCGCCCATCCGGCCGCACCTGAACCTTCGCGCCCAATTCCGGGTTGCGCCATACAAAGACAGTCAGGTCATCGAGCGGCCCGATCACATATTCCTCGCCCGGCCCTTCCTGCTGCGCCACGAAGGATGCCGAGGGCAGCTGGGCACCACCGCCTCCAGAAGCGCAGCCCGACAGCGCCAAAGCAGGCAGCGATGCGCCGATCAGAGCTCGGGAAAGCGACAGGAAACGCATATCTTCACCTCATGACAGGGCCGCACGCCTGCACGGCCGCCAAGCAAGTGAAGCGGCCGCAAAGCGATGGGCTTTGGGCCTCTTCTTGCCGCTAAAGGGTAAAGATACGGTTAGGCGTCAAACTATTGGTATATCAGCCAAGTAATAGTTCGAGCGCAGGCGGGTGCCCCAGAAAGGCGGAAGGGCTAGCCGAAGCGCCATAGGCCCCCGCCGCGAAGATCGCGATCAGGTCCCCTTCCACCACCGGCGGCAAAGCAACCTTGTCCCCCAGCTTGTCGATCGGCGTGCACAGACAGCCCACGACCGTGACGGCCTCCTCCGCAGGCGGCGCGCCATAACGGTTCGCCACCGCCATCGGATAGTTGCGCCGAACCACCGTGCCGAAATTCCCGCTTGCCGCCAATTGATGGTGCAATCCGCCATCCACCACGACGAACGTCTCGCCCTGGCTCTGCTTCACATCGACCACACGGGTCAGGTAGACGCCCGCCTCGCCCACCAGCCAGCGACCAAGCTCCATGGCGAACTCACTGTCCGCCAATATATCAGCGCGGGCATGCAGCGTCTGGCCCAGCGCCTCGCCGATCGGCGCAATGCCCAACCGCTGATCGCCCGGAAAATAGGGAATTCCAAATCCCCCACCCAGGTTGACGAGCGGCGGCGCAGTACCCACTGCATCCGAAAGCCGCGCCGCCAATCCCACTGTTGCCGCCTGCGTGTCGATCAAGGCTTCCGCGTCCAGCGCCTGCGAGCCCGCGAAAATATGCCAGCCGCGCCAGTCCGCTCCCGCGTCGATCAACGATCGGGCAAGCCCCGCCGCCCGATCGGCATCGATGCCAAAGGGCTTGGCCCCGCCGCCCATGCGCATGCCCGAGCCCTTAAGGTCAAAGTCGGGATTGACCCGCACGGCGAGCCGGGGCGTCCGCCCCCGCTTCTCCGCGATGGCAAGCGCTCGGCGCGCCTCTCCTTCCGACTCCAGGTTCAGCGTCACGCCAGCATCGATCGCAGCGGCAAGTTCGTCGTCGCGCTTTCCCGGCCCGGCAAAGCTCACATGCGAGGCATCCATGCCCGCTTCCAGCGCACGCGCCAGTTCACCGCCCGAAGCCACGTCAAAGCCATCGACCAGCCGCGCCATGCGCTCCAGCAACGCCGGATAGGGATTCGCCTTCACCGCATAATGGATCGACAATTGCGATGGCATGGCCTCCCGCAAATCGCGCACCTGCCGCTCGACTATCCCCATGTCATAGACGAACAGCGGCGTATCCCCCGCCTCGTCCACCAGACTCGCTGCACCGCATCCGCCGATCAGCAACATGCCTTCCTCACCCTCGAAAAAGGGCGGAACAGGTCCCATCGGCTTCATCTGTCATATTCCTTGGCCAGTGCCACTCGGTCGATCTTGCCATTAGGCGTCCGAGGAAAATCCGCCAGCCGGATGATCGTCCGGGGCTGCATGAAATTCGGCAATTCGGTCTTCAACCTCGCCTCGACCGTCGCCTCGGCATCAGCATCGCCAGATCGGATGAGCAGCAGCACCGCCTGCCCCAACCGTTCATCCTTGATGCCCAGCGCGACGGCCTCCGCCACCCCAGGCACCGCCGCCGCCGCTTCCTCAATCTCTGTCGGACTGATGCGATTGCCCGAGGATTTGATCATCGCGTCATCGCGTCCAACGAAATAGAGCAGCCCTTGCGCATCCCGTCGCACGCTATCCCCTGACCAGACCGCCATACCGCCAAAGCGAGAGGACGGCGGCGCAGGCTTAAACCGCTCTGCCGTGCGCGCCTCATCCCGCCAATAGCCTCGCGCCACCAACGGCCCGCAATGGACCAACTCACCCGCTTCATCATCGTCCGTCAGGCTGCCGTCGGGCCGCACCACCAATATCTCCGCATGCGGTATCGCCGACCCCATCGAGTCCGGATAGCTGTCCACCAGCGCGGGCGGCAGATAGGTGGACCGAAATGCCTCCGTCAGGCCATACATGGGATAAAGGTCAGCCTTGGGGAAAAGGCCGCGCAATTTAACCACCAACGGCCGGGTGAGCGCGCCACCGCTATTCGTCAGGCGCTTCAGCTTCCCCGCCACTTCCGGCTTCCACTCAAGCTCGGTGAGCTGGACCCAAAGCGGCGGCACCCCGGCCAAGGTCGTGATGTCGCGCTTGTCCACCGACTTCATGACGTCACGCGCCGTCAGATAGTCAAGCGGATAGACGCACCCGCCCGCATACCAGGTCGAAAACAGCTGATTCTGCCCATAATCGAAACTGAAGGGCAGCACGCACAAGGTCCGGTCCTCGGCATTGAGGCCCAGATAGCGGGCCACACTCGCCGCACCGAGCCACAGATTGGCGTGGCTGAGCATCACCCCCTTGGGCCGCCCGGTCGAACCGCTGGTATAGAGGATCGCCGCCAGATCATGCGGCCCGGCTTCGGAGGGCGGCAGTCCATTCCCGCCGCTCATGGCTGCCGCCGCATCCTCCTCCCGCAACAGGCGGCAATCGCCCGGAACATCCCCCTGCTCCAAAGTATCAAGCCGCGCCGGAGTACCGACCAGCAACCGCGCGCCGCTGTCGGCTAGGATATGCGCGACCTGCGCATGTTTCAGCAGCGGATTGACCGGCACATGCACCAGTCCCGCGCGCGGGGCCGCCAATGGCATCAGCGCGGCAACCGGACCCTTGGCAATCCAACTGGCGACGCGCGCGCCCTTTTCCAGCCCGAATCCCGCCAGCCAACCCGCAAGGCGACCAAGCGTCGTTTCAAGCTCTGCATAATTCTGCGATCCCGACCGGCCATCCAGCGCCGGACGCGCCGCCTCACCCCGCAACAACAGGTGGTCGATCGGGCGAACTTCCTCGCCATCGATCAGGGCGGTTCGGCTTAACTCCATTTCCAGACTTTTCACCTAAGGCATGGGGGCAGTGCCGGGGAGATAATGATTTGCTGGTCACAAGGGAATACAGCACGATCGCAGATGCCCGGCAGGCGCTGGGCGGGCGGATGGATCGCGCCGCGACGCCTTCCCTGTTCGACCGCATCGACTGGTTCGAATCGCTGCACGAACATTGTTTCAACAACCAGCAAGTCCGCATCCTTCAGGCTATAGAAGGACAGGTCGAAGCATGGCTGTTCCTGCTGTCGCCCTCTCCCGAACGGCAAAGCGCGCTTGCCAACTGGTACAGCTTTGCCTGGTCGCCGATATATCTCGGCGATCCTGATGAGCCGATGCGCCGCCGCCTGGCAGAGATACTCGCCGCCGAACTGTTCAGGACCGGCCGCCACATCGACTTTTATCCGGTCGGCGATACAGCGGAAATGCTGCTCGATGCCTTCCGGCGCAGCGGCTGGTTCGGCGTCCGTCGGCCCATGGGTGGACGCCATATCCTCGCCCTGAACGGCCGCGACTTCGCCGCCTATTGGGCGGATCGCCCCAGCCGTCTGCGCAATCAGGTGCAGCGAAAGGCCCGCTCCAGCCGCTTCACCATCGAAATTCACCATCAGGTCGATGATGCCCTGTGGCACGACTATGTGACGGTGCATGCAAGCAGTTGGAAACAGCCGGAACCCGGCCTCTCCTTCCTACGCACACTGGCCGAACGTGAGGCCGCCGCCGGAACACTCCGGCTCGGCTTTGCGCGCCTCAACGGCCAGCCAGTGGCGACCCAGCTCTGGACCATCGAAAATGACGTCGCCCTCATCCACAAGCTGGCGCATGACCGCGCCTTCGACGGCGCTTCTCCAGGCACGTTGCTCAGCCACGCGATGTTCGCCCACGCCATAGATGCCGACAAGGTCCGCCACATCGACTACGGCACCGGCGACAACCCCTACAAGGCCGAATGGATGGAGCAGCGGCAAACGCTCTACCGTCTCGACTTCTTCAATCCACGATTTGCCTCGACATGGATTCCCGCCGCGCGAACCGCGATTTCCGCCCTTGTGGGCTGAAGGCGGAACGATTAGGTAAGCCCCCCATCATGCGGGCGAAAACCTCTATGCCGGTCGACCGGACAAGCGACATGTCAAACGCGATGCGCGATCTGCTTCGCGATGTGCTGGCCCTGTCGCAGGAACGCGTCGATGCGTTCGACGCCGACACGCCCCTGTTCGGCGCTTTGCCTGAACTGGACTCCATGGCCGTCGCTACGCTGCTGACGGAGATGGAGGACCGGCTCGACATCCTGATCGAGGATGACGATATTGACGGCGAAACCTTCGAGACCTTCGGCACGCTGGTTGCCTTCGCGCGGACGAAGCTAGAGTCCTAACCCTCTCATCGCCCCCCACCACCCGTTCGGGCCGAGCCTGTCGAAGCCCTCTTCTTTCCTTGAAGGACAAGGAGAGCCCTCGACAAGCTCAGGGCGAACGGAGGATAGCGAAGACCCAGCAACGCGAAGCACGCAACGCGCACCCCCGCTCCACGCCCGCTTACTCCGCCGCCAGCGCCTCAAAATCCGCTTCGGCCAGGAACTTCTCCACGTCCAGCGCCGCCATGCAGCCCATGCCCGCCGCCGTCACCGCCTGCCGATAAATCTTGTCGCTGACATCACCCGCCGCGAACACGCCAGGAATAGAGGTACGCGTCGTGCCCGGTTCCACGATCAGATAGCCCTCATCCATCGGCAGCTTGTCCACGAACAACTCAGTCGCAGGCTGATGCCCGATCGCGACGAACGCCCCATCAGTCTCGATGTGCGAAGCCTTGCCTGTGACCGTATCGACCAGATCGACGCCAACCAGCCCGTCCGGATTGCCGCCACCCACAAACCGCTCGATCTTCTGGTTCCACAGCACCTTGATGTTCGGATGCGCAAACAGCCGCTGCTGCAAAATCTTCTCCGCCCGCAGCGAATCACGGCGGTGGATCAGTGTGACGTCATGGCTATGGTTGGTGAGGTACAGCGCTTCCTCGACAGCGGTGTTACCCCCGCCGATCACCACAACCTTCTTGCCGCGATAGAAAAATCCATCGCAGGTCGCGCAGGCGGAAACGCCCTTGCCCTGCAACAGCTGCTCGCCTTCCGTACCCAGCCACTTCGCCTGAGCGCCCGTCGCGATCACCAGAGAGTCCGCAAAATAGCGCGTCCCGCTATCTCCAGTCAGGCGGAAAGGCCGCTCCGACAGGTCAACATCGACAATCTGGTCATACATCATCTGCGCGCCGACATGCTCGGCCTGCGCCTGCATCTGCTCCATCAGCCACGGTCCCTGAATCACGTCGCGGAAGCCCGGATAATTTTCCACGTCGGTCGTGATGGTCAGCTGCCCGCCCGGCTGCATGCCCTGCACCACGATCGGCGCCAGCCCCGCCCGCGCCCCATAAATGGCGGCCGAAAGCCCGGCCGGCCCCGAACCGAGGATCAGCATGCGAGTGGAATGGGTAGCGGTCATCAAATTCCCCAGCTCTTTGGATTCGTTTGTCGGGATGAAATAGGCAGCAGCGCCGGGCGCGCAAGCCTGACTATCGCATGGAATTGCTTGGGCGCGGGCAAGCTCCGCCTCCCCCGCCTCTCCAGCCGTCAGTCAATGACGTTGGGCAGGTCCTCAAACCCCTTGCGCAGCGCCGCCGACCAGCTGAGCGAAAGCAGCTGAAATTCCTCGTTATCGGCCTCTATCCGGGTGCGGACACGGAAATCGAACTGGCCGCGCTCGATCACCGTCAGGTCCAGCGGCATGCCCACCGACAGGTTCGACCGCAACGTCGAATCCATCGACACCAGCACGGCTTTGGTTGCATCCTCCAGACTCGTCTCGCGCTTGATGATCCGGTCCAGAATCGGCTTGCCATATTTATGCTCGCCAATCTGGAAAAAGGGCGTGTCCTCCGTCGCCTCGATGAAGTTGCCCGCCGAATAGATAAGGTAAAGGCGCGGCTTTCCCCCCCGCCGTTCCCCCGCGAGCAGGATGGAGGCATCTGCACCGGACCCCTGCATTTCGATGGTGCTGCGATAATGCTGCTGCATCTCGCACATCGCATCCCCCACCAGTTGCGCCGCGCGGTGCATCGTCGCGCAATTCAGGATGCTTTCAACGTCCGGATCGACCTGCGAATCCTTGATCGCGCGGCCCAGCATCGTCTTGACGCCCTGTGTGATGGACAGGTTGCCCGAACACATAAGCACCAGCGCCCGCTCGCCCGGCACGCTGTAGGTAAAGCTTTTCCGAAAGCGCGCGATATTATCCATGCCCGCATTGGTGCGGGTGTCCGACAGCATGACCAATCCCTGGTCCACGCGCACCGCCACACAATAGGTCATCGCCCACCGGGCTCCTGTATCCGTTCAACCCTGCGGGATGGCAGGCTGAAGGCTTTGTTGTTGCTGTCGTTGCAGCTGCCTTTCTTCCACCCCTTCCTCCGCCTGCGCGATCCGGACGTCCGCGTCAATCCAGATATCGCCCGCCGCCGTCACGGATCCCCGGATGGGCGCCGCCGCATTGGCATCCAGGCCCGACGCCAGCCGCAAATAGCGCTCCGTCACACAGACCCGGTTCGACGGATCGAACCCGACCCAGCCCAGATCCGGCACGCACGCCTCAACCCAGGCGTGGGTTTCATGCAGGGCAACCCCGCCCTCCGCCAGCAGATATCCTGTCACATATCGCGCCGGAATGCCCAGGGCTCGCGCCCCCGCGATGAATATCTGCGCATGGTCCTGACAAACCCCCGCCCCCAGCGCGAAGGCTTCCGCCGCCGTGGTATCCGAAGACGTCACGCCGCCCCGATAGACCACAGCATCGCTGACCGCCGCCGACAAGGCATGTAACCGCGCCAGCGTCCCCCCATCATCCGGCAGGGAAAGCGCCATGTCCCGAATGGCATCGGACGTCCGGGTCAGCTGCGTTTCCCGCAGGAAATAGACCGCAGGCACCCGGCCGTTTCCATGCCCCAGAACACCGCTCGTCTCGCTCGTCTCCGCCAACCCTTCGGCAACGATCGCCGCATTGTCCAGCCGGTCATGCCGTATCCAGACAGCCTCCATCTCGCCAAAGCTGTTGCGGCGGAACCCTTCGACCGGCTCGCCATTCACGCTGACCTGCCATTCCAGCACCCTTTGCGACGCCGTGTCGATCGGCATCAGCTTCAGGCGCATCGCCACCCGGCCTGCCGTCGCGGCATAACGATAAGTCGTTTGATGGCGGACCAGCAGTTTCAAGGCGTACCGCGCTCCTTCATCCGAAATGATAGGTCTGGGCGATCTCGGCGCCCAATTGGTTGGTCATCTTCAATCCGCCCAGCACGGTTTCATGCAATCCGACGCGGAAAATCTCTCCGCTGTCCAGCTGTTCCAGATCGTTCACCATTTGCCGCACCGTCTCATGGCACGTGCCCCGCCCATTGTGCCAACCCGCCAGCCGGTTGAGCCTATAGGCAAGCTGTTCATAGCAATAGGCCACACTGCGCGGGAAAAGCCGGTTCAGCATCAGGAAATCGGTGATCTGCCAAGGCGTATAGGTGCCGCCATAGACATGGTGATAGGCCCGCGCTCCAGACAGAGCGTAGAGGACGGAGGTCCACTGATAATGGTCCCGGTTGCCCCCGATCACCTCGGTTTCTGGCAACAGCACATAATATTTGACGTCCAGCAGCCGCAACGTCATCTGCGCCCGCTCGAGCGCCGACCCGGCACGCAGGAAATCATGTCCTTCATTGCGCAACTGCCCGGAATGCGCCGCACCCCGGAAAGTCATGACCCGCGTCTTCACCCAATCGATCAGCGCGGGAAGCTGCTGCCGCGCTTCCCCCACATCATAGCTGTCCAGCTTGCGCCACCCTTCGTTCAGCGCCTCCCACATGTCCTGGGTCAGCATGGTGCGCGCCGACTTGGCGTTGGCACGCGCCTTCAGCAGGCAAGACCGGATGGAACTGGAATTATCAAGGTCCAGCATCAGATAGGATATGGCGTCCCTCTCGGCCACCTGTATGCCTTCGGGAAATGGGCCATCGACCCCGGCTGCCCGTACCACTGACCGCCATTCGTCGCGATGATGCGCCCCCGGCAGGATCGCCATCCGTTGTCCCATGGTAAGCAAACGGGCCGTAGCCTCCGCCCGCTCCATATAACGCGCCATCCAGTAGAGATTCTCGGCAGTCCGGCTCAGCATGGGCGCACCCACCCCCTCTCCGTCATGCCGCCTCTCATCGTCATCCCGCTTCTTACCGTCATCCCAGCGAAAGCTGGGATCTCAGGCCAGAGCGCACTGCATAGCCTCACGAGATCCCAGCTTCCGCTGGGATGACGATGACTGCGAAAGATGCTGGCAACCTCCATCAGTCCTGCAACACCCATGTATCCTTCACCCCACCCCCCTGACTGGAGTTCACCACCAACGACCCTTCCGTCAGCGCAACCCGCGTCAGCCCGCCGGGCACCAGCCTGATCTGCTTGCCCACCAGACAATAGGGCCGGAAATCCGCATGCCGCCCGACCACCGAAGCCGGACCAAGGGTAGGCACCGTCGAAAGGTCCAGCGTCGGCTGCGCGATGAATTCGCCCGGATTGGCCCTGATCCGCTCCGCATAGGCGGCGATTTCCTCGCTGGTCGACTTGGGACCGATCAGCATTCCGTAGCCGCCCGACCCATGCACCTCCTTGGCCACCAGTTGGTGCAGATGCTCCACCACATAGGCGCATTCGTCCGGCTTCCCGCACTGCCATGTCTGGATATTGTCCAGGATCGGCTGCTCACCCAGGTAAAATCGGATCATCTCCGGAACGTAGATATAGACCGCCTTGTCATCCGCGATCCCCGCGCCCGGCGCCGAAGCCAGCGTCACCCCGCCATTGCGATACACGTTGAAGATGCCGGGAATGCCCAGCAGGCTGTCCGGCCGGAACACCAGCGGATCAAGATATTCGTCATCGATCCGGCGGTAGATGACATCGACCTGGCGGGGGCCAAGCGTCGTCTTCATCCACACCCGATCCTCGTCGACGAACAGATCGGCAGGCTCCACCAGCTCCACGCCCATCAGATCGGCCAGGAAACTATGTTCATAATAGGCGCTATTAAGTGATCCCGGCGTCAGCAGCACAACCACGGGATCACCCTTGCACGCGGGCGGCGCGACTTCCTTCAGGCTCTTGAGCAACTCGGCAGGATAATCATCGACCGGCGCCACCAGCCCCTGCGCGAACAGCTCAGGGAACATGCGCGTCATGATCTCGCGATTTTCCAGCATGTAGGACACGCCCGATGGCGTACGGCAATTATCCTCCAGCACCTCGAACCGCGACGGGCCGGTGCGGACGATGTCGATCCCGACGATATGGCTGTACACCTTCCCCGGCGGGGTAAAGTCCGCCATCTCGGCGAGATAGGCGCTATTCTGGTAGATGATGTCGGCGGGCATGATCCCCGCCTTCACAATCTCTCCCCGATGATAGACATCATGCAGGAACGCGTTGAGCGCCCGTGCCCGCTGCCTGATACCCCGGTCCAGCACCCGCCATTCCTGCGCGGTGAAGATACGCGGCAACAGGTCGAACGGGATCAATCGCTCCGGATCGCCGCCCTCGCCATAGACCGCAAAGGTAATGCCGATCCGCCTGAAAATCGCTTCCGCTTCATCCAACCTGCGGTTAAGCCCCGCGATGCCCGTCCGTTCCACCCAATTCTGCACTTCGGCATAACAAGGCCGTATCGAACCATCCGGCTCAAACATTTCGTGGAAGGGCAAAGCGTCGATCCTCCCTCGGGCCTAGCCCGGTTGTGCATTGCAACATTAGTGCAACGTGGCGGAACGATTGCAAGCGCAAAAAGGGCGCCGACCAAGATTTCCCCGCGCCCGACGTCCGGCGACCTGCCCAGAAGAGAATTTGCACAGCCGTCGCCAAACCCCGTTGACCCCACAAGTCGCTCTGCCTATAGCGCGCGCACCGCAGGGCGACTGCCCGGCGCAGCCCATGGGGCGGAGTAGCTCAGCTGGTTAGAGCAGCGGAATCATAATCCGCGTGTCGGGGGTTCAAGTCCCTCCTCCGCTACCACCTTTACAGTCCGCTTTTATCCCGCGGAAATCCGTGGTTCATTGTGGCGGTGTTTTGGGGGACAAGCATTGAAAACAAACGCGAAAATGCTTCTACGGCTAAATGGTCGCAGCCGTCTCGTCAGACCGGACTCAGGGCTTCTGACGCACCGCCATAACCGAGCAAATGGTGAGCAGCGCTAAAACAATAAGTGACGCGTAAAGAGGCCCATGGCCCTCATCCGAAGGCGTTACGACAGCCGACTGCTGCTTGAGTGTGGTGGCATATTTTATCACGTCGCTTGCGCCTTGTGATGTCATATACATGACGATCACCAACAAGACTGCTACGACGCCCCCAGCGTTCATAGCACCCATTGTTGGCTTAGCCTTCAACAACTCCCGGAATTCGCGAAACAATAGCTGCACTAGATCTTTAAGAGACAAACTCGTGAGCTTATCAACAGCCAGCAACAGGCCGAACCCGAATAGTATGTAGAACACTAGCGGCCAATTGACGCCGCTACTTACCTTATCAAGAATAGTCATCTGCCAGCCCCTGCGGCGTTTCCAACTATTCCCATCAGAATGAAAGTCACGCCCGATACAAACACAACCGCAAGAACTAGCGGATGCATAATCGGCGATGCACTGACATGATTGCCGAGGACTAAGCTCAACGAAAGTACCACGATTATCAAGCCCGCAAATTTGAGAACAGATGTCACTGCAACCACCCTCAATCCGACCGTGTCATTTGCCAACGCAGGTACCGTCTGCGGGCTGCTTTCCGCTGGAACGTGCGCGAACGAATTTGCAGCAATATTCCAGTTATTGAAAGTGTTGATCGTTAAAGAGTTGGCAGGCTGCGAATACGCAGGATGACCTAGATAACCGGCCAGAACGCGGTTCACAGCTTCCGATTGGTGGTCAGGGCTGTACGCGACATAGCGGTTCCAAACCGGCACATCGGGCATCGTTTGCGGCACACTCGGGATACTTGCGGCAATGGTTTTAGGATCCGACATCAATCCAGCCTAATCATGTCGCCAAAGAATTCCTGAACCTCTGACCCGACGAAGGCCGCGAGTGGATCGACAAGCCGCTGGAAGTTTCCGGGCTGAGGGTCATCCTTCGCGGGCCGCGTGTTCACATCGGCTTTCAGGTGAAGCGCGTGCTGGGACGTCTCCGTGAAGTCTAGGTCTACCGTGATTGTCTGACCAGGCTGACCTTGAAACTGGAACTGCCGGACCTCACTAGCTTCCAAAGCTCTCACAAGCCCATCTTTCTGGTGCCATAGATTGAGGCCGAACGAATACGGCGAAGGAGGCCTTTTGGCGAATATACCCGAACCCAGCTCTTCCAGCGCCGCATTGACCACCTCTGGCGCAGCTGGAAGTGTCACTCCAACGGTTATACCGCAGAAAAATCGAGCTTGGTGCAGGACGTCGTCGAGTTTGTCCATCTCTTCGGCAGCTCGCACTAATGCGGGCCGGACACCCGACGCAGGCCGCCCTGCTGAGAAATCGAGCGTGAGCTGGACCTGATTGTTAGATGCCGCCAAGCCCTTCTTGTTGCCCTTTAGACCGAATCGGGGAGTATCGGGGGGCGCATCTACCGGGGTCGGGAAGATATCCGCTTGCGGTGAAAGGTAGCTTGCAAACGCTGTTTCAAAATTACCAAACAAACGCCGAACTTCTTGGGGTGGAAACCGCCTCGTGAGCGTAATCTGCGTTAACGATGTAACTGCTTTAAGTTTCTCGAGGCTCATTGGCGATCCATTACGATTCGAAGCATCGAATACCATTCAAACGTCAAAAAGCTAACAGAATGTGCAAAAGTGGACCGGGCGGCCAGGCCTCGCGATGACATGGCGCCATGAGGGAGGCGCTCGATCCGGTATGCTCTCAATAACGCCATTGTCCGATGACGGGAATGCTGGGGAAAACCATTCAAACCCTAAACTCTTGAGCGGACTGTCGAGGCGGTAACGTCCTCTACCAATTATAATCCACATTAAAATCAGCAGTCGGCGTCATCCTGACTCTCTTTCGCGTCCGGCGCGGGGGTATCTGCGCGCTGCCGTCTCGGCCGAAACGCTTTGTTACAGATGCTACACCTTTCGGCTCGCCCCTCCTGATAGACAGTCATGGTCAAGAGAGGAGAGACCATGGCTTTTTCATCTATATTGGTCGCTATCGACATCCATGATCATGATCACGCAAAGTCCGCACTGGAGGCGGCAGCGGCGCTTTCCGGAGGCGGTGCGAAAGTGCATATCCTTTATGTGCGATACTTCCTTCCTGTAAATTATGAAGGCGCGATTACCGTCGATTTCGACACGCAGGAGATCACAGAGGCTCAGCGACAGGTCGACGAATGGAAAGTCGAATTCGGCCTGACTCGTGCCAGTTTCGCGTCCCATCGCGGCCGAGTGCGTGATGAAGTTCTGGATGAAGCGCAACGCGTGGGCGCCGACCTCATCATCATCGGCTCACATCAACCGTCGCTCTCATCCCGCGTGCTGGGTTCCAACGCCGCCGCGATCGTCCGCAATTCGCCGATAAGCGTGCTCATCGCTCGTCAGAAAGCGACCGGCTAACGAATGCCCCGCCAGCCGATGCGCCAGATCAGATTTCCAGCTGCGACCCCAGTTCCACCACCCGATTGGTCGGCAGCTTGAAAAACGCCATCGGACTTTCCGCATTGCGCACCATCCACGCGAAAAGCCGCTCGCGCCAGATGGCCATGCCGGGGCGCGAGGAGGGCACCAGCGTTTCACGGCTGAGGAAATAGCTGGTGTCAGCCACGCCGATCGGCCCGCCGCAGTCGCGCACTGCCTTCATCGCGGCGGGCACATCGACATTTTCCATGAAGCCGTGGCGCAGCATCAGGCGATAGAAACCCGTGCCATGATCTTCGACGCTGGTCCGTCCGTCATAGGGCAAATGCGGGACTTCCTCCGCGCGCACGGTCAGGATGATGTTGCGTTCATGCAGGATGCGGTTGTGCTTGACGTTGTGGAGCAGGGCCGGCGGAACACCCTCCGTCGTTGAGGACAGGAAGATCGCCGTACCCGGCACCCGCTTCAAGGACGCTCCGGCTGACTTGATGAACAGGTCGAGGTCCATCGCATCTTCGCGCAGACGGTTGCGCATGATCCGCCGCCCCGACGCCCAAGTCGTCAGCACCAGGAAGGATATGGCCGCGACCAGCAGCGGGAACCATCCGCCATCCGGAATCTTGGTCGCGTTCGACAGGAAATACGCGCCATCGATGATCAGGAACAGGCCCGTAACCATACCCGCGACGAAGGGGTTCCAGCGCCACACGCTGAACATCAGCGCCCCCATCATGCAGGTGGTGATGACCATGGTCCCGGTCACGGCGATGCCATAGGCCGCCGCCAAATTGCTCGAACTGCCAAAGCCCAGCACCAGCATGATCACCAGCACCAGCAGCGTCCAGTTGATCAGCGGGACATATATCTGCCCCGCCGCCGACGCGCTGGTGTGCAGGATACGCAGGCGCGGCAGGAAACCCAGCTGCACCGCCTGCCGCGTCACGGAAAAGGCGCCGGATATGACCGCCTGGCTCGCAATCACCGTCGCCATCGTCGCCAAAATCACCAGCGGCAACCTCGCCCATTCAGGGGCAAGCAGGAAGAATGGATTTTGCGCCGCCGCAGGCTCATCCAGCAGCAACGCCCCCTGCCCCAGATAATTAAGCATCAGGCACGGCAGCGCCGCGTAAAGCCACGCAATGCTGATCGCCTTGCGCCCGAAATGCCCCATGTCGGCATAGAGCGCCTCCGCCCCCGTCACCGCCAGCACCACCGATCCCAAAGCCAGAAAGGCCAGTTTAGGGTCGATCAGGAAGAAGCGCAGCGCCCACCATGGATTGACGATGGAGATGATCTCCGGGTGCCGCAATATGTTCGTGATGCCCAGAATTGCGAGCACCAGGAAATAAACCACCATGATCGGCCCGAACAACGCGCCGACTCGGGCCGTGCCGATGCTCTGGATGATGAACAGGGCAATCAGGATCACGATCGCAATCGGCAGCACCATAGGCGTAAGACCAGCCTGCACCACCGTCAGCCCCTCGACCGCCGACAGCACGGATACCGCCGGAGTGATGATCGCATCCCCGTAAAAGAGCGCAGTGGCCAGCACGCCCAGCGCCGCGATCGTCGGCGTCCAGCGCGTCTCGCCCATCCGCCGCCCGATCAGCGCCAGCAACGCCATGCTGCCGCCCTCGCCATTATTGTCGGCTCGCAGGATGATGAACACATATTTGACCGTGACGACCAGCGTCATGGTCCAGAAGATCAGCGACAGCACGCCATAGATATGGGCCGGATCGACCGCCAGCGGATGGTGGCCGACAAAGCTTTCCTTCAGCGCATAGAGTGGAGAGGTCCCGATGTCCCCGAACACCACCCCCAACGCGCCGAGCGCGAGGCCGTGTAGCGGACCATGCGCCGCATGGCTCCCCCCGCTAACCGGCAAGTCCTTGTCAGCCATAAGGCAGAAAACCCCCAACTTTGGCGAGCGCCTATGCCACAACCGGGGATGACAGCGCTATGGGGTACAGGCGGCGATCCGCTATTTTATATTTTGGCCCGCTGACTTCAAAAGTCCCGCCTACCCCTTGTCAGTCCGGGGAAAGCGCGCCAAGGACGGCAGCAACTTGGACTGAGGGGATGCTGGCCGATGAGCCATTATGACGTTCTGATCGTAGGCGCGGGCCATGCAGGCGCGCAGGCGGCCATTTCGCTTCGTCAACTCGGCTTTGAAGGGTCCGTCGCCATGATCGGTGACGAAAAATACCCACCTTATGAACGCCCGCCCCTGTCGAAGGAGTATTTCGCGGGCGACAAGGTCTTCGACCGTATCCTCATCCGCCCCGCCGCCTTCTGGGAAGAACGCAAGATCGACATGCTGCTCGGCCACCGGGTGAAGGCCGTCGATCCGGAAAACCAGACCATTACCACAGGCAATGAGCAGATTTCCTACGGTAAGCTCATCTGGTGCACGGGCGGCAGCCCGCGCATGCTGACCTGCGACGGCGCCGATGCGCCCAACGTCCATGCCGTGCGCCGCCGCGACGATGTCGATGCCATGATGGCGAAGATGGATCAGATCAATCATGTCGTCGTGATCGGCGGCGGCTATATCGGGCTGGAAGCAGCCGCCGTGCTGACGAAGTTCGGCAAGAAGGTCGTGCTGCTCGAAGCGCTCGACCGCGTCCTAGCCCGCGTCGCGGGTGAAGAACTCTCCCGCTTCTACGAAGCTGAACATCGCTCCCATGGCGTTGATCTGCGCACCGGTGCCGCGATGGACTGCATCGAGGTGCAGGACGGCAAGGCCACCGCCGTGCTGATGCAGGATGGCGAGCGGATCGAAACCGACATGGTGATCGTCGGTATCGGCATCATCCCCGAAACCGGCCCGCTGATCGCAGCGGGTGCTGCTGGCGGCAATGGCGTCGATGTCGATGAGTATTGCCGCACCAGCCTGCCCAACATCTATGCTGTCGGCGACTGCGCATCCCACGCCAACCGCTTCGCGCGCGGCGCCCAGCTTCGCCTTGAGTCGGTACAGAACGCCAATGATCAGGCAAAGACCGCCGTCGCCCACATCATGGGCAAGGGAGAAGCCTATGACGCCGTGCCATGGTTCTGGTCCAACCAATATGATCTGAAGCTCCAGACCGTGGGTCTTTCGATCGGCCATGACCACACCATCCTGCGCGGCGATCCGGCGACCCGCAGCTTTTCGGTCCTGTATCTGAAGGCCGGAAAGCTCATCGCGCTCGATTGCGTCAATGCGGTGAAGGACTATGTGCAGGGCCGCGCCCACGTCCTTTCGGGCGCCCTGCTGGACCAGGCGCAATTGGCCGATCCCTCGGTCCCGCTAAAGGAAGTCGGCCTCGCCTGAGACCGGCCATCGGTACTTGCCCCCGCGCAAAGCGTTGCTATCACCTTGAAGCAATGCGCTTTGTCACGAAAGGTAAGGCCATGACAGGTCGATTGCGACAGCTCCTCTGGCCCCTGATCGCAGGCACCGCGCTACTGCCCATGCCCGCCGCATCGGCGACGCGCGGCTACACCATCACCAGCTTCGACGCGATCCGCGTCGATGCGCCTGTGGAGGTGATCATCACCACAGGCGCGGGCGCTTCCGCCAAAGTCGATGGCGATCAATCCCTGATAGAACGACTGCACATCGATGTGTCCGGGCGTCTGCTGACAATCAGGATGGACCGCGCCCAGCCCGGCGAGAAAAGCGGCGGTCGCGCGACCGTCCGGCTCTCGACCGGCACGCTTGAAAGGCTGGTGCTGACCGGTGGCGGCTCCATTTCGGTCAGCCGTATGAAGGGCTTGCGCGGAGAGATCGTGCTCGGCGGCAATGGCGATGTCAGCGTCGCGGCCGTTGACCTCGATGAACTCAGCCTCGGCCTCGCAGGCGCAGGCCGCGCAACCTTGGCCGGGCGAGCGGCAATCGCGACAGTGCGGGTAAACGGCCCGGGCGCCGTAGCTGCCGATGGCCTGCGCACCCGCCAGGCGACGGTCAGCAATGACGGCCCCGGCAATGTCGCCCTGACCGCAGACGTGACCGCCAAGATATCCGCATCAGGTTCGGGTGACGTCACCATAGTCGGCAAGGCCGCCTGCCAGGTCGAAAATCGCGGCACAGGCCGCATCTCCTGCGGCGGCGAAGCCTATTAGAGCTTGATCGTCTTACACGGAGCGTCGGCGTCGAGGCTCATTTTCCGTCACCCCGGGCTCGACCCGGGGTCCCGCTGCCTCGACGGCGTCAGAAAAGGAGTGGGACCCCGGATCAAGTCCGGGGTGACGATCACTCAAACATGATCATGTTCTAGGGTGTGTGGGGATTCAGTTCAGGATGAGGCGAAAATGGTGAATTTCGAGAACCTCGAAGCGAGTCACGTGCCTCGCTTCGACGCAGCGTACTTCAGTACGTGAGCACCGGAAGCGCAGAAAGTCGCCATTTGCAGCCCGTCATGGACTGAATCCCCACACACCCTAGGTGCCGTGGCTTTCATCGCGATCACCTAACCCCGTTCGGGCTGAGCTTGTCGAAGCCCCTTCTCTTTCTTGAAAACCCCGCCCCCACAACCGCCCCTCCCCACTAAGCTTATCAAAGTGTTTACCGCCACCCCATAGACATAGGACACCAGACATATCGGATCGTCCCATGTTCGCTCGCGCCCTCCTCCTCTTCCTCTTCATGGCCTCGCCCCAAACGGCAGAAGCGCAGGTAGCGATGGCCGTCGCGGACAGCGGAGACACGGCCTGGATGATCCTCTGCGCCCTCCTCATACTGCTCGCCGGGCTTCCGGGCCTGCTTCTGCGCCACGCGGGCCTCGTCAATGTGCGAAGCGCGCTCTCGGCAAGCACCCAGCTTATCGCCGTCGCGGCGGGCGCATCGCTCGCCTGGGCCATCGCGGGCTATAGCCTCAGCTTCGCACCCGGCAGCGCATGGCTGGGCGGCGGCGCGAACCTTCTACTCGCCAACCTAGGCTCCCTGAAGGCTGGACTGACCGTTCCCGAATCCGCCTTCATCCTGTTCCAGATGGCCCTGGCCCTCTTTGCTGTCTGCCTCCTCCCCGGCGCCACGGCTGGACGCGCGCGCTTCGGCTGGATCGCGGCCCTTGCTCCGCTCTGGCTGCTGATCGTCTATGCCCCGCTGGTTCACGGCATCTGGGGCGGCGGCTGGCTTGCAGCGCTCGGCGTCATCGACTTTTCCGGCGGCCTCGTCATGCACATGAGCGCAGGCTTTTCAGCGCTCGCACTCTCCCTGATCCTCGGCCGCCGTCCCCGACAAGTCGGCGCAAGCCACGCACCGGTACTCAGTCTCGCGGGTGGCGCATTGATCTGGATCGGGTGGGCGGGCATTTCCGGCGGCTGGGCTCTTGGCGCCACGGACAATGCCGCCACGGCCATCCTCAACACACATTTCGCTGCCAGCGCGGGCGCCCTCGCATGGGCGCTGTCGGATCGCGCCGCGACCGGCCGCATCAGCGCCACCGGCATCATGTCGGGCGCCGTCGCTGGTCTCGCCGCCATTTCTGCCTCCGCCGCACTTTCGGGTCCCGGAGGGGCAATGCTGATCGGCCTTGTCGCCGCCCTTCTCTGCCGCATCGCAAAGGCGACGTTCGGGCGCGGCGTCGATGATCCGGCGTCGGTTTTCCTGCTCCATGGGCTAGGCGGCCTGATCGGCGCCTTGCTGTTGCCGTTCTTCGTTCAGCCGCTCCTTGGTGGCGTCGGTTTCGAAGGCGACATCAGCCTCATAACGGCCATGCTGAGCCAATTGGCCGGTGTCATCGCCGTGGCCCTCTGGTCCATGGCGGGAACCTCTATCGTCGCGCTGCTGCTATCGGTCGTACTGCCCATGCGTCTAACGGCAGAGGAAGCCGCTGAGGGCCTTGATCAGGTCGATCATGGTCAACAGGGCTGGGACTTCCGCTAACATCATGGGCATCGCCGTCGGCATCTTCGCCCATCAGGAGGAGCGGCGGATCGGCACCTGCCTTGCCTCGCTCCCGCTGGACCGGGCGGACACCGTCTATCATGTCCTCGTCAACGGCTCGACCGACGCCACCGCCGCCCGCGCCCGCGACATGACAGCCGGGCGAGCCAATGTCCGGGTGCATGACATCGCCCAAGGCGGCAAGTCGCGAACGTGGAACTACCTGATCCATGATCTGCTGGACGGAACCGACGAAGCCGTCATCCTCCTCGACGGCGACGCCCAGATCGCACCCGGCTCCATCGACGCGCTGGTGCGGGCGGTAGCAAGCGACGGCATCAATGCGGCGGCGGGCATGCCTCTCAACGGGAGAATGGCCGCGCATTACCGCCATCTGCTGTCAACAGACGGCGGCCTCTTCGGCGATCTCTACGCACTGTCCGGCCATTTCGTGAACCGCATCCGCGCGCGAGCGTTGCGGCTGCCCGATGATCTGATTGGCGACGATGGCCTCGTCGCGGCCTGGGCTCATACCGATCTGCAAACCGACGCCGCCTGGCAGCGCGAGCGTGTCATCGCTTGCGAAGAAGCAGGCTTCCTCTGCGAACCCGTCCGCCTCACCAGCCCTGCAAGCTGGCGCATGCAATATCGGCGGATGACCAACTATTCGCTGCGCTTCTTCCAGAACCGCATCGTCTCCGACATCATGGGCCGGGAAGGCCCGGACGCCCTGCCGCGCCAACTGCGCAGCCTCTACGCCACATGGCTCCCCCGCCTCGCCCCGCGCTCCGGCCCGACCGGCTGGTTCGACCGGAAAGCACTCGCGCGGATGAGGCAGATGGCGGCTTAGCGGTCCTTGCCCGCCAGCTCCTTGTTGATGAAAAGCGCCAGCCCCGTCACAACCGCGCCGGAGAAGAGATAAGCGCCCGAAGCCGCCAACCCGAACGTGACCGACAGCGCCAACGCCACCAGCGGCGCAAATCCCGCCCCCACCAGCCAGGCAAGGTCCGAAGTCAACGCCGACCCCGTATAGCGCGTGGCCGTCGAGAAGTTGGACGCCACCACACCCGAAGACTGCCCAAAGCTCAATCCCAGCAGCATGAAGCCCAGGATCATGAACGCGATCTCGGCCAGCTCCCCACCATTGAGCAGCAGCGGCGCAGCGATGCTGAATATCCCGATCCCCAGCGCCGACCAAGCCAGCAGCTTACGCCGCCCCACCATATCCGCGACAAATCCCGACACGACGATGGCCAGCACGCCCACGCTCGCCCCAATCGCCTCGATCACCAGAAAGCGCTCCAGCGGCTGCTTCGTATAGAGCGCGATCCAGGACAGCGGGAACACCGACACCATATGAAACAGCGCAAAGCTCGCCAGCGGAGCAAAAGCGCCGATGATGATATTCCGCCCCTCCGTTCGCACCGTCTCCAGCACCGGCGAAGGCTGCAACTCCCGCGCCTCGAACAGCCGCTCAAACTCATGCGTCACCACGATCCGCAAGCGCGCGAACAGCGCCACCACGTTGATCGCGAACGCCACGAAGAAGGGATAGCGCCAGCCCCAATCCAGGAAATCCGCCCGCGACAGGTTGAACAGGAAGAAAGCGAACAACCCACTCGCGACCACCAGCGCCAGCGGCGCGCCCAGCTGCGGCATCATCGCATACCAGCCGCGCTTGTTCTGCGGCGCGTTCAGCGACAGCAGCGACGCGAGCCCATCCCACGTCCCGCCCAGCGCAATCCCCTGCCCCGCACGGAGCGCCGCCAGCAGCACCGCCGACCATATGCCAACCGTCTCATATCCCGGGAGAAACGCGATAAACGCCGTCGATCCCCCCAGCAGGAACAGCGCAATGGTCAGCTTCACCCCCCGCCCATAGGCCCGGTCCACCGCCATGAAGATGAACGACCCGATCGGCCGCGTCACGAACGCCAGCGCGAAGATCGCGAAGGACCACAGCGTCCCCGCCAGCGGACTTAAAAAGGGAAAGACATGCGCCGGAAACACGATGCACGACGCGATGGCATAGACGAAAAAGTCGAAAAACTCCGACGTCCGCCCGATGATCACGCCGATCGCGATCTCACCCGGCGCGACCTTATGATCCCGCGCCGTCACAAGGCGTGCGTCGCGCTCCATCTGCGTGGACGATGGTGTGGTGGTCGCGGCGTTCATCGGTCTGGACAAGCCTTCATGCTGCGGGAACGATCCATGCCAAACATCGTTGCAGCATAGCGAATCGCCCCGGTGGTCGAAAGGCCATTGCCCTATTTTGCGCCTGCGAGGGGATAGGACAAAAGGTCCAATGTCGATCGCCACGCCACCCCCTTATGCGGGCTTCATGACCGCACGCCCTCGCCCCTTTTCCCGAGCTTTTACGCGCCGAATCGCGCCCTTGCTGCCGCTTCCCCTTGGCGCGTGCAACTGGGTGGTCATGTCCCCCGCAGGCGATGTCGCAATGCAGCAGCGCGACCTGATCATCATTTCGACGCTGCTCATGCTGCTCATCATCCTGCCGGTGATGGCCACGACGATCTGGTTCGCCTGGCGCTACCGGGAAAAGGCGCAGGCTAAGGATTATGACCCCGACTGGGACCATTCGACCAGCCTTGAGCTGCTGATCTGGTCGGCCCCGCTGCTGATCATCATCGCGCTCGGCGCCATCACCTGGACCAGCACGCACCTGCTCGATCCCTACCGCCCGATCGAGCGCATCGATGCCGCGCGCAAGGTCGAACCGGCGGCCAAGCGCCTCCAGGTCGAAGTCGTCGCGCTCGACTGGAAATGGCTGTTCATCTACCCTGAACTCGGCATTGCCACAGTCAACGAACTCGCCGCGCCCGTCGATCAGCCGATCGAGTTCAAGATCACCTCGGCGACGCTGATGAACAGCTTCTTCGTCCCCGCGCTCGCAGGACAGATCTACGCCATGCCCGGCATGCAGACGGTCCTCCACGCCGTCGCCAACAAGCCCGGCACTTTCGAAGGCTTCTCCGCCAACTATTCCGGCGCAGGCTTCTCCAACATGCGCTTCCGCTTCAAGGCGATGGACCAAGCCGGGTTCGACAAGTGGGTTGCGCAGGTAAAGGCCAGCAACGCAAATCTCGACCGCGCCACCTATGTGAAGCTGGAGCAGCCGAGCAAGAAGGTCCCGCCCATGTATTTCGCGGGCGTCGAACCAAAGCTCTTCCACGCCGCCCTCAACATGTGCGCCCAGCCGGGCAAGCGCTGCATGGATAAGGTCATGATGACCGACATGATGGGCGGTGCTGGCAAGGAATCGGCGCGCGACACCGAAGGCCTGCGTCATGACGGCACTATCGATGTCGGCGGCTACCATCCGGTCGAGCCGGGCAAGAAGGGCGAGATTGCGCAGCCTGCGGGAATGACGCCTGCGGCAGAGCGCACGCCTGCTGCGCAGGGGCATGAAGCGCCGGCGCAGAAGGATGCCGATGGGCATGCGCATCATGGTCGGTAAGCCCCTCATATCACCCCTCCCCTTCAGGTCGAACGGAGGCACGCGACTCCGTTCGAGGGCCGGGGGTGGGGGAGCGCCCCAAGCGCCGCATTATCCGGCCAATCCCCACCCCAACCCCTCCCCTCAAGGGGAGGGGCTTAAGATAATCTCCTCTTCCTCCCTCCCAAGGTCCTGACCCCCATGTCCCCCCATCCCGCATCCGAAAATAGCGGCATCTGGAAACTGATCTTCGGCCGCCTGGACTGGAGCGCCGTCCCGATCCACGAACCGATCGTCATGGGCACCTTCGTCGCGGTCGTAATCGGCGGCATCGCAGTCCTTGGCCTCGTCACCAAATACCGCCTCTGGGGCATGCTGTGGCGCGACTGGTTCACGACCGTCGATCACAAGCGCATCGGCATCATGTACATGATCCTCGGCCTCATCATGTTCCTGCGCGGTTTCGCCGATGCGCTCATGATGCGCCTGCAACAGGCATGGGCCTTCAACGGCTCGGAAGGCTATCTGAACGCCCACCATTATGATCAGATCTTCACGGCCCATGGTGTGATCATGATCTTCTTCGTGGCCATGCCGATGATCACCGGGATCATGAACTATATGGTCCCGCTGCAAATCGGCGCACGCGACGTCAGCTTCCCCTTCCTCAATAATTTCAGCTTCTGGATGACGACGGCGGGCGCGGTCATCACCATGATGTCGCTGTTCGTTGGCGAATTCGCGCGCACGGGCTGGCTGGCCTATCCACCGCTGTCAGGCATCGCTTACAGCCCGGGCGTCGGCGTCGATTATTATATCTGGGGCCTTCAGATAGCAGGCATCGGCACGCTGTTATCGGGCGTCAACCTGATCGCGACCATCGTGAAGATGCGCGCGCCGGGCATGTCGATGATGAAGCTGCCGATCTTCGTCTGGACCTCGCTCTGCTCCAACATCCTGATCGTCGCGGCATTCCCCGTGCTGACCGCCGTTCTCGCGCTGCTCAGCCTCGACCGCTATGTAGGCACGGCCTTCTTCACCAACGACATGGGCGGCAACCCCATGATGTATGTGAACCTCATCTGGATCTGGGGCCATCCGGAGGTCTACATCCTCATCCTGCCGCTGTTCGGCGTGTTCAGCGAAGTCACCTCGACCTTCTCGTCGAAGCGCCTCTTCGGCTATTCCTCGATGGTCTATGCGACGGTCGTCATCGCGATCTTGAGCTATCTCGTCTGGCTGCACCACTTCTTCACCATGGGCTCGGGCGCCAGCGTCAACAGCTTCTTCGGCATCACGACGATGGTCATTTCCATCCCGACCGGGGCCAAGCTCTTCAACTGGCTGTTCACCATGTATCGGGGGCGCATCCGTTTTGAACTGCCGATGATGTGGACGGTCGCCTTCATGCTGACCTTCGTGGTCGGCGGCATGACCGGCGTGCTGCTCGCGGTTCCACCAGCGGACTTCGTGCTGCACAACTCGCTGTTCCTGATCGCGCACTTCCACAACGTGATCATCGGCGGCGTGCTGTTCGGCCTGTTCGCGGCGATCAACTATTGGTGGCCCAAGGCGTTCGGGTTCAAGCTGGACCGCACCTGGGGCGTGCGGAGCTTCTGGCTGTGGGTCGTGGGCTTCTGGGTCGCCTTCATGCCACTCTATATCCTCGGCCTGATGGGCGTCACCCGCCGCATGCGCGTGTTCGATGATCCCTCGCTCCAGATCTGGTTCCAGATCGCGGCGTTGGGCGCCCTCATGATCGCTGCTGGCATCGCCTGCATGTTCATCCAGTTCGGCGTCTCCATCATGAACCGTGACAAGCTGCGCGACACGACCGGCGATCCATGGGACGGCCGCACGCTCGAATGGGCGACCAGTTCGCCGCCGCCGGATTATAACTTCGCCTTCACCCCGGTCATCCATGATGGCGACGCATGGGCGGACATGAAGAAGCGCGGCTATCAGCGCCCGCTCTCCGGCTATAAAGCGATCCACATGCCCAGCAATACGGGCACCGGCGTCATCATCGCGGGCCTGTCGGTCGCCTTCGCGGTCGGCATGATCTGGTACATGTGGTGGCTCGCGGGCCTAAGCTTCATCGGTATCCTTGCCGTCACGATCGGCCACACCTTCAACTACAAGCGCGACTTCTACATCCCCAAGGATGTGGTGGAGCGCACCGAGGGCGAGCGCACGCGTCAACTCGCCATGCAGGGCTGAACCAACATGGCAAGCGCACCTACGATTGACCCCGCCTTCCTCGACAAGGACGGCAATCCGCTCTTCCACCTGGAACATGAGCCCCACCATCCGGAAGGCTCCAGCACCATGCTGGGCTTCTGGATCTACCTGATGAGCGACTGCCTCATCTTCGCCTGTCTCTTCGCCACCTATGCAGTGCTTGGCGGCAGCTATGCGGCGGGGCCGAGCCCCAAGGACCTGTTCGACCTGCCGCTGGTCGCGCTCAACACCGCGATGCTGCTCTTTTCATCCATCACCTATGGCTTCGCGATGCTGGCGATGGAAAAGAACCGCGTGGCGGCCACGCAAGGCTGGCTCGCCATCACCGGCCTCTTCGGCCTCGCCTTCCTGTCGATCGAACTGTACGAGTTCGCGCACCTCATCCATGAAGGCGCGACCCCGATGCGGTCGGGCTTCCTGTCGGCCTTCTTTACGCTGGTGGGCACGCACGGCCTCCACGTCACCTTCGGCACGATCTGGCTAGTGACGCTGATGGTGCAGGTTGCGAAGAAGGGCCTGATCCCCGCCAACCAGCGCCGCCTCATGTGCCTGTCGATGTTCTGGCACTTCCTTGACGTCGTCTGGATCGGCGTCTTCACCTTCGTCTATCTCATGGGGATGCTGCGATGAGCGCGCACGGCCACAGCCATCACGACGATCATCATGGGCAGGCGCCTGCCCATGGCACCTTCGGCAGCTACATGATCGGGTTCGGCCTGTCGGTAATCCTGACGGCCATCCCCTTCTGGCTCGTCATGACCGGCGTGCTGGGCGATCCGCAACTGACCGCCTTCACCATCATGGGTTTCGCGGTCGTTCAGATCCTGGTCCACATGATCTACTTCCTGCATATGAACACCCGTTCGGAAGGCGGCTGGACGATGCTGGCGCTGATCTTCACGATCGTGCTGGTCGTCATCACCCTGTCGGGATCGATCTGGGTCATGTATCATCTCAACCATAATATGATGCCGCAGATGGATATGAGCGTGCATGACATGAGCCAGATGCCGTGACAGACCCCCAACCCCGCCGTCGCTCGGCGGGGTTCCTGATCATCTTCTCGATGACCGCCGCCCTGGCGGTCGCGGGGCTGGTCAGTCTTGGCGTCTGGCAAGTGCATCGCCTGGCATGGAAGCGCGACCTGATCGCAAAGGTCGAAAGCCGGGTCCACGCCGCGCCTGTCCCGGCGCCCCCTTCAGCCAGCGACAAAGACGCCTACACCCGAGTGATCGCGACCGGCCACTTCCTGCATGACCGCTCCACGCTGGTGCAGGCATCGACAGCGCGAGGCGCAGGCTTTTGGGTGCTGACCCCGCTTGTCACCGATGGCGGCTTCACCCTGCTCGTAAACCGGGGCTTCGTACCGCCGGAAGCCCGCACCCGCTTTTCCAGACCATCTGGTCAAGTCCGCGTGACCGGCCTGATGCGCCTCAGCGAACCGGGCGGCGGCTTCCTGCGCTCTAACGATCAGGCCGCAAATCGCTGGTATTCACGCGACGTTGCCGCCATCGCCGCCGCGCGCCGACTTCACGCGCCGGTCGCCAATTATTTCATCGATGCCGAACGCAGCGGCCCGCCAGCATCCCTTCCCATAGGCGGCCTGACCGTCCTTACCTTCCCCAACAGCCACCTTTCCTATGCCCTCACATGGTTCGCGCTGGCGGCGATGGCGGCTGGCGCCTACATCTTCGTCATGCGCCATGAATGGAAGGAAAGACGGTCTTGAAGCGGTGGCTGTCCACCGGCGCCCGCCTGCTGCCCAGCCAATGGCCAGCGGACGCGGCCGGGCGCAAGAATATGGCGCTGCTCGCCCAGCTCCGCTGGATCGCGATCGCGGGGCAGGTCGCGACGATCCTCTTCGTGCATTGGGGCATGGGGATCAGCTTGCCTGTCGCCGCCATGCTGCTGGTCGCCTCGATCGGGGCAGCGGTGAATGTCGCCACCTTTGCTACGCTGCGCCGCCGTACCGACGTTGCGCATATCGAACTGTTCCTGGCGCTCGTCTTCGACGTGCTCTTGTTGACGACGCAACTGTATCTCAGCGGCGGCGCGACCAATCCCTTCATCGCGCTCTACCTGCTTCAGGTGGCGCTGGGCGCGGTGCTGCTCGATCGCTGGAGCATCTGGGGCATCGTCCTCCTGTCGCTGCTCTGCGCGGCGATGCTGTCTCTCGTCTACCGGCCGCTGGAGCTTACCGACGCGCTGGAGGGGCGCCTCTTCGACCTGCACATCCTCGGCACCTGGATCTGCCTCGCCATGATCGCGGTGCTGCTGGTCCTTTTCATGAGCCGGGTAACGCGAAACCTCCAGGCCCGCGAAGCCTATCTCGCCCAATTACGCCAGCAAGCGGCGGAGGAAGAACATATCGTCCGCATGGGCCTACTAGCCTCCGGAGCCGCTCATGAACTCGGCACCCCCCTCTCCCAACTGGCCGTCGTGCTAGGCGACTGGCGCCACATGCCCGAAATCACCGCGCACCCCTCGCTTCTCGAGGAAGTCGGCGAGATGCAGACCGCCGTCCAACGCTGCAAACAGATATTGACAGGCATTCTCATTTCCTCAGGAGAAGCCCGAGGCGAAGCTCCAAAAATCACGCCAATTCGCGATTTCATTCTTGAAATCGCCCAAAGCTGGCGCTCCACCAACCCCACCATCCCCCTCCGCTGCGATTTCGGCCCCCACGATTATCCCCGCATCATCGCCGATCCCGTCATCCGCCAAGCCATCACAAACCTCCTCGACAATGCCCGCGAAGCTGGCGCCACCTACATCGACCTGCTCGTCGGGCGGGACAGCAACTCGCTCAACATCGCCGTCCGCGACAATGGTAAGGGCTTCAGCGAACAAATGCTCGCGGACTTCGGCAAACCCTACCGCTCCAGCAAAGGCAAACAAGGCAGCGGCCTCGGCCTCTTCTTGGTCGTCAACGTGGTCCGAAAACTCGGCGGCAACGTCTCCGCCAGCAACGGCGCAGACGGCGGCGCGCTCATCCTGCTCCGCCTCCCGCTCAGCACGGTCGCCTTCGAAGAGGAGTTGCCCCATGGAGGATGACCGACTGCTGGTCCTTGTCGAGGATGACGAAGCCTTCGCCAAAACGCTCAAGCGCTCTTTTGAACGGCGCGGTTATCAGGTCCTGACCGCTGACAACCATGCCACCCTTCTCGCCCTGCTCGAGAAGCACCGTCCCCATTATGCAGTAGTCGATCTCAAGCTTGCATCTGAGTCCGGCCTGGTTTGCGTCCAGACGCTGCATGCCCATGATCCGGAAATGCTGATCGTCGTCCTGACCGGCTTCGCCAGCATCGCGACCGCTGTCGAAGCGATCAAGCTCGGCGCGTCGCACTATCTCGCCAAGCCCTCAAACACGGATGACATTGAGGCAGCATTCGCCCGGTCGACTGGCGACCCATCAACGCCCCTCGCCCCACGTCCAACATCGATCAAGACGCTTGAGTGGGAGCATATTCATGAGGTGTTGAAGGACAGCGAATTCAACATATCAGAAGCAGCGCGCCGCCTCGGCATGCATCGCAGGACGTTGGCACGAAAGCTCGCCAAGCGGCAGGTCGGCTGATGCAAGAATGGAGCGGGTGAAGGGAATCGAACCCTCGTCGTAAGCTTGGGAAGCTTCTGCTCTGCCATTGAGCTACACCCGCAACGCCGCCGGGATTAGCGGCTGATCCAGGGAAGGTCAACGATCTCCCTTAGCCCCGCCAAAAAGCTCCCGGCATGGGCTCTTCTCCCCAAACCCTTCAAAAATATGCGTTAGTTAATAGAGCGATATGGGCTGAGTGACAGATTGACGGTTCACCGGCGGAACGATGAACCGTTCGGGGTGTTTGTCAGTTTTCAGGAGATACAATAACTTAATGGGGAACTTATGAACACGGCGGCGCCGGAGGACTCTGGAAACCGCTTCGAATTGCTTGTCCAGAGCGTTACTGATTACGCGATCTACATGCTCTCAACCAATGGCACGATTGTTAGTTGGAACGCAGGAGCGCGCCGGTTCAAGGGATATGAGGCCGAGGAGATTGTCGGCCAACATTTTTCCCGCTTCTACACCCCGGAAGATCAGGCGGCGGGCATCCCTGCCCTTGCGCTCGAAACCGCGGAGCACGAAGGGCGGTTCGAAGCCGAAGGATGGCGCGTGCGCAAGGATGGCGGGCGCTTTTGGGCAAGCGTCGTCATCGACCCCATCCGCGACTCCGCAGGCAAGTTGATCGGCTTTGCCAAGGTGACGCGCGACCTCACGGAACGGCGCACTGCCGAAGAAGCGCTCAAGGCAAGCGAGGAGCGCTTCCGCCTGCTGGTGGAAAGCGTCACCGACTATGCGATTTATATGCTCGACCCGGTGGGCACCATCACAAGCTGGAACGCAGGCGCAGAGCGATTCAAGGGATACACCGCGGACGAGATACTCGGCCAGAATTTTTCCCGCTTCTATTCGGAAGAAGACCGCATGGCCGGAATACCCTCCCGCGCTCTTGAAACGGCGACCCGAGAAGGACGGTTCGAGGCGGAAGGATGGCGCATTCGCAAGGACGGGTCGCGCTTCTGGGCCAACGTCGTCATCGACGCCATTCGCAACCCCATGGGCCACCTCATAGGCTTCGCCAAGATCACGCGCGATCTGACCGAGCGGCGGGAATCTCAACTGGCACTCGAAGAAGCGCGCGAAGCCATTTTTCAGTCGCAGAAGATGGACGCGATCGGCAAGCTGACGGGCGGGGTCGCTCATGATTTCAACAACTTGCTCGCCGTCATCATGGGAAGCCTGGACCTTGCAAGGCAGCGGCTGCAAACCGGAGCCGATATTTCGCGCTATATCGACAATGCGATGACGGCGGCCGATCGCGGGGCCATCTTGACCCAGCGCATGCTGGCCTTTGCCCGGCGTCAGGAGTTGAAACTGGCCAGCATCGATTGCATCGCCCTGGTGCGAAACATGGCCGGGCTGCTGAAATCGACCTTGGGTTCCACCGTTACGATCGAGACCCGTTTCCCCCTGTCCCTCAGCGCCGCGCATGCAGACCCGGCGCAGCTGGAACTGGCGCTGCTGAACCTTGCCGTAAACGCCCGCGACGCGATGCCGGGGGGCGGCCGGATCATTGTTGAAGGTGCCGAGGCTCATCTTACGGCGGAACAACGGCCTGATTTGCCCTGTGGTCATTATGTCCGCCTTTCGGTCATCGACGAGGGGGAAGGCATGGATGAACATACCCTCGCCCGGGCTCGTGAGCCGTTCTTCACCACCAAGGGCGTAGGCAAAGGCACCGGCCTCGGCCTTTCCATGGTCCACGGCTTTGCCCAGCAGTGCGGCGGGTCGCTGATCATCTCAAGCGAGCCGGGACAGGGCTCGACTGTCTCGCTCTGGCTTCCAGTGGCTGATGATGAGATTGACGCGGAGGAGGACGAGCGCCAGAGCCTGACCATCGTTGAGCCCACAGATCAGCCGCTCGTCATATTGGCGGTCGATGACGATGACTTGGTTCTCACAAACACGGCGGGCATGCTCGAGGAATTGGGACATACCGTGTTTCAGGCAGGGTCAGGAGCGGATGCTCTACGAATGCTGACCGAGGGGGACGTTGATCTAGTCATCACGGACCACGCAATGCCTCATATGACGGGAGCGCAACTGGCAGACGTCCTGACTGAAAGCCATCCCGGCCTGCCCGTCATCATCATCACGGGATATGCCGAACTGCCCCCTGGCGCCACAAAACGGCTGAGGCTCGACAAGCCATTCAAACAGGCCGATCTAGCGCGCATGGTGGCCTTGGCCCATCATGATCGGGCCGCTGACCGGGTGATTCCGTTTGGGCGATCAGAAGGCTTTTGATCGACCCAATCATTTCTTCAGCGTCTCCCACTTTGGCACGCTAAGGGCGGGAACTCTGCTCACTATCGCCATCAATTTTCTCAAAAATGCTGCTATAATGACTAAGTTATGATGCTGGCCGTCCAGAAACGCGGAGTGCGCCCGAGGACATGAATATCACCCCAAATTTTGCCAGTCCGTTGGGCGAATGTCCGGACAACGTCGCCACCCTAAGCCCGACATCGCATTTCTTCACTTCGCTGCGCACTCGCCTGCATTATGTCGATTGGGGAAACCGCTCCGCACCCACATTGATCCTGTTGCACGGCGCCCTGGATCATGCGCGCAGTTGGGATTGGACGGCTCGGGCACTTGCGCGGGACTTCCATGTCGTGGCTCCTGATCTTCGGGGCCATGGCGACAGCGCCTGGTCTACCGAGGGCACCTATTTGACGGCGGACTTCGTCTACGACCTCGCCCAGCTTGTGGAGCAGGTGGAGCGGGACAAGGTTGTTCTGGTGGGCCATTCGTTGGGCGGATCTATAGCCTTGTGCTATGCAGGCCTCTTCCCGGAGCGCATCGACCGCCTGGTCGCGATTGAAGGGCTGGGCCTTTCCCCGGAGAGGCTTAAGGACAAGGCAGCCCATCCCGCACCCGATCGCTGGCGCGAATGGATCGAGCAGCGCCGCGCGAGCGCTCGCAAGCAGCCTCGTCACTATCCCACGCTCGAAGCGGCAGTCGCGCGCATGCGGGAACGGAACGATCACCTGTCAGGAGAACAGGCGCTGCATCTGACGGTTCATGGCGTGAACCGAAATGAAGATGGCAGCTATGATTGGAAGTTCGATCCATATCTTCGCCAAACGCCGCCGCAAGACATGGTTGGAGATGATCTACCGCAGTTCTGGTCGCGGGTTCACTGCCCAGTACTCCTTTGCTTGGGTCTGGACAGTTGGGCATCGAATCCCGTGAATGACGGCAGGGCAGCGCACTTCCGTGATGCGCGACTGGTGGAATTTGGCGAAGCCGGACACTGGTTGCACCACGACCAGTTTGACGCATTCCTTGCAGAACTACGCGCCTTCCTTTGATTGGAAGGATGCAAGGGCAGCAATGTACTGCGCCTTCAATTGCTCTATGAACGAAGCGGCGGGCTGAATTTTCTCGACCGCGCCTATTCCTTGGCCCGCCCCCCAAATGTCGCGCCAGGCCTTTTTCTCATCCTCGGCCATCGCGGCGATATCCATGTCGGCGGCATTCGTCAGCTTGTCGGGGTCCAGCCCGGCTGCTGTAATGCTAGGTCTCAGATAATTGCCATGCACGCCGGTGAAGTGATCCGAATAGACGATGTCGGCGGCGCTACTGTCTACGATCATCTGCTTATATTTGAGGTCGGCGTTCGCTTCTTCCGTCGCGATGAAAGCAGAGCCCATATAAGCCAGATCAGCCCCCATCATGCGGGCAGCGGCAATCGCTCGGCCGGTTGAGATCGCACCTGACAGGATCAGAGGGCCGTCAAACCATGCGCGGATTTCTTCCACCAGCGCGAACGGCGACAATGTGCCCGCATGGCCCCCTGCCCCTGCGGCAACCGCAATCAGGCCGTCCGCCCCCTTTTCGATCGCCTTCCTCGCGAACATGTTGTTGATGACATCGTGGAACACAAGGCCACCATAGCTGTGGACCGCTTCGTTGACGTCGGCACGAACGCCCAGCGAGGTAATCACGATCGGGACGCGATATTTCACGCAGAGAGCTAGGTCCTCCTCCAACCGGGCATTTGTCTTATGGACGATAAGGTTGACCGCGAAAGGCGCATCATCCTCAGTCAGTTCCCGGCGGAGAAGTTGAAGCCACTCTTCGAACACGCCTGAAGGCCGTGCGTTGAGCGAAGGAAATGAGCCCACAATGCCAGCGCGACATTGAGCGATCACAAGCGCGGGCCGGGACACGATGAACATCGGAGACGCTATCAGCGGCAAGGATAAACGATCTTCAAGCAGCTTTGGCAAAGTCATCAATCGGCCTTATTCGTCGTTGGCTCTGGCACCCCTTATCGGCTGCCACCTTTGGTCTTCGCGATATTGGACACTCGCTATCAGAAACAGCGCTAATCCCGCACAATCTTAAGCAATCTGCGTTCGACGGGCGCAAGAATGCCCTGAAGTTCAGCGCCTCGTTTTAAAATGCCTCCGGCCTCCCCGATCAGCGCCCACATTCCTTGCCGGTGACGGAGCGAAGGCCGCTTCTCGATGCGATATTCCGGGCGTTCGGCGGCCCGCCGAAAGGCGGAAAAAACTGCTGCATCACAACCGAGATCGATCGCATAGTCCCGCCAATGCCCAGCCGACACCATCCGGCCGTAAAGATCCATAATGCGCTGCAATTCCAGTCGGTCGAACCCCGTCTGTCCCATCGGATTGGCTTGAGATGGGAACGGGGTCACATTGCTCATCAGGCGCGACCACGCTCCTGGAACAAGGGGATATCATTATCAGGGGATTCATGAGCCCCTTCCTGCCGCTGCTCCAGCAGCTCTGCCAGACGCTTCTGCAACTGCTCGATTTCTTGCTGAAGCTGTTCCAGCTTATATTTTTCCGGATCATGGCAATCGCTACAGGGCGTGCCATAGGGCAGGAATTCGCGCTGATAAGCGGTCACATCAACGACCATTTGCCGAGCCGGAATACCGACCATCGTCGCGCCGTCGGGCACATTTTTCGTGACCACTGCGTTAGCACCCACCCGCGCGCGCGCGCCGACATGTACAGGACCAAGCACCTGCGCGCCCGATCCGACGATAACTCCAGCGGCCAGGGTCGGGTGCCGCTTGCCTGCAATGCCGTTCGCAGGGTCGGTGCCGCCAAGCGTTACATTCTGATAAAGAGTGACATCGTCACCGATTTCAGCCGTTTCACCAATCACTGTGAAGCCGTGGTCAATGAAGAAACGCTTGCCGATGCGCGCACCGGGATGGATGTCGTTACCGGTGAGAAAGCGGGAAAAATGATTGACCGCGCGCGCCATGAAATAGAGCCTAAGGCCGTAGAGGCTGTGCGCGACGCGATGAAACCCAAGAGCCCAAACCCCCGGGTACAGGAGGATTTCAGCCCGCGAGCGCGGAGCGGGGTCACGCGATTTGACCGAGTCTAAATAGCCAATAAGATTGCGCAGCATGCAGCAGCCCCTGAAAACCGAAGGCTACTACATAGGCCTGCAATAATCCATTTTCCAGATGCGTGGCTATTTCGGCTTCTGACCATAAAACAGAATGTTTCTTGGAGAGCTATGATATACCAAGCAATGCGGTAGACAATCAACAGGGGCCTTTGAATGACCGATCCCATCCTCGCTCATCTCAGCGAACTTCTACCCTTTATCCTGATCGGTTTCGGAGCCCAAATGATCGATGGGGCTTTGGGAATGGCGTACGGCGTGATTTCCAGCACCCTGCTTCTGGCATTGGGCGTGCCGCCAAGCAGAGCGTCCGCCAGCGTACACGCCGCCGAAACTTTCACGACCGCTGTCTCGGCCATAAGCCACATCGCCCACCGGAATGTCGATTGGCGGCTATTTTCACGCCTCATCATTCCCGGCGTCATTGGCGGCGTGACAGGAGCCTACATTCTTTCAAACATCGACGGATCAGTGATCAAGCCTTTCGTTCAACTCTACCTGACCGCAATCGGCGTTTATCTGATCTGGCGCGGCTTTCATCTGCCACCCCATCCACGAGACCCGAAGTGGGTGGCACCACTTGGCCTCGTCGGCGGTTTCATGGATGCCTCGGGCGGCGGCGGCTGGGGGCCGATCGTCACTTCCAATCTTCTGATTCAAGGGTCCAGTCCGCGGCACACGATCGGCACCGTCAACACCGTCGAGTTCGTTCTGACGCTGGCGATTAGCCTGACATTCATCCTTCATCTGGGCTGGCAGGCCTTTACGACCTACACCGTCGGCCTGTTACTCGGAGGCATAATAGCGGCACCCTTTGGCGCAATGCTTGCCCGTCACGTCGCACCTCGGATGCTATTCACAGCGGTTGGCACAATCCTGACGCTTACGTCCCTGTTCGGCGTAGCCAAATGGCTTGGATATATCGGCTGACGCTCTTATCTTCGGCTTTCTAATCGAGAAAGGCGATCGATGTCGAGTTACATGCCCACGCTGAAGCAGCTGCAATATCTTGTTGCGCTGAAGCAGCACGGGCATTTCGGCAAGGCGGCCGACAGCTGCTATGTCACGCAATCCACGCTTTCGGCGGGTATCCGCGAACTGGAATCGCTGATCGGCGTGACGCTGGTTGAACGGACGCGAAGGGTGGTGCGCTTCACCGCTCTGGGCGACCGTATCGTGGAGAAAGCGCATCGCGTTCTGCGCGAAGCGGAGGAACTTGCGGCTATCGCCGAAGCCTCGGGCAAGCCGCTCACCGGCGAGTTGCGCATGAGCGTCATCCCGACAATCGCGCCTTTCCTGCTACCTCGCCTGCTCCCCCGCTTGCGGGCGGATAGGCCCGAACTCAAGCTTTACCTCCGGGAGGAAACGACGCAGACCGCGATCGAGTCACTTCGTCACGGCAACGTGGACTGTGTCCTCCTTGCCCTGCCCTTTCCCACCGGGGAGTTGGACAGCGAACTGCTGTTCCAGGACCGGCTATATGTCGCATTTCCTCAAGACGATCCCCGCGACCCGCCCGAGTGGGTGGCGCCTGACATGATCGATGAGACGAAGCTGCTTTTACTGGAAGATGGTCATTGCCTGAAGGACCATGCTCTTGCCGCGTGCAATCGCCCCGAAATCCGTTCGAGCGCGATGATGATGGGCACCTCCCTCCATACGCTGGTTCAGATGGTCGATAATGGCCTTGGTATGACGATCATGCCGGAAATGGCCATTACGGGCGGAATATTGGATCACACACAGATCGCCGTACGGCCTCTGCGATCCGACCGGTCGCACCGTGACATTGCTTTGGTCTGGCGCAAGAATAGTCCGAGGGAAAAGGAATTTCGCCTGCTCGCCGAGCTTCTGCGCGATGCCGCCGATTTACCGCAATCCAGTGTAGCCGCCTGATCTTCAGCGGGTCCAATCGCGCGCCTTCGCCTCATCCTCAACCCGCGCCTCCACCCAGGCGGCCGCCCCATCGGCAAAATACTCCTTCTTCCAGAAGGGCGCGTCAGACTTCAGCCAATCGATCAGAAAGGCGCAACTTTCCAGCGCGGCCGCCCTATGTCGCGATGCCGTGCCGACAAAAACGATGTGTTCGCCTGGATTGAGCTTTCCAAAGCGATGAATCACGCGCACGGCCAAAAGCGGCCAACGCGCGGTCGCTTCATCGACTATCCGCTCGACCTGAGCTGCCGTCATCGCCGGATAATGCTGAAGCTCGAGTGAAACTAGCGCATTATCGCCGCGCACGACCCCTGTGAAACTGGCAACGCCCCCGCCTCCCGCAGCTTCCAGCAGCGCCAACTCGGCGCCTACGTCGAAATCCTCAATCTGGATGGAAACACGGTTCATCCGCCGGTGACCGGCGGAAAGATCGCTAGCTCGTTCGCTTGCCCGATCACTGTTTCAAGCGGCACAAAGCGCTGATCCAACGCTGCGCGCAGCCGCCCCGTATCACCCAAAGCTTCAGAATAGCGGCCTCCACGTTCCGCAAGCTGCGCAATCAGATTTGCGACACTCATGTCGGCGGCGGGCCGATCGACTTGTTCACCGTCGCAGCCGATAATTTCTCGCACCCAGGCGAAATAGAGGATTTCGAGTTTAACCACGCATCAGTCCATATGCTTGATACCGACCCGCAGATAGTCCCAACCGGTAATCAAAGTCAGTATTGCTGCGGCCCAGAGGGTCACGATACCCAGCAACTGAACCAAGGGAAATGCGGGAACCGCGCCCGCCAGGATCAGGGCGCCCAAGGCTATCAGCTGAAAGGTGGTTTTCCACTTGGCCAGGCGGGACACCGGCACCGAAACCTGAAGACCCGCCAGAAACTCACGCAACCCCGACACGGCGATTTCGCGCAATAGTATGATCATGGCGGCAGCGATGTGGATACCCGCGATGTCGCGAGTGGCGGCCAACATCAGAATAACTGCGCCAACCATGATCTTGTCGGCGATGGGATCCAGAAAGACGCCCAGCTTCGAAACGGTCCCTTGGGCTCGCGCCAGATAGCCATCGAAATAGTCGGTGATGCCCATCAGGCAATAAAGCCCGAAGGCAAAGGCATAGCCAGTCGTCCAGCGAGCACCGACCTCTGCGGGCCAGAGCAACGCGACAAGCAACGGGACGGTCAGTATCCGCGAAAGCGTCAGCAGATTGGGCAGCGTCAGCATGGCGGCGGACTGCCACAGTCCGCCGCGTAGCACAAGCAGCCGTGATGAGGGCCTCGACCGCTTCTCATTCGGATGCGTTGGACAGCCGACGCGGCAGCCGCTAGACCCCGCTCCGCTCGTCCACAGCGAAGAAGACCTTCTTGCCTATGCAAGCCTCACTCAGGCTCCTTAACAAGCGACGTTTCCTGCCGCTTTTCGTCACTCAATTGCTCGGGGCCTTTAACGACAACCTGTTCAAAAATGCGATGGTGCTGTTCGTCGTGTACAGCGTTTATAATGACGAACGGTCGGAAACCTGGTTCAGCGCGTTGGCGACGGGCATATTCATCCTGCCATTTTTCCTCCTGTCCGCGCTGTCAGGCCAACTCGCCGATCAGCGGGACAAGGCCGTCATCATACGATATGTAAAAGCAGCCGAGATCGCCATAATGCTGGTTGGCGCCATTGGCCTGGGGCTGATCTGGAGCGGCATAGCGATCCATGGCGTGGCCATTCCGCTGTTGCTCTGCGCACTCTTTGCGATGGGCGTCCATTCCACTTTCTTCGGCCCGATCAAATACGCCATCCTGCCTCAGCACCTGCACGACGACGAAGTGCTCGGCGGCACAGGCCTCGTGGAGGCTGGAACCTATATCGCCATCCTTGCCGGAACGATCCTGGCGGGCCTGATTCCCGTGGAGGTCGCAGCCATCGGCATCGTCGTGACAGCTGCGATCGGCTATGTGGCAGGCCGAGAAGTGCCGCCCGCGCCTTCATTGCTTGAGCGGCAGCCAATCGACTTCCACATCATCCGGTCATCGATCGCGCTGGTGCGGGGTACAATGCATATCCGGCGCCTCTATCTGGCCATCATGGCAATCAGCGTCTTCTGGGCCGTCGGCTCAATCCTGTTCATCCAGTTCCCGCCGCTCGTCAAAAATGTGCTGGCAGCGGACAAGTCAGTGGCCAGCTTGTTCCTGGCGATCTTTTCCGTGGGCATCGCCATTGGGTCGATCGCGATCAACCGGCTGCTGCAGGGGCATGTGTCAGCGCGTTACGCACCCGCATCCGTCATTGGCATGGGTCTGTGCATCGTCGCGTTTCACATTGTGTGTGATCTATGGACACCTGACGGAAGCGGCGCGATGCTCTCGCTCAAGGGCTTTCTTGCCCATCCCCTGGCGCTAGCATTATCGGCATGCCTGCTTGGTGTGGCGACATTCGGCGGCATGTTCGTGGTGCCGCTTTATGCATTCCTCACGACGACGGTCGAAAAGTGCGAAGCTGCCCGCACCGTAGCCGCAAACAACATCGTCAATTCAGGCGCCATGGTTCTGGGATCATTTTTTGCAATTGGCCTAAGCATCGCAGGCATGTCTGTCATAGACCAGCTTTTGCTGGTGGCCGCGCTATGCCTCCCCTGCGCATGGATCGCATGGACGCTTCACAAAGCCTGCGACTGAGGCCGGATCAGAAGATAAAGCTGTAAAAGGCGGTGAAGAATGCGCAGAAGCTCAGAACAAACAGCTTCCAGTCGCTCTCATCCGAGGTAGAGGCCGAAGCGTCTTCCACCTTCAGGACGTGACGCGGCAGCCGCTGACGAAAGGCATGGCGGGCAGCTTCGTTCGTAAGGATAAGCGGACGCGTTCGCATGGCATCGAGTTAACGCCTGATTCACTATTTCGGCCACCCATTATCGTGGTTAACCCGAGAGTGTCCCGAGACAGGACGCTATTGACTGTATCAATCTGATAATACAGCATGCTGGAGCCAATGAAAGATCCCCTGCCCGCGCCTCAGCCCGATCAGCCACCCCGCGAGTTCGGAGCAGGGCCACCCAGCGCCTTCGTTCCATCCACGCCATGGCGAAAGCGGCTGCATGTCACAGGATGGATCGTCGCCGGGCTGCTCGCACTGCTGATGCTCGTGATAGCCTGGCTTGCAGTCACCGCACCGCTTTCGCGATCGTTGAAGCCGATCGCGCCGCCAAGCGTCAGCCTCATGTCCGCCGACGGTCATCTCATCGCCCGTCGCGGCGCGATAATCGATCGCCCCGTTTCGATGGCAGATCTGCCCAAACATGTGCCTCAAGCCTTCATGGCGATCGAAGACCGGCGCTTTTACAGTCACTGGGGCGTCGATCCGCGAGGGATAGTACGAGCCGCCTGGCACAATCTATGGTCGGACGGTTCGTCGCAGGGAGGGAGCACCATCACCCAACAGCTTGCCAAGGGGGTGTTCCTTTCCAGCGACAGAACGTTCGGACGAAAAGCCCGGGAGGCGCTGATTGCCTTCTGGCTGGAAGCATGGCTGACCAAGGATCAGATTTTCGAACGCTATTTGTCGAACGTTTATTTCGGCGACAATGTCTATGGATTGCGCGCCGCTTCGCTGCACTATTTCAGCCGCCAGCCCGAACGGCTCACCATTCCGCAGGCCGCGATGCTCGCGGGATTGCTGAAGGCGCCATCTCGCCTCGCGCCGACCGCGAACCTGAAAGGAGCACGGGAGCGCGCCGCTCTGGTGACGCAGGCGATGGTGGACGCTGGCTATATCAGCAAGGCCGAACGCAACGAGCTGCGCCCAGCGCGGCTGGAAGTGCGTGAAACGCCGGATCCGACGACTGGCACCTATTTCGCCGACTGGGTACTGCCCGAGGCGCGTGACCGCGCGGGCGCGGTTTATGGAGCGCAGACTGTTCCAACGACGCTCGACTGGCGGATCCAGCGCCTGGCCGAAGCCGCAATTCGCCGAGCGCCTCTAGGCCAAGCCGAAGCAGCTCTGGTGGCGATGAAGCCCGATGGCAGCGTGGTGGCCATGGTCGGCGGCAAAAATTATCGCGCGAGCAGCTTCAATCGGGCCGTGCAAGCAAAGCGGCAGCCCGGATCGACCTTCAAGCTCTTCGTATATCTGGCCGCATTCCGATCCGGAATGACGCCGGAGGATTTTATCGAGGACACGCCGATCACCAGCGGGACCTATCGGCCCGCCAACCACGGCGGCAAATATCGCGGCCGCATCACCTTGCGTCAGGCATTCGCGGCGTCGAGCAATGTGGCGGCAGTCAGATTGACGCAAAAAGTGGGCGTCGATGCTGTCATAAAAGTCGCGCGCGACCTGGGCATCGCGGCACCGCTGACAGAAGATCTCAGCCTTGCGCTAGGCACGTCCGAAATCCCGCTCATCCAGCTCGTGCAGGCTTATGCCACCGTAGCGGCGGGTGCCTATCCCGTCATCGCCCATGGCCTGCCTCCCGAAGAACAGGGGTGGTTCGGCCGCCTGATGAGCCGTCAGCGTCATTTCAGCCAGGATCAGCTGGAGATGATCCGCGACCTGTTGTCGTCGGCCGCAAACCGGGGAACGGGCAGCGCAGCGGCACTTCGCACCAGCACATTCGGCAAGACGGGAACCACCCAGGATAGCCGTGACGCGATCTTCGTCGGATATGCCGGTGGGTTGGTGACGGCCGTCTGGATCGGCAATGACGATAATGCTCCGCTCCCCGGCGGCGCGGCAGGCGGCGGCGTTCCTGCGCGCATCTGGCGAAACTTCATGGCCGGAGCAATCAACGAACCTGTCGAAACACCGCCCGAACAACAGGATAGCGACCTCGTCAACGCAATCGCGAATGTGACGGTGGAAGGAGGCCTGGGCAATATGAGCCTTGGTGTCGATGACAATGGTGTTTCGGTCAACATAGGCCCCAATCAACTGCGCCTGCCCATCGGCCAGCCTGAAGCGCCGCCCTCCCCCGCCGTCCCCGCTACGCCGCCGCCGCGGATCGTGCCGACACAGCCGACCGATGGAGGCCAGGAACCTTGACGTGATTGATGCCTGAGGGGGGCTGGCGGCATGCCACGGCGCGACGACATGCCGCCAATGCCGCAGCCAAACTGCGAATAATCTACCGATGATATCTGCGGCCTTTCTCAGGCGCCCTAGCTGCCCTAAAGGGGAAGCATGAGCGCCCCCCTCTACAACAAGGACATATTGCGCCTCGCTGCCAGCATCCCGCATCACCGGCGACTGGCAGAGCCGCAGGCAACCGTGGAAAAACGATCGCCCACTTGCGGATCACGAGTGACAGCAGACGTAAGAATGGAAGGCGGCAAGCTGGTTGAGCTAGGTCTGGACGTTAAAGCCTGCGCACTCGGTCAGGCTTCGGCTGCGCTTATGTCGGCTCAGGCAATTGGCCTGACAGCAGCCGAACTCGAGACCGCGCGAGACAGGCTGGCCGCCTATCTCGCTGGCGAGGGCGATGATCTGGATTTCTGGCCGGGGTTGACCGTCCTCGCTCCCGCCCGTGGATATCCGGCGCGTCACGCCTCGATCCGGCTGAGTTTCGAGGCGGTGGCAGAAGCCGCCCGCGTGGCGGAGGCCTGATGCCTACTCCCCCTGCTGCGGCGGCGCATGCGCCCCTCAACGCAACCGACCTCCTGCTGTCCGAAGGCGTAATCCTGCTGGGCGCGGCGGTGCTGTTCGTCATGCTCTTCCGCCGCTTCGGCCTTGGCGCAGTTCTTGGCTATCTGGTTGCAGGGGCGTTGGTCGGCCCACAGGGTCTTGGCCTTGTAGGCGGGGCGGAATCGAAGCTGGCGATTGCCGAAATTGGCATTGTCCTGTTGCTTTTCCTCGTCGGTCTTGAACTTCACCCGGCGCGGCTCTGGCGATTGAAACGCGACATCTTCGCCCTCGGCCTTGCCCAGGTGGTGATGTGCGGTTTGGCTTTGACCGCCATCATCTATTTTTCGACCGGCTTCACCTGGGGCGCAGCTATTGCGCTCGGCCTCCCCTTGGCGTTGTCTTCCACGGCACAGGTTCTGCCCAGCCTTAAAAGCAGTGGACGCATTAACTCTCCTTTTGGCGAGAAAGTCTTTTCGATCCTGCTTTTTCAGGATCTGTCGATCGTCCCGCTAATCACCATCGTGGCGGCGTTGTCACGCAACCCTGCGGATGTGGGAGGTCCGCCAGGCATACAGCTTGCGGGCTATACGGTTGCTGCCATTGCAGGACTGGTACTGGCTGGTCGTTTCATCCTGCGCCCTTTGCTTCAGCTAGTGGGACGGTTGGGCGAGCGTGAACTCTTCGTGGCAGTCGGATTGTTCACGGTTCTTGCCGCTGCTGCCCTCATGCATGCGCTTCACCTGTCCACGGCGCTGGGCGCGTTCGTCGCAGGCGTGATGCTGGCCGATTCTCCCTATCGGCATGAGATAGAAGCGGATGTAGAACCATTCCGCTCTATCCTGCTGGGCCTTTTCTTCCTAGCGGTCGGGATGGTGTTGGACCTGCATGCCGTTGCGGCGAACCCTTTGTTCGTCATCGGCATGGCGGCGATGCTCGTCATGACAAAGGCATTGCTGATCACCGGCCTTGCCCGGCTGTTCGGCATGGAATGGACGCAGGCGATCGGTGCAGGCCTGTTACTCAGCCAGGGCGGCGAGTTCGGCTTTGTTCTTTTCGCCCAGGCGCAAAACGCCCTTTTGATAGCTCCTCAGGGTGCCAGCCTGTTCAGCGCGATTGTGACCTTTTCCATGGCCACGACGCCATTTCTCATGCTCTTTGCCCGAAGGTTGGAGTTCGCGCAGCCGAAAGGTCAGCGAAATCCCGCTGGCCCGGACGAGGCCACGCGCGGAACCGCGATCATCGTGGGCTACGGGCGTTTTGGACAAACTGTCGCCCAGATGCTGATGGGGCACGGGTTCGAAGTCGTTCTGATCGACAAGAAGCCCGCCCAGATCGAGGTTTCGAGCCGGTTCGACATGAAAGTCTATTATGGCGATGGCACGCGAATCGATTTGCTCCGCCGATCGGGAGCCGAGGAAGCCCGCTTGATCGCTTTCTGCCATGACGATCCGTCGCTGGACAGCCGTGTGCTGGAACCTATCGCCGAGGCATTCCCTCAAGCAGCACTTCTTGTCCGCGCCTTCGACCGGCGGCAATTGCTCGCGTTGAAGGATATGGATCTTGCAGGGATTGTCCGTGAGGTTTTCGAATCCGCCATTTGCATGGGAATCCAGGCGATGGACACGCTGGGCGTGCCGCAGGCGGAAATAGAAGAGGTTGAACGCAAATATCGCGAAAATGATGATCAGCGGCTGACGGTCCAGGGCGAGCAAGGGACGTTGCTGGCCGCCAAGGAACTGATGTTCAGGCCCGGCAGGCGGATGCGTCTGATGGCTCGGGGAGAAGAAGAGGAAAACGCATGATCCCGGTCCTGGCCTCGCTTTCCGCGGCGCTCGCCATCGCTGCGGGCGCTTTTGGTGCCCATGGCGCATCCAGCCATGAAGCGGCCGAATGGTTGCGGACTGGCGGCTTATATCAGTTGATCCACGCAGTTGCCGCACTGACGCTGGCTAATGGAGCGCGCGGCCCGGCGTCGCTGCTTCTGATGGGCGCCGCGATCTTCGCGTTCACCCTCTATGCCATGGCCATGGGAGGTCCGCGTTGGCTGGGTGCTGTGACGCCTATCGGTGGCACGTTGATGATTGCGGGGTGGTTGTGGGCAGCTTGGGCTTATTGGCGCGCCTGACAGGCCGCCCTTGCCCCCAAACCCGCCCACGCATAGATTGAACCCATATGGCCGAACACCATCATCATCACGAACCCACTGGCGCAAGCCTGGCCGACGCAGCCCGCAACGCGCTGGAAGCTCAGAACGAGCAGTGGACGCCCATGCGTGCTGCGATATTCGATGCGCTGGCTGCCGAAGAAAAGCCGACGTCGGCCTATGACATTGCCGACAGCGTTTCCAAGGTTCGGGGAAAGCGAGTGGCGCCTAACAGCGTCTATCGTATCCTCGACCTGTTCGTGGCGAACAACATCGCCATGCGCGTGGAAAGCGCGAATGCCTATATCGCCAACGCCCATCCGGGTTGCCATCACGATTGCATCTTCCTCGTCTGCCGCAACTGCAAGGAAGCGACCCATGTCGATAATGATGTGGTGACGAACGACGTTCGCGCCGTGGCGGAACATCAAGGATTCCGGGCAGAACGGCCCGTGATCGAGATACTCGGAACCTGCGCCAAGTGCGTAGCGTGAAGCAGGCGTTGCGCTTTGATCAGGAACGGCCTAGCGCGCTTGGGAGTCTATGCCTTTAATGAATGACAGTCCCACAACGCCGCTGCTCGACCAGATAAACTGGCCCGCGGATCTGCGCACGCTCAAGCCCGAGCAACTGCCTCAGCTTGCCGATGAACTCCGGCAGGAAGTGATTTCTGCCGTCGGGGTGACTGGCGGCCATCTGGGATCGGGGCTGGGAGTGGTCGAACTGACGACCGCTATCCATTATGTTTTCGACACGCCCAATGACAAGCTGGTCTGGGATGTGGGCCACCAATGCTATCCGCATAAGGTGCTGACCGGTCGGCGCGACCGCATCCGAACCCTTCGCCAGGGCGGCGGCCTTTCGGGCTTCACCAAGCGGGCCGAAAGTGAATATGACCCCTTCGGCGCCGCTCATAGTTCGACATCCATCAGCGCGGCACTGGGATTTGCCGTTGCCAGCAAGCTCGCAGGAAAGCCGGGCAAGGGCATAGCAGTGATTGGTGATGGCGCCATGTCGGCAGGCATGGCGTATGAAGCCATGAACAACGCGCGTGAGGCCGGAAACAGGCTGATCGTGATCCTGAACGACAATGACATGTCGATCGCGCCTCCTGTGGGCGGCCTTTCCGCCTACCTTGCTCGCTTGGTATCGAGCCGCGAATTTCTGGGCCTGCGCGACCTTGCCAAGCGGCTCGCACGCAAATTGCCCCGCCCTCTCCACAATGCCGCCCGCAAAACCGATGAGTTTGCTCGCGGTATGGCAATGGGGGGCACCTTGTTCGAGGAACTGGGCTTTTACTATGTCGGCCCTGTCGATGGCCATAATCTCGATCAGCTGATACCCGTTCTGGAAAATGTCCGTGATGCCGCTGAAGGGCCGTGCCTCGTTCATGTCGTGACCCAGAAAGGCAAAGGCTACGCCCCTGCTGAAGCGGCGGCGGATAAATATCATGGCGTCCAGAAGTTCGACGTCATCACCGGGACGCAGGCAAAGGCGCCTCCGGGGCCGCCTAGCTATACTACGGTGTTTGCCAACGCCCTGGTCGCCGAAGCCCGGCGCGACAGCACTATCTGCGCGATTACCGCTGCCATGCCGTCGGGTACGGGTCTCGACAAGTTTGCGGAGGCTTTTCCAGAGCGTTCGTTCGACGTTGGAATTGCTGAACAGCATGCGGTGACCTTCGCTGCCGGGCTTGCGGCACAGGGCATGCGGCCTTTCTGCGCCATCTATTCGACCTTTCTCCAGCGCGCCTATGATCAGGTCGTGCACGATGTCGCGATCCAGAATCTCCCGGTGCGCTTTGCTATCGATCGGGCCGGGCTGGTGGGTGCAGACGGTTCGACTCATGCGGGCAGCTTCGACATCACCTACCTCGCCACGCTTCCCAATATGGTCGTTATGGCGGCTTCCAACGAAGCGGAGCTGGTGCACATGGTCCACACCTGCGCCGTTTATGACAGCGGGCCGATCGCCGTCCGTTATCCGCGCGGCAATGGCGTGGGCGTGCCGTTACCGGCGACGCCCGAGAAGCTAGAGATCGGCAAGGGACGAATCGTCCGGGACGGCCGACAGGTCGCCATATTGTCGCTCGGCACCCGTCTGGAGGAAGCGTTGCGCGCCGCTGAGGCCTTGGAAGCGAAAGGACTGTCCACGACTGTGGCGGATTTGCGGTTCGCCAAGCCATTGGACGAAGCGATGATCCGTCGCCTGCTCACCACGCATGAAGTTGCCGTGACGGTAGAGGAAGGCGCCATCGGGGGCTTGGGCGCCCATGTATTGACGCTGGCGAGTGATCTGGGGCTGATCGACAATGGCCTGAAGCTGCGCACTCTGCGCCTGCCGGATGTTTTCCAAGATCAGGACAAGCCGGAACTGCAATATGCAGACGCGCGGCTGGATGCGGCGGCGATCATCGACACCGTACTGACGGCGTTACGGCATAACAGCGCCGGAATAGCGACAGAAGCCCGGGCATAAAGCAACCAAATGGTTGCATATCTGGAAGCAGAACGCATATAAGCAATCTGGAGGTTGCTTATATGGTGGATTCAATCAGTAAAAGCATCGAAATCGCCGCGTCGGTCGAACAAGTTTGGGACGCGCTGATCGATCATGAAAAGTTCGGAGCCTGGTTCCAGGTCGCTCTGGATCAGCCTTTTGTCGCGGGCAAGGCATCGACGGGGCATATGACCTATCCCGGCTTTGAAGAATATCGCTGGGAAGCACGGGTCGTAGCTGTCGAACCCATGAGGCGGTTTGCTTTTGAATGGCCTGCAACTGGCGGTGACAAGCAGTTGATGAACAGCGGCGTACCGGTGCCGGAATGGACATTGGTCGAGTTTCTGCTTGAGCCTGCTGGCAGCGGTACATTGTTGACGGTCACGGAAAGCGGGTTTGACAAGGTGCCTGAGCCGCGCCGGAGCAATGCCGTGCGCTCCAACGACGGCGGTTGGGCAGAGCAGGTAAAGAATATCCAAAAATATGTGGAAGGTTGAGGAAGCACCGGCGCAGCTGTTTGCCGCATTGGGTGACGTCACACGCTTGGGGCTGATTGGGCGGCTTTCCGATGGGACGGAACGCTCGATCGCCCAATTGGGTGAGGGCCTGCCGATCAGCCGTCAAGCGGTCGCGAAGCATCTCGACGTCCTGCTGGGCGCGGGACTGGTGCGCCGCACACGATCCGGGCGTGAGGTGCTTTTCACCCTGGAACCTGAGGCGATCGCAGACGCGCGCGATTGGCTTGCTCAGGTCTCAGGCCAATGGGATAAGACTTTGGGCAGGCTCAAGAACTTCGTCGAGAGCCAGCCCTAATTTCTTTGCTGCCTTACTGCTGCGGGATCGCAGCGCGGGCGTCCTGCCCGTCACCTTCGGGCGCGGCGATGATTTCGCGGGTCGCGGCGCCCTTGTCGACGACTTCCGTGCCCGGATCGCCAACGGAGGAGCGGATGCCCGCCGCCGCATTGGCACGGCCTGCTTCGCTCAACGCCGCGCTTTCAGCCGCGCTGCGCTGGGCAGGGCCACCGAACATGGTTTCCATGGCCGCACGGCTCGAATCGACCGACGCAGCGGCGGGCGTACCCGGCGCAGGCGGGACCAGCGCATAATCGGGCGGGATCACCAGCGGCGCCTGACGCGAGACGGCGAACTCATCGGGGCGAGCCCGGTTAAACAGGCCGCCGCCGCCACCGCAGGCGGACAGCATGGAAATCAGGCCAGCGGCGAGGATCAGTTTACGCATCAGTTCAGTGACTCCGTCTTTGCGCTCTTCTCGCGCAGCAGCAACGCCCGTGCAAGCAGGATCAGCACGCCGATCGTGATGGCAGCGTCGGCCAGGTTGAATATGAGAAAGGGCCGCCATTCGCCAAAGTGCAGATCGGCATAATCGACGACATAGCCAAGGCGAACACGGTCAACGATATTTCCAATGGCTCCACCAAGGACCAATCCAAGGGCCGCAACATCCTGCCGCGCCTTTTCCCGCCACATCCAAACGCCGACAAAGCCAGCGATCAGCATCGTCATGCCCACGAGAAGCCAGCGCATCATGTTTGTGTCGGCATGGAAGAAGCCCATCGAAACACCACGATTTTCCAGCCAGCGCAGGCGGAAGATCGGCAGGATCTCGATCCCTTCATCCATCCGGCTCTTCAGTGCGAGCGGATAGGTGACGGTATATTTGATAAGCTGGTCCAGCGCGAGCGTGACGATCGCGACGATCAGGCCGAGCGGGCGGTGATTGACAGTTGCCATCAGTGGCGCACTACATGCTTTTTTAGTGATGAAGGTGACACGAACATATCCCTGAAAAGCGCCATCGTAATATTGTTTGCCTGCCGCCGGGCGGTAGGCCGTGGGCTATAGCCGAAGCCTGCGCCTGTAGGACAGCAGGTTTTCAATCTGCCAGCACTTCGTCGCAGCGGTTGCAGAGTGTGCCGTCCTCCTCGACTTCCGGCAGCAGACGCCAGCAGCGACCGCATTTGTGCCACTCGCTCGGCTTGACTATGATGCCGTCGCCGACGCCCGTTTCGATGCGGGCGACGATGGCGATTTCGGCGAAGTTCACACCGTCGCTGGGAACCTGCATGCCCATGGCCACATCGGCTTCAAGGCTGGAGCGGATGACCTTTTCGCGGCGGAGGGGTTCGATGGCTTCGTTGACCTGATCGCGCTGGTTGCGGATTTCGGTCCATTTGTCGTCCAGGCCTTGGCTGAGCCAAGCCGCATCAACCTCTGGCCATTCCAGGAAATGGACGCTTTCTTCGTGGTTTGGATAGCGACTTTGCCAAACTTCCTCAGCCGTAAAGGGGATGATCGGCGTGGCGTAGCGGACAAGAGCGTGGAAGAGCGTATCGAGCACAGTGCGATAGGCGCGACGCTTGGGATCGGTCTTCGCGTCGCAGTACAGGCAGTCCTTGCGGATGTCGAAGAAGAAGGCCGATAGGTCGCTATTGGCGAAGTCGAACAGCGCGCGGGTGTAGCGGCTAAACTCCAGCCAGTTTTCGCTTCCCGCAGCCTTTTCGACGACGCCCTTAAGCTCGGCGTCGAGAGCCGCGAGGCGGTGGAGCATGTAGCGCTCCAGCTCCGGCATTTCGGTGACGGGCAACCTCTCTTCTTCCGAAAAATCCGAAAGAGCGCCAAGCAAGTAACGGAAACTATTGCGAAGTTTGCGGTAGGCATCGGACGATCCGGCCAACACTTCCTTGCCGATGCGGACGTCATCGAAATAGTCGGTGCTGGCGACCCATACGCGCAGGATGTCGGAGCCGCTTTCCGCGATGACCTTCAGCGGATCGACCACATTGCCGAGGCTCTTCGACATTTTGCGCCCCTGCCCATCCAGTGCGAAGCCGTGGGTAAGGACGGCATCGTAGGGCGCGCGACCACGCGTGCCGCAGCTTTCGAGCAGTGAGGACTGGAACCAGCCGCGATGTTGGTCGGAGCCTTCGAGATAAAGGTCGGCGCGTACGCCCTCGCCATAGCGGCCTTCGACCACGAAGCTGTGGGTCGAGCCGCTGTCGAACCAGACGTCAAGGATGTCGTTCACTACCTCATAGTCGTTGAGGTCGTAGTCGGGGCCGAGCAACGCCTGATGGTCAGCGCCGAACCAGGCGTCCGCTCCGCCAGCCTTGAAGGCATCGACGATGCGCTGATTTACAGTCTTATCAATGAGATATTCGCCAGTCTTGCAATGAACATAGAGAGCAATGGGCACGCCCCATGCGCGCTGACGGCTGATCACCCAGTCGGGGCGGCCCTCCACCATCGAGCGGATGCGGTTGATCGACCGTTCGGGCACCCAGCGGCTATTCTCGATCGCGTCGAGCGCGGTGCCGCGCAGGGTGGCACCATTGCCTTGGCGGGCGAGGATAGCTTCCTCCTCGGCGCAGCGTGGGAGGATGCCATCGCTGATCGCGCGGTCCATGGGGATGAACCATTGCGGGGTGCAGCGGAAGATAATCTTGGCCTTGGAGCGCCAGCTATGGGGATAGCTGTGCTTGAAGTCATCGGACGCGGCGAGCAGGCCGCCCGCTTCGCGCAGATCGGTGCAGATCGGGCCGTCCTTGCTGACGAATTTCGGATTGATGACGCTTCCCTGACCGCCGAGCCAGAGCCAGTCCTCGCGATATTTCCCGTCATTCTCGACGGCGAACACCGGGTTGATGCCGTTCGCCTTGCAGAGCGCGAAGTCGTCCTCGCCATGGTCGGGTGCCATGTGGACGAGGCCGGTGCCCGCGTCGGTGGTGACGAAATCGCCCGGGAGGAACGGGCGCGGCTTGGCGAAGAAGCCGCCGAGGGCGTGCATCGGGTGGCGGGCTACGGCACCAACTAGAGCGTCATCAGAAAGAGTTGTTTCGAGATCTAGCGCGAGTCCAGTTCGCCCCGAGAATGCATCGGCCAACGCCTTGGATAGAACGTAGCGTCGGCCGTCCGATGCTTTGAACACGCCATAGCAGGCCGCGTAATCGGTCTTCTCAAATGAGTCATTGTAAGCAAGCGCTTGATTTACCGGAATCGTCCAAGGCGTCGTGGTCCAGATCACAGCGAAAGCGCCGACAAGATTTGGAACTTCAGGCGCTTCGACAATCTCAAACGCCACGTCGATCTGGGTCGAGACGATGTCCTCATATTCGACCTCCGCCTCGGCCAGCGCGGTCTTTTCGACCGGGGACCACATGACGGGCTTGGCACCGCGATAGAGCTGGCCGCTCTCAGCGAACTTCAGCAGTTCAGACACAATGGTAGCTTCGGCGTCGAACTTCATGGTGAGATAGGGATCGTCCCAGTCACCCATGACGCCAAGGCGCTTGAACTGCTCCTTCTGAACGCCGACCCATCTGTCGGCATAGGCGCGGCATTGGGCGCGGAATTCCTGTGCGGGAACCTCGTCCTTATTCTGCTTCTTCTTGCGATATTCCTCCTCGATCTTCCATTCGATCGGAAGGCCGTGGCAGTCCCAGCCGGGAACATAGGGCGCATCTTTACCAAGCAGCGATTGGCTGCGGACAATGATGTCCTTCAGCACCTTGTTCATCGCATGGCCCATATGAATATCGCCATTGGCGTAGGGCGGGCCATCGTGGAGGATGAAGCGTTCGCGGCCTTTCCGGCGCTCGCGCAGCTTGCCGTACAGGTCCATTTCCTCCCAGCGGGCGAGGATAGCCGGTTCCTTCTGCGCGAGGCCCGCCTTCATGGGAAAGTCGGTGACGGGGAGGAATACGGTGCTTTTATAATCGGGCTGGTCGGTCATGCGGGGCTATCTACAGACTTCCGTTCGCTTCGAGCGCAGTCGAGAAACGCGGCGCTGCACTATCTGCTTCTCGACTTCGCTCGAAGCGAACGGGGTTGGAAATGAATGGGCGGGCATTAGGCGAGGTGCGGCGTTCTCGCAAGGATTTGCCGCGCGGCGTCGCAGTCCCTGGCGATCTGAGCCGTGAGGGCTTCGAGACCTTCATATTTCGCCTCTGGCCGGAGGAATTCGATCAACTGCACCTCGATGCATTGATCGTAGAGGCTTTCGGAAAAATCGAAGAAGTGCGGCTCCAGCAATTCCTTCGGCGGATCGAAGCTGGGCCGGATACCGAGATTGGCCGCGCCGTCGAGAATGCGGCCATCGGGCAGCAGGCAGCGTACTGCATAGATGCCGTAGGCCGGGCGGATATAATGGCCAAGATCGACGTTGGCGGTGGGGAAGCCGATCGTGCGGCCGACCTTGTCGCCATGCTGGACCGGCCCTTGGATGGCGAAGGGGCGTGTCAGCAGGCGCGTTGCCGTGGCGCAGTCTCCGGCTTTCAGCGCGGTACGGATGCGGCTGGAGGAGACCACCTCCCCGCCTTCGTCCGTGATCGACGCGACGGCTTCGGCGCTCATGCCCCGCGCGGCGCCGAGTTCAGCAAGCGTGCCTACGGTGCCGGTACGGCCGTGACCAAAGGTGAAATCCTGCCCCGTGACCACGCCCGCGACGCCCATGCCGTCTACCAGCAGATCGACGAAATCCTGCGGACTTAAGGCGGCGAGCTGGCGGGTGAAGGCGAAAACCAGCATCGCGTCGGCACCGGCGGCGGCGAACAGGCGCTGCCGCTGGTCGAGGCTGGTGAGTCGGAACCAAGGGTTTTCGGGGCGGAACAGGCGCATGGGATGCGGGTCGAATGTCGCGACGATAACAGGACGGCCCTCCGCGCGGGCACGCTCCACCGCACGGCCGACGACCGCCTGATGACCGAGGTGAAATCCGTCAAAATTGCCCAGCGCCATGATGCTCCCGCGCAGATGGGCAGGGATCGGGGCGCCGCTTTCCAGCCGCTCCATGGCGCTGGCTATAGGGAGATGGCCGGACGCTGGCAATGCGGCTTCACAGGTCGGCGCGGCGGCGGAAAGTGACGAAGCTGTAGGCGGGATAGGCGCCCTCCGCCGGATGATCGGCGCGGGCTGCCTCCTTCCACTGCGTAGCGTCGGGATAAGGGATCACGGCGTCGCCGGGGGCGTCGAAATGCACTTCGGTCAGTTCAATGCGGTCGGCGTGGGGCAGATAGAGCTGATAGACCTCTGCCCCGCCGATCACCATGGCGGCGGGACCGCCCGCTAGGCGAAGGGCGGACGTGACGTCATGGGCGACCTCTGCCCCCTCCCCGCTCCAGCCAGTATCGCGGGTGAGGACTATGTGGCGGCGGCCGGGAAGCAGGCCGGGCAGGCTGTCAAACGTCTTGCGGCCCATGATCATCGGGTGACCGAGGGTGAGCGCTTTGAAATGCTTGAGGTCGGCGGGCAACCGCCAAGGCAGCCCCCCGTCCTTGCCGATCACGCCATTATCGGCACGAGCGAGGACAAGGACGACTTCTTGGGCCTCGCTCACAGGGTCAGCCGGGTGACGTGGCCCATCTTGCGGCCCGGGCGGGCTTCATGCTTGCCATAGAGATGCAGATGGGCGGCGGGATCGGACAGGATCGCCGCCCAAGCGTCGGCTTCTTCACCGATGAGGTTGTGCATCTGCACTCGCCGTGCCGCCAGTCTGGTGTCGCCCAATGGGAGGCCGCAAATGGCGCGGACATGGTTTTCGAACTGGCTGGTGACCGCGCCCTCGATCGTCCAGTGGCCGCTATTGTGGACGCGGGGGGCCATTTCGTTGAAGACGGGGCCATCGTCGCTGGCGAAAAATTCGAGCGTCAGGACGCCGACATAGCCAAGCGCTTCGGCGACCTGCGCAGCGAGGGCACGCGCCGCCTCCACCTGCGCCTCAATGCTCGGGCCACCAGGGGCGGTGGAGGTGGAGAGGATGCCGTCGACATGGACGTTCGCGGGCGAGTCCCAGAAGCGGACTTCGCCATCTGCGCCGCGCACGAGGATGACGGAAAACTCCTCCTCGAAGGTCACGAAGCCTTCCAGGATGGCGCTTTGCTGACCGATGGCGTCCCAGGCGGCGGGAGCGTCCGCCGGATCGTTGATCCGCGCCTGCCCCTTGCCGTCATAGCCCATGCGGTTGGTCTTCAGGATCGCACGGCTGCCGATCGTGGCGATGGCCTGATCTAGATCATCAAGGCTTTCGACCGAAGCGAAGGGGGCAGTGAGGCCGCCGAGATCGCGGACGAAGTTCTTCTCGGCGAGGCGGTCCTGCGCCACGCGGAGCGCCTGCGCACCGGGACGGACGAGGCCGTGGGTGGAGAGGACTTCGACGGCAGCAGGGTCGATATTCTCGAACTCGTAGGTGACGACATCGACGCTGTCGGCGAAGGCGGCGAGCGCGGCGGTGTCCTCATAGGCACCGCGAGTCCAGCAGCGTGACACGTCTGCGGCGGGGCCGCTTTCTTCCGGCGCGTAGATATGCGCGCGATAGCCAAGCTGCGCGGCGGCGATCGCGATCATCCGGCCGAGCTGGCCGCCGCCAAGGATGCCGATGGTGGAACCGGGCGCGATGGTCGTCATCTTATTCTGGCGTCTCCGCGACATCGTCGGTCTGCTTTTCGCGCCACATGTCCAGCCGCTCGGCCAGCGCGTCGTCGGTGGTGGCGAGGATAGAAGCTGCCAGCAGCGCCGCATTGATCGCGCCGGGCTTGCCGATGGCTAGCGTTCCGACGGGGATGCCGCCGGGCATCTGGACGATGGAAAGGAGGGAATCCATGCCCTTCAGAGCCTTCGACTCAACAGGGACGCCAAGGACCGGAAGACGAGTCATCGACGCGGTCATGCCGGGAAGGTGAGCCGCGCCCCCTGCCCCCGCGATGATGACCTTCAGACCACGGGAAACCGCGCCGGTCGCATAGTCATAAAGGCGTTGCGGCGTGCGATGAGCGGACACGACCTTGCATTCGTGCGAGACGCCAAGCGCGCTCAGCGTCTCGGCCGCATGGCGCATGGTTTCCCAATCGGATCGCGATCCCATGATAATGCCGACGGTAGCGGCGCTCTCTCCGGTCATTCGCCTGACTTCCCCTGATGGCGCGGAAAGCAAAGCCCCTTAGCCGCACGACCGGCAAGGGGCAATGCGGGATTTGCGGACTTAACGCTCGGACAGATAATAGCGGTCCTTTGCCGTAAGATCGTCGGCAAGTTCATAGACGATCGGCTGGCCGGTCGGGATTTCCAGTTCCGTGATCTCATCGTCCGGAATGCCCGACAGATGCTTCACCAAAGCGCGCAGCGAATTGCCGTGGGCGGAGATGAAGACGCGCTTGCCCGCCTTCAGTTCCGGAACGATGCGGCTTTCCCAATAGGGCAGCACGCGAGCGATGGTGTCCTTGAGCGACTCCGTCGAGGGGATGGCGATGCCGTCATAGCGGCGGTCCTTCGACAGGTCGAACTCGCCGCCCGGCTCCAGCACCGGCGGCGGAATGTCGAAGCTGCGGCGCCAGACCTTCACCTGTGCGTCGCCATGCTTGGCGGCGGTCTCTGCCTTGTTGAGGCCCGTGAGGCCGCCATAATGACGTTCATTGAGGCGCCAGTCCTTTTCGACCGGCAACCAGAGGCGACCCATTTCCTCAAGAGCAAGGTTCAGCGTCTTGATCGCGCGGGTCTGGACCGAGGTGAAGCAGCGGTCGAAGTCCAGCCCCTTTGCCGACATCAGCTGGCCAGCGGCCCGTGCTTCCTCGACGCCCTTTTCCGTCAGGTCCACGTCCCACCAGCCGGTGAAGCGATTTTCCAGGTTCCAGGCCGATTGGCCATGACGGATGAGAACGAGTGTGGGCATGAAACGCTTCTCCTGCACATAAGCGCGAATGTTGGCGCTTCCCATAACGCTGGAAATGACGGGCGCAAGCTTGTGGTCCGGGCGGAGCGTCCCACATTGCAGTCGGCCGGACGATCGGATAGCTCGGGCAAGCAAGCATAAGGAAGCGGCAATTTGGCATTTGTGAAGGGCGTCTGGCGCATATTGGTCGCGGTCAAGGACGGGCTGGTCCTGCTGTTCCTGCTTGGCTTTTTCGGCCTGCTTTATGCCGCGCTGTCATGGTCGCCCAAACCCGCGCGCAGCGTGAGCAGTGGCGCGCTGCTGCTAAAGCTGGACGGCACCATTGTCGAACAACCGGCGGAGGCAGACCCGTTCTCGCTGCTGACATCGTCCGGGCCACAGACGAAGGAATATCGCCTTTCCGCGATCGTGGACGCGCTGGAAGCGGCCAAGTCAGATGGCAAGGTCAAGGCGGTAGTGCTGAACCTCGACGGGTTCCTGGGCGGCGGTCAGGTCGCGCTTTCCCGCGTGGGCAAGGCGCTGGACGCCGTTCGGGCGGCGAAGAAGCCTGTCTTCGCCTTTGCCACAATCTATAGTGACGACAGCTATCAGCTAGCCGCCCATGCCAGCGAGACATGGGTCGATCCTCTTGGCGGTGTAGCAATCCTTGGACGCGGCGGATCAGGCCTTTACTACAAGGGGTTGATCGACAAGCTGGGCGTTAACACGCATGTCTACCGCGTGGGCACATACAAGAGCTTTGTCGAACCCTTCATCCGGACGGATCAATCGCCTGAAGCGCGCCAGGCCAATCAGGCGCTGGCCGATTCATTGTGGCAGGATTGGCAGGAGGAAGTCGGCAAGGCACGGCCGCGCGCGAATCTGGCCGCCTATGTTTCGAACCCGGCAGGTGCGGCGGAAGCTGCGCGCGGCAATCTCGCCAAGGCGGCGCAGAGTGCTGGGCTTGTCGATCGACTGGGCGACGAAGCAGCCTTTGGCAAACGCGTCGCGGAGGTGGCGGGCGAACCTTCCGACGATCGCGTGGGTGATTTTGCCAGCATCGACCTCCGAAGCTATGCGAGGGCACACCGCGCGCCCAATGATGGCCAGATCGGCGTGATCACCGTGGCGGGCGACATCGTCGATGGAGATGGTGGGCCGGGCAGCGCAGCCGGTGATACGATTTCCGCTCTTCTCTACAAGGCGCTGTCGGAAAAGGACCTGAAGGCGCTGGTCGTCCGGGTCGATTCCCCCGGCGGTTCGGTCATGGCGTCGGAAAAGATTCGGCAGGCCATCATGGAAGCCAAGCGCGAAGGCCTGCCCATCGTCGTGTCGATGGGCAATGTCGCGGCTAGCGGCGGTTATTGGATTTCGACGCCCGCCGACCTGATCTTTGCGGAACCGGACACGATCACCGGCTCCATCGGCGTGTTCGGGATATTGCCGAGCTTTGAAGGGACGTTGGCTAAGCTCGGTATCACGACCGATGGCGTGCGGACCACGCCGCTGTCAGGGCAACCCGACATCGCGGGGGGCACCACGCCTGAATTCGATCGCATCATGCAGATGGGTATCGAGGATATCTATGGCCGCTTCGTCGGGTTGGTCGCGCATTCACGGCGCAAGTCGCCTCAGCAGATCGACGCCATTGCTCAAGGCCGCGTGTGGGACGGCGGCACGGCGCGGCAGATTGGGCTGGTCGATCGCTTCGGCGGGCTGGAGGAAGCCGTTGCCGAAGCGGCGAAGCTCGCCAAGCTCGATCCTGCCAAGGCGAAGGTTTACCGTATCGAGAAGGAGCCCGACAAGTTCGCCGAGCTCATCAAGTCGATGTCAGAACGCGACGATGAGGATGTGGATGCTCCCCGCGACATGTTGAGCAGGCAGGCGATGATTCAGCGGCGTTGGGCCATGCAGGCGGTCGAGGATGTGCGTGGACTGATCAATGGCGCGGGTGTGCGTGCGGATTGTCTGGAATGCCGTGGCTATGGCGCGCCGCGGCGGGTGAGTCCCGCCGATGAGCGTGGCCTGATGGGGATGCTTGCCAGCCTTTGGCGGTGATGTAGCGCTTTTCCCCTCCGCCGCCTGCAGCGATCCCCCTCCCCATCTGCGATGGGGAGGATTTAGGCGTTCTGAATTATTAACGGTCAGCTTTGTAGGTGGGGAGGCCAATGCTTCGCCAGATCGCGAAGGCACGCAACAGGAAGCCTAGCAGCGCCGCGACGACGCCCGCTACCGGCACGTCCAGCCCCCACCAGCGCAGCATGACGAACAAGCCGGAAGCGAGGGCCGCTGCGGTTACATAAAGTTCGGGGCGCAACAATATGGACGGCTCATGAGCGAGCAGATCGCGCAAGATGCCGCCGACGCAGCCGGTGACCACGCCCATCAGGGCGGCAACGAAGGGCGGAATGCCGTAGCTCATCGCCTTGGCGGCTCCGAACACGGCAAAGGAGGCGAGGCCGATGGCGTCGAGCCAATCAAGCGCGCGATCGCTCCACAAGCGGCGCGGCGTGAACCAGATCAGGAGCGCCGCGACCATGCATGTGATTGCCGGAACCGGATCATGCACCCAGAACACCGGTGCGCCGATCAACAGGTCGCGAAGGGTGCCGCCCCCTACCCCCGTCACCAGCGCGAAAAACGCAAAGGTGACCAGCGTCTGTCCCAGTCGGGCCGCCGCCAGCGCCCCAGACGCCGCAAACACGAAGATCCCGACGATGCTGAGCGTTTCCAGCACCGGGCCGATCTGTTGAAAGGCGGTGGCGGGCGAAAGCATGAGGCGATCGGCAACTGCGAGACATCGGAACCGGCGCCGTGAACAACGCCGACCCCGATGCCCGTCCCTTATTTCGCCAGCTCAGTCTCAATCGCCGACACCAGCGCCGGATCATCAGGCGTCGTGCCGGGCGCAAAGCGTGCGGCGACCGAGCCGTCCTTGGCAATCAGGAACTTTTCGAAGTTCCACAGCACTTCGGGCTCTTCAGTCGGCGTCATGCCATAACCGCGAAGCTTTTCGCGAAATTCGGCGCCCTCACCCGCAGCCTTGGGCTGTTCGCTGGTCAGGGCGGCGTAGAGCGGATGCTTTTCCGGGCCGGTCACGACGATCTTTTCGAACATTGGGAAATCGACACCGAAATTGGTGGTGCAGAATTCCACGATCTCGTCATTGCTGCCCGGTTCCTGACCAGCAAAGTCATTGGCGGGGAAGCCGGCGACCACCAGCCCCTTGTCCTTATAATCGCGGTAGAGCTTTTCAAGCCCTTCATATTGCGGGGTCAGGCCGCATTTGGAGGCGACATTGACCGCCAGCACGACCTTCCCCGCATAATTGGCAAGGCTGGCATCAGCGCCCTTGATCGTCTTGAGCGGAATTTGCTGGATCGCAGTCATGATCATCTCCTTGAGAATCCGGATGGCGCGGACCTTGCCATCATATCGCCGCGCCGAAAAGCCTGCCTGCACCTGCCGTTATCGCCATTGCGAGCACGCCCCAGAACAGCACTCGGCCGACCGACCGGCCTAACTTGCCTCCCCCCAGCCGCGCGCCCGCATAGCCCAGCAGGGCAAGACAGATTAGCGAGGTCACGACGACGCTCGCCAGCGCGTGGGGCGCAGGGCTGACCGCTGCCGCGATGACCGGAGCGATCGCACCGACCGAAAAGGTCGCTGCCGAAGTCAGTGCCGCCTGAACCGGCCGCGCCGTGCTGATATCCGAAATGCCTAGTTCATCGCGGGCGTGGGCGGCAAGCGCATCAGCATCCATCAATTGTCGCGCGACTTCCCCAGCCAGTTCGGGGGTGAGGCCCCGCTCGATATAGATGCCGCGCAGCTCCTGCCATTCCACATCCGGCTGCTGAGCAATCGCATGTTTCTCCTTGGCGAGATCGGCCCGTTCCGTATCCGATTGCGCGCTGACCGATACATATTCTCCCGCCGCCATCGACATGGCGCCAGCAAACAGCGCGGCTATGCCCGACAGCAGGATGGTTTCGCGCGACGCGCCCGACGCCGCGATACCCGCAAGCAGGCTGGCGGTCGACACGATGCCGTCATTCGCGCCGAGAACCGCAGCGCGCAGCCAGCCGACGCGGTTGACATAATGAAGGGCATGATGCGAACGCGCCTGGTCAAGAGCGCCAGAAGCTGGTCCATTCATAGCCGCCATTCCATTAACCCCTTCGTTCAGCCGTTCAGTCCCTCGGCCTTTTCGGCAAGTTCCAGCCAGCGCTCCTCGGCCGCATCCTTGTCTGCGCGTGCCTGTTCAATCGCCTTTGTCAGCGCCGCGAACCGCTTGGGATCGCGAGTGTAGAGCGATGGGTCAGCCAAAGCCTCCTCATCGCGAACGATGTCCTGTTCCAGCTTTTCGATGGTTTTGGGCAGCAAGTCGAGATCCCGCTGATCCTTGTAGCTAAGCTTGGTCGACGCGGACTTTGGCGGGGGCGGAACGGCAGCGGCCTTCTTCTCCGTCCGGGGCGGGTTCTTCGGCTGACGCTTGGCGACCCAGTCCGCATAACCGCCGACGATCACATCGACCTGTCCCGAACCGTCCAGACCAAGCGTAACAGTCACCGTGCGATCCAGAAAGTCGCGGTCATGGCTGACGATCAGCACCGTGCCGTCATAGTCGGCGATCACTTCCTGCAACAGGTCGAGCGTTTCGAGATCCAGGTCGTTGGTCGGCTCGTCGAGCACCAGCAGGTTCGATCCGCGGGCGAACTCACGAGCAAAGAGCAGGCGTGAACGCTCACCACCAGACAGCGTGCCCACGCGCGCCTCGGCCAGCGAGGGGTCGAAGAGAAATTCCTTAAGATAGCCGTGAACATGCTTTCGCACGCCACGCACATCGATCCAGTCGCCGCCCTCCGCCAGCACATCGCGGACGCGCTTGTCGGGCTGCATCAAGCTGCGCTGCTGATCGATGAAGATCATGTCGAGCGACTTGGCCTGTTTGACCACGCCGATGTCGGGCGCCAGTTCGCCAGTCAGGAGTTTCAGGAGCGTCGTCTTGCCAGCGCCGTTGCCGCCGACGATGCCGATGCGGTCGCCGCGCTGGATGCGTAGGGAGAAGTCCTTGATGACGGTGCGGTCACCAAAATTCTTGGTCACATGTTCGGCGGTGATGACGCTCTTCGTCTTACTGTCGTCGGCAGCGACGGCGATCTTCGCGACGCCTTGAGGGCCGACCATCGCGGCACGTTGCGCCCGCATTTCCCAAAGCTTTGCGAGCCGCCCCTGATTGCGCTTGCGCCGGGCGGTGACCCCGCGTTCCAGCCAGTGCGCCTCGATCTTCAGCTTGGCGTCGAGCTTCTCGGCGGCTCGACTTTCCTCCGCATAGACGGCCTCCATCCAATCCTCGAAACCCCCAAAGCCGATCTCGTTGCGGCGGATCGATCCGCGATCCAGCCACAGGGTCTGTCGCGTCAGGCGTGTCAGGAAAGCGCGATCATGGCTGATGACGATGAAAGCGCCGGAATAGCGGGCGAGCCAGCATTCCAGCCAGTCGATGGCGTCAATGTCGAGATGGTTGGTCGGCTCGTCCAGCAACAACAGGTCCGGCTCGCTCGCCAGCGCACGGGCAATGGCGGCGCGGCGTCGCTCGCCCCCGCTGGCGGTCGCGGCCTCGCGCGACAGGTCGATGCCCAGCTGACTGGCGATCGCCTCCACCTCATGCGCGGGGGGCGCATATTCGCCCGCCAGCGCGAAATCGTGCAGGGTGGCGAAGCCGCTGACGTCAGGGTCCTGCTCCAGCATGATGACGCGCGCGCCCGGACGAACCGACCGCGTCCCTTCGTCAGGCTCGATCTGCGCGGCGATCAGCTTCAACAACGTGGTCTTGCCCGCGCCATTGCGGCCGATCAGCGCCAGCCGGTCACGATCGCCGACAAAAATGTCGAGGTGACGGAACAGCCAATGGCTTCCTTGGCTGAGACCAAGATTTTCGAAGGAGAATATAGGTGCGGCCATGGCCGTGCAGCTAGGGCTTCCGGCGCGCCGGGGCAAGAGTGCGTGGAACCGGATGCTGTCTGACGGCTTTCAACGCCTGTCAGCGTCCATTCATCGCAGCCGTTACAAACGGGCTGCATCGCTTTTCAAGGAGATACACTCATGAAGTCCGCCCTGGCCCTGATGGCCGCCGCCGCTGCTGTGTCGATTCCCGCCATGGCGGTCGCGCAGACCAACGTGACCATCGCCGAAACCGCTCCTGTCGTGACGCTCAACGTAACCGAGACGGTCGAGGCGGCGCCGGATCAGGTCGTGGTCGGCACGGGCGTTCAAACTCGCGCGCCCACAGCCGCGCAGGCTATGCGCGAGAATGCGGTGAAGATGGACCGGCTGATCGCCACCCTTGCCAAGGCCGGGATTCCAAAGAAGGATATCCAGACGAGCGGCATTAATCTCAGCGCCCAATATGATTACAGCAATCAGAACGGCCAGCCTGCCGGACCTCGTTTCATTGGTTATGAAGCGTCGAACCAGCTGACGATCAAACTGCGCGATATCAAGAAGACGGGGCAATTGCTCGACACGCTGGTCGAGGCGGGCGCAACTAACGTCAATGGCCCCTCCTTCTCTATCGAGGACCCGACCCCCATGCTGGTCCAGGCGCGCGGGGCTGCCTTAAAGAGCGCCAAGGCGCAGGCGGATTTCTATGCGCAGGCGGCGGGCTACCGTACCGCGCGGCTTGTCTCCATCGCGGAGAGCAATAGCGGCGGCCGTCCGCCGATGCCAATGATGACTGCTCGCTTCAAGGCCGATGCGGCGGAGGCGACGCCGGTGGAACCGGGCCAGGTCGGATCGTCGGTGACGCTGACCGTCCAGTATGCGCTGGAACGCTGACCGGCACCTGTCACCGCGCTGACGCCACCATTCACCACCTGTTCAATGCTTGTCGCCTATGGCATGCCACATGACGATGAAGCTTAGCAGCCTGATTGCCGGTCTGGCCGCCATCGCCGCGATGGTGGCCGTACCCTCCTATGCAGAGGCCGGTCAGCGTGGCGAACAGGACGCGGCGCGCCGGGCGATGCTGGATGGGCAGACCATGCCATTTTCCCTCATCAAGCGGCGCGTAGACGCTGCCATGGGCGGAGCGACCTATCTCGGCGCGGAATTCAATCAAGCCTCCAACCGCTATCGCCTGAAATATGTGAAGGACGGCAAGGTGGTTTGGGTTGATGCGGATGGCCGCACGGGCGATATAACCGGCTGGGCGCACTGACGCGCCAAAAGGCATAATAGAAGAAACGGAGCCATATGCGTCTGCTGATCGTCGAAGATGAACCAAGCCTTGGGCAACAGCTCCGCAACACGCTGGAGGGCGCTGGCTATGCCGTCGATCTTGCGACCGATGGCGAGGATGGACACTTTCTAGGCACGACGGAAAGCTATGATGCCGTGGTCCTGGACCTTGGCTTGCCCACGATCGACGGGCTGACGGTGCTGGACCGCTGGCGCAAGGAGGGGCGCAGCTTCCCGGTGCTGGTGCTGACGGCGCGGGATAGCTGGTCCGACAAGGTTGCCGGGCTGGACGCTGGCGCTGACGATTATCTGGCCAAACCGTTTCAGAGCGAGGAACTTATCGCGCGGTTGCGCGCCCTTATCCGTCGCGCCTCGGGTAATGCGTCGAGCGAACTGATCGCGGGCGACGTCCGGCTGGACACCCGTTCGGGCAAGGTCACGCTGAAGGGCGAGCCGGTGAAGCTAACCGCGCAGGAATATAAGCTGCTGTCCTACCTCCTCCACCACAAGGGCAAGGTGGTGAGCCGCACCGAGTTGATCGAACATATTTACGATCAGGATTTCGATCGCGATTCCAATACGATCGAAGTGTTCGTCACCCGCATCCGCAAAAAGCTGGGCGCGGACGTCATCACGACGATACGCGGTCTTGGCTACAGCCTGGACGAGCCCGCCCGCTAAGGTCTCAAATTCTGCCCCGGGCTGGTTCCGCCAAAGCCCCCTTTCTGCCGGGACAATCTTCGGCAAGCCCGGGCGAACGGAGTGGGCATCAGACAGCTGTAATGACCAGTCCAGCCTCCCCTCCCACGGTCCATTCGACCGGGTCGCTCAGTCGGCGCATGATCGGCATCGCGGCGCTGTGGATCAGCATCCTGTTGCTGGGTGGCGGATTGGCACTCGACCGCGTGCTGTCACAGGCGATCACACGCAATTTCGACGATGGGCTGAACTATGTGCTGACGGCGATGATTGCTTCGGCCGAGATCGGGCCGGATGGCGAAGTGCTGTTCAACCGTCCGCTTGCCGATCAGCGCTTTTTGGAACCCAATAGCGGCCTTTATTACCAGATCAGCGCCAAGGGACATGAGGATTGGCGATCGCGATCACTATGGGACCGGGCACTGAGGGTGCTGCCCGAGCATGATGATCGCAGCTTCCACGCCTATGACAGCAAGCAGTTTCCGGGCGAAGACCTGCGGATCATGGAGCGAACCATCGTTCTGCCCGGATCCGATACGCGCTGGATGTTCATGGTAGCGGCCGCCCGTGCCGGGCTGGACGACCAGATCACCACATTGCGATCCACGCTGACCCAGAGTTTTGCCCTTCTTGCGCTCGGTCTCATCGTCCTTACGACGCTTCAGACCCTCTACGGGCTGCGGCCGCTGCGCCGGGTGCGCAAGGAAATCGTCAGGATGCGGGCGGGCGAAAAGAGCCGCGTCACCGAACCGATGCCGTCCGAAGTGCTACCCATGGTCGAGGAACTGAACGCCCTTCTCGCTCATAATGAGCGCCAGGCGGAGGAGGCCCGAACCCATGCGGGCAATCTTGCCCACGCGCTGAAAACGCCGTTGACCGTCATCATGAACGCCGCGACCGCACAATCGGCGGACCTTGGGGAAACCGTCATTCGAGAAGCGACGACGATGCGCAGGCAGGTCGATCACCATCTGGCGCGCGCCCGCGCGGTTGGGCGGCGTGGCGCGGCGCAGAGCCGGGCGGAAGTATGGACAAGCCTGCAAGCGGTCGAGCGCGCCGTCCAACGCCTCTATCCCGAAGCGCGGATCGACATGGATGGCGACAAGGAGGTTGCCGTCAGGGTGGAGCGTCAGGACCTGGACGAGATGCTGGGCAACCTTATCGAAAATGCGGCGAAATATGGTGGCGGCAGCGTGTTCGCCACAGTTGGCCGCGCCGGAACCATGGTCGAGATATTAGTCGAAGACGACGGCCTGGGTATCCCGCAGGAGGAACGGACCCGCATTTTCGACCGTGGCGTCCGACTGGATTCCGGAAAACCGGGCACTGGCCTTGGCCTGGCCATCGTACGCGACGTGGCGGAAATCTACGGCGGATCGGTAGCGATGGAGGAAAGTGAAGATCTGGGCGGGCTGATGGTACGGCTGCGACTGCCCGCCGCCTGATGAGGCGGGCGGTTTATCTTGTCGCGGGATTTATGTCGCTGGGCCTTGGCGCGTTGGGCATTGTTCTTCCCCTGCTCCCGACCGTGCCGTTCATGATATTGGCGGCATTCTGCTTCGCCCGGTCAAACCCGGCACTGGAAGCCAGGCTGCTCGATCATCGGCATTTCGGTCCGCATATCCGACGCTGGCGCGACAAGGGCGCGATCAGCCGCCCGGGAAAGCAGGCGGCGCTTGCGGCTTTCATGTTCAGCGCAGTGCTGGCGCTGTTCCTGGCGCCTTTCCCCTGGTTCCTGATTCCGGTGGCGGCCGCACTGATTGGCGGAACATGGATATGGTCCCGACCGGAGGGCGGCGCTTAACCCTCGGTCAGTTCATCGCCAGGATCATGTTGCGGACCTGCGGGAAAACTTCCTTCTCCCACTTGCTACCGGAAAACACGCCATAATGACCGGCGCCGATTTGCAGGTGATGCCGCTTCAGGTGAGGTCGCAATCCCGTGCAAAGCGCGTGCGCCGCCGCCGTTTGCCCGACCGCGCAGATATCGTCCTTTTCCCCTTCGACCGTCAGCAGGGCGGTCTTGCGAATAGCGCCGGGATTGACGAGCCGCCCACGATGCTTGAGTTCGCCTTTCGCGAGCAGGGTGCGCTGAAACACGCGCTCTACCGTCTCCAGGTAAAATTCGGCGGTCATGTCCAGAACCGAGAAATATTCCTGATAGAAATCCTTGATCTTCTCTGCCTCTTCTTCCTTCCCATCCGCCAGCAACTGATAAAGCTCACGATGTTGGGCACCGTGGCGTTCCAGGTTCATCGACAGGAAGGCGGACAGTTGCAAGAAGCCCGGATAGACCCGCCGCCCGGCACCGCGATAACGCATCGGGACGGAAGTGATGAGTTGCCGTTCGAACCACTCGATCGGCCGCTCGTTGGACAGTTCGTTCACGACAGTGGGCGCTGCACGCGGGTCGATTGGTCCGCCCATCAGCGTCATGGATCGTGGTGTCGCTGCATCGCCATCTTCGGCCATCAACGCGACGGCGGCAAAGGCCGGTACGCAAGGCTGGCAAACGGAAAGCATATGTGCGCCCGGGCCAAGCTCCTGCATGAAGGTGATGACATAATCGACATAGTCGTCAAAGCCGAAGCACCCTGCCGACAAGGGAACATCGCGCGCATTCTTCCAATCGGTTATGTAGACGTCATGGTCACGCAGCAGGGTCCGCACGGTGCTGCGCAGCAGGGTGGAGAAATGCCCTGACATCGGCGCCACGAGCAGCACCCGCGGCTGCTCCGTTTCCACCTCATCCTTCGCGAAGTGCAGCAGGTTGCCGAAGGGCAGGTCCAGCAGCACTTCTTCCCGCACCGCAACAAGAGCGTTACCGCTGCGGACTTCGTTGACGCCATAGGCGGGGCGCTTGTGCGTGAGTCGGGCACCCTGGAATACATCCATCAGCGCAAACATGCGGCGGGGCATCGGCCAATCGGCCACCGGCCCCATCTTATCGCGCAGATTCAAGGCCAGTTCCGCGCCGAAACGCGCCGGAGCCAGCATGTCTTCCAGAGCCTGATAGCCACTATACAGCATCGTCATAATATGAACGGCGCCCCAAAATGTTCCCCCGGCCGATTCGGCCGCCACCGTTCGTTATACTGATTTTTGCGTATTGCGCTGCATCATGTTTGATGGAAAACTATAAACATCGGGAGGATCGTCATGGCCGTTGCGGAATTGACCATATCGAGCAAGATTTATTCCTCTTGGTCGCTGCGGGGCTGGCTGCTCTGCCGCCTTGCCGGACTACGCGTCACCGAGAAGATGGTGGCGTTGGAAAATCTGGAAAACCGCGCTGAACTCTTGCTGCTGACACCTTCCGTGCTGGTGCCGCGCCTCACCCATGAAGGCGCGAGCGTTTGGGACACGCTGGCGATCGCAGAATATCTGCATGAACTATATCCCAACGTGGGCATGTACCCCAAGGATCGCATCGCACGCGCCCATTGCCGGTCGATATCGGGTGAAATCCATTCCGGCTTCGCCAACCTGCGATCGGCCCTGCCGATGAACCTGAAAGTCCGACACAAGAAATTCCCGATCTTTTCAGGCGCCAAGCCGGATATTGAGCGGGTCGAGGCGATCTGGACCGAATGCCTGGGCTCCTACGGCGGCCCTTGGCTGTTTGGCGACAGCCCCACCGTGGCGGACGCCATGTTTGCGCCCGTCGTGCAACGGTTCCTGACCTATGCCGTGGCGTTGCAAGGCCCCGCAGCCGCCTATTGCGAGACGGTCAACAACTGGGAGCTGATGCGCGAGTGGATCGACGATGCCCGGAAAGAGCCTGATGAGGTCGAGGAACTGGACGTCGAATTCTAAATTCCGGCCCAGCCCATCAGCCCGTCAGCCGCTTAACTTCGCCAGCCAATCGCCGATCATCGCACGGCCTGCCGCGACCGCACCCGGACCATGTTCATCATGATCGCGCCGCAGGGCCACGCCGCACTGTCTTGCGATGTCCAGATCGGCCCAGAAATGCGTCAACCAATCCTCGAAGCGCGGGTCCTCGCCCATCTCGGCATGGAATTGCAGCGCCAGCAGATTGCGGCCCCGGCGGAATGCCTGATGCGCGTACGCATCGGTTGAGGCCAGCAGTTCGACGCCGCGCGGCAGCTCGAACGTATCACTATGCCAGTGCAGCACGGGCACGTCCTGAATATGCCGCAAAGGCGAATCCGCGCCCGATCCGTTCAGCGTGACAGGTGCGAAGCCGAGTTCCATCGCCTCACCCGGATAGACGCGCGCGCCCAGCGCAGCCGCAATCATCTGGCTGCCCAGGCAGACGCCAAGCGTTGGCAGGTCCTGCTCCAGCCGTGCGGCGAGCTTGTCGATCTGCACCGGAATCCAGGGATGAATATCATGTTCGTAAACGCCCATAGGGCCGCCCATCATGATCAGCAGATCAGGCGTACACAAATCCACATGAGCGAATTCGGGGCTGGCGACATCGATCCGCTCGATCTCATAGCCAGCCGCCTCGATCGGCTGGAGAAAACCGGCCGCTCCCTCTCGCGGCACATGACGGACGATCAGTGCTTTTTTCATTGCTGATGAGATGCCTAATCGATCGAACGCGCGCCCGCTACCCCAGCCTTTCTTGAGGAGGCGATAACACTCCTATCGGCTATCCGCAGTCTTGCCGCGCCAGATCCGCCACAGGGCCGTGAAGCCGATAGCGCTCCAGACGATGTTGAGCACCATCGAAGGGATGGCGCCATGCCACCAGGTGTTAAGCACGAAGAATGCTGCGCCGAGCGCGTTCATCCACTGAAAAACCGCTGAACTACCCGACAGTCGCCCAGCCGAAACGAGGATATATGCGCCCAGAACCAGAAGCGCGCCGAGCCAGCCGACGAGTTCGATGAAAATTGTCATGCTGACCCATTATCAGCGACTTGGGCAAGGCGTGAACAATTTTCACGCAGTGCGGGAAGGGACGCAGGGATGACCAAAAAAGGCCCCCTCCTTTCGGAGAGAGCCTTCTTCTGTAGCAATTATCCCGGCTGATCAGGCAGCCAGCTTACGCAGAACGTACTGGAGGATGCCGCCGTTCATGAAATATTCCAGCTCGTTGACGGTATCGATCCGGCACAGTGCGGTGAAGGTGAAAGTCGAGCCATCGGCGCGCTTGACGATCACGTCCACATCCTGACGCGGCTTCAGGCCAGCGACATTCTGGATGGTGAAGGTTTCATCGCCGGTGAAGCCGAACGTGTCCTTGCTCTCGCCATTCTTGAACTGGAGCGGCAGCACGCCCATGCCGACCAGGTTCGAACGGTGGATACGCTCGAAGCTTTCGACGATCACGGCGCGGACGCCAAGCAGGTTGGTGCCCTTCGCCGCCCAGTCGCGCGACGATCCGGTGCCATATTCCTTGCCACCGATGACAACCAGCGAAGTGCCGTCGGCCTTATGCTTCATCGCCGCGTCGTAGATCGGCATGACTTCGCCTTCATAACGGGTCATGCCGCCTTCAACGCCGTCCAGCATCAGATTCTTGATGCGAATGTTGGCGAAGGTGCCGCGCATCATCACTTCGTGATGGCCGCGACGCGCGCCGTAGCTGTTGTAATCAGCCTGCGCGACCTGATGCTCGCTCAGCCACTTGCCAGCGGGCGAGGTCGCCTTGATCGAACCGGCCGGGGAAATGTGGTCGGTGGTGATCGAGTCGCCAAAGATCGCCAGCGGCTTGGCCTCGACGATGTCGGTGACCGGCGCCGGGGTCATGCTCAGCCCTTCGAAATAGGGCGGATTGGCGACATAGGTCGAACCGGGCTGCCAGCTGTACGTGGCCGAACCCGTCACGTCGATCGCCTGCCAGTGCGCATCGCCCTTGTAGACGTCGGCATAGCGCGCCTGGAACATCGGACGATCCATGCAACCCGCCATGGTGGTGGCGACTTCGTCGTTGGTCGGCCAGATGTCCTTCAGGAACACGTCCTGACCGTCTTTGCCCTGACCGATCGGGGTCGTGATGAAGTCCTCGATCACCGTGCCCTTGAGCGCATAGGCCACAACCAGCGGCGGCGAGGCGAGGAAGTTGGCACGAACGTCCGGCGACACGCGGCCTTCGAAGTTGCGGTTGCCCGAGATCACCGCAGCGGCAACCAGGCCGTTTTCGTTGATCGCCTTGCTGATCGGCTCAGCGAGCGGGCCGGAGTTACCGATACAGGTGGTGCAGCCATAGCCGACCAGGTTGAAGCCGACGGCGTCGAGGTGCGACTGGAGGCCGGCCTTTTCAAGGTAATCGGTAACGACCTGCGAACCGGGGGCGAGCGAGGTCTTGACCCAGGGCTTGGGCTTCAGGCCCAACTCGTTCGCCTTCTTGGCGACAAGGCCGGCGGCGACCAGAACGCCGGGGTTCGACGTGTTGGTGCAGCTGGTGATCGCGGCGATGGTGACGTCGCCGTCGCCAATGTCGAAATCCTTGCCCTCGACCGGAACGCGCTGCTGCGCCTTCTTGTAGACGTTCGCCATGTCGGCGTTGAACACGTCATCGACTTCGGGCAGCGAGACGCGGTCCTGCGGACGCTTCGGCCCTGCAAGGCTGGGGACGACGGTGCCGAGGTCCAGTTCCAGCGTGTCGGTGAAGACCGGCTCGACGGCGGGGTCGATCCAGAAGCCCTGCTCCTTGGCATAGGCTTCGACCAGCGCGATATTCTCTTCGGTGCGGCCGGTCAGACGCATATAATCCAGCGTCTTGTCGTCGATGCCGAAGAAGCCGCAGGTCGCGCCATATTCCGGCGCCATGTTGGCGAGGGTCGCGCGATCGGCGAGGCTCAGCGAAGCAAGGCCGGGGCCGAAATATTCAACGAAGCGGCCGACCACGCCCTTGGCGCGCAGCATGGCGGTGCAGGTCAGCACCAGGTCAGTGGCGGTCACGCCTTCCTTCAGCGTGCCGGTCAGCTTGAAACCGACGACTTCGGGGATGAGCATGGAGACCGGCTGGCCCAGCATTGCAGCCTCAGCCTCGATGCCGCCCACGCCCCAGCCCAGAACGCCCAGACCGTTGATCATGGTGGTGTGGCTGTCGGTGCCGACGCAGGTGTCGGGATAGGCGACGGTCGCGCCGCTTTCATCCTGCGACGACCAGACGGCCTGCGCGATATTTTCCAGGTTCACCTGATGGCAGATGCCGGTGCCCGGCGGCACGGCGTAGAAGTTGGCGAGGCTCTTGCTGCCCCACTTCAGGAAGTCATAGCGCTCCAGATTGCGCTGATATTCGATCTCCACATTCTTCTCGAACGCCTTGGGCGTGCCGAATTCGTCGACCATGACCGAGTGGTCGATGACAAGGTGGACGGGAACCTGCGGGTTGATCTTGCTGGCGTCGGCGCCCAGTGCGGTCATCGCGTCGCGCATCGCCGCGAGGTCGACGACGCAGGGAACCCCGGTGAAGTCCTGCATCAGCACGCGCGCGGGGCGATACTGGATCTCACGCTCGGCCTTGCCCTTGTCATTCTGCCACGCGACAATCGCCTTGATGTCATCGGTGGTGACGGTCACCCCATCTTCGAAACGGAGCAGGTTTTCCAGCAGCACCTTCATCGAGAAAGGCAGGCGCGAAACGTCGCCGAGCTTTGCAGCAGCCTTCTTCAGTGAATAATAGGCAATGTCCTTGCCGCCGACCTTCAAAGTGTCGCGCGTGCCGAGAGTGTCCTGTCCGATGGCGGTCATGAGTCGTGCGTCTCCTCGCAATGCCCGGCCAAGGGGCTAGGAGGATAACGACATTCCGCCATGGACCTGCCCCGTACATCGAATGATGACCGACAAGATGGCGGGATGCGCCCCAACCGATGGCCGAAGCGGGTATGTCCCTTGATGGCCGCCGCCATAGCGACTGCCGTCGCCAAGTCAATGCGAAGGCGCGAAATGGGACGTTCTGCAAATCTTTATTGTAGACGGCGTCCGTGCACGCGGGATACATTGAGGTGTAATCGCGTTCTGGCAGACGGAGCGGGTTACCAGGAAATAAAGCGGGTCGCGCGCTCTGACTTAAGTCGTTGTATCGCAGTGTTTTGAAATATCGATGATATTCTTCGCTGGATGACCGATAAAAATATGTCTGAGGAGGAAGAGACGATGCGCCCAGTTTCCAACCTCGTGACCGGCAAGTCATTTGACCCGGCCCTAAGGGGATACATCATCCATTATCATGTCGGGGAAGCCAACCACTGCCCCAGCTGTGGCCGAAGCCAATGGATGGTCGGCCGTCTGATGGCAGAATGCGCCTATTGCGAGACCGCACTCCCGCTTGAAAATAACCGTGGCGTTGGTGCTTGCGCACGTTTCGTACAGACTCACACGACTGTCCCGCCCGGCGATCCCCTGACGGCTTGAATCGTGATCGCTGCCAACGAATTCATTCAAATGGCAGCGACGCCCTCCACCTCCACGATTTCATCGCCTGCATAATAGCCCTGCACGCGAACGCGCTTTTCCACATGGTCTACAGGAACGCGCAGCAAAATTAGGCGGAAAGTCCCACCCAGATCGCGCTGGAGCAGAAAACCGGCCTCGTCTCGCGTCAGCCTACCGGTTTCGTCAACTCCAGCGCCAATCTCGATCATGCACTCAATCTATGGCGTTCTTGATCCCTTTTCCAGCCAGCAGGCCCAGAACCAGGAAAACCACGAACAGCGCGATCGCCAGGAAGAAGAGAATCTTTGCAATGCCGACAAAGGTGCCAGCCGCGCCGCCAAAGCCGAGAATGGCCAGCACCGCAGCGATCACCAGCGAAATGATGGCAAGACGGATCATGATGTAATCCTTCGCTATAAATAGATATTGCCCGAACCGATGACGGCGCCAGCCGGTTCCACAACCGTCAGGGCTGCGATCTATACCCCCGCTTCAGAAACGTGCGGTCAGAACCAGAAACGAACGCCCAACACGAAACTGGCGACAGATGCGCCATCCCCGTTAGCCCTTGTCATGCGGGCCGTTTGGCCCAGCTTATGCTCCCAGTTCACGCCCACATAAGGCGCAAACTCGCGGGCGAGTTCATAACGCAGCCGCAGCCCCAATTCGACGTCCGACAATCCCGATCCTATGCCAAGCTCCGGAACGTCCTGGGCGGCGAAGTTCACTTCCGCCGCCGGTTGCAGGATCAGCCGCTGTGTGATGCGCTGGTCATAGCTTGCCTCCAGCCGCAAATGTCCGTCGCCCTTGTTCGACAGGAACGCCTGACCGCTCACCTCAAACCAGTAGGGAGCAAGCCCATCAATCCCGGCCACGACATAGGTGCGGTCGGGATCGGGGCCGAAGTCCTGCCTCACGCCTGCCTCCAGATTGAACCAGGGATCGATCGCCCGGCTGTAGAGCGCCTGCACCTCCGCATGCTCAAGCCTGCCGCTCGCCTTGCCCTCGCCTTCCGATTTGAAAGCCAGACGGTGGATGTCACCGCCGATCCAGCCCTCGCCTTCCCAATTATAGGTGTCGCCACCCTTGCCAGCGCGATATTCCAGCCGGTCCAGCATCAGCTTGGAAAAGCGCATGCCGCCGCTTTCCTCGAGCATGGCGGCGCGGGCTCGCGCCATTTCGTCCGTGCTGTAGAAGGCATCGGCGGCATGGCCGCTGGGCGGTGCTGGCGGCGTTCCTTGAGGAATATCCTGGTCGGCAGCAGGCTCGGCATGGCTTGCTTCAGCGTCGGCAGCGGAATGAGATGAATGATCCTCCTGCGGCACCTGCTCCATGGCGTCGTGGCGCATGTGGCTGTGATCCATCTGCTGCGCCTGAGCAGAGAGCGTGGGAGAAAGCAGCACCAGCGCCGCGAGGGCGAACCTCATGCCGCCGCATCCTCATGACGCACCGTCACGACGCGCATCATACCCGCATGCATGTGCATCAGCATGTGACAGTGAAATGCCCAGTCGCCCAAGGCATCGGCGGTCAGGTCGAAACTCACCTTGCCGCCGGGAAGGACGTTCACCGTATGCTTGAGCGGGTTATGTTCGTCCGCCCCCGTCACGAGTTCAAAGAAATGTCCATGCAGATGGATGGGATGAGGCATCATCGTGTCGTTGATAAGGTTCACGCGCACCCGCTCCATGTGGCGGAACGGGATGGGCGCGGCCCCGTCGGATAGCTTCACCCCGTCGAAGGACCACATATAGCGTTCCATGTTCGCGGTGAGATGGATGTCCAGTGTTCGCGATGGCGTCCGCCGGTCCTTGTGCGGATGCAATGATTTGAGGTCGGCATAGGTCAGCACCCGGTGTGGCACATTTTCCAGCCCCGTCGGCCGATCAGCCGTTCGGTCCACAGGCATGGGAGAAAGGGTGGCGACGCCCGGCCCCATGCTGACCTGCGGCGCAACGAACTTGTCCCGCATCTTCATGGAATGCCCGGTCATGCCTTCATTGGCTGGCTGGCTGAGGTCGATGACGCCGCCTTGCCCCATGTCCATGCCGGACATGTCCATTCCCATATCCTTCATGCCCAACAGAGGACGCTCACGCAGCGCTGGCACCTCCGCAGCCATGCCCATGCGCGGCGCCAGTGTAGCGCGGACCAGGCCCGACCGGTCGATAGCCTCTGCGATCAGGCCATGGGGCCTGGCCTCGGCGGGCTGAACCACGACATCATAGGTTTCCGCGATGCCGATCTGGAACTCATCCGTTTCGACCGGCTGCACATGCTGGCCGTCGCATTGCACCACGGTCATCGCCAATCCCGGCAGCCGGACATTGAAGTTGGTCATGGCCGATGCATTGATGATCCGCAGGCGCACCCGCTCGCCCGGCGTGAAAAGGCCGGTCCAGTTTTCCGCTGTGCCATGCCCATTGACGAGGAAGCTGTATGTCGATCCGGTCACGTCCGATATATCGGTCGGGTCCATCCGCATCGCGCCCCATTGCAGGCGCTCTTTTGCGGTCTGATCCTTACCCGCCAACAACCCGGCCAGCGTCTGCCTCTGCATGTTGAAATAGCCGCCCATCTGCTTCAATCGCTTCAGCAGCACATGCGGGTGCACCGGGCTCCAGTCCGACAGGACGATCACATACTCGCGATCCGCCTGCACCGGGTCGGCGCCAACTGGATCGATGACGATCGGGCCGTAATGGCCAATCGCCTCCTGCATGCCCGAATGGCTATGATACCAGTAGGTGCCTGATTGCCGCACCGGAAATTCGTAGGTGAAAGTCTCGCCCGGCCGGATGCCGGGGAAGCTTACGCCCGGCACGCCGTCCATCTGGAAAGGCACGATCAGCCCATGCCAGTGGATCGACGTATCTTCCTTCAACTTGTTAGTGACGGAAAGCCGGACATTCTGCCCTTCCCTCAAGCGGATGAGCGGCGCGGGCAGCGTGCCATTCACCATGACCGCATGCGCCGAGCGTCCGCCCGTGGAAAAATGCCCTTCGCCGATGGTCAGCGCGATAGCTTCGCCGCTTAACACTTCGGAAGTGCGCGTCAGTCCCGGAGTGCCACTTCGCGCCCAGGCAGGAAATAGCGGGCTCAGCGCCAGAACGCTGCCTAAACCCCGGATCACGCCGCGACGGTCAAGGCCGCTCATGATCCCAGCCCCCTTTCCTGAAAGATATGCTGCACCTTCCAACGCCTCATGCAAAAAATTTATGCCCATCCTTGCGAGGTCAGGGAAGCCGCCCATATCCCATGACCCAAATATTACCGGAGTTGAGCACCATGCGCCCCACCCTGTTCGCCGCCGCCCTTATGTTGGCCGCCATGCCCTCCCTGGCAAGCGCACAGCCGAAATTGCTGTCCTCCACCCCCACGCCCAACGCTACCGTCAGCAAGCCCGCAAAGCTCAGCCTGACCTTCTCCGAAAAGCTGCTTCCGGCCTCGAGCGGCGTCGATCTGGTCATGACAGGGATGCCGGGAATGGCCAGCCATGCGCCGATGCCCCTCAAAGGCTTCAAGACATCGATCGAAGGCGATGGCAGGACCATGACGGTCACCCTCCCCCGCGCCCTGCCGGTGGGCAGCTATGACCTCAACTGGCATGCGGCAGGCGCTGACCAGAACAAGATTGCAGGGAAATACAGCTTTACGGTCAAATAGTCCGCGCTACCGCCCGCAATCTAGACCCAACCTTCCAGCACCTGATTGGGCGGGCGGTGTCCGTCGGCCCAGCTGCGGATGTTGGCGATGACGCGGGCGCCCGTGGCGTCCCGTCCCTCGAAAGTCGCCGATCCCATGTGCGGCAGCAACACCACGTTGGACAGCGCGAGCAGGCGCGGGTCGACGGCTGGCTCATGCGCATAGACGTCCAGCCCGGCTCCTGCGATCCGCCCCTCCGCCAGCGCCGCGATCAGCGCAGGCTCGTCGGTGATTTCGGCGCGCGAGGTGTTGATGAGATAGGCGTCCGCCCGCATCAGCGCGATGCGCCGCGCGTCGATCAATGCCCTGCTGTCGGCATTGAGCGGACAGTTGATCGACACGATGTCGCATTCGCTCAACAGCATATCGACGTCTGCGTGCCACGTGGCATGCAACTCTTGCTCAACCTCAAAGGGCAGGCGATGACGGTTATGATAGGCGATCGACAGGCCGAAGGCCGCCGCGCGCCGTGCGACCGCCCGGCCGATCCGGCCCATGCCGATAATGCCCAGCTTCTTGCCGCCGATGCGATGGCCCAGCATGCCGGATGGGCTCCAGCCGGACCAGGCGCCTGATCGCACCAGCTTCTCACCCTCGGCAAGCCTCCGGGGTACGGACAGGATCAGCGCCATCGTCATATCGGCGGTGTCTTCAGTCAGCACGCCGGGCGTATTGGTGACGATGATGCCCTTCCGCCGTGCCGCGCTGAGGTCGATATGATCGACCCCGCTGCCGAAGCTGGCGATCAGTTGGAGGCGTTCGGGCGCAAGATCGATGAGGGCCGCATCGATCTGATCCGTGACCGAAGGCACGAGCACGTCGCATTGCGCCATCGCCCGGGTCAACGCCGTGCGGTCCATGGGTACATCGCCCACATTGAACACCGTGTCGAACAGTTCGGCCATCCGTGCCTCGACATTGGGAGGCAGGCGGCGCGTCACGACGACGCGCGGCTTGGCGGGACGCGGTTTCTTGGCCATGATCAGCCGCTATTCCTGGCGATGGCGGTGGTCAAGCGCTTATGGCACTGCCCCAAGACAATGGTTGTCGGGCGCATCGGCCCGACGCTATAACGGGCTGTTACTTCAAGGGGAAAAGATCGGGGATGAAGAGGTATCTGCCTCAAGCGGGGATCGCCGCCGCCGCACTGTGGTTCGCCAGCGGCACATCAGCAGCGCCATCCAAACCCGTCCCCTACTGGGCCTCGCTCAGCCAGGACGAAGCGCGCATGCGCGTCGGACCCAGCCTGGATTATCCATCGAGCTGGGTCTACCGCCGCCGCGACTTGCCCGTAAAGGTGGTGCAGGTCCTGGGCCTGTGGCGCAAGATTGAGGATCCGGGCGGCACGCAGGGCTGGATGCACGTCCGGCTGCTGAGCGACACGCCGACCGCGATCGTCACCGCATCGGTCGCGCCCATGCGGGATTCCGCGCGCGAAGGTGCACGCACCGTTTTCCGCGCGGAAAAGGGCGTGGTCGGTCGGTTGTCCTCCTGCAATGATGGCTGGTGCGGTTTCGACGTCGGCGGTCAGCGCGGCTTCATTCGCGCCACCGACATTTGGGGCGCGACCTCCTGACGGTTTAGGCTGGTTCGTCGCTTGCACGATCGACTATGGCGAAGCTATCCCGCCGCGCCTCAGCCGCCGCGCCCTCTTGGCCGCCTAGCTGATCGGCATGCATCAACCGCTTCACCAGCGGCGCGATGACCATCACGAAGACGCCGATACCGATCGACCACCAGCCGATCACACCATAGACGCTCAGCACGCCGTCCCGCGATGCCGCGCCCTCCGTGCCGCCGGTGGCAGCCGCGATCATCCCGGCGACATATTCGCCAAGCGCCATCGCGAGGAACCATATCCCCATCATCAGGCCGATCATCCGCGACGGGGCCAGCTTCGACATGGCCGACAGACCGACCGGAGACAGGCACAACTCCCCTAGCGTGTGGCAGAGATAGAGAAGGAAGATGAACAAGATCGGCGTCAGCGTCCCCGGCGCCCCAGCCCCCGCCACTAATATCAGAAACCCTGCGCCTACCAATATGAGCGCCAGACCGAACTTGGCAGGCGTCGATGGCTCCCGCCCTTTCTTCGCCAGCGCGATCCACAAGGCGGCCATAACAGGTCCGAAGATCAGGATATAGGCCGCATTGACCGACTGGAACATCGAAGCGGGCACTTCGAAGCCAAGGATATTCCTGTCCGTGTATCGGTGGGTGAAGAGGCTGAGCGAAGAACCCGTCTGCTCATACAGGCCCCAGAATAGCGGGTTGATCACCAGCAGGAACAGCGCCGCCAGCATGCGGTCTCGCCCGATCCGCTCCATCCGGCCGAACGCTTCCCACAATATGTAGATCACCATCAGGACACTGGCGCCCGCCAGCATCCACCCAACGACCGCATGCTGCTGGATCAGCAGCCAGCAAAGCAGAATGGACAGGAGGCTGGACAGATAGACCAGCCATTCCCGGCTGATGACGCCGCCAACTCGCTCCACCAGCCGCGCCGGATCGGGCGGCTCGCCCCTGCCCTGCAACAGCGGTTTGCACAGCACAAAGCCGATGACGCCCGCGATCATCCCGACGGATGCGGCGCCGAAGCCCCAATGCCAGCCCCAGCGCTGGCCCAGATAGCCGCAGATCACCGGCCCGATCGTGGCGCCGACATTGATGCCCATGTAGAAGATCGTATAGGCGGGATCGCGCCGCATATCGTCGCGCGGGTACAACTGACCCACCATTGCCGACACGCTGGCCTTCAGAAATCCGGTGCCGACGATGACCGTCGCAAGGCCCAGCCAGAAGAGGCCGAGCCCCATGCTGTTCGCCGCTCCATCCGCCTCCATACCCAGGATGATGTGCCCGGCGGCGATGACGATGCCGCCAAATAGCACCGCCTTGCGCTGCCCCAGATAACGGTCGGCCAGATAACCGCCCATCAGGGGTGAGATATAGATCAGCGACATGTAGGCACCGTAAGAATGGGCAGCGTCGCGATCCGAAAACAGGAAATGCTGCGTCAGGTAAAAGATCAGCAGAGCACGCATGCCGTAGAAGGAAAAGCGCTCCCACATTTCGACGAAGAAAAGCAGGAACAGCCCGCGCGGGTGGCCAAGCCATGTCCTGCCTGAAGCGGGCGTCATAGGTGATGCGGTCGCCATCCGTTTCCCGTCCGGACCAAGGTGATACGAAGCCTAGATCGGAAATCCCGCCCCTGTCAAAGCAGGCCGCACTTGCGCCCTGCGTGGAGCCGCGCCATTTGGGGCGCCATGTTCAACGACGCAACCACCCCGCTCTCGCTCCTGCGCACCCGCCGTTCCGGCAAACCGCGCGACCTTATCGCGCCTGGCCCCGATGCCGGACAGTTGCGCGAGATATTGGAGATCGCGCTGCGCACGCCCGACCATGGCAAGCTGGCGCCCTGGCGGTTCGTCATCGTTCCGCATGACAAGCGCGAGAGCCTCGCCACCCTGTTGGAAGACGCCTATCGACGCGAGAAGCCGGATGCAGGGCGGCTGGAACTGGAGGCGATGCGCCAGTTCGCTCATCAGGCACCCACGCTCGTCGTTGCACTTACCGACCCTGTCGCCGGGAGCAAGATTCCGGTCTGGGAACAGCAACTGTCCTCGGGCGCGGCGATCATGAACCTGCTGCACGCCAGCCATGCGCTGGGCTTTGCGGCGGGGTGGCTGACCGGATGGCCGGCCTATAACGAAGATGTCCGCAAGGCATTTGCACAGGGCGAGGAACGCCTTGCCGGGTTCATATTCATCGGCACGCCGGGACGGCCGCAGGAAGAACGGCCTCGGCCAGAATATGACAAAATAGTTTCCATTTGGGACAGATAGATAGGCGATTGCGGCGGCGGACACGGCTCATCGCATTGCCTGCATCGCTGTATTATGGCACTGATGCACTCATGGCCGATGAGTCAAAACCCGTTTATCTGCGGCTTCGCGACATCATTACTGCCTCGATACTCGACGGCAGCTATCGCGATGGCGACATCCTCCCTTCCGTCCGTGCCCTCGCCGTTCAACAAGGCGCCAATCCGCTGACGGTTGCAAAGGCCTATCAATGTTTTCAGGATGACAGCCTGATAGTGGTCAGGCGCGGCGTCGGCATGTTCGTGGCCGAAGGCGCGACACGCCGCCTGCGCGAAGCGGAACGGCGGCGGTTTCTGGACGAATTGTGGCCGCCGGTCGCCGATCAGATCAAGCGGCTGGGCATTTCGGCTGAAGACCTCGGGCTTGAACTAGCCTGATGACTCAACCCTGTATCTGATATTGTTTGAGCAAGTCGTACAAAGTTGGACGACTGATCCCCAGCATCTTCGCCGCGCCTGAGATGTTCCCATCCGTCCGCGCGATCGCTCGCCGGATGACGCGCCTGTCCGCCATTTCCCGCGCGGCCTTCAAATTCACAAAGTCGCTGCCCTCCGCCCGGTCACCATCCAGGTCCAGATCGGCGGCCGTGACATGCTTGCCATCTGCCATGATCACCGCGCGTTTCATGCGATTTTCCAGTTCGCGCACATTGCCCGGCCACGTCCATGCATCCAGCGCGGCAAGGGCGTCGGGGGCCAGCCCCTTGACCTGCGGATTCATTTCCTTGGCGAAGCGATTAAGGAAATGCCGCGCGAGCAACGCCGGGTCTCCGGGCCGATCCTTCAAGGGGGGTATCCGCACGACAATCTCGGCGAGGCGATAATATAGGTCCTCGCGGAAATCGCCCGCGCGGATCATCTCCTCCAGGTCCTGATGCGTCGCGCACAGGATCCGCGTGTCCACCTCGACCGTCTCTTGCCCGCTGGCGACCAGCCGATCCTGCAGGAAACGCAGCAGCTTCATCTGCAAAGCCAGCGGCAGTTCGCCAACTTCGTCCAGAAACAACGTGCCGCCCTGCGCGCGTTCGATCTTGCCCGCCGCGCCGCCCTGGCCGAACAGCTCGGCTTCCAGCAACACCTCCGGGATCGCGGCGCAATTTACGGCAACGAAGGCGTTATTCCGGCGCGGGCTCGCATCATGCAGCCCCTGCGCCAGCAATTCCTTCCCCGTTCCGCTCGCGCCGGTAAGCAGGACCGAAACCTGCGCCGCGGCGACCCGCTCGATGGTGCGGGCGACCTTCAGCATTTCTGGCGCGGCCGTGATTAACCGGCCCAGCACGCGCCCTTCCTCAGGCGCGACGTCGGCCAGCCGGGCATTTTCCTTCTCGAGCGCGTGGACGTGGAAGGCCCGGCGGACGATCAGTCCCAACTCGTCAATATCGACCGGCTTCTGGTAAAAATCATAGGCGCCGCCGGAAATGGCGTTGAGGGCACTTTCGCGCGCGCCATGGCCCGAGGCGACGATGATCTTCGTATCGGGCTTGATCTGGAGCATTTCGCCAAGCGTCGCGAAACCCTCGCTAGTGCCGTCCGGATCAGGCGGCAGACCAAGGTCCAGCGTTACGACATCGGGCGCCTCCGCCCGCAACATCTCGATCGCTTCCTCCCGGTCGCCCGCGATGAACAGCTGATAATCCTCATAAGCCCAACGCAACTGCCGTTGCAGGCCGGGGTCATCCTCCACGATCAACAATTTGGGTCGCGTGTCGCTCATCAGGCGGCCATCCCCTCTGTACCTTGCAGCGGCGCGACAGGCAGCCGCAACGTAAAGCGGCTTCCCTGCCCCGGCTTGCTTTCCACCTCGATGCTCCCATCCATCCCGTGCGCCAGCGCCCGTGCTTCAAAAGCGCCGATGCCAAAGCCCCCGGCCTTGCTGGAGGAAAAGGGTTTGAACAGATCACGGCGCACATATTCGGCGGTCATGCCGCAGCCCTGATCGATCACTTCAATCGTCGAATAGCGGCCATCCCCTCCCAACCGGATTTCGACCGGTTCGCCCGCCGCACATGCGTCGATCGCATTCTGCAACAGGTGAACGATGATCTGCTCGACCCTTGCCGGATCAGCCAAGGCGAGCGGAGCGTCGCCTGTCAGGCGAACCTCATGCTGGCGCGATCGGCTCTTGGCGACCTTCTCCGCGATTTCTTGCAGAGAAACCGGCTGGCGCTCGGCAGTGCGCGCCTTGTTATGCTGGGAAAGGCGCGCCAGCAGATCGTTCATCTTGCCCACCGATTCCTTGAGCGTCAGCACCATGTCCGCCCGGAAATCGGGATTATCGGCATGTCGCTCCGCATTTCGGGCGAGCAAGGACAGCTGGCTCACCAGATTTTTGACGTCATGGATGATGAAGGCGAAGCGGCGATTGAATTCGTCGAAGCGCTGGGCATCGTCCAGCGCCTGCTGCCCCTGCGCTTCGCTCAGATAGCTCGCCGCCTGACGGCCCGCCGTGCGCAGCATGTCGAGATCTTCCCAATCGAGCCGCCGGTCCATCGCAGGCCGCGCCAGCAATATGGCGCCGATCAGTTTGCCGAAATGGATCAGCGGGACCAACGCCCAGGCACGGGCGTCCGCACGCATCCATCCGGGCGCTTCCCGACTCTCGCGCCGCGCGAAATCCTGGTCGATGTCGATGATCCAGCCACTCCGCTCGACCAGGAGGGCGAAAGGCGCAGGCACCGTCGCATCATGGGCGAGATCACTATCCCAGTTCCAATGGGTCTCCAGCGCGAGGGAGCCGTCCTCCGCGCGCAGCATCAATATGGCGGCGGGCGAATCGGTAATGTCGGCCACCGCCTTCGCCACCCGTTCGCCCAGCGGCGGTGCATCCTTGCCCGGTCTGCCGATAGTCTCGCCAAAACGCATCCACTCGGTGCGATAGTCATAGCGATGCTGGAAGAAATGCTTGGCGACCTGGACCTTCCAGAGCGCCCGTATCCGGGGCGACGGCAGCAGCACCAGCGCGCTGACGGCCATGAAGAATACGCAGCCGATCTGAATTATCCGGGCATAGGGGCCAGCAAACAGCTCGATCGCCAGCGCAGCCGCCGCGATGAGGATCACGTAGAGCGCGATCGAAACGAGCGACAGCGCGCGAAAGGTCAGCAATCGCGACAGTTGGACTTGCGCCGCCATATCCCGCCGCATGCCCACCGCAATGACGGGAGCGAGCAGCGCCATCAGCGGGCCACGAAGCGCATATAACGCATACGCCCGCTCGACCGCGAAATAGCCGATCACATAGAGATTGAAGTCATAGGTCCACATCGCCGCCAGCGCGCCCAGCAGCAACGCCACTCGTCCCCGCTGCTGCGGAGGCCAGCTGATGTAGAGATGGTGGACCAGCATCAACCCGCCGACCGCCGTCATCATGTGCAGGCTGAGTGACACCTGCATCAATGTGCGATGCAGGTCGCTGGCGCTGGGCAGTTGCCGCCAGATGAGGTCGGTGAAGGTCTGGAGCAGGATGAGCCCCGCGACAGCCGCGTAGACCGATCCGATCGCCACCATCGATCCTGCCCGCGCAGCCGCGTCCCGGCGCAGCATCATGAACAGCAACAGCAGCCACGCGGCGTTACGGATATTCTCGCCAATGCCCGTCAGCGGCTCGCCGACCCCGCCGAAAGAGACATAGAGCGACCAGCAGGATGTCAGCAGCAGCGCGACGGCCAGCATCCGCTGGTCTGCCGCTTGTTCCCGGCGGCGCAGGCCGAATATCCCAACCGCCGCGAACAGCACGGCGGCCAGCGCATGGCCCCAATCTCCGACAAATTGCAGCAGCGCGCCCATCACCGCGCCTCAGCGCGCCCCTTCCGGCCACAGGATGACGCGCAGGGTCTGGATCAGGATCAGCAGGTCGAGGAAGGGCGTATAATTTTTGGCGTAGTAGAGATCATATTCCAGCTTGTTCCGGCTGTCCTCGATCGACGCGCCATAGGGATAGTTGATCTGCGCCCAGCCGGTGATGCCCGGCTTCACCATGTGGCGCTCAGCATAATAGCGCAGATGCTGCTCCAGATCCTCGACGAACTGGCGCCGCTCCGGGCGGGGGCCGACAAAGCTCATCTCGCCCTTCAACACGGTCCATGTCTGCGGCAGTTCATCGATGCGCAGCTTGCGGAGCCAGTAGCCGAGCCGGGTGATGCGCGGATCGTCCTTTTCCGCCCAGACCGCCTGCCCGCTGACCTCGGCATCCTGCCGCATGGTGCGCAGCTTCACGATCCAGAATTCCTCGCCGAACAGGCCGACGCGCTGCTGGCGGTAGAAAGCTGGTCCCTTACTGTCGAGCTTCACCAGGATCGCCGCGATCAGGATGATCGGGCCGGTCAGCAGCAGAAGGATGGAGCTAGCGATAACATCGAAGAGCCGCTTGGCGATGCTGGACAGGCGGCGGCCGGCGGAGAAACCGTCCGAAAAGATCAGCCAGCTGGGATTTACGCTGTCAAGGTCAACCCGGCCCGTCTCACGCTCGAGGAAGGTCGATATCTCGTTCACATGAACGCCGGTCGTTTTGATGCGCAGGAGATCGGACAGGGGGAGCGCGTTGCGCCGTTCTTCCAATGCCAGGACGACCTCGCTGGCGGCCAGCCGCACCACGAAATCCGCCAGATTATAGATGGCGCTGCGGTTGATCGCTTCGGGGATCACCTGCGTCCCGTCATTCATCGCGATATAGCCGACGATCAGGAATCCCGCCCCCTTGCGCTGCTCCAGTTCGCGAATGCGGTTGGCGCGATTGCCCGCGCCCAGAACCACAAGCCGCCGCTTGAACGCCTCACCGCCGAGCATCGACCCCAGCAGCAAACGCACCGCCAGCAGCAGAGTGATAGCAAGCGCCATGGCATAAAGAGAATTGGACCGCCAAAGCGTCAGGTCGGGCAGCACGAAATGCATGACCGACAGGAATATGACGCCCAGCGAAATGGCCACGAGCAGCCGCGCGAAGGCGAAACGGATCGACTGAAGCGCTTCGGTGCCATAGACGCCCACCGCGATCATGGCGGTCTGGATCGACAGCGCAAAGCTGATCAGCGGCGCGGCGCGCGTCGTGATCTGATCGACATCCATGCCAATCTGCCGAGCCCTCAATATCCATCCGGCCTCGGCCGCGCCTAGCAGCAGCAGCAGATCAAGCAGCCCCAGCAACAACACGGCATACGGCACATAATGTTTGAACAGCCTGATCATCAGTCGCGCGCATTCCCGGCGCTGCCGTTGGCAAAGGCAGCCTTGTTGGCATCGGAATCGCTTACAATGACTGTAAGGAAATCCGACAATGCGCCGACTGTGGAGGAAATTCCCAAAGATTTTCTGAAGATGGCCTGCGCCGCCGCCTGTTCCGTTACCAGCGCGTCTGTCAGAAGGTTAATTTCGGCTGTTCAGCCGTTCCGCCTCATTTTGAGCAGCATCGCCAACGACATGCGCTGCGCTGTCAGGTGAATCGGCCGCCTCGATCAGCGTGTCGCCCACTCGACTTTCGCGTTCCTTTGTCAGGTAGAAGAAGCCGATAGCCAGGATCAGAGCCATCGCAACGATCGCGAAAATCACGGTGCTACCGCGAGACCGCTTCGCCTCGATCATCTGGTCCCGCTGTTCGCGGTCCAGAGGAGGGTCTCTCCTTCCACCCTCAACCATAGTCCTTCTCCCATGCCCCTTCCCCTTCGGGAAGGTCGGCAGGAACCGGCCTTATACGTCATCGGCATCCAGGTCGGGACTCTGCCTCATTTCACGCCCCCGGCTGAGGCGATCGACGTCGTCCATGATCTCGTCCAGCACGGCCGTGTCTCTGGTCTCCTGCGTCCGCCGCGACGGCAAATCGCCGCTTTCGAGAATCTGTTCCAGCGCGGCGCGTCCACGCGCCACCCGGCTCTTGATCGTTCCAACCGCGACGCCGCAGATTTCGGCGGCTTCTTCATAGGCAAAGCCGCCCGCGCCGACGAGGATGAGCGCCTCGCGCTGCGGCTGAGGCAATTGCAACAGGGCACGCTGCATGTCGGACAACTCGACATGCTTGTCCTGACCAGCAGGCGCCGCCAGCAAGCGGTCAGCCGTCAGGTCATCCCAATCACCACGAAAGCGCGAGCGCCGCATCTGCGACAGATAATGGTTGCGCAAAATGATGAACGTCCAGGCGCGCATGTTGGTGCCCGCCTGGAAACGGGCACGCGCCGCCCATGCCTTCAAAAGCGTTTCCTGAACTAGGTCATCGGCGACATCGCGGTTACCCGAAAGGGATCGGCCAAATGCGCGCAGGTGCGGGATTACCGCAGCCAGTTCACGTTTGAAATCCGAATCCGAGAGCGACTGCCGCTCTTCTTCCTGGTGCTCCGCCTCCTGGCCAAGCCCTTCGCTCATGGGAACAACCCTCTTACTGGCTGTCGCCCTCGCCTCATGAACCGAAGCCGTCAAAGCCATATGTGCGTCCGCATCCTATACCCATTGTTCCACGGAACCAATGTTGTTTACCCGTAATAGCTCCACAGCACGATCAGCATGCCAATAATTACCAGAGGCAGCGAAATGCCGAGAATGTAACGGACTATGTGTGGCGTCGATCCTGACCTGGCGTCTTCGGCAGCAACGTGCTTTTCCTCTTCCGCCATAATTCACCTCCCGATCGTTACGCATGAATAACGCGGGGGAATGAGCCGGGTTCCGCCACTCATTCAGTCTTTTATGGCACGTCGGCTTTGCCCAATCATGCCGGAGCGGTGGCCTCGTCAAAGAAAAGGGCTTGCGAAATGGCCGCTTTGACCGTCGAACGCTGGAACGGCTTGGTAATCAGGAACGTCGGTTCTGGGCGTTCGCCCGTCAGCAGACGCTCCGGGAAAGCGGTGATGAAAATGACCGGCACGGAGAACTCCGCCAGAATATCCTTCACCGCGTCGATGCCGCTGGAATCGTCGGCCAGCTGAATGTCGGCCAGCACCAGCCCCGGCCGCTCGGCCATCGCTTCACGCACCGCATCTTCGCGGGTCACGGCAATCGCCGTCACTTCATGACCAAGGTCGCGGACGATCGTTTCGATGTCCATGGCGATGATCGGCTCGTCCTCGATGATCAGGACCTTGGCGCGGGTCTGTGCCTCAATCTCGCCAAGCGCTTCTTCCACCAGGGCCTCGACGTCGGCCGGGTCCAGACCGATCAGATAGGCGACGTCATCGACCGTGAAACCTTCCAGCGCCGTCAACAGCAGCGCCTGCCGAGGAAGCGGCGTCAACCGCGCGAGCCGTGCCTGCGCGACCGCTTCCTGCCCATCATTGCCCGTCAGGACGGGGCCATCTTCCAGATGAGAGGATGACCAGATCGCGTGGAAAGTCCGGTAAAGGCCAAGCCGTGGATCGACATCGGCCGGAAACTCTTCGGGCGCCGCGACGATCGCTTCCAGCGTCGCACGCACATAAGCGTCACCATGACCCTGGCTGCCCGTCAGGGCGCGGGCATAGCGGCGCAAGAAAGGAAGATGGGGGTGCAGTTGCTGTCCAAGCGACATCTGTAAATCTTCTCCCAGCCCATAGGGCGCATTGCTACTAAACACTCGCTGCGCGAAAGGATGGATTGCCGATGCCGATGTGGCAAGCCCCCGCCCCTCTCGGTCGCCTTTTACAAGGCCACAAAAAATGCTTCGAAGTGGGGAACCAACGACGAAAAGATTTGTTTCACTGCCGTTCGGTTTTTTAACTGAAATCTGGATTTTGATGTAAAGGTCCGCTGGCGGTCAATTGACGTCGTGCGGGAAAGCCGCAAAAGAAATGCCGATTGACATGTTAGCGTTGCAGAGGGGCGTATTTTGGTTGCTTCAACGACGGAACGGGATGTGAAGGGAGGGGACAAGAAAGATGTCGGCGCCAACACCCCGGATTCGGGCGTGACTGGCAGCGCGTCCCGAAAACGGCGGTCCTCCCCAGCCAAGGGTGACGGACAGGTCGCCAACGCGCTGCGCTCCGTCTATCAGCGTGCGGTGGATGAAGACATTCCCTCCGAAATGCTCGACCTACTGCGGAAGCTGGACTAAGCGTCGGTTCAAGGGCCGACGTCATTGAGGCGTCCCGGGCGGAGGGCAGGCTGGTGCTTTTCGAAAATGGAATATGCGTGGGCCGATCCGTTGCATGGGCGGTACGTTTTCGCGTGCATCAAGCCCTTCCAGTCAACCCATTCCTGATTATCGCATGAACGGGACGGCCAGTCCCAGCCAGTTGATTGCTCATGCGTAACCTGAACAGCCTGATCCAGTCCACCGGCGTCAAGATGTTCCTCATCCTGACGCTCGCCCTGCTGCCGCTGGGTCTTATCGCCCTTGTCGCGTCGTTGCAGGCCATCCGGACGTCTGACCTCGAAAAGGAAGCGCTGCTTCGAGTGTCCGTGACGCAGAGCGCGCGCAAGTTGACCGAAGACCTTGCTTCGGATCGAACGGCATTGTTGCTTACCGCCAACGCGCTGTCCACCGGCAGCGAGGGGCCGGAAATGTGCCAGCGGCTTTCGCTCTTCCTGACGTCTCACGACCGGGAAGGTGGCCGATATTATATCTACGATCGAAAGGGCCGCCGCATCTGCGGATCGTCCCAGCCAGAACCGCACGGCCTGACCAAGGCGGCACGTTTTCACACGGCCCCGGCGCTCCTGCTGCCAGCATCTGGCTATCTCGTCAGCCGCGTGGTCAGCGACAACCGGCAGGTGGCGGCGATCGCCTATTATTCGCGCTCCTATCTGGAAACGATCGCCAGCCCGACCACCGCGCTTCAGAACCGGCAGTTAAGCTTGCAGCAGGGCGATCAGCTTCTGGTGGTCAGTCGTCCAACAGGCAATGTGCGGGGCAAAAGCACCAGCCTGTCCGCGCGGCTTGATCCGCCGGACATTCTGCTCACCATGACCTTGCGCGATCCGCCGGTCACGCTTGCGCGCATGCTTTCGCTGTTCCTGCCGCTGGTGATGTGGTTCGCGGCGGCGGCGATTGGCTGGTTCGTGGTCAACCGGCTGCTGATCCAGCCGCTAGTCGCGCTGCGCCGCACCGTAGCAGCCTATCATCCCGGCGAAGTGCTGGAGCCCATGCGCCGCATACGCACGCCAGCGCAGGAAATAGTGGCGCTGGGCGAAACCTTCCGCGAAATCAGCGAGGATGTCGCAACGCATGAGGCCGAGATGGCCGAAGGTCTGGAAACCCAGCGTAAATTGACGCGGGAGGTGCATCATCGCGTCAAGAACAACCTCCAGATCATCGCCAGCCTGATCAGCTTGCATGCCCGTGCCGCGCACGAGCCCGAAGCCGTGGAGGCCTATGCCTCCATCCAGCGCCGCGTCGATGCATTGTCGGTCGTCCATCGCAACCATTATGCGGAATTGGAGGAGCATCGCGGCGTTGGCGTGCGGTCCCTGGTCAGCGAATTGTCCGCCAGCCTGCGCGGCACTGCTCCAGCCGAAGCCCGGCGGTTCGGCATCCAGATCGACAGCGACAATCTGCACATCAGTCAGGACGTCGCCGTGCCTATCGCATTCCTGCTGACCGAACTGGTGGAATTGGCAATGCTCTCCGATCCCAGGACGGGCATGCGCATAACGGTGCAGCTTGAACCCGGACGCGAAGACCGCGCGATCCTTCACATCAGTTCCCCGGCCTTGCGCGCTACGGATGCGATGGGCGAGCGGATCGAGGAACGTTATGGCCGGGTACTGACGGGCCTTTCCCGCCAGCTGCGCGCGCCGCTGGATCATGATCCGATCGCTGGCGACTATGCCATCGCCATCACCGTCATTCCCTGATCATCAGACCCGTTGATAATCGCGCCGGAAATCCGCCGCGAAGGCAGAAAACCGGCCTTGTGCGATATTGTCGCGGATCGCCTGCATCAATGACTGGTAAAAGTGGATGTTATGCTGAGTCATCAGCATCGCGCCCAGCATTTCTCCGGCCTTTACCAGATGATGCAGATAGGCGCGGCTCCATGTCGCGCAGACCGGACAGGTGCAGCGTGGATCGAGCGGCGAAAGATCCTCGGCAAAGCGGGCGTTGCGAATATTGAGGGGACCAGCCCAGGTGAAAGCCTGTCCGTTGCGCCCGCTGCGCGTCGGCAGGACGCAATCGAACATGTCGATGCCGCGTTCCACGGCTCCCACAATGTCGTCGGGTTTGCCCACCCCCATCAGATAGCGGGGCTTGTCCTGCGGTAGCATATCGGGCGCATAGTCGAGACAGCCGAACATCGCCTCCTGCCCCTCCCCGACGGCCAGGCCGCCGACGGCATAGCCGTCAAAGCCGATCTCGATCAGCTTCTGCGCCGAAACACGCCGGAGATTTTCGTCAAGCGAACCCTGCTGGATGCCAAACAGCGCCGCGCGCTCGGCATGTTCGCCGCCCGCGTCAAAGCCCTCGCGCGACCGCTTCGCCCACCGCATCGATCGCTCCATGCTGTGCGCCGCTTCGTCGTGGGTGCAGCCATTTTTCGTGCATTCATCGAACGCCATGACGATGTCGCTGTCGAGCAGGCGCTGAATCTCCATCGACCGTTCGGGCGTCAGCATATGACGGGACCCGTCGATATGACTAGCGAAGGCCACCCCCTCCTCGCTCATCTTCGTGAGCGCGGACAGGCTCATCACCTGATAACCGCCGCTGTCCGTCAGGATCGGCCGTTCCCAGCCCATAAAGCCATGCAGTCCGCCCAGCCTTGCTACACGCTCGGCGCCGGGACGCAGCATCAGATGATAGGTATTGCCCAGGATGATATCAGCGCCAGTCGCGCGGACCTCGGCCGGTCGCATGGCCTTGACGGTCGCGGCGGTGCCCACCGGCATGAAGGCGGGGGTTCTGATCTCCCCACGGCGCATCTGGATCGTGCCCGTACGGGCCTTGCCGTCCGTTGCGGCGATAGCGAAAGAAAAGCGGGATTGAGTCACGCTGCGCGCTCTAGAACATCGCGCGAAGAAGTGGGAACCGCTTTTTAAAAATTATGCGGGATCAACCAGCCTTGCGCAGGCCGTCGAACGCCACGATCGCATCGATGTCGAAACCCTCCACACGCCGGTAATTGCCGATGAAGCACAGGCAATCAGCCGCCAGGTTAAGGGTCCAGCTCGTCCCCTCTTCATCATGAAGCAGGAGCGTCACAATCTGTGGATCGGTGCGATGTCTGTCCATGCACCATTTCATAATTAATAAAGGTTAACAAAGCCCTGAGACGATCTTCATCTGCAAATTGGTTAACGGCATTTGTTGCATTAATACAACGTTAACCATAGTGATCGCGTCATTTCTGCTACTTAGAGGCAACAGTCAGCGATAAAAAGGGTTAATGACCCACTCTTCGGGTTCGCGGCGGTTGCATAGGTCTGACAATATTGTTTTCCTCAGCACATATCGAAATGCGGGGGCACAGATGATTGATTCCGGACGGTTTAATCCGGCACGTGATGAGGTGGAGGACGCTTCGCCTGTGCATTTGCATGTCGAAAGCATTCAGCCCTTTGCCGCTACGGAAGCTGCGCCCCAAGCGCGCGACAACGGCCATTCGATGCTGTTCGACCTGGGCCAGGTCGACGTCAGCTTTGAAGAATCGACCGACACATTATGGGCGTTCATGACCCCCGCGAATCGGCCAAACTACAGTTTGCCGATGCTGCGCGACATTCGGCTTTGGCAGACAGAGGCCAAGCGGCTGTTTGATGAAGGCGCTCTGCCGCTCAAATATATGGTGCTGGGCTCACGCTTTCCGGGCGTTTTCAACCTTGGCGGCGACCTTGAGCTGTTTGCTGGCTGCATCGAGCGGGGCGACCTGCCCGGCCTCGTCAAATATGGCCATGCCTGCATCGACGTGGTCCATCGCGCCTGGCGCAATGCGGACATGCCGCTAATCTCTATCGCATTGGCGCAGGGCGATGCACTTGGCGGCGGCTTCGAAGCGCTTCTCTGCTTCGACGTCGTCGTGGCGGAGCGGAGCGCTCGTTTCGGCCTGCCCGAAATGCTCTTCGGCCTTTTCCCCGGCATGGGCGCCTATTCCATCCTGGCGCGCAAGCTCGGCCGTCGCATGGCGGAGCGCATGATCCTGTCGGGCAAGGTCTATACCGCTGAAGAGATGTACGACATGGGCGTGGTCACCATCCTTGCCGAGGATGGAGAGGGCGAACAGGCCGTGCGTGACTATATCACCGGCAACCGTCCGCACCATGCGGGCCATGTCGGCGTGTTCGAAGCGGGCCGCCGCGTCGATCCGCTCGATTATGCCGAGCTTAAGGACATTGTGGAGAATTGGGCGGCAACCGCGCTCAAGCTCGATCCCAAGGACCTGCGCATGATGCGTCGGCTCGCTTCGGCCCAGACGCGCCTGACCAAATAGCCGTCAGGCGCGGCGGCGGCTCTGCATGAGCGTGACGACGTTGCTCTTCTCTCGCTGCATGTCGTTCATCATGTTGAGCAAGTCTTCGGCGGGCATCGGGCGACTGAGCACGAATCCCTGTACATTGGTGAAACCCATCTCGCGCGCATAACGCAGCTGCTCTTCAGTCTCGATGCCTTCCGCCACCGTTTCAACGTCGAGCGAATGGGCCAGATAGGCAACCGACTGTGCGATGGCGCGATCCCGCCCCTTTTCACCCACGCTACGCATGAAGCTTTGATCGACCTTCAGCGTGTCGAAGGAATAGTCGCGCAGATAGCCGAGCGACGAATAGCCGGTTCCAAAATCATCAAGGGCCAGCCGCAACCCGATACGCTGAAGCTCCGACAGGATGAGGCTGGTCCGGCCACTATCTTCCAGGAAGATGGACTCCGTCACTTCCAGTTCCAGCCGCTTGGCCTTCAGGCCCGATCCCATCAGCGCCGATATGACGGCGCGCGGAAGCCCGTCGCTCTTGATCAGCGCGGGCGAGATGTTGACGGCGACGCGGACATGATCGTCCCATAGCATGGCGTCCCGGCACGCCTGCTCCAGCGCCCATGCGGTGATCGGTTCGATCAGGGAGCTGCTTTCGGCGACCGGTATGAATTCGGTCGGCGAAATCCGGCCCATGGTCGGGTGATCCCACCGCATCAACGCTTCGCAGATGGCGATCTTGCCGGTGACGGTGTCAAAGATCGGCTGATAATGCAGCAGCAGCTCGCCGTTCGCCATGGCGCTGCGCAGCGCCATTTCCAGCTCATAGGTCCGGTTCTGGCGCTCTTTCATCGACCAGTCGAACTGCGCATGGCGGTTCCGCCCGGTGCGTTTCGCCTCATACAGAGCCATGTCGGCGTGCTGGAGCAGTTCTTCGCTATCGCGCCCGTCATCGGGCGCAACCGCAATGCCTATCGATGCGGTGACCGTCAGATGATAGCCGCTGACGTCGAAGTCGTGGCTGAACTCTGCCATCACGTCACGGGCGATCTGCTCGGCAATGGAGCGATCCGCGCCGGGGCAAATCACGATAAATTCGTCCCCGCCAAAGCGCGCGACATGGCCACGGCTGTCAAGCGCTTGGGAAAGCCGCGCGGCGACTGTGCAGAGCAGCTGGTCACCAATGATATGGCCGAGCGAATCATTAATTTCCTTGAACCGGTCCAGATCCATCCAGAACACGGCCATGGGGTCCTGATCGGACTGACGCTTGTCGAACAGTTCCCGCAAGCGCATCTGCATCGCCATCCGGTTTTCGACACCGGTCAAGCTGTCGAACCGCGCCAGCCGCTCGAACTTCGTCGCCAGCTGCGACTTTTCATAATTGCCCTGCAATGCCTCCACGACGATTCTGTGCGTCGTGCGCGTGATTTCCGCCATGGCGAAGATCATCAGGAACAGCATGGTCGCCAGAACCCAATAGCCAAGCCCCCCCGCGATGCAGAGACCAAGGGAGGTTGGCAGCAGCGCGAAACATGTCTGGCCAATAGCGATATGGATGCGGCCAGCATTGCGCCCCGCGATGCCGCCTGAATAGGCCGCGACCAGCGTGACGCTCAATATATGCAACGACGCGTCGCCGGTGAGGACCAGCGTGGCAAAGGCAAGCAGACCAAGCAGCGCCGCATAGCCCCACGCACCCAGTTCATAGGCAAGGCCCCAAATTTGCTGCGTGGGTCCTTGATGATCAGCCAACTGCCGCAGAAAATAGACTGCCGAGATCGACCGGCTCACCGCGACCAGGAAAATCAACGCTGCGATCGTGGTGATTTCGGCACGGCCAGCATGGTAGGCGACGACGAAACTGAGCGCTCCGCCAGCCAGTGCGCCGATCATCAGCGATTTGGGCGAGGCATAGAGCGATTGGACAAGTCTGTCCTGCACCTCAGCGCTCTGCTGAGTATCGGGCGCGAGGTGCGCGCGCAATTTTGCGCTCCAATGAAGGAAGAGGCGTGACACGTCTCCGTCATCTTTGGCCAAACATGATTTCTATTTGGTAAATTCCGGGGCGGGAAGATGCCCGAAATGGAGCTATTGAGCGGCTGTCAGCTTTCGGGCTGACCCCTTCATTTTCCGCCCGTTGGTCCGGCCGATTAACTTTCAGACTTCCCTACAGAATGCTTGGAAGGGCAATCCCGTCAGCCCTCCTGCGCAAGCTGGAGCGGCATAGCTTTTATCGGAATTACCCTACCCCCGTTCGGGCTGAGCTTGTCGAAGCCCTCTTCTTCCTGAAAAGAAATAGAACCCTTCGACAGGCTCAGGGCGAACGGCAATAGGAGGCTATGCCGATTTGAAGCATGATGCCCTAATATGTCGCGAAATTGCGCCATGCCTCTCGCCCGAAATGCCAGCTTTCGATGGCATCAGCCACAGCCGGGCGCCTGAAATTTCCTCGCTCCGGCAGCCCCAAAGAAAAAGGCCGGTGGATCGCTCCACCGGCCCTTCTCGTTTCGCTTGAACGAAGGACTTTGCCGTCGCGATCGAACCACAGTCGGGCCGAAGCCCAACTGCTACGATCGCTTTAGAAGTCCATGCCGCCCATGCCACCCATGCCGCCGCCGGGCATGCCCATCGGCGCCTTGTCGTCGGCGGGCGTTTCGGCGATGCACGCTTCGGTGGTGATCAGCAGACCGGCGACCGAAGCCGCGTCCTGCAGAGCAGCGCGAACGACCTTGGTGGGATCGATGACGCCAGCGGCGACAAGGTTCTCATAGGTGTCGGTCGCGGCGTTGAAGCCCTGGGTCTCGTCATTTTCGCGCAGCAGGTTGCCAGCGACGACTGCACCATCGACGCCCGCATTCTGGGCGATCTGGCGCAGCGGCGCTTCGATAGCCTTGCGGATGATGTCGATGCCACGGGTCTGGTCGTCGTTCACGCCCTTGAGGCCTTCGAGAGCCTTGGTCGCGTACAGCAGAGCCGTGCCGCCACCGGGAACGATGCCTTCTTCAACGGCTGCGCGGGTTGCGTGCAGCGCGTCGTCGACGCGGTCCTTGCGCTCCTTGACTTCTACTTCCGAAGCACCGCCAACCTTGATGACAGCAACGCCGCCAGCCAGCTTGGCGAGACGCTCCTGCAGCTTTTCGCGGTCATAGTCGGACGTGGTGGTCTCGATCTGCGCGCGAATCTGCTCGGTGCGGCCCTTGATCGCTTCGGCATCACCGGCGCCATCGACGATGGTGGTGTTGTCCTTGTCGATGGTGACGCGCTTGGCGGTGCCGAGCATGCCGAGGGTCACGTTCTCAAGCTTGATGCCGAGGTCTTCGGAGATCACTTCGCCCTTGGTCAGGACGGCGATGTCTTCCAGCATGGCCTTGCGGCGGTCGCCGAAGCCAGGCGCCTTGACCGCAGCGACCTTCAGGCCACCGCGCAGCTTGTTGACGACCAGGGTCGCCAGCGCTTCGCCTTCAATGTCTTCCGCGATGATCAGCAGAGGACGGCCCGACTGAACGACGGCTTCGAGGATCGGCAGGATCGACTGAAGGTTCGACAGCTTCTTCTCGTGGATCAGGATGTACGGATCAGCCAGTTCAACTGCCATCTTTTCCGGATTCGTGACGAAGTAGGGCGACAGGTAGCCGCGGTCGAACTGCATGCCTTCAACGACGTCCAGTTCGAATTCGAGGCCCTTGGCTTCTTCGACGGTGATCACGCCTTCCTTGCCGACGCGCTCCATCGCTTCGGCGATCTTTTCGCCAACGACGGTGTCGCCATTAGCCGAAATGATGCCGACCTGGGCGATTTCCTTCGTGCCAGCAACCGGCTTGGAACGGCCCTTGAGGTCCTCGACGACCTTGGTGACAGCTAGATCGATGCCCCGCTTCAGGTCCATCGGGTTCATGCCGGCGGCAACCGACTTCATGCCTTCGCGCACGATGGCCTGGGCCAGAACGGTCGCGGTGGTGGTGCCGTCACCGGCGATGTCGTTGGTCTTCGAAGCAACTTCGCGGACCATCTGCGCGCCCATATTTTCGAACTTGTCCTTCAGTTCGATTTCCTTGGCGACGCTGACGCCGTCCTTGGTGATGCGGGGAGCGCCGAAGCTCTTGTCGATGACGACGTTGCGGCCCTTGGGACCCAGGGTCACCTTGACCGCGTCGGCCAGGATGTCGACGCCGCGCAGGATGCGCTCACGGGCGTCACGCGAAAACTTTACGTCTTTTGCAGCCATGATTTTGTTCCTCTGTCCGTCATCCCAGCGAAAGCTGGGATCTGGTGCGGCGTAGCGCCGCGTTTAAAGGCCTGAGATCCCGGCTTCCGCCGGGATGACATCAATGATCGGTTAGGCGACGACGCCCAGAATGTCCGATTCCTTCATGATCAGCAGGTCTTCACCGTCGACCTTGACCTCGGTGCCCGACCACTTGCCGAACAGAATGCGGTCGCCAGCCTTGACGTCCAGCGGGGTCACCTTGCCATCTTCGGCCTTGGAGCCGGTGCCGACGGAAACGACTTCGCCTTCCTGCGGCTTTTCCTTGGCGGTGTCGGGGATGATGATGCCACCGGCAGTCTTCTCTTCCGCTTCTACGCGGCGGACGAGAACGCGGTCATGCAACGGACGAAATGCCATGTTGAGTTGCCTTTCCCTCTATTGGGTTGGGTCGGACGTCCAATCGCGGGGTTTTCCCTATCCGCGAATCTGCTGAACGCCGTTCCTTCTCCCGTATGAACCAGGTGCTGTTAGCACTCTCTTTTGAAGAGTGCCAGCGTCGCGGAATATGGAGCGATGAAATTGCCGGTCAAGAGATGGATGCAGATTTTTTATGCTTCCCGTCACGGGCGGAAAGCGTGCGCCTTGTGCGCGATGGGAGGCCATTTGTCACCCATGCAGCGCCAATGCGCGGGATTGTTGCGACCATTGGCGCGTTGAATGCGCGCCGCAACGCCGTTTCCCTTTACCCCGACAGTTGCGGCACAGGACCACGCTTCCTACTTGCGAGGCAACCTCGCCAAGGGAGCATTTTGCCAAATGATTGAAAGCTATACTCCGCCTCGCGTCTGGACGTGGGACAAGGATAATGGGGGTGCCTTTGCCAACATAAACCGGCCGATCGCGGGCGCGACCCACGACAAGGAACTTCCGGTCGGAAAGCACCCGCTGCAACTCTACTCGCTGGGCACGCCCAATGGGCAAAAGGCCACGATCATGCTGGAGGAGTTGCTGGCGGCAGGCCATCCGGGCGCTGAATATGACGCCTGGCTCATCAACATCAGCGAGGGCGATCAGTTCGGCAGCGGCTTTGTCTCGGTTAATCCGAACAGCAAAATCCCTGCCCTGATGGACCACAGCGTTTCACCGCCGCAGCGGGTGTTCGAATCTGGCGCGATCCTGGTCTATCTGGCCGAGAAGTTCGGGGCGTTCCTGCCCTCGGACCCGGCGAAGCGTACCGCGACCCTGTCCTGGCTGTTCTGGCAGATGGGCAGCGCGCCCCTGTTGGGCGGCGGCTTTGGCCATTTCTTCGCCTATGCACCTGAAAAGATCGAATATGCCATCAACCGCTATGCGATGGAGGTAAAGCGGCAGTTCGACGTGCTGGACCGCCAGCTTGGCGAGCATGAATATATCGCTGGCGATGAATTCACGATCGCCGATATCGCGATCTGGCCCTGGTATGGCGGGGTGGCACTCGACCGGACCTATGTGGGCGCGGGCGAATTTCTGGACGTGCAGAGCTACGCCAATGTCCAGCGTTGGGCGAAGCAGGTCGATGCGCGCCCTGCCGTGAAGCGCGGCCGGATCGTGAATCGTGCCAGTGGTCCGCTGGAGGAACAGCTTCGGGAACGGCACGATGCGAGCGACTTTGATACGAAGACGCAGGATAAGGTGGAAGGGGTCGGGTAGCTAAGCCCCGGCAGCATCTACCGCGTCACCCCAGCGAACGCTGGGGTCTCGTCGACCCTATGCTCCACGGCTTCCTGAGATTCCAGCGTTGGCTACGCCGCCCTACGGGTCGCTGGAATGACGGGGATGTGGTTAGTGCGTCCCTACCCCGCCGCCTTCACGATTTCGGCCCAAGCCGCTTCATCGATCACCTCAATCCCAAGCGAAGCCGCCTGTTTCAGCTTCGATCCCGCGCCGGGACCAGCGACCAGCAGGTCCGTCTTGGCGCTGACCGACCCTGCGGCCTTGGCGCCCAGGCGCTCGGCCTGCGCCTTGGCCTCGTCCCGGCTCATGGTTTCGAGCTTGCCAGTGAAGACCACGGTCTTGCCAGTCACCGCGCTGGCGGTGGTTTCAACCACATAGTCGGGCGGCGAGACTTCCGACAGCAGATCGTCCCAGGCCTCCCGGTTATGCGGTTCGTGGAAGAAGTCGGCGAGGGCATGGCCAACCGCCGAACCGACATTTTCAACGCCGATCATCTCCGCGATCGCCTTGTCCAGCCGATTGCGGAAGCGTGCTTCCTCCTCACCCTCGGCACAGATGGTGGCATCGCGTAAGGCCATGATGTCCTCGGCCAGCGCCCTGATACCGGGCAGGTTCGTGTAGCGCTTCAGCAGATCGCGCGCCGTGACCGCGCCAATATGACGAATACCAAGACCGAAGAGCAGGCGCGCTGCATCCGGAGCGCGCTTCGCCTCGATCGCGGCAAACAGGTTATCGACAGATTTCTCCTTCCACCCTTCTCGCCCCAGCAGCGCGGCGCGATGCTGTTTAAGGCGGAAGATGTCAGCCGGTTCGGTGATCCAGCCAAGGTCGAGAAATTCCTGAATGGTCTTCTCGCCCAGCCCTTCGATGTCGAGCGCACCACGGCTGACGAAATGGCGGAGCCGTTCAAACCGTTGCGCACCGCAGATCAGCCCGCCGGTGCAGCGAATATCGACTTCGCCCTCTTCGCGCACAGCCTCCGACCCGCATACGGGGCAATGGTCGGGGAAGAGGAAAGCGGGGCGCGCTTCGTCGCGGGTCAGATTGTCGACCACCTGCGGGATGACATCGCCCGCACGCTGCACCACGATACGATCGCCCGGACGCACGCCCAGGCGCTCGATCTCGTCGGCATTATGCAGCGTCACGTTGGACACGACCACGCCGCCCACCGTTACGGGGGTGAGCCGTCCAACCGGGGTCAGCTTGCCCGTGCGACCGACCTGAATGTCGATCGCCTCCAACGTGGTCTGCGCCCGTTCCGCCGGAAATTTATGCGCGATCGCCCAACGCGGCGCCTTGGCAACAAAGCCCAGCCGCTGTTGCCAATCGAGCCGGTCCACCTTGTAGACCACACCATCAATGTCGAAGGGAAGGTCGGCGCGCGCCGCCTCTATCCCGCGATAATGGGCGATCAATCCGTCAAGCGAGTCCACGCAGGTCAGCATGTCCGACACTGGCAGGCCCCAACGCCCGATTGCCTGCATGACGCCAAGCTGCGTCTCTGCCGGAAGGCTGCTCGCCTCGCCCCAACCATGGGCGAGGAATCGCAGCGGGCGGCTGGCGGTGACGGTGGCATCCTTCTGCCGCAACGATCCCGCCGCAGCATTGCGGGGGTTGGCGAATTGCCGCGCCTTTTCTGGATCGTCAGCCTCAGCCAGCAGGCGCTGATTGAGCGCCACGAAGTCGGCCTTGGCCATATAAACCTCACCCCGGACCTCGAACAGGTCGGGTACGTCCTCTCCAGTCAGCCGGTCGGGAATGTCGCCGATGTGGCGCACATTAGCGGTCACATCCTCACCGGTCGTGCCGTCGCCACGGGTTGCGGCCAGGCGTAGCTCTCCCTTCTCATAGCGGAGCGAACAGGACAGACCGTCGATCTTCGGCTCAGCCGTCAGGGCAACAGGCTCCCCGTCAGGCAGTGCGAGGAAGCGGCGCACACGCGCCACGAATTCGGCGATGTCCTCGTCCGAAAAGCCGTTGTCGAGGCTCATCATGCGAACCGCATGCTGGACCTTCTTCAACCCCGAAGTCGGCGCAGCCCCGACCTGCGCGTTGGGGGAATCCGCGCGGACAAGCTGTGGGAAAGCCGCCTCCAGCGCTCCATTCTCGCGGATCAGCGCATCATAAGCAGCGTCCGTGATCTCGGGCTGATCCTGATCATGGTAGAGCCGATTGTGTCGCGCAATTTCCCTGGCCAGCCGCATCAGGCGATTGGCGGCTTCGGCTTCAGTCATCTGGGTCAGGTCGATCGAGTCACTCATATCTGCTCCATCCCCGTTCAGGGCGGGCTTGTCGAGAAGCGATCATTTGCCCGCAGCAGTTCAGACTTCGAGCAACCGCTCAGCCTGCGCCCTTGCTTCGGCAGTGATTTCCGCGCCGGAGAGCATGCGGGCAATCTCTTCGCGCCGCTCCCCATCGCTGAGGGCATGGACGCCAGTGCGGGTTACTCTGCCGTCGCTGGCCTTGGCGATCAACATATGGCCAGCGCCGCGCGCTGCCACCTGCGGGCTGTGGGTGACGACGAGTATCTGGTTACTCCGCGCCAGCCGCGCCAGCCGGTCGCCGATCGCTGAAGCCACCGCGCCGCCGACGCCCCGGTCAATCTCGTCGAAGATCAGCGTGTCCGCCCCGCCCCGCTCCGCCAGCGCGACCTTGAGCGCCAGGATGAAGCGCGACAGTTCGCCACCTGAAGCGATCTTCACCAATGGCGCAAAGGGCGCGCCGGGATTGGTGGAAATTTCAAACTCCACCCGGTCCATGCCCTGCGCGCTCCACTGCCCTTCATCAAGCGCGGCGACGGTCGTGCGGAAGCGCGCGGCGTCCAGCTTCAGCGGCGCGAGTTCAGCCGCCACGGCTGCATCCAGCCGCGCGGCAGCATCCTTGCGCTGGGCGGACAACGCCTGCGCCGCCTCGCGATAGGCGGCAGCACTAGCGGCGACAGCAGCCTCCAGCGCGGCGATATGCTCCTCCCCACCCTCGATGGCGGCCAGCTTCGCCGCCATCTCATCGCGCAGCGCAGCAAGGTCATCGGCGGCGACCTGATGCTTGCGCGCCAATCCGCGCAGGTCGAACAGCCGCGTTTCGATCGCGTCCAACCGCGCCGGATCAAAGCTGAGCGCATCCGCTGCCTTGGCCAGCCGGTCCTCCGCCTCGCCCGCCTCAATCACCGCCCGGTCGAGGGCGGCGAGCACTTCGGCAAGTGGCTCATATTCACCCACCATGCGGTCGAGCCGCCGCGCCGCCTGCCGCAACTGCGCCAACCCACCATCCGACCCGGTGAGGCAATCCGTTACCGTGGATAGGTCATCGGACAGCCGCGCACCCTTTTGCATGGTCGCGCGCTCTTCGGCCAGCGCCGCTTCCTCGCCGGGCTCGGGGCCGAAGCGGGAGAGTTCCTCAACGGCATGGGTCAAATAGTCGCGATCCCGCGCCGCCACCTCGACCGCCGCGCGGCTTTCCGCCAGCCGATCCGCCGCCGCGCGCCAGGCAGAGTGGGAAAATGCCACCGACGCGCTGTCGCAACGGCCATAGACATCCAGCAACTGACGATGCCCGCGTGAGTTGAGCAGCCCGCGATCGTCATGCTGCCCATGTATCTCGACCAGCGTGCCGCCCAGGTCGCGCAGCAATGCGGCGGAACAGGGCTGATCATTGACGAATGCCCGGCTTCCCCCGTCAGCCTTCAAGGTTCGGCGGATGATGAGTGATTCGCCCGCATCAAGTTCGATGCCGTTGCTGCCGAGCAGTTCGGCAGCCCTGTGATCAGCGCGCGGAATGTTGAAGGTCGCGGTGACGCTGGCCTGCGCCTCCCCGCTGCGGACGAGGCCACTGTCAGCCCTCGCCCCCAGCGCCAGCCCAAGCGAATCGAGAAGGATAGACTTGCCCGCGCCGGTCTCACCCGTCAGCACGCCAAGGCCCGTGCCGAACTCCAGGTCCAGCGCCTCAATCAGGACGACGTTGCGGATGGAAAGATTGGTCAGCATGACGACTCCGTCAGTCGTCACCCCAGCGAAAGCTGGGGTCTCGTGCCTCTACGCCGTGCCCGATCGCCTGAGATCCCAGCTTCCGCTGGGATGACGAAGCCATTCGATCACGCCTTCGCGCCATGTTCCCGCATGAGCTTGTAGCTACGCTCATACCATTTGGAGCCAGGATAGTTCTTGCCCAGAACAGCCGCAGCCTTCTGCGCTTCCTCCGGGATACCGAGCGAGAGATAGCTTTCGACCAGACGCTCCAGCGCCTCAGGCGTGTGGGTGGTCGTCTGATATTTGTCGATGACCACGCGGAAGCGTAGCGTCGCTGCCAGCCACTGCCCGCGACGCTGGTAGAAACGGCCGACTTCCATCTCCTTGCCCGCGAGGTGATCGTTGACCAGGTCCAGCTTCAACCGCGCATCGGCGGCATAACGGGTATCGGGATAGCGGCGGATCAACTCGCCCAGCGAATCCAGCGACTGCTGCGTGATCTTCTGGTCGCGGGTAACGTCGGCGATCTGCTCATAATAGCAGAGCGCGATCAGATAATAGGCGTAGGGCGCGTCCTTATTCCCGGTATGAATCGCCAGAAAGCGCTGCGACGCCGCGATCGATTCACTATAGTCCTTGTTCATATAATAGCTGAACGCGGACATGAGCTGCGCCCGGCGCGCCCAGGGGGAATAGGGATGCTGGCGTTCCACCTCGTCAAACAGGGCGGCGGCCATCTTATACTGCCCGCGATCGAGCCGGTATTTGCCCGCATTGTAAAGCGTGGACACGTCACGGGCGACATATTGCGTGTCAGCCTTGTTCTTCGACGTGGCGCAGCCGGCGAGCAAGGCGGCAAGCAGAAGCGGGGCGGTAGCAGCGCCAATGCGCGTCATGATTTTCGTCAGCATGGCCGGGTCATAGCGGAGCGAATGGCACTCGCCAAGCGGCAGAATAGCGTGCGGACGCTTCAGGCTCTCAACGCGCCTGCACGGGCAGGTCCAACCGGACGATTGCGCCGCCTTCCGGTCGCGCGTGCAGGCCGAACTGACCGCTGAGCTGACTCGCCAGCGCGCTTGCAATGCGCAGGCCGATAGAATTGCCCTTCTCGATCTCGAAATCGGGCGAGAGGCCGTCGCCGTCGTCAGCGATCTTCAGCGACAGCGTCCCGCTCGAATCCTCCAGCGACACCTCGATCGTCCCGCCACGACGGGGCAAGCCATGTTCAATGGCATTGCTCACCGCCTCCGCCACGATCAGCGCGAGCGGCACGGCGACGTGGGATTCCAGCGTCAAACCCGGTGGAGCGCTGACGATAACGCGAATGTCGTCCCGCCCACTCGCCTCCAGCACATCTGCCGTCAGCCGCGTCAGAAAGGCATGCAGGTCCTGCCCGTCCTCTGCCGGATCATACAATGCACGGCTGATCCGACCGATCAGCGCAAGGCGGCTGGCGGCATCGTCCAACGCCCTGCTCGCCAGTTCATCGTCTACATGGCGCCGCTGCAATGACAGCATTGCTGCTACGACCTGCAAATTGTTGGAAACGCGATGCTGCAATTCGTGGAACAGAAGTTCCCGATTTTCCGCCAGCGTACGGCTGCGTTCCCGTTCCACGGCAAGGTTGAAATTGGCCCGCTGCATCAAGTGAATGAGCGCGATGTCGATGGCGATCACGGCCGCATAGAAAATAAGAGCGAGGATGACGCCACCATCAAGGACGCCACCAGCACCCGCCGGGATGAAGAAGTACCAGGACAATATTCCGCAAACTATCCCCGCAAATATGCCGGGACGCAGCCCGAACAAAAAAGTCGAAAGGATGACAGCGGGAAAGAAGGATACGAAAGGATAGCCGATCGGCAGGAAGTCCTGCGCGGTCAGCCTGAGGGCAAGGGCGATGCCACAAAACAGGGCCGAGACGGCGTAGGCGTATACTGGCCGCCGAAGCACGAGAGGAAGGCGCTCGACGAACCTTTCATTGGAACGCTGCATCTTATCCCCCTGAAATCGCGCTGCACAGTAACAGAAGTTTGGCAATCTCCAATTGATCGAAGTCAAGGAGTTTGGGCTCTAAACGAAAAAGGGCGCCCGGCGGGGGCGCCCTTCTCATTTTGCTTAACCTGATGGTTTGGAACCGATCAGTCCTGGGTCAGGAAGTCCGGCAGACCAGCGTTGGAGCCGTCATCGTCACCACCACGGCCTTCGGGACGCGGGCCACGATCACGGCGCGGGCCGCGATCGCCGCCACGGTCACCACCGCGACCGCCACGATCACCGCCATCACGACGGGGACCACGGCCACGGTCGCCACGGTCGCCGCGATCACCACGGGGTTCGCGCGGTTCGCGGGCAGGACGGGTGTCTTCCAGCTCTTCGCCGGTTTCCTGGTCAACGACGCGCATCGACAGGCGAACCTTGCCGCGCGGATCGATCTCCAGGACCTTGACCTTCACTTCCTGGCCTTCCGACACGACGTCGGTCGGCTTTTCGACGCGCTCATTCTTCATTTCGGACACGTGGACGAGGCCGTCCTTGCCACCCATGAAGTTCACGAACGCACCGAAGTCGACGATGTTGACGACCTTGCCGTTGTAGATCTTGCCGACTTCCGCTTCCTCGACGATGCCCAGGATCCACTTCTTGGCGGCCTCGATCTGGTCGATGTCGGACGAGCTGATCTTGATGATGCCTTCGTCGTCGATATCGACCTTCGCGCCGGTTTCCGCGACGATTTCGCGAATGACCTTGCCGCCGGTGCCGATGACGTCACGGATCTTCGACTTGTCGATCTGGATCGTTTCGATGCGCGGGGCGTGCGCCGACAGTTCGGTGCGGGTCGAGGACAGGGCCTTGCTCATTTCACCCAGGATGTGGGCGCGGCCTTCCTTCGCCTGACGCAGGGCGACTTCGAAGATTTCCTGCGTGATGCCGGCAACCTTGATGTCCATCTGCATGGTGGTGATGCCGTTTTCCGTACCCGCCACCTTGAAGTCCATGTCGCCCAGGTGATCTTCGTCGCCCAGGATATCGCTCAATACAGCGAATTCCTTGCCTTCCAGGATCAGGCCCATGGCGATGCCCGACACCGGACGCTTCAGCGGAACGCCCGCGTCCATCATCGAGAGCGAACCGCCGCAAACCGTCGCCATCGACGACGAGCCGTTGGACTCGGTGATGTCGGACAGGACGCGGATGGTGTAGGGGAAATCTTCCTTGCTGGGCAGCACGGGGTGCAGCGCACGCCATGCCAGCTTGCCATGACCCACTTCACGACGGCCCGGCGCGCCGAAGCGGCCGACTTCACCGACCGAATAGGGCGGGAAGTTATAGTGCAGCATGAAGTTTTCATAATAGACGCCGTTCAGGCCGTCGATCATCTGCTCGGCGTCCTTGGTGCCCAGCGTGGTGGTGCAGATCGACTGCGTTTCACCGCGCGTGAACAGCGCCGAACCATGGGTGCGCGGCAGGAAGCCGACCATCGCTTCGATTGGGCGGATCTGCGTGGTGGTGCGGCCGTCGATGCGCTTGCCATCCTTGATGATCGCGCCGCGGACGATTTCCGATTCCAGCTTCTTGGTGAGCTTGATGCCAGCCATGACAGTCTGGGCGTCGAGGCCCTCTTCCGCGAAAAATGCCTTCGCCTTGGCGCGGGCTTCGTTGATCGCGTTCGAACGAGCCGACTTGTCTGTCAGCTTGTAGGCAGCGGTGATGTCCTTGCCGATCAGCTTCTTCAGCTTCTTCTTCAGGTCATCCAGGTCCTCGCCCTTGGCGACTTCCCACGGATCCTTCGCGGCCTTCTCGGCCAGCTGGATGATCGCCTCGACAACCTTCTTGCTCGCTTCATGGGCGAACAGGACAGCGCCGAGCATGATGTCTTCCGAAAGCTCCTTGGCTTCGGATTCGACCATCATCACCGCGTTATGGGTAGCGGCGACGGTCAGGTCCAGTTCGCCTTCCTTCACCTGATCCATCGACGGGTTCAGCTGATATTCGCCATCCTTGTAGCCGACGCGGGCAGCGCCGATCGGACCCATGAAGGGCACGCCCGACAGGGTGAGCGCTGCCGAAGCGGCAATCATCGCGACGATATCGGGCTCGCTCTCGCCATCGAACGACAGCACCTGGGCGATGACGTTGATTTCGTTGTAGAAGCCTTCGGGGAAAAGCGGGCGGATCGGGCGGTCGATCAGGCGGCTGGTCAGCGTTTCCTTTTCGGTCGCGCCGCGCTCACGCTTGAAGAAGCCGCCGGGGATACGGCCGGCTGCGGAATATTTTTCCTGATAATGGACGGTCAGCGGGAAGAAATCCTGTCCTTCCTTCACCGACTTGGCGGCGGTCACGGCGCACAGCACCACGGTTTCGCCATAGGTCGCCAGCACGGCGGCGTCAGCCTGACGCGCAATACGGCCGGTTTCGAGCGTGAGGGTCTTGCCGCCCAGCTCGATTGATACCTTCTTTACATCGAACATAATGTTTTCCTTCGCCCGCGCGGCCCTATTGCCGGGCGGGGCCTTTGGTGGGCCGGTGGCCCATGAGTGGAGAGCCTATCTCTCCTCCGTTCGGGCTGAGCTTGTCGAAGCCCTTCCCTTCTCTTCAAGCAAGAGATGCCCTTCGATGAACTCAGGGCTAACGGTGTGGGGAAAGTTCCCCGTTTCATGGCGCCGTGCCGAATTGCCAGACGCCATGTTGTCAGAATCAGAAACGGCCCCGCGCGGGGGCCGCTCCTTCTTTAGCAGGCTTACTTACGCAGGCCCAGCTTGGCGATGAGGTCGGTATACCGCGCCCCATCCTTCTTCTTCAGATAGTCCAGCAGCGAACGGCGCTTGTTGACCAGCATGAGCAGGCCGCGACGGCTGTGGTTATCCTTGTGGTGACCCTTGAAATGCTCGGTCAGGTTCGAAATGCGCTCCGAGAGGATCGCAACCTGGACTTCCGGCGAACCGGTATCGCCTTCGGCGCGGGCATGTTCCTTGATCAGCGCTTCCTTGCGCTCAGCAGTAATCGACATCGGCTTCCTTTCGTAACATCTAGAGATTGAAGCCGCGCACCACCCTGATTTCAGGGCCACTGGCCTCGACCAGCGCGACGGGCGTGTCGCCCTCCATCGCCAGCATGAGACCGGTATGCGGTTTCCCCACAAGCACCTTCCCCTGTCGGAGAGCCAGCGCGTCATCGGGAGAGACTGCAAGAGCCGGGATGTCGTCCAGCCCTGCGGTCAGCGGCAGCATGAGCTGCGCGATGCCGCCGCCCCTAGCAGCTTCGTCCAATTTGTCCAGCGAAATAGCGGATTCGAGGGTGAATGGCCCTGCCTTCACGCGGCGGAGCATGGTGACATGACCGACCGTGCCGAGCGCGATCGCGACGTCGCGGGCGAGGGAGCGGATATAGGTGCCCTTGGAGACATGGGCGGTGAGGGTGACTTCGGCGATCCTCTCTCCCGCGAGGGGGAGAGGATATGGAGGCTCGGCAGCTTGCTGCCTAGCCGGAGTTGGAGAGGGGTTTGCGCCGCCCTGCCCCTCTCCAAGCTGCTCTAGCCCGCCCGGGAGAGAGGAGATGGTGAGCGCGTGGATCACCACCGACCGCAGCTTCATCTCGACATCCTGCCCAGCCCGCGCGAGATCATAGGCGCGCTGGCCGTCTATCAGGATGGCGGAATAGGCTGGCGGCGCTTGCTCGATCGGGCCGGTGAAGGAGGGTAGTATTGCTTCCACTTCGCCGAGCGTCGGCAGGTGATCACTCTGTGCAATCACTTTTCCTTCAAGGTCCAGCGTGTCGGTCTGGGCGCCAAATGCTATCGTGAAGTCGTAGATCTTGTCGCTGTCGAGCATTCGCCCGGCAAGCTTCGTCGCTTCCCCAACAGCGATCGGCAGCACGCCAGTCGCAAGCGGATCGAGCGTGCCGCCATGGCCCACCTTCCACTTGCCCGCGCCACTGTGCCGCAACGCACGCTTCACCGCACTCACCGCCTGCGTCGAGCCAAGCCCGTGCGGTTTATCGAGGATGATCCAGCCGTGCATGGGATCAACGCAGCGCGTCAGCCCTCATCATCCGGCTGTTCAAGATCCTGCGCGACTTTGGGATCACGCAGCAGCTTGTCGATATGGCTACCCTCGTCAAAGCTCTCGTCCGCCAGGAATTTGAGCTTGGCCGCATATTTGAGGCTTATCCGATGGGCGACCTCGCGCTGTAGATAGGCGGTGTTGGTGCGCAGCGCCTTCAGCACCGCCTCCTCATCCTGACCCAATAGCGACTTCACGAACACGGTGGCATGCCGCAAGTCAGGCGACATGCGAACCTCGGTGACGCTGACCACATGTTTGGCCAGCACCTCGTCATGCACGTCGCCGCGCTGGAGAATGTCGGACAGGACATGGCGCACCTGTTCGCCCACGCGGAGGAGGCGGACGGAGGGGCCTTCAGGTTGATTGGACATCATCAATCCTCGTCATCCCAGCGAAAGCTGGGATCTCAGACGGCTATGGACGACCAGAAGGCACGAGACCCCAGCTTTCGCTGGGGTGACGCACTTTCCTGATCACAACGTCCGTGCGCGTTCCTCGACCTCGAACAGTTCCAGCGTATCGCCAGCCTTGATGTCGTTCGTATCTTGCAGCACCGCACCGCACTCCATGCCCGCACGCACGTCGGACACATCGTCCTTGAAGCGGCGAAGCGAAGCGATGTGGGTACGCGACACGATGACATCGTCGCGGGTAAGGCGCGCATTGAGCCCCTTGCGGATGATGCCGTCGAGGACGAGCAGACCAGCCGCCTTGTCCTTCTTGCCCGCTGGGAACACCTGAAGCACTTCGGCGCGGCCGACGATGGTTTCGATGCGCTCGGGAGCCAGCTGGCCCGCCATTTCGCCGCGAACCTCTTCGAGCAAGTCGTAGATCACGTCATAATAGCGCAGCGAGATTTTCTCGCGCTCCGCCAACTGACGCGCCTTGGCATTGGGACGCACGTTGAAGCCGATCAGCGGCGCTCGGCTGGCAGCGGCCAGTGTGACGTCGCTTTCGGTGATCGCGCCGACACCCGAGTGCAGAACGCGGACCTTGATTTCATCCGTCGAGATGCGGTTGAGCGCCGTCACGATAGCTTCGACCGAACCCTGCACGTCGCCCTTCACCACCACCGGATATTCGATGACGGTCGTGTTGAGCGCAGAGAACATATGTTCAAAGCTGGTCGGGGCGTTGGTGGTGCGCTTCTTGGTCGCCTGTTCCTGACGGTAAGCTGCCACTTCGCGAGCACGCGCTTCATTCTCCACGACCGTGAGTTGATCGCCCGCCAGAGGAACACCCGAAAGCCCCAGCACCTCGACCGGAGTCGAAGGCCCTGCGACCTTCACATTCTGACCCTTGTCGTTAACCAGAGCGCGCACCTTGCCGCTTTCGGCGCCGATGACGAACGTGTCGCCGACCTTGAGCGTGCCCTTGCGGACCAGCACGGTGGCAACCGCGCCACGGCCCTTGTCGAGCTGCGCCTCGATCACATTGCCTTCGGCTGCGCGATCGGGGTTGGCACCCAGTTCCATGACTTCAGCCTGAAGCAGAATCTTCTCGATCAGTTCGTCAAGGCCGGTCTTCTTGAGCGCCGAAACCTCCACGTCCTGCACGTCGCCACCCATATCCTCGACAACGATTTCCTCGCTCAGCAGGCGCTCGCGCACCTTCTGCGGATTGGCTTCGGGCTTGTCGCACTTGTTGATCGCGACGATCATCGGCACGCCCGACGCCTTGGTATGGTTGATGGCCTCGATCGTCTGCGGCATCAGCCCGTCATCGGCCGCCACCACCAGGATGACGATGTCGGTGACGTTCGCGCCACGAGCGCGCATTTCCGAGAAGGCTTCGTGGCCCGGCGTGTCGAGGAAAGTGATGACGTCGCCACCCTTGGTCGTCACCTGATAGGCGCCGATATGCTGGGTGATGCCGCCGCTTTCGCCCGCGACCACATCGGTCCCGCGCAGCGCGTCAAGCAGTGATGTCTTGCCATGATCGACATGACCCATGATCGTCACGACCGGCGCGCGGGGCTTCAGCGTCTCTGCCGCATCGACTTCGCCCTCGATACCGATTTCAACGTCGGCATCGGAAACGCGCTGGATGCGGTGGCCGAATTCCTCGACCAGCAGTTCCGCCGTATCCTGATCGATCGGCTGGTTGAGCGTGACGGCGGTGCCCATCTTGAACAGAGACTTCACCAGGTCCGCACCCTTTTCGGCCATGCGGTTGGCGAGTTCCTGAACCGTGATGCTTTCAGGCACCACGACATCGCGAACCTGCTTTTCACGTTGCTGCGCGCCACCGGCATAATGGGCGCGACGTTCCTTTTCGCGGGCACGCTTCAATGCGGCGAGCGAGCGGGCACGAGCGCTGTCATCGTCCGCAAGCGCGCGCGTGACGGTCAACTTGCCCGACTGGCGGCGATTATCCTCGCCCGCCCGCTTGGCCCGATCCGGCTTGGCCGGTTCGGGACGCTTGATCGGGGCAACCGGGGTGAAGCGGCGCGGCGGCGGCACAGCCGAACCGGTCGCAGCCGGAGCGGCAGCGGGACGCGCTTCGGAGCTTTCCTCGACGACAGGCGCTGCAGGAGCCTCGGGCTCGGGCTGCTGCTCGGCGACCTTGGCTTCATCTTCGGCACGGCGCGCGGCTTCGGCCTCGGCAGCTTCCGCAGCCAGGCGATTTTCCTCGGCGCGACGCTTTTCATCCTCGCTCGCGGCATTACGCTGCGCGTCTTCGCGGCGGCGCGCATCTTCCAGCGCGGTCATGCGGGCTTCTTCCGCCTCGCGCAGCAGCTTCGCCTGCAATTCCTGACGCGACATCAGGCTCTGCGGCGGAGCGGGGCGCGCCGGAGCGGCGGGCTGAGGCGCGCGAGCCTGCGGCTGAGGCGCGGGGGCCGCTGCGGCGGGCGCCGGGGCAGGATCAGCCTGAGGCGCAGCCACGGGCGCACCGGCTTCGCCCGGCTTGCCCAGAATGCGGCGCCGCTTCACCTCAACCACGACCGTATTCTTGCGGCCATGGCTGAACTGCTGCTGCACCTGGCCGGATTCAACGGTCCGCTTGATGCCCAGCGGCTTGCGGCCCAGAACCGGCTTGTCTTCCTTGCTGTCACTCATACGACTGAACTGTACCCTTCACTTACATCCGACCGGCAAGGCCCGTCGGCGCCTTCATTCCATGCTCGTCAGGCGCCCAGTGCACCGGCGGAGTCATGCTCCCCATGCACGGGCGCCTCGGTAGCGCAACCCAGATAGCTTTCCAAGCGGCCGATGGCCGTACGCAGACGCGACGCGGCTCGCGAGTCGGTCACTGCGATATGGACGACATTGTCCCGCCCCATTGCCATAGATAGGGCCTGTCGGTCCACAGGCAAGACGACGCCCGCCAAATCCGTTCCTTCCGCTTCCTGTCCCACGCGCAGCGCCTGATCGAGCTTTCGATTGCCGTCGGCCGCAGCATCACTAGCGTGAAGCAGCAGTTGCACCTTGGCCTGACGGCAGGCGACGTCGATCTTTTCCGATCCGGTGAGGACCATGGATGCCTTCGCCTCCAGGCCCAAGCGGTCCAGCAAAGCCTTGCGCAGGCCGTCCTCGATCAGGTCCGGCAAATTGTCCGGGATTTGTAACTCGCCGGTCTTGAACGCGCGGGCGAGTGCGCCCTTCAGCTTACCCTTGGCGAGGGCTTGTTCGAGTTCGGTGCGAGGAACACCGATCCACGCGCCTCGGCCCGGTGCCTTCGCGCGAATGTCGGGCAGCACTTGGCCTTCTGGTCCGACGGCGAGGCGGATCAGCATTTCCGGATCGGCGCGATCACCGGACAGGATGCATTTACGTTCGGTCATGGGCGCGCCTCCCCGTGAAGCGTTGTGCTCCTGCGCAGGCAGGAACCCAGCTCCGCACTTTCATGGAGGTGCGAGGCCAGGACTGGGCTCCTGCCTTCGCAGGAGCACATCCCATGACTGACGATGTTGGAGCTTAGCCTCTCATCGGGAAGTGACCGCGGCATTGGCGTCCTCCCCAGGGCTGGAGGCAGCCGCGCGATCAGCAATCAGCTGCCCGCCCGACCCATAATTCTCCGTCGAGATTTCGGAAATCACCACCTGCACGGCAGCGGCCGACTTCCCCAGCCGCTCGACGAGCGACTGAGTGACGTCGGCAACGATCGCTGCCTTCTGTTCACGGGTGGCGTTTCCGGCCAGACGGATATCGACAAAGGGCATGGGGCGCTTAGGCTTCCTCGCCTTCGAACCAGTGCGCACGGGCGGCCATGATGATCTCATTGCCCTGCTCTTCACTGAGGCCATATTCGGCGAGAATCCCGCCCTTATCCTCGTCCTTATTCTCACGGCGGCGGCGCTGGTCCACGCGCTTCTTCGCGACGAGTTCGTCCGTCGCGAGATCGGCCAGATCGTCCAGCGTCTTCACGCCCGCCTTGCCCAGCGTCACCAGCATGGCTTCGGTGAGGTGCGGCATGTCGGCCAGCGCGTCTTCGACGCCCAGAGCGCGGCGTTCCTCACGGGCAGCGGCTTCGCGGCGGTCGAGCGCTTCCTGCGCGCGGTTCTGCAATTCGGCGGCGAGATCGTCGTCGAACCCTTCGATCGACGCCAGTTCGTCGATGCTGACATAGGCGACTTCTTCCAGCTCGCCAAAGCCTTCGGCCACCAGCAGCTGCGACAGCGTTTCGTCCACGTCCAGTTCGTTCTGGAACAGTTCGGAGCGGCTGACGAATTCCTTCTGGCGCTTCTCGGACGCGTCGGCCTCGGTCATGATGTCGATGGCCTTGCCGGTCAGCTGGCTGGCGAGGCGGACATTCTGGCCGCGACGGCCGATGGCGAGCGACAGCTGATCATCGGGAACGACGACTTCGATGCGCTCTTCTTCCTCATCGATGACGACGCGGGCGACCTGAGCAGGCTGGAGCGCGTTGACGACGAAGGTCGCGGTATCTTCCGACCAGGGAATGATGTCGATCTTTTCGCCCTGCATTTCCTGCACGACGGCCTGCACGCGGCTACCCTTCATGCCGACGCAGGCACCGACCGGATCAATGCTCGAATCGCGGCTGATAACGCCGATCTTGGCGCGCGAGCCCGGGTCGCGGGCAGCTGCCATGATGGTGATGACGCCGTCGTAGATTTCGGGCACTTCCTGCGCGAACAGCTTCTTCATGAACTCCGGATGCGCGCGGGACAGGAAAATCTGCGGCCCGCGATTTTCGCGGCGCACGTTCAGGATGACCGAACGGATACGGTCGCCGACACGGACGACTTCACGCGGGATCTGCTGGTCGCGGCGGATCACGCCTTCGGCGCGACCGAGGTTCACGACGACATGGCCGAATTCGACGGACTTGACGACGCCGGTGATGATTTCACCCACGCGGTCCTTGAACTCTTCATGCTGGCGCTCGCGCTCGGCGTCGCGGACCTTCTGGAAGATCACCTGCTTGGCCGACTGCGCGTCGATACGACCCAGATCAATCGGAGGCAGCGGATCGACGATGAAGTCGCCGATCACGGCATCCTTCTTCAGCTTCTGCGCCTGCTTCAGGTCAACCTGCTTGAAATAGTCATCGACGGCCTCGACCACCTCGACGACGCGCCACAAGCGCAGGTCGCCGCTTTCGGGGTCCAGCTTGGCGCGGATGTCATTTTCCGCACCATAGCGTGCGCGAGCGGCGCGCTGGATCGCGTCTTCCATCGCCTCGATAACGATCGCCTTGTCGATCATCTTCTCGGTGGCGACGCTGTTCGCGATAGCGAGCAGCTCGGCCTTGTTGGCGGAAATGGCGTTGGCCATGGTCGTGAACCCTTACTCTTCGGTTTCGAACTCGTCCGCCCCATCGGAGGAGAGCGGCATGCTAGCAGAAATGAGCGCGTCGGTCAGTATCAGCTTGGCATCGCCGACCAGCGCGAAGGGGATGGAGACATCCCCAGCCTTATTATCCTGGAACTGAATTTCATCGCCTTCGACGCCCTTCAGCGTACCGCGAAAGCTCTTGCGCCCCGCCACCGTTTCGCTGGTGGCGATCTTCGCCTCATGCCCGGCCCATTCCAGAAAGTCGTGGAGGCGGGTGAGCGGCCGATCGATACCCGGCGAGCTGACCTCCAGCCGATAGGCTTCCTCGATCGGATCAGCTTCATCCAGCACATCGGACAGGCGGCGCGAGATAGCGGCGCAATCCTCGATAACAAGCTGCTTGGTTTCCGGCCGTTCCGCCATGATCTGCAACGTATATTCATCGCCGGACCCGAACAGCTTCACGCGCACAAGGTCAAACCCCAAGGCCTTCACCTCCGGTTCGATCAGCGCGGTCAGTTCGGCGATGTCCGCCATGCAGTCTCCAACAGAATAAATGCGCTCCCGCCGCCGCAAGCGTTCCCGCCTGCGACCCCGACATGTTTGACGATGTAAGGAAGCAAGGGCGATATAGGGGGGAAGATATAATGCTGCAACATTATTCGTGCGCAGGATTTCTGAAGGCATGCGACGAACGGAGGTTGAAATGAATCGGGTCCTGATCAACGCCCTGCCCCTCCTCCTCCTGGCCTGTTCTTCCGAGAACGCCACCGGCCAGAACAGCGCCGCCCCTGCGGAAAAGCCCTTCAAGACTTCCATCATCGCGGATTTCGATTCGCCCTGGGCTATGACCTTCCTGCCGGATGGCCGCGCGCTCGTCACCGAAAAGGCAGGCGAGATGATCCTCTTCGACCCCAAGAACGGAACAAAGATTCCGGTCGCCGGCATTCCCAAAGTCGACAGCGCGGGCCAAGGCGCGCTCATGGATGTCGTGCTTCATCCCCAGTTCGCGCAGAACAAAACGGTATATTTCAGCTTTTCCGAAAGCGGCCCCGGCGGCAAAGGTGTCGCGCTCGCCACGGGCATCTTCAACCAGGCCAGCGACGGAACGACAAAGCTCGACGGCATAAAAACCATCTTCCGCGCGACCCCCTATGTCGAAGGCAACGGCCATTATTCCGGCCGCATCGCCTTTTCCCCCGATGGCCGCTACCTCTTCTTCACGAACGGCGAACGCCAGAAGTTCGACCCAGCCCAGGACCCCAAGGCCACGCTCGGCAAGGTGCTGCGCCTCAATCTCGACGGGACGCCTGCCGCAGGCAATCCCCTCGCGGCCAAGGGATTCCATCCTGCCGTCTGGTCCTACGGCCACCGCAACCTGCTCGGCATCGCGTTCGACAAGGACGGGCGGCTGTGGGAACAGGAAATGGGGCCAAAGGGCGGTGACGAGGTCAACCTGATCAAGCCGGGCCTTAACTATGGCTATCCCAAGGCGTCGAACGGCGACCATTATGACGGCACGCTGATACCGGACCACAGTCCACATGACGGGTTTGAAGCACCAAAACTCTCGTGGAACCCGGTCATTTCACCGGCCGGGTTGCTTTATTATTCAGGCGACCTTTTCCCGGAATGGAAAAACTCCCTGTTCATCGGCGGCCTGTCCAGCAAGTCACTGGTGCGCGTGAAACTGGACGGCGAGAATGCGTCGAAAGCCGACCAATGGGACATGGGCGCAAGGATTCGGGAAGTGGAGCAAGGCCCGGATGGCGCGCTCTGGCTGCTGGAGGATGGCGGCCAGGGATCGCAGGGCCGACTGTTGAAACTGACGCCAGCGGATTGATATGCGGTCTGCCCGACAGCTCATGCGGCGATCGCGCGCCTTGCGTGGTCACGTCTCGGTCGTTGACCGGCCCTGTATACCATCTACACCTTAGAGAGCGACAATAAGGGGGAGGATGACCATGCCACATTCGGTGTTCTTACGGCGCGATCTGCTGAAGGGTGCAGCCTGCCTCGGTCTTATGAGTGCCGCGCCGGTACGCGCACGCGCCGCTGCCGAACGCTTCCCCGCAGTTAGGGGCATGGTGAACGGCGTGATCGGGGAGCCAGCCGCTCCCGGAGCAATCGTGGCGATCGGTCGTGGAACTGATCGCCCAGCCTATGTGAGCAGCGGCACGATCGCCCTGGACAACCCGCGCCGAGTGGATGAGCACACATTGTTCCGCATCTACTCGATGACGAAACCCATTACCGGCATGGCTGTGATGCTGCTGATCGCCGAGGGCCGGATGAAGCTCGACCAGCCGGTTGCCGATTTCCTCCCCGGCTTTGCGAATATGCGCGTTCTGACCAACCCCGGCCAAAGCCTCGAAACGCGCCCCGCCGCTTCTGTCATGACGATCCGTCACCTGCTGACCCACACCGCCGGTCTTGGTGGTGGGCCTTCGATGAGCGGGCCGCTCAAGGCGGTATATCAACAGCTGGGACTGAAGCAGAACCTGCTCAGCAACGCTGAACGACTGGAGCAAGCGCCCCCCTCCAGCCTCAAGCAATTCGCCGAGCGGCTCGCGGCAGCTCCGCTTCTTTCAGACCCCGGCACAGCCTGGAGCTATTCGGTCGGGCTGGATTTGCTGGGCCACATCATAGAGCTGGTGGCAGGCATGCCCTTTGAACAGTTTCTGGAGCAGCGGTTCTTCGCACCTCTTGGCATGAACAGCACCTTCTTCGATGTGCCAGCAGACAAGAAGGCGCGTCTCGTCACAAGCTATACGGGCAGAGGCGCCAAATTGACCGTGGTCGATGCAGGTCCGACCTCCATCTTCCTGAATAAGCCCGCATTTCCTTCGGGCGGGGGCGGCCTCATCTCCTCGGCCCATGATTACGACCGTTTCCTGGCCATGCTGACGAATGAGGGCCGTTTGGGCAGAGCAGCGGTCCTGCCGCCTACCGCGGTGACGGTTGGAACCTCCAACCTTCTGCCACAGGGCGTCAACATGCGCAGCTATGTGGGCATTCCTGGGGTGGTCGGATTTGGCGCGGGCGGCTGCATTGCTGACCATGGCGGGTTCAAAGGCCTGTTCGGCTGGCTGGGCGCTGCGGGAACGATCGGCGTCATCGCGCCCGCGCAGCGGCTTCGGGTGACCGGCTTGATCAACAACCTGTCGGTCTTCGACTTCGCGATGAAACTGCCGAACGCAGTCCATGCGGATTTGGCTTCGGCCAGGATATTATAAGGGCTGGCGAGCAAACCGATGTTCGCCTGTCCAACAGCGGAACCAAGCAGAACCGCCGGATCAAGGTCCGGGGTGACGAAGTCAAAAAATCAGTAGCTTATCCAACTTCGACCTGGAGCAGATTCGGATCCGATTGCATCGGCCCGGATGCTCCAGGATTTCGCTCTGCCGCATTTTCCGAGCCAGCAGATGATCCCATCTGCTTAGAGCGCGCTGCGTTTAATCGGACGCAGCGCGCTCTAGTTTTTTGTTATCGCATCCTTCTTAAGCGCAAAACCGGTTCCCACTTTTGCGCACGATGCTCTGGAAAACGCGCCGGCCGATCAAACCAACCGGCTCTGCTTCACCGCCGCTTCGATAAAGCTCGCAAACAGCGGGTGCGGGTCGAACGGCTTGGACTTCAGTTCCGGATGGAATTGCACGCCGACGAACCAAGGGTGATCCGGCCGCTCGACAATTTCCGGCAAGGTTCCGTCCGGCGACATGCCCGAAAAGATCAGCCCGCCCTTCTCCAGCGCCTCGCGATAGCCCGCATTCACCTCATAGCGATGACGATGCCGCTCGCTGATCTCGCTCGTGCCGTAAATGCCCGCGACCACGCTGTTGCCGGTCAGCTTGGCCGGATAGGCCCCAAGGCGCATCGTGCCGCCCAGGTCCGTTTCGGCCGTGCGCTTCTGCAAGCCTTCCTTGCCCATCCATTCAGTGATGAGGCCAACGACCGGCTCTGACGTCTCGCCAAATTCGGTGGTGGACGCCTCGGCAATTCCCGCCGTGTTCCGCGCGCCTTCGATGCAGGCCATCTGCATGCCAAGGCAGATGCCAAAGAAAGGCACATTGCGTTCACGGGCGAACTTCACGCTGGCGATCTTGCCTTCCGATCCGCGCACGCCAAAGCCGCCGGGGACCAGAATGCCGTGCATCGGTTCCAGGCTGGCGGCGACATCATCGCCCTTCTCGAACAATTCGGCGTCGATCCACTTGATCTTCACCTTCACCCGATTGGCGAAACCGCCATGGGTCAGCGCCTCGTAAAGCGACTTGTAGGCGTCCGGCAGGCCGACATATTTGCCCACGACGCCGATCGTCACTTCGCCTTCGGGGTTCTGCTGGCGGTCCATGATGTCCATCCAGCGATCGAGCGTCGGCTTGCGCGCGTCGTCGATTCCGAAGGCTCGCAGCACTTCCTCGTCCAGCCCTTCGGCATGATATTGCGCGGGCACCGCATAGATGCTGCTGGCGTCGAGCGCGGGGATCACCGCTTCCTTCCGGACGTTGCAGAACAGCGCGATCTTCGCCCGTTCGCTGTCGGGCAGCGGATGTTCGCAGCGGCAGAGCAGAATGTCCGGCTGAATACCGAGCGAGGTGAGTTCACGCACGCTATGCTGCGTCGGCTTTGTCTTCAGCTCGCCCGCCGCTGCGATATAGGGGACCAGCGTCACATGGACGAAGATCGACTGGCGGCGACCAAGGTCATTATGCAGCTGACGAATGGCTTCCATGAACGGCAGCGATTCGATGTCGCCGACCGTCCCGCCAATTTCGCACAGCACGAAATCCAGATCATCGGACTCGGCCATCGCGAACGACTTGATCTCGTCCGTGACGTGCGGGATCACCTGCACTGTCGCGCCCAGATAATCGCCGCGCCGCTCGCGCTGGATGATCGTCTGATAGACGCGGCCCTGCGTCACATTGTCCGACTGCCGCGCGGAAACCCCCGTAAACCGCTCATAATGGCCAAGGTCGAGGTCGGTTTCCGCCCCGTCATCGGTCACATAGACTTCGCCATGCTGATACGGACTCATCGTGCCCGGATCGACGTTGAGATAGGGGTCGAACTTCCGGATACGCACGCGGAAACCTCGCGCCTGCAGCAGTGCTGCGAGCGATGCGGCCATAAGGCCCTTGCCAAGCGAGGAGACCACGCCGCCGGTGATGAAAATATACCGCGCCATGGGAGAGGAGGCTTAGCCTTTTACAAACAAGTTGGGCAAGCGCGCGAATCCACGCACGAGCAAAAAAAGATCGGAATTTTGAACGAAAAGTTCAGTTGGCGAGCGGAACCGCGCCATTTGCGGCCTGACCGTTGCTTGCAGCGCCTGCCGCACCGGCCAGCGGATCGGCGCTACCGGCCGGTGCTGGGGTGGCGGGTGCCGTCGGCGCCTGCTTCACCAGCGACGTATCGATATCGCTCGGCGCATGCTGCACCGATGCGATCACGGCCAGAACGACCGACAGCATCACAAAAATAGTGGCCAGCACCGTCGTCGATCGCGTCAGAAAATCCGCCGCGCCCCGAGCAGACATCAATCCCGCCGGGCTGCCACCCACGCCCAGACCGCCGCCTTCCGACTTCTGCATCAGGATGACGGTGACAAGCAGGGCCGCCACGATGGCCTGCACGACGAGGATGAAGGTGAACATGCGAGAATATCTGTCCCAATGGGGTGCGTTGTGGAGCCCATAGCGTTGAAGCGCCGCCGGGGCAACCGGGAGCCATCCCTAACCCCCCTCCCTTTCAAGTTCAAACGAGGCACGTGATTCGTTTGAAGGGCCGGGGGTCGGTGCGATTGCCCAGCAATCGCTTCCAACCTCTCATCCCGCAGCCGCAATCACCGGCCCGAATTTCGCCGCGGTCAGGCTCGCTCCGCCCACCAGGCCGCCATCGACATCCTCGATCGCCATCAACTCGGCCGCATTCTCACCATTCATCGACCCGCCATAGAGGATGCGCATGGCACCCGCTTCGCCATCGCCAATCCGGCCAGCCAACGCCGCCCGCAGTGCCTTGTGCATGGTTTCGACCGCGTCCATCGTCGGGATTCGCCCGGTGCCGATCGCCCAGATCGGCTCATAGGCGATCGCCAGCCAGTCCGCCGCCGCGCCTTCCGGCAGCGATGCCAGCAGCTGCGCCGCCACAACGCCTTCGGCCCCGCCAGCGTCGCGCACCTCAAGGCTTTCACCGACGCAAAGGATGACCTTCAGACCCGCAGACTTAGCCGCGAGCGCCTTGGCCGCGACATCGGCGTCCGTTTCGCCCTGATCCTGCCGCCGTTCGCTATGGCCAACGATCGTCCAGCTCGCACCCGCTTCCGCCAGCATCGCAGCCGACAGGCAGCCCGTATGCGCACCGCTATCATTCATATGGCAATCCTGCGCGCCGACAAAGGCGCCGCCCTTGACCTGATCGGCCGCCGCGATCAGCGTCGCGGGCAGGCACAGCCCCACCTCGACCACCGGACGCTCAGCCGCCAGCGCGCCGATCGCTTCGACTTCGGGCAGCTGTGAACGGAGGCCGTTCATCTTCCAGTTGCCGACCACCAGCTTACGCCTGCCCATCAATCCATACCCCTTCAGTCATTCGTCCATCCGCCAGCCCGCGCCGGACCAGCCCCGACAGGCCGATGGACAAAGGCACCGCATTTGTCCAGCCAAGCCGCACTTGCCGCCGCGACGATCCGCCCCTAAAGCGGGCCGCCCGTAAAAGTCTTTCTATTCTGGACTTACTTCATGCTTTCAAACTTCCGCCGCTTCATCCATTCGAAATTCGGCGCCCTCTTCGCGCTCCTTTTCCTAGGCGTCATCGCGGCAGCGTTCATCATGGGCGACGTCACGAGCGGCAAGTTTGGCACCTCTCTCGGCGGCAGCGGCGAGACTGTCGCGAAAGCGGGCGGCACCCGACTGACCCTGCCTCAGTTCCAGGAACGGGTTCAGCGCGTCTTCGAAAATGCGCGCCGCGCCACCCCGGGTCTTCAGATCGGCGATTTCCTCGCTCAAGGTGCCGCTGGCCAGATCTATGATCAGCTGGTCGCCGCAATGACGCTGAAGGAATATGCGAAAGATCAGGGCGTCCACATCTCCAAGCGCCTCGTCGATGCGCAGATCGCCCAGATCCCTGCCTTTCAGGACGCTGCAGGCAGATTCAGCCAGGAAAATTTCCGCCAGCTTCTGCTGCGCGAACGCATCACGGAACAGGCCCTGCGTGAAGACATCACCCGCGAGATCCTGGAACGGCAGATGCTCGCTCCGCTCGGCTTGGGTGTTAAACTGCCGAACAGCGTCATCCTGCCCTACGCCTCGCTGTTGCTGGAGGCACGCCAGGGGACGATCGCCGCTGTCCCCGCCACGGCCTTTGCGGACATTAAGGACCCCACCGACGCACAGCTCACCACCTATTATCAGCAGAATGCCGGGCGCTTCACCATCCCGGAGCAGCGCCGCATTCGCTACGCCGTGATCGATGGCGAACGCTTCGCGCAAGCCTCGCAGCCGACTGACGCCGAAATTGCCGCATCCTATAATCAGAACAAAGCGAGCTACGCCGCCAAGGAAAGCCGCAATTTCGAGCAGCTTATCCTGCCCAGCGAAGCCGCCGCGAAAACGATCGCAGCGCAGGTGAAGGGCGGCAAGTCGCTTGCAGCCGCCGCGCAGGGTGCAGGGCTGGAGGCGTCGGCGCTGGTGGATCAAAGCCGTGAAAGCCTGACCACCACAACGTCCGCCGCAATCGCAAATGCGGGCTTTACGGCCAAGCAAGGCGAACTTGTCGGCCCGATCCGGGGACCACTCGGATGGATTCTGCTGCGCGTATCGAACGTCAAGACCGTTCCCGCGCGGCCGCTGTCAGCCGTGCGCGACGAGATCGCAACGACGCTCCGCTCGCAAAAGCAGAAGCGCCTGCTGAGCGAGTTCACCGGAAAGGTTGAAGATCAGATCGCCGATGGCGGCAGCTTTGAGGAAGTGGTGAAGGACAACGGCCTCAAGCTGGAAACGACACCCTTCCTGATCGCCAATGGCAAGCAGGTCGAGGATCAGGCCTATCAGGCTCCGGCCGATGTTCGTCCGCTGCTGGCGCCCGTGTTCCAGATGAGCCAGGACGACGACGCGCAACTCGTGCCGGTCACGCCCGACCAGCGCTACGCTCTCGCCGCCCCCGCCGAGATTCGCGCCGCCGCGCCGCCACCGCTGGATAAGGTTAAGCCGCTGGTACTTGCCCAATTTAAGCTGGCGCAGGGCAACGCCAAAGCGAAGGCCGTGGCCGAGCAGATCCGCGAGAAGGTCGCCAAGGGAATGAAGCTTGCCGATGCCGTGGCCCAGGCTGGCGTCCGCCTGCCCGCGCCTCAGACGGTGGGCGGGCGTCGTGCCGATATCATGCGGGAAGGTCAGCGTCCCCCCGCCGAGGTCGCGATCCTGTTCTCCATGGCAACGAACAGCGTCAAGACGATGCCGATCGGTCAAGACCGCGGCTATTTCATCGTGCAACTGAACGGCATCAAACATGGCGATGCGGGCGGCCAGACCGCCCTGCTTGATCAGGTCCGCAGCCAGCTTGGCGATGTCGTCGGCCAGGAATATGGGCAGCAGTTCGAACGGGCGGTCGAAAAGCAGCTTGGCGTGACCCGGAACCCGTCAGCTGTCGCCAGCGTCCAGCGCGCGCTTGCCAGCACCAATGGCGGCGCACAGTAACATGGTTGCGGGCAGCGCAGGCAATGACGGGATAGCGGCCGCTCATGCCGCACTGGCCGCTGGCAATTCGGCGCTGGTGTGGCGCCGCCAGATCGCGGACACGGACACGCCGATTTCCGCTGCGCTCAAGCTGTTCGAAGCCGATCGTGGCGACTTTCTGCTGGAATCGGTCGAAGGTGGTGCGGTTCGCGGGCGCTATAGCCTGATCGGCCTCGCGCCTGATCTTGTCTTCCGCGCGCAGGGACAGGCGGCTGAGATTAATCGCCACTGGGCAACGGACCCGCAGGCATTTGTTCCGGAAGCGGTTGGCGCGCTTGATGCCTTGCGCGCACTTGTGGCGGAATGCCGGGCTGAGCTTGATCCCGCGCTTCCCCCTGCCCTCGCCTGCCTGGTGGGCTATTTCGGTTATGAGACGGTCGGCCTTGTCGAAAAGCTGCCGCGGCCAGCGCCCAATCCGCTTGAACTGCCTGATATGCTGTTCGTCCGGCCAACCATCATCCTGGTTTTCGACCGGTTGGCCGACGCGCTGTATCTTGTCGCGCCGGTGTGGAAGGGCAGCTTCAGCGATGCCGACGCGGCGATCGCGCAGGCTCTGGAGCGGATCGATGCAACGGCGGCGCGACTGGCCGCACCCTTGCCCCACACACCTCCGGCCCAAGACATTGCCGATGTCGATGTGACCCCCGCGCTGGAGCCAGGTCGCTACAAGGCCATGGTCGAACGGGCCAAGGACTATATCGTTGCCGGGGACATTTTTCAGGTGGTGCTCGCCCAGCGTTTCACCAGCCCTTTCACCCTTCCGCCGATCTCGCTTTATCGGGCACTGCGACGGATAAATCCTTCGCCTTTCCTTTATTATCTCGATCTGCCCGGCTTTGCCCTGATCGGTTCCAGCCCCGAGATTCTGGTGCGTGCACGGGATGGCGAAGTCACCATCCGCCCGATCGCCGGAACGCGTCCGCGCGGCAAAAACGGTGTCGAGGATGCTGCCAATCGCGAAAGCCTGCTCGCCGATCCCAAGGAGCGAGCAGAACATCTGATGCTGCTCGACCTCGGGCGCAATGATGTGGGGCGGGTCGCTACCGCCGGATCGGTGACGGTCACCGACAGCTACAGCGTCGAATTTTACAGCCACGTCATGCACATCGTGTCGAATGTCGTCGGCCGTCTTTCGCCAGACAAGGATGCACTGGACGCCCTATTCGCGGGCTTCCCGGCAGGCACGGTTTCGGGCGCGCCCAAAGTCCGCGCTTGCGAGATCATCGCGGAACTGGAGCCGGAGACGCGCGGCGCCTATGCAGGCGGCGTCGGCTATTTCGGACCCGACGGCAATATGGACAGCTGCATCGTGCTACGCACCGCCGTGCTTAAGGATGGCATCATGCACGTCCAGGCAGGCGCGGGCATCGTTGCCGACTCCACGCCGGAATATGAGCAGCGCGAGTGCGAGGCGAAGAGTGGCGCACTCCTCGCGGCAGCGCGGGAAGCCGTCGATCTCGCGCGGCAGGCTGGCTTCGGGCAATAATTACTCGGCCGTCGTTGGATCAATCGTCGACCGAACTCTGGCGATGCTGTTGGCGGGAAATCCCGCAAGCTCGGCATGCTGCCGGATCAGCTCTTCGCTGGGCGCGCGGTAGAGACAATAGATCTTGTCATCCGTCACATAGCTGTGGACCCACTGTATCTCGGGTCCAAGTTCGCGCAGCACATTACAGGAACCTTGTGAAGCGTTCCTGAGCTCATCGCCCTGCAACCTTCCCGCGCCGGGCATCTCTCTTTCTATCACGAACTGCGGCATGACCACCTCCATGCGTGAAGAGCGCCGAATCTATGCCTGTGTGCGGCGCGAGTCCATAACGACGCTAACGACATCGCCCCCCAGATGGTCCTGATGCGCGGCGTTTCAGTCCCACTGGAAAATCGCTGAAATAAGCGGGAACGCGCCAGCGGAGCCAGCGCATGGCCTAACCACGCTGCACACGCTCCATCGGTTCCGACGTCACGGGATAACCGAGATGATCGGGGATGCAGAGATGGCGCACGCCGCCTCTCTCTTCCAGCCAGGGACTGATCTTTTCGACGGGAAAGCACGCTGCGTGGGCCGCCATCGCGGCGAAGCTGTCGAACAAGGCCAATCGCTCAAGATTGCGGCGGGTCGGGAAAATGATGCGCCCGCCGCCCGCATCGCATAGAGCGATCGTGTCACTCGCGCTCATCCAGAACAACCGGACATTCTCGGTCGTATCCGCGCTCGCGACCTGTCCTTCTGGCGCCTGCACCAAATAGAAATGCGTGTCATAAATGCGCGCGGCCATTTCCGCGTCCGCAGGATGCCAGCGGCTGAATGGCACCAATTGATCCAGGGCGAGCCTGATCCCGTGCGCTTCGACGATCGCCGAAAAATCTTCGCCATCCGTCAGGGCGCGCCGCATTTCGAACAACTGCGCCGGATCGGGCCGCACCCCAAAACCGATGCCAAGGCCGCTTTCCTCCAGCGTTTCACGGATCGCCGCCAGCCGAGCGGCGGTCTCCTCCACGTTGCCGGGAGCATCCACGGCGCGGGCCAATTCCCGATCCGCCTCATCAACCGCGCCTCCTGGAAACACCAGCGCTCCCGCTGCAAAAGCCATGCTCCCAGCGCGTTCCATCATCAAGATATGCGGCGGCCCATCGGGCATGTCGCGAACGATCACGGCTGTCGCTGCTACCCGGCCTTCACTTTTGGTCGATGCCATGAAAGCCGCCATAGGCGCGTACAATGCTAGCGGTAAAGTCCTTCCGGATCACCCCGTTAAAGGAGGGGTGGTGGAGCCGAGGGGGATCGAACCCCTGACCTCGTCATTGCGAACGACGCGCTCTCCCAGCTGAGCTACGGCCCCGAAGGAGCGCTGCCTATAAGCGAGCGGAGATTCCCTTGCAACGGGCTTTTTCGGAAAAGCAGGGCCTTACAGCAGCGTCGGCAGCATGGTGCGGAAGAGCGATGTTACCCGCACGTAACATCCGGAACGATGCGTCCTGCTGCTCATTGGTGATGTAACGGCTTTTAGGCCGTAGCAACAGCAGCCAAGGAGAAGGACGATGGGCTATCAAGGCGGACGTCGCTATGGAGACGATGACAGGACTCGCAGCGACTGGGATCGCGGATCCGACCGCCATCGCGGGCAGCGTGACTGGCGCGATGATCGTAGCTATCGCTACGGCACGCGCGGCCAGTTCAGCGGTTCGGATTCCCGGCGGTCACCAGAACATTATGATCCGGAAGAGCGTGGCTTTTTCGATCGCGCGGGAGATGAAATCCGCAGTTGGTTCGGCGATGAAGAAGCAGAACGCCGTCGCGAATATGACGAATATTATAACCGCCCCTATGGCGACCCGCGCGATGAAAGCAGCCGCATTGGGTTCGCCTCGGCATCACGCAGCAACCAGTATCTGCCGAACCGCGGCTATGCGCCCTACACCGGGGAACGCAGCGGCTATGGCAGCGAGGATCATGGCAGTCGCGTACGCGCCTACGGCCCCACGCATGACTATAGCGAGCATCATGACGCCAACTATTATGCGTGGCGACAACAGCGGATGAATGAGCTGGACCGCGACTATGCTGAATATCAGCGGGAGCATCGCGATCGCTTCAACAGCGAGTTCGGCACCTGGCGCACGCGGCGCACCGAACAGCGTCAGGCGGTGCAACAGGTCCGCGAACATATGGAAGTCGTCGGAAGCGACGGCGCTCATGTGGGAACGGTCGATCGGTTAAGTGGCGATCGCATCATTCTGACCAAGAATGATCAGGATGCCAGCGGCGTGCACCACTCCGTACCGTCGTCCTGGATCAGGTCGGTGGACGAACAAAGGGTGACGCTGGAAAAGACGGCCGATGAAGCGCGCCATGCATGGCGAACCGAGGGAGAGCAGAATGCCCTGTTTGGCGAAGGGCGCGATCAGAGCGGATGGAACGCTGGCGGCGTCAGTTCGCACGATACGGAACGCAATCGCTAATCGAAGATAAAAATAGGCAAGGGGTCCGGCGGATGTCCGGACCCCTTGCCTGTCCGCTTCCTTACCCCGCAGTGGCGAGCCGGTCCCACCTTTTAATGCGGTCGGTATGGAGGGCGGATAAGGTCAATCAAGCCCTTGCTCTTGGGCCTCAAGCAATGCCAGAGCGCAACGACACGCGTTACGAGGCCCTTCCATGCCAACCATATTGCTGCTGGTCATTTCCAACCTTTTCATGACCATAGCTTGGTACTGGCATCTGAAGGGCGGGATGGGAAAGCCGATCCTGTTGGTCATCCTGATCAGTTGGGGCATCGCGCTCGTCGAATATTGTTTCGCCGTACCCGCAAATCGTATTGGGTTTGCCAGCGGCTGGAGCCCAGGCCAGTTGAAGATCGCGCAGGAAGCAATCGCCCTGATCGTTTTCGGAGGCTTCATGGTGACGGTTTTGGGTGAACCGCTCCATTGGCGCCACGCGGCCGCCTTCCTGTGTATAATGGCGGCGGTAGGCTTTCTGTTCGTAGGGCGACCCTAAAGCGAATCGGCGAGCTAAGGCAGAAGAAGCGACGAGTCCCCATAGGAGTAAAAGCGGTATCCGCTTTCTATCGCGTGAGCATAGGCCGCCTGCATCCGCTCCCGCCCCATCAAGGCACTTATCAGCATGAACAGTGTCGATCGAGGCAGATGGAAGTTGGTCATTAACCCATCCACGGCGCGGAACCGGTAGCCCGGTGTTATGAATATGCGGGTCTCGTCCGCGAACGGGCGGATCACTCTATCTTCCCCGCAGGCACTCTCAAGCAGGCGCAGGCTAGTCGTGCCCACCGCTATAAGGCGACCGCCAGCTCGACGCGCAGCATTCAGCCGGTCGGCGGCGGCTTGCTCGATCCGGCCCCACTCCGCATGCATGCGGTGATCATCGGTATCCTCCGCCTTCACGGGCAGAAACGTCCCCGCGCCCACATGAAGCGTCAGCGTTTCCGACATGACACCCGCCTCACTGAGTGCCGACATCAGCGCGGGCGTAAAATGCAAAGCCGCCGTCGGAGCCGCCACCGCCCCGTCTTCGCGAGCGAACATGGTCTGATAGTCACTGCGGTCTCGGGCGTCCGTAGGCCGCTTGCTGGCGATATAGGGCGGCAATGGCATGCGCCCCGCCCGCTCTAATAGCACCTCGACAGGCTCATCCCCCTCGAAGGTGAGCGTCACCCCGCCCTCTTCATCGCGCGCGCCCGCTAGAGCGGTGACGCCTGCACCGAAATCGATCTGGTCGCCCTCGCGCACTCGCTTGGCATTGCGAAGGAAAGCCTGCCACTGGCGCAGGCCAAGGCGCTTGTGGAGCGTGGCGCCGATCTTCGCCTGGCCGCGAACGCCCTCCAATTGAGCGGGGATGACCTTGGTATCATTGAACACCAGCACATCACCCGCGCGTAGCAAGGCGGGCAAGTCCCGGACTGTGCGATCTTCGAAAGGCCTTTCGCCATCGACCAACAGCAGGCGCGCCGCATCACGTGGCGACGCGGGCCTTAGCGCGATGCTTTCAGGCGGCAGTTCGAAATCGAAAAGATCTACGCGCATGCGAGCGCTGTCCTCAAGGCACGGCGATTATGCCGATGCGACATCGGCATAATCCACTTCAGGTGCGACTTATCGCTTCTTCTGTGATGACGCTTTCTTCACCGGTGCGGGCGTAATAATGGAAGGCGCAGGCGGCGTCGGAAGCGCCATGACCGGCGGCTTGCCGTCGCTTTCAATCGATGCCTGCAGGATCGTGGTCGGGTTTACGGGCGGCTCGCCCGGCGTGATGGCATCGACATATTGCATGCCTTCGATCACGCGGCCGAACACCGTATATTTCTTGTCGAGCTGCATGCGGGGCAGGAACAGGATGAAGAACTGGCTGTTGGCGCTATTCTCATCCTGCGCGCGGGCCATCGACACGGTGCCGCGAAGATGCGGCATCGGGTTGAATTCCGCCTGCAAATCGGGAAGCGACGATCCACCGGTTCCGTCATTCTTCGGGTCGCCGCCCTGCGCCATGAAACCGGGGATCACGCGGTGAAATTTCAGGCCGTTGTAAAAGCCCTGCCGCGTCAGCTGCTTGATACGTTCGACATGCTGGGGAGCGATGTCCGGACGCAGTTGGATGCGAACACGGCCGCCGCTCGACAGGTCAAGATCCCAGACGTCCTGCGGGTCCACCGGAACCGAAGCGGGCGGCAGTTTCGCGCTGGGATCCTGTCCCATCGACTTGGCATTCTGCTCGGCCCGCGCGGCAGCCTCGGCTCTTTTTGCCTCTTCGGCATTCGCGCCCCCGCCACCCTGGGCCAGCGCCACGCCGCCCGACGCATAGAGAGCGATAGTGATCGCCACGGTCTTAAACGCCGAACTGAACCGCATGGATGAGCTTTCCCTAATATCTAACGCCTGGTGGCGAAGCTGCTCTGATAACGCGCTCTTCGCGATTGGCAACTGAACGAAGGCTGAGCGGCCTTTATTGGTCGCCCTTCTTTCCGAGGCGCGCCACCCGGGCGACTACATCATCCCGCACGCTGGGGCTGACAAACTTGTCGATCGGCCCGCCGTAAAAGGCGATTTCCTTGACCAAGCGAGATGCGATCGGCTGAAGCGAGACGTCGGCCATCAGAAAGGCGGTTTCGACCCGATGGTTGATCTGCCGGTTCATACCGGTGAGCTGATATTCATATTCGAAGTCGGTGACGCCCCGAATGCCCCGAATGATCACGCTGGCGCCTTGCGATTCGGCGAAATCCATAAGCAGTGAATTAAAGCCAGTGACGACGATGTCCGCGTCGATGCCAACGCATTCACGGCGCACCATCTCCAGCCGCTCTTCATCGGAGAACATGGGCGATTTGGAAATGTTGGTGGTCACGCCGATCACCAGCTTGTCGACGAGCTTGGCCCCTCGGCGAATAATGTCCATGTGACCCAAAGTGATCGGGTCGAACGTGCCGGGATAGACCCCCACCCGCTGCCTGCTCATGCCTTACCGGTCCCTTTCCACGATATAGTCTGCGATTGATCGCAGCAGATCGGCCTCCCCGCCGAAACTATGAAGATGCGCCTTGGCCTGATCCACCAGCAAACGCGCCTGTTCACGCGCACGCTCAACGCCCAGCAGGGATACGAAGGTTTCCTTGCCCGCCGCCGCATCCTTGCCAAGCGCCTTGCCCGCCAGATCGGCGTCACCTTCGACATCCAGCAGATCGTCGGCAATCTGGAAAGCCAGGCCGATGTCGCGCGCATAGCCATGAAGGCTGGTGCGAGCATCGGCCGGAATGCGCGCCATGATCGCCGCCGCGTCCACACAAAATGCAATGAGCGCCCCGGTCTTAAGCTGTTGCAAGCGCGTTACGGTGACGAGGTCGAAGCTGGTGCCTTCCGCCTCCAGATCCATCATCTGCCCACCCGCCATACCTGCAGGTCCGCTGGACAGCGCCAGCGCCTTTACCAGCTCCACCCGCACGAAGGGGTCCGGATGCGTCTCTTCATCCGCCAATATTTCGAAGGCAAGATCATGAAGACAATCCCCGGCCAGGATCGCCGTCGCCTCATCAAAGGCCTTGTGGATCGTCGGCTTGCCCCGGCGCATATCATCATCATCCATCGCCGGAAGATCATCATGCACCAGCGAGTAGACGTGGATGCATTCGACAGCCAGCCCGACGCGAAGCAACGAATCCTGGGAGATGTTGAACAACTCGCCCGCCGCCTGCACCAACAGAGGACGCAATCTCTTGCCGCCGCCTATGGCCGCATGGCGCATGGCCTCATAAAGGCGCGCACGCGGATCATCGGGAACGGTCAGCAACAGTTCAAACGCGTGATCAATGTCCGCGGCGACGGCAGCCGCCCGGACAGTCACCATCGCTGAACCGGAGGTCAGCCCCTCCATGACCGCGGCGCTCAATCCGCGCCGAAAGGCTGGGCGCCCGTAACGGCGCCGCTGGGATCGATGGTCAATTTCTGGATGCGAGCCTCCGCCGCCTGCAAACGTTCAAGGCAGCGCTTGCGCAGCTCTTCCCCCTGCGCATAGAGCGAGATCGACTCGTCGAGCGGCACATCACCGCTTTCCAGTCGGCGGACAATCGACTCCAGCGCCCGCAGCGCATCCTCAAACGACAATTGGGACAAATCGCCCGGCTCTGTCTTGCTGTCTTCGGCCATGCCCCATGCATTGGCGAGCGCAGGTGGCCGGGTCAAGCCTACACCACGCCGCAAGGCAGATTCCGGGCCTGCTTGTAACAAAAGCGTCATCGAAACTCGCACAAGACTGGAGGGATTTTGGCAGTTTTGCGTTGACGCTCACGCCGGCAAGTGCACATAGAAGGACCGCTATGAAATATTATCTCCCCCTGATTTCCGCCGTTGCTCTCAGCATGCTCTCCGCTTGCAACAAAAATGATGAACCCGAAGTCGTCGGCGGCCCTGCCGATCCGATGGCTCAACAGCTCGCGAATGCCGCACCCGTCGAATTGCCGCCTTCTGTGAAGGTAACCCGCCAGTATCGCTGCAAGGATAACAGCCTCATTTTCGTCGATTTCCTGAGCGACGACAAGACCGCCAACCTGCGCACTGAAAAGAACGGCGCGCCGACAAAGCTCGTCGCCCCCGAAGCTGGCAAGCCCTTCACGGCCGAAGGCGGCTATTCGGTCGATGGCAGCGGCAAGCAGATCACCGCCACCCTTCCGGGCAAAAGCGGCGTTAGCTGCAAAGCCTGATCAACATTTCCATGTCTTTCACAGGCCGGGCTCAACAGCCCGGCCTTTTTCATTTCCCTATCCTGCCGACCAGTTCGGGCTCACCAACCTCTACGGGGTCAGGACCAAAGCGGTTGGAACCGCGCGTCCCGCTCATGATGAAGAAGACCAGCAAAACCAGGCTTCCGATCAGCGGGAAGAAAATGATCAGCAGCCACAAACCGCTTCGATCCGTGTCATGCAACCGTCGCACTGCCACGGCGAGCCATGGGATTAGAATGGCCAGGCCGAACAGGCCGGTGAGCGGACCTCCCCGCGTGTGATAGCCGGTATCGAACCACCAGGGGCCGCGCCGTACCCAATGTTCGGTGGTGCTGAGGCCCAGCAGCCCTTCGACAATGCCAATCGCGATGAAGCAAAGCAGAAGGAAGAGGATGAACATCCAATATTCCTTGGGCCGCGCACGGCCGGAAAAACGGGCGTAGCGGCGAAGCGGCAACAACATCCATTCCATATGTCCCGTCCTCCGATCGGTGATCCAACGCATATAAATAGCATGTTTTCCCGAGTTCAGCCGCGCGAGGATTGTCTATCCGCCCCTCCCCGGCTAAAGGCGCGCTCATGTCGACCGCAGCCACTCAGATCACCCCGGAAATCGTCGCCGAACATGGCCTTTCGCCGGAAGAATATGACCGCGTTCTGAACGCCCTCGGCCGTGAGCCGAATCTGACGGAACTGGGCATCTTCTCGGTCATGTGGTCGGAGCATTGCTCCTACAAGTCGAGCCGCATCCACCTGAAGAAGCTGCCGACGGAAGGCCCGCAAGTCATCTGCGGTCCCGGCGAGAATGCGGGCGTCGTCGATATCGGCGATGGGCAAGCCGCGATCTTCAAGATGGAGAGCCACAACCACCCGTCCTACATCGAACCCTATCAGGGCGCGGCGACGGGCGTTGGCGGCATCCTGCGCGACGTCTTCACCATGGGCGCGCGTCCGGTCGCGAACATGAACGCGCTGCGGTTTGGCCGCCCCGATCATCCGAAGATGAAGCACCTCATCAGCGGTGTGGTGCATGGCATCGGCGGCTATGGCAATTGCGTCGGCGTGCCGACGGTAGGCGGCGAGGTGAATTTCCATCCTGCCTATGATGGCAACATCCTGGTCAACGCGATGACCGTCGGCGTCGCGGACACGGACAAGATTTTCTATTCGGCTGCCAGCGGCATCGGCAATCCGATCGTCTATGTGGGGTCGAAGACCGGCCGCGACGGCATTCATGGCGCTACCATGGCTTCGGCCGACTTCGGCGACGATGCCGATGCCAAGCGGCCGACCGTTCAGGTCGGCGATCCCTTCACCGAAAAGCTGCTGATCGAGGCATGCCTTGAACTCATGGCGTCCGACGCGATCGTCGCCATCCAGGACATGGGCGCGGCGGGCCTTACCTCCTCCTCGGTCGAAATGGCGTCAAAGGGTGGCGTCGGCATTCAGCTCAACATGGACGACGTGCCGCAGCGGGAAACCGGCATGACGGCCTATGAAATGATGCTCTCGGAAAGCCAGGAGCGCATGCTCATGGTGCTCCAGCCGGGCAAGGAAGCTTTCGCCGAAGCCATTTTCCGCAAGTGGGAACTGGATTTCGCCGTGATCGGCCATGTAACCGACACGGGCCGCATGGTTCTGGTGCACAAGGGCGAAACGGTATGCGACATTCCGCTCGCACCGCTGGCCGACGATGCGCCGCTCTACGATCGTCCGTCCATGCCGAAGGACGAATATAAGGCTTGGTCCGGCGTCCAGCCGCTGGGCGAGATCGATGAAAGCGCGGACATCGGCGCCGATCTCGTCAAGCTGATGGGTTCCCCCGACATCGCCAGCCGCCGCTGGATCTGGCAGCAATATGACCACATGGTCGGCGCCGACACGGTGCAGCGCCCCGGCGGCGACGCGGCAGTGGTGCGCGTCCACGGCTCGCAAAAGGGAATCGCGATCAGCACTGATTGCACCCCGCGCTATTGCTATGCCGATCCTTATGAAGGCGGAAAGCAGGCAATCGCCGAATGCTATCGCAACATCTCGGCCGTTGGCGCGACCCCGCTTGCCGTCACCAACTGCCTGAACTTCGCCAATCCACAGCGTCCGGAAATCATGGCGCAGCTCACCGGCTGTCTGGAAGGCATGGGCGACGCCTGCCGCGCGCTCGACTTCCCCATCGTGTCGGGCAACGTCTCCCTCTACAATGAATCCAAGGCGACGGGCGGCGGCTCGGCAATCCTGCCCACCCCCGCAATCGGCGGCATTGGCCTGCTGAAGGACGTCGATGGGATGGCGACCGTCGCTTTCAAGCAGGAAGGCGATGCAATCTGGCTGATCGGCGGCGAAGGCACACATCTCGGCCAGTCCATTTGGCTGCGGGAAATTCAAGGCCGCGAAGCTGGCGACGCGCCGAAGGTGGACTTGGCCGCCGAACGAACCAATGCCGAAGCTGTCCGCACGTTGATCGCGCAAGGCAAGGTCAATGCCGTTCATGATATTTCAGATGGCGGCCTGCTGGTAACCATCGCCGAAATGGCTCTGGCAGGCGGATTGGGCGCGCAGCTCGACATCGAATTGAACACCGCAGCGGCCTTTGGCGAAGATCAGGGCCGCTATGTCGTAACAGCGGCGGCGGATACGGAGATTGCCGGTGCAGTCAGGATCGGCACTATCGGCGGCGACAATGTGGCGGGCGTGAATCTCGCTGACCTGCGCTCTGCGCACGAGGGCTTCTTCCCCAACCTGATGGACGCGGAACTGTAAGAGCTAATGCACATGGCTCCTGTTCAACAGGAGCCATGTCAGGCAGGCCGGGTCACCCGTCCGAACAATATCTGATAGGCGTCAGTGCCATCTCCGGCATCGAATGCCGCCATCACCTTCTTCAGTTCTTTAGGCGAAAGCGGTTTCCGGCCTTCGCTCGACACCACCGCGCCAATGCCTTTCAAATGAGCAATCAGGCCACGTGCGCCGTTGCATTTGAGCGAACAAGTTTCGTCAAAGGCGAAGGCATCCTCATATCGGCGCAGCATTGAGGACAGGTCATCGAGCGAGGGGTAATTGGGCACACCGGGAACAAGGTCGCAAGCCTGATGAGCTGCTCGCCATTGACCAAAACTCTCCTTTCCCATGGTAGAAAAGATCAGGCTGCCCCCCGGTCTCAACAGCGCCACTAGGCGAGCGATGGCCTCTTCCAGATCATCGAACCATTGAAAGGCGAGGCTCGACAGGATGAGGTCGAACCACTCCCCTTCGAACGGCGGCGCTTCGCCATCCATGGCAAGAAAAGTCCCCGCAACGAACGCCCCTGTAGCCGTTCGGGCAAGCATTTCCGGTGAAATGTCGGTGACGACCAATTGCGCCTTCGGCCATCGCTGTTGAATGTCGCGGGTCAACAGGCCGGTTCCGCAACCGATTTCAAGGATGCGCCCTACTCCGCCGGGCTTCTGCCGCTGAGCAAGGTCGGCGACCAGCGCCGCTGCTGCGCGTTGGGGACCGGCATGATCTTCGTAATGATCGGCCGCAGCGCCGAATGCTTCGCTTATCCGTTGCTTGCGGCCGCTGTTCATGGCTAGTCGCATGACAGAGCCCCGCCGACTTTGCCAGCGTCTTTAAGGAACCTCGCCGCATGCATCCCCCTTCATCCCGGATTGCCGCCATGGACGTGCTGCGCGGGTGCGCCGTCATGGGCATATTGTGGATGAACATTAGCGCCTTTGCCCTGCCGCAAACGGCTTATTTCAATCCGACCGCTGTTGGCCCGCTGTCCGTCGGCGATAAACTGTTCTGGCTGATCAGCTTCCTGTTTTTCGACGGGAAGATGCGGGCTCTTTTTTCGATATTGTTCGGCGCGTCCATGCTGCTGCTGATCGATCGGGAGGAGATGGAGGGGCGTGATGGACAGCAGGCGCAAATCGTCCGGGCGGCTTGGCTGTTCGTCTTCGGCCTTGCCCATTATCTGCTGCTGTGGGCGGGCGACATATTGATGAACTATGCCCTGATCGGGCTGATCGCGATGCTGTTCATCCGCAAGGAACCGTTGGCGCTCATCAAATGGGCCTTTTTCTTCTTCCTCGCGCATTTTCTGATCTGCGCGCTGTTCATATTCAGCATCCACGGATGGGCAGACGCGGCCGTCGCACCAAGCGCGACCGCCAGCATCCGGGATAGCTTCGCGCAATATATCGGCCCATTCACCAACCCGGATGATCCAACCATCCGGCAGGAGATCGCCACCTACCGTGGCAGCTTCGCAACCATCCTGACGCATCATTTGCACCTTTTGCTCCACGATTGGTGGTGGACCTTCTTCATGAGCGCATTCGACACTCTTGGTTTCATGCTCATGGGCATGGCGATGCTGAAGGGCGGCTTCCTGACTGGACGATGGGAAGCGGAGCAATATTGGCGCACTGCCCGCCATTGTTTCCTGGTCGGATTGCCACCCATGGTGGCGCTCGCGGGCTGGCTGCTCTGGCGAAACTTCCCTGCTGTTCCGTCCATTGGCGTGTCGCTTGCCTGGTCATTTCCTTTCCGCATCCCGCTTGCGGCAGGCTGGGCGGCACTGATCCTGTGGATATTCACGCGACATCGACAGAGCCGCATGACGATGGCGGTCGCGCGCACGGGGCGCCTCGCTCTCAGCAATTATCTCGGCACCAGCCTCATCATGTGCGCTGTCTTCTATGGATGGGGACTAGGGCTATTTTCGCATCTCCGGCCGTTGGAACTGCCGCTGTTGGTGCTGTGTGGATGGCTGTTCATGCTTGCTTGGTCGACAGCCTGGCTATCCCGATTCGCCATAGGGCCACTAGAATGGCTGTGGCGAAGTTTGGCTCGCGGGAAAGCGCAAAAGATTCGCAACAGCATCTAATATTCTATTGCGAACCATTATCATTTGGGATATTCCCGATTTAGGGAGAGCCTCATGGTCGTCTGTGTCTGCAATGCCATTCGCGAAAAGGATCTGAAGGAAGCCGTGCGGGGCGGCGCCGATACCCCTTGCAGCGCCTATGCTCGCCTCGGCCGTCGACCCAAATGCGGCCAATGCGTACCTTTCGCCCGCACGCTGATAGCTGCCGAACGCGCGACCGCCTGATCCGATGGCAATCATCCGCAGCCGCTCCTTCTGACGCGAACTTGACGCAATAGCGTCTAGTAAAATCCCCGTTTTTCGAGCGTTTCCGGTTAACAAAAGCCCGTGACGGCATTATAGTTACGGCTTCATTCCAATAGCCTGAGGACAACGCCATGAAGGGTGACTCCAAGGTCATCGACTATCTCAACGAGGTCCTCAAGAATGAGCTGACCGCGATCAATCAATATTTCCTGCATTACCGGATGCTCGATCATTGGGGCATCGAGAAGCTCGCCAAATTCGAATATGAAGAGTCGATCGATGAGATGAAGCACGCCGACAAGGTGGCGGAACGCATCCTCTTCCTCGACGGCTTGCCCAATTTCCAGCTGCTTGGCCGCCTGAAAATCGGTGAAACGGTCGAAGAGGTACTGAAGGCCGACCTTGAGTTGGAATATGAAGCACTTCCCGTTCTGAAGGATGCCATCGCCCATTGCGAGACAGTGCGCGATTATGTCAGCCGCGATCTGTTCCAGTCGATCCTCGAAAGCGAGGAAGAGCATGTCGACACACTGGAAACCCAGTTCGAAATGATCGAACGCATGGGCATTCAGAACTATATTCAGCTGCAAAGCAAGGCCAGAGAAGAGTGATTCGGCGGGCGGGCCATGCCGTTAGCCCGCCCTATTTCAGATCAGCGAATCGAGCAGGCCAATCAATGGCAGGTCCGCCGGCGGCATATCCAGCGCATACATCTGGTTGGGCCTGACCCATTTCAGTTCGGTGGCGTGCCGTGCCTCGGGCAGGCCCTCCCACTTTCGGCAAACATAGAGCAGAAGCAACAAGTGCCGGTCGCCGAGCGGCTCGCTGGCAAAAGCCGCGGGCGCGAGGCAACTGGTGTGGGTACGGATCCCCAGTTCTTCTTCCAGTTCGCGGACCAGTGCAGCCTCAGGCGTTTCGCTCGCCTCCACCTTTCCCCCAGGAAATTCCCACAAGCTCGCCATCGCTTTGCCAGGCGGTCGTTGCTGTAGCAGCACCCGACCATCCGCATCGACAAGTGCGGCGGCCACTACCAACAAGGGATCAATTATCGTCATATTCGTCCAGCAAAGGGGTTTGTTAACTCTGGCTCTTTTACAAGGCCAAACGGGACTGTCTGCAATAAACGGGTGATGCAATGCGCGGGTTGATCAAACGCCTATCCCGATCGAGGTTGCTGCAGTGTCAACGGGGAGCAACCGCAGTCGAATATGGGCTGATCCTGGCTCTGGTCTGTCTGGCCGCACTCGCGGCGATATCGAATGTCGCAAACAAAACCACTGGCATGTGGAACAATGTCGCCACAGAGGTTCTCGCGCATTAACCATCAATATCTGACACTTCCTTCGCGCCATTAAATCTTTGTCAATCTAACTCCCATAAACCGTCCATAGCTGACCTATTTCAAGCGGGGCGGCCGGGAGTTAAACGGGATTTTTTCTAGTCAAGGAGACTTCACATGAAGTTCGTTCGCAAGATGCTGAAGAATGAAAAGGGTGCAACGGCCATCGAATACGGCCTGATCGCAGCTCTGATCGCTGTCGCCGCCATCGGCGCAATGACCAGCCTCGGCGGCAAGCTGACCAACACCTTCAACAAAGTTTCGAACAACATGGGTTGATTTTGGAACGATAGAAAAAAGGCGGCCGGAGCAATCCCGCCGCCTTTTTTTGTATTCACAGGCCTAATTCGACCGTTGGATAACGATTTTCAACCGCTGGCGCTGTTGTAGCAAGCTTTGCATCGTCAAAGCGTTGAGCGTCGTAAGCGCTCTAACTGACAATCGGGATAAACACGCGTCGGCTGCACGATTGCTCAGCATTTCCAGCTTCGACGATCACAACGATAACGCGATGCGGCTTTATTGTCGCGTCACACATGCGCAGCATCTGGGAACAATTGACGCCACCCGCTGTGTGATCAAGCGCCGATGGCGAGGAACTTATCAGCCCGATCAGTACGAAGATCCTGCGCGCTCAATCCGGCAAGGGAATCCAACTCTTCGCCAATGGCGGCACCCAGGCTGGCGATCGCCTGCACCGGCTCCCGATGCGCGCCGCCGATGGGCTCCGCGATGATCCGGTCGATGACGCCCAAATCCTTAAGATGCTGGGCGGTAACCTGCATAGCGGTGGCGGCATCGCTCGCCTTGTTGGCAGTCCGCCACAGGATCGATGCGCAGCCTTCAGGGGAAATAACCGAATAGACCGCATGTTCGAACATCAACACCCGGTTCGCGGCGGCCAATGCGACTGCGCCGCCGGAGCCACCCTCACCCACTACCGCAGCGACCATGGGCACACCTAGAGCCAAACACTGTTCGGTCGAGCGGGCAATCGCTTCAGCCTGACCGCGCTCTTCCGCCTGTACGCCAGGGAACGCGCCCGATGTGTCAACCAATGTGACGACCGGCAGCCCAAAACGGTCAGCCAATTGCATCAGGCGGATCGCCTTGCGATAGCCTTCAGGCTTCGCCATCCCAAAATTATGACGAACGCGGCTGGCGGTGTCGTCACCCTTTTCATGACCGATCACCATGACGCGGCGGTCACCCAGCATCGCCAGACCGCCAATGATCGCCTGATCATCCGAAAACGCGCGATCACCGGCGAGGGGCATGAAATTGTCGAACATGCCCGCGACATAATCCTTGAAGTGCGGGCGGTCAGGATGACGGGCAACCTGGGTCTTCTGCCAAGGCGTCAGCTTGGCATATGTGTCCACAAGCACCTTGGTCGCGCGCTGTTCAAGCTTATCGATCTCATCGCCGATATCGATGTCACCAGCGCTGGCCGTCGCGCGCAATTCGATGACACGCGCCTCTAGCTCGGCGATAGGTTTTTCAAATTCCAGAAAGCTAACCATGGCCGACGGCGTTAGGGTGCAGACGCTTCTTCGTCAACGAAACGATGGCGCATTGTCGCCAGGGGATGACGGCTGTTGACCAGTTCGACCAGTCGGCGGCTATCGACATGCGTGTAGATTTGGGTCGTTCCGATATCGGCATGGCCAAGCATCGACTGCAACGCGCGTAGGTCCGCTCCCCCTTCCAGCAGGTGCGTGGCGAAGGCATGGCGCAGCACATGGGGACTGACCCGCTGCGGAGCGATACCGGCGGCGGCAGCCAGTTGCTTCACCAACTGATAGAGCCGAATGCGGCTGAGATAAGTTTTTCCCGACGGGAACAGCCAAGGACTTTCAGCAGGGACATGCGGCAACCACGTGGAAACGGCGGCCCGCGCCCGATCCGATATCGGCACCAGTCGCTCGCGCGCGCCCTTGCCCTTTAAAATCAGGAACGGCCGATCCGCTGCCAGCGCGCGACGGGGCAAGGATACCAGTTCGGTAGCCCGTAAACCGGAACCGTATAACAGCTCGATCAGGGCGGACAGACGAAGATCCAATGCGCTGGGATGCTCGACCGCCAGTTTCTGTTCGATCAAGGCAAAGAGTGATTCGACTTCTTGCGCCGACAATATCTTTGGCAGGGGCCTGCGCGTTGCGGGGCGTGGCAGCGCCGTGGAAGGATTGTCGGCCCGCAGCCCCTCTTCTTCCAGAAAGCCGTAAAATGCGCGCAGTGCCGAGACTTTTCGCGCAACGGACGAAGCCGCCAGCTCTGCCCAGGCTGTGGCCAATCCCGCAACGGTTTCCTTCGTCGCGATCGAAAGGCCACCCAAAATCGCCGCCGCGCCTTCCAGGTCGGCGCGGTAGGCCAGCAAGGTGTTGCGCGACGCCCCCCGTTCAGCCGCCATCATTTCCAGAAAACGACCGATCAGCGCGCCATCTTCGCCCATGGGATTAAATCCGCGTAATCGCCTCCGCCGCGATCATCCGCGCTTCGGGATCAAGCCCGACCTGATGCAGAGCAGCGACGATATGATAGAGATGAGCGGGTGGCAGACGATTCCACTCTGCCGTTTGCATGCCCACTGCCGCGAGCAGGGCGACGGTGGCTTTTTCCCGCCTCGCCGCCGCCTGATGGATCGCCCTCGCCCACCGGCTATTCGCCGCCAGGTTGAGCCCCTTATCCTGCGCCAATGAAGCGCTTGCTTGCGAATTGATGCGAGCAAGGCCTGCCAGCGCAGCAATCAGCATCTGGCCTTTTTCCGCGCCAGCTTCGTCCGCGAAGGAAGAAATCCGCCCTTCGCTAATATCGACAACCGAACTGGGCGCGCCGACCGCCAGCAACGCCCAGAGGTCGCCAGCGCCATCCCCCTCCGCCTGTCGGGCCACCCCGCTCCAATGCGCCGCGCTGCGATCATAACCTGCGGTCAGCATGGCCGCGACCAGGTTGGCGGCCTCTCTCGCATCGATGTTTGCGACCGGCAAAGCAGCGGCGGCTTTGGCCGTGGCGATCAGGCCGACATAATCAGGCTTGCTATTGTCCCGCCACAGCGTCCGCATCGCCTGGACCCGTTCTTCGGACGAGCCACCACGATAGGCGGTGCGCAGCGCGTCGACCCGGTCGGCAATTTCGGGCGACGCGTCGCCGTCAGCGCCAAGCTGACTGTAAAATCCTACCAAAGCCTGGCTCGAAAACACGCCAAGCCGGGCCGCGGCCTCGCTGCCTGGCAGGCGACGAACCGCGCTGAGCGCAGGCGCGCGCGCTTCCCACGCACGCACGTGGCGCCCGGCGGTGGCATATAGCGGTTCGGGAATTTCCACATTGAGCGCGGTTGCCAGGCCAAAGCGCCATGCCGTCAGCCCGTCAACCCCATCCCATTCGATCTTCACCGATCGCCGCGCGTCGAATCCGGTGCCCACGACCTTTTCCGCGAGCCGGTAATCTATCCCGCGCACCACGCCGCGCCGCTGGGCCTGATTGAGCGCAGCGCTCGCTGACCCCTGATCGCCGGACAATGCCGGACAGATCGCCCGCGTCATGTCCCACCCCGGCTCCTTGCTGTGACGCAGCGCGCCAGCCGACAGAGGGCACAGGCCAGCCGGATCCGCCGTGGCTAGATAAGTCTGCATCGCCACCGCATAGAGGCGTGGCGTGAACTTGTCCGACTCGACGCTTTGCACCAGCAGCCGCGCGCTATCCGCCTCGCCCATGCGCAGCAACAACCAGGCCCGCTCCGCAACCCAGTCGGCGCCATCGATATCACGAGGCGTGTCGGTCGCGGAGAGCAGCGCACGCCGAAGCAGGATAGAGGCCCAGCGCGACGTGATCGGCGCCCGCATTTCCTTCATCAGCGCGGCGAGAAATTGCCCGGACTGTGCGCCGAAGGCATCAGCCGCCATGCCACGCCGTTCGGGCGTCAGCGGCCCAATCCGGTCCAGCGACCGATGCGCACCTTCAGGAAGGTCATATTTCTGCTTCTGCGCCGCCAGCTCTTCTTCTGACAGCCCTTCCTCCGGGGCATTTCCCACTGCATTGTCGGCAGGAGCCGTAGCGCTACCGGACGGCAAGGGCTGAATCATCGGAACGGGAGCAGCCGGACTTGCCGGTCGCGGCGTTTGCGATCCGGCGGCGGGTGGAGTCTCGGGCGCCTCTCCAAAACCGGGGGGCAGGAGCGATTCAGGCGACTCCTGCGCAATCACCGGCAGCGTGAGAGCGAGCGCAAGCGTTCCAAGCGCCCATTTCGCATTCAACCGGCCTTGACGCATGCCTTTATTTGCCCAGCTTTTCGGCGGGAATGGCCTTTTCCACTCGCTGCTGCGGCCGTTCTCCGCCGCGCGACCAGAGCAGCGCGACCAGACCGATCACCAGAACGATCACGACGATGGGAATGATGGGCAAGCGCGTGCCGCGACGACGCGAACCGCTTTCGAAGGTGCTGAAGGAACGATTGCTTCTCATGGATCCTTGTGCGGCCGAGCCGTGAAGTTGAGGAAAGTTGCGATTTGCCTCTGCAACGGGGGGATGTATAGCCCCCTCCGCAATGCAGCGAAACAGCAAATCCATGCCTCCGCAGTCAAAGCGCGGTTCCATCGTCCTCATCGGGATGATGGGCGTCGGCAAATCGACGGTGGGGCGCCGGTTAGCAGCGCGGCTTGGCCTTGCCTTCGTGGATGCGGATGAAGAGATCGAAAAGGCCGCTGGCATGACGATTTCGGAAATGTTCGAACGCTATGGCGAAGGATATTTTCGCGATGGCGAACGCCGGGTGATCGCCCGGTTGCTGGACGACGAGCCAAAGGTGATCGCAACCGGCGGCGGCGCGTTCATGCAGGAAGAGACACGCGCGCTTATCCTCGATCAGGGGACTGCGATATGGCTCGACGCCGACATCGACACTTTGGTCGATCGGGTGTCGCGGCGGGAAGGACGTCCTCTCTTGAAGGGCAAGGATCCCCGCGTCGTGCTGACTGAACTGGCGGCAGTTCGCAATCCTGTCTATGCGCTCGCGCCCATTCATGTGAAAAGCATCGCCGCCCCGCACGAAGTGGCGGTCGAGCGCATCCTGGAGAAACTGGCCGCATGGCAATAGTCCGCGTCGCGCTGGATGCGCGCAGTTACGATATCGTGATCGAACAAGGCGCGCTGGACCGGGCGGCCGATCATCTTGCGCCCTACGCCCGCAGCGGCCGACTGATCGTCGTGACGGACGTCAATGTCGCAAAGGCGCAGCTGTCCCGGCTCGAAACCAGCCTGCGCGGCGCCGGTATCGCCGTCGCACCCATCATCCTGCCCGCAGGCGAGCAGACGAAAAGCTGGCGACACCTTGAGCAATTGCTCGATCAATTGCTGGCCCTGGAAGTGGAACGCGGCGATCATGTCGTGGCGCTTGGCGGCGGGGTGATCGGTGATCTCGTCGGGTTCGCCGCGTCCATCCTGAAGCGCGGTTGCCACTTCATCCAGGTGCCAACGACGCTGCTCGCTCAGGTGGATAGCTCAGTCGGCGGCAAGACTGCGATCAACGCGAGCGCGGGCAAGAACCTGATCGGCAGCTTCTATCAACCCAGCCTGGTCCTCATCGACCCATCGACGCTCGACAGCTTGCCCCCGCGCGAAACCCGCGCGGGCTATGCCGAGGTCGTGAAATATGGGCTGATAGATGACCCGGATTTCTTCGCATGGTGTGAAGCCGAGGGTCAGCAGCTGCTGGCAGGCGACCGCGACGCACGCGAATTCGCGATCGAACGAAGCGTTCGGGCGAAGGCCGCTATTGTCGCGGATGACGAACGGGAAACATCCGGTCGCCGCGCACTGCTGAACCTTGGCCATACTTTTGGGCATGCGCTGGAGGCGGATACGGGCTTTTCCGACCTGCTGCTGCATGGCGAAGGCGTGGCGGCGGGCATGGCGCTCGCTTTCCGCTATTCCGCGCGGCTCGGTATATGCGCGATGGAGGATGCGGATCGGGTGACGGCACATCTGAAGTCGGTTGGCCTGCCCCATGATCTTGCAAGCGCTCATGTGAAAGCCGACGGCGCCGCTTTGGTTGCTCATATGCTGCACGACAAGAAGATGGCGGCAGGCACCCTCCCCTTCCTGCTGGCGCGGGGGATTGGAAAGACGTTCCTGTCAAAGGATGTGGCGCTGGATGATGTGGCCGCGTTCCTCGACGAGGACCGGGCGGACGTTTGAGGTCCAGCGAGTGCGATGCTGCTCCCCTCCCGCAAGCGGGAGGGGCCGGGGGTGGGCCATTGCAACGTGGCCCATTTCAAAAGGCTAGCTTAGAAGCTCGCTACGCTCGGACCCTCCCCTAACCCTTCAAACGAGTCACGTGCCTCGTTTGAACGCCTCCGGGAGGGGACCGTCTTGGAGCACCGCCGCATACAACAAAAAAGGGCGCCCATCGGGCGCCCTCTTCATTCGTTCCAAGAAGAAACCGATTACTTCTTCAGCGTCAGGCCGCCAAAGCGCTTGTTGAAGCGCGCCACCTGGCCGCCGGTGTCCAGCTGGCGGTTGCCGCCCGTCCAGGCCGGGTGAGACTTCGGGTCGATGTCGAGCGCCAGCGTGTCGCCTTCCTTGCCCCAGGTCGAACGGGTCTGGAAGGTGGTGCCGTCGGTCATCTGGACGGTGATCAGGTGGTAATCGGGGTGGGTATTGGCCTTCATGAGTCTGCTCCGTCAATGGGCCGGTTTCCGACCGGCCATGGATGCGAATTCTTGCGAAGGCGCGCGGTTACATGGGATCACGCGCGAACGCAACCCCCTCCCGGCCTTCAGTCCTCCGGCGGATCGGCGATCATCGCGACGAAGTTCGCCTCGGCGCACAGCTTGCCATCCACCGTTGCCTTGCCCTCGAACTTGCATACGCGGCCACGAATCTGAAGCAATTCGACATGCAGGTCCAGCAGGCAACCCGGCTCCACCGGATTGCGGAACTTCGCCCCGTCGATGCTCATGAAATAAACGAGCTTACCCGATCCTCGCAGATCGAGCGTCTCGACCGTCAGCACGCCCGCCGCCTGCGCCATCGCCTCGACGATCAACACGCCCGGCATGATCGGTCGGCCAGGGAAATGCCCCTGAAAGAACGATTCGTTGATCGACACGGCTTTGACCGCGTGAATCCTCTCTCGCACGACGAGAGAGGCCACGCGGTCGACGAGCAGCATCGGATAGCGGTGCGGCAACGCCGCCATGATGCCACGAATATCGATGGCACCCACGGCGGCGGTGGCCGCTTCAACTTCCCCCGTCATCGCTGCGATCAGCGCGAGGTCGGCTGCTGCGACGGGTTGGCGGGGGCCGCAGCGGCAGGCGTCGGCGCCTGACCACGAGCGCCGCCGGGTTGCCAACCAGCGGGCGGCACGATGCCGACGCTAGGCACCAGCGCGTTGAGTTCGGTCACGACCTGTTGCGTGATGTCAACGGTCGGCTGGTAGGACACGGTGGCGTCGGGTGCCAGGATCAAGTCGACCTTCGCCTTCGTCATCGCCGACTTGAGCGCGTCCGACAGCTTCGCCGAAATCTGCTCTTCGACATAGGCGTTGGCGAGCGCGATCGGCTGGCCCAGGCGCTGCAACTCGGCCTGGCCGTTCTGCCCTGCCTTCTGATAGGCTTCATACTGGGTCTGGATCGCAGGCGTGGGCTTGTTGCCCGCAGCCTTCATCGCCGCTTCAAGCGCCGTGCCCTTGGCCTTCAAATCAGCGTCGATCGCGTTCTTGCGCGCTGTGAAGCTGTCGATCTGCGCCTTGTAGGTCGTCTGAATCTGTGAGCGAGCCGTGGTGTAGGCCGAGCTGGTCGCTACCGCACGCTGCAGGTCTGCAACAGCGATCCCAATTTTCGACTGGGCTGCGGCAGGCACGCTGGTCAGCGCGATGGCAGTCATGGGCGCAAGAGCAAGCGCCGCGGCCTTGAGCATCTTATTCATTAGAATTGAGTCCCTACGTTGAAGCTGATGAGCTGAGTGTCGTCCCCTGGTTCCTTGAGCAGGGCCTTGGCGATGTCGATGCGGAACGGCCCGAACGGCGAGTTCCAGTTGACGCCAAAGCCCACGGAAACACGCGGCTTGAGCGTGTCGCCGAGATATTGTTCGATGAATCCGGTGCCATCGACATACGAAGCAGCAAAGCCCGCTGGAGCCGGATCACAATTGCCGAGCGAAGGCGCGCGAACCGTCGTGATCGCGCCCGTTGTTCCGGTCTGAGGAGCGACGGTGCAGTATCCGGCGAATGGAGCGGTGACAGGGTCTTTGAGGCCGGCCACTGCGCCTGCATCAACGAACACAGATGGACGCAGTCCCATCTCGCGCGCGCCCGAACCCAGCGGGATTTCGACTTCGGCACGGGCCAAATAGTAAATGCGTCCGCCGAGCGCATCGTCCCGCACATTGTTATTGCTGTTATTGGGTACGTATTCGCCGGTCGTCGCATCCTTTGTCAGGTAGAACCGCTTTACGCGCGGCCCTATGCCACGGATATCGAAGCCACGGATCTGCGGATTTCCAAGAAAGAAACGATCCGTCAGCCGTACCTTGTCGACCTCCGCGCCCGCTGCGTCGACCCGGTCACCCTCGAGGCTGTGGATATAGCCACCCTCGCCCGAAATCGAGAAGATGAACCCGCCCCCCAAAGGCCAATATTTGGAACCGTTGATGCGGGTCCGGATATACCTCACGCTGCCACCAAGCCCCGCAAAATCCTGATTCAGCACAAGGTTATTTCCTCGCGTGGGGCGGATACGGTTGTCTCGATTATCAAAGATCAGCGAGTAGCCGAGCGAGGAAGTGGTGCGCTTGCCGATGGCGTCGCACAGATAACGACCAGCCAGAATCGGGTCGCACGCACCATTGGTGTAGTAGGTGGCCTTATCCAGACTCACATCATCCAGATTTAGGCTGTAGCGCAACGCCAGCGACATATATTCGGTGATCGGCACGCCCGCACGAATTTGGAAGCCGGTCGTCGTCTGCTTATATGTCGTATCACGATCGTTTCCGTTACCCGTGTATCGGAAGCTGTTCAGGTCGCGACGATAAATATCGCCACCCAGCGCGATATTCTTGTCCATGAAATAGGGCTCGGTGAAGCCCACTTCGACCGACTTCGAATAGCTGGAATAATTGACGCTGGTGCGCAATTCCTGGCCCTTGCCACGGAAATTGCGCTGCGTGATCGATGCCGAGACGATGAACCGCTCAAGCGAGGAGAAACCTGCCGATAGCGACAGTTCACCCGTCGATTTTTCCTGAACGTTGGTTTCCAGCACGATGCGATCGGGCGCGGAGCCCGGCTTCTGCTCGATGTCCAGCTTCTCCTGGAAGAAGCCCAGGGAGTTGATGCGGTCCTTCGAACGCTTGACGAGGAAGCTGTTGAACGCGTCGCCCTCTGCCAGGCGGAATTCGCGGCGGACCACCTTGTCCTGGGTCAGTGTATTACCGTTGATGTCCACCCGCTCGACATAGACGCGCGGCGCATTGGCGATGCGGAAATTAATCCCCATCGTCAGGCTGTCCTTGTCGCGATTGAAGTCCGGCTGCACGTCGGCAAAGGCATAGCCAAACAGGCCCGCCGTCTCGCTCAGCGTGTCGACAGTATCCTCGACCTGCTTGGCGTTGTACCAATCGCCCTTTTTCATCGGCAGCGTCTTGGTAAGCGACCCACTCGACAGGTCGCGAATGTCCGACTCCACCTTCACATCACCAAATTTGTAGCGTTTTCCTTCCTCAACCACATAAGTGATGATGAAGTCCTGCTTATCAGGCGTCAGTTCCGCGACCGCCGAAATCACGCGGAAATCGGCATAGCCTTCGGTCAGGTAGAATTGGCGCAGCTTCTGCTGGTCATAGGCCAGGCGATCGGGATCGTAGCTGGTGCCCGAGGAGAAGACGCGGAACCAGCGCGACTGCTTCGTCACCATCTGGCTGCGCAGTTCACCGTCTTTGAACTTGTCGTTGCCGATGATGTTGATCTGCCGGACCTTGGACTTCGGCCCTTCGGAAATCTCGAACACGATATCGACGCGATTCTGGTCGAGCTGCACCATCTTGGGCTCGACCGTGGCAGCGAAGCGGCCTTGGCGGCGATAGAGTTCAATGATGCGGGCAACGTCCGCGCGCACCTTCGAACGGGTGTAGATCTGGCGAGGCGCGAGTTTGATCTCCGGCCGAATCTTGTCTTCCTTCAGCCGCTTGTTGCCTTCCAGCACGATGCGGTTGATGACCGGATTTTCCTTCACCTCCAGCGTCAGCGCACCATTGTCGTTGCGGATCTGGACGTCGGCGAACAGCTCGGTTTCATACAGGTCGCGCAGCGCCTGATCGAGCGATTCCTGCGTGAAGGGCTGGCCAATGCGCAGCTTAGTGTAGGACAGCACCGTGTCGGGTTCGAGCCGCTGTTGCCCCACCACGCTGATGCTGCGGATGGTTCCCGCAGCCGGTGCCACGGCGGGGGCAGGCGCGGGCGCGGCGGGTTGCGGCGCGTCCTGCGCCAGCACGGGAACCGCGGACAAGCCGCCGATCATCGTCGTTGCCAGGAGGGCCGCGACAACCGGGCGCTGTCTCTTGCTGCTCATCATCGCTGTCACCCGCTCTACCCTTTTACAAAAAAGCATATGTTCGTTCACGCCGGGAAACACGGCGCTAAATCGCGCCTCCCTGCCCGATACGGCTTAGCCGATCAAGCCGGACAGGCGTTCCCAGAGCCCGAAAGAAGATAAATCGTTGAAAGTCACCAGCATCATCATGGCCAGGAGAACCGCCAGACCCGAACGATACGCCCATTCCTGCACGCGCGGGCTGACCGGCCTGCGCTGTATTGCCTCCACCCCGTAAAACAGCAGATGTCCGCCATCCAGCATGGGAATTGGCAACAGGTTGATGAACCCCAAGTTAATCGAAATGAGGGCCATGAAGAATACAAAGCTTTCAACCCCCAAAGTCGCGGCCTGACCCGAAACCTCCGCGATCTTGAGTGGTCCACCCAGTTCCTTATATGACCGGCCGCCACCCAATATCTGCCCCAGCGTCTCGACCATCGTACGGATGATCTGCCCCGTCTGCTTGAGGGCGACCGCAGGCGCGCGCCAAAGCTCGACCGGCTCTATTACCGGCTGCCCCGGAGCGATGCCCAGCCGCCCGACCTTGAAACTGTTGCCGAAGCCGTCACGCTCCTGAACGGCGCCAACGTTGCCCCGCTTCTCGACCGTCTTGCCCCCCCGCTCGAGCAGGATCGTCACCGGTTCGCCGGGACGGATTTGCGCATAAAGGCGAAGGTCGTCGAAGGTCGCCATCTCCCGCCCATTGAGCGACACGATACGATCTCCGGGCTGGATACCCGCCGCCGCCGCTGCGCTGCGTGGCTGCACCTTCCCCACGACCGCCGGGGTTCGGCTCTCGCCATAAGCGAAGGCGAATGTGGACAGGATCAGGATGGCGAACAGGAAATTGATGAACGGGCCTGCCGCGACGATTGCCGCCCTTTGCCACAGCGGCTTGGCCGGGAAGCTTTCGGCGCGCTCGCTCGCGGGAAGCTGCAACCATGCCGGATCTGCCTGGCTGGCGGCATTCATGTCCCCCTTGAAGCGGACATATCCACCCAGAGGCAAAGCGCCGATGCGCCAGCGTGTACCACGCCGGTCCACCCACGCCGCGATCTCCGGGCCGAAACCGATCGAAAAGGCCTCTGCCTTAACCCCACACCAGCGACCCACCAGATAATGGCCGAGTTCATGCACGAAAACGAGCGGCCCGATGACCGCTACAAAGGCGAGGACCGTCAACAGGAACCCGGGATTTTGGATCAAGCCGTCAATCTTTCCATCACTTGGCCTGCCATGCGTCGCGCCTGTGCATCTGCTTCCAGCACATCGTCGATCCCGCTTGGCACTGGCGCGCTATAGCGGTTCAGAACGTCCTCCACAATCATGGCGATATCAAGGAAGCCGATGGCCTTATTCAGGAAGGCCGCCACCGCGACTTCATTCGCCGCATTCAGGATCGCAGGTGCCAGCCCTCCCTGCTCCGCCGCCTGCCGCGCCAACCGAAGAGCGGGAAAGCGGACGTCGTCGGGCGCCTCAAAATCAAGCCGTCCTGCCTGTGCAAGGTTGAGGGGCTGGCAGGGCGTTTCCATCCGATTGGGCCAGGCAAGGGCGCTGGCGATGGGAATGCGCATATCCGGTGATCCCAGTTGCGCCAGGGTCGACCGATCCCGATATTCGACCATCGAATGGATGATCGATTGGGGATGGACCAATATCTCGATGCGCTCCAGTCCCACGGGGAACAGATGCGCTGCCTCGATCAGTTCCAGGCCCTTGTTCATCATCGTGGCGCTGTCGACGCTGATCTTCGCGCCCATCGACCAATTGGGGTGCGCCACGGCTTGCGCTGGTGTTATGTGACGCATCTCTTCCCGGCTGCGCGTGCGGAACGGGCCGCCACTCGCCGTCAGGATGATCCTTGCCACGTCATCCAAACGACTTCCGGCAAGGCACTGAAAAATAGCATTATGCTCGCTATCGACCGGTAGCAGCGTAGCACACGAATGCTCCGCCGCGTCCATCATCAACGCACCCGCCGATACAAGCGATTCCTTGTTCGCAAGGGCAACCGTGCCGCCCGCCTTCAGCGCCGCCATCGTAGGGCGCAGGCCCGCACAACCGACGATCGCGGCCATGGTCCAGTCCGCCCCCGCCTCTGCCGCCTCTATCAGAGCAGCTTCGCCCGCTGCGACCCTGATCCCGGACCCCTCCAACGCCACCTTTAGCGCATCATAGCGCGCGGCGTCACCTATCACAGCCATTTGGGCATTGCACCGGCGCGCCACCGTAGCCAGCCCGTCAACGTCGCTATGCGCGGTCAGCGCCACGACCTCAAACGCATCGCGATCGCGCTCGATCAGATCGAGTGTCGACATGCCGACAGACCCTGTCGCACCAAAGATGGAAACCGTGCGCGTCATGGGAACACCAGCAAAAAATAGAGGGCAGCAGCGAGCGGCGCGGCAGCGACGACCCCGTCCAAACGGTCCATCACGCCACCATGGCCCGGCAGCAGGCTCCCGCTGTCCTTGACACCGGCACGGCGCTTCATCGCGCTTTCTAGCAAGTCGCCCGACTGCGCCGCCACCGCCAGCAGCCCGCTCGCAGCGGCAAGCTGGATCGGCAACCCTGCGAAACGATGCAGCACGAAACCCAGGATCAACGCCGCCAACACGCCACCGCCCAGCCCCGCCCAGGTCTTGGAAGGGCTGACCCTTGGCGCCAGCTTCGGGCCGCCGATCGAACGCCCCGCGAAATAAGCGCCAATGTCGGTCGCCCACACCAGCGACAATGTCCAGAAGGCGAGCAGAAGGCCGCCCGGCTGCTGCTGACGCAGGAAGATGAGCGCCATCACCGGCACGAAAACGTAGAATATCCCCAGCGACAGCCGAGCCGATCGCGTGACCAAGACTACAAAGAAGAAAGCGGCCACCGCAAGCGTGAAGGCTGTCCACGACAGGCCCGCCGCCAGCGGACAAAGCAGCGCCAGTGGCACGGACACCGCAAACATCGAAAGCCGCCGATGCTCAGGCGCAGCGCCCGTAAGGTCCGCCCACTCCCCCTGCATCAGCACGCCAGCGACGACGAGCAGCAGCCAGAAGAAAAAACCACCGAAGTAAAGGGCTGCGGAGGCCAGGGCTATAAGCAGCAGCCCAACGACCGCGCGGGTGCGAAGCTCACTGGACATCGGTCAAAGCCCGCCGAAACGGCGGTCCCTCAAACGGAAGGCGTCAAGCGCCTCGGCAAGCGCCCGCGCATCGAAATCGGGCCAGAGCATATCGGTAAAATATAGTTCGGCATACGCCGCCTGCCACAGCATGAAATTGCTCAGCCGCTGTTCTCCCGACGTTCGGATCAGCAGGTCGAGCGGCGGCAGATCGGCCGTGTCCAGCCCGGCTTCAACATCTTCCAACCGAACGGCTTCGGGATCGATTTCGCCAGCCCGCACCCGTTGCGCGATAGTCTGGACCGCTCGCACCATTTCATCCTGCGCGCCATAGTTAAGAGCGATCGCGATGATCGGTCCATTGTTGGACGCGGTTCGCGCCACTGCACGCTCGATCAGGTCGACGAGAGACGGATCAAGCGCCTGATAGTTGCCGATCACCCGCAACCGCACGCCATTGGCATGAAATTCGTCGAGGTCCGACTCGATGAAGCGCCGCAGCAGCCCCATAAGGTCCGCCACTTCATTTGCCGGTCGCTTCCAATTCTCCGAGGAGAAGGCGTAGAGCGTCAGGCATTCCAGTCCAAGGTCTCGTGCGGCCCGAGCAACCCTGCGCACGGCTTCGACGCCAGCCCGATGCCCTGCGATGCGCGGCAGGAACCGTTTCTTTGCCCAGCGGCCATTACCATCCATGATGATGGCGACATGGCGCGCGCCATGGCCGGACGCGCCGTCATGAGCGAAGTCGGATTTGGCTTGGCTGGCCATCAGGGTTGCGCGCGAGCGATGAACACGGAGGGGAGCGTCCCGGCTTACTGGCCGAGAATTTCCTTCTCCTTGGCCGCTGTGACAGCGTCAATATCCGCGATGGTGCTGTCCGTCAGCTTCTGCACCTCTGTCTCCAGCCGCTTGCGTTCGTCCTCGCTGATTTCGCCCTTCTTTTCGTCGGCCTTCAGATGGTCCATGCCATCGCGGCGAACGTTGCGGACGGCGACGCGGGCGCCCTCGGCATATTTGCTGGCGAGCTTGGCCAATTCCTTGCGCCGTTCCTCGGTCAGGTCGGGGATCGGCAGGCGCAGCGTCTGGCCGTCCATGATCGGATTAAGGCCAAGGCCCGCCGAGCGGATCGCCTTGTCACAAGGGCCGACATTGCTCTTGTCCCACACCTGCACCGACAACATGCGCGGTTCGGGAGCGGAGACGGTCGCCACCTGGTTGAGCGGCATATGTGCGCCATATACCTCGACCGTAACGGGATCGAGCAACTGGATATTGGCCCGGCCGGTGCGCAGACCCGCCAGATCACCCTTCAGCGATTCGACCGCGCCGTGCATGCGGCGTTCGAGGTCGGCCTTGTCATATTGAGCCATGGTCTTTCAGCGCTCCTGATTTTGCACGATCGTTGCAACTCCGTCCCCGGCCAGCACCTTTGTCAGATTGCCGGTTTCGCGGATGTTGAAGACGACGATGGGGATATTGTTTTCGCGGCAGAGAGCAATGGCGCTCGCGTCCATGACCTTCAAATTGTCGTTCAGCACCTTGTCGAAGCTGATTTCATCATAACGCGCAGCGTCCGCTACCTTCTTGGGGTCGGCATTATAAATGCCGTCCACGCTGGTGCCCTTGAACAGCGCGTCGCAGTTCATCTCTGCCGCGCGCAGTGCCGCAGTCGTATCGGTGGTGAAGAAAGGACTGCCGGTGCCCGCCGCAAAGATGACGATCCGTCCCTTTTCCATGTGCCGCACCGCTTTGCGCCGAATATAGGGCTCGCACACGGTCGCCATCGGGATCGCAGATTGAACGCGCGTGTCATAGCCGATCTTTTCCAGCGCATTCTGCACCGCCAAGGCGTTCATGACGGTGGCCAGCATGCCCATATAATCGGCGCTCGTGCGGTCGAAGCCCTTGGCGGCTCCCGCCAGGCCACGAAAGATGTTGCCGCCGCCGACAACGACGCAGATTTCGAAGCCCGCATCCTTCGCAGCAGCGATTTCGGACGCGACGCGGTTCACGGTTTCCGGCTCGATCCCGAATTGCCCCTGCCCCATCAGCACTTCGCCCGAGAGTTTCAGCAAGATGCGCTTGAACGGCGGACGAGTCATGCGGGGTAAAATTCCATCAATTGGAGCAGACAAAGGAATGGCGCGCACCTTAGGCAGCGCGCGCCATTCTGTGAAGTCCTTAGCGTGCTTGGGCAGCTTGTCGAGAAGCGTTGCTCCCCGCATGCCGCCCTAAGCGAACATTCTGTCGGATCAGGCCCGGATCAAACGCCCGCAGCCGCGGCGACTTCAGCGGCAAAGTCGCTCGTTTCCTTCTCGATGCCTTCGCCGAGCTGGAAGCGGACATAATTCTTCAGCGTGATCGAAGCACCTGCATCTTTCGCCGCCGCCGCGATGACGTCCTGTACCGGAGTTTTGCCATCCATCACAAAGGCCTGCGTCAGAAGAGCGTTTTCCTTGCGGAACTTTTCGACCGGTCCATTGATGATCTTGGCAGCGATCTCTTCGGACTTTCCAGCAATCTTATCGGCGTTCTTTTCACGCGCGATCGCAGCTTCGCGCTCGATGATTGCAGGATCAATGTCATCGGCCGACAGCGCGAGCGGGAAGGCGGCGGCGATATGCATCGCGATCTGCTTGCCCAGCGGTTCCAGTACGTCAGCAGGCGCATCGCCTTCCAGCGCGACCAGCACGCCGATCTTGCCGAGGCCCGGCGCAGCGGCGTTGTGAACGTAAGGAACAACAACGCCCTGGCTCACTTCCAGCTGACCGATGCGGCGCAGGGTCTGGTTCTCACCAATCGTCGCGATGTTCGACACCAGCTTCTCGGAAATAGTGCCACCAGCCGGGTGAGCCTGCGACGACAGCGCTTCGGCGTCGGTCGCGCCGCTGTTCAGGGCAACCTGCGCCACGGTGCGGACGAAGTCCTGGAACTGGTCGTTCTTCGCCACGAAATCAGTTTCGCTATTCACTTCGACGGCAACACCTTTGGTGCCAGCGACGGCAACGCCGACCAGGCCTTCAGCAGCGGTGCGGCTCGACTTCTTCTGCGCGGCGGCAAGGCCCTTGGCGCGCAGCCAATCGACGGCGGCTTCCATGTCGCCATTGGCTTCGGCGAGCGCCTTTTTGCAGTCCATCATGCCCGCGCCCGAACGGTCGCGCAGTTCCTTGACGGCAGCAGCGGTAATCTCGGCCATGTTTCGGCTCCTAAAATTCGATGGGTTCAAATAAACGGGGTTCGAATAAGCACTAGGGCGCGTTCCGGTGGAGCGCGCCCTAGCCTCTTAATCTTGCAGTTCGAAGACCGCGGGATCAGGCCTGAGCGGCGACCTCTTCAACTTCGGGCTCGTCCAGAGCGCCGATGTCAACGCCCGAAGCCTGCTGCGCACCACGGCCACCCTTGGTGGCTGCGGCGGCAATGGCGTCGCAATAGAGGCGGATCGCGCGGCTGGCGTCATCATTCGCCGGAACCGGGAAAGCGATGCCGTCGGGCGAGACGTTCGAATCGAGGATCGCGACGACCGGGATACCCAGCGTGTTGGCTTCCTTGATCGCCAGCTCTTCCTTGTTGGCGTCGATCACGAACATGACATCGGGGATGCCGTTCATGTCGCGGATGCCGCCCAGCGATAGCTCCAGCTTCTCGCGCTCGCGGGTCATCTGAAGGACTTCCTTCTTGGTGAAGCCGTGGGTGTCACCCGACAGCTTCTCCTCAAGGGTCTTCAGACGCTTGATCGAACCGGAGATGGTCTTCCAGTTGGTGAGCATGCCGCCCAGCCAGCGGTGGTTCACGAAGTGCTGGCCGGACTTGCGGGCGGCTTCAGCGATCGGGTCCTGCGCCTGGCGCTTGGTGCCCACGAACAGGACCTTGCCACCAGCGGCAACGGTTGCCGACACGAAGTCCAGCGCGCGGCCAAACAGCGGCACGGTCTGCGACAGGTCGAGGATGTGGATGCCGTTGCGCTCGCCGAAGATGTACGGCTTCATGCGCGGGTTCCAGCGGTGGGTCTGGTGGCCGAAGTGGGCGCCAGCCTCGATCAATTGGTGCATGGTGACGACAGGAGCCGCCATAATATTTCTCCTTCCGGTTTAACCTCTGGGAATCAGGAACTGGGGCGTCACGCCGTCAGCACCGGATATGTGCGATTCCCATGTGGAATGGCGCGGCCCTTAGCGCGTGGCCACGCGCGATGCAAGGGCTTGACGACACCTGCATAGTGGAACATATAGAGAACATGGGAACAAATCGGATGTTCGGCCGGTTTGGACTTCAATCAGGACCTACGGTTCTCAGCACAGGAAGAGTGAGCGGTCTTATGTTCACCATTGTTGCAGCTACGGTTTTCTTCGCGGCCTTTCTGCTCGCCGCCATCGTGATAATCGGGATGTTCGCGCTCTATCATGAAAAGATGATAGCCGCCCTGTTGTTTGAGCCCATCCCTCAAGAGCCGCCGGTGTATCGCCTGCGGATCAGCCGTCGCCGTGCCGCGCCAAGCCGTCCGCTTGCTCCCACGGCAATACGTCCGCACGCTTTCGCCGCCTGATCCTGTTCGTCACGCACTAGCGGCGCCAGCTTGTTGCCGCCTAACACGAGCGTAGGACATCATCCCGAACGGGATGGTCGCGAGATATATAGCGCACAGGAAGAGCAGCGTCAGCCAGGGATCGGTGATCAGCAACGCGGCGAGCAAGCCAGCGACGGCGATCGCCTCAAGCCTGATCCTTTTGCGGAGCCGCAGCGCCGACCAAGTGTAGGTCGCAATGCTGGAAATCATCAGGAAGGCAATGAAGGCCGTCCAGGGCGCAACCACATACCACGCCCGAAAAATTTCCTGCCCTGTGACCAGCCACAGATAAAGTGGCACGAATGCCAGACCTGCGCCCGCAGGCGCTGGCACACCCGTCAGGAACCCGGCCGATTTATGCGGCTGTATATCCGCGTCGATATTGGCGTTGAAACGCGCAAGCCGCAGCGCGCACGATAGCGCATGTGCCAGCGCGAATATCCAGCCGAACTTCGGCATGGCATGCAGCGACCAAAGGTACAGGATCAGCGCTGGCGCGACACCAAAGGCGATGGAGTCGGACAGCGAATCCAGCTCCGCGCCGAATCGGCTTTCTCCACGCAGCAGCCGAGCGATGCGACCGTCTAGCCCGTCCAGCACGCCCGCGATTAGGATGGACAGGACTGCCCTCTCCCACTCTCCGGAAATGCCATAGCGCACGCCCGTCAGGCCAAAGCATAGCGCCATTGCGGTAACGGCATTGGGCGCGACCATCCGCAGCGTGATGCCCCGGCGAAGCCCACGCGGGATAGCGCGCCGCTGCCTCATTGCTGGATACCCGAAATGACCCGCATGTCGCCAATCTGGCCGAGGATGGTCTCGCCTGCAACGGTCCTTTGCCCCAGCACCACGCGCGGTGCCGTTCCAGCGGGAAGGTATACGTCCACGCGGCTGCCAAAGCGGATGAGTCCGATCCGCTGCCCCGCCGCGATCATGTCGCCCGGTTTCACAAACGGCACGATCCGGCGCGCCACCAGCCCCGCAATCTGGGTGAAGCCGACGCGCAGGCCGTCATGGCGCTCCACCAATATGTGCTGCCGTTCATTATCCTCGCTCGCCTTGTCGAGGTCGGCGTTCAGGAACTTGCCCGAGATGTAGACGACCGACTTAACCGTCCCGCCGATCGGCGTGCGATTGATGTGCACATCAAACACGCTCATGAAGATGGACACGCGGATCATCGGTTGATCGCCCAGCCCGTCCACGCCTGCCATTTCCCGGGGCGGCGGCACGCGCTGGATCAGCGTCACCAATCCATCGGCGGGCGCCACGATCGCCCGCTCATCCTGCGGCACGGCGCGCACCGGATCGCGGAAGAAAGCGAACACCCAGATCGTCACCATCACCATCAGCCAGCCGGGTATCGTCCAGCCCACCAGGAACAGCACTATCGTAATCGCCGCAGCAATCAGGCCGAATTTCATTCCTTCCGGATGCACCGAAGGGAAGCGCCACTTCACATTGCCGCCCAAGGCGACGGTGATTTCGTCATTTTCCATGGCACCTGTCTTTAGGGACAGTCACTTGCAGTGACAACGGCCGATCCTGCACTGAACGCACAGCAAGCCTGACGCCCTGCGACCGCCAATGCGCAGTTGAACATTGCCGCCGCTTTCCCTAGGGCGTGTCGCAATTGCATCCAAACAAAGAAGGCAAAGAGGCGCATGGCGAAGATCAAGGTCAAAAACCCTGTCGTGGAGATCGACGGCGACGAAATGACGCGGATCATCTGGCAGTGGATCCGTGAGCGCCTCATTCTCCCCTATCTCGACATCGACCTCAAATATTATGACCTGAGCGTCGAAAAGCGCGACGAAACCAACGACCAGATCACCGTCGATTGCGCCAATGCGGTCAAGCAATATGGGGTCGGCGTGAAGTGCGCCACCATCACCCCGGACGAAGCACGCGTCGAAGAATTCGGCCTCAAGGAAATGTGGAAGTCGCCCAATGGCACGATCCGCAACATCCTGGGCGGCGTCGTGTTCCGCGAACCGATCGTCATCAAGAACGTGCCCCGCCTCGTTCCCGGCTGGACCGACCCGATCGTCATCGGCCGTCACGCGTTCGGCGACCAGTATCGCGCCACCGACTTCCTCGTCCCCGGCCCCGGCAAGCTGCGCATGGTATGGGACGGCGCCAATGGCGAGAAGATCGAAAAGGACGTCTTCAACTTCCCCAGCCCGGGCGTCGCCATGGGCATGTACAATCTGGACGATTCGATCCGCGACTTCGCTCGCGCCAGCATGAATTATGCGCTCGATCGCGGATGGCCGCTGTATCTGTCGACCAAGAACACGATCCTCAAGGCCTATGACGGCCGCTTCAAGGACCTGTTCCAGGAAGTGTTCGACAATGAATTTGCCGATCAGTTCAAGGCGCAGGGCATCGTTTACGAACACCGCCTGATCGACGACATGGTCGCCTCCGCCCTCAAGTGGAGCGGCAAGTTCGTGTGGGCGTGCAAGAATTATGACGGCGACGTGCAGTCCGACACCGTCGCTCAGGGCTTCGGCTCGCTGGGCCTCATGACCTCCGTCCTCCTCTCGCCCGATGGCAAGACCGTCGAAGCGGAAGCCGCGCACGGCACCGTCACCCGGCATTATCGCCAGCACCAGCAGGGCAAGCAGACGTCGACCAACCCGATCGCATCGATCTTCGCCTGGACGCAGGGCCTGGCCTATCGCGGTAAGTTCGACGACACCCCGGAAGTCACGAAGTTCGCCGAAACGCTGGAACGGGTCTGCATCGAAACCGTGGAAAGCGGCGCGATGACCAAGGATCTTGCCTTGCTGATCGGTCCGGATCAGGCATGGATGACAACCGAGCAGTTCTTCGAGGCGATCCGCGCGAACCTCGAAACCGCCATGGGCAATTGGAACTGATCCAGCCTTTTAGGCATTCAGTACGGAAACGGAATAAGGCGGTGCCGTCCAACGGCGCCGCCTTTTCCATGGCGGGAGATCGGCGATGACGACAGCAACACGCAAACGGCTGGAGGTTCGCACCGCGGTGCCCGCCGACGTTCGCGGCATCCAAAGGCTGATCGCCCGCGTCTATCCCGGCATGGCCAACTATTCGCTCGCAACCCTGCGCGGCCAGATCAACAATTTCCCGAACGGCTGCTTCGTCGCCCTCTACGACAACAAGATCGTCGGCTATTGCGCGACCATGCGCGTCAGCCGGTCGATGGCCTTTTCCTTCCATGATTGGGAAGAAATCACCGCGAACGGCTTTGGCACCCGGCACAGTGCCGCCGGTGAATGGCTCTACGGCTATGAAATGGCTGTCGATCCAAAGCTGCGCGGGCTGCGCATCGGCCAGCGGCTCTATGACGAACGCAAGGAACTGGCCGAAGAGCTGGACCTGCACGGCATCGTCATCGCGGGCCGCATGCCCGGATATGCCCGAGCGAAACGCCGGGTCGATGGCCCCGCCGATTACCTCGACAAGGTGGTCCAGGGCAGGCTGCGTGATCAGGTCATCAGCTTCCAGCTCAAGAACCAGTTCGAACCGCTCGGCGTTCTCGAAAACTATCTGCCCGAAGACAAGCAATCCGACGGCCACGCCGCGCATCTGGTGTGGCGCAACCCCTATGTCGATCCCGACGAAGCGCCCGAAATGCGAGTACCGCGCGGCGTCGAGAGCGTTCGCCTCGCCACCTGCCAGCTTCAGGCGCGAGCCGTCGCCGACTTCGATGAATTTATCCGCAACATCGAATATTTCGTTGATGTTGCAGCGGATTATCGTTCCGACTTCATCGTCTTCCCGGAACTGTTTACCCTCCCCCTGCTCTCCTTCGAAACCAAGAAACTGTCTCCACTGGAAGCGATAGACAAGCTCACCGGCTACACCCCGCGCCTGACCAAGGAGCTGACGCGGATGGCGCTGGAATATAATATCAACATCATAGGCGGCTCTCACCCGACGCGCGCCGACGATGGCGACATCCAGAACATCGCCTATGTCGCCCTGCGCGACGGATCGGTGCACACGCAGGAAAAGATCCACCCGACCCCCAACGAAGCTTTCTGGTGGAACATCAAGGGCGGCGATTCGCTGGACGTGATCCAGACCGACTGCGGCCCGATCGGCGTCCTCATCTGCTATGACAGCGAATTTCCCGAACTCGCCCGCCGCTTGGTGGATCAGGGCGCGCGCATCATCTTCGTCCCCTTCTGCACCGACTCGCGCCTTGGCTACATGCGCGTGCGCTACTGCGCGCAGGCGCGGGCCATCGAAAATCAATGCTATGTCGTCATGTCCGGCAATGTCGGCAATCTGCCCAACGTCGACAATATGGACATCCAATATGCGCAAAGCGCCATCCTGACGCCTTGCGACCTACCCTTCGCCCGCGACGGCATAGCGGCGGAATCCACCGAGAATGTCGAGACGCTGACCATGGCGGACGTCAACCTCGCCGACCTCAGCTGGGCGCGAGCCGAAGGCACGGTCCGCAACCTGCGCGACCGGCGGTTCGACCTTTATCATATCGATTGGGACAGCAGCCCGGATCATGCCCATGCGCCGAGCGGCGGTCCGGTGCCCGCTGGCGGCCACAATGCGCCTGGCGGTGGGTAATCGTTCGCATCCCTCCCCTCGCGCGGGGAGTGGGGGATGCTTTGTGGGTGGGTTGTGGACTGTCTGGTTCCGATGCTGAGCCAGCTGAGAAGAGTCCCTTATGATTTCCATTCCATGCCTTTTAACAACGCGGCAGTAATATCCTGCGCATCGAACATCATGGATTTTTGCTCAAGTCGCTCTGCGTTGACATCAGAGAACCAGCCGAAGTAGGCGCCGACTGGCGCGATTTCGAGGCCGGGGCGGACGCCATCTCGCCGCGTCAGCGTTATCACCGATGCCGAATGTCCCTGCCATACCGCATAGTTCAGCGCGTAGGGCTTTCCCTCGCGGTTTTCCGACTTGAAGCCATAGACGTAGATTGTATCAGGTGCTTCGCAATTGCTCTCCCCGGCAATGCCGTTGGTTCGCTCAGGGGATGCACTTTGCTTATGACGCTCCAAAGCATCGTGAAGAACGATGCCATCAAGGTGAAAGCCCTTGCGAAATGAACAGAATTTCGTGGTGGGCCGGATGGTCAGTTTGCCCCGTCGCTGAATATGAAGGCGGTCATCGACAAGAAGCGCGGCTTTTGCCAGCTTCTGGACATGCGAAGGCATGGGGCTTCTCTCGCAACCTGCGCAAGCCAAGCTGATTGCAAGAATGAACGTTTTGCGGGCCATACCTCGGGCTTACCATCGAAAGTGCCGCCATCAAGTTAATGTCCGTAGAGGGCGCACCCCCGCCGATATGCGAATGACCACAAACGGTCGTTAGTCGCCGTTCCCAATCTCGTCATGCCAGCGCAAGCTGGCATCTCGGTCGATGGCGTTCGACCTAGCCTCACAAGATCCCAGCTTGCCGCTGGGATGACGGAGAAAGGACAGCTGCACGTGATCGAAACCATGCCACCCTCGAACATGGAAACATCTTAGGCCATCGATCATTACATAAGCTGTGCCATCGACAGCCATTCGCGAATTTCACTATGATGCCGCCGAACATCGGCTGGACGTCCAGTTCATCAGCGGAAATCGTTACAGCTATTTCGATGTGCCGGAAAATCTGGCCGCAGAGATGACCAAAGCGACCTCGAAGGGCGGCTTTTTCAACCACCACATCCGCGACCGCTTTTCCTTCACTCGACGGTGACGGACTTCGCCAAATTCCTCGGCTGATCGACATCGGTCCCCTTCGCCACGGCGACATGATAGGCGAGTAGCTGCACCGGCACCGCATAGACCATCGGCGCGATCAGCGGGTGGACCTTGGGCATGGTGATCGTAGCGATGCAGCCCTCGCCCGCCGCCTTCACGCCGTCATAGTCGGAAATCAGCACCACCTTGCCGCCGCGCGCCTGCACTTCCTGCATGTTGCTGACGGTCTTTTCGAACAGCGGCCCGCTCGGAGCCAGAACGATTACCGGCACCTTGTCATCAATCAGCGCGATCGGCCCATGCTTCATCTCGCCGGCCGCATAGCCTTCGGCGTGGATATAGCTGATTTCCTTGAGCTTTAGCGCCCCTTCCAGCGCCAGCGGATAGTCCGGCCCCCGGCCCAGATACAGCACGTCGCGCGCGCCCGCGATCAGGTGCGCCATGCCCTCGATCGACTCGTCATAAGCCAGCGCGCCATTGAGCGCGGCGGGCGCTTCGGCAAGGTGACGGACCAGTTCCTTCTCCGCCTTCTCGTCAAGCCGCCCCTTGGCCCGCGCCAGGTTCGCCGCGAATGCCGCCAGCACCGCTAGCTGGCAGGTAAAGGCCTTGGTCGATGCGACACCGATTTCCGGACCCGCATGGGTCGGCAGCAGCAAGTCAGCCTCCCGCGCCATGGTGCTGGTGGGTACGTTGACGACCGCCGCGATCTTCTGCCCCTCGATACGGGCATGGCGGAGCGCGGCCAGCGTGTCGGCCGTTTCGCCCGATTGGCTGATGACGATCATCAACCCACCATCCTCCATTACGGGAGCGCGATAGCGGAACTCGCTCGCCACATCGATGTCGACGGGGACGCGGGCGAACTGCTCCACCCAATATTTGGCGACCATCCCGGCATAATAGCTGGTTCCGCACGCAACGATCGTAACGCGGCGGATCGCGCCCAGGTCAAAATCCGGAATGGGGAGCGATACCCGGTCCTCCATCCGCTGGAGATAGGATTTCAGCGTCTGTGCGACGACCACCGGCTGCTCGTAAATCTCCTTGAGCATATAGTGACGGTGATTGCCCTTGGAGATCAGCTCCCCGGTCACCCCTGAAATGGTGATCGGCCGCTCGACCGGGTTGTTGTCCTTGTCGAAAATCTCCGCACCCTCTGCGGTGATGACGACCCAGTCGCCCTCGTCCAGATAGGAAATGCGCTGCGTCAGCGGCGCCAGCGCCAGCGCGTCGGAACCCAGATAGGTCTCACCCTCGCCATAGCCCACGACCAGCGGCGACCCCAGCCGCGCGCCGATCAGCATGCCGGGATGGCTGCGGAACAGGATGGCCAGCGCAAAGGCACCATGGAGGCGCGGCAGCACCTCGCGCACTGCATCCTTCGGCGAAGCGCCCTGCTCCACCAACTCGCTCACCAGATGCGCGACCACCTCGGTATCCGTTTCGCTATCGAAACGACGCCCCCGGCTGGTCAGTTCCTCCCGCAGCGGCTTGAAATTTTCGATGATCCCATTGTGCACCAGCGCCACTTCATTGGTCGCATGCGGATGCGCGTTGCTCGTCGTCGGCGCCCCATGCGTCGCCCAGCGGGTATGCGCGATCCCGGTCGTCCCCGGCAGCGGATTACTCGCCAGTTCCTTCACGAGATTGGCGAGCTTCCCCTCCGCCCGCCGCCGCTCGATCGCGCCCTCATAAACGGTCGCGACCCCCGCGCTGTCATAGCCGCGATATTCGAGGCGCCTTAGCCCATCGACCAAACGCTCCGCCACATCGTCCTTACCGATGATCCCGATGATACCGCACATGAATCCTGAGCCTCAAAGCTATGCAAACAAACGACCAACCCGTTTCGCGCCCACCTATGCCATGATCGACGGAACTGCGACAGGGTAGACAGTCATTCTGGACGAATTGTAACCAACCAGACATCTGGCGGCGAAAGCAGTCTGATCGGCAGGCCACTGGTGCCGATCCCCGCCGACACGATCATGGATTTCGCATCGTCACGATAGACGCCGCAAGCATAGCGGGTGCCGAAGCGGGACGGCACATAGACAATCCCGGCAAAGGGCAGCGCCACCTGGCCACAATGCGTGTGCCCCACCATCGCCAGCAGCGGCCTGTCGGGCAGGGAGGGGAAAACATCTGGCCCGTGGGAAAGGACTATCTGAGCGCCGCCCATATCCTCCATCTCGTGCAACACGGCAGGGACATCCGGGCGGTCGGTGTAAATATCCCGCAACCCGCCAATCACCAGCGGCCCCCGGCGCACGGCCTGGTCGGTCAAAAGGGTGATCCCGATGCGCCGAAAAAGGGCGCGCCATTGGGTGCGGCTGATCTTCGCGTAACGGCGCGCGTCGTGATTGCCGAGTACCGCCAGCACGCCCATCGGCGCCCGAAGGGCTGAAAAAGGCGCGATACTCGCTTGCGGAGCATAAACCGCACCGCCCTTATGATCGCCGATATAGTCCCCGCCCAGCAGGATAAGATCAGGCTTCAGGCCGTTCACCTGACGTACGATCCGCGCCATCCTATCCGGACTGTTATCCGGTCCCGACAAATGAGAGTCGGTGATCAGGGCGACCGTCACTGGCCGCCGCGGCGCACCTTCCGGAAATGGTAGTACAATCTCCATCCGGCGCACTACCGGCGTGGCCCGCGCATTAGCGATAAGCCAGATGCAACAGCCTGCCGCGATCAGGCCCAGCATCAGCAGCGCCCAAAGGCACCCACCACGACCGGACGGGGACTTCACTTGGCCGCTTTGCGCGCCTGCATTCCAGCGCGGAACCGCGCCGCCCATCCGGGCTTACCCTCCTGCGCGGGCCGGACGAGGCAAAGAGCGTCCGCCTCCACCTCCTTAGTCACCACGCTCCCTGCGCCGACGATCGCGCCTGCCCCGATCTTGACCGGAGCGACCAGCGCACTGTTGGAGCCAATGAACGCCCCCGCGCCGATTTCCGTCTTATATTTGAAAAAGCCATCATAGTTGCAGGTGATCGTACCCGCGCCGACATTGGCGCCTGCCCCGATGGTGGCATCGCCAATATAGGACAGGTGATTGACCTTCGCGCCTTCGCCCAGTTCCGCCTTTTTGACTTCGACGAAATTGCCGACCTTAGCCTTTGCGCCAATTTGGGCTCCGGGACGCAGTCGCGCATAGGGGCCGATCTCGGCACCCTTGGAGATGGTTGCGCCCTCGATGTGCGAGAAAGCGCGGATGACCACATCATCGGCCACCGTCACGCCCGGCCCAAATACGACATTGGGCTCGACCAGGACATCGCGGCCAAGTTCGGTGTCATGCGCGAAGAATACGGTTTCCGGCGCCACCAGCGTCACGCCATCACGCATTGCCTCGCCACGCCTCCGGTCCTGCCAGGCAGCCTCGATCAACGCCTGCTCCGCACGGCTGTTCACGCCAGCCACTTCCCAAGCCTCGGTTTCGATGACGGCACTTTGGGCGCCGGGCAGCATGATGATGTCGGGCAGGTAATATTCGCCCGCCGCATTGTCGTTGCCGATCTTGTCGAGCAGGACGAAAAGATCGGTGGATCGCACAGCCATCAGGCCGGAGTTGCACAGCGTCACGGCTCGTTCCGCCGCGTCGGCATCCTTATATTCGACCATCTTATCGATGAGGCCCTGGCCACTGGTGATGATCCGCCCATAGGCGCCCGCGTCCTCGGGTCTGAAGCCCAGCACCACGGCGCGCAGGTCATCACCCAGGTTCAGCCGGTCCAGCATCGCCCGCATCGTTTCCGCCCGCACCAGCGGCACATCGCCATAGAGGATCAATATGTCACCCGCGAAACCGGCAAGCGCGTCATGGGCCTGAGCAACCGCGTGGCCTGTTCCCAACTGCTGCTCCTGCACGGCGATCACCGCGCCTGTTTCGGCGACAGCGGCTTCCACTTGCTCGCGGCCCGCGCCAACCACGACGACCTGCCGCTCGGGCTGAAGCTCAGCGACACTGGCCAGCAGGTGCAGCAACATTGGCCGACCCGCGACCGGATGGAGCACCTTGTGCTTGGCTGACTTCATACGCGTGCCCTGCCCGGCGGCAAGGATGATGACGGCGAGTGGGCGGGTGGCGGTCACGGCGGAACGCGTCCTCTTTTAGCAGGGAAGGTTATGAATCTGATCGCTCTCTGCCACGTTTGCCTTGCCTTTGCCACCGGAGAGGCCGCATGAGCCGCGCATGATCAGCATTCCCTTCGATATAGTGGGTTTCGACCTCGACGGCACCTTGCTCGACACGAGCGGCGACCTCGCCGCGGCAGTCAATTACGCGATCGCGACGGATGGCCGCCCGCCTTTTCCCGTCGATGCCATCCGCCCGTTCGTGGGCAAGGGCGCGAAAGTCATGCTGGAACGGGCGCTAACCGCATCGGGCGGCTATGATGACGCCCTGCTGGCTCGGATGCTGCCGACATTGCTCGATTATTATGAGCAGAATCTCGCCATCCATTCGGTCCCCTATCCCGGCCTCATGAACGCGATGGAGGCTTTGGACAAAGCGGGCGTCAAGCTTGCGATCTGCACGAACAAGGCTGAACGCTTCACTATTCCCCTGCTCCATCAGATCGGCCTTTCCGAACGTTTCGTCAGCGTCATTGGCGGCGACACCCTTGGCGTAGCGAAGCCGGACCCAGCGCCGATCCACGAGATGATCGCGCGCGCTGGCGGCGGTCGGACGATATTCCTCGGCGACACGATCAACGACATCGCGGGCGCACGTAACGCGGGAGTGCCAAGCATAGCGGTCAGCTTCGGCTTCCTCGACGGCCCCGTCGAACAACTGGAAGCAGACGCGGTCATAGATCATTTCGATGAACTGATGCCGCTTCTGGAAGGTTGGTCAGGCTGATCGTCGGCCGTTTGATCCATAGCGGATGAACATCTCGTCGATTTTGGAAGTATTTTTTAAACAAAGGCTTATACCGCCGCCCCACCGGCGGCTTCGTGCCTGCCGATCTTCCGGGTAACATCAGGTAAAGGCAGTCAGCATGGGAGAAAATTTCGCTTTCTTCCTGCCGATCATGATGGCCAGCTTTGGCATCGCGTTCCTGATCATCTGTAACTGGCATGTGCGGGCCGCTGCCTGGTGGAGCGCGGCCTTCTTCTGCGTCGCCGCGGGATTTGCGGCGCCCGTCGGTTTTGCCGCAATCCCGGATCCTGTCTGGAGCATCATCGCTGATCTGCTGTTCGCCACCGGGTTCCTGCTTTTCGGTCAAGCGCTGTTGCAACGCTGGCGGCCATCCTGGCTTCTGACGGCACGGCTGACGATCTGGGGCGGCTCGATCATGCTGTGCATCCTGGCCTATGCCATGGACAATCTGCCGCTCGAGCTGGTCGCCTCGGACTTTGGCTGCTTTCTCCTGATTGGACTTCCCCTTGTCGCGGCGAAGAATCATTTGCGTACAGGGGCCGATCGGACGTTGTTCGCCGCTGCATCTCTCGTCGCATTGGATAATTTCGTTCGGGGCACCACTGTCCCGCTTACGCTGTCGGAGAATGGCGACTTCCTCACCAGCGAATATGCCTTTCTGATGCAGGCGCTTGCCTGCATATTTGGTTTCTTTCTCGCGTTCGCCGCTCTTGCGACGCAGGTGATCGACATACTGGGTCGCTATCAGCGGGAAGCCATGGTCGATCCGTTATCCGGCCTCTTCAATCGCCGGGGATTCGATGATGCCATCCAGCGCAGGCAATCGGATGGGCTGCCCGCAGGAAGTCTCATTGTCTGTGACATCGACCATTTCAAGACCATCAACGACGAATATGGTCACGCATCCGGCGACCAGGTGATCAGGGCGCTTTCTCGTCTTCTCACCACAATGGCTCCGGATGGCGCAGTCGTGGCCCGCTTCGGTGGAGAGGAATTTGTCCTGTTCCTACCGGGGATCGATGCAGCGCATGCGGCGGAAATCGCGAACAAGCTGCGCGAAGGCTTCACCGCGACGATTGCAACGCAACTACGGCTCAGCCGTCCATTGACTGCTAGCTTTGGCCTATCGACCACTCAGCGCAGCGACACGTCAATCCACGACACCATCGCTCGCGCGGACGAGGCACTCTATGACGCGAAGGCGCGTGGTCGGAACCGCGTCTGCATCCGGCGCGTGCTATCCTCACCAACCATAGCGGCGGCATCCACGCCGCGCATCGCCAGCGCCTGAAAAGCAGAAGGGCCGCACAGCGGCGGCCCTTTCCAACTTCGCCAAAGGCGACGATCACATGTGGATCGGCTTGCCCATGACCGCCATTGCGGCTTCCTTGATCGCTTCGCTATGCGTCGGATGCGCGTGGCAGGTGTAGGCGATATCCTCGCTCGATGCCCCGAATTCCATCGCCTGTGCCGCTTGCGCGATCATCGTGCCAGCCACAGTCGCGATGATCCACACGCCCAGGACCCGGTCGGTTTCCGCATCGGCGATCACCTTCACAAAGCCATCAGGCTCATGATTGGTCTTCGCGCGGCTGTTCGCCATCATCGGGAACTTGCCGACCTTGACCGCACCGCGCTCCTTGGCGGCTTCCTCGGTGAGGCCGACGCCTGCAATCTCTGGCTTCGTGTAGACCACCGACGGGATCACTGCGTGGTTCACGATCCCGGTCAGCCCGGCAATATTCTCCGCAACGGCGATGCCCTCGTCTTCAGCCTTATGCGCGAGCATCGGGCCGGGGATCACATCGCCGATGGCCCAAACACCGGGGACCTTGGTCGCAAAGTCATGATCGGTTTCGATCTGCCCGCGCGCGTTGAGTTCAAGGCCGATCTTGTCAAGGCCCAATCCGTCAGTGTTCGGACGGCGGCCGATCGACACCAGCACGACATCGGCCTCGATCGCCTCCGAAGCCCCGCCTGCGGCAGACTCAACCGTCAGGCTGACGCCCTTCTTATGCGCCTTGGCGCCCGTGACCTTGGTGCCGAGCTTATATTCGAAGCCCTGCTTCTTGAAGATCTTGTTCGCTTCCTTGCGAACCTCGCCATCCATGCCCGGCAGGATTTGGTCGAGAAATTCGACGACCGTCACCTTCGAGCCCAGACGGCGCCAGACCGAACCCAGTTCCAGCCCGATGACGCCCCCGCCGATGACGACGAGGTGATCCGGAACCTTGTCCAGTTCCAGAGCGCCGGTTGAATCGACGATAAGGCCCTTGTCATTTTCCACTTCGACGCCAGGCAACGGCGTCACGGAGGAACCCGTCGCGATGATGATATTCTTCGCGGTCACGGCCTTGCCCGCAACATCGACCGTGTTCGCGCCAGTGAAGCTTGCACGCCCCTTCAACCAGTCGACCTTGTTCTTCTTGAACAGGAATTCGATGCCGCCCGTCAGGCCCTTCACGGCATCCTTGCGTTGACCTTGCATGGTATCCAGATCAAGGCTCATCTTGTCGATCTTGACGCCCAGCTTTGCGAGTGCGCCACCTGCGGCCTCCTCATAAAGCTCAGACGCGTGCAGCAGGGCCTTCGACGGAATGCAGCCGACATTCAAGCAGGTGCCGCCCAGCGTCTCACGGCTCTCGGCGCACGCAGTCTTGAGACCCAGTTGAGCCGCCCGGATGGCGGCGACATAGCCCCCCGGACCCGCGCCGATCACCAGGACGTCATAATCGAAGTCAGCCATCTCAATCTCCGTTCGCCCTTGTTCCGAGCCGCTTGTCTCGTCCCAACCTGTCAAAGGGCATTACTTTTTCTTTCGTCCCCCAGAAAGGACAGGGCTTCGACAGGCTCAGCCCGAACGGAATGAAAGGTTGATCTTACAGGTCGATCAGCAGACGGGTCGGATCCTCGATCGCGTTCTTGACCGCGACGAGGAAGGTCACCGCTTCACGACCATCAATCAGCCGATGGTCGTAGCTGAGCGCCAGATACATCATCGGACGGATGACGATCTGCCCATCGCGGACGACCGGACGGTCCTCGATGCGGTGCAGGCCCAGAACAGCCGACTGGGGCGGGTTGATGATGGGGCTCGACAGCAGCGAACCGAAGACGCCGCCATTGGAGATGGTGAAGGTGCCGCCCTTCATATCTTCCATGGTCAGCGTGCCTTCCTTGGCCTTCTTGCCAAAGCCGCCGATCGTCTTTTCGATGTCGGCGACGCTCAAGGATTCGGCGTTGCGGATCACCGGCACGACCAGGCCGTTCGGGGCCGACACGGCCACCGAGATATCGGCGAAGTCGTTATAGACGATCTCATCGCCTTCGATCTGCGCGTTGACGCCCGGAATGTCGCGCAGCGCCATGCAGACGGCCTTGGTGAAGAAGCCCATGAAGCCCAGACGGACACCATGCTTCTTCTCGAACAGGTCCTTATATTTCGCGCGCGCTTCGATGACATTTGTCATGTCGACGTCATTATAGGTGGTCAGCAGCGCCGCGTTATTCTGCGCTTCCTTCAGGCGTTTGGCGACCGTCTGGCGCAGGCGCGTCATCTTGACGCGCTCCTGACGACGGCTTGGACCTGCGGCAGGCGCCTCGGCAGCAGGCGCGGCAGCCGGTGCCGACGCCGTCGCCTTGGCCGTGCCCGCAGCCACGGCGGCCATCACATCATCCTTGGTCAGGCGGCCGTCCTTGCCGGTGCCCTTGATCTTGCTCGGGTCGAGTCCATGCTCCAGCACCAGGCGGCGAACGGCTGGAGACAGCGTCAAATTGCCGCCCTCATCCTCATCGGCAGGCGCCGAAGCCGCAGGAGCAGGCGCTGCCGTCTCAGCCTTGGCAGCCGGAGCAGAAGCCGGGGAAGCCGAAGGCGCCGCACCAGCAGCCGCGCCTTCGTTGATCATCGCCAGCAGCGCACCGACGTTCACCGTGTCGCCTTCCTTGGCGATGATGTCGCCCAAGGTTCCCGCGACCGGTGCGGGCACGTCCACCGCCACCTTGTCGGTTTCCAGGCTGACGATCGGCTCATCGGCCTTCACCGCCTCGCCGGGCTTCTTCAGCCACTGGCCAACGGTCGCTTCGGTAACGGATTCGCCCAGCGTGGGGACTTTGACTTCAGTTGCCATGAGCTGTGTCAGCCTTTCTTCTGGCGGCGGATTTCTTCACGAACGCTGTGACCCAGCGCATCGGCGACGAGGGCGCCCTGTTCGGCGACATGGCGCTTGGCCAGACCCGTGGCGGGCGAAGCGGCAGCCTTTCGTCCGGCATAGCGAGCGCGCATCGGCGCCTTCCCTGCCTGGGCCAGCGCTTCCTCGACATAGGGTTCAACGAAGAACCAGGCACCGTTATTGCGCGGTTCTTCCTGGCACCAGACCACCTCTTCCAGCTTCGTCATTCGCTTGATTCGCGTGGCCAATGCTTCCGTGGCGAAGGGGTAGATCTGCTCGATGCGCAGGATCTGCACGTCTTTATCACCTGCCGCGTCGCGCGCTTCCATAAGGTCATAGAAGACCTTGCCCGAGCACAGGACCAGCCGCTTCGTGTCAGCGTCTGCCGCTGCATGGGGATCGGACAGGATGCGCTTGAAATGCGTCTCCCCCACAAAGTCTTCGGCCTTGCTCACCGCCAGCTTGTGCCGCAGCAACGACTTCGGCGCCATGATGATAAGCGGCTTGCGGAAGGAACGCAGCATCTGACGACGCAGGACATGGAAATAATTGGCAGGCGTCGTGATGTTGGCGACCTGAATATTCCCTTCCGCGCACAGCTGCAGAAAGCGTTCCAGACGCGCCGAGCTATGCTCCGGCCCCTGCCCCTCATAGCCGTGAGGCAGTAGACAGACCAAACCGTTCGAACGCAGCCACTTCGTCTCCGACGAGGCGATATACTGATCGAACACGATTTGCGCGCCGTTGGCGAAGTCGCCGAATTGCGCTTCCCACAGCACCAGACTTTTGGGGTCAGCCAATGCGAAGCCATATTCAAAGCCAAGCACGCCATATTCGGACAGCGGCGAATCCAGCACCTCGAACCGGCCATGAGGCACGGTTGAAAGCGGGATATACTTCCTCTCGCTATCCTGATCGACCCAGACCGCATGACGCTGACTGAACGTGCCGCGTCCTGAATCCTGGCCCGACAAGCGGACGCCATAGCCTTCGGACAGGAGCGATCCGAAAGCGAGCGCCTCACCAGTAGCCCAGTCGAAATTCTGGCCCGACTTGAACATTTCCGCCTTGGCGTCGATCACGCGCTTGAGCGTCTTGTGGACATTCAAGCCTTCGGGAACGGTGCTCAGCGTTTTGCCCAGGCTGTCGAACAGCTTCTGGCTGATCGCGCTTTCGACATTCTGCCGCGATGTTTCGGCGTCGGCCGGCTTATGCAAGCCCGACCAGCGACCGGCAAACCAGTCGGCCTTATTGGCCTTGTAGCTCTTGGCCGCCTCAAACTCTTCTTCCAGATGATTGACGAAATCGCCCGTCACCTTGTTTACGAAATCATCGTCAACCACGCCTTCCGCCTTCAGCCGCGCCGAATAGACGTCGCTGACGGGGGGATGCTGGCGAATCTTCGCGTACATCTGCGGCTGCGTAAAGCTCGGTTCGTCCCCCTCATTGTGGCCGAAGCGGCGATAGCACCACATGTCGATCACGATGTCGCGATGGAAGGTCTGGCGATATTCGATCGCCAGCTTGCAGGCGAAAGTCACAGCTTCCGGATCATCGCCATTGACATGCAGGATCGGCGCCTGAACGCCCTTTGCCACGTCGCTGGGATAGGGCGAACCACGCGAGAATTGCGGGCTCGTCGTGAAGCCGATCTGATTGTTGACGATGAAATGGATACAGCCGCCAGTATTGTAACCGGACACGCCGGAGAAGCCGAGGCATTCCCAAACGATGCCCTGACCCGCAAAGGCCGCGTCGCCGTGGATCAACACCGGCAGGACCTGCTCATGCTTTTCCAGATCATCGCGGAAGGTCTGCTGCGCGCGGACTTTACCCAAAACCACCGGGTCGACTGTTTCGAGGTGCGAAGGGTTGGGCACCAGCGACATATGCACCTTGATGCCGTCAAATTCGCGGTCGGTGGAGGTGCCGAGATGATATTTCACGTCTCCCGATCCGCCGACATCCTCGGGGTTCGCAGTGCCGCCCGAAAATTCGTGGAAGATGACGCGGAAGCCCTTGGCCATCACATTGGCGAGCACGTTCAGACGGCCGCGATGGGCCATGCCGTATACGATCTCGCGCACGCCCAGCGCGCCGCCATGTTTGATGATGGCTTCGAGCGCGGGAATCATGGACTCGCCGCCATCCAGGCCGAAACGCTTGGTGCCGACATATTTGCGGCCCAGGAACTTTTCGTACTGCTCCCCCTGGATTACCTTGGACAGGATTGCCTTCTTGCCTTCGGGCGTGAAGTGAATCTCCTTGTCCTTGCCTTCCAGCCGGTCCTGAAGGAACACGCGTTCCTCGACATCGGCGATGTGCATATATTCCAGGCCGACATTGCCGCAATAATTGGCACGCAGGATCGCGACGATCTCGCCTACCGTGGCATATTGCAGGCCCAGAGTACCGCCGAGATAGATCTTTTTATCAACGTCGTTAAGGCCGTGATATTCGGGCGTCAGGTCGGCAGGCAGTTCACGTTGGACGAGGCCCAACGGATCGAGATTGGCCGCAAGATGGCCGCGCACGCGATAGGTGCGGATCAGCAACTGGGCACGGATCGCATCGTCAGCGGCGCTGACTGCGTCGGCGTCGGAGACTGACTTGCCCGCAGCCTTGGCGGCAGCCTTCACCGCCACCTGCATCTGTGTCGGATCGAGCGCGCCGGTCAGATCATCAGTGTCCGCCAGAGGCCAATTGGGGCGTGCCCAGCTCGGCCCGCGTTCCGTTTCAAAGTCCTGGTTCTCGTAACCCATGCCTTAAGTCCCATGCCGACCGCGTGCAGTCGCGAAGCGGGGTATCAAAGACGGCCGGGGTGCAGCCCGGCCACCTTGTCTGCCTTTGCTTAGCCCTTCAGGACTTCGACAAGCGTCGAGCCCAGTTCGGACGGGCTGGCGGCAACCTTGATCCCGGCCGCTTCCATCGCCGCGATCTTGCTTTCCGCGTCGCCCTTGCCGCCCGACACGATCGCACCGGCATGGCCCATGCGGCGGCCCGGAGGCGCCGTACGACCAGCGATGAAACCAGCCATCGGCTTCTTGCGGCCCTTCTTGGCTTCGTCGATCAGGAACTGAGCCGCCTGTTCTTCCGCGTCGCCGCCGATTTCGCCGATCATGATGATCGATTCGGTCGCGTCATCGGCCAGGAAGAGCTCCAACACGTCGATGAAGTTGGTGCCGTTGACCGGATCGCCGCCGATGCCGACAGCCGTGGTCTGGCCCAAGCCCGCATTGGTGGTCTGGAACACGGCTTCATAGGTCAGCGTGCCAGAACGCGATACGACGCCGACAGAACCCTTGGAGAAGATCGAACCGGGCATGATGCCGATCTTGCATTCATTGGGGGTCAGGACGCCGGGGCAGTTCGGACCGATCAGACGCGACTTCGAACCCGACAGGGCACGCTTCACGCGAACCATGTCCAGCACCGGAATACCTTCCGTGATGCAGACGATCAGCGGGATTTCCGCATCGATCGCTTCCAGGATCGAATCGGCTGCGAATGGCGGCGGCACGTAGATGACCGAAGCGTCGGCGCCGGTCTTCGTCTTGGCTTCGGCAACCGTATCGAACATGGGCAGGCCGATATGGGTCGTGCCACCCTTGCCCGGCGTAACGCCGCCGACCATTTGCGTGCCGTAGGCCAGCGCCTGTTCGGTGTGGAAGGTGCCGGTAGCGCCGGTCATACCCTGCGTAATGACCTTGGTGTTCTTGTTCACCAGAATGGACATGTCAGTCCCTTTGCATTCTGTGGAGGTGGCACTTCAAGTGAAGGCGTCATACCCCAGGCTGCTCACTCACCTGGGGTATGTCGGTGCAGCTTGTCAGATCAGGCGAGCGAAGGGTCGATGCCCTTGCAGGCTTCCAGCAGTTCCTTGACCGCGTCCACCGATACCTGAAGGTTCGCCTTGGCTTCCTCGTCCAATTCGATCTCGATGACCTGCTCGACGCCGTCCTTGCCGATGATTACGGGCACGCCGACGTAGAGGTTATCGACGCCATACTGGCCGGTCAGGTTCGCGGCGCAGGGCAGCAGGCGCTTCTGATCGAACAGATAGGCCTCAGCCATCGCGATGCCGCTGGTAGCGGGCGCGTAGAAAGCGGAACCAGTCTTGAGCAGGCCGACGATCTCACCGCCACCCGAACGGGTACGCTGAACGATGGCGTCGATGCGCTCCTTGGTCGAACGGCCCTGCTTGATGAGGTCGGGGATCGGAATACCGGCGACGGTCGAATATTCGACGACCGGAACCATGGTGTCGCCATGACCGCCGAGAACGAAGCTGGTCACTTCCTTCACCGATACCTGGAATTCTTCGGCCAGGAAGTGGCTGAAGCGCGCGGAGTCGAGAACGCCCGCCATGCCGACGACCTTGTTGTGCGGCAGGCCGGAGAATTCGCGCAGCGCCCAAACCATCGCGTCGAGCGGGTTTGTGATGCAGATGACAAAGGCGTTGGGGGCATTGTTCTTGATGCCCTCGCCCACGGACTTCATGACCTTTAGGTTGATGCCCAGAAGATCGTCGCGGCTCATGCCCGGCTTGCGGGCGACACCGGCGGTAACGATGATGACGTCGGCGTCCTTGATGTCGGCATAGTCGTTCGTGCCGATGATCTTCGAGTCGAAACCTTCGACCGGGCCGCACTGCGACAGGTCGAGCGCCTTGCCCTGAGGAACGCCTTCGACCACGTCGAAGAGGACGATGTCGCCCAGGCCCTTGAGAGCGGCGAGATGCGCGAGCGTACCACCGATATTGCCAGCGCCGATCAGCGCGATCTTCTTACGGGCCATATGCAATCATCCTCCAAGCACGGAAATTGGGATTGCCCGCCCGCTTAAGCCGATCTCATTAATGATTCAACCAACTAAACGGAGTTTGGGACATTTATCTTTGCAATTCATTCGCAGTTGCATTAATCGCCTTTTCGCCTCTGTTTGTTACGCGCTTCTACCCTGGCGCTGACTTGTCCCGCAGCGGCCACCTGCCGGGCGCTTCCTCTCAGAAGGAAGCGTCCGGGCCATTTTCAATAGGATGAATGAGTGCCCCACCGCGCCGAACGGCGCTATTTCGGGCCGTGCCCGAGGGCGAGATAGTCGTCCGACTGCATTTCCATCAGGCGGGACACCGTGCGTTCGAATTCAAACGCTCCGTCGCCGCGAGGATAGAGCTGCGCGGGCTCCGCATCGGCCGAGGCGAGCAGCTTGACCTTATATTCGTACAAGGCGTCGATCAGCGTGACGAAGCGGGCGGCTTCGTTGCGGTTCTCAGGCCCCAGCACCGGGATGCCGACGAGGATGACGGTATGAAAGCGCCGCGCGATCGCCAGATAGTCAGGCGCGCCGCGCGCCTCAGCGCACAGGCGCTTGAAGGAAAAGACTGCCACGCCCTTCAGGCTCTTCGGCACGTGCAAGGTCCGCCCACCCTGCACCTTTATGTCCTCCACAGGAACCTTTGCCCGATCTTCCACCGGATAGTCGGTGAGGCGGAAGAACGCCTCGGACAGCGCCTTGGTCGCCTCCGGCCCGTTGGGCGAATGCCAAAGCTGCGCGTCACCCAAACGGTCGAGCCGGTAGTCGGTCGGTCCATCCAGGGTCAGGACGTCCAGACGATCCTTGATGAGGTCGATGAACGGCAGGAAAAGCTGACGATTGAGGCCGTCCTTATAGAGTTCATCCGGCGCGCGGTTGGAGGTCGTGACGATCGTCACCCGCTTGTCCAGCAGCCCGGTGAACAGACGCGACATGATGGCAGCGTCCGCCATATTATTCACGACCGTTTCGTCAAAGCAGAGCAGCCGCGCCTCTTCGGCGAGCGAGTCCACGACCGGAGGGATAGGATCGCCCTTCTCCGCTTTGCGAACCTCGGCAAGCCGTGCATGGACGTCGAGCATGAATTCATGGAAATGGGCGCGCTTCTTGCGCTTGACCTGCACGGTGTCGAAGAACAGGTCCATCAACATCGACTTGCCCCGGCCGACACCCCCCCACATGTAGAGGCCGCGTGGCGGCTCAGGCGCCTTTCGCAGCAATTTCCACAAGGTCGACCCGCGAGGAGGAGCCGCTTCCAATTCCAGCTGAAGCGCGTTCAACCGTGCTGCGGCGGCCTGCTGATCCGGATCGGGACGCAATTCCCCGGCCGCGACGAGCGCGCGATAACGCTCGATAACGCTGGTCATTTGGGAACCGGGACCTTTCGCACCGTGGCGGTCGAGGACGCGACCAGCCCGTCATCCTGATGCAGGGTCAGCCGCATGAAGAACAAGCGCCCGGTTTCCTGCAAGACCTCGACATCGGCGCGCAGCGGCTGGCCCACTTTGCCGGAGCCGCAATATTGCATGGAAAGATCGACAGTGACGGCAGCAGCCTGCTCGGGACGTCCCATGGCCGCCAGCGCCGCAAAATAAGCATGGTCGGCAAAGGCCGCGAGAAAACCGCCATGCAGCGCGCCGTTGCGATTGGCGTGCGACGGACGGGTTTCCAGCATCACAGTGGCGCGGCGATCACCGGCACCTTGCGAATAGCTGGGGCCAACGGATGTGCCAAGGAAGGTCTCCGGAGCTGGATCCCTCCAACGCAACCAGTCAGCCCACGGACCTTCCAGCACCAGGCTTACAGGACCAGCATTATCGCCCACTGGATTAAAGCTGCCGTTCGACCATCATCTTCTTGGTCTCCGCGATCGCCTTGGCAGGGCTGAGGCCCTTGGGGCAGACATTCGCGCAGTTCATGATGGTGTGGCAGCGATAGAGGCGGAAGGGATCTTCCAGCTCATCAAGGCGCTCGCCGGTATATTCGTCACGGCTGTCAGCCAGCCAGCGATAGGCCTGGAGCAGGATCGCCGGGCCAAGGAACTTGTCGGAGTTCCACCAGTAGCTCGGGCAGCTGGTCGAGCAGCAGGCGCACAGGATGCACTCATACAGACCGTCGAGCTTTTCGCGGTCGGCGGGCGACTGGAGCCGCTCCTTGCCGCTCGGCGCGGGGCTGACGGTTTGCAGCCACGGCTTGATCGAATTGTACTGCGCATAGAAATGCGTGAAATCGGGGACGAGATCCTTGATCACGTCCATGTGGGGCAGCGGCGTGACGCGCACTTCCTTGCCCGCGCACTCCTCGATCGAGGTGGTGCAGGCGAGGCCGTTCTTGCCATTCATGTTCATCGAACAGGAACCGCAAATGCCTTCGCGGCAGGAACGGCGGAAGGTCAGCGTCGGATCATATTCATTCTTGATCTTCAGCAATGCGTCCAAAACCATCGGACCGCAATTGTCGAGGTCAATCTCAAACGTGTCATAGCGCGGATTCTGACCCGAGTCGGGATCGTAGCGATAGACCTTGAAGCTCTTGACGTTGCTCGCACCGTCAGGGGCCTTGTGGGTCACGCCCTTACCGGAAATCTTGCTGTTCTTGGGCAGGGTGAATTCGGCCATGGTTTAAGATGTCCTCCGTCCGCGCCGATAATTATATGGGGGCGCGCGCCAGAGGCCCTTAGCGCCTCGTTTCGCCATTTGCTACCCATCAAAGCAGCAAAAGCATGAAGCGAGTTTTAGTGGTTAGAGCAGAGAGTGGTACATCTGAATCCCTCGACCCGTTCGGGCTGAGCTTGTCGAAGCCTCGTCCTTCCTCTCTGAAAAAGTAGAGCCCTTCGACAGGCTCAGGGCGAACGGTGTTCGAGGTGGTGCAGATTTGCAGAGCCAAGCTTTACGCTTCGCCGCTCAATATCTGTTCGATAAGCACGACATCCTCAACCTTGTCCGCGTCGATGCAGGCTTCCGCTTTGCGCATGGGCACCAGCCGGGCGACGAGGCCAAAGCGACGGCCGATGCGCGCTATGCCGCCATGGAGTGTCGAGAGGCGCAGCACAGCGCCGAGCAAGGCGATCGGCCCGAATGCCGAAAGGATCTTCCAACCCTTTTTGCGGTCCTGCTCCACCTCTTGCCAGAGGGCGATGACGGCGCGCGCCTTGGCGCTGCCGAACCAGAAGAGGTTGGCGCCGGACCACCAGCCGTCCCTGAATTTGAGCCAGGTCCGCCGCGACGAGGGATAGCGGGCGAGCAAGGTCGCCCGTTCGACCATCGCCACCGCAATGTCGGCCCCTTCTGCCTCGGCCACAAATTGGTCGAGCATGTCGGCGTCGAGCAGAACATGATCCGCCGTGGTGACGAGCAGCGGAAAAGGGAGGTCTGGCCGTTCCAGGAGGCCCAGCAATGTGGACGCTATTCCGCTGCCGCTCTGTTCGAAGCGGACGCGCGGGTCTTCGCCGAGCCAGGCTGTGGCGGGGTCGGCGCGATATAGCTCCGGCGTCTGGGTGAGAATGACGACTTGTCCGACCGACGGATGCGCGAGCAGCGCCCGCGCGGGATAATTGATCATCGGATCGCCCCCCACCGGCGCGAGAGGCTTGACCGCGACCCCGGCCGCCTGCGCCAGAGGATCGGAACCGGGGCGCGATCCGGCGAGTAGCAGGGCGGTGATTTGGGTCATGGAGGCGGGTTAGCGAAGCAGCCCAATTACGGGAAGCAGCTAAATGCTCTACAGGTTGGGCGCCGCAGCCTGCGGCTTGTTTTGCGCGACGGTGACCGGCACGCCGACACGCAGGCTCTTCAACTGCCTCAGCCGGTTCCGGAAGGCCGCCAGTTCTCCCCCGGCAAGCTGAGCCGTCGTGGTGAATTTGACCGAAAGCGGGTTCACCGTTCGGCCGCTACGGTACAGTTCGTAATGGAGATGCGGGCCAGTCGAAAGGCCGCTTGAACCGACATAGCCGATGACCTGTCCCTGACGGACGCGCTGTCCATAGCGCGCGGCGATGCGGCTCATATGGGCATAGCCGGTGGCAAGGCCGTTGCCATGTTCCAGCCGGACATAATTGCCATGACCGCCATGACGTCCCGAATAGGACACGACGCCATCGGTCGCCGCATAGATGGGCGAGCCATAGGCCGCGGCAAAGTCAATGCCCGCATGCATGCGCGTATAGCCGAGGATGGGGTGGCGGCGCATACCAAAGCCAGAGGACATGCGGCCCTGCACCGGCGCGGACAGCACCCCGCGCCGTTCCCCGACGCCGGATGCCTCGAACCATTGGCTGCGGCCGTCGGTGGTCCATTTGAGCATGTCGATGCCCCGGCCGCTGGCACGGTGCAGGCCGGCGAACAGCAGGTCGCCTACTTCGACATCCCCGGTCGCTGCCCGGCGATATTCGGTGATGATGTCGTAGCGGTCTCCGCTGTGGATCGAACCCAGATCGACCTGCTGTGCAATGACACGCAGGAAGCTCTGAATCGCTTTGGGCGGTGCGCCAGCCGCACGCGCGGATTGATAGATGCTGTCGCCGATTACGCCCTGAATACGGAGCGGCGTGTCATCGACATGGATAGCCGTACGCTGCACTTGCAGCAGCCCGCCCACGCGATTGATCTCCAGCGCGAGGTCGAGCCGTGCGCGGAAGGCGAGATGGTCGAGCGGCCGGGGCATGTCGCGGCTGGCGCGGCGGCCAAGCACGATGTCGAGCGGCGTGCCCGGCTTCAGGCCCTTGGCTATATCGCCGCTGGCGAGCGCCATGACCTGAGCGGCGTCCGCATTGCTGACCCCTGCCCTCGCCAAGGCCCGGCCAAGCGAATCACTTCCACCTATCTGTGCGCGCAATTCGATCTGCGGACGTTCGGGCGTTTCGCGCAGGGGCTGGACGGCATCGGTCGGCCCCATGCGCCGTCCGCTGTCCGCGCCCATGGCGAGCGGCGTGATCATCTGGCTGCGCACTTCCTCGAACTGCGGCTGAGCGAGCAACGGCTCCGGCGCGCCGGGCAGAGGCTGAAAGCCGGGGGAGAGATACAGCGCCGATGCGCAAAGCCCAAAACAGGTAGCAAGGCCGCGGAACCACGTACGGCTGCCCACTCGCTGGCCAAGATCGGGAACCAGTTCGACCTCATCCGCCCAGTCACGCAGGCGGGTGCGCCAGTCACGCGCATCGGCGGTCGTAAACGACCCCTTGCCGATGGCGTCAGTCACCCAAAGGGAAGCGGATGCGCCCCCCTGCTGAGGACTGAACTGGCTACCGTGAAACACTTGAAAAGCCCCCCACGGGCTAAAAATTCGCCCGACCCCCGCCGCGCGTTCATGGGCATTGTTGTGAACGCATAGGGTTAAAGTCAAATAAAGACGGATTTTTTAACCATATTCACGCGACGAAACGTGCCCTTCAGCCGTTGAACAACTGAAGTTGCATAGCCCACAGGAGAATCGCCCCACTTCCCCTTGCTCTCGCTGCGCTCATCCCCGACATAGAGAGGATCATGGCTCAATTTGCCCGATCGCCCGTCACAGCCGTGCTGGGTCCCACCAATACCGGCAAGACGCATTTGGCCGTCGAGCGCATGTGCGGTCATTCCAGCGGGATGATGGGCTTTCCGCTTCGATTGCTGGCGCGCGAAGTGTACGACCGGGTTGTCGCCATCAAAGGTCCGGGTCAGGTCGCGTTGATCACGGGGGAAGAGAAGATCATCCCTCCGGGCGCGCTTTATTATCTCTGCACGGCCGAATCGATGCCGATCGGCGTAGGCCGGGAGGCCGGAGCCGCAACCAACGGCCTTGGCGACTATGCCTTTGTCGCGCTGGACGAGGCGCAGCTGGGTTCCGATCCGGAGCGCGGGCACATCTTTACCGACCGATTGCTGCGGGCGCGTGGTCGGGAGGAGACCATGATCCTGGGGTCGGCCAGCATCGGCCGGGTGGTGAAAGCACTGGTGCCGGGCGTGGAAATCGTCAGCCGCCCGCGCTTTTCCACGCTGTCCTATGGCGGGGCAAAGAAGCTGTCGCGCCTGCCGAAGCGATCGGCTGTCGTCGCCTTCTCGGCGGAGGAAGTCTATGCCGTGGCGGAGATGCTGCGGCGTTTCAGGGGCGGCGCTGCCGTCGTGATGGGCGCGCTGTCCCCTCGCACCCGCAATGCGCAGGTACAGATGTTCCTGAACGGCGAGGTCGATTATCTGGTCGCTACCGATGCGATTGGCATGGGACTCAATCTGGACGTGGCGCATGTCGCCTTCGCTTCGTTGCGCAAGTTCGACGGACGGCGGACGCGGCGGCTGACCGTGTCGGAAATGGCCCAGATCGCCGGTCGGGCCGGGCGGCATCATAAGGACGGCACCTTCGGTAGCCTTGGTCATGAAGATGGCGACGCTGCCTTCACGCCCGAAGAAATAGAGGCGATCGAAGCGCATCGCTTCCCGCCAGTCGAGCAACTCTTCTGGCGCGAAGGCCAGCCGCGCATGGACAGCATCAGTCGGCTCATCATGGAGCTGGAGACGCGGCCCGACCGTGACGAATTGCGCGCGGCACCCGAAGCGGTGGACCTGGCGGTGCTCCGGCGGCTGTCCGACGATCCGCTGGTCATCGACCGGGTAAAGGGGGAGAAGGCCGTCGAAAGGCTGTGGGCCGCATGCGGACTGCCCGATTTTCAGAAGCTGGGCGCGGAACATCATGCGCGCACCGTGGGCCGTATCTGGCGGTTCCTGTCCGAAGGTAACGGCCATATCCCGCGCGACTGGTTCGCTCAACAGCTGGTACGGCTCGATTCGGTTCAGGGCGATATCGACACATTATCGGGCCGGATCGCCGCCGCCCGCACCTGGTCCTATATCGCGCACCGTCCCGACTGGCTGGCGCATCCTGCGGAGATGGCGGAGCGGACGCGCGCGCTGGAAGAAAGGCTTTCCGACGCCCTGCATACCGCGCTGACGCAGCGTTTTGTCGATCGCCGCACCGCTGTACTGTTGCGCGACATGGGGCAGGAAGCCAGCAATCTTCCGGTCGATGTGGAGCCGGACGGGACGGTCTGCGTCGATGGTGAGACGATCGGGCGACTTGACGGATTTCGTTTCTCGGTCGATCCGGCTACGCGGCATCAGGATAGAAAGATGCTGCTGGCGGCTGCGGAACGCCGTCTTGGAAGGATATTACGAGTGAAGGCTGACGAATTGCTGGGCGCGCCCGACACTGATTTCGTGCTGATGGACGAGCCGGGACAGGCGCCGGGTATCGGTTGGCAGGGCAATGCCGTGGCGGCGTTGCTCATCGGCCCATCGCTGCTGGCGCCGGAAATCCGGCTTGATCGCGGCCTTCTGGCGCTTGGCCAGGATGTGCAGAAGCAGGTGCTCACGCGCCTCACAAGCTGGGTTGAGGCGCAAAAGGAAAAGCATCTTCTGCCCCTCGTGAAGATGGCAGCCAGCGCAGCCGATCCGGCAGTTCCTGCGGTCGCACGAGCCGTGTTCGCTCAACTGGCCGACGCTGGCGGAGTGATGACAAGGATCGATCTCGATTCGGCGCTGAACCATCTGGACAAGGACCAACGCCACCTTCTGCGTCGTGCGGGCATCGATATCGGGGTGCTCGACATCTATCATCCAGGACTTCTGAAGCCCGGAGCGGCACGATGGCGCGCGGCGCTGCTGGCGGCGCGCATCGCCAAACCATGCCTTCCCCTGCCCCTGCCCGGCCTGACGCTCATCCCCACGGGCGAAAAGACGGAACAGATGGGTGCCCGGATCGCTGGCTTCCGCGGCTTCGACGATCAGATGCTGCGAATCGACATGGCGGAGCGCATGGCCCGCGCCGCCCATGAAGCGATCGCGAAGGGCGAGGCCTTCACCGCCCAAAGCCCGCAGATCGTCTCGCTTGGCCTCAACGAACCCGCTTTCCTGCAATTGATGCGCCTCGCTGGATTCCGCCCTGTCGAGGCAGCCACAGAAGGCGGCGCGAACTGGACCTTCCGCGGTCGGCAGAAGGCACGGCCGGATCAGCAGCACGCCCGTGGACCTAACCGGCACAGCGCTCCTGCGCGTGGCGCACCTTCCCGCCCCGCTTCGACCGGCGCGTCGGCGCCAGTGAGCAACAATGCCTTTGCAGGCCTGGCGGAGCTTCTTGGCCGCAATGGCTGAAGGCGCGCCCCTCGGTAATCATGGACCGAGCCTGCGCATCGACAAATTCCTGTGGTTCGCCCGGCTCGCCAAAAGCCGGTCGGTGGCGCAGAAATTAGCTGAAGAGGGTCATATCCGTCTGAATGGCCGCCGCATCGAGCGCGCCCATTCGCCCGTGCGCGCGGGCGATCTCATCACATTTCCCCACCCCAGCGGGGTACGCGTGGTCCGCGTCGTGGAACTTCCGGGACGCAGGGGACCAGCGCCAGAAGCTCAGACATGCTATGAGGAACTGAAGCTGGGCGATTAGGGAGACAAAAATATCCTCATTGACCTTCGCGCCCACCGAGCATAGCAGGGCCGCCGCTGTCGAACCCCTATTGAGTGCTGATCCATGACCTATGTCGTGACCGACAACTGCATCCGCTGCAAATATATGGATTGCGTCGAGGTCTGCCCCGTCGATTGTTTCTACGAGGGTGAGAACATGCTGGTCATCAATCCCAATGAATGCATCGATTGCGGCGTGTGCGAACCTGAATGCCCTGCCGAAGCCATTCTGCCCGATACGGAAAATGGTTTGGAGAAGTGGCTGGAGCTCAACACCAAATTCTCGGCTGAATGGCCCAACATCACCGTCAAGGGCGACGCCCCTGCCGACGCTGACGAGATGAAGGGCGTCGAGAACAAGCTGGAGAAATTCTTCTCACCCGAACCCGGCTCTGGCAGCTGATCGGGCGCTTTGGCAACGAGCCGGACGGTGTGTCCAAAGGCTGAAGGTCCATCGTTTCCGATCATCATATTGATGCCAGATCGTCACTGACGAACTACCCCTAGAGTCTTTCCGATGTTGAATGAATCGTTGGGGATTTCCAGACGGTTGGAAGTGTGATTCAAGGTGGCCACTGGTGAGGAGGCCAGCATGGATGAGGCCATTATCACAGGATTTGCGGGTTCGGTTTTGTCGGGCTCTGGATCGAGGCATGTCGGCGCGGGGGGCTGCGCGGTTGCTGGAGGTGAGCCCGGCCACGGGGGTTCGCTGGGCGCAGTCATGGCGAACGCGCGGGTCTGTTGAGCCGGGCAAGGTCGGCGGTCACATGCTCCCGTTGCTGGCGCGTGAGCGCGAGTGGTTGCTTGCGCGGATCGAGCAGAAGAAGGACCTGACGCTGCACGAGTTGCTGGCCCAGCTGCGTGAAGAGCGTGGTGTGGTGGTCTGCTGCGACACGCTGTGGCGGTTCATGGGCCGCTTGGGCAAGACGTTTAAAAAAAGACGCTCTTCGCCAAGGAACAGGACCGGCCCGACGTCATCCGACGCCGCAACCGCTGGCGCTGGGTCCAGCGCTGGGTAGATCCCAAGCGCATGGTCTTCATCGACGAGACCTGGGCGAAGACCAACATGACCCGCACCCATGGCTGGCATCACCGGGGCGAGCCGCTGATCGACAAGGTGCCGCATGGCCACTGGAAGACGCTGACCTTCATCGCTGGCCTCAGGCATGATGGCATCGTGGCCCCTTGCGTCCTCGATGGCCCGATAAACGGCGAGAGCTTCACCGCGTGGGTCGAGCAGTTCCTGATCCCCGCGCTGGAACCCGGCAGCATCATCGTGGTCGACAATCTCGGCAGCCACAAAGGCAGCCGCGTGCGCAAATTGCTCAAGGCGGCGGGCATCAGGCTGTTCTTCCTGCCGCCCTACTCGCCCGACCTGAACCCCATCGAGGAGATGTTCTCCAAGCTCAAGCGTCTGCTCCGCAAGGCCAACGAACGCACCGTCGAGGCAACATGGCGACGCATCGGAAAACTGCTCGACCACTTCCCGCCCGCAGAATGCGCCAATTACATCCGTGGAGCCGGATATGCCTCAATCTAAGTCAGAAAGACTCTAGCGTTTCGGCATGAGGCTCACTCCCGGATTTTGCGTCTGGGGGTGGCAATTTTGTTACGAATCTGCTAAATAAGGGTCAAGAGGCGGAAACGGTCGCATTCCGTCCTGGAGTATTTGCTCATGTCCTGACGGTGGCGCCGTGGAATCCTCGGCTTGTGCTACTCTGCGCATCTGTGACGCGGCGATATCCGTCTCCGGTAGAATTAGAAAGGTTTCAAATGGCTGCCAAGGCGCTGTCCTTTGACGTTGGTGATTATGTTGTTTACCCCAAGCACGGTGTTGGCCGGGTGGTCGAGCTGCAAAAGGAGCAGATCGCGGGCATGGAATTGGAGCTTTATGTGCTCCGGTTCGAAAAGGAGCGCATGACGCTCCGCGTGCCGACCAACAAGGCCGAAGGAGTCGGCATGCGCAAGCTGTCGTCGAACAAGACCCTGGAAGAGGCGATCGAAACGCTGAAGGGCAAGCCGAAGGTCAAGCGCACCATGTGGTCGCGCCGCGCGCAGGAATATGAAGCGAAGATCAACTCCGGCGACTTGGTGTCGATCGCCGAGGTGACCCGCGACCTGTTCCGCGCCGACGACCAGCCGGAGCAGAGCTATTCCGAACGGCAGATTTTCGAAGCTGCTTCCAGCCGTCTCGCTCGCGAACTCGCCGCGATGGAAGAAACGGATGAGCCCAGCGCTCTCAAGAAGATCCTGCGCATCCTGAACGAAGCCGCACCAAAATATGTCAAGGTGGAAGGCTGATCTGAATTCAACCGAGCCGACAACGGCAGGTGAATATAGTTAGAGGGCGTCCCGACCGGGGCGCCCTTTCTTTTGCCCGCTGAAGCTTCGAGCTTTAAATCTGCCCCACCTTGTTTTACCGTTCGCCCTGAGCCTGTCGAAGGGCTCTACTTCTTTTTAGAAAGTAGAGGGCTTCGACAAGCTCAGCCCGAACGGGGTTGAGGGATTCGGATAAAAGGCACGCCGCTCTAATAGAGCTGTTCGGCTTATTCACCCTTCGCGCTGTCGGCTGCATCCTTGGCGGCGCTACCTACATCACTCGCTGCCTGACCGACCTGGGTAGCAGCGCCTTCCACGGCGCTATCCTTGCGCGTCTGGCTACTGATCAGGAAAAAGGCGGCAATCGCCACCACCACTACCAGCAGCAGCACCGCAATCGCCGTGCCGCCACCGCCGCGCCGTTCAACTATAGTAGTCGTCGTCGCTGGACGCTCCTGATAATCGGCCATGAATATCCTCCTCATCGTTACGCCACCCGCACGAATAATGCGCGATGGCGGAGGCGGTTCCTGCATCACGCTCGGCCTGCGCGACGACAATCTATTTTTCTCGCGCAGAGGCCGCAGAAGGCGCAGAGAAAATCTGCATTCACGCGGAGGCTGTGCCGCCGCCGCTCGAACCACGGAACCAACTCGGATCGCTTCCACGACACTGGCTGAAGGCACCAAAAAAGCTGATGCGGATGTCGACGCCTATCGCGGGACAAACGCGCCTTTTGCTCGATCCTTGACGACCTGATCCGCCCGAAACACCGATCCGCTCATGCTGATGTAGATACCAGGATCGGCAATTTGAGCCGTCGCGAACGCCATGCCGAGGTTGAAGCTGGCGTCGCTCTCGCCGAAGCGTGCAGGGGCGAGCGCACCGACAAGGACGATCGTCTTGCCCGTTACATCCTCAAGAGCCTTGGCCGTGTCCGTCATGGTATCCGTGCCATGGGTGATGACAATATGGCTTTCCGGTGCTGTAATCACCCGCTCGCGGATCAGCGCCCGGTCGGCAGCATCCAGTTCCAGACTATCCTTGCGCGTCACCTCTTCTATGCGAAAGGGACGCTTCACCCCGCCAATCTGCAACAATTTCGCTACGACGCTTTCACCAACCTTATAGTCCGACAAGGCATCGAAATAGATTTTGTCGATCGTCCCGCCCGTGGTGAGAACCAGGATCGGCGTATTCACAGCCAGCATGGCGAACTCCCAACTTAGGCACGTGCATTCAGTCTAAACGCCCTGCCATCGCATCGGAACCGCGGATCAGCGCGCGCGGGCGATTTCCTCGCCCCGATCACGGGCGGCAGCCAAGGTGTCGGTAAGGAGTTTCAACAGCCGATCGTCCGCGTCGAGGACGTTCAACCCTTCGCGCGTCATCCCGCCGGGGCTAGCCACGCGGTCGGCCAATATCGCCGGGCTTTCGCTTGCCTGCGCGGCAAGGCTCGCAGAACCTTGCACGGTCGCGAGCGCCATCCGTGCGGCCTGATCGGCTGAAAGTCCGATCGCTTCTCCGGCACGCGCGAATGCGTCGATGAAGCGGAACAAAAAGGCCGGCCCACAGCCTGACAGGGCGGTCAGCGCGTTGAATTGCCCTTCGTCGTCGATCCACTCGGCTGCACCTAATGGTGTAATGAGCGCGTCCACTTCGCTGCGGGCTGAGTGGGATACCGCGCTGTCGGCGTACAGTCCTGTGACGCCCAGCCCCAAGGCGACGGGCAGGTTAGGCATCGCCCGGACGATGTCCTGGGCCAGCGGGAAACGCTTGCGCAGGTCCGCAACCGGCGTCCCCGCCAATATCGAGACGATGCGCGTATCAGCCGCGCAAAGAGGCCCAAGCGAGGCTGCTACATCGTCAAGCTGATAGGGCTTCATTCCCAACAGCACTGTCACATGCGCGGGCAGAGATGCTGGATAGTCTGTCACCACCCGCACCCCGTCCGCGACAGCACGGCCGCTTGGCCGCAACACCGTTACGCTCGCGGGATCAAGGCCGCATGCCAGCCATCGGGCGAGCATTTGCCCAGCCATATTGCCGCAGCCGACCATGAACAGGTGTGTGGGCCAAGCTTGCGTCATGGACAATCCTCAGGCTTCGCCGCGCGTCTCGATCAAGCTGGCGGAAATCGCCTCCGTCGGGCTCTTGCCGCCCCACAGGACGAACTGGAACACCGGGTAGAAGCGCTCGCATTCGTCGATCGCGGTTTCGACCAGTATCTGCGCCTGATCCAGCGTCAGCACGCCTCCCGCGCCCAGCAGAGCGCCGTGCCGGAACAATACGATGCCACTGGAAGACCAAAGCTCGAAATGGCCAAGCCAAAGCTGCTCGTTGATCAGGCCCAGCGTTTCGTAGATCGTCGCCCGCTTCTCTTCCGTGACGCGGATGTCGGGCAAGGCCAGCAGTTGGAGCACCTGATCTTCGTCGCGCCAGATGCCGCGCAGCTCATATTGCGCCCAGCTACCCTGCGTGCTGGCGACGATTTCATCTTCGCCGACCTGATCGAAACTCCACCCGTTCGCTTCGAAATAGGCGGCCAGCATATCGATCGGCGCGGCCTCCTGGCCGCCATTTTCAAATTCGTCGCTGTCCATCATTGGCTGGCCATAGAGCATTTCCCGGCGGCAAGGAAACCACCGACTGAGGGAAACACATGAAAATAGGCGATCGTTGCAGAAAACCAACGGACAGGCGGCAAAGCCTGCTTATTCTGCGTCGCCCGCCTTGGGCTTTGGCGAGCGGACCGTCTTTGTCACCGGCTCACCCGATCGGCCTTCCAGCGCGTCGATCCGGGCCTTCAGCAATTCAACCTCTTCACGGGCTGCCGCCGCCAACGCCTTCAGGGCATCGAATTCGTCGCGGCTCACGAAATCCACCCCGCCGATCCACTGTTTGGCCTTTTCCCGAGCGTTGGTTTCAAACTCCCGGCTCATGCCAGCGACTGTTCCCGCAGCGCCGTTCACCAGCTTGGCGAGGTCATCGAAAAAGCGGTTTTCGCTCTGCATGATCTGAATATCCTTGTTTGCTGGCGCGCGAATGTGCGCCACGATGATGTTATATCTGGGTCTTGAGCGCGGGCGCGACAAGGGTCTCAGCATCCGGATTGAGGCGCCCGATCTCATAATTCAGCGCCGATGCAAAGCCCAGCCACGCCAGATAAAACAGCAGCAACAATCCCGCGACCCGCCTGATGCGCCAGAACAGCCATGCCGTCACAGCCACGGCGACGAAAAGGACGACGATCAGCGCAAGCGCATTATCGACCTGATGCGCGCGGAAGAAAAGCGGCGACCAGACGAGGTTTAGCGCCAGCTGGATGAGGAACAGGATGATGGCCACCGCCCTGCCCCGCGCTCCCCGCGCATGAATGACGATGGCAAGAGCAAGACCCATCAGGACATAAAGGATCGTCCAGGCGACGCCAAAAGCCCAGCCGGGCGGCATGAAGTCGGGCTTCACCAGCGCGTCGAACCAGCGGTTGCCATATCCGCTATTGGCCAGCTTGCCCGACAGGAAGCCCAGGAACACGATCGCCGGAACCGTGACCAGCGCCCATCGCAGATAGGCCAAACGCAACTGACCGGGGGACGCGATTTCATTCATCGTCGGCGCAGCTCCACTAATCCTCACTCGGCGGCCTCGGGCGAATCCTTCAGACCCTTGTCAAGCCGACAGTGACCGGTTTGCGGTGAAACACTTCATCCCGCAACCGCGAATAGCGGTTGAAGACCGGCATCTGTCACAAAATCAAACGCCTGCCGGACCATGAGCAAGCCCGCGCCTAACCGTCCAGCCGCGCGCCGATCAGAAACTCGACATTGCCCTGGGGGCCGGTGATGGGGCTTGGCGTCACGCCCAGCACTGTCCAGCCCTTCGCCGTCAGCCATTGGCTGACTTCCTCGCAGACGCGGGCATGTATAGCGGGATCGCGCACGACGCCGCCCTTCCCAACCTCTTCCCGACCAGCCTCGAACTGCGGCTTGATGAGGGCAACGAGATGCGCCCCGGCCCGGGCGAAATCCAGCGGCCGGTCCAGCACCTTCGCGAGCGAAATGAAGCTGGCGTCACACACGATGATATCGACCGGCTCCGGCACATGGTCGGCCGTCAATATGCGCGCGCTCGTCTGTTCATGCACGACCACGCGCTGGTCGGATCGCAGCTTCCAGGCAAGCTGGTTGGTCCCACTGTCCACCGCATAGACCCGCGCCGCGCCGTTGGTCAGCAGCACATCGGTAAAGCCGCCTGTCGAGCTTCCGACATCGATCGCGACCATGCCAGTCACGTCCAGCGCGAAATGATCAATGCCGTGGGCCAGCTTTATGCCTCCCCGCGACACCCACGGATGATCGCGGCCCTTCACCTCCAGCGCGGCATCCTCCGCGACCTGCTGCCCCGCCTTTTCGATCTTTCTGTCGCCCAGGAAGACGAGGCCCGCAAGGATGAGGGCCTGCGCACGTGCCCGGCTCTCCGCCAGACCACGATCGACGAGCAACTGATCCGCGCGCAACTTCGCCATCAGCGCACCAGCGCCGTCAGCGTGGACACCGTCAGCAGCTGCGGCAGCACCTCGGCGGACTTTCCGGGAGCATACCATAGGTAGAGCGGCACGCCCGATCGTCCCTGCGCCTCCAGAAAGCGAGTGATCGCCGGGTCCGCACTCGTCCAGTCACCGACCATCACCGTCACGCCAGCCTTGGCAAAGGCCTCCCGCGTGTCGGCCCGGTCGATGGCCGCAGCCTCATTGGCCTTGCAGGTTAGGCACCAATCGGCGGTGAAATAAAGGAATACCGGCTTTCCAGCGGCGCGCAGCCCGGCCAGCCGCGCTTCGTCAAAAGCCACAACGCCAGCCTGAAGCTGCGCAGCGCCAGCCATACGCGCAGGCAGCATTATCATACCTCCGCCAAGCAGCAGCACAGCACCCAGCATGACGATCAGCCCGCCCCGCTTGCCGCGATGCTGACGCCCCCCCAGCCACCACAACAGCAGCGCCAACAGCAAAACCGCACCCAGACCGATCGTCATACCCTGCACGCCGCGCTGCTGCCCCAGCAGCCAGCCAAGGCCCAGCGCGGTCAGGAACATCGGGATCGACAATATCCTCTGGAAAGTCCCCATCCACGCGCCCGGCCGTGGCAAGCGCCCCCGAAGCGCCGGTATATAGGCGAGCAACAAAAAGGGCAGAGCAAGGCCAAAGCCCAACCCGGCAAACACCGCAAGCGCCGCCACGACCGGCAGCACCAGCGCCGCACCCATCGCCACGCCCATGAACGGCCCGGTGCAAGGCGTGGCGACGAAAGCGACCAGCGCGCCGGTCCAGAAGGAACCCGCAATGCCCTTCTTCCCCGCCAGCTTCTCACCGCCTCCAAAGGCGCTCAGTTCAAACAACCCCGCAAGGTTGAAGGCGACCGCCGTGACCAGCAGCAGCAGCAGCAGAATGACGCGCGGATCCTGCAACTGAAACGCCCAGCCCACGGCTACGCCCGCCGATCGGATCGCCAGCAGCAACCCGCCGAGCAGCAGGCAGGTGAGGATGACCCCCACGCCATAGGCCAGCGCCTCCCGCCGCACCGTCGCTTCGTCACCGCCAGCGCGCGCCAGCTTGAGCGCCTTCAGCCCCAGGATCGGAAACACGCACGGCATGATATTGAGCAGCAGCCCGCCCAATATCGCCCCGCCAAGCGCGATCAGCGCCGTGCGCAGCAGACCTGAACTCGCCCCCGCAACCACGCCGGGGCGAGCCGTCACCAGAAAGCCTACATGGTCCCCGGTGCGGAGGACTGCCTGAACGGCATCACCCTTGATTCCCCGCCCGGCCTCGGTTTCAATCAGCAGCCGGTCCCCCTGACGTTGGACCGATTGAGGCGCGGCATAGCGAACGACACCTTCTTCCAACGGAAAGAGATGCACGTCAGACGCCGCAGCTTCCCCCGGAAAAGGGATCGACATCCGCAGCTTGCCGTCGGCGACGGCGTAGCTCGCCTCGCTCCCGAGCGGACGTGGCAAGCGCGCGCGCCAGCCATCGAACCGGGCCTGCGTCGCGGGCGCCACCGCGCCATCGCCCGCGACCAAATCCAGCGCGATATCGGCACTCTCGGGCACGCAAATCTTGTCGGTGCAGGCAAGCCATTCCGCCTTCCCGCGGATCGGCAAACGCGTGCCTTTCGCCACCTCAGGCGCAACATTGACAGGCGCGAGGAGCGCATAAGGCCCCTCATAAACATGGTTCATCAGGCCGGAAATGAGCAGCGTCTCGGGCACCGGATAGCGCAACGCCCCAATGCTCACGCCTTTGGGCAGCACCCATTTCACGGTCATGCCCAGACCCGCATCACCCGGATTTTGCCAATAGCCGTGCCAGCCAGCCTCCGGCGTCATGGCGAAGGCGATGTTGCTGGTCCGGCCCGGAGCAGGTGCGTCGCTTTCGGCAACCAACTGCGCGGCGATATGCGGCGCGCCCGATCCGAATGCGCCCTGGGCGCTGGCAGCAGGCGCGACAAACAGCGCCAGCGTCATCAGGAGGACATGGAAAATCCGCATCGGGCCTCTGTTCGCGTGGATCACAGCGGGCTAGGTCGGCATGGTTGCGCCGTCAAGGCACAGAAGGGATCGTAAAAAGATGTTCAGGAAAACGCTTCACACCCTCCTGCTGCTGACGCCCCTGCCTGCGCTGGCCCAGCCTCCGGCAAGCCCCACCCCGTCCGACCCGCCACCCCGGCTCATCATCGCGATCTCGGTCGATCAGTTTTCGGCCGATCTCTTCAGCGAATATCGTCCTTATTATAGCGGCGGCCTCAAGCGCTTGAGCGAAGGCGCAGTGTTCCCGCGCGGATATCAAAGCCACGCCGCAACCGAAACCTGCCCCGGCCACAGCACCATCCTGACCGGCAGCCGCCCGTCACGCACTGGCATCATCGCCAATAGCTGGATCGATCAGAGTGCTGCCCGGCCCGACAAGACGATCTACTGCGCAGAGGATGAGAAACAGCCGGATAGCAGCAGTTCCAAATATATCCCCTCCCCTGTCCATCTGCGCGTGCCCACACTTGGCGAACGCATGAAGGCCATCAATCCTGCCGTCCGCAATGTGGCCATCGCCGGTAAGGATCGTGCGGCCATCATGATGGCGGGCGCAAAGGCGGATCAAGTCTGGTGGCTAGGGTCAAAGGGCTATTTCAGCTATCCCGGCACGCCAACGCCGCCGCTGGTCGCACGGGTGAATGAAGTGTTCGCACAACGGCTGGCTGAGCCCAATCCCGGCTTTGATCTCCCCCCTCAATGCGCCGCCAAGGATTTTCCCGTGAGTGCAGGCGCACGGATTGTCGGCACCGGCCGCTTCGCAAGGCCCGCCGGTCAATTCGGCGCATTCCGTGCGTCGCCTGAGCAGGATGCCATGACCCTGGCGTTCGCCGCCGCCGCCATCGAAAGCATGGACCTTGGCAAGCAGGCTCAGACCGACCTCATTTCCATCGGCCTTTCGGCGACTGACGTCATCGGCCACGCTTATGGCACGGAAGGAACCGAAAGCTGCATCCAGATCGATCGGCTTGACCGCGAACTGGGCGCCTTCTTTGACCGTCTCGACAAGCAGGGCATCGATTATGTTGTTATGCTCACCGCAGATCATGGCGGCCACGACCTGCCGGAGCGCCATCAGCAAAATGCGATGCCGATGGAACAGCGCGTCGATCCGGCGCTCATGCCCCGAGCGCTTTCAGAAGCAGTGGCCGCCCGCACCGGCATAGGTGGCAAGGGCTTGGTTCAGGGCGACGGCCCATCTGGCGATCTCTATTTCGACCGCAATCTCACCAGCGCCCAGCGCGCCAAGGTGGAAGCCGCCACGCTCGCCCTGTTGCGCGCCCATCCCCAGGTTGAAACCGTCTTTACCAAGGCGCAGATCGCCGCCGCGCCGTCTCCTTCAGGCCCGCCGGAAAGCTGGAGCCTGCTTCAGGAAGTCCGGGCCAGCTTCGATCCCGAACGCTCGGGCGACCTTGTCCTGCTGCTGAAACCACGCGTGACGCCCATTGCCGATCCTTCGCATGGCTCCGTGGCCACGCACGGCTCCCCCTGGGACACGGATAGGCGCGTTCCGATCCTCTTCTGGCGCAAGGCCATGCGGCATTTCGAACAGCCGCTCGGCGTCGAAACGGCTGACATCATGCCGACGCTGGCGGCCCTCATCCATCTGCCCGTCCCCCGTAATGAGATAGACGGAAGGTGCCTCGACCTGCTGGCAGGCCAAGGCGACAGCTGCGCGGCAAACTGAGGTCAAATATTCTCCGCGAAACCGTCCCGCTCCGCGTCCATCAGGGAGTGAACGCGGTGCGGCGCGGATACTTCGACCCGGCTGGTCACCTCATATTGCGCCTTCGCCTGACGCACATTGCTGTTCGCCGGAACGCTGTCGGTCAGCCAGACATTGCCGCCGATCACAGACCGGCTGCCGATGATGATGCGGCCCAAAATGGTGGCGCCCGCATATATCACCACATCATCCTCGATGATCGGGTGCCGGGGGATCGCCTTGGCCAACGCGCCCCTCTCATCGGCGGGAAAGCTGCGCGCGCCCAGCGTCACGCCCTGATACAGCCGTACCCTGTCACCCACTATGGCCGTCTCGCCGATGACGACACCGGTGCCATGATCGACGAAGAAGCTGCGCCCGATGGTCGCGCCCGGGTGAATGTCGATACCCGTGCGCGAATGGGCAATCTCGGAGATGATGCGGGCGACCAGTGGCGCGCCCAGATCATAGAGGCGATGGGCAAGCCGATGATGGATGATCGCCAGCATCGATGGATAGCAGATCAGCACCTCATCGACGCTGCGCGCGGCGGGATCGCCCAGGAACGCCGCTTCCACATCGGAATCGAGCAAGTCGCGCAAGCCCGGCAGGCTTTGGGCGAAATTGCCGATGATGCGCGCGGCCTCTCCATCGATTTCGGCAGGCGGCCTGCCATGCATGTTGTAGAGAAGCTCAAGGCGTATCTGGCCGTAGAGGCGGCTGAGCGCCGTCTGCAAGGTCTGCGCTACGAAGGCATCTTCATTGTGGATGCGAATGAAGCTCGGGCCAAGGCGCAACGGAAATAGCGCGCCGCATAGCGACGTCATGATCTTGGCAAGATTGGCCCGTGACGGAAAACCCTCCGCGCCATATTCGGCGTGATGCTGCTGCGCCGCGCGCCAGCCTGTGCGAACCTTCCCAAGATCGCTCACCAGCCGATCCAGGTCCCAATAGCCTTCCAGAAGCCGATCTTCGCTTTCGCCGTCTGCGGTCATATGCGCCTCTTGTTCAACGGAAGCTGGCATAGACCGCCACCAGCCGATCCGGTAAACGAGTTTTGCTTGTCCCCGCGATGTTTCTTTTTAACCCGAAACGTCGGCCCGGTTTCAGCGGGCGAGACTGGCACCAGCCATATGCAGGCGGATTTCCACGCTCAGCCCGCCTTCGGGCCGGTTTTTCAGAACCAGGCTGCCACCTTCCTGATCGACCGCCTTCGCCACAATCGCGAGGCCCAGCCCTAAACCCCGAGTATAACGCCCCCGCGCCTCATCAAGTCTGAAAAAGGGCTTCAGCACCTCCTCCAACTTGTCCTCCGGGATGCCCGGACCATCGTCCTCCACCCGGATCAGCGCCTCGCCATCGCGGCGCTCGACGCTGACATAGGCCCGCTGACCATAATGGAGCGCGTTCTCGACCAGATTGATGACCGCCCGGCGCAACAGCATCGGCCGAACATCCATTTCCAGATGATCCGGCCCCTCATAGCTGACATCGGCGCCCTGGTCCTGAAAGGCGTCCACCACCGTCGCCACCGTGACAGCCACGTCCGCGCGCACAGGTGGCTCGCCATTCTTCTCCCCGCCGAGGAAGGCCAGCAGCGATTCGATCATCGCCCCCATTTCCTCAAGGTCACCGGCCATCGCGTCGCGCGCTTCCGCATCGCGAATTCCCTCGAGCCGTAGCTGCAAGCGCGCCAACGGCGTGCGCAAGTCGTGCCCGACAGCGGCCAGCGTTTCGGTGCGTTCGGTGATCAGGCGATGTATGCGCGTCTGCATCGCATTGAACGCGCGGATCAGGTCCCGCACATCGCTGGTCCCGCTTTCCGCTACCACCACCTCGTCGCTCAGGCCGATATGCTCGGTCGCCTTGGTAAGGTCCTTGAGCGGCGCCAGCGTCCGCCGGATCAGCATGCCCCCCGCCACCATCAGCGCCACCAGCGGGATAAGCGCCAGCCCCATTCGCCCGATGGTAAAGGTCCACTGCCCCCCGCTATGGCGCATCCCGAAATAGAGCCAACTGCGATCAGGCAACTGCAAGCCGCCATTGATCTGCGACACCCGCCCCCCCGGCGACGCGAGCCGCAGCCACAGCCTCGACTGTTCCAGGCTCGGCTCCCAGGCAATGATCTGCCGCCGCATCCGCTGCAATTCCGGCGCCAGCGTGGGCGGAGGTGGCGACGCAGGTGTCCAGTGGATGTCATATCTATCGGTGGTAAGCTGGATCGCCATCGCATGCCGGTCGTTCGCTGGTTGCTCCGTCACCAGCTTGCGCGCGATCACCAGATGCTCGGCCAGACGCCGCGCCTCGTCATCCTGTAAGGAAAGATGGCCCGCCCGCTCGTAAATCAGCGTGCCGACCGCAAATTCCAGCGTAAGCGCCAGCAGCAGGATCGCCAACAGCCGTCCGACCAGACCCAGCGACCGGCTCATATGCAGGGTCAAGCCCGGCTGACTTCCGCGTTGAACATATAGCCCACGCCGCGCACGGTCGTGATGGGCGCCGCCGCGCCTTCGGTCGATAGCTTCCGCCGCAACCGGCTGACCAGCACATCGATGCTGCGGTCGGAGCTGTCGCCCATGCGCGTGCGCGACAATTCTATCAGCCGCTCGCGCGCGATGACCCGCTGCGGATGGCTGAGGAAGGAACCCAGCAGGTCGAACTCCGCGCCCGTCAGGTCCACGATCGCGCCAGTGGGCGAACGCAGTTCCCGGCGCGGGAAGTTGACGACCCAGCCGTCAAAGCGCGCCTCATTCTCGCGATGTTCGTCAGGCCCCCGCTCCACGCCGACGCGGCGCAGGATCGCCCGGATGCGCGCGATCAGTTCGCGCGTGCCGAACGGCTTGGGCAGATAATCGTCCGCCCCCAGCTCCAGCCCCACGATGCGATCGGTTTCACTGCCCTTCGCGCTAATGAAGATGATCGGGACGTCGCTCTTGCGGCGGATCTGGCGGCAAAGGTCGATGCCGTTGGTGCCCGGCAGCATCACGTCCAGCACGACAAGGTCGACCGGCCCGGCGTCAAAGGCGACCCACATTTCCGGCCCCGAAGAGGCAGGACGCACCTGATAGCCATGTTCTTGAAGGGCGCGCGCGGTCAGCGTGCGCAGCGGCGGATCGTCCTCGACAAGTATGATCGTGGGGGCGGTCATGCCGGAAATGTTGCGCAACTAAAACGGCTCATGGCTCGTGAAATAGGGACCACCACCAACAGGGTCAACCGGACGTTGCCCCGGAAACCCTTGGAAACAGGTTCAGCAATGATTTGTCATGCAAGGGACAATTTAGCCCCCATGACGAGCAAGAATGCCATGCCGGGCCTCGTGAAAGGCCCGGCATGATTTCATCAGAATGCGGCCGACAGGGAGAAGACCACCTGGCTGCGGGCGATCGACTTGCCGAAATTGTCACCGTCCTGAACCATGAAGTTCGGCCGGATGTACGTTTCTTCCGAGCGCTTGATGTCGGTATCGACATAGGCGACGCCCAGAGTCAGCGGCGTACCGGGGATCGCGACGTCCGCGCCGACCAGCCAGTCGAGATACTTGCCCGTGGGCGCGATCGACGTGCCGTTGGGGCCAAGGCCGGGGTTGCCGTCCGAATAGCCCAGATGCGCCTTCAGCGTAACCGGCGTGCCCGGCACTGCGCCGCTCACGTCACCCCAGATGTACAGATTGTCATCCTTGTCGCCCGGATCAGCAACCGTGCATGCCGCGTCGCTGCACCAGTTGCCCAGAGCCTGCTGCTTGGGCGCATAGGCGACACCGAGCAGACCCTTGACGGGGCCGAGCTGGCTCGAAAGCTTCACATAGGGTTCGGCGAAGTCGGTCTTGTCCGCGCCCGACGGGTACATGTACCAGGTCAGGCCGACGTCCAGCGTCGCGCCGCCCAGCGGGATGGCGTAGCCAGCGAACAGGTCCAGTTCCATGTTGGAACCGCCGAACTGACCCCATCCGGAAAGGTTCGAAGCCCAGGTGCCGACATAGGCGCCGCTTTCGTGCGTGGCAGTGATGCCGCCCTGAATGGCCATGCCCTTGTCGCTCTGCGACACGCCACGGAAACGATAGTCGGAAACCAGCGCGACGCTGCCCGAAACGGTGACGGGACCTTCAGCTTCTTCCTGAGCGAAGGCCGGAGCGCTCGACAACAGGGCAACAGCCGCACAGGCCATCTGCAACTTAGCGATTTTCATGAACATTCCCCTTTTTCGGTAAGAATGTTCCATCCTGCGTCCGCTCTGGCCCAAAGGTCTGAATGCCCCGGATCCCGGCGGATTGACAGCAGGCTAAGGCGCGCCCGGATGAAGGGGAATGGACTTTTACCGCAAGTGCGAAGGTGACATTCAGGTAGTGCCCTCAAAGGCACGGTTATTTGCTGATGGCGTTCCAAACATGTCTATTTGATTTCCTGATCACATCCACACATGAAAAAGCCGCCGCACCTGGAAGGGATGCGGCGGCTAAAGACACCTGATGGGGGTGAGGTTCAGGCGGCCAGGTTACGCAGGCGTCCTGCTGCACCCGCCAGTTCGACGCTGGCTCCGGTGCCGCGGCGGCGATCCATCCATTCCCGCACCATCTCGGCGCAGGTATGGTCGATATGGAGCAGCCGCTCGACGTTCAGGATGACTGGACGTTCGGCGGGAACCGACTCCAGCTTTGCGGACAATTTGGGAAGTGTCAGGAAGGTGGCTGTGCCATGCAGCGCCAATTCATGCGCATCATCCCGCTGGTCCTCGTCCAGACCCAGCCGCAAACGGCGTGCATGGGGCAGCAGCTCAAGCAGCGACAGACCAATACCCACCAGCACGCCCGTCAGCAGGTCCATCGTGACCACCATGATCAGCGTAACCGCCCACACGACGGCGGGCAGCGGGCCGTAACGATGAAGCAGGTGCTTCACATGGTCCAGACTGACCAATCGAACGCCGGTCACGACCAGAATGCCTGCCAGCGCCGCCATCGGGATCTCACGTAGCAACCAGGGCAGCAGCGCGACGAAGCCGAGTATCCAGATGCCGTGCAGGACAGCGGACATGCGGGTCTTGGCCCCAGCCTGAACGTTCGCGGAACTGCGGACGATAACGCCGGTCATTGGCAAAGCGCCCGCAACGCCACACAGCAGATTGCCTACGCCCTGCGCGCTCAATTCGCGATTATAGTTGGTCCGCACGCCATCATGCATCCGGTCCACCGCAGCGGCCGACAGCAATGTTTCGGCGCTGGCGATGAAGGCGATCGCGATTGCCGTCGTGATGACCGTCGGGTTCATCAACTGCTGAAACAGCCCCTCGCCCGGCAATGTCACCGCTGCGACGATCGATTCCGGGACCGCCACGCGGGCCACCGGCAGGCTGAACAGAAACGCCACCAGCGTCGCCAGAACCACGCCGACTAGGGCGCCGGGCAGCAGCTTCATCGACGCCGGGCGGATCTTTTCCCAACCCAGCATGCCGCCGATGGTAACAAGACCCACGGCAAAGGCGGTTGCGGCATCCTGATTGCTGAGGCCGAAAAGCTGGCCCGGCATCGCGATCAGGTTCGCAAGGCCGCTGGACAGTGGCTTGTCATCGAACAGGACATGGAACTGCCCTACAACGATCAGCACACCGATGCCGGCGAGCATGCCGTGAACGACGGCGGGCGAAATGGCGCGAAACCATCCTCCGACCCTCATCAATCCGGCAATGACCTGAATCGCACCGGCAAGGATCAGGATCGGTCCGAGTGCGGACAGGCCCTGCTCGCGCACGATTTCAAAGACGATGACGGCAAGGCCCGCCGCCGGGCCGCTGACCTGCAAGGGAGAACCGGCCAGCAGGCCGACGACGATGCCGCCGATGATACCGGTGATCAGCCCCTTCTCCGGCGGCACGCCGGATGCGACCGCGATGCCCATACAAAGGGGCATCGCGACCAGGAACACGACGATGGATGCGGTGAAGTCGCGGCTGAACGTGCCGCCGGAAAGAGCCTTCAGCATGAGGCTTACTCCGCGGCCATGGCGATGCTGGTTTCACCAGCAAGGCGCCGCGCTTGCGCCTGTGCGACAGGAAGCGGATCGCCTTCGCGCATGGGCATGAAGCGACCGGTTTCCCCGTCGAGCCCAAGAACCTGGCCCGCATGAATATCGACATACCAGCCGTGCAGCGCGATTTCCCCACGCGCCACGCCCGACGCCACCGACGGATGGGTGCGCAGGTGGTTCAACTGCACCACGACATTTTCCAGCGCCATGTTGCGCAGCTTTTCTGCGTCGCTCAGATCGGACGGGTAATTCTCGCGACACACCTTCTGCGCGGCATGCGAGTGACGCAGCCATGCGGCAACATTGGGCATCGACGTCAGGTCGGCATCCGTCGCCAGCGCCTTCATCGCCCCGCAGTCGCTGTGCCCGCATACGATAATGTCGCGCACGCCCAGAACCATGACTGCATATTCGACCGTCGCGGTGACGCCGCCCAGTTGGCTGGCGTGCGGGGGCACGATGTTGCCCGCGTTGCGACACACGAACAGATCGCCCGGATCGGCCTGCATGATATGTTCCGGCACGATGCGGGAATCCGCGCAGGAAATCATCAGCGCCTTGGGGTTCTGCCCGTGATTGGCAAGCTGGTTGTAAAGCGTGCTCTTGTCCGGAAAGACCTTGCTCTCGAAACTGAAGACGCGACCGATAAGCTCGTTCATGGCTTCTATCCTTCTTTTTGGTTGCCGATCAGGGGGCGGATCGGCTCTATTTGAAGGATAGGTACGTGCCTTTGCTGCGTCGCAGCGGCTTTGTTAAATAGTGTGTCTGACTGGATTTTCTGCCGTCACTGCCTCTCGACAGCAGCGCTCAGCATATATCCCGCCCCCCGAACGGTGACGATCGGCGCCGCCCTGCCTCCAACGCTTAGCTTCCGCCGGACCCGGCTGACCAGCACGTCGATGCTGCGATCGGATGATGGCGCGTCGCGCACACCGGCCAATTCCATGAACCTGGCGCGTGGGATGACCGTCTGCGGATTTTCCAGCATGACCTGGAGCAGTGCGAATTCTGCGGCAGTAAGCTCGATCGGCTGGTCCCGCTCGTCCTTCACTTCGCGCCGCGCGAAATCGACCTGCCACCCGTCAAACCGGGCCAGCGTGCTGGCGCGCAGGCCGATCAGCCGCTCCTTTTTGCTGCGACGCAGCACCGCGCGCAGCCGGGCGGCCAGTTCGCGGGTCGAATAGGGCTTGGACATATAATCGTCGGCGCCCAGCTCCAATCCCACCACCCGGTCGACCTCGCTGCCGCCAGCACCGACCAAAATGATCGGCACGTCGCTCCGTTCCCGGACGTCACGGCACAGGTCCATGCCATCGGGACCGCGCAGCGCCGCATCCAGCACCAGCACGCCCACAGGCACGGTCTTGATCGCGTTCCAGATGTCGGATGCCGACGCCGCGGGCAGCGCGCGAAAGCCGCTCTGCTCCAGATATTCGCGCACCTGCTGGCGCTGTTCGGGCTTTTCCTCGGCAATCAGGATCAGCGGTGAACTCATCCGCCCTTCACTGACAGGCTGCGAAGGCCGTCAAGCTCACCCTGGATAACCGCGCTGTCGCCCTGCGCCGCCGCCAGCGCCTCGCCAGCGCGCGCCTGTGCGTAGCGCCCGATTTCCGCGTCGATCTGACCCCGCGCACTTGCGCAGTTCCCGGCGTAGCTGCCCGATAGCGGAGCGAAGCGATGGATGGCCTTACCCATTGCGGCAATCGCATTGCCCTCTGCCGTCACCGAGCGGTTCACGCCCAGTTCGGCCTGCCAGCGGCAGACGGGCGTGGCCGGACGGCTGGCGAAACGCGGCTCGACCTGCTGGACATGAACAATCGATACCGTTTCATAGCTCGTCCGATAGGCTGTGGACGCATGGTTGATGTCCGCACTGTGGACCGGAGCGACGACGGCCATGACGGCAGCGGAAGCGAAAATGGAAAGCATGCGAAGAAACTCCTTGGCGCAGGAAGCACTCGCCAAGGCATAGGCGGGGCAAATGTCTCTGAAATTTTCCGAATGTGACAAATTGTTGCTGCACACACGGAAACGCTTCGGCGCAGCAAAGCATTTTTACGGGCTAAAAACCCTTATGGTTTGAACAGCGCATGCAACCCGCCCGGCGCTCAGGCTTTTAACCCTCGTCAACGGCCCTCCGCGCCTTTGGCGCCTTCATGGCCAATGATGAGGATTGCTGAATGAAAATCGCTCAAATCGCTCCCTTGGCCGAAAGCGTGCCGCCAAAGCTGTACGGCGGAACCGAGCGCATCGTCTCTTACCTCACCGAAGCATTGGTCGATCAAGGACATGACGTGACATTGTTCGCCAGCGGCGATTCCGTCACGCGCGCGGAACTGGTGCCCGTCACAGACATGGCGCTTCGCCTCAATCCCCATGTTCGCGACGCCATTCCCTATCACATGATGCTGCTGGAAGCGGTGCGCCAGCGCGCCCATGAGTTCGATGCGCTACATTTCCACATCGATCTTGTTCACATGCCGCTGGTGCAGGACATCGTCGGCCGATGCGTCACGACGCTCCACGGCCGTCTGGACCTGCCGGACCTGCGTCCTTTCTACCAGACCTTCCCTGATCACAGCCTGGTTTCCATTTCCGACCACCAACGGCTGCCTATGCCGCCCGTGAACTGGGCGGGCACCGTCTATCACGGCCTACCCGCCGGTCTGCTGCCGCCGAAAATCGACAGCGACGATGGTTATCTCGCCTTCCTCGGCCGGATATCGCCGGAAAAACGCCCCGACCGCGCCATCCGCATAGCAGCCCGTTCCGGCAAGCCGCTCAAGATCGCCGCCAAGATCGACAATGTGGACAAGGCATATTGGGAGGCGGAGATCGCGCCGCTCATAAACCTTCATCCCAACATTCATTTCGTCGGCGAAATCAACGAAGCGCAGAAGGCTGACTTCCTCGGCGGGGCCAGTGCCCTTCTGTTTCCGATCGACTGGCCCGAACCTTTTGGCCTCGTGATGATCGAGGCGATGGCCTGCGCGACCCCTGTCATCGCCTTCCGCTGCGGATCGGTTCCGGAGATTATCGACCATGGCGTGTCGGGCTTTATCGTCGATACGGAGGATCAGGCCGTCGAAGCCGTTTCGCGGCTTGGCGAACTTGACCGTCGCGGGGTACGCGCCGCCTTTGACGCACGTTTCACGGCAGACCGGATGGCGATCGACTATGTCTCGCTTTATCACGGCCTGCCCGGCGCGCGCACCGATGCCGCACGGCTTCGTCGCGAGCGCGGCGATGAAGCTGCGCTTCACCTTCAAATCGTCGGTTAAGGAGAGTCGCATGACGGCGAGCCAGTTGCAGCCAGAAGCCTTGGCCACGGAACCGGCAAAGTCCCTGTCCCAGCAACAGACCCAGTTCTTTATCCCGGCCACCGCTTCGCTCCACGAACGACGTCCGCGAACGCTGAAGCATGGCGACAGCTTCGCGGTCTTCGATCATAGCGGCGATGCGATCGCAGGACCTGGGAGCCCCGAGGGGCTTTACCATCGCGACACCCGGCATCTGTCGCACCTCTATATGACGATCAACGGACTCCGGCCCATATTGCTGAGTTCGGCGCTGCGTGACGACAACGCCATGCTGACCTGCGACCTTACAAATCCCGATTTTTCAGGGGACGATGGCAGGGTTGCGGTGGAACATGACCTCATCCACTTGCGCCGCACGAGGTTCCTATGGGACTCCGCCGTCCACGAACGGATCACGATCCGCAACTTCGACACCGAAGCCCGAACGGTGAAGGTGGAGATGAGCTTCGCTGCCGATTTTGCCGATCTGTTCGAAATTCGCGGCATGACGCGCTTGCGCAAGGGAGTCATGAAGCCCCCGGTCGTGGGAAGCGCCGACGTTCTCCTCGTCTATGAAGGCCGCGACGCCAAGACGCGCGAAACCCACTTCTGCTTTGATCCGGCGCCTCAAGAGCTCACCGAAAGCGACGCCATGTTCGAGGTCATGGTCCCGCCCGGTGAACGGCGCACCCTATACATGCGCATTGCCTGCGAGCGAGTGGAATTGACGCAGGAACCCTTCTCCCGCCAATTCCTCAAGGCTCTTCGCGAATCCATGCAGTCGCTGAAACAGGCAAGGGCGCGCGGCGCGACCGTTCGTTCATCAAATGCTCTGTTCGATGAGGTTACGCGAAGGTCCGTGGCCGATATCACCATGCTGTCCACGGACACAGAATTTGGCCCCTATCCTTATGCGGGCATCCCCTGGTTCAGCACCGTGTTCGGTCGCGACGCCATCATCACCGCGCTGGAGACGCTTTGGTGTGATCCCGCGATCAGCCGGGGCGTGCTGGGCTATCTAGCGAAGCATCAGGCCACCGCGTTCGACCCGGCGGCGGACGCGGAGCCGGGAAAAATCCTGCACGAAGTCCGCCATGGTGAAATGGCGGAACTGGGCGAAGTGCCGTTCCGCCATTATTATGGCAGCATCGATTCAACGCCGTTGTTCATCATGCTGGCTGGCGCCTATCTGGAACGAACAGGGGACCAGCCCTTCGTCACCAGCCTGCTGCCGCATCTGGATGCAGCCCTCGACTGGATCGATCAGCATGGCGACCGCGATGGGGACGGCTTCGTGGAATATGGGCGGCTCACCGATCAGGGCCTGACCAATCAGGGCTGGAAGGACAGCCATGACTCGATCTTCCACGAAGATGGTTCGATCGCGCGCGGCCCCATCGCGCTCGCGGAGGTTCAGGCCTATGTCTACGGCGCCTGGAGAGCCGCCGAAGCGATCCACAGGGCAATTGGCGATGCTCAGCGCGGGGCGGACTACGCCTTACGCGCCGACCGTTTGCGTGACCATTTCGATGCGGCCTTCTTCGACCCGCAACTTGGCACTTATGTGCTGGCGCTGGATGGCGAAAAGAAGCCTTGCCGCGTTCGTTCCTCCAATGCCGGGCATGTGCTGTTTACCGGCCTCGCGCGGGAAGAGCGCGTTGAATCGGTGGTGCGCACGCTGATGGCGCCAGCCTCCTTTTCCGGCTGGGGCGTCCGCACCATCGCATCGACGGAAGCGCGCTACAATCCGATGAGCTATCATAACGGCTCGATCTGGCCGCATGACAATGCCCTCATCGCGGCAGGCTTCTCCCGCTATGGCTATAAGCGTGAGGCAGCGCAGATATTCGAAGGTCTCTTCGCGGCCGCCACCTATGTGGATCTCATGCGCCTGCCGGAACTTTTCTGCGGATTTCCCCGCCGCCGCGCGCAAGGACCGACCTTCTATCCCGTGGCCTGTAGCCCCCAGGCATGGTCCGCCGCAGCGCCTCTGTCACTGATCCAGTCGAGCCTGGGTATCGGCTTCGATGTAGCAGGCCCTGAAATCTCCCTACGAGAACCAGCCCTTCCGAGATTCCTCGACGAACTGCGGCTCTATGGCCTGCGCATTGGCGAAGCATCGATCGACATCGCCTTTGACCGAATGGGTGACAAGGTCGTGGTAAAGCCGCTCGACCGGAAAGGCTCGGCGCGGGTGGTGACGATCGCTTGAGGCTTTTGCCTGGCTGCTAGGCCTTGAAAAGGTGGTGCGGCTAAGCGGAGCGAAGTCGAACCGGCGATGGGTTGGTGGGCGGCAGCGCGCAAGCAAAAGTGGTGCCCCGCGCTGGATAAAAATAACGAATATGAGTCGCCGTTCTTACTACCCTAGCGCCGCTTCCTAGCGTCGGCTACCGACCTGTGCCGCACCACAGCGCCGCTGAGTCTATGAAGGGTACGCTAGTTGGACCAACTCGCCAGCGATGAATCTAGCGTTGACGGTCCAACCGGACGTCACAGGTGCCGTCGGCGGGTAACATTCGCATAAGGACAGGCGAGAACATATAGAAAACAGACAGGGTGTTCACCCCCGATTGATAAGTGCGTGTTCCCCGGCTATCAGAGTGTATGCGTTACACCCAAAGCCAAGTTCGTGGACTGATTTCGATTTCGGTCGATGACTTCAAGACGTGGCGTAAGCTCATCTCGGCCTTGGCGGCGCATAAGGGGCACGGCCCGACGTTCACGCCGGGCGACGTCGTGGCCCTGGCGATCGTCGCCGAGTTAGTGCGGAATTTTGGAATCCGAGTCGGGACGATAGCAGCTCAACTCGATCGCCTTTTTGCCGGCTGTCATGGTCGGTCCTGGGTTTCGTTGGAAAGCTGCGTGGTGCTTCTCAAAGCTGACGAGGTTCAGCTGACAGATGAAACCGCGGCGCAGGGCCGGCTGAGCGAGCAGACCACGATCGCCGTTCCCTGCGCTCGCATCATTGCGCGCCTTCAATCCGCGCTGACGGACTCAGAGGCCGATACAGCACAGGGCTATCTGCATTTTCCACCCACGTCGCTCACCGGCGCGCTTGAACGCAGCGGTAAGCGGGCATGACGACGGTGACGCCTCAGCCCCTAGACCAGGGTTGGAAGGACCGCCTTGGCCTAACCCACCGGCGCTCACCCGAACTCTACGAGTCCGTTGAAGCCGTCCGGGATGTCCCGCACGCCGCAGCGATCCGGGCGGCATTGGAAGAGATGGGCGTATCCGCGGTCTTCTGCGTCCAAGGCGTCCCGACCGTCGCGATCCTCGCGGCCGATCAATACGATCGCGCCGCCGTCGTCGACCTTCACGGCGAGCTGTGGAATCAGGGCTTGGCGAGCCTGCTCCTCGTTATCGCCAACGATACGCTGCGTGTTTTTTCACTCGCTCGCACACCGATCAAGGATCCCGGCGACGTCTTCGAAACCCGGTGTCTCATCGAGACACTGAGCCTTACGGCGGAAGTCCTCCAGTTCCAGAACCTGATCTATGGCGCAGAATCTGGCCGCCTTTGGCGCGACTACGGCGACTTCTTCAAGCCGAAGGAGCGCATCGATCAGGTACTGCTCGATAATCTCAATGCATCCCATACGCTGTTGCAGGCTGAGGGACTGTCTTCGGATTCCGCGCAGGCGCTTCTCATCCAAGCGATGTTCATTGCCTACCTCGAAGACCGGGAAATCGTCACACCGGCCTATTTCGCCACCGTTTCCGAAAAGGCTTCGAACAGCTTCCTGGAATTGCTCGCTTCAAACGACGTTGCAGCGTTTCGAGCCTTTTTCCAAACGCTTCGCAATGATTTCAATGGCGACCTGTTTGTCGCGCCCTGTTCGTTCGAACCCGATTCCGAAGCACCTGAGATCACTATCGCGCAGTTGGCGATCCTCGCTCGGTTTCGATCTGGCCGCGAGGAGATGGGCCAAGGCGGCCAGCAGCGCTTTTGGGGCTATGACTTCCGTTACATACCAATCGAACTGATAAGCGCCGTCTACGATCGCTTCCTCGGCGAGAGGGAAGAAGAGCGGCGGGCGAAGGGTGCCTACTACACGCCGATGTTTTTGGCCGATACGGTCGTGTCCCAAGTTTGGGACATGCTGTCGGATAAGGTCCGGACAAAAGGTCAATTTCTCGACCCGGCGTGCGGATCGGGGGTCTTTCTCGTCCGTTCGTTCCAGCGTCTTTGCGAACACTGGCGCCTGAATCATCAGAAGCGCACGATCCCCTGGAAGACACTGCAAGGACTCCTTAGCCAAATTCACGGCTGGGATCTGAATGGCGGCGCGATCCGAGTGGCCGTATTCTCGCTCTATGTGGCTTTGCTGGAGGAGGTTTCACCTCGGGATATTCGGGAACTCATCACCCGAGGAAAGATCCTGCCCGAGCTGTGGGACAAGACGCTGGTCTGCCGTGATTTCTTCGACGTAGAGCCCGACGTCACCCAATTCGACGTTATCATCGGTAATCCACCCTGGACCAGCCGACGTGGACCAGACCGGTCGTCGATCAAGTGGAGCAAGGCAACCTCACACCCGATGCCGGGTAAGGAAGACGCATGGGCGTTCAGTTGGAAGGCGCTCATCCACCTGGCAGATGAAGGAGTCATCGCCTTCCTCCTCCCTTCGATGGGGTTCCTGCACAATCACGCCCAGAACACGGTCGATGCTCGTCAAGCCTTCTTCAGAAAGGCATTGGTTCGTCGTGTCATTAACTTCGCCGACTTGCGCTTCCAACTCTTCGAAAAGGCGCATCGCCCTACCGCTCTTATTATTTTCGGCAAGATTAAGGCGGACGAATTTCCCTACCGTTTCGACTATTGGGCGCCGAAGGCCGATCTCAATCTGCGGATAAAGCGGGTCATTACCCTCAGCAGTGCGGACAGGGTCGAACTCGATGTTGAGTCAGTCTTCGACAACTCGCTGATCTTCAAACAGCGGCTCTGGATGCGCGAACCCGACGCAAAGCTTTTCGGATATTTTGCAAGGTTTCCCAAGCTCGGCGCGGTCGTGACGGACTTTGGAAGCCTGAGCCGCAAGCGGACACCGCCAACCGGGCAATGGGTCATCGGTCAAGGTTATCAGCCTTACACCGGCGGTGACGACGAAGCTGAAGCTGAAGAAAATGCGACGAAAGCCAAACCCCTGCAGAGCGACTATGTCGGCAAACTGCCCGATCTGCCGGTAAGCGCCTTCTCTCGCCTGTTCCAATCTTCGCGTGACCTCCTACCCGCGCCGTCCACCGTTGTGCGCCGCCGCGGCTTCGAAGCCGGCTTCAACGGCAACCGCGTTTTGGTCCCTCGCGGTGTGGAGAAAAACCGACTGCGCGCCGCATATTGCACAGATCCCCTTACGTTCGAGGACATCCTTCAGGCGATCGTCGTGCCGGAAGGCGGCGACGACCGCGCCAAGGTGTTGACCGCGCTTTTGAACAGCCGCGTGGTGATCTGGTATGCTTTCCACGGGACGGCGTCGTTCGGCTCGGATCGACCGGAGGTAAAACAAGCCGACCTGCGCAGGTTGCCGTTCCCAGCGGCGTCGGACCTCCCTGACCCGAAGGCCGCGACCCGCGCTGCTGAGGCGATGGTCACGATCATCGACGCCGCCCAGGCCCGTGACCAAGGAGCTTTTTCGCTCGATGCTGACGCTGGTGACGTCCTCGGCGAAATCGACAAGTTGGCCTACGCCTATTTCGGGCTTTCGGGCGATGAAATTGCGATCATCGAGGATACGGTCACCGCGATCCTTCCCGCCCTTCAGCCCCACGAAGGCCACTTCCCGAAGCTTTGGAACGCGCCCGATGCCGACGATCGCGCGCGATACGCCCAAACACTTTCGACCAGCTTGGTCGACTGGTTTTCCGGAGAAGGGATCGACACTCGTCTCGTCGCCAAGGGAGCCGATCTGGCAGTCCTGCGGCTTCGTCTAGGCGGAGACGAAGACTACGCCGAAGACCAAAACGGCGAACTAGGAGCCGTGCTTGAGGAACTCTCGAAGCACATCCATCGCCCGCTCGATGGAAATTTCCAGCTGATGCCGGATCTCCGCGTTTTCGCGGGCAACTGCCTTTATCTGATTAAGCCGATGCAACTGCGCTTCTGGCTGCGCTCAGCGGCGCTCGCGGATGCTGATGAGATCGCCCTCGATCTTCAGCAAGCGATTAACCCCAGCCCTTCCCGCTGGAGTCAGCATTGATGGTGGTCGGCGATGCGCAGGCCTGGGCCGACAAATTTGTAACCTTCGACAACCGCTTCCTACAGCGGATCATCGCCGTATGGCCGTCCTGCACGGCGCTCCTGCCAGGGCAACCTCACGAAGACACGATCACTATCAACCTTGTCGACTTGCTATGGAAGGACGCGACTGTCCGTCGCCTTTGCCATTGGATCGAGTATCAGTACGAGCCCTTTGGGCTGGCACCGGATGGCTCAAAATTCAGCAAGGGCAAGATCGACATCGGCGTCCTGCTCACTTGGAACCGCGATCTCTACTTAGCCTATGAATGCAAGCGGCTGAACGTTGTCGGACCAAGCGGACGCAGTTCTCTTGCGACGGCCTACGTAACTCAGGGGATGATGCGCTTCTTGACAGAGCAATATGCCGAAGGCCTGCCGGTCGGTTGTGTGCTCGGCTATGTGATGGACGGCGATGTGGCGTTTGCCAGCACAGCTGTGAACGCCGCGATCACGGCTCATGCGCCCTTGCTGCTCCTGGCAGGTCCGGACCCAATGCCGCCGGTGGCCGGAACCTCAAGATTTGCTACGCTTCACAATCGGTCGCCGGCCGCTAACATCAGCCTTCGGCACGCGCTCTTGCCGCGCTGACGTCGAATATCCGATGCCCTCATAGGTCGACTGCGCAAAACGACCGCGCGGGGAGATGGTTCGAACTCCCGCTCCGCCATTAGCCGCCCTGCCTACTATGCCGAAGTAGTCGGTGCGGCGTTAGAGCAGGAAACGGCGGTTAACGGCGGTATTTGGCGCCCCCCGCAGGACAAACATAACGAATATGTGTCGCCGTTCGCGCTATTATAGAGCCGCCGCAGGGCGCAAGTTGCGTAAGCGCCGACGGAAGGCGGCCTTGTTGCTGGCACCGGAATAGGAAAGCTCGCGCTTTTGAGGAGGCGTGAGCATGGACATCGAGCAGTCAAACGAGGCTCATATGAGCGGTCGCGGTGATGGCGGAGCGCTCGTGCGGGTGGAGCGGCGTCGGAACTGGAGCGACGAGGAAAAGCTGGCGATCTTGAAGGAGACGACGGTACCTGGCGTCGTCATATCGGCCGTGGCCCGGCGGCATGGGATAGGGACCGGCCAGCTTTACACCTGGCGCAAACAACTGCTCCGCGGAGCGATGGCAGGCTTCGTGCCGGTCGAACTGACATCGTCTTCGCCGTCGGCCAAAGCCGGGGAACCAGGGCGGATTGAGGTTCGCGGACGATGCGGCCTGACGGTGTTGGTTGATAGCGAGGTTGATCGGGCCGCCCTGAAACAGGTACTCGATGTCCTGCGGGAGCTGGATCATTGAGCCTGGCTTTCCCGCCTTCGACGAAGATTTACCTGTCGCTGGCGCCCTGCGACATGCGCAAGGGTTTTGACGGGCTGTCGGCGCAAGTGCGCAATATCCTTCAGCTCGATCCATTCTCGGGGGCGGTCTTCCTGTTCCGCGGTAAGCGGGGCGACAGGTTGAAGGCCCTGGTCTGGGACGGCTCAGGGCTATGCATGTATGCGAAGCGTCTCGAGCGCGGAAAGTTCGTGTGGCCCCGTGCCCATGAGGGCGCGCTCCGGCTTTCGGCAGCCCAGCTTGCGATGCTGATTGAAGGGCTGAACTGGAAGCAGGCGATAGTCCATGACGAGGTCGTCACGCCGCGGTTGGCATAGGCAAAAAGATCAGGAAACCGCCATTTTCTGTAGGTTTTACCATGGGCTTCCGCTATCATCGGCAGCATGCGGTTCGCCCTTGATCGCCTTCCCACAGACCCAGTCCTCCTGCAGAAAATGCTGCTGGAGATGGCCGATGCCATGGAACAGGAACGGGCCGAACGGAGAGCCGCGGAAGCCACGGTCAAAGCCCAGACCTTGCGGATCGAAAAGCTCGAGCATCGTGTCGCGCGGCTGCTGCGCGTCCAGTTCGGCCGCAGCTCCGAGAAAATGGATATCGCTCAACTGCGGCTGATGTTCGAAGAGGTCGAGGCGCCGGAACCCGCCAATGATGAGGTGCCAGCGGTGCCCGTGGCGATGTCGGCTCGCAAACCCGGCAACCGCGTTCCGCTTCCTGCGCACTTCCCGCGTCAGACCGTCGATCATCAGCCCAGCCCATGCAGTGGCGGTTGTAACGGACCGTCAGTCCAGATCGACGAGGCCGTCACTGAGGTCCTCGATTATGTCCCGGCGCGCTTCCGCGTCATCCGCCATGTCCGGCCCAGGCTGGTGTGCCGGTCCTGCGAGCAGATCCGCCAGGCGCCCGCCGTCGATCTGCCGCTGCCCAAGGTCATGGCGAGCAGCGCCTTGCTGGCCAATCTCGTCGTCAGCCGCTTTGTCGATCATCAGCCCTGGCATCGGCAGTCGGTGATCTTCCGCCGGGTGGGGCTGCATATCGATCGGGATGTGATGAGCCGGTGGGCCCGGAAACTGGCATGGCTGCTGGCGCCACTGGGCGAGCGGCTGTTCGCCTATATCCGGGAAGCCGCCAAGATCCACGGTGACGACACGCCGGTCACCTTGCTGGGCAATGGCGACGGTAGCCGGACCGGACACTTCTGGGTGTATCTGCGTGATGATCGCTCCAGCGGTGACATGAGCCCGCCCGCCGTGGCCTTCCGCTTCAGCGCCGATCGTGGTGGCGCGCATCCGGCGGAACATCTTGCCGACTATCAGGGATATCTGCAGGCGGACGGTTTTGCGGGATATAACGCGCTTTACCGCGACCCCAAAACCAAAGCGCCCAGGGACATCGTCGAAGTAGGATGCTGGAGTCACAGTCGCAGGAAATTTACCGACATACTGGAAAAGAGCCCGTCGCCGATCGCGGCGGAGGCGGTCGTGCGGATCGCCGAACTCTTCGCCATTGAGCGCGACATCAAGGGTGCGCCACCCGATGAGCGGAGACGCATCCGCCAGAGCAAGGCGGTGCCGAAGCTGGAAGCTTTACGCGTCTGGCTTGAAACCCAGAACCGTGGCCTGTCTTCCGACAGTAATCTGGCACGTGCATGTCGCTATCCGCTCAACCGCTGGCAGGCCATGATCCGCTACTGCGATGATGGTCGGCTCGAGATCAGCAACAATCTGGTGGAGAACGCCCTGCGCGGTGTCGCGCTCGGGCGCCGGAACTGGATGTTCGTCGGCTCCATGAAGGGGGGAGAGGCCGCCGCGCTCTTCTACTCCCTGGCCGGTACATGCCGCCTCAACGGCGTCGAGCCTGAAGCGTGATTCACCGACGTCATCGAGCGCATCGGCAACTACCCGATCAATCGGATCGATGACTTTTTACCTTGGAGATGGCAGGCATCAAAGCTGAGCAACGATCTGGAGAAGGCTGCGTGAGCAACGGCACTGTGGTGCGGATGAAGATTACGCTGGACGATGTCACACCGGCCGTCAGCCGAACGCTGGAGGTGCCGCTCAATATCCGCCTCGACCGCTTGCACACCGTCATCCAGACCGCCTTCTCGTGGACGGACTCTCACCTGTGGGAAATGAGCTTCGGGCAGACCGGCTTCGGCATCCCTGATCCTGAATATGGCTTCGACGGGCCGCTCGACGCCCGTAAGGCCACTCTCGCCCAGGTCCTGGCGGATACGAGGCGCAAGACCTTCCGATATCTCTACGACTTTGGCGACGCCTGGGAGCATAGCGTCAAGATCGAGCGCGTCAGCGCGGCCAGCCCGCACCAGACATATCCGCTCATCCTCGATGCAGTAGGCATGCGCCCGCCGGAGGACTGTGGCGGGCCATGGGGCTATGCCGAAAAGCTCGAAGCGCTCGGCGATCCCCAGCATGAATATCATGAAGAGGCGCTGGAGACCCTCGGCGACGACCATGATCCCAACGCCAAGCCCGATATCCCCCTGATCGAGGCAAGGCTGGAAGCGCTCGCGAAAAAATGGGCGCCACGGACACGCCGGAAAGCCTGACAGGCCGCGTCAACGCCACCTTCCGTCGGCGCTTACCAAGTTGCCGTCGCGCGCTGAGTTGTGCCGCCGCTGATGCTTCTAGAGTCTTTCCGATGTTGAATGAATCGTTGGGGATTTCCAGACGGTTGGAAGTGTGATTCAAGGTGGCCACTGGTGAGGAGGCCAGCATGGATGAGGCCATTATCACAGGATTTGCGGGTTCGGTTTTGTCGGGCTCTGGATCGAGGCATGTCGGCGCGGGGGGCTGCGCGGTTGCTGGAGGTGAGCCCGGCCACGGGGGTTCGCTGGGCGCAGTCATGGCGAACGCGCGGGTCTGTTGAGCCGGGCAAGGTCGGCGGTCACATGCTCCCGTTGCTGGCGCGTGAGCGCGAGTGGTTGCTTGCGCGGATCGAGCAGAAGAAGGACCTGACGCTGCACGAGTTGCTGGCCCAGCTGCGTGAAGAGCGTGGTGTGGTGGTCTGCTGCGACACGCTGTGGCGGTTCATGGGCCGCTTGGGCAAGACGTTTAAAAAAAGACGCTCTTCGCCAAGGAACAGGACCGGCCCGACGTCATCCGACGCCGCAACCGCTGGCGCTGGGTCCAGCGCTGGGTAGATCCCAAGCGCATGGTCTTCATCGACGAGACCTGGGCGAAGACCAACATGACCCGCACCCATGGCTGGCATCACCGGGGCGAGCCGCTGATCGACAAGGTGCCGCATGGCCACTGGAAGACGCTGACCTTCATCGCTGGCCTCAGGCATGATGGCATCGTGGCCCCTTGCGTCCTCGATGGCCCGATAAACGGCGAGAGCTTCACCGCGTGGGTCGAGCAGTTCCTGATCCCCGCGCTGGAACCCGGCAGCATCATCGTGGTCGACAATCTCGGCAGCCACAAAGGCAGCCGCGTGCGCAAATTGCTCAAGGCGGCGGGCATCAGGCTGTTCTTCCTGCCGCCCTACTCGCCCGACCTGAACCCCATCGAGGAGATGTTCTCCAAGCTCAAGCGTCTGCTCCGCAAGGCCAACGAACGCACCGTCGAGGCAACATGGCGACGCATCGGAAAACTGCTCGACCACTTCCCGCCCGCAGAATGCGCCAATTACATCCGTGGAGCCGGATATGCCTCAATCTAAGTCAGAAAGACTCTAAGGAAATAGCTGCCCCGCTCGCCAGCAGGCATCATATCGCCCCCAAAGCTACTATTCCCTCGATCGGGCGTCGGCACAGCCGAAGGTCGGCCGTCAACTTGTGAGAAACAGCCTGACTGCTAAGTCCCAAGGGCAGCCCATTCCCCTGGCGACATGCGCTAGCAGCGATCAGAGGTAAACGGCGGATTGACGTGCCGCGCCATAGTGCCCGCGCGTGCGTCCGAGTACCTATTGTCCCATGCGATCGGGATTACGCTGAAAAATCGCGATCAGTACGGCGCTAAGCGCCATCATCGCGCCGAAAGCGAGTTTGCCCCACGGAAAATCGGGTGCCTTCCACAACAGCATGACCAGGGGAGCGACCGCGTTCATCGCCCCGTGGAAAATCACCGGCGCCCAGATCGAGCGCCCGCGATCGCGTAGCAGCGTCATGATCGGCGCCAGCAGCATGGTGGAGAGCGTGAAGAGAACAAGCGAGAACAGCATATGGCCGGGCGCGATATTGATTCCCCAGAAAACCATCACTGGCCAATGCCAGACGCCCCACGCAAAGCCGGTGGCGAGTGAGGAACGCCAGAACCCGAAACGCCGCCATTGCGCATAAAGATAGCCGCGCCAGCCTAACTCTTCGGGAATTGCAAACAGCGTGTAGGACGCGATGCTGGCTAGGAAGAGACCGGCAAAACCGAGATTGTGCACTTCCGTGAGGTGCTGCGGCGTGGCCTCGGCCTGTTGCGCGAGCTGTTCGAAACCAGCGAAGGAATAGGGCGACAGCGTTAGCATGGCGCCAATGCCGGCCGGCGCCAGGATAAAGGGCGCGACGAGCGCCACAAGCCACCACCAATTCGGCTGAAACTTAATCCCCAGCACTTCAACGCGCGCCCCTTTGTCAAACAGCGCCGCGCACACAATCGCGGAAAGAGCCGGGCTCAGCAAAAAGATCAGGGAGGCGGGGCCGCCGTGCATGATGTCGCGAACGCCGCTGAGCCACGCGATCGTGACGGGCGCCCAAGTCAGCGCAAGAATGAGCGCCAGGAATGCTCCGGCTTTTTTGGTTGCAGACACTTTAGTTCTCCCCACCCGCCTTTAGTTTTTCGATCTTGCGGCAACCCGATTTGATCCCCGCCTCGGCGTCCCGCCAAGCGTGGCCGAAAACCATCCGCGCCGCTCGCCGGCTTCCGTTGTTTGTCCGCGTGCCCGTGTTCGGCGCTTGATGCGACCAAACTGGACTGGGACTACTCAGCGTCTATCGACATTCGACCGCACTCTAGCTTGGCGAGTTCGAACCGCCTCCAATGCGGGATCACGTCCCTCGCGATAGGCCGCGAAGGTCCAGGGCACGACGATGTCGGGGTGGAGCGTGCGCACGCGCACCGGGTAGAGGTAGTTCAGCCAATAGCACGTATCCAAATTCCGACACGGGCCGTTATAGACATGGCGAGCGCGCGCGTACAGAACTGCAACGCGTGTGTTCGGCAAAGTATACATCCCAACCTCGGACCAGAAGTCCAGTCGGTCGCCGACGTCTTCGCCGACAATGATGATCTGGTTGCCGCCTTGATCCTTCAGCGCGGCGATCGTCGTGATCGCGGCCGAGAATGTCCAGGGCGAGGTCAGCACGTAGATGCGCGCACCGCGCGCAGCTTCGGGCAATGCGCGCGCGAACCCATATGTCCTCGTATAGTCGCCGCCATTATTCATCCGCATGTCGATGATGATGAAGGGCGGCTGCTTTTGTCGGACCTGAGTCAGTACACCATCGACAAATGTTTCAAGTCGCCGATCAATATTCTCCGTTAGCCGCACATAAAGGCCGTCATTGAAAGGGGCGGACCAGAACGTGGCGTCGCTGTTTTGCAGAGAAATCGGAAGTTCTCCGGTCGAAAGGCCGCGCATGTTAGAAACATGGTGTGGAAAGAGGAGCCGCGCCGTATCAAAAGGGAGCGGCGGGCGAACGCTCTGCTCTGCAACAAGACGACGCTCGAACGGCGTGCCATCGAGCAGAATGCCGGATATGACGATGCTGTCTTTGTTTTGCGCGATCCCAGCTGCTTCAAGCAGCGCGGGCGTTTCGAGCATGGGAGATAGCATGAGGCGGCGCCTGGCCGGCGTGCCGCCGCCCTGGTAGCGTAAAATGGCGGAATAAATGTCGTCGATCCCGCGACCTTCGATGCGGTCGATCTGCGCGCCAATTAGGTCGGCATTGTCCTCGTTCGCATAAAGAACGCGAAGTCCATCGGCAAAGAGATACATCCGCAGCGGAATTGACGGCACGCTAGGCGCTAAGGTCATCGATTGGGTGTGCGCATTGTCGGCCAGCGCGGCGATCTCGGAAACGCGGAGTATGAATTGCTCACGGCTCAACCCGCCCGCATCGGCGCGCAACCGCTCGGCCAACCGATGCGCCTGAGCGCGAGCGCGAGGCGAATAGGAGCGGTCATACTCTGGGAAATGTGTGAAATAAGCGGCGTCCGCAATCTGGCCGGCGCTCGCATTGGGTAAGCGCGCTGGCGCAGGCTGAGGCGGCGGATAATTGAAGCGCCGCTGCAGTTCAGACCGAAACGTTGCTTCGTCCATGCCGCGCACCATAACGGCAGGATCGGTAGCGCAAGCGCCAAGCATCGCGACGAGAAAAAGCACAATGATTCGCAATTTTTCTCTCCAGATCGAGGCTAATGGCTTGTCGCCCGCGCCCGCCTTTGCTCTATTGTGTCCTCCACTAGCCGCCTTGGACAGCATGGAGCGTCGCGCGCCAGGGATGTAGCGAACTTCGCAAGATCTGGCGAGTGCGTGGTGTTTCCTCATTGTGCGGGGCGCGCCTGCAAGGCGAACTCTTCACGGGCGCGATCCACGTCCGGCGAGCGGTACAGCGTTTCAGGGATCTCAGCCAACCTCGATGGATGCACCTGCGGCGTTAGTCCATAGAACTTTTGGAAACTCATAATCAGAGGCCGCCATTTATCGGGGTCAATGCGGTTGTCGAACCCGTCCATGAGAATATCCGCATGGACATGAACGCGGGTGACGCGCAGCTCGAAGGCGCCGACAAATCCACTCATCCCCTCCATATCCGCCATTACGGGGTGCTGCGCTACAAGGACCGCCTCAAGCTGCACCGGACATTCGGCTGCGCGCACGGCGTTCACCGTCTCCGCCGCGGTAGCGGTCATGCCAGCAGTCGTGAATTTATGCCGCTCGTGCGCATAACCCATATATTGCTTCACCGGCGGCACCGGATCGCTTCCCGTGAGCCGCGCAAGACGATCCACCGCGGCCGCCTGATGCACAGAGGGCAGATTGAGCACGCACTCACCGGTGCGGATCATGTTTTGCGGCGTCTTTGAATCCATGCCGAGACCGACAAAACAGCGCCAGCCCAGCCACCAGGCGGACGACATCGGTGCCAGATTATGTGACCCGTCTTCGTTTTGAGTGCTGATCAGCACCACGGGCGTACCTAAATACAAAATCGCAGGTTCAATTGTGACTGATTTCGTCGGCATAAGGTCTCCGGAGTCTTGCTGCGCACATGGATCTGCGCGGCTTCGCGAATGGAAACACTCCGGTTCTTATCTTGAAATTGGCGCGAGCCCCTACGCGACACAACCTCGGATTTGAAAGCAAAAAACGGAGTGCAGCACTAAGTCTGAGGCAATAAAATTCGCCCAACAGCCCTTTGCCCGACAAGACCCATGAGCACGACAAGCGAAAGTCGCGTCTCACTGAGAATTTGGAGCGATGCGACGATCTCCAACTCCGGGTGGGTCTGAGGCGCCAGCGCTGAACTTGATTAGAAAGTACGAGTCGGAATGCCACTCGTCAGGATCAGGATCAGGATTACGTCGGGGTTCAGGATGCAGAGGACGGACGTTGTGAACAGTCAAAACAAACAAGCTAGAGCGGTTCTCGCCGATACACGCTGGGCACGCATTGTCGCCCGCGACAAGACCGCCGACGGCGACTTCTGGTACTCAGTTAACACAACGGGCGTCTATTGCCGGCCCTCCTGCCCGTCGCGCGGCTGTAATCCCAAGAACGTCACCATTCACGACACTCTTGAAAGCGCGCAGCAGACCGGCTTCCGGGCCTGCAAGCGGTGCAAGCCCGACGGACCCGCCGCCGAGGTAGTGAACGCTGAGATCGTCACCAAGGCCTGTCGCATCATCGAGGCGAGCGAAACCGCGCCGTCGTTGACCGAACTCGCCAAAGCACTCGCACTTAGCCCCGGCTATTTTCACCGCATCTTCAAGGCACACACCGGCCTCACGCCAAAGAGCTATGCGGCCGCCGATCGCGCGAAGCGCGTGCGAGAGGCACTGGCCGGCGATAACAGCGTCACCGAGGCGATCTACGAGGCCGGCTTTAACTCGAACGGCCGCTTTTATGAAGCATCCAACGCCTTGCTCGGAATGACCCCTTCGAGCTTCCGCAAAGGCGGAGCGAAAGAGGATATCCGCTTCGCAATCGGCGAGACGACGCTCGGCTCCATCTTAGTTGCATTAAGCACCAAGGGCATTGCCGCCATCCTCCTCGGCGACGATCCCGATGCGCTGGTGCGCGACCTCCAGGATCGCTTTCCGAAGGCGACGCTGATCGGTGCCGATGCCAACTACGAGGCTATCGTCGCGAAAGTCGTCGGCTTCGTCGAGGCCCCGCAGGTCGGGCTCGATCTGCCGCTCGACGTGCGCGGCACGGCATTCCAGCAGCGAGTGTGGCAAGCACTGCGCGACATTCCGGTCGGGCAAACCTTATCCTACACCGATGTCGCCGAGCGCATCGGCGCACCGAGCGCGACGCGTGCGGTCGCGGGCGCATGCGCCGCAAACAAGCTGGCGATCGCGATCCCTTGCCATCGCGTCGTCCGTAACGACGCCGCTATCTCCGGCTACGCCTGGGGTGTCGAGCGCAAGCGCAAGCTCCTTGCCATGGAGAAGGCGCCATGACCATGACGCGCATCGAGGAGTTCGATTGGGCGGCAGTCACCTGCGACCTCGACCGGCAAGGCTGGGCGGTTCTGCCAAAGCTGCTGACGAAGGATCAGAGCGACGCCGTTGCCGACATGTATGGGGACACGCTCGCGTTCCGCAGCCACGTCGTCATGGCGCGGCACGGATTCGGGAAGGGTGAATACCGCTACTTCTCCTATCCCTTGCCCGACCTCGTGCAGGAGCTGAGAGCCGGGCTCTATCAACAACTCGCCCCCGTCGCGAACGCCTGGCACGAGCGCATGGGGATGGACGTGCGCTTCCCCGCTACCCATGCGGAATTCTTGGAGCGGTGCCACGCCACCGGGCAGCACCGCTCGACGCCGCTGCTGCTGCAATATGGCCCAGGCGACTATAACTGCCTTCATCAGGACCTCTACGGCGAGCATGTCTTCCCCTTGCAGGTGGCGACGCTGCTTTCCCAGCCGCATGAAGAGTTTGAGGGCGGAGAGTTCGTTCTAACCGAGCAGCGCCCGCGTATGCAGTCACGGCCCGCGGTAGTGCCGCTCGCCAAGGGCGACGCCGTGGTGTTCGCCGTCAATAGCCGGCCGCACCGTGGTACAAAGGGCGACTACCGGGTCATGCTGCGGCACGGTGTTAGCGAGTTGCGCTCTGGCCGCCGGCACACCGTAGGGATCATTTTCCATGATGCCACCTGAGGCGATGGTTTCGACGGAGCTGTTCGAGGAAGGGCGACGCGCCATGCCATTGCAACCAGGAGCCATGCTGCTGGGAAGCTTCGCCACCCCGGATGCGCATGCCCTGCTGGCCGATGTTCGCCGCATCGAGACCTCGACCCCCTTTCGTAACATGGTCACACCGGGTGGATGGCCGATGTCGGTCGCAATGACCAACTGCGGCAGCGTCGGTTGGGTGACGGACAGGACCGGCTACCGCTACGCTCCGCTCGATCCCCAGACAAGCAAGCCATGGCCAGCAATACCTGAAACGTTCCGGAGCCTCGCGGAGCGTGCGGCCGAAATAGCCGGCTATCCCGGATTTTTTCCCGACTCCTGCCTGGTGAATAGATACGAGCCCGGCTCCCGGCTCTCGCTCCACCAGGATCGTAACGAGCGCGACTTCGACGCGCCGATCGTCTCGGTGTCGCTGGGGCTGCCAGCGACGTTTCTGTGGGGCGGCGCGGCCCGTGGCGACAAGCCGATGCGAGTGCGCCTCTTTCACGGGGACGTGGTGGTCTGGGGTGGTCAGGCCAGGTTGACCTTCCACGGCGTCGATACGCTGCGCGGCGGCGACAGCCCGGCGGGCGAGTTTCGTTACAACTTGACCCTCCGGGTCGCCCGATGACGAACTGCGGAACGACCGTCAGAACAAAAAGGAGATGCAAGAAGTCGCATCCGGGACGTGGAGAATTTCCAGCGTCTAGTCTCGAACTTCCTCTCTGGCACTTCCGCTGCCGTCCGCAAACTGAGTAGACGATGTCATTCCACATTCTTCAGCTTCGCTACGTGATCGCAGCGGCAGATCATGGCAGCTTCTATCGAGCTGCCCGTGCGCTTGACGTCGAGCAGTCCACACTGAGCCGCGCCATCCTCAAACTTGAACGTGCCATCGGAATGCCAATCTTCGAGCGATCACGTGCGGGCGTTAGAGCCACTTTAGCCGGCACCGCCTTCATCCGCAGCGCAAAACCGATGCTTGCTAGCGCGGATAAACTTGTGACGATGATGCGAGCAGCCAGCCAAGGCCGCGCGGGTGGCCTGATAATTGGACATAACAGCTCCATCTCAGCTGGCAATCTCCGCGCAACGCTGATGAGTTGGGGCGATGCGCATCCTGATGTTGAACTGGAGTTCGTCGAAGCCGATCGCAGCGTGTTGCTCGCCGGACTCGACAGGGGCGAGATCGACATTGCTGTCCTGATAGGTGCGGTCAACCACGTGGACTTCCGCTGCGAGCCGTTTTGGAGCGAACGGATGCTCGTCGCACTGCCGGCATCCCATCCTCTCGCGGCACGCGACGTGGTCCATTGGACGGATCTTCGAGGAGAACGGTTTCTGTTGCCCGACGTCGATCCCGGCCCAGAAATACGAGACATGCTGCTGGGTCGTTTGGCGGTCTCTGGCGGCAAGCCCGACATCCGAATGCTCCAGGCCAGCCGCGAGACCGTTCTGAGCGTTATCGGCGGCGGCTCGGGCGTCAGTGTCGTTTGCGAGGGCTCGACTGGCGCGCGTTATCCAGATGTCGTCTATCGGCCGATAGACGGCGAACAGGGTCCGGCGCTCACCGGCTATTCCGGCTGCTGGCGCGACGACAATAGCAATCCGGCGCTGCGGCGTTTCCTTGGATTCATCAAGAATCGCTATGCGCTGTCTTTTGATTTTTCTCAGAAATTCCAGTAAATTAGACAGCCAGTTCTTGGAGTTAATCGTCATGTCGCAAGGCAAGACAATCATCGTCGTGCTCGTCACCTTGGTCATCGGCTTCGCAGGCGGATTCGTCTTGCGGCCGGTGATTTCTCCCATCCAGCAGACCGATACGATCGCTGCCACTACACCTGCGGCTCCGGTTTCGAGTGAGGCGCGCGGCACGCAGTATTTCGTAGCGCACACCGACGAGGCCCGTCAGGTCGTAGCGGGATGTCGCGACGGCTCGGTCCGTGGCGGCGAATGCGCTACCGCCGAGGAGGCGATCATCAGGGTGGAAGCAGCGGAGCGTCGGAAGCGGTTTCTCGGCAACTGACCCAAGCGGGCACGTTCAGTCTTTCGCGCCGCGCCGTCCGCGCGAGAAGCCTCGATCGCTCGCCATGAACCGGGCGAGCATCGGCGCAACCAGCTTCTCCGGTGTCACAGCTTCTCCGCCGGCCTCGGCTGCAAGCGCAGCGGCGTAAGCAGCAAGATCACGGTGAACTGACGCGGGCAGCTCCACTGTCAGCTTGACGGGCCGATCATCGGCGAGCGGCCCCAACTTCAACTTGGTCATCGCATTCCTCCGATGGGTTCGAGCACCAGGTCGCGGGTGATGACCACGCGCAGCGGATGGCCTGGCCGGATGGTGAGCGTCGGCTGAACATTGAGCTGCCGCCGCACAATCTGCTGGCCAGTCTGATTGATGGTGTCCTGACTGCCCCGCCGCAGAGCGCGGGTCAGGTCGTCCTCGCTGTCCGCGCCAAGCTCCGCCCCGACCCCGAGCAGCGTCGAGACGGCAGCCGCCTTGAGAAGATTGCCCCAATGCTGATTCACGCGATCCTGTAACCCCGCGAAGCCCGCACCGTCCGCGCCGGGCTGGCGCTCGAGAACGATCGAGCGGCCATCCGGCATGATGAGCCGATCCCAGGCAAGCAGCACGCGGGTCTGCCCGGCGGTGATCTCGCTGTCATATTCGCCGATCAGCCGGGCGCCTTGCGGGATTAGCAGGATGCGGCCCGTGGGGCTGTCATAGATGTTCTGCGTCACCTGCGCGGTGATCTGGCCGGGAAGATCGGAGCGGATGCCGGTGATGAGCGCAGCCGGGATGATGCTGCCGGCCTGCACGATGTTGGGCGAAGCTGGCGCTCGCAGGCGTTCGACGCTGATCGTTCGCTGGGACGACGCTTGCGCCATGAAGGCGCGCTTGGCGGCCTGGTCGCCTTGCGCTGTCTCGGTGGGCTGCGGAGGGGCGATAGCATCTGGCGCTCCCGCCGCGAGATTCGGCAGGGACGGCATTGCACTGGCCCCAGCGCTGCTGCCACCGAGGAATACGCCGCTCGTGCGGGCAGCGTCGCGCTCCTGCTGGGCGCGCTGGCGGGCGACTTCCTCGGCTTGTGCGCGTGGGTCAGGCTGCGCGCCGACCGGCGGCACGGGGACATTCTCGCCACGCTGCTGGGCGGCGGCGATGGGCCGGCCGAGATCGCCGGGGAGCGGCGGGCCGAGCTTGGGCGCCTGCGCATAATCGCGCGGCCCTGATGTGATGGTCTCGGCCGTGGCCCGGTTCTCGGTGTTGTAGAGTTCTCCCGCCTGTCGCTCGCCTGTGGGCTTGAGCGCGTAAATCAGCGAGCCGCCTATGCCGAGGCCGGCGGCGACGCCTATGACCGTCAACGCCTTGCGCGACAGACGCATGACGCGCGGCGGATCGCCTCGGAGCTGGAATGGCCTTGGATCGGCGGGGACCGCCTGCGGCGCGGCCGGTTCGGCGGGAGGAATATCGGTGCGATCGTTCACGGCCGCCGTTCCCGTCCATGGTTGCGCACGATGCGGACGCGCTGCTCGCTGCGCCGGTCGCCCAGGCGCAGTTCGACGGCGGCGAACAGGCGATCGACCACCATGTAGCGGCCCTGCACGCGATAATTCACCAGTTCGGCGTCGCCGGCCGCGCCAGTCACGAAGAGCGGCGGCATCTCACCCTGCGAGATCCCGGCCGGAAACTCGATGAACACCTGCCGGCCATCGTCGAAAGCCCGAACTGGCTTCCACGGCGCACGGTCGCCCTCGACACGGTATCGGAAATTGAGCGCGGACACGTCGATGCCGGACGCGACGGGCGCGGCCGAAGCTGCCGGCGCATTGGCGCTGCGCAGCGCAATGAGCTGGTCCTGCGGATAGACGAGCGCATCGGCGTGCCTCTTGTCGTGCAGCGTAATCATGTCGCCGGTGACATCCCAAGCCACCAGCGTCGAGCCCTGCTGCGCGCGCACGACTTGGAGCGAGGCGCGCGGGAGCGCGCCGCACTTTTCCCAGACATTGAGGATGAACGGCTTCGAGTGCGAGAGGACGATGACCTGCCCCACGGTGCCCGCGAGACGGTGAATTTCCTGCACGGTGTGCAGGGTGCGGTGCTCATCAAGGCTACTCATAGGATCGTCGATCACTGCAATCTTCTGCGCGAGCGCCTGGTCACGTTCGAGCGTGGCGAAGAAGAAGGCCAGCGCCAAGGTGTTGCGGTCGCCCGCACTCAGCGCGGTTCGGAAACTCGGTCCCTCGGCGGCGTTGAGCCCCACAGCGATATTGTTGATGAGCACGTTGTAGTTGGCGGCCGATCCGCCGCGATTGTTCACGGGGGCGACGTTGCCCAAGCGAAAGCCGGCGTTGAAACGACGCAGATAGTCGTTCACCGCGTCTTGGTAGGCCGGAAAGACGTTCTGGCGATATTGGTTCAGCGCCTCGCGGGCTTGGTCCCGCGCGGTCTCGGTCCGGCCCTTGTCGTCGCGCTCATCAACATAGGCGGTGCAGAGCGCGACGATGTCCGGCTGGTGCCGGGCCTCGACGGCGCGAAGCCGGGTCAGATCGCCGGCGAGCGCGGCGACGTTGGCCGCGCGCGCTTCTTCCTTGACGAGCGCCAGAGCATCGTTCGCCTGCACCAAGATAGCGGCGACGCGATCAAGGCCAACCCGCTGTTCCTCATAGGTCGCGACGGCGGCGCGCACGTCGTCGCCGAGCACCAAGGGCTCCAGCGGAGCGGCCTGCTTGGCTTTCAAACGCTCCATGATGCCGTCGCGGGCGGATTTCCAGGCGCGCGCAATTTCCGCGGTGTCGATCTGGATTGCGGGGACTTCGGTGAATGCCTGCCAAAATTCGCGGCGCTCGATCGCTTCGCGCACGGTGCGCTCGAAGGCGGCCGGCACGTCACCGGCATGGGTGGTCGTGAGGGCCTGGATGGCGTTGGCGATTTCGCGCTTCAAGTCGTTGTAGGCGTCTCCGAAATAGGCGCGGTAGTGCTCGATCACAGGGGAGCCGGCGAGATCCTGGGCGCAGAACGGACAGATCGCCGCGCCTGCCGCTGCGGCGTGGTCAGCGTGTGTCAGTCCGTCACCAATCCAGCGCTCCCCGCCACGGGCAAGCAGCGCGATATGGGCCTGCACCCGTTCGGCCGCAGCCTCTTCCAGACCCGGCAAATCGCGACCGAGAAGGCCGCCCAGGGCGTCGAGGTCAAATGTCGGCAAGGAGAGAGCTGGGAATATCGCCGCCGCCGCGACCGCCTCCGATGAACGGGCGGCGGCCAGTCGCTTTTCTGCGTCGGCCAATTCCCGGTCGAGATCGGGAATCGGCTGCAACGCGCAGAATGCTTCGGCGTCGAGTCCGCCGCGCCGCGCGGCGGGGATCGCATCGGCCTTGGCGCGGAGATCGCGGTTGTGCTGCTCGATCCGATCGACATGCGTCTGCACGGCGGCGTTCAGCGCGACACCTTGGCCCCCGACGATCAGCTCATGCAGGTTCTGGCGGAGGAGAAACCGGGCAGATTCTTCTTCTATCGGACTGATTCACTGGCATGTGCTGCCAAGAATGGTGTGATGCCAGCGAAAGACTCCATCTTGACAAAGTAATGTGATTTCCTTACATTCTGCGGGTGGAGGAGATTAGCCATGCCCGCGTTGCTCGAAGAGATCAGCACCATCACCGCCAAGGGCCAGACGACGATTCCGAAGTCCGTTCGCCAGGCGCTCGGCGTCGATTACGGCGGCAAGATCGCCTTTCGCGTCGATGAGCATGGGGTGTCGGTGCATCGCGCCGATGCCGAGCATGACGATCCGGCGATCGACAGCTTTCTGACGTTTCTGGCCGAGGACATTAAACGCCGGCCCGAGGCGTTGACCGCGCTCTCCCCGGCGCTCGCTGAACGCATCGCGACGCTAACCGAGGGCGTTAAGGTCGATCTCGATGCGCCGATCGACGGCGATGTCGATCTCTGATGACGGTCGTCAACGGGTGGCAGCTCATTGCCCACCCCCTGTTTCTCGATCAATTCGAGAAGCTGGGGGCGGTCGTCGCACTCCTGCGGGAGAAAGACCCGCGCGGCTGGCGCAAATCGGCCAATGCGAAGCTGCTGGAAGCGCTGCGCCAGCTCGTGTTCGAGATCATCCCGCAAGATCCCACGCGCCCGGAATATCGGCAGGGCGGCACGCTGGGGGACGACCGCAAGCACTGGTTCCGGGCGAAGTTCGGCGGTGGCCGGTTCCGGCTGTTCTTCCGCTACAGCACCAGCGCGAAGGTCATCGTCTTTGCCTGGGTGAACGACGAGACCACGTTGCGCACCTATGGATCGAAGTCGGACGCCTATGCGGTATTCCGCAAGATGCTCGACAAGGGCAATCCGCCCGACGATTGGGCAGCGTTGCTGACGGCTGCGAGCGAGTCGGAAGCGCAGGAGCGTTTGGGGGCGGCTTCGCCAGACCCGCCATGAGCCCTTATCTGCGCTACGCCCGGCCGGACCATTTGCGTCCTGCGCGGCCGCGCGGCAGCGTTGGGGCATGGTCCTGCCTCGCAAACGTCGTCCCCGCCACGCGCCGCGCGGCTGGTCGGAAGGTCTCGAAGACCTGCACGATTATATGCGCGCGCCGCCGAAGCGAGCCGCGCCCCGTGCGCGCGCCGTCAAGGATAACGGGCCGATCGTCGTCACGGACGACTGGCCCGAGCGGGTTCCGATCGGCGACACCGAGCTGCGCGCGATCGAAGGCCATTTGCGCAAGGAGCTGGACGACCTGTTCGGACCCTTGCCGTGAGATAAGGAGGATCACGCAATGACCGACGCCGCCCTTCGCGTCGAGGATACCCCGCCGGTCATGGCGACGGCCCGCGCCGCGCTCTATCTGCGCGTCTCTACCGGCCGCCAGGCCGAGAGCGATCTGTCGATTCCCGATCAGCGCCGCCAGATCGAAGGCTATTGCCTGTCGCGCGGCTGGGAGGTCACGGCCGAGTTCGTCGAGCCGGGCAACACCGCGACGGACGATCGTCGTCCCGCCTTCCAGGCGATGATCGACGCGGCGATGCAGAAGCCGTCGCCGTTCAACGTGATCCTCGTCCACAGCTTCTCGCGCTTCTTCCGCGATCAATTCCAGTTCGAGTTCTACGTCCGCAAGCTGGCGAAGAACGGCGTTCGGCTGATCTCGATCACGCAGGATTTGGGCGACGATCCGATGAGTGTGATGATGCGCCAGATCATGACGCTGTTCGACGAGTATCAGTCGAAGGAGAATGGCAAGCATACGCTGCGCGCCATGAACGAGAATGCCCGCCAGGGCTTTTGGAACGGCGCTCGCGCGCCGATCGGCTATAGGATCGTCGAGGCCGGGCAGCGCGGCGCGAAGGTCAAGAAGAAGCTGGAGATCGACCCGATCCAGGCCGAAACGGTGCGACGCATCTATCGCATGGCCCTGAATGGCGTCGATGATCGGGGGCCGATGGGGCTCAAAGCCATCGCAACTTGGCTCAACGAGAACAACCTCCGCACCCGCGACGGCGGGCGATGGGGTCTCGGCGCGGTGCATCAGGTGCTGACCCGCACGACCTATATCGGCCAGCATCGCTTTAACACGCGCGATCACAAGACCAGGACGTCGAAGCCCGAAAGCGAGCACGCCATTATGGAGGTGTCGGCGATCGTCACCGATGCGGAGTTCGAGGCTGTCCAGCGGTCGCTCAAGGCGCGCAGCCCCAAGATGATGCCGCCGATGGCGGTGGGCGGCCCGACGCTGCTGACGGGCATCTGCTTCTGCGCCTGCTGCGGCGGGGCGATGACCCTGCGCACAGGCACAAGCAGCGTCGGCCGCGAATATCGCTATTACACTTGTTCGACCAAAGCCCGGCAGGGCGCCAAGGGCTGCCCCGGCATCACCGTGCCGATGGATCGGCTGAATGAAGCCGTGATCGGCCATCTCGAATGGCGGCTGCTCGATCCGAAGCGGCTTGAAGACTTGATGGATCAAATTCTCGAACGTCGGGATCAATGGGCCAGTGAACGCCGGCTTCATGCCGCAGAGCTTGAGCGCCGGGCGACCGAGGCGGACGCCAAGCTCAGCCGGCTCTATGAGGCGATCGAGAATGGCGTGATCGACGTGAGCGACCCTTCGCTCAAGAATCGGATCGCCGAGCTGACGGCCACGCGCGACCAGGCCAGGGGCGATTCCGAGCGGGCGGTGGCGCATGTCGAGAAGATCGGCCCTGCGATCACGGCCGAGAGCCTCCGGGCTTTCGCGCTGGCGGCGCGCAGGAAGCTGCGCAACGACGACGGCTCATTCGCGCGCGATCATGTGCGGGCTGTCGCCCAGCGGGTCGAGGTGGTGAGCAAGACGGAGGTTCGCATCCGCGGCTTGCGAAGCGAGCTGCTCCGCACCCTCACCGCCGCCGCTGGCGTAGAGGCGGCGGTGCTAGGCGTTCGTAGTTTTGAACCGAAATGGCGCACCCGACGGGATTCGAACCCATGGCCCTCAGATTAGGAATCTGATGCTCTATCCTGCTGAGCTACGGGTGCCCGGTGACGGCTCTATGCTGCGTCGCAGGCGCGGTCAATTCTTCGCTTCGGGCGGCACGACCGGAAACAGCAGCGGAGCAACCTCCACGCCTTCCGATATGAGGGCGCGCGCTTCGTCGGGCGCCACTTCGCCGTGGATGCTGGCCCGATCCTTCTCACCATAATGCATAGCGCGGGCATGTTCGGCAAAGCCCCTGCCGACCCAGGTCGAATCTTCCAGAACCTTTGACTGCGCCTGGGCCAGCGCCTGCATCATCTCGCGCATCCGGACTTCGTCGCCCGCCATGGCTACCGGCGCGGTCGAGGTAGCAACTGGCGCTTCTGCCCTGCGGCTGTTTCCTTTGGCGGCAACAGCGGGCGCCATCAATGCCTTCGATACCTCCGCATCGCCGCACATGGGGCAGGACAGCAGGCCGCGAGCCACCTGATCCTCATAGTCCGCGCTCGATCCGAACCAGGCTTCGAACACATGGCCATGGGCGCCGCATTTGAGGTCGAAAACAATCACGAAATGGTCACGTCCGATGGAAGGTTACGCCGATTGGCAATCGCAGGCACGCGCCCGCGCACTTCCTCTACGCGCGACAGGTCGATCTCGGCAAGGGCTAGTCCCGCCTCCTCTCCCATGTCGAGCAAGACCTCACCCCAGGGATCGATGACCAGGCTATGGCCATAGGTTTCCCGTCCGTCCTCGTGGCTGCCGGTCTGCGCCGCCGCTACCACAAAGCACCCAGCTTCGATCGCACGGGCGCGCAGCAGGACATGCCAGTGCGCCTGCCCGGTCGGCACGGTAAAGGCGGCAGGCACCAGCAACATCGTGGCGCCCGCATTGGTCAGGGAACGATAAAGGTCGGGAAAGCGCATGTCGTAACAGACCGACAACCCCATCCTTGCCCAGGGCGTATCCACCGCCACCACCTCGTCCCCGGGCCGATATACCGATGATTCCCGCCAGCTTTCACCGGTCGCCAGATCGACATCGAACAGATGGATTTTGTCGTAGCGCGTCCGAATGCCGCCCCTGTCATCGATCATGAAGCTGCGGTTGACCCAACGGCCATCGCCGCCTTCTTCCTTGAGCGGCAAGGAACCAAGATGCACCCACAGTCCGTGCCGAGCCGCCGCCTCGCGAACGGCGTTCAGCACCGGATCGTCAGCCTCACTGCGCAGGGTATCCGCAGCCCGCGCCCGGTTCCGATCCAGATAACCCGCCATTTCGGGGGTAAAGAGCATATCCGCGCCCTGTTCGGCCGCGCGTCCCGCCATCTCGACGATGGCGGCCGCATTCGCGGCGGGGTCGATCCCGCTCGTCATCTGGAAGATCGCGGCCCGCATGGCGCTTACAGCCCCAGCAGCGGGTTCAGCTTGCCCTGACGATCCAGCGCCGCCATGTCGTCGCTGCCGCCTATATGCCTGCCGTCGATGAATATCTGCGGCACCGTGGTCCCGCCATTGGCGCGATCCAGCATTTCGCCGCGCTTCGGGCCGCCCATCGTGATGTCATATTCGTCGAAGGCCACGCCCTTGCCCTCCAGCAGCGCCTTTGCCCGCGCGCAATATCCGCACCATGCCTTCGTGTAGATTTCGACCTTCGCCATTCGATACTCCTTGGCGCTGAAATTGTGGCTGAACGGGGCTTTGTCAATCAGTCCCTTCCGCGCCTTCCGGCAAAGCCCGCGCCCAGCACAACAGATGAACGCTGGACGCCCCGCCACGTTTCAGCACCCGCGCGCAAGCCGCCGCAGTCGCGCCGCTGGTATGAACATCGTCGATCAGCAGCACCGCCTTGCCTTTGACGCCATGATCTTTCGCCAGTGCAAAGGCGCCCGCGACAGCCTTGGTCCGCTGCCGCGCATGCATGCCCCGCAGCGGCTGCGTCGCCCGGACGCGAAGCAGCGCATGCTTCTCTACCGCCAGCCCCGAAGCCCTGCCAAGATGATCCGCGATCAGCGCCACCTGATTGAAGCCCCGCCACCACAGGCGCCAGCGATGCAGCGGCACAGGCATGATCAACGGCGGTGCATCAAAGGCAGGCAAGCGCCGAGCCATATGCCGCGCGATCAGCCGCGCCAGACCGATGCGCCGCCCATATTTCAGCCGCAACGCTACCGTCCGCGCGACATCGCCATAGGCCAGCACCGCCCGCGCGCTGTCGAATGGCGGCGGATCGGCCAGGCAGGCACCGCACGCCGCGTCCCCGCCCCGATCATGCTCGAACGGCACGCCGCACCGCGCGCAGCATGGCTCGCCCAGAAAGCGCATCCCGCTCCAGCATGTGAGGCAAAAGGCATCGTCGGCATCAACGATGACGCCGCATCCAGGACAACGCGGCGGCAGTGCATAGTCGAGTGCCGGGCGAACGGCGCCCTTGAGAAGAGAGGCGAGATGCATGATCGCCCTTGTTCCCGCTCCGGCACCGATGCACAAGGCCCGCCATGACCCAGCCCGACATCTTCGACCGAACATTGCGCGCCAGGCGGCGGGACCGGATGATGCCGCACTTCGCGGAGCATGACTTTCTCTATCGCGCGATGCTGTACGAATTACTCGACCGGCTGGCGGATGTGCAACGTGACCTCCCCGAAGCCCTCGTCATCGGCTGCCCCGACGGCAGCGCCCGCGCCGCGCTCGAGGCCATGGGGAAGACAGTAATATGCAGCGACCCCGGCTTCGCAGCCGCGAGCGCGCAGGGCGGCGTGCAGGCGGAAGAGGATGCGCTCCCCTTCGCCGATGACAGTTTCGACCTCATCATCGCATGCGGCACACTGGACAGCGTGAACGACTTGCCCGGCGCGCTCATCCTCATGCGGCGCATCCTGCGGCCCGACGGCCTGCTGCTCGCGGCCTTTACCGGCGCAGGCACCCTGCCCCGTCTGCGCGCCGCACTGATGGCCGGAGAAGGCGACCGCCCCGCCCAGCACATCCATCCGCAAGTCGATGTGCGCGCGGCAGGCGACCTGCTCAGCCGCGCAGGCTTCGCCATGCCTGTGGCGGACAGCGAGACACTGACCGTACGCTATGGCGACATATTGCGCCTGATGCACGATCTGCGCGGCATGGGCGCGGGCAATGTTCTGGCGTCCCATCCCCCAGCCCTGCGCCGCGAGACACTGATCGAAGCAAGCCAGAACTTCGCCACCGCCGCCGATCCCGACGGCCGCACCGCCGAGGAAATGGCAATCCTGTATCTAAGTGGCTGGAAACCAGACCCCAGCCAGGCCAAGCCAGCCCGGCGAGGCAGCGCGACCGTGTCGCTGGCAGAAGCGCTCAAGCGGAAGGACTAGCCGCTCGTCCCTTTATCGGGTCGCGAACGGGGGGCAGCAAATTTTTGAAGCAGCCGCGTCGTTCTAAGCCGCCAGCCGCAGGAAAGGCACCGGCTCCGTCGATCGCAGCACAATCGGCTTGCCCTCCGAAGCCTCAAACAGCTCACCGTCCAAGATGACGCTGCTCCGGTCGCCCTCGATCCGGATGATATCGCCCTGTTCCAGATGCACGCCCTGCACCTGCGACTTGCCGACCCGCCGGGTGATGCTCGCCCACGCCAGCCGCAAAAGCGCGGCCAGGCTCTGGTCCACCGCCATCAGCTTCATGTTCCCGCGACGGCTGTCCCCCGCCTGCACGCCCAGCAGCAGCCGGTCGAGCGTCGTGACGATCAGCACGGCAAAGCGCCCCGCCAATTGCCCTTCCCGGATCAGCGAAATGCGCACCGGATGGCTGGATTGCGGCAGGAACCGCGCGCGAATGCCGAAAACCAACGACACCAGCACCGCTATCACGGTCAGGAAATGGCTAAGCCCATTGGACAGGCCAAGCGGATAAATCTGGTTACGGCAGTAAAGCATGTAATCGGCAAGCCCCGCGCCGCCCAGGAACATGCCCAGCACCGGCCGCGATTCCGCCCCTCCGTCGGACAACGCGATCAGCTCACGCGCCACGACATGATCGTCAACGCCCGCCTTGGCGATCTGAACGATCCGCTCCAGCGCCTTGATCGGATCGCCATGGATGCCAAGGTCGAGCGCGATCAAATTGGTCTTGCCATTGGGCAGCACCGCGATCGGCGGCACGCGGCCCTTGAAATGCTCACCCTGATACAGTTCCGTCAGCGCCGCCTGCACCGTCCCGTCGCCACCATTGATGACGATGACCACCGGATCGACGCGCGCGATGGTCTGCAACGCACGGCCGATCTGATCGACATGCTCCACCTCATAATGGAAGATGTCGGGATTGCTGGCGCAGTAGCTGCGCACGCGCGGAAGCGTCTGCCGGTTGCCCGTCGACTTGGGATTGGACAGAAGCGCGACCCGAACCATCAGAACTCACATATATTGAAGTTTAATGGTGATCCGCGTCACACCCGGACCAACCTTCACCGCGGCCTTTTCGACCGATGGCTTGCCCAGGTTGAAGATGCTGATCGACGGATTGTTGGAAAAACCGCCGCCATCGCGCGAAATGCTCGTCTTGCCATTGCCGTCCCGGTCGTGCCGAACCGCAATCGCATATCTGCCCGGTTCGGGCACCGGCATGCAGAATCGCATCCCGTCGCGGCCAGGGCGAACCGCCGTGTCGATCCGATTCAACCACGCACCCTTCGCCAGCCAGGCGCTTTTGGTCGCGGGATAGGATTGCACGCGGACCTTGCCCGTCGCGGCGGCAAAGCCCTGAACGTCGATCAGCAGCGCCGGACCCTTCGCGGACGGACCACAACGATCCAGCTCGTTCCCGATTTCCTGCCCGTGAGCCAAGGCCGGAATAGAGGCAAACACCGCCCCAGCCGACAAAAGGCCCATCGCAACTTTGAACATGACCATCCAACTCCGTGAAGCTATAGCCGCCCGATGAAACCGGACGGCGAGCCCCTGTTCGCCCCCGCGAACTTCATTTCCGTGACTCTGCTATGGGCGGGGTTTGCGGCCAAATCATGGTGATGGGACGACCACATAGAGAATGCTGACCGCCACCGACCGATATCTCGCCCGCCTGATAGCCTTGCCGATGCTCGGCACGCTGGTCATTTCCGCGATGCTGCTGGTGCTCGACAAGATGCTCAGCCTGTTCGACTTCGTGGCGGCGGAGGGCGGCCCCGTCAGCGTCGTGTGGCGGATGCTCGCCAACATGATGCCCGAATATCTGTCGCTTGGCATTCCGATCGGCCTGATGCTGGGCATATTGCTCGCATTCCGGAAGCTGGCCCTGTCATCGGAACTGGACGTCATGCGCGGCGTCGGCCTGTCCTACGGCCGCCTGCTGCGCGTCCCCTATATGTACGCGATCGCGCTCGCCCTCCTCAATTTCGGCATCGTCGGCTTCGTTCAGCCACTCTCCCGGCATGCCTATGAAGCGCTGCGCTTCGAACTGCGCTCGGGCGCGCTAGGCGCGTCGATCAAGGTGGGCGAGTTCACCAGCCTCGGCAAGCGCATGACCCTGCGCATCGAACGCAGCCTGGATGAGGGCCGCAATCTTCAGGGCATCTTCGTGCGCGCCATTGGAAAGGATGGTCAAACCGTCGCCGTCACCGCCGCGCAAGGCAGCTTCCTGGCCACGGACGATCCCGACACCATCATCTTCCGCCTGCGCGATGGGGTACTGGTCAACGACGCACCCAAATATAAGTCGCCGCGCATCCTTTCCTTCTCCAGCCACGATCTGCCGATCGACCTGCCGCAGATCGAGCGTTTCCGTGGACGTAGTGTCGATCGGGAAAAGACCATTCCCGAACTTGCCGTGATGGGTCATGACCCCGCGACGCCCGAAAAGCTGCGCTATGAAATCCGCTCCAACTTCCACTTCCGCTTGGTGGAGGTCGCGATGATGATGCTGCTACCGCTCGCGGCCCTCGCCTTTGCGATCCCACCCAAGCGCTCGACTTCGGCCCTCGGCGTCTTCCTCTCGATCGTCTTCATCGTGACCTATCACAAGATCAACGAATATGGCCAAGGCGTCGGCTCACTGGGCAAGGTTGATCCGATCATAGCGCTTTGGACGCCATTCCTGCTGACGGCCATACTGATCATGTGGATGTATCATGTCGTGGCGCACCGCCCGGGCGGCCAGCCGATAGGCGCCCTCGAATATGCCTTTGCAAAGCTCGGCAAGCAGATCGCGAAACTGCTTCGCTTCGGGCGAAAGCGGGTGACCACCGCGCAGGGAGCAGCCTGACCCATGCAATTCGATTTCTTCCCCTCGCCCCAGATCAGCTGGTACATGGCGCGCCTGTTCCTGACGCGGACCTTCGCCGTGCTGGCACTGCTGGTCGTCGTGCTGCAAACGCTCGACCTGCTGGGCGAATCAGGCGATATCCTGGCCTATGCCGGTAACGGCGATGCGCAGCTGTGGCATTATGTCGGCCTTCGCATACCGCAGATCATCGCGCGCTTCCTGCCCTTCTCGGTTCTTCTGGGCACGCTCATCATGCTCGCGGGCATGAACCAGAATAGCGAGATCGTATCGATGAAGGCGGCGGGCCTGTCCGCGCATCAGATATTGGCGCCGCTCATCGCCTCCGCTCTCGGCGTCGCCATCATCAGCTACGCCTTCAACGAACGCGTGGTAGCCCGCGCAACCGCATCGCTCAGCGCTTGGCAGGCCGTCGATTACGGCCCCATTCCCACCGACAGCGGCGTAAAGTCCAATCCCTGGGTCCGTGACGGCAACAACCTCGTCACCGCCGCGATCGTCGCGGGTCGAGGCAATAATGTGCAGCTACGCAAGGTCGAGATTTTCAACCGCCTCAACAACAGCCTGACAACCATCGTCCAGGCCCCCCGCGGCCATTATGACGCGGCGAGCAAGAGCTGGCTTCTGGAGGATGCCCGCCAGTTCGACGTTGCGCGGGGCACGGAACGGCAGGCTGGCACCGTCCGCTTCGGCCATGCGATCCGGCCCGACCAGTTTACCCTGGCAAAGGTCGATCCTGACGCGCTGACTTTCTCGGAACTGCGCGCCGCCATTGGTGATCTGCGCGATGCCGGACGTCCGACCGCAGAACTGGAGGGCAGCCTGTGGCACAAGCTGTCCGGCCCGCTTTCGGCCTTGCTGATGCCGATCCTGGGGTCCGTCGCCGCCTTCGGCCTTGCTCGCTCCGGCCAGTTGTTCGTGCGCGCAGTGATGGGGATGGCCCTCGGCTTTGCCTATTTCGTCGCGGACAATTTCTCGCTCGCCATGGGCAACCTCGGTGCTTACCCTCCCATCCTCGCGGCTTGGGCACCCTTCTTCCTGTTCTTGCTCGTAGGCGAGACCGTGCTGTTCAGGACAGAAGAATAGGCGTCGCCCTCATCCGTCATCCCAGCGTTGAAATGAGGCACGTGACTCATTTCAACTGGGATCTCAGGCCCAACGAGACGGCTCAGCGGCGAACCATCGTACTCCGCGCAATTTTCCCCACCAGCGGCCACATGCCCGCATAATTGCCGCGATGATAAGGCGAATCCTCGTCCAAGGCCGCGATCAACCGCGCATGTGCCTTGCCCAGCGCATGGTAGGGCACACTCGGCAGCAGATGGTGCAGCGCATGATAGCGCAGCCCCACCGGCGCCCAGATCGCGGCCAGCGGTGAAGGCGGCGGCACATTCACCGAATCCAGATATTGGGCCGTCACCGTCATCGCATCGCCCTCATTCTCCCAAAGATGCGCGACAAGCGTGCGCAGCTGGTTGATGACGGTCATGCCCGAATGCACGGCCATATAGACGAGCAATGGCTTCCATCCGAAGGCGAACACGCTGCCGATCAGGGCGAGTGCAAACAGCGAGGCTCCCGCCTCCTGCCAAAGCCAGCGGCGGCGAAACTCCCCTTCCGGCGCGCGGCGGCGATAGGCCGGGTTGATCGACAGCGCCGAAAACTCGGCGACAACCTTGCGCCGCAACGCGGGCACGAAGATGCTGAGCGGCGCCAACACGCCATAGCGCAGGATCAGGCCCACAGGCGCCAACGACGCGATCAGGATGAACAAAGGCAGCGACCACGGCTTCATCAACGCCAGCGGCAGATATTCCGGATCGTTCGCCGTCCCGTAGCGGGTGCGCGCATGATGCTGGGTATGCACATCCTCATACATGAAGGACGGGATCATCAGCGGAATGCCGACCAGCAGGTTCCACCCCAACCGGAAACCGGGAAGCGCGTACTTCCGAATATGGGTCAGCTCATGGATGAAGCTCGCCGCCCGATAAAGCGCCAGCATCGCCACCAGTCCGCACAACAGCGCCAACGCGAGATTGTTCGCCAGAATTGCCCCGGCAAGCGCCGCATAGCCGATCAGCGCCGACGCCAGCAGGTCCGGCCAGTAAATCCTAGGGTTCGCCACCGCAAATTCGCGCGACAGCTCCGCTGCGGCGCGCAGCATCGCGGCGTCATCCGGAATCGAGGCGCGCTTGACGGCCGCGCCCGCTATGATGGGATCATGCACAGTCATGCATGCGCTCCTAAATGGTAAATGCGCTGAAATCGTGGCAGCGGCATGACATATCCGCCTTGGTGCGTCATCAGGCGCGCACCGGATTGACAATCCCGTAACAAGCGCCGAACTGCTCCGATCCTTTAGCGAAAGCTCTGCCGTGGCTACTCCGAATCTGGTAATCACCCCCGTCACTTCCAAGGCCGACAAAAAGGCGTTCGTGGATCTGCCATGGCGCCTGTACGCCAATGACCCCAACTGGGTCCCGCCACTCAAGAGCGAAGTTTACGGCGTCATAGAGCCCAGCAAGAACCCCTATTTCGGCCATGCCGAGGCGCAATATTTCCTAGCCCGCCGCGACAATCGTGTCGTCGGCCGCATCTCTGCCCATGTCGATCATCTGGCACTCGCCCAGCCGGTCGAACAGGGCATGGGTCCGGGCACCGGCAATTTCGGCTTTTTCGAAGCGGAGGATGCCGAGACCGGCAAGGCGCTGATCGAAGCGGCGGAAAGCTGGCTCCGCGCCAAGGGCATGACCCGCGTGCTAGGCCCCATTTCGCTGTCGATCTGGGAAGAACCGGGTCTACTGATCGAAGGCCATGACCATCCGCCCACGGTGATGATGGGCCACAACAGCCCCGCCTATCAGGCGATGATCGAGGGCGCGGGCTACCAGCCCGTCAAGCAGCTCAAAACATATGAACTCGACATCACCATCCCGTTCCCCCCCCTCATCCAGCGGATCATATCCTCCGGCGAGAAGAGCGACCGCATCCGCATCCGCCAGGTGGACAAGTCGAAATTCGACGCCGAGGCGACGATCCTGCTCGGCATCCTCAACGACGCGTGGGGCAGGAATTGGGGCTTCGTCCCGATCACAGACGCCGAAGTCGCGCATACCGGCAAGAAGCTGAAGCCCATTGTGTTCGAAGACCTGATCATGATCGCCGAACTCGATGGCGAACCGGTCGCCTTCATGATGACCCTGCCCGACCTCAACGAAGCGACCGCGCCCTTGAACGGCTCGCTGCTGCCCTTCGGTTGGGCAAAGCTTCTCTGGTGGCTGCGCAAGCCGCAAGTCCGCACTATGCGCGTGCCCCTGATGGGCGTGGTCCAGCGGCTGCAATCGTCCCGCCTCGCCAGCCAACTCGCCTTCATGATGATCGAATATATCCGCCGCAACGCGGTCAGCCGCTATGGCGCGACGCGGGGTGAGATCGGCTGGGTGCTGGAGGACAATCAAGGTATGAACGCCATCGCCGAAGCCATCGATAGCAAGGTGAACAAGCTTTACCAGATCTACGAAAAGAACCTCGCCTGAAAGCCTAACCCGGTACGGCCACATCGATAGCGCCCGCCGCGACCTTCACCGTCGCGGGCGTCTTCGCGACCACCTCGCCGTCGATCGATATCCGCTGCCGAGGCTGCGTCTCAATCCGAAAAGATTGGCCCCGAAACTCCTCCGTCTGCGCATCCCTGTCACGCAGCTTGAAGAATTTAGCGTACCAGTCCCAGGCCAGCCGCGCATGGCTACGCCCCACCACCGCTTGAACCACAATCTCGCCGCTATCCACGTCAGCACGATCGGACAGTTCAACCCCGCCATGATAGGGGCCGTTTAATATCCGCACTTCCGTCGACCACATGCGCCGCTCAGTCTGGCCGTCATCGATCGTCAACCGGAACGCCCGGAACCCGACCGAACATTTCACCGCCCAGATCAGATAACCAACCCGCCCCAGATAGCGCTTCAGCTTATGCGGCACCGTTTTCCCGATCATCGGCGACAGCCCCAGCGAGGCCGCGTTGACGAAATAATCGTGATCGATCATCCCCAGGTCAATGCGCCGCCGCCTGCCCTGCGCAATCACCCGAACGGCCCCGTCCAGATCCAGCGGAATGCCCAGCGTCCTCGCAAAGCTGTTGGCCGTACCAAGCGGCAACACGCCAAAGACGCAATCCTTCCCCACCAACTCGTCCACTGTCCCGGACAAAGACCCATCGCCGCCACCCACGATGACCATCGGCGCCCCACTGCCCGCCGCCTCTCGCACCACATCCTGCAATCGCGCCGGATCGCGCACCGCATGGGCCGCAACCAAGCGCACCCCCGCCGCCTCCAGCTTCTCCCGCGCCTGTTGGAAAAGCGCCTCTCCCTTCCGGCTGTGAACATTGACGATCAGCGCCGCTTCGCGCGGCAGGGAGTTCGTTTCCATGCCCCAACAACTCGCCAGAACCCCATCGGCTCCTCACCGCAACAAATCCGCGTGAACAGTCGTTGGAAAGTCATGGCTCGCATCGCTCACCTGTCCGACATCCATTTCGGCGCCAACGATCCCAAAATAGTATCCGCCACCGAAGCCTGGCTGGAACGCAGCCAGCCCGACCTCGTCATCATCAGCGGCGATTTCACGCAGCGCGCCCGCGTCGATCAATTCCGCGCCGCCTCCGCCTGGCTCAATCGGCTACGCGCGGCGGGCATGCGCCTGCTCGTCATTCCGGGCAATCATGACGTGCCCCTTTATGATGTTTTCCGCCGCTTCGCCGCCCCCCTGGATCGCTACAAACGCTATATCAGCAATGAGCTTTGCCCCTGGTATGAGGATGAAAAGGTCGCGATCCTGGGCATCAACACCGCCCGTTCGCTGACGATCAAGGACGGGCGCATCAACCATGACCAGATGAAGATGATCGAAGAGCGCTTCGCCCCCGTTGCACCGGAAAAGACGCGCATCCTCGTCACACACCATCCCCTGTTCGCCATGCCCATCGGCAAGGGCGGCGAACTCAGCGAAGCCGTCGGGCGCCATGATGACGCGGTCGAAGCGGCGGCAGCAGCCGGAATCCACATCGCCCTCGCAGGCCATTTCCACCGCACCTATGCCGAAGCTGCGCAGAAGATGGTCGCCGACGCAGGCGGCGCGCTGGTCATTCAGGCGGGCACCGCCACATCGACCCGCCTCCGCAACGCCGAACCGCAAAGCTTCAACTGGCTCCACGTCCACCGCAACGACCGGATCGAACTGCAAGTCATCGTCTGGGACGGCGCCAGCTTTCAGCGCGGCCACCATGTCGAATATAGCCGGGACGCCGCCGGATGGCAGGCACATGAGCTGGACGACCCATCCGCGCAGCCCGGCATTCGCGTAGCCCAAGCCGCCCGCGCCTAGGCCTCAAGCTGTTCAGCCAATGGCAGGCGCAGCCAGTGCCAACGCATGATCGCGGATCGCCGCTGGCCATTCCGCGCAACACGCCTCGAATGCGGCCCTGTCCTTGGCATAAAGCGCGCGGATCGCCGCTTCATAGCCCGGCCGGTCGCCTGCCATCACCGTCAGGAAATGATAGGCAGCGTCCATTGCCGCGCGGGGACTGATCGATCCTGCCGAAGCCTTGCGCGCCTGCTCCACCAACTGCCGCAGCGTCGCCGACGCGCCGCCGGGCTGGGCCGCCAGCCATTCCCACTGACGCGGAAGCAGCGTGACCTCGCGCGATTGCACGCCCATTTTCGGACGGCCCGGCCCCCTCTGCTCTGGTACGGTGGACGCATGCAAGTCGATATCGACCTGACGCCCGGTGAGGTCGTCGAACAGCAAGACGGCCTGCGCATCGCCTCCCATGGCTTGCAGCGCCCGCCGCACTTCATCTTCTTCCCCTGCGGCAACCACATGCTCGCCTGCAAAAGCCGTAAGACAACGTGTCACATCGAATCTCCTTCGATGCGACAAATATTACCCGGATAATATCGAGTCAATTATCCCCGGGGTAATATTATTCCCTCAATTCAACCCATGTCGGCGCATGGTCGCTCGCCTTTTCCCGCCCGCGAAAATCCTTGTCCACTTGCGCGTCGATCAGGCGATCGGCCGCCGCCGGGCTCAGCAGCAGATGATCGATCCGGAAACCGGCGTCACGCGGCCAGGCGTTCATCTGATAATCCCAATAGGTCCACACCCCGCCCGCCGGGTGGCGGCTCGCAATCGCGTCGGTCCACCCGTCGCCCAGCAAGCGCCGGTACGCGGCCCGGCTTTCCGGCTGCATCAGCGCGTCGTCGGCCATGGCCTTCACCGAATAAACGTCCCGGTCGCGCGGGATGACATTATAGTCGCCTGCTAGAATGGCGGGCACTTCCTCCGCCCAAATCTCCGCCGCCCGGTCGCGCAGACGCTTCATCCAGCGCAGCTTGTAATCGAATTTCGGCCCCGGCTGCGGATTGCCATTGGGCAGGTAGATGCTGGCGACCCGGACGCCCTTCACATCGGCTTCGATATAGCGGCTATGTTCGTCCTCGGGCTCGCCCTCCAGCCCCCGGCGTACCTCGACCGGCGTCTCGCCGCGCGCCAGGATGGCAACGCCGTTAAAGCCCTTCTGCCCGTGCCAGATCGCCCCATAGCCGACATCCTCGATGTCCTTCAGCGGGAATGTCTCATCCGAAGTCTTGATTTCCTGAAGGCAGGCGACATCCGGCTGCGTCTCGCTCAGCCATTCCAGCAGGCGCGGCAATCGCGCCTTGATGCCGTTGATATTGAATGTCGCGATGCGCATGGGGCTGTTCTCCTCCCGCGCATCCCTAGAGAGAAGAGTCGCCCTTAGACAAGGTACGGCCCGTGATTAAATCGAAAAGCTCGACCCGCAACCGCAGCCAGCGGTGGCGTTGGGGTTCGTCACCTTGAACGCTGATCCGCCGAGGTCGGAAACAAAATCAACGGCGGCGCCCCGCACTAGATCCAGGCTCACATCATCGACGACCAGCGTTACGCCGTCCCGTTCGACGGCCACATCATCCGCCTCCACCGCATCGGCCAGTCCGAAACGATATTGAAAGCCTGAACATCCGCCACCCTCTACGGCCAGCCGCAGGATAGCGGGCTTGCCCTGCTTGGCGGCAATCGCGGCCACGCGGGCAGCGGCGGAAGGGGTAAGGTCGATGTCAGCCATGGCGCCTAGATAAGATCAAGCAAAAGGCTCGGCAACCCATCGGTGCCGAGCCTTTGCAAAGGATAAGCGGCGCAGCGCGGATTATTCCGCGTCATGCTCCTGCGCTTTCGTCGGGCCGCCCATGGCGATCGGCGGTTTCGTGTTCATCGCCACGAGAACATCGGGACCGACGACGAACGGCATCGGGTTGATCGCCTGGCCGTCCACGCGGACTTCATAATGCAGGTGGCTGCCGGTCGAACGCCCGGTCGATCCCATCAGGCCGATCAACTGGCCACGATGCACATAGCTGTTGGGAGCCGCGATCAGCTTCGACATATGGCCGTAACGGGTCTCAAGACCGCCGCCATGGGAAATCTGTACCAGATTGCCATAGCCGCTCGCCCAACCGGCGCGGCTCACAATGCCGTCTGCGGTCGCGTAGACGGGGGTTCCGACGGGGCCGGGAATATCGATGCCCTTGTGCATCCGCGCGCCGCCGTTGAACGGGTCGGAACGCACGCCAAAGTTGGACGTCAGCGACAGTCTTTCGACAGGCCGACCGGTCGGGATATTGTTGCTGGCCGCCTTTACGCCGCCGTCCAGCCGCTGAAGGCTGGAGAAAAGATTGGAAAAGCCCACATCTGCCGGGCCAAGCGCGCTGGTATTGATTTCCGTTGCATCGCCATAGGGATCGTCGGCGACCGCCTTGGCCTGCGCAGGCATTGCGGCGCACAATGCGCTCACTACGCCCATAGCCCCAATGGATTTACACGCAGACAGGAACCATCGCGCGCTACGCGCATTATTCGAACGAAGAAACAACATGCCGACCCCGACTTATCCTCCGGAGGCTTTTGAGCCTCTCGGCGCTCCCCGTGTTGACCAATTGCGACCTAAATCGCCACCCGCGTCATCAAAAGGACATTTCCCGCTTCATTGTGCAAGCGCGCCGTAAAAATCCAGCGTTAAACCGGCTTGTCGACGCGCCGAGTCGTTGAACGGCGGTTTCAGCGACCCGCGAAAATGGCGTTTTACAAGGATTTGGTAATGATTTGCGGGGGTCAGTCCCTCTCGGTTCGCCGCATGACCAAACCATCTTGTCCCGGCTCTGACATGGCGAATCTCGTCCGTCATAATGCGGCGCAACATGCGCGCGGATGCCTCGTCCCCTACGCCTTCAAACCGCGCGATCGTGGCGGGCGTGATATCCAGCGCACGGGCTTCCAGCACCATCGGAACGATGGCGAGCCGCGCCATGGCATCCCCTGCGGTTTCGGTCGCGGCCTGCCACAGCCCGTCATGGGCAGGCAGTTGGCCATAAAAGCTTCCCATCTGCCGCAGACGCCGGTCCAGCAGCGCGAAATGCATCGCCTCTTCCGCGCCGACCTGCATCCAGTCGTCGACGAAGGCTTGCGGAAACTCGTTCCCAAACCGGCCGATCAGGTCGAACGCCAGGTCGATCGCGACGAACTCGATATGCGCCAGGGCATGCAGCATGGCGGTCCGCGCCCGATCCGAACCGATCTTGCCGCGCTTGGGCATCTGATTGGCTGGCAGCAGGGCGGGAGCGTCGGGCCGCGCGGGCGTGTCGGGCATCGCGGCATCGAACCGATGCGCCAACCGGCCCTGCCTCCAGGCACGGGCCGCCGCGCGCGCAGCCATCAGCTTGTCCCGTGGCTCCGGCGTCATCAACACATGAGCGCAGGCCTGCCCCACACTATCAATCTCGATCGGCAAATTCAAAGCGCCTTCACGGCCTCCAGCACTTCGGCGGCATGGCCCTTCACCTTCACCTTGGGCCAGACGCGCAAAATCTTGCCCGTTCCATCCGCAAGGAAGGTCGCCCGTTCGATCCCCATATATTTCCGGCCATAGAGCGACTTTTCGACCCAGGTGCCGAAAGCCTCGCACGCCTCGCCCGGCTCGTCGGATGCGAGCGTCACGTTCAGGCCGTATTTGTCCGCAAATTTCTTGAGCTTCGCAGGCTTGTCCTTGGAAATGCCGACCACCGGCACGCCCAATGCCGCATAGTCTCCCGCCAGTTCGGTAAAGTCCTTGGCCTCATTGGTGCAGCCCGGCGTATCGGCCTTGGGGTAGAAATAGACGACGACCGGCTTCCCCTTGAACCGATCCAATGTGAAATCGACGCCGTCGGCATCCTTCAACGTCACGCTCGGCAGGGCATCACCGGCTTCCAGCATCTTCTTCCTCCGAATAGGGCGCGGACAGCGCTGCCCAGGCATCGCTCACCCTTTGCCGGGCCTGCGCATAGCTTTCAAGCAGCGCGTCCCAGCTTTCGACACCGCACGCGCGCGCAACGACGGGCCGGGTCGCTTCGGGCGGCTCGGTCGATTTGGGCGAAACCAGTCGCGATACGATCAGGAAACGTGTGATCAGATCATGCGCATCGATCAGGTCGGCTGGCAGATGACCCGCCTCGACCAGCTCGTCCAAAGCCGCGCGCAAGTCAGGACTGAACGCCATTTCATGCTTGAACTGCGACACGTGGATCAGGAACTCCAGATCCACCAGGCCCCCCGGCACCAGCTTGACGTCCAGCTCGCTGGCAGGCGGTTTGTGCGCGGCGATGTCGCGGCGCATCTTCACCGCCTGACGCGCCAGTTCCGGGAAATCGCGGGGCCGTTCCAAAGTCTCGGCCAATATCGCGCTCAAAGCAGCCCGTCCGTCTTGTGATCCGAAAACCGGCCGCGCGCGCGTCAGCGCAAGATGTTCCCAGGTCCACGCTTCCTCGCGTTGATATTTGGCGAAGCTGTCCAGACTGACCGCCAGCAACCCCTGCGCGCCCGAAGGCCGCAACCGCGTATCCACCTCATAAAGCGGCCCCGCCGCCGTCTGGACCGATAACGCATTGGTTATGCGTTGCCCCAGCCGGTTGAAATACTGCGTAGCCCCCAACGGCTTTCTTCCATCGGAATCCTTCATGAAATCGCCGGAAAAAAGATAGACCAGATCCAGATCCGAAGCATGCGTCAAAACGCCGCCGCCCAGTCGGCCAAGCGCAAGGATAAGCATCTCCCCACCCTGCACCCGTCCATGCACCGCTTCGAATTCCCGGACGGTCGCGCTCGCCAACGCCTCTATCGCCGCCTCCGCCACCCGCGAATAGCCACGCCCTGCTTCCAGCGGATCACCACCGCGAATGATCTGCGCACCCAGCGCAAAGCGCCGATCATTAACCCGCTGCCGCACCCGATCGAGCAGCGCCTGATAATCCTCGCCCACTTCCAGCTGCGCGAACTGAGCGGCCAATTGCTCCACGGCAGGCGGCGGATCAAAGGCAGACGTATCAATCAGCCCATCGAGCAGCTCAGCCCGCCTTCCCAACGCATCCGCCAGCGTCGGCGCATGACTGAGCAACTCCGCCATCAGCTCCGCAAGCCCCGGCCGCGCGGCAAGCAGCTTGAAGAAGTTGATCGCGCTCGGCAGCCTTCCGATCAAGTCATCAAGGCGGTTCAGCGCCCGTACCGGATCGGGCGCCGCCGCCAATGTGCGCATCAATCCCGGCAGCAAATCTTCCAGCGCTTCCCGCGAAGCCGTGCTGCGCAACGCCCTGATGCTGCCCGTGCGCCAGCGAGCGATCCGCGCAACCGGAGCCTGCGGATCAACAAAACCCATCTCGGCTAGCTGCGCCGCCAACCGGTCCTCATCATGCGAAAGCGACTCTGATTTTTCAGCAGGCGTCAGCTGATCATAATTGGCCCCCACCCATTCCACCTTCGGGCGCAGCAGTTCGATCAAGTCCCCGCCATTCTCCAGACCATGCAACCGCGCGACATTGTCCATCGCTTCGGCGGTCTTGGGCAGCTCATGCGTTTGCCGATCCTCGACCATCTGCAACCGATGCTCGATCGTGCGGAACAGCACATAGGCTTCGTCCAGCTTGCGCGACACTTCCGGATCAAAGACCCCTGCCGCCGCGAGTGCTCGGAGCGCCTCCCGCGTATTGCCCGATCTCAGCGCGGGATCCCGCCCACCATGGATCAACTGATGGGTCTGCGCGAAAAACTCGACCTCCCGAATGCCGCCGCGTCCCCGTTTCAGGTCATAGCCCGGCCCGAAAGCCTGACCTTGCGCATAATGGTCGCGAATTCGCCGCGATATGTCGGTGATCGCGTCGATCGCACCGAAATCCAGGCTCCGCCGCCAAACGAACGGACGGATCTGCTGCATGAAATAATCGCCTAGGCCAAGGTCGCCTGCCGCAGGACGCGCGCGGACGAAAGCGGCCTGCTCCCACCCCATCGCTGTCGATTCATAATAGCCGATTGCCGCCTCGACCGGCAGCGCAATGGGCGTGGCTTCGGGAGAGGGACGCAGCCGCAAGTCGACGCGAAAGACGTAGCCATCGCCGTCCCGCGCATTCAAAAGCTCGCTCACCCGCCTGCCGATCCGCACTGCCGCATCAGCCGGGTCTTCCCGCTCGCCATGCGGCAGGGTCGCCGGGTCATAGAGCAGGATAGGATCGATATCGGATGAGTAATTCAGCTCGCGGCTGCCATGCTTGCCCAATGCCAGCACGACAAACCCCTTCGGCTCCGCACCCGGATACCGCTCGGCAAAGGTGGCGCGCAGTGCTTCTTCCAAAGCCTGATCAGCAAAATCCGACAAGGTGCGCGTCACCCGATCCAGATCCCAGGCGCCCGACAAATCCGCCGCAGCCGTGACCAGCGCCAGTGCGCCCTTCCGCCGCCGCAGCGATCTGGCGATTCCCTCTTCCGCTCCCGACACGCCGTGTGCGGCCTTCAGCGCAGCCTCCACATCTCCGGCCGCCAATAGGTCAACCACTTCGGGAAACCTGTCCATCTGTCTGGCGAGGAAAGGCGAATGGGCACGCATCCGCGCCATTGCCGCCGTCCAGTCCGCCACCGCAATCTCTCCTGTCATACCCCAGCTATCGCCTGAGCCTGAAATGAATGCCAGAAACTTTTCCCGCTGCCGCCCGTTGTAGAAACATGGAAATGCAGCGTAAATCAGTGAGCCGATCTGGCAACGGGCGGAAGACCACTGATCGCAAGTTCCTGACAGTTGTCGTTCCTCAGCCCTATGAAGGCATCGGCAATGCGTTGCAGTCTACCTTCCGCGCCAAGCGTGATAGCTTGCCATCGGATATGATGGACCTGCTGAAAAAGCTGGACCGAAATTAGACCGGCTGCGCAGGATTTTATTTACCGAAAGCCCGTAGAAACAGCGCGTCTTTGGTTCAGGATGTGCCTGCATGCTCTACAAGGCTTTCGCCGCCATCACGTTGGTCAGCGCCCCAATAATCGTTCTGTTGGTTCAGGGCATCACGCCGCACCCTTCGGCGATACCATCAGCTCCGGTGGTTCAACCCATGGTTCCCCAGCCCCCGGTTCAACAGCCATTGCCCACCCAACAATCGGTCGTAGCGCCAGTGCCGATGGAGCAGACCCCTCCTGCCGTACCCTTTGGCCAGCCCATGCCGGAAGCGGGCAAGCCATTCCTCGCGCCAGGCAACGGCCTGCCCGGTGAACCGCCGACCGGCGCGGGCGAAGCCGGTAACAGCGATACTGCAACCAGTTCGGAAGCCCGCCCCCTCTGACAGCCTAAAGCGCTTTTTAGCCCGCCGCCCCGGCAAAAGCATCGCATTGCGCCGGGTCCCCGCTGTCCAGCCCCTTGCGCAGCCAGGTCATCCGCTGCTCGCTTGATCCATGGGTGAAGCTTTCCGGCACGGGACGCCGTCCTGCCGCCTTTTGCAATGTATCATCGCCGATGGATTGCGCGGCGGTCATGCCTTCTTCCAGATCGCCCGCTTCCATCAGCCCCGTGCGCTTCGCCCACACGCCTGCATAGCAATCCGCCTGCAGCTCGACGCGCACTTGCAGGGCATTACCTTGCTCTTCGCCCACACTGCGCTGACGCTGTTGCACCTGCCCCAACGTGCCTTCCAAATCCTGCACATGATGCCCGACCTCATGGGCGATCACATAGGCCTGGGCAAAGTCGCCCGGCGCGCCGAAGCGCTGGCGTAGTTCATTGAAAAAATCGGTATCCAGATACACCTTCTTGTCATTGGGGCAGTAAAAAGGACCCATTGCACTTTGCGCGGCGCCGCAGCCCGACGCGCCAGCCTGAGAGTAAAAGGACAGGACTGTCGGTTGATATTGCTGCCCCGATTGCTGGAAAATCTGGCCCCACACTTTCTCGGTCGATCCCAGCACTTTTAAAGACCAATGCTGAATTTCCGACAATTTCTGCGGATCGCGACTGACGGACGCATCCTGCTGCACGCCGCCTCCGCCACCGACCAAGCTCAGCGGATTGACGCCCATCACCATCAGGATGATGAGCGCGACGACGATCCCGCCGCAACCAAAACGGCTGCCGATGAATGGCAACAGCATGCCAAGGCCACCGCCCAGCCCGCCACCAAAGCCGCCACGGCCGCTTTGCACCTCGAAATTGGAGCTTTCCCGTTCGTCGTCCAACCGCATGACGCCCTCTCTTTCATCCCAAGCCTATCCGATCAGCGTGAAGGTTGGAACGGCTGCGATATAGAGTTGGTTGCTTTCATCTTATCGGATTGTTGCAGCACATTAAGTTGGCACCCGCGCGCTAGTCGTTATATTGCACTGCGACATGGCCGATATCGATCCTTCCATTCCGCGCCGGGCGAGCACGCCGCTCCCCTTGCCCCACGATGTTGCGCTGCTGCTTCAGGGCGGCGGCGCCCTTGGGTCTTTCCAGGCTGGGGTTTATCAGCGGCTCGATGAACTTGGCATCGATATAAGCTGGGTCGCGGGCATTTCGATCGGCGCGGTCAATGCCGCGATCATAGCGGGCAATCCGCCGCACCGCCGCATCAGCAGGATGAAGAAATTCTGGCTGACGGTTTCCGGCGGCCTTCCCAATATCGTCCTGCCCGAAATCGATCATATTCGGGAGGCCGCACATCTGATGGCAGCGGGAGCTGTTGCGACCTTCGGCGTGCCCGGCATGTTCCGCCCTCGCCTCTGGCCTTCCGTGATGATGCCCGAAGGCACGTCGGGGGCGATCAGCTTCTATGACAGCGCGCCCCTCAAGGAAACGCTCGACGCCTGTGTGGACTGGGATCTTCTGAACGACGGACCTGTCCGCCTCTCGGTCGGAGCGGTGGATGTAGAAAGCGGCAACTTCGCTTATTGGGACACGCGAGGCCCTGACGGGCGGACCCGCATCGACGCGCGCCACATCATGGCTTCCGGCGCGCTTCCCCCTGGCTTGCCCCCTGTGGAAATAGATGGGCGGCATTATTGGGACGGAGGTCTCGTTTCCAACACGCCCCTAGCGCACGTGCTGGAACATCAAAATGACGACATGCTCGTCTTTCAGGTCGATCTTTTCCCCGCCGAAGGTCCGATGCCGCGCCAGATGACGGACGTCTATTCCCGTGCCAAGGACATCCAATATTCCAGCCGGACGCGTCAGGTCACCGATCAATATCTACGCCTGCGCCGCGAACATAAGGCGATCAAGGCGCTGCTCGACAAACTGCCGCCGGACCTCAAGGACGCTGCCGACGCCCAGCGCCTGCGCGAATATCTCGACCGTGGCTCGGTCAACATCGTCCACCTCATCTACCGCAGTCGCGCCTGGGAAAGCGGCGCCCGCGACTTTGAATTTTCCCGTTCCACCATGCTGGACCATTGGAGCCAGGGCCGCGACGCCGTCGAAGAAGTGATGCACAAGGGCGACCTGATCGCTCGCAACATCACGAACGGCAAAAGCGCCGCCTTCGACCTCCAGGCGCCCGACACTCTCAAGGAGAAAAACGCATGACCAAGTCCCTCGCCGGAAAGACAGCGCTTATCACGGGCTCCACCTCCGGCATCGGCCTTGCTTATGCCAAGACCCTTGCTGCGGAGGGCGCGAACATCATCATCAACGGTTTCGGCGACAGCGCTGCGATTGAACAGGAACGGCAGGCGTTGGAGCAGGCGAGCGGCGCCAAGGCCCTCTACAGCGGGCACGACCTCACCAAGGCCGCCGAGATCGAAGCGATGATGCAGGAAGCGGCCAGCACATTCGGCGGCGTGGACATCCTCATCAACAATGCGGGCATGCAGCATGTCGCCCCGGTCGAGGATTTCCCGGTCGACAAATGGGACCTTATCATAGCGCTGAATCTGACCAGCGCCTTCCACACGTCCCGCCTCGCCATCCCTTATATGAAGTCGAAAAAGTGGGGGCGCATCATCCAGACGGCCAGCGCGCATTCGCTCACGGCGTCTCCTTTCAAGAGCGCCTATGTGACAGCCAAGCACGGCCTTGCCGGCTTCACCAAGACGCTGGGCCTCGAACTCGCAACATTCGGCATCACCGCCAACTGCATCTCACCCGGCTATGTCTGGACGCCGCTGGTCGAAAACCAGATTCCCGACACCATGAAGGCGCGCAATATGACGCGCGAGCAGGTGATGAATGATGTGCTGCTCGCTGGACAGCCGACCAAGCAATTCGTGACCGTCGATCAGGTTGCGGCCATGGCGCTGTTCCTGTGCAGTGATGCCGCGGCCAATATCACAGGCGCCAATATGAGTATCGACGGCGGCTGGACTGCCCAATAAGAGCTCGTTGCAATTTTACCACGCCGTTGAACCATCGGCCGGTTACCAGTGGGTCAACGGCAAGCAGGGCTGGCCGAACCGCAAGGACTGGATGTACGGCGTCGGCGTTGAAGTTGGCCCGAAGGACATCGGCCTTGGCGGCAACAGCGGCATTCGCCTGCGCTTCCAGACCGAAACCTATGATTTCGACAGCTTTCGTCCGACTGCGGGTGTGATCTTTCACTTCTGATCCCGTCGCGACAGATCATGACAGGCGCTCGTCCCTGAATGGACGGGCGCCTTTTCATATCTGCCACTTTCCTTGCGCCGCCAAATCTTCCTATGCTCCCATCCAACAGGGAGAATAGCCGATGCGTAACGCGTTAAGGGTCATCATGGCCGCTGCCACTCTTTCGTCTGCTGCCACGGCACAGACCGCCCCCGCTCCTGCATCTCCACAGGCACGGGAGATAGCCACCCAGATCGGCAGCGACATGAGCGACCTCATGACGCTTTACCGCGATCTCCATGCCCATCCCGAACTGTCGGAGCAGGAAACAGCGACCGCCGCAAAGCTTGCCCGCCGCCTCAAGGCGATGAAGTTCGAAGTCACCGAAAAGGTGGGCGGCACCGGCGTCGTCGCGGTCATGAAAAATGGCGAGGGACCGGTTCTCCTCATCCGCGCGGACATGGATGGCCTGCCCGTCACGGAGCAGACCGGCCTCCCCTTTGCCTCGAAAGTTCGTACCAAGACGGCTGAAGGCATCGAAACCGGTGTCATGCACGCCTGCGGCCACGACACGCACATGACGGCCTTTATCGAAACGGCCCAACTCCTGTCATCGAGGAAGGACGGCTGGCGCGGCACGCTGGTCATGATCCTCCAGCCAGCCGAGGAAGTCGGCCGGGGTGCGCGCATGATGCTGGACGGTGGTCTCTACACGCGCTTCCCCCGTCCCACACATGCCATCGCCTTCCATGACGCCGCCAATCTTCCTGCGGGCACGATCGGTTATACCCCCGGCTATGCGCTCGCCAATGTAGACAGCGTGGACATAGTCGTTCGAGGCACCGGCGGTCATGGCGCCTATCCTCAAACGGCCAAAGACCCCATCGTGCTCGGCGCACGGATCGTGGGGGCGCTGCAAACCCTCATCAGCCGCGAGCAAGACCCTCTGGACCCCGCAGTCGTCACGGTCGGCAGCTTCGTGGGCGGCGCCAAGCATAATATCATCCCCGATGAGGCGAAGCTGCTTCTCACCGTCCGCAGCTATTCCGACGAGACCCGCGAACGGCTGATCCACGGCATCGAACGTATCGCGCGGGGCGAGGCAATCGCGGCGGGCATTCCCGACGATCGGATGCCAATTGTCTCGGTAAAGGATGAATTCACGCCCGCCGCCTACAATCCGCCCGCCTTCGCCAACGAAATGGCCGAATTGCTCAAAGCGCATTTCCCCGAAGGACGCGTCATCGAAACGAAGCCGTCGATGGGCGGCGAGGATTTCGGCCGCTATTACCGGGCTGACAAAGGCATCAACAGCTTCATCTTCTGGGTCGGAGGAGTTCCCGCCGATCAGATGGCAAAAGCGGCCGCTGGCCAGTTCACCCTTCCCTCTCTTCACAGCCCCTTCTGGGCACCGGAGGCTGACAAGGTCATCGCCACGGCAAGCGAGGCCATGACGGTGCTCGCGTTGAACATATTGAAGCGATAAGCCGCAATAACCTCCCTCTGTCTCAACAGGATTCATGGCATGGCGGCAATCATAAGAACGGCTGTTGAGGACGATGCGCCTCACCTCGCGGCGATCTACGCCCCTTATGTTTTGAACACTGTAATCTCGTTCGAAAGCGTCCCTCCAGACGCTGAGGAATTCAGCTTTCGGATGGCCGATTGCTTAAAATATTACCCTTGGCTGATCGCCGAGGTGGATGGTCGGATAGTGGGATATGCCTATGCCGCCCCCCATAGCAGCCGGGCGGCCTATGATTGGTCGGCGAATATCTCCGTCTATCTGGCGGCTGATCATCATCGTCGCGGGATCGGGAGGCGTCTCTACGACATACTGGTCCAGATATTGCGGCATCAGGGCTATCACAGCCTCTTCGCGGGCATCACCCTTCCGAACAGTGCCAGCGTGGCCATTCACACTGCGTTGGGCATGAAAGAGGTGGGCATCTACAGGGAAGTCGGCTTCAAATTCGGTCAATGGCATGATGTGATGTGGATGGGGATGGCGATTTCCCCCTCTACCGAACCTGCTGGAAAGCCGACGCCTTTCCCCTTACTCGGCGATCTTCAGAACATTATTCCCGGCCTACAGCGCTAGGCGGGCCGGTGCCCTTTGCGCCACTTCGTCAGCAGATGACGGACCAGCATCATCGGCGGCATGCGCAGCCAGTGTGACCGGATGTAAAATGCAAAACGCAGCAGCTTGCGCCTTTCACGCCCCCAGCCGTCCCGAGCCAACAGACGCGCGATGAAAAGGCGGTCGCTCCATCTCGGGCGATAGTCCACCTGAATGGGCGAGCGAAGGGGCCGGACAGGAGTGCCAAACAGGAAGTTCGCCAGCCTCAGCGCGCGCAACACGACCGCATACAACTGATGCTCCGCCGCCCTTTCAAGCAAGCCAAGATCAAAATCCTGCTGGTTCTCCCCAAATTCGCGGCACAGGCAGTGGATATCCCACAGGTTGCGCAAACCACCCGCCAGATCGCCATCCGCAAACAAGTGCGCGGCGGAATGGCAGATCATATCCTCCGGCGACAAGACCGCTAACCGGTCAGTCACCTGCACCGCATCCGCCAGCATCGCCTCCGCGTTCGGCCTCGGCCGCGCGGTCAGCGGCAGGATCGTATGATGCACATCGATCATCCGGTCCCGCTCGCGATGGATCATCGGCGGCAGTTCATGCATCCATTGCCGGTAATAGGCGTCGTCATAGGCGTCTTCCTTGACCCACTCCCACCCCGCCGCGATCAACCTGTCCTCGACCTGCTTCAAACGGCCGCGCGGAACCAGGATATCGAGATCGCCGATAAACCTCCCCTCGCCTGCCTTGAAGCGAGAGGCCGCATAGGCAGTCCCCTTCAGCAGCAGCACCGGCTCTCCGAGCGCTTCAGCAGCCCGATCTGCTTCCCACAAAGCCTGCCGGGCTTCCCGCGCCGCATCCAGCCGAGCATCCGCCAGAATCGGCCGCACCGTGTCGGGCGCCGATCCTTCATCGATGACCATAGCCAGCGTTCCGATCAGCCGCTCAGCCCGAGCCGCCGCGATCAACGCATTCCACCCGACACTGTCCAGACACCTGACCGACTCCGGATCGCGTAGCGACCTGACCAAAAGCGCCGCGCTCATGCGAGTTCCCACAATCGCTCGACCATCGCGATGGCCTCGTCGCCCGAAGGAAAATCGATCGCCCGCGCGGGTACATGCTGAACGAACCGGGTTAGCGCACCGAACCCGGCCTCTCCCAATGCGACATAGTTGGTGGACGCCTGAGTAAGGCGCATGAAAACCTCACCCTGCCCCACCGGGCGAACGTCGGCGGCATGTCCGAAGCGCGGGAAAAGCAGCAGGGCGGGCTTTGCCGCTTCCGTCATCCGCCCGGCCGCATCGGGCCGAGGCATGAGGTGTCGAATGTCCCCCTTTGCCGTGCCAGCCATTAACGGCCCCATCCGCTGGGCCGAAACCTCACCCGTGATCACATCAATGGCACCGTTCTTGAGCGAAACGAGTCGAGGGAAAGGCAGTAATTCGCCGGTAGCCAGGTCCAGCAGAGCAAATTCATCACCCATGAGCCGCCAGCCACGTTCGCCAAGCTGGGCCGCGAGCGTCGACTTGCCCGACCCGGACTCCCCGGTCATCACAAGGGCGCGACCATCCTTCTCCACGCTCGACGCATGGAGCAGCAGGTGCCGCCGCCAACCCAGCGCCATTTGCAGGTTCATGCCCATTTCCGCCGCCAACAGCCCATGCGTCAAACTCATCGGCGCCGCGTCGGCCAGACCATGGTCGCCGGTGATGAAGATCGACGGCCTGACCCATCGCCGGACCATGCTCGTCGGCTCCAGCCGCACGGTGAAGTCGGCCACATCTTCCTTGGGCTGAGGATAGCCGTCGTACAGCCGCGCCAGCAATTCCAGCGGCTCTCGCCATGCTGAACCGATCCGAAATGACGCGGGGCCGATGGACAAGGAAAGCTGGTGCCTCATGAACAGCGCACCAGACCGAGCGCCGTCAGCCCTTCCAGATGAGTCTCGATCTCCGCAATCGCCTGCGCCCGCTCGCCCAGATCATAGTGGCGTTCCAGCCGCGCATACAGTTGCGCCGCTGTGGAGTCAGCTTCGTCATCCAGCGCCTCCAATATCTCTGGAGCAGGGCTGACCATCATATGCGTCTGGCCCGACGCGCGATGGTAAAGGACGATGATGTCCTCCAACACGCACGCGACGGCGTCCTTGTCTCTACGATAACGGCGTTCTGCGGTCACAAACTGCTCTCAAACTCACTGGCGGCGCTCCGCTGTAGCGCACAGGAGTAAGCAGGTGCCTAACGCGGCATTTGCAATGATGCGTAGCAGGTAAAGCCGCTGGTTCCGGACTGAAGGCGCCGGATATAGTTCAGATACGCCTGATTCTGCTCATAGCTTGTTCCCGGCAGCCTACCGCCGCGCAGAGCCTGCCGGACCTGCTCACCGCTATAGCTGCGCCCTTGCGCAGGCACGGCACCCGCGGTCCCTGCCGGTACAAGCTGGCCATTGGGCGCGATATATTTTCCCGCACGCGCCTGATCGGGAACCGGAATGGTGCAGTTCAGCACGGACGCGGCGGTGTTGGCCAGAGCCGGACGGATGGAAACAATCGCTGATGCAGCAACGGCGCCACCCATCAGCAACTGGCGGCGCGAAGGCGCGATCGAGTCGACGTCCCGCTCCGTGGCCTCTGAAGGCACGGAATCAGAAGCATGCTGTCCGGGCGATTGATCTTTCATACCGTCCTGATCCGCTATCGCGCTTGCCAAAGCGTAAAGAATCCACGCTATTGCGCCAGCCATTGCAGCAAAGCAGCCAATAATCCAGCGCGGTAACCATGAATCGACTGAGCATTTCCCAGATCACGGCGTCGCTCGCCATGCTGTTTCTGGCTACCGGAACCGCATTGCTGATGGGCGCGGCGCTCTCAGCCATCGCTCTTCCTGTGCTCGCGGGCATCGCCGTCCTGATCATCGCCGCCCAATCGCCCACGCCCCGCCCTGCCGCATCTCCCACGATCGAACCTGTCACCGACATATTAGAACATCCCGACTTCGCCGACATGATGGAGGCGATTGCGGACCCACTGATGCTGATCGAGCGGGGGCGTATCATTCGGGCCAACCGGGCGGCGCAACGCCTGCTCGGCGCCCATATCGAGGGTGAGGATGCTCGCATCGCCATCCGCCATCCCGCCGCCGCCGAGCGGCTTGCGAGCCTTGCGCCGATGAGCGAGGCCGTGATGCTGGAACTGGTGGGCCTCGGCACACGCGATCAACGCTGGCAGATGCGCATCGCACCGGTCGGCGATGACGCCGCAGTGCGTCGGCTGGTGCATCTTGCCGACCATAGCGGCGCCTATGCCGCCGAAAAGATGCGCGTCGATTTCGTGGCCAACGCCAGTCACGAGCTTCGCACGCCGCTCGCGGGAATTTTGGGCTTCATCGAAACGCTGGGTGATCCGGACCTTGGCCGCGACAATGATACGCGGCAACGCTTCCTGAAGATCATGGACGGTGAGGCGCGCCGAATGCAGCGGCTGATCGACGATCTCATTTCCCTGTCCCGCATCGAGGCGGAGAAATACCGCGTCCCTGACAGCCCCGTCGATCTTGGTTCCCTGGCTGCCGAGGTAGTGGGCGTTTTCCGGACGAGCCATGGAGACCGGGGTCGGGAAGTGGAGTTGGACGTCCCGCCCGGCCTGGCGGAAGTCGCGGGAGACAGGCCGCAACTGTCACAGCTGCTTCACAACCTGATCGGCAACTCGGTGAAATATGGAAAGGCCGGAACACCGATTCGCGTGAACCTGACGGAAGGCCCCGGCGGGATGACCCGGCTCGTCGTCGCTGACGAGGGCGAAGGGATCGGCCCGGATCACCTGCCCCGCCTGACCGAACGTTTCTACCGCGTCGATTCCGGGCGCAGCCGGGCCGTGGGTGGCACCGGCCTTGGCCTCGCCATCGTGAAGCATATCGTGGAGCGGCACCGTGGTCGGCTCGACATTGTAAGCGCGCCGGGAAAAGGGACCACGATCACGGTCCTGCTGCCGCCGATGCCCGCTGAAGAGAGGCTGTCAGTGTCCAAACATTGAATAAATTCTGCTCATCTTTTGAGCTTCCGGCCGCAATGTCATAAAAGTGCAATTGGACTGTCACAAAGGCGCGACGTACCGCGGCTACTGCGCGCCAAGGGGGGCAGGCGATTGCGAATCGCGGCCTTTGATAAAGGAGACTATCCGTGAAGCATTTCGCTCTGATGGCTGCTACCGCAGCGGCCGCTCTTACTCTTGCCGGTTGCGGCGACCAATCGGGCGGCAGCGCCGGTGGGACGCGTGACCAGATCCGCGCGGTCGGTTCCTCGACCGTTTATCCCTTCGCGACGGCGGTCGCCGAAATGTTCGTTCAGGGCAATCCCGGCATGAAGTCGCCGATCATCGAATCGACCGGCACCGGCGGCGGCATGAAGCTGTTCTGCGCGGGCGTCGGCGCACAGCATCCCGACATCGCCAATGCCTCGCGCCGCATGAAGAAGGCCGAGTTCGAGGACTGCCAGAAGAATGGCGTCAAGGACATCATCGAAGTCCAGGTGGGCGTCGATGGCCTCGCCTTCGCCGAGTCAAAGGATGGCCCGGGTTTCAAGCTGACGCCCAAGATCGTCTATGAAGCGCTCGCCGCCAACCCTTATGGCAAGGGTCCGAACAAGGCGGAAACCTGGAAGGACGTTGACCCGAGCCTGCCCGCAACCGCAATCAGCGTATTCGGTCCGCCTTCGACCAGCGGCACCCGCGATTCGCTAGCCGAACTGATCCTGACCAAGGGCTGCGAAACCGATCCGGCCATGAAGGCGCTCAAGGAAAAGAGCGAAGACGAGTTCAAGGCAACGTGCACCCGCATCCGCGAAGACGGCAAATATGTGGATTCTGGCGAAAACGACAATCTGATCGTCCAGAAACTCGCCGCGAACCCCAATGCTCTCGGCGTGTTCGGCTTCAGCTATCTTGAGGAAAACAAGGACAAGCTGAAGGACGTGTCGATCAACGGCGTCGAAGCGACCTATGAAACGGTATCGACCGGCAAATATCCGGGCGCTCGCCCCCTCTTCATCTATGTGAAGAAGGCGCACATGACCGCGATCCCGGGTCTTCAGGCCTATCTCAACACCTTCGCCGCAAACTGGGCACCCGACGGCGCGCTGACAAAGCGCGGCATGGTCGCTGCACCGGACGCTGTGCGCAAGGCGAGTGCCGAGACGATCAAGTCGCTGGCTGTTCTCGACGGTTCGCAGCTCAAGTAAGCGGAAAATATGACAGGTCCTGCAATCTTCCTGCTGCTGGCAGGCTTGGGCGCCATCGCCTGGGTCAGTGCCCGGACGCGCGCGCTGCGGCTGCAAACCGCCGCTCGCGCTTCGGGCCGCCGCGACGCCGTGCATAGCCTTCCTGGCTATCATGGCTGGTATGTCGCGCTCTGGACGCTCATCCCGGCGGCGATCTTTCTCGCCGTCTGGGCGAACGTCGCGCCCGGGCTCGTCACTCAGCAAGTGTTGAGCAGCCCGGCCGCGCACAGCCTGCCAGCAGATGATTTCTCGCGCTCGGCCATATTGGGCGAAGCGCGAGCGATCGCCAGCGGTTCGCAATCGGGAGCGTTCAACCCGATCTCGCAGGGCCTTGTCCAACCCTATAAGGACGCCATCGGCAAATATGGCATCGCGGGCGCAGCGCTCGCACTGGTGCTGGCCTTTGCCGGGGGCGCCTATGCCTTCACTCGCGTGCGGCCTGATTTTCGGGCGCGCACGCGGGTCGAACGGCTCGTGATGGCGGTGCTGCTTGTCGCATCACTCCTCGCGATCGTCACCACATTGGGCATCGTCGTGTCGCTGCTGTGGCAGAGCCTCCGCTTCTTCTCGATGGTGAACCCGTTCGATTTCCTCTTCGGCACCAAATGGAGCCCGCAATCGGCGGCACTCGGCTACGGCAATGACGATGCGTTCGGCGCTGTCCCGCTATTCTGGGGAACGATCTTCATCGGCGCGATCATCGCCATGGTCGTCGCCATCCCGCTCGGCCTGATGAGCGCCATTTATCTGACCCAATATGCCAGCCCCACGGTGCGCAAGTGGATGAAGCCCATCCTTGAGGTGCTCGCGGGCGTGCCAACCGTCGTCTACGGCTATTTCGCCGCATTGACAGTGGCCCCCGCATTGCGCGACCTCGCCGTGGCGATCGGTATCCAGGGCGCATCTTCGGAAAGCGCCTTGGCCGCTGGTCTGGTCATGGGCGTGATGATCATACCATTCGTATCCTCCATGGCGGACGACAGCATCGCGGCCGTGCCGCAATCCATGCGCGACGGCAGCCTCGCCATGGGCGCAACCACCAGCGAAACGATCCGCCGCGTACTGATCCCGGCCGCCCTTCCCGGCGTCGTCGGTGGCGTGCTGCTGGCCGTCAGCCGCGCCATCGGTGAGACGATGATCGTGGTGATGGCCGCCGGTCTGGCGGCGAACCTCACCCTGAACCCCTTCGCCAGCGTCACCACCGTGACGACGCAGATCGTTCAACTGCTGACCGGCGACCAGGAATTCGACAGCGCAAAGACGCTGGCGGCCTTCGCCCTCGGCCTCGTCCTCTTCGTGGTGACGCTGCTGCTCAACATCGTGGCCCTGCGGGTCGTGAAGAAATATCGCGAGGCTTACGAATAATGGCACCCGAACGCCTTCCCACCGACTGGAAGTCGGACGCGATGCGCAAGCGGATCGCCCGGCGCTATGCCTCCGAACGCCGCTTCAAGGCGGCTGGCCTTCTCGCCGTGGCACTGTCGGCCGCCTTTCTTGCCTTCCTTCTCTTCAACATGATGGGCAATGGCCTGCGCGGTTTCACGCGGACGGAAATAGCGGTCAAGATCGACTTCCCCGCGTCGCCGCTGCTGCTCGATCCGAATGCAATTACCGATCAGGCGCTTGCCAATGCGAACCTGCCGATGGTGACGGGCGACGTCGTGAAAAAGGCGCTGGGCGCGGATGCCGAGGAATGGGTGTCCCCCACTGCCTGGGTCGTTCTGCGTGACGCTATCAGGGCCGATCCCGGTATCCTTAGCCGCACCGAGACCATCAAACTGCCCGCATCGACCACCATCGATCTGGCGGCAAAGAGCGAGGGCTCGCCCGAGGCCGAAGCGGCTGTGGAGCGCCTCAACAAGGCAGGCCTGCTCACGACGGGCTTCAACATGAGCTTCCTGTCCGCCAGCGATGGCACCGACCCGACACAGGTCGGCATCTGGGGCGCGTTCAAGGGATCGCTTCTCACCATGCTGGTGACGCTGGTGCTCAGCTTCCCGATCGGCGTCGCGACAGCGGTCTATCTGGAAGAATATGCGCGCAAGAACTGGCTGACCGACATCATCGAAGTGTCGATCAACAATCTGGCCGCCGTCCCTTCGATCATCTTCGGCCTGCTGGGTCTATCGATCTTCCTCAATTTCCTGCACCTGCCGCGCTCGGCTGCACTGGTCGGCGGCATGACGCTGGCGCTCATGACCATGCCGGTCATTGTCATTGCGGGGCGCAACGCGATCAAGTCGGTGCCGCCCAGCATCCGCGACGCAGCGCTCGGCATCGGCGCTTCGCCCGTCCAGGTGGTCTTCCACCACGTCCTGCCGCTCGCCCTGCCCGGCATCCTCACCGGCACCATCATCGGCATGGCCCGCGCGCTCGGCGAAACCGCGCCGCTGCTGATGATCGGTATGCGCGCCTTCATCGCGACGCCGCCGGGCGGAATCACCGATCCGGCGACCGTCCTGCCGGTGCAGATTTTCCTGTGGTCCGACGAAGTCTCGAAGGGCTTTGTCGAAAAGACCTCCGCCGCCATCATCGTCCTGCTGGTCTTCCTGCTCGCGATGAACGGCCTCGCCATCTACCTGCGCAACAAGTTCGAAAAACGGTGGTAACAATGATGCACGAACCGCAAACACTGGTGCCCGCCACCCAAGTCAAGATGACCGCGCGCGACGTGAAGGTCTTCTATGGCGAAAAGCAGGCGATCAAAGGCGTCTCGATCGACGTCGACATGGACAATGTGACGGCCTTCATCGGCCCATCGGGCTGCGGCAAATCGACTTTTCTGCGGACGCTCAACCGCATGAACGACACCGTCGCTTCGGCCCGGGTCGAAGGCGCGATCACGCTCGACGGCGAGGACATCTACGCCCCCTCGATGGACGTGGTGCAACTACGTGCCCGCGTCGGCATGGTCTTTCAGAAGCCCAACCCTTTCCCCAAGTCGATCTATGAAAACATCGCCTACGGCCCGCGCATCCACGGCCTCGCCCATGCAAAGGCGGATCTTGACGTCATCGTGGAAAAATCGCTCCGCCGCGCTGGCCTTTGGGAAGAAGTGAAGGACCGCCTGCACGACAGCGGCACCGCGCTTTCGGGCGGCCAGCAGCAGCGCCTCTGCATCGGCCGCGCCATCGCGGTCGAGCCTGAAGTCATCCTGATGGACGAGCCCTGTTCGGCCCTCGACCCGATTGCCACCGCCAAGATCGAGGAACTGATCCACGAACTGCGCGGCCGCTACGCGATCGTCATCGTCACCCACAACATGCAACAGGCCGCCCGCGTTTCGCAGCGCACGGCCTTCTTCCATCTGGGCGAACTGGTCGAATATGGCGTGACGTCGGACATCTTCACCAATCCCCGCCAGGAACGCACCAAAGACTATATCACCGGTCGCTACGGCTGACCTGAGCGATTTCGAGCCAGATGGAACATCTGGCGGCTCGGAAATCGCGCAACAAGATCCAGCATCGATCAACGATCGATGCCCGCGGAGAGACGACATATGGCTGAACATACGATCAAGGCGTTCGACGAAGAAATCGACAAGCTGCGCGGCCTTATCGCCGAAATGGGCGGTCGTGCCGAAGCCGCCATCGAGAATGCGATGGTTGCCCTCCAGCGCCAGGACAAGACGCTCGCCGCGCAGGTGGTCGCCGACGACAAGCGCATCGACGCCATCGAGGCGGAAGTTGAAAAGCTGGTGATACAGGTCATCGCCCTGCGCGCCCCCATGGCCAACGACCTGCGCGACGTCATCGCCGCGCTGAAGATCGTCGGCGTGGTGGAACGCATTGGCGACTATGCCAAGAATATCGCAAAGCGCGTTCCCCTGATCGCCGCCAACCAGCGGACGCTGGAGCCCGTTTCGCTGCTGCCCTCAATGGGTCAGGTGGCGGCCGAAATGGTGCACGACGCGCTCAACGCCTTCGCCGCCCGCGACGCCGATCTGGCCACAGCCGTGATTGAGCGCGACACAGTGGTCGACGATTTCTACAACAGCGTCTTCCGCAGCCTCGTCACCTACATGGTCGAAAATCCCAAGACCATCAGCGAGTGCGCGCATCTGCTCTTCATCGCGAAGAACATCGAACGGATCGGCGACCACGCCACGAACGTCGCAGAGATGGTCTATTACGCCGCGACCGGCCAGATGGCCCCGGAACGCGAACGCGGCGGCACCCAGCCCCTGGAGGACTGAATATGGCGAGAGCCAAGATGCTTCTGGTTGAAGATGACGCGGCCCTCGCAGAACTTCTCATCTGGCATTTCAAGCGCGAGGATTTCGAGGTCGCCCACACCGTCGATGGCGAGGAAGCGCTGCTCCTCGCGCAGGAGAATGTGCCCGACATCGTCCTGCTCGACTGGATGGTCGAAAGCCTCTCCGGCATCGAAGTCTGCCGCCGCCTCCGCCGCATGAACGGCACGGCCAATGTGCCGATCATCATGCTGACAGCGCGCGGTGAGGAGGAAGATCGGGTTCGCGGCCTGGAAACCGGCGCCGACGATTATGTCACCAAGCCTTTCTCCCCCCGCGAACTGGTGGCGCGCGTTGGCGCAGTCCTCCGCCGCGTCCGCCCGGCGCTGGCTGGCGAGACTTTGACCTTCGCGGACGTCGAGATGGACACGGTCGGTCACAAGGTGCGTCGCGGCGGCCAGGTGATCCCCCTCGGCCCCACAGAATTTCGCCTGCTCAAGCATTTCCTTGAGCATCCCGGCTGGGTCTTCTCGCGCGAGCGGTTGCTCGACAGCGTCTGGGGTCAGGACAGCGACATCGAACTGCGCACGGTAGACGTCCACATCCGCCGTCTGCGCAAGGCAATCAACGCCGACGGCCAATATCGCGACATCATCCGTACCGTGCGTTCAGCCGGCTATGCTCTGGACACGGATGGGGTAGGATAAGGCCGAGCGTTCACATGCGTTCCCCCTCCCGTAAGCGGGAGGGGGCTAGGGGGTGGGCCAGCGCAACGATCGAGATGGTCTTACAAGCTCGTCACACTCACGCCTACCGCTAGCCCTCCACAGGCGTCCGAGCGACATTATCCAGGGCGTCTCAAGCCGCCTTGCGCGCCTTCACCAGCTTCTTCATCAACATGTCCCGCTTCAACCGCGACAGATGATCGATGAACAGCACGCCCTGCAAATGATCCATCTCGTGCTGCAAGCAGGTGGCCAGCAGGCCCTCCAACTGCTCCTCATGAATACGCCCTTCGCGATCCATCCAGCTCGCCCGGATCGTCGCGGGCCGCTCCACCTCGGCATATTGGTCCGGCACCGACAGGCAGCCCTCATTATAGACTGACAGGTCCGCCGAACCCTCCAAAATCTCCGGATTGATGAACACCATAGGCTTTTTCACCGAAGGCGCCCCTTCCTCGTCTGATTCGGGCTCCTGCAAATCCATCACCAGCACGCGCTTCGGAACGCCCACCTGGATCGCCGCAAGGCCTATGCCCGGGGCGTCATACATGGTCTCGAACATATCATCGATCAGGCGTTGCAGATCGTCATCGATCGCCTCCACCGGAGACGAAATGGTACGCAGGCGCGGGTCAGGCGCCTCAAGGATTGGAAGAATGGCCATGTGGTTAAAATAGCCGCAACGACGGGCTTTTTCAAGCGACCGCCAAATTCACCCAAGAGGCCGCCGCGCCCGCAAAGCCTGCGCCAATGTGCCCTCATCCAGATAATCGAGTTCACCGCCTACTGGTACACCATGGGCCAACTGCGTCAGCCGAACGGGAAAGCGCTCCAGCCGTTCTGCCAGATAATGCGCGGTGGTCTGCCCCTCCAGCGTGGCATTCATCGCCAGCACCACTTCATCAATGCCGCCCGCTTCGACTCGCGTCACCAGCGCATCGATGGAAAGGTCTTCCGGCCGTACCCCTTCCAGCGCCGACAATCGCCCACCTAATACATGAAAACGCCCCGGAAAAAGCCGCGACTTGTCGAGCGCCCACAGGTCCGCCACATCTTCCACCACGCACAGCGCGCGAGCGTCGCGGCGCGGGTCGGCACAAATGCCGCAGGGATCGACCGTATCGACATTGCCGCATAAACCGCAGGTAACCAGCCGGTCGTTCACCGCATCAAGCGCACGCAGCAGCGGTTCCAGCGCGCTTTCCCGCTTCTTCAGCAGGTGCAACACAGCACGCCGCGCCGAACGTGGGCCAAGGCCCGGCAGACGGGACAGCGCCTGCGTCAGCGCATCGATCTCGAGAGAAGCCATGGAACCGAGATAGGGGCTTGCAAGTCCGGGGTCAAAAGAGTTGAGAGGCGACTATGCGCATCATCTACATGGGAACCCCGGATTTCGCCGTGCCCGCCCTCGTGGCGCTGGCCAAGGTCGGGCACGAGATCGTGGCGGTATATAGCCAGCCACCCCGCCCCGCCGGGCGTGGGAAGGCGCTACGCCCCTCCCCCGTTCAGGCTCAGGCTGAGCAGATGGGCATCGAGGTTCGCACGCCAATTTCGCTCAAAGACGCGGAGGTGCAATCCGCCTTTGCCGCTCTCAATGCCGATGTCGCGGTGGTGGCCGCCTATGGCCTCATCCTGCCACGCGCTGTGCTGGACGCCCCCCGTTCCGGATGCCTCAACATCCACGCATCGCTCTTGCCTCGCTGGCGCGGCGCGGCACCGATCCAGCGCGCCATACTCTCGGGCGACAATGTGACCGGCGTCACGATCATGAACATGGAAGCGGGTCTCGACACCGGCCCGATGCGCGCCAAGCATGTGACGCCGATCGAGGATAAGACGGCTGGCGCGCTCACCGCAGAGCTGGCGAAGGCAGGCGCTGAATTGATGATCGAGGTCTTGGACGACCTCCCTGCACACCCGCCTGTGCCCCAACCAGAAGAGGGCGTCACCTACGCCGCCAAGGTCGACAAAAGCGAAGCCCGTCTCGACTTCACCCGCGACGCGCATCAGGTCGAACGGCAGATACGCGCCTTCAACCCCTTCCCCGGCGCATTCCTGGAATATCGCGGAGAACGCTTCCGCATCCTCGCCGCCCATGTCGAGGAGCATGAAGGTCCGCCCGGCGAACTGCTCGACAACAGCCTGCTCATCGGCTGCGGCCACGGCGCGATCCGGCCGACCCTGATCCAGCGCGCAGGCAAAGGCGCGATGTCGCCGGGCGAACTCCTCCGCGGCTACGACATGCCCGCAGGATCGCGCGTCGATGCCTAATCCCACTTCATCCTACAACCGTCATCCCGGCGAAAGCTGGGATCTCAGGAAACGGCATGCCACATGGCCCAAGATTCCAGCTTCCGCTGGGATGACGGCGCCAATATTTTCGCTGATATAACCCCCAATGACCCGCTTCGCCTTCACCGTAGAATTTGACGGCCGCCCTTTCATGGGCTGGCAACGGCAGGCGCACGGCCCCAGCGTCCAGCAGGCGCTGGAAGACGCCATCCATGCCGTGACTGGCGAGCGCTCCGTGATTCACGCAGCTGGCCGAACCGACGCCGGGGTCCACGGCCTTGCCATGCGCGCCCACGCCGACATCGAGAAGCCGATCGCGCCCTTCCGCCTGATGGAAGCGATGAACGCGCTCCTGCGCCCCGATCCCGTCGCAATCCTCGCCTGCGAAACCGTAGCCGATGACTGGCACGCCCGCTTTTCCTGCATCGGCCGCGCTTATGTCTACCGCATCGCCAACCGCCGCGCCCCGCTCACCTTCGAGAGCGGTCTGGTCTGGCGCGTCATCCAGCCGCTCGACACCGACGCCATGCAGGACGCGGCCCAACTGCTCGTCGGCCGCCACGACTTCACCACCTTCCGATCGGCCCATTGCCAGGCGGAAAGCCCGCTGAAGTCCCTCGACCGCCTCGACGTGCAGCGCGAAGGCGACCGCATCGCCATCCACGCCGAGGCGCGCTCCTTCCTCCACCACCAGGTGCGCTCGATGGTCGGTTGCCTGGCGTTGGTCGGCATGGGTCGCTGGTCGATCGAAGACATGCGCGCCGCCCGCGATGCAAAGGACAGAGCCGCGCTGGGCCTCAACGCGCCACCCGATGGGCTATATTTTGTTGAGGCGCGATACCCCGGCTGATGACCTAAAGCTGCGTCCGGAACGGCGTGAAATTCGTGCCCTCATCATAGACGTCCAGCCCCTCGGCCCGTTTCAGGCTGTTCACCACCAGATAGGTCAAAGGCGTTAAAACCGCTTCCCACGTCACCTTCAACATCCAGTTGGTGACCATCACCGTCAGCACCTGCGCATTGCTCCACACGCCAACAAAAGCCAGCGGATAGAAAAGCAGGCTGTCCACACCCTGCCCTACGATCGTAGACCCGATCGTCCGCATCCAAAGATGCTTGCCCTGCGTCAGCAGCTTCATCTTGGCCAGCACGAAACTGTTGGCAAACTCCCCCGCCCAGAATGCGGCCAGCGAGGCGAAGACGATGCGCCAGGTATTGCCGAAAACCGCTTCATAAGCCTTTTGGTCCGGCCAACCCTCCGCCGGAGGCAGCTTCACCACCACCCAGCTCATCAGCGCCATGAACAACATCGCGCCAAAGCCTGCCCAAACGCATCGGCGGGCGCGGGCATAGCCATAGACCTCCGTCAGCACGTCCCCCAGCACATAGCCGAGCGGAAAGAAAAGGATGCCAGCGCCGAAGGTGAACCCTCCAACCGTCGACAGCTTCGCCGCCCCGATCAGGTTCGACAGCAGCAATATGGCGACGAACGCCGCGATGAAGAAATCGAAATAGCGCATCGGCCGCCCAGAGAGCGCCTGCGCATCGATTTTCCGAACCCCCAAATCGGTCATGCGCCCTTGCATATCGGCCCGCCGCACAAATGCAATGGCAGGCATGATTGCGCGCGGGCACAAGCCCCGCTATCGAAGCGCCAATGCGGCCCCGTAGCTCAGCTGGATAGAGCATTCGCCTTCTAAGCGAATGGTCACAGGTTCGAATCCTGTCGGGGTCGCCATCTTCCCTTACAGACGCCAGCCGAGCAACAGCATCAGCAACCCGGCGATGAGTATCGCGACGGCCAGGAATCCCCAGCCAAAGTCGAGGCCGTTCCTATTCGCCATCGAGCGGACTGTCACCCGGCCGTCCTCGCATCAGCAAGTCGTCCGTCACGGTCATGGTGAAGATCGGGTCAGCATCAGCTGGCACTTCCGCGATCGCATCGACAAAGGCGGCGCGGGTCTCCGGTTCGTCATAGACCATCTTCTGGTCGAACGCGGCGCGCCAGGTCTCTTCGTCCGGCCACTCCGCATAGCCGACAAAGCGGCCTTCCCCATCAAGATGGAGCCGGGAGCCGAAGCTGCCATATCTTACGCGGATAAGGTCAGTCCCACGCCGCCACGCCGCCCGGAACTGATCTTCCTTCCCCGGATGCACCCGCCACCAATAGACCGCGACGAACATCGCACCTCTCCTTCATGAAGAGAATGATGCGAGAGCCGAGAGGTTGCGAACCAAGCGGAGAAAGCACGCCCCCTCCGTTCGGGCTGAGCTTGTCGAAGCCCTTTCCTTCGCATTTTCAGAAAAGGAAAGCCCTTCGACAGGCTCAGGGCGAACGGTGGAAGATGTCGTGAACCTTAAAGAACCGACTGCCCGGTCTTCTCCCAATCCGCCAGGAAGCCTGCAATTCCCTTGTCGGTCAGCACATGGTTGAACAGCGCCTTGATGACCGAAGGCGGCGCGGTCATCACGTCGGCGCCGATCTTCGCGCTTTCCAGCACATGGATAGGATGCCGAACGCTCGCCACCAGAATCTCGGTATCGAACGCGTAGTTATCGTAGATCAGGCGGATATCTTCGATCAGCTTCATGCCATCAAAGCCGTTATCGTCATGCCGCCCAACGAAAGGCGAAATGAAGCTCGCGCCCGCCTTGGCCGCCAGCAGCGCCTGATTGGCCGAGAAGCACAGCGTGACGTTCACCATCACGCCATCGCTGGTCAGCGCCTTGCAGGTCTTGAGGCCGTCGATGGTCAGCGGCACCTTGATGCAGACATTGTCCGCGATCTTCCGCAGGACGGCGGCTTCCTTCATCATCGTCTCATGGTCGAGCGCGACGACTTCGGCGGAAACCGGGCCATCAACGATGCCGCAAATTTCCTCGACCACTTCCACGAACTTGCGGCCTGATTTGTGGATCAGCGATGGATTGGTCGTCACGCCGTCGAGCAGGCCCGTGGCGGCAAGGTCGCGGATTTCGTTGGTGTCGGCGGTATCGACGAAGAACTTCATGGGTCTGCTCCGGGGCGGGATGTGCGAATCGGCTCCCCTTTAGCGGGTGATCCCCGGTTTAGCCATTATTGCCAGCGACAGGCTTTACGGAAACAGCTCCGTAACATTATGACGGCCGCACCTTTCCAAAGGACTGACCGATGCACCGCTATCTGCGCCCACGCCACATTTCGGGCGCACTCACCCTGTTGGCGGCATTCGCTGCTACGCCGGCCACCGCCGCAACGGAAGAATCGCAAGCCTGGATCACCGAATCGCTTGTCGTCACCGCCACCCCGGCGGACACGATCACGCTCGATCTCAGCCAGCGTTTCCGCCGCGATAGCTCCAATGGCGATCAGCAGACAGCCCGTATCCTGCTCGATCACCGCCTCGTCAAAGGCGTCCAGATCGGCGGCGGCATCGCCTACTTCCACTCTGGCCCGGAGCAGGAGCTACGCCTGTTCCAGCAGGCCACCTTCACGCGCGGCATCTTCCTGGCCCGCACCCGTATGGAACAGCGCTTCTTCGACACCGCCGACCGGGCAAGCTGGCGGCTGCGCCAACGGGTGCAGGCATCCATTCCGCTCGGCTCATCAAAAGCTCCTGTCCTGATCGCCGCGAACGAATTCTTCTTCCACCTCAACCGCGCCAAGCCCAGCGACAAGACCGGCCTCGCCGTCATGCGCCAGCAAATCGGCCTGCGCCAACCACTCAGCAAGTCGCTCGACGCGCAGCTGCTCTACATGCGCCAGCAGACCTTCCGCGACGACCGTCCGGATGCCGTAGCCCACATCCCCTGGCTGACGCTCAGCTGGAAAATCTGAACGCGCTGCCTTGCCTCTTGCCTCTCAGCCGATAGGGAGGGGCAGATGAGTTCGCGCGCCCGTGTCATCCTGCTGAACGCTGCCCTGGGGCCGCTCGACTATCGTGTGCCCCATGGCATGAACGTGCAGCCGGGCAGCATCATCGTAGCGCCGCTCGGCCCACGGCAAATAATCGGCGTGGTGTGGGATGAGGATAGCTTCCCCGATGTAGATAGCGTCGGCGACAACCGCCTGCGCAACATCGTGGAGCCAGTCGATGCACCCCCGATCCCTGAGAGCCTCCGCCGCCTGATCGAGTGGACGGCGGACTATTATCTCGCCCCTATCGCCTCGGTCCTGCGCATGACGCTGGCGTCCATGTCGGCGCTGGAGGGCGCCCGCACCGTCATCGAATATCGCGCGACCGGCGACCTGCCGGGCCAAGAACTTCAGGGGCGCATGACCGACCAACGCGCCCTGGCGATGGAGCGCATCGGCGATCGGCAGGGGCTGATCCGTGAACTGGCGCTGATCGGCGGGGTCAGCGATGCAGTTATCCGTGGCCTGGTGAAGGCAGGCGCGTTCGAAGCGGTGGAAGTCAGCATCGACACCCCGTTCCCCCGGCCTGACCCCGACCATGCACCGCCGCAACTATCCGACGGCCAGGCCAACGCCGCCGCCGAGTTCGTGGACGCAGTACGCCAACGCGACTTCGCCCCCTTCCTGCTCGACGGCGTCACCGGCTCCGGCAAGACCGAAGTCTATTTCGAAGCCATCGCCGCAGCCATCCGTGAAGGACGGCAAGTGCTGGTCCTCCTGCCCGAAATCGCCCTGACCGAACCCTTCCTCGAACGCTTCGAAAAGCGCTTCGGCACGGTGCCCATCAGCTGGCACAGCGGCCTGCGCCAATCCGAACGCCGTCGCGCCTGGCGCGCTATCGCATCAGGCGAAGCGGCCGTCGTCGTCGGCGCCCGCTCCGCCCTCTTCCTCCCCTATCCCAATCTCGGCCTCATCGTCGTCGATGAAGCACATGAGGCGAGCTTCAAGCAGGAAGACGGCGTCCATTACCACGCCCGCGACGTCGCGGTGATGCGCGGCCTCATGGAAAAATTCCCGGTCATCCTCGCGTCGGCCACGCCCGCCATCGAAACGCGGCATCAGGTCGAACTTGGCCGCTATCGCGAAATCAAGCTGCCTGCCCGCTTCGGCGGCGCGGAAATGCCTGGCATAGAGGGCATCAACCTCCTCACCGATCCGCCGGAACGCGGCCGCTGGATCGCCCCGCCCCTTATCAAGGCGATCGACGAGACGATGGAGAAGGGCGAACAGAGCCTCCTCTTTCTCAATCGCCGGGGCTACGCGCCGCTGACGCTGTGCCGCCATTGCGGCTATCGCTTCCAATGCCCCAATTGCACCGCCTGGATGGTCGAGCATCGCCTGACGAAGCGCCTCGCCTGCCATCATTGCGGCCACGTCATCCCCTCGCCCCGCTTCTGCCCGGAGTGCAAGGAAGAGGACAGCCTGGTCGCCTGCGGCCCCGGTGTCGAACGCATCGCGGACGAGGTAAAGGCGCTCTGGCCTCAGGCACGCACCGCCATCGTCACCTCTGACACGCTCTGGTCGCCCGCCAAGGCCGCCGAGTTCGTGAAGTCGGTCGAATCAGGCGCGGTCGACATCATCATCGGCACCCAGCTGGTGACGAAGGGCTATCACTTCCCCAACCTGACGCTGGTGGGGGTGATCGACGCCGACCTCGGCCTGGAAGGCGGCGACCTGCGCGCGTCCGAACGCACCTTCCAGCAAATCGTGCAGGTCGCAGGCCGCGCGGGCCGTGGGCAGAAACCGGGCCGCGTCTTCATCCAGACCCGGATGCCCGAAGCCGAAGTCATCAAGGCCCTCATCGCGGGCGATTCGGAACGCTTCTACGAGGTGGAGACGGAGAATCGCCGCCGCGCCAACGCCCCGCCCTTCGGCCGCTTCGCCGCTATCATCGTCTCCAGCGAGGATGCCGACGAAGCCGCGCAGGTCGCCCGCCTGATCGGCAAGTCCGCGCCGATGATAGACGGCATGCGCGTCTACGGCCCCGCCCCCGCGCCCCTCTCCGTCCTGCGCGGCCGCCACCGCCACCGCCTGCTGATCCACGCCAGCCGCCAGATCGACGTGCAGGCGGCAATCCGCGAGTGGCTGGACAACATCACCTGGAAGTCAGGAACGCGCGTTGCCGTGGATGTCGATCCATACAGCTTCATGTGATGGCCTGAACGCTTATGGAGAGCCCCTGCGTCAACATCTGCAAGCTGGACAAAGCAGGCCGCATCTGCACCGGCTGTGGCCGGACGGTTCAGGAAATCGCCCGCTGGCGCGGCATGAGCAAAGCGGAGCGACGCGCGATCATGGAACGGCTGAACCATTCCCCTCCCGCAAGCGGGAGGGGTTAGGGGTGGGCGCGAGCAAAGCGAGCTCCATGACTAGCCTTTGATGAACACCGCCAATGTTGCAGCCCCACCCCCGGCCCCTCCCGCTTGCGGGAGGGGAGAAGAAGGTCCGCAAGCCGCCACCCTCACTCGTCCCCACGCTCCCGCTCTAACAAAGCCTTTTTCCGCTCCAACCCATAGGCATAGCCACCAAGGCTACCATCGCTCCGCAACACCCGATGGCAGGGAATGACGACCGCCAACCCATTATCCCCGCAAGCCGTCCCCGCAGCCCGCACCGCCCCCGGCCTCCCAATCGCCGCCGCGATCTCGCCATAGCTCCGCGTCTCTCCCGCCGGAATCGCCCTCAACGCAGCCCAAACCGCTTGCTGGAAAGCCGTGCCATTCACATCCATCGGCAAATCCAAAGGCTCAGCCGGGTTCTCGATCAGCCGCACCACTTGCGCCGCCAGCGCATCCAGCAACGCATCTCCGGGCACGATTTCCGCCTTAGGAAAGCGCCACCGCAGATCGCCCTCATCCTCATCAAAGCTGATCCGGCAGAGCCCCTTGGCCGTCGCCGCGACCAGCACCGGCCCAAGGTTGCTCCCCACCACAACATATCGGATCGCAACGCCGCGCCCGCCATCCTTCCACGCACTCGGCGTCATGCCCAAATGCCGATCCGCATCGGCATAGGCCCGGCTCGGCGCACTATAGCCCGCATCATAAATCGCACTGGTTACGCTGCCCCCTCCCTCCAGAGCCGCCTTCAGCCGCTCGGCACGCAGCGATCGAGCATAAGCAGCAGGCGTCAGGCCCGTATCCCGCTTGAACAGCCGATGGAAATGATGCGGCGCATAGCCCGCATGCGCTGCCACCTCGTCCAACGAGGGCACCGCCTCGCACCCGGCAATGAAAGCCTTGGCCGCTTCAACCGCCAACCGATCCCGCCCGACCTCATCCGGCCGACAACGCAGACAAGCGCGAAAGCCCGCCGCCCTCGCGGAAGCAGGATCAGGCAAGAAGATCATATTCTCTCGCCGGGGATGCCGCGCCGCGCAGCTTGGCTTGCAATATATGCCGGTGGTCAGGACCGCGCCCACAAACTGCCCATCCACGTCCCGATCGCGCCGCAGGAACGCGTTCCAGCAGGCATCGTCATCCATCGGCAGCGGCGTCGAGGCGGAAACTTCGGTCATCTGGTTCATGCATATGGGATAACAGGCGCGATCGGGCCAGCCTTCCCGCCTCTTGCGCCCAAAGCATTTCCCGATTGCCTCAGCCAGACTTTACCATATGAATGCGCCGCACCATGGTCGAATTCTTCCGCCGCCTCTGCCTGTTGCTCGCCCTCGCCCTGCCCGCGACCGCGCGCGCCGAACAGCAGGACATCGCCGCCGCCGCGCGCGGCGTTGTCCGCATCGCCATCGTGGCGACGGACGGCAGTGAGGCTTATTTCGTCGGCCATGGCAGCGGCTTTGCCGTCGCGCCGGATAAGGTGCTGACCAATGCCCATGTCGTCGAACTGACCCGCGAGGAAAAAAACCTCGTCATCGGCGTCGTCCCTTCTGAAGGCCGCAAAAGCTATGGCGGCCGCGTCATCGCCTACTCCCCCGGCAACGATCTCGCGCTCATCCAGCTTGAGGAAGGCCACCTGCCGGTCAGCACCTTCTACGCCGGTGCCGTCAGCGATGGGCAGCATGTGACTGCGATCGGCTATCCCGGCACAGTCGATCGGGCGCAGGGCCTTGGCCTCAAGGAAATGGTAGAGCCGCTCGGCACGGTAAAGACCAGTGGCAACGTGTCGTCGGGCCGGTCAAGCCACAGCTTCGACACCATCCTCCACACCGCCCCCCTCGCCGCCGGCAACAGCGGCGGCCCGCTCGTCGACGATTGCGGCCGGGTGCTGGGCGTCAACAGCTTCGGGTCCATCTCGGACGGCAATGACGCGGAATTCGGTTTCGCCGTGTCCTGGCGAGAGGTCGCCTCTTTCCTCCGGCAGGCGGGCGTTTCCTCCCTGCGCACCGTCGTTCCCTGCCGCTCCATGGCCGAAGCCGAAGCCGCCGAAGCCGCCCTCACCCAGCGTGAAGCGCAACAGAGCGAACAGTCGGAGCGCGCCCGGGCCGACGCGCGCGAAGCCGCGCTGGGCAAGGCGCGCGACGCGGCGGAACGCGAAGTCATCTCTGGCCGCGAAAATGCGATGGCAGGCGCGGCCGTGCTTCTGGCGCTGGCGGTGCTTGGGCTCGGCGCGGGCGGCCTCTTCTACAGCCAGGGCCGCGAACGCCGCGCGACATGGTCGCTGGCGGGCGGCGGCCTGCTGCTGCTGGGCGCCTTCGCGCTGTTTCTGCTGCGGCCGAGCTTTTCCAGCGTGGATGAGCGCGTGAAACTGCCCGACGACGGCAGGGTGGCGGGCAACCATGCCTATGCGTGGGAAGGCGACAATGTCTGCGCGGTCGACCTCAACCGCAGCCGCCTCACCGTGTCGGAGGCCAACGACATTCCCTTCAACTGGACCGGCACCGGCTGCGCCAACGGCAACAGCCAATATGTCAGCGCAGGCAATGAATGGGAGCGCGCCACCGTCCCGGATTCGGGCAACTTCATCACCGTCAGCCGCTTCGACCCGGCGACCGGCACCTTGCGCGTCCAGCGCTGGCTGCCGGATGGCGATGCGATGGACAAGGCTCGCGCCTTGTTGAAGGACGGCCCGATCAAGGCGTGCGGAACCGATCCCGATCTGCTCGCCCGGATCGCCGCCGTGCGAAGCGATCTTGCGTCCCTGCTGCCCGCGCAACCCAACGAACGCCTGGTCTATCATTGCCGCAAGGGCCGCCTCGCTCCCCCCGACCCTGCAAACTGATCAAAATCGCGCGGCGGAAAGCGCCGTCCAATCGTCTCCGTTCCATCCTTGTGACGGAATCGCGTTCCATGACTTGCATAGTCATAAAGCCGCTGCTAACCGGCCGGGCGACAGGGGATCGGGACGGATAAGACCGCGCCCCTCTTTTTGCATGACCGGCAAATCAAGTGCCAGTGAACTCAATGGAGGACGGTAAGCGCGTGGAGACTACCGGCGGCATTCAGGCTAGCCTCAGCGGACGCTACGCGCTTGCGCTGTTCGATCTGGCTCGCGACGGCAACGCCCTCGACACCGTGGCGGCCAGCCTCGGTGCGATCAAGACGGCGATCGCCGAATCGGCTGATTTCAAAAGCCTCATCAACAATCCCGTGCTGAGCCGCGACGCGTCTGGAAAGACGATCGCAGCGGTGGCAGCATCCATCGGCATCGACGCGCTGACGACGAAGTTCCTTGGCGTCCTCGCCGCGAACCGCCGCCTGTCACAGCTGCCCGCCGTCATCCGCGCCTATGAAACGCTGCTATCGAATCACAAGGGCGAGGTGCGCGCGGAAGTAACCAGCGCGCATCCGCTCGATTCGAACCAGATCACCGCGCTTGCGCAAAACCTCCGCACCCGCGTCGGCCGCGACGTCGCGCTCGAAGCCAAGGTCGATCCCGCGATCCTGGGCGGGCTGGTCGTAAAGATCGGCAGCCAGATGATCGATTCCTCCATCCGCACCCGTTTGAATAGTCTCGCCCAGGCGATGAAAGGCTGAACATGGATATCAACGCCGCAGAAATTTCGAAGGTCATCAAGGACCAGATCGCCAATTTCGGCACCGAAGCGCAGGTGAGCGAAGTCGGTTCCGTGCTGACCGTGGGTGACGGCATCGCCCGCGTCCATGGGCTCGACAACGTCCAGGCGGGCGAAATGGTCGAGTTCGCCAATGGCGTGCAGGGCATGGCGCTCAACCTCGAAGCCGACAATGTCGGCGTCGTGATCTTCGGCTCTGACGCCGAAATCAAGGAAGGCGACACAGTCAAGCGTACCGGCACCATCGTGGACGTGCCCGTCGGCAAGGGCCTGCTGGGCCGCGTGGTCGATGGCCTCGGCAACCCGATCGATGGCAAGGGTCCGATCCAGTACACTGAGCGCAAGCGCGTTGAAGTGAAGGCTCCGGGCATCATCCCCCGCAAGTCGGTGCACGAGCCCGTGCAGACCGGCCTGAAGGCGATCGACGCCCTCGTCCCCGTCGGCCGTGGCCAGCGCGAACTGATCATTGGCGACCGTCAGACCGGCAAGACTGCTGTCGCGATCGATACCTTCATTAACCAGAAGGGCATCAACGCGGGCGACGATGAGGGCAAGAAGCTCTACTGCATCTACGTCGCGATCGGCCAGAAGCGCTCGACCGTTGCGCAGATCGTCAAGCAGCTCGAAGAAAATGGCGCGATGGAATATTCGATCGTCGTCGCCGCGACCGCTTCTGAGCCTGCTCCGCTCCAGTATCTGGCGCCCTACACCGGCGTCACCATGGGCGAATTCTTCCGCGACAACGGCATGCATGCCGTGATCGTCTATGACGACCTTTCCAAACAGGCCGTCGCCTATCGTCAGATGTCGCTGCTGCTGCGTCGTCCTCCGGGCCGCGAAGCCTATCCGGGCGACGTTTTCTATCTCCACAGCCGCCTGCTGGAGCGCGCTGCGAAGATGAACGACGCCAACGGCAATGGCTCGCTGACCGCGCTACCGATCATCGAAACGCAGGCGGGCGACGTGTCGGCCTATATTCCGACCAACGTGATCTCGATCACCGACGGCCAGATCTTCCTCGAAACCAATCTCTTCTATCAGGGCATCCGTCCGGCCATTAACGTGGGTCTGTCGGTGTCGCGCGTCGGTTCAGCCGCGCAGACCAAGGCGATGAAGAAGGTTTCGGGCTCGATCAAGCTGGAGCTGGCGCAGTACCGCGAAATGGCGGCCTTCGCCCAGTTCGGTTCGGACCTCGACGCTTCGACCCAGAAGCTGCTGAACCGTGGCGCGCGTCTGACCGAGTTGTTGAAGCAGGCCCAGTTCTCGCCCCTGCCCTTCGAAGAGCAGACCGCATCGATCTTCGCTGGCACCAACGGCTATCTCGACAGCGTGCCGGTCAAGGACGTCACGCGTTACGAAGAGCTGATGCTCGCCTATCTGCGCCACGACCATGCCGACGTGCTCGCCGCGATCCGCGACAGCAAGGACCTGGGCGACGAGCCCAAGGCCAAGCTGAAGGCCGCGCTCGACAGCTTCGGCAAGACCTTCGCCTAATATTTAGCCGTCACCCCAGCGAAAGCTGGGGTCTCAGGCCGGATAGGTCCGACCTGACGGCCTGAGATGCCAGCCGTCGCTGGCATGACGGAACAGGATTAAACGAGACGGTATATGGCCAGCCTCAAGGAACTGAAGATCCGCATCGGGTCGGTGAAATCGACCCAGAAGATCACCAAGGCGAAGCAGATGGTCGCCGCCGCGAAGTTGCGCAAGGCGCAGGCCGCCGCCGAAGCCGCGCGCCCCTATTCCAGCCGTCTGGAAGCCGTAGTCGCTTCGCTGGCGTCGAAGATCGCCGGCGGCTCGGGCGAAGGCGCCTCTCCGCTGCTCGCCGGCACCGGCAAGGATGACGTCCACCTGCTGGTCGTCGCCAACTCCGACCGTGGCCTTGCCGGCGCGTTCAACGCGAACATCGTCAAGGCCGCCCGCGCTAAGGCGGACGAGCTGATCCAGCAGGGCAAGACCGTCCGCTTCTACCTGATCGGCCGTAAGGGTCGTCCGGTCATCAACCGCACCTTCCCCGGCATGATTGTCGCGCAGTTTGAGACGACCGGTGCGAAGGAACCGGGCTACGCTCAGGCCGAAGCGGTCGCGCATGAGCTGACCGACATGTATCTGAACGGCAAGTTCGACGTAGCGCACCTCTTCTTCTCGCGCTTCAAATCGGCCCTCGCCCAGATTCCGACGGAGCAGCAGATCATCCCGGTCAAGATCCCCGAAGACGCGGATCGCAACGCTATCCCCGCGACGGTCGAATATGAACCAAGCGAAGAAGCGATCCTCGACGACCTGCTGCCGCGCAACATCACGGTGCAGATTTTCAAGGCGCTGCTGGAAAACAACGCGTCCGAACAGGGCGCATCGATGACCGCCATGGACAATGCGACCCGCAACGCAGGCGACCTCATCAACAAGCTCACCATTCAGTATAACCGCAGCCGCCAGGCCGCGATCACCACCGAACTGGTCGAAATCATCTCGGGCGCCGAAGCCCTCTAAGATCACGCACGCAAGGAAGCAGTCATGGCAACCACCAACAATGTAGGCCGCATCTCGCAGGTCATCGGCGCTGTCGTCGACGTGACCTTCCCCGATGCGCTCCCCGCGATTCTCTCGGCGCTGGAAACCAGCAACAACGGCAACCGCCTTGTTCTGGAAGTCGCCCAGCATCTGGGTGAAAACACCGTCCGCACCATCGCGATGGACTCGACCGACGGTCTGACCCGTGGTCAGGAAGTGACCGACACCGGCGCGCAGATCAGCGTTCCTGTCGGCCCGGCCACGCTCGGCCGCATCCTGAACGTCGTCGGCGAACCGATCGACGAGCGCGGCCCGGTAGCCACCACGCTGACCGCGCCAATTCACGCCAAAGCTCCTGAGTTCGTCGACCAGTCGACCGAAAGCTCGATCCTGGTCACCGGCATCAAGGTCATCGACCTTCTCGCTCCCTACGCAAAGGGCGGCAAGATCGGCCTGTTCGGCGGCGCGGGCGTTGGCAAGACGGTTCTCATTCAGGAACTGATCAACAACATCGCGAAGGGCCATGGCGGCACCTCGGTCTTCGCGGGCGTCGGTGAGCGTACCCGTGAAGGTAACGACCTTTATCACGAGTTCCTCGACGCGGGCGTTATCGCCAAGGATGCCGACGGCAACGCGATCAGCGAAGGCTCGAAGGTGGCTCTGGTTTACGGCCAGATGAACGAGCCCCCGGGCGCCCGCGCTCGCGTCGCCCTTTCGGGCCTGACTATCGCGGAATATTTCCGTGACCAGGAAGGCCAGGACGTGCTGTTCTTCGTCGACAACATCTTCCGCTTCACCCAGGCGGGCGCGGAAGTGTCCGCTCTGCTCGGCCGTATTCCTTCGGCCGTGGGCTATCAGCCGACCCTGTCGACCGACATGGGAGCGCTGCAGGAGCGCATCACCTCGACCAACAAGGGCTCGATCACCTCGGTGCAGGCCGTGTACGTCCCCGCGGACGACTTGACCGACCCGGCGCCCGCGACGTCGTTCGCGCACTTGGACGCTACCACCGTTCTCAACCGCGCCATTTCGGAACTCGGCATCTATCCGGCGGTCGATCCGCTGGATTCGACCAGCCGCGTTCTCGAACCCCGCACCGTGGGCCAGGAACATTACGACACGGCCCGCGCTGTCCAGTCGATCCTGCAGAAGTACAAGTCGCTTCAGGACATCATCGCGATCCTGGGCATGGACGAGCTGTCGGAAGAAGATAAGCTCACCGTCGCCCGCGCCCGCAAGATCCAGAAGTTCCTGTCGCAGCCCTTCCACGTCGCCGAAGTCTTCACCGGCATCTCGGGCAAGTTCGTCCAGATCGAAGACACGGTGAAGTCGTTCAAGGCCGTGGTCGAAGGCGAATATGACCATCTGCCCGAAAACGCCTTCTACATGGTCGGCGGCATCGACGAGGCCATCGAAAAGGCGAAGAAGCTGGCTGCGGAAGCGGCGTAAGCTTCACCATGTCCCCCTCCCGCAAGCGGGAGGGGTTAGGGGTGGGCCGCGAGCGGAGCGAGCCTCGGCCTATCCCGAAACGTTGCAGGCGATTGCTTGCGCAATCGCACCCACCCCCTGCCCCTCCCGCATGCGGGAGGGGGGAGAGTTATAGATGGCACTGCATTTCGAACTCGTGACCCCGGAAAAGCTCGTCCGCTCGGAAGAGGTCTATCAGGTCGTCGTCCCCGGCACCGATGGCGACTTCGGCGTGCTGGAAGGCCACGCGCCGTTCATGTCCACCGTTCGCGACGGCGCGATCCAGATTTTCGCGAGCGCGGGTGCCGCCCCCGAAATCATCCCCGTCCAGGGCGGCTTCGCTGAAGTCAACGAAAAGGGCCTGACCGTCCTCGCGGAGCATGCGGGCTGAAGCAGCCAAGGCAACCCCGCCAATAAATTAAAAGGCCGCCTCCCAGCAGGAGCGCGGCCTTTTCCCTATCTGGCACAGGCCCGCCACCGCCGGTCAGCAGGCCGCCCTCAGCACCATTAGCCATTTGTCAAAGTTTCCGCCTTATTCACCATTGCAGCCAATTCGGATCAGCCCGTTTCGGCAGGCGAATCCTACGGAATATCGCGGCGGAGAATTATGAGCGCGTTTGGACGGAAAAATGGACCTGCCGGCATCAAGCCGGGATTCGGTGTAGCCCGGCCAATGCAGGGCGGCGCCCCACGTGAGGAAGCACGAGGCGGCGACCAGTTCCCCCCGCTCGATATGGCTCCCCTGCCCGCCGCCGACAGCCCCATCGATCCGCTGTCCGCGCCCACCAGCCAGATGCAGCGCAACGCCGACGCATTGCAGCGCTTGTCCGATCGCGCCAACGCCGAACATGTAGCCGACACAGGCCCTCAAGGCTTCGAAGCCTCCGTCCACAAGATCAAGGAACAGGTCCTCCCCCGCCTGCTCGAACGCGTCGACCCCGAAGCCGCCGCGACGCTCAGCAAGGATGAACTGGCCGAGGAATTCCGCCCGATCATCATGGAGGTTCTGGCGGAGCTTAAACTCACCCTCAACCGGCGCGAGCAGTTCGCGCTGGAAAAGGTGCTGGTCGATGAACTGCTGGGCCTTGGCCCGCTAGAAGAGCTGCTGTCCGACCCGGAAGTGACCGACATCATGGTCAATGGCCCGGAGCAAACCTACATCGAAAAGAAGGGCAAGCTTCAGATCGCACCCATCAAATTCCGCGATGAAGAGCATCTGTTCCAGATCGCCCAGCGCATCGTGAACAAGGTCGGCCGCCGCGTCGATCAGACCACGCCGCTGGCCGACGCCCGCCTGCCCGACGGCAGCCGCGTCAACGTCATCGTGCCGCCGCTCTCGCTGCGCGGCACCGCCATCTCGATCCGTAAATTTTCCGCCAAACCGATCACCATCGACATGCTCGCCCAATGGGGTGCGATGAGCCCGAAGATGGCGACCGCGCTCAAGATCGCGGGCGCATCGCGGATGAACATCGTGATCTCGGGCGGCACCGGCTCGGGCAAGACCACCATGCTCAACGCCCTGTCGAAGATGATCGACCCGGGCGAGCGCGTCCTCACCATCGAGGACGCGGCCGAACTCCGTCTGCAACAGCCGCACTGGCTCCCCCTCGAAACCCGCCCGCCGAACCTTGAGGGCCAAGGCGCAATCACCATCGGCGATCTGGTCAAGAACGCCCTGCGTATGCGTCCTGACCGCATCATCTTGGGCGAAATTCGTGGCGCGGAGTGTTTCGACCTGCTCGCCGCAATGAACACGGGCCATGACGGCTCCATGTGCACGCTTCACAGCAACTCGCCCCGTGAATGCCTGGGGCGTATGGAAAACATGATCCTGATGGGCGACATCAAGATCCCGAAGGAAGCCATCTCCAAGCAGATCGCCGACTCCGTCGACCTCATCGTGCAGGTAAAGCGTCTGCGCGACGGTTCGCGCCGCGTCACCAACATCACTGAAGTCATCGGCATGGAGGGCGACGTCATCGTCACCCAGGAACTGTTCAAGTTCGAATATCATGACGAGGATGACAGCGGCAAGATCGTCGGCGAATACCGCTCCATGGGCCTGCGCCCCTACACGCTCGACAAGGCGCGCCAGTTCGGATTCGACCAGCCTTTCCTGGAAGCCTGCCTCTGATCTTGTCGGCAGGATAGCAGCGGAACGACCGACGCTACATTTTCCAAAGACGAGTCGATAATTATCATAGGGGTGGTTGCGTCATCCTGTCCGCCGGTTAAAGCGACCTGCGTGCAACCCCCTGCCCCCATCAGCCCGCCGGAAGAGCTTCCGCCACCACCATCGGCGCGTGACGAACATGCGCTGACAGGCATCGGCCTGCGTTTGCTGGCGATGTTGTTCATGGCGGTCATGTTTGCCCTCGGCAAGCTTGTCGGCACGCGAGGCGTCAGCTTGGTCGAGCTGATCTTCTACCGTCAGGCGCTTGCCCTGCCCCTTATCGTCACGTGGGTCGCGATGACCGATGGCCTTGCCTCGGTCCGCACGAACAGGCTGGGCGCGCATGTGAGCCGGACTGTCCTCGGCCTTACCGGCATGGTCCTCAATTTCGGCTCATATCTGCTTCTTCCCCTGACGGAAGCCACAGCGATCGGCTTCACCATGCCCATCTTCGCCACCCTGCTGTCGACCATCCTTTTACGCGAAGCGACCGGCCCCCACCGCTGGGCCGCCATCATGCTTGGCTTTGTCGGGATCATCGTCATGGTCCGCCCTGATGGCGCGCATTTCCCGCCGTTCGGCCTTGCCGTGGCGTTGTCCGCCGCCATCATCACGGCCTGCATCGGCTTGCTGTTGCGCGACCTTGGCCGCACCGAAAAGACAGGCGTCATCGTCTTCTGGTTCACCGTCCTGTCCGTGCCGCCGCTGGGAATCCTGATGCTGTTCGTCGGAAAGGCACATGACCCCATGACTTGGGTCATGCTCGTCGGCGTCGGGCTAACAGGCGGCATTGCGCAGCTCTGCATGACGGGCGCGCTACGCCACGCGCCTGTCTCCGTGGTGCTGCCGATGGATTACAGCACCATCATCTGGTCCACGCTGCTGGGCCTGTTGATCTGGGGCGAATGGCCGATGCACACCACCTGGGCAGGCGCAGCGCTCATCATCGCCAGCGGCCTCTACATTGCGTGGCGGGAGCATGTGCGCACCCGCCGTTTCGCTTCAGCCTAGCAATTCCGCGTCCAGGCTGATCTGCGCGTTCAGCAGTTTCGACACGGGGCAATTTTCCTTGGCCTTGGCGGCCAGCTCCTGAAATTTGGCGTCATCGGCACCGGGAATGGTCGCCTTCAGCGTCAGCCTGCTCGCCGTTATCGCAAAGCCGCTCTCCTGCTGCTCCAGCGTTACGACCGCGTTCGTTTCCATCTTCTCCGCCGTCAGCCCGGCCTCCCCCAAAATGAGAGATAGTGCCATGGTGAAGCAGGACGCATGGGCGGCGGCGATCAATTCTTCCGGATTGGACCCGGGCACCCCTTCGAACCGCATGGCATAGCCATAAGGATGCGCGTCCAAAGCGCCACTTTGCGTGGAAATCGCGCCCTTGCCTTCTTTCAGGCCGCCGCTCCATACCGCCGAACCACTGCGATTGATCTTCATATCATCCTCCTGCGTGAAGAGTGGGAACCCCGCTGATCCTGCTCGGTTTCATCGTCATAGCCTGATTCCTGTTCAGGAGGGTGACAATGACTGACTCGGTAGTGGAAAATCCCGGCGACCTGATCGCATCCGACCGGGTCGAAGGAACCGCCGTCTACAACCGCGAAGGCGAACGGTTGGGCCATATCTCCAACTTCATGGTGGAAAAGCGCAGCGGTCAGGTCCGTTACGCCCTGCTGTCCTTTGGCGGCTTTCTCGGCCTCGGCAATGATCACTACCCCATCCCATGGGCGATGCTGAATTATGACACGGGCAAGGGCGGCTATATCGTCGATCTGAGCAAGGAGATGCTGGACAGCGCCCCTCGTCATCTGGCGGACACGCGGCCGGAATATGACGAGGCCTATGGCCGCAACGTCTATTCCTATTACGGCCTCATATATCCTTGGTAACAGGCGAAGCTGTTGTCCTGACGACGCTCTTCCAATGCTGAACCTCAGACGAATCCAGTCGCCTAAATTTGGACACATTTGGTCGCTGAAGCATTGTCTACTTAAAGAATAGAATATACATCGCACATGTAATTGGACGAGGATCAAACCATGGACCGATTCGGACATCTGGGCGACGCGCGCAATCCTGTCGTGCTGACCATACCGGGTCTCAACAACAGCGGCCCCGGTCATTGGCAAACCCTTTGGGAGGGCATGCGCGGCGATTGCGAGCGTGTCGATCTGGGTAGTTGGGCCAGCCCAAACCGCAATGCATGGGTCACTCGACTTGATGCGGCGATCCGCGAAGTTGAAGGGCCGATCATCCTGGCGGCGCACAGCCTGGGTTGCCTCGCCGTCGCCTGGTGGGGGGCGTTGCAAAGCCAGGCTTATGGTTGGCCGGTGACCGGCGCATTGCTGGTCGCCCCGCCTGATTGCGACAGGATGGAAACGCCCGAAACGATCGGTGGCTTTGGGCCGACGCCGCGAGCACAGCTACCCTTCCCGTCGATCGTCGTCGCCAGCCGCAACGACCCCTATATCTTCTTCGAACGCGCCCACAGTATCGCCAAAAACTGGGGCAGCAGCTTTGTCGATGCAGGCTTTAGCGGACATATCAATGCTGAAGCCAATCTTGGCACATGGGATTTCGGCCAATCCCTGCTGGAGCGGCTGATCGACAACGCGCATGAACAGGCTTCGCTCATGCGGCAGATGCGGCCAGCCATTCCCCTTGCCCATCATCAACATGACCGCAAATTGGCGGCGATGCGGTTGATCGGCTGAATTTTAAAGGGGCGCGACAAGGCAAACTTGGGCGCCCTATATATTTGCTTTTTTGTCTATTGAATTAGTTGAGATAAAAGCGGGCCATGAGGTGCTTATGAGTGATAGCCGATCAACAGAACTAGCCCGCAATGGCCGCGCAGATGGCCAACGGGCGGACATTTCCGTCAGCATCGAAAAGGTTCGCGGCGTTCTTGAAGCACTGCGTTTCGGGTCGATCACATTGACCGTGCATGATGCGCGCGTCGTCCAGATCGACGTGACGGAAAAGACTCGTCTCACCGCCTGAAAAAAGCGGGGGCCTTTAAGGGTTGCAAAACCGAGCCGCCGGACAGGCGGTTAATGATAGGCGGCAGGGGGTGGGCCGCCAACTGTCCAATACCATTCCCAGACCATCGGTGTTGACCGGCCAACCGGAAACGCCGCGATCAACATTCACCGGACCTCCGGAAGGGGAATTTTTATGATTGCGCGTTCTTTGTTGCTCGCCGGTGTGGCGAGCGCATCCATCTTTGCGTCCAGCGTTCATGCCGAGGAAGTGCCTGTTCCAGCCGCCGACGCGGCCGAACAGCCCGCAAATCCTCGCGGCGACGTGATCATCGTCACTGCCCGCCGCCGCGCGGAAACGGCGCAGGAAGTGCCGCTGGCGATCTCCGTCATTCGTGGCGACAGCATCGAAGCGACCGGTAACTTCAACGTCGTGAAGCTCCAGCAGCTTGCGCCAACCTTGCAGGTCTACACGACCAATCCTCGTAACACCTCGGTCAATATCCGTGGTCTGGGTGTTCCGTTCGGCCTGACCAGCGACGGCTTTGAACAGGGCGTCGGCATCTATGTCGATGACGTGTACAATTCCCGCGTCGCCGCCGCGACCTTTGACTTTCTGGATGTGAACCAGGTCGAAGTGCTGCGTGGCCCCCAGGGTACGCTTTACGGCAAGAACACGACGGCTGGCGCGATCAACATCACGACCAACCAGCCGACCTTCGATTTTGAAGGCCGCGCGGAACTCAGCGTCGGCAACCTGAACTATCGCCAGGCAAAGGCCGCCATTTCCGGCCCACTCACCGACACGATCGCCGCCCGTCTCGCGGTCGCTGCGACCAGCCGCCGGGGCACGCTCTACAACGTCACTTCGCAGCGCTGGATCAACGAGCAGGACAATCTGGGCTTGCGCGGCCAGTTGCTGTTCCAACCCAATGACGATTTCAGCATCACGCTATCTGGCGACTATAGCGAGCAGGACCCGGAATGCTGCGGCACCACCTTCGTCCGCGTCGGCCGCACGCAGCGCCCGCTCACTCGTCAATATGATGCGCTGGCTGCCGCGCAGGGCTATGTCGTGCCCAGCCGCAATCCCTATGATCGCCTCACCGACCTCGACAGCAATCTGAACGCTGGCAACAAGATCGGCGGCGTTTCGGCGCGGGTGAAGTGGGATGTCGGCCCCGGCACGCTGACATCGGTCACAGCCTGGCGCTTCTGGGACTGGAAGCCGGAAAATGACCGTGACTTCACCGGCCTGCCGATTGTGTCCAAATCCCAGAACCCCTCGCAACAGAACCAGTACAGCCAGGAATTCCGCTACAATTACGAAAGCCAGAAGATCGACTTCGTCGTCGGCCTCTTCGGCTTCAAACAGCGGATCGACACACAGGGGACCGAGCAGCAGGGGGCAGCAGCCGCCAAGTGGAGCCTTGCACCCTCGGCCGATCCTTTGAATCCCGCCAACAACCCCGCGACGCTTGCCGGCCTCACCGCCAGCAACACGCAGTGGCTCAAGAGCGAGAGCGCCGCGCTGTTCGGCCAGCTTAGCTGGAAAGTCACCGATGCGCTGACGATCCAGCCCGGCCTCCGGCTCAACTATGACAAAAAGTCAGGCTTCTATCAGCGTGTCGTGACGAACGCGCAGGGTCAGACGATCAGTTGCACCACGCCACCGGCGCCCGGCACGATCGCGGGCACTTCCCAGCAGTGTGGCGTTTACCAGCCGCAGGTGAGCGCTCCGTCGGACAGCGCGTGGAACTTCACCTACGACTTCAACGTCAACTACAAGATCGCGCGGGACGTTCTCGCCTATGCGACCTACGCCAAGAGCTTCAAGACGCTGGGCATCAACCAGAACGGCTTACCGCTCAATCTGGACAATACGGTCAACTATGACGCCGCCACTGTGAAGCCAGAATCGGTCCAGCATTTCGAAGTCGGCCTCAAGACCCAGCTGTGGGATCGGCGCGCGACCTTCAACATCTCGGCTTTCCGCACCACGATCAAGGATTTCCAGGCGACCGTGAATGGCGGCCAATTCGGCACCGTGCGCGGTTATCTCGCCAACGCCGAAAAGGTCCGGTCACAGGGTATCGAGGCTGATTTCAAGGTGGTCGCGAGCGATCGTTTCACCGCTTATGCCAACGCGGCCTACACCGACGCCAAATATAAGAAGTTCACCAACGCACCTTGCCCGCCTGAATTGTCTGGTGGACCCTCGCAACCTTCTGGCGCCACGCCCGATTATTCGCAGCCGGGCGTTCCGGGCGCTGCGAGCCCTCGCCAGTGCGACATATCCGGCCAGGACCTGCCCGGCGTGTCGAAATGGGCCTTCTCCTTCGGCGCGGAATATAACATTCCGGTCACGCTGCTGGCGAAGGAAGGCCAGGTCTATCTCGGCGTTGACGGCAATTATCGCTCGCACTGGAACTCCAACGCCTCGCCGTCGCGCTATACGGACGTGAAGGGCTATGCCCTCACCAACTTCCGCGCTGGTTTCCGTGGTGAAGGGTTCGATGTCTTCGGCTGGGTCCGCAACGCCTTCGACGTCAACTATATCGAAAATCTGCAAGTCGCACCCGGCAACACGGGCCTCATCGCCGGTCAGGTTGGTGATCCGCGGACCTGGGGCGGAACGATCAAATTCTCGTTCTGATACCGTAACTTTATTCACCCCCTGCGGGAGCGGCACAGGCCTGCCGCTCCCGTTCTTTTTTGCAGGAGTCCGTCTTCCCAGCGAAAGCTGGGATCACGAATTAGCCCGATTTGCGCCCCCGGCCCCGCTGCTGTAGACCGCGCTGATGTCCACCACCTTCACGCTCGACACCTCCACCAGCCGCGCCAATCCCACGCCCGCGCCAATGAAGCGCCTGACCGTCCCCGCGATCCAGCGCCGGAAGGCTGAAGGCAAGACGGACGAGCCGCTGGTGATGCTGACCGCTTACACCGCCCGGCAGGCGCAGCTGCTCGATCCCCATTGCGACATGCTGCTGGTCGGCGATTCGCTCGGCCAGGTGATCTACGGCCTGCCCTCGACCCTTGCCGTCACGCTCGACATGATGATCGCCCATGGCGCCGCCGTCGTCCGGGGCAGCTATCACAGCCTCGTCCTCGTCGACATGCCCTTCGGCAGCTACGAAGCCTCCCCCGCCCATGCCTTCGCCAGCGCCAGCCGCGTCATGGCCGAAACCGGCTGCGCAGCCGTGAAGCTGGAAGGCGGTCAGGCTATGGCCGAAACCATCGCCTTCCTTACCCAGCGCGGCATCCCCGTCATGGCCCATGTCGGCCTCACCCCCCAGGCGGTCAACGCACTGGGCGGCTATGGCGCGCGCGGCAAAAGCCAGGAAGAACATGCCAAGATCATGGACGACGCCCGCGCCGTAGCGCAGGCCGGAGCCTTTGCCGTGGTGCTGGAAGGCGTGATGGAAGACCTCGCCGACGCCGTCACCGACAGCATCGACATCCCCGTCATCGGCATCGGCGCATCGGCCCATTGCGACGGTCAGGTGCTGGTCGCGGAGGACATGCTTGGCATGTTCGAACGTGTGCCGCGCTTCGTGAAACGGTACGAAAACATTGCCGAAACCATCAGCAATGCAGCCGAACGCTATGCCGCCGAAGTACGCAATCGCAGCTTTCCCACCGCAGATCAGGTCTATCGGCCTAAAAAGTGATTTGCGCTAAGCGCCACCGCCGCTATTGATCGCGCCTTCCGCGAGCTTTTTCTGACGCATATCTGGAGACCCACGTGGCCCTGACGCCGCAAAATAGCGAAGCATTCATGCGCGAGGTCGATGAGGCCGTGCGTCAGGACCAATTGCTGACCTTCTGGCAGCGCTTTGGCCGCTGGATCGTCGCGGCCGTGGTCATCGGCCTCGTTGCCTTTGCGGCATGGCTTTATTGGCAGCATTACAGCGCCACTCAATCGCAAGCCGTGTCCGAGGAAATGGACAAGGTCATCTCGGCCGCTGCGGGTGGCGGGACCCCGGATGCAAAGCAACTCGACACGCTGACCGACGCCAGTCAGCCCGGCTTCCGCGCGTCAGCCCTGCTCGTGAAGGCTGGTGTCGCCGCTCGCAAGGGCGACAACAAGGCTGCGATCGCCGCTTACAAGGCAATGGCAGCGGACAGCTCGCTTGATCAGCCCTATCGCGACCTCGCCCTTATCCGCCAGACCACGCTCGAGTTCGAAACGCTTCAGCCGCAACAGGTGGTCGATCGCCTCAAGCCCCTCGCCGTCGAAGGCGCGCCATGGTTCGGCAGCGCGGGCGAACTGGTCGCCATATCCTATATGAAGATGCGCAAGCCCGATCTTGCTGGCCCGCTGTTCGCAGCGATGGCAAAGGATGCCACCGTGCCTCAGTCGATCCGTTCACGCGCGCGACAGATGGCGGGCTTATTGGGCATAGATGCAGTCGAAACGCCGACCGTACCGGGACAGGGATGAAGATAAGCGCATGGGGATGCACAGCATGACGAAATTTGCGGGCACGCGCCGGGTCCTGACCGTCGCCGCGATGGTCGCGCTACTGGCGGGCTGCGGCGTCATCGGGGGCAAGAAGGGTGGACCCAAGACCCCCGTGGTCGGCAACCGCGTATCCATCCTGACGAACGAGCAAGGCGTCGAGGTCGATCCGACCCTGGCCGATGTGCCCGTGTCACTACCCGAAGCCTATGCCAACGACCAATGGTCGCAGCCGGGCGGCAACCCTGCCAAGGCGATGGGCAACCTTGCGCTGAGCACATCGCCCGCCACGGCCTGGACCAGCTCGATCGAAGGCAGCACGCCTCGCGCGCGCCTCGCCTCCTCACCCGTGATCGCCAACGGCAAGCTCTACGTCATTGACGCGGGCGCCCATGTCATCGCGTTCGACGCCACGACCGGCGCGAAGCTCTGGCAGACTGCCCTGCCCGCCGAAGGCAGCGGCCGCGCCTTGTTCGGCGGCGGCGTCAGCATCGTCGATGACAAGGTGTATGCGAGTACCGGCGTAGGCGACGTCGCTGCCCTCAGCGCCGCAAACGGCTCCATCCTGTGGAAGAAACGCCCCGGCGGGCCGCTCCGCGGCGCACCGACGCTTGCCAACGGCCATGTCTATGTCATGGGGCAGGACAATCAGATTTTCGCGCTCAACCAAAGCGATGGCGAAGTGCAGTGGACCGACAGCGGCACCTTGCAGGTGACCGGCGTGTTCGGCGTCGCCGCTCCCGCCGCCGCTCAGGGCACGGTGATCGCGGGCTATAGCTCGGGCGAGCTCACCGCCTACCGCTATGAAAATGGCCGCACGCTGTGGGGCGACGCCCTTTCGCGCACCAGCATATCGACAGCCGTCGCTTCCCTCACCGATATCGACGCCAATCCGGTGATCGACCGTGGCCGCGTCTTCGCCATTGGTCAGGGTGGCCGTATGGCCTCCTATGAACTGGTGAGCGGCCAGCGCCTGTGGGAAATCAATATCGCGGGCATCTCGACGCCGTGGGTCGCGGGCGAATGGGTATTCGTCGTGACCAGCGATGCCAAGCTGCTCTGCGTCGCCCGCGCGACCGGCAAGATTCGCTGGATCAGCCAGCTTCGTCGCTGGGAAAAGGAAAAGAAGAAGGCGAACACCATCCGTTGGACGGGTCCCGTTCTGGCAGGCGGCCGCCTGATCCTGGTATCCACCCATGGCGACCTCAACTATGTCGATCCGGCAACGGGCGCCGTTCAATCGGCGGTTGATATGGACAAGTCCATGTCGCTTTCCCCCGTTGTCGCCAACAACATGCTTTATATTCTTGCTGACAACGGCAAGCTGACGGCGCTTCGTTAACGCCCACGATAATGTTAGATAATCGTGCTCCTGCAAAGGCAGGAACCCAGTCGAAGCAGCGGAACTGGGCTCCTGCCTTTGCAGGAGCACCAGTGTTTTAAAGGAAACGGGCTATCATGCTGCCCACAGTTGCCATTGTAGGGCGGCCCAATGTGGGCAAGTCCACCCTCTTCAACCGGCTCGTCGGCAAGAAGCTCGCGCTGGTCGATGACCAGCCCGGCGTCACGCGCGATCGGCGGGAAGGGCAAGCGAACCTGCTCGGCGTCGATTTCACCATCATCGACACCGCCGGTTATGAGGACGAGGACCCCCAGACCCTCCCCGGCCGCATGCGAATGCAAACGCAGGCAGCGGTCGAAAGCGCCGACCTGGCGCTCTTCCTCGTGGACGCCCGTGCAGGCATCACCCCCCTCGACGAGGAAATCGGCCGCTGGCTGCGCGAAGGCGACGCCCCGGTCGTGCTGGTCGCCAACAAGGCGGAAGGCAGGCAGGGCGCGGACGGCGTCATGGAAGCATTCAGCCTGGGCCTGGGCGAGCCTGTCCCGCTCTCGGCCGAACATGGCCAGGGCATGGCCGACCTCTTCCAGGCGCTCCTTCCCTATATCGACCGTGAGGAAGAGGAAGAAGCAGAGGAAGGCGAACTAACCGAGGCGGACTTTGAAGCAGCCCCTCTAAAGCTGGCCATTGTGGGCCGTCCCAATGCGGGCAAATCGACGCTCATCAACCGCCTGCTCGGCGAAAACCGTCTGCTCACCGGCCCCGAAGCAGGCATTACTCGCGACAGTATCGCGGTGGACTGGACGTGGACAGACCCTCGCAATGAGGAGGCTGAACCCCGCCCCGTCCGCCTGATCGACACCGCTGGCATGCGCAAGCGCGCGAAGGTGCAGGACAAGCTCGAAAAGCTCGCGGTTTCGGACGGTCTGAACGCTGTGAACTTCGCCGAAGTCGTCGTGCTTCTGCTCGATTCCACGCGTGGGCTGGAAGCGCAGGACCTGCGCATCGCGGACAATGTTCTGGAGGAAGGTCGCGCCCTCGTCGTCGCGCTCAACAAATGGGACACGGTGGAACATGGCTCGGCCCTGTATCAGGGCATCAAGCAGGCGCTTTCCGATGGTCTGGCGCAGATACGCGGCGTGCCGATCATGACCGTATCCGGCGCGACCGGCAAGGGCTTGGACGACCTCATCCGCGTAGCCTTCGAAACGCGCACCGCCTGGTCACAGCGCGTTTCCACCGGCATTCTCAACCGCTGGTTCGAACGCGCGCTGGAAGCCAACCCGCCCCCTGCCCCCGGCGGCAAGCGGATCAAGCTGCGCTACATCACGCAGAACAAGACCCGTCCTCCCACCTTCGTGCTATTCGGCACGCGTTTGGACGAACTGCCGGAAAGCTATCGACGCTATCTCGTCAATGGCATTCGCAAGGAATTGGGCTTCGGCGCCGTGCCGGTGCGGCTGACGCTACGCAGCGCCAAAAATCCCTATGCCACCAAATGATCCCGTCCAAGTGAATGCCAGGGGAATGAAATGCCCCTGGCCCGCATTGCGCGCCGCCCGCGCGATGCGGTCGGCCAATGCGGTAACGGTCGAAGCGGACGACCCCAACGCCGCCCGCGAATTGGAGGCGCTTACCCGGCAGCATGGCTGGAATTTCTCCGCCGAGGCTGGCGATCGCTTTGAATTATCGCGTAAATCCTGACCCCACCCTTCTTCTGGCGCCTCCGCTTAACCTGCTGTTTACGCACGGCTTCTATTCTGAAGCGGAAACAGGGAGTGTGACAGGGTGTCGTATCAAGAGGCAGAACTGGTCAATCAGGCCGATCTGGCAAAGTCCCGGTCGGAACTGGGCAGCGCATTTCTCCGCATTCTCAGCTATTTTCGCGAGGATGGCGACAAGGCCATAAGCGCGATCGAGCAGGCGATCCGCGAACGCAATGCCATCGCACTTGTCACGCCCGCTCACACATTGAAAGGCGAATCGGCTCAATTTGGTGCCCATCGCTTGAGCAGCATGGCCGAACGCATCGAGATGGTCGCGCGCCGCTGCGTCGAAACACGCGAAGGACCTGACGAATTGATCGAGGTCGTCGTCAGTCTGCGGCCCTGCTTTACCGAGACAATGTCCCTCCTCGATCGCGACTCCAATCCGTTGGTCGCACGTCGCCCCGCCACATTCGGCCGCAGATCCGAACCACCGTCGCAGGGGTTCGGGCGAGTAGGCTGATCTGGGACGATATCTAGGTATTGAAATAAAACGGATCATCGCCCCATATCCGGGCAATGATCCGTTTTTCCGTTCTGGACCTCGTCCCCGTCATCGAAGGAAGCAACGTTGGCGAAGCCCTCGTCAACGCTGCGGCCTTCGCCGTTCATGCCGAACAACTCGGCTTTCATCGCTATTGGGTTGCCGAACATCACGGCATGCCGGGCATCGCGTCGGCCGCGACATCGGTGGTGCTGGCGCATATCGGACAGGCGACATCAACTATTCGCATAGGTTCCGGCGGCATCATGCTCCCCAACCATGCCCCCCTGCTGATAGCCGAACAGTTCGGTACGCTCGCAGCGCTTTTCCCCGGTCGAGTAGACCTTGGGCTAGGCCGCGCGCCCGGATCGGACCAGCGGGTAGCTCAAGCCATGCGCCGCACGCTTTCAGGCGGGCCGGATGAGTTCCCCCGCGACGTGCTGGAACTGCAGGCCTATTTTGCGGGTGACGGAAAGCTCGGCTTTCAGGCGACGCCCGGCGCTGGTGAAGATGTGCCACTCTGGATTCTCGGGTCCAGCCTCTACGGCGCTCAACTCGCCGCCGCGCTGGGCCTGCCCTATGCCTTCGCCTCTCATTTCGCTCCTGGCGCGCTTGAGGAAGCGATCGCGGTTTACCGTCGCGACTTCAGGCCATCGGCCCAGCTTGATCGCCCCTATGTGATGGCAGGCTATAATATATTCGCGGCGGACAGCATGGAAGAAGCGCGACTGCTCGCCACCTCCATGCAGCAGGCCTTCGTTCGTCTCCGCACGGGGCAGCCGGGCAAGTTGCAGCCACCCGTACCCGGCTATTTCGAACGCCTGCCACCCGGCGCGCAGGCGATGCTTTCGGATGTCCTAAGTGCCACGTCGATCGGCACACAGGACAAGGTCCAAGAGGATCTTGCCGCTTTCATAGAACGGACGGGTGTCGATGAATTGATCATCGGCGGTCAAATCCATGATTTCAGTGCCCGCAAGCGCAGCCTGGAAATCGCCATGGCCGCCGCCAAGGCGATTAGCTGACTGCCGAGGCTCCCTGCAAGCGTCCTCCACTCAGCACCTTGGCCAGTCCCGGCCAGGTACGGCTGAGGAGCGATCCCAACAGCAGGACCGCGATCAGGACCAGCAAGGGCTGGATCAGCAGATAAGCAGGATAGAAAGGCGAACCGAGCTTCCCGAACAAAACGCCCAGTAACGGCCCGCCCAGCCAGATCAGAATCAGATGCGAACAGAATAGCAGAAAGGCGAAAGGCTCGATCCTCAACAGCAGTCCCCGCACGGGGCTTCCCGCCAGCCCCCAGGACAACCGCCAGAAGCAGGTGGCCGCCGCAGCACGCACCGCAAGGTCAAGCAGGCCGACGCCGATGGCCGATCCCTGCGCCGCTTGCAGGGAAAAATGAAGCTGCACGGCCATCAGCAACAGGAAAGGCATGGCCGCTGCGGCCCAACCCAGTGCAGCGACCCGCTCCGCCAGCCCGGTTCGCCGGGCCATCATGCCCAGCACGAAGAAAAAAAGGATCGCTGGCCGCATCAGTACCGGCGGCCCCCATCCTGCAAGTTGAGCGACAGCTGCGACAGCAGCAACGCCAATCAGCATGCGATTGGGTAGGCGAAGCAGCAGCGGAGCAATGACCATGCACAGGAACAAGTCGCGCAGGAACGGCATCTGCACATTGATGTCCGGGTTCCGGGTGACGACGAACAGCTCCTGAAACAACCAGTCGAACGAGACCGGCACGGGCGCTGACAGGCCCAGCGACCAGGCCGCGCCGGATACCAGCAGGATGCCAAGGCCATTCCACAGGATCATCGGCAACAGGATCGTCCGCGCCTTTTGCAGTACATGACGGAACCAGTTCTGCGCGCGGGAGGATCCCGCCACCAGCCACCCCGAAATGACGCCCAGCAGCGGCACTGCGCTGCGCCCGAATATTTCCATGAGCAGCCAGCGCAGATTTTCCTGTGGAGTGCCGCGGGCGATTTCCAGGTCATGGCCGTTCAGCCCGGTCCAGGCATGCACATAGACCACGCCCAATATGCAGATCACCCGAGCTATGGAAATCGCATCGGATCGGCGCGCCGCATCGGCCGTCATCAACTGGGTCAAATGCATATCCTGATCTTACGGCAGTCAGCGGCCGATACGCATCGCGAACGATTCGCGCCATAGGAGCCGCCCGAACGCACGGCGGGATGTGGCGATAGCGGGGTTAACAGGGTCGCGCGATCGTCGGCACAAACGTCGGCGATAAGCCATTTCTTTACCTATGTACGGCTACACAGGCAGGCCGAATTCCGGCAGCGCGCGCCGGAAATCTGATTCAAGGGGGGTGTATGAGCCACATGCCGGGAGCTGCCGAATTCACGCACGGCCAAACGAAGCCTGCCGCAGCCAACGCCATGGGCGCGGTATTTCAGATAGCCGGTTCCAGTTCCAAGGTGCTGATCGACGCGGCCTCCATCGCAACCCTCGCACATGATAGCGACCCTTGCACGGCCATGGCGGGTCAAGTCGGCAGCCAGGTGAAAATGCGTGTCGGCAGTGCATGGCTCATCGCCAGCGTGCGCTCCATGGCGATGGATCGGCAGGACAGCGGCCTGATCATCGCTGACGTGGATTTTCTGGGCGAAGGTGACGAAGAACAGCTTACCGGCCGCATCCATCACTTCCGTCGCGGCGTCACCCGCTATCCTGCGCCGGGCACGGAAATTTTCCCCGTATCCAGCGCCGACATGCAGCAAATCTACGCCGCCGATGACCGGCCCCATGTGCAGATCGGCACCGTCTACCCCACGACAGACACACGTGCCGCCCTCTATGTCGATTCGATGCTGGGTAAACATTTCGCCCTGCTGGGTTCGACCGGTACGGGCAAATCCACCAGCGCCGCTCTCATTCTTCACCGCATTTGCGACCTGTCGCCCGAAGGCCATATCGTGATGGTCGATCCGCATGGCGAATATGGTGCGGCCTTTGCCCAGAATGGCGCGGTCTTCGACGTAGGCAACCTCGCGCTGCCCTACTGGCTGATGAATTTCGAAGAGCATTGCGAGGTTTTCGTCACCTCCGAAGGCTCCGATCGCACGGTCGATTGCGACATTCTGGCAAAATGCCTGCTCGCCGCGCGGCAGAAGAACCGGCTGGCGGAAAGCATCGGCAGGCTGACCGTCGATTCGCCGATCCCCTATTTGCTATCGGATCTCACCAACATCCTGCAAAATGAGATGGGGAAGTTGGACAAGGGCACGGGCGCCCTCCCCTATATGCGGCTCAAGACGAAGATCGACGAGATCAAGGCGGACCCGCGTTACAGCTTCATGTTCTCAGGCATGCTGGTCGCGGACACGATGCAGGAATTTCTGGCGAAGATTTTCCGCCTGCCGTCGGGCGGAAAGCCGATTTCGATCATCGACGTGTCGGCGATGCCGTCGGACATCACCTCTGTGGTGGTATCGGTACTGTCCCGCCTGGTCTTCGACTATGCCATCTGGGCGCGGGATGAGGCTCAGCGGCCGATCCTGCTCGTCTGTGAAGAAGCGCATCGCTATATTCCAAGCACGACCACCGGCACCGGTCAGGCCGTCCGCCGCATCCTGGAGCGCATAGCCAAGGAAGGCCGCAAATATGGCGTATCGCTCGGCCTCATCACGCAGCGGCCGTCAGACCTTGCCGAAGGCGTGCTGTCGCAGTGCGGCACCATCATTTCCATGCGCCTCAACAATGATCGCGACCAGGCATTCGTGAAGGCCGCCATGCCCGAAGGCGCGCGCGGCTTCCTCGACTCCATTCCCGCGCTGCGTAATCGAGAGGCGATCATCTGCGGTGAAGGTGTCGCAGTGCCCATCCGCGTCGCACTGGACAATCTGGAGGAGCATCGGCGGCCTGCGTCGGGCGATCCGAGCTTCACGGACCTTTGGCGTCAGTCCGGCGGAGAGGCAGACATTCTCGACCGCACCATCACCCGCTGGCGCAGCCAGGGAAGATAACCGTCAGCCCGCAGGCGCGAACCGGCCTGCGGGTTCGCTCTCCGCGCTGATGCTTTCCCGGCATTCTTCCTCATGGACGGGGACGAGCAGCGTCGCCTTGCGCCAGCCGCCCTGCAGATAGGCGAGACCCGCAATCAGAAGGGCCGATCCCGAACTCACAGGGAAGCTCAGCCACAGGGCATTGGCACCCAGATACGGATAGCCGAAATAATAAAAGCCGAGGCGGACGCCGAAAAGCGTGACGGTCAGGATCAACAGCGGCCTCACCACAACGCCATTCGCCCGCATCACCCCGAACAGGATCATCGTTGCGCCGAACAGCATATAACTCCAAGTCGCCAGCAACTGCATTTTCCAGGCCGCATCGATCGCAGCCCTGTTGTCGCCAAGGAAGAGCGAGAGCAGCGGCGCGTGAAACAACAGGATCACGCTAATCATCGCGCCTGTAATCAGCAGCAGATAACCCAGGCCATAGCCAGTAATCCGGCCAATCCGGTCCCAGCGGCCCGCGCCGATATTTTGCGCCGCCATGGCGCTGACCGCCGCACCCATGGCCATCGCAGGCATCTGCAAATAGGTCCATATCTGCTGCGCCGCGCCATAAGCCGCCGTAACGATTAGGCCTTCGCGGTTAACCAGACCGATGATCATCAGGCCAACCGCCGACATGACGATCATCTGAAGCCCCATCGGCAACCCTTTGCCCAGCAGGATACGCAGCTGGTCCGGAGCGGGGATCAGGTAGCGCAGCTCCCTCCCCCGCAAGCGCAGCGGCAGGTCCTTGGCATATACATAGAAGATCAGGCCAAGCAGGCTGGCGATGCCCGCCGCCGCCGTGGCCGCCGCCGATCCACCGATGCCCATTGCCGGAATCGGCCCCAGCCCAAGGATGAATACCGGGTTCAGCACCAGATCGATCCCGACGCTGACGAACATGAAGATCAACGGAGTGCGCGCGTCCCCCGCTCCCCGCAATCCCATCATCATCATGACGCTGATCAACGTTGCGGGCATCGCAATGAAAATCACGCGCAGATAGATCAGCGCCATGTCAAATGCTTCTGCAGGGGTTCCCAGCAGGTGCAACATAGCAGGCGATGCAACCCATCCGGCCGCAGCGACAACGGTGCCCAATATGGTGCAAAAGCCTGTCGCGGACCCGAAGGACCGGCGGGCGGCATCCATATCGCCCCGTCCCGCCGCCTGAGCGATCACCACGGTCGATGCCATGCCAAATCCGAACACGATGGAAAACATCAGGAACATGGTGATGTTCGCGTTGGCCGTGGCGGCAAGAGCCTGCGCGCCCAGAAAGCGGCCGACCCAGATCGCGTTGATTGATCCATTCAAAGACTGAAGCACGTTGGACGCCAGCGTCGGCACGGCAAAAACCAGCAAGGACGACGCGATAGGCCCGTTTACCAGGTCCCTTGTTTCACGCTTCCCTGCCGCCATTCCTGCCTCCCCCTAAGCGCTTCATCATTAACCGATCAGGCCAGACGATCCAGCGCTGCCGACAACCTTTCCGCCTCCGCGGTTTTCTCGGCATGATCTTCACGCGCCTTGGCCACCGCCTCTGGCTTGGCCTTTTCCACGAAACTCGGGTTGGAAAGACGCCCGGAAAGCGAATCCCGTTCCTTTTCCGCAGCGGCAAGGGCTTTTGCCAGCCTCGCCTTTTCCGCCGCGATGTCGATCACGCCCTCCAGCGGGAGGATGAAGGTCGCCTCATCGACAACGATCTGCGCCGCGCCACCAGCTACGCTATCGCCAAAGGACAGGCTCTCCACCCGCCCCAAACGCGCCAGGGCCGCGCCCTGCCGATCGATGCGGCGTCGTGTTTCTTCCGTCGCTTCGCTGACCACGACCTTCAGCTTTGCGCCCGGCGGCACGTTCAGTTCAGTCCGCGCCGTGCGCATCGCGCTGATCAAGCGGATCAACCAGTCAATCTCTGCCTGCGCCTCGCTATCGACCGCATAGAGCGCCTGCGGCCAGCGGGCGACGATCAATTCCGTCTCGCGCGTGCCGGTCAGGTTCCACAGCTCTTCGGTGATGAAGGGCATGAAGGGGTGGAGCATGACGAGGATCTGGTCGAACGCCCAGCCCGCGACCGCCTTTGTCTCCTCATCTATCGAACCTTTGGTGAGTTCGATGTACCAATCGCAAAACTGGTCCCAGACGAAATGATAGATGGCATTCGCGGCAGCGTCGAAGCGCAGCTCGGTCATGGAGGTGTCGATCGCCTGCACGGTCGCGACCGTCTCGGCAATGACCCAGCGATTGACCGGCGCAGCGGCGGCAGGCGCCTCATGGCTGGTCGATGCGGTAACGCCGTTGGATTGCAGGAAGCGCGCGGCGTTCCAAAGCTTGGTCGCGAAGTTGCGATACCCCTCAACCCGCTTCTCATCCATCTTCACGTCGCGGCCCTGGCTTTCCATGGCAGACATGAAGAAACGCAGCGCGTCGGCGCCGAACTTGTCGATCAGGCCCAGAGGATCGACGACATTGCCCTTGGACTTGGACATTTTCTGCCCGTCCGCCGCCCGCACCAACCCGTGGAGGTAGAGCTTGCGCCAAGGCACATCGCCCATGAACTCCATCCCCTGCATCGCCATGCGCGCATCCCAGAAAAACAGGATGTCGAAGCCGGAGATCAGCAGATCGTTGGGATAATGGCGCTGGAGCAAAGAGCCGGGACGAGGAACCAAGCCCCTCCCCTTCAGGGGAGGGGTTGGGGTGGGGGATTGCCCCAAGTGCTGCGTGTGATCGAGAGCCCCCACCCCCGGCCCCTCCCCTGAAGGGGAGGGGTGCGTGAGGTTATCCGGCCAGCCCAGCGTGCCGAAGGGCCAGAGCGCCGAGGAAAACCATGTGTCGAGCACATCGGGATCGCGAACCAGCCTTTTGTTGCCGGCAAGCGCCTGCGCTTCCTCCTCGCTTTCCGCGACATAGGGATTGCCATCCTCATCATACCAGGCGGGAATCTGATGCCCCCACCAAAGCTGGCGCGAGACGCACCAGGGCTGGATATTCTCCATCCAGTTGAAAAAAGTCTTCTCCCAGGTCTTGGGGACGATCTCGATCCGCCCGTCGCGCACGGCCTGCATAGGCGCTTGCGCCAGTTTCTCGGCATCGACATACCATTGGTCGGTCAGCCAGGGTTCGATCACCACGCCCGAACGATCGCCAAAAGGCGTCTGGATGGTGCGCGGCTCGAAATCGGCTTCGACCTCCTCGCCGTCCTTGTTCTTCGAAACATGCGGCACCAGCATGTCCAGCGCCTTCATTTCCGCCACGACCAGTTCGCGCGCGCCATCGACGCCATCGCGCTTAAAGCGATGCAGCCCCAAGAAGCGCTCCGGTATCAATCCATCCACCGTCTGCACGACATTGGCATCGGCATCGAACATGTTGAGCATCTCGGCAGCGCGGAAGCCCGCCCGCTTGCCCACCTCAAAATCGTTGAAGTCATGACCCGGCGTGATCTTGACCGCGCCAGACCCCAATTCCGGGTCGGCATAGTCGTCCGCGACCACCTTGAAGCGCCGCCCGGTGATCGGCTGGAGGATATCCTTGCCAATAACGTCCTTATAGCGCGGATCGTCAGGATGCACCGCCACCGCCATGTCGGCGAGCATCGTTTCGGGGCGGGTTGTCGCAACGACGATATGGTCCGCGCCGTTGGCCAGCTTCACGCCGTCCGCCAGCGGATAGCGGAAATGCCAGAAGCCGCCCTTCACTTCCTGCGTCTCGACCTCAAGGTCAGAAATCGCGGAGCGGAAACGCGGATCCCAATTCACCAGCCGCTTGTCGCGATAGAGCAGACCGCGCTCATGGAGTTCCACAAACACCTTGATGACGGCCTTCGAAAAGCCCTCATCCATGGTGAAGCGCTCATTGGCCCAGTCCATTGAGCAGCCAAGCCGCCGCAGCTGGCGCGTAATCGCGCCGCCGCTTTCGGCTTTCCACTCCCAAACCTTCTCAATGAACTGCTCGCGTGTATAGTTGGTTCGCTTGTCCTGCCGCGCCTCCATCTGCCGCTCGACCACCATCTGCGTCGCGATGCCCGCATGATCGGTGCCCACGACCCATAGCGCGTCCTTGCCACGCAGCCGTTCGTAGCGGATCACGATGTCCTGCAACGTATTATCGAGCGCATGGCCGATGTGCAGGCTGCCGGTCACATTCGGCGGCGGATTGACGATGGTGAAGGGTTCGGCGTCAGGGCGTTCCGGGCGGAACAAGCCCTTTTCTTCCCAATGGGCATACCAGCGGGACTCAATTTCGGCGGGGTCGAAGGTCTTGGGCAGTTCGGTCATGGAAAGGCGCCTTAAAGCCCCTTCCCTGACCATTCCAGCGCTTTTACCGCCTTGCAGGTGTCAACCGAGCCAATGCGCCATAAGTTGGAACGCGCAGAGCCTGCCAGATCAGCGGCCAGTGATGCGGGCAATTTCCTTTGCCACCATGTCTTCCACCAGCGCGGGAAGGCGGGCATCCAGCCATTCCTTCAACATCGGCTTCAACATGGACCGCACCAGACCGTCCAGCGTGTTATCCTCGCCGTCCTTAGGCGTTACCAGCATGGACGACAGCGCCGAAAGCGAATGCCGCGCGGCCACTTCGCTTTCAACCGAGAGGATTGAGTTTTCCTCCCCCGGCACTTCGACCTGCGTTGCACGGCCAGTCTTGTGGGCAGGCATCGGCTCCTCCGCTCCAACCTCGTCAGTCAGTTCCAGCACTTCCTCGACCGCAGGTTCGGCGGGTTCGGCGGCCTGCTTGGGTCCGGCATCGGCTTTGCCCCGGCGCGACACCGCCTGCGCAGCCTCCTCGCCTTCCTCAGCAATGATGCGCTTGATGGACGAAAGAATGTCCTCCATCGAGGGTTCCTTGCTCATGTCGCCCATGAATAACCCCTGTTAACCTTAAGGTTGTTGCGCCAAACCAGCAGGCACATTGGCATTTTGTGCAGGCGTGTCAACGGTTCTGGTCGCCTCTGGCTTGGGCGCGGGATCGAAATCCCAATCGAACCACTTGCCCTTGACCCGATCATAATTAACCATGGGATCATAAAGCGCGCCGGTTTCCAGGCTGAGGTCGTCCGCTTCCGCATGTCCCATAGCGGCCAGCAGGCTAAAGCCCGCAACATAGGCGTTGCGGCGCGCAGACACCAATTGCACCTTTGCGTTCAGCGCTTCCTGTTCCGCGTTCAATATGTCGAGGATGGTGCGGCTGCCGACAGAATTTTCCGCGCGCACACCTTCAAGCGACAGATTGGCCGCCTCGACCGCCTTCTGGTTGGATTCGATGCTTTGCAGCGATGCCTGCCAGCTCGCATAGGCTGATCGCGTTTGGGCGATGACGCCGCGCTCAACCTCAATCTCCTGCTCTATCGCCCGCGATTCGAGCGCTTGGTTCTGGCGCACCTGCGCACCGGGTCGGCCGCCCTGATAAAGCGGAAGGCGCAACGTCGCTCCCGCGACCACCTGCTTGTTCAGCTGTGACGGATCAGTCGGGTCGTCGAGCGATCCCAGATAATGGGTATAGCTGCCCTGCGCGAAACCGGATAGCGTCGGCAGGACGCCTGCCTTTGCCACCCGCACGTCATAACGAGCGGCTTCACGCGCCTTTTTCGCGGCGACAAGGTCGGGATTGTCGGCAAGGGCCACCTGCACCGCCGTTTCGGGCGTAGCAGGAAGGCCGGGAAGCGGCGGCGGCGGTTGCAGGTCATCCGGCGTGGCGCCGACCAGGGCGATGTAATTTTCGCGGCTGGTGATCAGGTTCGCCTGCGCCGTCTGAAGGTTGGATCGCGCCAGCGCGAGCCGCGATTCGGATTGGGCGACGTCTGTACGCGTCAGGTCGCCCACTTCGAATCGGTCGTTCGTTGCCTGCAAATTGACCCCGAGCGCGCTGACATTCGCCAGATTGAGCGACACGACCGCACTGTCGCGGATCACGTCCATATAGGCGGCGACAACCTGGGAGAAGATCGATGCCTCGGTCCCGCGCAGATTGGCCTGCCCGGCCTGCACGCGCACCTTGGCCGCCTTCACCCCGTTACGCACTGCGCCGCCCTGATAAATAGGGACATTCACCGTAGCCGTGCCGACGAGCGAACGATCAGGCGCGAGGAAGGAGCGCGCAGGCTTTACCAGCAACTCCTGATATTCGGTGGTGGTGCCGATATTGGGCCGTCCATCCGCCTTGCGGATCGGCACATTCTCATCCGTCGCCCGTTGCTGCGCCCGAGTGCCGGTGAGCGTGGGGTTTGAACGATAAGCCTGTGCCAGCGCACCTTGCAGGGTTTCCGCCTGCGCGATCCCAGCGTTGAGGAGCAGCAGAGCCGTGGCGGCTGAGTGCCGAAGAAACACCTGCTTTGCCGTCATGACTCCCCCAGCCGGTTAAAAGACGAAACGCTCCGGTGCAGCAAAACCGGGCAGGATGACCATCTCAAGATCGGTCAGGCTGACAAGACCCAGAATGCCGGAAACCACCCGCCCACTGCAAAGGCGTGTAACGCCGCGCTCGACAAGACCCGTCACCACGCGCGCGCCATCGGCAAGCTGCCCGACAAGCGTCGCGGGCACTTCCTGCACCGCGCCATCAATGAAGAGGACGTCGTAGGGCGCACCGTCGGGCGCTCCTGCTTGCAGCGGGCCGCGTACCACCGTGGCGCCATTACCTAACAATTGCGGACCATCTTCAGCCTCGACTGCCGTCACCTGGGCGCCAAGAGCGGCAAGAAGTGCCGCGCTATATCCCGTGGCCGCACCGATGAGCAGAACGCGATCGCCCTCCTCCACCTGCGCTTCCTTGAGCAGCCGTCCAGTGGCCAGCGGCGGATTGAGCGCGCGGCCGGAGGAAAGCGGAATCGACCGATCGACATAGGCCATCGCGCGCCGTTCAGCAGGCACGAAATCTTCCCGTGGCACGCGTGCCATCACGGCAATCACCCGTGGGTCATCGACATCGCTGGTGCGAAGCTGGCTTTCGACCATGGCGGCCCGCATCGATGAAAAATTCTGCTCGGTCACGATACTACCTCGATTGGCATAACTGTATTGGTATGGCAATACAGCGCTGACATTATCGGGACCTCTAGATCACGCGACAAGCAACGCCAAGCGGCTTTCCATGCCCGTGAACGATAATCTTGGGATCAGCGACCATGGCCGCGCTTGACTTTGCATCAAAAGCCGCACATTTGCGGCCACCCACGCCGAGGCCCGATGGCGGAGTGGTTACGCAGAGGACTGCAAATCCTTGCACGCCGGTTCGATTCCGGCTCGGGCCTCCAAATATTTCCGGCAACGCCTTGAAATTCCATTGATTTTTGGAAGCAATCGTCTGGCGCTCCCTCATTTGGGCCCTCATTTGATTGCGATTGGAGGCGAATGAGAGCGAACTGTGGCGGGAAGATCACTGCTGATAAATATTTGCGCAAAGATCTGATCCAGTCGCGGCGCGCCACGTCGCATCGCCATCAATCAGCGTGTCGCTGCTCCCGCTTCGTCAAATGCCAAAGTGGGCCTTTAGCAAAGGCTCAAGTGCGGCCCATGCTCCTGCTGCGCCCTGGACGGCGGCGGTTCCTGCCTGTGCAGCGCCGAATATTGCCTTGATCGTCCCGAGCTTACGCCCCTCAGGTTTGGCATTGGCCTGTTGCGATAGTGACGCGATTAACTCAAGAAGTTCATTCCGCGCGGCGGTGTTCGCTGCCTCATCGTGCAACACGGCGTTGGTCATTGAAGACAAGGCATCAGCAAGGGCGACATTCCCCTGTTCGACCATGGTTTTCATCTCGACCTGAATATCCTTGGCAGAGCCGAGGTTCAGTGCGCCCACGCTGCTGTTCGATATGGTGACATTCTGGTTGTTGTAGTGGATTGGGGGGATGGGAGCAGGCGGGATCGGCGTGATATTGCCCGCAATTCCGGTGATGCCCGCCATCTCCATTTCTGCTTGGTTCATAAGCGTCACGCTTTGAGCGAACACCATATACCGGCTTTGCTGCCATTGAAATTCGCAGCCGATGCAAACCGGCTTGTTTCCAAGCATCGTAATGGCGGGCTTACCACACTGGCTGCATGCGGGATCGTGATTCTGGGTCGTTGCCATTCCGGCACATTATCAGGGCGACGTGACACGCCAAGAGGCCAATGTAATGAGGTTCGGATCACACCTGATCCACCTGCAACGGTTACACACTACAACGGCTCATCATGGCGCGATCTGGGAAAGAGCCCCCAGGACAATAGGGACAATAGGGACAATAGATCGATGAAGCCAAAGGCAGACCCTAGCGCCTCAGTGGCATTGTCGTCGTGGATTCAAGAACAGCTTATTGGCCTTCAGTTCAAGCTGCCCACTGCGAAACGACTGGCCTTGGGGTGCTTCTCTGTCGTTTTGGAACACCACCGCGCGATAGCGATATTGGCCGATCGGGAAATGCATTCATCGGCATTCACGCTGCTACGACCCGCCTATGATGCATTAATGCGGGGGTATTGGTTTGAGGACCATGCCAGCGAAGAAGAGATCAAAAACGTGATGGGCGCTGGCGATCCGCCATCCACAAACAAAATCGTGGTGATGGTGGAGGGCCGTGGGCGAGTGCTTCCTCCCGGTTTTTCGGCTCGCCAACACAAGGCGGTCTGGGCCGCCCTATGCGACTTCACCCATGGCGGTATCAGGCAGATTGCCCGTCAGTTTTCTGCGGACGTGATCAAGCCAGCCTTCCCGGATCAGGAGGTCCGCCAGACATTATGGTATGCGGACACCTTCGCCTTTCTTGCTGGTGCAAGCGTAGCGGAAATTGGGGATCACGAGGCGGCTAAGCAGACGATCCTTGCCCGTGCAATGACAAGCGGTGCGGCATGAGGCTCACCCCGAACCAGCATTATGCCCTCGCCCAGCTTGGCAAATGGCGCGGTGATGGCCCAGTTACCGCCGCCTTCCTGGGCTGTAAAAAGACGCACTTGGACGCGCTGGTCAGCAAGGGCGCGGCGTTGGAAGCCGATCCGCCCGAAGACACCTTACCACTCATCAGAACCTCTTGGTATCGCATCACCGAGGCAGGGCGAGATTGGCTAGAGCGCCACCCCGACACGCCTCCTGCACCAGTCGAAGCATGGCGGCCGAAGCGGAAGAATAGAGTGTCAAAGCTCTGGGCTTCAAAGCGCGGCGGGTGACCGGAATGCGCCCGCTGTGGCTAACCATTAGGCCGTCGACAGCGCCAGGATCGATGCGATGAGCACAGCAAAGAGCAGAAAGCCGAAATCAGGCTTGGATGGGTCGCGATTGCGCGCGTCTTCAAGTTTGGAAGACCGGCCTGGATCATCAAGCGTTGGCACTGAAATCTCGTCCGCAGGCGGTGATTCGCAGCCGCAAGCGACGAGACGATCTCAGGCTGTCCTACACCCGATCCGCCATTTCGCACGCCTGCGCGACGAGTGGGCCGCTTCATCTCCGCGAAGTCACGAGCGATCCAAAAGCTGGCGCATTCTGCGTCGACACCGATCATATGCTTCGCCCACCGGCACTGAGCCGGGCGGGAGAAAAGTAATGCAGAACCAATTGTCTAAGCGTCAGAAGCTCTACCGACAGGGTCTCAGTGATAGGCAAATTGCTCGCATCCAGCGCGTCAGTGCGACGGCGGTGGGTTACTGGAGAAGACGGAGAGGTCTTCCGGCCAATGTGATGGCACAGAGGACCCCACACCCTGTTGGGCAGTGCCGCAGATTTCTCTACGACCTAGAGTGGCGGGACATGAGTATCGCGCAAGAGCAGCGTGTTTCGTCCGCAGCCGTGCGGGATTGGCGGAAGACCAACCACCTTCCAGCTAATCAGAACGATAGGTTGAAACGGAAGCGCGACCGCGTGCAGCAACTCCATGAACTGCAACATCGGATCATCAAAGCTGTCGGGACAGCCTTACCGCGCGACATTGCAGCCGATGCCGCCGCCGATCTGATGCTCGCCGTTGTCAGTGGCAGCGTGGCGGTCCGCGACATAGAGAAGCGAGCGCGATCGTTCGGCAACCGAGCGCTTCAGGAATTTGCAAACGCATACCTCTCGCGATCGCTGGATGAGGCAACTGCCGGGGACAGCGGCCTGCGACGGATGGATAGGCTGGTGGATGATTCATCCCGCTGTTGGCTGGAAGAGATGGGCGCTAGCTGGCACTGAAAGGCGGGGCGGAGGGATCCGCCCCATCCAATCGCCCCTATGGCTGCGCAGTAAGGCGACCTTTGAGCAACAGATCATTAATTGCGTGCGTTTATGATTCGCACCGGATACGGAGGGCGCATGGGCGTTCAACAGACCATTGAGAAAGATCCGCTTCTCGCTGGTTTCTACAGCGTACCGGACGCTGCGCGCCTACTTGGTGTGGGCAATACCGCAAAGCTGCGTGGGTGGATCAATGGTTGGCCCAGCAGCAAGACAGGACCGATTGTCGACCGCGACTTCAAGAGCGCGCCTACTGTCAGCTTCTTGGATTTGATGGAGCTGCGGTTCATTGAATATTTTCGTGCGCAGGGCGTATCTATGCCAACGCTGCGCCGCGCGGCCGAAATGGCGCGTAAGGACTGGAAAGTCTTGCATCCGTTTGCTCTGTCAAACGCGCACTATTTAACTGATCGCGTGAAGATCATCGCCCAGGCGGCGGACGAGGTAGGTGACAAGAAGACGTGGGAAATGGCGTCTGGACAATATCTCATGTGGGAAACCATCGAGGCTACGATTGCAAAGGGAGTTATGTTTGACCCTGCATCGCACCTTGCGGCCACATGGCGGCCACGCCCCGGCGATTTCCCAGACGTTGTGCTTGATCCAGCACGAGCTTTTGGACAGCCCGTAATCGACAGCGCAGGCATTCCCACTGAGGCCCTCTTCCGCCAGTGGAAGGCCGAGGAAGGAGATACTCCACGAGTGGCAAGGTGGTTCGGGGTGACTGACGAGCAGGTTCAGGCCGCCGTCGCGTTCGAGCTTGATCTGGCCAGTTGAGGATCAGGGCTGACGAGCACGTCGCGCAAGCGATCGTTGCGGCCATCAGGGACATTGCCCTGTCGCCCGGATGGGAACTGGATTCGGTCCGCAGCGCGGGACAGCAAGGTTCGTCCGATGTACATTGGATCACCTCGTTCATGCAGGATGGCGGCCATGCCATTCTCTCCGCAGATCGTGACTTTCTGGAAAATCCACCGCAAGTCGACGCCGTGTTCAGAACAGGAGCGAGGGTCATTCACCTTCCGCCAAAATGGGGGCAGGCGAAGGGGCGTCTCCAGGCCGCGCACATATTGATGTGGTGGGATCGCATCGAGAAATGTGTCGCTTCCATGCGTGAACGAGAATGCTATCGTCCACCTTGGAACGTCAACGAAACCGGGCAACTTCAGAAGGTCACAATTGACTTTCAGGCGGCACAGAAAAAGGTGAAGAAAGCGGCGCGAAAACCCCTGCTAGCTGATGCGCGAAGCGGGCGGAACTGAGTGATCCGCCGCGCGCCGCGCGGGGTAGGCGTCAGGCGGGACAGCCATTGGTCAGGGGAGACGCGGACTTTATGGGTAGGCACACGACGATCAGTGAAGCAGGTGCGCGGATCACCCATCTGATCGAGCGATGGAAACGAGGGGTATTCCTCATGCTGGCACTGGCGCTTTGCGCTGTTGGGTCAACGGTCGTCGTTGGAATACCCATGGCGATCATTGGCGCAGCCCTGAGCAGCCCGGCATGGTCAAGATGGCAGGCTATCGCGACCGTGGCGATGATCTTTGCCCTGCCCTTCTACCTTACCGCTGATGCCTTTTTGGACATGCTCGACGGGATTGTTAGGCGCGAGCGTGGAGATCGCAGGATGGAACGCCAGCGTAGATAGAGGGAAGCGAATGTCTTACGTCTGGGGAGCGCTCTGCCTCATATTCGTGATCATCTCCCTCAACGCGCTTGGCTTCTTGTTGCGGTCAATTTGGAAACGGAACTGGAAAGCGGCGGCCATCAGCGCCGCCTTTCCCGCACTGTTCGGCGGGCAGGCAGCCAGCTTCTACGAGGGCTCCCAAGGCGGGAAGGTGGCCGCAGAAGACCCTGAAGTACCCCGCTTTCGATAGTCAGATGAAAGGATGGGTCAATGATGTCACAATATTCCAAACGCGATGCCACGAGGTGGTCACATGAGGAGACGACAGGATTGGGAGTAACACGCCCCCTAGCCATGCGCCGGACGCAAGATGCTGAGCCCTAATCGCCTTGACGTTAGGCTTGAGTGTTTCGTCCCAGTCTTTGTGTGACTCGTCGATCGCTGCGATCGATTGCCTCAGTTTGTCGGGGTTTAGTTCTTCGGGCGCGCGCAGGATCATGTGAGCCCCTCGCAAGCGGTCAAAACGGGCTTTCGCGTACCCGGCTTTCAAAATCATCTCATTCTGGTGAGAGGCTAAACACACGCCCGCGCTGATCGCGCCGATCAGAAAGAAGACAACTGACCAAAACGCGACCTGCGACGAAAACCCTAGGGCGCGCGCCAGATCTCCGGAGCCGTTAAGCAGCCCCATCATTGCGACGATCGATGCGCCATTCAAGGCAACCAAACCAAACCGGATCTTGCTGGTTAGATCATCGCGCTGCTGGACCATCGCGGCCGCGTCAGCCGCCGATACCTCTCGCAGGTCAGATATGTAGACGCTAACCGAATCTATTGCAGCCTCGTTCGGTTTTCTCATCGTTGAAGTGCATTTCTAAGCAGCCGCCTCACTGCCTCAGCTCTTACCGGCTGATCTGCTTGAGCCTGAGCCCATTCATCCAGCGCCGCCAAGTCATCAGCCTGTAGGCGGACCCCTACCACGTGCCCCTTACCAGTAGGCTTCGGCCCGCGCCGTTTCTGTGTTAACGAAGTTTCTTGACCACTCATGAGAACCGCGTTAACACAGTAGCGACCTGAAGGAAAGGTTGCACCCTTTCCCCCAGGCCTAACCGCAACCCCTGCTGAAGAGGGATTGAAGCTATGTCCGAAGTATCAACTTCGCGGCGCGCTGTCATGCGCGCTCTCGCGATCCTGCCCGCCGTTATTGTTGCTCCGCAGACCGCGCAGGCTGCCGCGCAACTGGTTTGCGCACCGCAGACGCCCGTTAACGATGAGCGCTGGCGTGCGCTTCTTGCTGAGATGGCGCGCGCGAACGCCGCCCACAGCGAAGCGTTCGAAGCTTGGGACGCGGCAGAGACGCGCTATTATGAACTCAAGCCCGAAATGTGGAAGGCTATCCTGCGGCCCAACCGCATAGACGAGAACGGCGTCATATTCTTTGACCCGGACGTATACAATGCGGAGGTCGCGGCCTCTCGCAAAAAGCATCAGGAAGACGAAGCAGAGGCCCGCCGTATCTCTGGCTATGACCAGGCAGAGGCTTTCCAAAGCGCTGCACTCGACAGACTGACCGCATCGATCAAGGCGATCATCTCTTACCCGTCTCGCGATCCCGATATCATCGCGGCCAAGCTGCAACTCATCATCAGAGAGTACGGCGACGACAATGGAGACCTGGCCCCGCTGCTTTCCTCGATCACCGGGGAGGCCTGACCCATGCACACTGCGAACCACATTCAGGGGGCTTCGGCCCCCATCCCCGGCGCTTGCCTGTTCGATCCGGCTGCATGGCTGGCCCGCTATGTCGAACTGGGGGGCGGCTACACCGTCAACAATGACAGCGTGTGGCTGCACTGGTCGCTGACGATCACGGAAGCCGAACAGGCTGCCCTAGTCATCCACGAACGACCTTTGCGGAGCGACCTGGCAAAGCGGGAGGCGGTCAAATCCCTCCTGTTTGCCTCCAGCCCGATGGAGGCGCTGCCATGCTGAAGTACCGGCAGAACTATTCGGCCCTTGCCCATGCCCGAGCGCCGATCGAGCCCGACGCTGATCTGGAGTGGATCGACGCCTGCATTCGTGGCGAGGCTCCCGCAATGAGGGATGCCGAGCCGGAACCGTGCCATCAGGCGGCAAAGGCTCGGCTACCCAGCGCTAGGCCAACGCGGTCGACCAACTACGCCCCTCCAATTCTAATGGAAATTGAGCGGGCACTGAAGCGCACCGGCATGTCGGCAACCAGCTTCGGCAAAGAAGCGGTGGGTGACGGGCGGCTCGTTAGCGACCTGCGCAAGGGCCGCGATCCATCTTCCCGCGTTGCCGCGCGCGTCAGAGCGTTCATCCAGTCGGTTGAGAATGACCCCGCGACAATCAAGCCGAAGGCAGCGCCTGCCGACGACCTGTTGCCCTGCATCCATCGCGCTATGGGCGCACACGGCATGTCAGAGAGCCAGTTCGGCAAGCAGATGAGCAACGATCCGAACCTCCTGGTGCGGATCAGGTCTGGCGAGAACATCCGCTATGCAACACGGCAGAAGATCGTCGCCTTTCTGGCCAAGCTGGAAGGGAGGGCCTGATCATGGCAAGCAAAGCTCCACGGGTATCATCATACCAGCGCCGCCAAGGCCGGTTGCTGCGCCGCAGGGATAGGCGTCAGGCAAGCACCCGGCTGACACTTGCTGGCCTGCTATCGGTCATTCCAAGCCTTTCCCGCGCCGAGTTGGACAGCCTTGTGCAACAGATGATCGACCGCATGGACGACATGGACGGCGACACCGACCTGGAGCCCAACGGCGATGAGTTGGACGGCTCCTTGGGTGAGGACGATTTTTGCGACCATAACACCTACATGCCTGGCCCCGGGTGCCCCGTGAGTGATCCCGATTATGGTGGCGAGGAGCTTGGGGAGATCGATGACGGCGACATCGGCTTGTTCGCTGATCCTGAAGCCTACCGCGATCAGGTGCGCCGCATCAGACATAATCGCTGCATGCCCGTGAAGGGGCATTGGCGAGAGCGGGGCGTGATCAAAAGCCGCGTCCGATACCACAGGCTTTGTAGGCACCCCACTGTGCCAACGAAGCGGCATCTGCTGAAGCGAAAGCGAGGCGTTCCGCGCCACCCGCGTCACTAGCAACTTCTGCGCCCCGGCTCACAAGGATCGGGGCGCTTAGTTTAGGTCTTATTCGTTGCCCGAATAAATCTCCGGCTTCGACCCGCTTATGTGTTCGAACATCTTAGCTAGATCCTTGACCAGCCGCTCGGAAGCGGCCTCGTCGGAGGAGTCGTGGCTAAATATCCTCACCTGATTACCATCGCGCCGATCTTCAACTATGACGGTGAAGACCTTTTCCCCATTCGAATCGTCACGGAATCCGCGCCCCACTCGCCAGCCACTCTCAGTCATTTTGATGTTCTCCCCAAAGCGTAGGAACTTCGAAGGTCCTTTAGCTGATGCACGTTGCTTTGCCAGCCGCGATTGGAGGGACTCCTCGTGACGGCGTCCGGATTTTACCTGTCCCCGTCACTGCGCATTCGATTGCACCACCATCTTCGCAGCTTCCTGCATCCACGCTGGATCGCGATCGATCGCCGCCACGATCAGGCGCATGGCCGGAGTAGGGTTTGACACCCCCTGCTCCAGATCGCGGATCGTCCGCTGCCCAAGATTGTAGCGCTCGGCAAATCCCCGCTGCGTCAGCCGCAACCGGTTCCAGCGCAGATCATAGAGCCGGAGCGCGAACCCCGTCTTTCTCCGCGTAGGATCGAAGGTCCGCTGCTCATTCTCCATGATCTTCCTCCTTTTCGTTTGCACGCTTCCGGGCTCGCAAGATGCGCTCCCCGATGCTCAGTTCGATTGCCCCGCCGTCCGCGCCGGTCAGTTGCAGCGGCAGCAGCTTGGACGACAGCTTGTAAAACTCGGTCGGATTTTCCTGCGCCCAGCCCAGGAAATGGGCATTGTTGCCGCCATCCTTATCCTGGAGCCTCTCGAACACGTCTTCGATCGCGGCCTTCATCATGGCCGTTGTCTTGTTGGGGGTGCCCTTGGTGCGCCCGCCTGTTTTCGCGCGCGTCATCTACTTCCCTCTACTTTAGAGAGCCCGATCAGTCAGGCGCAGGCCAAATCCATGTTGGCCATCTGCTTAGCCACGGCGATGGCCTGTTCCCGAACACCGTCCACCTCGGCAGCATCCAGCATCTGCTCGATGATTAGGCTGGCATTCTCGACGTCGGCATCAGCCAGCAGATCGAGAATGGCAAGCGCATGTCCGGCTTTCTGCGCCCCCAGGTCTCGGTCTCCTGCCTGCAACACGAAGCTCGCTTGAAGGACCAGCACAGCAGCAAACTGTCGCAACCCCGCTTCCGAATGTTGGCACGCAGCTTGGCGCGCGAAGATCTCAGCCACGGTGAATTGCTGAACGGCCGTAAGAGACGGTTCCACCAGCGCCCGTTGCGATAATTCGACTTGCGCTGCAACGTCACCCCGGGCTGATCGCCGCAGCAGTTCGTTTTCAAACTCTTCATCCATGGTCAACTTCCTCCTTTGCAAGTATCACAAGCCCATGATCGGATGGGAACAGATCCTCGCCATCGCGCTTTCGACCGGCATCGCCGCCGCTTTGCGCGGCCATTGGGAGCGGAAGAAAGAGCGCGCCATCGCCGCAGATGCTGCCGCAGGAACAGATGCCAATCTGCGCCGGTGGAGACGATTGGACCTGTTCCTGATCGTCGGCTTGTTCGCCTTTTGCGCAATTGCTGGCGTCGCCGGGAACATCTGGCTCAGCCGCAATCTGCATATCGCGCCGCCTGAGATCAAAACCCACCAAGCAGATTGACGCCGCCAATGACAGCGGGAGCGCCAATAGCGCCGCCGAGCGCGCGCTTGTTGTAGATTACATCGCCAACTCTGCGGACCACCTCAGGCCGATCAGCGAGCATGCTGACGATCGCCCGCTGCCCTGTCTTTGTGCCTCCAAGGGCAGCCAGCCCAGCCAGCATGGCAAGGGTGCTGCCCCCGCCTGCCGCTGCGCCAGTCACGCCGCCCTCACTGCCCCCATAAGCTGCACCGCCGCCTGTGGCTGCTAGAGCCGCAGCAGGCAAAGCCAAGCGACCCGCCGTTCCACTGTCACCGACGCGACTGGGGAGCACATCCTGTCCTGCGGTCGCCAGCTCATAGAAGGGACGATCCGTGGTAGCTGCCCGACTTGCACCGCCAAACTTGTTCGTGTTCTGCGTAGCTGCGGTTAGAAGCTGCGACGGCATCACCACCGCATCGCCATCAGGGCCACGGAAATTGCGGGCGGCTTTCACTGCCTGATCGATGATGGCCTGATTGCGATAGATGCGGTTCCCCTGCTCCAGCGCGTCAACCGCTTCAGGTGCTTGACGGTGCACCATGCCGGTGAGCGCGTCCTCGACACCAGCCAGCGCATCGGAAAAGTCACCTGGGTGCATGGCAGCCATGCCTTGATTGTTTCCTGCGATCCGGAGCTGACGAACGGCATCCTGATAGTTGCGGCCGGACATCCCGCCACTGGCGTCAAAGTTGGGTCGAACGCGCGTGTTGACAACATAATCGAAGTCATCCGCTCTACCGGGAATCGATTGGCCACGCGAAGCTGCCGCTGCCATGTCGGACATGAGCGGCGCGTCGGCAGTCATGGACACGGCTTCAAGCGGCGCATAGGTGCGCGTCACAAGATCATCCAACTGCTCAGCTCCGCGCTCCCCGATGTTGGCGATTTGGGCACCCTCCGCCCCTTGGCGGAACATCGCACGGTTGAAGTCGACAAGTCCTTCTTCACGCCGATTGCCCACGATCCCGCCGATGATCGGGTATCCTGTTACCTGATCTTCCACCTGCTTGGCTGTTCTCCCGATCGCCTGACCGGCAGTGAGGCCTACGCCCTGCCCCCGAAGATAGCGAACAGCGGGATCGCTGATGCCGCGAACGACCCTTCCCGTTCCGCTCACAAGCCGCCGCCCAGCCTCTCCGCCTAGCAGGCCCGATATGCCACCGATGACAGCGCCCATACCGCCCTCACCTTCCTCCGCATTGCCATACCCCTGATATGCGCCGTAGGCGGTGTCAGCGATGCGCGACGCGCTGAGCGCAGAAAGGCCCGGAAGCGCACGCACCGCGCCAAATTCCAATGCGGCGGCAGCCGGGATGCCTCCGATCACTGAACCGGCGAAAGCGGCTCCAGGATATTGAGCCTTGAGCATTTCGAGGCGATCGGCACCTGCCGGATCGATGAGCCGCGTGGGCACCATTGCATTGCTGAAGCTGCCGATGAACGCACCGCCTGGTGTGGCCGCAGCGCCACCCAGCGCGCCCCCAGCGAATCCGCCATCCTCGAGCCCTGTCGCTTCTATGGGGAAGTTGGCACGCCCGCCCGCCCTGCGCGCTTCAATTGCCTTATCCAAGTCCGGACCGTAGGCAGGCCGTCCATATTTGCGCGCGATTGCATCCAATTCGTCGCGGCCCGCACCATTGTTGAACGCCCGCTGCGCCTCCTCCGCGATCAGCCGATCCTCTTCAGTAACAAACTGTCGGTCGCCACTAGGATCAGGAACGGCATCGCCCGGACCCGCAGGGCCGAGCGTCGAGGCAGGCATCCCGCCGTTGTCCAGCGGAATGATGTTGCCCGCTTCGTCCGGCCTGCCGCCGAGAATAGCGATCGAGCGAGCTTCCGCGTCATTCGCAAGCTGCTGAAGCCGCCGAATCTTGTCCAGGCGGGTCTGGTCCCTATCCCACGAGTCTGGGATGTAAGGACCAACAGCCATCTCGGCTTCCTTGACGCTGTTTAGCTGGCCACCTGTGAAGCCGAGCGCCTGCCCGACTAACCCCCGAACGGCCTGACCAGCCTTATCAAGCCGATCATTCGCAGTTGTGGGGAATAGGTCCTTCAGGCCCATCAGCCCCTTGGTCGATCCAGGGCCTTCCGTGTCGCGGTCCTGAATGTCCTGCACCAAGCGGCGGAGCTGCTGCGCGGTCTTATATCCGGCCACAGCCTCACCAAAGGCGGCGCTGGTCAGCTTTCGCCCGTTCGGCTTCGCTTCGGCAAGGTCCCGCTCCAGCTTGTCGTTCGCGAGCCGCTTACCGCGCAAATTTTCAGCATTGAGCGCCGGATCATATTCCGAGGCGGCTGCCTCATTCCGGCCCTTAGCGATCTTGCTGCCAAGCGTTGGATCAGGCGTGCCGATAGTGATTGCACCTGATCCGCTGTTTACCGGGCTCCAGACACCGCCGCGAAAAACAAGTTTCTGTCCGTTGGGGCCGGTGGCAGTCTGCCCTTCCTGATACTGCGCCATTATTTCAGTCCTTTCGTGCCGTTCCGGCCGAAGTAAGGGGCGTTGAGACCCCGCTGCTGAAGGTGAACATGCCCCCGGTGTATGAAGGCCTTGCCTTGCGGGAACATCTGACGAACCTCGCCTAGCAGTGCGGGCAGATCGGGGCCGTCGTAATCAACCGCATCTCCATCGACGTGCCAGCTGTTCGGCACACCGCCGACAAGTTGATTGCCTTGCACGGTGCGCCTGCCGCTGGTCATGCTGCCGTTGCGGAGCCTGGTCGGGGGACTAGCGAAAGGGACGCTGGCCAGAACCAGCGCCTCCTTCCGGCTTATCGACCGTGAACCCAGCTGGCAGTTCAGCGCTGGGCGGGGTGGTCGGCATTGGAATGCCGCCGATCGGCATTGGCATTCCGGTCATGGTGCCATCCCCGTTTTTTACCCACTGATACTCTGTCTTGGGCGTGGGATCCTTGAAGACGAGTTTGGGCTGGCCGTCTTGCCCGATCATATACTGGTCGCCGCTGTTGCTTTCGAAGTAGCGCGGCGAGAAGGTTTCAGGCCGCAAAGCCTTTTGGATCATGGCGCGCTTGTATTCGCGCTCAAGTTCATCATCGCCTTGTGCGCGCTGATCACGCATCGCAGCCATCGTAGCCGCGCCAAGAGGCGAGCCAGATGCCGCGCCGAGATAAGCGCCAAACTTTCCAATCGGATTCGTAGGGTTGATCAGTTCATTCGCGGCGGTGTTGATGCCGCCCATGATCCTGGTCAGCAGACTGGGGCCGTGAGAACCCGACGTTGGTTGGGGGAATTGCGATCGAGCCGCGCGTGGATCGGTCGCAGCTAGTTGGGTGAGTATCCCGGCCATGGGTGACCTCGAACAAGACAGGAAGGCCAACTTAGGGTTGCCTGTTGCCCGCCGTTCTTCGCTTCCGGCTGCGAGGGACACTTGAGGCAGTCCGCGCCTTCCCCTCTTCGGTCGGGGCTTCCGAGTGACCGTTGAGGCCGTCAGCGCCTAATAGGAAAGTGCCATATATCGGCACTGCGCGCAACCTATCCTGAAGCGATGCCAGCTATTTACAAGTATCCAAATCGCTGGAATTGAAGAACTAGGGGGATTTCATATGAGCCAAGCCACGACCGCAATTCTAGCGATAATCCTTCTATTGTCTCCGATTGCTGCGGTCGTCTTCGCAGTTCTGTGGCGTAAAGCTGCCATCCGCCACAAGGCCGCTGAAGCAGAGGCTGTCGCTGAAATTGATCGCCTCAAAGCGAGATTCGCCGGGATTACCGATGTAGACGCGGAAAAGGAGAGGGTTGAGACAGAGATTAGGTCGCTTGAAACCCAGACCACGGCGCTGCGCGATGGATATCAGGAGAAGAAGGAGGTCTATGACCGGCTCATGCGCGAGGTAGCGATTTTCGACGATCGGCTCGCCTTCGCTGAAATGGGAGTTTACGAGCCTCACTTCGATTACGGCGATAGCGACGCCTACAAGGCGGCTGTAGAAGCATGCCGGGAAAAGCAGAAGCGCATGATCTCCGAAAAGATTGCGGTCTTCTGCAATACGAACTGGAGCGTTGATGGCAGCCAGTCGAAGGGTCAGGTAATGACCAATCGGGGCATCAAGCTCACGTTACGGGCCTTCAACAATGAATGCGATGCGGCCATTGCCAACACGCGCTGGAACAATGTCAACGCGATGGAGAAACGGATCGTTCGGGCCTACGAACAGATCGACAAGCTGAACGCCTCCAACGCCATCTTCATCAGCAAAGATTTCTTGAGGCTGCGGCTAGAGGAACTGTACCTGACACACGAGTACCGGGAAAAGCAGAAGGCTGAGCGGGACGAAAAAGCTGAAGCTCTTCGCCTAGCGCGGGAAGAGCAGAAGCTCTTGCGGGATATGGAGGACGCTCAGGAAGAAGAAGCCCGGTACGCGCGCCTCCTGGAAAAAGCGAAAGCCGAGGCCGCAGCGGCGGTTGGACCCAAGCTGGAAGCATTCACGGCTCAGATCGAAATTCTGGAAAAAGATCTGGCGGAAGCCCACGCCAGATTTGAGCGCGCCCAAGCGATGGCGGAGCGGACGCGATCGGGGTATGTCTACATCATCTCCAACATTGGCTCCTTCGGCGAAGGCGTCGTGAAAATCGGCCTCACTCGTCGTCTGGACCCGATGGATCGCGTTCGGGAGTTGGGGGACGCCAGCGTGCCGTTCGTCTTTGACACCCATGCCATGATCTACAGCGACGATGCACCCGCGCTTGAACGTGCGCTCCATGCCGAATTTGAAAGTGCCCGGATCAACGCTCAGAATTTTCGTAAGGAGTTTTTCCGCGCGAACCTTGAGGATGTAGAGGAGGCGGTTCATCGGCTTGCGCCAGACGCTACATTCTTCAGAGATGTGGAGGCGCAGGAATTTCGCGAAACATTGGCGCGCCGAAACCAGATGCTCGTCAGCGAGGTGGAGTTGTTCCCAGCTGCCCTCTAGTGCAGGCGCTACCGCGACGCGTCTTCAGTCTGCTGGAAGACGCGCTGAACATCTAATCATTCTCGCCAGGCAGTCGCCACACAGGCGTGAAGGTTGCCGCGACCTGATCCAGGTAGCCGCTGGCAAAACGGCTCGTCCTGTCCGAGAAGCACCAACGGTAAGTGGCACAACTTTCGTCCATGGCGATAATCCGTCCACCATCCAATCGCCAGATCAAGCCGCCCAGATTGATCCCTTCTGCGCCACCGACAGGAAATCCGAACAGGTCGATCGTTGACCAGCCAAGAGCGGCGGCGCTCCTCCCAAAATCCGCGCTGAGGGTGTCGCAATCCCGAACAATGCGACGCCATCGGTCAGGAGCATAGCTCCCCAGAGGCCTATCGGGATCAAGGGAAGCCACTCCCCGGCCCCATTCGCTGAACAAATCTCGGGCCGATGATGGCGGGACATTAGAGACAATAGGGACATTAGCTCTGGTGGGGGGGCTATCGTCCCTAACGTCCCTATTGTCCCCGCCCCCTTTTTCCGTTCCCATGCTGTTGGCGAGGTCGAGCCAGCGTCCCATCACTTACCTCCGTGTACGGCAGGGTTGACTAGATAATCACCGCTCTTGCGACCTGCGGTCTCACCGTCTCGCCCGCCGACCTCGATCAGCCATCCGGCATCGCACAGGTATGACACAGCCTCGTCCATCGGTTGGGCGTTGCGCATCGTCGGCAGGTGACTCTTGTGGGGCGACCGCTTCAACTCGCGCTTGTTGATACGGTCCAGCTTGGTCTTCATGATATAGCGCGCGAGGATCGCGGCATTGCGTTCAACCAGCGGCAGAGAGGCGTCCCCATAAACGCGCTGCGCCATGGGCTTGGCATAGTCGTCCACCCATTCGGCAACCGCTGCGACTGTCTGCACGCTGATAGTTTCCGGCTCAGCGCCGCCGCGCGTCGCCCAGGCCATCAATTCGGCGGTGAGAGACAGTCGAAGAACCGCGCCCTCCAGCTTGCCGCAGAAGGACTTATACAGCGCAGCCGCATCCTCCATGCCCTCACTGTTGGACCGCCCCCAAACCTCGAACAGGTCTGACGCTTCCGGGGCCAGCGGGATGGTGATGGCGATGGGCTTGCCATCTGCGTCACGGCCCCACTCCAAGCCATCGAGGCGGCGATAGATCGCCTCCAGGCGGCTCACGTCCGCCAACTGTCGAGGGCGGCGGAACGGTACTGGATCAGGCCACGCCCACAAAAACCGGGCGACAAGACCATCGTCCACCGCGCCCAGCAGTGCACCCGCCATCTTCTCAGGCTGAATGCCGCCCAGCACCGACACGCCATTAAAGGGGATCGTCAGCGCCGTCTTGCTGCCCTTCCGGTCGATGACGAAAGGGCGACCGCCATAGGCTTCCAACCAAAATTCCCGACCGCCAGGCGAATAGCGGTCAAAGCTGGTGAGCCACCCCGCTAACTCGTCTCGGAAGTGCAGCGTGCCCATATGGTTGCTTGCGAGGATGGAGCCAACCGCTTCTGGCGTGGCGTCCATGATCATGGTGCGGCGGCGCTGCGGCTCCTCCGGTTCGACGGCAGCGGCGGGCATGGAGGGCGTGCCCATTCCATCCTTGTGGGCAGCTTCCACCGCCTTCTGCCAAGTTTGCTTCTCAACCTTCGCCCGCTCGACATCGGCGTAGTGGGCAAGCAGCCGGTTTTGATGGTCGAAGGCGTGGTCCGCCTCAATACCCCGCAACGGCGCGGTGATCGCGTCAAGTGCAGGCGACTTCTTTGCTGAAGGGTCCCCCACGGCACCTGCCCAAAGGATGCAAGGTTCTGACCATGGACTTTCCCGATAGGGGCGAACCCGCCGCTTGCCACCGATTAGACTGGCGCAGGCAGCCACAAAGCCGATGGCGGCATAATCCACCGGAGCGCCAGCACCCTCCGCTATATCGCTGACCAACTGCCAAGACTCCCCGAACATGTCGGCAGGCATCTGCGGAGCAGGACGGCGACCGGCCCGCAGCACGTCCACATCTGGCACCACTGGGAACGGCGCAACGCGCGCTCCACCGATCGCCGCACGGATCGCGGCGTCATCGCCCGCATCCGCAAAGTCCATTGCTACTTTACCCATTGTCATGTTCTCCCCGAGGCGGCAGCGCGACCCGCCCGCCGACAGCCAGGGCCGCAGCGGTCGCGGCTTCCAGGCCTACGTTCTTCTTGATTGTCGGATGGTCGATCAGGTGCGCGTCATCGTCGGCTAGGATCACCAGATCACAATCGGAGTAGCTTGCTTGCATCGCCAGCGCCGTGGCGGTCAGGTTCTTGGCAGAAAATGCTACTGCCACCGCGTATCCGGTTGCCCGCCGCGCCGCCGCACAGGTGGCGAAGCCTTCCCCGACCATCACCACAGCGTCAGGCTGACCGATCAAGCAAAACAGGCCAGATTGCCGCCCACCTTTGGCAAAGCGCTTCGACCCATCCGGCGCGATAGCTTGCAGGTTCCACAGTGCCCCTTCAGCATCGACCATCGGCACCAGCAGGCGATTACCCTCCTGTCGTAGCCCTTCGCCTGAAACCCGCTTGCGGATCAGATAAGGATGGAGGGGGTCAGCCCCTTTTGCATTGAGCCAGCGCACCCGGCACCGCTCCGCCGCACTCAGACGCTCAGCCGCCTTCGCGGCCTCCCGTTTCTGGCGGGCGGCTTCATGACGTTGACGCAACGCGCGCCGCTCAGCAGAAGGGAGGCGCTCGCCGCAGTGCGCCCGCCAATTTTCGCTGACCTGCAAGCGGTAATTGCCGAATGCTCCTGCTGGCCTGCCATCAAGATGCAGGACCGCCCAGCCATTGCGCTTGCCTGATCCGTCACCCTCACATGAGAAGCGGATCAGATCAGGGCCTAGGCGATCCGCGATAGGCTCTGCGGGACGCATCCCCGCCGCTTCCATGGCCGAGATGAAGGCCGCGACCGTGTCTTGTTCCATTGGAGCGGGACGATAAGGGCGTCGAGTTGGGTGGGAAAATTCCCTCATCTCTCAAACCCTCCCGCAACATGGGCTAGGATCGCAGCGGGAATATAGACCCCGGCTCTCCCATCCAATTCCTCCCTGTTCAGGCGGTGGGCGGCAGCAATTGCCACTTCCGCACATGAGAAGGTGGCGAAGTACCCCCAGCTATTACCGGAGCGGCTTTCATGCCCGATTTCGAAATGCTCGGGACCCTGCATCCAGATATGAATGGTCCCGCCTTCTGCTGGCTCCGGGAGCCCAGCGGATCGGAGGAAGGGGACGACCTCACCCATTGGCAACCTCCTTCGTGCGATAGGCGGGCAGAACCCACACGATGCTTGCGATGCCCGCATCGCTCTTGCGGCGCATACCGCTGTCCACGATCGCCTTCTTGATCCGCAGTTCACTTGTGCGAGGGCGGACGCGGAACCGCTCCCAGCCGAGCCGGGCAGCGATCTCGTCACCCGTCGCCCCTGCCTGGGCCACTTCGGCCAGAACGGTGAGGATTTGCTTCTGAAGATAAGGAACAGCGGGAGCGATGAAGTCCGCCGCTGCAATGGCGGTGTCTACGGGATAGGCCCCCGGATAATTAGGATAGTCAGCCATGTTCGACCTCCAATCCCGCGCGTTCCGCGAGTTGATGGAGCCATTTGGATTGAGCATCGCTCAGCGGCATGTCGCCATCCGCGCAAAGCTGGCCCAGAAATTGGCCGCTACGCCGCGTCAGGCGGGTCTGGCCGTCACGATGGGCGGTCAGAATGGCGAAAGCCATATCGGCGGGAACCATCATGCCGCGCCTCCTTCCGCCGTCTGATCGATGATCGCCCAGCCGTGCGCTGAATGGCGGGCATCGGCGCAAGCCTTGGCTCCGGCAAGGTTGCGAAATTCAAGACTGGGCCATGATATGGAACGAGGCGCAAAGCTGACCACGAAGCGGCCACCGATCGCGGCTTTGGTGATGATGATCTTATCAGGCATCGGCTTCCTCCCCGAAAAGAATGGAAGCGATCACGCGCGCATAAGGAACGGAAAGGCGATGGCGGTTGCGGAGAAGTTGCACCGGCCAGTCTGCGTCATTATACTGTGCGGAGATCATTGAACCAGATTGACGCCGCTCTGTCCCCACAGGGCGGCGTTTCTGTTTAGGGGTTTTCGGCTCCCCAGCCGTGGCCACCGGCATCAGGCAGCCACCTTGCCCTGATCTTCAAGGCGGCGGGCGACCAGCGCCTTGATGCTTGAGGTGGTGACGCGGGTGGCGCGTCCGATTTTGAAAGTTTCTAGCTCGCCAGCGGCGATCAGTTCATATCCCTTGGTGACGCCGACACCAATGCTGGCGAAGGCGACCTTTGGGGAGACGGCAAGAGGCTCCATGTGCTCAGTTCCTTTCGCTCATCGCTGCGGGGTGCAGCGAATGACAGCGAAAGAAAGCCGGAAGCTGCGGCGAATTACGGCCGACAACCGCCGCGAATTGCCGTGATATTAGTTCCCGGCGAGATGGTGGAATGTCTCATTGAAAGCAGCAACTGCATCTTGATAGGTCGTGCGCGGAAGGTCTCCACGCAGATGTTCGGGCAGTTCGTTCATCGCTATCTGATCTAGCTCCTTAAGAACCTCTTCGGTCCCGACTGCTGCAATCCCCGCTGCTGTATCATCGCGCCTGCTTACCCACACGGCCAACGCCACAGAAAACCGCGTCCACCCGGCCTTGTCTGGCCGACGCCCACCACCACCCCTTCGCGGCGGGTCCGTTGGTTCGCCGTCGATCGAAGCGTCTACGGCGGTGACTTTGGACTGCCCCTCAGGATCGGTTGTAGCCGCCAACGCTTCCCCGAAGATCGTACGGAAGTCGGCGGCAGCGCATTTGATACCTCTCAGCTTCACCCGGCGATTTCCGCGCTGCTCATTGGCATCCAAGGCGCTGCTCCGGTAGTCCACGTTGGGTTTGATTACGGATTGCCAGACCCAAACCGGCACTTGGTGCCCGTCATGAGTTGAGACGCTATCTCCGCTGAAGATCAGCGAGCGATCGGCTACTGCCCTGATCTCTCCATCCCGCAATGCGCTCAGCAACTTCTCCGAAGCATCCCATGGATAGGCATCGATCAGCGCTGCGTGACATTCCGATAGAGGCAGGAAGTCCCCGCCATCTGCTCCTTCTTCCATAACCCACTCCGCAGGTCGCTCCACCATTCAGAAAGAGAGGGCAACGCGGCGGAGTGTCGCGTCATTCGGGCCGTCGCCCTAGCCCCCTCTCCTTCAATCGCCCTTCCAGGCCAATTGAAGCTCCTAATCATCCGACTGCCAGGCGAACGACATTCGTCGGCACCGTCAGAAACTCTCCCCATGCGTCCAGCAAATCGCGCCGTAACTGGATGAATGTCGTCCGCTTGTAGGCAGCCACCACTTTGTCGGGGACGATGTGCGCCAGCGCCGCCTCTGCCACGGGATCAGGGATCGAAGGCATCCTTTCAGCAGCCCAGTCCCGGAAGGAGGACCGGAACCCATGCGGCACATACTCCAACCCCTTGTCGCGCATGATCTTGGAAATGGTCATGTCGCTCAGCGCCTGGCCCTTGCTGCCGGGGAAGACGGGCTTATCTGGATCCGCCCCGGTCAATTCCGCCGCGCGCTTGAGAACGGAAATCGCCTGATCATTGAGTGTGACGCTATGAGCCTTCGCCTTCCGCCCCTTCATGATCTCAGCGGGTCGGTTCCACAGCTTGCCGTCTAGGTCGATATGCGCCCATGTGGTTTTGCGGACCTCACCCGATCGCGCGGCAGTGAAGATCAGGAAACGGAGCGCCAGCTTGCCCATCGTCTCCGCATCGGCCTCCAGCCCAGCGACAAAGGCTGGCACCTCCTCAAAGGGCATCGCCGGGTAATTACCTCCGTTCGGACGCTCGCCCAGCATGAAGGACAAGGCGCGCAGCGGCGCTTCAGTCGAACGCCACCCTTCGCTGTTGGAATAGTTCAGGACTGCCGCGATCCGCTGGCGCAGCTTCCCTGCCGTTACGGGCATCGTCGTCCAGATCGGACCGAGGGCATCGCGCATAGCGGCGGCATCAATCTGATCCACCGGCTTTGCCCCGATGTGCGGATAAGCATGCTCCGTCAGGGAATTGATGAAGCGAGACGTGTGCGCCTTCGTCCAAGTGCCCGCCATGCTTTTCTTATAGGCCTCGGCGGCATCCTTGAATGTGCGACTGGCGCGGCGATCCTTGTCCCTCTCTGCCACTGGATCGCGCCCAGCCTTGGCGAGCCGCCGCAGAATGGCGGCCTTCTCGCGCGCCTCGGCTAAAGTGAGCAGCCGTCGCTCCAGAATAGGAATGTCATCAACCGGATCGCCGGATGTGATCTTTCTCGGTGCGAGATCAACCGAGCCCAAGCCAATATCACGGCGACTTCCGTCAAACTGGACACGCAGCAGCCAGGACCGACCGCCTGTAGGCCTCACCAGCAGGTAAAGCCCTTCGCCATCAGCGTGACGGCCCGGCTTCGCGTTCTTGACTGTGGTCGCTGTCAGCTTGCCCATGTGTCACCTCATTCGTTCCCTCATAATGAAGCGACTTTAGGCGAAGGTCAACGAACGCAAGCGGAACAGGTCGGACGATCATAAAGGGAACAGTGGCAGATTTCCGAAGAGTCGCGAAAGTGAGCGAAGGAAGGTTATAAGTTGGCTCGGGCCTCCAAAGCTGCCTCATCCTGCGATAAGGCGCCAGCCCACCAGAACCAGGATGATCGCCAGCAACGGCTGAAGCACGCGGTCTGATGCGCGCGTCGCCAGCAACGATCCGATGATGATGCCCGGGATCGACCCGATCAGCAGGTTGGCGAGCAGCATGCCGTTCACATTGCCGATCCAAAGATGGCCCAGCCCGGCGATCAGGGTAAGCGGCACGGCATGGACAATATCCGTCGCCACCAAACGTTGCAGCCGCATGCGGAGGGGATAGAGCGCAAGGAGCAAGGTCGCGCCGATCGCCCCCGCACCCACGGAGGTCAGTGTTACCATCGCCCCCAGCAGCGCACCCGCAGCAACCGTCAGCGGAGGCTGCCAACGCGTGAAGCGATCGGCGGTGCCAACGCGGCGGGCCAAGGCCCAACGGTGGAAATGTCCACGCAGCAGGGTTGCAACCGCCGTAATGATCAGGACGCCGCCCAGCGCGCTAGTGACAATGCCGCTCTTGATCTGCTGCACATGCGTCTGGGAAAGGATCAACAGCGTGATCAGCGCGGCGGGAAGGCTCCCCAGGCACAGGCGCTTCACCACCTGATAGTCCGGCCCGCCATCTGGCCCGCCGTGACGATGATGAATCGCACCGCCCACTGACTTGGTGATGGCCGCGAACCAGAGGTCGGTGCCGACCGCCGTCGCCGGCGCTACGCCGAACAGTAGGATGAGGATTGGCGCCATCAGCGACCCGCCGCCAACGCCAGTCATTCCGACCATGATTCCGACGAACAGGCCCGCTATTCCATGCAGCCAGTCCATAATTCCCCCACTTCCGCATTCAGTTCGCCGTTGCGCCATACGACGACGCCCATGATGCCGCCAAGCCCCGCGCAAAGTATTTTCTACCAAAATAATATAGAAAGCGACTCGAATGCGCCGTCCGGTTGCTCTCGACACCCCTTCCTTCGCCCGTCTAAAGAAGGGCGATGATGAAGCTATTCATAGGCAACAAGGCATATTCCAGCTGGTCTCTGCGCGGCTGGCTCGCCTGCAAGCTCAGCGGGTTGCCGTTCGAGGAAGTCGTGGTCCCGCTTTATGATGAAGCATGGGAAAAGCGGCGCGAAGGCGATGAATTCGCCCCTTCTTCAGGCAAGGTGCCCATATTGTGGGACGGCGACGACACCGTTGTCTGGGACAGCCTGGCGATTATCGAATATCTGAACGAGAAGGCTGGCGGCGACAAATTCTGGCCCACCGATACGGCGGCGCGGGCGATGGCCCGGTCCATGGCGGCGGAGATGCATTCCAGCTTCGCGGCGCTGCGGCGCGAGCACAGCATGAACATCCGCCAGATTTACGACGCCGTACCGCCCTCCGAGGCTGTCGCGCAGGACATCGCCCGCATCATGCAGCTATGGGCACAGGCCCGAGCTCGTTATGGTGGCGTGGGCGATTTCCTGTTCGGCGAATTTGGCGCGGTGGATGTGATGTTCGCCCCGGTCGTGACGCGCTTCATAACCTATCAGCTGCCCGTCGCACGTTTTGCCGAAGCCTATATGCAGGCGGTCGTCAATCATCCCTGGATGCAGGAATGGATCGGCGGCGCACAGGCTGAGGAATGGGTGATCGACCGATTCGAGGCGCCGCCGGTTTCCAATTGAGGCGTCGGCAGATTCGGTCTTGGAGGCCATTCCCTATCTCCTTCAGGGGTCTGCCAGAGGCGCATGACTCTGGCCGAGGTGCCGAGCGCAGCGAAGGCGGGAGAGGTGCCTGAAAGGCGAGATCGCTCACCTTCTCCCGCCCAAAACAAAAAAGGGCCGGCGGACTTGCGTCCCCGGCCCCTTTTTCATCCTGATCGATTAGATCAGCCGACGATTTCTTCGGGCTTGAAGAAATAGGCGATCTCGATCGCGGCATTTTCCTCGCTGTCCGAACCATGGACCGAGTTCGCTTCGATCGACTCGGCATAATCCTTGCGGATCGTGCCTTCGTCGGCGTTGGCCGGGTTGGTGGCGCCCATGATGTCGCGGTTGCGCTTCACGGCGTCTTCGCCTTCCAGAACCTGGACGACGACCGGGCCGGAAATCATGAAGGCAACCAGATCAGCGAAGAAAGGGCGTTCCTTGTGAACGGCATAGAAGCCTTCGGCCTGCTCGCGGCTCATGCGGATGCGCTTGGACGCGACGACGCGCAGGCCTGCTTCTTCCAGCTTCTTGGTCACGGCGCCGGTCAGGTTGCGGCGCGTGGCGTCAGGCTTGATGATCGAAAAGGTGCGGGTCACGGCCATGAGGCTCAAAAGCTCCGGATTGTTGGAATTGGCGCGCCCTTTAGACCGCGCCGCTCCGCACCGCAAGGGGGCGTGACCGCCCCACTCGCTCACGGACCCTGCACCCATTTCCCCTGCTCCTGCCGCCAGAAGCGGGGCGTCACCCCCTCCCGCTTCGACAGGGCGCGCCAGCTTTCTCGCGCACCGTCGACGGTCAGCGCGTCGAAAAAGTAGAAAGCCCGCTCGAAATCCAGCGCCTCTTCACGCCAGATGCCATCGGCTATGGCGACATGCCGGGCGCCGTTCGCAGGGCTGCAATCGTGCGCCAGAAGTACCGGCTGCATCGCCTCACTGCCCTCCCCCGCCCGACCGTGGGCAAGGAAGCTTTCCGGCGGCCCGTTCCACAGCCCGGCCGAAATGCGTTCAAGCTGCGCCTCGTCCTGCGCGACCACCAACAACCGTTCACCCAGGCCGAGTATGCGCGCGGCAATGGCGGGCAGCACCCGGTCCACAGGATCACGGCTAAGCTGGTAGAAATCGACCTGCATCAGCGCTCAAACTTGTCCGCCACCAGACGATCGATCAGGCGCACGCCATAGCCGGTCGCGCCCTTGTCCCAGGTTGCACCGGGCTTATCCGCCCAGACCATGCCCGCAATGTCGAGATGTGCCCACTTGACCCCATCATCGACGAATCGCTTGATGAACTGCGCGGCGGTGATCGATCCCGCATAGCGCGCACCCATATTCTTCATGTCGGCAATCGGGCTGTCGATTAGCTTGTTATAGGCATCGCCTAGCGGAAAGCGCCAAAGCTGGTCGCCTGCCGCCTTGCCAGCAGCGAGCAGATCCTCGGCAAGCCCTTCGTCATTGGCGAACAGTCCGGCATATTGATCGCCCAACGCCACGATCATCGCGCCGGTCAGTGTGGCAAGATCAATGACAACCTCGGGAGAATAGGTTTTCTGCGCCCAGGTGATGACGTCGCACAGCACCAGTCGACCTTCGGCATCGGTGTTGATGACCTCGATCGTCTGGCCCGACATGGAGGTCACGATGTCGCCGGGACGCTGCGCGTTGCCGTCCGGCATGTTTTCCACAAGGCCGCAAACGCCGATGACGCGTGCCTTCGCCTTGCGCCCCGCGAGCGCCTTCATCGCGCCCGCGACCGCGCCTGCGCCGCCCATGTCCCACTTCATGTCTTCCATGCCCGCGCCGGGCTTCAATGAAATGCCGCCGGTATCAAAGGTGACACCCTTGCCGACAAAGACGATGGGCTTGTCGCCCGCGCCGCCCGTGCCATCCCACTCCATCGCCAGCAGGCGTGGCTCGCGCACCGACCCCTGCGCAACGCCGAGCAATGCGCCCATGCCCAGTTCCGCCATCGCCGCCTTGTCGAGAACGGTGATCTTGACGCCCAGCTGTTCAAGATGACGGCAGCGTTCCACGAAGCTTTCCGGATACAGGATGTTCGCGGGTTCAGAGACCAGCTCGCGCGTGAAGGTGACGCCATCGGCCACCGCCGAAAGCCGCTGCCAATGCGCGTCCGCGTCATTCGCCACGACCGACAGCTTCATCAATGTGGGCTTCGTCTTTTCCGGCTGCCGGGTGCGGTAGGTATCTATCCGCCAGGCGCGCAGGGATGCGCCAAAGGCAAAATGGGCCGCCTTGTCGCCAGCCGCGCCGCCGAAAAATTCCACTGCGACATGGCTCGCCCCGCTCGTCAGCAGACGCGCGGTCAGCGCCGCGCCCGCTCGCTCATAATCCGCTTCGCTCCCGCTGCCGGTGCCGACCAGAACGATGCGCAGCACCTTGCCGCCCTCTTCGGCGAAGCTTTCAAAGCTTGCCCCCGCCTCACCCGTGAAGCGCGCCGCCGCCGCTCCCGCCGCCAGAGTAGGCGCCGCCGCGATCGGCAAGGCATCGAAACCGCCCTTGGGAACGGCAAAGACCAGCGTGTCGGCGTCGGGACGCACCGGGGTGAATGCGATTTCCATCAAGGGTCCTTCTTCTGCTTTTCTGATCGTGTGGCGCTAGGAACGCTCCATGCCAGATAATGTCGCTTGCCCCATCTGGCAAAGCCGTTCGACCGATTTCCCGTAAAAGAAGCGTGACGAAAGATTGCGGCGCGCGCAAAGCAATGCGATAGGCGGGCAACGAAGCGCCCCTGAAGAGGCACGATCCCCTTGCAGAATTTTTCCCGTTCCTCGCGTCTGAAACATATGCTGGCCGCAAGCGCGGCGCTCGCCTGCATGGGCGGGATGCCGCATGCCTTCGCACAGGAGTTGCAATCACCGCCGACGCCCGTCAGCGCGCCCGACGCTCCCGTGCCCGCGACCGACGAGCAAATCGGCTTTTCGGCCGATGCCCTGGAATATGACAATAATACGGAAATCGTGACGGCCACCGGCAACGTCCAGCTGCTCCGGCAAGGCAACCGGCTGCGCGCGGACAAGGTGGTGTGGAACCGGACCACGGGACAAGTGGAAGCGCGCGGCAATGTCTCGGCGACCGATCCCGAAGGCAATATCGCTTATGGCGACCGCTTCCAGGTGACCGACACGCTGAAGGACGGCACGGTCGAAAACATGCTGCTGGTGCTTCAGTCGGGCGGCCGATTGGCGGCCGTGCAGGGCGTTCGGGTGAACGGCGTCTATACGCTGCACAAGGCCGCCTATACCGGCTGCAGCGTAGTGGACAGCGACGGCTGCCCCAAGGAACCCACCTGGCAGATCAAGGCGGTAAAGGTCGTCTACGACCCCGTCGCCGCTCGCGTGCGATACCGTAACGCCAGCGTGGAAATATTCGGCCTGCCGCTCATTCCGCTGCCCGGCTTTTCACACCCGGTCGGCGACACGGGCGGCACCGGGCTGCTGGTGCCGAACCTCCGCTACGACCGGAACAATGGCGTCGAAGTCGCCCTGCCCTATTACATCAAGCTGGCGCCCAACCGCGACCTGACGATCACGCCGCACGTCTATTCCAAGACGCTGCCGATGCTGGAAACGAATTTCCGCCATCGCTGGGACCGTGGCGCCTATCAGATCACCGGATATGTCACCAATGCGCGGCGGATCGACGCGAGCAGTTCCCTGCCCGGCTCCACCGGCCCAGCGGGATCGGAAAAGGGCTTCCGCGGCTATGTCGATGCCAGCGGCGCTATGCAACTGACACCGGAATGGAGCGTCAACGGATCGCTCCGCGTGGCGAGCGACCGCACCTTCCTGCGCCGCTACGACATCAGTCGCGACGATCGGCTGCGTTCGACCCTGGGCGCCCAGCGCATCGGCGAGAACAGCTATTTCTCCATCGCGGGCTGGGCCGTCCAGACGCTGCGCCTCGGCGATCCGCAGGGGCAAACGCCGATCGCGCTGCCCGTGATCGACTATCGCCTGCGTCTGATGGACCCGCTGCTCGGCGGCCGGATTCAGTTTCAGGCGAACAGCCTCGCTATCACCCGCACCCACGGTCAGGATACGCAGCGCGCCTTCGCTGCCTTTGAATGGAACCTGCGCAAGCTGACGGGCATGGGTCAGGAGGTGAATTTCACCACCTATCTGCGCGGCGACGTCTATCACAGCAGTGACAATCTACAGAACAACATCGCCCGCTATGCCGGCGATCCCGGCTGGCAGGCGCGCGGCATCGCCGCAGCCGCGATCGATGTCCGCTGGCCCTTCATGGGTGAGGCGTTCGGCGGCGTGCAGCGGATCGCGCCCCGCGTGCAGATCGTAGCAGCGCCCCGGCTGGCAAATCTTTCGCTACCCAATGAAGACGCGCGCGCCATCGATCTGGAAGACAGCAACCTCTTCGCGCTCAATCGCTTCGCAGGCTATGACCGGTTCGAAGATTCGACCCGCATCACCTATGGTCTGGAATATAGCCTCTCCCTGCCAGGCTTTTCGCTGGAAAGCGTGGTCGGCCAAAGCTACCGCCTCAACAGTCGAGAAAGCATCCTGCCCGACGGCACCGGCCTTTCCGATCGCATGTCCGACATCGTCGGCCGCACGACCGTCCGTTTCCGGGATTTCGTCAGCCTCATCCACCGTTTCCGCCTGGACAAGGACGGGCTGGCGGTGCGCCGCAACGAAATCGACGCAACGATCGGCAGCCGCAAAACCTATGCCATGGTCGGCTATCTCCGGCTCAACCGGAACGCCGCGACGGGGCTTGAAGATTTGCAGGACCGCGAGGAACTGCGTTTCGGCGGCCGTGTGCAGTTTGCCCGCTTCTGGTCCGTTTTCGGGTCCACCGTCGTCGATCTGACCGACAGGAAAGAAGATCCGCTCAGCGTCTCCGACGGCTACGAACCCGTCCGTCACCGGCTCGGCATCGCTTATCAGGATGACTGCCTGACGCTGGGCCTGACGTGGCGTCGCGATTATCTGGCCGCCGGTGACGCGCGAAAGGGCAATAGCTTCCAACTACGGCTGGCTTTTCGGAATATCGGCATATAAGGATCAGCCTTCCCGTTCAGGACCGGTTCTGGCCGCTCAGGACCGGTTAAGGCGGACCGGCGCATCACGCGCTGGACCGTAATGGAGAGTTTTGTCGACGATGCAGCCTGTCGTTTCCCCGCCTTCCCGCCTTGGACAATCGCTTCGGACCAGCGCGCGCGCCCTGCTCCTGTCCTCTATCCTGTTGGGATCGATCGGCAGCCCTGTCGCCGCGCAGACCGTCAATGACGATGAAGGGGTTGCCGCGCAGCAGTTGAACCTGCCCAAGGACGTGACCGTCTTTGGCAAAAGCGATCCCAATGTCCGCAAGGCTACGGCCATCGTCAACGGCCGCATCATCACCGGCACCGATGTGGATCAGCGCCTGGCGCTCATCCTCGCGGCAAATGGCGGCAAGGTGTCGCCAGAGGAACGGGAGCGTCTGCGCGTGCAGGTGCTGCGCAACCTCATCGACGAGACGCTTCAGATTCAGGAAGCCGCCGCCCACGACATCAAGATCGACAAGTCGGAAATCGACCAGAGCTATGAACGTGTCGCGGCGAACTTCAAGCAGTCGCCCGCCCAGTTCGACCAATATCTGCGCACGCAGGGCAGCGCGCCCGCCAGCATCAGGCGCCAGATCGAAGGCGAGCTGGCGTGGAGCCGGCTGCTCCGCCGCAACATCCAGCCCTTCGTCAACGTTTCCGCCGATGAGGTGAAGTCGGTCGTCGATCGCATGAACGCGGCCAAGGGCAGCGACGAATATCGCATCGGTGAAATCTACCTGTCGGCAACGCCCGAAAATGAGGCGCAGATCGTCTCGAACGCCCGCAACATCATCGAACAGATCAAGCAGGGCGGCAGCTTCGCCGCCTACGCCCGGCAGTTTTCCGAAGCTTCGACGGCTGCTGTCGGCGGCGACCTCGGCTGGGTTCGCCCGGCGCAGTTGCCCGATGAACTGGCCAAGGCCGCCAATGAAATGCAGGTTGGGCAGCTCGCTGGTCCCATCCCCGTCCCGGGCGGCATCTCCGTCATCTATGTCATGGACAAGCGCAAGGTGCTGACCGCCGATCCACGCGACTCTCTGCTCAGCCTCAAGCAATTGTCGATCAGCTTCCCGCCCGGCACGACCAAGGAGCAGGCGAGTGCCAAGGCGGCCAGCTTCGCCGCGCAGATCAAGACGATCAAGGGATGCGGCCAGGCGAATGAACTGGGTGGCAAAATCGGCGCCGATGTCGTGGACAATGACAATGTGAAGGTGCGCGACCTGCCGCCGCAGTTGCAGGACATCCTCCTCGGCTTGCAAGTTGGTGAAGCGACCCCTCCCTTTGGCTCGGTCAATGACGGCGTGCGCGTTCTCGTCGTTTGCGGCCGCGATGAAGCCAGCAGCGCCGCCGCGCCGAACCCCGAACAGATCATGGCTCAGCTGGAGGAAGAACGGGTCAACAAACGCGCCCGCATCTATCTGCGTGACCTTCGCCGCGATGCCATCATCGACTATAACTGATCCAGCCTCGGCTCGACCGGAGCTGGCACCTTTTGCCGTCCCGCTGGGCGACCCGGCGGGGATCGGGCCGGAAATCGTAGCGAAAAGCTGGGTGATGCGCGAAGCACGCGGATTGCCCACTTTTTTCGCCGTGGGTGACGCGGCATCCTTGCGCCGGGTCTGGTCCGGCCCTGTTGCCCCCATCGCCACGCCGCAAGAGGCTGCGGCGCTGTTCGACACCGCGCTTCCCTGCCTCCAGGTTGCCGACGCCGGTGAAATCGTGCCGGGCTCCCCCAGCATAGACGGCGCGCGCACTGCGTTTCAGGCACTGGAAGCGGCAGTGGGCCTCGCCCGCACCGGATCGGCCGCCGGGATCGTCACCGCCCCTGTCGGCAAGGAGCAGCTTTACGGCGTCGGCTTCACCCATCCTGGCCAGACCGAATTCGTCGCCGAACGTTGCGGCGTAGCCCCCCACAATGCGGTGATGATGCTCGCCGGTCCTTCATTGAAGGTCGTTCCGGTCACCATCCATATTCCGCTGGCGGAGGTCGCCTCGGTCCTGACCATCGACCTGATCCGCGCCCGCGCCATGACCACGGTCAAAGGGCTACAGCGCAATTTCGGCATCCCGCGCCCACGCATCGTCGTCGCCGGACTCAACCCCCATGCGGGTGAGGGCGGCGCGCTGGGCCGGGAAGAAATCGAGATCATCAGCCCGGCGATCGAATCGCTGCGGGAAGAAGGCATGGACATTGTCGGCCCCCTTTCCGCCGATGGCCTGTTCCACGCCCGCGCCCGCGAAACATACGATGCGGTGCTGTGCATGTATCACGACCAGGCGCTGATCCCGCTCAAGACCCTGCATTTCGATGAGGGCGTAAACATCACGCTCGGCCTGCCGATCGTGCGCACCTCGCCCGACCATGGCACCGCCTTCGGCATTGCCGGAACGGACAGCGCAAACCCCGGCGCGATGATGGCCGCACTCAAGATGGCGGCCGAAGCTGCGCGATCGCGGTTGAGCCATGGGGGCTGATACACGGCGGGTCCTGCCGCCGTTGCGGGAAGTCATCGCTGCGCACGGCCTGCAAGCGAGCAAGGCGCTCGGCCAGAACTTCCTGCTTGATGAACAGTTGCTCGATCGCATTGCCGCCATCCCCGGGTCACTGAAAGATCAGCCCGCGTTTGAGGTCGGACCCGGCCCGGGCGGCCTGACCCGCGCGATCCTGCGAGCCGGAGCGCGGCTGGTCGCGGTCGAGCGGGATCACCGCTGCCTGCCCGCTCTAGCTGAATTGTCGGATGCCTTTCCCGGCCAGTTGCGCATCATATCCGGCGACGCCATGCAGGTGGACGCGCATGCCGAAGCTGGCGAACATGCCCACATCATAGCCAACCTGCCCTATAATGTCGGCACTGCCCTGCTGATCGGCTGGCTGTCTGTGGAATGGAACCCGCTGCCTTGGTGGTCCTCCCTGACGCTCATGTTCCAGATGGAAGTCGCCGAGCGCATCGTCGCGAAACCCGGTGGCGACCATTATGGCCGGTTGGCGGTCCTGTCCCAATCGCGCAGCGACGCCCGCATCGCCATGAAAGTTCACCGCAGCGCCTTCACCCCGCCGCCCAAGGTCATGTCCGCCGTGGTCCACATCACGCCCAAAGCAGCGCCAGAAGGCGTGCAGCTCAAACATCTCGAACGCCTCACCGCCGCCGCCTTCGGCCAACGCCGCAAGATGCTGCGCCAAAGCCTCAAAGGTCTACCGGGGGCGCTGGAGGCGCTGGATCAAGTAGGCATAGATTCCCAGCGACGAGCCGAAACGGTCAGCGTGGAGGAGTTTGTCGAACTGGCTCGGGTGATGGGAGCGCGCAGAGCCTAGGTCTGCTGTGGGCGGTCAGCGGACGTTGCGGGCACGTCCACCGGCGCGTTGCGGAAACACTAAAATGAGCAAAAGGATGGCGGCTGCTATAGCTGCGGTAGCCAACGGACGGCTGAACTCCAGACCACCCTTTGCGATAGGTTTGTCCAAAAAGTCGCCAACAGTCGCGCCTAAGGGACGAGTTAAGATGAATGCCGCCCAAAAGAGAAGCACGCGCGAAACCGAAGTCCAGACATATAAAGCGGCAACGAAAATGAGCAGCCCACCGAAGATCATCGCCGCGCCGCTATACCCAAGCGAGCCGTCAGCAACCCAGTCGCCGAGCGCAGTGCCGAGGGTCTGTGAAAAAGTGATGGTGATCCAATAGAAAGTTTCGACCCTGGCCGTTTCAACGCAATTGACGTCCACTGACCCCAAGGTGCGATGCCAACTGAACAGCGACGCAATCACTAACGAAAACAGAAGAAGTGATCCACCCGGATATCCGAGTCCCATGGATCGTGTCACATAGTCGGCAAACGTGGTCCCTGCGGTGGTTGAGGCAATGATTGTAGTCCAATAGAGCCACGGATTGAAACGCCGAGCCCTGATTTGCAGCCACACAAGCGCTACAAGTAGAAGACCGAAAATGGCGGTGCCGACAAGATAGCCATTCACACCGCCGCCGCCTGCATTCGGCGTCGTTTCGCCGAGCCAACTCATGCTGACAGCATCTCCGCCCGTTTCGCCAAGGGTTGTGGCGAACACCTTGATCACCCAAAAAATTAGGGTCGCAGCGGGGACTTTGCTGATCCCGGCACGGGGTGAATCAAGCATGCGTCATCTCACAGAACGTTATTGAGTCTCGACGATCTTAGGACAACACATTTTGTCCGCCAATGGCCGCTTGAATCTGGGCAACTTACCCGTCCCTATCCGGAACGCCACCTATGGAGCGCAGAGCCTCGCGATTAGCGCCGTCGATGGCTGGCGAGCGTGGATTTCAGTCATCCCCCCCCCCCCCCGCAAGCGGGAGGGGGCTAGGGGGTGGGCCAGCGCAACGCCCGACCTCATTCAACAGCACCCCAGCAGGCTCGCTCCGCTCGCGCCCCACCTTAACCCCTTCAAGACAGCCTCAAGGCGTCTCGGTCGTCGCCGCCTTCGGCACCACGACAGCATCTTTAGCACTCAGCACGGTCGCAGGCGGCCCCTTCTGGATCGCGGCGGCGAGCTTGCCGACGGCCGCGCAGTCCGACTTGCACGCGCTCTGCGCCTGGGCAAGATTTTCCTTTGCCTTGGCGATCGCACCCTTTTCGACCATCGCCTCGCCCTGCCCGACCAGCGCATGCACATCGTTCGGATCGAGCAGCAGCGCCTCGCGATAAAGGCGGATGGCCTTGCCCTGAAGGCCCTGCGCACGAGCTACTTCGGCCAGTTCGATGTAGGCCGAGCGATTGCGCGGATCGACCGCCAGCGCCGTTTCCAGCGCATCGTTCGCCGCATCGAAATGCCCCGCCCGACGCGCAGTGACGCCCGCCTGCTGCCATTCGATCGACAAAGGCGAAATCTGGGCATCCGGCCGCTGCGTCAGACCGGCGCTGGACACGGTGGTCAGCAGGACGGCAAGGGCGATCGAAGCAGGGGTAAAACGCATGCACAACTCCAGCCATGTTTCAGGCGTTGATTCTGCCCGAGTGTCGTCATTTTGGCAGGGCTTGTCCATCGCCTCTTTCATGCACCGCGCCGAAGCCGGGCGAAATAGAAACCGTCCGTCGCGTCATGGCCCGGCGTCAGCAAACGGCCATGACCATGCGCCCGCCCGGCCGCGATCGGGATCGCCTCAGCCATCCATCCCTCGTGGCGATCGAGAAGCGCCTCCACCTGCCCCGCCCCTTCCTGATCGGTCAGGGCGCAGGTCGCGTACACAAGCACCCCACCGGGCGCCACCAGCGGCGCCGCAAAGTCCAATATGCGCGCCTGTTCGCGCACCAGCCGTTCCAGCCGCGCGGGATTCAGGCGCCAGCGAGCCTCAGGATTGCGCCGCCAGGTCCCGGTCCCGGAACATGGCGCATCAACAAGCACGACCTCCGCTTGCCCCTGCAGGCTCTCCAGCCCCCGCGCCTCATGCCCCTGATCCAGCAGCAAAGTCTGAATGAAGGTCGCCCCTGCCCGCTCGGCTCGCGGGCTGAGCCGTGCGAGGCGCGAGCGGATCGTGTCCGCCGCGATCAGCGTCCCTTGTCCGGCCATCGCCGCCGCAAGCGCCAGCGTCTTGCCGCCCGCTCCCGCGCAGAGGTCGATGACGGTCATGCCGGGCGCAGCGCCGCAAGCCGCAGAGATGAGCTGGCTGCCCGCATCCTGCACCTCGACCAGCCCCTGCTTCCACGCATCGCTCTGTTCGACCGGCCAACCCTCCGGCAGGCGCAGCGCGTCAGGCAAGCCGTCGATCGGCACCGCTTCGGGAAATAGCGGCGCGGCATCCTCCGGCGTCGCTTTCAGCCGGTTCACCCGCAAATCCACAGGCGCCCGGCCCAGCAACTCCTCCTGCTCGACCGGCGCTGCAAACAGCGACTTGAGCCAAGCGGGCACGGCCCCCGCGATGGCACCCGCCTCATCGGCAACGATAGGCCCAGGCCCATGCGGCGATCCATCGAACAGGTCCGCGATATCCGACCTTTCCCGCGCCAGCCCAATCATCGCCGCACGGCCATTTTCCGGCCGTTCCGCAGCCCGGCGCACAGCATCATAAACATGATCGCGCACCGCCCGCCGGTCGCGCGAACCGGCATAGCGCCGTTCCTTGAAATAGCGTGCGATCAGCGTATCGGCAGCCGGTCCACCATCGCGCGCCGACGCTATGATGGCGTCGAGCAGCTCGATCGCGGCCTGAACACGCGCAGAGGGGGTCACCCCTTCCTACCCTCAGCGGGTGGGGTAGTTTGGCGCTTCCCGCGTGATGGTCACGTCATGGACATGGCTTTCGGACAGGCCCGCATTGGTGATCTGAACGAAGCGGGCGCGCTCCTGAAGATCTTTGATCGTGCGGCTGCCGGTGTAGCCCATCGCAGCCTTCACGCCGCCGACCAGCTGGTGGATCACATCCTTCGCAGGCCCCTTGAACGGCACCTGCCCCTCAATGCCTTCGGGCACCAGCTTCATCTGGTCCTTGATGTCCGCCTGAAAATAACGGTCGGCAGATCCCCGCGCCATCGCGCCGACGCTGCCCATACCGCGATAGCTCTTGTAAGCGCGACCCTGATAAAGGAAGGTTTCGCCCGGCGCTTCGGCCGTGCCCGCCAGCAGCGAACCGACCATGACGCAGCCCGCGCCCGCCGCCAGCGCCTTCGCCACATCGCCCGAGGTGCGAAGCCCGCCGTCAGCAATCACCGGGACGCCATGCTTTGCCGCTTCATTGGCGGAATCCATGACCGCGGTCAGCTGCGGCACGCCCACGCCCGCCACCACGCGCGTGGTGCAGATGGACCCAGGCCCGATCCCGACCTTCACGCAGTCGGCCCCGGCGTCGATCAAAGCCTTGGTCGCCTCAGCGGTCGCAACATTGCCCGCCACGACCTGAACATGGTTGGACAGACGCTTCACCGCCTCGACCGCAACCGCGACCTGCTTGCTATGGCCGTGCGCGGTGTCAATGACGATCAGGTCGCATTCGGCGTCGATCAGCGCCTCGCTGCGCTCCAGCCCCTTGTCGCCCACTGTCGTCGCCGCCGCCACACGCAGGCGGCCCGAACCGTCCTTGGTCGCCTGCGGATAGGTGACGGCCTTCTCGATATCCTTGACGGTGATGAGGCCAACGCAATGATAGTCATCATCGACCACCAGCAGCTTCTCGATCCGCCGCTGATGCAGCAGACGCTGCGCTTCATCCTGGCCCACGCCCGCCTTGACCGTGGCAAGATTTTCCCTGGTCATCAGTTCGCTGACGGGCTGATTGGGGTTTTCCGCAAAGCGCGTATCGCGGTGGGTCAGGATACCAGCCAGCTTGCCGGAGGCCTCGACCACCGGAATGCCGCTGATCTTGTGGCGAGCCATCAACATCTGCGCATCTGCGAGCGTAGCGTTAGGCGTGATCGTGATGGGATTGACCACCATGCCGCTTTCGAACCGCTTGACGGCACGCACCGCATCCGCCTGCTCTTCAACCGACAGGTTGCGGTGAAGGACGCCGATGCCGCCCAGCTGCGCCATGACGATCGCCATGTCGGCTTCCGTCACCGTGTCCATGGCGGAGGACAGGATCGGGATGTTCAGCTTGATCTGCTTGGTCACATAGGTGCTGGTGTCCGCCTGGCTGGGCAGCACATCGGACTCGCCGGGCTGCAACAGCACGTCGTCAAAGGTGAGGCCGAGGCGGATATCCATGTGAAAGCCACTTTCTATTTGCGCGATCTGGCGGGCATCGCTGGGGATTCGTGGCGGCCCATGTAACCATTAACCAGCGAAACGGCCAGACCTTAGGCGCATTTTGTTGCTGGGTGCGTCACACCTCCGAGGGACAGGCGCTTTTCAGGATTTGGCAGCGGCACCCACAAGCCGATCCAGCCATGCCTGCGCCTGCTTCGGCTCCCCGACCGCCTGGGAACTGACCGGGCCGCGCGACGCAAGAAACTCCTGTTGCAGCTCGAACGGCGGCATCAAAAGTTGCTCCCGCGCCTTGTCGATGGCTTCCCCGATTTCCGCCAACTGTTCGATGACCGGAGCGATCGCGGCGCGGCTTGCTCGGTCCTCCTTATGCCCGAACAGGCCCCATTTCCCCGAAGCGGTCACGCGCAATGCGTCGATGAGCTTGTCGGTATATTCCGCCTCCAGTTCCAGGCGGCGGGTGTCCAGGCGCTCCAGTCGGTCAGCTTTTGCCATGACGATCCCTATCTCACCATGGTTGGGAAGCAGCAAATAAAAAGGGCGCCGCCCGACGGCAGCGCCCCTTTCAAACCACAGACCGCAGATCAGATCCCGGCAGGCGAAGGATCGCCGAACGGCCCTTTGCGCTTGCGCGTCTTGGGGATGGACGAGCCCGCCGCAGGGACGACCGACGGCTTAATCGTCGTGCCATCGTCGCGGGTGATCTCACCCTTGTCGAGCAGCGTCTTGATCTCTTCACCCGACAGCGTCTCATATTCCAGCATGGCGTTGGCCAGCAGGTGCAGCTGGTCCTCATGACCCTTCAGCACTTCCTGCGCCCGCGTATAGCCCTGCTCGACCAGTCCACGAATTTCCTTGTCGATCAGCTTCGCCGTCTCGTCCGACATATGGACGCGCTGGCTCTGTGAGTAACCGAGGAAGGTTTCGCCCTGCTGCTCCTCATATTGCAGCGGCCCCAGCTTGTCCGACATGCCCCACTGAGTGACCATGTCGCGCGCGAGCTTTGTAGCATATTGGATGTCACCCGAAGCACCCGACGACACCTTGTCATAGCCGAAGATGATCTCCTCGGCGACGCGGCCACCCATGGCAACGGCCATGTTCGCGTGCATCTTGTCACGGTGATAGCTGTAGCTGTCCCGCTCCGGCAAGCGCATCACCATGCCCAGCGCACGGCCGCGCGGGATGATCGTCGCCTTGTGGATCGGGTCAGACGCCGGTTCATGAACCGCGACGATGGCATGGCCCGCCTCATGATAGGCGGTCATCTTTTTCTCGTCCTCGGTCATGACCATGGAGCGGCGCTCGCTGCCCATCATGACCTTGTCCTTGGCCGCCTCGAACTCGTCCATGGCAACCAGACGCTTGCCCCGCCGGGCGGCCATCAATGCCGCCTCGTTCACGAGGTTTGCAAGATCAGCACCGGAAAAGCCCGGCGTGCCACGCGCAATCGTGCGCGGATTAACGTCGGGCGCCAAAGGCACCTTCTTCATGTGGACGGCCAGAATCTTCTCGCGGCCTTCGATATCGGGGCGCGGCACCACGACCTGACGGTCGAAACGGCCTGGACGCAGCAGCGCGGGGTCCAGCACATCGGGGCGGTTGGTCGCCGCGACGATTATGATGCCCTCATTGGCTTCGAAACCGTCCATTTCGACCAGCAGCTGGTTCAGCGTCTGCTCGCGCTCGTCATTGCCGTTGCCCAGGCCCGCGCCACGATGGCGACCGACCGCGTCAATTTCATCGATGAAGACGATGCAGGGCGCGTTCTTCTTCGCCTGCTCGAACATGTCGCGGACACGGCTCGCGCCGACGCCTACGAACATTTCTACGAAGTCCGAACCCGAAATGGTGAAGAAAGGCACGCCCGCCTCACCCGCGATCGCACGCGCCAGCAACGTCTTACCGGTGCCCGGCGAACCAACCAGCAACGCGCCCTTGGGAATCTTGCCGCCCAGCCTTGCGAACTTGGTCGGGTCTTTCAGGAACTCGACGATTTCCTGCAATTCCTCGCGCGCTTCATCGATGCCCGCAACGTCATCAAACGTCACCTTGCCATGCTTTTCGGTCAGCAGCTTTGCCTTGGACTTGCCAAAGCCCATCGCACCGCCCGCGCCGCCGCCCTTCTGCATCTGACGCAGCACGAAGAAGGCGATGCCCAGGATCAGCAGGAACGGCAGCGACTGATACAGCATGATCTGCCAGAAGCTCGGCTGCTCCTCAGTCTGTCCGGAATATTTGACGTTATAATCGTCAAGCAGTCCGGTCAGCCCCGGATCATTCACGGGAACGGTGTTGAACCGCTGCCCGCTGCTCAGCGTGCCGGTAATCTTGTCGGTCGCGATCGCGACGTCCTTGACCTGCCCTTCCTGAACTTTCGAACGGAATTCGGAATAGGCGATGCCGCTACCCGCCTGCGAAGCGGAGCGGCTGTCGAACATCGAGACGAATAGCAGCAGAGCGACAATCACCCCCGCCCAAATCATCGCGCTCTTGATCCAGGGGTTACCCTGCGGGTCCTTCTCGTCGTTCATCATCACTCTCTTTCACCGGGCAAGATAGGATGCTCCGGCAAAATCGCAAGCTGGGTGCAACGGTCTGCTGACGTTATCCGCCCACGAACTGCGACAGGGCGATATAGGCCAGGATCATGGCCAGGCCCGCCGATACGCCGCACAGCAGATATCCGACATACAGCAGCAACGGCGGATGCGGGCGAGCCAGCTTCCGGTTACGTTGCGCCGCCGAAAGGATCACACTGGCGAGCACACCATAGGTCAACGCCGCAAATTCGAACATAAATGACTTTCCATGCCTGAGTGCCGACCCCAATACGCATGGAGGCTATTAAGGAAAGGTCATTGCGCTGCAACAATTCGACGGATCGAGGCGTCGGCGCGTTGATCCGTGGAACCTTTCCGTAACGATCAATTGAACGCTCGAAGTCGTTTCGACAGAGACTCATCATCGCGGCTATCGGTGGGCCTTCGCACCCGAGATCGATTCGGATTCAGCGTCGGGGTGGCGCCACGCTAACTCTCCAGACAGCGCCCCCTTTCAGCAATAATCCGCCAAGGCTCGCCTGCCCACCCCGCATTGCTACCGCAATGGCCCGGTCGAGCGTGTCGCCGCGCGGTTCCGCGCCGGGTTCCGCCTCGGCAATGATGCGCAGCAACAAACGCCGCAGCAGCTCCCGAGGCAAATCCGTGCGGGTCAGCAGCCAAGCCTCCCCTTCCTTGCGAACATGCGCCGCCGCGATATCCTCGACCGTCCAGTCCAGCGCTTCCTCACACTCCGCTAGCGCCGCCGCACTGCGGACGGCACTTTGCGGGTCGAGCCATTCGGCGCCCTTCAGATGCCGTCGAATCACTGCCCGATCAAATCGCGGATCGATGTTGGAAGGGTCGTTTACGAAGGGAAGCCCGCGCTCACCCGCATAGTCCAACAGTTGCGCGCGTCGCACGCCAAGCAGGGGCCGCAATACCCGCCCCTGCCGCGCGCGGATCCCGGCCAGACCATTGACGCCGGCGCCCCGGTTTAGCCGCATCAGCACGGTTTCCAGCTGATCATCGGCATGATGCGCGGTGAATATCCAGTCGATCCCGCGATCGACCCTCCATTGCTCCAGCGCCGCATAGCGTTGGGTCCTCGCCCACTGCTGGACATTGCCGGTAGGAGGCGTGACCGGATGCAGAACGGCATGCGCGACACCGTTGCCATGGCACCACTGCCCCACCATTGCGGCTTCTTCCGCGGACTCTGGCCTCAATCCATGATCAACGGTGGCCGCTTCCACCCTACCCGCGAAGGCATGTGCAGCCATGGCAAGCAAAGCCATGCTGTCGGGGCCGCCCGACACCGCCACGCCAAAACGCAGTGAGGCATCGTCCCCCACCAGCGCACCAACCGATAGCGTCAGCAGCGCTTCCAGGTCAGGCTGAGCCGAATGCGGCGCGGCCATGCGGGTGCCTTAGCTGCACTTCGCCTTGGCGCGGCCCTTGTCCATCATGCCGCGCTGGCTGGCCGACATGGTGGCGCCATAGACCTGTTCCAGCTCCGCATAGACCTTGCACGCGTCGGCGGGCTTCTTGAGCTGGATCAGCGCCTCACCCAGATAGGCAAGGCTGTCGGCAGCGCGATCCCCCTTGGGGCGCTTCTGATAATTGTCGTAAAAAGCGACCGAGGCCAACGCAGGCTTGCCATCATCCAGATAGGCCCGCCCCAGCAGGTTCGAAGCGCGGCTCGCGACCGAAGTCGTGCCATATTTATCCACCGTCGCCTTCAGCTGCGCCTGCGCCTCGGGATAGAATTTGGCATCCCACAGACGATAGCCATAGCTATAGGCGTCGGCCGCCGCATCGCCGGTCGCGGGCCGTTCGATCGCCGCCACGGCCGCCTTGCGCGCCTCGGTCGCGCCACCATTGGTGCCCGGTTTCGGCGCCGTCTGGGTTGCATTATCTGCGGGAACAACGGGGCGCACGGGCGGCGGAGCGACCACCTCCGCGCGGGTCTGCGCCTCGGCCTTATATTTGTTGAACGCCTCTTCCAGCTGACGGATCTTGAAGCTGTTTTCCTCAACCTGTCCGGTCATCGAGGCGAGCTGCGATTCCAGTGCCCCCACGCGCGCCGTCAGATCGGCGACGGGCGATGATGACGGCGTGCCGGGCGGGACGGTGGTCGTCACCGGACGGTTGATTTCCGCTTCCAGAGGAGTGCCTGCGGGAAAGACCTTGCGCTGTACCGCGCGCATTTCCTTTTCCAGCCGGTCAACACGCACATCCAGCGCCACATTCTGGGCGGCCGCTGCTGGCGCGAACGCAACCATAGCGGGCGCCCCCAGCAGCAGGGCGGTTGTCGCAAACAAGGCGTAACGCATGATGATCCCCGACTAAAACTTAAATTCACCGACGATACGGCCCACAAAGGCCGCGCTCCCCGCTCTTAACCATAAGGCCATATTCGCCGCCGTAAAGCGGCACGTGCGGCTCAAACAGGGATTGGCGACGCCTTAATCCGCCGTGGGTTGGACAGCTGGTGCGGGCTCCGCCGGGGTCGCAGGCACTACGCTCCCGGTCACGGGCCGCGCGGCGGGCGTTTGCACAGCCGATGGGGCAGCCACGGGGGCAGGCGACGCGGCCGGAGCAGCAGGCGCCAGAGCAGCCCGCGCCAGCAACGCCGCCGCCGAAACCGGCACATCGGAAATCGTGCGATCAGGTGCGCCAAGCGGTGCAATAGGCTTGCCACCGACCGTAACCGTCAACGCTTGCGGACGGCCGGTCAGGATCATGGGGTTGCGGGCAGTGGCAGGCAGGGTGAAGCTCTCACCCTTCTTCATGAGGCCATCCTTCAGCCGATCGCCAGCCTCGTCATAAATGCGCAACCACACATCGTCGTTGGCGGTGAACACAACCGTCTGCACCACCGGCGCGGCGGGACGCGCGCCCGGCGCCGGTTTCGCGGCAACGGCGGGCTCGGCCTGTTCGGCAGCGATCTCCTGCCCCGTCGGCGGGGTCAGCATCTGCGTACGCCAGATGGTGAAGCCAGCCACCAACACAATCACGATAGCCGCAGCCGTCCAGGCAAGGACGCGCGACGGCACACGGGCTGGATCGGCCGGTTCGAACGCCTCGTAACGATTGGCGCCCAGTTCGGAATTATGGACGGCATGGCGCACATCGGCGGCAATGGCCACCTCGTCCAGATCGACCGCGCGAGCATAGGCACGGGCAAAGCCGACCGCATAGGGAATACCCGGAAGCGCTGAATAGTCGTCCCGTTCGATCGCCTCCAACTGACGTTGCGCGATGCGCGTGCGCGTCGCCACGTCCTGGATCGACAGGCCATGCGCCTCGCGCGCCGCGCGCAGCTTTGCGCCGGGAGTGCCTAATTGCACGTCCGGCGCCGTCGCGCCGCTTTCCACTTCGGGTTGTTCTGCCATGCTGCTCCGCGATCTTATAAGCCGGTCTTGTCTCATTCCGGCACAGGGATTGTCAACGCCGCCGGGGTCGTGCCTGACCCATTTTCCGGTTCAATTCAGTTCGATGCCCCGCTCATCCGCCCATTGCGTCAGCGCGCCACGAATATCCACGATCCCGTCGTCCAGCAGCTTGCGCATCAACGCCTGCAATTCGGCGGCATCGATAGCCCGGATCATGGCCTTGACCGGACCAACCGACGCGGGCGTAATCGACAAACGCCGAACGCCCAGGCCAACCAGCGCCATCGCTTCCAGCGTCCGCCCACCCATTTCCCCACAGACGCCAACCGGCACCTGATATTCCTCGCAAGTCCGCACCACGCGGCTGAGGAAGCGCAAGATGGCGATGCTCAGCCAGTCATAACGTTCCGCCAGCTTGGGATGCGCCCGATCGGCCGCAAAGAGAAATTGCGTCAAATCGTTGGTGCCGATCGACAGGAAATCGAGCTTTGGCAGCAACAGGTCCAGAACCTCCGCCAGCGCAGGCACCTCCAGCATCGCGCCATAGCGTACCGCCGTCGGCACCTTCTTGCGCTGGGACAGCAGCCATTCGCGCTGATGCTCGACCAGCGCGCGCGCCTGCTCATACTCCCATGGCTCGGACACCATCGGGAACATGATGTTCAGCACCTTGCCCGCCGACGCTTCCAGCAACGCCCGCGCCTGCGCCTTCATCAACCCGTCGCGGTCCAGCGCCAGCCGCAGCGCGCGCCAGCCCATCGCCGGATTGTCCTCCAGCTCCTCATCCTCGTCACGCTGCATATATGGCAGCGCCTTGTCACCCCCGATATCGACGGTGCGGAAGATAACCGGCCGGTCGCCCGCCGCGTCCAGCACATCCTTGTAAAGCCGCTGCTGCTTTTCCCGCTGCGGCAAAGTCGCGGACACGAGGAACTGGAACTCCGTGCGGAACAGCCCGATGCCATCCGCGCCGACAAGGTCCAGCGCCTGCGCATCCTCACGCAGACCCGCATTCACCATCAACTCGATACGCTGCCCGTCCGCCGTCACCGACGGCAGATCGCGCATCGCGGCAAATTCGGCCCGGCGCTTCTGTGTGACGTGCAGCTTGTTCTCGAACGCCTCGTCCATGTCCGCCGTCGGACGGATCAACAGGTTGTTCGACACGACGTCCATCAGGATGAGGTCGCCCTCATTCACCTTATGCCGGATTTCACGAACGCGCCCCAACACCGGCACGCCCATGGCGCGCGCAACGATGGTGACATGCGCGGTCAGCGACCCTTCCTCCAGGATCACGCCTTTCAACCGCCGCCGATCATATTCCAGCAGTTCCGCCGGACCCAGATTACGCGCAATCAGGATGGCGTCCTGCCTGAGGCCCATGGTCGCAGCCGTACCCAGCTGGCCCGACACGATCCGCAACAGGCGGTTGGCCATGTCCTCCAGATCATGCATGCGATCCTGCAACAGGGCGTCATCGATCTGCCGCATGCGCATCCGGGTGCGCTGCTGCACGCGCTCGATCGCCGCCTCGGCGGTCAGGCCGCTGTCGATCGCCTCATTGATGCGCCGTATCCAGCCTTCGTCATAGGCGAACATCTTGTAGGTTTCGAGCACCTCCTGATGCTCGCCCTCCATCCCGAACTCGACAGCGCCCGTCATGCGGTCGATCTGTTCGCGCATCTTGGTGAAAGCGGAAATGACGCGCTGGCGCTCCGCCTCGGTATCCTCCGCGACCGTATGTTCGACATGAACACGCGGCTGGTGGAACACCGCATGACCCCGCGCCATGCCCATGACCAACTGCAAACCCTGCAACATGATCGTGCCGGTATCCTGCACCCGCGAATCCGCCGGACCGTCGTCCGCCAGTTCGGCATTGGCGATCAATTCAGACAGCACCATGGCAACCGTCTGTAACGCCTCAATCTCGACTTCTTCATAACGGCGCGGTTCCACATGCTGCACGCACAACACGCCGATCGCGCGCTCGCGCCGTACAATCGGCACACCTGCAAAGCTGTGGAACAATTCTTCGCCCGTTTCCGGCCGGTAGCTATAGTCGGGATGCGCCGCGGCTTCGTCCAGGTTCAGCGTTTCCACATTGGTGGCGATCAGGCCGACGAGTCCCTCGCCCATCGCCATACGGGTGACGTGGACGGCCTCCTGCTTCAAACCGCGCGTTGCGAACAGTTCCAGCAGCCCCTCGCGCACCAGATAGATGGAGCAAACCTCGCTCGACAGCGCCTGGCCGATAATGTCCACGACCTTGTTCAGCTTGGCCTGCGCGCTCGTTCGCGCAGCCATCACCTCCTGCAAACTGGTGAGGATGTGGCGGGCGGCTGCGGCGGGCGTCGTAGGCATGGTAAAGCGCTAACAGATCGCAGCCCCCCTTTCCAAGAGGAAGTCAGGGTTAATCTGGAGGGAGCCCCATCAAATCGTCAAAAAGGCAAGCACCGCCCCCCAAATCCTCCCCATCGCCAGAGGGGGAGGGGGACCGCCAAAGGTGGTGGAGGGGAAAATGCCCAACATCAGCCCACCCTCCCCGCCTCGCGACAGGGAGGAGGCCCCATCAAGCCGTCGCCGCCGAAGTCTCGCACAATTCCTTGAACTGCTGCGCCATCTGGTCCCACCCGGGATGAAACCCCATTTCCTCATGCCGCTTCAGCGCTTCCCCGCTCCAATGCCGCGCCGTCGCGGTAAAGCGAGTCCCCTCACCCTCTTGCGCAAAGCTCCAGATCGACGTCAGGAACGGCTCCTGCGGTATCCAGCCGGACGCGTAAGCATCGGTCGATACGACCCGTTCTCCGGGCACCACCTCAAGGAAAATGCCCTCCATCGGCCCGGTATCCTCGCCATCGGGACCGAACATGCGCACGGCGCTACGGCCACCAGCGCGCAAATCTTCCTCGATCACTTCGGCCCGCCACGGCTTGGGGCAAAACCATTGATCCTTCAGGTCAGTCCACACCTTCCACACGATCTCGCGCGGGGCGGCGATGTGACAGCTGACCGACAGCTCATGTTGCGCGCTGCTCATACCGTCGCTCCCTCGTAAGCCGCCTTCATTCGGGCAAGGTCCAGCTTCTGCATGGTCATCATCACCGCCATCATTGGCTGGATGCCGGGACCGCCCTTCCGGTGCATCTCCATCACCTCTTCGGGCACCAGCTGCCAGGACAGCCCATATTTGTCCTTCACCCACCCACAGGGACCGGGCGAGCCGCCATCGGCCGTCAGCACATCGAAATAGCGGTCCAGTTCCGCCTGATCCTCGCAGGAGACCGACAAGGACACCGCTTCGGTAAACGGAAATTTCGGCCCGCCGTTCAGGCCCTGATAGCTTTGCCCGAACAGGGTGAACTCCACCATCAGCACATCCCCTCCCTTGAAAGGCGCGGGGCTGGGAACATCATGAGGATAGCGGCTGATCGAATCCACCGATCCGCCAAAGACCGAGACATAGAAGCGCGCAGCTTCCTCGGCCTGTCCGTCGAACCACAGACAGGGTGAAATCTTGGACATCGTTCTTCTCCTTACGCTGCGGTCGAACGCATGCCGACCAGCGCGAACATAGCGCCTTGCGGGTCGGTAGCCTGGATGATCCACGCGCCGCCCGGCACTTCGGCAGGACCATTGAGCACAGTGCCGCCGCCCGACTTCACCTTCTCCACGCCCGCATCAATGTCGGGCACCACGAAGTAGAACAGCCATTGCGGCACGGGCATTTGCTCGGGCTTGCGCATCATGCCGCCCTCCATCGCGTTGAACTCGGTTCCGCCGGACATGGAGAAAAGCTGATAGCTTCCCATCGGCCCCATATCCATCGCCTCGCCCTTCCCCCAGCCGAACTGGGACGTGTAAAAAGCCAGGTCCGCGTCGAAATTGCCGCTGTAAAGCTCGTGCCAGCCGACATGGCCGTTCGCCATCGGCGGCGCGGCGTCCATGCCATCGGGGCTTGATCCCTTGAGCAGCATGAAGATCGCCCCGCCCGGATCGCTGATCACGGCAAAGCGGCCGACGCCGGGAATATCTTCCGGCGGCCGCTTCACGCTTGCCCCCGCGCCGCGCAAACGTTCGGCATCGGCATCGACATCAGCTGATCCAACATAGCCGCCCCACCAGGGGGACATGCCGCAATCCTTCGCTTCGGCCGGAATCCGCATGATGCCGCCTAGCGGCCCCGCACTGCCTGACACGACATTATAGGGGTCGTCCGTCCGCTCGCCGCCAAAGGGCTGCGCCGTCCAGCCTACAACGTCGCCGTAGAAGGCGATCGCTGCGTCAGGGTCGCTGGTCATCAGTTCATACCAGAAGAATTTACCGGTGAAATCGGTCATCATCCGTCTCCTCTAAAAGGAAGTTTCAGGCCTTTTGGTCGAGCATCACATCGAACCCGCCATAGATCATCCGCGCGCCGGAAAAGGGCTGTTCCCCATCTTCCTGCATGCGGGGATCGTTCATCACCTTTTCCTGCCCTGCATCCCGCGTTGCCTTGTCAGGCCATTCGATCCAGGAAAAGACGACGTCCTCGCCCTCTTCGGCGACCACGGACGTGCGGAAGTCATTGACCTTCCCTACAGGCACATCATTGCCCCAGCATTCCACCATGCGCAGCGCGCCATGCTCCAGGAAGATCGGCGCCGCGCGGGCCGCAAGCTCCTGATAGCGTTCCTTGTTGCCCTTGGGCACGGGAACCACGAAACCGTCGATATAGCTCATCATCTCTCTCCTTATATCTGTCAGGACGGAATCAGGCGGCCGTTACCGGCTTGTTGCCAGCCAGGGCTGCGTCCATATCCATCCACGCAAGTTCCCAGATATGGCCATCCAGATCGGCGAAATCGCGGCCGTACATGAAACCATGATCCTGCAACGGATTGGGTTCCGTCCCACCCGCCGCGAGCGCCCTGGCCATCGTGGCATCCACCGCCGCCCGGCTTTCCTCGCTGAGTGCGAGCAGCACCTGCGCCGTTTCATGCGCATTGGGAATGCGGCGCGCCGTGAAGCTGGAAAAGCGTTCATGCGTCAGCAGCATGACGTGGATCGTGTCGGAAAAGCTGACCATCTGCGCGCTGTCATCGGCAAAGTCATTGTTCCGCACGGCACCGACCGCTTCGTAAAAGGCGATGGAAGCGGACAAGTCCTTCACCGGCAGGTTGACGAAAATCATCTTGGGCGCGGGGGCATCGGGCATCACGCATCTCCTTGAGCTTCGCGGCAAGGAGCTATCGCTCTCGACTCACCGCCTTGAACTTTTTGGACCCATAGATTATCTTATGCAACACATAAGTTAGAAAAAATAACTAAGGACTCGCAATTGAAAAAGCGCGCCTATCAGGATGGCTGTGCAGTTGCCCATGCGCTGGACCTTGTCGGTGACCGCTGGGCCATGCCCATCATGCGGGAATTGATGCTGGGTCCCAAGCGCTTCACCGATCTGCGCGCCAGCCTGCCCGGAATCAGCGCCAATGTGCTGACGCAACGGCTGGAGGAACTGGAAGCCGCCAGCGTCCTCATCCGCCGCCGCCTGCCCCCACCCGCCGCCAGCCAGATTTACGAACTGACGCAATGGGGCCGCGAGTCGGAAATCCTTTTCCAAGTCCTCGGCCGCTGGGCCTGCCGCTCACCCACGATGCAGCCCGGCCAGCCCATGAGCAACGTCTCGGTCGTCCTGTCGATGCGCACGATGATCGACCGCAGCCGCATCGGCGATCTGGACGCCGTGATCGGCTTCCGCTTCGGCGAGGAAGAATTTCGCGCGCTGTTAAAGGACGGCGACTTCACCATCGATCGCGGCTTAACCCAGGATGCCGACGTGCTGTTCAGCGGCGATCAGAATGCCCTCGCCGCCGTCGTCTACGGCGCAACCAGCTTCAACGACGTCGCCGACGCGCTCCAGGTCCAGGGCGACCACGCGTTGGCGGAACGCTTCGTGCGCCTGTTCCCCCTGCCCGCCAAGGCCCCCGCGACCCACCCCTCCGCTTAGCGCGTAATCGGGAAAGGCGGCACATTCACGCGCGGCGCGGACGTCGCGCCCGGCACCAGCGCCTGCCCGCTTTCCTCACGCAACCTTGGCAGCGCGGGCGGCGGGACGAACCCCGCCCCAATCTCCGCAGGCGGCTTGGGCGGAGGCGGCAGAGGGGTGGGCGACACGATCACCGTCACAGTCCCGCCAAAGCGCGACTGCCACTCCGCCAGCCGCCGCAGATAGTCGGCATAGGCCTCGTAAAATGCCTGAAACGGCTGCTCAAGCGCGGTCAACGCCTCCGGAGCATAGCCCAGCAACTGGCTCGACGGCAGCGCAAGCACCTTCGCCCCGACCTCAATCGCCGCCTTGCAGAAGGTCGGCTGAACCGGCGGCAGCGAGAAGAAATTATAGACGACCGTATTCAGCAACTCGCGCGACTGAAGGCCCCCGCTCCCATAAGCGGCGGTGTAGTTGCGATCGACCGCAGCATTTGCGTCCCGAAGAACGTCCTTATGCACCCGCAATATCTGATTATATTGCACCCGCGCCGGTTCGTTCACGCCATGGCAGGACAGCGCGGCGACATTCAGCGCCATCCGGACATGCCAAAGCGCCGTATTGGCCGTCACCCCGCGATTGGGCGTCAGAAATTTGCCCTGCGGATCAACCTCGGGAATGCTCATATCCTCCACTGCGCCCATCGGCGGCAGCGGCTTGATCGTCCGAACGACGGGGGGTGGAGGCGTCGGCGGCGCCTTGGGCGTGGAGCAGCCTGCAACCAGCGCCAGGGCGCCCACCGAAGCAATTGTCCAGACGCGACATGAAACAGCACGCAGCGGCAACCCGATATTCCCCATGATAAATTGTCTGAGGAAAAACTCATGGCAAAGCCGCGCGTTCCTGGCGATCACCGCCCGGATCACTTCGTCCCTCAAGAGATTCGGCTCGTCCCGATATCGGGACCGGGCACGCCTCAGGCGCTGCGCCGCTCCAGCGCGACCGCCGCCTCGGCCATCAATTGCGTAATAATCTCCGCAACCGGCTCTTCCTTGGTGACCATGCCGACCGACTGGCCCGCCATCAGCGACCCGCCCTCGACATCACCGTCAATCACCGCGCGACGCAGGGCGCCTGCCCAATAATGTTCGATCTGCAACTGCGCCTCGCCCATATCGACGGAGCCGCTGTCGAGCAGGTTCGCAACTTCCCGCTGCTTGGCGGTGAAGGCTTCTGTCCCATTATTCTTGAGCGCGCGCACAGGGATGACGGGCAGGCGCGGGTCGATCTGGACACTCGCGATCGCATCACGAGCGGACGCGCGGAAGAAGGATTTCTTGAAATTCGGGTGCGCAATGCTCTCCGCCGCGCAGGCAAAACGGGTGCCCAGCTGCACGCCCGCCGCACCCATCTCCAGATAGCCCGCGATCAACTCGCCACGGCCAATCCCGCCAGCAACGAACACCGGAAGCTGCGCGGCCATTTCCGGCAGAATTTCCTGCGCCAGCACGCTGGTCGACACCGGGCCGATATGGCCCCCTGCTTCCATGCCCTCAATGACCAGCGCATCGACGCCGGAACGAACCAGCTTTTTCGCCAGGCTCAGCGCCGGAGCAAAGCAGATCAGCTTCGCACCCTTCGCCTTGATCGCCTCGATGCTGCCCTTGGGCGGCAGGCCACCTGCCAGCACCACATGGCCGACTTCATGACGGGCGCACACCTCGATCAGGTCGAACAACTGCGGATGCATGGTGATGAGGTTCACGCCGAAGGGCTTGTTCGTCAGCGCCTTGGTCGCCGCGATTTCCTTGTCGAGCAGCTCGGGCGTCATCGCGCCGCATGCGATCACGCCGAACCCGCCAGCATTGGAGATGGCCGCGACCAGGTTCCGCTCCGACACCCAACTCATCGCCCCGCACATGATCGCAACCTCGCAACCGAGAAATTCGGTGCCGCGAGCCATCAGGGAAGTGAGTTTGGCGTTGGTCATTAGGCAGGCCTTTGAATCAAACAGCCCCTCCCTTTTAAGGGAGGGGTTGGGGTGGGTGCGGCGCGCCAGCGCCGTTCCCTGCTATCTGTATAGGGCAGAGGCTCGCTAACGCTCGCACCCACCCCCCGACCCCTCCCTTAAAAGGGAGGGGAGATTAATGTGTCAAGCGACCGGCGCGTCCAGACCATAGGCCGTGTGCAGCACACGCACCGCCAGCTCCGTCTCATCCTCGTCGATCAGCACCGAAACCTTGATCTCGCTGGTTGAGATGGCGAGGATATTGATCCCACGCTCGGCCAGCGACTTGAACATGGTCGAAGCGACACCCGCATGGCTCTTCATGCCGACGCCCACGACGCTGATCTTCGCGACCTTCGTGTCAGGGATCACGCGGTTGAAACCGATCTCTTCCTTCTGGCTTTCCAGCACGTCCAGCGCGCGGGCCAGATCCGCGCCCGGCACGGTGAAGGTCACGTCCGTCTCACCCTTGTCGCGGCCGACATTCTGGATGATCATGTCGACGTTGATCGCCGCATCGGCCAGCGGGCCAAAGATGTGCGCCACCGCGCCCGGCCGATCCGGCACGCGGGTCAGGGTGATCTTCGCCTCATTCTTGTCATGGGCGATGCCGGTGATGAGCTGACGTTCCATCTTGTCTTCCTTGAGCTTGGCTTCCAGTTCCTCTTCGCTGACGATCAGCGTGCCGGGGAGGTCGGTCTGGGTGGGATCATCGAAGGAGGAAAGCACCTGCACGACCACGCCTTCCTTCATGGCGAGGCCGACCGAGCGGGTCTGGAGCACCTTGGCTCCGACCGAGGCCAGTTCCAGCATTTCCTCATAGGTGACGAGGTCGAGCTTGCGCGCCCGCGCCACGATACGCGGGTCGGTGGTGTAGACGCCATCGACGTCGGTATAAATGTCGCAACGGTCAGCCTTCAACGCCGCCGCCACGGCCACCGCCGAAGTGTCCGAACCACCACGGCCCAGGGTCGAGATGCGGCCATCCTCCATCATGCCCTGGAAACCGGGGATAACCGCCACGGTGCCGCCGCGCATGGACGAAAGCAGGTCGATCGTATCGATCTCACCAATTCGCGCCTTGGCATGGGCTTCGTTGGTGCGGATCGGCAGCTGCCAGCCGAGCCAGCTGCGCGCGTCCACGCCCATGGCCTTCAAAGTCATGGCGAGCAGACCGCTCGTAACCTGTTCGCCGCTCGCGACCACGACGTCATATTCGGCCGGATCGTAAAGCGCGGAGGCTTCCTTGCAGAAGCCCACCAGCCGGTCGGTCTCGCCCGCCATGGCCGACACGACGACTGCGACTTCATGACCCTGCTCGACGACATGTTTGACGCGCGCGGCCACGTTGCGAATTCGCTCCATCCCCGCCATGGAGGTGCCGCCGAATTTCATCACGATGCGCGCCATTTGCCTGTCGAACCTGTCTACTTAAAGAGAATATCCCCCTCCGGGGGAAAAACGGCGCCGCTATAGCAGCAGCGGCAAATATGGCAAGCAAGCCATCGGTGGAGCGGAACCCCGTGTCTTCACCACTCATTCCTTTCATGCAAAGAATGGAAGGAACAAGCCATGGACGGAATACTGTACGGGCTTATCACGATCGGAGGCCCAATTCTGTTCGCGGCCGTGCTGATCTATGTGATGATGAGCAATCGACGGCATAGAAGCCCCGAAGAATTGGCGAGGACGGAAGCGGCGACGCGCGACCTGCGCCGCCAGCTGGATGCCGAGGATAAATATCTCGACGGCGAAGGGCCGCCCCCGCGCAAGAAATAAATGCCCGTGGCGCGTCGGCGCGCAGCTTGGTAGTCAGGGCGCATGGCCAATTCAGCGACAAGCACGATCGACCCCCGCGAAGCCGCCCACTTCGGCGCGATGGCGGCCGACTGGTGGGATCCCAAGGGCAGCAGCGCCATGCTGCACAAACTCAATCCGGTAAGGCTGCGCTATATTCGCAGCGCCATCGATCGGCACTGGCTGTGCGAAGAAAGCAGCTTCCACCCGCTTGAAGGCAAATCTGCGCTGGATGTAGGATGCGGTGCGGGCCTGTTGTCCGAACCTCTGGCGCGGTTGGGCGCTGCCGTCACCGCGCTCGACGCGGCGGAAGAGAATATCGCCATCGCCCGCGCCCATGCGGACGGTCAGGGCCTCCTGATCGACTATCGCGCAACGCCGGTCGAACAGCTTAACGCCGGAAGCTTCGATCTCGTCACCTCCATGGAAGTCGTGGAACATGTCACCGACCCCGCCGCCTTCGTCCGTGCGCTGGCGGGCAAGCTCAGTCCCAACGGCCTGCTCATCATGTCCACGCCAAACCGCACCCCACTCTCACGCCTCGCGATGATCCGCATCGGCGAAGGGATCGGCGGCATTCCAAAGGGAACGCACGACTGGGACAAGTTCTTGACGCCCGATGAACTGACCGAGATGCTCGTCAAGGCCGGACTGGAGGTGACCGATGTCACCGGCCTCTCCTTCGATCCGCGCAAGGGCTTCACCCTCTCGTCCAACAAGGCCATCAACTATCTGCTGACCGCCCGCCACGCTGCGGGCTGACCCGCCCGGCAGACACTGCATTCATTTAAAGCTTCGTGCGTTTGATCTGAATTACTCACCCCCGTTCGGGCTGAGCTTGTCGAAGCCCTCTCCTTTCCAAAAGAGAAGTAGAGCCCTTCGACAGGCTCAGGGCGAACGGAAATAAGAGGCAGTGCCGATTTAAAGCCCGCACACTAAGAAGCGGCCGCCACCGGGCCTGGCGCCGACCGCTTCCCAGCCCCCCCGCTCAGGGGCTGTCTCGTCAGGCAGCTTGCGCCGCCTCTTCCGAAGCGGGCAGGCGGATAAGATAATCGAAGGCAGACAACGCCGCTATCGATCCTGCTCCCATGGCGATCACGATCTGCTTGTAGGGCACGGTCGTGCAATCGCCCGCAGCGAATATGCCTGGCTGACTCGTTTCGCCCCTGGCATCAATCTCGATCTCTCCGCGCGGCGACAGCGCGATCGCGTCCTTCAGCCATTCCGTGTTCGGGACCAGCCCGATCTGTACGAAAATGCCCTCCAGCTCGACATCATGCTCGGTGCCACTGTTACGGTCCTTGTAGGAAAGGCCCGTAACCCTGGTGCCGTCGCCGTCGACCTTGGTCGTGAGCGCCGAAGTGATGATCCGCACATTGGGCAGGCTGGCGAGCTTGCGCTGCAACACCGCGTCGGCGCGCAACTGGCTATCGAACTCGATCAGCGTCACATGGGCGACGATACCGGCGAGATCGATCGCCGCCTCGACACCACTGTTACCGCCACCGATCACCGCCACGCGCTTGCCCTTGAACAGCGGGCCATCGCAATGCGGGCAGTAGGCAACGCCCTTGTTGCGATATTCATCCTCGCCCGGCACGCCCATCTGCCGCCACCGCGCGCCCGTAGACAGGATCACGGTGCGCCCTTTCAGCGAAGCACCATTTTCCAACACGACCTCATGATAGCCGCCTTCACTCTGGGCCGGGATCAACTTGGCCGCCTTTTGTAGGTTCATGATCTCGACATCATAATCCTTCACATGCGCTTCCAGCTGCGCGGCAAGCTTCGGCCCCTCCGTGTGGCTTACCGAGATGAAATTCTCGATCGCCATCGTGTCGAGCACCTGCCCACCGAAACGTTCCGCCGCGACACCCGTGCGAATGCCCTTGCGCGCCGCATAGATGGCCGACGCAGCGCCAGCAGGGCCGCCGCCGACCACCAGCACCTCGAACGGCTCCTGACCCCGGATCTTCTCGGCCGCGCGATCCGCCGCGCCGCTGTCGATCTTGGCAACGATCTGCTCCAGTTCCATCCGCCCCGAGGCGAAGGGCTCGCCATTCAGGAACACGGTCGGCACCGCCATCACTTGACGCGCATCAACCTCTTCCTTGAACAGCGCGCCGTCGATGGCGACATGCTTGATCCGGGGATTGAGCACGCTCATCAGGTTTAGCGCCTGCACCACGTCCGGGCAGTTCTGGCACGACAGCGAGAAATAGGTTTCGAAACTGAAGTCGCCGTCCAGATCCTTGATCTGCTGGATCACATCCTGCGCCGCCTTGGACGGATGGCCGCCCACCTGCAACAGCGCGAGCACCAGCGAGGTGAACTCATGCCCCATCGGAATGCCCGCGAAGGTCACGCCGATATCGGTGCCCGCGCGCCGGATCATGAAGCTCGGCTTGCGCCTGTCATTGCCGGAGGTGACCGTCACCTTGTCCGACAGCTCGGCAATCTCGTTCAGCAGCCCTTCCAGCTCGCGCGACTTCGCACTTTCATCCAGCGACGCCACCAGCTCGATCGGCTGCGTGATGTTCGCCATATAGGTCTTCAGCTGACCCTTCAGATTTGCGTCCAACATCTATCGTAGCTCCATTGAATTGGCGCACCGCCCGGGGGGCACGCGGATCCGCTTGCCGGACGATACGACCCGAAGGTCCGACATGTCAGCGGTCAAATTGTCAGGTAAAACCCCCGCCGGGCCGGGGAGTTGCTCGACCCGGCCCGGCGAAAGATCAGATTTTGCTTAGATCTTGCCGACGAGGTCGAGCGAGGGAGCGAGTGTTTCTTCACCCTCTTCCCACTTGGCCGGGCACACTTCGCCGGGATGAGCGGCGACATATTGCGCAGCCTTGACCTTGCGGAGCAGCTCGGTCGCGTTGCGGCCGACGCCTTCTGAAGTGATCTCCATGAACTGGATCACGCCTTCGGGATCGACCAGGAAGGTCGCGCGATCGGCCAGCCCGACGCCCGGACGCATCACGTCGAAATTGTTGGTGATCTGGCCCGACTGGTCGCCCAGCATGTAATAGTTGATCTTGCTGATGGCGGGCGAGGTGTCGTGCCATGCCTTGTGGCTGAAGTGCGTGTCGGTCGAAACCGAATAGACTTCCACGTTCAGCGACTGCAGCGTCGGATAGATGCCCGCCAGGTCTTCCAGCTCCGTCGGACACACGAAGGTGAAGTCGGCAGGGTAGAAGAAGAAGATCGCCCACTTGCCCTTCACGTCCTCGTCGGTGACATCGACGAACTTGCCTTCCTTGAAAGCGGTCGCCTTGAACGGCTTGATGCTGGTATTGATGAGAGCCATGGGCTTTCCAGTTCCTTCTTAGGGTTGCTGTTGCCCGGCCTATGTAGGGAGGTAGCAGGATAAGGGGAAATTGCTTTTCTTCACACCACTGATTGAGAAAAGCGATCAACCCGCCACTCGTTGATCGACCGGCTCATCCCTTGGCTTCTGGATGACATAGGTCATCGCTTCCCTCGCCATCTCCAGGGCCTCATCGATAGTGAAGGTCGAGGAATCGAGGCACAACTCCAGCCACAGCCCATCCAGCATTGCGGTCAAACCAATCGCCGCGATCCGCGCAGCCGGACGCGGAATCTGCGGCGCCGCCTCGCGCAGCAACACCTCCAAGCGCTCACGCGATCCGCCATAGGTTTCCGCATGCGTGGCAGCGATCTCGGGACTGGTCTTCACCAGACTCCAGAAGGAAATCCACGTCGCCAGCAAATTGGGGTCCAGCACCGGCGGCTGCAAATTCGCCCTTATATAAGCCCACAGCCGGTCAAGCGGATCAGGCCCCGCCTCTGCCACGGCCTGCTCCAGCGCCGCCGCCACCTTCTTTCCAACATCGCGGTAGGTGGCGAGGATAAGGGCATCGACACCATCGAAATAATGGGTCAGCAATCCCGCCGACACGCCCGCCCGCGCGCAGATCGCCCGGACGGAAGTCGCGGCCACGCCCTTCTCCGCAAGGCACTGCGCCGTCGCTTCGATCAGCGCCTGACGCCTGACATCGGGTGTTTCCCTGACAAAGCGCGCGCGCCCCTGGATCCTGTCAACCTGTATCCTGCCAAGGCGGCCTGCAATCTTCTCCACGTCAATTTCCCGTCACCATGCCGCACCCCCTTGGAGCGGCACACCCCGCCCCCTTCCCGCAACAAGGATCACCGCGCCTTCGATCACCATTTAGGCCAGCAATGCAAGGGGAATTATGGCGCGCAGCCCCGTCAGGCAGGCTCGCTCAATTCTTCCAAAGCGGTAAATCGCTGCGACCACAACGCCCCGTAAATCGCCATCCATTGCACGACCGGAGCCAGGCCCTTCACCCGTGCCGCATAATAAGTCTCACGCCCCGCCCGGCGAGCCGTCACCAGACGCGCGCGCTTCAGCTTCCCCAGATGCCGCGACACCATCGGTTGCGATACATCGGAGACGGCCGTCAGGGCATGCACGCTCTGCTCCCCCTCCTTCACCAGATATTCCAGCAACGCCCGCCGCGTCCCGTCGGAAAGCGCCTTGAAAAGTTCGTCACATGCCGCCGAGCGGTCGCCACTTGAAACAGGATCATTCATTGCGAACTCATAACCAAATGATTATGAATAGATCAAGCGGAGACCGTTTTTGATGGGTCGAAGCGACGTTAACCAAAAAAAGTTGGCGGGGTCCAGCAGCTGAGTCTTTTGAGTCACACCACTTGATATTGAGTCCCTTGGCTAAATCGGGACTCAACATGTCGTGTCTACCTCTTTCGTTCTCACGCTGTTAACTTTTGCCTGAGGCTCAATGGCTAAGCCGTTGATCTTGACGCCGGACTCTCGACGACTCAACGCTGGTCCTCGAAACATATGGGGGTCACATAATGGGTGTCATGGAACGCGTCGCACCGCGGCGTAAAAGGGCGGTTGCGCCGATTGAAAAAGAGGCGGTCAACGTCCCGGCAAACTGCCTGCTGCGCGGCGACTGCATCGCCGAAATGGCCAAGCTGCCCGACGCCTGCATCGACATGATCTTCGCCGATCCGCCCTATAATCTTCAGCTGGGCGGCGACCTGTTCCGCCCCGAAGGCGGCCGGGTGGATGCCGTGGACAATGACTGGGACAAATTCGACACCCTCAGCAGCTATGACCGCTTTACGAAGGCATGGCTGGCGCAGGCCCGCCGCATCCTTAAGCCCAATGGCACCATCTGGGTCATTGGCAGCTATCACAATATCTTCCGCGTCGGCACGGCGCTCCAGGACGAAGGCTTCTGGATCCTCAACGACATCATCTGGCGCAAGTCCAACCCCATGCCCAATTTCAAGGGCACGCGTTTCACCAACGCGCATGAAACGCTGATCTGGGCCAGCCAGGGCGAGGACGCCAAATATACGTTCAACTATAAAGCGATGAAGACGCTCAATGACGAGCTTCAGATGCGCTCCGACTGGGTGCTGCCGATCTGCGGCGGGCAGGAACGGCTGAAGCGCAACGGGACCAAGGCGCACCCGACGCAAAAGCCTGAATCCTTGCTCTACCGCGTGCTGCTGGCCTGCACAAAGCCCGGCGACGTCGTACTCGATCCCTTCTTCGGCACCGGCACCACAGGCGCCGTCGCCAAGCGCCTCGGCCGCAAATGGATCGGCATCGAACGCGAAGACAGCTATATCGAAGTCGCGATCGAGCGCATCGAAGCCGCCCTGCCGCTGGACGAATCCGCGCTCACCATCATGCAGAGCGCGAAGAGCCAGCCCAAGGTCGCCTTCGGCACGCTTGTCGAAACCGGCTATCTCCAGCCCGGCTCGATCCTGACCGACGCCAAGCGCCGCTGGCAGGCCACCGTGCGCGCCGATGGCTCGCTTTGCATCGGCACGGATACGGGATCGATCCACAAGATCGGCGCAACCCTGCAAAATGCGCCCAGCTGCAATGGCTGGACTTTCTGGCACCATGAAGTCGACGGCGCCCTCAAGCCGATCGACACGCTGCGCCAGACTTATCTGCTGGCGAACGAGCCCTAGAGTCTTTCTGACTTAGATTGAGGCATATCCGGCTCCACGGATGTAATTGGCGCATTCTGCGGGCGGGAAGTGGTCGAGCAGTTTTCCGATGCGTCGCCATGTTGCCTCGACGGTGCGTTCGTTGGCCTTGCGGAGCAGACGCTTGAGCTTGGAGAACATCTCCTCGATGGGGTTCAGGTCGGGCGAGTAGGGCGGCAGGAAGAACAGCCTGATGCCCGCCGCCTTGAGCAATTTGCGCACGCGGCTGCCTTTGTGGCTGCCGAGATTGTCGACCACGATGATGCTGCCGGGTTCCAGCGCGGGGATCAGGAACTGCTCGACCCACGCGGTGAAGCTCTCGCCGTTTATCGGGCCATCGAGGACGCAAGGGGCCACGATGCCATCATGCCTGAGGCCAGCGATGAAGGTCAGCGTCTTCCAGTGGCCATGCGGCACCTTGTCGATCAGCGGCTCGCCCCGGTGATGCCAGCCATGGGTGCGGGTCATGTTGGTCTTCGCCCAGGTCTCGTCGATGAAGACCATGCGCTTGGGATCTACCCAGCGCTGGACCCAGCGCCAGCGGTTGCGGCGTCGGATGACGTCGGGCCGGTCCTGTTCCTTGGCGAAGAGCGTCTTTTTTTAAACGTCTTGCCCAAGCGGCCCATGAACCGCCACAGCGTGTCGCAGCAGACCACCACACCACGCTCTTCACGCAGCTGGGCCAGCAACTCGTGCAGCGTCAGGTCCTTCTTCTGCTCGATCCGCGCAAGCAACCACTCGCGCTCACGCGCCAGCAACGGGAGCATGTGACCGCCGACCTTGCCCGGCTCAACAGACCCGCGCGTTCGCCATGACTGCGCCCAGCGAACCCCCGTGGCCGGGCTCACCTCCAGCAACCGCGCAGCCCCCCGCGCCGACATGCCTCGATCCAGAGCCCGACAAAACCGAACCCGCAAATCCTGTGATAATGGCCTCATCCATGCTGGCCTCCTCACCAGTGGCCACCTTGAATCACACTTCCAACCGTCTGGAAATCCCCAACGATTCATTCAACATCGGAAAGACTCTAGGAAATATTCACAACCTCCGTTCAGGCTGAGCTTGTCGAAGCCCTCTCCTTCCTTGAAGAGAAGTGAAGCCCTTCGGCAAGCTCAGGACGAACGGAGTCGAGATGATCCTACCCACCCTTGCGCCTGACGCCCGGCTCTACCTGAAGCCCACATGGTTCGTCCCCTCCCCCATCGGCCTGCCCGATGGGTCAGCCGCGCGCATGGCCAACGGCCTCATCTGGTTCCAGGCCTATGAGCTAACCGCACTTCAAGGTTCCCAGCGCCTCGCCCGCACAACCATCCCGGTGGCGCAGTTCGCCGAAACCATCGCCACCCTCCCCGACGCGCTCGCCGAACAAGCCCAGCGGCTCGCAACAAACATCTCCGCCCAACGCCAGCCACTCGCGCTAGGCGATCGCACCATTCGCTTCGACGCGCCGCAGGTCATGGCGATCCTCAACGTCACACCCGACAGCTTCTCCGATGGCGGCAAGCATATGGACAACCCGCAAGCCGCAGCCGACGCTGGCTTCGCCATGGCGGCCGCAGGCGCAGCGCTGATCGACATAGGCGGCGAATCCACCCGCCCCAAAGCACCCAAGGTCTGGGAAGGCGACGAAATTGCCCGCGTCGTCCCCGTCATCGAAAAACTGGCCGCCGCAGGGACGCCGGTCTCCATCGACACGCGAAAGGCAGCCGTCATGGAAGCGGCTCTCGCAGCAGGTGCAAAGGTCATCAACGATGTCAGCGCCCTTGCCCATGACCCCCGCGCAATGGAAGTCGCGGCGCGCGCAGGCTGCCCCGTCATCCTGATGCATGCGCCTTCCTCCGGCGATGACCCGCACGACAATCCCGGCGGCTATGGCGATGTCGTCGCCGACGTGTTCGACACGCTCGAAAGCCGCATCGAAGCCTGCGCCGCCGCAGGCATCGCACGCGACAAGATCATGATCGATCCGGGCCTGGGATTCGGCAAATCGCTCGCCGACAATCTCGCGCTGGTTAACGGCCTAGCCACCTTTCAGGGCCTCGGCGTGCCACTCCTCTTCGCCGGAAGCCGCAAGCGTCTGATCGGCGCCCTGTCCAACGAAGCCCCCGCCCCCGACCGCCTCGGCGGCTCCATAGCCCTCGCCTTCCGCGCCGTGCAATCCGGCGCACAAATGGTGCGCGTCCATGATGTTAAGGAAAGCGTGCAGGCTTTGCATCTATGGCGCGGTCTTGCCGACGCCGGGCTCAGTGCAGTCTAGAACACTATCGCCCCTACCCATTCGCCCGAAGCCAATGCGTCTGAATTAAGGCTCCTTTTGCGTCACCCCGGGCTTGACCCGGGGTCCCGCTGTCTCGGCAGCGTCAGATTAGGGTGTGTGGGGATTCAGTTCAGGACGAGGCGAAAATGGTGAATTTCGAGAACCTCGAAGCGAGTCACGTGCCTCGCTTCGACGCAGCGTACTTCAGTACGTGAGCACCGGAAGCGCAGAAAGTCGCCATTTGCAGCCCGTCATGGGCTGAATCCCCACACACCCTAGAGCGGGACCCCGGATCAAGTCCGGGGTGACGATCACTCAACCTTGATCATATTTCAGTGGGGCGTGTTCCGGTTCCCCTCCCGTTTCAGGCTAAACGAAGTAGAATCCTTCAGCAGAGCGGAGTGAAGGCATTAACGCCGGGAAACCCACGCCTCTACGGCGACCACCGCCGCAACCTCGGCCGAAACACACTCGGATCAATCGCCAGCACAGGCACATCCCTAGCCGCCAATTCAACCTTCGCCTGCTCCACCACCGGCGTCTTGCCACCCGGCGTGAACGTGACCACTGCCGTCCCCGGATCATCCAGCACCAGCCGATCGAGCATCAACGCAGGCCCCAACGCATCCGCATTCACCCGAACCAGCGTCCCAAGCTGCGTCATCCCAAACAATGTCCGGGCAAAGGCAGTAGGCAATCTTATGCAACCATGGCTCGCCGGATAACCCGGATTCTGCCCCGCATGCAGCGCTACCCCATCCCATGTCAGCCTTTGCATGAACGGCATCGGCGCATTGCTGTAGAGATTGGACCGATGCCATTCCCGCTTTTGCAAGATCGTGAACTCGCCGGTCGGCGTCCGGTGCCCCGGCGTGCCCGTCGACACGCTCGCCACGCCCACCAGCCGGTCACCGCTATAGACATGCACCCTCTGCCGCTGAAGGCTGATGATCAGGTAAAGCGGCCCATCGAACGGCCCTTCCTCCAGCCAACGATAGCTGCCCGGCTGCACCACCTCACCATCCGGAATCGCTGGCGCAGCAGCAGCGTCACGCGTCGGCGAAAGAGAAGCTAGGGCGACAAGCGCCAACAGGAACGGCATCACGCGCATAAAGACTTTCTTAGCCATAATGCGCGGCTGCGCCAGCCGGGGAAGCGGTCTACTGCTCGCTATTCTTAATCCCATTGCGACACAGGTTAAGAATACTTATCTTTTCCGCATATGGCGCACAAGAACATTGCGCAGGCAACCGGCGCCTCTGCTGGCTCGGAAAATGCGGAAAACAAAGTAATAACTAATCGGCTGACGCCGGTAGAATCATGGGAAGGGCTGAGTCCCTCCTTGGGGATGGTCCAACCCGATCTGATCGTCGGATGCTTTAGCCGCTCGATTGGCAACCCGATCCTCTTCGATGCCAATGGGGATGAAGCGACCAAGCGCCGCACCGTCAATTTCGCCCTATCGATCCTATAGCAAGACCAGTTGCGCGACCGGGGCAAAGCTGCGGCGATGCAGCGGCGTCGGACCATGCTCTCGCAACGCCGCCAGATGCATCGGGCTGCCATAGCCCTTGTTGCTTTCCCAGCCATAATGCGGGTGCGCCGCCGCCGCCTCTATCATCATGCGGTCGCGCGCTTCCTTGGCCAATATCGACGCGGCGGCGATCGACAGGCATTTGGCGTCGCCCTCCACCACAGCCGTCGACGCCCACCGCCATTTCGGGCAACGATTGCCGTCCACCAGCACATGTGCGCAATCATGCGCCAGCGCCTCCACCGCGCGCGTCATCGCCAGCATCGTCGCCCACAGTATATTGATCTCGTCAATCTCTTCGACCGACGCGACCCCAATCCCCCAGCACAGCGCCCGCGCCTTGATCTCGACCTCCAGCACCGCGCGCCGCGCGGCGGTCAGCTGTTTGCTGTCGTTAAGACCATCCGGGCAATCCTCCTGCCGCAGGATGACGGCAGCGGCCACAACCGGCCCCGCAAGCGGCCCCCTGCCCGCTTCGTCAACGCCTGCGACCAGGCCCGGAAGATGCAACCTCTCATGCGCAAAATCAGGCATGTTGGTGAAACCCGAACGGCGCCCCCATAGGCCCATGACCCTGCCCCAGACCCGGCGCCAACATCAACGCTTCCCGAACATATTTACGAGCAAATTCAATAGCTTCTACTAGGCCTGAATCCTGCCCCAACCGAGCAGCAATGGCACTGGCCAAGGTACACCCGGTCCCATGCGTATGAATCGTTTCAATTCGCGCATTGCTCCATGACTTTACCAACCCCTGCGGCCCAATCAGCCGATCGGTCAGCATTGCCCCCTCGCCATGCCCACCCTTCGCCAGCACATGGGTATCGAACCGGATCGCAATCTCCTCGCCCCCCAACGCCTCCAGCTCCGGAATATTCGGCGTCACCAAAGTCGCCAGCGCCATCAACCGCTCAAACGCCGCAATCGTCGCCTCATCCGCCAGAACCGATCCACTGGTAGCGACCATCACCGGATCGAATATGATCGGAACATCGACCAATTCGGCCAATCGATCAGCAACGGCGTCCGCAGTCTCGGCCGAACCGATCATCCCGATCTTCACCGCATCCACGCCGATATCGCTGATGACACTATCCATCTGCCGCAGCACCATATCAGCGGAAACCGCATGCACGCCCTGCACCCCCAGCGTATTCTGCGCAGTGATCGCGGTGATCGCCGTCATCGCATGACCGCCCAACAGCGTGACGGTACGGATATCCGCCTGAATGCCAGCCCCCCCGCCACTGTCCGACCCGGCGATGATCAAAATGCGCGCGGGCTTCATCCCTTGTAGTGACGCTCGGTAGAGGCGGGATGGCGCGCAAGCGCATCGGCTGTGCGCGTCGGCCGGTCCATCAGTTCCCCGCCACAATTAGGGCAACGATCATCAAACGCCTCGGCACAGGCAGCGTAAAACGTACACTCGAACGAACAAACGAACGCACCCGGCTCCGCAGCTGGCAGATTCACGCCGCAGCGTTCGCAATCAGGACGCATGTCCAGCATTAGGCTGCCACCCTCGCCACCGCGTCACATATCCGATCGACAACGTCCTTCACCTGATCTTCCCGATCACCCTCGGCCATGACACGGATTACAGGCTCCGTGCCGGACGGACGAATGACCAATCGGCCGCAGCCATTGAGTTCTCTCTCCGCCTGCGCGATCACCCGCTTGACCTCCTCATGCTCCAGCGGCTTGCCTCCGGAAAAGCGGACATTCTTGAGTAGTTGCGGCACGGGATCGAATTGATGCAGAACTTCGCTGGCGGGCTTGCCCGCGCGGACAAGCGCAGCAAGCACCTGAAGCGCCGCTACGGTTCCATCGCCGGTCGTCGCATAATCGGACAGGATCATGTGCCCCGATTGTTCGCCGCCGACATTGAAGCCACCCTCACGCATTCGCTCCAGCACATAACGATCCCCAACCTTGGTACGCTCGAGATTAATGCCTTGCGCAGCCAGATAGCGCTCCAAACCGAGGTTGGACATAACCGTCGCAACCAATCCGCCGCCCCTCAGCAATCCGTCGCGTGCAAAATTACTCGCGATCAACGCCATGATCTGATCGCCATCAACGATCTGGCCTTTCTCATCCACGACGATCAGCCGGTCGGCATCGCCGTCAAGAGCGATCCCGATGTCCGCACCGGAGGAGACCACTGTTTCCTGGCACAGAAGCGGAGAGGTCGATCCGCAACCATCATTGATATTGATACCATTCGGCGTCACCCCAATCGCGATCACCTCTGCGCCCAATTCCCACAGAGCCGATGGCGCGACCTGATAAGCGGCGCCGTTCGCGCAATCGACGACGATCTTCAGCCCGTCGAGGCGAAGGTCGGCGGGAAAGCTGGACTTGACCGCATGGATGTAGCGGCCTCGGGCGTCTTCGACCCGGCGCGCACGTCCGATTTCCGATGATACTGCAAGCGGAATGTCCAGCTCCAACATTGCTTCAATCTTCAGCTCATCTTCATCGGACAGCTTGTAGCCATCGGGTCCGAACAGCTTGATCCCGTTGTCAGCATAGGGATTGTGGCTGGCCGAAATCATGACGCCCAAATCTGCCCGCATCGAATGAGCAAGCAGCGCCACGGCAGGCGTTGGAATCGGTCCGAACTGAACAACGTCCATTCCTACCGCAGTGAACCCCGCGACCAGCGCGTTTTCGACCATATAGCCGGACAGGCGCGTGTCCTTGCCGATCACAACCCGATGCCTATGGCTCCCCCGCTGAAAATGCTTTCCGGCGGCCATGCCGACCTTCATCGCCAGTTCCGCGGTCATCGGCCATTGGTTCGTACGGCCCCTGATCCCGTCGGTGCCGAAATAACGCCTGCTCATGATTTCTGTCCTGCAACGCGACCTAAGTTGCCGTCGTCCATAGCAATCTTTGTTCGACTTTCCACTGGCCAGCAGTCATCCCATAGCAGATGGACGGTTTCAATGCAGCGGTGGACGCGCTCTCAAGTGCGATCTTCTTCAAGGTGCCCGTCATGGGTGCCCGGATCGAACTGATCGTCCTCTATCTTGCGGTCCCGATGTTGTTTTTCACCATATGGCTAGGCTTTCCCAATGTCCGCGCAGTAGGACGGGCGCTACGGATATTGCGGACCCAGCCAGGCGCAGGCGAGGCCACGGGCGACGTCAGTCAGTGGGGCGCGTTGACCACGGCGCTCGCCGGGACGATCGGCCTTGGCAACATCGCCGGGGTCGCGGTTGCGTTGACCATGGGTGGGCCGGGCGCGATCTTGTGGATGTTCGTGATCGGCTGGTTCGCAATGACCGTGAAGATGGCCGAAGTGACACTCGGCCTCAAATACCGGACATTCGATCAGCGCGGCCATGTGCATGGCGGCCCCATGTATGTGCTCAGAGCCATCGGCACGGCGCGAGGCTGGCCCCGTCTTGGGCTTATGCTCGGCGGCCTTTACGCCTTCTTCGCCCTGTTTGGCGCGATCCCGATGGTGCAGGTTAACCAGAGCTTCGCGCAGGTGAAGGTTGTGACCGGTCTCTCTAACGGTTGGGCCTATGGCGTGCTTCTCGCCGCCGCCGTGGCGCTCGTGACACTGGGCGGCGCGGCATGGCTCGGCGAGGTCGCGAAACGGCTGACCCCACTCAAGGTGGCCGTCTATCTCATTGGTGTCGCTGCCGTCCTCATCATCCACGCGCCAGCTATACCCGACGCATTGGCCCAGATATGGCACGGCGCCTGGAATGGCAGCGCGGCCACGGGGGGCGCTGTCGGGGCCTTCGTCTCGGGAATGAGGCGAGCGGTCTTTGCGAGCGAGGCCGGTGTCGGCTCCGCGGTGATGGCCCACAGCCTAGCAAGGGTACGCCATCCGGTTTCAGAAGGGCTGGTGGCCCTGCTCGAACCGCTGCTTGGAACGATGATCGTCTGTTCGGTGGGTGGTCTGGCGCTGGTCGTCGCGGGCACTTGGACATCGGGACTGGAGGGCATCGCAATCACCTCTGCCGCCTTCGCGCAAGTGTTACCATGGTTTCCATGGCTGCTAGCCGTCGTCGTTGTGCTGTTCGCCTATTCCACGCTTGTCGCATGGGGCTTTTACGGCCTTCAGGCTTGGGGGTATCTGTTCGGTCATGGGCCAAAGGCGCAGTGGAGCTACAAAATCCTCTACATCGTCGCGCTGCCCCCTGCTGCTGCGATCGACCTAGGCCGGGTCGTGGACATCGTCGATAGCAGTTTCTTCCTGATGGCGATTCCCAATGTCATTGCGCTTTATCTCTGCGCGGGGGAACTGCGGCGAGATGTGCGGGCCTATCTGAGCGAAGCGGAAGAACATGCCTCACCAAGCGGACTTAAGGACTAACCGATAAGCGAAAGGCCCCACCAGTTGGCGAGGCCTCTCTTAAATCATATCGGATTAGGTTGGGTCAGATCTTGTCGCCAAGCGCACCTTTCACGGACCCTTTTATGTCCTGAGCGGTGCCCTTAGCCTTCTGCGCCTTTCCTTCTGCAACCAGATCAGCATCATTCTGGTGCCGACCTGCGGCTTCCTTTGCCGCTCCAGCAATCTTATTGCCTGCCGCTTTAACCTTGTCAGTCATTTCACCCATAACGTCCTCCTATCGAAAGCTACGATGGGTCAACAACTTGGAGTGACCGAAGGTTGCCACCGGTACGATTGCGCAACGGTTGCAGACAAAGAAAAAGGGGCCGGAAAACCGGCCCCTTCCAGAATGCTGGTAGCTGACGCTTAGCGCTTCGAGAACTGGAAGCTGCGGCGAGCCTTGGCGCGACCGTACTTCTTACGCTCGACGGTGCGGCTGTCGCGGGTCAGGAAGCCTTCGGCCTTGACCGCGCTGCGCAGCGCCGGTTCGTACTTCGACAGAGCCTGGGCGATGCCGTGCTTCACAGCGCCAGCTTGGCCCGAGAGACCACCGCCCTTGACGGTGGCGATCACGTCATACTGACCTTCACGCTCAGTGATGCCGAAGGGCTGGTTGATCACCAGACGCAAGGTCGGGCGAGCGAAATACACTTCCTGATCGCGGCCGTTGACCGTGATCTTGCCGGTGCCGGGCTTCACCCAGACGCGGGCGACGGCATCCTTACGGCGGCCGGTCGCATAAGCACGGCCAAGGCTGTCGATTTCCTGGGCGCGCAGGGGAGCTGAGGGCTGAACAGGAGCGATCGGCGCGTCGGCAGCGACGGTCTCTCCAGCAGCGGGCGCGGGAGCGTTGGTGGTCAGCGACGCGAGGTCGGACAGGGACTGGCGGTTATCAGACATTATGCACCCACCTTGTTCTTGCGGTTGCGCGATGCGAAATCGAGCACTTCGGGGCTCTGCGCTTCGTGCGGATGTTCAGCACCGGCGAAGATGCGCAGGTTGCGCATCTGCTGACGGCCGAGCGGACCACGGGGGATCATGCGCTCAACAGCCTTTTCCAGGACGCGCTCGGGGAAACGGCCTTCCAGGATCTTGGCGGGCGTGGTTTCCTTGATGCCGCCGGCATAGCCGGTGTGCTTGTAATAAACCTTGTCGGTCAGCTTGCGGCCGGTGAACTTCACCTTGTCCGCGTTGATGATGATGACATTGTCACCGCAATCAACGTGGGGCGTGAAGCTGGTCTTGTGCTTGCCGCGAAGGATGTTTGCGACGGTCGAGGCGAGGCGGCCGACGACGAGACCTTCCGCGTCGATCAGGATCCACTTCTTTTCGACCGTTGCCGGGGTTGCCGGCTTAGTGGTCTTCATCAGCGCCTTCATGGTGCCAATCTCCAGAATGAAATAGTGAATTGAACGCGTTTTGAGGGCGTTCAAAGATGGGCGCTAATGACCGGCGAGGTTCGAGAAGTCAAGAGATTCGGCGGGTTTCCTGACGGGTAAAATAATACCCGTCACTTCGTGATCTGTTCGGCCACCCATTTTGCGTAGCGTAAATCGGCGCTTTCCACCGGTAATGCGAGGATCGCGGGCACTTCATAGTCGTGAAGTTCCGCGATGCGCGCCATCAGGGCGTCGCGGCGCGAGGGCGTGGTCTTGAACAGCACCGGAAACTCCGCCGCGCTTTCCAGCACCCCGTTCCATTCATAGAGAGATGTCGCAGCCCCGAGCATGTTGGCGCAAGCAGCCAGCCCTTCCCCGATAAGCTGGCGCGCGACGCGGCCAGCGGCCTCCGCCGAGCCGAAGAGCGTGTAGACAAGCGCGACGCCGCTCACCCCCGGCGCGACCCGATCGCATGCGCACCCCAGGCGGCCGAAGCGACGACAAGCGCACCGACCGCCTGATGAAGCACAGCGAGGGGCAAGGCGATGCCGCTGACGACAGTGGCGATGCCCAGCGCGATCTGCGTGCCGACGGCGGCATTGATGCCGATCGAGGGACCGCGCCGCCCTGCCCGCTTTGCCTTACGCGCAAGGAGGATCAACATCGTAGCGGCAACCCATGCCCACCAGCGATGGATGAAATGGACGAGATAAGGGTCGCTGGACAAAGTCGCCCAAAGCGATCCCAGCCACGAAATCCCCTCCGGCACGAGATGGTCGTTCATGAGCGGCCATGTGTTCGAGACATAACCGGCATCGAGCCCAGCGGTGAACGCGCCGAACATCAGCTGGACCAACAGCACCAGCAGGGCGACCAGCGCAAAAGGCCTTAGCGCAGCCGGACGGGCGGCAGGGTTCCGCGCCAAGCCAAACAGATCAAGCGCGGTCCAGATGAGGCCACCCATGATAAAGAGTGCCGTCAGCAAATGAACCGCGAGCCGGTAGTGGCTGACATCGGTGCGCACGGACAGGCCAGAAGTCACCATCCACCAACCAATCGCACCCTGAAGTCCGCCGAGCGCCAGCAAAGCCACCAGACGCCAGCCATAGCCGTAGGGGATAGCACGGCGAAAGGCGAACCACAGGAGCGGCAGGGCGAAGGCGAGGCCTATCAATCGTCCAAGCAGTCGATGCACCCATTCCCAGAAGAAGATGAACTGGAAATCGGACAGGGTCATGCCCTGCCGCAATTGCTGATATTCGGGGATTTGCTGATAGAGGCGAAACGCGTCCATCCACTGATCATGGGTCAGCGGCGGGATGGCGCCGGTAATCGGTTTCCACTGCGTTATCGACAGGCCCGATTCGGTAAGACGGGTGATGCCGCCCACCACCACCATGCAAAAAACGAGCGCTGCCACCGTGATCAGCCAGCGGGCGATCACGACGGGACGGGAAACATCCATGGCCGGGCGAAGGGCAAGTTCAGTCATGGCGCCGATCCATGCGCCGATGCCCGGATTGTTGCAAGAGGGCGACCATAGGACAAAAGGTCGCAACGCTCCGTAACGACCGGATACAAATCACCGGACAGGCGTATCCCGTCTATGCACTTCTTAACAGAGGATAATCGATGAGCACGTCGGCGACCGACATCGCCGGGATGATCGCTGCACATGGTCCGATCGGGGGTCTGACGGCGCACATCGGCGACGGGTCCCCTCTGGGGCCGGTCGATCAATGGTCGCCTGCGCTGATATCCACGGTGCGGCTGATGCTGTCGTCGAAAGCGGAGATCGTGCTGTTCTGGGGGTCGGACCTCTGCGCGCTCTATAATGAAGCCTATGCGCCGACGATCGGCGACAAGCATCCGGGGGCATTGGGCCGTCCGGCGCGGGAGAGTTGGGCCGAACTATGGGACGATCTGGAACCGTTGCTGCTGTCGGTAATCGAAAAGGGCGAGACGGTGCATGCCAAGGATCGCCCCTTTTACATCGAGCGGGACAGTGGCCGTGGCGAGGAAGTCTATTTCGACATCAGCTATTCCCCCGTGTTCGAAGCGGACGGGTCGATTGGCGGGGCGCTGTGCATCGTCAATGAGACGACGCAGCGCGTCCGAACCGAGCGGGAGATGCTGGCGGATCGGAACCGATTATGGACGCTGGCCCGCGACCCTTTTCTGATCGCCGACATGGACGGCACATGGCTGTCCGCCAGCCCCGCATGGACGGACATATTGGGATGGAGCCAGGAGGAGCTGATCGGCCGCACGTCGGAATGGATGGAGCATCCTGATGATGTCGCGCGCGTCCGGAACGAGGTTTATACGCTCCAGCAAGGCGTTCCCACGACACGCTTCGAAAACAGGTTCCGAACAAAGGATGGCGATTATCGCAACTTCAGTTGGACGGCGGTGCCCGACAACGGATTAATCTATTGCGTGGCGCGGGATGTCACCGAACAGCGCGCCCATGCCCGCGCGCTTGCCGAAGCGGAGGCGGCGTTGCGGCAGGCGCAGAAGATGGAGACGCTGGGCCAGTTGACCGGCGGCGTCGCCCATGACTTCAACAACCTGCTACAGGTCGTGACGGGCAATCTTGAACTGCTTCAGCGCGGCCTCAAAGATAATGAGCGGATGCGCCGGGCGGCGGATAATGCGATGGCGGGTGCGGAACGCGCGGCCATGCTGACGCAGCGATTGCTCGCCTTTTCCCGCCGCCAGCCACTGGCGCCCGAACGCGTAGACCCCAATCGGCTGGTGAGCCGCATGTCGGAGCTATTGAGCCGCACTTTGGGCGAGCGGATCGAGGTGGAGACGATCCAGACCGCGCGGGCCTGGCCGATCGAGGTCGATCTTAATCAGATGGAAAATGCGCTATTGAACCTGGCGGTCAATGCGCGGGACGCAATGCCCGATGGCGGCAAGCTGACCATCGAGGTCGCCAATACGCATATCGATGACCGTTACGCGGCGCAGGAAGAGGATGTGAAGCCCGGGCAATATGTGCTGATCAGCCTGTCGGACACGGGACAGGGCATGGATGCGGAGACGTTGAGCCACGCGATCGAGCCGTTCTTCACCACCAAGGAGGTGGGCCGGGGCACCGGGCTGGGGCTGTCCATGGTCTATGGCTTCATCAAGCAGTCAGGCGGCCATATCCGGGTTTATTCGGAGGTCGGCGAGGGGACGAGCGTCAAGATTTACCTCCCCCGTTTCCATGGCATGGTGCCAGCAAATGATCAGTTGGAGGAGGCGCCGCGCCCGGTCGTGAGCGGGGGCGATGAGACGGTTCTGGTGTGCGAGGATGACGATAAGGTCCGCGCTTATGCGGTCGAGGTGCTGAACGAACTGGGATATCGGGTGATCGAGGCCAGTAACGGAGCGGCGGCGCTGGACGCGCTGGAGCAGGCCCCGGTGCCGGTCGATCTGCTGTTCACCGATGTGGTGCTGCCCGGTGGGATGACGGGCGCGGACGTTGCGCGGGAAGCGGCGGCGAGGCGGCCGGAGCTTAAAATCCTTTTTGCGACCGGATATGCACGCAACGCGATATTCCACCATGGGCGGTTGGACCCGGGGGTGGAGTTGCTGACCAAGCCTTTCACTTATGCGGAGCTGGCGGGGAAAGTGCGTGAGGTATTGGACCGGCGGGAAGAGCAGAGGGTGGGGTAAGGTTGAGCTTTGGAGTGGCTTCGCTTCGCTCGGCCTGAACGGGGGTGAGGGAGTTTAGTCCCGTCAAAGCCTAGCCCCGATCCAATCACTCTAAATCCGTTCGGGCTAAGCTTGTCGAAGCCCTCTCCTCTCTTGAGAAGGAAGTGGAGCCCTTCGACAGGCTCAGGGCGAACGGAGATAGGGGTTAGCGCACTTAGCCAAGCGCGCGCCATGCGGCGATCAACGTTTTAGCGCGTTCTGCTACCGTCGCGACATTGTCGCCGGGGCGGTATAGGGCGCCGCCGACGCCGATGCCTTCGCAGCCTGCGCCAAGCCATTGGCCGATCGTGTCGGCGCCAGTGCCGCCCACTGCCCAGAGGCCGACATGGCGCGGCAGCACTTCCTTGATGCCCTTTATATAGGCGGGACCGAGGCTGGCTGCCGGGAACAGCTTCAGGCGGCGGGCACCTGCGCGGACGGCGGCGAAGCCTTCGCTAGGGGTCATGAAGCCGGGCAGCATGTCGAAGCCATATTGCGCACCCCGGGCGATGACGGCCGGGTCGGTGTTGGGCGTGACCATGATGCGTCCGCCGGTGCGGCGCAGATCGTCCACCGCTTCGACCGTCAGCACTGTGCCACCGCCGATCAGGGCGGTCGCGCCGAACGCTTGCTGGAGCGCGGTGATGCTTTCGAAGGGTTCGGGCGAGTTCAGCGGTACTTCGATGATGCGGATACCCGCATCGATGAGGGCGGCGCCGATCTCCACCGCCTCTTCGGGGCGAAGGCCGCGCAGGATAGCGGCGATGGGGGGTTCTCCGGCGGCGAGAAGGGAATCGAGGGTCATGCGGCATTCTCCGGAAGGGTGAGGCCAGCGAGGACGCAATCGTCGCCGCTTAAGGATCGGGAAGGCAGGCCCTGCGCCGCCATCGCCTCTGCATAACGGGTGCAAAGACGCTGGTCGCCGATGAGGGTGATGCCGCTCACTTCGCCAAGCATGGCGCGCACTTCGGCGATTTCGCAGCCGATGAGCAGGCCGGAGAGATAGCCAGCGGCCCAATCGGGGGACCGTCCGTCGCGCAGGCGTTTGGCGCGGGCGGCGAAGAGGTTGGTGAGGAGGCGGCCCTCCCCTGCCCGTTCGAGCCCTTCGGCGAAACCTTCCGCTTCCTGGGCAGCGTCGGCGGGGGCGGCTTTCGGGCCGAGGGTGGAGTGATCGCGCAGCAGGGCGAAGAGTTCGCCGGTGGGCACGGTGCGGAAGCTGAAGATGCGGCCATCCTCGACCAGCGACCATTTATTGTGCGTGCCGGGCAGCACGATGAGGTGGCGGCCCTGCGCAAGGTCGGGATTCCGGTGCATTGCGCCGAAGATTTGGGTTTCTTCGCCGCGCATGACGTCGGGCACGCCGTCCTTGTCGGTGCAGGCCAGGCCTGCGAGGATCGTGACGGGCGTGCCTTGCCAGTCGAAGCGCATGGCGGCGGCGCGCCATTGCTGCGCGGTGGCGGGGCAGTCCGCATAGGGTGCCTCCACCCAGCCATCGCGCGCGCCCGCCATGCCGCACAGGCGGATGGTGCCGGGGGTGCCATCTTCCAGCCAAGGCGCGATGGTTTGCGCGAAGGCTTCGGCGGCATTCGCGCCCGCTTCGGCAATGCCGGGGCCTTCACGGCGGGCGGTGACTTGCCCGTGCTCCATGCGGAAAAGGCGCAGGCGGCTGGTGCCCCAGTCGCCGACGACGTCATAGCTGCTCATGCCGAAGTCATTTCCGTTCTTGTCTGCTTATTTGTATGAGTATATGCAACGGCCGATAGCGTCAATGCGTCGCTCAGCTTTGCTTTCAGGAATTCCCATGGCCGCTTCGTCTCAGCCCGACCGGAAATTGCGCAGCCGCGCCTGGTTCGACAATCCCGACAATATCGACATGACGGCGCTCTATGTGGAGCGTTATCTGAACTTCGGGCTGAGCCTGGAGGAGCTGCGTAGTGGCAAGCCGATCATCGGCATCGCGCAGACGGGGAGCGACCTGTCGCCCTGTAACCGGCATCATCTGGTGTTGGCCGAGCGGATTCGCGAAGGGATTCGCGAGATGGGCGGGATCGCGCTGGAGTTTCCGGTGCATCCGATCCAGGAGACGGGCAAGCGGCCGACGGCGGGGCTGGACCGTAACCTTGCCTATCTGGGGCTGGTCGAGGCTTTGTATGGCTATCCGATCGATGGGGTGGTGCTGACGACGGGGTGCGACAAAACGACGCCTGCGCTGCTGATGGCGGCGGCGACGGTGAATATTCCCGCGATCGCGCTGTCGGTCGGGCCGATGCTGAACGGCTGGCACAAGGGGCAGCGGACGGGGTCGGGCACGATCGTCTGGCATGCGCGGCAATTGCTGGCGGCGGGGAAGATCGATGATGAGGGCTTTATCAAGCTGGTGGCTTCGTCGGCGCCCTCTACCGGATATTGCAACACGATGGGGACGGCGACGACGATGAACTCGCTGGCCGAGGCGCTGGGCATGATGCTGCCGGGATCGGCGGCGATCCCTGCGCCCTATCGCGATCGGCAGGAGGCCGCCTGGCGCACCGGCAAGCGGATCGTGGAGATGGTGGCGGAGGATTTGAAGCCGTCCGACATATTGACGCTGGATGCCTTTCATAACGCGATCTTGGTGAACTCCGCCATCGGGGGATCGACCAATGCGCCGATCCATCTGGCGGCGATCGCCCGGCATGTCGGCGTCGAACTGCCGCTGAAGGATTGGGAGACGGTGGGGCATGACGTGCCGCTGCTGGTGAACCTGCAACCGGCGGGCGAATATCTGGGCGAGGATTATTATCATGCCGGGGGCGTGCCTGCAGTGGTGGGCCAGCTGATCGCGCAGGGCCTGATCCGCGAGGGCGCGATGACGGTCAACGGGCGGACGATGGGAGAAAATTGCCGCCACGTCACGATCGAGGATGAGAATGTCATCCGTCCCTTTGCACAGCCGTTGAAGGAGGAAGCGGGCTTCCTGGTGCTGTCGGGCAATTTGTTCGACGCCGCGATCATGAAGACGAGCGTTATCAGCGAGGAATTCCGCCAGCGATACCTGTCGAACCCCGCCGATCCCAACGCCTTTGAAGGACCGGCTGTCGTGTTCGACGGGCCGGAGGATTATCATGCGCGGATCGATGATCCGGCGGTGGGCATCACGCCCGAAACGCTAATGTTCATGCGCGGCGCGGGGCCGATTGGCTATCCAGGCGCGGCGGAGGTCGTGAACATGCGGCCGCCCGCTTACCTGATCACCGAAGGCGTGTCCGCCCTGCCCTGCATCGGCGACGGGCGGCAGTCGGGGACGTCGGGAAGCCCTTCGATCCTCAACGCTTCGCCAGAGGCTGCGGCGATGGGTGGGCTGGCGCTGCTGAAAACCGGCGACCGGGTGCGGATGGATTTGGAGGCGCGGACGGTGAATGTGCTTATTCCTGACGAGGAGCTGGAGGCCCGGCGGGCGGCATTGCGGGCAGAGGGGGGCTATGCTTATCCCGCATCGCAGACGCCGTGGCAGGAGATTCAGCGCGCGCTGGTGGGGCAGTTGGACAAGGGCGCGATCCTGGAGGGTGCGGAGAAATTCCAGCGGATTGCCCAGACTCAGGGCCTGCCGCGCGACAATCATTAATAGATAAGGGAAGCGGCATGAGCGGCATCATCAAGGCGGGGCTGGTTGGCTTGGGCAAGATCGCCCGCGACCAGCATCTGCCCGCTATCGAACACACAAGCGGCATCGACCTGATTGCGGTCGCCAGCCGGAATGCGCGGGCGGATGGGGTGAACAATTATCCTACGCTCGACACGATGTTGGCGGGTGAGCCGGACATGAATGCCGTGATCCTGTGCCAGCCGCCGCAAGTGCGGTACGAAGCCGCGCGCAAGGCCATATTGGCGGGCAAGCATGTGTTTCTGGAGAAGCCCCCCGGCGCGACGGTGACCGAGGTCGAAGCGCTCATCGCCCTGGCGAAGGCGCAGGGCGTGACGCTTTATGCGAGTTGGCACAGTCGCCATGCCGCCGCCGTGGCGCAGGCAAAGGCATGGCTCGCCGTGCGCAAGGTCACGCGCGTGTCGATCGAGTGGCGGGAAGATGTGCGGCACTGGCATCCGGGCCAGCCGTGGATTTGGGAAGCGGGCGGCTTTGGCGTGTTCGACCCCGGCATCAACGCGCTGTCGATCCTGACCGAAATCATGCCGGAGCCGGTGACGATGCTGTCCGCCAGCCTGGAGGTTCCTGCCAATAAAGACGCCCCCATCGCCGCCGCCCTGAAGATGGCAAGCGCGTCGGGCGCGCCGATCGATGCAGCGTTCGACTGGCGGCAGACAGGTCCGCAGACATGGGACATTGCGGTCGAGACAGACGATGGCGCGCTGATCCTGTCAGAAGGCGGGAACCGCCTGACGCTGAACGGGGACGTCATGGTGCAGGCACCCGACCATGAATATCCCGATATGTACCGCCTGTTCGTCGAGCTGGTGGGCCAGGGCGCGATCGATGCGGATACCAGCCCCCTGCGACTGGTGGCTGACGCCTTCCTTTGCGGCAAGCATTGCCCTACGGCGGCGTTCGACGATTAGACAAAAGGAGCATGGCATTGGGGAGGGAAGACCGGCATCCAGCTGAACGGAAGTTCGGACATGAGGAAGGCGGGCTTCGCATCCATCAGGCCATCGCCCGGCAGTTGGGCACAGCCATCGTCGCGGGAGTCCATAAGCCCGGCGACGTTTTCGACGGCGAGATCGAGGCCGCCGAACGGCTGGGCGTGTCCCGCACCGCCTATCGGGAAGCGGTGCGCATTCTGGTGGCCAAGGGCATGCTGGAAAGCCGACCCAAGGCGGGCACCCGCGTCTTGCCGCGCAGCCGCTGGAATGTGCTGGACCCCGAAATGCTCGCCTGGATGTTCGCGGGAGAACCCGACCCGGACTTCGTCCGCGATCTGTTTGAATTGCGTGGCGTGATCGAACCGGCAGCGGCGGAACTGGCAGCGCGACGGCGCACGGATGCGCAGCTTTTTGCCATGGAACAGGCGCTGATGAGCATGCGCGATCATGGCCTTTCGTCCGAAGAAGGGCGCGCGGCCGACCAGCGTTTTCACCACGCCATCCTTGCCGCGACGCAAAATGACGCTCTGGCTGCGCTGGCAAGTTCGGTGGGCGCGGCGGTCAGCTGGACCACGACATTCAAGCAGCGGAAGAAGTCGTCGCCGCGCGATCCTTTCGCGGATCATCGCGCGGTGTTCGATGCGATCGCCTCGCAGGATGCGAACGAGGCGCGATTGGCGATGGCGGAGCTGCTGCGGCTGGCGCTTGCGGATATGGATGTTGCGCTTTCCGGGCCGGGGATGGGTTCTGGATAGGCGCTATCGGGAGCGCCAACTGCATTTTTGCGATCGTGAGCTTTTGCAAACTTCCGTCATCCCAGCGAAGGCTGGGATCTGGGGCGAGATGGCGCTGCACCTCCTGAGATCCCAGCTTTCGCTGGGATGACGACGCATTGCTGTGCGCTTTTGGAGGGCCGGATTAGCATGCCAACCAATCAGCTTTGATCGATCAGGTCGCGTAGGCGGCTTGCCAGTTCCTGTAATGTGAACGGTTTTGCGAGCAGGGAGATGTCCGGGTCCAGCTTTCCGTCGCGCAGGAAGCCATCGCGTGTGTAGCCGCTGGTATAGAGGATCTTGAGATCAGGCCTTAATATGCGGGCCTTTTCGCTCAACTCCTTGCCGGACATTCCCGGCATAACCACATCGGTGAAAAGCAGGTCGATCGGCTGATCCTCCGCTTCGATCAGACGCAGTGCAGCATTGCCGTCGGCTGCCTCCAGAGCCCGGTAGCCAAGTTCGCGCAGAGTCTCGACGGAATAGGCGCGCACGCCATCGTCATCTTCGACCACCAATATGGTTTCGCCATTGGCTGACAGGTCGTGCGGGGCGGCCTTTTCATCCTGCGCCTCATCCGCCTCTCCGATAAAGCGCGGCAGGTAGATTTTTACCGTGGTCCCCTGCCCCTGTTTCGACAGCACTTCGACATGGCCGCCCGACTGCTTGACGAAACCGTAGACCTGACTGAGGCCGAGCCCCGTGCCCCGGCCGATTTCCTTGGTGGTGAAAAAGGGTTCGAAGATGCGCGTCAGCACGAGGGGCGCCATGCCCGTGCCGGTATCGCTGACCGCAACCATCACATAATTGCCGGGCGTCACATCGCCGCAAGCGGCGGCATAGCCGCTGTCCAGATGCGCGTTGCCGGTTTCGATCGTCAGAGTCCCGCCGTCCGCCATGGCATCGCGGGCATTGACCGCGAGGTTCAGCAGCGTACTTTCGATCTGGTTGGGGTCGGCCTCTACCAGCCATAGATGCGGGCCGCTCACCGTTTTCAGCTCGATAAGTTCGCCCAAGGCCCGCTTCAGCAGGTCCGAAAGTCCGTCCACCACCCGGTCCAGGTACAGCGGCTTGGGCGACAAGGGTTGCCGCCGGGAAAAGGCGAGCAGCCGCTGGGTGAGCGACGCCGCACGCTCCGCCCCCTGCCGCGCATTGGCGATCGCCCGGCTGATCTTGGCCGGGTCCGTTCCCTTTTCCAGATTGCGCTGCGCCAATTCGATATTGCCGTTGATGACGGTCAGCAGATTGTTGAAATCATGCGCGATGCCGCCGGTGAGTTGTCCCACCGCCTCCATCTTCTGCGCCTGACGCAGCTGTTCCTCGACCGCCCGCTTTTCGGTGAGGTCGCGCGTCACCTTTGCAAAGCCGATCAGACGGCCCTGATCGTCATGAATGGCGTCGACGATGATACTGGCCCAGAATTCGGACCCGTCCTTGCGCACCCGCCAGCCTTCAGCCTCAAACCGCCCGGCGCTGGCCGCAACCTGAAGGGTGCGAACTGGCATGCCCGCTTGCTGGTCCGGATCAGTGTAGAAGCAGGAGAAGTGCCGCCCGACGATTTCATGGGCTGTATAGCCCTTGATCCGTTCCGCCCCGGCATTCCAGTTGGTGATCGTGCCGTTCGCATCCAGCATGCACATGGCGTAATCGGTCACGCCCTGAACCAACAGGCCGAAGCGCCGCTCGCTTTGTTCCAGTTCGCGGAAGGCGGCGCGGATCTGCTCGGTACGCTGTTCGATCCGCTGTTCCAGTGTGGCGTTCAGCTGGCGCAATTCTCCTTCCGCCACCGTTCGCGCCGCGATTTCCCGCTGCGCCTTATGGTGGAGGCGGGCATTGTCGATGGCGATCGACGCGTGCCCGGCTACACCGGCCATGATCTTTTCATGTTCGGCGGTGAAGCGACCGGGCAGATGATGACCGAAAAAGAGGCCGCCCTGCACTTCGCCGCTTTGCGAGATGACCGGCACAGCGAGATAGCTGGTGACGGGCAAGTGACCGGGCGGCATGCCCTTGTGCGGGGCGTTGTGGCCGTAACGGGCGTCCTGCCGTATATTGTCGGACCGGACGATGCCCTCCCCCAGGAACGTGGGCGCGAAAACGGCCGTGTTGCGCGGCATGGGAAAGTCGGCGAATGCTTCCCTTGGAACGCCCGAAAGGCTGTAGAGCATGTAGCTCTCACCGTGCTGATCGATCAGATTATAGAAAAAGGCGCCAAATTCAGCGCCGGTCAGTTCCACGGCGGCGTCGGTGATCGTCTGAACGACTATGTCCAGATTCGGCTCGGCAGCGACGGCGGCGCCTATGCGATTGATGATCTCGAACGAGGTCTGCAACGACACGTTGCGCACGGCGGCCCCAACAAGCCGGGCAAGCTGGCCGAGCAATTCGACCGAAAAATCGTCCGGCGCATTTGCCCGCGACCAATAGGCACCAATCGCCATCGGCTGCGATCCGGTGTCGACCGGCGTCATCACCATGCTGCGGACGAAGGTGTCCGCGTACAGATGATGGGGAACGCGCGCGTCGGCGAAAATATCGGGGATGACCGCCGCCTCCCCATGCGCCATCACCCAGCCGGAAACACAGGCCGAACGCGGGAATCTTTGCCCCTTCCACAGCGGTTCGACCGCATCTTCGGCGACGTAGAGGCAGTCATCGCCGTCCGCCAGCACGACCGTGATGCCCTGCGCCCCCGCGATGACCCGCGCCGCCGTCCGCACGACTTCCACCACGTCCTCCAGCGAACGGGCGTTCGCCAGACGCTCCGCTGCCGCGAACAATGGCGTCCATCGGTGAGGAGCGTCTTGAGCAGGCAGCAACATGTCCAATAGAACAGCCTTCGGGAAATGGGCCGGTGCAGCATAACGCTTTGTTTTTGAACCGCCAACCACCCGAATGCCCGGAAGAAGGTGAAAAGCTCTTAACCCTTGTTGCATAATCAGGGGTTGATGAAGGTCAGGTCGGGAAGGCGAGCAATCGGTTATGATTACGCCGGGGCAGAACGAGCGATTCGCGTCGTTCCGCAAAATGGCCGGGAGGCAGCATAGTGGCATGGATCGTCTGCGCCAGATGCCCGCCTAGGTTTCGATGATAAAGGGAAAGCGCATCCCGGACAGCCGCGTGCTCGTGCAGTTAGCCCGTAGCCGTCCGGGATGACCTCATCGCCATTCAGAGAATGACAACGCTGTCTTTCTTTAGACATTTGACGTGATCGATCAAGTCCCTTTTTGCCTTGGAAGCCGAAATCCGGCGCGATCCTTGGCTCCGTGCGCCTCAGCCTTGTGCTGGGCGGCATTTCCGTGCCAAGGCCGGAAAGATGCAATGGGGCTGTCACACAGGATTGGGCGCAATTCGCCGGGATTTTCATGGCCAGCATCCATGACGTGGCGGCACTGGCGCGCGTGTCGATCAAGACGGTCTCGCGCGTGGTCAACAAGGCGCCCAATGTCAGCGAGGAACTGCGGGAACGGGTGACCGCGGCGATAGCGGAGCTGGACTATCGCCCGAACCAGTCCGCGCGGAGGCTGGCTGGCGGTCGGTCGTTCATGATCGCTTTCCTCTACAATAATCCGGTGGCAAGCTACATCAGCGGCATTCAGGCAGGCGCCGTCAACCGGTGCCGGGAACTGGGCTATCATCTGGTGGTCGAGCTGATCCCGCTGGCGGGTGAGGAGCGGTTCGACATATTGGAGGGGCTTGCGGCGGCGCTGCGTCCGGATGGCGTATTCCTGGCGCCGCCGCTGTCCGACGATCCCGCCGTGCTGGAATGGCTGGCCCGCAAGAAGCTGCCCTGCGCCCGGATAGCGGGGCCGAATGGGGCGCAGAGCCTGAATATCGTGACGCCGGAATGGGCTGCCGGACGGATGGTGGCCGATCATCTGCTTGGCCTGGGTCATCGCCGGATCGGCGTCATCACGCCGCCGTCCGGCCACGAGGCGGCGACGCATCGGGTCGATGGGTTTCGCGAGGGGCTGGCGGCAGCGGGGCTGGCGGAGGAGCGTGAATTGTTCGTCGAGGGCGGGTTCGACTATCCGTCGGGGATCGCGGCGGGCGAGATGCTGTTGGGCCTGGCCAAGCCGCCGACCGCGATCTTTGCGACCAACGACGACATGGCGCTGGGCGTTCTGCAACTGGCGCGGCAGCGGGGCCTGAGGGTGCCGGATGATCTTTCGGTGGTGGGGTTCGACGACACGCCCGCCAGCGCGACCGCCTGGCCGCCGCTCACGACCGTGCGGCAACCGCTGGCGCAGATGGGCGCGGCCGTGATCGACGCGCTGATCAACCGGCCCGCCAAGGCGCCGCAGTTCGATTTCGAGTTGGTGCGGCGGGAAAGTTCCGCGCCGCCAGCTGCCTAGCCTGCGTAGAGCGGCGTCGGCATGCCCTTCACGCCGGCATCGACCTCAAATAGGCCGCCATCATAGTCGCTGTCGGGCAATCCGACGGCCGCCGAACTCACGAACATGCGATCCAGCGCGGCACCTGCAAAGCAGATGTTCGTCACCTGCTGCGCGGGCAAGGCGATGGCGCGGTCCAGCTTTCCATCCGGGGTGAAGCGGCTGATGCGGCTGCCGCCCCAATGTGCGATCCATAGGTGCCCCTCAGCATCCACGGTCATGCCGTCGGGATAGCCGTCCGCGTCGCCGAACTGGATGAAGATTTCTCGCGCGGAAAGGCCGCCGCCTTCGCTGCGGGCGAAGCGGTAGACGATTCGGCGTGCGCTGTCGGTGTGATAAAGCCAGTTGCCGCAAGGGGAAAAGGCAGGGCCGTTGGGCACGCGATAGCCGCTGTCCATCTGCGTCCAGCGGCCATCCGGGTCCAGCCTGTAGAAGGCCCCGCTAGCCTCCTCCTCCGCCATGTCCATCGTGCCGCACCAGATGCGTCCTTCGGCATCCGCCTTGCCATCGTTCATGCGGTTGCCGGGCAAATGCTGTTCAGGGTCGCCGAACGGCTCGATCGTCAGCGGATGGAGGGAGAGCCGCGCAAAACCGCTCTGCAATCCGGCAATGAAGCCGCCGCCCTGCCGCTCGGCAACCCAGCCGATCGGCTCCGGCATGACCCACCGGTCGATGCGGCCATCCGTCAGCGACAGGCGATTGAGCGCGGGGGCGATGATGTCGGTCCAATAAACCGCATTGTCGCGCGCGGACCAGAGAGTGCCCTCGCCCAGCATGTCGCGCATATCGCGCTTGATGAGTTGCCATTGCGCCATGGGTCAGCGCTTTACCGAGAGGCGATAGATCATGACGTGGCGATAGGGCTTTCCGGGATCGACCCGAGCCGAAGGGAAGTTTGCATGGTTGGGCGCGTCAGGGAAATTCTGCGGCTCAAGCGCGAAGCCGTCGCCCATGCGATAGAGATGACTGTTTTTACCAAGGAATGTCCCGTCGAGAAAATTGCCGGAGTAGAATTGAAGTCCAGGTTCCGTGCTCAGCACTTCAAGCACGCGTCCTGACCCAGGGTCCTCAAGACGCGCAGCCAGTTCCGGCGTCGCCGTCTGCCCCTTGTCCAGCACCCAATTATGATCATAGCCCCGCCCGAAACTGATTTGCTGATCCCTGCCGTCGCGCACGGCATCATCGACGCGGCGAGGGACGCGGAAGTCGAACGGCGTTCCCGCGACCGGCCTGATCTCGCCGGTGGGAATGAGGCCCGCATCGACGGGCGTGTAGGCTTTGGCGGGTATCGTCAGCAAATGGCCAAGGGCGCCGCCCGGTGCGCCCTCGCCCGCCAGATTGAATATGGCATGGTTGGTGAGGTTGACGATCGTGGGCTTGCTCGCCTTCGCCTCGAAACTGATGGTCAGGCCGCCGCTTTCGTCCAGTGCGTAGCTGATGCGGGTGTCAAGCTGGCCAGGATAGCCCGCCTCCCCGTCCGGGCTGCTGTAGGAGAGGACGACTTCGGGCCGTGGTTCGCGGCGAACCGACACCACCTTCCAGACCTGCTTGTCGAACCCCTTGCCGCCGCCGTGCAACGTATTGCCATTGTCATTGAGGGGCAGCTGGTAGGTCTGACCATCCAGAGTGAACCGGCCATGCCCGATACGGTTGGCATAGCGGCCGACGGTCCCGCCAAAGTAATCGGGCCGGGCCAGATAACCTGCCAGATCATCATAGCCGAGCAGTATATCGGCCTGCTTGCCGTCACGATCCGGCCCGCTGAATGACTGCAAGGTCGCGCCATAGGTGAGGATGCGAGCCGAAACGCCATGATCGTTGGAAAGCGTGATCGCTTCGACCGCCGTGCCGTCTGGAAGCTGGCCTGCGGGAGCGCGGCTGGCTTCACCCGCCCATGCTGACGTGCTTGCCATCAGACACGCAAAATAATAGGACGGCAATGTTCGAAAAGCATGGCTGATCCAGCCCCTCTGCATACGATCCCCTTACCGCCGGGGTATATTGACGCCCGACCGGCAGCTATATACTCGGACAAATTGAAGCAGCACAAGCCTGTTGGCGCCTGTTGGAGAAGATGAATGCCTGCACCTCCCTCATCATCAGCCACTCTGACGGCTGGCGACCACCCCGCCACCCGGTACGGGCCTGCCCTGACGCTGCTGGCTAGCCTGTTCTTCATGTGGGGCTTTATCACCGTCATCAACAACACGTTGCTGCCGCATCTGCGCAGCGTGTTCGAACTGAACTATACCCAGACAACGTTGATCGAGTCCGTCTGGTTCATCGCCTATTTCGTGGCATCCATCCCCTCGGCCAAGCTGATCGAACGCGTCGGCTATCAAAAGTCGCTCGTGATCGGGCTGCTGATCATGGCGGCGGGATCATTGGGCATGATGCTGGCGGCCAGCCTGCCATCCTATGGCGTCACGCTAACCATGCTGTTCATCATCGCCAGCGGCATCACGCTGTTGCAGGTGGCCGCAAATCCCTATGTGGCGGTCGTCGGCAAGCCAGAGACGGCCTCTTCGCGCCTCAATCTGGTGCAGGCGATGAACTCGGCCGGTACGATGCTCGCGCCACTGTTCGGCGCCTATCTGATCCTTGGCCGTTCAAAGGGCGGCACGTCGAGCGCGGACATCGTCCTGACCCAGGCGGAACGGCTGGCGGATGCGCAATCGGTTATCCTTCCTTATGGTCTGGTTGCCGCGGTCCTGCTGGTCCTGGCGGTCGTGATCGCCCGCTTTCCGCTGCCCGCCATGGGTTCGTCCACCGCGCGTCTGGCGAAGAAGGACCGCAAGAACCACTCGCTCTGGGCGCATCGCAACCTGGTGTTCGGCGTCCCCGCCATCTTCATTTACCTGATCGCGGAAATCGGCGTCGCCAACCTTTTCGTGAACTTTGTCAGCCAGCCTGACATCGCCAACCTGACCCATGAACAGGCAGGCCGCTATCTGAGCTTCCTGTGGGGCGGCATGATGGTCGGCCGTTTCGTGGGATCGGCGATCATGCAGAAGGTGGACGCGGGCAAGGTGCTGGCGGCCTTCGCGACCGGGTCGTTCATCGTGATGCTTGTCGCGGTCTTCAGCCACGGGCCGGTCGCCATGTGGGCGTTGATCCTGGTAGGCCTGGGCCATTCGATCATGTTCCCGACCATCTTCACCCTGGGTATCCGTGGCCTGGGGCCGCTGACCGAGGAAGGATCGGGACTGCTGATCATGGCGATCGCTGGCGGGTCGCTGGTGGTGGTACAGGGATGGCTGGCCGACAATTATGGCCTGCAGAACAGCTTCCTGCTGACGGCCGTCTGCGAACTCTACATCCTCTTCTATGCCCTTTGGGGTTCAAGGCCCACGCACGCGCTGCCTGATCAGCATCTGGAATGATGCGCGCATAGCGGTATCAAGCGAAGGCCGGGGTGCAGGTAGCACTCCGGCCTTTTGCATATCTGCCTATTCAGCGGCGAGCGGATAGGCGGCGCGTGGCGCTTCGCTGGCCAGCGCGTCGATCAAGGATCTGATGGCCAACTGAACCCTTGGCAGGCCGGGGCCGGGATTGTCCAGCGCGGCATCGAGATAGAGGCTGCGGTCGACCTCCACCTGCAAAGCGTAGAAGTCATGGGCCGGATGCCCATGGCGTTCGATCATATGGTCGCCCGCATAGGGATGATTCTGCGCCACCGTCAGCCCATGCCCCTCCAGCACATCGGCCGCCAGCGTCATGAGCCGCGCCGACGCAGCCCGGCCGAAGCGATCCCCGAGCACCACGCTGGGCGCAGGCTGTCCGGCAGCAGCAGCGGGGAGCGGCGGCATCGAATGGAGATCGATCAGCACGGCGTGGCCATGGACTTCCCGCGCCGCCCGCATCATGCGGGTCAATGTGTCATGGTAGGGCCGATGGATCGTGTCGATCCGCCGACGGACTTCGTCCCACCCTACCGGCCGCTGCCACAGTTCATAGGCGCCCGGCAGGCGCCGGGGTAGAAGGCCAAGGCCGCCGCGCAGCTTCGCGCTGCTCTGAAGGGGGACGTCGCGGGGCAGGCCCGTCACCATCGCGGGATCGATTTCCCGTTCATGGCGATTGAGGTCGATCATCGCACGCGGGGCGCGCGCGACAAGCACATGATAGCCTCGCTCAATCAACGGATGAGCAAGCAGGTCGGCCCAGCGATCCTCCAGCCGCCGCAATATGTCCGGCGCGACTCTGGCGGTGCCCAGCAGAGCGGGGGCATATTCGCGCCCGGCATGGGGCACCGAAATAACCACCGGAGCGATCGGCCGATCCGGTCCGTAAAGATCATGAGAGGCTGTGGATTGGGCCGGAGCGCGCGGTGCGGGATAGCTCAAATCATCTCCTTCCACAGGGCGCGGCAAAAATGGTTACCCGGCTGGATATATATGCTGGTTGTCGCATATAATGGCATACAGCGCCACCCGCGAGGGGTGCCGCACGAGATCGGCCGACACCGGCCAGAGACGAGATTGATCCAAGCGATGGTTCGAATTTTGCTGGCCGAGGATGATGACAGCATGCGCGTCTATCTCGCCCGCGCGCTGGAGCGGTCGGGATATGAGGTGGTGGCGGTCGCCACCGGCGCGCAGGCCGTGCCGCATATCGACGACGATCATTTCGACCTGTTGCTGACCGACATCGTCATGCCCGAGATGGACGGCATCGAACTTGCCCAGCATGCGGCCACGGTCGCACCCGACATGCGGATCATGTTCATCACGGGCTTTGCCGCCGTGACGTTGAAGGCCGGTAAAGCGGTGCCTCAGGCGAAGGTGCTGTCCAAGCCGTTCCACCTGCGCGATCTGGTGCTGGAGATCGACCGGCTCTTCGGCAGCACCAGCTTGAGCGAGCTGAACTGAAAGCCGCTTAGCCGGGAACGACTTCTTCCATGTCGGGGGTCGGAGGCAGTGCTTGTCCTGCCATGGCAGCCGCGAATCGATCGCGGTCGAGCCCCCTCTCCCACGCCGACACGACCACCGTCGCGACTGCATTGCCAACGAAGTTGGTGAGGCTGCGGCATTCGCTCATGAAACGATCGACGCCGAGGATCAAGGTCATGCCCGCGACCGGCACGGACGGGACGATCGAGAGCGTGGCGGCGAGCGTGATGAAGCCCGCGCCCGTGACGCCCGCCGCGCCCTTACTGGACAGCATGGCGACCAGCAGCAGCAGGATCTGGTCGCCGATGCTCAAATGGACGTTGGTCGCCTGAGCTATGAACAATGCCGCCAAGGTCATGTAGATGTTCGTGCCGTCGAGGTTGAAGCTGTATCCTGTCGGCACCACCAGCCCGACCACGGACTTGCGGCACCCTGCCCGCTCCATTTTCTCGATGAGACTGGGGAGTGCGGCTTCCGATGAAGATGTGCCGAGGACGAGCAGCAATTCCGCCTTCAGATAGCGGATGAGGTGCAGGATATTGAAGCCGATCAGCTTGGCGACAAGGCCCAGCACGACCAGCACGAACAACAATGATGTGAGGTAGAAGGTCGCGACCAATTCCGCGAGGTTCGCCAGTGCGCCCACGCCATATTTGCCGATGGTGAAGGCCATGGCGCCAAGCGCGCCTGCAGGGGCGGCCTTCATCAGGATCGACACGAGCTTGAAAATGGCGTGGCTGGCCGATTCCAGTATCTGCATGAGCGGGTCCGCCCTCTCACCGATCAGGGTCAGGGCGATGCCGAACAATATGGCCACGAACAGCACCTGAAGGATGTTGTGACCATCCGCGACGGCGGAGATCAGCGTGGCGGGGATGATGTCCATGAGGAAGCCGGTGAGCGACCGGTCATGCGCCTGCTGCTGATATTCCGCGACCTTGCCCGCGTCGAGCGTCGCCGGGTCGATGTTCAACCCCGCGCCCGGATGCACGACATTGGCGACGATCAGCCCGACGATCAGCGCAAGGGTGGAAAAGGTGAGGAAGTAAGCGAAGGCCTTTGCCGCCACCCGCCCGATCGCGCCCAGCTCCTTCATGCCCGCGATGCCGGTCACGATGGTGAGGAAGATGACCGGCGCGATGATCATCTTCACCAGCTTGATGAAGGCGTCGCCGAGTGGCTGGAGCGCAACGCCCGTTTGCGGGAAGAAATGGCCGATCAGGACCCCGATCGCGATGGCGGCAAGCACCTGCACGTAAAGCTGGCGGTAAAAGGGCAGCGGCATCGTCGCTCCGCCCGCCGCGTTGTGGATGTCCTTCATGCCGTCGGCGCCCCCTGTTTTCCCCGCACAATATGGGCTGCGCTCCCTCTGTCCAGAGAATTAGCTTTTAAGCAAATTTCGCGCTTGCACACCCCACCACCCCCCGCTATTGGCGCAACTCCCGTGGGCGTGTAGCTCAGTGGTAGAGCACTGTGTTGACATCGCAGGGGTCGCAAGTTCAATCCTTGCCACGCCCACCATCGAAAACCCCGTAAAACCAACGGTTTTGCGGGGTTTTTGTTTGCCTGAAGAAGGCGTTGAGCCCTGCCGTGCCCACGACTTTTCTGGGCAAATTTTGGGCAAATTCCACCTTGTTTGGGCAAATTCTGGGCATGAAAATGCCGGGCGAACGCAGCGAAATCCCGATTCGTTGGTGCCTCCCGGACCTGCTTGCGCAAAGCCGCGTGATGCCCCGCGGTCGACCGACGGACAGGTCGTTTCTGCAGCTGCGCATGAGACGCATATTACGCCATCGAAACGGTGCCATGTCGTCGCAACGCGGCCAATCTCACCTGAAGGCAAAAGACGAAGCACTGCCTTCAGCGCCCATAGAGCCCGCGCTCCCCCCGAACCGCACAAGCCCCTTCAAGGTCCAGTGGCACTCCTTCCCGGCCAAGCATGGCCGACGCCGTGCGTGCACCGGAATGTGCCACACCTTCACGAAACATGGCGTGTCTCGCCTTCAGGAATGCGGGTAAATCCGCGCGACGGAGGCGCGACATCACATCCGACTGGAAAAGATCACATGCTTTCAATCCGTACCCGTGGGAAGAAAGGTATCTACTATATTCGAGGTTCGGTCTCGCTTGGCGACAAGCATATCGAGGTCCAAGAGTTCAGCCTGAGAACAACCGATCGCGATGCGGCGGCCCATCTGATGGCTGAACATGAAACGAAGCTGCGCCACCAGCTCATGTTCGGTCCCGCTGCGCTCGTCGCTCAAGGAACCATCGCCGACGCATTCGATAGCTATCTGTCGAAGGCCAAGCCTCCTTGCGCGTCCGACATCCTGCGCATCGGCAAACTGAATGGCATCATCGGCGACTTCAGCCTGCGCGAACCCAAACAAGCATGGGAGCATTTTCGCCGCGCTTACCTGACCGGCCATGACCCGGGTGGTCAGGATCGTTATCGGTCGGTGTTTCAGGCAGCGATCAATGTCCATTACGATCTGCACGATCTTCCGCCGCTGCGGATCAAGGCGATCCCGTTCAACAATGAGCGGGTCCGCTTCCTCAGCAAGGAAGACCGCGATCGGCTGATCGCCGCCTATTCGCCCCACATCCAGCCGATTATCACCATGTTGGCTTTCCAGGGTCCACGTATCCAGACAGCCTTGCAGATACACTGGGGCGTCCATGGGATCGACATGAAGGAAAGATCGATCCGGCTCAATCACAGCAAGAACGCAGTCATCAAGTCTGTGCCCATGCATCCTCGCCTGTTCGATGTGCTCTGGCCGATCTGGAAAAAACGAGGACAGCCGACCAAGGGCCACGTCTTCCTCAACCGCTTCGGAAAACCCTATCAGGACACGCGCAAGGCGGCGATCCCGGGCGGCAATCCGATCAGGACCCAGCACGCCACCGCCTGCAAGCGCGCTGACATCGAGGATTTCACCGTCCATGACTGGCGCCACCATTGGGCATCCCACTGCGTGATGGCGGGCATCGACCTTATCACCATCATGAACATGGGCGGCTGGAAGTCACTGCGGATGGTCCAGCGCTATTCCAGTGTCAGCGTGGATCACATGCGCGAATCTATCAATAAGCTGAGTTGAAGCGGGTTACGCAAGACGAGAAGGATTTGGGCACGCCGCAGGGTCTACTCCATCCTTTTCGCATCAGACGATGGCTTCGTCCAGCAGTTATATGAGAGGTCGGGCGGTGCCTCGAAACGCTTCAAGTAAGTAGGCTTTGGGGAGATAGAAGCACATGCGACGTGAGCGAATTTCGGTGCGCCGCGGGGTGGCTCTGCCCGCGAGTATCTTAGATTATATCAACGCCACCAAACCGATTGAAGCGCAGAGAACACCGGCCAAATGATCGGCCAAAAAAGACGGATGCCAAGCGTCATACCCAGGAAAGTCCGTCAGCCCCCTTAGGCGCCGTCTGCATTCATCGTATCCAGATCATGGCACAGGCGAGATGGACGAAGCCCATGAAGGCGGCGAGAGTTTTCTCGCAGCGTAGAGCGATCCTTCTGAAACGTTTGAGTTTGTTGAAGAAGCATTCGACCTGATGGCGCTCCTTGTAGAGCTTCCAGTCGATCGGTGGGGCCGTGGCCCGGCTGGGGTTTGCCTTGATCTGGGCGGTTGCGCCGAGGTCATCAGCAATGAAGGTGCGTAGCGGATCGGCATCGTAGGCGGCAGTCGCCATATTGTCCTGGCGTTGGATGAATGCGCAGCGGCAAGCCGATCGCATCGACGGCGGCGTGCAGCTTGGTCGTCAGTCCACCGCGTGAACGACCGATGGCGGCAGCTTCAGCCCCCCTTTGGCGCCCGCTGCGTCGGCATGAACCTTCGAGATCGTGCTGTCGATCATGACATATTCAAAGTCCGGCGTATCGGCCATGGCATGGAAAAGACCTTCCCATACGCCATTACGAGACCAGCGGCGGAAGCGCGCATGAACTGCGGTCCATTTGCCAAACGCCTCCGGCAGATCGCGCCATGTGCCGCATTGCCCGCCATCCAAAGGATCGCTTCAACGAACAAACGGTTATCGACCCCGCTCCGCCCCGGCGTCCCAGCTCGTCCAGGCAGATAGCCCTCAATCCGACGCCATTGCTCGTCCGTCAGCGTCCGTCTGCTCAAAAATCGTCTCCTTCGACGACCTTGAATCAGAACTAAGTAGAAAAGGGAATCCCCTGAATGCAGACAGCGCCTAGTTCATGAGCTCGCTAAGATCGGCCAAATGCCTGATGAAAGCCCTAGGCGCATCAATGAAGCTGAAGGCCACACGCCAGCTTCATTGGTATATGCTCGACCTTCGCTCGAGCCCTGGCGCGCGGCAAAACCGGGCTCGCGGTCACAACGCCTTGAGTTGCGTCACGGATCACGATGGCCCGGAAATATCTGGAATCGCCCGGCGGAGGGGGCCGGAAGCCGCACCATCCAGAAGCACTTCCCGAAGCATTGAATGTCCTTTTCCGAAGCGATGTTCGACAGTGGCCACCTCAAGGGCGAGCTATCCTTGGCAGGGCAACCTTGCAAATCTCAAAAATAAATTGAATTATGCAGGGATGATCGAACGCCATATTAAGCAGGAACTTATTGATAGGCTGGACGAGGCTCCGGCAGTAGCGCTGCTGGGACCGCGACAGGTCGGCAAGACCACTCTTGCCCAGGAGGTGGGGGACATTCGTCCTTCCATCTACCTCGACCTCGAATCCGATGCAGACCGAGCGAAGCTAACCGAACCCGAACTTTATCTCGGTTCGCACGAAGACAAGCTGGTCATCCTCGATGAGGTTCACCGTCTGCCGGACCTTTTTCAGAATCTACGGGGGCTCATCGACCGGGGCCGACGCAATGGCGTAAGGACCGGCAGGTTCTTGCTATTGGGTTCGGCGTCCATCGATCTGCTGGCACAGTCCGGCGAGAGTCTTGCTGGTCGGATCAGTTACCTGGAAATGGGACCGTTCAATGCACTGGAAATAGCCTCAGACGATATTGAACATCTGTGGATCCGGGGAGGTTTCCCTGACAGTTATCTGGCCGACTCCGATCGCGCCAGCCAGCGTTGGCGGCAGGACTTCATACGGACCTATCTTGAACGCGACATTCCCATGATGGGACCGCGCATACCCGCCGAAACGCTTCGGCGGTTTTGGACGATGCTGGCCCATCACCAGTCCGGTCTCCTGAACGCCTCGGAATTTGGCCGCAGCCTTGGCGTCACATCCCAAACAGTTGCGAACTATCTGGACCTACTTGTCGACCTGCTTCTCGTTCGGCGCCTTGCCCCATGGCACAGCAACGGCAATAAGCGGCTGGTCAAATCGCCCCGGATCTATGTCCGGGATAGCGGGCTCGTTCACACTCTCCTGGGCCTTGCGAACCGGGAGGCCGTTCTGGGACACCCTGTTGCAGGCGCCAGTTGGGAAGGCTTTGTAATCGAGAACCTTGTGACGGCAGCGCCGGAAGGCACGGAAGCATATTTTTATCGAACCTCTGCCGGAGCCGAGATCGACCTTCTGTTGCGGTTCCCAGATGGCCTGTTCTGGGTTTTCGAAATCAAGCGCAGCCTGTCGCCCAAGGTCGAGCGCGGTTTCCATAGCGCCTGCCATGATCTACAGCCCGACCGCAAGATCCTCGTATATCCCGGGTCTGAGCCTTACCCTTTGGGAGGTGGTATTGAAGTTATGCCGCTTTCCGCTGCGGTCCAGTCGATCAAGCCGTAACTCTTCCCTGGCGTACAGGCTCTCGCCACCGCCGCCAAGAATCGCACCGTCTGTGAGAAGAAGGCATTCACCGGAACCGTTGGCTGTGCCAAACAAAATATAAGCCTTCGGCTGAGGTATTGGGTTGGACGGCCGCTGAAAGGCTACATCTTCCTCGACCGGTTCTGCCTACCTTATTCGGACACTCGAAAGGCGAAGATAACCGGCGGCAATCCGATCAAGAACCAGCACGCCACCGCCTGCAAGCGCGCTGCAATTGAGAATTTCGCCGTGCATGACTGGCGGTGTCACTGGGCGCCTCATCGCGTGATGGCGGGGATCGATCTCATCACCATTATCAACAGGGCGGCTGGAAGTCGCTGCCGATGGTCCAGCGCCCTTCCACCGGCAGCATGACCATATGCGCGAGTCCATCAACAAGCTAAGCTGGGTGCATCCTGCAGCGAAGCGAGATGTCGCGGAACCCCTGGACATTGCGGCGACGGTGGCCTTTCTTGCCTCAGACGGCGCGGGATGCATCGCCGGACAGCAGATCACTGTCGATGGCGGCATGACACGCCAGATGATCTACGCACATTAGCTCGCGAGGGAATTCTATGCGGGCCACGCCGCATAACCAACGACCTTGATGCGCCACCTCACCGCTTGGACAACTGCTACTAGGTAGCAACAGACGCATGGATGTGATTGCTCGACCGAAGAAGGCGAGCTAAGGGCTAATGCGAGTTGTTCGCATTCTTCTGGAACCGACGTGACAAGCCATTCCATCCGCAGTTGGTTCCTGATCCACAAGTGGACGAGCCTCATTTGCACCCTGTTCCTTATGATGTTGTGCGTCACTGGCCTGCCGCTGATCTTCCATGATGAGATCGACCCGCTGACGGAAAGCGCTCCGCCGCTCGGCATGCCGGGCGTGGGGTCTTCCACACAGGCGCCGGGCCTGCTTCCGCTCGACACCATCCTCGCCAAGGCTCTCGCGCAAAAGCCGGGCGAGGTGCCGGTGTTCATGGCGTTCGACAATGATCAACCATCGATGACCGTCACCACCGCCCCTGCCCCCGACGCCGCGCCCGGCACGATGTCGATCCAATTGTGGGATCGCTCGACCGGGAAACAGGTCGGCCATGTGGATGAAAGCGGCGTGATGCACTTCCTGTTGCAGCTTCATACGGACATGTTTTTGGGACTGCCGGGCATGCTTTTCTTGGGCGCGATGGGCGTACTGTTCCTGGTCGCCATCGTTTCCGGCGTGGTTCTGTATGCGCCCTTCATGCGCAAGCTGCCCTTCGGCACGGTGCGGGCTTCGCGCTCTTCGCGGTTGAAGTGGCTCGATTATCATAATCTTCTCGGCATCACCGCCTTAGCCTGGACCATTGTTGTGGGCGCTACCGGCGTCATAAACGCGCTGGCGACGCCGATCATGCAGCTATGGCAGCGGACTGAACTGGCAGAGATGACGCGCGAATATGCGCACAAGGGCGCTGTGCCGCCGTCACGCTATGGTTCGATCGACAAGGCGATGGCGGCGGCGCGCAAGGCGCTGCCGGGCAACAATCCGCAGTTCATTGCATTTCCTGGCGGCAGCTACAGCTCCAAGCAACATTATGCCGTCTTCTTCCAGGGCGACACGCCGCTGACGCAGCGGCTTTTGACGCCCGCGCTGATCGATGCGGAAACGGGTGCGTTCGTCGCTTCCCGCCCGATGCCGTGGTACAACAAGGCGCTTTCGCTGTCGCAGCCGTTGCATTTCGGCGACTATGGCGGTCTGCCGCTCAAGATCCTCTGGGCGCTGTTGACGCTTTTCACGACGATCGTACTGGGCTCCGGCGTTTATCTTTGGCTAGGCAAGCGGCGAACATCCACCGACGCCCATGTTCGGGAGGTCGAAACTGGTGGCCTCGCGGTTCCGGCCGAATGAAGCACCGCCTGTCTCTGCGCCGCGTCTTCGCGCTGCCCTTGGCTATCGCCATCTTGAGTTCTGCGGGGCTGGTCAGCGCGCTCACGGGCGATGGCTGGCGCGATGGTCTTTCCTGGCTCGGCCTCGCCGCGCCGGTGCTTTCGTTCGCCTGGGCCATCAAGATCCGGCGCACCTGAATATATATGATCAATCATTGGGGGATATCAGATGAACAGGAATATTCGCGTAGCGCTACAGGCTGCATCGGCCTTGGCAGCTATCGTTGCGACAGCGCCGGCTCAGGCGCAGGAAGCAGGGAGCGAGGAGCGCGACAGCATCATCGTCACGGCGCAGCAGTCCAACCAGACCACGGTGGTGCGCGGCGGCAATGTCGGCATATGGGGCGACAAGCCCGCGTCCGACGTGCCGTTCAACGTGCGGTCCTACAATGAAGCGCTCATCCTGAACCAGCAGCCGGATTCGCTGGGCGAGGTGCTGGAGAACGACCCGACGATCCGCACGACCCTGGGCTTTGGCATCGCAGGCGAAATCTTCGTCATTCGCGGTTTCGAACTCGCCTCGGATGATGTCGGCTTCGAGGGTTTGTACGGCATTACGCCGCGCCAGCTCGTTGCGCCGGAGCTGTTTTCCTCGGTGCAGGTGATCAATGGCGCGAGCGCGTTCCTCAACGGCGCAGCGCCGGGCGGCTCGGGCATCGGCGGCAGCGTCAACCTGGTAACAAAAAAAGCCGATCGCATGCTCAGCCGAGCCACGGTGGGATATACGTCGAACGCGCACTTCTCCGGCGCCTTCGACATCGCACGTCGGTTTGGCGCCAATGACGAATGGGGACTGCGCATCAACGGTTCGGCGCGTCGGGGCGACATAGCGATCGATGACGAGTTTCACTCCAGCTATGTGCTTGGCGGCACGCTCGACTATAACAGCGGTCCGCTGCGCATGGCGCTGAACGTCAATTATCAGCGCCTGCGGCAATCGAACTGGCGGCCGAAGGTGGCAATCAGCACGTTCATCCCCCGCGTGCCGCAGGCCGATGCCAATTATTCCCAACCCTGGAGCCTGATCAAGACAAGGGACATTTTCGGTGCTTTCAGCATCGAATATGACCTCGCCGAAAACGCCCTCCTCTACGCGCGGGTCGGCGCACGCGACGGGCGGGAAGATCAAGTGACGTCGAGCATCACCGTGCTTGATTCAGTCACGGGGGCCGCGAATGGCACGGGATCGTACACCCCCCGCACAGATAATAATGAATCCGCGACCGCTGGGCTGCGGGTCAAGCTGAACGGCGGTGGCATCAGCCATGAGGTCAATTTCGGCGGACAGATCAGCTGGCAGGTGAACCGCAACGCCATCGACTTTTTCGGTGGCTTTGATTCAAACTTCGCTCAGATATCGTTTCCCACCAATTTGTACGACGCTCCTACCGTAGCCCGTCCGGCTTCCGTTCCCGGAGCTCAGTTCGGCGACATCACCGACCCCTTCCCGATCAGCCGTATCCGGACCGCCAGCATGTTCGCTTCCGATACCGTGGGATTCTGGGATGACCGCGTGCTGATCACGGGTGGCTTGCGCCTTCAGCAGATCAAAACGAAATCCTACGCCTATTTTGGAGGCGCGCTCGCTGGCATCTATAAAAAGGATGCCGTCACGCCGGTGGTCGGCGTGGTCATAAAGCCAGTAGAAGGCTTGTCATTCTATGCCAACCGGATCGAAGGCATAGCGCAGGGATCGACGGCAGGACTTGCCGCGACCGACCCGAATGGCAACACGATCCCGGTCTCCAACGCTGGCGAGGTGCTTCCCCCGACAAAATCGGTTCAGTATGAAGTCGGCGGGAAGCTGAGCTTTGGCCGGTTCAACGCCGGAATTGCCGTCTTCCAGATTGATCGGCCCAGCGCTTTCTATCGGGCCGACGCCACCAATTCCGGCTTTGCCGAATATGGCAATTTCGGCGAACAGCGCAACCGTGGCATCGAACTCACGTTCGATGGCGAACCGGCTGAAGGCCTGCGCATCATCGCGGGCCTGTCCCTCAACGACGCCAAGTTGCGCCGCACCGCCAATGGTGTGGACGAAGGCAACGATGCTCCCGGCGTGCCGGATGTTCTGGCCAACGCCAATGTCGAATGGGACTTGCCCTTCCTGCGTCAGCTGACGGTGACGGGCCGTGCGGTCTACACTGGCGAGCAGGCCGCCAACCGCGCCAACTCGCTGACGCTTGAGGATTGGACCCGCTTCGACCTCGGCCTGCGCTATGTCGCGCTGGTCGCGAATCGTCCGCTGACGCTGCGCTTCAACGTCGATAATGTCGCCAACAAGCGCTATTGGGCTTCGGCCTTCAGCTCGTTCGGAACCCAGCTGCTTCAGGGGACGCCCCGCACCTTCAAGGCTTCGGCTTCGATCGACTTCTGATCTCGTCCTGCAACAGCCCTCGGCAGGCGAGGGCTGTTGCGGCTAGGGAGGGCCTGATCCTGCGCAAGAGCGTCTCAAAAAACCTGCTTCACGATTATCTCCGATGGCGGCATGATAAGGGGTCACTACTTCAATTAGCGGGTGAGCTGTCCATGACGAGCGACTTGACCATCTGGACGCTGGACTGGGTGCCCGAGGGTCCCCGGGGCTATGTGCGGGACTTGAGGCTGCGGTGGGCTTGCGAGGAAGCCGGTCTGTCCTACGACGTGCGCACCATTGCGTTCGACGATCGCGCAACCAACCATCTCGATCGCCAGCCCTTTGGGCAGGTTCCATTTCTTGACGATGGCGGCATCAAGATCTTCGAAAGCGGAGCCGCGCTGCTTCACATCGCGCGAAAGAGCGAGATGTTGATGCCGTCCGATCCTGGTGGGTCGGCGGAAACCTTGCAATGGGTGATCGCCGCGCTCAATTCGATCGAAATGGCGAGCGTGCCCTGGTGGTTCCTGACCATATCCGGCGAACCGGATAACAAGTTGACAGGATGGTTGGAACAGCGCCTCGACCATATGGAGCGGGTGCTTGGCGAACGGGAGTGGTTGGCCGCCAACCGCTTTACGGTGGCGGACCTGCTGATGGCCGATGTGCTGAGAATAGCCGAGGTCCGTTCACTCGGTGATCGGCCGGTTACCGAGGCATATGTGAGCCGAGTAACCAACAGGGCGGCATTCAAGAAGGCATACGCCGACCAACTCAGCTTGTTCAAGGCAGCCGACGAAAAGAGATCGGGGAAGTCGCCGGGTTGATTGCTGTCTATCGCGACTTGGTGAGAAACCTGCGAGGGCAACAGACTAGGCTCAGGACTCATTGATTGAGCCAGAAGAGGACGGTTGCTGCGATGCAGATGGCGGACATGAAGGTGTGGGCGCAACGGTCGTAGCGAGTGTGTACGCGCCGCCAATCCTTGAGTCGGCCGAACATGTTCTCGATCCTGTGCCGCTGGCGATAGAGCACGGCATCGTGCGGGATCGTGACCTTTCGGTTTTTCTTTGACGGGATGCAGGCGGTGATGTTGCGTTCGGCGAGCGCCTTGCGGAACCAGTCGGCGTCATAACCTCGATCACCGAGTAGAGCTTTGGCCCGAGGCAAGGCGTCGAGCATCAGGGCGGCCCCCTTATAGTCGCTCATCTGTCCCTCGCTCAGCAGCATGACCAATGGCCTGCCCTTGCCATCGCACACAGCGTGGAGCTTCGAGTTCAGGCCGCCCTTGGTGCGTCCGATATGTCTGGGAACAGCCCCTTTTTGAGCAGGCTGGCCGCCGTCCGGTGTGCCTTGAGGTGCGTCGCGTCAATCATCAACTGATCGGGCTTCCCGCCCTTCGCTGAAAGGGCAGAGAAGATCTTGTTGAACACCCCGAGCCGGCTCCACCGGATGAAACGATTATAGATCGTCTTTGGCGGACCATAGTCGGCGGGCGCATCGCGCCATCGCAAGCCGTTCCTGATGACGAAGATGATACCGCTGATGATCCGACGATCATCCACCCGCGGCACGCCGTGGGACAGCGGAAAATATGGCTCGATCCGGCGCATCTGCGCCTCCGACAACCAGATCAGATCACTCATGACAACGCCTCCTTGCGCCGCCATTGAATCAACCGATCTGCATCCCTGCAAGCAATTTAATAGGTCCTGAGCCTAGGTTGATGTCTGACATCGACCTCATCACCATCATGAACTTGGGCGCTTGGAAATCGTTCCGGATGGCTCAGCGAGGGGAGCGGGTTTGGAGAAACCCCCTCCACCTAACTCACATATTGAGATGTCCAAATCGCGGCAGTTCCAAGAAAGCATTCGTCCCAGCTACGAAGCGGCTATGCGCTGCTTTACGCACAGGCTGCTCGAACAATCGAAATTGAGACGATGTCCGAGCAGCTTTCAAGGCGCTGCAATAAGCTGTGATCGCCCTAGAATTTTGCGCCAAGTTCGACGCCGTAGGTGCGGCCCCGATCATAAGCGGTAACCAGCTGAAGTACGGATACGCCATAGGGGTTGAAGCGCTTGTTGAAGATGTTCTGGCCGAACGCGGACAGGCTCACTTTGCCCCCGCCGACGGGAACATCCATCAAGCCCAGCCGCGCGTCCACAACCGTCCGGGCGGGCACACCATCATATTGTTCAAGAGGCGAGATCGCACCGGTTGCAGCTTCGCGGATTGAGCGCTGCAGGAAGTAGTGCTTGCTCTTGTAGGTCACATCGACCCGCGCGTTGATATAGCTGCCGTTCGTGAACTCCGGCGCAGAATAGTTCACCGACCCTCTAGCAGTCCACTTCGAAAAAAAGACGGGCCTCGACTCGTCGGCGATATCGACACCGTTGATGATGAACTCCTTATAGTCGAAGTCAGTATAGCTCGCATTCCCGCTCAGGGTCAGGCCAGCGAAGGGAACGATCTCCATCTCGGCCTCGATGCCCTTTATCGTTGCCTTTCCGGCATTGTCGAACCGCTGCCGACCGTTGACGAACTGTTGCACCTGCAAGCCGCGATATTTATTGTAGAAGCCTGCAAAATTTGCACGCATCTTGTTATCGAACAAAATAGTCTTCAGTCCGACTTCAAAAGATTGCAGCGTTTCAGGTTCGTACGGGATGCCGCTCAAGATACCGCCCGACACATATCCCGTGGCGACCTTAGCATAGGCGGTCAGTCGGCTGGATGGGCGCCAGTTTGCGATGGCGGTGTAGTTCAGCTTTTCATAAGAGGCCTTGTACCGGCCAACGCCAAGACTGCCGCCCTGCCCTCCAGTGATTGCCTTGATGTCGAGTTCGCGGTCGTCGATCGTGTAGCGTAGCCCGCCCGTCAGATCAAAAGTTGGCGTGACATGCCAGGTCAGCTGACCATAGCCCGCCATGGAATCGTTGATAGCGACCGTGCTGGTCAGGCCGTTGCCGAATGGGCCGTCCAGTCCGGGGAGTGGAATGACGACGCCGTCATCGACTGGCTGGAAGGTCCCCAACACGTCCTTCGCCGGCGACTTTTCATGAAAATAGAACAGGCCAGCCGTCAGATCGAACAGGTCCGTGGTCACCTGAAACTGCACTTCCTGGCTGAACTGCTTCTGCTGCGTCGTGCGGGCAGTGAGCAGCGAGAAGAAGCTGTCATTGGGGCCGGGCGCGTTGGCCGGATTCAGCACGCCTGCAACGTTCCGGCCCAGCAAGGCGCTAAGTTGCGCGAAAGTGAAGCGGTTGCCGCCCGTTCCCCCAAGGTCGTAGATATAGGGCTTTTGATCCAGCTCACGATAGGCGGAGATGCTCTTTACGGAGAAATTGTCGGTCGCCTGAAGGGCCAAGGTGAGGCTGTGCCCTTGGGTTATGACATGTTCCTTGCTGCTGGCGTTGGCCACCGCATCCAGGCGGCGGGGCGACATATTCGTAATGCCGCCAAATAGAGGCTGGAAAGCAATAATCCCCGACAACAGGGCACCCGTCGAATCCGGTATGACGCCGAAGGTCTGTATCGCACGGCCCAAGGATTGGCTGTCCGTATAGTCGAATCGATAGGTTGCGACCAAATCGCCGAAGTTGCCCTTGACGCTCGCCTGCACGCCATCGACATTCGTCATGCCCAAATCTTTGCCGTAACGGAAGACCCCGAAACTCGGTTCCCTTAGCCTAAGATCAATAGTGCGCCCTGCGAGAAGATTTTCGACATCGCCGTCAATCTGATCGTGCAGATAGGAAAGCCTTACAGAGAAAGGTCCAAAGGAAGGAAGGTCGAGCGTGATTTTACCCCGGAAAGCATTATAGTTTCCGTAGGATAGATTGGCATTAACCCCCCATTCGCCCTTGGGATCGGCCGTCGTGATGTTGAGTGCGCCGCTCGTGGCATTGCGGCCGAACAAGGTCCCCTGCGGACCGCGCAACACCTCCACCCGCTGGATGTCAGCCAAATCGAACAGTGAACCGACAGAGCGGCCGACATAAACGCCATCGACATAGATGCCGACTTTGGGATCGACGGAGTTGTTGGCAACCCCTGACGTGATCCCGCGGATTGCCACTGTGACGCTCGATTGCTGGCCTCGCGTCGTCACCTGCAGCCCCGGCGCCAGAGCATCGAGCCTGCGCACATTGGTGATGCGCAACTGTTCAAGCTGCTCCGTGCCGAACGCGGTCACTGCGACTGGTACGCTCTGAAGGCTCTCTTCGCGCCGCTGCGCCGTGACGACAATGTCGTTGAGTCCAGCCTCCTGCTGCAGGTCGCCCTCCTGCGCGAATGCGGGCGTAGCCATGGCCAGGACGCTAGATGCCATCAAGAAATGACGAATATGAAGAAGATTCTTCAAAGACCTATCCCCTCTATGTTCTAATTTATCTTATAATGCGCGATGAGCACGGCGTTGTTTGCAGAGACACGCCTCTGACCCAGAGCCAGCATCTTGCGGATCTGAAGAAGAGCGCCCCAAGTCAGTTGGATTGTCTTAGAAAATGGGGAATGTGGCCGCTTACCCTATTTTAGGTAAAATGCATGGCCCTGGGGAATATTCCAGCCCCACGGCTATCCTTGCCCAACCAGATAAGGCGAAAGACGCCCAAATCCTGTGGAAACATTGGCCGCACCGATCAGACCAGAATACGTCGGATCAGTTCGGACTGGCGATGCACACCCACCTTGCCAAACATGGAACGCAGGTGCACACGCACCGTGGCGAGCTTTATGCCCAGGTCAACCGCAGCATCTTCAAGGCTGCTTCCCTCGCTCAGGCTGATAGCGAGGCGTATCTCGGTCTGGGTAAAATCGAACAGTTTCTTGAGGACTTTAGGATCCATGGTCGCGCGCTGCGCGGTATCGCGAAGGAATATGCCCACCTCAGGCAGTCCACCATCGTTGCGTCCATCATGCTGAGGATTGGCGATGATCATGACCGACATGTCATGTTCGCCATGTGGACGAGACAGACTTGCGGCATATGTCGTGTCAGGATCCTCCCGCGCCGATTTCACCGCCGCCCATAATCTGGTCGTATCCGCCTGCCAGCAACAGCGAAGCTGGTTGTTGATCAGACGGACGCCATCCTCCTCCGCCAGCATCCTGCGCGCCCGCTGGTTCAGCCATACCACCTGGTCGTCGCTTGACACTATGATCAGGCCGACATTGACACGGTTCAGCGCCATGTCGTGAAAGGAGAGATTGTGCTGTAGGCGGCAAACTTGGCTGGCCACCTTCATCGCTTCAGAGATATGGAAAGCCAAAGCCTGGAGCTGCACAGCATCGGATGGCAGAAAGGGCTTTTCACCCGCCCGGTAGAGCCTCAGCTTCGCCAGATCATCGCCGATGAAAAAGTCGATGCCGAGCAAGTTCATGGTCGCGGATGACCTGGCGGGCTGATTCGCATCCTGATCATGGCAGAAGGCCGCTTCGCCCTGCGCCAATCCTTTCAGCCGATCCACTCGTCCATCTGGCTTGAATGCCTCACGCTTTCCGGAGCGGGCATCCACAGTCATGCAGTGTCTATCCTGGCCCTTCCTGGAAAAGATGGAAACAGCCTTCTCAAGACCATAATATTCGCACAGAGCGTCCAGCACATCATACCAGGGTGTCGGAGATCGTGCTGCGCCGTAGATTGACGAAACCAGCCGGTTCTCCTGGCCGACATCGCCAGCCGCGGAGCCGCCGATCCTATCAACCACATTCATTGACAATCCACTCCTGATCTTCTTATTCTTCGCTGACTGCATGAGCCGCAGCCAGAACTAGATCATGCATTGCGACCTTGCTCAAGCGATTCGCAAGCACCTGTGGCCAAGTGATACACTGTTCGTGCGTTTCCGAAGTCGCAGCCGCTGTCCGATCGCGATCCAGCACATCGCAGATGTCACCGCTGCAGCGATCTTTTGAGGCCGTTGTCCAGAACGGCCCGTCACTAGGGAGGTTCGATTGATCACGACGCAGCATACAGAAACCGTCGTCGAAGGCTTGTTTTTGCCCGAATGCCCGCGATGGTTTGGAGGCGCGCTCTACTTCTCAGACATTCGGCGAGGCCGGATATATAGGCTTAAGGAAGCTGAAACCCCGGAGATTCTGTTTGAAACGGCGGAGGACTTCGTCGGCGGACTCGGGTTTCTCGAAGATGGGGGCCTAATCGCCGTGCTGTCGAAGGGGCGCAGAATTGTTCGTATCGATCCGGATGGCGCCGTCGAACATGCAGACTTGAGCGGGCTCTGCCGCTTCGTCCTCAATGACATGATATCGGCGAGCAGCCGCGCCTATGTGAGCCAGCCGGGCCGTGATGTGTGGGCAAGCGAGCAACAAGGCATGCCAGAGCCGACCGAACTGCTGATGGTGGACGTCGATGGAAAGTCCATGATCGTCGCGCGGCAGATGATGGGGCCAAACGGTGTCGCAGTCAGCCCGGATGGCGAAACGCTCTATGTTGCAGAAAGTTCGGCGATGCGGGTGTCCGCCTTCACCATTGATAGGGCATCTGGTTTACTTTCGGACCAGCGCGTCTTCGCCACTCTCCCGCATGGCGCGATCCCAGATGGGATATGCCTGGACGAGTCAGGTGCGGTGTGGGCGGCAGCGCCGGTGTCGTTCGACGCTGGCATGGTAAGCAGCGGGCCGGGTGTGCTGCGCATTGACCAGGAAGGACGGACAACGCACCGCGTGCCGATGCAGCCAGGAAGGCGAGCCCTCGCCTGCGCTTTCGGCGGCTCGGACCGATCAAGCCTCTATATCTGCACTGTCCCCGATTTCGAAGGTTCAGCCGTCGGCAGCGAGGGTGAAGGTCGGATTGAAAAGGTGACCCTCAATTTCTCGGGTGCGGGCAGCCCCTGAGACAGCCGGGCTAGCCCATCAATACTGGATGCCCAAACCGCCATCATGGCAAAATGCCGCTCCGGTTACGAAGCGCGCCTCGTCCGATGCGAGATAGACGAACAGGTGCGCTGCGTCCTCAGGCTGTCCCGCGATCTTCAACGGGTTGCGCCCGGCAATTTCCTCGATTGCGCTGTCTACGGACGAGAACATGCCGCTCTGGGTATATTCCTGCAGCCCTTCGCGCACTAGTGGCGTAACGGTCAGGCCCGGATGCACTGAATTGACGCGTATCCGCTGGGGACCAAATTCCTCTGCCCCGCACATGGTGAGCATGCGGGCGGCCGCCTTCGATACATGATAGCCTATATTGTGACTGCTCGTCTTGTAGGTCGCCATTGAACAATTGTTGATGATCGAACCGCCGCCCTCGAAGCGCTCGACCGAGCCTTCCAGCGCGGGGGCGCAATATTTCATTCCAAGGAAGAGGGCGTCATGATTGACCGCCATCACTTTGCGCACATCGTCCAGGCTGCTGTTCTTGATGCCACCATGAATGGAAATTCCGGCATTGTTCACCAGGATGTCTAGCCCACCGAACTCCGCGACGACGTCCGACACCAGCTTCTCCCATTGCGCCGCGTTTGTGACGTCATGCGCGATCAGTTTGAAGCTACCTGGAGCCTTCAGTTGGCTGATCCGCGCCGCTATGGCTTCGCCTTCATCAGCGCGCAGATCAGTCCCAATGACCGCCATGGCGCCTTCGCGCAGGAAGGCCTCGCAAATCGCCAGACCGATATTGCCGATCCGCCCGGCTCCAGTCACGATGGCTACTTTACCCTTGAGCCGATCCATCCTAAATTCCCTTTCTCCGCCAGGCTATGCACAGCAGCTCATGGCTGTTCATCATCAAAGCGCCACGATCCTCAGTGCGCGGCCGAGCGACCGTCACTTTCGCCGGGAACTACAAACACCGATTTGGCGAACCATACCGCGACCAGCGCAGTAACCACATAGGCGGCACTCAACAGCACATAGCCTTGGCTGATCGAAGATCCCGAGCGGGTCAGCGCCGTCATGCTGAAGGGCACCACGAAGTTTCCGAGATAAAGGGCCATCATCGCGATCCCGGTGGCGCGGCCGCGATGCTGCGGCAGGCAGTAATGCAGCAGCATGTCCGTCGAAGCGGGAATGAACAGGCCCATGCCCAAGGCCGTGAGGACGAGACCCACCCCGACCAAAGTTGCTTCACCGGCCCCTGACAGCGTAGCGCACCCCGCCGCCATGAGCAGGAAGGACAGGATCATCAGCGTGCGTCCACTCAATCGCCGGGATATGAGGGGGAACAGCAGCGAGGCCGCAACGGTCGTGAAGGCAGCGACCCCAGACAAAGTGCCTGCCAGCTTGGGTGTGTGAATCCCCATCTCCTTCAGAAGGAAGGCGGAATAGACGAACAGAGCGGCGATGCCGGTGCCATAGACGAAGTTCAGGCCATAGATCGCCCATAGCTGCCGAGGCTGCTTGCCCGTTGACGAGGACGCGACGATGGTCAGGGAACGGGGAACGAAGAACAGCACCAGCAGCAACGGAAGAGCGGCAAACAGATAAAGAAGATAGGCTGTACGCCAGCCATATTGTGCTGCCCAGCCTCCACACATCGCCAGCAGCATCGATGACAAGCCGATAAATGCGACCCGGCCACTAATCATGGCGCGCCTGCGCCCTGCCAGGAAGCCTGCGGCAATTAGTGGCGTGCCACAGACCGCGAGGGCGGATTCAGCGATGCCGAACAGGAAGCGCACGCCAATGATGGCGTACAGCGATTCCAGCCAATAAGGCAGTATGCCGATCATCATGTAAGCGACCATCGACCAGAGCAGCAGCGGACGAACGCCGATGCGGTCGCCAAGCGCGCCCATAAAGGGAGCGCAGAGGGCGATCATCAACCCCGGCAGCGTCACCACCATGGGAACGAGAATATCAGCCTGGGCGACTCCGGCAAACTCGGCCTGCATCAACGGCAGGGACGGCGCCACGAAATGCATGCCAGCAGGGGAAAGCATGCTCTCGGCGAAGACGGCCAAGATCAGTCCCAACGAGCCGCCGACGGCCCCGGCAGCGGCCGGAGAAACCTTGCCGGACGGCTGCTCCTTTTCAGGCGCCACTCCGCCTACTGCCATGTCCGGCGTCGCTATCCTCACCGACGAATCTGCCAAGTCGATCATCCCCTCCATTGGCGCGCTTCTTTAAGCCAGCGCTGCCAAGCTCATTCATGATGACGGGGGTGGTTCTCAAGAAACGCCGCGCCGCCCGCCCAACGGCTACCGATCCTTGACGGAGGAAGCGAAAGCCAGCGAAATCCGGCCCGGATCCATATATTCGCGCACCTTCACAATCTTCCCGTCACGCAAGACATGAAGGATATGATAGGTGTTGGCATAGTCTACGCCATCGACCGTCACGCCCTGTGACGTCGCCTCCATGGCAACGCGATCCTCCTCCTCCGTCATGATGCCCGGCGTCACGCGCACACCGGCCTTGGTGCTCGCGGCGATGCCGACGAACATCGGAGCGCATTGTTCCTTGGTGTAGGTGCCGGACACGCCACCCAGATCACCGGCAACCCACCAGGTCGCATCATCATGCAGAAGATCAAGCGCTTCGTCGAAGCGGCAGTCTGAAAAAGCGCTCCAGAACTGTGCCACGATCGCCTTGTTGTCTGATTGTTGAGACATTCTCAGTCGCCCTTATCGATAGTTGTAGGGAATCTAGGCAGCGGCGCCGAAATGACCAGCAGGCGCGTCGGCGACTGCCGTGTCATCGCGGATCCAGCGAACCATGCGCCGGACAGGTTCGATGCCGTCCTGGGGGCCGCCGAAGCCCCCTAGCGTCGCCGTGCCAAGGGAGGTGAGCCGCTGGCCGCCGCGAAGCGCGCATTTATCCCGGATCTCACTCTTCAGCGCGTCAGGGTAGATGCCGATGGTCTGGGTGTGGATGGTAAGCCGATTGACGGCCTCGTCTATCGCATCGACCGGGATGATGTTAGCCACACGGCAATCCAGCCTGTCCGCGAAGTCCACGCCGTCGGGGTATTGCGAAACGATGATCCCACCCTCGGACGATCTTCCGCCATACACGCGGAATATGCCGGAATGGCGGACGCCCTCTATTTCCTCGCGGAGGGTGGTGTCGAAGGCAGGGTGCGCGCTGCTGAGATGGGAGGGCAGCTTCTGCATCGCGTCGAACACCGCCCGGCCGAAATCATTGGCGCGCCTGATCCCGTCAGCGTCGGTGCCGGATTCGATGTAGAGGGTACGGGCATTGATGCATCCGGCCTGATTCAGATAGCCGATATCGCGGGCCGCCATTTCAGCCGCCTCCGCCATGGACGCTTCGGTCGCGAACGCCGCCCGCCCGATGATCGAGGCGCTGCTCTTGGGATCGAGCGCCACGAGATCGAGGCCGGGGCCAAGATAATTGCGAATGCTTTCCATCGAGGAGAAGCCGCCCCAGGCTACGATCTTCTCCAGGTTGATCGGCCGATAGAGCGCCCTTTCCACAGCCTCGTCCCCGCCCTTCCAATAGGCGACGCTGACATGCTTGGTCACGGGGTGATCCGGCGCCATTTCGATCATGGTCTGAACGACCGCGAGACAGAAATAGAGGTCGTTCGACGGTATCTTGATAATGGCGTCGCTGCGCGTGAAGGCGTTTACCAGCAAGGTTTGCAGGGCAATGACCCAGCCATTGCCTGCGATCACGTGAACGGCACGAGCGCCAAAGGCCCGGATGGCATAGTCGCGGCCGCCTGCGGTACCCGGCACCCACCCTTCCAGATATTCGCGGCCGATGCTGTTGTTGATCTGCTCCTCGATCGCGGGGCGGCTGAGCAGCATCGGGATCAGGCCATATTGGAAGCGGAGCATCTCTTCGCTGAAGCTCGACGTCCCGATGCTCATCTCGAGCGCCTTTTGTACATAGACATTGCTGTCTAGCGCGAGACACTGCCCCAGTTCGACGAAATAGTCGATGATCTCGTCCAGCGAAATCTGATAAAGATCATTCTGCTGCCAGGGGTCTGACAGAACGAGCTGATCGATATATTGGGTAACGTCGGGGGACTGGAAAGTGAACTTCCCGCCCCGGGTGGAATAGGTCTTCAGCTTCTCGGTTATGATCTTGCCGCGAATGACGAGCGGCACAATGGGATCGGACATATTTGCTTCCAATTAGGACTGTGCGAATAGCGCGCTCGTTCAAGCGGTCAGTGTCAGGTCTGTCGCACGCTCATAAGCGCCGGCGGACACTGCGCAGGTGATCTTGTCGTCATCCTTGAGGCTGCTGTAGCGCGCGATGTCGGGGCTCATTTGCGGCCCCTTGCGACCGCAGCCGCACTCGCCGCTGAACTGCACCGTGACCCTGTCGCCCGAAATGCAGCCACCCCAATAGCTCTGCGGCAATAGATCGAACAGGGCCAACCGGCCAACGACTTCACCCTCGCGCGCCAGCGGAACGCCGGTATCAGGGTCAAGGACCGACATGAACACCCAGGGCGGGAAGTGGAACTGGCCATGGCTACACAGGCGCGCGACGGCATTGATCTCCGACATGCCGTACACCTCATTGATGCGATGAGGAATGCGGCGCCGGACAGTGTCCATCCAGTCGTCGGGGAAAGCAGTGCCGCGCAGGCCCGATCCGCCGCCTGCCTGAATGTAGCTGTCTGGGGTCAGGTTGATAGCCAGGTCACGCTTCTCGCTTTCGAGCGCGATCGAATAGAGCTGGGGCGCCGCCGCCATGACGAACACGCGTTGGTCGGCATGGCCGACCACCAGCTCGTTCAGAAACGCGTCCCATTCCGCTTCCTTGTTCTGAAGCTCGCGCTCGCGCACCTGACGCAGCCGCTCGCGTAACTCCGCCTGACTGGGGTCTAATTGCAGCGTTTCACCCCGGTTTGCCGCCGCCTGCAGCTTGGCCGACAACCAGTGCATGTCGAGGTCCCAATGACCATCTCCCACCGTATAGACATGCTTTCCGGGACGCCCGGCATAATGAAAGTCGCGCAAGATGCGGAAGGCCGTCGGCAGGTTGTGATGACCGCTGGCGACTGGCCAGGGGCAGAAGAAATCAACCTCACCGGTCTGGAGACCCGAGTCATCCTCATTCCGGAAACCGCTGTTGCCGAACATATAGCCGTAGTGGGAGAACAGCTGTTCGTCCGTGCTCTTGGGGAAGAAGGAAATCTTGCCGCTGGTGCCAGAGGAGCACATCGGCCGGATCGGCGTATCCCGCTCCAGAACCGAAATCCATTCTTCCATCGACTGGCAGCTGCCGGTGTCGGTGGACTTGAGATCATGCGTCGTGAAGGCGGACAGCCAGTTGGTGAGCTTGCCGAACTCCTTATTCTCGATGAACTTTTCGGTGTAGGACTTGTAGGTCGTGTGCGGGAAGCAAAGCGCGGTGATGTCGCCCACGCCACGAATTTCCGTGATGCCGATATCCTCGGCAAGATTGTTGAGGATGCCGAGCCTGTCACGCAGATCGGAGAAGCGCTTTGCGATGGTCGATAGCTGAAATGCCTCGACGTCGGCATAGTCGATCGACCAAAGCCTTTCGGTACCGATGTCCATCATGGTCGATGGATCGTTCAATACTGTCTCAAGATCTGAGATGCTGCTCATATTCCAACCTTTGTATCTTGCCGCTCTTGTTCAGCAGCTTTGTCGTCATCGATGATGAATTAGAGCGTGCACTGATCCAGCTGATCAATTGACGCTCGCCACAATGTCGATGGCTAAGACCTTGCGATGCCATCCGCTTACCCCGAATGAGGTAAATCAGCGCATTAGGGCGCCGCCGTTCACATGATAGACTTGGCCGTTCATCCAGCGGCCGTCATCCGACAGCAGCATTGCAACCATCGCCGCAATGTCGGCAGGATCACCCAGTCGCGGCGATGGCGTCTGCGCGCCCATGTGAGACAGCAACTCAGATGTCATGGCGCCGCCCGCGGCCATTTCCGGCGTGATCACATATCCGGGTGCCACGCAGTTGGCCGTGATGCCTCTCCGGCCCCATTTCGCGGCAACATGGCGCATCAACGCGTTCAGCCCACCCTTGGACGCGGCGTAGGCTGGCCGAAGCGGATCGCCCATGTCGGCAGCCGCAGAGCTGGTGTAGGCGATCGCGCCGCCGCCGCGGGCCAACAAGTGCGGCAGCACGGCACGGGTGCAGAGCAGATGCCCTCGCAGATTGACCGTCAATGTCCTGTCGAAAACCTCCAACTCTTCGGCAAGTGCATCGCTGTCCTGCATGATGGCGCGCATGTCCGCGGCGTTAACATGCGCTCCATCGAGGCCGCCAAGGCGCTCGGCGGCGGTTTCGATCGCTTTTGTAACCGATGGTTCATCGGCCAGGTCGATAAAGGTGGCAAAGGCCTCCCCGCCTTCAGCCGCGATCTCCTCTGCCACGGCCGATGCCGCCGCCAGATTGACGTCAGCCAGACATAGCCGTGCGCCTTCAGCAGCCAGGCGGCGCGCGGTGGCTGCGCCTATTCCGGTGCCCGACCCAATCACGATCAACGCTTTCCCGTTTAGTCGGCCCTGCATCTCAATTTGGCCCTTCTGATCGTCCAGATAGCAGGCACCCGCCAGCGATCTTCGGGCCGACAGACCGCTCAGGCAGCATTTGACGGACCTGATCGCTCAGCACCGGAGCATTGCCGCTGCCCAGAAATTCGATGCGCGTGTCGATCAGGAGCTTGAGGAGGTCAGGATGGGTTGAGACCCAGAATGCGTTCGCGGCGATCTGACCAAGGATTTTCTCGCACGCCTCTGGCAGTTCCATGCCATAATCCTGCATCCGCAGCCGCATCGCGTCCCTGTAGGGATGCGCGGCGTCACCTTCCCCAGCGCCAGCTTCACGATCGAAGATCCGCGTCTTCACCATCCCTGGAAGAACGCTCGCCACATGGATCGGAGCGTCCATATATTCCATTTCCAGATACAGGCCTTCGCTGAAGGACTGGATGGCATGCTTGGACATAACATAGGCGATGTTGGCGGGCATCATCCCGAAAGCCGCGCCCGAGGCGACATTGGCGATCCAGCATTCCTCGCCGCTCGCGATCATTCTGGGGACGAAGGCTCTTGCCCCGTGCACCACCCCATGGATGTTGACGTTCAGCGTGGTTTCCCATCGCTCGGCGGGAATTTCCCAGGAACATCCCATGGTTTCGATGCCTGCATTGTTGACCAGCAGCCGAACGGAGCCATGGTGGGCGAAGACGGCTTCCGCCATCCTGTCGATGTCTTCATAGCGTGACACATCGACGGTCATCGCCTCGGCCAAGCCACCTTCGTCGCGGATATCCTGAGCAACCTGCTCGGCCCGTTCACCGGCGAGATCAGCAACGACAACCGTCATCCCAACCTTCGCAGCGCGCTTGGCCAGGCCCATGCCGATACCCGACCCGGCACCCGTGATGACCGCCACGCCGCCGCTGAATTTACGTTCTTCTTCCGTCATTAATCATACCTTGTTGATGCTTGTTCAGGCCGGATCACTGTTGAAGCGGCGGCGCAGGAAAGCGCATGCGTCATCCATTGACTGCCGCGCGCCTGCGACCGCACCGACATAGGCCATGAAGCCATGGGTCATCCCGGCGTAGCGATGGATTTCCGTTTCGACGCCCGCCGCGCGGAGCAGATGGCCATAGGCTTCGGTCTCATCACGAGCGGGATCGCACTCCGCCGTCGCGATGAAAGCCGGGGGCAAGCCCACAAGATCTTTGGCGCGTGCGGGGCTGGCGCGGAAATCGGCATATTGCGCCTCATCCTCCAGATAGAGTTCCCAGAAATAGTGCACATCGGAGAGTCGGAGCCCCGGCCCCTCACCGAACTCGCGCGTCGACTCGCTGTCGCGCAAAGGATGGTCGCCCGGACCATACCAATTAAGCTGCGCCGTCAGATGAGGCCCTCCAGCATCCCGCGCCAATATCGCGGTGACGCAGGCCAGGACGCCGCCTGCGCTGTCTCCCGCGACGGCGACGCGCGCCTGGTCCCCCTGCAACGCGTCTGCATTGGCTGCGGCCCACTGCACAGCGGTCCAGGCATCTTCCGGGGCAGCGGGAAATTTATGCTCGGGCGCCAGCCGATAGTCGACCGACATCACAACGCTATCCGATCCTGCGGCCAGTGAGCGGGGGATGACATCCTGCGTATCGAGGTCGCCGACAACGAAGCCGCCGCCATGAAAATAGACGATGATCGGGAAAGGCCCGGTCCCCAAAGGCGTATAAATCCGCACCCCCATCGGCCCTGCCGGCCCTGGGATGGCCCGATCCTCGACGGAAGCGAGGCTGACCCCCGCACGGGGACGCGCGGCAGCGCTGTCCCGTAAGGATTTCCGCAGAAACTCCACCGGTATGTCACGCAGTGGAGGATATGGCGGGGCGTCCGCAACCATTTTCGCAAAATATGGGTCGAGCGGCATGAGCCCTCCTCTCTTATCTGATCGGCGGTCCGCTCTTGTGACGGCCTCGCCACGCCGAGATCGGCTGGAATAGGTTACATGGACAAACGGATCGCGGGCTGCGCCTGATCATCCTCAACATCGGCCTTCCGCTTGATCTCGAAATCTTCGGCGCGCGGCGACCGGGTGTCGTGCCAGATATGGGAATTGTGGCGGGCGATGCCGATCACCACCTTCTTCCCCTGATCCCGATAATAGCCATGCGCGTCGCCGCTGTTAGCCCACACGGTACCGCTGAGTTCGGCATCGACCTCAGACACGAACCTGTCGGCCGCTTCGCGCGATACTTCGAGCGACGCAAGCTGTTCATCCACCATCCATTGCAGCAGTTCGATCGTGTAGTGGACCTGCTGCTCGCTGACGACCGCATGATTGGCGACCAGGTGACTATAGGGCCCGCCCAGATAGACCATGTTGGGAAAGCCCGGGACCAGAAGGCCGAGATAGGAGAAGGGGTAGGGATCGAACGCTTCCCGCAAGCTGCCGTTGCGCCCCCTGATGTCGAACTGGCGCCCGAACATCAGCTTGTAGCCGGTAGCAAGCAGGATAGCATCGCACTCCAGCCTGCGCCCGTCAGCCAATATAACGGCATTCTCATCAGCGCGCTTCATCGCCCCCGACAACAGACGCACATGCCGCTTCTTCACCGTGTCGAAGAACCCGCAATCATGGATGATGCGCTTGGCAAAGGGCGGGTAGCTGGGCGTCAGTTCCGCCTTCATGGCAGGATCATCGCCAAAATGGCTTTCCAGATACTCCATCGCCTGACGCTTGATCATGTCGCTGAGCGGCGAAGCGCCGCCGGTGCGGGCACGATAGTCCTCATCGATCACCGCAAGCCCGCGCAAATCCTGGTAGGACAGCGCCGCAGCCTGGAAACGCAGCCATTGGTGGACAAAGGGTATGTTCTCCAGCGCCCAACGCTCGAGCGCATCAACGGCCGTGTGGGCCAGAGGATTGGGAACGATATATTCCGGCTGCCTCTGAACGATGGTGAGATCACCGACCTGATCGGCGATGGCGGTCGCCACCTGAACCCCGCTGCATGCGCTGCCGACCAGCACGACCTTCTTGCCCGCCAGATCGACGTCCGGATCCCAGCGCGCGGTGTGCATGACCGGTCCTTTGAACCTGTCCAGATCCTCCACATCGGGGAAATTCGGGGCGTTGTTGGGTCCTACCGCCCAGATGACGAAATCGGCCTCATACCGCTCGGCCTTGTCCCCTCGCTGGGCTTCGACTACCCACCTGTTGCGTGCTTCATCCCAATCAGCGCCTTTCACGGCGATGTTGAACTGAATATGCGGGCACAAGCGGTATTTGTCCGTGATGTCCTGGATATACCGCAGAAACTCAGGGCCCGTCGGGTAGAAGCGCGTCCAGTTAGGGTTCGGGTCGAAGGAATAGGAGTAGCTGCGGCTCGGCGTATCGACGGCAGCGCCGGGATAGCGTGTTTCGAGCCAATTGCCCCCCACATCCCCATGCTTTTCGAGAATCTCGAAGTTGAAACCAGCCTGCTGCAGCTTCACCCCGGCGTTGATGCCCATCATGCCCGCCCCGATGACCAGCACCTTGAAATCCGGCGAAGGCGCATTCTGCGGCAGACGGACACGTGTATCCGTGGCGAAACCGCTATGCTGATAAGCAGGGCCGACAGACACGTCCGGCAGCGGTCGGCCCGCGGCAAGTTCTGCCATCTTGCGGAACAGCGGGATATCCAGCGAAGGCAGCAACGGCTTGGCACCCGCCTTCATTTCGGCGACCAGCATGGAGCGCACCTGGGCGGCGGCCTGCTCGTAACCTTCCTCACCGCCCTCCTCGGCCCGGCGCTCACCTGTAAACATCGTCTGGTTCTTGTCTCCTGGCCGGAGGCGCAGCGCAGGCCCGTATTCTTCCAGAAGCGACCGATCACCGCTTATCTGAACCAAGGCCAGCAGGCTGATCACGGGGTCTAAATTGGCAACGCTAGCTTCCAGCATATCCATGCTCGGCATTTTCCTTTGGGTGGCTATATCGGGACGATCATCCTGAAAGATCGTCAACCCGGTATAATTGGGCACGATCTTAAGTAACAACAGAGGGTCGCGTGAACGAAACGGGAAAGCCGCTGGGGTGCTTAGATGCCGTCATGACCGTGGGCCGACCACGGCAACTCATTCTCTGCAGAGACACCCGCGTTCCTCTCGACAAAATTAGGTTGTTATCCATGCACCTCATGAGCGAGCATCGTCTGCGGGCGAACAAGAAATCCCATTGTTCCAAAATCGCAGAACTATTCTCGTGCCTGAGGCTTAGCCGGATCGAAGCGGTGCGGCTTACCATAATTATGGTAGTTTGAGGGCGAGGCACCGAGAAAGCGCATGGAGCCCCAGCAGCGATCCGAGGCAGCCCCGCTTGTTGGTGAAGTGACAGAGCAGTGCGTCTCCTGATCGCAATTGATGGCCGCTGAATTCGTGAGGTCTCGCTGGTGCCTATGTACTTTTCAGGAGCGCTGCGCGTCGGCTGGGTTATCGGCTGGCAGGGCTGCAAGCTCATCGCGGGCTTCGACTACGGTGACATTGGACATAGCGCCGCCCACGAAAGAATTATCTCGCATCTCACATGCGTGAAAATTCCGCGCAAAGGAGAGTGGAGACGGATCGGCACCTTAAATCGGCATGCTGCTTGGCGCATTATGCCGCGAAGGCGACCTCTGAATGATGCAGCACCGCAAGATTCATCCACTCATTCAAGCGCTTCGAGGACCTCAACAATTACCAGCATCACGATCGCCTCGGCCCAGGGGGCGATCAACACTCACGCGATCCGCCGGGATGGTTGAAGTAGGAGCAATTCTGCCCTTGCCGCCTAGGTGCGGATAAGTTATAACCGCCGTATGAACAGCGCTCTCAAGATCACAAAGATTGGTAATAGCGCGGGCGTCATACTACCCCGCGATCTTTTGGCGCACCTCAATGTCGAGGTGGGTGAAACCCTTTCAGTGGTTACCACGCCCCGGGGCATAGAATTGAGTGCGGCTGCTTCCGATTTTGAAGCCCAGATGGCGACGGCGCGCGAGGTAATGCTTCGGCGCAAGCGCGCGCTCCGTGAACTTGCCAAATAACCAATGCAGGGTTGGATATGGGTTACATCTGCAGTCGCCATCGCCGCTCATGCCGAGCAGGTGGCCGAACATGGCGGGGACGGCGGGATACGGGACGAGGGCCTACTTGATAGCGCCTTGGCCCGTCCTATGAACCTCGCGGGATACGGCCGCCCCGATGCCGCAGATTTAGCTGCAGCCTATGCCTTCGGCATCGCGCGGAACCATCCTTTTGTCGACGGCAACAAAAGGACCGCAGCAGTGGTGAGCGAAACATTTCTCATGCTCAATGGAAGCCAGCTGACCGCCACGGATGCCGAATTGGTGGTGGCTTTCGTCGCACTCGCGGGTGGCGAACTGTCAGAAGAAGAAATGGCTGACTGGTTCCGCCAGCACACCCGGTAGGTTCCAATAGCGATCGAGATCGGTTTGCGGTGAGGCTCCCGCTCAGTTCACGATTTACAGACGCGCCTACATGAGCGCTGGTCGATACTTCCGTCTCAACCAATCATTTTCCTCATGACGATCCCGCCCTTTCCTGATTACTTTAACCAACGGCAGGCCCTCTGCAATCCCTTCGTCATCGCGAGTTGGCGCTGGGCAGCCTTCGGTAACGAAATCTCATCTGGGGACCGGTTCGCGGATTGCCGTTAGCTCTCGTCCCCTACGATGAAGAGGTCCATGCCTTCACCTTCGCCTTTGCTCAGGCAGCAGAATAGAAATCGGTCAATCTTGATATTATGTACAGATATTATACATACGTGGTAAGAAGGAGATTGGCTAATGGCGACAACAGCCCACGTCGGCACCCAAGCCACAGCACATAGCCGCAAGGATCTCACAGGTCCGGCACTGCGCACATTCTTCCGCATTGCGGAGGCGTGGAGCCTCAAGGAAGCTGAGCAGATGAAACTTCTCGGGCTCGATAACCGCTCCACTTTTCAGACTTGGAAGCGCGGGGCGGTCGCAGCCATTCCCAAGGATGCGCTGGAGCGAATTTCGTATGTCTTGGGCATCTACAAGGGCCTGAAGATACTCCTCCCCCGCACCGCTCACGAGTGGGTACGCAAGCCCAACGAGGCTCCGCTGTTCGCCGGACGCCCAGCGATCGAACGGATGACCTCGGGCAATGTCGCAGATCTCTATGTCGTGCGCCAATATATCGACGCGCAGCGCGGCTGATGAATGCCATTCCTACGGCGCTGGTGCGCTGGCAGCCGTGCTACCGGGTCGTCGCAAGCCGCTTCCCGCCCATATCGCTGTTCGAGGATGTGGCCGACCCAGCCGATCTTGAAGCGGTGTACGCGATCGAAGCAATGACTAACGATCGGCTGCGGGACGAGGTCGGCGACCTGACGCTCGTGCCCCTGGTTGATCGTGTCTCGGGGCCGGGCACCTCTGCGATCATGGCCGCCTTCACGCATCTCAATCCGGACGGAAGCCGGTTTTCCGATGGCAGCTTCGGCCTGTTCTATGCCGCCAGGGAAATCGAGACTGCGGTCGCCGAAACCAGCTATCACCGCGCGCGGTTCATGGCATACACCCGGGAACCTGCGCAGGAACTCGACATGCGCGTATATGCCGCCGACCTCGATGCGCTGCTGCACGATATCCGCAACCTACGAGAGGAGCATGCTGTCCTCTATGCGTCGGACAGCTATGCCGCCAGCCAAGCTCTTGCGATGGAACTGCTCAGCCAAGGTTCGGACGGCATCGCCTACCTAAGCGTGCGCCACGACGGCGGCGAATGCGCAGCGGTTTTCCGCCCTCGCCTGCTCGCCAATTGCCGCCAAGAGCGGCACCTTTGTTACGTGTGGGATGGGCGGGCGATCGTCACCGTCTACGAGAAGAAGGCGTTTACCTGAAGTTGGGAGAAATTAGTGCGATGCCGGTCAGCTTACAGACCAGTCTACCGCTACCTTTTGATAACAATTGCTTGGGCTGTACCAAGAACGAAGGGCGCTTCCGGTTTGTCTGCAAAGAACTCATCCACCGCTTTGCGAGCCCCGGCACAGGATGCAAACCCATAATCATCAAAAATGATCACGCCGCGCGGCTGGAGCCTTGGATAGACGAAAGCCAAGGCGTCGAGAATAGATTGGTGAAGATCAAGGTCGATGTGCACAAAACAAAACTTCAGATCTTCAAGACCGGCGAAGCTTTGCGGTATCCACCCCTTGTGAAACACCACTGCTGCGTCGTGGCCGTCTGAGCCGGTGATAAAGTTCTGTACGTACTGAAGTGAGGTGTCGCTAAAGTCCCCTGCTTCATGGCGGTCCAAAGCTGCATCGGCTTCGGCCATTCCCTCGAACGAATCGAATAGGTGAAGGTGCTTTTCAGGGGCTATCTCTCGGATCTTTTCGTATAAGAGCTTGGCCGATCCTCCGCGCCAAACGCCGCACTCCATCACGTCCCCTCCAAGCCACAGTACTTCTTCGAGAAAGTGTAGGAGCGTATAGATACTCTCCGCCTTCAGACATGTATTCCCACGCACAGCCTCTGCGCCGCGCCGGAAATCAGGCTCAAGCCATGGCGAGTAATGCGGCTTGTAGGCAGATTTATCTGGAATATTTTTCACAATGATCGCTTGATACGCCGCATGGTAAATTACCGGCGGAATCAGCGATTTAATGGCAGCGACCGTCCTAGATGTATTGATATTCAAAGTGGCGAATTTCATCGAACCAAGCCCCACGCTCCGACATCGAACACGCCACCACTTTCATTCATCAAGTCTGCTGACAAGCATATTTCGCGTTCACCTGTTGTTAGCCATATTTCCATAAGGGTTTAGCGGTTAAAGGTCAGGGGGCGTACGGGCAAAGGGGCTTGCATCATGGCATCGGCAGCGCTGAACAGAACAGCGCCAAAATCTTTGTTTTCGGGTGACATCCCGCCTGCCGTCCTGGTTACGGCATTCTTGCTGTTTCTGGCCAACATTCTCGCATCGGGACTGCTGGCACCCCTCTGGCTCGATGAAAATTTCAGCGCCACCATCGCAGCACAGCCGAGCTGGAGGGGGCTGATTGATTGGTGCCTTAATGAACTGAGCGGGCCCCTTTATTATTCTCTGCTTTGGGCCTGGGAAAAGCTCGCCGGCGACGCCAATGCGGCCTTGAGAATTCCCAGCCTCTTTTTTTCGATAGCGGCGCCTGCCGTCATTCTCTGGCGAGGCCATAAGGATCGAACCGTCCGGCATCTATGGGCGCTCAGCGTCGCCTTATGGCAACCGGGCTTCGGCATCGCCACGGAGGCTCGCCCCTACTCCTTGATGCTGCTCCTGGGATGTACGCAGGCGATCTGTTATCTTCGTCTCATCGAAGCCCCTACGACAAAACGCGCGGCTATTTGGGCGGGCATATCCTCTCTTGCGGTCTTAACCCACTATCACGCCGCGGTGATCTCCGGCATTCAAGGCCTGGCTTATCTCATCATCTGGCGACGCAGAGCAGTCGATACATGGCCCGCACTATTCGTATTGCTGCCCATGGGCGGCTGGATGTACTGGCATCTGCACTTTGTCCTGAATTACGCGGTTTCGGGGAACAGCTGGTATCAACTGTTAAGCTGGAAAGAAGCGCTATTTGCGCCTGTGTTTCTGTGCGGATCAGTAGTCACCCTGATTGCGCTAGGCCTGACGAGCCCGTTGTGGGCTTATGTCCATTTTAGCGAAGCTCGGAAGCGGGCGTCGTCAAGGCGCTTATCGCCTGAGATGATACTCGTCGGCACAGGGCTGCTGTCCACAGCTTGCGTCGTAGCGATCGGCTTTGTGCGGCCAAGCTTTTCGATGCGTTACCTGCTTCCCTATATTGGGGCGGTTTCCCTGTTGATGCCGATCGTTCTCCGCGATGTAAAGCAACTGGTTCCGTCAGGCCTTCTGGCCATCATTTTGCTGCTCGTAGGATCCGCACTACCACCGCTCGCGAAGCGGATTGCCGAGCCTTTGAATGATCACCGCTATGGCTTCAATTTCGAGCAACCCTCAGATTGGATCATCCGCAGCAGCACTACCCGAAGGCTCGTCTTTCTCTGGGACAATCCCACCGCTCTGATGGGCGAGCCGGGCAAGCTGGCTGAGGTCGGTGGATACTTTTTTCGCCGTCACGGCAGGCAGATCGACGTTCTGATACCGCGCTATGCGCTGAACGCCGATCCTAACCCGGCTGTGCTACAGCTTGCAAGAGGGCGGCCAGAGACGGCGATCATTTGGGCTTATGATCGGGGCGTCCCGAATACCAGTGCCTTGATGCATCCTCCCGGGCTTGCCGAAGACAGGGAATGGAGGTGTCGGAATTTCGGATTGGGCTCGATCACTGTACTGACATGCATACCAGCGTCCCCTCATACAAATTTTCATAGCAGCAAGCTTGACGCGCCGTTAGGATGAAGGGGAGCAGAGGGAGCATGGACGACGCGGGGAAGGTCCGGTCCTTGGACTAAGATGCGCTTGAAGTGCAAGAATGGCATCGCGGGGGTAAGTTGATGCAAGCAGTTATTCTTGCGGGGGGATTAGGGACTCGATTAGGCGAGGAAACGTCCGTCCGCCCGAAACCGATGGTCGAAATCGGCGGTATGCCGATCATCTGGCATATCATGAAAATCTATTCGGCCGCCGGTGTGAACGACTTTATCGTCTGCCTTGGCTACAAGGGATATATGATAAAGGAGTATTTCGCGAACTACTTCCTTCATACCGCAGACGTAACGATCGATCTTAAGAACAATAGCATCGAGGTTCATCAGAACTGGAGCGAACCGTGGCGGATCACGCTGGTTGACACCGGAGCGGACACGCAGACCGGCGGACGGCTCAAGGCCGTCTCTAATCATCTTGCCGACGGGGAGCCCTTCTGCTTCACCTATGGCGACGGCGTCGCCGATATCGATATTGGCCACCTTATCGATTTTCATCGCGATCATGGGAAAAGTGCCACGATTACGGCGGTCGCGCCTCCGGGCCGGTTCGGCGCAATCGAATTTGACGGCGAATTGGTGCGCAGCTTCCGAGAAAAGCCGGCAGGCGATGGTGGCCTGATCAATGGGGGCTTCTTCGTCGCGGACCGGTCCGTGATCGAGTTGATCGACGGACCCGAGACGATTTGGGAGCAAAAGCCCCTGGAACAGCTTGCGGCCACTGGCGAACTGGTCGCCTATCGTCACGACAGTTTCTGGCACCCGATGGATACGCTGCGTGACAAGCTCTACCTGGAATCGCTTTGGAACCAGGGTGCACCTTGGAAAAGATGGTGAACGCCGCGTTCTGGGAAGGTCGGCGAGTATTCGTGACCGGCCATACCGGTTTCAAGGGCGGATGGCTTTCGCTTTGGTTGCATCGATTGGGAGCCCATGTAACTGGCCTGTCTCTGCCAGCACCTACCAACCCCAGCTTCTTCGAGCAGACACGTCTCAAAGACCTCATCGACCATTTAGAAGGCGACATTCGCAACGAACGGACAGTGGCTGATGCCCTTGAGGCCGCGCAACCGGAAATAGTGTTCCATCTCGCTGCCCAGCCTCTGGTACGCTATTCCTACGATAATCCGGTTGAGACCTATGCGACCAACGTGATGGGGACGGTACATGTGCTTGAGGCATGTCGCAGAAACGACAGCGTCCGAGCGACAGTCTGCGTCACCACCGACAAATGCTATGAGAATCGGGAGTGGGTGTGGCCCTACCGTGAAAACGATCCGATGGGGGGCCACGATCCATACAGCAGCAGCAAAGGGGCGGCAGAACTCGCCATAGCCGCTTATCGGCGTTCTTACCCCGATAAGAACCAGATCGCGTCCGCTCGCGCAGGCAACGTGATCGGCGGAGGAGATTGGGCAGAAGATCGCCTGATCCCTGACATCATACGCGCGCTCGTTGCGGGTGAACGGCCGGTAATTCGCAACCCGGCATCGATCCGACCTTGGCAGCATGTTCTTGAGGCGCTGTCAGGCTATCTCGCGGTCGGAGAACGATTGCTCGAAGGCCATCATGAGATGGCGGCGGCATGGAATTTCGGTCCGTCAGATGATGACAGCCAACCTGTGAGCTGGATCGTTGATCAGATACTTGCCGCATGGGGAGTCGAAGGCGCTTGGGAGCGGCCGTCTGCTCCTCAACCGCACGAAGCCGTCCTGCTGCGGCTCGATTCCAGCAAGGCGCGCAGCGAATTGGGTTGGCGGCCGAAGCTCAACCTAAACGAAGCATTAACCAAAATAGTGGATTGGCATAAGGATGTGGCGCGAGGCGGAGATGCCCGCGCAATCAGTCTGCGTCAGATTGACGAATATATGGCGAGGCGTGCTGGGGTGAGCGAGGATCAATGGGCGTGAACGATATTCCTGGAGCCGCGCAGTTGCAGGCTCTTGCCGAACAATCGGATGAAGCGCAGTTGCGCACTCTCATCCTGGATTTGGTCGGGGAATATGCGCGCCGCCATCATGCTCCTCATACCTTCGTACCTGGAGAAAGCCCGGTGCCGGTTTCCGGCAAGGTTTATGGTGCGGAGGACATGCAGGCCCTTGTCGATTCATCGCTGGATTTCTGGCTGACAACGGGACGGTTCAATGCCGCTTTCGAGAAAAGGCTAGCAACGCGCATCGGTGTTGAGCATGCGCTCACGACTAATTCGGGCTCTTCGGCTAACCTGCTGGCGCTCTCTTCGCTCTGCTCGCATTATCTTAGAGGAGACGCGCTCAAACCAGGCGATGAGGTGATTACGGTCGCTACGGGTTTCCCGACCACGGTCAATCCCGCGCTTCAATATGGATTGGTCCCGGTCTTCGTTGATGTCGATATTCCGACCTACAACATCAAGCCGGACGCGATCGAGGCGGCTGTGTCCACCCGGACTCGCGCCATCATGATCGCTCACACGCTCGGCAATCCTTTCGACCTTGGCGAGGTGATGCGGGTCGCAGAGAAATATGATCTCTGGGTGGTCGAAGACTGCTGCGATGCACTCGGCGCCACATATGGCGGTCAGAATGTGGGGACGTTCGGCGACATCGGCACCTTGAGCTTCTACCCTGCCCATCACATCACCATGGGCGAAGGGGGAGCGGTCTTCACTGATAAGCCGCGGCTCAAGCGCGTCATCGAATCCATGCGCGACTGGGGCCGAGACTGTTGGTGCGCTCCGGGCATGGACAACACCTGCGGCAAGCGCTTCTGCCGCAAGCTCGGCGATCTGCCGATGGGCTATGATCATAAATATACCTACAGCCATTGCGGCTATAATCTGAAGATCACCGACATGCAGGCGGCGGTCGGTCTCGCGCAACTCGATCGGCTCGACGGCTTCATCGCGGCCCGACAGCGCAATTTCGATCTTTTGACGCAGCTGCTGAGGCCATTTGAGGATGTGTTCATCCTGCCCAAGGCCACGCCGAACAGCGAGCCTTCCTGGTTCGGATATCCAATCTCCATCCGCGAAGGCGCACCTTTCGCGCGCGACGATCTGGTCCGGCATCTTGATGCGCACCGCATCGGAACGCGGCTCCTGTTCGGCGGCAATCTGATCCGCCAACCCTATATGCGGGGGCGTAACTATCGTATCGTCGGCCCTCTCGACAATGCTGATTTCGTGACAGAAAGGACCTTCTGGATCGGCCTTTATCCGGGGCTGGGCGCGCTTCATCTGGAATATGTGGCCGAAACATTAGAGGGTTTTTTAACGAACTATGTTAATCACTAGGCCCTGCGACTGTGAAAGCGGTCGCTCGGCGCGGGGGAATTTCGGTGACTGAATCCATTTTCGAAGACCTGTTCGTGCTCGAACTGGCCAATAATCATTGGGGGAAGCTGGAGCGGGGGCTGAAGATCATCCGCGATTTTTCCCGCGTGGTGAAATTCAACAACGTGCACGCCGCGATTAAGCTGCAGTTTCGCGATGTCGATAACTTCATCCATCCCGCGTTCCGTGATCGCGCTGATATCCGCTACATCAAGAAGACCCTCGACACCCAGATGCCGTGGGAGAATTTGCGGTTGATGGTAGAGACGGTGCGCGACTGCGGCATGGTCACGATGGTCACGCCATTTGATGAAGTTTCCGTGGATAAATGCGTGGAATTTGGCGTCGAGATTCTGAAGATCGCGAGCTCCGATGTGCGCGACAAGACCCTGCTGCAGAAGATGGCCTCGACCGGACTTCCAGTCATCGCATCGACTGGCGGCGCGAGCCTTGAACACATCGACGAGCTTGTCGCGTTCTTCACCTCGCGCCACATCCCCTTCGCGTTGAATCACTGCGTGTCGCTCTACCCGTCCGAGGACGGCGATCTTGAACTCGATCAGATCGATTTCCTGAAGGAGCGCTATCCCGACATCGTGATAGGCTATTCGACCCACGAATATCGTGACTGGTGGGACTCCACATTGATCGCCTATGGAAAGGGCGCGCGCACCTTCGAGCGCCACATCGACATTGACTATGAAGGTGTGCCGGTCAGCCCCTATTGCACCAAGCCTGAGCAGGCCAACACCTGGTTCCGCGCCATGAAGAAAGCCCAGGAAATGTGTGGTGGCGGCTCCGCCGAGAGGCGCGCGGTTCCAGAAGGTGAGCGCCGTTATCTGGATGCCCTGGTGCGCGGTGTTTACGCCAAGCGCAATCTTGCCGCAGGTGAGGTGTTGACGGTGGACGACGTGTTTTTCGCGGTTCCTTTGCTCAAGGGGCAGCTCTCCACCCGCGAATTTACAGGGGGCGAGCGTCTGATGAGCGCCATTACCGCCAATGCGCCACTCGATGTTCAAAGCGTTGACGCACCGGCACTTCGTGATCCCGCGCTGGCCGATCTGATCCTTGATCGGGGGCTCGACATCTCGACGGCTCGAGCGGCGATCGCTTCCTGACATGGGCGAGATGGCGCGAGCAGGCGAATTTGAACTGGGGCAGGAGCCGATGATGGCCAACGCCCGCATGCGGCTGGCGGACTATGTTGCCCACCGGATCGCGGAACATGGCATTCGCCATGTGTTCATGCTGACTGGCGGCGGGGCCATGCACCTCAACGACGCGCTCGGCCGCGCTGAGGGTTTGCATTATGTCTGCTGCCATCATGAGCAGGCGGCAGCCATGGCCGCTGAAAGCTATGCTCGTCTTTCAGGGCGCATGGCGGCGGTCAATGTGACCACCGGGCCCGGAGGGATTAACGCCCTCAACGGCGTCCATGGAGCCTATACGGATTCCATTCCGATGCTCGTGATTTCAGGCCAGGTGAAACGGGAGACGCTGCGGCACAACGCCACCGTCCTCGTCCGCCAGCTCGGGGATCAAGAGGCCGACACCAGCGACATGGTGAAATCCATCACCAAATTCGCGGTGACCGTTTCTAGTCCCCTTGACATCCGCTACCTGCTGGAAAAAGCGCTCTGGCTCGCTGAAAGCGGCCGCCCTGGCCCGGTGTGGCTAGACATTCCGATCGATATTCAATCGGCGCTCATCGACCCGTCCCAATTGCACGGGTTTGATCCCGTGGCTGAGGGCTATGGGAAGGCCTATGCGGTCCCCGGCGAATATGGCTGGCTGACCGACGCAGATCTGGAACGGGCCGCGCTGGACGTCGTCTCCGCCCTTCGTCAGGCGCGTCGTCCGGTCCTGATGCCGGGCACGGGCATTCGCCTGGCGGGCATGTACGAGCCCTTCCTTGAACTGGCCGACAAGCTTGGCATCGCCGTCGCTCCGGCCTGGAACGCGCAGGACCTCGTTCCCGACGATCACCCTCTTTACGTCGGCCGGCCCGGCACCGTTGGCGACCGGTCGGGCAATTTCGCCGTCCAGTGCAGCGATCTTCTGCTGATACTGGGCTGCCGTCTCAATATCCGCCAGATCAGCTACAATTATGCCGGGTTCGCGCCCAACGCCAAGAAGATCATGGTCGATGTTGATGCGCCCGAGTTGTTCAAGCCGACGATATCGATCGACATGCCCATCCACGCCGACCTGCGAACCTTTGTACCGGCCTTGATCAAGATGCTGGACGGCTATGAAGCCCCCTCTTCCCATCGCACCTATGTCGATTGGGCCATGGAGCGCCGTCGCCGCTATCCTGCTGTACTGCCCGAATATTGGGAAACGCAGGGCGTCGTGAATCCCTATTGCTTTACCGAAAGTCTGTTCGAGCAACTTGAACCCGACGAGGTCATCGTGATGGCGGACGCTACCGCAGCCGTGGTCACGGTGCAGGCGGCAAAGCTCAAAAAGGGCCAGCGGCTTTATTCCAATTCTGGCGCAGCCTCGATGGGCTATGACTTGCCGGCGACGATCGGCGCCTGGCATGGGATGTCACCCTCTTCCCAGCGGATCATCTGCCTGGCGGGTGATGGAAGCATCATGCAAAATCTGCAGGAGTTGCAGACGATCATCGGCCAAGGCATTCCAGCGAAGATCTTCCTTTATAACAATTCCGGCTATCACTCGATCCGGCAGACGCAACAGGCCTATTTTGACGGTCATTCCGTCGGTTGCGGCCCGGACTCAGGCGTTACCTTTCCCGATTTCGGCAAGGTCGCGCAAGCCTTCGGCTTTGCCTATACGCGCACGTCCGAACATAGCGACATGTCCAGGGCTATCGCAGAAACTTTCGCGGCCCCTGGTGCCGCCATCTGCGAAATCTTCATCGACAAAGGTCAGAATTTCGCGCCGAAGGTGTCATCGCGCCGCCTGGAGGACGGCAGCATGGTGACCGCCCCGCTGCACGATCTTGCCCCCTTCCTTCCAAGGGATGAACTGGCCGAAGCTTTACGAGTACCCGAATAATGAGTCAGGTACAGAACATCATCTTCGATCTCGATGGCACGCTCGTCGATAGCGCGCCTGTATTCGTGGAAATTCTGAACGACATGCTGCGAGAACGCGGCAGTTCGCGCTCCATAGGGCTTTCCGAGGTCCGGCAGTTTGCAAGTTTGGGCGGCCCTGCCCTTGTCGGCGGTGTTCTCGCGCAGGAATGTGGCGATCTGCGACAGGAAGTCGCCGACTTTCGCGCGCGTTACGCCCTATGCCCTACGCCTCTGGAATCCCTGTACGAAGGCGTTGCCGGGGGCGTGCGGGAGCTCACTGAGCATGGATACAGGTTGGCGATTTGTTCCAACAAGCCACAGCAGCTTTGCGAGAAGGTAATCGCCGATCTGAACCTCAACGCGCATTTTCCTGTCGTTGTCGGAAGTTCTCCCGATCGCATGGCCAAGCCAGCGCCTGATCTGATGGAACTTGTCATGGCGCAGCTCGGGACCAGCGTCCGCGAGTGCCTTTATGTCGGCGACAGCGAAATCGATCATGCCTTGGCTAAGGCAACGGGTATCCGTTTCGCCTTTGTGACTTACGGCTACGCCATCGAACAATTCACGGCTGACCCGCATGAGGAGTTCAGCCATTTTTCTGACCTTGTGCGGTTGCTCAAGGAAGAGCGTGCGCCTTTCTTCTCGAAACGCGGGGCCGCGTAGAAAGGTCCGGGCGAAGGTGAAGTTTACCGCTCACGTTGCAGCGGCATTGCGGCAGAGCGAGCACCGCGTCGTCCTGACCGGCGCCAGCGGATGGCTGGGACGTTCGACATTGGAACTGCTGCACGACGCACTTAGGGAGCAATTTGCAGAGCGGGTCTTCTGCTTTGGATCAACTCAGGCTGATGTGCACCTGTCCAGCACTCGAATTGTGACCCAGCGCCCGCTGGTTGAGCTGGCCAACCTCTCCCGCCATCCAACGCTACTGCTCCATTTCGCCTTTCTGACAAAAGACCGTGCTGAGACCATGCGGGAGTCAGATTACCGTTCAGCCAATCAGGCGATCCGGCAATTGGTTCTCGACGCGCTCGAACCCATTGGCGTGGAGGCGGTATTTCTGGCCTCTTCGGGGGCGGCCCACTTTGCAGATGATCTGCTCGCCACGCCCGCCATGCGGCTATATGGCGAGCTTAAGCGGGAAGACGAAGCGGCTTTCACGACTTGGTCTGAGGCCCGAGACAGAAGGCTCATCATAGCGCGGATCTTTAATCTGTCTGGTCCGCACATCAACAAATTGCCGGGCTATGCGCTTTCATCGTTCATCCTCGACGCCTTGACGGGGGGACCGGTGGTCGTGAAGGCACGCAATGAAGTGCGGCGTGGCTATGTTGCGATACGAGAGCTCATGTCGCTAGCCTTTGCACTGCTGCTCGATCAGGCGCGTGGAGTGACGCAATTCGACAGTGGCGGGCAAGATGTCGAACTTGGAGAACTTGCCTCCCTGATCGCATCTTCGATGAACTGCCCCGTCGAGCGTCCTCTAAGCGGCGTCGGTCGCGCGGACATCTATCTTGGCGACGACCGCGCCTACCGGCGCCTGCTCGACCGCTACGGCATAGAAGGCGTGTCGCTCACCGACCAGATCAGCGAGACCTTCGCCTTCTTGAAAGGCGCCGCTACTCCCGAACCCCTGCAGGATACACATGCTTAAGCCCTCCGCGACACCTGAGATTTCGGTCGTCATCCCCTGCCTCAATGAGGAGGAGAATGCAGCAGCGATTGCTAACGCCGTGATCGAGCAACTAGAGACACTGACCGACAGCTTCGAGATCATTTTCATCGACAACGGCTCCACCGACGGGACAGTAGCCATTGTCCGGGCCATGTGCGCAGGCAATGCTAGAATCCGACTGATTATCAACACACGCAACTTCGGTCAGTTGCGATCCCCTGCTCACGCGCTTTTCCAAGCCAAAGGTCGCGCCATCATCGGCATCGCCGCTGACTTCCAAGATCCGCCCGAACTCATTCCCGAGCTCGTCAAGCGGTGGCGAGCGGGAACAGAGATCGTTCTGGGCGTCAGCGAGACGAAAAAAAGCTCACCCGTCTACTCAAGCTTGCGGAAGCTGTCCTACGATCTGCAGCGCAAGTTCGGCGATTACCCGATCATCCCCAATGCCACAGGCTTCGGCATCTACGATGCGAAGGTGATTCGCGCGATCGCAGAGCTAAATGAGCCCGAACCTTTCGTTCGCGGCCTGCTAGTGGAAACAGGCTATTCGATTGAAACCGTGACATTCAAGCGGCCGGATCGTGCCGCCGGCCGCTCCAAAAACGGCTTTTTCGCGCTTCTCGATTTCGCACTGTCCGCCCTCGCCTACTCTTCGAAGGGTCTGCTCCGAGCGCCCCTATACTTCAGCTTCATTGCCTTTGCGGCAACGATAGTCAGCATGTTGGGTGCGGCATGGTCGATCGCTTGGGCGCAGAATCCCAGAATGTGGCTGTTCGCCGCGCTGCTGGAATTTCAATTCGGACTCCTGTTTCTGTTCCTCGGCATCCTCGGTGTTCAGATCCGCCTGATTTCCGATCGAACCCGGGGAATGCCGCTCGTTATCGAGCGGGAGCGCGTCAACTTCGCTCTCCAGGACTGACCCATGGCCCCGCTTTCTTCTGCGTCGATACCGCGGGTCTGGCGCTATTATATGGTTGGGGCAGCCAACACACTGTTCGGTTACAGCGTGTATGCGTTGCTGTTGTTGATCGGCCTGCAGATGTACGTTGCCCAGATCACTGGGCACATCATAGGGGTGATTTTCAATTATTTTACTTACAGTCGACACGTTTTTCAGGCCGCACCCGCCTCGAAGCTGCGCTTTTTGCTCTCTTACCTGCTGAACTATCTCGTCGGCCTGACCAGCCTAGCACTCGCCGCCACAGTCATCGCGTCGCCCTATCTCGCGGGGCTACTGGCCATGTTGGTCACCTCGATCATCAATTTCATGGTTTTGCGCCGCCATGTATTTGCACCCGGCGGGCCGAAAGCCCCGCTGACGCAGCCAGCCGTACGCCGAGAGGAGGTCGATCATGCCTCGCTCTAACAGTCCTGAAGGACAAGGCAGTCTCATCCTTTACGGGCTGGGATCCGTAGGTCAGTCTATCGCCGATGACTTACTGGCTGAAGGATGGGACATAGAATTCATACTTGATCGCGGCAAACGTGGTCAAAGCTATCGCGATATCCCGGTTCTGGCTCTTGAGGATGCCGTGGACGGCCGACTTCTGGGCAAAACGATTATGGTTGGTTTGCATAATCATTATGTGGACATAAATCGACTTCACGCCGAGCTTGATAGTGCCGGTGCCGCCCACATACTGACCCCGGTCAATTTGCCTCAACTGATCGCTAACGGACGAACGCGGCCGGGCTATTGGCTTGATCCGGACTTCAGCTATGCGGACCATAAGGCGGACTTCGCCCAAATGCGCAGCCTGCTTGCGGACGAGACCAGCCGCGACCTCTTCGACGCCATTCTGGCATACCGCCAGAGCGGAAACATTGCCGACTGCCCCTCGCCGAGCCTGGAAGATGAATATACCCCCGGTGATCTGCCCCGTTTTGCAGAGCCGTTGAAGATCATCGACTGCGGTGCATTTACTGGCGTCGCTATCCACAAATTTCTGAAGGCTGGTTACGACATAGCCAGCTTCATCGCTTTCGAGCCTGACCCGAACAATTTCGCCCTGCTCGCATCGCGTAATTTCCCAATCGAGCGGCAGATTTGCCTGCCGCTAGGTACTTGGTCAACAACCCGCCAACTGAAATTCTCAAGCGAGGGATCCATGGCGAGCCAATTGAGCGAGGCCGGCACTGCCGTTGTTCAGTGCGTGGCCGTTGATGAGATTCTTGGCGGCGAACAGGTGAACCTCATCAAAATGGATGTCGAAGGAGCGGAAATCGAGACTCTGAAGGGCATGAAAAAAATCATTGCAGAGCAGAGACCTAATCTACTCCTGTCCGTATATCATACACCAGATCACCTGTTCAGTATTGCTGAACTGATTGAATCATGGGACCTGGGATATGAATTTCACTTGAGAGTTCACGAGTTCAACACATTCGGAACCGTCATTTACGCCTTCCCGCACAGGCACACCTAAACGGATTCCGGCAGAGCCCTCTCGATACCGGCAAAGCTACCTGTTACCTCAGGCCAATCGGCAGGCCGCCTGCAGGATATGTACCTTTCTCCCCGCAACTTCCGTCATAAGGATGTTTGTATCTACGATCTTCAGACCGCAATTCTTAAGCAGGGCGGCCATTGACGATGGTGAGTAGAAATTTACATGCTCATGCCAATGTCGCTTTTCCTTTTCCCGCCCTTCGACGTCACGCCGCATAATCTCTTCATAAGGAACTTCTATGTAAAGAATTGATCCCTGGTCCATTGCTTGTCGAACGACAAGTAAAAGGTCAGAGGGATAGGGAATATGCTCTAAGATCTGCGAACAAACGATCAAGCGATATTTGGATGACGTTGCCTGTTCCCGCGTGACCGCCTTGGCGTCGCCATCTACCTCCTTGCCACTGATATCAAAGATGTCGAGGCTGACGCGCCGGTTTTCGAAAGGCGTGTTTGCTCCCGTGTCGCCTCCCCAATCTAGGACCGTCAGGGGGTCGCTGACATGAGGCGCCAGGAATTCCTCCACCTCGCCCTTGTATGAAACCGCTTCAACTAGCGCGCTGTTGCGTTCGTGATAGCCAGGTTCATAATGTTCTCGTAGCGTCACATAGGCCTCTTCCCGATATCCCGCATAAATGGCGTCCATCTCTTGTTCTGAGAAGCGGATATCACAGAACAAATGTTCACACCGACGGCATCGCAACGACTTGCAAATGGAATAAGCATTTCCATTCTGGATAGTTTTCAGTCCCCAACTATCGTCTATCACCACAGGACTCCAACCGAAGGCCCGGTCAGCCACAAAGGGCATCAGAATAGCCGACGACCTTGCCAGATCATCGGCACCGCAGCATACACAGGCCGAGGCCAGCCGCTGCCGCCCCTGGCCCGTAGGTAGAATATCATAATTCACAGTCATCTTATCCCCGCTATCTATTTGCTGTGATACAGAAGTTTTCTTAGCAGATTGTTTCACAACCCATGATGGGCTTCGAGGCCTCTTGTTGTGGTGTCACGTGTGGGACTTTGATGACCCCTCGTGCTCCGGAAGCAAAAAACCCGCAAATGCTTCCAACCCGACAGGCGATCCATACTCGTGCGACAACGCGATTGCCACTTCGTCCCTTGCGGACAGCAAAAAAGCGGGCGCCCCTCAAAGGCTGATCACCTGCCTGACGAGGGAGGCAACGGAACTCGATTGCCTGCCAGTCCCGTCGAAGGATACTCTCGCCGCTACGCTATGGCTGCTGTCTGCCAGAAGCATCGCCTCCGAACAATTCTTCGCTTATATCCTCCATCCTCCGGGTGCCTTACCGATCAACCTCGTTGGGACATTTTGGCCGGATAGTCTTGCGGCGCTGCCATCAGGTCCGACGGACGATAATAGGGCACCCATTTGTTCAGGCTCGACTCCGATCTTAGCGTCCAGCGATCCATGGAGAAGTAGCGGTGAACGGCTTCATCGCAGCGTTAAGCAGAATTTTAATTGTCCGGATTAATTGCTATTGATGAGCCGCGAATTCGGATTACTTCCCCGGTTTCGCTCGGTCGAGAGCAAGGGAGGAACGTCTCCAAACCTTTCCTCTCTCGCTCCGGCCGATATGTTCAACACCGGACTGGATCCCGTTACGCCATGAGCAGATGGGGGTAGAGCTTAGCATAAAGCTCCTCGCGACTCTTCACGTTCAGCTTCTTGTGTATTCGCCGGATATGCGTGCGAACCGTCTCGATCGACACCCCGATCCGGAAGGCGGACTGTTCGGCATTGTTGCCTCTCATCAACGCCGTCAACACGACGCATTCCGCCCGTGTAAGGCCGTACAGTACGGTTAGGTCCTCGGAAAGCCGGACAAACGCGTTATCTTCTTGGCGGAAGATACGCAGGCCCAAGCGATCATTTGCTTCAAACGGATTGATCACCCGGCCGCGCAAGAACAGCCCCCCCTTCCCTTCTTCTCCAGGCAAGTTGAGCACGGCAGTTTGGACGCCGAGAGAACCGGCGAAAGAGTCCATCATCGCTTGATGTTGTAGCGTTCGCGCACAAAGGCAACCATCACGGTTTTCCAGGATGGCACATGGAAAAAAACCCTCGGCGAATACGTTATTGTTCCATTCGATCCTAAGATTTCTATCGGTGATGAGATGCGGCACTTGTTCTGTTTCAATCCACTGCCTGATTAACGAATGAGCCATAACATCGGCATTTTCGAACACCCTTTTGCCTCCTGTTCACCCGCACCTTGTGGGTAGGCATTTCCTATCCGGCCTTTACGTGGCGAATGAAAACCCAGATTCTATAGTAATAAAGAAAAACATAACTTTCGACAGAGATATTGTGCCATTTCTGAACATATAACATTAACCATATTTTCTTCTCTGGCCGCAAAATCTATGCAAAACCGGATGGAAACTAGCCGTGAGACGAGAATTTTGCCTCTTCGGCGTACCCCGGAGCAGGTGCTCAGGAAATTAATACTCAAAAGTGGGTATTAACTTTCGGTAGATGGCTGATATTACCTTCGCTCAGTTTCGGGGTACGAAGATTAGAGTCGCGCTCGCCCTGGAGCCGTGGTCGAGGTCGATCCCAGTGGAGACGGGACCGGTTTCGATTTCTCTTCTGAACTGAACGGGGAAGTAATCCATGAAAAAGTTGTTCCTTGCCACTACGGCGGCAATGCTTGTCGCTGGTCCGGCTTTCGCCGACAGCTCTGCGACCGATAGCTTCCAAATCAATGCGTCGATTCCCGACACGTGCACGATGGAAAATGTCAACGACGTCAATCTGGGCCAGCTGACGGTCTCGACCACGGCGGGTAATGGCGCACTGCTGCTGAGCAGCGACAAGAGCGGCAACACCAACCAGTTCTGGGTCAGCTGCAACAAGCAGAACTCGATGACGCTGGCTGGCCCGGCTTCGCTGCAGAACGAAACCCGCACCTATCAGCCGGGTGTCGACGACACCGGCTTCACCGACAAGCTGAAGTACCGCGTCGCCGCACTCAACTATCTGACCAGCGGCACGCAGCCCAGCCTGGCGAATGGTGCAACCACAGTTCAGTCTGACTCGCGCGGCCCTGTTCATCGTCGCGTGCAGCTGCAGGCCCAGGTTCTGTCTGCCGACAATGCAGATCGTCCGCTGGCAGGCAACTACAAGGGCACTGTGACGGTCACGGTTCAGACCGCCATTTGATTGTCGATGTCGGCTGTGTCGCGCCAATGGCCGACCGGTCTTGACGCTCTATTGAGCAAACATCGCATCCCAAATTTGAGGAAATCACTATGAAGAAGCTCCTTCTCGCCGCGACGGCCACCGCCGTCATGCTGTCCAGCGCCCCGGCCTTCGCCGCCAACAACGACAGCGACACGTTCGACATCAACGCATCGGTCGCCAAGACCTGCACGATGGAAAACATCAATGATATCAGCCTCGGCACGCTGGACATCAACACCAATGCCGGCAACAGCGCGCTCTATCTCACCGACATCAAGACCGCCGGCACCAACTCCTTCTACGTGTCGTGCAATGACACCAACAGCATGACCATCTCGTCGGCCAATGCCGGTCAGTTGAAGACCACCACGCCGCTGACCGGCGCGGACGCGGGCTTCAAGAACACGCTGAACTATTCGCTGGGTGCCGAAAACTACCGCAATGGCGGTCAGCTGCAGCAGCCGGGCTTCCGCCGCACCCTGTTCGGCCTACTCCAGCTCAACAATGGTGCGTCGCGCGGCGCGCTGCATCGCCAGGTTAAGTTCAACGCACTGATCGATCCGCTGAACAACCTGGACGCGCGCCCGGTTGCTGGCACCTATACCGACACGATCACCGTGACCGTCACGGCCAGCTGATCTGTTGGAATATCGGCTCTGAGAAATTGGAGGGGCGAGACTCGCTCCTCCAATTTCATATGGTGACTTGGGGGTAAGATGATGTTCACGAAATTGCTGCGGCACGGCCTGCCTTTTCTGGCGCTTGCCAGCTTCGGCATGGGCGCCCAGGCGGCGCGCGTGACGCCGATGTCGGTCGATCTGGAACCCACCGGCAGCCGGTCTTCGGCGCGGCTGGAAGTCACCAACAACGAAGATCGCCAACTGCCGATGGAGGTCCGCATGTATCGCGGTACGATCGGCGAACGGGGCGAACTCGACCTGCAACCCGCAGACGAAAAGTTCATGGTTTTCCCGCCACAAACGCTGATGGCACCGAACAGCCAGCAGGTTTTCCGCGTCCAGTATCTGCCGGATACGCCGCCGACCCAATCGGAAGTCTATTATGCATCGATCAGCCAGATTCCGGTCCAGCTGCCATCCGATCAGTCGCGCATTCAGGTGGTGATGCGCTTCAATGTCCTGGTGAATGTCGTTCCCAACGGCGCGACGTCCGACCCTGCGGTTGCCGGGATCACACCGATCACGCGTGAGGTGGAGTTGGGACCGGACGAGAAGAAGCCCGAAGAAAAGGACGTCAAGAAGACGCGGATCGAAAACGGCCTGGAGGTGAGCATCGAAAATAAGGGCACGCGTTATTTCGCGGCTGGGCGGTCTGGCTGGACCATCAAAGGCACCGATGCCACCGGAAAGCCCTATTCCGCCGACTATGATGCCGCGCAGATGGGTGAGATGATCGGCATGGGCATCGTCGCGCCGGGACGGACGCGCATCTTCTTCGTGCCCACGCCCACCAAGCTGGCGGTTGGAGCAACGGTCACGCTGAAGCGCTGAGCTGATCAGCAATCTGCCGGGGGGCGATGTGAAGCGTTTATTTCTGGGCATTGCGGCCGTAACGTTGGTAGAATATCCAGCGATGCTGGTCGCGCAAACGGTCCTGCCAAGCCGGGACAGCGTGCAGACCCAGCCCTTGGCCGCGCCGCCCTCGGTGCCTGCGGTGCCTGCGCAGAAGACCAATCGACGCGGCATGCAGATGACGCTGCCCTTGCTTCGCCAGGGCGTGCTTTACGGCGACCTTGGGGCAGAGGTTTTTACCGACGGCACGGTAATGCTGGACCGTCAATCGCTGATTGAGCGCCTCTCACCTATCCTGGCCCCCGCTGCGCAGCCGCAATTTGTCGCAGCCCTGCCTTCGATCCCCGCAGTTAGCTTGGCGGATATCGAAAAGGCCGGTGTGACCCTACGCTACGATCCTTCCCGCCTGGAGATACTGGTGGAGCGGATCGATCCGCGCATGGTAGCCGCGCAGTCGCTGGGCGACCCAGTGCGCTTCACCGAACCGGCGATCACCATGCAGCCGGAAAAGTTCAGCGCTTATCTGAACGTCATCGGCGATTTCCGCATGGCGGATTTCAGTGATTTCGAAAAGCCTGCGGCCATCCTGCAAGGCGCCATCCGCTATAATGGCGTCGTTCTGGAAATGGACGGTGGCTATGACAAGGAACTGACTGGCGGCAGCGGCTTTTACCGTCGCCAGGCGCGCATGGTCTACGACGAATATGACAAGCAGCGGCGCTGGACGGCGGGCGATCTTCAACAGAATGGCTTGGGCATCACTTCGGGCACTTTGTTGGGCGGCATCGGCGTCGAAAAGGGCCGCCGAATATTCACCGGTAGTTCGCCGCTCATGCAATTGGGCGCCCAACAGGTTCTGCTGGATCGCGATGCCACGGTTGACATTCTTGTCGAAGGGCAACAGGTCGAACGCTTCCAACTGAATGCCGGCACCTATGACCTGTCTCGCCTTCAGGCCCAATATGGTGGCCGCAACGCGCAGCTGTTCGTCACCGATGTCAGCGGCCGACGGCAGATCGCCTCCTTCGACACCTATTTCAATCCGTCGGACCTGATCGCCGGCGAAACCGAATATGGTGCAGCAGTCGGCTTTGTCCCGGTCAACTTCCGGGCACAGCCCATTTATGGTGGTCCGCCGACGCTTTCCGCCTATTACAGGCGCGGCATCACCAACCGACTGCTGCTGGGCGGCGCGGTCCAGGCAGGTGAAAACACCCAACTTGCCGCTGTCGAGGTCATCGCTTCCCCGAAGAATATCCCCGGCCGTTTCGAATTGTCAGGCGCAGTCAGCACTGGGCAGGGCATGGGTTATTCCCTTCGGGGTGCCTATATATTGCAACTAGGCTATGGGTTGCAGGGTAAGCAATTCTCCATCAGCGGCGATTATCGCAGCCATAATTATTCGACGCTGTCCGACCAGATCGGCTTCGGCCGGTTCGAAAGCTTTTCGCTAACCGCGAATTACAGCCAGGCCCTGAGCGAACGGACCACCCTGATCGTCGGCGGCAACTGGTTCGATCGCGAAGGATTGCGGGGAACCAAGCTCGCCTTTGTCGATGTCATGCACCGCACATCCCGCCTGCGACTGACTGGTGGTTTAGAATATGGCCGCGACACATTCGGCCGAACAATCGGCGCACGCGCGACATTGGTAGTACCCTTCGGGGCTCGGACCAGGGCGGAGGCCGCCTATAACAGCCGACGCGATGATACGCGACTGTCTCTCACGCGCAATTATGACGATACGGTCGGCTCATTCGGCTATGACATATCCGCACGCAATTCGGATGGCCTGGCGTCGGTCGATGGTTCGGCCACCTATGTCGGCAACCGCCTCTATTCCCGCTTCACGACGATCAGTTCGGGCACAGGCATTTCCCATTTGGGCGACCGCCAGGATAGCCGCCTGCAAGTAGGCACCTCCATCGGCTTTGCGGGGGGAAGTATGGCGATCGGCCGACCAATTGGGGATTCGTTCCTGATCGCCAAGCCCCATGCCGCGTTGGACGAGCAGCAGGTCGTTGTCGGACAGTCGGTCGATAACGGCAAGGTTGAAGCCGAAAGCGGCGCGTTCGGTCCGGCGCTCGACGGCCGGGTCAACAGCTATAATCGCCAGAACGTCCAGTATGACCTTAAAAACGGCACCGAAGGATATGATATCGGCACTGGCGTCCAGACGATCAATCCGCCCTACAAGAGCGGCTACAAGCTCGTCGTGGGTACAGATGCCAGCGTCAGCGCCTATGGCTTCCTGGTGTATGGAGGAGAACGGGCGGCCCTGCTGGGCGGGACCATCAGTGGCGTCGATGATAGGGACTTCGCGCCACAACCCTTCTTCACTAATTCGGTCGGCCGCTTTGCTGCACAGGGGTTACGTCCTGGCAAGACTTATCGCGTGCAATTGAGCAATCCGCAATTGCAGTTCCTGATCCGCGTTCCGACCGATACAAAATCTCTGCTGTCCATGGGTGAGGTCTCCGCCACGCCCGCGGCAGCGACACAGGAGTAAGATTATGCGCCGATTACCGATTTGCATGATTGCATTGGCAAGCGTCGTGCCGGGCATCGCGCATGCGGACTGTCGCCCCAGCTTCGTCAATGGCGCCACTGAAGTGCGTCTCGCAGCTGGAGATAGCATGGATGATCGGCAGCTGACGGATCGCTTCCAAATCTTCCTGCGAAACGACGGTAACAGCGAATGTAGGCTGAGATTGCGGGTTACACGGGATCTGGGCGCGTCGGACCCCGATTTTCCGAATTACAGCTTGATGGGACCGGGGGGCAATGTTCCGATCAGTTCCTCATCACCCACCGACGTATCAACCGGTTCGCTACTGGTGCTGCAACCGGGCGGACGATCACCCGTATCCTACGGCATCCGAATTCCGGTTGGCTGGGGCATGAAGAGCGGCGATTACCGTCAGATGCTGGTATTCTCGCTTTCAGAGGACCGCGGCGACGTGCCGCTCGCGACCCAGCAGGTCCAGCTTTGGCTGGGTATTCCCGCAACGGCACGCATTCACTTCGCGGGGGCGAACGGCGGCGGCGGTGGAGCCCGGATCGACCTGGGTCAGCTGTCGATGACCGCACGAACGGTCTCCTCTCCTTTCGCAGTCAGAATTCTCAGCACCGCTGGCTATCAGCTGCGGTTCGCTTCGCAAAATGGCGGAGCGCTACGACGCACGGACGGGCCGGAGACGATTGCCTATAATCTGTTTGTCGATGGACGACCCTTTAACATGGTGACCGGCGATGAAGTGGAAGTGGGCCATCACACGAGTTCGACCGGCGACGTCCATAATGTGTCGATCACCGTCGAGCCTAACGCCAATTGGCACGCAGGAAACTACAGCGACCGTGTCACTGTTACGGTCACGCCGATCTGATGCGCGGGTTACAAGGCGGCCCAATCCGATGGCGGAGCGGCTCTCTGTCCATCAAAAATAGGTGATCGTCAGATTGATGGCTAAAGGTGCCTCCAGTGCAGCATATTGCACACCGATTGGGCGAAGTCCGAATTTTGCACCCATCCGGTTCGCCACCGGCGTCCATCCCGACCGGCTCAAGCGCCGCGAGACGCCCGCATAGTTGAGGTTCACCTGCTCCGCTTGTGTCAGTTCCCGATAGGAGGCTGCGACCTGGAAGCCGTCTGGAGCGTTGCAAATCTCCATGACACTTCCGACCTGATATCCTTCGCTGCCCTGAAGGACGATCGCGTCACTGTTGATCTCGCAATAGACGGGAACGACGGCGCGAATGCCGAAGGAGCCATGGGCTGTGTCGTCAGCCAATGCAGGGCCGCCAATGAAAATCCCTGGGGCGATGACCGCAAATGTGCTGCACAGACGATAGGCTTTCATGTTCAAACCCCTTTGTTGTGCAACGACATTACCGATGGGTCCTAACGATTCCTGAAATCAACATGCTTGACGCGCGTTAATCATGCTCAACATCCGTTTAACCTCAAGCTTGCGAAATCGATGTCCAAAAAGGACGCGATTTTGTCCTTTGGGACGAACCTTCCACGTCCCGACAGACTCAGACGGCGCGATATTAATTATCGAATCTCCGTTTCAGCCGGTTAAGTAGTCGCATGCACCGCCAGGAAGGGATGAAGTGGAACTTGAACGCGCGCGGTCTAACATCATGAGATTGTCGGTCCCGATCGACCGCGCTGGAACTGCCAATCAATGCCGTTCACGCGCATGATCCCGTACGCTACCTTCCCGATATTGCGTTCGAGCACATCGCGCCACGGCACCAGCGTGAAATCCCGCGCGCGCTCGACCACCGCATATGGCCCATTCTCAAGGTCCAAACGCCGCTCAATGACACCCTCTACGCGCTCGACCACATTGATTGACTCAAATCGCTTGCCAAGTTCCTTGCCAAGACTCTCGCCAACATCGCGAAGCTCGCGCACGCGGAGGGCATCCAATGCGCCGCGCCGCAACTGGAAAGCCTGGCCTTCGCCATCGGCCAATTGCTGTTCGACGAGCCATTGACGCCTGGCCGACATTGCGTCGCGCACTTCGCGACCAAAGCCCGCATCGCGGACAGCGCTCGGCGCACCTGATGCCAGTTCGCGATCGAGCCAGGTCGGCGCCTCCCTTGTCGGCAGGTCGGCGACAGGTGTTCGCGAGAGGATCGAGACCGCCACCGGCCGGTCACGTTTCTGTCGCTGGGCATAGACCTCGGCACGGGCGAGGTGATCGTCGGGAATGACCCAGCTCCCATCCTCTGATCGCTCCGGCCCGGCCCCGGCCCATCGCATAGCTTCCAGTCGCCGGACATGGCTCGCGGCATAAGCTTCGCTGGCCCGAGCATCGTGCGCCAGATGTAGGTCGACCGAATAGCGTCCACCGTTGGCGCGAGCGACAGCATCGACGGTACGATCCGCCCGCATCACGCTCGCCCTTGTCGGCTCTATCCGCACGGTCGCATTCTCTGGAACCGACGGTACAGCATCGCCCCGGCCAATGTCTATATAATGGACCCGGCCATCGACACCGTCGAGCATCGCGTAATGACGGTCGTGATGCTCGTCGGAGAAGCCTCTATGGATCCACCGGCCAATAATGGATTGGTGGATCTCTGTCGTTATCACCTGCTCGACGCCCGCACGGTCCAGCCGACGTGCCGTGAGTTCGCGCTGCATGAGGCGGATGATGTCGCCGCGCTCTCCCATGCGCCGCAGCGTGTCCTCCATTCCATCGACCAGCTGATAGCGCCCGTCGCCGATATCTTCGGCAAGTTCCATCGCCTTCAATTTGCGAAGCCGACCGGCCGCCACCGATTGCTGGAAGGGCTCGTTGTCGGCGGGCGATACGATCCGATCGGCATCCATCCTCCGCAGCAGGCGACGGTCGATCGCGGTCAGCCGCTCCTGCTCGACATCATGGCGCAGGCGGGCTTCGATTTCGTGATCGGTCCGCGGCCCCAGGTCGAGCGTCACCAGTTCGGACGCGCGCTCCCGTAGCCCGTGTGAAATATACTCGCGCGCAATGATGAGATTGTCGCCGCGATCATCGACGCCGCGCAGCACGATATGGGTGTGCGGGCGTTCGGTGTTGAAATGATCGACCGCGACCCAGTCGAGCTTGGTGCAGAGGTCCTGTTCGACCTGAGTCATGAGCCGCCGGACATAGGGCTTGAGGTCGGGATATTCTGCCCCATCTTCGGCAGAGATTATGAAGCGGAATTGGTGGCGATCACCAGCCGTGCGCTTCAGGAAATCGTCGCCATCCGCGCGGTCGGTCGCCGGGCCGTAAAGCTCCCCCGGCAAGCCCTCGCGCGTGACGCCGTCGCGCTGGATGTAGCGCAAATGGGCGCGGGCTGCCTGACCAGCCTTGCCACCGAGCCGGATGAGGCTCGCCTTCACCACCGCGCGGCGTCCACGGAAGCCGACCAACCTGTCGCGACTGGCGAGAAGCCGTCCCATGCTCGCGCCCCGGCCGATCCGGCTGCCATCGAAACGCCGCGACCTTTTGCCGGTCTTGTTACCAGCCAGCCGCGTCGCCGCGAGGATGCGCCCGCCATATTTGACGGTGCGCTTGCCATCATTGCTCCTCATCCTGCCGAGCCTGGGGGTGAGGTCATCGTCAGACATGGTAACGCCGCCCCATCTCGCGATTTCGGCCAGAAACTGGCGGATTACCGCCGTTCACGTCCGACGGGTCTCGCGTCAGCGCCGATCTGTCTCGTGAAAAAAGGATGTGCAGACAAGCACTTAGACTGGGTCGCGAGACACTGCCTTTATCTTGTTTCCCCTTCACCCACTTTCCCTCACCACTTCGCCCCAGCAAAAGGGGAAGGACAGCACCCGACCGACGCTGCCCTTCCCCTTCCATCCCCGCATCCTCAGCGCGCGCCGGCCATCGCCTGTTGTGCAGATTTTCGGCTGCCGCATACCCGATGCGCGATGGTTCCCTGCGGCATTCCCTCGCCATCAACCAGCATGATTGCCATGAACCAGCGGCCATCGAGCCTGCCCCAGATCGCGATCCTATCGAGCTCTCCATCATCAGATCCAAGCCCTTCATAGGCACCCAGCCAACGCTCGTCGGCCCTCGCATCCCACAGGAAATCACTCTCCTCTGCCTCGAGAAATCGCTGCGCCAAAGCCTTGCCGGCACTGCGGCCAAATTCGATTTCCAGTCCCGCGACCAGCGCCGCCATAATGTGATCCGACGCCGTTCCGATGCTCTGAACCATGCCCATGATGATCTCCATTCGCTTCGCGTTCTCACCGTCGAGAACGGCGTCATGGAGATGGGCGGCGGAGCGGCTGTCAGGGCCGCGGCGCGAAGCGCAGCGCCGCGAAGCGGACGTGGGGGGAACCGATTTGCGCAGCAAATTGGGGGGCACCCGCGGGCCTTGATAACCGCTCCGCCTCCCGTCATGCTGGGTCTATCGAGACGAGCCTCCTCCCTATCGGCGATGCGGGACGACACCTCAAGGGACATGATTGCGCACCGCGAAGAGCGACGAGTGTGATGGTTCGACAGTCTTGTCCCGGCTCTCTCCAGAGACCTGGCGCTGGATTGCGAACAGCCCCGCAGGCTCGGATTCTGGCGGCGAATCCGGAGCGCCCGTCGCCGAGCCCGTCTCCTTGCCAAGATAGGCGATGGTCTCGCCTGGCAGCTTCCGCCCGGTTGCGAGATGCGCGGCATAGCGGCCCGGGCCGGCATTATAGGCGGCGAACAGACCGGGGTAACCGAAGCGATCATACATCTGCCTAAGATAGCAGCTGCCCGCCATGATATTGTCGCGGGGATCGTCGGGATTGCTACCCAATCCAAGGGTTCGGCGCATATCTTCCCAAGTGCCCGGCATCAATTGCAGGAGCCCCATCGCCCCGGCACGGCTACGAATGGGCCGACCGCCAAGCATCGTCTCGCCATTGCTTTCCGCGCGCATCACGCGCCCGATCCAGTTGGCGGGTACACCGCACCGGACCGACGCCTCGCTGATATGAGTCCGCCAGCGGGCGGACAGCTGTGCTGACGATGGAGCGGCGATGGCAATGGCCAGCGCGGCGCAGGTGAGCCTCAGCGCCGCCACAGGAGCCTCGCCTTGCCGATCACATCCTCACCCTCGCTCACCCCGAAATAGCGGCCATCGAAGGAGCGGCTATTGTTAATGAGGAGGAATAGCTGGCGTCCGCGAAGGCGCGTGCATCCCTCCCAGAGTGGCATGGATCGCCCCCGAAGATCGGTGCGTTGCCGATCGGCAATCCAGCGGCCGTTGACGGTGATTTCAGTACCCCTCGCGCAGACCTCATCGCCAGCACTGGCCGCAACGCGCTTTACCAGCGGCACATTCATGGGGAGGTAACGGCGCTCGTCGGCAAGTAGACGATAGCGCCAGGGCACCCTGGCGATCACCATGTCACCGACGCCGGGCACCGCGACAGGCGAGACGATATAGAGGCCGGTGGGCGCGCTGGCGCTCGCGTTCCAGACAAGCCGCGGCGCAGGCGGAAAGACGGCGGAAACGAGCAGCAGCGCGAGACCCGCGCCGCCGAATGCGAAGCGACAAACGCGCCTTTTGCGATGCAGCTTCCGGGCGCGAAGTTCATCACCCCAGGCCAGGAGCGGCGCCTCCCCGCCGACCTTGCGAGCCCGCCTCATGCGCCGATCTCCCGGCCAGAATGCTCGGCCGACCATGTATCGAGGTCGTCGATATGATATTGGACGAAGCGGCTGTGGCGGCGGAAGACAGGGCCTTTCCCATCGCGGCGCAGACGTTTGAGGAGTCGGCTCGAAAGCTTCAGGTAAGCGGCCGCCTGGTCGGTATTGAGAAAGGGCGAGCCGCGTTTGGCGCGATTGGCGCGCGCAATGTCGTCATCGGTGTGCATGGAGCGCTATCCTGTGGCTGCGAACCGCAAAAGCGCGATCGCTGCCCTCAGGATGGCGGCCAGGACACCGCAGCATCAGTGTCGAAAATCATCGCCTTGCATTCGACACCCCGGGGAAAGCCCCGCACCGGTTGGCGCGGGGCGCCTGGATCAGCGGGACCAGATGAGCTTGTGCTCGCCGTCATCGCCTTGGGTGAGCGTCGCGTAGATGGGCGCGGGGAAGGACGGATCATCAAGCTTGAGGCTCAAATATTCCGCCCCCGTTTCGCGCGCAGCCTTGGTCCATCCTGCGCCGAACTCGACGGCCCCCGCGCTCACGCGGTGGTCGGGCGCCTTGTCATGCTCGCGATCGACGGGCCGGATCGTGGCCTTGACGCGAAGCGTAAGGGTACGGATTTCGCCCGTGTAGACGCCATCCTCGTTGCGGGTGAAGCTGCCGATCTGTGCCATGGGAATTGTCCTTTTGCCTGCTCGAATGCCGCCCTTTGCGGCCTCGATGGCAGTCGATCAGGCGCAGGTACGACGCCGTGCACCGTAGGCCGGAGCGCCAGCGAAGGACGGCCAGAGCCGGGTTTCTTGGTCCGCGAGGAGCCCGCAGGGCGGGGAAGAAAATCGGCGAAGCCGTTGCACGGACAAGTCGTGCCTGCGCCAGACCTGCGATTAGGAGAGGCCACAGGGCGCTGTTGCGCAGGCCAGCGGGAAATTTCCGTGTCTGGATCGATTAGTCGCTTACGCACCGGTAGTTGCCTCTACCATCTACAAAACACGACATCAGCTTCACCGCGTCGAGCGGCTTCACATTAGGCGATCGCGCTATGGTCAATAGGTGGATCAGGTCCATGGCAGCCCGCATAGCTTCGCGGGCAAGGCACGACCGTGCGAACCTCCGGCATTGGCACCCGCGTGCCTGTTTTGCTTCACGAAGACCGATCTCGGCAAAGCCGCTGCGCCCTGGACGATGTCCGTTTGGGCTTTGTCCCACCATTGAAAAAACGCCGCGCGCTTCCGCCGTCCCGGCTTCGGCGCGCGGCCATTTTCTTCGCCCGCAAGCGCGGGCGGGATCAATCCCGCCCGCTCTAAATTCACGCAGCCTGCGCGAGCGGCTCGGGCTGCTCATCGGGTTCCGGTCCAGTGACCGGCACGCGCGCTGCAATCAGCCTCGCATGAGCCATGACTGTGCCGACCCCGCCCCGCTGCGTGTAAGCGCTCGGCGGGAACTGCATCCAGCGAGGCACCCAGCGCTCGGTTTTCGCCCGCCCCTCGGCGCCGTTCAGATGATCGGAGATGATCCGCTCCAGGGTCTTGGACGTCTCGCCTGCATTGGCGGTCGCGACCGTTTCGCCCGCCACTTCCGCAACCATCCGGCCGAGCAGTTGGCGGTCGCGGATCAGGGTGAACAAGGCTTCATCCGCCTGCCACCAGTCGGCCATGTCGATGCCGATCTCGGCGCCCACCGCCTCGACGGCGGCGCTGCCAGCGGCAAGCGTTTCCCCCATGACGATCGCGATCACCTCCATGATCGCAGGATCGGGAAGCTCCAACAGGCGGAGGAACAAGGCCACAAGACCATGGTCATCGCCATTGCCGCCGGTGACCGTGTGCTCCTGGGAGGAGAAGTCCAGCAGGTCGAGAACGGCGCGGCGGCGCTCGTCGAAGACCGTCTCGCCCCGCGCTGTCTCCACGCTTTCGCGCACATCATCATGGCGGGCTGTCTGTGGCTCCGGCCGCACGGTCCAGAGCGGCGATCCGGTGATGGCATGGGCCACCATGAGCCGGAGCGCGATGCCGGGATGCCCCAGCAGCGCGGCGCGAACGGCGGCGTGGCGGTGCAGATCGACATAGGTCTGCAAGGTCGAGGTGAGTTCAGGACGCTCCGGCTTGGCCGTGTCGGCCACCTCGCCGCGCTCGGCCCTCCGGGCTTCCTTTCGCGTGACATAGCCTTCGTGGAAGATGACCTCGCCGGTCGGGCGGACATCGGCATAGACGCGCCCGCCCTTCCTCTTGGCCGCCTTTTCATATTCCCAACTGTGGAAATGCTCGGATGGAGGCACGATGACCACATCGCTCCAGCCCTGCTCGAGATAGGCTTCCTTCGCTGTCTCGATAGCTTCATTCTGCGCGGCCCAGAAGGCGTCGGCATCGGCGAAATAGCGGTCTTCGCCGAACAGGTCGGCTATGGTCGCGCCTTTGAAATCGTCGAGACTGAAGAGGGCGAAGCGCGCTGGAATGGACTGGCCGCCAAACAGCCACGCCTTCAACTGATGCCCGGTCGGCACATAGCTGTCGGGATCATCATGAAGCGCAAGCCACGCCTTTTGCTGGCTCTTGCTGGCGAGGGTCAGGTGCCGGACGGTCGCGCGGTCGATCTGCTCGGCGCGGTAGAGCCCGCGAATGCGGGGCAGGAGATTGCCAAGCGCAAGAACGCGGCGGATGGTGAGGTCTGGCAGGCCGAAGGTCGCGGCGATGTCATCCAACACCCGCCCCTCCTTCACCAGCCGGGTGAAGGTTTCCCATTGCGTCACTTCGTCCGCATCGAGACGGGCAAGATTCTCGATCATGGACGCCTCGATCGCGGCAGCATCGTCGGTTTCGGAGAGGATGCGGCAGGGCAGCGGCTCGGCCTCGCCTGTTTCCTGTGCCACGATGCGGGCCGCATGGAAGCGCCGCGCGCCCGCTACAATCTCGAAATAGCCCTCGGCGCCATTGGGCCGGACGAGGAGCGTCTGGATGACCCCGCGCTTGCGTATGGTCGGCAGGATATCGCTGACATCGGGCGCCATTCGGCCATATCGCATGTTCATCTTGCTCACGCAGAGCTTGTCTTGATCAATAAAAACGAGTGTCATGGCGTTGCTCCTTTGGAGGGTTCGGGAGCCACCCGGCTCCCTCACGGCCCCACACGCTTCGCGGCGTCGGGGGGCCGGTTTTCACTGGGGTGGCGGCGTGACGTGCCGCCTTCACGTCATCCCTTGTCCGGATCGGACGAGGGAGAATCGGGGAGCGCGCCCGTTTGGGCGGCGCGGCGGATCAGGGTTTCGGCCCAGAGGATGGAGCCAGCGCGGCGGGCCTCTTCCGCCCAGACGGAGAGTGGCAATTTGCTCTCGAAGCCGAGGTCGCGCTCGATGGAGAGGCCATAGGGAAGACGAACAGCGGCGATTTCTGCCAGGCTGAAATAGCCGAGTTCGGGACAGCCGAAGCCAAGGTCGGCCAGCCCGAACAAAGCATCGCCATCCTCCGCCAGTTCGGTCGCGAGCCATGTCGCGGCGCCTACCGGATTGAACAGCTTGATGACGGGCGGCGGATCGAAGCGCTCGCCCTTCGCTGCATGGGCGCGGCGAGCGATGTCATTGGCGCGGAGCGCAAAGCGCAGTTCGGGAGTGAGGAGCTTCATGCCGCCAACCTCCCCTGTTCACGCGCGGCCTGCGCCTCGTTGTGGCGGGCCAGCAGCCAGTCCGCCGCCTTGCTGGCTGCGCTGGCCGCGCGAAAGATCGCACGCCCTCGCGGCCCGGCAGTCCCCCGGACTGCCGGGTCATCGCTCAGGTCTTCGCGCAGCACCTCCAGCCACGCGCCGATGTAGTCGGCATGGCGGACGGTGGGCACTATGCCGAGCGCCGCGCAGAGGAAGGCCGATCCCATCTCGGCGACCAGTTCCTCGCGGGCGTAGTCCTTGCTGCCGAAAGCGTTGAGGAGATTGCGGCCCAGCCGCTTGTCGTGGCCGGTCGCATGGGTAAGTTCGTGGAGGCAGGTCCGGTAATAATTGACCTGATCGAAGAAGGCGGGCTGCGGCGGCACAGCCACGAAATCCGGGCCGGGCGCATAGAAGGCCTCGCTCCCGCCGATACGGAATTCGACGCCCGACGCGGCGATCACCTCTTCGGCCACCGGCACGATCTCGCGCTCGGGCAAGGGGACCGGATCACCGGCAAGCCCTGCCCGCAGACCCTCGCACTGCGCGACATTGAAGACCGTGAAGCGTTTGAGGAACGGTACGGCCTTGGAATCGCCGCCCTCTCGGGACGCCCTCTCCTTCTCCGCTTCCGGGGTAAAGCGATCGGCATAGACGACCGTCACGCCCCGTTCGCCCTTGCGGACGCAACCCCCTGCCTCCTGCGCCTGCCGGAAGGTGAGCCAGCTTTGCGAGGGCCAGCCATGCTCGATCACGGCTCCCCAGAGAATCAGCACATTAACGCCGGAATAGGGTCGCGCCGTCAGCGCATTGCGCGGCAGGCCGGGACTGGTCGCGCCGTCCTTCCCCCAAGGCTGGACCCACGGCAGTCGCCCGGCCTCCAGTTCAGTGATGATGCGGGCGGTTACCTCGTCATAGAGGCTGGCCCGGCTGTCTTCCTGACGATCCTCGCAAGCGCCCTTTCGATGGGCACGGCGGCTAGAGGGTTCACGCATGCTCTGTCTCCTGCGCCACCCCAAAAAGACATAAGGCCTCCCCGCAAAGGCGGGGGTGGGCGGCATAAGCGACCAAGAGGCCCGGCTCCAGCGGCCGGGGGCACCTCCAGGGCGGAACGGGAGTGGAGCACCCCAAGCGCAGCGCCGGGGTTGCCCCGGGCCGCGACGGGCCTAGCCGGGAGCGCCGCCCGCACCCGCCGATACGGGAAAGGCCAAAACAGCGCCGCCGCGCACAAGCGCGGCGTCCGCAAACGCGCCAGCGATCGTTACCGGCAGGCCGAGACCCGCAGGGGCTCGGCGGCGACCGCAGCGAGCCGTAGAGCGCGGCTGCGCTTCAGCGCGAGGGCGCCTGCTGTGCTTACAGGGCAAAATGGTCCGAAGACGAAAGCCCTTCCCAAGCCTCCTCCAGCAATATCGCTGCCACCGGCCTTCAAAGGCGCAACCGGAGCCTGTTGCGCCGCTATCAGCTGAACGTCTTCCAATCGCCAAGAGCTGCATGCTAGCGGTTGCGTTGACCCGATAAAGCCATATTGCTGCCTCCTTCACGGGGGGAAATAGATGAATATTCGGGGCTTTTTCGCTGTTGGTCTTTTTGGTGCGCTTCTCCCTCCGCAACTGTGCGCAGCGGCAGAAGGCGGTCGAGACGATGGCGTGTCCCAGATTATCGTGACCGGAGAAAAGAAGCCACGCTCCCTCCAGGACACAGCCGCCAGCGTAGCCGTGACGACCGCAAGGTCCATCCTCGACCAGAATCTTCTTAGTATGTACGACTTGCTCGATCGGACGGCTAATCTCGCCGTCGATGCTAACCGGACGAGTTTCTCCATTCGGGGCATTGACGCTTCGGACGTATCTGGAGGCGGATATGGCTCACTCGCCAGCGTCTATGTGGATGGCGCGGTTTTACCGCAGAAGGCGCTCAGCGCTGGCCCCCTCGACCTCTTCGATGTGTCACAGATCGAAGTTTTCCGCGGTCCTCAATCAACCATACAGGGCCGCAACGCCCTGGCCGGCGCGATCATCATCCGCACCAATGATCCGAGCTATCGCTGGTCAGGACAGGCGCGGCTGCTGATGACGGACAAGGACGGGCAGCGACGGGCAGCGGGGGCCGTCGGCGGTCCATTGATCGATGGACAGATTGCATTTCGCGTCGCAGCCGAACGCGCACGATCCGACGGCCTGATCCGGAATGTCACAGCGAATATGGAGGGTGACCAGCGCTTGGCGGAAACAGTGCGGACAAAGCTTCTTGTCACCCCGCACGCGGTTCCAGCTTTGCAGCTGCTCGCCACCTACAGCCGCGGCCGCTACCGGCGAGGCACTTTATTCAGCGACTTCAGCCCGCCCTACAAGCCTCAGGATCGCGTCTCAACGGAAGATGTGCGCAGCAGCCAGCAGGTGAAAAGCGACATTGGCTCGCTCGAGATCGGCTATGCCGTCCATCCTGGGCTGCAATTAAGCTCAATCACCAACTACAACCGCATAGGCTCCCTGAACATCAGTGATCCCGATCGTTCACCGGCGCCGGGACAAAGCAGTCGGCTCATGGACCCGACGAAGACGTTTCAGCAGGAACTGCGCCTCAACATCGATCTCCCATGGGTTCAGGGTGTCATGGGAGGCTATTATCTCAAGGAGGATAATCAGGGCTACACCTTCGATTCATTCCAGGATCTGAGCCTGAGGAGCCTTGGCATCGACCGTCAGCTGCGAGGGCTTGGCCTCTCTCAAGCAATGGTCGACGCCGTCCTCAGTCTTTACGGGGGCGTCGTGCCCATTCGCAACGTCCTGGCGCAGCCACTGCTGACGAGCAATCATGCCGGCTTTGCCGACTTTACCATGCCGCTCACCGGAGACCTCCAGATCCTGGCGGGCATCCGATTTGACCGTGAACAGCAGATGCGTGGCGCCATGCAGACGGTAGAGATCAGCCGAACCCTGCCCGATCCATCCGCCGTCCCCTTCGCCCAGCTCAGGCCAATCATCGCCCAGCTGAACAGTTTCCTGCAGGCTACCGCCGCCGGCGCGAGCAGCGTCGAACCTGCTCGCAGGGTGACCTACCAGGCCTGGCTGCCGAAAGTCGGCATCTCCTATCATGTCGGTCATAATGTTGCTGTCAGTGCCACAGCGCGGCGCGGCTATCGCGCTGGCGGGACAGGCCTCAATCAGCAGCGTGCCCAAGCCTATGAATTCAAGCCTGAGTTCGTGTGGAATTACGAACTCGCACTCCGCTCGCATTGGTTTGATCGGCAACTCACCGTGAACGCCAACCTTTACCGGCTCGACTGGAAGGATCAGCAGATTTCGGTCCAGCTGACCCCGGGGGCCGTGTTCGACCGTCAAGTCGTCAATGCCGGGAGATCGCGCCTCTTCGGGTTCGAACTGGACCTACAGGCCCGTCCGGCGCGCTCTCTCACCTTCGCTGCGGGGATCGGTTACGCGCGTACCCGATTCCGGCATTTCGATGTCGCTACCGATGCCATTATCCAAGGGTCGGCAGCGGGGAATGAATTTGCTCGCGCTCCACGCTGGACGCTGTCTGGGGCAGCCACATACCGGCACAGCAGCGGTCTCTTGGCCAATATCAATGCAAATGGCCGCAGCGCCTCTTTCCAGGACGCGGTTGAACAGTCGCGCCGGGACATCCCTGGCCGCAGGTCGGTGAATGGAAAATGGGGGTGGCAAGGCCAGAATTTCGGTACGTATCTGGTCGCCACCAATATCTTCAACGTACAAAAGCCCACGCAACGCTTTACGGACCTGGATGGCCGTGTGAGGGGCACCTTGAGCGACCCCCGTATTCTAGGGGTGCTTCTTGAAGGGCAGTTTTGACGACGTCAGATCAACCTCTCGCCCGCTTCCGCAATCTGTCGTTCGGCTGCGGCTCTTTTTTTCTGTCCGTCGATCGGACCGAAATATCCCGGCCTACACCCCCACCTGCAAAGTGGCACACTCCTTCCGTGTGAGGAGAAGCGCAAAGGGGCGCAAATGCGGACATGGCAACAAGAGCAAGAATAATCATTGTAACCCTTTCAATCTGTAACCGTGCGGGCGACTGTCTCGATTGCGACGGTCCCGCGCGAACTCGCCAGCATGCAAAGATGATCGCGCATGCGCTGCTTATAGGGTGGCGTTAGGCGAACATGCTGTCGGCGGGCGTCAAGAGCGTCCGGCATGCGCTCTATCACTGCTCGGTCATGGAGCATCTTGAGGTATCGGAGCGCCGTCGTGTTGGGAACGCCAGACCCGATACAAGCGCTGCTGATGGATATCTGTTTTCCTTCGAATTCAGACGCGAACAAGTCCAGAAGAATATGCCAGACCGGGTCGGAGAAGGTCTCCAGCGGCATGATGGAATCGCGCGCCGCGCTTTCTTTCAAGATTGTCCGCGCCAAAGCCGCGAGAGCCGTATCGTCGAGATGCTCGATGGCCTCGCATGCATCGCCCTCCTTCTTTTTTCTTTCCTCAGCCAGAGAGTGAATGGCTTTCGTCAGCCTGGCCAAGTCCCTCTCTATCGTCATAAGATCCGTGTAAGCGGGCGATGTGACCCGCTGTCCGATCAATGCCGTCATCAAATGTCCCTGATGGAGTTCTTCGCCTTCGCCGCACGCTGATCAAGAGCGGTTCCGATCGTCATGACAAGCAGGATCGGGACACCCCAGACCGTGATCATCCTGTAGTATACCGCACTCACGATCGTCGGGGCGAGCCAAGCAACAAGGTGCGAACACACGCCATTGAATTGAAGCGCGGATGCCCAGATCGGCCACCATCTTGAAGACGCCAACGCCAGGTAGATGAACCCTGCAAGCAGCAGAATGTCGCCGATAAAGATCGGGATGTTCAAACTGCCGTAGGGAGTGGCGCCCCCCTGACCGATGAAGGTGATCGCCGAGGCGGCAAGGACGAGCAGTGCTCCGACCTTGCCGACCCAGCCGCCTTGTATCCAGATATAAGCGACGACGCATATCAGCGCTGCATTGAAGGCGATGGGCAGTTCCATAACGTGCCCGAAATAAGATATTGAATTCTCAAGCGACAGCGGAAAGTGAAACCCTCCGTGGCGCCGTCGGCTTTTTGACACGGTCGGCCTTCGCACCCCGCGGGCAGCCGAACATGTCTTCATCAGCCATTTCAGACAGCTTACGGAAGCGGTGGGCCTTTTTGTGAGCGGCAACCAGGCTCTCGCGCCCTTCCAATATCGCGTTCGCGCAGCGGCCCAGATCAGCGTAGATCTGCTGCCCGCTGAGCGGATCGAGGCCCATTGACCGGCCTACATCAATCATATTGGCACTCGCACGCAGCGTATGGGCGAGGACATCATCAATTTGGGCGTAAGCCTTGTTAAGATCTACGACCACCGCTTGGGCAGCATCCTTCGTCAGGGGCATACGGCGTTCAGTTCCGTTGGACATAGCTTCTCCTTTGCGACCGCAGTCGCCTCTAAGCAAAATGTGGGATTGGGTCGCAGCCTAGTGAAAAAAGGACATGATCCACAGGCCGGCTGCGACGAGAGCGGCCAGGGTGCCGCCGAGCATGAGCGCAATAGTGAGGATCAGCTTTATACGTTGATCAACGTCTAGGTCATTCTCTCGGCCTCCCAAAGGTGGGATCCGCGGCGCTGCTTCCTGTGCTTGAGCAGGGAGTTCGTCCACCGATCCGGCGCTCTCAACAAGAGCCGTTTCGAGGCGTTCATCAACCCCTTCCGATTGATATATCAAAGGCTGATATGTGTGGCGGCCTTCGGCGTCAGCGAGAATTCGCGCCGCCTCGAAGCGATCTGCCACCTCCAGGACGCGCAGCGCTTGCCTTATTCTTTGATCCACCGTGTGATCGGATCTCTCGATGCGCCGAGCTATCTGTTTGGTGTTGAGGTTCTGAGCGACGAGCCGCAGGCACTCCTTTTGTTTTTCGGTAAGCCCCGAAACATTCTTCACCCTGTCGTGCCCCTGCGTTGGAATCGCGTCGATCAGTGCCCTGATCAGTTACCTTCGAGTTCGGAATGCCCCGCAGCGCCCCGCCAGCCGGACATGTGGTGCTGCTGGAGCAGGTCCAGTCCCATCTGAAGATGACAGGCAGCCAAATCCAATCCGGCGTTCTCGGCCGATAAGATCGCCTTTTGGGCATGACTGATCGCCATCAGGCATTCATCAGCTAGCCTTTCCCCATCTGCCGCTCTCAGGAAATCTCTGGGCACGCCAAAATGCCGCGCGAGCCGATCCTGATCGGCAGCGCTCAACGCGGTAGGGACGCCGCGCTTGATATATTGCTGGATATACGCTGCGTTCTTGCCCAGCACGTGCGATACCTTGGCATAGTTCTCGCCTCGCTCCTCGATGAGCCAGTCGAGAAGGGCCCGCGCTTTTTCCGGCATTGCATGCTCCCATCATGATTCGGCCACTCTATATCTAGGCATATACCTATTTTTCCAGCAGCATCGGCACTCATGGTTAACGCGTCGTTATTTCGGACGCAAAACCATTGCTTTAAAATTAACCGCACGAAAGATTAGGCAGCGAGGCAAGCAGCCCACACCGGATACTCAACGCGAGACAGGGTGGCTCGTGATCTTCGGCGTTTAACAACGGTCGCGCTCAGCGTCAGCGGAGCAAGCCTGCTAGCCCATCCTCATGCTGCGTAGCGTGTGTTTACAGATAACAGCCGCAATGCCGGCGGCTGAAAGTGAAAAACCCGTCGCTGAGCGAATATGTGAGGAGTGAGGCGACCTCCCCGACTGTGCGATAGCGATGCAACGCTTCGATGAAGGCCTGGCTATCGTGAAGCGATCCATTGGTGTGGCACTTTGACAGCAGCAAGAGGCGCTGCGCTCACTCGCTGAGGTCGTTGCTCCTACAGCGCCTGATTGGAATTCCCTGTTCTACAATGATATTGCGAGCGCGGCGGTGAGCCACTGGTCAGTTCTGCACGTCCCACCACGCCATGAGATACCGCCCTCAGCCCCGCGGACCTGCCCATCATCTTCGAAACAGGTGATCAGCTCATGCTTGGCGATGGGTCCGCTACAGGCTCAGCAGCCATGTCCCTGCATTCCAAAGCGCCATGCCGAAGCTGGTCAGCAGAACAGCGCCCGTCAAAAATGCTTCTATGAGGAAGGCGGCGCGCCTCACCGGCAATCCCTCGCCAGCAGCCCGCCATTGTCCCACTTGGCGACATAGCGGGCCTGCCCGCGCCTGACCTGTTCGCAGGCGACATTCCGCCCGCCAACATAGACCTGCGCCAGCGTGCGTCCATAGCGATCCTGCCCGACGCGCTGAACGCTGACCTTGCCGCCCATCATTGCCTCCAGGCTGCGCTTGCTGGCCTGCCCGTCGCCGGGAACGCATATTCTGCCCTGTCGGCATCCATGGATCTCTGGCGCATCAATGCCCAGAAGCCGGATGCGTTCACCGTCAATGCGGATGGTGTCGCCGTCAACGACCATGACAGCGGCGGCAAGAAGGACGGAAAAAGCCATGGCCTTAAGTGGCCATGATGTTGCGACGATGCAACAACTTTGCAGCAAAGAAGCTGTTGTCCGATCCATACTATGCCTTTGAATTCGAGCCGCTAAACGCCTCCTCGCCTCACAAGGCCTATCAAACAGGGGGTTTACTCGTGAAAAAGATTTTGATCGCCACTGCCGCTCTTGCCGCTGTTTCGGCTCCCGCTTTCGCGCAGGAAGCTTCCAACTTCGGCGGCGCAAAGGTCGGCGCGGTTATCGGCTATGACAAAGTCCGCCTTGAAGTGGAAGACCTCGGCAATGGCTCCAAGGACGGCTTCCTCTATGGCGTTACCGCGGGTTATGACTTTGACCTCGGCACTGCCGTGATCGGCGTCGAAGGCGAATTTGCCGACGCAACCACCAAGGAAACCGTCGGCGACCTCGCTGTAGACGGCATCGAAGGTTCGCTCCGCGCCGAGCGCGATCTTTATATTGGCGCTCGCCTGGGCTTCCCCGTCAACCCGAACGTCATGCTCTATGCAAAGGGCGGCTACACCAACGCCAAGTTCAAGGCCTCCGTCACTGATGGCGTTGACACCCTGACCGGCAGCGACGAGCTGGACGGCTACCGCATCGGCGGTGGTGTCGAGTACACCAATGGCCAGGCATTCGGCCGCATCGAATATCGATACAGCGACTACGGCAAGTACAAGATCGACGGCGAAGACACCGGCATCCGTGCATCGCGCCATCAGGTTGCTGTCGTCGGCGGCTGGCGTTTCTGAGCGATCATCCTAAGCAATCACAGTTGCGCTGCTTAGGGTCCTCGCTGGGGTGGGAGAGCGATCTTCCACCCCTTTTTTCTTGCCCGCACCGGCCGGGCAGCCGCTATATCGATCGCCCTTCAACCTGGTCGATGTTAGCGAGGCGGAGCCCATAGACTGCAAATACAGTAGGTAAAATCTCCCACCGTCATCGTCTGGCCGGAAGCCCTGTGATGTGGATCACTGCGAAAGTCTGCCATCATGGCTCTCACTCCGGTCCGTTGGGGCGAGCGCGGCGGCGGCGCTGACGTCCAGCGGGGCAACAACGGGCAGCTCACCCTCAGCGATACTGGCGTGAAGGACGTCTCCTGCCTTGAAGGTCGCATTGCCACCCTTGTTGAGCAGTCCCAGAAGACCAAAGCCCAGCACGCCCAGGACCACTCCCCCGATATTCGCATCGCCCTCGGCGCCTTTGGTGCCGGCAAGCCGTACCGGTCCCCATGCGGTATCGACGTTGACGAGACGCAGGCTGAGCTGGCCCTTTCCGCCAGCCGCTCCTGTTCCCTTGGCGGAGATGACCTCCCCCCAGGCAGCGGAGCCGATGGGGATCACCGTAGCTCCGTCCAGGACCACCGGAGCGTTGACGCGCAGCCTGAACCGGTCACCGGCCTTGGCGGACCGGCTGTTCACCTCCCGGACCACCATCAGCTCCACGTCCGTCCCCTGCACCCAGCGAGGTGACGAAGTGCCGATCGCAGATGCCGGGGGCGGAGCTGTGGTGACGGCATCCTGAGCGGCGGCCGTTATATTCGCACAGATAAGGACGGCGGCCAGCGCTGCGCGGAGCATCGCTGTCAGTTGACCCCAGGAGCGGCAGCTGCTGCCGGTACGCTGCCAGTCGGCAGAAAACGGATCGCAACACCGGTCGCGTTTGTCTTGCCCCAGCTGAATGCCGACACGTGCGCATCGCCATACTGGGCCTTGATCACGGCGTCTGCACCAAGTTTCTTCCCACGCTCCCAGAGCTCGCTATAGATCTTGTCCTGCGAGGAGGACTTGCTGAAGATCGTGGCCTTGCGGACCCCGGCCTTTACCTCACCAAGGACCTCATATGGCCGATCGGTGATGTCATAGGGAAATACCGGCACGCCGATTTCCTCATTGACCAGCTGCTGCGTCGGCGCGGGCTGGGCAAAAGCGGGAGCAGCGACGGCGAGCGCCAAGGCAGCAGACAGAATGATACGCATGATCTTGGTCCTTTTCGAATAGGCGGATTACCGGGCCGCTGCAGCTGGAGCGGCGACCGGCTGCACCGCAGCAGGCGCAGACGCGGCTGCAGCGACAGGAACGGTCATGGCCGGGGCCGTCACGGCTTCGGCGAACAGCAGAGGCACGTCCTCACCTATGAAACCCTTTACCTGTGAACCTGCGGCGATCTTCGCGCTGGTTCCGGTCGTGAAGAAGCCGACGACAGGGACGAACGCCACTGCAGCGACCACGCCTGCGGTCCCGGTCACACCCTTGTCATCGAAGGTGCCACTTAGCCGGATCTGGCGACCGTTGACGCTGACATGAAGGAGCGAGGCGGTAAGGTGCCCCGACTTGCCCCACATCCCCTTGTTACGAACCTCGGTCACCTCTCCCATCGCGGGCGCGCCCACGGGGATGACAATCTGACCGCCAACAGTGACCGGTTCGATCACGGACAGGCGAAAATGCTGACCAACCCGCAGCTTCTTGCCCTGGGTTGTCAGCGGCTCTTCCATCTTCAGCTGGATTTCGGTGCCCGTGCGCAGGATGTTCGTTGCCGCAGGTCCTACCGCCAGCGTGGGCGACGCCGGGACCGTTACCTGCGCTCCGGCCAGAGTCGGCGCGGCAGCTGCGCACAGCAGTGCAACATGGATCAATCTCATTGAATTCCCCCCCTTTTTGACCTTCCCCAAGGTCATGCCTGGATGTCGCCTGCGACCAGAACGATGTCAAGTCACCTGTCCGGTGCCGCTGACCCCAGTTCTACTGCACGGCGCCGGGACGAAGAGTCTGATCCATCTTCAGAGCCACCCACTTCCAGAACAGGACACCCTCATGGTCTCCGGCAACGGCCAGCTCGCCGATCCGCGCTGCCACGCTGACGGGCGCCAGATCCCATGCCGCCTCAGCAGCATCATGGCTGCTCCCAGCGCGACGTCATCTTCGGTCATCTTCATGGGTGCGGTCCGATACCCAGTGCCTCGAGGCGCTCGAGGATGATCGTACGCGCGATGACCCCCATTGTCTCAAGCGACCAGAAGCCGGTCTTCTTCATCGCCGCTTTCGTATGTTTCCAGACCCGCCCGTCACGGATGGTGTCGAGATAGTCGTGTCCTGACCATGTCAGCCGGACCGCAACCCAGCGCCTCCCGTCGGAGGAAACATGGGCGGCAGAGGCAAGGCCGGCTTCCACCAGCAGCCTGAAGTGATGATCGATCTCATGCCGGGGATATCCCTGCACATCCGGCACCAGCAGAAGCTCGGCGCCCTCTGCGGCTTCAAGTGCAAGCATGAGATCGCGAATCAGATCCGGGTTGCGTTTCATGTGAACACCAGAACAAAAGCGGATCAAATAGGACAGCAGAAAATCTGCTGTCCGGTGCTCGCCGGCACCCGGCCTGTCCCCTGTCGCAGCAGCAGGTCGGCAATCTCGCGCAGGCTGGCGCCGGACCTCCGTGGTGGCGGCACCCCCAACCGTTCTGCGTTGAAACTCAGACATCAATCTACCTGTCGCCGTTGTTGCGAAGGGCGCCACCGCCCTCGACCGTCACGGCGGCAACGGGAAGAAGGGCAGAGATCATGTGAGCCCAATGCATTCAGATATTGCGTCTATCCAACAACGTTCAGTGAAACCTACGCGTGTCTCGACATGAGGGGGGGACGCGGCGGGATTGAGCGCGCCATGAGGGTTACGCGACGCGGGACTTGTTCGCTGCCGCTGCAATCACGATGGGTCGTCCGTTGAGCCCAGGACAAGTTCACGATCGGACCGGTGAACAATTCGCACCTTCAGCAGTGCACATAATGCCTCGGCGAATGCCTCTTGCCGACCGGTTCGAAAACTACCCCCAATCAACCGAGAGCCAGTCCGCGGATCGGCTAATTTGACCTTCTGCGTGGAATAGCGGTTTGCCTCGATGATCGCATCAGAAGCACTGGTACCGGAAAACTCCATCCGGTTGTCCCTCCAGGCGGTTTCCCCTTGAATGTCCGCAAGCTTTTGGATTTTGGATTGCCCGTTCGACCTCAGCATAAATTTCTGCCCCGGCTCCAGCATCCTGCGCTGGATCGGCCGACCCTTCATGCCGCCGAGGGTATCCACCGCGACCCTCCCTTTCAAAAGCGTCACCATCTGCTTGTTTGAGGCAACGGAAACAACAAATTCCGTACCCACGGCGGTCACCATCATTTCACCGCTGGAAACTTTGAAAGGGCGTGCAACATCATGCGCTACCGCGAAATTGGCGCGTCCCTTGAGGAGCTTCACATGCCGCTCGTCATCCGCGAAGGACACAGCTATTGCGCTGTCCGTGTCCAAGGTGGCTTCCGATCCATCGGAGAGTTGAATGCGTTTCGTCTGGCCGACTGCAGTGGCGAACGTTTCACGTTCAAACCGTGGCTGAAAACTGTAGGTTGCAAAAAAGGCAAGCATGCTCGCCGTTATGATCCCTGCAATAGCGCCTTTGGGCCACCACCATTCCGCGAGGTTCCGGCGCGTAGCTTGCAGGCGTTCCCGTCCGGCCATGTAGCGTCGGGTTTGGAAAATGGTCTTACTGTCGCGCAGCGCGTCAATGATCAGCCAGACTTGCTCATCCCGATGTGCGCTATGACGCGGATCGCTGCCGTTCATTTCTCGCATAGATCCTCCGCTTCATCAAGGCGAGCACGACAATGTGCCAGCGCCCGGCGAATATGTTTTTCAACCATGGATATGCTGATGTTCAATCGCTCAGCAATTTCAGCATGACTGATGCGATCGAAACGATGCATAACCACGGCCGCGCGTTGCTTGGCAGATAGCTCCGCAAGAGCCTTCTCCACGATCGCCAATTGCTGGCGGGCTATAATCTCGCGCTCTATTGACGGTGAAAGAGACGGAAGAAATTTGACATTTGCATCCCCCGCTTCCACGCGCTGGCGCACTTTGCGAGCACGTTCACGATCGCACACGACGCTTCTTGCCGCTTTATGCAAAAAACCGCTCGTGTCGCGAATCATTACCCGATCAGCTGACTGTGACAGTCGCAAATAGGCGTCTTGCACGACATCGTCGGCTTCCAGGCCAAGACGGAACCTAGCCCTGACGAACCGCATCAACCGAGCATAATGGTGCGCCGAATCTGTAATAGCTCGGTCGGGCGTAGAGGGATCATCCCCCGCCACCTTCAAACGATAATCGCGTTTCATCCGGCCCCGCCCTTCCGCTACGGGGCGCAACACCAAAACCCAATGCGTTCGTCAATCCGATTAAGAATTATTTTACAGCCATGGTGCGGGTCGAGCCACATCGTACGTCATCCACTCGCTACTTAGTGCGCGAGCGAATGTTCGCACAAACGTCCGGGGGGATGTGTGAGGTTTGTTGCCAAAATGGCGGTTGGTGCCAGTCTCATGTCTGGCATGTCCATGCTCCTCGCAGCCCCGTCGGCGATGGCGCATGCGGCCCAGACAAGCAGGCGCTACGCAATTGAGGCGCAACCTTTAGGCAGGGCACTTCAGTTGTTTGCCCGTCAGTCTGGGATTCAGATCCTCTTTGTGGGTGATGACGTGGCGGGCAAGCGCTCGCGACCGCTCAGGGGTACGATGAAGGCTGCAGAAGCCCTCAACCGTCTTATAGCGGACAGTGGACTGCGCCCCGTTTCCATCAGTGCGAACGTAATCGTGTTGCAACGCGGCGGCAACATGACGGACCGATCTCGGCCGGATGCCGCGACCGCTCAAAAGTCGTCTTCAGCGAGGTCGTTGCATCTCCGCCCCAACGATCGCATCGCTATGCCGCCGCCTGCAGATATCGTGGTGACAGGATCGTTGATCCCTCAACAATCGCAGCCTGTTCCCGTCAGCATAATCACTGACGAAGCCATCGCTGAGCGAGCGATCACGAGCCCATCAGAACTGACCCGGCTGATCACAGCCAATTCCGGTTCAGAAACTCAGGTTGATCAGCTTAACCAGCCTCTCACGGCCGGGACTGCTCAGTTCAACCTGCACAATTTGGGGCTGGGGTCCACGCTCATCCTTATTAACGGTCGCCGCCAAACGTTGAGCGCCGTTGCTGCAATTGATGGCAGCACATTTACCGACATCAACTCCCTAATGCCCCTGATTGCTTTGAAGAGGCTGGAGGTGGCAAAGGACGGCGCCGCTGCCACCTATGGTTCCGATGCCGTCGCAGGCGTCGTCAATTTCATAACTCGAGACGCAGTAGACAGTCCGGAGATACGCACGCGTATCAATTTCATGGACGGCGCCCGTCAGATCGATATAGGAGGCATTGCCGGAGCAAAACTCGCAAGTGGCGAATTGATGATCGCTGCCTCTTACTACGGAAGCACACGCTTAGCTGCCTTTGAGCGTAGTTTCGCGCGCGCGCAAACGTTCGACCGTCCCTCGTGGCATTCGGATTCGACATTCGGGCAGCCGGGGTCGTATTTTATTCCCAGTCAACAAGAGTTCGTACCTGACCCCGATTGCGCCAACCCTGCATTCCCTAACAGCTATCTAAACAGGCCGGCGGATACCTTCTGCCACTTCGACTTCTCGGAATATTATGATCTGGTGCCGAAAGAAAGCAGAACACAGCTGTTCAGCACATATAATGTACACATCGGGGATAGCGTAAAGCTGAACCTCGAGATGGGCTACGCGAATACCAGTTTAACAGTGACATCCTCTCCGTCCTATCCGATTCTAGCCGTCGCGCCGGTGGTACCATCCTCCCACCCAGACAATCCATTTGGAGAGGATGTGCTCTTTCGCGGCCGTCTCCTCGGCAGCAATTCGGGGCCTTCGACCAGCAGCTTCAACTATGACACATTTCGTGCAGCTGGCGGATTGAGCGGCGCGTTGGGTGGCAATCGACGCTGGGCTGTAGATATGACCTACAGCCAGCAGACGGTGCGCTACAATAAGCCGGACACGATGGCATCGGCGCTTCAGAGCGCCCTTAACGGACTGGGAGGCGCCGACTGCAACCCTGTCACAGCCGTTCCTGGTGTGGGATCCTGTCAATATTACAACCCCTTTGGATCCGCGGCGCTCGGGACGGGCACGGTCAACAGCACGGCTTTGATTGACAGCATGATCGGGACGACAGACCTGCGTGGCCGAGCATCGCTGCTTACGATCGATAGTCTGGTAACGGGTGACGCGTTCAGGTTTTTGGGCGAGATGGCGCAGGGCGCACTGGGCACGCAATATCGGCGGCGCACATTTCGGCACGACTGGGGTCCGCTCGTCAATGCAGGAGAACTCATCACGTTGGGAAAGGCGCCGGACTTTCAGGGCACGCAGGAAAACATCTCGATTTTTGGCGAACTGAAACTGCCGTTCGGCAAGACTGTACAAGCCCAAATATCGGGCCGTTTCGAACAATATCTTCATAGCTTCGCTAACTTCAGCCCTAAAGTTGCCCTACTCATCCGTCCAAGCGCATCCGTCTTAATACATGGGTCTTATAGCGAGGCCTTCCGCTCGCCTTCAGTTTACCAGCAGATCGCCGTCCAAAATTCACAGCCAGCCATCAACGATGGCGGGACGTTCGTCTTCGTAAACGCCCAGACCTTCGGCAATCCCCGCCTGCGGCCGGAAAAGTCGATGAGCTACAATATCGGAGCAACGGTGCGCCCCATCGAGGGGCTGGAGCTGAATGTCGATTTCTACAGCTTCGACTACGAGAACCTCATTGTCAAAGAAAGTCCGCAGCCGATAGTCGATCAAGCGGCCGCCGACACAAGGGCTGGGCTCATCAACACAGCGGCCCAACAGCGGATAACGCGCGATGTAAATGGGACAGTGAACCTTATTCAGCTAGGCTTTATCAACGCCTCATCCGTGAAAACGCAAAGTGTTGATTTCTCGGCGCGCTATATTTGGCAGACCAGAATGGGAAAGGTCGAGGCAAAAGCCGCTTCAACTTATGTCAGAAAATATGACATTCGCTTATCTGCTGTCGAACAAACATTGAGCGGCGTCAATAGCGTCAACTTCAACAACCTGGCACGGTCCCTGCCGAAATACCGATCGGATTACAGCATCTCGCTACAATCTGGACCACATAGGCTGGCGTTCTTCGGCCATTATATATGCGCCTATTCCAACGATAGAACCGGGATAAGCAACTCCCGCATTAAAGCCCAGCATATGTTCGATGTCGATTATGCAGTTTCGTTAGACACATTAATCGGAAAACCTGGCATGCAGCTCAGCGCCGGAATCCTCAATATAACGAACCGGGCGCCGCCTCTCGCGGAACTCAATCTTGGGTATGATCCAATAATATATGATCCGCGGGGGCGGATGATCACGCTTGGCCTACAGGCAGAGCTTTGATGGGATCGCGTAAGGGCATGTTCACTCGTACGCTCGACGCGTCCTCGCTCGAGCAGCCCAAGAACAGTTCGAAGCTGGACAGGCTGTACCTATGTACAGGGCAGTTCCCCCATCTATTTCGCGTTATACTACCACGCCGAACAATCCACGATAATCGCTTGATCCTACCACGAACAAGTAAATCATTCAAAACAGTTGAAGGCTTTGAGCGTTCATGAATTCCTATACAGACCTCGCCCGGACAATTATTGCACGGCTGGAAGAATATTGTGTAACAATCATCCCCAGGGCGAATGGAACAATATCCTTCTTTGTGCCATCCCCCGGTTTCCTGGACAGGCCGAGCGTTGATAGTGAATATATTCAGGGAACGCAGGACGGATCGATCCGCGAACTGCAATTTTTGATAAGGTCCTCCCCTCAGCTAAAACAAGCGGTTATTGATATGATTTCCTGTATAAGCGACACGTCCATGAAGAGTGGTATTACATTATAGATATTAAGCAGATAAGCATTACCCACTCACCAATTGCAGAGTTCGTGTAAATATACGTCTCATATAGCCTCATCGATCATACCGATAATTGGAAATACTTGGATTATATCGCTGCGGTGGATCGTGACGCCAACATTGTTCCGGTACTGCAGCAGGGTGATGACGTTGCGATCTCGCATCTTCAGGCGGCCCGTTGTCCAAACCGACATTCGCGTTTCTTCGCGCAGGTTGACCAGGACATCCATTCCAAGGGAGGCTGGTTTGACCCTATCGAGGATCACCCTTTCTCCAGCGCGGAACCGAGGTTCCATCGCTTCGCTTGGAATGAAAACAGCGAAATAGCGGTTTGCCTCTCCCACAAGATAAGGGGCCGCCATGTAAGCAACTGGCCGGGTAAGATCGCATTCCCAAAGCTCGAGCTCACGAAGATTGGAAACCTCCGCCTCCTCTGTAAAGAGCAAAGTGGTTGCATATACTGGAATTTGGTGGCGCGAAGGGAGAGAAAGCGGAGCTGGGTGTTCTTGTCCCGCGCCATGAACCGGAACATTTCCCATTTGGTTTCTATCGATCTCAAAAAGGGAAATCAGTTGGGGAAAGGCCTCCCTAATCTTGGCGATACTACGCGGCGAGAGCGAATAACCAACTGAAGGCGTCGGATACATGCGCGTGAGGGTGGAGGGCGCCAAACCAGCGCGGCGGGCAATTTCGGTAGGCGAAAGCCCCGCCTGCGAGACAAGGCAGGCAATGAGGCTTCGAGCTTTTTGCTGATCCCAATCATTATCGAAAGACATTTATCGCGCGCCCCTTTGAGCCATTGGCTTCTTGTTTATTGACGCGAGCGACCCTCGCGCATTTTTGTATCGGCGCCTAACGTATCCCGCCGTTATGAGAGCGAAAAGCCTCTTGCGCAAAAGAGTGTGTCGAAATGGCATGCCCCCATCCCGCGTCAGAGCGGGCCAGATACACCGGCATCCCTTTTAAGCAAGATGATCGCCCTCCCCGTCCCCGGCAAGGTCCTTCAATGAGTTTGCAAATCCTAAACGACATTTGGCGGATGGAGAGCACTTTGGACCCTGACCACGCCCCTCCCCGTGAACGGGTGGGTGGCACGAGGGGCTAAGAGGTTCGGCCAGACACCGCCAGGGCATGGCCCAAGTGAGCGCATGGAAGGCGGGGCGAAAGGGGGTTGGCTTCGCCCGCGACGGACCCAGCCGGAGCCCCGCTCGCAATCACCACAGTGGGAGAGGCAGAAACTGCGCCGCTACGCAGGGCCGCGGCGTCTACAGACGGGCCAGCAATCGTCACCGCGAGACTGAGATCCCAAGGGCTGGGCAGCGTGTGCAGGGAGCCGTAGAGCGATCGCGCGCCAGCGCGAGGCGTCGATCCTGCTAGTTATTCTCGCTGTCCGAAAGCCAGAATCGCACTCCCCAATCCGTCCCCGACGATCCACCGAGCCCGTTCTAAATGCGAGGTCCAACATTCCTCGGCGCCGATAGCTGCGGGATCGATGCCCATCAGGGTTCGAGCCGCATCCGCCCAACCCAGTCCGGCCTTTTCGGCGTCGAGCAAGGCGGCGTACAGCGATAGATGCGAGCGATCATAACTGACCACATTGCCAATCGGCGCTCGATGTAAAAGTTCAGTCCTCATCTGACTCTCAGATCACGATTGCACTGTATACAGTGTAGCGAAATACAGTGCAATCGTGTCGCTGGAGGTTATGTCCAGCCGAGACAATTTAGCGCGAAATCTTCGTCGTTTAAGGGCTGCTCGCGGCATGTCTCAAGAGGCCCTTGCCCACGAGGCGGGCATTCATCGCACCTATGTTAGCGCGCTGGAGCGCTGTGAATACAGCGCTAGCGTCGATCGCCTAGACCGGCTCGCTATCCAGTTGAATGTTCCAACTTATGTGCTTCTGATGGATGAGCTGCCGCCTGATGTAGTTAAGTCCGATATTAGCTGACCTCTTCCAGTCATCTCAATGCGGCCCCCGGCCCCGCCTTCACCATCGCTTCCCCTGTTGCCACCAGCCGCCGCGCGCGAGACTTCCGGTGCTCACCATCGCCTGGCCAATCCCCTGCCCCCAAAATCAGATCGGCAATGTCGCGCAAGCTAGCGCCTGATCTCCGGGCGTCCAGTGCCCACAGGCCATGCAAGGCGCGAGCGTGCCGTTCACTGGGAAGGCTTGGCGTAAGAGCATCCGAGACAAAATTGGCAAGCGCCAGAGCCGCCCTGGTCTGCGCTTGCAGGGCGGGTCCAACCACCAATTCAATCCTGACCGATACAGGCCCAGCGGCGAGCGTGCCCTCAACAGCGTCAAGACGGATGACATGGCCCGCATGATCGATGCGCACATGCTCGGTCGCCGAGCCCTGCACGATCCGCGACACATGCCGTCGCAATTCAAGGCCTTGATCACCGCTACGGCGGCCGGGCTGCGCACGAGCCACAAGAACGCGCGGATCGACGCCCGCCGACCAGACTGGCAGGACATGGGCGCAGGAGTGCGCCGGATTTTCAGGGAAAGTGCAACCCCCAACGGGCGGCAAAAGCCGGAGAAGCCGCAATCGGCCGCTCCGGCTTCAGCGCCAGCGCCTTGAATGCCTCACGGTAGGCCAGGTCGCGGCGGAGCACCTCCCAGGACAGCGCTGAGCGGCCAAGCCGCCTGACCGCGGCATACGCCTCGGGATCGACAGGCGATGCAGCAATCATGTCATCCCATCTCGCCAAGTTGCCCGCAAAGGAAGGCGGCCACCGCCTCTTCCTGATCGGGCCGCAATGCGTCGATCGCCGGGATATGATCGGGAATATCGCCCCGCAACAGGATTGAGGGACACTGGCCCTCGACATTGCCGAGGTTCGGCCGGTGCTGCGCGTAACCCACGAGTGTAGCGAGTTCGCGCGAGAAGCGCCGCGCGATGGCGGGCGGGTACACAAGCCATTGAAGCTCGAACGGCTTGAGCCAGCCCAGGCAGTAGCTGATGATGATGCCGCGCCGGGGCACGGCGGTCTCGTTCCCGCCGCCGCCGTGAAGCGTCGATCCCAGGAACAGCAGCGCGTCGCCCGGTTCCACCAGTGGTACGACCGCCTCTTCCTCGCGCAGCAGGGCAGCGTGCTGCTGGAGGTGACTGCCGGTCCAGAGGCGCGTTCCGCCATTTTCCCGCGTGAAGGCCGTCAACGGCCACATCACATTGACAAGATATTCGACCGAGCCCTTGGACCCCTGCCACATATCCTGGTCGCGGTGGGGCAGTTGCGGCAGGGCGCCAGCATGTATTTCGATCGCCTGGGTGAGATTGAGGTTGAAACGCTCGCACCAGGGCAGCAGCATCTTGCTCACGACATCGAGGACCAGCGGATGCATGACCAGGCGCTCGGCCAGTGGTGATCGAGCGAGCAGGCCGCCAAAGCGCCGGGTCCGTTCGCCATAAAATGGGCCTTGGCAAAGCGGCGTAGCGGCAAAGACTGGTTCGAGGTCGGCCTGCAGGGCGTTCAACGCTGAGGCGTCCAGCGCATGGCGAATCACGCACCACCCATCGCGGCGGAGCGTCGCAGCCTTGTGATCGACAAGCGCGCTCATGCCGTCACCTCTGGCTTCTGGGGAACGTAGGTGCCGGTCCATCCGAGACGCAGCGGCGTGTCTTGCTCGATGTGGACCATGAAGGCGCCGACCGCACCGCCGGACATCGGCACGGAAGGACCCAAGGGTTCTGCTCGCCAGCCCATCGCGAGGACCTCCTTGCGGAACGCTTCGGGAATGACGCCGGTGTAGCAGTCGATTCCCCGCTCCAGCCCACAGTCCACCATGGCGGAGATGAGCTGGTTGCGTAAGGACCTCCGCCGCTCCGCCCCATGACGCTGCGGCAGGCAGAGGCGCGTGCTCTCCCAGATCCCGTCACCGGCGGGAACGCCAGCTGGGCAGAGGTGCTGGAAAATCGTTCCGAGCATGTGCGGGCGATTGGTGGGCAGAAGCCGCAGCGAGGCGGCATGCTGCCCGTCCTCACCGGTCAGGATCATGTAGACGGCGCCATGGGTGTCGAACTGGTCCAGTTCATATCGTCCGTCGACCACGGGCACGTCCCATCCGAAGAGATCGACGAAGAGTCGTTTGCGGTCTGTGAACATGGAATTGAGGAGCGGCTGGCAACCGGCCGCCAGATGATTGTCAATTATATGGAGCATGAGGGCTTCCCCGGATCGTAACTGACGCATCCAAAGGAAGCAGGAGGGAGAGAGTCCCGACAGCCCGGGTAATTACTCGGGTTGACGTGGCTCCAATTCGTGAAAGCCGACTTCTCCGGCGAGAACGGCGCTGACAACCAGTCCCGTCCGGTCGTGCACCTCGAACAGGCGGCGGGCATCGGTCAGATAAGGGCAATGACCTGATCGGCGACTTCAGCCTGCGAGAGGCCAAGCAGGAGTGGGAACATTTCCGCCGCGCTCATCTGACCGGTCACGACGCGGCTGGGCAAAATCGGTATCGCGCAGTGTTTCAGGCGGGCGGCTGAAAGTCCTCTCTGCATGGTCCAGCGGCATTCCAGCATCAGCATCGACCACATGTGGGGCAGCTATAAACAAGCTGGAATGAAAAGGGCCTAGATGGTGCGTAAAGGCGGCGATACTGGGCCTCGCGTTTTGATATTGACGGGAGCCGTGAAAAAATGGCAGGGCGCTGGGCCTGCGGGCGGGTATAGCTCAATGGTAGAGCACTAGCCTTCCAAGCTTGTGATGCGGGTTCGATCCCCGCTACCCGCTCCAGCAGCCCGGTCTACAATAATCTTCGGCATCGGCCAGACACGCTGCCTTAAGACAGAAGGCTGCGAAGATAGCGACCGTGGTCGGACTTGCCGAGCCTCGCTATAGCCCACTCGAGTTCAGCATCTCACAAGGCGCTGTGATCATCTGTTCTCAGCCCAGCGGTGCTATGCTTGGATTACGGTCGCGGATGGTGCCTTTGCCTGATCGAGCACTCTCGACATCATACCGGCCGGTGAACTGACCTATGTCACGCGCGTCCGGCCTCCCAACCGTCGGTGTTCGCTCGCAGCGACAATCGTTCTCATGAAGGGCTGACTATTCACGATCGCTCAAAGCAGCATCTACCATGAATCGCCAAATATTCGCCGCATCATTCAAAAAAGCGTCATTCGATTCATCCGGGCTAATGTGGCGGACGATCTCAGCACCGGATTGGATCATGATTTCATCGGGATCGCGAAGGGCAGAAATCGCAACACGGGCGTTTTCCCGATACATGCGCCGCAGGAGTTCCGCGTCCGGATCGTCCCAATCCCACTCGGGTTGGACAGCATCATACATAGCCTTGGCGGCGCGTTCGATCGGCGTCATGAGCGGACCATAACATAGGTAGCCGGCAGCGCATGAGTGAATTCCCCTCGGGACCCGAATCACCTGTGCATCAAAGCCGTGCCCGTTTGACGGCCGGCAGTCTTCACTTTGAGCGCGTCGATTGGGAGCATCTCGCGCCTCCCACCACAATCAGTGCTCAAGCGCCATAATATCCATCCGCCGTTCGGCCCTTCGTCAGAAAAGTCCCGCCGGTTGGCCTGCCAGCATCGATAGCAGCAGTTCGGCGATCGTCCTTCCAGCTACGTGTCAGACAAAACACCGCGTAAATAACGGGCGTAATCGGATTTACCTAGTTTGCCGATGGCTTTCTCAAAATCTACAGCACCGATGAATCCTTGGCGGAAAGCAATCTCCTCAGGGCTTGCGATCTTGAAGCCTTGGCGTTTCTCAAGCACCCGGACGAATTCCGCCGCGTCGAGCAGACTATCGGGCGTCCCAGTGTCGAGCCAAGCAAAGCCGCGGCCCATGATCTCGACATTGAGCTGCCCCCGCGCCAGATAAACGCGGTTGACGTCGGTGATCTCCAGCTCGCCGCGTGGTGAAGGCTCCAGGTTCGCGGCGATGTCCACCACCTGCTCGTCATAGAAATAGAGCCCGGTGACCGCCCAGTTGGACTGGGGCTGCGCTGGCTTTTCCTCGATCGACATGGCCTTCATGGACGCGTCGAAGCTCACCACGCCATATCGCTCAGGATCGTTCACATGATAGGCGAAGACACTCGCCCCAGTCTTCCGGGACGAAGCGCTAGCGAGCAGTTCAGGGAGACCGTGGCCATGATAGATATTGTCGCCTAGGATCAGGGCCGACCGCTGCCCCGCGACGAAATCGGCGCCGATGATATAGGCCTGCGCCAAGCCATCGGGGCTCGGCTGCTCGGCATATTCGAACGACATGCCCCATTGCGATCCGTCGCCCAGCAGCGCCTGGAAGGCAGGCAAATCGCGCGGGGTGGAGATGATCAGCACCTCGCGGATGCCCGCCAGCATCAGCGTGCTCAGCGGATAATAGATCATCGGCTTGTCATAGACCGACATCAGCTGCTTCGAAGTCGCCAGCGTCATCGGGTAAAGGCGAGTGCCGCTGCCACCGGCGAGGATGATACCCTTCATGCGTCGTCGTTCCTTTTCGGTGGGGAGTCAGTCTGCCGCAGGCTGGAGCCGAGCCATCACGTTGTCCAGCGACCCGTGCCAGTCGGGCAGGGCCACGCCATGCACTTGGCGGATCAAGCCGCAGTCGAGCCGGCTATTGGCTGGCCGGGTGGCCGGGGTCGGATAGTCGGCGGTGGTGATCCGCTTAACCCGCACCGAAGGCCCGCCCCGCGCGGCGGATGCAGCGAAGATCGCCTCGGCAAAGTCGGCCCAGCTCGCCTCGCCACTCGCGGTCATGTGGAAGGTGCCGCGCAATTCAGGATCGCTATCGGCTACCAGATTGGTAACGACCCGGATGATGCCGTCGGCAATGTCTAGCGCGCTGGTCGGATTGCCCTGCTGGTCGGCGACCACGGACACCTCGTTCCGGTCCCCGGCGAGGCGCAGCATCGTCTTCACGAAATTCGCGCCGAAGGGGCTATAGACCCACGCCACGCGCAGCACCGCGCTGTTGTCGCCATGGGCGGCCAATACCGCCTGCTCGCCCGCCAGCTTGGACGCGCCATAGACGCCGGTCGGCCCGGTCGGATCACTCTCGACATAGGGGCGACTGAGCGTGCCGTCGAAGACATAGTCGGTTGAGACATGGACCAGCGGCACGCCCAGCGCCTTCGCTGCCGCCGCCACTGCGCCGGCGCCGGCGCCGTTCACCGCATGGGCGAGGTCGCTCTCGCTCTCCGCCTTGTCGACCGCAGTATAGGCCGCCGCCGAGACGATGGCGTCGGGCGCGGCCGCCTCCAGCACGCGAATCACCGAAGCCGGATCGGCCAGGTCCAGCTCAGGCCGGCCCAGCGCGATCACCTCATGCCCGGCGGCGGTGCCACGCTCGATCAGGCTGGTGACGACCTGCCCCGCCTTGCCGGTGACGGCAATCCTCACGCAGTCACTCCGGAGGCAGCAGGAGCAGCGTTCAGCCCCAGCCTCTGGCCGTCATAACGGTCGCGCAGCGGGCGCCACCACCATTCATTCTCCAGATACCAGCGCACCGTCTTCTCGATGCCGCTGTCGAAATTCTCCTGCGCGCGCCATCCCAGTTCCGTCTCCAGCCTGGTCGCGTCGATAGCATAGCGCGCGTCATGGCCGGGACGGTCGGTGACGAACTCGATCAGCCCTTCGCGCGGGGCGTCGGCGGGGACCAGTTCATCCAGCACCGCGCAGATCCGCCGCACCACGTCGATATTGCGCCGTTCGTTGCGCCCGCCGACATTATAGGTCTCGCCGGGAACGCCCTTTTCGATGATGAGGTCGAGCGCGCGGGCATGGTCGTCGACATAGAGCCAGTCGCGCACATTCTCGCCCTTGCCATAGACGGGCAGCGCCCGGCCCGCGAGCGCGTTGAGGATGGTGAGCGGGATCAGCTTTTCGGGGAAATGGTAGGGGCCGTAATTGTTCGAGCAGTTCGACACCACCACCGGCAGCCCATAGGTCCGCTGCCAGGCTTTGGCGAGATGATCGGACGCGGCCTTGGACGCCGAATAGGGCGAACTGGGGTCATAGGGCGTGCTCTCCTCGAACAACCCTTCGTCGCCCAGCGAGCCATAGACCTCGTCGGTCGAGACATGGAGGAAGCGGAAGGCGTCCTTCGCTTCGCCCGTGAGGCCATTCCAGTATCGGCGCGCGGCCTCCAGCAGGGTGAAGGTGCCCACGACATTGGTCTGGATGAAGTCGGCCGCGCCGGTGATCGAGCGGTCGACATGGCTTTCCGCCGCCAGATGCATGATGCGGTCGGGCCGGAAGCCGGCGATCGCCTCGTCCATCGCCGCGCGGTCGCGGATATCGGCCTTTAGAAAGCGGTGGCTGGCCTTGCCCACGACGGCCTTGAGCGACGCCTCGCACCCGGCATAAGTCAGGGCATCGACGGTCAGGACGTCATAGCCCTTTTCCAGCACCAGATAGCGAACAAGGGCCGAGCCGATAAAGCCGGCCCCGCCGGTAACGATCACGCGCATGAATTATTCGCTCCAGGTGAAATAGGCGGGAAGATCGGCGAGCAGCGGCTGCTCGCGATCCTTCGGCGAAAGTGTATCGGGATCAGCCACATCGGGCCAGCTAATGCCGATCGCCGGGTCGTCCCAGCGCAGCCCCTTGTCGCACTCGGCGCTGTAATAGCCGGTTACCTTGTAGCAGATAACCGTATTGGGCTCGATCGAGCAGAAGCCATGGGCAAAGCCTGGCGGAATCCAGAGCTGCTTGCCATTGTCGGGCGTCAGCGTCTCGGCCACCCACTGGCCATAAGTGGGAGAGCCCCGACGGACATCCACAGCGGCATCGAATAGTGCGCCAGCGGTGCACCGCACAAGCTTGCCTTGGGCATGCGGCTCGCTCTGGAAATGCAGGCCGCGAATAGTGCCCGGACGGACACTGCGGGATTCGTTGTCCTGGACGAAGATCCAATTGCCGCAATGCGCGGCGAACAGATCAGCTCGAAAGGTTTCCGCGAAATAGCCTCGCTCGTCCCCAATATGGCGCGGGGTGAGCAGTCTGACGCCGGCAATATCGAAGGATTTGATCTCCATCATCCCACTTTCGAACAGAAAAGCAGGCGACCATTGTGGCGTCGCCGGCAAGAGCCTCAGTTACTGTTTCACCGCCTGCACCGCTGCGGTAACGGTCAAGATCGGAGAAAACAGCTGGCTGATCAGCTGAATAAGTTTGCTAGGCTGGTTTGCCGCCGCATTGCCGAAATAGAGCACGTCCTTGTCCCGCATGGCGAAGCGCTGAGCGAGGAAATAGGAACCCGTTTTCATCATGTTGAGATGATAGACCTTCGGCACCTCATCGCCCTGCGCATCACGGACATAGCGGAATACAAAGATTGCCGCAGCATTGCCGACACCAGGATTGACGCCACCCGCATTGGCAACCGCCTCTGCCAGCGAAACCGTCGAACGGCTGAATGGAACTTCCTCGACCCGGCCCGGAGCGCCCAGCACCGAATAGGTGCGAGGATTGTTGATCAGCGTCAGCCGGTCGCCTGGATAGGCCCGCACATCGAGCCTGGGATTATCGACAAGGTCGTTGATACGCACATCGACGCTCTGCTGGCCCCGCACGATCCGCAGCAGCAGATCCTTAGCGTTGCCTCGATAGCCGCCCGCCAGTGCAATTACGTCGGACAGGGTTTCCCGGTTGGTCTGCAACACGAGCCGGCCCGGCTTGGCCACCTCGCCTCCTACGATAATCGAATTAGTGATGGCCTGGTTCAGCGTGACGATCACCTGAGGGTTCTGTGAGAGGCGCGCCAGCGAATTGCGGATCATCGCCTCGACCTCACCGGTCGTGATCCCTGCCACATGAAGCGTGCCAGCATAGGGAATAGTGATGTCACCCAGATCATCGACCCGCGTCGGCGGCAGCTTCTGCACCTGTACGCCGGGGTTGGCGACAATCTGGCTCATCCCCCCACCACCACCGCTGGCGCCAGAGAAGAGGGTGACCCCCGCTTCGTAGATATTGATGTCCAACACATCACCCGGACCGATCATGTCAGTCGGCGGGGGCGCCAAATCGGGCAGCAACCCCGTCGCTACAGCACTTGGTCCCGGCACATCCGCGATCGTGTGGATCGGCACGACCTGGATCGGCATCATCCCATCTTTGGGAGCAGCAGCCGATTTTTCGATCTGCCCTCCAGTAGGGCCGCTGGACGGCAGCGTGGCACACCCCGCAAGTCCGGCGAGCAGGGATAAATAAACGATTTTCTTGACTTGCATCGCTAATGAACTCGGAGGCTTGCGGGCTCGATGGGCCGACGCCTTAGCATCAGGATTCGGCGATGGACAATAGTTCCTCTCGCGATTGCGTCAGCAAAACGCGCTTGACCTTGCGCGCCGCCCCATGTTGGCCTAGCGCGAGGATGATTTGGTTCTCTCGAGGCGCTGCAAGATTTTATGAACGTCAATCCATCGTTCCCAATCGACGCCGACGCACCCGTCCAGCATTCCGCCGTAGTTCATTGGCTCAAAAAACGGCGGTGGTTCCTGCTGATGGTGGCGCTGCCCACCCTTGTGGCGGTGCTATATTATGGCCTGCTTGCTTCTGACGTCTATGTCTCGGAATCCCGCTTCGTCATCAAGAGCCCTGACCAGAAACGGTCACAGATGTCGACGCTGGCCAATTTAGTGCAAACGACCGGCTTGTCGGGCGGGCAGGAACAGACGAACGAGGTCCTGACCTATGTCCGCTCCCGCGACGCGCTCAAAGCGCTGGAGAAGACCGTTCACATCCGCGACAAATTCTCGACCTCGCAGGCGGATTTCCTAAGCCGCTTCCCGCAGCCATTCGCTGACAACAGCTTTGAAAGCCTGTTCAAATATTATGGCAGGCGGGTCGATGCGCGCTTTGATGTTGAAGCGGGCACTGCGATCATCAAGGTCGAGGCCTTCACCCCGCAGGACGCCTATGTCGTCAACCGCCAGTTGCTGGACCTGAGCGAGGGGCTGGTCAACCGGCTTAACACCCGCGCGCAAAGCAAGGGCATAGCCGAGGCTCAGAAGCAGGTCGACGTCGCGACCCAGCGGGCCAGAAATGCCCGTATCGCGCTGGCGCAATATCGCAACTCCCAGGCACTGATCGATCCGACCAAGCAGGCCGGTGGCGTGCTAGAAATCGCCAACAACATGATCGCGGAACAGGCCGCGCTTCAGGCGCAGTTGGATCTGATGCAGCGCCTCACCCCCGCCAATCCCTCGATCCCGGCGCTACGCAACCGCATTGGGGCGATCTCCGTGCAGATCGCATCGCAGAACGGCCGGGTCGTAGGCACCGGCAGCGGCATCGCATCAAAGATGGGCGGTTATGAAGATCTGTTGGTCGAGGAGAAATTCGCGACGGAAAGCCTGACCGCAGCCAACGCTGCCCTAGTCCAGGCGCGCGCCGAAGCTCTACGCCAACAATTTTATCTGGAGCGTGTGGTCGATCCCAACACGCCCGACACACCCATGCTTCCCAAGCGCTTCCTCAACATCCTGATCGTTTTCGCTGCATCCGTATGCCTCTATTTCATCGCCTGGATGTTCATGATCGGCGTTCTAGAGCATGCGCCAGAAGACTGATCATGGAGAAAAGCGCGTTACATAGACTACGCGATAGCTGGGCTGTCCAGGTACGCGTCATTCATGCCTTGATGATCCGCGAACTCATAACCCGCTTCGGGCGGGAAAATATCGGCTTCCTCTGGATCATGGCAGAACCCCTGCTGTTCGCAGGATTGGTCGGGGTGCTCTGGCATTTCACCCACGGCTCTACCGAACATGGGGTGAGCGTGGTTGCGTTTGTAGCCACAGGCTATATCCCGATCACTTTGTTCCGGCATGGCGTATCGCGCAGCGTAGCCATTTTCACCGTCAATCAGAGCCTGCTCTATCACCGGCAGATCAAAATCGTCGATTTCATCTTAGCGCGGTTCATCATCGAATTGCTCGGCGGCATGATGGCCTATCTTTTCATGGCGGTCGTTCTGATCGGCGCCGGTGAATTCCCCATCCCCGCAGATCTCGGCCTCCTGATTGCGGGTTGGCTGCTGTATGCCTTTTTCTGCTTTTCACTATGCCTCATCATCGCCCCGCTTTCGGAAGTGTCCGAGGCCATGGAAAAATTCATCCCTGTCACGACGTATATCATGATCCCATTTTCAGGGCTGTTCTACATGGTGTCTTGGATGACTCCGGGCACCAGGGAATTCCTGCTGCTATCTCCATTCGTGAATGGTATGGAAATGATGCGGAAGGGGATTTGGGGCGATCAGGTGACGGCCTATTATAATGTCTGGAACCCCATCATCTGCTCAGCGATCGCGACCTTGATCGGCCTCATCCTCTGCCGCCGTATTCGCCGGAAGTTGACCGTTGAATGATTATCTGCAGCGACATCACTAAATCATATTCTCACGGCGGCAGGCATAAGCGGGTTCTGAACGGCGCCAACCTTGTTATTGACCGGGGTGACCGAGTGGGCCTTCTAGGCCGCAACGGGGCTGGCAAAAGCACACTGATTAAATTGATCGGTGGGGTAGAAATGCCGACCTCCGGTAAAATCATCCGCAAAATGTCTGTGTCTTGGCCACTAGGCTTCGCCGGAGGATTTCAGGGCAGTCTGACGGGTTTCGATAATGCCCGTTTCATCGCACGGATATATCAGCGAGAATATGCTGTTGTTCGGCGCTTTGTGGAAGACTTTACTGAGTTGGGCAATCAGTTGCGCATGCCAGTAAAGACCTACTCATCCGGCATGCGCGCGCGTCTCGCTTTCGCGCTGTCGCTGGCGATCGAATTTGATTGTTATCTAATTGACGAAATAATTTTGGTTGGTGACCAGAATTTTCAGCGAAAATGCCAAGTCGAGATGTTCGAAAAGCGTCAGGACAGGACGATGCTTGTAGCATCGCACAGCCCTGAATTCATAAGAAATTTCTGCAATAAAGCCATCATTATTCATCATGGGCAGGCAACCATGTTTGACGATGTTACTGAAGCTGTCGCTCAATACGACCAATTGTAATTTATCTGATCGGACTACCCGATGTGCGGCGAGAAATTCGTTCCAATGCATAAATAAATGACGCGGAAGTTCAATCAACCGCTACAACATCTTGCAGTTCTGCGGGTTAGCAGAACCGAACGCCAGCCAAGCTTCGCGCACAAGTCGAGCATGTGTTCGCTGGCAACAGCGCTAAATGGGCCTGATCGTACGCACCACGGAATCGCCCGCCACCATCAAGATCGGGAAGCGAACCTGACCCATAACTTCCAGCGCCTGATCCGGCTCGAGGGCGAACTGCGCCTGCGGATACGAAACTGGCTGAAAAAAGCCACCTTTGTCAGCAAATCATCCGATTAACGCATTGAAAGCGCAGCTTCTTACTCCTGGCTCTAACCGCGCGTTACTTTCACCCCGAATTACCCGGTCCGTCGAAGTATCCAGTTTACCTGCGCACCGCTACCGGATTGCCTTCATCGTCCGTGCTGATGTCATCACCGCGATCAGACTGGATCATGATCCACGCGTTCCGGCATGTTTCGAACCATCCGGTATCGTCCATATCTTCTAGCCCGGGCGACGTAGATAAATGCCGCACACAGCTTTCGTATAACCCGTCTTCTTGCAACCTCACAGTTCCCGCAGAATTAAGTTCTGAGGACTGCTTGACGACAAGAAGCGTCGCATCGCCAACTGCCCGTAGCCGGTTCAACATCGATCGCAGCAATTCGAGCGACAGTTCGGTGTTACTTCTCACCACATATATTTTAAGGCATAATTTCAATTCAGAGATGAACTGTCCACCAAGTAATTGAGTTTTGCGTGCTCTTGCTCGATAATCGGCAGGCGCTCTTCTCCCGGCTGGAGAAATATCAGCTTTCCATTTTCAGCGCCGATCTTCACGGTGGTGTGCCAGCGCAAACCAAATCTTGCGTCTTGAACCATGGTTCCATCGGAGGGAGTCAGATTACCACTTTGGTACATTCCTTCAAAATTGCCGTCGAGCGCTGCGATCAGCTCAGCGAAGTCTAGGATAATACTTCACTTGAATAGTCCGCCTGTGGAGACGCCTGATCTTTCCAGAATGAAGCCAAACTCACAGTTGCTCTTCAAACTTTCAAAGTGTGCATGTGCCTCGGCACGTCAGTCTCCCGACTCAATGTTCTGCGTTAAATGCCTTCTCAGGTCGGCAAGCCTTAGCGTCTGCTGACCCATCAAATGAACGCAAACATTTTCCCCCAATGCCTTGGATAGCGCCGGCGCTCATCCGAGTGCACTGGCTTTGCTCAGCCGCTGAAGCGTCGGCCCAGCAGTCGGAGACCGAGTTGGCGCTGTTTGTGAGGTTGCACAACCTTCGCCAGTTCCAATTCGTTCCTCATGTGCTCCAGCTCAGCCTTCGCACCTTCTAGTTCATCGATCGTGGCCGCATGCTGGCGTTGAAGATCAAGGATTTCATAGGCCTTCGTCTGCTCGAGCTCCCGCGTCAGCCGCTTGACCGTCTGGCGCGCTTCTAGCGCCTGATGGGCTTGGATTGCGACCGCGCGCTCCATCTGCCCCTGCATTGCGGACAGGACATGCCCTACTGCGGGCCCGCCGGTCAGCGATGCGAAGTGCTGGTACTGTTCGAGCCGGTCAAATTTGTAATCGTGTAGCGCGGGCGGCTGAACATCCGTGCCCTTGCCGTCGAGGATGCGGTTGAGCTGCTCGCCCATGACTTTGAGCGAATGATGCTTCCTAAACCAGTCGACTGCTACGCGGGAATCTCGCGCCAGGCGATCGGCAGTCACCGTGGCGATGGCGTCTTCGAATTCCTTCGCATTCCGCCAGGTCAGAACCGTAGGGTACATGACATCGACGCCACCGTGGAACCGCGACATGTCGCTGCGATGCGCAAGGATGGGCGTGCCGGACCCCATCGCCTCGACCGTGGCCAGCCCACCGCTGAGGGGGAAGGACGAGATGTAGAGATCGACATTGCGCTCCACCAGCGTAGTCCACACGCTTTCGACCCAGGGAATGTGAATGAACCTGTCCGGCTCGATGTCGGCCGCCTTCAGGATCGCGCGCAGGCGCTCCAGTTCCTGCGGTGGGATGCCGCCGATGTGCAGGTGGTTGCCGGCATCGGCCTTGAACCGCAGGATCATCAGGTCGATGTACTGGAAAGCATAGCGACCGGAAAACTTGTTATAGCTCCCCGACGAACAGGTCAGCAGAACACCCTTCGCCTTGAACTTAAAGTTTTCGGCGCGGAACGCCTTGTCCTTGATCGAAAGGGGAAGATAGACGTTGTCCTTGATGCCCTCGTGATCGCGGCAGCATTCGAAACCGATGTTATGCAGATCCACGTGAACCGCGCCGGGCAGGTTCGCGCCATAGCACAGATTGGTATCGGCATGGTGGATGAAGAAGACCGATGAGCGTTGCAGCCAGTGCGCCATGGCTGCGATCATAACCGCATCTTCGTGGTGATTGAACAGCAGGATGTTGCGAGGGCAAAGTTCGGCCAGTTGTTCCGACAGCCATTGCAGCTTGGCAGGCAAGGGACCACGCGGCGCGGAGCGGAACTCGCAGGTCCGTTCAAACCGCGTGCGAAGCGTTTCCACATCCGCATGATTGAACAGATCCGTCAACAGGATGACGCGCCGGGTCGTCGCATCAGCCCTCACCGCGCTTTCTAGCACATGCGTATGGCCGCCATGACCCGCCAGATGGCTTGCGACGTAGACCGATACTTCCCTGGTGCCCGTGTCCGAAGACCTCTCGCCCATGGCGGCACGACCAATTTCGAGGCACAGTTCGTCCAGACGGGCGGAACCGAACAGGCGTGTCAGGGTGCCGGGATCATGCCAGCGGGCCTGAGCGTAGACCACCAACATGTTGAGCGCCGTTTCTATCTCGCCGCGCGCGATGCAGGTACGAATCGTCAGTTCAAGCTGATCGAGATCCGTCGCGGCATGCCGGGCGCTGTCGGCGGCGACATCTGGGACGAAGCCGGCCGGCAGGCGCTCCATCGTCATATGGATGCGCTGGCGGACGGATGGGGCGTGCAGATCGGCCAGACCAAGGACCGAAATGATGCGGTCCTTGTAGTCGAAGCCCTTGGCGACCAGGCGGTTGCAGCGTGCCACGATCTCCATCCGCTCAGCCGGATGATCGAGGTAATACTTGCACAGTTCATGCAGGTGCGAAATGTCCCGATAAGTCAGCACCGGGCAATCGTCGCCGAATATCCGGTAGAGATCGGAATCTTCCTGGTGCCTCGTGATCAAGAGCGCGTTGGACGCCATCGCCTCGATCACGCGGCCGCCGACCGAAGTCCTGTTCTGGATGTTCGGCGTATCGATGGTGATGAGCGAGCTTTGATAAGCCTTCAGCAGTTCGGGCTGGGTGTTCAGCTTGCTGTCGTACTGGAACATCTTTTCCGCGTCCCGCAGCAGAACGAGCGGAATGATCCAGTCATTCTTGCCGAACACCGCGATACCCAGATCCCGCAAGCTTACCACAGCTTCCAGACGGTCGCGGGTCGTGATGAGATCGGACAAGACGCGCTTGAAGTCATCCGGGCGCATGCCGATCTGCTCGATACTGTCAGCCACATCGTACTTTGCCAGCGCTTGGCGGATGTCCAACTGATGATCGACCATCAGGTCCCTGGTGATGCTTTCGATCGCCAGCGGGCCATGACTGCCTTTGGCTCCGAGATGCTGCAGAAGGTGCAGCGCCGGGCTGACATCCAGATAACTTCCGATGAACGAAATGTTATGCCGCGGGTTGGGGGCCATGGCATTGAACAGATCGATGGACGTAGCGTGCGGCAGGAAAACCGGCTTTTTCCGCAGCTGCGGGCAGGCTTCCCCGACCTTGCGCGCCAGCTCCGAATTGTAGCAGACGACAAGATCTTCCGGGTCGAACGAATTCTGCCAGGTTCCGAAGCTTTCATGAACGAAATAATGTTCGACATCGTCGAACAACCACCTGACTACCGGGACCATTAAATAATCGCGGACAGTCTTGGTCATCCCGTGGTTGTTGATCGATATGACCATGTCGGGCTGCAATTCCGCAATCCGATTGATGATGTGCTGCTCAGTGGAAGACGATCTGACCTTGGTCATGTCTTCGCCGACTATGTCCGAGCCCACCATGACGTGAAGCGGAATGCCGAGCGTCTCGAACGCATCGATCATCCCGTTCCAGGGTGAACTGAAGTTCAGGGATGCGTCGCACTTTGGGAAGATCGCAAGGACTGTCATGATCTGCTGTTACCGATTGTTAGGAGAATGACGCGAATGATGGGATGGGCATTCCGATTGGAAATACGTCCTCGATCCCCTACCGTGGCCCTCTGTCATAATAGAACGATCGGAACAAAGGCGGCAGAAAGTTTTTATGCGAATAGCAGCCGCCATCTAGCGGAGCGGCAACCCGCCTGCAACCGGTCATTGCGAATGAGGCCGTTAACTACCTGAAAAGAGCCGCAAGCTGACCGAAAGCGACTGGACAGCGCGCACCGTTAAGTTTCAGGCATGCTTCCTCGCCCTGCCGGACACGGCACAAGTCGGCCCGCAATCGATGACGGATCGCGTTTTCGCATTGTACAACGAGAAATGCACTGCATCGGTTCGAGGCCCCTTGATATCCGCGCGGGCGGGGACTGGGGCAGTGCCGGGCCGCGATCGGCGCCGGTGGTGCTGAGAACTGCCCCGTCGGGCATGCGCCGGTCCTTACGAGTCAAACCCACGCATCGCGCCCCTAACTTATGGAAAAGGTCGGCTCGCGCCCCTCGTGCCGTCCATACTTCACGAAATGGTAGACAGGATCGACCCCCTCCCGCGCCACATCGGGATTGCGGGACAAATAGGCGTCGCCGTCGAATTCAAGGCGGACGTATCGCTGGCTGACGGTCTCATACAGTTGCCTTTCCTCAGGCGTAAGGCGCTTTACGGCCCTCAGCATCTTGCGGCCCGGCGACTTTGCGTTTCGCTTTGCGCCCCACAGGCCAAGGATCATCCTGAGTCCGGCCAGCGCGCGGGCAAAGTAACCCACAGAGGTCGCCTTACTGAATTCCCCAGCGGCGGCGGCAGACGCAACGGCCTGCCGCGTGGCCGGGGAGGGGGAGCTTGGAGCGACATCGAAGACGAACCGCTCGATCGTCGCCTGGACGCGCAGCCGTACATTCGGGGTTTGCAGATGCGCCATATCAAGAACCGCTCTGATCCGGTCCTTGTAGTCAAAGCCCTGAGCGACCAGGCTGTTGCAGCGCGCCACGATCTCCATCCGCTCGTCGGGATGTTCGAGGTAATGCTTGCACAGGCTATGCAGGTGCGGAATGTCCCTATACGTCAGCACTGGGCAATCATCGCCAAATATCCGATAAAGATCGGAATCTTCCTGATATTTGGTGATGAGAAGCGCGTTGGACGCCATCGCTTCGATCACGCGCCCCCCGATCGCCTTCCTGTTCTGTATGTTCGGCGTATCGATGGTGATAAGCGAGCTTTGATAAGCCTTCAGCAATTCGGCTTGGGTGTCCAGCCTGCCGTCGTACTGGAACACCTCCCCTGCGCCTTGAAGCAAGGTAAGCGGCGTAATCCAGTCCTTGTTTCCGAACACGGCGATACCAAGATCCCTGAGGCTTGCCACCGCCTCAAGCCGATCGCGGCTCGTTATCAGGTCGGACAGGACGCGCTTGAAGTCATCCGGCCGCATGCCGATCTGTTCGAGATCGTCAGCGAAATCGTACTTTGTCAGTGCCGCTCTGATGTCCAGCTGATGATCGGCCGCCAGATCCCTGGCGATATTCTCGATCGCCAAAGGACCTTGCCGGCCTTGAGCGCCGAAATGCCGCAGAAGGTGAAGCGCACCGCCAACATCCAAATAACTGCCGATGAACGAAATGTTATGCTGCGGATTAGGCGCGATGGCGTTGGCCAGATCGACCGATGTCGCATGTGGCAGAAAGACCGGCTTTTGCCGCAAATATGGGCAGGCTTGCTCAATTTTCTGCCGAAGTTCAGTATTGTAGCAGACTACAATATCCCGTTCATCGAACGAATTCTGCCAGCTCCCAAAGCTTTCATGGACGAAATAATGTTCGACATCATCGAACAACCACCGGACCACCGGGACTTTTATATAGTTCCGGATAGTCTGGGTCATTCCATGGCTATTGACCGAAATCACCAGATTAGGCTTTAATCTCGCAATCCGCTTCATGATGAGCTGCTCGGTGGCAGGCGACCTGATCTTCGTCATATTTTCGCCGACTAAATCGAAACCCACCATGACATGAAGCGGAATGCCCAGCACTTCAAACGCATTGATCATCCCGCTCCAGGGAGAACTGAACTTTGAAGATTCATCGCACTTTGGAAAGATCGCAAGGATTGTCATGATCTGCTTTTGCCGATTGCTAAGGGTATGGTCGGATAAAGGGAATCAGTATTCCGAATGAAAATCAAGTTATGTCACATCTTCAAGCCCAACGAATGCGCCAACTATTTCGGATCGTGCGCTATGAACCGGAAGTAGTAGAAAACGCTCTAGAATTCGAAAGGAGGGGTGTACGCCCCCATATCTCGAAGCCACCGCCTCACCTCCGCACCTGACACGGCTCGCCTTGCGCATGCTCACCAGCAATGACGATCCGCCGATCATGGCGAAAGAGGATCCGCAGCAATGGCGAACAGCGCTCGGGCCGTTTCGCCGCAGCGATCATTGATGATCTTCGCCGTTTCGGGTTCCACGAAGGCTTGGTGTCTGCCGACCGAAGCCGCGCTGAGCTGGCCCCCATAGAGATCCGTGTTCCAAGGATCGCCTTCGACCCTTGAGTTTACCCAAGTACTTTGCGTCAATCCGTCGGGGCAAAGATCGTCGAACCCGAACGCTGCCAGACGGTCAAATTCTTCACCGGCCACCAAAGCATTGTAGGATACGAGGATCAACCTGTCGCCCAGATGCCGCCAATGCTGGATCAATTCGGCGTAAGCGCCATTGTATTCCGCACAGGCGTATTCGATGTCCGCCGGCCCCGGTTTGACGCTTCTCGATTTTTCCATCACCTCCAACCTCGATGAAACCGCATCCAGAGGATCGCGTATCATCACCGCGAACCTGGCTTCCGGCAGCAAGTAGGCTAAGATATAGAACGATGCCGTGAGGCACGGATCCTTGAGAACCAGCGCTTCACTGCTGCCCAGAAATCTGCGGAACCGCGACAGAACCTGGCGCAGGACGTCCGCGTGCAAACCACACATGTCCTCAACACCATCGAAATAATCGTGCGTGTGCACCTCCCACGCATCCAGCGCACGACGGTACGGCTCCATGAACGCGGTCAGGTAACTGCATTCCGCGATATAGCCGTTGGTGCGTGGCGATGTGCAGATCAGCCCTTGAAGCAGCGTCGTGCCCGTACGCGGCGCCCCGCCAACGAAGATCAGCGTATTCGACCTGCGTCGTAACGCCTGCCGGTCGCGCGTGAGGTCCGATACGGTTTGATGCAGCCGCGCGTTCTCCTGCTGCACAGCCAGCAGCCGGTCCGCATCACTGATGTGAGGGTCGCCATACTTCCTGCGCCAGCGATGATAAGTCTGCTCGGTGACCCCGATGCGAAGGCATGCTTCCCGCACCGCGCCGCCCTGTGATAAAACCAGCTCCGCCTGCCGCAGCTTAGCGACGATTTCTTCCGGCTTGTGGTTCCTGGCCATTCGTTTGCTCCTTGCCAACCTTCTGTAGGAGCTTCACGAGAAATTAGACAAGGCGGAATCAATTGCTTCGGATACATCCCGGGTGACCACCCCCCGTTCCTGAGCGGGTTCGCATTTATGCCCGCGTCCGCCCGGCAGGCCTGTCCGAAGAGACTTGACGCCCTGTACGCCCCGGTCTAGCTGCAATAAATTCAGGCAATTGGAACTTGTGCGGCGGCATGGCCATTAACAACATGAAAAAGTGGCATAAAATCAACTTTGCCCGGATCACCGACGAACGCGGCTGCCTGAGTGTGGTCGAGGGCGGGAAGGACATCGATTTCAACATCGCGCGCGTATACTTCCTGTATGACCTGACGGAAGACGCCGTACGCGCCGCGCACGCCCATCGCGAATTGCATCAGGTCTATCTGGCTATGAGCGGAAGCTTCGACGTCCACCTAACGGACGGGCAGGTTTCCGAGACGGTGAGGCTGGACAAACCCGATTGCGGGCTGGTGATCCGCCCCGGTGTCTGGCGCGAGATCGACAATTTCTCGCCGGGCGCAGTCTGTTTCGTGCTGGCCTCGGAAGTCTATCGCGAGGAAGATTACATACGCGATTACGATGATTTCGTGAAGTATGCGGCGGAACAGCTGGTAGGGGGGTAACGCTCAGCTGCAGATCGTTACTTCCGCACGCCGGAATGCAAGCGCAGCGCCGATCCGGGCAGAAGTGAGGGCGATCTACGAATGCAATCCGTTACGCCCCTGGTCAGCGCACTCGTAACAACGTTCAATCACGAAACGTTCATCGCGCACGCCATCGAAAGCCTGCTAGATCAGACGTATCCAACGGTAGAGATCATCGTCGTCGATGATGGCTCCCTAGACAGCACGTTCGACCTTGCCTGCAGCTATCGCAGCCGCGGAGTGCGCGTGTTGCGCGGGCCTCGCAAAGGCCCGAGCAGCGCCATGAACATGGCGATGGCCGAAGCGAAAGGCGATGTCTTTCTGCTGCAGTCGGGCGATGACATGTCCCATCAGACCCGCGCCGAAGTGCAGGTCCGTGCGCTTGCCGACTGCGATCTGCATGCCGGTTTGCCGACTCTGATCGATGGTCACGGACGATCGCGGCCGGATGGCGATTTCCCGGTCTTCTTCCGGGAAGCACCTGCAGATATGAAGCAGGTGTTCAAGTCGCTGTATGAAAGCGGTAACTTCCTGTGCGCATCGGCCGTCGCGATGAAGCGGACGGCATGGGAAAGGATCGGCGGCTTCCATCCAGGCCTGTTGCAGTTGCAGGATTACGAATACTGGCTGCGCGCGCTGACTGCCGGCCTTGTCCTGACGGTTGCTCGGGACAGGCTTGCTTCCTACCGGATTCACGACAACAATCTGTCCGTTTCGCGCCACGACGTTCGCATGCATCGCGAACTTGGCACGATCTTTCGGTTCCTGGGGCCCCGCATCCCGACCGAGTTCATGAATGCCATCCTTTATGACGGGTCGTTCGATGGCCTGGGCTCGGATCATGTCGATCGGGACATCCTCACGGCGCTGCTGTTTCTGCGCCATCCAGTCGAAGCCGTGCGGCAGATCGGGATCGATGGCCTGATACAGTCGCTGGGGGACGCTCGTCTGGCAGCGGATCTGGAGCATCAGCTCGGCCTGTCCTTCCGGACGGTTTTCGATCTGCTGCTGGTGCGCGCCTGACTTGCGCCTTTAGGGCCTGCAATCGCAGCCTTAAAGAAGCTGGACCCTGCACAGATGGCCCGGGTCCATCGTTACGATGCGGATGCCTTCCAAAGGACTTTCCGCCAGATGGCGACGCATCGCCGGTGCAGCCATCGTATCGACCAGTAGGCTGATTCCGGATGGCGGCACATCCGGCCGGCGCGCTACGGCCCGCACTATCGTTTCCTTCAAATCTGAAATGCATTGGGCGGAACCGGGGTTGCATCCCAGCGCCGTCACTGCGTTGCGGATCATGGGGGAAACGGCATAGCGCACCCGAAATGCCCGGTAGCGCCCTGGCTGTGCGCCGTCCCCGTCCGGCAGGTGTACGCTGATACCGCTGAACTGTTCGCGGCTTCCCCCCAACAGGACAGCACTGGCGCCGGGAGCGGGCCTTTCCTCCGGTGCCGCCACTTTTGCGAAAATCCATCGGGGCGTTGCCGGGGAAAAGAACGAGCTGGCATCAACGCCCGAAATCATTCGATCAAGCGTAGTATAGTATGGGATATACCCTAGCAGATCGTCAACCTCATACGTGGCGGACACGTCCGGATCGAAGACGTGCTTCTCTGCATACGCTGGATCGCACCAGGAATTGGGCAAACGCCCTTCGTGTCTGCCCCACTCTAAATAGTGCCGATACAGATCGAGGCCCGCCCCGCGCACATCCGCGTTGGTTTCCAGATACCAGCGGCTGTCGAAAAACGGCGATGGACTGCGCCCGTCTACCGAGTTTGACTGCAGGAAATGGTCGAGCGGATCGACCGACGCCGCGCCGGGATAAGCCGCCCGATACCAGCCACTGTCGAACAGGGGATTAGGTTCCAACCCAAGCGTGTCGCGATGCGCGCAGAAATGCTGCCAGGCGGATTCCTCTCCCACAAGGCCATGGCGACGCGCGTACCACGCCGGATCGAACAGCACGCGCCTGTCAAGCCTGGCTATCTTCGGTTTCGATCGGAACACGGCGTGACCATTTCCTTGGGCGAGCCGGGCATCGTCCGGCTCGCAGGGTTCAGAAGGCGTTGATCGCGTCCGCGACCTGCCTGACTTGATCGGCCGTGATGTCCGGCCACATCGGCAGGGACAGCGCGGTCTCGGCAAGCCGGTCCGCTACAGGCTGCGGCGCGATCGCCAGATCGGCATAGGCCGCCGATGCTCCCGGGGTAATGGGATAGTGGATGAGAGAGGCGCATCCCGCAGTCTTGAGATGCTCCATGAGATCGTCTCTGCGCTCCGTCGTAACCACAAAGAGATGGTAGACGTGCCGGGTCCAGTCAGCTTCCAGCGGAAGGACGATCTTGTCGTTCCCGCCAAGCAGTTCACGATACAATGCGGCTGCGGCGCGCCGACGATCGTTTTCAGCTCTCAGCGATCGCAGCTTCACGCGGAGGACGGCGGCCTGCATCTCGTCCAGACGGGAATTGAAACCCACTTCGTCATGATGGTATTTGCGGGTAGAGCCATAATTGCGCAGGCGACGGACATTGTCCGCGATCCTGTCATCATTCGTCGTCACCGCCCCGCCATCACCCAGCGCGCCAAGGTTCTTGGTCGGGTAAAAACTGAAACCTGACGCGTGTCCCACGGTGCCGGCAAGTCGGCCCTTGTATTGCGCGCCATGTGCCTGTGCCGCGTCTTCGAGCACGAAGAGATCGCGGCGGGCGGAAATATCCATGATTGCGTCCATGTCTGCCATGTGGCCGAACAGATGCACCGGCATGATGGCGCGCGTCCGATCGGTCAAGGCAGGTTCGATGCGATCGGGGTCAAGCGTGTAGGTCCGGGGATCGATCTCCACCGGCACCGGTATCGCGCCGACATGCGACACCGCGAGCCAGGAGGCGATGAACGTCTGCGACGGCACGATCACTTCGTCGCCCGGCCCGATGCCTGCCGCGCGCAAGGTCAGGCTCAATGCGTCTAGGCCGTTGCCGACGCCTACGCAGTGCCGCGCATCACAGAAACTGGCAAATTCGCCTTCGAACGCAGACGTCTCGGATCCCAGAATGACATTCCCGCTGTCCACCACGCGCGCCACCGCATCGAGAATGTCCTGTCGGTTGGCCCGAATGGCGTTCTTGAAATCGACGAAGGGAACGTTCATGCGCGCAAAATTCCTTATCAACCACTGTTACGATGTCGCGTCTCATCCACACGCACAAGCAAGCAGGCAATAACTCGCCTGTCCGGGCCTCTGAAAGCTCACGGCGCTCAGGCGCGGATTAGATACACGGCTCGGATTTATCAAGCTGATAGCCATCTCATCCTGCGCGAACGGAACGGTGACTGCCTACGGCGTTCACCGGTCCCTGTTAACCGCCTTTCCCAGGATTTCTCCGACCGAAGCGGAATAGCCTGGTTCTTCACCACGGCACCGGACCGAAGCCGCGCGCGCATGCACACCCGGACTTTCAACCGCACTTATGCCCCCCCCTTAGACGCTGAGGGCGGCACGGCCTGTTCACGTCACTTTCTGATCTTTTTCTGCCGAACCGAATTGAAGCCCTCGGTGGAGAGAACGACCTTCGAAGGCGCTTTGTACGGCGTCAGATGCGCAAGGCAGGCCGCACGGATGCGCTTTTTTAGCGAATCGACATCCTCCGGCTCGGTGACGCGGACCTTGGCGACGACGATCTGGCCGAGGATGTTGTGGGCTTCACCGAAGACGGCGGCGTCCTCAATGTTGTCGAGGCCCATGATGACGTTCTCAACTTCCACCGGATAGACCTTCTGCCCCCCGACGTTGATGATGTCCGTGACGCGGCCAAGAATCTTGAACCATTCTCCTTCGACGACGACTTCATCCTGCGTATTGAACCAGCCATTTTCATCGAACCCGCTGGGAGCGTTCAGATAGCCTTCCATCCGGTATTCCGACTTGATCCACAGGATGTTGTCGCGCACCTCCGTTTCGAAGCCCTGCCCGCCGATGCGCAGCCACAGTGAGCCGTCGGGGCGGGACTGCGATTGCAGCACGCCGACTTCCGAAAGGCCATAGGTCTGCTGCAGCACCGCGCCGGGGAACGCCTTCTGCAAGCGGTCCAGCGTCCCCTGTGGCATGACCTCGGTTCCATAGGTGATGCGCTTGATGGACGAGAGATCGTGCGTTTCGTGACCACGCAGCATTAGCAGCAGGTTGAGGAACGAGGGCGTGACTGGCAGCAGTTCGACCTTGTACGTCTCGATGGCCTTGCATAACATCGGAATTGACCGGTCATCGATGGTGACCAGCGTGCCTAGGCTCGACGTGATCGCCAGAATCGTGTTGATCCCGCCGAAATGGTCGATCATCAGGAACGGTATCGTGATGAGCGGTCGGCGCTGCTTGCGAAACTTCTCTGCTACGCGGTCGAAGTCATGCAGGATCGCCTTGGGAGCGCCCGTCGATCCCGAGCTGAACAGGATCAGCCCCGCATGACCCTTGGCAATGAAGGTGTCCAGCAACGCGTTTTGAACCGAGATTGTCTTGGGGGCGATGTCGAAGGAGCGGCCTTGTTCGTCGAAAGAGACGATCCAGTCCGAACCGCAGACCTGCAGTGCGACATCTTCCTCGACCACCGACTGGCGGCTGAGCGGGATAACCATGCACCGCGCGATCGCCAAGGAGACGAGCATACAGAACACTTCCGGCGAGTAATCTCCGACGACGACCACCTTCTGCCCGGCCGCGATCTTCTCGGCCTCAAGACGGGCCGAGAAGGTCTCCACCAGCGCGCAGACCTCGCCGTAGCTGACTTTTCGTCCGTTGTGCACGAACGCAACGGTTTCGCTGTGCTCGCGAAACCGTTCGACGAGCCACTTCATGCCTTGCCCTCGAGCAGTTCCTTCATCACCAGCTTGATGAGTGCATAGGATGTCAGATCACCGGCCTCTTCATCCGGAACCGAGACGCCGAATTCTTCCTCAAGCGAAAGGATCAGGTCCATGTGCTTGATGGAATCCCACGCCTCTATCGTATCCATGCTCGAATTTCCATCGATCTCGGTCGGTTCGATCTCCAGAACAGTGGCGATAACCGACTTTAGCTTCGTTTCATCCAACACTGGTCACCTTTATCCATGGGGATTTTTGAGTTTCAAGCTGATCGACGCCCAGAATATAGGCCCGCTTCTGCGCTACTTTGTCCTCGGCTTCGATCTGGAAGCCGAGACGATCATAGAACCGTTCGACCAAGGCATTCTTGGGCGTCTTGATGTAATGGCCGCGGATGGTGCCGACGCCGCGCGCGGCGGCATCTGCGGCGATAGTAGACCAGATCGCTTCCTCAACGCCGCGGCCGATTACCCGACAACTCATCAGGAAGGCCTCGACCTCGGCCGTATTGCCTGAGAAATTCACTACCACAACGGCGGTCAGGCCGGCGCTGCCGAACTTGTCCTCGACCACTACGGAGTAAACGCAGCGATCGGGCGATGCCATCGCTGCGGCGATTTCGCCGGGCGTGTACCTGCGCGTTGTCACATTGAACTGGTTGGACTTCTGGGTCAGCTCGCTAATGCGTGGCTGATCGGCCTCGGAATCGCGAGTGATCTGTATCCGCAGATCAAGCGAGGCCAGATACTCTTCCTGCGAGGCGAACTGGGCGCGGGTCCGTTCGGCAGACAGTTTTTGCTTGTACTGCTGCGACTTGGCCAGGCTTTCCGCGCTGACCCCGCCGGATACAAACAGCGCCTTGATCTGCTCCACGACCGCCAGATATTCGCTGATGTTCGGCGGCACCTGGAATGTGCGGACGCTGGGCACCTGCGAGCGGACGCCTTCCAGCTCGTAGGAGGAATCGTCGAGAAATACGATGCTATCCAGTCCGACGTTCAGTTCGCTGGCGATCGCGCGCAGGTTACTGGACTTGTCATCCCAGTTGATCTTGCAGATCGTGAGATGTTCCGCCCCGATCGGCATGTTGGGATGCGAGGCCAGGACCTCCTCGACGTCGGCCGGGTTGTTCTTGGTGCACAAGCACAGCACTGTGCCCGCCTGCTGAAGCGCCAAGATTTCCTGCTGCACCCGCCAGAACACGTTTCCCGGATAATCGAACGGCGAAAGCTTTATGCCCTGCAGCAGATCCTCGCCGATTACCCCGCCCCACAGCGTGTTGTCGCAATCGAGCGCCAGAACCTTGTAGTAATACTGCCCGTAGCCGCGGGTGGCGGCGGCGATGCCGCGCCCGATCTCGTTCAGCATCGCCAGCGAATAGGGCGCCTTGGCCTGCGCGTAGAAACGCCGATCGATCAGGCCGCGCAAGCCCACGTTCGCGGCGAAGGCCTGGAAATCGACGGTCTGCGCACTAGAGAACCCGGCGACGACATCCCCTATCGTCGTGCGGAACCGATCCAGCGTGTCTGCTACGGGATCCGGGCCGATCAGCCGTACCTGCGGCCAGGCGCGGTGCATACCCCCGACGAGGATCTGCGGCACATTCGGGCAACGGGACAGGGCAATCTGATACTGGTCGGCCAGATCGCCGCATACCTGATCGACGATCGCAGCATCCATGCCGGCGCCTAGGCGAGCTTCGAAAGCCGGCAACAGGTTGTCGAAGAACGGAATGGCCAGCACGTAATCGACGCCGGACTGTGCGAACGTCGTGAAATCCGGGACCAGGGTGTCATACCCGCCAACGACCACCTTGAGGCGTACGCCCGCCAGCAGGGCATGGCGGCGCAGGTAGATCGCCAGACGGTCCACTTGGACGTTCGACGACAGGCCGATGGTGCGGTCCACAAGCGTTTCGTCGCCCTTCTCCCACTGGGACACAGCCTTCTGGACCTGCAGAAAGCTTGCTTCCGTATCGGCTAGGGTGGCGCGTAAAGGGCCAATATCGAATGGCACGCCCATCACATCGAAGACCCGCCGTTCACGGACAAGGTATGCCCGTTGATGAAGGCTGCACCGTCCGAGGCAAGAAACGCAACAGCGGCGGCCACGTCAGCCGGTGTCGAAAGGCGGCGCAGAGGTGTCTGGCGGGCGATCATCAGCTGCATCTTTTCGGAAATGTCGCCGATGAGCGATGTTTCCGTCATTCCGGGGGCGATGCTGTTCACCGTCACGCCGGCGGGGCCGTACTCGGCGGCCATCTGGCGCGACATCGCCGCCAGCGCGGACTTCGCAATCGTGTATGCGGCCCAACCGGGGGTGGGGTTGGATTCCACCACCTGCGAGGTGATGTTGATGATCCGACCGGCACCCGCCGCGCTCATGTGCGCGAAACAGGCAGATGCCATTTCGAAGGCACCGCGCAACTGCACGTCCAGATGCTTCTGGACATCTGCCCAGTCAACGGACGGGAGCGACTTCGATCCGATGGGCGGCGAGGCGTTGTTCACTAGGACGCTGACGCCGCCGAACGCGTTCAGGCACGCCTTCAGCACCGCTTCCCCGGTGCTGGCGCTGCCCGCGTCCGCCTGCACCGCCAAGGCCTTGCCTCCGGCGGCCTGAAGCTCTGCCACGAGCCGGTCCGCCCGATCGCGCGAGCGGGCATAGGTGATGACGACGGCATAGCCCTCTGCGCTGAGACGGCGGCTTATCGCCGCGCCGATCCCGCCGGCCCCGCCGGTCACGATGGCAACTTTCGCGACGGGAGCGGCGACCGGCTCGGCTACGGTCTTGGCGACGAGCACCTTCACCTTCGCCCGGCCGGAAAGGATGACCTCGTCGTTCTGGTTGGTAATCGTGGTGTCAAGTTCGAGCAGACGATCCCGGTCGTGCTTCTTCAGGACGGTGCAGGAAACCAAAAGATCGTCGCCAAGCCGCACCGGCCTGCGAAATTCAATGTTCTGCGAAACCCACAGGGCGCCGGGGCCGGGCAGCTTCGTGCCGATCACCGTCGAAATGAAGCTGGCGCCCAGCATCCCGTGGACGACGATTTCCTTGAACGGTGTCGTCTGGGCATAGTCGCGATCGACGTGCAAGGGATTGTCGTCGCCAGTCAGATCGACAAACCGCCGTACATCCTCTTCGCTGATATGCTTCGTCAGCGTGCGCACATCACCAACGGAGATGGATTCAAAATCGGCAAACATGCTCAAACCGCCTTAGCGCTGGAGACGTTGGACCAGCGCCAGACACTGGCGCCAAAGTTGAAGCCGGCACCTACTGCGGCAATGACAACATTGTCGCCCTCTTTCATCTTGCCGTTCTGCACTGCTTCGCTGAGGGCGATCGGCACCGATGCCGCGCCCGAATTGCCGATGCGCTCGACGTTCGTGTAGGTCGATGCCATATCGCGACCCAGCTTGCGCACTAGGTATTCGATCAGCTTAAGGTTCGCCTGGTGGAAGATAAAAAAGTCCGCCGTTTTTGCTTCAATGCCGGATTTGTCGCAGGCTGCCTTGACGACCTTAGGGAGGTGCGTGATCGCCTGTTTCCAAGTCGCGATGCCGTTCAGTTCCATCGTGTCGATCGCGGGATCGAAGAGCCGGTCGGGCTGCGCCCATGTCGAGCCGCCGCCACGCACGCGCACCGCTTCGTAATTCGAACTGTCCGTGTGGAACGCGGATGCGACGATGCCGGCGCCCGGCCGACGCCCTAGGATCACCGCGCCGGCCCCGTCGCTATGGTAGATGGCGGCATCCGAGTTGGAGCGCGAAATGAAGCGGCTGTTCATTTCCACGCCGATGACCAGGGCGTTGCGGATTTCGGGGTCTAGCCGCATGCGGTCGCTGGCGACCGTCAGCCCAGTGACGAAACCGGCGCAATTCGCCTGCACATCGAGCATCTGGCCGCCGCGAACGCCCAGGTCTGCGTGGATCTTGGCCGCCAAGGCGGGGAACCGATAGTCGGCGGAGAACGTGCAGCAAACAATGATGTCGATGTCCGAGGCATCAATGCCGGCGCTTGCCATGGCATCCCGGGCCGCGCTGAGCGACAGGCCCGAGGCCGTTTCGTCGGCCGCGGCGAGATAGCGGCGTTCGATGCCCGTCTTCTCCACGATCCATTCAGGCGTGATGTCCAGATTGGCACACAAGGTCTCGTTGTCTTCGACCACGGAACCCAATTTGTGCCCGACGCCGATGATGGCGACGCCGCTATAACCATTGATCATCGTACCGTTATCGGCAGACGGACGAATCTCATTACCATCGGTCACAATCACAAATCCTAAGCTGACAAGTTTTATCCAGATCGAAAAGCGCCGGCTTATCGGTTCATTGACAGGTTTGCAGGTTGAGAAAGTCCTGCAAGGCGCGATTGTCGGAACGGATCGCGCCGAACGGGGACGTTCGCCCATGACCGGGACATATCAAGGTATCGTCCGGGATCTCGTCCAGCACTGCCTTTAAGCTTGCCCGCAGCAGTTCAGGGTCTTCCCCGGGGGTCTTGGAAAGGCCAATGCCCGAAGCGTAGAGACTGTCGCCGGTGAAGCATGCATCGCCGATATGAATAAAACAGCTGCCGGGCGTGTGTCCGGGAACGTGCCTATACCGCACCGTAACATCATCCACCGCGAACACCCCCGATTCACCTTCGAAAAAAACAAAGCGGGGCATCCTGACACGCGACTTCAGCTTGAATGCCATGAGCAGGAAATTAGCCGCCTTCGCAATTTTCTGGTCCTGCACATGCATATGGACCTCAAGACCGAAACGATCTTGAAATACCGCCGCCGAGCCCATGTGGTCGAAGTGACCGTGCGTGCATACGACAGCCTTCAGCCGTCCGCCGATACCGTCCAAGGCATCGGACAGGGCGTCCGCATCCAAGCCGGTATCAATCAGAATCAGATTACCGGTAGCGGCGTCACGCCAGAAATAGCTGTTCGACGGAAATTCGCCGGCGTGAACCTGCCAGATACTGTCGGTGATCTGACGCAGGGACATTCAGTTGACCCCACCGATGAACACGGTCTGCGCGGTGATGTACGAGCTGCGTTCCGCGACGAAGAAATCGATGACGTTCAGAATATCGTCGATCTTCGCGAAGCGGGGGACGGGCAGACCGGCGATGATCTCCTCGATCTTGTCACGCGGAAGCTGCGCCAACATGTCGCTGTCAATCGCGGTGATGCCCACGGTGTTGCAGGTCACGTTAAACGAGCCGAACTCCTTCGCCATGACATTGGCGATGGTGCTCAGCCCAGCCTTGGTAGCGGCATAGATCGAATCCCCCATCGGTTCCAGGCTAGCGGCCATGGATCCGATGTTAACGATACGGCCCCACTTCGTCTTCCGCATGAATTTCGCGGCTTCGCGCGAAACGAAGAACGGTGCGAGCAGGTTCACGTTGACCATCGCCTGCGCCGCTGCGGGCGGCATTATCATCGCGTATTGCGAGGTGAGCACCGCCGCATTGTTCACGACGATATCAATCACGCTGGTATGCTTGCGGATCTGCGCGAAAATCGCCGTCACCGCCGATGCATCGGCTAGGTCCACGCTGAAATGCGCGTACTTCGGATGATCGATGCTGGCTTCGCCACGGGCCAAACCCAGAACGCTGCCACCCTGATCAAGGATATGAAGCGCAATATCGCGGCCCACGCCGCGCGTACACCCCGTTACGATCGCGGTCTTATCGAGATAAGCGGTCATCGTTTACTCTTGCAGAAGTTCGGTGATGTAGTCGATCAGCGTACCCACAGTGTCGAACGGCGAGGGCTGGCGGCTCATTGCACGGTCGTCGGTCAGGGCTATGGGTGCATCGAACTCGCTGCCGACTTCGGTTTCCACATCGACGATGACCGAAACAAGAGAAAGGGAATCAACCGTTGAATCGTCGCCAAACAATACTGACGCCCTGTCGAGCACTATCTGGTTGCCATCCGGTTGCTCCTCATTCAGATTTTTGAGCGCACCGAAGACAATTACTTGAACTTTACTTTCGAGGTCCATTTTTTTTCAAACTCCATCTCGCCAGCACGCGGCGAGCCTTCCAGATGGGCAAATTAACCCTATGAAAATGTATCCATTTTTCTGTCGGTGGCCATCAGGTCGACCGGCCCATCGCCATTAGAGCACGGGCGCGCGGGATAAAAACGGAGAGATACTCGGCCCGTAGTATTCCTAAGACGACAGCGTCCTGCGCGCCACCTTCCGTTCTGTAATGCTCCCTTAGCCGCCCTTCCTCGACCATCCCCAAATACTTCTGCCATTTGACCATCAGCGTATTGTCGGCGGAAATCATCCCGTGGAGACGATTAAGGCTTAACGTGTTGAAAGCAAAGTCGTAAACCAGCCCCATCGCTTCAACAGCAGCGGGCACGCCCTTAGCCTTCTCCTCGTCGCCGATTAGAAAGCGTCCGGTTTCTGCGCGGCTGTTTCGTTCGTCAATGTCGACCAACGAAAGCATCCCGATGGGCGAGCCGTCCTTGAGCTGGATTATCCAGTTGTGTTCGCTGCTGGGCCGACTGGAAATCCAGTTCGCCTGCTGTTCGACCGAAGCCGCCCCCGCGTTCAGATACCTGGCGCGATTGCTCTGTCGCCACTGAAGAGTGATTTCGGCATCATCAGGCGTAAGCGGTCGCAGATCGACATATCGACCAACTAGGGTCTGATCTTGACGGTTCATTGGTGTCCCCGAAAGGGTTGTTTACATAGGCGCGCCTTAAAAGCTTCCATACGCAGTTGCAACTTACTTGCACGGACCGATATCGCCGGAGGGATGCTAACGCGGTATCGCAAGCGTCCTGCCAAAAATCCGATCATAGCGGACCGGCCTATGACGGTTTGCCAAGTGCAAAGTCTGGTTTCTCTCGAGAGGTCCGCCGGCCCTTGCGCCAGTGTCTCATGTGGCCTGTAGGTCGGGCTTAGTGGTCAACGGCGATACCACGCTCTTTCCTCAGGCTCCGCGACCAGATCCATGCGGCTGCGCGAAAGAGCAGGATGCGACGCAGGGTCATCATCGAGCCAGCGGGACCAGCGCGAAAGAAACAGGGCAACCTCTTCGCCGGGCGGATTGCTTCGTCCGCGCGACGCTTTTTCGGTGTGAATAAATTGTGCATCCGGATTATAGACGATTCGATAGCCCAGATTGCGGATACGCAGGCACAGGTCCACGTCGTTGAATTCCAAGCTGAAACGCTCTTCAAAACCGTTGACCTGATCGAGGATCGAGCGACGTGTCGCGAATATCGCTCCTGTCACTGCGGACCATTCGCGCTGGGCGAAGGCCCAATCCTGATAAGTCTTTGCATGCGCAGGCCACCCCAGCCAAGCGTGAGCGATCGTGCGCAGCGTCGGAAACATGCCGGCATGCTGGATGCTGCCGTCTTCATAATAGAGGCGCGCGCCCACGCCTCCCACGCTGCGGTCCACAGCAAGGCCAATGAGAGCTTTCAGCCAACCCGAATCACAGGGGATCGCATCATCGTTCATGAAAACGATCTGTTCGTCTCCAGCCTCGCGCCACAGACGATTCATTTTGGCCGCGTAATTGAAGCGCTCTTCGGACGCCCGCAGTGTCTCGATCCGCGTCAATTTAAAGGGCCAAGTCCTCTTGATCCATTCAGGTTCTCCGGCAATATCATCGCCGACGATCACCGTCAGCAGGTCCATAGGCCAATCAGTTTCAGATAATCGCTCAAGGAGATGCTCGACATAGCTCTGCCGTGATCCAGGCCTGAGCGTTCGCCGCGTGGGAATGGCGAGCGTTACGGCGGGGTAGTCGCCGTCCGCGAACCGACAGCGTTGTACCAGCAAACCAGGGACATCAATACTGTCGAATAGCTCGACTTGTGAAAACCCCTTTCGAGCCACCAGCGCAGCGCGGCGATCCGCGGTGCCAGCGAACGGTCGGGTTCCGTTGAAACCGACCAGTACCTCAGGAATACGCGTGATCGCTCCGCCCACATCGGCAACTTTCAGCACCAAATCGTAGAGAGCCGCCGTTCCGCGCACGGGGTTCAGGCCGCCGACATGGTCATAGGCCTTGCGGCGCACAATAACTGGCGCCCCGATGTAGTCCTGCGCGACAAGCAGCGTCCGGTCGAAATCAGGCTTGAGCCGGACACGGTCCGAAGCGTCTCCGGCAGTAGCAACATCGTCGGCGTAGAACAGGGCAACGTCCGGCCGACTCGTAGATGCCGCTAGAATTAATTTGCCCGCTTCTGGCGAAATGCATGAACTGCCCGGAGCGAAGACGAGCCAGTCGCCAGGCCGACCAACGGGTAAGGCATCCCCACTCCAGGAAAGGTCGTCGTTCACCGCCACGGGAACCAGGCCCTCCTGACCAGTGAACTCCGCGAATTTCGGAGCATGGTTAAGATTTACTTCAATCTCGGGCACCGTGGGCATGATGAAAGGTGCACGCGACGTGGGCGTCGAAACCCGGTCGCCGCTGTCAGTGATCAGGTCGGCGAAACTGGCGTGAATGGCCTTAGCCACGGTCTCGTAGGACAGCAGGTCAGCGATCCGCGCCCGGCCTGCCGCAGCCACTGTATCATTACCCGCGTCTACTACCTGAGCTACTTCACAGAGGGTAGCAGCCAATTCGTCCTCGTCGATCCTCGCCCAGCTATGCCCGGCTAGATAGTGGCCATGGCTCTGTTCCAACGTCCATGGCTCCGCAGCGACCGGATAGCCGGAAGCGGCATCCACGAAGTCACGAGTTCCTGCAAAGTCGGTGACTACTACCGGCACCCCTACCGCCATCGCTTCGGCGACGGTTAACCCGAACCCCTCCGAACAGTGCGGCGAGGCATATATATCGACCGCCGCCAGAAGGCTGGTCACTTCGTCTGCGTAGAGCGACACTTCGACGATCATCACGCCCGTAGTACACTCTACCAGATCGGTCAGCGCCCTGCCCACGTCCGGGCGGTTATGCAGGTGCTTGGTCTTGAGCAGAAGAACCCAGCCCTGCGCTGCAAGCCCAGAGGCGGCAAAGGCGCGGATCAACGCTTCGGGGTTTTTGCGGACGAGGTAGCTGGCGCCGTCGAAGATATAGAGGATAACACGGTTCTTGGGGTCTACGCCGAATCGGCGCAGCACGCTTTCGCGATTTGCGCCGATTCGTGCGGGGAGCCGCACGGGGTGATGCACCACATCAACTGGCAGGCAGGCCTGCGCGGCGAAAATGTTCGCACAGTAGGAACTGGGCGCCCAGATGCGGTCGACCGAATGTAGATCATGCTGCCAGCTTTCCGGGATCGTATCGGTTTCCCAAACCCAGTAGCCGATACGCATCTTGGCTGACCGGATGATCCGCCGTTGCTCTTCGGTAAGCACATTCCAGGAGTCAGGGTTCAGGTGGATAATCGCGATGTCTGGGCGGCCTTGAAAATCGAGTGTTTCAACGGCAGGACATATTAGTCGGTGGATATTGAACGGCTTGATGACGGGGTAGCAGTTCATCTGCACGTCCGTGTGCCGCAGCGCACAGAGTATCTCCCTGCTGGCAGCGCCCAAGCCGCTGTCGTAGTTCCAAGGGCCGAAATACGCGATCCTTAGCTGATGATCAGTGGAGATCGCATCATACCGGTGTGCGTCGATCAGTAGCGCATTACCGCCGCCTGCAGGTAGCGAAGATATTTCAGCAGCGCGCAGTGACGCCCGTACAAGATCGATGTCGAAACCCGCCTTTTCGAGAACTTGCGGCCAGGTTTCCTGTAACTCGCGAAGCACCTCGTGCTGATCGGTGACAGCCGCAAACTGCTTTCGCAGTATCAGCAGCTTAATGAACGGAAAACCCTCCTCTATCAGTTCGCGCCAACTGAAAAAAGTTGGATTGGCAGAGTACGCACCCGCGAACAGCGCTTCGACTGTCAGCCCCCCTGCCTGCATCCGCGAGGCGAAAGGCACCTCGAGTGTGCGGATCACCTCATCCTTATCGTCGATTAAAGGCATGTCGCGCATGAAGTGCTGGAACGGCCAGGAACTCAGCGCTTTAGGCTTGAAAGCCAGGAAGTAGCTTTGAACATGCCAGCCATACTCATGGTTCGCGGTGAGGGCTGCGATGTCTGCCCGGCACGTACGGACGCGGTCCATCATTGCACGAAACACTTCGGTATTGGCCGTAGGCACAACGCTATCGTTCGTCATCACCAGTAAACCTGCGCCATACAAAGTTGGGTATAACTGAAAGGCGTGCGCCCAGGCTCCGAAATCATATCCGGCATTGTCACGCACAATGATGCCGGCAACGGCATTCACTTCCTTGTCGAGCAGTTCCAGCGGTTGATCGGCAATGGCGACGAGCAGAACAGACAAACCCGTGCCAGAAAGTTGCTCGACATAGGGCAACACATGGGGCTTCAGTCTGCCTGCCGGCGCATGGGTGACAAGGATAGCCGCATCATTGCCCGGTGCGAGAGTCAGTTCCTTTACGATGACATGACGCAAACCTTTGGGCTGACCCGCATAATAAAAGCCAGCCCTCGTGCACTGGCGCCCTTCGGCACGGCCATGTAGGATATAATGCAAAAGTGGATTGAGCCCGGACACGCCGACATCCGGGTAGGCCGTCAGGTAAAATCGCGTGTCAAAATTAGGTCCCGGATCACGTCCCTCTTTGTATCCGTGATGCAAGTAATGAAAAATCGCCGTCTGCCCCTCAGAGATGATATCGGGGTAGGTCTTCTCATACCAAACTGCATCAAACAGGCCATCTTCCCGATTGGCATTCGTAGCAATCAACGCGCACAGCTTTTCAAAAGCTTGCCGCTTCTTGTTCCTTCTTCTCTTCTTGATGCCAGAAAATAGGAACTTCTTGATCTTTTTACCAACGCTCATCGTGAAGAATGTCCTAAATAAAATTCTGGCGTTAAATACTTTTGACCTTCATCTGATTATCCGCTTAAAAAATCGATCCAATCGTGAAGACCGACGATCGATCTCGACCAATGCCTGATCTTGCACTATCTCACCAAGATAACGGCTTGGTCGGCTCAACCCATCATTAATTGCTCTCAGATACCGTATATTCAGCTTCCCAATTGCCTCGTCGGAGAAAGCCGGCGTATAATAGATGCAGTCCTCAAAATAATAATGCGTCACCTGGGACCAGCGCGTTATGCATGGGTTGGTCTGCCGACTACCGCCATGCAGCAGGTTTGCGCACCAGATTAGAGCCTGTCCCTTGCGCGGCAGGAACACTTCTTCCTGCGCACCATGAGCATGACACAGCGCCTGCCACGCCGGACCATAGGGATCCTGCGCCGAGCGAAGCTCGCTGCCATAGCCGCGGCGCCTGATTAGGCTGTTAGTTACGATCGGCCAGCGATGCGATCGGGGATAATAGAAGAGCGGCCCGGCGTCGGGTCCGATATCCTCCATCGCCAGCCACACTCCACACATGAACCGTTCGGGCAGGCTGGAAAAATGGACCGAATCAGAATGCGCCTCCTGCTGCGTGCCAACAGGAAAGTTCAGCGTCTGGAAGGGGAAGGCGCGGCGTCCATAAAGCTTACTGAGCAGATCCAGGACGGCCTCATTCGTAGCAATAGCGCGCACATCCTCGTCGAACATCCACGCATCCTGGATACGACGCTCCCCCGTCGTTTTGTCACCCTCCGGATTGCCGAAATCAATCCCATAGCGAGGCGAGAGGTTGCGCTTGATGCGGTCAATCCGGGCATCCAGATCGGCATCGGGAAAGTCGAATATCGCATAACCCTTTTCATATAGGCTGGTGCCGATCCGATCTTCCTCGACGGTCAGCCCCTGCAACGCCTTGACCGAAGGAAACAAAGGGGACTCGATCAGCGGCATACCGGGGAAAAGATTGGACACAGCCTATCGAGCCTTTCTGTCAGACGATTGAGAGATAGCGAGGCATGTACCGCCTTTTGCCCTGCCAAAGCGATGTTTCATATGATCGGCCACCATTCGGATCACGCGCATCCACCCGCCAGGGCCGTGCCTTACATCCTTCAGGATGCTTGAAAAATCATGCTTTAACGTTCCACGGTCATCAAGGTCGCGATAAACGCGCCAGAAAGCTTCGGTACCGATGGCACGGGGCATGTTCCATACGCCGTGATAGCCAAAGCTGGTTTGCAGATCGCCTGTTCGCTCGGTCGCAAATAGGTCCGCAAGCTCGGAGGAAGCAAAAAGCATCCCCCTTCCCTCCAGCCATTTGCGATTTGTCCGTCCTATGGCAATGTCTTCGGGATGCGACGCCTGGAATTGCAGGTCGCGACCCGCCTCCATCAGCCGGCGGCTGCGCAGGGAAAAGCCGCCATTGCCGACATCATGACCATCATCGAACTGCGGCCAAGTCGCGCCGATATAGTCATAGTCAAGGAATTCGGGCCGCCATCGCCCCGCATCGAGCACATGGCCGTCCCATTGCGCCACCAGGCAATGGGGCGTGTCGACATGATCTACCATCCGCGTCAGCAGAAATTCTGAATAGGCGGCAGAGGAACCGAGCCGGGAGATCGGCACGATCGAAATAGCGGGATTCTCGGGTTCAATGGGCGCGTCTGTGAACAACTTGCACGCCCCAAAATCGATTTGGGCCATACTGGCCTCCAATGCCCGCAACGTCGCTTTAACATTCACTGATGTCGCAGCGCATAGGGTCACCTGTGGCAAGGCGAGGCGATCGGAGGCTGGGGTTTTGCGGCGGGCCACCGTGATGCGTCCCTAAAGCCTGATCACGAAGCGTTCGCTGGCACGGCTCAGCTCAGGATGATGAAATGGGTCGATTGCCCCCTCTGTGCTCCACAACTGCTGAAGCGCGGCCAACTCCCCTGCAAATCGTGCCGCTCCTATGGGGTCGCGATCGAACCCGCGTGAAACGGATTCATGGTGGATCAACGTAGCACGAGGTTCGTAAAGCGATTGCCAGCCCCGCTGGTTCAAGCGCAAGCACAGGTCCACATCGTTGAAGGCGACTGAAAAGTTACGCTCATCCAGGCCACCAACGGCCAGGAAACGATCGCGCATCACCACCAAACAGGCGGCGGTGACGGCAGAGGCGAATTGTGGCAAGGCATGGCGCCGGAAATAGCCCTCTTCATCCGGATGGAGGAAGCGGTGAGCGTGGCCCGCTCCTCCGCCCATACCGATTACGACCCCGGCATGCTGTATGCGCCCACCTGGATAGAGAAGGCGTGCGCCGACCGCACCAACATCGTCGCGCACAGCTTGAACAGCCATAGCGGCAAGCCAGTTCGACTCCATCACCTCGATATCGTTGTTCAACAAACATAACAGACGGCCCTGCGATTGTGCGACGGCGTGATTGTTGATTGCCGAATAGTTGAATGCGCCTGCATAGCGTAAGACGCGATATCGCCTCGGATCGAGGCCAGCCAAAAAGTTCAGTGTCTGGAGATCGTCGCTGTCATTGTCGACGATGATCACTTCGATGTCGGGATAATCCGTTATGGCGATGCCCTCCAGACATGTGCGCAGCAGGTCCACACGATTGCGCGTAGGGATAATAATGCTGACAGGAGGCAGATCCCGCGCCTGCATAGCGGCGGCTGTCGGCGCCTGTGGTTTGGGGCGCTTGCGGCGGTGGTGCAGTATCTTCCTTAGGTGCCACGGCGCGTTCTTCCCCACCGCTTCACGGACAAGCGCCCGAAACCAGTCATCCGTCGGCGCCAGAGCTACCATCTCCTGCCTTGTTGTCCGCAGGATGCAGGCACCCGACAGATAGTCGAAATAGCGAAAAAGTTCGCTGTTCCAGTCAGGTTTGAAATGTGGCGCACAGCGTCGATCCGCCTTGTCCAGCAGGTCGTCATCGGCATAGACCAGATGGGCATCGGTCTCGCGGACCGCCGCCCGATAGGCGGCAGCCGCTCCCGGTGCGACCCGGTCCCCTGCGGTGATCGGCATCAGCCAAGGATCTTTGCTCCAATCGATCTGCCGGGCGATTTCAATCGCGGCGGACAAATCATCCGGGTCTATCAGTAGCGCCGCCATACCTTCGGCCGCCAGGCTGTTCAGGGTTTCCTGCAACCTGCCCTGCTCTACCCTGCCATCAACCAGAGCAATGATTGGCGGTGCAGCTTCTCTGCCATCTTCGCTAGATGGCGTGACATTTTCCTGTAACAGCCACAGTTCATAGGCCCTTTTGGAATGACCCAGCAAACGGGCAAACTGGCTGTGTGAACGCAGCTTTTTACGGCGAAGGCGCCACCACAGGGCTTCGAGATAGGCTCGGGGAGACCAACAGAAGGCATCGCAGTGGACAGATAAGTTCAACGACAATTTCAAACGTCTCGCGGAATATTGATCTGTCTGAACCTGTTTCATGGCGAACTGCGACTAGCGGATTGCAGGAAATCGAAAAAGGAAAAACGTCGGTCACCAATCCGATGGCATAGAGTCAACGCCCCTTCTACTAGCTGACCTACCTCCCGCTGCATCCCTTGATTTAGATGTAGAGCCCGTCACTCTAGAGAGCAGACGATTGAGGAAAGAGCCGTTTCATTGAGGATCGGATTATCGGCATGAGCAAGGAGCAAGAACCGGGGCTCCCACGGCCGAGGTCTGCGGCAAGCATGGGCTGAGCCCAGCAATGTTCTACAAGCTGAAGGCGAAGTATGGCCGTCTGGAGGTGTCCGATGACCGGGGGCTGCGCCAACTCGAGCACGTAAGCTCAAGCGGCTGCTGGCCGAGAGCGTGGTTGACGACGCGATCCCGAAGTCCCGCTGCGGCCAAATGACCGCTGGTCGATGGACTTGGTTGCCGAAACGTTCGGCGCTTGCCGCCGGCTGCGCTTCCTCGCGATCAATGAGGACTTTGACTCCCGGCGTAAGCTGGCTCTTTGGAGACACGACTACAACAACGTCATACCGCACTCGTTTGTGGCGAAACCGAACACCGGCACGAATACCAAACCAGCAAACTCTCGTCATGCCTGCGGGACCAGCGGGGAGGGGGCAGCCGAAGGTTGGGCTCATGATCCCGCATCATTCTCGCCATCCGCTTGCGCATCTCAACGGGCCTACTTGACCAGCCATGCTGCAACTGCGACTCTAAGTGGAAGGAGGTATCCCAATGGTTGATCTGAGCGAATATTGGGCAAGCGATTCCAGGCATTCCGATAAGGCGCTGATCCAAAAGGAAGAACTTCCCCTAACCCGCCGCCTTGACATCGCCAAGGCGCTCAGACCACAGTGGACGCACATCGAGGCATCAGAAGCTGGCGGCGCGACCAACACGCCACAGATAGATGGCGTGGAAGCATCGTGCGCATTGGTCACGCCCTCTGCTATTCGGCAGGATGGGGCAGATGGAGCACCTCCAGGGAAGGGCAGGATCGGCTCGACCGACACGCTCCTGACGCCGCACAACGTTCTCGACCGGTTCCGCATGACCACTGCGGAGCAGGCGAAATGGATGCGGCGCGCCTTCAAGAAACATGGTCTGCCATTCATGCATGCGTGCGGTCAGATCCGCCCGACGGAGACAATATAGGGTTGGCTCTCCTGGAAAAGATCACAGGTTCTCCGTCCGCACCCGTGGCACGAATATAAGCGAGCGCTTCCACCAGATCGTCTCCCACTAAAGCGCTCACATTTTATAATCGATCTTGAATTACAGATGGCATTGGTAATCGTTTTCGCATCACGCTATGCGTTCTCGCATGAGCGAGGGTATAAGTGACCACCGGGCTATGTTGGGCCATATGTGGCTGCGGGCGGCGTTCGCACCGCAAAGTCCGCCGCCCTATACAGAAAGCTATCTCGTCGCGGGTGCGCGGCGCACCGAAATGATCGCTGGGCGCATCGTCGAATTCTACCCGCGCTCCTATGCTACCGGTGACGATATCGTCGCCAACCTGCGCTTTGCCCTGCGATATGAACCTCTGGATCTGGGCGTGCTGGCCGCGGTTTTCGCCGCCATGGACACCGAGGTCGTCGCGGCATGGGTACGCGCTGAACCAAGCGGCAGCTATGCCCGCCGCGCCTGGTTCTTCTGTGAGTATCTGACGGGCGAACGGCTCGACGTACCGGATGCCGTCGCCGGCAACTATGTCGAGGCGCTCGATTCGCACAAACATGTCGTCGGGGCGCGGCGGAACTCGTCGCGGCACCGCGTCATCGACAATCTGCTCGGCACGCCGGACCTGTGTCCTACGGTTCGCCGCACAGCGAAGCTGGAAGGGCAGATCGGGGTTCATATCGACGCCGAAGCACGCGCGATCATCGAGCGTTACGACCCGGCGGTGCTCGCCCGGGCGGTCCGATATCTCTTCACCAAGGAGACGCGCTCGTCCTTCGCGATCGAGGGCGAGGCGCCCAGCCCGGATCGAACCGAACGGTTCGTCGCGGCGCTGCGCTCAGCCTCCAGCTTCGACACGGACGACAAGGACGCAATGGTGCGGCTGCAGAATTCGATCGTCGATCGCCGCTATGCCGCTACCGACTGGCGCAATTTCCAGAATTTCGTCGGCGAGACGACCGTCGATTTCCGCGAGGAGATACATTTTATCTGCCCCCGGCCCGAAGACGTCCCATCGCTGATGACCGGCTGGATGGCGCTGACGGCACGGATCCTCACCGACAACATCGAGCCTGTCGTTGCGGCGGCGGTCGCGGCCTTCGCCTTCGTCTTCATCCACCCCTTCGAGGACGGCAACGGCCGCATCCACCGCTTCATCGTCCATCATGTGCTGAGCAAGACCGGTTTCAGCCCGGACACCATGATCTTCCCGGTATCGGCTGCCATCGTCCGCGATCAACGCAGCTATGATGCGGTGTTGGAAAGCTTCTCCCGGCCCCTGTTCAGCGCGATCGAATGGGGCTGGACCAGCGACCGCGAGATCGCGGTCCGCAACGACACCGCGCGGCTCTATCGCTTCTTCGACGCCACGTCGGTCGCCGAGTATCTCTATGACCGCGTGGTCGATACCGTCCGCACGGACCTACGCGAGGAACTGGGCTTCCTGGCGGTGTTCGACCGCGCAATGGAAGGAGTGCGCGCAATTGTCGATATGCCAGACCGCCGCGCCGCGCTGCTGATCCGCCTGATGCTTCAGAATGGTGGACGGCTTTCCAACAGCAAACGCGATCGCTTCGACGAACTGACCGATGCCGAGATCGCCGCGATGGAGCAGGCGGTACAGCGAGCGCTGGCCACGACACCTGACGTGTGAGATCGATTATCGATCTGTGAAAATAATTAAATATCAGGCACCCGATCGAGATTCGGTTACAGGGAAGCTGTAAGCCTTTAAAGCTGCGCCTCCGAGCTGCAGGAAAGCCGGTCTCGCGCCGGTCAGGTAGCGGATCGATCCACCCGCGACTTGGGTGACGTCATTTGATCGGGGTCGGTCTGCTTGGGCCGCCAAGCGACCAACCTATTCATGTCGCATGCCAATTGATTATCCGCGGCAACAATGCGACTCTCCATCTAAGGAGGCAATTTCGATGACCCAATTGGGCAAATACTGGGCAAGCGCCCCCGCCAACCTTGCCAACCGCATGGAAAACGGGCCAGAAATCCTAACCAACCCCTGTGTTGACATCGCAGGGGTCGCAAGTTCAATCCTTGCCACGCCCACCATCGAAAATCCCGTGAAACCAACGATTTGGCGGGGTTTTGTTTGCATGAAGAAACGCGGTGGACTTGGCCTAGCCCCCAATTTTTCTGGGCAATTTTGGGGAAATTCCACCCTAGTTAGACAAATTCCGAGCATGCAAATGCGGGGCGAACCCAGCGAAATCCCGATTCGTTTGCGCCGTGTAGATGTGGTCGCGCAAAGCCGCATGATGCCCCATCATCGATCGATGGACGGGTCGTGCCCACCGTTGCGCATGCGACGCATATTACGCCAGCGAAACGGCATGGACTTGTAACGGTTTTGCGCCGGTCACCTATCTCATTATGCCACCTTGGCTTCGAAGGCGAGCGGGCTGATGCCGCCCAGATATGAATGGCGGCGACGGGTGTTGCAGAAACCATTGATGTACTGGAATATGGCGGCTTCCGCCTGACGCCGCGTTGGCCAGCGCTGCCGCCAGATGAGTTCCGCTTTCAGGGATTTGAAAAACGTCTCGACGGAGGCATTGTCGTAACAATTACCCTTGCCGCTCATCGATGGACGCAGGCCATAGGCCTGCAATTTCTTCTGATAGTCGTAAGAACAATATTGGCTACCGCGATCCGAATGGAAAAGGCAGCCCTCTGGTGGCTGGCGCAGGCGCACCGCCAGGTCCTTCTTCATCCTGTCGCTGACAGCCCAGCCCACGACGCGGCGGCTGTGCAGGTCGAGAATGACGGCTAGGTAGAGCCAGCCTTCTGACGTCCAGATATAGGTGATGTCCCCGGCCCATTTACGGTTGGGGGCATCGGCGGGAAAATCACCGTCCAGCCAGTTTGCCGCGACGCCGAGACGATGGTGGCTGTCCGTCGTAACCTTATGCTTGCGTGTACGAACCGGCTTTATTCCGTTGATGTTGGCTACGCCGCCCTTCGGGTCATCAGGCGTCCGACCCGGCGCTCACCAACATCGAGCCCCACCTCTTTCAACTCCATCGTCATCCTCGGACGACCATAGCTGCCCAAGGCTCAGGCTATACTGCTCCCTGATATGGGCCAGCACCTTCATGTCCGTCCGCTCCCGATGACTGATCGGACGCGAACGCCAGGAACGATAGCCGCGCTCGCTCACCTGAAGGACACGGCACATCAGCTCCACCGGCCAACGATGCCGCCAGCTGTGCACAAAGGCGAACCTCACGGCCTTTGGCTCGCGAAGAACTGGGTGGCCTTCCTAAGAAACAGCCATATCGAGCTCCGGTGGCAGTTCCTGGAGCGAGAAGCCGAAAGCCTTGGCGCGGCGCTGAAGATTGCCGATCACCCGGCTGCGATACCGTTCTTCATATTGGGTGGCGCCGGGATCATGATATGTCATGCCGTGGCGCAGGCTGTTGTAAAACAGCACAGCGATCTTGCGGGCGGTGGCTGTGACCGCCTTCGCCTTTCCTGCACGCGCTGACAACCGCCGATAAAACGCGCCCAGTGCGGTGTCGCTGCGGCCCAAGGTGGTTGCGGCCAGGCGGAGAAGTGCCGCCGCCCGGCTCGATGATCGCCGGGTTTTCGAGGAGAGCAGTTGCCACCCGATATCTTGTTGCCGGGCGCCAAGCATAGCCATGACGTAAAATGCTTTGAGCTGGGCCATGCCGCCAGGTCAGTGCCACACTCCCCGACCAGCTTGAGCGCCAGAGATGGGCCGATTCCGTGGATCTGCGTCAGGTCCACCCCCAACACGCGATAGAGCGTGGACCGGACCTCGAAGTCAGGTGCGTTCACCTGCCGCTTTTTGGTCCGGACTTTGGGGAGGTTCCGCACATCGTACCCTTTGCCGACCTCAAGCGCCTTGAGCGCGACCTCCAGCTTCCGATCACATTCGAGGATTTTAGTCTGGTAAAAGTCGTACAGAGCCAGGGACTGACAAAGGGCGAAGATGTGCTCGTCCCGCCAGTTCCCCGACAAAGCCGCACAGATTTTCTCCACCGACGCATGGCAACGGACGTCGCGCATTTCCGCCAGTGTGACAGGCGTACGTTCCCCGGCCACAATGGCCCTGATAATCCGCATACCCGTGACACCGGTGATGTCGGAGACGACATGATGGAGTTGCACATTCATCTCCATCAGCGCCTTCTGCATGTGCTGGATATGCGAGGCGGCATATTCGATCAGCCGCTCGCGCTGCCGGAGATAGGCACGCATGGTCGCCACGCCTGCCTCGGGTCGGAAGCTCCCCCGCAACAACCCATAGCTGTGGAGGCGTTGCAGCCAGGCTGCATCGCTGACATCGGTCTTTCGGCCCGGGACGTTCTTGGCGTAACGCGCGTTGAGAGCATGACGTGAAAGCCGTGCGCCTCCAGCACTTCATAAGCAGGAATCCAGTACACGCCGGTGGATTCCATCGCCACGCTGGTGACGCCGCTGGCCCTGAACCAACGGGCCATATCATGCAGGTCGCCGGTGAATGTGCCAAATGCCCGTACGGGATTGCCGTCAGCCTGCGGATTGATGGCCGCCATGTGCATGGTTGAGCCGATATCGATGGCGGCAGCGCCAGGGTTGACCATCGACAATGCGCCCAAGCCCGGTGATTTTGCTCCTGTCATTCCACGTCCTCCTTCAAAGCGGAGGGTATGGGCTATGCCAACCGTCATCTTCCTAACCGGGATCGCCGCAGCACGACGTCACCACTCTCAAGTACGCAAATGCCCACGGACCACGTTTTTTAACGGGGTATCACGCCTCCAATAAGCAAACGGCCGCGACCCTCCTGGCGAACACCATAGCATGGCCCGTTTCTACCGCGCACAGGCGGGCTCAGCCGGGGACCGTTTTTTAGCACTTCCCTCTCCTCCCGGAGCACGCGGTTCTCAAGGCGAAGACGTTCATTCTCGCGGGCCAGATCTGCCTGCGGCGCTGAAACCAGATCACTGGGCCGATACTGCGACACCCACTTGTTCAGCGTCGACTTGCCGACCCCCAAATCTGACGCGACACGCTCCCGCGGCAACCCGCTGGTCAGCGCAATGCGAACCGCCTCCTGCTTGAACTCTTCGCCATGCTTGATCATCTCGTCGGTCTCCTTGAACGAGCTTTAAACTCTCAAGTGACCGGCGCAAAACCGTTACAAGTCCACACCACTGGTGGCCGAACTGGAAGAATGGATGCGGAACAACCGGTCGAAGCTCTCGAAGAACAGCGATGTGGCCGAAGCCATGGATTATTTGCTCAAGGCATGGCCCGCCTTCACCGCCTTCCTCGGTGACGGCCGCATCTGCCTTCCCAACAACGCGTCGGAACGCGCGCTCAGAGGCATCGCATTGGGCAGAAAATCCTGGCTCTTCGCTGCTTCGGACCGCGGCGGTCAGCGCACGGCCTTCATGCTGAGCCTCATTGGCACGGCGAAGCTCAATGACATCGATCCGCAGGCCTAGCTTGCCGACGTCCTTGCCCGCATCACGGACATCCCTCAGAACCGTCTGCACGAACTACTTCCCTGGAACTGGGACGGTACGGCGGATCAGCGCGAAGCCGCCTGATCCGCGGCCTTCACCGAAAGCATACCCTAACCGGGAATTTTTCACCAAATTCGGACCAGTCTCCAGCGAGCAGGTCAATCGCTTACCTGGGACGGGTATGGAAGGCGCCGTTTGCGCGATGGCTTTCATCATTATGCCCTGATCCCTCGCCGAGCGAAGGCCGCAGCTATGCACAACATGCCGGACGTATCTGTCCAATGGGATGCAGATACAGACTGGTATTCGGTAGACAGAATAGGTCCCTTGATGGTGACATTCACGCACCCGTGACGAAAGATTTGGCACCGTCACCAGGATTAGGGATATGCCAGTGTAATGCCGAACCAGCTGTCGCTGGTATCTTATTCGGAATGCGCCACATGGATCACAAAATCACCGTGAATGGCCGGAGCATATCGGTCGAGGCGGACGAAGAGACCCCCTTGCTGTGGACGTTGCGGGAGCAACTTTCATTGCGGGGTACCAAATTTGGATGCGGGCTGGGCCAGTGCGGCGCGTGTACGGTGCTGGTCGATGACAGCCCTAGTCGCTCATGCGTAACGCCAACAGCCTCCATCGGGGACACGAACATAGTCACGATCGAGGGCGCGGCTGCGGATGCCGTGGGGCGGAGAGTGCAGTCTGCATGGGAAAGACTGGCCGTCGTGCAATGCGGATATTGCCAGAGCGGCCAGATAATGGCTGCCATCGCACTGCTGAAGTCCACGCCCCGGCCGACTGACGCCGATATCGACGCAGCGATGACCAACTTATGCCGCTGCGGCACCTATCCCCGTATCCGGGCGGCGATCCATCTTGCAGCGAAGACCGATAATCATGGATGATGCATCCCGCCCCGCTTTCGGCCGACGGCACTTTCTCGGTGCGAGTGTGATGGCCGGGGCGGCCCTGGTGATCCCGGTGCGATTACTGGCGAAGGTCACAGCGATGCCGGGAGAAACCGGATTCGCGCCCAATGCGTGGGTCACGATTCTTGCCGACGGGTCGGTCGAGATCACGATGGCACATATTGAAATGGGTCAGGGTGCTCAGACCGGACTTGCAATGCTGGTCGCGGAGGAGTTGGACGTCGCCATGAACGCAGTGCGCCTTCGGCAGGCTCCGGCGGACGAAGAACGCTACGGGCCGCAGATAACGGGCGGTTCCCAGTCGATCCGAAGCGGCTGGCTCCCAATGCGGCATGCCGGAGCGACGGCGCGAGCGATGTTGGTCGCCGCAGCTGCCGCGCGATGGTCCGTAGAGCCGGAAAGCTGCTCGACCGCCAACGGGGTCGTGCGCCACGACGCAAGTGGCCGCAGCGTCAGCTATGTGGCCTTGATCCCTGATGCGGCGAAGCTGCCCGTGCCCAGTGATGTACCGTTGAAGAAACCGGCGGATTTCAAGCTGATCGGACGCTCCAGCCCCCGCGTGGAGAGTATCGCGAAAATTCGGGGCGAAGCCGTATTCGGCATCGACGCGGCCGTGCCAGGTGCACGCATTGCGACACTGATCCAGTCCCCGGCGTTTGGCGGCAAGCTGGTGCAGCTGGACGATGCGGCCGCCAAGGCGTCACCGGGCGTCAGCCAGATTGTGCGGCTGGACGATGCTGTTGCAGTCATCGCCGATACCATGCCGCACGCGCGGCAGGCGGCAGCTTTGCTGAAACCGCAATGGGACAATGGGCCGTCCGCGGCGATCAATAGCGCCGCGATCCGGGCGTCGTTGCTCGCGGCGCTTGAGGCGCCGGGAGCCGTCGCCAGCAGCGTGGGAACACCGGGTGCGGTGCCGGGCCGACGCATAGCGGCGACCTATGAGCAGCCGTTTCTTGCCCATGCACCGATGGAACCGATGAACTGCACCGTTCAGGTCACGAACGAACGATGTGACATCTGGACCGGCACGCAGGTGGCGACCGTAGCGCGCAAGGTCGTCGCCGGTCAGCTTGGCCTGCCGGTCACCAGCGTCATGCTGAACGTGTATCTCATGGGTGGCGGATTCGGCCGTCGGCTTGAGATCGATGGCGTCCTTCGGGCCGTGCAGATCGGCCGTCAGGTGGCCGGACCCGTCCAGATAATCTGGTCACGGGAGGAGGATATGCAGCACGACATGTACCGGCCCGCTTATGCGGATCGTATTGAAGCGGTCCTTGACGATCACGGTCGGCCGGTCGACTGGATGCATCGCATCGCCGGTTCCTCGATCGTAGCGCGCCTGTATCCACAACTGTTCAAGGGCGTGGACAGCGACGCAGTGGAATGCGCTGCAAAGCCGCTTTACGATCTGCCCAACCTCAAGGTCGAGTTTCAGCGTGTCGAATCCGGGATTCCCACATCCTGGTGGCGCGGAGTCGGCGCCACCCGCAGCCTATTCGTCGTGGAAAGCTTCATCGACGAACTCGCATTTGCGGCGAAGGCAAAGCCGATCGCCTATCGCCGTGCCATGCTCAGTGACCAACGTGCGCTGGCTGTTCTGGACCGGCTCGAAGCCATGATGACCGCGCCAGCCAACAGGACCTCCGCTGGCGCATGGGGGGTGTCGCTGTTCCATGCGTTCGGAAGCTATTGCGGACTGGCAGCCCATGTGTCCCAGGAGCAGGGTGGTATAAGGGTACGCAAGGTGCTGGCGGCGCTTGATTGCGGGAGGGTGATAAATCCCGACCTGGTCAAGGCGCAGATTGAAGGCGGATGCATCTTCGGCGCTGGGGCGGCGCTGTCTGGCGAGATCACTATTGCCGGTGGTGCTGTCGAGCAGAGCAATTTCGCTGATTTTCCGATGATGACGATGGCGACGGCACCGCAAGTGGACGTCGAGATTCTGGCGAGCGAAGCTGATCCCGGCGGGGTGGGCGAGGTCGGGACCGCCGGTATCGCACCCGCCATCACCAACGCCATTTTCGCGTTGGGTGGCAAAAGGGTCCGCCGCCTGCCGGTGTCGCCGACAATGCCGGTCTGGTCTGCATGAGCGTTCAACGAATGAGGTATGTCAGGGTGATGCATAAGAAATTACTGGCTATAGGTGTGACCATGATCATGTCGTCGGCGGGAGCGGCCGCTCAACCTGCGGCTGCGGGCGCAGCAACGTTCAAGCAGCGGTGCATGATGTGTCATACGGTCGCACCCGGCGCGAAAGGCGCAGGGGGACCTAATCTGGGCGGGGTCGGCAATAGACCGGCTGCCAGTACCGCTTTCGCCTATTCCCCTGCGTTGAAGCAATCAAAGGTGAAGTGGACGGCCGAAAATCTCGACAGGTTCCTGACGGCACCAAGCAAGATGGTGCCGGGCACGCGTATGTTCGTCGGAATTCCAGACCCCAAGAAGCGTGCGGAGGTCGTGGCCTATCTCCTCTCGCTCAAATGATGAGGGGTTCCGCGGGCACCGATGACCGCGGCGGAATACGCCGCGATCGCGCAACGTCTGCCGCTGCTCCACGGACCCGACTTCCTGGATTACGCTCGTTTCAGCCTGACGCAAAAGCGCGTTGTCAAGCACGCCCCGCTACAGCATAATCGGTCGCCCAAGTGGCTTCGCGATGTTGTTGTTATGCGATGGGGGGAAGCTGCAACAGCTTCGAGGGCTGGATTATGAACCAAAAGATCGACACCGAGGCATCGTTGCGCCTGGTGCGTTCGCAAAAGGCATCCATCCCACCTTTTGCGGCGCTCAGGGCGTTTGAGGCGGTCGGGGTCTGCGGAGGGATCAGGCGCGCGGCTGCTGCCTTGTCGGTGGATCATGCCGCCGTCAGCCGTCATTTACAGGCGCTAGAACATTGGACCGGCATGACGCTGATAGAAAGGGTCGGCGGAGCTTATGGCACATTGACGCCGCAGGGGCGGATTTATCATCAACGGATCAGCGCGGCGTTGGCTGAAGTGGCGCGTGCGACCCAGGATCTGATGCGCCGCGACGATGATTCCCGCCTGCGCTTGTGGGTGGCGCCCGGACTTGCGTCGGAATGGCTGACGGGCAAGATCGGCGAATTCATCAAGCGCCATGCCAAGATAGACCTGGAACTGCAACCTTCGGAACATACACCAGATTTCGGCGCAAATGAAGCCGATGCATATCTGCACTATGTTGCGGACGGGGCTATCGATCCAGCCTTGCCGTCATTGCGTTCGGTCGAGATCGCCAGACCGCCGATCCTGGCGGTCGCCAGCCCGCAATTTGTCGAACTGACGGGCGTGATCCGTACCCCGGCGGCGCTCGTCGGCCAGACGCTGCTTCATGAGACAAGCCACGATCAATGGCGAAAATGGTTTGCGCTGCACGGTCTGGCCGAGATCGGGCCGCTGACTGGACCCAAATTCTTCCAAGGGCACCTTACCTTGTCGGCCGCGCGGCAGGGGCAGGGAATTGCATTGGCCAATGCATTGCTCGTCGGCAATGATATAGCCAACGGCCGCCTCGTGTCCGTAGGGCAGTTTCCCGAGGTATTCCTCGGAAGCTATAATTTCACGGCGCGCCGGGATTGCTGGCGGACTACTTCAATCGCCAGCTTCAGGCGTTGGCTCGAAAACGCCATTGCGGAAACGTGGTGCGGTGATTCCTAAACACCGGAGATCGGGATTTTATCATCTGGCGGCTTGCAACGCACTCCTTACTCTTGGAGCCACGATGAGGGGCATGGTTGTGACTAACGCCGAGACGATTCTTGAACGACAATTTGTGTGAAGTTCCGATGGATCGGCGAACGCTGTTGACCTCGGTCCTTGGCATGACCGCCTTGAGCGCGTGCGGCGGGCGCATCCGGGATCCGAATGAAGTGATTATCGGCTCTTCGCCGACCGGCGTTCCATTCAGCTTCGTCGATCCGGCCACGAACGCGCTAACGGGATCGATCGTCGAAATCGCGCAGGCCGTCACCGATAACCTGTCTCTTCAAGCGGAAATGCGGATCACGCCCTTTTCGGCGTTGCTGCCTTCCCTCCTGGCCCGCAAGATCGACGTCATCGCCGCAGCCATGCTGCGCACGCCCGAGCGGGAGAAGGTCGTGGCGTTCAGCGATCCGGTTTACGCCTATTCCGCCGCGCTGGTCGTACCTGCGGCCGACCGCCGCATGTATCGCGACCTGCACGCCATCCGGGATCTGCGTGTCGGCGCGCAGGTCGGGACGCGTTTCGTTGACCAGTTACGCGACGCAGGCGTGCAGAATGTCTCGACCTATGACGGCCTGTTCGACATCCTCCGCGATCTCGACAATGGCCGTATAGATGCCGGTTACGGCGATGAACCCATATTGCGCTATCAACTTCGGGTAGGCCCAAGGCGCGCCGTCAGGCTGGTGTCCGGCTTTCAGGCGCCCGCGCGCGAAGAACTCTGCCTGATATTACGCAAGGACGACCCCCTGCTTCATCGCGTGAATTCGGCGATCGAGCATATGAAGAATGGGCGATTTCTCGATATTGCGCGACGCTGGAAGCTGGAGGGTTGATTTGAGGGAATTTCTTCCGGACGCTGTGCAGTTCATGCCGCTGTTGCTGCGTGGACTTGGGACGACAATCTTGCTGACGCTGTGCGCGTTGGGATTGAGCCTGATGCTGGGGATGATCTGGGCGCTGATGGCGCTTTCATCGTCCAAACTGTTACGCCTGATCAGCGTTACGATCGTCCAGATCGTGCGCGGCATCCCGATTATCGTTCAGCTGTTCTGCGTCTATTTCGTGCTTCCCGAATTCGGCATCGATCTGCCGCCTTTCATGGCAGGCGTGGTCGGACTGGGCGTCGCCTATTCGGTGTATCAGGCCGAGAATTTTCGCGGAGGGTTCGGATCGGTCGATCCTCTATTGGTCGAGGCCGGATTGTCCCTAGGCATGAGCAACGGCCTTGCTTTTCGCCGGATCGTGTTTCCGCTGGGACTGCGAACCGCCCTCCCCTCCCTCGGCAATACCACGGTGATGCTGCTGAAGGATTCGTCGATCGCATCGACCATAACGATCGCGGAATTGACCCGGGCGGGCCAGCTTCTGGCTATATCCACGTTCAAGAATGAAACGGTTTATCTGTTAGTTGCTCTGCTGTATCTGGCTGCAAGCCTGCCCCTTGCGGCTCTGGTCCGCCTGTTCGAACGCCGGATGGCTCGCGCATGATCCGCCTCTCTCAGGTGACCAAGCATTTTGGTGCGAACCACGTTCTCCGGGACGTCAGCTTCACGATCCCACAGGGGCAAGTGGCCTGTCTCATCGGTCCTTCGGGTTCGGGAAAATCGACCGTATTGCGCTGCATCAACGGTCTGGAGCGTCATGACGGCGGCGAAATCGACGTTCTGGGGCATCCGGTCACGGTGGCAAATTATCCCAGCATTCGCCGCCAGGTGGGAATGGTGTTTCAACGCTTCAATCTGTTGCCGCATCGAACCGTTCTGGAAAACATCATTGAAGGGCCGGTTCAGGTACTCAAGGAAGAACCGGCTCAAGCAAAAGACCATGCGATGGCTCTGCTGGAACAGGTCGGTCTGGCCGACCGGCATGGGGCAATGCCAAGCCAGCTTTCCGGGGGACAGCAGCAACGCGTGGGCATTGCGCGGGCATTGGCGATGCGCCCGAAAGCCATATTGTTCGACGAACCGACCTCCGCCCTCGACCCGGAGCGGGTGGGTGAAGTCCTTCAGGTGATGAAGTCGCTGGCGGAAAGCGGCATGACGATGATCGTCGTGACGCATGAAATTGCTTTTGCCCGGGAAGTTGCCGATCGCGCCATTTTCATGGCAGACGGGATCGTGGTGGAGGATGGGCCGGCGCGACAGGTTCTGGAAAATCCGCAAGCGGCGCGGACCCGGCAATTTCTGGATCGGGTCATCAACCCTTTTTAAGTATCGACCAGAACCCGACGCGAAGCTTCAAACCCGCACGACATCGTGTTTCGGGAATGCTGAACTCGTGACTGCCTGATCCGGTCATAATGATTTCCGTAATATTGGGTCCAATCTCCTTTGGGGAAGGAGGTGAACGGCCCCCATGCGGTTTGGATCAACAGATTTCGTGCCCATCGTGCTCGCATGGTGATTGGTGCTCACCGGTATCGAAGCAATACACAACTGTCACGCGAGGGACGGAGGGGGCATCGTTCAGCGACATCAAAATACGGATATCGCCTAATGCCAGCTGTCTTGTTCGATCCGAAGACCCTTCTCGATACGGCAGGACCGTCGAAAATCATTACGCCCCGACTGTCCGATACCGTCCTACGGGCTCGTTCGGCGTCGATAACTTCCGGTTCCAATCCCTCGCACCGTTTTGGCGTATGGGAGTGCAGCCCAGGCCGTTGGCGCCGGGAAGTGCGGCAGGCTGAATTCTGTCATTTTCTCAGCGGGCGCGCCACGTTCACACCAGACGACGGACCTCCACTGGAAATCGCTGCAGGAGACGTGGTCCATTTTTCTGCATCGACGCAGGGTGTCTGGGAAACACATGATGTCTGCGTCAAGCTATTCATCGTCTATGACGAGGGCATCGGACAGTGACCAAGTCGCGCGCCGTTTCCAATAGCTCGGAAATTCAAACGATCACAGGCGACTATTGGCTGTCTACATCTGGCGATGATCTGAAAGTGCGTCCCGCATTAGAGGGTGACGCTCTTGTCGATGTTGCTATTTTGGGTGGCGGATTTTCCGGTCTGTGGACCGCCTTTTTTCTACTGACCGAGAATCCCAGCCTCCGTGTTGCAATCGTCGAAAAGCATTTCTGTGGCTATGGGGCATCGGGCCGCAACGGCGGCTGGTGCTCTCCGCGCTTTCCGGTGGATGCTGGCCCCCTTATCCGGCGATATGGCATTGACCTGGCGCGTCAGACGATCCTTGCTCAACAATGCTGCGTCCAGGATTTCCCTGAACTCCTCGCCAGGGCTGCTATCGATGCCGATTTTCGCCGAACCGGGCTGCTAAGCCTTGCGCGAAGCCCGGGGCAGATGGCGTCGCTTGTCTCGACCTTCGAAACTTTCGCTAAGCTCGGACTTTCGGCTGACAGCCAGCTGCTGGGTGCCGATGAAGCTTATGAAAAGGTTCATGTCACGAAATTGTCGGGCGCGTTGCGATCGATTCACGGGGCAAGCATCCATCCCGGCAAGCTGGTGCGCGGGCTGGCGCGGGCGGTCGAGCGAATGGGAGCGACAATCTTCGAACAGACACGCGCCTTGACGATCCGGGGTGGAGACGATGCGGCGATCGTCACGGAGCGTGGCGCCGTTCGCGCCCGGCGTGCGGTCGTGACGGCAGGGGAGGCGTATATGACGGATATGCCCCAATATCACCGTGATGTGCTGCCGATGTCCTCGATGATCGTGCTGACGGCACCGCTGACGACGGCGCAGTGGGACGCTATCGGCTGGACCGAAGGTGAGTGTCTGAGTTCGCAGGTCCATACCAAGAATTACCTGACACGTACGCGCGATGGCCGGATACTCTATGGCAGCCGAGGTGCGCCGTATCGCTTCGCATCGGACATGGCGGAACGCGCGTTGCAGGACGAGGAAACCTTCGCATGGATGCGGTCCAGCTTGAAGGAATGGTGGCCCGCTCTGCACGACATATCGTTCACCCATTCGTGGGGAGGCTATCTTGGCATTCCGCGCGACTGGATGCCTTCGGTCAATTTCGATCCCGTCAGCCGGATCGGGCGGCTATATGGCTATACGGGTCGCGGCGTCGCAACGAGTGCGATGTGCGCGCGCCTGCTGGCGGGACGGATCGGGGGATGGACCACGGGCCTGGAGGGCCTGCCGTTCCATCGACGACAGGCGCCGCGCTGGGAACGGGAGCCGCTGCGGTGGGCAGGCGTTCGATATACGCAGAACGCGCTGGGGCGGGTCGATGAGGCGGACGATCAGGGTCGAGCACCGCCGCTCGATGCACGGCTCGCCGAATATCTGACCTCGCAATGATCGCGGGAAGGGGCGCCGCTCATGCGGGGGGCTTGATCCTGCAGATCATTTTTATGTTCAGAAATTCATCGATCCCCTAACGCGAAGCTTCGCGCCAAGCCGGATTCCTTTACGCCACCGAATAGCGCCATCTCTGCCGAGATAGGGCCTGTGTTCAACCCGGTCATGCCAATTCCAGCGCCGGGATGCCCCGGTCCTCCGGGCGCCGTCACGACTAAGGACAAGCTATCGCTTGTCTGACGACCCAGCGTGTACGCCAGCTCGGTAGAGGGCGCCCGCCCTCTACCGCCCAATCCCACTGATCAGATGCGTGTGCCCCATGGCCATTCATGGAGCGCCTGCATCACATCCGTCACAATTTCGTTTACGGCCCGATGCGCTTGATCGAATGCCGCCTGGGTGAGGCAGATCGCGCCCGCATCGGAATTGGCGATTGCAATTCGGCCGACACGTTTCCGGCCGACGACCCACGGCCGATCTTCGGGCGCCCAGTCCGGGTCATATAGTGAATTGGCGCAGGCGGCGTAGCCGTGGGGATGACGGTTGACGGTGATCGAAACGATATCCCGATCAACGTCGAAACCGACCGGCCCGAACGCGGTACGGAACAGATCGCGCGTCGCCGCCTCGATCGTTTCGATATCCGTCGCCAGCAGTTCCGCGCGCCCTGCCCGGAACTGGTCCTTCGCGTTCAAACCCGGGCTGGTGGGAACCTTTGAAAGATGAATCGGCATGGGATCAAAAGGCGTCTCGGCGGGCCGATATCCCCCAACCTTGGAGGGCCAATCCACACCGATCGTGTCCCACCAGAAAGTGTTGCCGGGACAGCTGACGGAACCGATGCCCAGCTTGGCCAGCATTTCCCAATTGCGGACGACGGCCGTCCCGTACACCAACGGCATCCGCACCGCATTGTGCAGCGCCGCTTTCTGAGGCTCCGGTATTTCCGGAGCGATATAGGGGATGATCGCGTTGTAACAGGCCATGACGACGGCATCTGCACGCACCATTTGCGCTTTGCCGTTACGGATGTAACTAATCTCCACGCCGGTCGACTTTTCCGGGGTTCCGCTGTGTACCACGCGCCCGACGGTGCTGCTCAACCTTATCCGAACGTCATGTTCCGGCCGGTCCAGCTGGCTGTAATCGGTGCGGGTGAGCACCGAATCCTCTTGCGTGCTGCCAGGCAGCGCCGAGGGGATCAGCCACCTTATCAGCAATTTTGCCAGCCCGTGATTTCCATCCGGGAAATGAATGTCGTCGCCCTCGCCTTCAGGTAGCCAGCTTTGCGGCCTAGGCATCTCGATCCCCAGCTTGGCGAAACCGGGCAAGCCACGCTCGAATGCGTGCATGGCACTGATCGTATCAATACCGGCTGCCCCGTTGACGCCACTGTGGATCTCCTTGATCATCATGGTGATGACTTCCGGGTTCACCTTCACATAGCGGGTGAGATAGTCGGCATAGCTAGTCTTTTGCAGCAAGGCGGCCTTTTCGGTCGCCGACATGCCCGCAAGATAATCCACCGGCCGCGTATTCAAACGAAGCAAGTCGTCCTTTGTACGCTGAGACAATGGAGCCTTGGCCAAAAAGGCGGACCATGCCTTAGGGTTCGATCGATCTGCGCCCTCAGGAATATTGACCACCAGCTTGTCGACGCCGAATGTGGCCTTGTCGAACAACACGGCCCGTTTAAGGTTGAATGCCGTATCGAGGCCGCGCCAGACGCTGCGAGGTCCCGCCGCCGCCCGAAAACGTTTAATATCTACGCCTACATCCGTCAGCAGCTGGCGTCCCTCGGCCGTGTATGCGTGAGGGCTGAGGATGTACATCGTCCCGCCATAACCGAGCACGGTACGCCCATCGACATCCGTCTCGTTACGGCGGGCATGGCCACCAAAGTCATCGTGATTGTCGAGGATCAGGATCTTCGCTTTGGGAAACTTCTTTTTCATGAAGTAGGCCGAAGCCAGTCCGCTCATCCCGGCGCCGACGACGACAAGGTCATAACGCTCGCCAATGTCGGGCGCTCCCTTGAGTGCAGAGCCATCGCGAATGGCATGGGCCGCTTCGAACGAACCAGGGTGGCTGCCACGCATTCCCGTCAGCGTTGGTGGGTAATAGGTGCCCGTTGGCAACGGCGACAACGATGCGGGCGGCTCCGTTGCCGCCTGCGCGATCGTGCTGATCCCGGTGCCGCTGAGGATGGATGCTCCCCCAACAAGAAATCCGGCACCGCCAACCAATTGGCGGCGGGACAAACCCCGCTCACGGCCATCTTCATGTTGATCGTCGTTCATGATCGCATCCTTGGCTCTGTAAAAATTGACTTCTTGTTGACAGCGTCAGTCACGGTTTGGCGGGCCGGACGGGGCGTGGTTCATGATCGCTCCAGGCCCTGATCTTGCCGTCAACCACCACGAAAACCCCTGTCACATGGAACGGGATCTGCTCTCCCGTTGTCAGCAAGGACGTGTCTTCACGATCATTTACGACGACATTGCCGCTCTCATAGGCGCTATGGACGCTGATCCGGTAGCGCTGGCCGTGAGCGAACAGCCCGCGCAGCTTCTGGGTGACAGCGGGTTTGCCGCGCCCGGGATCGTCAAATTCACCGAAACTCACGACCGCGTCATCTGCGAACAGATCGGCCAGGCTATCAACATTGGGGTGGGGCGATGCCACACCCGCCAGCAATGCGTCCACAACCGTTCGAGCGGGCACAACCGGCGTATCGGCCTTTGCAGGCAGAGTTCCCGCGAGGGCGATCAAACCCGCCAATCCTGCCAGGCTCGGCGATGAGAATGCGAAGATGAGCCTGCCCCGAATTGGCTTCGCCTTCATTCGGCGCCGAAAAAGTCGACAGACATGTACCCGGAAGGTCATTGTTTGAATATCGCTTGCAAAATGAAGGCACGGGGCCGCCAGGACGTGCCAGAAAATACGGGCCAGCCCTGACTGGGACGGGTACGAGTGAGAAGCTCGCTGGAATTGAGCAGATTGTCGATATAGAAGGAAAGACTGAAGCGCCCGACTGTCGTGCCTATGCGGGCCGTCACATAGTCCCGCGCGGGAGGCTTCGTCAAAGCGGGGTCATAAGATGTCGTTGCGGGATCCAACTGAGCGGTAAGACCAGCGAAAGTATCGATATGCTGGTAATCGACGCGCGCGAAGCTCTTGTTGCCCAACGCCTCGAAATTATACTGTCCCCCGACGGCCAATGTCCACTCGGGAGCGCCCAGAGATTGCCCGCGGCTGACGATCAGCGCTGGCCCGCTCGGTGGTGCGATCGCCTTCGTCAGGCGTGCATCGGTGTAGGCCGCCGCCAAATTGACGTCGAAATCATTGCCGATCGTGGTTTGAAGTTGTAGGTCAAAACCCTTGCTGCGCGCTTCGCCCAGATTGTCAATGTAGCGGAAACCGCAGACCGGTAGCGATATAGCCTGCTGAATGCCTGTCCATTTCACATAGTAAACACTGGTGGAAACGCTGACATCGCCCAATTTGTTCTTTGATCCAACTTCGTAATTCCATGTTACGTCCCCATCATAGGATGAGGGCGCCTGGTTCAATCCCAATTGCGCCAGATCGGATGCGCATGGCGTCACCGGGATCGGCGCATTGGCGCCACCGATGCGAAAGCCCTTGGAGGCGGTGGCGTACACCATGTTGTCAGGATCGATCTGGAAAGCAAGGCTGGCGCGGGGAGTGAAGGGCTTTTCGGACTGTTGGCCGGTCGATCCGGTCGGACCACCATTAAGGGGGCCGCCTTGGTCATTCTGGAACTTGATCTTCACCTTCGCATAGCGCGCGCCGAGCGTGAGTTTCAATCTGTCCACAAATTCCCAGGTCGCCTCGCCAAATATGGCGAGCTGGGTATCCTTGACGCTATTGGTTCCGAAATAGTTCAGGTCTCCTACAAGGGATGAACCGTAATAATCCTCGTAGCTGATGCCATATAACGCCTGGATGAGACGCTCACCCATGGGATCGACAATTTCTTCATAATTTTTATATCGGTTATTGCTGTAAAAGCCCCCAACTACCCAGTTCAAGCGTGAATCAGTGGCTGACTGAACGCGAACTTCCTGAACGAAATTATTCTGACTGTTGTTGATGTGGGCTTCGGAAAAATAGTCGCCTATCGGAAGCCTGATCCCCATCGGCGTGCCCAGCGAGCCAAAGTCATTGAGCGTCGGAAGGCCCACCGAGTCATAGAAGCGCGCCAGATAGTCGGTTCCGCTATAGCCGGTGCGCTGTCGGCGTCTGAACCAGGAAGTATTGGAAAGAACAGTGACTGCGCCAAGGTTCAGCTCTGCCTTGATGGTCGGCAGATACCAGCTGTCGCGGTTGGGCACGACGGTCGCGTCGGTAGTTCGAAAATCGCCCCCGCTGATATCGGATGCCGCGATATTGAAATAATTCTCTCGCTCCTTCGTATATTGATATTGAAGCGAAGGCGTGATTTCCAGATCGCCGAAAGCAAAACGAACGGCGCCGCGCAAGGACACTGTCTTGCGGGAATTGGCGTCTTTCTCATCGACTTGGTATGTTCGCCAATCGAGTTGGTCGATCCAGCCGCCATCGCGCCGCGCGAAGGCGCTGACGCGTACAGCGACCTTGTCCTCAACGACCGGTATATTGAGCGCGACGCCTGTCTCTGCGTCGAAATCACCTTTCGTAATGGCGCCGATTTCGCTGCGGGCGTAAATCTTCGTCGAAGACAGGGAGGGTTGGGGCGTGATGTACCGTACGACGCCGCCCTGTGCGCCAGCGCCGAACAAGGTTCCTTGCGGACCACGCAGCACTTCGATGCGATCCAGATCAAAGACCGTTGGCAAGGCATTTTGCGAGAGGATACCAATATTCAGAAGCTGAAACGGCGTGTCATCAATGTAGACACCTGTCGTTGGAGCACCCGCGGACGAACTGATCCCCCGCACCGCTACGGTGCGCGTATCGACATCTATGGTGACGCCGGGTAGTTGGCGCTGGAGATCGTTGAAAGTCTTGATACCCTGCTGATCAAGCTTGGCCTGACCATAAGCGCTGATGCTGATCGGAACTTTGGAGGCGCGCATTTCCTGCCGCGTCGCTGTGACGACAATATCATTGCCGCTGTCGTTTATACGAGCATCAGACGGCGACGTTGACTGCTCGGCAGGTTGACTATCACCTTGGAGTGGGGCGCTCTGAACCGATGCAGAAGCCAAACCTAAACCCGCTACTGCCACACTTGTGAACAAGCGCAGACGATGTCTTGTAAGCTTCATCTGAATCCCCTCTGCAAGTCGAAGTCTCGCTGAGAGGTCATTCCTCTTCAGGACACTTGTTCCGCCCTAGACGATACGATCCACGGTCTGCGTGCAACAGATTTTTGTACGCTTTTCTCCGGTTAGGGCATGCAGATATGCAGCGAAGCGTCATTTCTTCGCTGATATTTTTTTCCTTTAAATACAAAATGGTTTTACCAAAAAGATCGCGACATGCCGGGCGAAGCATCTGCAACTTACGACAGGACCAGTGATATTCCGACACCACCTGGGTAGCCGTTTACACCATCATATGGCGAGGCCGAGGGATAGAAGAAAAATTGCATCTTGCGATCAAAAGGCGCCGGATGACAGAAGCTATTGCCCGCGAGAGAAATGAGCTCGAAATCTTATGTCGTGCCATTTTTTCCGGCCGGATATCGTACTATTCAGAAAGGCCAGCGAAAACCATTTTGGTGTCGAAACGGGCGATGAATATAAAAGGACAGGGAACGGGCATGAAAAACCGCAATTGGGTAGGGTTAAGTGGATCGGCCTTGGTGTGGTTACTGTCCACATCGCCTGTTTTTGCAGAACAAACCTACGCCGATCTTATCGTTACCAACGGCAAGATCGTTACAGTTGATCCAAAGGACAGTATCGTTAGCAGCGTCGCCGTCGTGGGCAACCGGATCGTCGCCGTCAGCGACGACGTCCAGGCGTGGCGTGGCCCTGCGACCAAGGTGGTCGATCTGCGGGGGAGAACTATGCTGCCCGGCTTCATCGATGCGCATTCGCATGTCGAAGGCATGGCCAATGTCGAGGCCAACTTCATCAATATCCAGGCGCCACCACTGAAGGATGGCAAGGCGATCATCGCCAAGCTCAAGGAAGCGCAGGCCAAACTGCCGCCGGGCGCATGGCTGGTCGGCCAGGGAACCTATATGCAGGTCATGCCCTCGCGAGCGGAACTCGATGCGGCTTTTCCGGATAATCCCGTACGCCTCGACTGGAGCGCGCACGACAAGCTCATCAATCACAAAGCTGCGGTTGCGATGGGGATGGACAAGAACTGGCCGGAGCCCCCGGCGAGTTCGGGCGGCCGCTATGAACGCAATGCGCAGGGTGAAGTGGTGATCGTGCGGGATGCTCCGGCCCCGTGGCCCAAAAACCATGAGTTCACCTATCCCGAGATGAAGGAAGGCGTGCGAAAGATATTGGAGGATTTCTACCTTAAAAAAGGCGTCACCACTGTCTCCGACATGTCTCCCCCGAAAACCTATCTCGCTTATCAGGAATTGCGCAAGGAAGGCCGGTTGCCGACCCGCGTGCGTGTGAACTATGTACTCCGAAATCCGAATGCCACGACTTCCCCTCTAGAAGGGGCAATTACCGCAGACCAGCTCTTGTCGACCGGTATCACGACCGGGATGGGGGACGACTGGATCCGTGTCGGAGCGATCAAGCTATTCATGGATGGTGCTTGGGGAACGACCGTGGCGCTCTATCGGCCGCAATGGAAAGGTGCTGGTACGACCTGGGTGCCCAACAATTACGGCACACCCATGATGGATCAGAGCCAACTCAATGACATCGTTCTAAAGGTCCGGCAGGCTGGCTGGCAGATTCAAATCCATGCGAATGGCGATCGCGCGCAGGATATGACGCTTACGGCCTACGAAAACGCCAACCGATTGTTTCCCAAAGCCGACGCGAGGGACCGGATCGAGCATTTTGGTCACTATCTAACGATCGACCCTCAACGCACGCAGGAACGATTGGCGCGTTTGCAGCGCGACCATGTCATCCCCTCCCCCCAAGTCGCCTTCCTGTGGCGATTGACGGACATCGGCATGAAAGAACCGAACGTCAAATTTTTCGCGATGAAAACGCTGATTGATCTCGGCCTGCATCCTCCTGGCGGAGTCGATACCGTGGGCACGCAGAATTTTGCGACATATCCGCTATTTTCCATCGAGCGAGCCGTTCATCGCGACACGAAGTACGGAAAGATCGTGCAGCCGGAGGAAGCGATCAGCGTGATGGACGGCATCCGTATGTTTACGATCTGGTCGGCCGAAGCGAATTCCATGGAAAAACAGCTCGGTTCGATCGAAACGGGCAAACTCGCTGATTTCGTCGTGCTTGCGCAGGACCCGCTGACGATCAACGTCGACAAACTCAGCGACATTCCTGTCGATATGACAATCCTGGATGGCAAAGTCGTTTATCAGCGCTGAATGGCCATTTTTAAGTAACTTCCGGCTCACATCGACAGACGACTGGGTAAGCAGATGTCAATCTGCGCGCAACCACAATTCCTGATCGGCATCGAATGGAATTTGAAGCGGAAACGGGCAGCCAAAGGAGATGAGTATGACCGCCAAGGACCGGCTTAAGCGGGAGGCGCTGACCCGTGAACGGATGGCAACCGTGCGGGATCCCATAAATATGCTGCGGATCGGCGCTGATCGTTCGCCTTCCCATGATGCCATGGTTTATTTCAGAAACGCTGAAGATCCTTCACCGGTTCGCTATGATTATGCCACACTTGCCGAACAGGCGGCCCGGCTGGGCGCGGCCTTGCAGTGGGCGCGGATCGGACCCGATCATGTGGTGGCCATTATCGCCCCATCGATCCCCGAATGCATGATCGCTATCATCGCGGCGTCCTCCGTGGCCGTCGCTTTCCCGGTAAATCTCCTCCTTGGCCCCGAAGCAATGGCGAGCCAATTTGCCTTGGCTAATGTGCGTGCCGTCATCGCCTTTGGGGCGAATGAGTATTCTACGCTGGATGAAACCGTGGCGAATGCCATCGCCCTGACGGGAGGGGTGGAACTGGTCGTCGAAATCGACGGCGGTGCGGGCCGCTCCGGCGCATTGCAGCGCTGTGCGGCGCAATATGCCTGGTGGCCGGATCTTTTAGGATCGGCGGACCCGGCCGCCGTCAGGATCATTCATGGAGATCGTTCCGCGGCATTGTTTCATACCGGAGGGACCACAGGCGCTCCTAAACTGGCTGATTTGAGCCTTGATGGTCTGATGGCGTCCATCCATGCGAGCGCAGCCGGAATCGGCTGGCGCTCGGACGACCGCGTGTTGCAACTGCTTCCCTTTTTTCATGTGGGCGGCGGTGTGGTCGTGGGAATGGCGCTATTCTCCACCGGATCGACATTATTAAATTGCGGCCTTGCCGGAGCGCGCGATCGTCAAACCGTCAACGCGATCTGGGAAATTTCCGCCCAGGAAAAAGTCACCGTCATCGCTCTGGTGCCCCCGACCTGGTCGCAAGTCGCCGAACTCGGCAAGCCTGCCCTTTGGCCCGAACTGCGCGCCGTTATGACGGGAGCGACCTCCATCGGCCCCTCATTGGCGCGCCGCATCACGGAACTGACCGGCATTCCGCTTTCCCAAGTCCTCGGCATGACCGAATTGTCAGGTGCGGGGGGCAACCAACCTCTCGACGGAATCGAATATCAGCCAGCAATCGGAACGCCCGCCCCCCTGGTCGAAACCCAGTTGGTCCCGATCGTGCCCGGCGGCCCTGACGAACTGTATGTTCGGGGACCCATGCTGTTCCGGGGCTATCGGACGGTGGAAGGTTTGATCGAGCATCCGAAAGAGAAATGGCATGCGACCGGCGACTTGGCCGAGATGACGTCAGATGGCCAGATCCGGCTGATTGGCCGCAGCAAGGACGTCATCATCCGCAGCGGCCACAATATCGACCCGCAGACGATCGAGGAAACAATATGTCACCATCCGGCCGTTGCCATGGCGGCGGCGGTGGGGATGCCGGATGCTTATGCGGGGCAGGTTCCCGTGCTCTTCGTCACCCGAAAGCCCGGCGCTTTGGTCGAAGAAGAAGAACTGATTTCCTTTGTAACGCAGCATATCGAGGAGCCGCCCGCCAGGCCGAAACGGATATTGTTTGTTAACAGCTTGCCACTGACCGCCGTCGGCAAGATTGCCCGCTTTCAGCTGCGTCAACAGGCCGTGACCATACGCGCCGTTGAAGAGTTGGCGTGCATGTCCAAAGTATTGGCCATTTCATGTACCGACATAGGGGCAAGAAACGTAACGGTGATCTGGTCCGCCGATCCCGATGACAAGGAAAAACGCGAAGCGGAAAATTTGCTGGCGCCCCTTGAATTGAACGCGGATCATAAAATCATATAGGCCAGCAGATGATAAGGACCAGTAACAGTTTGTTTTCGTCCATGCGCCTTCCCATTATTGGCGCGCCGATGTTCATCATATCCAATCCCGCTCTTGTCATCGCGCAATGCAAAGCGGGCATTATCGGATCGTTCCCTGCTCTCAACGCCCGGCCGCAGGCCTTACTGGACGAATGGCTGCATCAAATTACCGAAGAACTCGCAGTGTGGGACAGGGACAATCCCGACCGTCCATCCGCGCCGTTCGCCGTCAATCAAATCGTGCACCGATCGAACGACAGACTTGGCGCAGACATGGATATGTGCGCCAAGTGGAAGGTGCCGCTCATCATTACTTCTCTCGGCTCACGCGAAGATGTGAATGTGGAGGTGAAAGGATGGGGCGGGATTACCTTGCATGATGTGGTCGATGATCGCTTTGCACGCAAAGCCGTCGAAAATGGCGCGGACGGATTGATTGCGGTCGCGGCGGGAGCGGGCGGTCATGCTGGCCGACTTTCCCCCTTCGCGCTCATTCAGGAAATTCGCCAGTGGTTCGACGGGCCGCTTGCACTTTCGGGCGCCATGGCGACGGGCCAAAGGGATACTTGCGGCTCAAGCCATGGGCGCCGATTTCGCTTATATCGGCTCGGCCTTTATCGCCACGCCTGAGGCAAATGCCGTCCAAAGCTATAAGGATGCGGTCATCGAAGGGTGTGCCCAAGACATCGTCTATTCAAACTATTTCACGGGTGTGCACGGCAATTATTTGAAAAGTTCGATCATTGCCGCCGGATTTGATCCAGAAGATCTGCCGGTCGGAGACCGTACGGCGATGAATTTCGGGGGCGACGCCGCAGCCAAGGCATGGAGAGACATTTGGGGCGCTGGACAGGGCATCGGCGCAATTTCAAACGTCGAGCCTGTATCGCAAGTTATCGCGCGATGGCAGGCAGAATATAATACCGGCCTCTCGCGCCTGAAAAAACTGAAATAACCTTGATTTGGTCTTGAAAGCCTTTCGTGGTCGCTGGCCACAGCATCCATTCTCTTCCTTCTGTTTTTCCTGGCAGTCTCGCGGTCCATTTTGCGCACTCATCATTTATTGTTCGAGGGCCGCTTGCGGGCTGAACAAATTTCAGCGGATCGGGAGAGCGCGCGGGCCGCTGCGGATGTCCGGGTTAGCGCTAGCTAGCTAAAGCAGCAGTTCGATCAGGTAATTGCCCGCCTTTGCGCGGCGTGAAATTGCCGCCCGGCCTTAGCCGCCTATGCCATTCTGCTGCCGTTCCGACTTGCTTTTCCCACTGCGGGGGAAACTATTCTCCGGTTTGTCCATGCGGGCGCCGCGATCCCAGTGGGTTCCGGCGATTCCCGTTGCTGAAAGAAGATTGAAAGCACGACCAGCGTTGCTCTGGAGAGAAACTCGGTCTGCCAACTCTGGAGGGAGGGATCGATCCGGCTTAATCACAGCAAGAATGCGATCATCAAGTCGATGCCGATGCATCCTCGCATGTTCGATGAACTCCGCCCGATCTGGGAAAAGAACGAAGGCGGCCGACAAATGGCCATGTCTTCCTCAACCGGTTTGGCAAGCCTTATTCGGACACACGCAAGGCGAAGATCCCCGGCGGCAACCCGATCAAGAACCAGCACGCGGGCGCCTGCACGCGCGCGGCGATCGAGGATTTCCACCGTCCATGACCGGCGGCATCACTGGGCATCCCACTACATGATGGCGGGCATCGATTTCATCACCATCATGAACATGGGCGGCTGGAGTCGCTATGGATGGTTCAGCGATATTCCAGTGTGAGCGTGGATCGCATGCGGGAATCCATTAACAAGTTGAGCTGAAAGGTGCCGCCACACCGAAAGGAGCTGAGCCCTCGTGCAATCATGCTCGCAAAGGAATAGCGGCATGAGAAGGTGCTCGTCGAGGGCTCGCCTCCCCGACCGCACCAATTTCGGCGGAATTAGGAAGCATCGACACGCATATTGTTCCGGCGCAAGGTTAGCAGCTCGGGCGCTCACAAAGCAGCGCCAGTGGCATCGAGGCTCCAGTCAATCGAGCAAAAGCTCATTTGGGATGCCGCAGGCCTCTACCGTGCGTAAAAAGGCGTGACGTCGTATCAGACCAATGTAAGTCGGCCGCCGGTTCTGCCTTCACATGAGAGCGGGATTTGCAGATCACACAGCGACGCTATCGACTTGGCTGATGAGACGCAAGAAGGCCACTTCATCTTCATCGTGGGGCGTTCCATCCGGATCGAAAATGTCGTGAAACCACCGGTCCTTGAGGCCTTCAAGATTGGGATTCTCCCACTTGTCCCATGGCAAGTGCGTCTGCGTTTTGCCCCGGACCAGGCCCCAGCAAAAGGTGCCGACTTCATGCTCCTTGGCCACGGGCAGGATCGTTTGAAACGTGCTGCCTGCGGGTCGCGCCATATATTCAGTGCATAGCAGAGGTCTTCCCATCGCCTTCAACCATTTCACACGCTGTGCAAAATCGTCGGCAATGCCGTAATTATGGAAGGAGATGACATCCGAACTCCCCGTTTGGGCGCGCTGGATGGGACTGAGCAGATCGGGCGCGGACCAGTCGCCAAGCCAGATGCCGCTGGTGAGCGGTTGGGTAGGTTTCATCTCGCGCGACCACGCGAATGCGGCCAACAGCAAGGGCACCACCAGATCGGCCTTCGCCTTGAGCGCTACCGGATCGCACAGGGCGACTTCCGGGCCATTGTCCGGCTCATTCCAGATATCCCAGGCAATAACGCGGGGGTCATGAGCAAAGCGGCCGACAACGCCCCGGACATAGTCTTCGAGCCGGTGATGTTCGTCTATATTCCGGAGCGCGGTGATTCCGGGCGACTGGACCCAACCGCTGTTGTGCACGCCTTCGCGCGGATGGGGTTGAGGCCCAAGCTCGGGTTCAGGGTGCCAGCAGGAATCGAAAAGCACCAGCATTGCGCGAATCCCGTGCCGAGCCGCGACAGCGAGAAAGGCGTCGATCCGCTCGAGGAAATTCTGAGGATCCTCAAGCCAAAGGAGATCGTGTAGATAGACGCGAACCGCGTTCATGCCCACCGAAGCGGCGAGGGCCAATTCCCGATCGATCATGGACAGATCGAAAGTACTCGCTTGCCACATCTCCAGCTGATTAATCGCATTGGACGGAGTGAAATTACACCCGACCAACCAAGGTTGAGCCTTGAACCACGCATGCGCCGCTTCCGGCGACCAACGTTCTACCATATCCGACCCGCTCACCGATACTCGCCCTTTCCCCGACCTGCCGCGGCCCCTTAAGGATGAGATTAATATAGAGCAAGCCACTTAACATGATGTGACCGGCGTATACATTAGGAACCGTCAATGATCCCAATATTCATTACGGAATCGTTCTCTTTCGACTTCGCAACAATTACGGAAATCTGCGGACTATATCTGCTGTTCTGAAAGGAAATAAGATGGGATCTGTATAACCGATTACGATCATGAAATAACGCAATCCAATTGCCGTTGGTGGTGCAACGCGAAATGATCCAGAGCAGACTCCAGCGCAGGCAAGTCTGCGCCACGGCGGCTCGCCAACGCGACATTTCTCGGCCGCTCGGCCTGCCAGCGGAAGGAGGCGTGGGGAATGCCGTGCACAAGGTCGAAATCATATCCACAACTGCTCGCGACACGCCGCGCAAAATCCGCCCAGGAAAGGGGTTCCCCGTTGGTGAGATGCCAGCAGCCGCTTTCCCCATCGATCAGCAGGTCAAGTACCGTCGACACCAAATGCGGCACGTAAGTGGGGGTAATGAGCAGGTCGTCCGCTGCCTGAAACACCTCGCCGCGCGCAAGCGACCTCACGACTGCCGCGGCGAAATTGAAGCTGTCGTCCGGGGAGAAGAAGGCCGCCGTGCGGATCACCAGATGCTGGCCCGACAAATCTGCAAGTCCCGCCTCCATCTGCGCCTTGCTATGGCCGTAGCTATTACGCGGGGATGGATCATCGGTTTCCACATAGGGTGATCCCTTGCCGCCATCGAACACCAGATCGCTGGAGAAGGAAACGGACGGCAGCCCCCGGCGCTCGCACGCCTGTGCCAGGGCAATCGCGCCATGGGCATTCGCGATCAGACAGTTATCCGGCTGGCCCTCGGCTTCATCGACCCGGACCCAGCCGGCGGCGTTAACCACCGCCCACGGGCCGACCCGATCGATGGCCGCATCGATGCTGACGCGATCGGCAAGGTCGAGGTCGCTACGCGACGTGAGCACAAAGGGAATATTGCGCAGCGTGCAGGCGCGCGCCATTGCCTGCCCCAGCGTGCCCGTGGCGCCACATATCATCAGCGGTCGAGCCGGGAAGCGCAGGCGTGCCCCTGCCAAATGCTCGGCCATGGGCGCAGGACGCGCGACCGTGGGGTGCGCCATCCTGACCGGGCGTTGCCACCATCCGGCACCAGCCGCCAGAGGCGGACGCACGCCATGGCCCGCCAACGCCTTCAACAGAGACGCAAGTGCGGTCGGCCTCGGATGGCCGCTGCTAACATCCCATGCGCCCGGTTCGTAAAAGCCCGGCCGTGTCAGCAACGTATTCCACCCCTTGCTTCCCAGGAGCGACCAAATCGTCACGGCTTCTACACGAACGCCCTCCCCGTCCAGGCGCAACGCCGTGTCCCACGCCTGTGCCACCCATCGCAGCTGCTCCTCTCGGGTGGAACCATTATGCACCTCCGTGAGCGCGAGCGGCACGCCGTACCGCTCCCACGCCTCGCGCATCGCCCCTTCCATACCCTGTGATGAGGGCGCGAGCACCCGAACCGCCTCGACATCGGCGTAAACCTGCTGTTCGCTCCCGCCATGATTATGCCGTGGATAACGATGCAGCCTGTGATCGAGGAAGCGGTCGCTCGTCAGATAATGGTTGATGCCGATCACATCGGGCGGACAGGGGTCATCCGCCATCGCCAGCAACCGACGTTCAAAACCAAAGGCGCACAGCCGGTCCCAAAATGGATGGTCGCGCGTCATCCGGCCGCATAGAAGGTCCCATCCGGCCCAACGGCGCAGATTGTCGAACCCTGCCTGGGTTCGCAGCGAGGCGGTGGCATAGGTCCGGCCCAGATCGTCGGTCTGGATCAACCGAGCGGCTGGGTTGACGCGCCGAACAGCCCGCATCGAAAGGCGGGTCGCATCGATCTGGTTCAGCAGGGCCAGCCAGAATGCCTGTTCGGAACGCTGGTGTGGGTACCAGTGGCCGTAAAGCGCTGAAAAACGCGCCGTGGTCAGCGGTTCGTTGACGGGGGTCCAATCGGTGATCCAGGGGTAGCGTTCTGCGGCACCCTGGGCGTGGCGGGCGAGTCCATTAGCAAAACCTTCGTCCAGTAGGTTGGTGTAGCGTGGGCCGCTGCCATGGTGGATAAGTCCGGCAATGACCGCAATGTCCAGTTGGCGCAGGCGCCCAAGCCGCTCGTCCGTCCAGCGCCAGTCGCATTGTTCAGGGCTGTCGGGGCTAACCCTCTCCCATAAAACGGGATAGCGGATCGCACGGATACCCGACTGCGCAATCTTGTCGAGGTCCTCGATCCGGTCGTGGTGCCCGCTGGCGCAGATTTGATCGCCATAGCGGTCTTGCACACGGTTCACCGTACACTCCAGACCGCCCCAAAGCTGCGGGCGCGTTGGCATCCTGTATCCTTTCTCGCTTGTCAGAAGCTCAACGTTGCTCAAGCGGATTATTTCGCAAGCACAATCCTATGCAAGTCCGATTCATGTAATTGCGACATGACGCCAACCTGTATCAGCTGATGCACCGGAACAAGTCCCAGCAACAGGCAGTTTGCAAACTGTTCATTCCCGAGAAAGGTTTCCGCACATGGTCCCGGTCCGTTCGTCCGACATCTCGCAACCTGGATCAAACTCCAACGCCGTCGCCCATACTCTCATCTGCTTTAGTCATCTTCGCTGGAACTTTGTGTTTCAAAGACCCCAGCATTTGATGAGCCGCTTCGCTAAACAGAGCCGGGTCATCTTTTGGGAAGAGCCATGTTTTTCGGCAGAGATTAAAGCAGCCGACCTGCGGTTCGAGACATGCGCCTTCACAGGTGTCAGTGTGGTGACGCCGCAGTTGCCCGAGAGCGCGCGCGGGCAAGATTGCGAGATGCTCAAACGGTTGCTCGACCTCTATCTGGCGGGCGAGAGCGGTCCCTATATCCGTTGGTACTATACGCCCATGATGCTGCCCTTTTCGGAGCATGTTGCGGCGGATTGCATCGTCTATGACTGCATGGACGAGCTTGCCAATTTCAGGGGCGCCCCGCCCGAACTGCTGCCGCTCGAGCAACGGCTTCTATCGTGCGCCGATCTGGTCTTCACTGGCGGATATAGCCTCTACGAGGCGAAGAAAGACAAGCACGCCCATGTCGTCCCTTTTCCCTCAAGCGTTGACGTCCACCATTTCGCCGCGGCACGTTCTGCTGCGAAGACCAAAGGAAATCCGGCCAGCCGCCCCTGCCTTGGCTTTTACGGCGTTGTTGACGAGCGGATGGATCTCGACCTGCTCGCCCGGCTGGCCGACGCGCGGCCCGGCTGGGACGTGGAGATCATCGGCCCGGTCGTAAAGATCAGCAGCGACGATCTGCCCAGACGACCCAATCTCCATTTTCTTGGCGGGCGGCCCTACGAAGACCTGCCCGCCTGCATCGCCGGATGGGATGTGGCGCTAATGCCTTTCGCCATCAATGATGCGACACGATTCATCAGCCCCACCAAGACCCCCGAATATCTGGCGGCCGGGAAGCCCGTCGTTTCGACCCCTATTACCGACGTCGTGCGACATTATGGCGATATGGAAGCCGTGTGGATCGCGGACGGCGCGGAAGCCTTCGTCACTGCCTGCGAAGAAGCGCTGGCGCTGCCCCGTCCAGGCGGCAACTGGCTGTCGCAGGCGGACCAGTTGCTGGCAGGCATGTCCTGGGACAAGAGCTTCCAGCAAATGAGTACCCTGATTAGCGATGCAGTTTCACACAGCGTCCATGCCCATCCGATCGTATCGCCAACTAGCTGGAACAACGACCGGCCCCAGCATTATGACGTGATGGTGGTCGGCGCGGGCTTCGCTGGCGCGGTCATGGCCGAACGGCTGGCGGCCGATGGCGGCAAGAAAGTGCTGGTGGTCGATCGACGCCACCATGTCGGGGGCAACGCCTATGATGAACTCGACGAAGCGGGGGTGCTGATCCACCGTTACGGCCCGCATATCTTCCACACCAATTCGGCGGAGATTTTCACCTACCTCTCGCGCTTTACCAAATGGCGGCCTTATGAGCATCGGGTGCTTGCGGCGGTCGATGATATGCTGGTGCCAATGCCGATAAACCGGACGACGCTCAACTTGCTCTACGGGTTGAGCCTTCAAACCGAAGAGGACGCCGCGGCCTTCCTCGCCGCGCAGGCCGAGCCGGTGGCAGTCGTGCGCACATCGGAAGACGTCGTGGTCTCCGCCGTGGGTCGAGAATTGTATGAAAAATTCTTCCAGGGCTATACGCGCAAGCAATGGGGTCTCGACCCATCCGAACTCGACAAGGCTGTAACATCACGGGTGCCAACGCGCACCAACGTCGATGATCGCTACTTTACAGACAAATTCCAGGCGATGCCGTTGGAAGGCTATACGCGCATGTTTGAGCGGATGCTCGATCATCCCAACATCGACGTGCTGCTGGGGGTCGACTATTGCGAGGCTGGCGATGCCTATCCGCACGATCACCTGGTGTTCACCGGCCCGATCGACGAATATTTCGGTTATCGCTTCGGCAAATTGCCTTATCGGTCGCTGCGGTTCCAGCATGAACAGCACAGCGTGGAACAGTTCCAGCCGGTCGCCGTGGTCAACTATCCCTCACCCGATGTGCCCTATACGCGCATTACCGAATATAAGCATCTGACCGGCCAACAGGTGGATTTCACCAGCATCACCTATGAATTTCCGACAGCAGAGGGCGATCCCTATTACCCAATCCCAAGGCCTGAAAACCAAGCACTGTTCAAGCGTTATGAAGCGCTCTCCATGGTCCAGACGAACGTGACCTTCGTGGGGCGGCTGGCGACCTATCGCTATTATAATATGGATCAGGTGGTCGGCCAGGCCTTAGCAACGTACCGGCGCATGTCGCAGCGCAAGGCTCGCGCCTCCGTGGCTCCGCCGAACGTGGTGACCCACGCTTCTTCGGGAGTCGCATAAAGCGACCCTGCCGTCATCGTGATCATCGGGGCCTTTGCCCCTACAGCGAACGGGCACAGCAACTTCGGCGCCTGCGCCAAGTGATTATAGGCACTTAAAAAACTCGGCGCCCGCCGACACCACAGGGGAGAGCGCCGATCAGTCACGGATCCCAAGGCGTCGGCCCGGCGTTGTCGCATCACATGTTCGAGCGGGAGAAGGCTGATCGCCACTTTCATGTTCGCCACGGGCGTCGAGAACAGCGTGCCTACGATCGACAACGGCAGGACTCGGGTCGATGAAATGGAAAGCTGCGGTCATTATGCCCGCTGGCGAGAGGATTTCGCACTCATTCAAGAGATGGGCATCTCCTATCTGCGTTATGGCTCGCCCGTCCACAAGACCTGGACAGGCCCCGGACATTATGACTGGGAATTTGCGGACCAGAGCTTTTCGGAACTGAAGCGCCTCAATCTCGTCCCCATCGTCGATCTTTGTCATTTTGGAGTCCCTGACTGGATCGGAAATTTCCAAAACCCTGACTTCCCCGAGCAGTTCGGCATCTATGCCCGCGCCTTTGCGGAGCGCTTCCCTTGGGTACAACTATATACGCCGGTCAACGAGATGTTCATCTGCGCCACCTTCTCGGCGCGTTATGGCTGGTGGAACGAGCAGCTGGCCAGTGATCAGGCATTCGTCAATGCACTGAAAAATATTGTTCGCGCCAACGTTCTGGCCATGCGTCGAATATTGGAAGTGCGGCCCGACGCCATCTTCATCCAAAGTGAATCTTCGGAATATTATCATGCCGAAGCTCCGGGTGCGATCCGGGGTGCCGAGCTGATGAATTCGCAGCGCTTTCTCTCGCTGGACCTCAACTATGGGCGTCGCGTCGATTCCGAGATGTACGAATATCTCATGGATAACGGGATGACGCGCGATGAATATCACTTCTTCCTCGACAATCGCCTGAAACAGCACTGCATCATGGGGAATGACTATTACATCACCAACGAACATCGCGTCGCGCTGGATGGAACGACCCGGCCTTCTGGTGAAATTTTTGGCTACAGCGAGATCACCCGCCAATACCATCAGCGTTACCGCTTGCCGGTGATGCACACGGAAACCAACCTGTCACAAGGTCCGCTGGGGACCGAAGCGGTCGACTGGCTCTGGAAGCAATGGGCCAACGTCCTCCGGGTGCGAAATGATGGCGTACCTATCGTCGGCTTCACCTGGTATTCCTTGACGGATCAGGTCGATTGGGACAGCGCGCTGCGCATCAGGAACGGGAACGTCAATCCGCTCGGCCTCTATGATCTCGATCGCAAGATCCGGCCGGTGGGCGAAGCCTATAAGCGCCTGATCCAGCAATGGCGCGACGTCCTTCCGACCCAAAGCTTGTGTCTTACGGTGCCGGTCGTGTTGCCGAGCGACGTCAACCGTGGCTTCGCCACGGAGCAGCGAGAGCGGGCAAAGCGGATGATCAAGGCACCCGCGACAGGCCCGGCTGTGCAGGAGGAAGCATGATGAAGCAGCGCTTCGAGGATAAGGTGGCGATCGTCACAGGCGCGGCGGGCGGGATCGGCGCTGCGATCGCCGCAAAACTGTATGCCGAGGGGGCGGCTGTCCTCATTGCCGATCTCAAGCAAGACCAGGCCCAGGCGACTGCGGCCAGCCTTGGAGCCAAGGCGATGGGCTTCGGCTGCGACGTCGGATCGGAGGAACAGGTGGAAGCCTGCGTAAAGGCGGCGATCGACCATTTCGGCAGGGTGGACATCATCGTCAACAATGCCGGCCTCATGTCATTCAAGACACTTGCCCAGTGGTCAGGCGATGATTGGCTGGACATATTGCGGGTGGATCTGTTGGGCGCCGCATTCTTTACGAAGCGGGGATTCCTCTCCTTCGGCGACAAAGGGGGTGTAATCGTTAACATCGCCAGCGTCCATGCTATGGAGACCAGTGCGAACGTAGCACCCTATGCCGCGGCTAAGGCGGGCATACTCTCGCTGACCCGCAGCACCGCTATTGAGGGACGCGACGTAAAGATCCGAGCGAACGCTGTACTACCCGGTGCGATAGATACGCCGATGCTCTGGAATAATCCCAATGTGCAATCGGGTGCCGAGACGATCGTCAACCGTGACGTGGGAACCCCCGAAGATATCGCTGCGGCCGTGGCATTTCTCGCTAGCGATGACGCGGCATTCATCACCGGGGCTACACTTGCGGTGGATGGTGGGCGGCTGGCCCGCCTTTGATGGCTCCATCAAGTTTGATCCCCGGCGTGGTTGGCCTTCAGCAGCGCTCGAAGATGCCCTCGTTTATCCGAAATACCGATCCGACTAGGGTTTCCGGACCACCCCTCAGCTGCTTATCCATCGTCAGGCCAGTTTTAGACCTTCCTGATTCATCCGCCGCGTAAGGCGGCCGGTTGCGCCGTCGTCGAGTGCCTGACGCAGGCGAGGGAAAAGTTCCTGTTCTTCCTGTTTCATGTGCCCTTCGATGTCGGCGCGGAACTTTGCCAGCTTCTCCTGAAAGGCCGGATTAGCGTCCAGCAGGTCCGACAGCTCATAAAGATACTGCTTCACATACCCATGCTCGCCGTTGAGGGCGTCGGCTTCCGCCTTCATCCCATGTTCGCGCATCGCGGGGTAAATGGCGTTCTCCTCCTCAAGCGCGTGCTTCCCTAAAGCATGTTTGAGCTGCATCAGCATTAGTCGGCGTTTGCCGCTGGCGGCATCGTCAGTTGCGGCGAGGCCATCGAACAAAGCGAGCGCTGCCTTATGCTCCGCTGCAAGCGCCTTGTCCCAGTCGCCAGCAAGCATGGTCGGCGCCTGAACCATCAACTTGCGCCCGGCAAGACCAAGGACGGCAAGGCCCGCGCCGAGCAGCAGGCTTTGAGATCGTGAGGGGTAATGGGCGTGAAGCGCCATGGGCTTTCTCCCTTTGACTGATGGCCGGTCAACGATGGCTTGCCACACATGTTCCGCAGTCCGGCGCACGAGCGCCAGAAGCGCTAACCTATATTATCTGGGGCTGTTTTTGCACGGGTCACTCGTGAAAAGAGGGAACGTGGGCAACGGCTGCGGGTTGCGCCATGATCACTTCAGGAGGCTCAGCATGGCCGACAACAAGGCGTCGTTCCCGAGCGACGATGCACCGCTTACCACGAGCAAGGAAGATCGCGGCGAACAGGCGCGCGAGGAACTGATCGATCCCCAAGGCTATGCGTTGGTCGGCAAGACGGTAACCATCAATCGCCCGAGGGCCGAGCTCTATGCCTTCTGGCGGGACTTCGGCAACCTGCCACGTTTTATGGAGAATGTGGTGTCGGTTGAGCCGGTGGCGGAAGGGCGCACCCACTGGACGGTGAAGGCACCCGCCGGGAAAACGGTTGAATGGATTTCTGCCATCACCGAGGACAGGCCCGACGAGACGATCGCCTGGACTTCAGAGGAAGGGGCGGACGTTCCCAATAGCGGCCAGGTAGATTTCCGCGATGCGCCGGGCGGTCGGGGGACGCGGGTGAGCGTGACGATCCTTTATGATCCCCCGGCCGGGATCATCGGCAAGGCGATCGCCAAAATGTTTCAACGAGAACCGGCGATTCAGGCGCGGCGGGATTTGCGGCGCTTCAAGCAACTCATGGAGACGGGCGAAATCGCGACGTCGGCCTGGACGCGCCGGCAACAGGAGGAGGAAGTCTGATGCGGGCGCTGACATGGCACGGCAAGCATGATGTTCGGGTTGATACGGTGGATGACCCGGAGATCATTAATCCACGTGATGCGATCATCCGGATAACTTCCACGGCGATTTGCGGGTCTGACCTCCATCTTTATGACGGATATATCCCGACGATGAAGTCGGGCGATATATTGGGCCATGAATTCATGGGCGAGGTGGTCGAGACAGGACTGAAATCGACGCTACAAAAGGGACAGCGGGTTGTCGTTCCTTTCACCATTGCATGCGGTGGATGCTTCCATTGCAGCAAGCATCAATATTCCGCATGCGACAATGGACTGCCCGCCGACAATCAGGACATCGCTCAGGCCATCTACGGCCAGCCCATGTCAGGGCTGTTTGGCTATAGCCACATGACCGGCGGCTATGCGGGAGGTCAGGCAGAATATGTCCGCGTGCCATTCTCCGACGTCGGCCCGATCGTTATTCCGGATGGGGTAGAAGACGATAAGGTTCTGTTTCTCTCTGATATCCTTCCCACCGGATGGATGGCTGCTGAGAATGCCGGGATCGAACCGGGAGACACCGTCGCGGTCTGGGGTTGCGGGCCGGTCGGGTTGTTCGCAGTCCAGTCGGCTTTCCTGATGGGAGCGGAGCGGGTCATTGCCATCGACCATTTTCCGCGAAGATTGGAACTCGCGGCACGTTTTGGTGCCCAGACGATCAATTATGAGCAGACCAAAACGTACGAGGCGTTGATGGAAATGACCGGTGGCATCGGGCCGGACGCCTGCATCGACGCAGTGGGGTTGGAGGCGCACGGCTTCTTTGCCGACAATGTGTGGGACCAGATCAAGGTATCGACCTTTCTGGGCACAGATCGGACGCACTCCATCCGCCAAGCTATTCTCGCTTGCCGCAAGGGTGGGCGAGTGTCGATGCCCGCCGTTTATGGCGGCTTCGTCGATAAATTTCCTCTGGGCGCCTTCATGGAGAAGGGTCTGACGCTCAAGACCGGGCAGACCCATGTTCAGCATTATATGCCCGCCCTGCTCAATGCGATCATGGAGGGCAAGATCGACACGACTTTCCTCATCAGCCACCGCCTGCCGCTGGAGGAAGCGGCGGAGGGATATCGCATGTTCCACGATCATCAGAATGAAGTCACCAAGGTCGTGCTGAAACCGGGCATGGCGGCAAGCCAGAAAGAGGAGAACCGCCGTGGCAGCCTGCATCCTGGCTGAGCAGCATCGCAAGATGGCTGAGCCCGGCACAGCATAGGAGAATGACGATGAGTGAACGCGAAGGGCAGCATAAGCCGGACAATGCCGAAACGCCGCGCGGCCCGATGAGTGACGCGCTGCCGGGACGGGAGAAGGAAGACCCCCGGACGGGCGGCGGCCAACGGCAGGAGGAGGTCGAGGACCGCCCTAATGTCGGCACGGTTAAGCCGGAGGATTATCCGGAAAAGGATCGACGGGATTCCCGTCCTTGAAAGCCACAGCGAGGTGATCCGTGGAATGGGAACCGCTCAGTCCAGATTCGGTTGATGGATATCGGGGCGACGACCTACCGGCCTATGTGGCTAACGGCCTTGTGGGTCTTCGCGTGCGCGAGATTCCAATGTTGCCCGGTTCCGCCATCGTTAACGGCGTGGTGGGCCTGCACGACGAGGAATCGGTCGAGGCTACCGTCCCAATTCCCTATCCGCTGGCCGCCGACATGGGTATCTGGGAAACTTGGCTGACCGAACAGCCATGGCTAATCAGCGATGCGACACAGCGATATGATTTCGCCGCCGGGGAGCTATTCAGTGGATTTACGTTCATGTGGGCGAAGTTGCGCTCCGCGTGGAAGTACTGACCTTTGCCAGCCGTAGTGATCCTGCGCTGGTGCTGCAGCGCATCGAACTGACGGCGGACACGGCCTGCACGGTTCGGCTGCGCGCGGGGATTGTGACGGCAGGTTCGCGCGGGCGCGCGGAAGAGCGGAAGGTGGGGAAGCAAGCGGCATCGGGCGAAGGCGCGATGCTTTGGGTGCCGGAGGGCGCGTTCAGTTGCTGCGGCATCGCTTTTCATAGCGAATGCCCGGAAGCCAAGGACGAGCCCTGCTTTCGGGAGAAGCACGGCTCGGGATCGCTGACGGCCGAATATTCGATCGAGTTGAAGCGCGGCAGAACGGTACGGCTGGAGCAGATCGCCGCCCTCGTTCCCTCCCTTGTCCATCATCGCCCCATGGACGAGGCCGTCCGGCGCCTTGCTAAGGGCACGGAGCTGGGTTTCGACCACTTGCGAGACCTTAATCGGGAAAGCTGGCGGCAGCTGTGGCAAAGCCGGATAATGGTCGATGGGGCGAGCGCGGATCATCAACGTCTGATCGACGCGGGATTCTTCTATCTGAACAGCTCCGCGCGCACGTCATCGCCCGCTGCGACTTCGATGTTCGGGCTCGCAAGCTGGCCCAATTACAATTATTATTTCGGACATGTGATGTGGGACATTGACGCCTTCTGCGTTCCTCCCCTTTTACTCGTCCAGCCCACGGCGGCGCGCAGCCTGCTCGGCTTTCGCGCTCGGCATATCGACGCCGCGCGCATGTATGCGATGCTCGACAACAAGGATGGACTTCGTTTCCCGTGGGAGGCGGCGCCGCGTTCGGGCGAGGAAGCGACGCCCGGCCCCGGATCGGGCGCGGCGCATGCGGCCCATGTCTCACTGCATGTCGCGCGCGCCTTCGCGCTCCAAGCCGAGGCGGAGCGCGATATGCGTTATCTGCGAGCTACGGGTTGGCCCATATTATCAGGCGTAGCGGACTGGCTGGCGTCCCGCCTGACGCAGACGACACGCGGTTTTGAGCTGTTACGGGCGACAGGACCGGCCGAAGTGCCTGAGCCGCCCGATAATGACAGCTTCACGTTGATGACGGCCTATGACCTGCTACGCCGTACGATCCGCATCGGCCTCTCGATTGGGGCGGAGATACCTTCCATCTGGCGCGACATAGCGGACAATCTCCAGTTGCCGGTTCGCGGTGACGGCGTCATCGCATCGCATGAGGAGTTCCGCATCAGCGAGCCCAAGGGTGCGACCCCTTCTCCACTCGCCGGCCTGTTCCCGATGCACTATCCAGCGACCGCCCGACAAGAGCAGGCGACCTTAGACCTCTTTCTGTCGCACTGGCCGGACTATGTGGGATCGCCGATGCTGCCAGCCCTTTATCCGGTCTGGGCAGCGATGCGGGGGGACCGGACGCTGACGCTGAAACTGTTTGAAGAAGGCTATGCCGCCTATGACAAGGGGCGATTTCACCAGTGTCTGGAATATCGGGAGGATCATGCGGATTCCAAGGTGCCTGCCGGCCCCTTCATGGCGAATATCGGCGGGACGCTGATGACGATGCTGCTGGGCCTGCCGGGAATCGAGATTTCGGATGCCGATCCCTCGGATTGGGGACGGCGGCCTGTGACCCTGCCTTCTGGGTGGAAAGCATTATGGTGGATCGGCTGTGGGTCAGGGGGACGCCGATGCGGATGGAAGCGATGCACGGGGCGGCACGAGCAAGACTTTTTGAGGCATAAGGGCTCTGCCTGCGAAGCGCATCGACGGATACTACCGCTGCGCGCTCAATTGCCCAGGATATAGGTTGGTGGGAAGTCAGCGCACGGAACAGCCGTACGATGCAGCGGGTTTGTATGAGGTGCCATTTCGGCACGAGAGGATCCTCAAATGGCAAATCAGAACCAAGACAATCAGATGGGCAACCAACAAGGCGGCCAGACCCAGAATCCCGGCCAGCAGAACCAGCAGGATTCCGGTCGCACCCAGCAAGGTGGCGGGCAGCAAGGAGGTCAGCAGGAGCGCAATCCTGGTCAACAAAATCAGCAAGACGACCAACGCCGCCAGCAGGGTGGCGCGGATCAGCAGGAACGCCGCGACGATCGTTCGGGTGGTCAGCAACAGTAATCGGCTGATTATTGTACCGAGGGCCGCCCTTATTGGCGGCCCTTTCCAAAGTCCGGACCAGTGATGGAATTCTTGGCGGGCTGCGCCTCAAAACCCGGTGGGGAGGCGGCGCGCCCAGCCATGGTGCAGGAGGTCAGCAATGCCCAGGAACTAGGCGATGTCGTATGCCTGCTCGGCCAAGAGGCGGAAAAGGCCGCGCGCAAGAAGCTGGCCGCAATGCTGAAACGTGATCCTCCCGACACTTCCTCACGCAAGCTGTCGCTCAGCATTTCCTCGGCGACCGGATGAAATTCCATCTGTTGGCACGCTATAATCAGCTTGCCGTGTCCCCGCCACGCTGAAGCTTGGGCAGACCATCCGGGTGCCGGGATCCGGCCAAAGGAGGCGCGCCCGGCACCGTCCCGGCCTCGACCCGAACCCACTCCCGCCCCTGCCCCTCCCCCCAAAGCCCTCGCCCTCCGCCACAACGCCCGCTCCGTCGCCTGTGCCGCATCCTCGCCGCGCTGCCCGGTTGCGCTCCGCTGGCCTTACGGCTCTCAATAAGGGGCAGGTAGGCAATGCGGTTAGGCTGCTCGGTCAAGCCCTCCGCCTAGATCCCGACAATGCGCTAATCGAGCGCGATCTGGACCGGCGCCAGGAAGGCTCCTGCTTGCCGCGTCGGGCCTGCTGGCGCTCGGCACCGGGTAAACTTCGTGGTGCAGCGGGAAACGATGGTCATGCAGGACATGGCCCTCACCTCGGGCTCCTCCATTGCATCCTTCGTCGCTCGCAACGCGGCGCTCCATGTTGCCGAAAATGCTGGCAGACCGGCCGCTCAGCAGGATTGGACGCCTTTGCAGGCCTTTACCGTCGCCGCCGTCGGCGATCCCAGCTTTCGCAATCTGGTCATCGCGGACGAACAAAATGTCATCCGCGCGTCCAGCGATACCCGGTTGCTCGGCACCTGTTACCGACATGCGGCATCGGCCGAAGCGCCATTGCCCACGACCGCAGGCTCTGCGGTTACCCAGACACAGGGGGGCATCCGCTTCGTGCAACCCGTGCGCTATGCAGGGGTTCCGTTCGGCAAGGTGGATGTCGTGACCGAACGTGGCCCTCTCGATCAGGCGCAGCGCACCGCCAGACTGCTCTTTGCCGGGTTCGCGATCTTCGTGACGCTGGTCCTTGGCATATGCAGCGCGACCAGCGTGCGCATCTGGAGCCGTCCTCTCCGGCGGCTGCAACGGGCGCTGGATGACGTTACGGCTGGCAACCTGTCCTTCCGCATCTCGCACCGGCGCAAGGATGAAATTGGCCATCTGTTCGACGCGATGAACCATATGGTCGCGTCTATGGCTGACCGGCAGCACTATGTCGCGACCGCACTTGCCGACGCGGAGCAGGCGATGCTGATGACCCGGATCGATTCTGGGGCAGAAATCGATCCCGCCCGGCGGAAAAGGAAGAGCTGATGTACATCTTCCGATTGTTCAACAAGGATGACGCGCTCACTCCGATCGATGCCCGCTTTCTCGCCGACGGGGTCCTCACTGTCGGACGCGACCCTGCTTCCGATTGGGTGATGATCGATCCCGACCGGGAAATTTCGCGATCGCATCTGACCATGCGGGTCGAAAATGGGCAGATTCTGCTTCACTGCACTGGCGCGAACGGCGTGTTCGATGCCGCGACCGAGGACCGCTTGCCCATCATCGGCGAGGATATTCCGCTCACCTTGCCCCAGTCCTTCTGCTCGGCCGCTACCACCTTACCGCCGATTACGCGCCGCAAGCTTCCGCTGCCGGATCGCCGGAGAATGGCACCCTTCTGATGACACCTCCACTCGGCCATTGCAGGTATAGCCAACTGGGTCTGGCACGCTCAACATTGACGTTCGATTCAGCGAATGACTGGCCGGCTTCGCATATCTCTTCTGTTTTGTGTGAAATTAGCTGCTCACCTGGTTCAACGTATCGGCTAGTAAATCAACTGTTACCGCCAGCCGCTCGTCTAGCAATGCGAGGAGTTGTGTCCAACCGAGCATATCGTTCAGTTCTCCTGGACCGTCGGATATGCCGCGCAGCCCCATCAGGGGAACAGCGAAGCGCTGGCAGGCTCGGGTGATGGCGAAGGTTTCCATATCGACCATATCGGCGTCTATAAGTGCATATTCCTCGCCGCCCACAATGTTTGCGCCGGTTGAAAGGCGCGCCGCGGGAATGTCTAGAGGTGCGTGCAGCGGTAGATTGACGGGGTGATCTATGAACGGAGTCACTCCCTTTGCGAAACCAAGGCGGGATGCGTCCATGTCGCGCCAGGAGACGCTTGCCACCTGATAGACCTCCCCCGGCTGACAGGCGCGGGAGCCCGCTGAGCCCAGTGACACAACAAGGTCGGGTAGAGCATCATGCTGGTGAAGGTGCTGAAGTGCCAAGCTGGTTGTGATCGCGGCTTCGATGGGGCCAACGCCAGTCATCAGCGGCGTGAAGCGGGAACGGAGATGTGGGCCGTATTCATCCTCGATCGCCATTAGGAAGAGGATGCGTTTTCCGGCGATTGTTTCGCACTTTGGTTGGTGGGGGAAATTCATGAAGGAAACCGTTAATTGCCGGGGAATTTGAGGAGGGCGGCGGTGGCGATGCCGTCGGCTTCGAGGGCGGAGCGGCCGCCGAGGTCTGGGAGGTCGATGGCGAAGAGCGCGAGGAGCAAGGTGGCGCCTTGTTCGCGGAGGAGCTGCGCGGCGGCGAGAGCGGTGCCGCCTGTGGCGATGAGGTCGTCGACCAACAAGACGCGGGCACCCTGCCCTATCTGTCCTTCATGCAATTCGAGGCGGTCGGTGCCATATTCCAGCACATAGTCGATGCCGACGGTCTTGCCGGGTAGCTTGCCCGACTTGCGGATCGGAACGAAGCCGAGACCGAGCGCATGGGCGAGTGCCGATCCAAGCACGAAACCGCGCGCCTCGATCCCGACGACTATGTCAGCGTCGAGCGGACGCGCGATCGCGGCAAGCCCGCTGACAAGCGCCGAGAAGCCTTCAGCGTCGGCGAGCAAAGTCGTGATGTCGCGGAACAGGATGCCGGGCTTTGGAAAGTCGGGGATGGTCCGGACCAGCGCGGCGAGTTCATCTAGATCCATGCAAACTCCCAATGAAAAAGGGGCGCGGTGTCGTGATGACGCCGCGCCCCTTCCTATCCATTCCCTTGGCCAAGTGGCGGTCAGGCGGCCTTTTTCTTGTCGGCCCAGATATTCTGGTAGGACATGTAGGCCAGCGCCGTCGCAATCAGCAGGAAGACGATGGTCGCCAGACCCGCACGACGGCGGTTCTCAAGCTTGGGTTCGGCGGTCCAGGTCAGGAAGGCCGAAACGTCCTGCGCCATCTGATCGACCGTCGCCTTGGTGCCGTCGCCATAGGTCACCTGACCATCGGCCGTCAGCGGCGGCGCCATGGCGAGGTTCAGGTTAGCGAAATAGGGGTTGTAGTGCAGCCCCTGCGGCGTTTTGGCATCCGGGAAGTGCTTGAGCAATTCGGCCGGCTGGTTCTGGAACCCGGTCAGCAGCGAATAGACATAAGCCGATCCGTCATGACGCGCCTTGGTCATCAGCGAGAGATCCGGCGGGATCGCATTGTTGTTTGCCGCAGCCGCCGCAACATTGTTGGCGAAGGGCTTGGGGAAGTAATCAGCCGGAACCGGCTCGCGGGTCGAAGCCTCACCCGTCTTGGGATCGACGTCAGGCGTCTTGATCGCCCACTGCTTGGCGATCGCCTTGATCTCCGCCTCGTTATAGCCAATGCCCTTGAGGTCGCGGAAAGCGACGAACTTCAGGCTGTGGCAGGCCGAGCAGACTTCCTTGAACACCTGGAAGCCGCGCTGCAGCTGCGCCTGGTCGAACTTGCCGAACGGGCCGTTAAAGGAGAAGTCCACTTCCTTGGGATGCTTGTGGAATTCATGCTCCACCGTCGCAGCGGGCGGCTCAGAGACATAGGCCACAGCGCCCACAAGGAAGGAGATCAGCAGCCAGCCAGCAAAGAAGAGGCCGACGAGAAATGCGCCGATGCGAACCATGTTGATCTTGTCCCCTATTAGCCGGCGTTCGACGGCTGCGGATCCGCGCCCATGCCGGGAAGCGCATCCTGTTCGCCCTTGATGTTATAGCGGTTGAGCACCGATTCCGTAATCGAGCCCGGCAGCGGCAGCGGCCGTTCAAAGCGCGAGATCAGCGGCAGGATGATCAGGAAGTGGGCGAAATAATAGGCGCCCGCAATCTGAGAGATCATCACATAGGGTTCAGCAGCAGGCGCGCCGCCGCAATAACCCAGGATCAGCACGTCGATGATCAGGATCCAGAAGAACTTCTTGAAGGTCGGGCGATAATTGCCCGAACGCACCGGCGAGGTATCCAGCCAGGGCAGGAAGAAGAGCATCAGGATCGAGCTGAACATCGCCAGCACGCCCAGCAGCTTTGCAGGTACGAAGAAGAAGTCGACCGTGAAAGCGCGCAGGATCGCGTAGAAGGGCCAGAAATACCATTCCGGCACGATGTGCGCAGGCGTCGAAAGCGGATTCGCTTCGATATAGTTGTCCGGGTGGCCGAGATAATTCGGCGCGAAGAACAACAGGATCGCGAAGAGGATCAGGAACACGCCAGCCCCGAAGCCGTCCTTGGCCGTGTAGTAAGGATGGAATGGAACGGTGTCCTGCGGACCCTTCACTTCCACGCCGGTCGGGTTCGACGAACCCGGAATGTGCAGCGCCCAGATGTGCAGGATGATGACCGCAGCGATCACGAAGGGCAGCAGGAAGTGCAGCGAGAAGAAGCGGTTGAGCGACGCGTTGCCAGGCGCAAAGCCGCCAAGCAGCCAGGTCTGGATCGGCTCACCCACGACCGGGATCGCGCCGAACAGGCCGGTGATCACCTTGGCGCCCCAATAGGACATCTGCCCCCAGGGAAGCACATAGCCCATGAAGGCAGTCGCCATCATGAGGAGGAAGATGACGATGCCGAGCAGCCAGACCATTTCACGCGGCGCCTTATAGGAACCGTAGAAAAGGCCGCGGAAGATGTGGAGATAGACGACGATGAAGAAGAAGCTGGCGCCGTTGGCATGCGCATAGCGCATCAGCCAGCCCGCGTTCACGTCGCGCATCGTCTGTTCAACGGTGCTGAATGCGACCAGCGTGTTGGCGCCATAATGCATCGCCATGATCACGCCGGTGACGATCTGGATCACCAGCGCGAGGCCGGCCAGAACACCGAAGTTCCAGAAATAGTTGAGGTTGCGAGGCACCGGATAACCGGCGCCGATCGCGTTGTAGACGAGGCGCGGAAGCGGCAGCTTCTCGTCGATCCACTGCATCGCGGGATGCTTGGGAGTATAATGCTCAGCCCAGGGAAAGCTCATGGTTTCTTACCTCAGCCTACGAGAATGGCAGTGTCGGAAGTGAAGCTGAACTTCGGCACTTCCAGGTTCTTGGGCGCAGGGCCTTTGCGGATGCGGGCCGCGGTGTCGTAGGACGAACCGTGGCAGGGGCAGAAATAGCCGCCGAACTCACCGCGATTCTCGCCCTCGCCCGCGCCCAGCGGCACGCAGCCCAGATGGGTGCAGACGCCCATGGTGATCAGCCACTGCTTCTTGCCATCCACGGTGCGCTGTTCCAGCGTCTGCGGGTCGCGCAGGCTGGATACGTCCACCTTGTCGGCTTCCGCGATTTCCTTGTCCGTCAGGTGACGAACGAAAAGCGGCTGCGAGCGGAAGGTCGTCTTGATCGCCTGGCCCGGCTGGATCGACGAGATGTCCACCTCAGTCGAAGCGAGCGCCAGCACGTCCGCGCTGGGGTTCATCTGATCCACGAGCGGAATGACGACGGCGACAGCCCCGACCCCCGCGAAGCTTACTGCGGCGATATTGATGAAGTCGCGACGACGCACTCCACCTTCGCCGGATAGACCTTGGCTGTCCGTATGTTCAACGCTCGCCATGCACCTCAACCCTTGCAAAGACGTCCCTGTTACCCGCCGCATTGCCGTCACCGGCCCTGATTATCGAGAGAGTAGCGCCGCCCACGGAAATGGGCCTCGCCTTTCCCCCTGGCGTGGTTCGGGGGCCTGATAGACCCACTGTGGCTTCTTTGCCAACAGCAATTTGGCGATGGCTATGACAATTTGCCCCGCTGCTTTATGCGCGGGCCATGCGTATTGCTCTTTACCAACCCGAGATCGCGGGAAATGTCGGCGCCATATTGCGGCTGGCCGCCTGTTTTTCCGTGCCCGTGGACATCATCATGCCGATGGGATTCGCCTTTTCCGACGCCAAGTTGAAGCGCGCCGCCATGGATTATGGCGCAGCGGCGGAGGTGACTCGGCACGCCAATTTCGAGGCATTTGACGAGGTCCGGCGTGCCGAAGGTCGCCGCCTGGTGCTGATGAGCAGCCATGCTTCGCAGCCCCTGCCGGAGGTGCGTTTTGACGGGAATGATGTGCTGCTGATGGGATCGGAAGGCGCGGGCGTACCCGACGCGGTGCGGGACATGGCCGACCTGCGCGTCCGAATCCCCATGGCTGCGGGCTTCCGGTCCTTGAACATTGCCGTTTCCACGGGCATCGCGGTTGCCGAAGCCCTTCGCCAGACTGGACAATTCCCGCAATGACCCTTTCTCTCGACCCAAAACAGCAAGCCGCCCGCACCTGGTTCGAATCGCTGCGCGACCGCATCTGCGCCGAGTTCGAAGCGATCGAGCGCGAGGCGGGCAGCGATGCCTCCTTCGTCTACACGCCTTGGGACCGCGAAGCACCGGGCCTGACGCCGGGCGAAGGCGGCGGCGGCGTGCGCGGGGTCATGAAGGGCAAGATATTCGAGAAGGTCGGGGTCAATGTCTCGACCGTCTCGGGCGAGTTCGCGCCGGATTTTTCCAAAACCATCCATGGCGCGGGGGAAAATCCGGCCTTTTTCGCAACCGGGATCAGCCTGGTCGCGCATATGGCCAATCCGCATGTGCCAGCCGTGCATATGAACACGCGCTATCTGATCACGTCCAAAAGCTGGTTTGGCGGTGGCGCGGACCTTAACCCTCCGCTGCCCCGGGATGAGGACACGGCGAGCTTCCATGCCGCGTTCAAGGACGCGTGCGATGCGCACGATGCGGCTTATTATCCCCGCTTCAAGGCGTGGGCCGACGACTATTTCTTCATTCCGCACCGGGGCGTTCATCGCGGCGTCGGCGGCATTTTCTACGACCATCTGGAGTGCGAGGATGATGCAGGGTTTGAAACGAATTTCGCCTTTACCCGGTCGGTGGGCGAAGCGTTCCTGACGGCCTTTCCCCCGATTGTCCGGCGGCGGATGGGCGAAAGCTGGAGCGAGGAAGATTACGCCAGGATGCTGGAGTGGCGCGGCCGTTATGCGGAGTTCAACCTGGTGCATGACCGGGGCACGCTGTTCGGGTTGAAGACCGGCGGCAATGTCGACGCGATCTTGATGAGCCTGCCACCGATGGCGAGTTGGAGCTGAACCCATGTCGCTGACGCCGGTCGCCAATGATCAGATTGCGACGATCGTGACCTATCTGGAAATGAAGGAGCGGCCCCGGCCCGCGCCGATTCCGCCTGCTCCGTTGCGGCTGGTGCCGTGGAAGGCGCCAGCGCTGGACGCCTATCGCGCGCTGTTCCGGCGTGTGGGGGAGCCGTGGCTCTGGTTTTCGCGCCTTGTCATGAGTGACGCGGAATTGACGGCGATCATCCATGATCCGGCGGTGCAGATCTTTGCGATCACCGATCCGCGCGGCGTGGAGGTGGGCTTGCTGGAGCTGGATTTCCGGGCGCTGCCGGACTGTGAACTGAGCTTCCTTGGCCTTATACCCGAGCTGACTGGCAAGGGGTTTGGCGCATGGCTGATGGCGCAGGCGAAATCGCTGGCATGGCGCAAGGAGGTGCGCCGTTTCTGGGTGCATAACTGCACGCTGGACAGTCCGGGGGCGCTCAGCTTCTATCAGCGGGCGGGATTTGTGCCCTATAAGCGGGAGGTTGAGGTTTTCGCTGATCCTCGGCTGGTCGGTTTATTGAGCGCCGATGCGGCGCCGCATGTGCCGATACTGGGTCAGCCCGCCTCCGCCTGACGATAGAGCCGGGCGAGCATGACGAGCATATAGACCTGCACCACGGTCGAGACGACGGCCGCTGCGACGCCGCCGATAAGCCGCGCGCCTTCCGCCCCGGCGATCAGGCGACCGAACAGGCCGAAGATGACTTGCGCGGCCGACCCCACGATGGCCGAGAGCAGCGTCAGCACCAGGATGAAGCCGAGCAGCCGCCAGAAATGGCCGCGTGTCAGCGCCCAGCTGTGCCGGAGCGAGGCCATGACGCCTTCATGGCCGTCGATTACTACGGGATTGAGCAGCATGAGCCGCACGCTGGCGAAGAGCATGACGGCGCCGCCAGCGGCCACCAGCAACGCGGCGAGGGCGGCAGCAACCGGCTTTGCCACCATGGAGAAGGCGACGACGACGATCATGCCAACGATGGCTATGCCAAGCAGCACGCCGATGACGACAAGAGCGGTGCCCAGCAGCACGGGCAGGCGGGAGAGGCTGAGCCGCAATGCTTCGCCGACGCTGATGCCGGGCCGCAACGCCAGTGCGAACAGGGCGAGCGATCCGAACCAGATGATGATGACGCCGATCAGCGTGGACAGGATGAAACTGGGCAGGATGTCGGGCATGGCGCCCTTTTCCATCGTCCAGGTGGCGAGTTCGGGCGGCGTCATCTCCTGAAGGATAAGGCCGGGCAGCGCGACGAAGAGCAAGGCGACGGGGAACAGCAGGCTGCGTTCGCGCGCGACGAAGGCGACCGCTTCTTCCCATGCCTTGCCGATCGACATCGCCGCCATATCTTCGCCTTTTCCCGTACTTAAAATCGGGGAGGAGACTTGATCGCTCCCCTCGCCCAAGTCAAGGAAGTGCCATGTCATCCTCTGCCCCTTCGCCTGCCGTGGCCGACCAGATCGAATGGCGGGTCGATTCCGCTCCGGTGGACTATCCGCACGCGCTCGCCGACATGGAGGCGCGGGCGGCGGCGATCTATGAGGGGGAGGCGGGCGAGCGGGTGTGGCTGCTCGAACATCCGCCGCTTTATACGGCGGGGACGAGCGCCGATCCGGCCGAGCTGATCGACCCGCGCTTTCCGGTGCATGATGCGGGGCGCGGCGGGCGCTATACCTATCATGGGCCGGGGCAGCGGATCGGCTATCTCAATCTCGACCTGCGGGAACGGGGCAAGGATGTACGCAACTTCGTCCATCATCTGGAAGGATGGATGATCGATGCGATGGGCGACCTTGGCATCGCGGCGCGGCGGGCTGACGGGCGGATCGGCATCTGGACCGATGACCTTGACGGGCGCGAGGCTAAGATCGGCGCATTAGGCATCCGGGTTCGGCGGTGGGTGACGCTGCATGGCTTTTCGATCAATGTGGACCCCGACCTGTCCCATTTTGGCGGCATCGTGCCGTGCGGGCTTGCGGAATATCCGGTCACCAGCATCGCGGCCCTGGGCAAGAATGGCTCGATGGCCGATCTGGATGCGGCTTTGAAGGCGCATTTCCCTGCCTTTCTGGGCCGCTTGCGCCGCTGTGGCGCGGGGGTTGAGCAATGCGGATCAGGCGGCTAGGGTCTGCGCCTTCGCCGGGTGGGGGCCGCCGGGCATCACATGTTTGGGAGACCCGGATGCGCTGCAAAGCGAGGATGATCTTTACCGCCTTGCTGCTGACCGGCTGCACCGCGCTGGCGGCGTGCGGCAAGGACGACAAGGCGGGCAACACGGTTCAGATGAAGGATCTGGAGGTTGTCGATGGCACGACCACCGACGCCATGACGGACCTGGACGGGGTGCAGAGCGAAGCGCCATCGGCGGCCCTGCCCTCCGCTGGAGGGAATAGCAGCGCCGCTGCCGCGCCTCAGCCGGAGCCTGCCGCGGCCAACGCGACGCAGGGCGAGGCAGAGATACTGTCGGATCAATAGACGGAGCAAGACGTTCAGGCGCAATACAGGCGCCGGGCGCAAGGCATATCATAAGAGAAGCCCTGCCCGATCGCCATTCATAAAGGCCGCCATTCTTAAAGGGGAAGTCATGACATCCTGTTCCACGCTGCGCCGGGTCTGTGCCGGGTTAATGATTGCCGCCGCGCCGCTGCTGGCTCAACCGGCCGCAGCCCAGTTTTTCTGGTCGCCGCCCGACTTTTCCAGCCCGCCGCTGACGGACGCGGACGCGGCGACCGCGCTCGGCCTGCCCGGCGCCACGGCGGAGGAGGTCCGCGCGGGTCTGGTCTGGAACCTGCGCGCGGCGCTCAACGTCGCGGCGCTTCAGTGCCAGTTCGAACCGACGCTGCTGTCGATCAGCAATTACAACGCGATGATCGCGCATCATGACGCGGAGATGGACTCGGCGCAGTCCGTCCTGCTTGGCTATTTCCAGCGCACCGTTGGCAAGGGCAAGCCGGGTCAGGCCGCGTCCGATAAATATGGCACGCGCATCTATTCGGGCTATTCGACGGTACAGGCGCAGCGCGGCTTCTGCCAGGCGGCGGGTCAGGTCGGGCGGCAGGCGATCTTCGCCAATCGCGGTTCGCTGCATGAAGTGGCGCGCACCGGCCTTGGATCGATCAAGAAGTCGCTGGTGTTGGCGGGTGAGCAATTTTACGGCGATCCGGGGCGGAGCTATGCGCTGACCCTGCCCTCGTTCGACAAGAAATGCTGGAAAAAGGACAAGCTGCGGCCGGAATGCCAGGTGGCTTATGAGCAAAAGGTGGCGGCTAAGTAAGGTGGGATGAGCGGGGTCCTTGAGGCCCTGCCTTTTCAGTCTTTTTGGTGAGCACAATTTAACCCGTTCGGGCTGAGCCTGTCGAAGCCCCTAACTTCCTCCAAGAAGTAGAGCCCTTCGACAAGCTCAGGGCGAACGGAGGAGAGGGTGGGTTGGGGCGGCGCTCCTCAGCGCAGCCCCAGATATTTATGCGATTGAAGGCTTAGCCGCCATTTCGGCCGCGCCATGACCAGATCGATCGCCGCCTGCATGTTCGCCGCCGCCTCCGCGCTGTCGAGCGGCTGGATCAGCAGGTTATCGAAAGCCCAGCCTTCCATCGCCTCCACATCGGCGATGCTGTGGCCCCTGCCCGGCTGCGGCCAGACCAGTTTCAGTTCATTGCCGCTGCGTTGCACGACGTCGCTGCCTGCTTTGGGGCTGATGCAGACCCAATCGATCCCGGGATGGGCCGCGATCGTGCCGTTGCTTTCGATGGCGATGGTGAAGCCATGGGCATGGAGCGCGTCGATCAGGGCGTCATCGACCTGCAACATGGGCTCCCCGCCCGTCATCACGATGTAGCGGCCTTCTTCGCCCGTCCCCCAGAAGGCGAGCGCCGCGTCGGCGAGCGCCTGTGCATCGGCGAACTTGCCACCCCCGTCACCATCGGTGCCGACGAAATCAGTGTCGCAAAACTGGCACACAGCCTTGCGCCGATCCTCTTCGCGGCCGGTCCAGAGGTTGCACCCGGCAAAGCGCATGAAGACGGCGCGGCGGCCGCTATGGACGCCTTCGCCCTGAAGCGTCAGGAACATCTCCTTGACGGCATAGCTCATCCGCGTGTCCTTTATGGCTTGGCTGCGTAGCGGGTTGGATCGGGCAGGCCCGCTTCCTCAAAACCCCTGGAGCGAAGGCGGCAGCTGTCGCAAAGCCCGCAATGCTGATCACCCGGCGCGGGATCGTAGCAGGACCAGCTCATCCCGGCATCCAGCCCCAGCCGGTTCGCCTCTCGCGCGATGTCGGCCTTGCTCATATGCTGAAGCGGCGCGTTGATCCGCACGGGATGCCCTTCCACCCCCGCCTTGGTCGCGAGCGCCGCCATGTTCTGGAAGGCGTCGATGAACTCGGGACGGCAATCGGGATAACCCGAATAGTCGAGCGCGTTGACGCCGATGAAGATGTCGTTCGCGCCCGACACTTCGGCAAGGCCAAGCGTCAGCGACAGGAAGATGGTGTTGCGCGCGGGCACATAGGTGTTGGGAATGCCCGGTCCCACCCCGTCCTTGGGCACCGCGATATCCGCGGTCAGCGCCGATCCGCCAAAGGCGGTGAGATCGAGCGGAAGGACGATATGCCGCCGGACCTCAAGAACAGCGGCGATGCGCGCGGCCGCGTTCAATTCGACGCGATGCCGCTGATTATAATCAATCGTCAGCGCGACCAGTTCATAGCCCGCCTCGCGCGCGAGGCCGCCCACGACCATCGAATCCAGCCCGCCCGACAGCAGGACGACAGCGATTTTCCCATCATTGGCAATCATGGGCGCTCCGCTACCGCCACCCGCGCGCTGGCGCAAGCGGTGCGGTCAATGGCAGGCGCCGATGCGCCGTCCTTCCATGCTGAAGGAAAAGGGCGCGCCGCCCGCAATCCCCTGAGAGTGGATCTGTACCAGCCGGGACGTTTCGAAGCGCAGATCGGTGCGCCCGCCCCCTGCCCCCGCGCAATCATAGCTGACCGTCAGCCGTTTGGCGCTTTCATCGATCGTCAGCCTTTTGCAGTTGTTGCGGCCATGGCGAAGCTGGATCAACTGGCGAATATCGGCAAGGCAGATGCGGCGTATATCGCCCTTCCCGCCTTCCTCCGGCCGTTCGCGCAATTCCCATTCGCCCGGTTCCAGGCCCCTTAGCGGCGTTTCGGAAAGCGCCTGCGACCCGACCGGTGATGCAGCGATCAGCATCGCAATAGCCGCGCTCAAGACGTGCAGACCTGACGTCATTCGATAGCCCCCGTATTTCATCCCGAACTCCGGAGCGGCTCGCCGCGTGCATGGCGGCACGGCCTTCATGCACCCAAATCCGGCGGGTGGATAGCGCCAGCCCCCGCTAGCGCCCCAACCTGTTCCGAAGTCGCAATAAATTCGTGTCAGCCTTGCGCGAAACTGTCCAGCGAAACTGGAAACAGACGCGAACAAAAGGCGCAATCTACCCCAATGACCCCGTTTTCATCAGCCATATGGGCACGTTCTTCAGAGGGGAAACGGCCGATCACGCTGCGGATATGGGCCAGATCGCAGCGGCAGCCCTTGGTCAGGTCGATCGGGTCAGTGACGCGCACCACCTCTTCCTCATGAAACAGGCGCCAGACGATATCGGTCAGCGGCAGTGCTTCGTCTGTGAGTTCATTATCGCTGAGCGTGACGGCCAGCGCCTGAACATGTTCCCATTCGGGATGATCGTGCCGCGTGTGGAGACGTTCGCGCCCCACTTCGCCTTCGGGCAGATGCTGGAGCAGCATACCCGCCGCAAAGCAGCCCTGCCCCGCTTCGTGGCGCACGGCAATCTGGACGACGCTGGGAATTTGTTCGGACTGGAAGAAATAATGTTCGGCCGCCTGCGCGAGCGAATCGCCGTCGAGTGGGACGATGCCCTGATAGCGCTCTCCGGTCACCGCCTGGTCGAAGGTGATGGCGAGATAGCCCTTGCCGAACAGGCCGAAGAGCGTCGGGTCAGGCCCCAGCTCCGCCAACCGATCGGCATCGAACTTGGCATAGCCGCGCACTTCGCCGCCCTTGTAATCGGCGACGAGCAGGCTGACGACGCCATGTTCGTTATGCGCTTGCAGCGTCAGCTGTCCACCTGCGTCCTTGAGCGTCGAGCCGAGCAGCGCGGCGAGGACGAGCGCGGAGGCAAGCAGCCTTTCGACTGGCGGGGGATAGGCGTGGGCGGCAAGCACCTGGTCCAGCACCGGCCCAAGGCGAAGGATACGCCCGCGCGCGTGGCGCGATGGAATGGTGAAGCCCAGGGCCTGATCGATATCGGATGCGTTCAAGACAAGCTCCGTTAGTCCCAGTGCAGGGCGGGAATATAGCGGCGGCCGAGCGTCAGCGCCCGGCCGGTTCGCAGCTAGATAGGAACATGTTCGGCAAACTCAACCAAGACGGCCCGCCGCCCAGAGCAGCACGGATTTTTGCGCATGGATGCGGTTTTCCGCTTCGTCCCAGATCAGCGATTGTGGGCCGTCGATGACTTCCGGCACAACCTCTTCGCCCCGATGGGCAGGCAGGCAGTGCAGGAATTTCGCGCTGGGCTTTGCTTTTGCCATCAGGTCTTGCGTGACCTGATAAGGCATCATCGCCTTCAGCTTTTCGTCCGCATGCGCCTGACCCATGGAAATCCATGTGTCGGTGACGACCGCGTCGGCCCCCGCGACCGCCTCGACGGGATCGCGGGTGAGCGTGATGCCAGCGCCCAAAGCCTGCGCCTCCTTGATGAAGGCGTGATCGGGCTCATAGCCTTGAGGCACGGCGATGCGGACGTCGAATTTGAAAAGGCCTGCCGCCTCGATGATCGAGTGGAGGACATTATTGCCGTCGCCGAGCCACGCCCACTGGCTGCCGGGCAAGGCGACGCCATGTTCGACCAGCGTCAGCAGGTCAGCCGTGATCTGGCAGGGGTGCGACAGGTCGGTGAGGCCGTTGATCACCGGGACGGTGGCATAGCGGGCCATTTCCTCGATCTTGGCATGATCGTCGGTGCGGATCATGATCATGTCGCACATGCGGCTGAGCACGCGGGCCGTGTCCGCCACGGTTTCGCCCCGGCCGAGCTGGCTGGTCGCGCCATCGAGGATCAGCGAGGTGCCGCCGAGCTGGCGGATCGCCATGTCGAAACTGACGCGGGTGCGGGTGCTGTTCTTTTCGAAGATCATCGCCAGCGTATGGCCAGCGAGCGGCGCGTCGGCGTCGGCTTGCCCCTTTGGCAGGGTCTTGCGCGCGGCTTTCCGATCGATGGCGTCGGACAGCATGGCGGCGAGCGCGTTGGCGCCAGCGTCGGAGAGATTCAGGAAATGTCTGGTCATAGGGAGCAAACCTCCGACCCGTTCGGGCTGAGCCTGTCGAAGCCTTTTCTTTTTAAGAAAGGAGAGCCCTTCGACAGGCTCAGGGCGAACGGTGGTTAGTGTCTAAGCCGCTTGTGCCCCCGCGAAACTGCGGGCGCCAGCGGACAGCTTTTCGATGCATTCGGCGACATGGCTTTCGTCAATGATGAGCGGCGGCAGGATGCGGACGACATTCTGTCCTGCCGACACCACCAGCAGTCCGTGATCGTCGCGCAGATGCGCCACGAAATCGCGCGCGTCGCTGCTGTGCTTCAATTTGACGCCGAGCATCAGGCCAAGGCCGCGCACATCCTCGAACATGTCGTGGTTCGGGATGAGCTGCTCCAGCGCCGAACGCAGGCGCGCGCCGATGCTGTTCACATGATCGAGGAAGCCTTCGCCCAGCACTTCGTCCAGCACGGCCATGCCCACCGCCATGGCGAGCGGATTGCCGCCATAGGTGGAGCCATGGGTGCCGAACACCATGCCTTTGGCTGCTTCTTCCGTCGCGAGGCAGGCACCGAGCGGGAAGCCCGCGCCGATGCCCTTGGCGACGGCCATGATGTCCGGCTTCAGGCCATATTGCTCGTGGGCGAAGAAGGTGCCGGTGCGCGCATAGCCGCACTGCACTTCGTCCAGGATCAGCAGCATGCCCTTTTCGTCGCATAGCTTGCGCAGGCCGACGAGGAACTCTTGGGTCGCGGGCGTGACGCCGCCTTCGCCCTGCACGGTTTCGACGAGGAAACCGGCGGTATTGTCATCGACCGCGGCGGCGGCAGCTTCCAGATCGTTGAACGGCACGACGGTGAAGCCGGGGAGCAGCGGTTCGAAGCCGTCACGCATCTTGGGCTGACTGGTCGCGGAGATCGTGCCCAGCGTCCGCCCATGGAAGGCATTATCGAAGCTGATGATCTTGTGGCGGTGCGCCTCGCCATTGGCATAGTGGTAACGGCGCGCGGTCTTGATCGCGCACTCGACCGCCTCGGCGCCTGAATTGGTGAAGAAGACCGTGTCGGCGAAGGTCGAATCGACCAGCCGCTGCGCGAACTTCTCGCCGAGCGGCATGCCGTAGAGGTTCGACGTGTGCATCAGCGTCGCGGCCTGATCCGCGATCGCCTTCACCAGCTTCGGGTGGCCATGGCCGAGCAGGTTGACCGCAATGCCGCTGGCGAAGTCGAGATAACGTTCGCCACGCTCGCCGATCAGGTAGCAGCCCTCGCCTCGCACCGGGCGGACATCGCACCGGGGGTAAACGGGCATGAGCGGCGTAATCGACATGGTGGCCCTCCCTTCGCTGGGGCTGATGTAAAAAGTCTCAAAACGCAAAAAGGCGGCCCCCGCCGGGCCGCCCTTTGCGAGCGCTGCCTATACTAGGGGCGCTGGAGTGGTGCAAGCCATTCCAGAAGCGTCATCCCAGCGGACGCTGGGATGTAGATTCACGTTTGAAGTGCAACATTTGAGTTGAAGTGGGAGAATGCCTCGGCGGGAGTAAGGAAGTCGAGGCATTTTCTTGGGGTGTGGTTGTAGTGATCTGCGGCGTGTCGGATGAGGGCGTGATCGATGGCGTCGAGGTTGGTTTTGCGAGGCAGAGTGCGCCGCAAGCGTCCGATGGCATTTTCGACGCCGCCTTTTTGCCAGGGTGACCGGACATCGCAGAAGAAGGTCTGGATGCCGGTCTGCCTTGCGAGTTGATGATGTAGGGCGAACTCGGGCCCGTTGTCGAAGGCGATGGTCCGCCGCATGGGGCGCGGTAGTGTGTCGAGCATGTCGGCGAGATGATTGGCGGTTCGCCTGGCCTTTCGATCCTGTGGCCTGTGGATGATGATGAAGCGGGAAGCGCGTTCATGAGCGACCAGGATGGAGTGGCCATATTGGGCGAAGAGCATGAAATCGGCTTCCCAATGACCGGGGCTGTGCCGGTCATCAGCCTCAAGGGGCCGTTCGCTCAAGGGGCGGCGATGCTTGATGATGTCGATCATGCTGCCGCCGAAACGGGCATGGCGACCGCGCCTGTGCTTGGCGCGAGGGAGCAGGCGATGCCAATAATCCTTCTGCGCCGAGCGGTGGTAGATGAAGCGGTAGATTGACTCATGGCTGATGAGGGTGCGACCATGCTCGCGCGTCAGCCGACCGACGATCTGTTCGGGGGACCATCCCATCGCAAGGCGGGTCCTCACCAGATCGCGCAGGTCCGGTTGGCGTTCCAGCTTGAAGCGGCAGTCCCAGCGCCGCCGCCGCTCGGCAAGATGCTGGGCGCGAACAGGCTCGTAGCCACCAGGCCAAACCTTTGTTCTGACGCTGTTGCGCCGCAGCTCGCGGCTGATCGTGGACGCCGCGCGCCCCAGATGCACCGCTATGGCTCTTCGAGATATACCGGCTGCATGCAGCCGGTATATCTCGATCCGCTCCTCAAGGCTGAGCTGGCCGTGATCGTCTCCCATCGCAACACCATCCTAGCAGGTGTTGCACTTGTTCCGTGAACTTAGGGGATCTCGGTCGCAAGTGCACGGCGCCGCCTCACAAGATCCCAGCTTTCCGCCGGGATGACGGACATTACAAAAATAGTCAGCCGATCTGGTTCCAGGCGTCGGCAATCTCCGCGATGATGTCGCGGGCCTGCTCGGCATGATCGGCAGAACGTTCCTTGGCGCTGAGCAGCAGCAGGCGGCGCGCTTCGCGGTAGATTTGGGCGAGGCCCATGGCGATGTCGCCGCCCTTGTCGAAGTCGAGGCTGGATTCGAGCGCGATCAGGATCGACATGGCGCGGGCCTGTTTGTCGGAAACCTTCAGGCGATCATTGTTGCGCTCCGCAAGCGCGGTCGCTTCAAGGGCGATCAGCAGTTCGTCGAACAGCACCTTCACCAAAGCATGGGGCGTGGCGCCTTCGATCCGGCTGCCCGAATGCACGGCCGCATAGCCGCGCGCCGCGCGATTGCCTGCATAGCCCTGTTGAGAGTAGAACATCTTACCTGACCCCTGTTATCAATTATCGCTCTTGGTCCACATGGCGACCTGCTGTTCCAGATAGTTCTGCGTCGCCTTGAAGGCCGCCAGACGCTTGTCCATCTCCGAATAAACCTTCGAAAGCTGCGCCTGATAGTCGGTCATCTGGTCGTTCAGCTTTTCCAGCTGCGCGGTCAGCGCCTCGCCCAGCTTTTCATATTTGCTCTTCGCCGTGACCAGCGGCCCGTCCGTTTGCTGGATCTTGTCGCGCACGCTGTCCATCAGACCGGCAAGGCCGGGCTTCGTGTCCGACTTGACCGCCGGGTTCAGCATCTGGGTGATTCCGGCGGGGTCGGCGAGAAGCGCCTTGTCGAGCGCGGCGGTGTCCAGCTTCAGCGTGCCGTCCCGATTGGTGCTGACACCGATGGACGACAGCGTCGTGTAGGTTCCGGTGGGCGCGAGCACGGCCGACGTCATCTGCGACAACTGCCGCTTCATGTCGCGGATCGATGCCTCGCCGTTCAAGGCGCCCGCGCTCGACGAATTGCCCCCGGCCGCGGTGGCGGTATTCAGCGCCTTCATCAGCGTATTATAGGCGTCGATGAACTCGACCATCAGGTCGCGCATCGACGTGGTCGGCTCGGTCGTAGCCAGCGTGACGTTGGTGCCCGGCGCGGCCTTGTTCAGGTCGATGCGCAGGTTGGCGATGGCGGTGTCGATCGTGTTGCTGCTGTAATGCTGCTCGACGCCGTCCAGAAAGATGATCGAATCCTTGGCCTGAACCTGACGCGTCATCCCGCCGGTCGCGCCATCCCACGTGAAGGCGTCGAGCGCCGCGTTTGCAGGCGAAGATGTGTTGGTGAAGGTAAAGCTGTTCGCGTCGCCCGTGGCGCCCTTCATCACCAGGCGCGTGCCCTGATTGTCGGTGATGACGCTGGCGCTGACGCTTGTCCCGGCTGCGTTGATCGCTGCGGCAAGATCGGCATAGGTCGCACCGGCGCCGAGCGTGATGGGGACGGCGGCGCCGCTACCGACTGTCAGCGAGAAGCTGCCCGCGCCAAGCACGGTGGCGGCGGTTGCGCCGGAAACGGGCGCGGACGCAATCGTCTGCGCAGAGGCAAGCTGCTGGACCTGAAGCTGCGCCGGCAGCTTTGGCACGCCACCCGGCAGCAGGCTTACCGCGGCGATGCTGGGATCATTCGAGGCGGGCGAACCCGCGAAACCCGTTCCGGCGAGCAGACTGTTCAGCGCGTTGGCAAAAGTGTCGAGCGAACCGGAGGCCGATGCGAGCGCCGAAATCCTTGCATTGTTGGTGCTCTGGCGATCGGTGATGACCTTTTGCTTCGGGTCGCGGGCGGCGCTCACCAGGCTGGTGACCAGCGCTCCGGTGTCGATGCCGGACCCAATGCCGAGCGCTGTTGAAATGCTGCTGCTTACCGAGGTCATCGTCCGTCCTTTCGAGGATGAGAACGGCTCTAGGATGAAGACCTTTAGGAATGATTTTCACGGGCGAAGGAAGATCGCGCGCGGCGATCTTTCCTCAACCGTCGATTGAAAGCAGCTGATCCACCGTGCCACGGCGCAGATGCGCCTGCGCGGCATGGGCATAGCTTGCCTGTTCGGCGATGCGTTTGCCCAAGGTGACGGCGCTTTCGACCACTTCCTTCGATGCAGGCGGCAAGGGCACCAGGATCATCGGCGCGGGCAGCAGCGATTGAATTTCGGCCTCCGCCCCTTCAACCGTGGGTCCGACCGAGGCCGATCGCAGTTGCGCGAGGATGTCAGCCACGCGGGCATGCACCTTGGCATATTCCGCCGCGCTGGCGAGATCATCTTCGGACAGAGTGGGGTGCGGATCGCCGCTTTGGGGCTTGCCCGCATGCGGATCGACGCCCTGCTGCGCTGCAATCGGCTGGACTGCGGGCACGGCCGAAGGCGTTCGGGATGACACCCGATCAACCTGCGTTAAGTCGCTCCGCGAAACATATTCGTTCATGACGCACCATCCTAATGCGTCCCCATGAATATATTACGGCCAGCAATGCCTAAGATTTAGTTCACCGTGCCGATTTTTTTCTAAAGCTTCTGGCCATCGGCGTCGAAGCGTAGATCGTCGGGCACGCTGATGAAGGGCCGATCGATCTCGCTCGCCATCCGGTTTTCCACGCGGAAGACGAAGGCGAGGACGGTCGCGACCGCCATGTACAGCCCTTCATTGACGATCTGCCCGGCGCGCGAGGTGAAGTAGATGGCGCGGGCGAGGTCGGGATATTGCAGCACCGTGACGCCATTCTGGTCAGCCAGCTCGCGAATGGCGGCGGCGATCGCGTCGCATCCCTTGGCGACCACGACCGGCGCGGCGTCCTGCCCCGGCTTGTAGCGCAGGGCGACGGCGAAGTGGGTCGGGTTGGTGATGATCACGCTGGCTTCGGCCACCGCCTGGCGCGTCGATCCGCTCAGCACCTCGAACTGGCGGCGGCGGATATGCCCTTTCAGCTCCGGCGAGCCTTCGCTTTCCTTATGCTCGTCCTTGATGTCCTGCTTGCTCATGCCGAGTCGCTTGGACCGCTGCATGATCTGCGCCGGGACGTCGATGCCCGCAATCAGGAACAGGCCGCCCGCCATGACGAGGCAGGTCATGATAAACATGTTGCCAAGCTCCGACATGGCCGGGGCGAGGCCCGACGAGCCAAGGCCGATGATCGCGGTCAGCCGGTCCCAGATCAGCCACACGCCGATGGAGCCGAGCAGCGCGACCTTGGCGACCGATTTCATCAGTTCGATGAGGCCCTGCATGCCGAAGATGCGCTTGAGGCCCGCTGCTGGATTGAGCTTCGACGCCTTGGGCGCGAAGGCGCCGGGGCGGAAGCCGAGGGAGCCCAGGATCGCCGGTCCCGCAATCGCCGCGAGCGTCGTCGCCAGCAATATGCCGCCGACCGGCAAAGCGATGCCGGTGAGCAAGCTCATGCCGCGCGCGGCAGGCGCGAAATCGGTAATGTCCTCGCGGCGGAAGCGCAGCGCCTCGATCAGCATCTGCGACAGCGATTCGACGACGGACGGTCCCGTCACCGCGATCCAGCCGATCCCGGCCATCACGACAAGCGCGGTCGCCAGTTCCTTCGACTGGAGGATGTCGCCCTTCTTGGCGGCGTCCTGCAATTTCTTTTGGGTCGGTTTCTCGGTCTTTTCGCCGCCGCCATTACCGCCTGACATATCAGCGGCCCTCCGATATCGACTGGGCCTGATCCAGCCCGGCCTTGAGCGCGGCGGTCAGCCCCTCGCCCATCACCGGCGCGGCGATGGCGAGCAGGATCAGGCCAGCCATGACGGCGACCGGCATGCCTACGGCGAACAGGTTGAGCGAGGGCGCGCTGCGGGCGAGCATGCCCATGATGATCTGCACCATGATCAGCGCGAAGCCGACCGGCAGCGCGACGGTGACGCCTGCGCCGAGCAGCGATCCGCCAAACTGGACGAGATGCCAGACCGCGTCATTGCTCAGCATCGCGTCACCCGGCGGCAACGCCTTGTAGCTTTGCACGACGAAGCTGGCGAGCATCAGGTGGCCGTCCATGCCGAGCAGCAGGAAGGTGGCGAGGATCGACAGGAACGTACCGATCGCCTGCGTGTGCTGGCCCGAGGAGGGATCGACCATGGCCGCGAAGTTGAGGCCCATGGCGTTGCCGATCGTCTCCCCCGCGACAAAGGCGGCGGCGTAGCCGATCTGCACCGCGAATCCCATGGCGAGTCCGGCCAGCACCTCGCCCATGACCAGCATCACGCCTGCGAAGCTGGCTACACCGTCCTGCGGCAGCTGGATCGTGACGCTGTTGAGCGCGGCCATGCCAAGCGCGAGGGAAAGGATGAAGCGCAGCGGCAGCGGCACGGAAGGCGCGCCGAACACGGGCGCCGCGATGAAGGCCGCGCCCGGACGGATCATGGCGATCAGCCAGATCCAGAGCTGCGTCTCCACATTCGCGAAGCCCGGCGCGATCATTGCAGCAGGTCCGGGATGCGTTCGAATATTTCTCGGGTGAAATCGGCGATCAGGACCAGGATCGACCCACCGAACAGCACCAGCATCGCGCCGACGACGATGATCTTGGGAATGAAGCTCAGCGTCTGTTCGTTGATGGAGGTCGCCGCCTGCACCATGCCGATGAGGACGCCCGCGATCAGCGCGGGGATCAGGATCGGGGCGGCTGCAAGCGCCGTGATCCAGAGCGCTTGTTGGGCCAGACCCATGAAGAAGTCGGCGTTGTCCATGACGCCTACTCCCCGCTCCGTGGGCGCAAAAATCCCATCACGTCGCGAACGACCCAGCCAGCGACCCCATGGTCAGCGCCCAGCCGTCCACCAGCACGAACAGCAGCAGCTTGAACGGCATGGAGATGATCGTGGGCGACAACATCATCATGCCGAGCGCCATCAGCGTGGAGGCAACCACAAGATCGATGATGAGAAAGGGCAGAAAGATCATGAAGCCGATCTGGAACGCCGTCTTCAGTTCCGACGTCACGAAGGCGGGCAGCAGGATCGAGAAGGGAATATCGGCGGGCGAGCGGAAGGCGGGCGCTTCGGCGAGGTTGGCGAACAGCTTGAGGTCCGTCTCGCGCGTCTGCTTGGTCATAAAGCCGTGCAGCACCTTGCCGGAGCGGCCGACCGCTTCCTCAATACTGATCTGGCCCTTGCCATAGGGGTCGAAGGCTTGCGCGTTGATCTGATCGATCGCGGGGCGCATCACAAAGAGGGAGAGGAAGAGCGACAGCCCCACCAGCACCTGGTTGGGCGGCGTCTGCTGCAACCCCAGCGCCTGGCGCAGCAGCGACAGGACGATGATGATGCGGGTGAAGCTGGTCATCATGAGCACGAGCGACGGCAGAACCGACAGCAGGCTCATGAGGACGAGGATTTGCAGCGATAGCGACAGCGAACGGCCGTCGCCCGAAATCGCGCCCATGGCCTTGGTCAGAGCGCCGCCATTATCGACCGGCGCTGCGGGTGCGGCCTGTGCGACCGCCTGCGCGAGGGCGGGCTCGGCCAGCAATAGGCCAACCGTCAGCGCCAGCCCACCAATGAGCAGCGCCCTAGCGCGCACGATATGGGTCGCCTTCCGCGATCTTTTCGATCCGGCCGCGGGTGACGGACAGCAGGATCTTCTTGCCCTCAAACTCGACGACGGCGAGCTTGCCGAATGTGCCGAGCGGCAGCGCCTCCAGCATCTTCAGGGACCGGCCATCCTGCCCGACCATCAGGCCGGGCTGATATTTGCGCCACAGCCAGAGCGCGCCGAATGCCATGCCGCCGACCAGCGGCAGGAGGATCAGCAGTTTGACGAAGTACCAGAACATGGGGCGCGGTCCGCTATCATGGTTAATTGCCTTTCCGAATCAGAAAGATCGGCGCGCAGCAAGAGAAAAAGGCATTGAGCGCGATCAGCCGCGCCGTTCGACCCCGGCCAGACGGCTTTCGGCGGCGGCGATATCGACGATGCGGATGCCGTAGCGGCCGTTCACGGTCACCACCTCACCCTTCGCGATCAGGGCGCCGTTGACCATGATGTCGAGCAGGTCGTCGGCCTGGCGGTCCAGTTCGACAATGCTGCCCTCGGCCAGGTCCATGACCTCCGCCAGACGCAGCGAAGTGGAACCCACCTCCACCGACATGCGGACGGGAATGTCCGCCAGCAGGCGGAACTGCCGGTTATTGGCCATCCGGCTCAGCCCTTCTTCACCAAGACCCTCGATCCGGGGCGCGTCGCTCATGTCACTCATTGTTCAGGTCCCTGTGCTATCTTTTCGATCTGGAATGCGGCGCGGCCGTCCTGCTCGCCGATCGATCCATGGGCGACGATGCGGTCGCCCACGATCAGTGGCAGGCTGCGGCTGATGTTGACTGGAATGATGTCGCCGGTCTTCAACTGCATGAGGTCGGCGAGCGAGAGGTTGGGGCGCGCCAGCACGGTACGCGCGGGCAGGCGGATGTCGCGCATGCGGTTGGCGATGCGCGCCTGCCATACGGGATCGATGCGTTCTTCATCAACGGTGGCCTTGGCGCCCATGAGCGGCTCCACCGCGCGTAGCGACGACAGCGGAAACAGCAGGTCGATCGGCCATTCCTGATCGCGCGCGATGCTGAGCATGAAGCGTTGCAGCACCATCTGTTCGCCAGGCTGCGCGGCCGACGCGAAGCCGATGCCCGCTTCACGGATGATGAGGCCAATTTCCAGTGGCAGAATATCAGTCCAGCTTTCGACGAGACGCCCGATCACGCCTTCGGAAATGCGGCTAATCAGGCGGTCTTCGGTCGGCGTGAACTCGCCGCGTGCAGGCAGCGGGCGATTGCCGGGGCCGCCATAGAAGCAATCCACCAGCGTCGAGATCATGGCCGCGTCCATGCGCAGCAGCATCTGCCCTTTCAGCGGGGTGATGCGATAAACGCCGATGCTGGAAAAGGCGGGCACTTCCGCCGACCATTCGCCGAAATCGAGCACCCGCGCGTCAAGCATCGCGATGTGCGGCCGCACTCCGGAAATCGGCTCGATCAAGGCACGCAAACGTCGGCCGAGCTTTTCGCCCAGCCGGTCTAGTCCGGACAGCAGCTGTGGTGTCTGCGATTCCCCGCGCCCGAGGGCGTAGGTCTGAACGTCGGTCATGATAGTCCCCTGCCCTAGTGGACGGGGGACTTCCCGACCTTTCAGGCACCCCTATTGAATAACGAAATTGGTAAAATAAACGTTATCTATGCCGCCATAACCCGTCTTTTGCTTCAAAATATCGTTTATGACGCCCTTTATGCGCCCCTGGAGCTGGCGCTTGCCCTCCGGCGTCGCCAGCATCGTTTCTGGCTGCTGCGCGAGCATCATCAGAACCTGGCTGCGAATCGCCATCTCGTGGGTCTTGATCGCCTCGATCACGCGCAGGTCGTAATAGGTCGATACAGCGACGGAAATCTGGGCGAAGGCGTCCGTGTCCGCCATGTTGGAGGTGAAGGGCGCCTGCAACTGGAAATAGGTCGCCTGATAGGCCGCCGGATTGGCGGGCGTGGGCAGATCGATGCCCTTGCCCGGATGCGCGGGCGCATGCGTGCTACCGCCGCCGCCGCCGCCGCCGCCTTCACCGTGCCCTTCGCCGCCAGCCATGCCATGGGCCTTGGCGATTTCCTCGGCGCTCTCGCCCGCGAGGACGAGGACAGGCTTGTTGGGGTCTTCCTTCGGGCCTTCTTCCTTGGCGCTGAAGAAACCGGCGGCATAAAGCCCGCCAGCCGTTCCCGCGCCACCCAGAACGAGCGCGGCGGCGACGAGGAGGATCATCTTCTTGCCCCCGCCCTTTTTCTTCTTCGCCTTCGCCTCGTCGCTCATCTGCCGGTCCCCCGAATATCCTTAAATCCTATGCGTACCGCGCGCGCGCCCTGTCATGGGCGGCAGGCTGCGCGTCTGCATGGTTAAGAACGGCAGGATCGCCGGAGCCTTTAGGGCCAAAGCCGTTATTTTCGCGCCCCTGCCAGCGATTTTGCTGACCCTGGGGCTGGCCCATATTCTGGCCACTATTCTGCGCCCAGGCGGACGTTTGAGAGCCCTGCTGCGACTGTTGCTGCTGCTGAGACGAGGACTGATTGGCCGTTTCGGCGCGATGCGCTTCGGCGACCGCGGGCGCGCGTTCGACCTTCACTTCGGCGATGCGCACGGCGGCCAGCCCTGCGTCGAGCTTCAGCCGGTCGCTATCCTGGCGCAAGGCCATTTCCGCCGCCTCGCTGGCAACCGTCAGGCTGACAGCCGCGCCATCCGTATCATGGCGGATGTCCACCTGCACGGCGCCCAGATGGTGTGTATCGATCTGGAAGCGGCCCTGCGCGCCATTGGCGGACAGCCTAGCGATGTCGCGGGCGAGCCCGTCGATCCACTGGCCCGATACGCCCATATCGACGACCTGGGTGCCAAGGCTGGCGGACAGGTCAGGCGATGGCGAAGCGATTGGCAAGGACGGCGTGGTGCCCTGCGGCGCAGAGGCGGCAGGGACAGCCGGAGCTGCGTCGGAGGGCGGTGGAAGGATGGAGGGATCGAACGCCGTGTCAACAGGACGAGCCGACGCATCGGCTTTGGCATGAGCGGCGGCCGAAACCTGTTCGCCAACCCGCACGGATGCGCCAGTCTGGCGCGCGGCCACCTGTTCACGCACGATTTGCAGCAGGGAGATCGCTTCTGCCTTCACTGGCTTGCCATTGAGAACCGGCGCTGCTGCCACGGTGAGTTCGGGCGCCGGGCTTTCGTTTCCGGCAGTCGCAACGGGTGCATCGGAAACCGCTGACGGGACCTCGCCCTCGCTGCGTGCGGCCCGCTTGTCAGGAGCGATCCCTTCAGGTTCGGGCGGCAGCGGCGAGCGGCCTTTCGGCGGCGGTGGCATCGCCCCCGTCATCGCGGTCATGTTTGACATGGCGGCGGTGGCTTGCGGGTTGTCCGCCGACACCTGTTCTGCGGCGAGTGGCACCGAAACAACCGGCGGGACATCCGCAGCCGCCGCGACGGGTTGCGGCGCTGGCGCCACAGTAACGGCATCCTGCTGCGGCAGTTCAGTCTTCGCCTTTTCCTTGCGCGAAGATTTTGTGGGGGCCGGAGGAGCGTCCTGTACTACCGGACTGACCACTTCCGGCGCAACGTCGTCCTTACGGATGTCCGGGCGCGGCTTGGGCAAGTGAAGGGGTTCGGCCACTTGTTCCGGTTGTTCCGGCGATGCGGCGTCAGGCTGAATGGGCGCTTCGTTCGGCAAGCCTGCCTCAGGCTGCACGGGGAGACCGGCAGGCTCGACCGGTGCCTGCTCATCGACTGGCGCATCAGCAGCCTGCTTGATGAGACCCAGCACTCGGCCGGGCGGCAATGATGACGGCAAATCCTTGCCAGCGGCAACCGCTATGGCAAGCCCGTGCGGCACATGGCCATGCTCGGGCGCGGCCTCTGGCTGACCGATGTTCATAGGAAGAATTGGGGCGGTGGTGGCAGCATCCTGTCCCTCGACGCCGGAAATCTCGGGCACGGCGACCGCGGCATCCGGCCCGTCAATCTCCGGCAGGGCTGGAGACGCAACAGTCTCTTTAGCCATGGTGCCATTGAGCAGCGCGGCGAAGTCCGCCGTTTCGCCCGGTGCGGTAGGCTGCGACGCAGCCGTGCCCGGCGACGCCGAGGAAAAGAGCAGTGCCTTCAGGCTGGAAAGCATGTTCATGTCAGACATCTCCTGTCCGCTGCATCCGGCGGTAGCGCGGCAAGGCCGCCAGCTTGTTCTCTCGCCATTCCTCCAGGTCCGCGCGGGCGCGATCCTTGAGCTTTTCGGCGATTTCGCGATCCCGATTGGCCACAAGGGTGAGGCCTTCTTTCGCCTCAACCTTGCGGCGCGCATCGTAGAGCGCACCATCCAGCTGACGGCCAGCCTGCTCCAGCCGACCAGCAAGTTCCTGCATCGCTGCAAAATTCGCGCCAATTGCCATGCCGGGGTCGGAAAAAAGATCGCTCCGTACCTTGCGCAGCCTGTCAGCATTCCGCTCGATGCCGTCCGCCTCGTCCTGGGCGCGGGCGGTTTCGGCAACGGCCATGGCGTGTTGCACATGGCGGACGCGCAGCACGCGCTGGCGGGTTTTGAGCGGACCCTTCACGCGCCAAACTCAGCGATCAGGGCACCAGCGCTCGTGTCGAGGTCGATCCGGCTTTTTTGATCCTGCCGGATGAAGTCGAGGATTTCCTGGCGGCGCTGCACGGCTTCATCGATCACCGGATCATTGCCGGGACGGTAGGCGCCCATCAGGATCAGGTCGCGATTTTCCTCATAGGCGGCCCAGAGGCGGCGGTAGGAGGCTGCGGCCATGCGATGTTCGTCCGGCACAACATCCGCCATGACGCGCGAGAGCGACTTGCCGATGTCGATGGCGGGGAAGATCGCCTGTTCCGACAGATGGCGTGAGAGGACGAAGTGGCCGTCCACGATAGCACGAGCGGCGTCCACGATTGGATCATCGGTATCGTCGCCGTCTGCCAGCACGGTGTAAAGCGCGGTGATGGAGCCACCGGTGCGGGCATCGACGCCAGCACGTTCCACCAAGCGCGGGATCAGCGCGAGGGCCGAGGGCGGATAGCCCTTCATCGCGGGCGGCTCGCCCAGCGCGAGGCCAATCTCGCGCTGGGCGTGGGCGCAGCGGGTCAGGCTGTCGATCAGCAGCAGCACCTTCTTGCCCCGCGCGCGGAAATATTCGGCGATGGCGGTGGCGCGCGCGGCGGCGCGCAGGCGCAGCACCGGGGGATGATCGGCGGGCACTGCTACCACGATGCTCTTGTGCATCGAATTTTTGAGCTTGGTTTCGAGGAAGTCGCTGACTTCGCGGCCACGTTCGCCAATCAGGCCCACGACGACGATGTCGGCTTCGGCCCCGGCGATCATCTGGCCCATGAGGACCGACTTGCCGACGCCAGAGCCCGCAATGATGGCGATACGCTGGCCGCGCCCGGCGGTGAGCAACGCGTTGACCGCGCGGACGCCCAAGTCGAAGGGTTCGGTGACACGGCCCCGGTCGAGCACATTGCCCTTGACGCCGTTGAGCGGCCAGGAGCCGCCCGCGATGATCGGCCCCTTACGGTCGAGCGGCTGGCCCATGGCGTCGATGACGCGGCCGATCAGCCCCTCGCCCACCTGCACCATATTCGCCTGACTATCCGGTTCGACGCGCGCACCATTTTCCAGCGGCACATCATTGTCGAGCGGCACGAGCAAGGTCTTATCACCACGAAAGCCGATGACTTCGGCCCGGCAGACTGTGCCGTCCGATGCGATCACCCGCGCGCCCGCGCCGATCGGCTTGCGGAAGCCTGTGACGTCCAGCATGCCTGCGTCGTGGCTGACCAGTCGGCCAACATGGCGGGGTGCACGGTTCTGAACCTGAAGATGGTCGAACAGGCTTTCGGCCTGGGCAAGCGCGGCCTTGATCATGCCCAAATTCCCTTCATGAACGGCCTTCCATATCGTCCATCAGCGCGCGCAGGCGCGACAGGCGCACATCCGGTCCGTCCTCGACCCAGCCATCGGCAGTTTCGAGACGTACGCAGCCACGATGCATGGCGGGGTCGCCGATCAGCTTCAGCCCGATCGCTTCGCCTTCCAGCATCGCCGCATCTTCGGGATGCAGGTGCAGTGCGCTCTTGTCCTGATTATCCTGGATGAAGGCAGCAACAGTGTCACAACGCTGGACCAGCCGTTCGATGTCGATCTCCACCTCGCCCACGATCTGCTCGACCAGGCGAATGACCGCAGCGGACAACATGGTGGACAGCATGCCACTGGGCGCGGGCGTCAGCAGTTCCAGCGCTTCAGCAAGGCGAGCCCGCGCTTCGGCATCGGCGGCGGAGGCGTCCCCGACCACCCGGCATCCTTCATCGAAGCCGAGGGTGAAGGCTTCCATCCGTGCCTGCTCCAGCAGGTCTTCGTCGGTCATCGCGGGCATGGCGTTGTGCATCGTCATGCCGGGCGCAGCCGCCCCATCGCCATAAAGGCTGCGAAAGCTTCCGCTTTTCACCTGCCCCATACCGCCCAGCGGAATGCTGGAGGCGTCCTGGCAGCTGCCCGCGTCCCAGACCTTAAACAAAGTCGTTCCCCTTGCCACCCAGCATGATGGTGCCAGCGTCGGCCATGCGGCGCGCGGTGGCGATAATCAGCTTTTGCGCCTCCATCACCTCGGCAAGGCGGATGGGGCCCCGTTCCTCGATCTCGTCGGCGATCGCCTGAGCCGCACGGGCGGACATGGCGCCGAAGATCTTCCCCTTCAGCATCTCGTTCGCGCCCTTCAGCGCCACGACCAGCACGCTGCTGTCGATGGTGCGCATCAGCGTGCCCATATTCTTGTCATCCATGTCGATCAGGTTATCGAACACGAACATCTCTTCCTCGATGGTCTGGGCGATCATCTTGTCGCGCTTGGCGACGGCCTTCATGATCCGCTGTTCATTGTCCTTGCGGACGTTGTTCATGATCGCGGCGGCTTCGATCGTCCCGCCGCGTTGCGATGCCGCGCCCTGCTTCTTCGACGTCGAACCGCGCAGCAGCAGTTGCTCCAGGTCATCCAGCGCTTCGTTCGACACGGGGCCGAGCGTGGCGATGCGATAGACGATCTCTTCCTGATATTCTGCCGGAAGCAGTTGCAGGACGTCAGCGGCGACCGGCGCTTCCAGATGAGCGAGCACAATCGCCATGATCTGCGGATGCTCCGCCTCGATCAGCGAAGCCACTTCCTTGGCGTCCATCCACTTCAGCATTTCCAGCTGGGTGGAGCGGGTCGGCGGGGTGATGCGCGCCAGGATGGTCTCGGCGCGTTCTTCGCCCAGTGCCTTGGTCATGGCACCCCGGATGTGTCGGGTCGCGCCATAACCGATGGTGGTGCGCTTCTTCGCCTTGGTCACGAAATGGTCGAGTGCTTCGTTGACTTCCTCGACCGCGACATCGGCGACGTCATACATGGCATAGCCAAGCTGGCGGACTTCGTCGGGTTCCAGGCGCGAGAGGATCTGCGCGGCTTCATCCTCATCGAACAGCATCAGCAGGACGGCGGCGGCAGCGCTGCCTTTGATCGCGCCAAGACCATTTGGGGCTTCCATGGCTTCAGCCATTGTCCTTCTTCCCTTCCTTCAGGAGGTCGCGGACGACAAGGGCGGCACGATCAGGGTCCTGCTTCACGAAGTTGCGAATGAGGTCGGCGCGCTGCGCATAGTCATAAGTGGAGGAGATCATGTCGAGCGTCACCGCCTGACCTCCGGCCGGTGCCACGCTGACCTGCCGACCAATCTCGGTCGAGATTTCGCGGCCGATCTTTTGGCCCTGCGCGGCCATGTTGGCAGCGGCGGCTTCCTGAGCAGCGGCGCGGCGCTTCAGCAGCGGACGACCGATCCCGAAGATGACGAGCAGCGCGACGGCGAGAGCGGACAGGTTGCGCACCAGCGGCGAGACCCAATCGGCCTCATACCAGGGCGCTTTCACTTCCTCGGCCTTCACGAAGCTGCGTGAGGACAAGGCGACCACGTCGCCGCGAGCCTGATCGAAACCCACCGCGCCCTTCACCAGTGCTTCCAGCGCAGCGATTTCCTGCGCCGAGCGGGGCTTGCCATCTGCGCCGTTGTCGAGCGCGACGGCGACCGACAGGCGCTTGACGGTGCCAACCGCGTCACGAGTTACGGACACTTCCCGGCCAAGCTCAAAGCTGCGGTTGAAGGTTTCTTCGGTCTTCAGCGGCGCGCTGGCGGGGGTAGCGGGCTGGTTGGCCTGCGTCCCCTGGCTGACGGCCTGGCCGTTGGGGTTGGTCTGCGTGACGGTCGGGTTGACCGGCGCCTGATTGCTCAAAGCGCCCGGAACGCCGCTGGCTTCACCGCCTGCACCCTGACCGCGCGGGTCGGATGCCCAGCTGCCGGTTTCGGTGCGCAGGCGCGCTTCGTCCTGCGGATAGGTTTCGCGGGTCGCCTGACGTTCGGCAAAGTTCAGTTCGGCGCGGACTTCAGTGGAAAACTTGCCCTCGCCCAAGATGGGGGTCAGCAGCGCGATCACCGACTGGCGGTAGCGGTCCTCGATCTTGCCCTGAACAGCCAGCTGGCGGTCATCGGCGGCGTTACCGTCATTGTTGCTGAGCAGGCGGCCGTTCTGGTCCACCAGCGAAATCTGATCGGGGCTGAGTTCGGGCACCGACGAGGCGACGAGGTGGACGATCGCGCTCACCTGCGCATCGGTCAGCGTGCGGCCCGAAGCGAGGCGGAGCATGATCGATGCCGAAGGCTTGGCGCGATCCCGCAGGAACACGCTGGGCGGTTCGACGGCGAGATGGACCTTGGCGCTTTCGACACTGTCGATCGCCTCGATCGTGCGGGCAAGGTCCATCTCGCGGGCGGAACGGAGCTTCTCGCCCTCGACCGCGCGGCTGGCGCCCATCGGCAGGCTGTCGATCATGCTGTTGCCGTCGGGCGCACTTTTGGGCAGGCCCTGTGCGGCCAGCATCATCTTCGCCTTGAAATAATCGTCTTCGGCCACGGTCATCGCGCCCGACTTGTCGAAGTCATAGGCCAAGCCGCTCTGGTCCAGAACCTGCGCAACCGCTGATTTGTCGGCATCGGGCAGGCTGCGGAACAGGTCGCGCTGCGGCGGTTCGCGCAGCGCCAGCCAAGCGGCTCCTGCCGTGGCGACGACGCCCAGCAGGCCGAGCAGCGGCAGGCTTTTCGCTACTGCAGGCTGCTTAATGAAGCCGGTGAAGCGCGCCTTGAGCGCATCGGCCCCCTTTGCGCCGCCGAAAGCGGAGCTGGTGGAGGGGAGAGCAGCGCCAGCGCCGCCATCGAGTGTGAGTGCGTTCTCGCTCATATTACACCGGCATGCTCATAATGTCCTTGTAGGCGGACAGGAGTTTGTTGCGGACCTGGAGGGTCGCTTCGAAGCTGACCGACGCCTGCTGCTTGGCCAGCATGACGGCGGCGATGTCAGTCGTTTCGCCCCGTTCGAAGGCAGAAGCCGCCTCCCCCGCCTGGCTCTGAAGCCCGTTGACCTGCTGGAGCGCGGAGTTCAGCGCCTCGGTAAAGCCGCCGGGCTTGGTGCCCTGCGCGCCGCCCACATCCACGCCGCCGCCGACCGTGCCGGTCTGGGCAACGTCGCGCAGAGCGGCGTTCTTCTGGAGGATGGCGCTGCGGATGGCCATCACGCTGTCAGTCGGGGAAATGCCGGTCATGCCCTACCTCCCTCAAGCCGCTGCAAGTTCGCGCATTTCGGCAAGCCGGTAGCGCAGGGTACGTTCAGAGATACCGAGCTTGCGCGCGGCGGCGGCACGGTGGCCGTCCGTCTCACGCAGCGCGGCGCGGACCGCCTCCAGTTTCGACTGGTGGGCGACGTCGCGTAGGCGGACCGGCTCGGCCGGGGCAGGCGCGCCGACGACGCGCAGTTGCGGCGCTCCGGCGATGTGCAGGTCTTCGGCCTCGATCCGGTCGCCCTCACGCAGCACGATGGCGCGCTGAAGAACGTTGCCAAGTTCGCGAGCATTGCCGGGCCAGACATAGGCGGCGAGCTTTTCCAGCGCGGCGGCGGTCGGCCATACGAAATCCTGATGGCGCAGCAGCATGGCTGCGGCGATCGCGGTCACATCGCCAGCGCGCTCGGCCAGCGGGCGCAGCTCCAGCGGCATGACGTTGAGGCGCCAGTAAAGGTCTTCACGGAAGCGCCCAGCGGCGACTTCGGCGGCGAGGTCACGGTTGCAGGCGGCGATGATGCGGACATTGACCGGCACTGGATGGGTTGCGCCGACGGGCAAGATTTCGCCTTCCTGAAGAGCGCGGAGCAGCTTCGCCTGAAGCGGCAGCGGCAGTTCGGCGATCTCGTCGAGGAACAGCGTGCCGCCATCAGCGGCGAGGAACAGACCATCCGAAGCGTTGGCCGCACCAGTGAAGCTGCCCTTTTTGTGACCGAAGAGCATTGCTTCCATCATGGTTTCAGGAAGCGCGGCACAATTGACGGCAATGAAGTCGTGGGAAATGCGGCCCGACTGCGCATGAAGGAAGCGCGCCATGCCTTCCTTGCCGGTGCCGGTGTCGCCCTGGATCAGGACGGTGGCATCGCTGCGCGCCACGCGGCCCGCTAGCGTCATCAGGCGGGTGCTGGCAGCGTCGCCCACCGCCGGGATGCTTGCCGGGCGTGCCAGCTCGGCGATCAGGGCGAAGGAGAAGGCCATGTCTTCAAGGCCGAACGCCACGCGTGCGGGCAGGCCGTTGGCGGCAGGCACCAGCGAAGGCTGGCCGTCGACCAGGTTGATCAGGATGTCGCGATGGGTGGCATGGCCGATCTCCGTCGCCAGCAGCACACGGCGGTCATCCCGTTCACGCGGGCTCTGCGCATCGACGATCCGTACCATGTAGAAGGCATTTTCCAGCCAGTGCTGCAAGCCCGGAACGAGGGCGCAGACTCCTCGGCTGACGTCTAACGATGCCATGAAAGTCCCCAATCATTTTGGTTGGATTGTGCCCCCGCACGTTCCAACCCCCTTCGATGCTCTGACAAATGCCCTTCGCATGGTTATCATCTGGTTAATGCGGCAATAACCTTGCCGGTTGGCGGCAATTTTCTTCCGCTTTCCGGCCGCCCGAAGTCGGCTTCTATAGGACGCGCCCGCGTGAAAGCCTTGATTTCCGGGCTTTTTCAACTTTTCTCAAAAAAATCGCGCTCAGCCCTAAAAGCTTTTTTCCGCGTGCCGTTATCCCCTTTCGAGGCCGCAAGCAGCCTGATGGCAGCGACCTGATAGGACATAGAAAGGGAATATCATGACTGTTATCGGAACCAACTCTTCTGCTCTGCGCGCCGCCAATGCTTCGGCTCTCGCCGGCAAGGCACTGAGCACGGCGATGGAGCGCCTGTCGAGCGGCAAGCGCATCAACAGCGCCAAGGACGACGCAGCCGGTCTGGCAATCGCCTCGCAGATGACCTCGCAGATCAAGGGCATGACCCAGGGCATCCGCAACGCCAACGACGGCATCAGCCTTGCGCAGACCGCTGAAGGCGCGCTGGGCGAAGTCGCCAACATGCTGCAGCGTATCCGCGAACTGGCCGTCCAGTCGAAGTCGGAAACCTACTCGGCGACCGACCGCACCAACCTGAACGCTGAAGCGACCGCGCTGAAGACGCAGATCACCAGCGTCCTCGCCACGACAGAATTCAACGGCGTCCGCATCTTCAACAGCGCGGCTGGCGCAACCTACACCGCCAAGGCTGGCGACGTCGATATCCAGGCTGGTGCAAATTCCGGCGACGTGGTGAACATCGCCTTCGCCGCCCTGACCAACCTTGCTTCTTCGGACGTCAGCACGACGACCGGCGCTGCCACGGCCCTGACCGATGTTGACACCATGCTGAAGGACGTAGCCACGACCCGCGCTTCGCTCGGCGCTGCGCAGAACCAGCTGGAATCGACGGTCAATGGCCTGACCAACAACATCACCAACCTCTCCGACGCCAAGAGCCGCATCGAAGACGCCGATTTCTCGGCTGAAACGACCGCCCTCGCCAAGGCGCAGATCCTGAACCAGGCTTCGACCGCGATGCTCGCCCAGGCGAACCAGAGCCAGCAGAACGTCCTGAAGCTGATCCAGTAATCCGGTTCAGTACCTCAAATTGACAGGCGGGGTATTGGTCACCTGACAGCCAGTCACGGGAACCCGGCGCATCAACAGTCCCCACCGCGTCGGGCAACCAACCTTCGATCGAACGGCCAGCATATCGAAGCCTCCGTCCCCCCGGGCGGAGGCTTCACCGCATTTTGGGTGGCTTAGGCTTGCAATGTGCGGCCATGCGCCCATCATTACGGCCATGATGAAGATTGACCGGCGCGCGATGATCGCCGCCTCAGGCGCCACGCTTCTCCTGCCCGGATCGGCCCTTGCCCAGGGTCGCGAGCGCTTTTCATGGGAAATGGTGATCGCCCGCGCCCAGCGCCTCGCGCGGCAGCCTTATAGGGAAACGCCGCATCATCCCGGCGCCCGGAAGGTCGACTATGATGCCCTCTACAAGGCGCGCTTCCGGGAAGACCGGACCATCTGGGGCAATTTGCCCGGCGACACCGGGGTGCAGCTTTTCCCGCTCAGCGCCTCGGCCGAACAGCCGGTGGAAATCGAGCTGATCGAAAATGGCCGCGCCGTCCCCCTGCGTTATGATCCAACGATGTTCGACGCGCCTGCCGACAATGCGGTGCAACAGCTTGGGCCGGACGCAGGCTATGCCGGGTTCCGCGTCATGAATGCGGCGCGCAATGGCGACTGGCTGTCCTTCCTCGGGGCAAGCTATTTCCGCTCCCCCGGCGCGACCAAGCAGTTCGGCCTGTCCGCCCGTGCGATCGCCATCAACACCAGCATCCAGGGCAAGGAGGAGTTCCCCCGCTTCACCCATTTCTGGCTGGAACGCACCGGCCGCAGCAGCATCACCATCTATGCCCTGCTTGATGGCGCCTCCATTACCGGCGCCTATCGCTTCGTAAGCGAGCTGACCCCACAGGGCGTGCGGCAGGATGTGGACACCGCGCTTTTCCCCCGCCGCGCGATTGCCGAACTGGGACTGATGCCGATGACCAGCATGTTCTGGTATGATCAGGCAAGCCGCGCGTCCCGCACCGACTGGCGCCCGGAAATCCATGATTCCGACCTGCTCGCGATCGGCAGCGCTGATGGGACGACCCATGCGCGTCCGCTTATCAATCCGTCCGCCCCGCGCGTCGACGCCTTTGCCGAACGCAATCCTCAAGGCTTCGGCCTGATGCAGCGGGACCGGAATTTCGACCATTATCAGGATGACGGCGTTTTCTACGAGCGCCGTCCCTCGCTATGGGCGTCTTCGCGCAAACCATTGGGTGCCGGGCAAGTGCGGCTCTACGAATTTCCCACTACCAGCGAATATGTCGATAATGTCTGCGCCTATTGGACCCCGGCGGCGGCAGTGCGCGCGGGCAGCAGGATCGACGCCAGCTACCGGCTGGACTGGTCATCCACGAGTGGACCGGCAAAGAGCGGCGCGGTGCTCGCCAATATCTGGACCGGACAGGCTAATGAAGCGGGCGTGGACCGCCTGATCCTCGACTTTTCCGGCGTCCAACAAGATGCGCGGCCGGACATCTGGGTCGATACGGCAGGCGCCGTGTTGGTCAGGAAAGGAGGTTATCCCGTCCTGCATCAGCCCGGCCTCTTCCGTGTCGCCCTCGATCTGCGGCGGGATGGCGGCAAAGCGGCCGATATCCGGGTCCAGCTTCGCTCCGGCAATACCGCGCTCAGCGAATATGTGCATTATCCGCTAGGCGCGTGAAGAAACCGGCGGAGACTGGGCGCATTGCGTCCGTTACGATGACAGAACGGAAACACAGGATGGCAATCAGTGGCGGGCAGACGAGCGGCGAAGCGGCGCAAGCCCTTGCGCGCGGGTTCGAGCATGTGCCCGCCGAAATGCCCCTCGCCATGCCGGAACAGGATTTCCGGAAGCGTCCGCGTGACTTCCCCCATCGGCCGCTGAATATCGACCAATGGGCGCGGCGCATGCTGGTCGTGCTGCTGGCTTTGCTTCCCGCCTCCATTGCGGCTCATGAGATGCGGCGGTCGATTGGTCTGGACGGCATTTCGCTATGGGAAGGCGTCTATCTTGCCCTCTTCATTCCGCTGTTCGCGTGGATCGCCTTCGGCTTTGCGACCAGCCTGATTGGCTTCCTCACGCTGACCTTGGGCAAGGGTCCGGGCGCCCAACCCCATCGCGCGCTGTTCGCTAGTCCGATCCGGGGCCGCACGGCCGTGCTTCTACCCGTCTGTAATGAGGATTTCCTGGGCGTCATGGGCCGCCTTTCGTTCATGGAACGCTCGCTGGCGCAGGTCATGGGTCATGAACGCTTCGAATTCTTCATCCTGAGCGATTCCAACCCCGCCAATGGAGAGATTGAGCGCCAGGCCTATATGGAAATGCGCAAGGGCTTCTCGCGCCCCGTCCATTATCGCCGACGCGCGCTGAATATCGGTCGCAAGCCGGGCAATATCGCCGAATGGGTTCAGCGTTTCGGCGGCGGCTACGACTATATGATCGTGCTGGACGCGGACAGCGTGATGAGCGGCCAGACCATGGCGCGTCTGGCGCTCGACATGGAACGGCACCCGCATGTCGGCCTTATCCAGACCGTGCCCACGCTTGTAGGCGCGACCACCTTCTTCGCGCGCTGGCAACAGTTCGCCAGCCGTCTGTTCGGCCCCATTTCCGCTGCGGGCATGATCTGGTGGGCGGGATCGGAAGGCATGTTCTGGGGGCATAATGCCATCCTGCGCACCAAGGCCTTCGCGCAAAGCTGCGGCCTTCCCGAACTGCCGGGACGCGCGCCATTTGGCGGCCATATCATGAGCCATGACATGATCGAGGCCGCGCTGCTGCGGAGGCGCGGCTGGGACGTTCACATGGTCATGGCCGACGACAGTTTCGAGGAGTTTCCCCCTTCCCTGCCCGACCTCGCGACCCGCGATCGGCGCTGGTGCCAGGGCAATATCCAGCATGTGCCGCTCATCCCCAAGATCAGGGGACTGCATCTGGTCAGCCGCTTCCAGCTGCTGGTCGGCGCTTCGGCCTATTGCACGTCACCGCTCTGGCTCGCGCTGATGCTGGTGGTGCTGGGCGGCGCGCTGGCTGGCGTGTGGCCGCCCAGCGCCATCCTGCCATCGGGCGGCCTTCTGGCGCTGACGGCGGTGCTGCTGTTTGGTCCAAAGCTGCTGGCGATGGGATGGGCAATGGCCGATCCCGCCCGCCGCATCGGCTTTGGCGGAGCGGCCCGCATGAGCCGGGGCGTCATCGCCGACATCGCGCTTTCCATCCTGATGGCGCCCGTCAGTATGTTGACCCAGACGATCAACCTGTTCGGCATATTGATGGGCCGGAAAAGCAGCTGGAGCGGGCAAATCCGGGACCGCGACGGCATGTCGATCACCAGCGCCATCTGGCTGTTCAAATATCATATCATGCTTGGCGGCCTGCTGACCGTGCTGGCGATCAGGGGCGGCACATCGGTTGGATGGATCATGCCGGTCGTCGCGGGCCTCGTGCTTGCCCCCGTCCTTGCTGCCGTCACCGCCCGCAAGGATCTGGGGCAAAAGGCCGAACGCAGCGGGCTGTTCCAGGTGGCCGAGCCATGGTGGCGACCACAAAGCTATCGTCCGCCCCACTATCCCGAGCAGGTCCGAGGGGCGGCTCCGCTTCAGCAGGCAGTCGCGAACGATCGTTAGGGAACACCGTCATGCCAGCGGACGCTGGCATCTCGGGCGAGAGCAAGCGACATAGCCTCACGAGATTCCAGCTTTCGCTGGGATGACGCATCGGTCAGTCCCACTCGCGTAATTTCTCGCGCAGCTTATCCAATGCAGCCTTCTTAATCTGACACACCCGCGCCGCGCCAATGTCGAGCGCCTGGCCGATTTCCTCCAGGTTCAATTCCTCGACAAAATAGAGCTGCAACACCAGCGCCTCACGCTGCGGCAGTTCGCCGATGCACCCGGCGAGCGCTGCCTTGAGCGACTCCCGCTCCATCACGTCATCCGCGCGGTCTTCCACATCGGCAAACCACATGGACTGATCGGAATAGACCTCATCCATGCTGGTGTGCTGCACCATCTCGCAGCTGTCGGCGAGTTCGCGATAGGCGGCCGCCTCCATGCCCATTTCGCTCGCCATTTCGGCTTCGAGGGGGGCGCGGCGCAATTGCTGCTCCAGCCGGTTGCGCACTGCGGCCAGCTGCTTGCGGTTCGCCATGGCTGACCGGGCGATCGTCGCGCCTCGCCGCAGATGATCAATCATCGCGCCCCGCACGCGCATCTGCGCATAGGAGGCGAAGCCAAAGCCGCGATCCTCAAAACCATTGGCCGCCTCGACCAGTGCGACCATGCCGATTTGCAACAAATCCTCGACCTCGACCGCGCTCGACACCCGGCCATGCACATGCCAGGCGATCTTGCGCACCAGCGGCATATAGCGGCGGGCGAGTTGTTCGGGGCTATTGTTCGACCGGCCGTAGGTATTGGCATCGGAACCGGCGACGACCTTTTTCATGAACATGGGTCAGGCTCCTTTAGGCCACGCGTTCGCGTGCAGGCAGCGGATCGTGGCGCGGCGCGGGCCGCTGATCGCCGCCGACGACGGCGACGACTTCCACGCCCTTCCCATCCGGAATTTCCAGGAAGGACAGCACCGGCGTTTCGGGCAGATGCGGCTTGAACAGGCGGGCCAGCGCACGGCGGGCGACCGGCGAGGTGACGATGGCGAAGTTGCGCGCCTGCCCCATGATGGGCCGTGCCGCTTGCACCACCGCCTCGATAATGCGGTTGGCGAGCGCGGGTTCGATCGGATGCTTGGCATCGCCCGCAACGCGCATCGCTTGGGCAAGCAGTGCTTCCAGATCGCCGTCCAGCGTGATGACCGGCAGCGGCATCTTCACGGGCACAAGGCCCTGTATGATGAGCGCGCCAATACGCTGACGGACGGCTTCGACCAGTTGCTCATGGCTCATGTCGGGCCGTGCGGCATCGACCATCGCCTCGCAGATGCGGCGGAAGTCCTTGAGCGCGATCCCTTCGGACAGCAGCGCACGGCAGAGCGCCGAAATCTGCGTAAGGCTTAGCGTGCCGGGGGTCAGGCCATCGACCAGCTGCGGCGCGGCGTCCTTCAGATTGTCGAGCAGCTTGCGCGCTTCGTCCAGGCCGAACATCTCAGCTGCATTCATGGCGATCAGCTGGTTGAGGTGCGTCGCGACGACCGTCGGCGGATCGACAACCGTATAGCCGCAGACCACCGCTTCGCTGCGCTTGGCGGCAGAAATCCACACCGCGTCCAGACCGAAGGTCGGATCCTTGGCTTCGCGGCCGGACACCACGCCTTCCAGCGCGCCACTGTCGAGCGCCAGCAGATCCTCGGGGAAGATTTCGTCCTCGCCAACAACGACGCCAGCGATGGTGATGCGATATTGATTAGGCTCCAGCGCCAGATTGTCCTTCACGCGGACCATCGGCACGACGAACCCCAGCTCCTTCGACAACTGGCGACGGATGCCGGTGATGCGGGCCATCAGCGGCGCGCCCTTGCGCTCATCGACCAGCGAAATGAGGCCATAGCCGATTTCGAGGCCGAGGATCGCGCCGTCGGACACATCATTCCATTCGATCAGCGCCGGGTTGGCCGGTTCCGGCATGGGCGCGGGCTCTGCCGCCTTCGCCTTCGCGGTCTTGCGCAAGTGCCAGGCGATATAGCCCGCGATCGCTGCGGCGGGCAGGATGATCATGTGCGGCATGCCGGGCAGGATGCCGAGGAAAGTCAGGATCGCGGCGACCGGCGCCCAAGCCTTGCTCGATCCGAACTGGCCGGTGATCTGGTCGGATAGCTCCTGCTCGCTGCCGACGCGCGTCACAATGGCGGCGGCGGCGATGGAGAGCAAAAGCGCCGGAACCTGCGCCACCAGAGCGTCGCCGATGGCAAGGACGATATAGGTCTGCGCGGCCTCGCCCATCGACAGGCCATGGCTGACCACGCCCAGGATGATGCCGCCGACGATGTTGATCGCCAGGATCAGGATGCCCGCAACCGCGTCACCCTTCACGAACTTGGACGCACCGTCCATCGAACCGTAGAAATCCGCTTCGGTCGCGACTTCGCGACGGCGGACCTTGGCTTCTTCAGGCGTCAGCAGACCCGCGTTGAGGTCGGCGTCGATCGCCATCTGCTTGCCCGGCAGGGCGTCCAGGGTGAAACGCGCGCTGACTTCCGACACGCGGCCTGCGCCCTTGGTGATGACGACCAGATTGATGATCATCAGGATCGCGAAGACGAAGATGCCGACGACATAGTCGCCGCCGATCAAGAAGTGGCCGAAAGCCTCGATGACATGCCCCGCGGCGTCCGATCCTTCATGCCCCTGCACCAGCACCACACGGGTCGAGGCGACGTTCAGCGCGAGGCGCAACAATGTCGCGAACAGCAGCACCGTCGGAAAGCTGGAAAAGTCGAGCGGCTTGGCGGCGTTCAGCGCCACCATCAGCACCGCAAGACTGATCATGATATTGGTGATGAAGCCAACGTCCAGCATGAACGCGGGCACCGGCACCATCATGAACAGCACGACCATCAGCGTCGCGATGGGCAGCACGGCTCCCTTGGCGGCGCTCATCCAGATCTTCGCTTTGACTTGGGCAGGAGTCATGAGTGGCCGTTACCTTCCGAGGGTGGCGAGCATGAGATAGGCGAGACGCGCGGTTTCCGGCTGCGGCTTGATGCTGACATCGGTCGCATTGGCGAGGCGCTGGGTTTCGATCCGCACATAATCGGCGGGCTGCACCGTCTTTGCCCCATCGGGCAGCGAGGCGGCGGCATATTGGATGGGGCCGGTGTCGATCGAATCGACGCCGCGCTGAAGCTTCGACGCGAACCGATCGCGTATTTCCGCAAAGCTGCGCGGACTGCCGGAGCGATCGTAGAAGATGGAGCGGTTCGCGCGTGCAGCCGCCGGGAACATCGACGCGGCAGTCGCATTGGGCGCGCGATCGTGAACGGACAGGAACTTGCTCGCGCCACCGACGCCCAGGAAATGGGCAAGGTAAAGATCGACCGGCTCGGCTTCCCGGCCAAGCCGCTGTTCCAGATAGGCTTTGTTGTCGGCGGCATGCTGCGCGGCCATGACGGACGCGGTTTCAGGATGGTTGCGCAGGTCCAGTATCTGCTGCCGCATGTTCGGATCAGCGACATAATAGCGGCCATTCTGGCCCCGGCTGATCATGTCGGCTGCCCAGCCCAGCCCATATTCGCTGCCATGCTTGTCGACGACGGCGAGCCAGCTCTGATCGACAAATTGATACAGACCCCGCGCCGACGAAGTGCTCGCCCGCGCCGTGGGATTAAGGCTGCTTTCAATCTTGGCCTGGCCCAACAGATAGGCGAAGTCCACGCCCGTCCTGCGGCTCGCCATGGCGATCGCGTTCGTCACGCGGTTGCCGGTCGAAGCGCCTGTCGCTGATATGTCTGCAAAAGCCGACAAATGAAAAATCCCCGTTGGTACCGGGGACCATTAGAGCAAGGGTTATGCCAAGATTTGGTTAACGCGCGCTCCATAAATATTGATGGCGTGTTCAGCATGCAAAGAAAAAGGCGCCACATGGGCGCCCTGTTTCTTGCTAATCTTACTCCTGCGAAGGCTGGAATCTACCGCCCGTAAACCAAAGGCGCCTGCGTCGATCCATGCGCCGCCAGCAACGACAACCGCTGCCCCGCATGATCGGTCAACACATTGATTCGCACCCGCGCCGCTTCAATCATCGGCAGCAGCGCTGTAACCTTTTCACGAATCGCCTCGTCCGCGCGCCATGCGCCGATCGCGCGCACTGCGGCGGCGCTCTTGCTTACATGAGATGCGGCGGCATCGATTGCCGCCACGTCGGTGCCATCAAGCGCCGCGCGCAGCTCATCAAAAGCGGAGAAGAGGTCATCCAGCGCTGCAAGCCCGAGCGGCATCGGCAATCTTACCCGTTAACCGGCAGGTCGAGCGCGAGCATCTTGTCAGCGATCGCAGCCGCATCGACCGGATAATTGCCCGACGCAATGGCCGCCTTGATCGCGGCGACGCGGTCCATATCGACCGGCGCACCTTCCGCAGCCATGCGCGCAGCCGGGCTGGCCGATGCTGAAAAGGATGACACGTTTGACGACCCCTTGTCGGAAGCGCTGCGCGCCTTGCCGCTGTCCCGCAAGCGGGAAGCCTCTATGGCGGCGCTCATATTCTGGCCGACAGATTTGATCATGGCTTACAATCCTTCACTCGTCCCGCCCTATCTATAACGGCCGGGTTCAAAAATCATTAAATCCCGGAATGCGCACCGTGCCCATTTCCACGACCTGCGCCAATACGGGCGCTGCTTTCTTGTCCTCCCGCACGCGGATGGTGTCACCCACGGCGCCATCTTCATCCGCAATCATCACGCGCGACACGCTGAAACTCGCATTGCCAGCGATCAGCTGGACGGGGTCGCCGCGCTTTACCACCATGTCGCGCTGCGCCGGGCGAGCAGCCGCCGCGCCATAGCGGGCGACCGGCGCCACAGTAGCAGCACCAGCGCCACCGCCGCTCAGCGGCACGCGTATGCGCCAGCCAAGGGAGTCGCACTTCACGATCGCCGCGCCGAAAGTCGGCCCTTCGACGCTGGGCGTCACCGGGCAAGCCGCCAACCGCAGCCGCCGATCGACCGGCGCTACAGGTCCGCCCGGTTCGCCGATATTGGCGCCCACGGTCATCGCGACCAGCCCGTCCAGGCGATCGAGATTCTCGAATTTCTGCTGCGCCAGCGCGGGCTGAGCAGCCGCTGCGGCCAGCGCCATGGCGGCAATGAAGGGCAGCTTGTTCACAGCATATCTCCGGATGCAGGCAGATTCATGCCACGCATTAAGCATCCGACATGGCTAACAAGTCGTTAACGCCGCCCGGCGGCTTCACCGATGCGGATCACCTGCCCCTTGCCCGTGCCGCCATCCATCTGATCAAGGCCCCGAATGCGCAGCCGATCGTCGGCCAGCCCCTGCGCCTTCAACTCCCGCGCCACCGCGCCCAGTCGTGCCGCAGCCAGATCCCATGGGTCGAACCGCCGCCGCGCTGGGTCAGTGCCCAAACTGCTGATGTCGATCCTGCCCGTTCCTCGCCGCAAACCAGCGCCGACCCTGGCGACCACCGCCCTGCCCCGATCGGACAACAAGGCCTCATCCGGCAGGAAAAGCTCCGCCGCGCGCAGCTCCATGTCCTTGGCCACGGCCCGCCCGCCAAATTGCTGCCGTACCTGCGCCAGCATGGCGTCGCGCTTCTGCCCGCTCGCCTGAAGCAAGATGAAGAAGCCGAGCAGCAGCAAGAGCAGGTCGGCGAAACTGACCGCCCACCGATTACGCCGGGCCTGAGATGCGGCAGCGGTCATTATGCAACCTCGCGGATGGACGCCCGCAGCGTCGTCACATTTTCGCGCCGGGCGATGGCGACCATGCGGGTGACCGCTTCCTTCTGCCATGCCAGTTCACGCTCCGACAAGTCGGCAAGACGGCTCGCTATGGGAGCGGCAATGACATTGGCGATCACCACGCCATACAGCGTCGTAAGCAGCGCCAGCGCCATGGACGGACCCAACTTTGCCGGATCATCCATCGCCGCGAACATGCCGATCAGGCCCAATATCGTGCCCGCCATGCCAAGCGCAGGAGCGGTGTCCGCGATCGACAGCCAGACGTTACGCGCACCAGCATGCCTGCGCGCCCGGTCGGCCAGTGCCTGTGCTGCCCAGATCTCGAACTGCTCGGTCTTTTCGCTGTTGGCAAGCCGCCGCGCGGCTTCAGCGAGGAAGGGATTGGCCGTCTTCACCCGGTCGGTGCAGGCAAGGCCGCGCAGTTGCGCGACCTGATCGATCTTCAGCAATGCCGCGCGGGCCGTCGCCTGATCCTTGTCCGGATCGGCGCGCAGCAGCGGCACCAATGCCGCGCACCCCCGCCCGATCGCCGGGCCGCCATTCTGGAACAGCGCCACCGCGCCCACGCCCGCGATCATGATTGCCAGCGTCAGGGGATCGAAGAGTTGCGCGAAAATCCCGATCATCAACAAATCCCCCAATCACCCGGATCACCAGCGGCAAAGCCTTGCCCAGGACCGGCAAAATCTTGCCGCCCCTGCCGCCGCCTTCATCCAAACCCAAGGATTTCCGCCGTTTCAGCACATGCCGATGCGTCACCCACGCAAATTGGCACGGCTCTTGCGAATACCCGTTCGGATCACCCGTGGTTCACGCCATCAGGCTTCAGAACGGCGCACGGTCCACAACTTTTAGGCCCCCCGGGGCAAAAAGACGGAAAGACGGAAATGTCGCTCGAAGACGGATTGTTCGGAGTACATGGAAAGGCGCTGGCGCTTCGCTCGCAACGCCTGTCCCTGCTTGCATCCAACATCGCGAACGCCTCGACCCCCGGGTACAAGGCGCGCGACATCGACTTCGACGCCGCGCTCAAGGAAGCAACGACGCGCCAGCAGGGCAGCTCGATCGCCGACGTGTCCGAGGCCGTTGACGACAGCATGGGCTATCGCGTGCCGCTGCAACCCAGCCTCGACGGCAACACCGTCGAACTCAGCACCGAACAGACGCTGTTTGCCGAAAACGCCGTCAAATATCGCACGACCCTCTCCTTCCTTGAGGGCCGCATCAACACCATCACTCGCGCCTTGAAGGGAGAATGAGCATGAGCGGTTCTGGCCCCATGAACGTCTTCGACATCGCCGGCCGCGCCATGAGCGCGCAGTTGGTGCGATTGAACGCCACCGCTTCCAACATGGCCAATGCGGGCAATGTCACCGGCAGCGAGGCGTCCGCCTATCGCGCCATCAAGCCCGTTTTCGAATCGGTCACCGACAAACCCGGCGTGTCCACGGTCAAGGTCGCCAGCGTCCTTACCACCGACGCCAAGCCGACCAAACGCCACGACCCCAATCACCCGCTCGCCGACAAGAATGGCGACGTCTGGGAATCGGCCGTGGATAGCAGCGCGGAGCTGGTCGACATGATCGAGACCGCCCGCATGTACCAGAACAATGTGCAGGTGCTGAACACCGCCAAATCCCTCATGCTCGAAACCATAAGGATCGGCAAATGAGCACGACCTCAACCGTCACCGACAGCGCAGGCCTTACCGCCTATAATCCGTACAAGAATGTCGGCACCGGCAAGGCGGAAATGGGCCAGGCGGATTTCCTGCGCCTGCTCACCGCGCAGATGCAGACGCAGGACCCGTTCGCGCCGATGGATAACGCACAGATGGTGGCCCAAATGGCGACCATCACCAACTCCAGCGGCATCGCGGAAATGAACCAGACGCTGAAGGGTCTGGCCTCGCAGTTGACCGGCTCGCGCCTGGGCGATGCCGCCAGCTGGATCGGCAAGTCGATGCTGGTGCAAAGCAACATTGTCGCCCCTGATGCCGCTGGCCAGTATATCGGCCAGGTCACGTTCGCCGACGCCACCAGCGGCGCAAGCGTCGATCTGATGGACGGCAACGGCAATGTCGTGAAGACCATCGACCTTGGCAACCGATCCGCAGGCGACGTCAACTTCTACTGGGACGGCAAGGACGAAGCCGGAAACAGGGTCGCCACCGACGCGCTCAAGATCCGCGTCAACGGCGCAACGCCTTCCCGTGTCGCCAGCTGGGCCACCATCGCCGCCGTCCAGTCACCCGCCGACGGCAGCGCATCCAAACTCATCACCGCATTGGGCAGCTACAGCCCGTCAGACGCCATTTCACTCTCCTAACCTCATCACCCAAATCCTTTTCACCCAAGGAGTAACGCCATGTCCTTCTACATCTCACTTTCCGGCCTGAAGGCCGCACAGACCGATCTGGCCACCATCGCCAACAATGTGTCGAACGTGAATTCCACCGCCTTCAAGAAGAGCAAGGCCGTGTTCGGTGACATCTTCGCCGCCGCCCCGATGCAGACGACCACGCAGGTCGCTGGTCAGGGCGCGCGCGTGCAGGGCATCACCCAGCAGTTCACTCAAGGGACGATCGAAGGCACCGACAAGACGCTGGACCTCGCCATCACTGGCGAAGGCTTCTTCACCGTCAAGCGCACCGGCGACAGCCAAGTCAGCTTCACGCGTAACGGCGCCCTGTCGCTGACGGAGGACCGCTTCGTCGTCGACACGACCGGCGCCCGCGTGCAGGTGATCCCCGTTGACCCTGCCACTGGCCAGCCCAGCGCCGCGATCGCCGCTGGCCTTGCCGCCGGCACGCTGACCTCCGCTGACCTTGCCGATCTTCAGGTTCCCACCAACTGGCCCGCTGGCGGCACCGGTAATCAGCTGAACAGCGTCGGCGTAGGCAAGGACGGGCAAATCTCCGGCGTCTATGCCGATGGTTCGACCGTCTATCTCGGCACCACCGCCATGGCGGCTTTCAACAGCCAGGACGGCCTGCGCCAGCAGGGCGACGCGCACTGGACCTCCACCTCGGCCAGCGGCGCGCCGCGCTTCGGCACCGGCAACAGCGGCCTTTATGGCTCGGTTCGCTCGGGCGCCCTCGAACGCGCCAACGTGGACATCACGGAAGAACTGGTCGCCCTGATCTCGGCCCAGCGCAACTTCCAGGCGAACTCGAAGGCGATCGAAGCGGCCAACACGCTCTCGACCACCATCGTCAACATGCGCACCTGATAGCGGATAGGGATTTGTGCTCCTGCGAAGGCAGGAGCCCAGTCCCAACGCTCGATCTAGGCTCCTGCCTTCGCAGGAGCACGCTGCGACTTACCACGGACAGGAACCCTTCCCATGGACCGGCTCGTCAACACGGCACTCACCGCAATGCGCGGCGCGATGGCGCGGCAGGCGTCGATCTCCAACAATCTCGCGAACGTCAACACGGTTGGCTTCCGCGCGGAGATCGCCAATGCCGAGACGCGCTGGATCAAGGGCGATGGTTTCGACACACGGGCGCAAGCATCCGAACAGGTGATCGCGTCCGACATGGCGCAGGGCGCGGTCGTCGAAACCGGAAATCCGCTGGACGTGGCCATGAACGGCGATGCACTGCTCGCCGTTCAGGCCTCGGACGGCAGCGAAGCTTATACGCGCCGCGGCGACCTTAAACTCTCCGACAGCGGCCTCCTCACGACCGGCGACGGCTTGCCCGTCCTCGGCGAAGGCGGCCCTATCACCTTGCCGCAGATGGACAGCGTCTCCATCTCACAGGACGGCAGCATCTGGGGCGTTCCCCAGGGCGGCGACCCGGCCAACCCGCAGCGCGTCGATGGGCTGAAGCTCGTCCGTGCGGTAGGCTCCAGCATCGCCAAGGGCACGGACGGTCTGTTCCGCGAAACCAACGGCGGTGCCCTGCCGCAAGACCCCCTCGCGACCGTCACGGGTGGTTCGATCGAAGGCTCCAACGTCAACGCAACCTCCGCGCTCGTCGATATGATCGAAGCGAGCCGGGCGTGGGAAACGCAGGTGAAGCTGATCGACACGGCCAAGCAGCTGGATGACGGCGGCGCGTCTCTCATGCGACTTGATGGTTAATTTGGCACGAACCTTGCTTTTCGCTGTGCAAGCCTGACGGCATCACGGAGTTAGACTATGACCAACGCAGCCCTTCACGTCGCCCGCACCGGCCTCGACGCGCAGAATACGAAGATGCGCGTGATCGCCAACAACCTGGCGAACGTCAACACGACCGCCTTCAAGCGCGACCGTGCCGATTTCGAAACCCTCGCCTACCAGCAGATGGTCGCGGCAGGCGCCAATTCGGACAGCGAAAACAAGTTCGCCACCGGCCTCAATCTGGGTTCGGGTGTCGCGATGCAGGGCACCAGCAAGATCAACACGCAGGGCACGCTGCAGCAGACCGGCAACGCGCTCGACATGGCGATCGAAGGCTCCGGCTTCTTCCAGGTCCAGCGCCCGGACGGCACCACCGCCTACACCCGCGCGGGCAATTTCAGCACCACGGCCGAAGGCGCGATCGTCACCAGCGACGGCCTGCCCCTCATCCCGCAGATCACCGTGCCCCAAGGCGCGACCGGCATCACCATCGGCAATGACGGCACCGTGACCGCGACGCTTCAGGGCCAGACCGAACCGACCCAGCTTGGTCAGGTGGAGCTTGCCAGCTTCATGAACCCGGCGGGCCTTCAGCCCATCGGCGGCAACCTGCTGACCGAAAGCGCCGCCAGCGGGACCCCGCAGGTCGGCGTCGCTGGCCTCGACGGTCGCGGCATGATCCGCTCGGGCAATCTCGAAACCTCGAACGTCAATGTGGTCGAAGAACTGGTCGACATGATCGAAACGCAGCGCGCCTATGAGGTGAACAGCAAGATGATCAAGGCGACGGACGAAATGCTCCAGTACGTCAATCAGCAGCTGTGAGCCGAATGATGCGCCTCGCTTCCTCCTCGATCCTCGCGCTGTCACTGGTGGCCCTCACCGCCACCCCGGCAATGGCCGGCAAAAAGCGCGATGCCGAGCGGCAATTTTTTGCCCCCACCATCGTTGCCGCCCCTGCCGCCCCTGTGGCGAACGGCTCGATCTTTCAGGCATCGATGGGCTACACCCCGCTTACCAGCGGCGCGCGGGCGCAGAGCGTCGGCGACATCATCACCATCGTGCTGGTCGAACGCACGCAGGCGACCAAGACCAATTCGGCCGATACCAGCCGCAGCGGCAGCATCGGCCTGACGCCGCCCAGCACGGGCCTGTTCTCGAAGCTCTTCTCGCCCAGCGACGTCGCCGCCAGCGGCGATCAGGGCTTCACCGGCAAGGGCAACGCGACGCAGTCGAACGCCCTCAACGGCGAAATCACCGTGACGATCGCGGCGGTCTATCCCAACGGCACGATGCTGGTGAAGGGCGAAAAGGCGCTGACGCTCAATCGCGGCGACGAGTATATCCAGATCAGCGGCCTTGTTCGCCAGGCGGACATCACCCCTGACAACCGCATCGCATCGACCCGCGTCGCCGACGCCAAGATCATCTACACCGGCAAGGGCGAAATCGCCCGCGCAAGCCGCCAGGGCTGGCTGCAGCGCTTCTTCTCGATGATCAGCCCCTTCTGATGGAGACCGGCCGAGCCATGACCCGCCTGTTCCGCTTTCTGCTTGCCGCTCTCGCACTGGCTGCGGCGCCCGCTGCCCATGCCGAACGGATCAAGGACCTGGGCACCTTTCAGGGCGTCCGCCCCAACCAGCTGACCGGCTACGGCATCGTCGTCGGCCTCGCTGGCACGGGCGACGACAGCCTCGATTATGCGACGCAGGGCGTGAAGGGCATGGTCTCGCGCTTCGGCCTCACATTGCCGCAGGGCATCAACCCCGCGCTCAAGAATGCCGCCGCCGTGCTGGTGACAGCCGATCTCCCCGCCTTCGCCAAGCCCGGCCAGCGCCTCGACGTCACCGTCTCGGCACTCGGCAAGGCCAAGTCGCTGCGCGGCGGGACGCTGATCATGACGCCCCTGCGCGGTGCGGATAACGAAATCTACGCCATGTCGCAGGGCAATCTGGCGGTGGGCGGCCTTGGCGTATCGGGTGCGGACGGCAGCCAGGTCTCGGTCAACATTCCCTCGGCGGGCCGCATTCCCGGCGGGGCGACGGTCGAGCGCGCGGTCGCCACCGGTTTCGACACCGCGCCGACCCTCACCTTCAACCTCGCCGAAGCCGACCTCACCACCGCATTGCGCGTAGCGGATGGCATCAACCGCACCTTCGGCGACCAGCGCGCGCGCGCCACCGACGCGGTTTCGGTGAACATCGACGCCGCGCCCGGCGCGACCGACCGCATCATGATGATGGGCATGATCGAGAATATCGAGATCAAGCCCGCCGATGCCCCCGCAAAGGTCATCGTCAATGCCCGCACTGGCACGGTCGTCATCAACGGCGCGGTCAGGATTCATCCGGCCGCCGTTGCGCACGGAAAACTCACCGTCAGCGTCAACGAAAGCCCCCGCATCGTCCAGCCCGCCCCCTTCTCGCAAGGGCGCACCGCCTTGGAGCCTTCCAGCTCGATTTCGATCGATCAGGAAAAGAAACCAATGATTAATTTTAAAGGTGGAGCATCGCTGGCCGATATAGTGAAGGCGGTGAATGCCATTGGAGCCTCTCCCGCAGACATGGTCGCGATCCTCGAAGCCTTGAAACAGGCGGGCGCGATGAAGGCTGAACTGGTGGTGTTGTGATGCAGATAAACTCGATTTCCACGGGGGTTCAGCCCAGCGCATCGCCCGAAAAGGCGCAGCTGGAGAAGACCGCCAAGCAGTTCGAGGCCATCTTCCTGCGCCAGATGATCGGCACCATGCGTCAGTCGGGCGGCGGCGAAGGCATCTTCGATTCAAGCGCCACCGAACAGTTTCGCGACATGTCGGACGCCCGCACCGCCGATACGATGGCGGAAAAGGGCGCGCTCGGCATCGCGGAGATGCTGCTGCGCCAATATGAAGCCCGCCAGCCGGTCGCGCCTGCCGCCACCGCGCAGGATAAGGGCGAATGAGCGACCTCTTCATCATCGGGGCTTCGGGCACCAAGGCCTATCGCCAGGCGATGGCCGCGATCTCGGAAAATATCGCGAACGCCAGCACCGAAGGCTATTCGCGTCGTTCGCTGACGACCGTCGAGTCCGGCTCGTCCACCGCGACGATGGCGACCTACATCGCCCGCGCCAATTTCGGCGGCACCGAAGTGGCGGGCGTCGCCCGCGCGGCCGATCCCTATCTTGATGCCGCCGTCCGCTCCAGCGGCATGGCGCTCAGCAATTCCACCGCCCGGCTGCGCTGGATGAGCGATATGGAAGGCGCGCTCAACGACACGGACACCGGCATCGGCAAGCTGATGACCGGCATGTTCCAGAATATCGACAAGCTCGCCGCCAGCCCCAGCGACCGATCGCTGCGCGTCACGACGCTCGACAGCATCAATCGTGTCGCCGAAGCGTTTCAGCGCACCTCGGCCGACCTCTCGCAGGTATCCAGTGGCATCGCCACCGAAGCGACCGCGTCCGTCGAAACCATCAACCGATCGCTGTCCCAGCTGGCGGGCATCAACAACAGCCTGCTGCGCGCGCAGCCCGGCACGTCAGCCTATGCGCAGCTACTCGACGGCCGCGACGCGGCGTTGAACACGCTGTCGGCCAATCTGAATGTCGATATCAGCTTCGGCGCGCATGACGTGGCAACGGTCAATTATAATGGCACCACGATCGTGCAGGGCGACAACGCAACGACGCTGGCACTGACCGTCAATGCCAACGGCACGCTGGCGCTCGCCACCGCTGGCGGCACGGCGCTGACCGCACCCTCCAACGGGACGCTGGGCGGCCTCTTTTCCTCGGCTGACATAACGACGCAGCGCCGCACCAGCCTGGACACGCTGGCGCAGCAGTTCGTGACGAACATGAACGCCTGGCACGCGCAGGGCCGTACCGACGCGAATGTGGCAGGCGCCGCGCTCCTCTCCGGTACGACGGCGGCGACCGTCACCGCGCTGATCACCGATCCTGCGGCGCTGGCGACCAAATCCACGGACGGAAGGCTCAACGGCAACCTGCTGGACGCGGGCACCGTCCTGCGCGGCAATGGCAGCGTCGAACAAGGCTGGACATCGATCATCGCGACGCAGGCGAACCTGCTCGCGTCCATCAAAGCCGAACAAACGACCGCGCAGGGCCGCAGCGACCAGGCGATCGCCGCACGCGAAGCGGTCAGCGGCGTCGATCTCGACATGGAAGCGGCGGAACTTCTGCGTTTGCAGCAGGCCTATTCCGGCTCGGCGAAAATCCTTCAGATCGCGAAGGAAACCGTCGATGCCATTCTGCAGATCATCTGAAAGGGCTGACCCATGGTAGGCATCACCAACAAGACGCTGATCGCCGAAATCCGCCGTCAGCAGCAGCTATCGCAGGGCATCATCGAAGGGCAGACCGCCATTTCGACCGGGATCACGTTGACCAAGCCATCGGACAATGCGCTGGCCTGGGTTCAGGTGTCGGAAATCGGTAAGGCGCAGGCGCAGCAATCATCCTGGCAGGCCAATGTCAGCTATGGTCAGGGCCGCGCAGCCAACGCCGAATCGAATCTCGAAGAGATCAACACCCTCCTCATCAGCGCGCAGGAACTGGTGACCTCCGCCCGCAACGGATCGCTCAACGATGCGCAACGCACCGCGATCTACGAAGATGTGAAGGGCATTCGCGAAGCTATCGGTTCGCTGCTTAATCAGACCGACTATCAGGGCGTGCCGGTATTCGACGATACGCAGAGCGTATTGGTTCCAGTGAGCCGGGGGCTCAATCTGGCAGTGGTCGGCACCCGGCAGGAGGTTTCGGAAGGAATCGACGTCGGCGGAACGCCCATGACGCTGGACGGCATATTGGCCCAGGCGCTCACCGCCTTGCAGGGCGGCACAGACGCTGACCTCCAATCGGCGCTGACCGCGATCAAGGCGGGACAAAGCCACATCACGATCGAACAGGCCAAGCAAGGCGTCCGTAGCGACCGGCTGGACGTGACCGGCAACCGGCTGACCAGCGTCGATCTGGACCTGAAGGAACGCCGTCAGGGCCTCGAATCGACCGACCTGTCCGAAGTCATCTCGTCGGTGAAGAGCAAGCTGCTCCAGCTCGAAGCCGCGCAATCGGCCTTCGCACGCATCAATCAGCAGACGCTGTTCGACCTGATCCGCTAAGCGTCAACACCGCCCTCCCCTGTTCGTCATCCCAGCGAAAGCTGGGATCTCAGGAGAGGGCGCGCAACCCGGCCCGAGATCCCAGCTTCCGTTGGGACGACGATAAGAAACCGAAACGGCAGAAAAAACCTCCCATCCTAAACCTCCCGCTAACCATTGGGCGTTTAACCATCTGACGAAAGCGCATCTTGCGTCGTCGGGTGAAAGCCCGGCGGGCAGAATTTTCAGGGGTACTCATGTTCGCAATCATTGGCCTGGTCGTGCTGCTCGCCATGGTATTTGGCGGCTTCATCTTCACGGGCGGCGACATCGGTCCCGTTCTCCACGCCCTGCCCCATGAAATGCTCATAATCGGCGGCGCCGCTGTCGGCGCGCTGATCATCGGCAATTCGGGCGCGGACCTGAAGGCGCTGGGCGGCGGCGTTGGCAAGGTGTTCAAAGGCCCCAAATATAAGAAGCAGGATTTTCTCGACTGCATCTTCCTCGTCTCGCGCCTGATGAAGACGCTGCGCGTCGAAGGCCCCGTGGCGCTGGAGCCGCATATCGAGGACCCCGCCAGCTCGACGATCTTCTCCGAATATCCCCGCCTGATGGCCGATAAGACGCTGATCCACCTGATGAGCGATACGCTGCGTCTGGTGGTCGTCTCGTCAGGCACGCTCGATCCGCATGCGGTCGAAGAGGTCATGGATAATGCCCTCAAGACGCATCATCATGAAGCGTTGAAGCCCGCCGACAATCTTCAGGGCCTGGCCGACGCCCTCCCCGCCCTCGGCATCGTCGCGGCGGTTCTGGGCGTCGTAAAGACCATGGGATCGATCGACCAGCCCCCGGCAATCCTGGGCGGCATGATCGGTTCTGCGCTCGTCGGAACCTTCCTTGGCGTGTTGCTCGCCTATGGCATGGTCGGTCCCTTCGCCAATCGCTGCCGCGCGGTGATCGAGGCGGACGGCGCCATGTACCATGTGGTAAAGCAGATCATCATCGCCTCGCTCCACGGCCATCCCCAGCCGCTCGTCATCGAAGCGGCCCGCTCCAGCCTGACCCATGCGAACCAGCCGGCCTTCGCCGAAGTGTTCGACGGCATGCGGGGCAAATAAGCCATGGCCGAAAAGAAGCGCGGCGGAAACGAACCCGAACCCCGGCCGATCATCGTCAAGAAGATCATCGTCGATGGCCATGGCGGTCATCATGGCGGTGCGTGGAAGGTCGCCTATGCCGACTTCGTGACGGCGATGATGGCGTTTTTCCTGCTGATGTGGCTGCTCGGCGCAACCACCGAAAAGCAGCGCAAGGGCCTTGCCGATTATTTCACCCCGACGCTGGTCGAACTGAAAATGTCCTCGGCCGGGTCAAGCGGCCTGTTCGGCGGCGATAGCATGGTGAGCAAGGAAAATTATCCCACGACCGGCGGTCAGGGCAACCTTGCCATCACCATCCCGCGCGACGCGACCGGCACGAAGGATCAGGGCGGCAAAGCCACCCGCGCCGCCGACCGCGCCAAGTTCGAAGCGGTGAAGAAAGAACTGGAAGCCCGCATGTCCCGCAAGAAGGGCATGGACAAGCTGCGCCGCAACGTCCGCTTCACCGAAACCCGCGAGGGGCTGCGCATCGACCTCATCGACGAATCCAATTTCGCGATGTTCGCCATGGGCACCGACCGCCTGCTGCCACAGGCCCGCGACCTGGTGAGCGAAGTCGCTGGCGTCGTACGCGGCATGCCCAATCCGCTGATCGTGCGCGGTCATACCGACGGCCTGCCCTACAGTTCGGGCCAGAGCATGAACAACTGGATGCTCTCCTCCGCCCGCGCCGAAGCCACGCGCAAGACGCTGGCGGCCAGCGGCATCGGCAACGACCGCTTCGCCCGCATCGAAGGCGTCGCCGACCGCGAACCCTTCGCCAAGGGCAATGTCTACGACCCGCGCAACCGCCGCATGTCGATCATCCTGGGCTGGACCCGTGGCAGCGACAGCAGCGACGATCAGGGACAGGACGAGGAAACCAAGGCCGCCATCAAGGAACGCGACAACCCGGCACGGATAGCGCGCGAAGAGGTGACCAGGATCGACATGGGCGGCACCGGATTGCCTAGCGGGGTGCAGTTGCTCAACCCAACAGCGCCGGGCACGTCGAGCAAACCGGGCAAGCACTGATCGACTGGATTGCGAATCTGCTCCCCTCCCGCAGGCGGGAGGGGTTGGGGGGTGGGCCAGCGCAACGCCGGACTTGTTCTTAACGGCTAACCCGGAAGCTCGCTGCGCTCACGCCCACCCCTAGCCCCTCCCGCCTACGGGAGGGGAATTTGTATCTGCCACCATCCCCGCTCAAACCGGCAACACCAAACTCGCCTCCAGCCCGCCACCAGTCCGGTTCACCAGCCTCAGCGCGCCTCCATGCTCCGCCATGATCGCGCGCACCAGCGCCAGTCCCAGCCCAGCCCCGCCAGTCTCCCGGTTCCGCGACCCTTCCAGCCGGGTGAAGGGCTCCATCATCTCCTCCATCCGATCTTCGCTGATACCCGGCCCATCATCCGCCACGACCAGCCGGATCGCGCCAGCCTCGCGCACCACGGACACATGCGCCCGCTCGCCATAGACGATCGCATTCTCGATCAAATTGCGCAGCGCCCGCCTGATCTGCTGCGGCCTGACCGAAGCCACCGCCCGCACACTATCCGCCATCTCCGCAGGCGATCCCAGCTCAATGAAATCCTCCACGACAGCATCAGCCAGCGCGGAAAGATCAACCTTCTGCGCCGCCTCGGTGCTCCGCCCGGCCCGCGCCAGCGACAGAATATCCTCCAGCATCCGATTCATCTCATCGATCGTCTGCGACATGCGCGCCCGCTCGCCCTCATCCTCCACCGACTCCGCCCGCACCCGGAGCGACGCCAGCGGCGTCCGCAAATCATGGCCGATCGCGCCCAGCATCCGGTCCTTTTCATCCAGCATCGCAAAGATGCGGCCGCGCATCGCGTTGAATGCGGTGGTCAGCTCCCGCACATCCCCCGGCCCGCGCTCCTCCACGGCATCGGCCGATCCCGTACGCGCGAACTGCTGCGCCGACCGCGTCAACTGCCCCAAAGGCCGCGCCAGCCGTCGCCCGACCCACAGCAGCGGCAACAGCACGATCACATAAAGGATCAGCGTCTGCCAGGCGAGCCAGCCGCCAAAGCGCGGCGCCCGGTTGCCCGCCCGCGTCTGGGTCACGACCCATTGTCCCGGCGCATATTCGGCCGCCATCGTCAGCCGCCCGCCCCGCCCCGCGCCACGCATGTCGCCCACGGCGCGCATCCTGATGCGGTCCATGCGGCGCATCGGCGCAGGCTGGTCCTGCTCGACCACCTGCACGGATCGCATGGGCAGCCCGACATCGGCGAACATCGCCAGCGCCCGCCGCTCGACCTCCGGCCGCCGCTCGCCCGTCAGCACAGGAGCCGCATCGAAGAAGCGCGCACGCGGCGGCCGGTTGCGCGCAGGCGGCTCGCCCCGGCTGTCCAGCGCATCGACGATGCGATAGACCCCCGGCGCCGTCTGCGCGGTCAGCGTCAACCGGTTGCGCTCCTGCAGCAGCAGCCCGAAGTTGATCGCCTGCGCCACGAACAGCGCGATCGCCACCAGGACGATGATCTGCCCGACCAGGCTCTGCGGCCAAAGGCGAAAGCGCCTCACAGCTTTCTCACGTCTGCGGACAATGTATAGCCGCCGCCCCACACCGTTTTGATCAGCGTCGGGTTCTTAGGGTCCGGCTCGATCTTCTTGCGGAGCCGACTGATCTGATTGTCTATCGCCCGGTCGAACGCATTGGCCTCGCGCCCCTGCGTGATGTCGAGCAGTTGGTCCCGGCTCAACACCTGATTGGGCCGCGTCGCAAAGGCCATCATCAGATTATATTCGGCCGTCGACAGCGGCAGCGCCACGCCTTCCTGATCCACCAGAACCCGCTCCTGCGACTTGAGCAGCCAGCCCGCAAAGGCATAGGTCGCCCCGTCGGGCGCGGTCACTCGCTGGCCGCCCGTCGCCACGCGGCGAAAGATCACCTTGATCCGCGCCACCAGTTCGCGCGGGGAAAAGGGCTTCAGCACATAATCATCCGCCCCCATCTCCAGCCCGACGATGCGGTCGGTCTCCTCCGACTTGGCGGTCAGCAGGATCACCGGAATCTCGCTCGTCTCGCGGATATGGCGGCATAGCGACAGCCCGTCCTCGCCGGGCATCATGATGTCCAGAATCACCAGGTCGATCGCATTGGCGTTGAGCCGCAGCCGCGCCTCCGCCGCACTTTCGACGGCGGTCACACGAAACCCGTTGCGCGACAAATATTGCGCAAGCGGCTCGCGGATCGAACGCTCGTCATCAACGAGCAGCAGATGGGGTTTTTCACTCATGGGGAATATCTGTCACGACTATCAGCAGCTTGGAAGGGTGAAGGACGCGCCCCACCCTTCCCGTATGATCAGTTCTTCGGCGCCGCGTCCACACCACGGCGGGCCTGCCAGGCTTCACGCATCGCCTGGCGCGCGGCCTTCATTTCATCCGCCGTTACAAAGCCGTCCTTGTTGCTATCGGCCTTGTCGAACATCGCCATCGGCCGGGCCATGAACTCGGCGCGGGTGAGGACGCCGTCCTTCATCGCCTCGCCCCGCATTCCGCCACGTCCATGGAACATCATGCCGCCGCCATGACCACCATGACCGCGCCCGCCAAAGCGGTGGCCTTCGCGCCCGTCCCGGCCCTCGCGGCCAAAGCGGTCCTGATGCCCGGCGGCAAATTCCGCCTTGCTGATCTGGCCATTGCGGTCGGTGTCCAACGCGGCAAAGCGCTGGTCAAGCCGCGCCTGACGGCGAATGTCGCGATCTTCCTTCGTCAACTTGCCGTCGCGATTGGCATCCATCTTGACGAAGCGCGCGTCGAGTGCGGCGGTCAACTCAGCCTTGCTGATCTTGCCGTCCTTGTTCGCGTCGGCCATCGCCATCATGCCGCCATGACGGCCACCGGGATCAGCATCGCCCGGCTGCGCCATCGCCAGATGCGACGCCGCGAGCCCGCCAACGAACAGCGATCCAACCGCGACCGTGCCCAAAAATTTGCGGATCATTTCCTGTCTTCCTTCCAAGAGGTGCCGAACGGCCATCGCCGTCCTTGGAACCGCTTATGAGGCAGACTTGTCCCGCAACCTTGTCATGTCACGGCCGAATTTGTCGCAATTTGTAATGAGGCTTCTCCCCTCCCCTTCAGGGGAGGGGCCGGGGGTGGGGGTTCCCCCACAAAACAGCATCTGAGGCACGCCCCCACCCCAACCCCTCCCCTCAAGGGGAGGGGCTATTAGCAGCATCAGCCGTCCCGCCGGCCCAACAACCGCAACCGAAGCGCATTCAGCTTGATAAAGCCCGCCGCATCCCGCTGGTCATAGGCGCCCGCATCATCCTCGAACGTCACCACCTTCTCGCTGTAGAGCGAATAAGGCGACTTGCGCCCAACGACCTGAACGCCGCCCTTGTACAGCTTCAGCCGAACCGTGCCCGTCACCTTCTCCTGGCTATGGTCGATCGCCGCCTGCAACATCTCGCGCTCAGGTGAGAACCAGAAGCCGTTGTAGATCAGCTCGGCATAGCGCGGCGCCAACTCATCCTTCAGATGCGCCGCGCCGCGATCCAGCGTCAGCTGCTCGATACCGCGATGCGCCAGATGATAGATGGTGCCGCCCGGCGTTTCATACATGCCGCGCGACTTCATGCCGACGAAGCGGTTTTCGACCAGATCGAGCCGGCCGATGCCATGCTTGCGGCCATATTCGTTCAACGTTTCCAGCAAAGTCGCAGGGCTCATGCCCACGCCATTGATCGCCACGCCGTCGCCACGTTCGAAATCGACCGTGATATATTCCGGCGCGTCGGGCGCGTCCTCCGGGTTCACCGTGCGCGAGAAGACATAGTCCGGCACTTCTTCCCACGGATCTTCCAGCACCTTGCCCTCGGACGAAGTGTGCAGCATGTTCGCATCGGTCGAAAACGGGCTTTCGCCACGCTTGTCGCGGGGGATCGGAATCTGATGCTGCTCGGCAAATTCGATCAGCTTGGTGCGGCTGGCAAGGTCCCACTCACGCCACGGCGCGATCACCTTGATGTCGGGTGACAACGCATAATAGCCCAGCTCGAAGCGCACCTGGTCATTGCCCTTGCCGGTCGCGCCATGGCTGACCGCATCCGCGCCCACCATCTTCGCGATCTCGATCTGCCGCTTGGCGATCAGCGGGCGGGCGATCGACGTGCCCAGCAGATAGAGCCCCTCATACATCGCGTTGCCGCGCATCATCGGGAAGACATAATCCTTCACGAACTCTTCGCGCAGGTCGTCGATGAAGATATGCTCATCCTTGACGCCCATCAGCTTGGCCTTCTGCCGCGCGGGCTCCAGCTCCTCGCCCTGACCCAGATCGGCGGTGAAGGTCACAACCTCACACTGATAGGTCTGCTGCAACCATTTCAGGATCACGCTGGTGTCGAGCCCTCCCGAGAAGGCCAGGACAATGCGGTTGATCTTATCGGACATGGGTGGAGCGACCTTCCTTCAAACTTGGCCTGCAAAACTGGCGCGAAATTACCGGCGCGCCGGTATCAGGGGTCGGCCCGAAGTGCAACCGAATCGACGTGCGCAGGTCATGCAAACGGGGCGGCACCGTGCGATGCCGCCCCTGTCTGGCTGATAGTCCGGTGACTTAGCGCGTTTGCGGCTTGAATGTCATCCGGCGACTCCGATCCGCGCCCATCCGATACACTGTCTGCACCTGCGGTTCGGCATGGATGGTCTGCGGCGGCACATGGGCAGGCGCATCGGTAAAGGATGCTCGTTCGCCCTTCTGCTGTTGCGCGAGCAGGAACCGCGCTCGGGCCAACCGCTTACGGTGCGTGCGGAAAGGATTCTCCGCGCTCGGGACGGCGGCGACCATCGCCTCCAGACTGGAGCCGTAAGCAGCCCCGGCCGCAAGGGGCGCGCGCATCGGCGCACGCTCAGCCACTGGCTCCACAAAGGCGGGCGCGACCGCGACAGGCGGTTCGACCATCGGAGTGACCGGGGCCGCAAGGACCTCCTCGTCAATCTCCGCAAAGTTACGGCGGCGCCGAACGGCGGCAGCCCCGCCCAGCCCCGCAAGCAGCAGCACGCCACCGCCCAAGGCCCACAGAAGCGATTCCTTTGTGCCAGTATCGGCAGCACCAACCTCACGCGCCTCAGCGGCAGGAGGTGTGGCGGGCGCAGCCTCGCTCACGACAGGCGGCGGAACAACGGCAGCTTCACGCTCAGGCGCCACCGCCGAAGGCCGCGCCTCCGCCCGTTCAACCGACTGCGAAGCAGCAGGCCGCTCAACTTGCGCCCGCGGTGCAGTTCGAACCGGCGTGGAAGCCACTCGCGCGCTCTGTCGGCTCGCCGCAGGCTTCACCGCCGGCTCGGCCTCCGATGCAGCCACCGCAGCATCCAGCCGTTCCTCAACCGAAGCGGTCGGCTGAACCATCGGCTGCGGGAGCGACGCAGCAGGCGCCACCACCGGCGGCGGCACGACAACAGGCGGCGAGACCGCGTCAGGAACAGTTTCCTGCGCAAAAGAACAGGTTGAACCAAGGGCCAGAACAGCGGCAATCGCGGCACCAGCCGGGCGAGCAGATTGAATATATCCTCTCATAGCCCAAGCTGAACCAACGAACTTTTCAATTGACCGCAGACATGGCCACAGATTCACGATGAGTTGATTTTCCCAAGAGACGAATTGTTGTAGACGCGAGAGAGATGAACATCCATTCATCTCATTATACCTAAAAAGTCGTAAGAAACTGCTTGTCGGCCTTAACTCTATTCAACCGGATCGACGTCACCGTCCCGCCGACTGCCGTCCAACAGCCGATCCTGCCGCGCCTCCTCAATCCGCCGCACCTCACGCTCAGCCTTGGTCTGGCCAAACTTCGCCCGATTTGCAGCGGCCACCTGCTCCTTATCCTTCCGCATCTTGGCCTTGCGCACCTGCCGCAGATTGATGATGTCCGCCATAGCTGCTCAAAACCCTATCTGTTCGCGCCTTTTGATCGAAACCCGAGACTAGGCCAGCACATGCCGACTTGCCAGGACAATGCCCCGGCCGCTCCTTCGGAACCGGGTCATGGCATCTTGTAAACATGCAGAAACCATCTAAGGGCTCAAATGCGAGGCAGGCCGCTCGGGATCGGCAATAAGGGAACTGCTATCTCGCATCTGCTTGGGAGCAGTGGTTTGCGCATAGGTTTCCTGTTCAATCATGATCAGATACACCAGATTGCCCACAGCCTTCCTGTCGCCATAGCGATGGCCAAAGGCGGTTTTCCTGGCGAAATCATCGTAGCCACGACCAACCCCCGTTTGTCAGCGGAAGTCCAGCGGCTAGCCGGGGAATGGCTGGGGACGTGCATCCAGCATGTCGAATTGAAGCTGGCGCCGCGCTCCATGCGCTTGTCCCGAATGTTCGGCCGCCTAGTTCCCGCCTCCAAACTCCTCGTCTATCGCGACAATCTCCCCTTCTTTCGCAGCCTCGACATGCTGATCGTGGCGGAAAAGACATCTCTTCTGCTGAAATCGCGGTACGGTCTCAAAGACCTTTTCATGGTGCACACCCGACATGGCGCCGGGGACCGCGCCATCGGGTTTGATAAGGCCAGCGCCGGTTTCGATCACGTCCTTTGTTCGGGCGAGAAAATTCGCCGACGCCTGATAACCGAGGCACAAGTCGACCCCGCCAGGATCAGCATCGTAGGCTATCCCAAATTCGACATGGTGCCTCAACAGGGCACAAGCCACCCCCTGAGCCGAGGCAGGCCGGTGGTCCTCTACAATCCCCACCCCTCCCCGCATCTGTCATCCTGGTATCTGCATGGGCGGGACATCCTCGACTATTTTCGCGAGAGGGACGACCGCGAACTCCTGTTCGCCCCGCACGTCATGCTCTTTGAACGGCCATTCGTAGTGACGATCGACCGTCTGAGCGTGAACCGGGCCGGGACGATCGGGAATCGCTATCTTCATGGTGACAACATCCATGTGGATCTGGGCAGCAAAGCCTCGACCGACATGAGCTATACGATGGCGGGAGACATTTATCTGGGCGATGCCAGCAGTCAGGTCTATGAATTTCTGTTGCGCCCCCGGCCCTGCATCTTCCTGAACAGCCACGGCATCGACTGGGAGGGCGATCCCAATTTCGCGCATTGGCGGGCGGGTGAGGTCATAACGCATCCATCCCAACTGCATGATGCCCTATCCCGCGCGGACCAGTTGCACACCAGCCGATATCGTGAGGTTCAGGAGCAGATGTTCAAGGACAGCTTCGATCTCGACGGCCGCCCGTCATCGCAGCGCGCGGCGGAGGTCATCGCGACGCTGGCAGATCGGCGCGGCGCGACCACGGGCAGTTCAAAGGCGACCCAGACGGCGTGACCATGATGCTCACCATTATTCTGCCCTTTTTCAACGAAGAAGGGTGGATTGGCCCGACCGTGGCAAGCCTCGCGGCCCAAAGCGATGACCGTTTCCGCGTCCTATTGGTCGACAATGGTTCGACCGATGGCGGCGCGGACGAAGCGGCTTCACACGCTGCTGCTCTGGAAGGTCGCTTCGAAATCCTGTCCTGTCCGACACCGGGCAAAATCCATGCGCTGCAGGCCGGACTTGCGCTTGTGGAAACGCCGCTGGTCACAACGTACGATGCCGATACCCACTATCCACCTGATTACGTCAACCGGATTATCACCTTGTTCGAGAGTGACGATCAGGCAGCGGCCATTATGGCGATTGATCTTTACGTGCCCCAATGGGGTATGAACTGGTATTTCTATAACTTCCTCGGGCGCAGGCTTGCCGCTCGCAACAGCTTAGGCATTGCTTTGCGGGGAAAACAATGGTGTTCAGCGGCTAAATGATGGCACCTGCGGGCATTACCAAACGCATCTTCAAAGGCATGGGCCTGGTCCTGGGCGGCAAGGCCGGTGCCGGGATCATCAGCCTTGTTTACCTGGTCATCGCGGCCCGGGCACTGGGGCCGCGCGACTATGGGCTGCTCGTCCTGGTCCATGGCTATGTCACGGCGGTCTGCGGCATCATAGAATTTCCAGCGTGGCAGGCCATCGTCCGCTATGGTGCGGAAGTCGGCGAGGAAAGCGCAATGCCCCGTCTGGCGCGACTGCTGCGCTTCGGAACCGTGACGGAGTTGACAGGAGGCGTCGCCGCAATCGTTGCGGCGATGGTGCTCGCGCCCTTTGTCGGGCCGCGCCTGGGGTGGCCGCCAGAAACCGTCGCCTTTGCCATTCCCTACAGCTTTGCCGTGTTGGGCTCCGTTCGCTCCGCCCCCGCGGGCTACCTCCAGTTGATCAACCGATTTGACCTGCTCGCCCTTCATAATCTGGTGCAGCCTGCGGTTCGCCTGATGGGCGCCAGCCTCGTCTTGTTGTTCGGCTGGGGCCTCAAAGGTTTCCTCGCGGCATGGCTCATCGCCGCGCTGGCGGAATTCGCGGTCCTTTGGGCGATGGGCATCTGGCAGGCCTATCGGCGGCTTGGCCGGGCCTTGTTTCAACCGGGACCGGGGAGCGCCCGCCTGGAAAATCCCGGCATATGGCGGTTCATGATCGCCAGCAATGCCGACATCACCTTGAATGAACTGACCGGACGGATCGCGCCTCTCATCATCGGCTGGTTCCTCGGCCCCGCCATGGCGGGCCTGTTCGCAATCGCTCAACGGGCAACCGTCATTATCGCGCAACCCGCACAAATCCTCGGCAACACGGCCTATGCCGAACTCGCCAGGATGATAGCGGCGGGCGAAGGCGGCCGATTGCTCCGCAGGACACTCACACGCGTAATCCTCATCGCTCTGGCGGCGGCGGCTCCGGTCGTGTTCATCGTGGCCTTGTTCCCCACCTCGATCATCACCCTGCTCGCCGGTCCCGCCTTTGCCGCAGCGGGCAGTGTCATGATCGTGCTCGTCGCCGCGCGCGCCATAGCGATCGTCGGCCCGCCATGCAGCTCCGCCCTCTCCGCAATGGGCTATCCCGCGCTCTCCATGAGCGCCAATCTCCTTGCCGGGCTGCTTTTTCTGCCCGTCCTCCCCTGGTTACTCCATCAATGGGGATTGATGGGCGCGGGCATCCAGGCCCTTGGGCAAGCATTGTTGGCCAGTGGCCTTCTCGCTGGCCTGACATGGCGCAGGAGCCTCGCGCATTGAGCGCGATGCGGATCGCCTATGTGATCAACTCGGTCGAGGGCGGCGGCGCCTCTCGACCGGTTCCGGCTATCACCCGCGTCCTGCGTGATCAGGGAGCCACGGTGCGGGTGTTCGCGCTAACGCCGCGCGACCGGCGCGGGGCGCCCGCGATGGTCGAAGCGGGCCTCGACCCGCTCATCCGGAATGGCGGAACGGGCGACCATCTTGCCGCGGCCTTGTGGTTGAAGCGGCAGTTGCAGGATTGGGGCGCGACCCACATCTGGACCTCTCTTTCACGCGCCACGATCCTTGGCCTCCTGCTCGGGCCATTGCTCGGCCTGCCCGTGATCAGCTGGCAACACGCCGCTTTCCTGAAGCCGTGGAACAGGCGGCTCATGCGACGGCTGCAAAGCCGGGCGCTCCTTTGGATCGGAGATTCGCGATCCGTCACCGCCCTGACCGCAGAGCGCCTGAACGTGCCTGAAAATCGCCTGATGTGCTGGCCGATTTTCGCGGCCGACCCAGCCCACCCCCATGCAACGGCCTGGTCCCCCGGCGAAACGCTCCGCATCGGCTCACTCGGGCGGCTTCATCCCGTAAAGGGCTATGATGTCCTGATTGCCGCCCTGGCCAAGTTGCAGTCGGAAGGTTTTTCAGCGCCCTGCCCCTTCGAAATTTCCATCGTAGGCGATGGCGCGGAGCGGGACAGGCTGGAAAGCCTTGCCGGACAGACCGGAATATCGAACCTGTCATTTTCCGGCTACACGGCCAGTCCGCAGACCTTCCTCTCGCACCTTCATCTTTACGTTCAGCCGTCCCGTTCCGAAGGTTTCTGCATCGCCGCGCATGAAGCGATGACCGCCGGGCTGCCGGTGATCGCTTCGGCGGTAGGGGAATTGCCCTGGTCCATCGAACAGGGGCAGACCGGCTTTACCGTGCCGCCCGCAAACCCGGACGCGCTGGCCGCCTCCTTGCGCGACATGCTGGGCGACCCAGCCAGGCTAAGCGCGATGGGCGAGCGGGCGCGCGGCGTTATGCTGGATCGTTATTCCTGGGAGAAGTTCGCGGCGACGGGAGCCCTCATCCTTGATCATATTCGCCAAGCTTCCGGCGAAGATCAAGGGCAAGGCCGCGCAGCGAAGTATCGACGCGTTTGACATCGAATAATGTAATGTCACCACAGGCGCTCAACGTGTGCATACCATCTTGATACGCGCCCGCTGATCCGGGAAGACCCAGCGCATCGCCAGCCTCCGCCTCAAACTCTGTCTCGTTCAAACGCGTGATCCAAAGGGGCCGGATGCCCCCACCATAGGTTGTGGTGCAATCCTGAACAGGCAGCATAATCCTGGCTCCGATCATCACAGGCGTGCCGCCAGGACGCGCCGACGCGCGATCAATCCGAACCGGATTGCCCGGATGGGGGGTCCAGGGTCCACATAGACTGTCCGCCCAGGCCACATGAAGGTGCGACTGCTTCGTCGCTCGGCTCGTTGCAGGCGAATAGAAAAGCCACCAACGCTGACCGTCGTGAAAAATGCTGGCGTCGACAGCCACGCAGTCGAGTTCGATGTCGCATTCCGCGCGCCAGTCGGTCAGCCCGCCTTTGTCCCGGTACAGGATCAGCCGCCCGGATCGGTGCGCTTCCGGAAGCATCCACACAGCACCCTCCGCGCTGAATATCTGCGGGTAGGAAAGGTGCCAGGGCTCCTTCAGGCAGGGATGGCGGGAAACCAGTCGCATCTTGTCATCGAAGACCCTCGCTTCGATCGTGCCATGTCGCGTTCTATAGTCGTAATGTTCCACAAACACGTGAAGATGACCGCCTTCGTCCCGCCATCCAAAAGGGTCTGCGATAAATTGAAAGTCGGGTTCCTCCGCCAACCAGGTGACAGGACTCTCGATGCGCCCTTTTGACAGGACAATGTCGATTGGCTCCGTCACCAATCCACATCTCCAGATATCCTTGCGGCGGGGCATATCGTCGCTATTCCCGCTTCTCGCTGGAATGCCAAGCATGATCTTATCGATTGAGGATTTTCACCCAAATCGCGATGGGCCTCACGTCTCCTCAGTTTGACATCGCCTGAACCGACGCCCGAAAATATCCCGCTTAACCCGGCGTCCCAATTGCACTATCACCGCCGCATGGCCACGCCTTCCCTGCGTCAACTCGACATTTTTGCGCAGATGGTGGCGGCGGGCAGCATGTCGTGCTGCGCCCGCGATCTGGGCGTCCCGGTCGAAGACATCGCGCGCGCAATCGCCTCTCTGGAAATGCGTCTTGGCTATCGTCTGTTCGAAGGTCCGCCTGATCAGCAACGGCTGACTGCGGCGGGGCGCAAGACCGCCGAGGCGATGACCCTGTTGTCGCAGGATCAGTCCGACAGCTGGGCGCCGGACGAAACGGCCCCCGCTTCCCCTCCGTCCGTCGCTCCAGAAGCCGCGCCTGCAGAGCCTTCCCCCGCACCAGCGCGGCAGGCGATCACCCTTGCCGCCCCCGCGCCCGTTTTCGGCCACTTCCAGGAAGCGCTCGCCGCGTTCGAGGCCGCGAATGAGGATATCGCGATCACGCTCGACCTCTCCATCCACCTCGCAGATGAGGCACGTGCGGCACTGGAGCAGGGCCGCGTCGATATCGCCTATTTCTACGCATTGGGGGAACAGTCGGGCTTCGCATCCCGCTATGGCTGGTCGGAACAGATCAACCTTTACGCCGGGGCGGATCATCCGCTCGCCCGGCGCGACATCGTCACGACCGACGATCTCCGGATCAGCCCCACGCTCGCCATGGAGCCGAATAACGGCCTGCGTCGCATCATCGATGAAGCGCTCGACCGGGAAGGCATCAACATGGGCGCGCCGGTGCTCGAAACCGACAATATGTTCGATATCATGACCATATTGCGCGAAGGCGCGGGCTGTTTCGCCGCCTTCGGCCCTCTCGCCCGAGACCTCGGCCGCATGAACGGCATCCGCCGCCTGCCCCTCGAACGCCCCCTCCCCTCCATCGAGGTCCGACGAGCCCTGCGCGCCCGCGCCGACGCAGACTCGCCAGTGAGCGCGCTCGCGGAATTTCTCTTCCTCTGATCTTTCATTCCGGGTGCGCGATCTATCTCGGTAGTTGGTCGCCAGGCCTGTCGTCGATCGTCGATCCCTAGCAGCCGACACCTTCCGCTGCCTCCAGTCACATATCCGTGATAGCTGATCCTTAGAGCCTGATCCTTAGAGCCTGATCCTGCTAGACTGATCGTCACCCCGGACTTGCTCCGGGGTCCCGCTCCTCTCCTGAAGCTGCCGAGGCAGCGAATTCCCAGCCGAGTCCCGGAGTGACGGAAAATCAGCCTTAATTCCGATGCCTCCGTGTAACACGATCACGCTGCAATCACCGGTAATTGCCCGCCCATCCAGGTCACTTACCTACGATTACGCCCGCTTGGCCGCTAACCCCTTCCCCGTCCTCGATAATCCGCCCCACCCCATTGATACGTTATAACATTTAAGATAGAGGCGCCTCACAAACCGTTTCAATTAAGGGTTTCCTTCATGAATTCCCCCCTGCCGCTCCTCCGCGCCAGCTGCGCCCTCACCGCAATCTGCCTCGCTTCTCCCAGCCTCGCCCAATCGCCATCAATCCAGCCCGGCACCTATCATGATGATCAGCCCAACATCGTCGTCACCGCCATCATCCCCCGCCGCCAGGGTGACATATTGTCCGGCACCTCGGTCCTCTCCGGTGCCGAGCTGACACGAGACCTGCGGACCACCATCGGCGAAACCCTCGCCCATCAACCCGGCGTCTCCGCCACCTCCTTCGGCCCCAACGCCTCACGCCCGATCCTGCGCGGCCTTCAGGGCGAACGGGTGCGCATCCTCACCGATGGCGTCGGCAGCTTCGACGTATCCAACACCTCGGTCGATCACGCCGTCGCAATCAATCCCCTGACCGCCGACCGCATCGAAGTGCTGCGCGGCCCCGCCGCCCTTCTTTACGGCTCCTCCGCAATCGGCGGGGTCGTCAATGTGATCGACAGCCGCATCCCCCGCCGCGTGCCCGACGAGCCCGTCCACATCGATGGCATCGCGACTTATGGCAGCGCCGCCAACGAACGCAGTGGCTCAGGCGAAATCGAAGCACCGCTGACGGACAAGATCGTCGTCCACTTCGACGGCAGCTATTCGAAGAGCGGCGATCTCGACACGGGCTCTTATATCCTCACCCCCGCCCTGCGCGCCCAGGCCGCAGCAAGCGGAGACCCCGCCATCACGCCCCTGGCCGATCTGCGCGGCAAGCTGCCCAACAGCGCCGCGCGCACCTGGGAAGTAGCGGGCGGGGCGGCGCTGGTGACCGACGGCGGCAACCTCGGTTTCTCGATCGCCCACACGGACAATCTCTACGGAGTCCCCGTCCGCTATTCGGTCGAACCGGGGTCGGAGGGCGAACAGGTTCACCTCCACATGAAGCAGGACCGCGCCGACATGCGCGCCGAACTGCCCGTCAACGGCGGCATCCTCGATTCCATCCGCCTCCGCGCGGGCTTTGCCGATTACCAGCATCAGGAGATCGAACCGTCCGGGGACGTTGGCACCACCTTCTATAACCAGTCGATCGAATCGCGGCTGGAACTGGTGCAGGCCAAGCGCGGCGGATGGGATGGGGCCGTGGGCGCCCAATTCTTCGCCCGCAATTTCCATGTCGAGGGTGAAGAGAAATTCCTGCCCCGCAACCGGACGGAGCAACTCGGCTTCTTCACGCTTCAATCCTTCGACTTTGGCAGCAGCCGGATCGAACTGGGCGGCCGCTATGAACATAATAAGGTGGGGGCGGACGCGGACGCGACCTTGTTCAATCCCGCCTATCAGCGCAGCTTCGACGCGTTTTCCGGGTCGATCGGCGCCAGCCAGGAAATCCGTCCCGGCTGGCGGGTCGGCCTGAACCTCGCCCGCACCGAACGCGCACCCTCGGCCGAAGAGCTGTTCGCGCGTGGCAATCACGCCGGGACGCAAGCATTCGAGCTTGGCAATCCGAACTTCGACCTGGAAAAAAGCTGGGGCGTAGAAGCCACGCTGCGCGGTGAAGGCCCCGGCTACACAATGTCGCTGTCGGCCTATCACAATTGGTTCAACGGCTACATCTACGATGCGCTGGTCGATGACAGCGCCTGCATGGCGGTGAATGGCGGAAAGCCGCTGGATTTCCCCTGCTTCCAATATAATCAGGCTGATGCGCGCTATCTCGGCTTTGAAGCGGAGGCATCGGTAAAGCTCGGGGAAGTCGGCGGATACAAGGTCAATCTGGATGGCCTCGCCGACTATGTCCGCGCAACCATCACCGGCTCAGGCCCTGCGCCACGCATCCCCCCGCTCCGCCTGCTCGGAGGGATCGAATTGCAGGGCGACCGCCTGAGCTTCCGTGGCGAGGTCGAACATAGCTTTGCGCAGGACAGGATCGCCTCGACCGAAACCCGCACCGACGGCTTCACGCTCGTCAACGCATCGCTGTCCTTCAAGCCGCTGAAAGGGAATGACCGGACCACCATCAGCCTGTCGGCGAACAATATATTCGATGTCGAGGCGCGGCGACACGCCAGCTTTCTCAAGGATTATGCACCGCTTGCCGGACGGGATATCCGCCTGACGGCTCGACTATCCATCTGACCAACCTAGTTCATTGCGCAATGTGACGGTTTGGTTACAAGGCGCGTATGGATGAGGGGCGTTTTATGGCTAAGATTGAGGGGGCGGACTGGTAATGCGCCAGATCGCCGCCCTTCCCTATGCCGCCGACCCTGATGGATCGATGCGCATCCTGCTGATCACCTCACGCGAAACCCGCCGTTGGGTGATCCCGAAGGGCAACCGCATCAAGGGGATGGCAGGCCACCGCGCCGCCGAACTCGAAGCCTATGAGGAAGCGGGCATTCACGGCATCGCCTGCCCCGCTCCTTTGGGCCGCTACCGATATGACAAGCGCCGACGCAAGGGCGACACACGCGAAGCCACGGTTGAAGTTTTCCCCCTTGCAGTGACCGGCCAGTTGTCGCAATGGCCCGAGCAGGGGCAGAGGGAGCTGCGCTGGTTTCCGGTCGCAGAGGCCGCGAAAGCGGTCGAGGAACCCGATCTTCAAACGATTATCGCGGCCTTTCGCGAACCGCCGCGCGATCCGGGCTGGTTCATCCGAACGCTGCTGCGGATCAAGGAATGGCAAAGCGAAAGGACTGGAATGCTGCGGTGGTTTCACGCGCTGATGCCCAAACAGGGGCGCTTCTTCGAACAGTTTGAGGATCATGCGGTGACGCTCGTCGCCGGGGCCGATGCGCTCGCCAAGCTGCTGAAGGGCGGCCCAGACATGGACGCGCATATCGAAGAAATCTCCGCGCGCGAACACGAAGCGGACGACATCATCCGCGAAGTGCTGCAGGATGTCCGCCGCATTTTCGTGACACCCTTCGACCGCAGCGCAATCACCGGCCTGATCGGCGTGATGGACGACGCGATCGACCAGATGAACCAGACCGCCAAGGCAATCGCCCTGTTTGAGGTCAAGGAGTTCGCGCCTCAGATGCAGGATATGAGCGCTCTTATCGTGGAGTGCGCCCGCATCACAGCCGAAGCCATGCCGCTGCTGCGTTCGCTAAACCTCAATTCGGTGCGGCTGCATGATCTGACCGAGCGGCTGGTTAAGCTGGAGGGGCATGCCGATATATTGCATGAGGCGGGCCTTAAGGCGCTGTATAATCAGGCACGGCAAGGCAATCCCATGGACTTCGTCGTCGGGAACGAAATCTACGCCCATCTGGAGAAGGTGACCGACCGGTTCGAGGACGTCGCCAACGAAATCTCCGGGCTGGTCATCGACCACGCCTGATCCTTAGCTCCATTCGAGTCTCAATCTGATGGAAGCCCATCTCGCCTTTCCGCTGCTCGTCGCTCTGGTCGGCATTGCGCTCGCCTTCGACTTCCTGAACGGCCTGCATGATGCCGCCAATTCGATCGCGACCATCGTATCGACGCGCGTGTTGAAGCCGCAATATGCGGTGGCCTGGGCGGCCTTCTTCAACTTCATCGCTTTCCTCTTCTTCGGCCTGCATGTGGCCGAAACGGTGGGCAAGGGCATTGTCGATGCCAGCATCATTGACCCGCAAGTGATCTTCGGCGCGCTGATGGGCGCCATTGCCTGGAACCTCATCACTTGGGGCCTCGGCATCCCCTCCTCCAGCAGCCATGCGCTGATCGGCGGACTGCTGGGCGCGGGCACGGCCAAGGCAGGCCTCGGCGCTGTCGTATGGAGCGGCGTCTTCAAGACCAGCGCCGCCATCGTCATGTCCCCTGCCATCGGCCTCATCCTGGCGCTGCTGCTGGTCCTGATCATCAGCTGGATATTCCGCCGCTTCACGCCCCAGGGCGCGGATCGGGTCTTCCGCAAGCTCCAGCTCGTATCGGCGTCCCTTTACTCGCTCGGCCATGGTGGCAATGATGCTCAAAAGACGATGGGGATCATCGCGGTCCTGCTCTATTCGCAGGGCATGCTGACGGGCGGCTTCCACGTTCCTTTCTGGGTGGTGATTTCTTGCCAGGCGGCGATGGGCCTCGGCACTCTGCTCGGCGGCTGGAAGATCGTCCACACGATGGGGTCAAAGATTACGCGCCTTACTCCGGCTCAAGGCTTCTGCGCCGAAACGGGCGGAGCAATGACGCTATTCCTGGCGACGCATCTGGGCGTGCCCGTTTCCACCACGCACACCATCACTGGCGCGATTGTCGGCGTCGGCGCTTCCCGCCGCTTGTCGGCCGTCCGGTGGAACGTCGCCTCCAGCATCGTGATCGCCTGGGTGGTGACGCTGCCCGCCGCTGCCCTGATCGGCGCAGGCTTCTATGGCCTGACACGATTGTTCTGATCCTCCGAAGCGATCGATTCACGATCGTTATTGAGACAATGCACCCTTCACAAAGGCGCGCACGGTCACTATAAGGCGTTTTGAAAATCCGGTTCCTGCAAGCCTTCCAGCAAGCATGAACCGTCCCCTGGATCGCCCGGGGACCGGTTTCGAATAGCGCGCGAAACCGGCGGGATTGGGCGACATTTGGTGGGTCACAAGGTGCTGACAGTGCGGATCGGACAGTCCCGGCCCGCACTTTTTTGCGTGGCGGCAGAAGGGCGAATCACCCCTTTCGCCCGTCTCGTCAGGCTGAATTTCGCTGCGATGCGAAAAAATGCGACGAATTACAGGCAGGAAACGCAATGGCGACCAAAGCTCTCCCCACGATCAGCAATACCGGCGCGAAGAAGCGTATCAGAAAGGTATTCGGCGACATCCACGAAGTGGTGCAGATGCCGAACCTGATCGAAGTCCAGCGGGAGAGCTATGAGCAGTTCCTGCGTTCGGACCCGTCGATCGGCTATGTGTCGGGCCTCGAAAAGACCCTGCGCTCGGTCTTCCCGATCCGCGACTTCGCCGGCACCGCCGAAATGGACTTCGTGCATTACGAGCTGGAAGAGCCCAAATACGACGTCGAGGAATGCCGTCAGCGCGGCATCACCTATGCAGCGCCGATGCGCGTCACGCTGCGCCTGATCGTGTTCGAAGTCGACCAGGACACCGAAACCCGCTCCGTGCTCGATATCAAGGAGCAGGACGTCTACATGGGCGACATGCCGCTCATGACGGGCAACGGCACCTTCATCGTCAATGGCACCGAGCGCGTTATCGTGTCGCAGATGCACCGTTCGCCGGGCGTTCTGTTCGACCATGATCGTGGCAAGACCCACTCGTCGGGCAAATATCTCTTCGCCGCGCGCGTCATTCCCTATCGTGGTTCGTGGCTCGACTTCGAATTCGACGCCAAGGACATCGTCAACGTCCGTATCGACCGCAAGCGCAAGCTGCCGGTGACCGCGCTGCTCTATGCGCTCGGCCTGACCGCCGAAGACATGCTCGGCTTCTTCTACAACAAGGTCGTGTTCGTCCGTGGCGAAGGCGGCTGGCAGATTCCCTATCTCGCCGAAGCATGGCGCGGCCAGAAGCCCGCTTTCGACATCGTCGATGCCAAGTCGGGCGAAGTCGTGTTCGCCGCCGGTCACAAGATTTCGCCGCGCGCCGCCAACAAGGCGGAGAAGGACGGTCTTGAAACCCTGCTGATCCCGACCGAGGAAGTCTATGGCCGCTACAGCGCCTACGACCTCATCAACGAGAAGACCGGCGAGATCTACATCGAAGCCGGTGACGAAGTCAGTCCTGAAAACCTCGAAAAGCTGGACAAGGCGGGCATCGACCGTCTCGAACTGCTCGACATCGACCATGTCACCACCGGCCCCTGGATTCGCAACACGCTGAAGGCTGACAAGGCCGAAGAGCGCGACCAGGCCCTGTCCGACATCTACCGCGTCATGCGTCCCGGCGAACCGCCGACGAAGGAAACCGCCGAATCGCTGTTCGCCGGCCTCTTCTTCGATCCGGAGCGCTATGACCTCTCGGCCGTGGGCCGCGTGAAGCTCAACATGCGCCTCGACCTCGATGCTGAGGACACCGTCACCACCCTGCGCGTCGAGGACATCCTCGCCGTCGTCAAGGAACTGGTGAACCTGAAGGACGGCAAGGGCGAGATCGACGACATCGACAATCTCGGCAACCGCCGCGTCCGTTCGGTGGGCGAACTTCTGGAAAACCAGTATCGCGTCGGCCTGCTGCGCATGGAACGTGCGGTCAAGGAGCGCATGTCGTCCGTCGATGTCTCGACGGTCATGCCCAACGACCTCATCAACGCGAAGCCCGCCGTGGCTGCCGTGCGTGAGTTCTTCGGCTCCTCGCAGCTGTCGCAGTTCATGGACCAGACCAATCCGCTCTCGGAAGTCACCCACAAGCGCCGCGTGTCGGCGCTTGGGCCGGGCGGTCTGACGCGTGAACGCGCAGGCTTCGAAGTCCGCGACGTTCACCCGACCCATTATGGCCGTATCTGCCCGATTGAAACGCCGGAAGGCCCGAACATCGGTCTGATCAACTCGCTCGCCACCTTCAGCCGCGTGAACAAGTACGGCTTCATCGAGACGCCCTACCGCAAGGTGATCGACACCAAGGTGACCAATGAGGTCGTTTATCTGTCGGCAATGGAAGAAGCCAAGCACACGATCGCGCAGGCGAACGCTGAGCTGAACGCCGACGGCACGCTGGCCGAAGACCTGATCTCGGCGCGTGAAGCGGGCGAATTCCTGATGGCGCCCAAGGACCACATCACCCTGATGGACGTCAGCCCCAAGCAGCTGGTGTCGGTCGCGGCCTCGCTCATTCCGTTCCTGGAAAACGATGACGCCAACCGCGCGCTCATGGGATCGAACATGCAGCGTCAGGCCGTGCCGCTGGTCAATGCCGAAGCGCCGTTCGTCGGCACCGGCATGGAAGGCACGGTTGCGCGCGATTCCGGCGCGGCCATTGCCGCCAAGCGTCCGGGCATTGTCGATCAGGTCGATGCGACCCGTATCGTCATCCGCGCCACCGGCGATATCGAACCCGGCCAGTCGGGCGTCGATATCTACACGCTGCAGAAGTTCCAGCGGTCGAACCAGGACACCTGCATCAACCAGCGTCCGCTGGTGAAGGTGGGCGACCTGATCGAAGGCGGCGACGTGATCGCCGACGGCCCGTCAACCGAGTTCGGCGAGCTGGCGCTGGGCCGGAACACGCTCGTCGCGTTCATGCCTTGGAACGGCTACAACTACGAAGACTCCATCCTGATCTCCGAGCGGATCGTGAAGGATGACGTCTTCACCTCGATCCATATCGAGGAGTTCGAGGTCATGGCCCGCGACACCAAGCTTGGGCCGGAAGACATCACCCGCGACATTCCGAACGTCGGTGAAGAAGCCCTGCGCAACCTCGACGAGGCGGGCATCGTGTACATCGGCGCCGAAGTGGAGCCGGGCGATATCCTGGTCGGCAAGATCACCCCCAAGGGTGAATCGCCGATGACCCCGGAAGAAAAGCTGCTCCGCGCGATCTTCGGTGAAAAGGCAAGTGACGTGCGCGACACCTCGCTGCGTCTGCCGCCGGGCGTTGCTGGAACGGTCGTCGAAGTCCGCGTCTTCAACCGCCACGGCATCGACAAGGACGAGCGCGCCATGGCGATCGAGCGGGAGGAAATCGACCGTCTCGCCAAGGACCGCGAGGACGAACGCGCCATTCTCAACCGCGCGACCTTCAACCGCCTCCAGGAAATGCTGCTCGGCCAGACCGCTGCCGCTGCTCCGAAGGGCATCAAGAAGGGCGTCGAGATCGACGAGGCCCTGCTGGCCGAAGTCGAGCGTCATGAGTGGTGGAAATTCGCCGTTGCGGACGACACCCGTCAGGCAGGCATCGAGGCCGTCAAGGCGCAGTATGATGAAGCGGTGAAGCTGATCGTCGAAAAGTTCGAAGATCGCGTCGACAAGCTGCAGCGCGGTGACGAGCTGCCCCCGGGCGTGCTGAAGATGGTCAAGGTCTTCGTCGCGGTGAAGCGCAAGCTGCAGCCGGGCGACAAGATGGCCGGCCGTCACGGTAACAAGGGTGTCATCTCGCGCATCCTGCCGATCGAGGACATGCCGTTCCTTGAAGATGGCACCCATGTCGATATCGTGCTGAATCCGCTGGGCGTTCCGTCGCGTATGAACGTCGGTCAGATCTTCGAAACGCATCTGGGCTGGGCTGCCCGTGGCCTGGGCCAGCAGCTCAAGCACGCGCTGGAAGACTGGCGTGAAGCCAATCCGAACCCGCAGCCGGGCGCCATGCCCGACGCGGTCAAGGAGCGGCTGCTTGCATCCTACGGCCCGCAATATGCCGATCAGATCGAAGGCCGCACGGCCGAGCAGATCATCGACCTGGCCGAGCATCTGCAGCGCGGCATTCCGATGGCGACCCCGGTATTCGACGGTGCCCGCGAAGCCGACGTGTCGGCGATGCTGGAGCTGGCGGGCCTGCACTCCTCGGGTCAGTCGGACCTGTTCGACGGCCGCACGGGTGATCGTTTCGACCGTAAGGTGACTGTCGGCATCATCTACATGCTGAAACTGCACCACTTGGTCGATGACAAGATCCACGCACGTTCCATCGGCCCCTACAGCCTCGTCACCCAGCAGCCGTTGGGCGGTAAGGCGCAGTTCGGCGGCCAGCGCTTCGGTGAAATGGAGGTGTGGGCGCTCCAGGCCTACGGCGCCGCCTACACTCTGCAGGAAATGCTGACGGTGAAGTCGGACGACGTGGTCGGCCGTACCAAGGTCTACGAAGCGATCGTCAAGGGCGACGACACGTTCGAGGCCGGGATCCCCGAAAGCTTCAACGTGCTGGTCAAGGAAATGCGCTCGCTGGGCCTCAACGTCGAACTCGCCGCGATGGACGAGGTCGAGGACGACGACGGCTTCGCGCAGGCGGCGGAATAAAGGGATTATTGAGCGTTGCCCTCCGAAGGCAACGCTCTCCCCTTCCTTCGCCCCGAAAAATTTACCCTCTAGAGGGATTTGAATTATGAACGAACTGACGAACTTCGCGAACCCGGTCCAGAAGGCCGAAACCTTCGACCAGATCCAGATCGGCCTCGCCTCACCTGAGCGCATCCGGTCGTGGTCCTTCGGCGAAATCAAGAAGCCGGAAACCATCAACTATCGCACGTTCAAGCCCGAGCGTGACGGCCTGTTCTGCGCGCGCATCTTCGGTCCGATCAAGGACTATGAGTGCCTGTGCGGCAAGTATAAGCGCATGAAATACAAGGGCATCGTCTGCGAAAAGTGCGGTGTCGAAGTCACTGTGTCGAAGGTCCGCCGCGAGCGCATGGGCCATATCGAACTGGCCGCCCCTGTCGCGCACATCTGGTTCCTGAAGTCGCTGCCCTCGCGCATCGGCCTGCTGCTCGACATGCAGCTCAAGCAGCTTGAGCGCGTGCTGTATTTCGAAAGCTACATCGTCACCGAGCCGGGCCTGACCCCGCTTGAGAAGTTCCAGCTTCTGAACGAAGATGAACTGCTCGACGCGCAGGACGAATATGGCGAAGACGCCTTCTCCGCCGGGATTGGCGCGGAAGCGGTCAAGCAGATGCTGATGGACCTCGACCTCGAGGGCGAGAAGCAGGCGCTGCTCGACGAGCTGGCCGTCACCAAGTCGGAACTCAAGCCCAAGAAGATCATCAAGCGCCTCAAGGTCGTCGAGAGCTTCCTGGAATCGGGCAACCGTCCCGAATGGATGATCCTGGACGTCGTGCCGGTCATCCCGCCGGAACTGCGCCCGCTGGTGCCGCTGGACGGCGGCCGCTTCGCGACCTCGGACCTGAACGATCTCTATCGCCGCGTCATCAACCGCAACAACCGCCTGAAGCGGCTGATGGAACTGCGCGCGCCGGACATCATCGTCCGCAACGAAAAGCGCATGTTGCAGGAAGCCGTCGACGCCCTGTTCGACAATGGTCGTCGTGGCCGCGTCATCACCGGCGCCAACAAGCGTCCGCTCAAGTCGCTGTCCGACATGCTCAAGGGCAAGCAGGGCCGCTTCCGTCAGAACCTCCTCGGCAAGCGCGTCGATTATTCGGGCCGTTCGGTCATCGTGACCGGCCCGGAACTCAAGCTGCACCAGTGCGGCCTGCCCAAGAAGATGGCGCTCGAACTGTTCAAGCCCTTCATCTACGCCCGCCTCGACGCCAAGGGTCTGTCCATGACCCTGAAGCAGGCCAAGAAGTGGGTTGAGAAGGAGCGCAAGGAAGTCTGGGACATCCTGGACGAGGTGATCCGCGAGCACCCGGTCATGCTGAACCGCGCGCCGACGCTTCACCGCTTGGGCATCCAAGCGTTCGAGCCGGTGCTGATCGAAGGCAAGGCGATCCAGCTGCACCCGCTCGTCTGCTCGGCCTTCAACGCCGACTTCGACGGTGACCAGATGGCCGTCCACGTTCCGCTGAGCCTTGAAGCCCAGCTGGAAGCGCGCGTGCTGATGATGTCGACCAACAACATCCTCTCGCCCGCGAACGGCAAGCCGATCATCGTCCCCTCGCAGGACATGGTGCTGGGTATCTATTACCTGTCCATGGAACGCGAAGGCGAGCCCGGTGAAGGCATGCTGCTGGCCGACATGCAGGAGGTCCACCAGGCTCTCTATGCCAAGGCTGTGACCCTGCACTCGAAGATCATCAGCCGTGTGCCGCAGACCGACGAAGCCGGTCAGCAGTATATGAAGCGGTTCGAGACCACGCCGGGCCGCATGCTGCTGGGCGAATGTCTGCCCAAGTCGCACAAGGTCCCCTTCGACGTCGTCAACCGCCTTCTCACCAAGAAGGAAATCGGGGACGTCATCGATCAGGTCTATCGTCATACCGGCCAGAAGGACACGGTGCTGTTCGCCGACGCCATCATGGCGCTGGGATTCCGCCACGCGTTCCAGGCCGGCATTTCGTTCGGCAAGGACGACATGGTCATTCCGGACTCAAAGGAAGGCACCGTCGCCGAAACCAAGGCGCTGGTGGCTGACTATGAGCAGCAATATCAGGACGGCCTGATCACGCAGCAGGAAAAGTACAACAAGGTTATCGACGCCTGGAGCCGTTGCGGCGACGTGGTGGCGAACGCCATGATGGACGAGATCCGCGCCCAGCCCAAGGACCCGCAGACCGGCCGCATGGCCCAGATCAACTCGATCTACATGATGGCGCACTCCGGTGCCCGTGGTTCGCAAGCCCAGATGAAGCAGCTCGCCGGTATGCGCGGCCTGATGGCCAAGCCTTCGGGCGAGATCATCGAAACGCCGATCATCTCGAACTTCAAGGAAGGTCTGACCGTCCTTGAGTACTTCAACTCCACCCACGGCGCCCGTAAGGGTCTGGCCGACACCGCGCTCAAGACGGCAAACTCAGGTTACCTGACCCGCCGTCTGGTCGACGTCAGCCAAGACTGCACCATCGTCGAGGAAGATTGCGGCACCGAAAAGGCGCTGGAGATGAAGGCCATCGTTCAGGGCGGCTCGGTCATCGCTTCGCTGGGTGAACGCATCCTGGGCCGCACCACGGCGCAGGACATTGTCGACAGCAAGGATGGCAGCATCGTCATCCCGATCGGCACCCTGCTCGACGAGCCCATGATCGCACAGATCGAGGCTATCGGCACCCAGGCGGTGAAGATCCGCAGCCCGCTGATCTGCGAAAGCCGGATGGGCGTGTGCGGCAAATGCTACGGCCGTGACCTCGCCCGTGGTACGCCGGTCAATATCGGTGAAGCGGTCGGCGTCATCGCGGCGCAGTCCATCGGTGAACCGGGCACGCAGCTCACCATGCGTACCTTCCACATCGGCGGCGCGGCGAACTTTAACGAAACGTCGAACCTGGAAGCCCTGTCGGACGGCACGATCGAGCTGCGCGACATGCCGACCATCACCGACAAGAACGGTCGTCGCCTGTCGCTCGCCCGCAATGGCGAGATCGCGATCATCGACTCCGAAGGTCGCGAACGCGAAACGCACCGTCTGCCTTACGGCGCCACCATCCTGTTCGCGGATGGCGACACCGTGAAAAAGGGTGAGCGCTTTGCCGAGTGGGATCCGTTCACCATGCCGGTGATCACGGAAAAGCCGGGCATCGTGAAATATGTCGACCTGATCGACAACAAGACGCTGACCGAGCAAACCGACGAAGCCACCGGCATCGCCCAGCGCGTCGTCATCGAGCATCGCGGTTCCGCCCGTACCAAGGAAGATCTGCGTCCGCGCCTCACCCTGCTCGACGATCAGTCGGGCGAAGCCGCTCGCTACATGCTGGCGGTGGGTGCGACCCTGTCGGTCGATGACGGCGCGCAGGTTCAGGCCGGTGACGTGCTGGCGCGTGTTTCTCGCGAAGCTGCGAAGACCCGCGACATCACCGGCGGTCTGCCGCGCGTCGCCGAACTGTTCGAAGCTCGCAAGCCCAAGGACAATGCGATCATTGCCAAGGTGTCGGGCCGCGTTCAGTTCCTCAAGGATTACAAGGCGAAGCGCAAGATCGCCATCAATCCCGAGGATGGCGGCGAGCCAGTCGAATATCTGATCCCCAAGAGCAAGGTCATCGACGTTCAGGAAGGCGACTTCGTGAAGCGCGGCGATAACCTGATCGGCGGTTCGCCCGATCCGCATGACATTCTGGAAGTTCTCGGCATCGAACCGCTGGCCGAATATCTGGTCGCGGAAATCCAGGAAGTCTATCGCTTGCAGGGCGTGAAGATCAACGACAAGCACATCGAAACGATCGTTCGTCAGATGCTGCAAAAGGTCGAGATCATCGAGTCCGGCGACACCACCCTGCTGGTGGGCGAGCAGATCGACCGCGAGGAAATGGACGAGATCAACGCCAAGCTCCAGCCCGGCTTCGCACCCGCTGCTGGCAAGCCGGTGCTACTCGGCATCACCAAGGCCTCGCTGCAGACGCGTTCGTTCATCTCGGCGGCCTCCTTCCAGGAAACCACCCGCGTCCTCACGGAAGCGGCAGTTCAGGGCAAGAAGGACACGCTGGTTGGCCTCAAGGAAAACGTCATCGTCGGCCGCCTCATCCCGGCGGGTACTGGTGCGGGCATGAACCGCATGCGCGTTGCCGCCTCGTCGCGTGACGCGGCGATGCGCGCCGCCCTGCGGGCGTCGAGCCAGGTTGACCTGATCGCCCCCAAGACGGCCGCTGCCGAGCATGCCGCCGAACTGGCACAGGGTCCGGAAGCCGCCATCGGCGACGATCCGCTTGCCGTGGTCCAGGGTGAGGATTTCACCACCCAGGATCTCGACTGAAGCTTTGAAATGAAGGGAGCTGCTTCCTATATCAGAAGCGGCTCCCAAGCCTGTCTACCCCGCAAGGGATGATGAATGAGCCCGCCGGACGAATATGCGACCGGCGGGCTTTTCCTAACCGAAGTATGCGGCATTTTCCGGCGCAAGCCCCTTGACCAGCCGATCCAACCAGCTTATTTGCGCGCTTCCGATGCGGGCTACACCCGCCTTGGTGCCCGATCCTCTAATGGTAAGAGAGCGGACTCTGACTCCGTCAATCAAGGTTCGAATCCTTGTCGGGCATCCAAACATTCGGCAATCTAGAAAATTTAAGCCATATATGAACTTGGCCATCGCTGGTGCTCGGCGGAGGCATTGGGCTTGATGACTGATCGTGGTCGAAGCAAATGGTCGAGGGGTGCCTGACGCGATCCCTCCATCTGGCGACAAGGGAGCATCATCAGTGGCATCACAATCAAGCGAGCAAGCCGCTCTTCCTGTTCACGAAATATCAGAAACTGACTTCTACGCGGACCTGAGACATTGGCGCACCAACATCCGGCCATGTCACCGGCCGGAAAATGTCCGCGTCATCTCACTGGACGGCCTGGCACTCATCGGACCCGATGATCAAGGCAATGCGTATCTGAATGGGCAACGCCTATATACAGCACGCCGCTTCGCTTGGCAGGAACGGTTGATTGCAGGATTGCTCGCGCTGTCGGCTATCGTCGGCGCTGTCGCCGCCTCCTGCACAGCCTGGGCAGACTTGCATCCACTTTAATCTCCTGATGTGGGGCCGCGGCCAAGAGCTCCTGCTCCCGGCCCCACGCTATACCGTCACGCAGCCGGGCGAAGCCCTCTCACCTCTTCGGGAGTGATGGTCTTGGCAAGATTGATCAGAGATTTCACGGCAAAGGCCTTGAGCTGCGGCATCTTGGCCTCCCACGGCTTGCCATATCCCGCCAATATCGTTGACCCTTCGATCGACGTGTTGATGAACAGGGTCACGATGTCGACTTCCTCCGTGGAAAGCGCCGGGTTGAGTTCGGCGACATAGGAAGCCATCAGATTGTGCATATACTGATTGACCATCTCGACCCGTTCCGCGACGAACTGATTGTGGTTCGCCATCGCCCACAATTCGGTAAACAGGTGGGTCATCTTCTTCGTCTTCGTTTCGTCGAAGGTACCCCCAATGACCAGCGCGAGCGCTTCTTCGGCAGGTAAGCCCTTATTGGTAAGGCTGACTCTCGCCTCGCCCACGGTTGGGCTGAGCAGTTCGTCAAGTAGCACCTGAACCAGCATTTCCTTACGCGGGAAATGACGGCTCACATTTCCAACCTTCATCCCACATTCGGCGGCAATCCGGCGAAGGGTGAACGCCGACGCGCCCTCATCGACGAGAACGTGCAACGCGGCCTTGAGAATTGCATCGACCGTGTCGGAACCCCGGGAATATACTCCCGGGCGAGGAGGAGCGACAAGCTTGGCCTTTTTCACCTTAAGATCAGTCATACTCCCCCGTAGCGCTGGTTTGAATTGATGAAAAGTTCTGCTCGCATGCCATCTGCGGAAAGCCCCCGGGCAACCATGATCAATAGTAACCGCAGAACATAATGGTCCGAAGCGCGATCCTGCGATCTTCGCCCCATCAGGACGTTGACATACGACAACTTTTAGTCAAGCGTTTCCGGTGAGCTGCGGCGATAAGTCTGCGCGCAATCCATTTCGTTGCAAAGGACACTTAAAGACATGACGCTCAACCGGGAAACCGATACGGCCCTCGACCCTTTGTTTCTAAATCGCTGGTCGCCGCGCGCCTTTGATGGCTCCGTCATGCCCGCTGACGATCTGCGCACCATATTGGATGCCGGACGCTGGGCGCCCTCTTCCTTCAATTATCAGCCCTGGCGCTTTCTCTATGCGACGCGTGACGATGCCGCCAATTGGGCGCGCTTCCTTGATCTGCTGATTCCGTTCAACGCGATCTGGGCCAAGGAAGCCTCGGTACTTCTGTTCATCCTGAGCGAAACGACGATGGGATCACCGGACAAGCCCAGCCATTCGCACAGCTTTGACGCTGGCGCCGCCTGGTCGGCCATAGCGCTGCAATCGACCCTGATTGGCTATCACGCCCATGGCATGGTCGGGATCGATATGGACAAAACCAGGACGGAGCTGGGCGTTCCGGACGGGTTCCGGATAGAGGCCGCCGTAGCGATTGGCCGGATGGGTGACCCCGCGTCTCTTCCTGAAAAGCTGCAATCGCGCGAAGAACCCAGCAACCGCAAGCCTCTCGAAGAAATTGCCTATTCCGGCAACTTCCGCGGCTGACTTGAAACTGCGGCGCCGGTCATTGATCGACAAGCGCCGTTATGAAAGTTGGGGGAGGCACCATGTACCTCCCCCTTCCACCTGATCCGGACGCCTTCAGGCGCTGGATGTCACGAGATGATCGCTCACATTTGCACGCGTGATGACCACGCGCCTCACATGAGTTGGACGACCTCGATCAAATTGCCTTCGACGTCTTTGACGAAGGCTACGTGTACGCCATGTTCGGGCTCCGGATGAGCAGCCACGACCACAACACCACCTGCGGCGGCGGCGCTTTCCACGAACCGGTGGATATCATCGGCGATGAACCCCAGGATAACCGACTCTGTGGCCGATTTTTCAACGTCGAGGAATTTCGTCAGGGTGAAGTTCCCCGTGCCCGGCGGATTTGACCTGAAGTACAGTTCCCGAATGGGACGCCCTGCGATTTCCGCATCGGCCTGCGCTTCCTCGATCAGGCCGCATACGGCGCCATAGAACGCCGCAACCTTGTCAAGATCCTGCACGATCAGCTTGGTGAAACCTAAAGGAACTACATTATTCACATCTGACATATTCATCGCTCTTCATTTTTAAGCATATTCAACCCTTCGGAACTTCAAGTCATTTTCCGAATGAGTAACGTAGACGAACCCCGTACATTCTGGGTTCGCCGTATAATGTCGCAGTAAAGAACTGGCTGTTATAGGTGTTGCTGTTGCTGACACGATACAGCTTGTTCGTCAGGTTGGTGGCGTAGAAGCCTACGTCCACACGGCTACCTGCAACATTCCGCCAGTCCAGCGACAGGTTCAGCGTTCCGAATGGTTCAAGCCGCTCGCCCGGCTGATCCCCAGGCAAGCTGGTCCCCGCCGTATGCTGCGCCGAGGTGTGTGAATAGTTGACGAACATCGCAAGTGTGCCGAGATCGCCGCCAAGCGGCTGCTCGGCGGACACGTGGAAGCTGTAGATGTACGGCGACACATATTGGAACGGTATGCAGGTCAGGTTCACAGTCGCCGGAGCACTGATGATGTTGCCGGTGCAGTCCTCGGTCGGGCTGCTCGGTGCGAACTCATATTTCTTATATTTGGCATCTGTATAGCTGAACGTACCGCCGATCTCGACACCCGGAATCGGTCGCAGAGACGCTTCCGCCTCTATACCCTGGATGCGCGCATCTGCGGAAAGAACCCTTGCGCCAGCTGCACCGGTGGTGGGATTGAAGTCGCCGGTCGCGCGCTGAATGCCCTTATAGGTCAGATAATAATAGGTAGCGTTTAGCCGAAGCGGCATGCCCGCCAGTCGCACATCCGACTTAAAGCCCGCTTCATAGGATGTGACGAACTCCGGCGGGAAAGTACGAGTGGTGGTAAACACCGCATTGGCGTTTATCCCACCGGCCTTGTAGCCACGGCTAATCTTGCCGTAGACAAGAAGCTCAGGCGAGAATCTGTAATCTACACCAATGTTCCAGGTCGGCTCATTGGTCTTCAGATTCGCATCAAATGAGCAACCGGCAGCGTCTGGTGCGATTGTATTGTCGGCAAAGCAGAAGAATGCCCCTGGAGCGATTACCTGATACAAACCCGCCGAGCCGCTGACCCTATCCCAAGTGTACCGAATACCGCCAGTGACTTTGAGGTTCTGCAATGCAAGCGAAACCAATCCCAAATCCAGCGTCGACTGCGCGTATAGTGCTTTCGACGTATTGGTGATCGCATATCTTATGTCATACACGCCGCAAACCAATGGGTTACCCGTGAACAAAGCTGGACAGAAACCAGTTGCCCCCGCCCCCTGAGTCCCGGCCGGACGCTGATCATAGTAGAATGCGCCTGCGGTAAAGGTGAGCAGCTTGTCAAACAAATCACCCTGAAGCTGCAATTCCTCGGTGAAAACCTTGATATCATCTCGCGGCAGGCGCGTCGGCGAAGCATTGTCGTAGATGATCGGAGTACCGTCACCGGGCAAAGTAACTACGCCGGGAGCCGGATAGCTTCTTGGATCGCCATCATCGAACTGGAAGATGGTGCCATCACTGTCGACGCTATATGTCGTCTTGAAGCGTTGATAACTGATGATGTTACGCAGCGTCAGTTCTTCGTTCAAATTGAGCGTGGAAGTATTGGTGACACCCCAGGTCTTCGTCCTTTGAAACGAATTGGTGCCATGCGCTGTTTGTCTGGGTCCACGGGCGGCTGCTTCCGCGCTAGCCGCCCTGTAGACGTCGCACGATGCGCTAAAGCCGGGGATTGTCGGTCCTTCAACGCAGAAAGGAAGGCCGACAAAGCTCGTGGCCGCGAGTCCCGCAACGTTGAGATGCGTGTTGACCGTGCCGGTCCCATGGGTCCGGGAATTAGCCCCATAGGCCATGGTGTAATTTTCGAAATTCTCGGTCGGCCGCAGAGTCAGTCCAACGCGCCCTGAATACCAGTGCAAATTATCGCGATCGGTGTTCCAGACGACATCCCGCGTGTAGCCATCACGATCCTGATAGGCTCCGGCCACCCGCAGCAGAACCTTGTCATCCACGATCGGGACGTTGATCGCGCCTTCAAGCTCCTTGTTGTCGTAATTGCCGAACTTGCCCTGAACATAGCCTTCAAAGTCGTTTGTCGGCTTTTTGGGGACCAGCAGCACCGCGCCACCAGTCGTGTTACGTCCAAACAAGGTTCCTTGCGGGCCGTTCAGGACCTGGACATTCTCCAGATCTACGAAATTACCGGCACCGCCTTGTTGAGGAATTGAAATCGGTGCGGGCAGCGGCACTTCGTTCAGATAAACGACCACGCCCGGCGACGCCTGGAAGGTCGCACCCTGCCCTCGGATCGTAAAGCTTTGCGCTTCACGTGAGGGATTGCCGTTGTTGCCGACCACCAGCGACGGAACCGTCGCCTGCAAATTTTGCGGCTGCGTTATGCCTTGCTGCTGGAGACGCTCTGGCGAAAATGCCGTAATCGCGATGGGAACGTCCTGCGCGCGCTCGTCACGGCGCTGCGCGGTAACGACGATTTCATCCGGGCCTGAGTTCGCGCTCGAACCAGCGCCCGATTGGGCCTGGGCTTGCGCGGCACCGGCGATCCAAAGCGCCGTCATCCCGGACGCGTACAGAATCTTCATTCCATGTTGAACTGTTCGCATCATTGCTACTCCCCTTTTTGTAGCAATGTCCCTATCCAGCAGGACATCGCGGTAACAGGCACTGTAATATTTACCGGTTCGTCGGCGATCGGGATTTATGTTCTTCCGATCAGCGCATTGGCTGACCGATCCCAATTCGGCCATGCGCGATAGTTGACGCATTTCAACCATTGTCAAGACGAAATCCTGGCGATCCGATCCGACGGAAAATTGCATTTACGGCTGGCATCATGGACGGCACGCAGCATCGCATGCCCCGAAACGCAAATGGCGAGCCGTTCCCGGCCCGCCATTCGTTTGTACCTTATGATGTGCTGACGATCCGCTATCAGGCGGCGAGCGGCGCCTCGTTCATGTCAGCCGGAATGTTCGCCGGACCGTTCACGGCGAACACCTGGCTGAGCATGCCGATGAACGCGCGATCAGTCATCGGATCAGTGGGCGTTTCGAACTGAGCGCCACGGTTGCGGGCTTCGTCCATCAGCATGTTCAAAGCCTGGTCGTGCGTGATGTCGTCCGTGTGGTCGAACGTCCGCTTCAGGTCGGCCATATCCATGAACACTCGCGCGCCCCAGTGAACCAACAGGCGCACTTCATCTGCCGGCAGCTGCTGATTGACCACGCCGTTGGTCTCGATCCGCCAACCGCCATCGACCGTCGGATCGGGTGCCATCACGCTGCTGATATCCAGACCTTCGGAACGACGCATCGCAAGCGGGCCGGTCGCCTGAGCATGGTGGAACATCATTTCGTTCTCGGCAACGACCGCGCGACCCCACATAGGCGCGGTGATCTGCTTGGGCTCCCCACGCGGACCATCCGGCCAATAGTTGAATCCGCCGCCGATATTGCCCTTATAATACCAGCCGGTGACCTGCATCTTCTTGCTGCGCCATTGTTCGAACATGCGAGACTTGGCCATCGTCAATAGAAGCCAGAGCGGCGCGTTTTCCATGGTCATTCCGCGGAAGACCGTGCCATCGAGATGCGGCGGCCCACCGATGAGGGTCGGCCCCTGAATGTTGATCAGAAACGTCTCTGGCTCGGCATATTTGGCGCCCCAATAGTTGCGCGACATTTCGAGGAACTTGGAGTTATAATAGCAGTCGTTCAGTTCAGGATAGAAGCATACACCCTGACGGGCGATATACCCCCGGAACGTCCCGCTGCCTTGCAGGATCATATCCCAGGTCAGCGTGAACCCTTCAGGAATGGTGCCGCCGGTCGTGGCTATGACTTCTTCGGGAGACTTGAAGTTTTCGGCGAGAATGAGCGGCCATGGGCCATTCTCCCGCACAACCTTGAATATCCGCTGACGCTGATCTTCCGTATAGGCGTTTTCGATTACGTAAGGCGGCGCTACCGGACGGAACTGGTCGGCAAAATCGGTAGTCATCAGGCACTCCATTGATAAACTGGACGTCGCCTCACTCCAATCGCCCGGAAATGCCGTTGGCCCGCCGCGATTCGAGGGGATGCGCAACCAGATGTTGGACCATAAGTTGACGATCGTCAACTGTATCGAAAATTAGAAATATGTAATGATCGCGCCATTATTCCGCCTGAGCGGAAATGGCCGAAATGCTTGGCTATCGTCAACATAGGTGAGACGAAATGGCGAGGTTGGGTCCTGCCCTATCGGCCCCTCGGCCCTGTTGATCGCGGGCTCAGCGCATCGCGCATCGCGACGCTTGAGTTGATGCGCGCCACGCCCGGCATCCGGGACAGGATTTCGCTATGGATGATTTCATAGGCGGCAACACTTTCCGTTTCGACGCGCAGCCAATAATCCGTCCCGCCCGTCATCAGGAAGCATTCGCGGATTTCCGGGCATTGCCTGACGGCATGTTCAAAACGTGCCAGATAATCTTCGGTCTGCCTGTCGAGCGTCACCTGCACCAATATGTTCACGCTATTCTCACCGACCCGCAAGGGGCTGGTCAGCACCGTATAGCCGCGAATGACCCCCGCATCTTCCAACAGCTTGATCCGTCGGTGACAGCTTGACGGCGACAGCCCGACTTCCTCGGCAATCTCGGAATTGGGACGTCTTGCATTGAGCCTTAGCAAGCGCAGAATCGCGCGGTCAGTCTGATCCAGTCCCACGGCCATTGCATCCAATTCCTTCGCACATTCTTTCACGAATATCGAATTTGTAAAACATACTTCGTCACTTTGGGAGAAAAAGGCGCAAATCCACCTTTAGAAAATGCGTGAGGGGGATCGCTATGGGATCGCTGGATTGCGCGGGCGCGGTGTTACGCATCGATTTGGACGCCCTTGTGGAAAACTACCGCATCATCGCACGCCGCGTGGCACCTGCGGAGGTGGCTGGCGTCGTCAAGGCTGATGCCTATGGCACTGGCGCTTCGGCGGTAGCATCTGCTTTGCTAGACGCGGGTTGCCGCCGCTTCTTCGTGGCGCAACTAAGTGAGGCCCTGGCGCTCAAACCTGACCTCCCCGACCCGGTCCAGCTTTTCGTGCTCAACGGCCTTCAGCCCGGAGCCGAACGGCAGTGCCGGGACGCGGGCGCGACGCCCGTTCTCAATTCCCTCGATCAGATCAGGCGCTGGTCCAGCCTCGCACGGGCGGCAGGCCGCACCCTCCCCGCAGCGCTTCAGATCGACAGTGGCATGTCACGGCTCGGCCTTTCTCCGGACGAAGCGAAGGCGATTCTTGCTGACCGATCGCTCCTGAACGGCATCGACCTCGTGCTCATCATGAGCCACCTCGCCTGCGCCGACGATCCCTCTTCCGCCTTCAATGACAAGCAGGTCGTGGCCTTCAACGACTTTGCCCGCCATTTCCCCGGCGTTCCGCGTTCGTTGGATAATAGCGGCGGCAGTTTTCTCGATCATTCCCATTATGAGGTCGTGCGCGCCGGGATCGGGCTTTACGGCGGAGCGCCGCAGAACGGGTTCAATCCCATGCGCCCGGTCGTCTCGCTAGAGGCGCGGATCGCGCAGCTACGCACTGTCACTCCCGGAACAGGCGTCGGATATGGCCTCTCCCACACGGCAGAGCGCGTATCGCACATCGCGACCATCCCGGTCGGCTACGCGGACGGCTGGCCACGCCATCTCAGCAACCGTGGCGCGGCCTTCATCGGCAATATCAGGGTGCCGATCGTCGGCAGGGTGTCGATGGACAGCATCACGCTCGACGTGACGGACGTTCCCGACATGCTGCTCTATCCCGGTGCGCCTGTCGAACTGCTCGGCCACCATCAGTCGATCGACGATGTCGCGGCCGACGCGGGCACCATTTCCTACGAAATCCTCACCCAGCTCGGCCACCGATACGCTCGTGAATATCACGCCGCGCAGGCCATCGAGCAAAAGCGGAGTATGACAGCATGAAGGTCGCCATTCTGGGCAGCGGGGTCATCGGCGTAACTTCCGCCTGGTATCTCGCCAAGGCGGGCCATGAAGTCGTCGTGATCGACCGGCAGTCCGGCCCCGCGTTGGAAACCAGCTTCGGCAATGCCGGAGAGATTTCGCCGGGCTATGCTTCCCCCTGGGCCGCGCCGGGCATACCGATGAAGGCGCTGCGCTGGCTGTTCATGCAGCACGCACCGCTCATCCTTCGCCCGACATTCGACGCCGCCATGTGGCGCTGGATGGTGGCCATGCTCGGCAACTGCACGGAAAAGGCTTATGCGGTGAACAAGAGCCGCATGGTGCGCCTGGCCGAGTTCAGCCGCGATCAGCTCATCGCGCTCCGCCACGAAACGGGCATTGCCTATGATGAGCGGACACAGGGCACGCTCCAGCTGTTTCGGGAACAGAAGCAAATGGATGGCATCGGCAAGGATGTAGCCGTGCTGAAGGCCGATGGCGTTCCCTTCGAAATACTCGACCGGGCAGGCTGCATCGCGGCCGAACCGGGCCTTGCGAACAGCCAGTCGCCGATCGTGGGCGGCCTGCGCCTGCCCAATGACGAAACCGGCGACTGCTTCAAGTTCACCAACGCTCTTGCCGTCATGGCAGAGGAGGCAGGGGTCACATTCCTGCACGATCACAAGATCGAACGGCTCGTTACGGACAAGGGCGCGATCGATCATGTCGAAACCGACAAAGGACCGATCAAGGCGGATGCGTTCATCGTCGCGCTGGGCAGCTATTCCCCGCTGCTGGTGGCGCCGCTTGGGATCAAGCTGCCGGTCTATCCGGTAAAGGGCTATTCGATAACCGTTCCCATCACTGATGCGGAACGTGCGCCTGTTTCCACATTGCTGGATGAAAGCTTCAAGGTCGCGATCACCCGGCTTGGCGACCGCATCCGGGTTGGGGGAATGGCCGAGCTTTCAGGCTTCTCGACAAACCTGCCCGACAAGCGTCGCGACACGCTGGAATATTCGGTGGAGTCCCTATTCCCGGCGTCCGGCAATCTTGGCGACGCCAGCTTCTGGTCGGGCCTGCGTCCCATGACGCCAGATGGCACACCCGTCATCGGCCCTACGCATATGCCGAACCTCTATCTCAACACTGGCCACGGCACGCTTGGTTGGACCATGGCCTGTGGGTCCGGACATGTGATCGCGGACATTATTTCCAACCGGAAACCGGCAATCGAAACCGCCGATCTTGCCATAGCGCGATATCGCTAACGTCCGCGCGGGCATAGGACATGGCGCCGTCGTCTCGCATATCTACGCGACGACGGCGCCCATGCCCTAAAGATCGCTGGCCCGGCCCAATCTTTACGCAGCCGCAGCGGCGCTGTGCTGCCCTGCAATCCAGGCGAATACCATAGCCGGACCTAACGTCGCGCCCGCGCCGGGATAGGTCCTGCCCATAACCGGGGCCGCGCAGTTGCCTGCCGCGTAAAGCCCTTCGATGACGCTGCCGTCCGCGCGCAGCACCCGCGCATGTTCGTCGGCCATCAGTCCCCCCTTGGTGCTCAGGTCACCGGGGTAAAAGCGGGTCGCGTAAAATGGCGCCTTGTCGATGGGGCCGAAGGACGGGTTCGGCTGATTGCCGGGATCGCCATAATATTGGTCGTACACATTATCGCCACGACCGAAATCCTCATCGACGCCGGTTTTAGCCATGGCGTTCACGCGCTCGACCGTCCGGTTGAGGCCCGCCGCATCGATCCCGATTTTCGCGGCAAGCTGGTCAAGCGTTGGCGCCTTGATGAAGAAGCCTTTTTTCACCAGTTCTCCGTTCATCCCCGGCGGAGTGCCTCCGAAGAAATAGCGGCTGCGATAGCGGGCATCGAAGATCAGCCAGCTCGGCACCGCCGACACGGTCTTGTCACGGTCCAGCATGGCCCGCCCGGCGTTGACATAGGATGCCGCCTCGTTCGTGTAGCGCTGCCCCGAAGAATCGACGATGATCGATCCGGGCAAGGTGCGTTCCCAGATGCCGACATTGATGGTGCCATTCGGCAGGATCGACACGGGATACCATGTGGCAGCGTCCATCAGGGCGAGTTCAGCGCCGACCTCCGCGCCGATCTGGTGCGCATCGCCGGTATCGCCGGGGCTGGCCGGGCTCCATTCGCCGCTGACCTCCTGAAACTGCTTGCGATACTGGCTGTTCTTAGCGAATCCGCCGGTGGTCAGCAGCACGCCGCGCGGCGCCATGATCCGCCGTTCGGCTTCCCCCTCGCCGATCACGACGCCCACCACTTTATCGCCGTCCTGGATCAGCGACTTGAGCGGGCTGTCGAGAAGGACGGGTATGCCCAGACGCTGAACAATGACCATCAGCTGCCCCATCAACGTCCCGCCCAGGCACAACGGTTCGCGCCCGCGTACACGCCAGGCGGCCGTGCGCGCGATGATACCCATGAACCTGGAGAACGCCTTTAACGACCGCAACATCACCGGTATCACGGGCGCGTCATCGGTGCCCATCACCATCGCTGGGATGTCAGACCTACGCATCGTCTTGAGCCAGTCGCCCAGCTTTTTGCCGTCGAAGTTCACGCCTTCCAGCGTCCGGCCCACGCGCGCGCCCGGCTGATCCTGATGATAGTCGGGGTATCTTGGCGCCCGTACCCAGCCGAGGCCCTGCTGTTCCAGAGCCAGCACCATCTGCGGACCAACATTCAGATAGGCGACCTTGCGCTCTTTACTGCTCGCCGGGCCCACATCCCCGATGGTCGCTTCCATATAGGCAAGCGCTGCCTCGAAACTGTCTTCCACGCCGTCCCGCTCCATCAGCGGATTATTGGGTATCCAGACCCCGCCGCCAGAAAGCGCGCTCGTCCCGCCCCAACGGTCGGTCTTCTCGATAACTAGCGGATTGAGGCCGTTCAGCTTGGCGGCAATCGCGCCGACCAGGCCGCCCGCCCCACTTCCCACGACAATGAAATCAGCCTGATAATCGCGCAACGCTTTGCCCCTGTTTGTGTATTCGCCCAGGATTCCGCTGCAAAGCGACGCTTCCCGACATGCAGCGTCTATAGCTATCCGACGACGCAAGGGAAGCGTACGGGATAAATGGCGCCGGTGGACTTCCACAGGAGCGTCAATATAATCGCTGATGCCTGTTCGTCAGGTCTGCCCGCCCAACATGTCCAATAAATTGCAGGAGAGTGAGAATGTCCGACGACCGGCTGAACGGAAGGGTGGCTGTGATAACCGGCGGGGGCGATGGCATTGGCCTCGGCGTCGCTCGACGTTTTGCGCGCGCGGGCGCGGCGGTGATCATCGCCGAATTCGATGCAGGCAAGGGAACGGCTGCGGCAGATGCGATTGTCGCAGAGGGCGGCCGGGCGCGCTTCGTGCGCACCGACGTCACGGATCGCGCGCAGATGGAGGCGGCCGTGGATGCAGCTGTCGATCAGTTCGGCAGCATCGATATATTGGTCAACAACGCCTATCGCGGCCGGGGCTTTGCCCGCGCCGAAGCGATGGGCGACGAATATTTCCATGAATCCTTCGACATCAACCTGTTCGGTCCCAAATGGGCGATGATGCGCGCCTTTCCTCATATGAAAGCGAACGGCTGGGGGCGGATCATCAGCCTCTGTTCCCTGAACGGCGTCAACGCGCATATGGGGACTGCCGGTTATAATGTGGGCAAGGAAGCGCTTCGCACCCTTACCCGCACCGTGGCGCGGGAATGGGCCGGTTTTGGCATTTGCGCCAACATCATTTGCCCGGGCGCCGCATCCGCCTCGTTCAACCATTTCAAAGCACTTCAGCCCGAACTCGCCGCCGATGCCGAGCGAGCCAATCCGATGGGACGCATGGGCGACCCGGAAAAGGACATTGGCGGCGCAGCCTTGTTCCTGGCCAGTGAGGACGCGCGCTATGTCACCGGCAACACGCTGTTCGTGGACGGCGGAGGTCACATCAACGGCGTCAACTGGGTGCCCGATCTGCCCTGAGGCGCCAGGATGGATCGACCCTGCCTGCCCGCCGACTGACGCCCAGTCGCGAATGCAGAGTAGAATAATCCAAATTCTGTGAGATCATGGTCGGCATGGGGATGAACCGCAGGCGGAGGGGAAGAATGAAGGCGGTGCTCGCGATCGATCAGGGGACCACATCCACCCGGTCGCTGCTGATCGATGAAACAGCTACCGTGCGGAGCGCCGCGCAGATCGACTTGAAACAATATTATCCGGCCGACGGATGGGTCGAACATGATCCCGAAGCGATATGGCGCGACGTCGTGGCGACCGCGCGTAAGGCGTTGGACGAGGCGCATCGCACGGGGCTGGATGTCGCCGCCATCGGGATCGCCAACCAGCGTGAAACCTGCCTGCTGTGGGACCGTGAAAGCGGCCAGCCCATCCATCCGGCCATCGTCTGGCAGGACAGGCGCGGCGCGGACCTTTGCAGCCGGTTCATCGCGGATGGATATGAACCTGACGTCACGAGCCGCACCGGCCTTCTGCTCGATTCCTATTTTACGGCCAGCAAGCTTGCCTGGCTGCTCGAAACAATCCCCGGCGCGCGCGATCGCGCCGAAAAGGGGCAACTGGCCTTCGGCACCATCGACTGTTTCCTGCTGTGGCGCCTGACAGCGGGAAAGGTGCACGCGACAGACGCAACCAACGCCAGCCGCACCTTGCTGTTCGATATCGCCCGGATGACATGGTGCCCGGACCTGTGCCGAATGTTCGGCATCCCGATGCAGATATTGCCTGAAGTGCGTGAGAATGACTGCCTCTTCGGGACATCGGACAAGAATATCCTGGGTGTATCGCTGCCAATCGCTGGAATGGTCGGGGATCAACAGGCCGCATTGATCGGCCAGGGGTGCCTGAACAGAGGCGGCGCAAAGGTCACGCTGGGAACGGGCGGGTTCGCGATGCTCAACACAGGCGGGCAGATTTGCCGATCGGGGCACCGGATGCTGTCCACCGTCGCCTGCTATTCCAATAGAAGCGTCAGCTACGCGATCGAAGGCGCTTTCTTCGTTGCGGGTGCAGCCGTCAGATGGACGCGGGACAAGCTAGGCCTTGTCGCCACGGCCGCCGAGACCGAATCCATGGCGCGGTCCTTGCCCGATAATGGCGGCGTCTATCTCGTCCCCGCCTTTGTCGGCTTGGGCGCTCCGCACTGGAACCCACATGTAAGGGCGATGCTGACGGGAATGACCTTCGCCACGGGTCCTGAACATATCGTGCGTGCGGCGCTGGAATGCGTCGCCTACCAGAGCGCGGACCTGCTGAACGCCATGGCGCTCGACAGCGCCGTGCAGCCTGACGAGCTTAAAGTGGATGGCGGAATGGTGGCCAACGACTGGTTGTGCCAATTCCTCGCCGACATACTGGATCTCACGATCATCAGGCCCGCCAACATCGAAACCACGGCACTGGGCGCCGCCTTTCTCGCCGGAGCGGCAACGGGCGTCTGGACGGCGCTCCCCGAAGCCGTGTCGCGTGTAACGCCCGACCGGCGGTTTAGCGCCACACTGCCCGCTGTTCAGAGAGATCAGCTTATCGCCGGTTGGCGCGCCGCGGTTGGCCAGGCCATCTACCGCTGAGGAAGACAGATGTCGGCCACCTACCATCTGAGCAACGCCAGCAAAGCGCCCTCCCACTGAACGCGAACACCCGCCGCGCCGATCGGCGCACCCGTGCCATCGACGACGATCACGCCGCCCGCCGCTGGAACCACGCCATGGGGCGCGATCGGCCCGAGCGACATTGCCGCCGATCGAACAGGCGATCTGGCTCGATGGATCAGGCGCATAAAAGAAAACCCGATCCTCGACCGCTCTAGTGATGGCGAGAGCTCAACTGTCATCGATTTGAAACTCGATCGTCATAGGGAAGACCCATGCAGGGCTTCACTGTCGGGACCGACCATTGTCGCTGAACCTATTGATTGTCGAGGATGACGAGGAACTCGCGACGCAGTTGCGCGAGCAACTCAGCGCGTTCGGCCATGACTCCACAATTGTCGGAGACGGTCGATGCGCCAACCAGATGGTGGCCGCGCAGCATTTCGACGCTATCATCCTTGATCGGATATTGCCGATGATCGACGGCGTGACACTGCTCAAAGGATTGCGCGAACATAATATTCTGACCCCCGTCATCATGATGACGGCGCTCGGCCAATCACGGCAAAAGGTGGAGGGGCTGGAGAACGGGGCTGACGATTATGTCGTGAAGCCCGTCGATCCGGCCGAATTGAACGCCAGGCTCAACGCGCTGGTGCGAGCAAGGGAATGGACGGACAAGGGCGCCAACGAAACGCTGCGCGCGGGCGATCTCGTGGTCAGCCCCTCCCGCCACAGCGCCTGGCGCGATGGTCAGGCGCTGCGGTTACAAAAGACCGAATTCAAGGTGCTGGTGGAATTGGTCCGTCATGCGGGTACGCCTGTTACCCGCGCCATGATGCTGGAACGGGTGTGGAATTATGATTTCGAACCGGCCACCAATCTGGTTGAAGCCCATATTCGCCGCCTGCGCGTTAAGTTGATGGAATTTGGCGGTGACGATCCCATCGTGACTATTCGCGGACTGGGTTATATGATCCCGGGGTGATTTCCCGGTCCTTGCGTACACTGACGCTCGTCTTTCTGTTCTTCTTTGTCCTCGCCACGTTGACCACGGGCTTTGGCATTTACTTGGCGACGCTGCGAACCATCGACCATATGGTGGTGCAGCGCATCACAGGCATGAGCGAAACTTTGGCGCCCGAGGGCGGAGGGCTGACCGCCAGCGGGATCAGCCGCCGCATCCGCGTCGCGGCACATGACCGCGACACCGCCGATCTTGGCTTCATCCTGATAGAAAATGGACGGCAAATCGCAGGCAATGTGCGCGTGTCGCGGCCCCTGCCCCTCGGCATCTCCAAGGTTGATCTGGCGGATGATATCAAGGGCCTTTCCCACGGCCGCGTCGTAGTCCGGGATTTGGGAGGCGGATTGAAGCTGGCGGTGATCGCCGAAACGGAACCTTTTGATAATTACAACGCGGCCCGCAAGCGCATCTACATATTGGGTTTCGGCTCGATCATCCTGATCGCGCTGGCGGCAGCGACGACTTTCACGCTGATCATCCGCCGCAGGATCATCGAAATGCGCCGCACCGTCGATGCGATTTTTGAAGGCGACCTGTCGCAGCGGGTGCCCGGAAGCGATTCTCATACCGCTTTCGGGCAGCAAGCGCAGGCTTTCAATCGCATGCTGGACCGCATCAATCATCTGATGGAAGAAATTCGCAACGTCACCAATGGGGTGGCGCATGAATTGCGGACGCCGCTGGCGCGCCTGCGCAACCAGCTGAACCTTATCGCCCATGACCCGAAAGCCGCGCCCGTGCGCGACAGGATCGATGAAGCACAGGCCGAGGCCGACGGATTGCTGAACCTCTTTTCGGCGCTCCTGCGTATCGCCGAAATCGACAGCGGGGCACGGCGCGAGAATTTCGCGGCTATCAACCTTTCCGATCTCGTCGCCGAATGCGTCGAGGCGCTGGATGCCGTGCTGGATGACAGCGGGCATCCGATGGCGGCACTCAGCCTGGAGCCTGTCATCGTCCACGGCGACGCCCAGCTATTATCGCAGATGATCGTCAATCTCGTGGAAAACGCGATCCGCCACACCCCGGTGGGCTCGGAAATATACATCACCCTATCAGGCGCGTCGGCTGGCTGGGCAACCCTGATCGTGTCCGACCACGGTCCCGGCATCGCGCCTGCGGATCGTACGAAAGCACTGGATCGTTTCGGCCGCTTGTCCGGCGGCGGCGATGACAAGGGGCACGGCTTCGGCCTGCCGCTGGTCGCATCGATCGCGCGGCTGCATGGCGGCTCGATCGAACTGGGCGATGCGCAGCCCGGCCTCCAGGTTTCGATTATTCTGCCAACCGCATAAAAAATGGCGCGCCGCGAAAGGGCGGCGCGCCACATCAGGTTGCGAAGATCAGATGATCAGAACTTCACAGACGCTTCGATGCCGAAGGTGCGCGGCGCGTTGAAGTTGCCATAGTCACCCAGCACGTTTTTGATGTCGCCGGTGGTCGTGCTGTTCGTCGGAGCAGCCGGCAGGCTGTTCGACGGATCGCGGCGGAAGACATGCTGTTCGTTGAACAGGTTGCGACCCCACAGGCTGAGCGTCAGGTTGCGGCCATTGCCGGTCCCGATGTCCGCCAGCGAGATGCGGCCGTTGAAGATCAGCGAGCTGTCATTCTTGGTCGCGAACTGGTCGAAGGCCTGGGTAGCCTGCGAATAGTTGCCATCGAAGTGGAACTTCAGCTTCGTGTCTTCGCTGCCGATCGGAAGGCTGTAGTCGATCGAACCGCTCGCGGCGTTGCGCGGCGTGAACACGATGTAGAAGTTCTGATAGACGCCCGTCGCGTTGATGAACACCGGCGGGATCTTCGTGTAAGTATAGGCGTAGGATGCATTCAGCGTCAGGCCCTCGACCGGGTTCAGCGTCAGGTCCGCCTCGATCCCGCGGATCTTGGTGGTGCCGGGCGCGTTGATCGTGACCAGATTGTTGAAGCTGGTGTTGCCGACAAACTGGATCGAGCTGATATCGACCTGGCTGTCCTTGCGGTCCATGATGTAACCGGCCAGGTTGAAACGGGCGCGGTTGTTCCAGAAGTCCGACTTCAGGCCGACTTCGTAGGACTTCACATCTTCAGGATCAAACGCCTGATAGTTGGACGTGCGCGAGCTGGCGCCGCCAGCACGATAACCGGTCGCATATTTCGCGTAGACGTGCAGGTCGTTGCTGACGTCATAGGCGATCGTCGCCATCGGGTTGAAACGGTTCCAGCTTGCATCCAGCGGCTGGTAGCCGACGCTGGGAGCGGGCGGGTTGGTGTCATAATTCACGTTGCGCGAATAATGCAGCACGCCCTTCTTTTCATCATGCGTGTAGCGGCCGCCGACCGTGATGTGCAGGGCGTCGGTCGCGTTCCAGGTCAGCTGACCATAGGCGGCATAGCTCTTCGACCAGACTTCCGAAGCGCGGTCGATCGAGCAGCCGTTGACGGCCTGGCCAACGAACCCCGGGGTCGATGCGGTGCAGAAGGGAATGGTGACGTAATTATAGCCTGTGATCGCGCCAGCCCCGTTTCGGATGGCGACCGCTCCCATGGAGCTGGGCGTAGCGGCATCGTCGCTGACATGTTCGTTAAAGTAGAACAGGCCCGCGACATAGTCGATCGAACCGACGGTGCCGACCGCCTGGATTTCCTGGCTGAACTGGCGCTGGCGCAGGTCGGCAAGGCTGTAGCGGCTGAATGCGCAGGGTGCGGCCGTGGTGCAGCCAGCGGCAGTGCTGCCGAGCGGCGGGTTTACCAGTGGCGGACGGTGCGCGCCGCCCGAATTGTCCCACTGGGTCGCATCGACGCCGCGCCATGCGGTGATCGAACGCAGCTCCAGTTCGTCGCCGAGGTTCCACTTCAGCGTGTTGGTGAAGCCGTGGGTCTTGTCGACGCTAACCTGCTGCGGCACGCCGATGTCGGCCTGACCCATGCGAGTGTCGCCGTTCACGACGACGCCGGGCAGCAGGGGCTTGACGGGGCCGCCTGTCAGGTTGGTGTAAGCCGTGCCGGGCAGGGTGCAGGCGGGCTGCGATGCCTGGGTGCCGTTGGCGCAACCATTGGGATTATAGTTCAGCAGCTGGCTGTAGAAGGGCGTATTCTCGTCCTTCGCGACGTCATAGGCGAAGTCGTTGGTGATGGTGTCGGTCGGCTGCCAGCGCACGGCGGCGCGCACGCCCTTGCGGTTGTAATAGTTCCAGCCGACCTGGCCCGCGAGCGGGTTTTCGGTGGTGGCGTCCTGATGCTGGATCACGCCATCAATCTTGACCGAAAAGCCCGCGACCTTGGGCAGGTCCAAGTGGAAGTCGGCAGTCCGGTTACCATAATTGCCAGCGCCCGCTTCGATCCGGCCGCCCCATTCACCGGTCGGCGCCTTGCTGACGATGCTGAGCGCGCCGCCTTCGGTGTTGCGGCCGAACAGCGTGCCCTGCGGACCCTTGAGCACTTCGACGCGCTCGATGTCGAACAGTGCGGCGTTGAGGCCGTGCTGGCGGCCCATATAGACGCCATCGACATAGATGCCGACGCCCTGTTCACGGGCGGGCTGGTTGGCATCGAGGGGAACGATGCCGCGAATGCCGATGGTGAGCGCCGACTGGCGCGCTTCGAAAGTCGCGACGCGCAACGACGGCACTGCGCCGTCGGCGAAGTCGTACATGCTCTGCACATGCCTGTTTTCGAGCGCCTGCGTATCGACGACCGCCATGGAAATCGGCGTTTCCTGCAAATCGGTTTCCCGCTTGGTGGCGGTGACAACGATAGCGGCCATGCCCTCGCTGTCCGCCGTGTCGGCGGCGGGAGCAGAGGCGGTCGCCTCGGCCGTTGTCGCACTGGCGAGCGCGGGAGCGGAAACAGATCCCAGCAACAACGCACTCATCGAAGTCCGAAGCAGGATAGTGGAAGAGCGACTCATGATTACCCCTTTAAAAATCCATCAAGTGGATGCTTTGCGGGGTCGCCATTAAGAGGCCATCACAACATTTTTGTGACAAACACTGTCATATAAAAACAAATGCGATTTCATATTCGCGTCATTTTAAATATATTTAATGTAATTACTGAGTTATATTGAATAATATGAATTAATATTTATATTTACGGTGTAAAAATTGTATAATTTTCGCCGATTATTCATGAAAATATTGACAATTAAATTAATATTACGATGAGGATATACTGGAAAGCCGACCATAAATGGCGTTGGTATCTACTCGATCCGCAGGAGGATTTTGAGAGCGGCCTATGCCTCAGGGCGCCCTTTTATTAAGGAGCAGCCTGATAGCTGGACTCTTGGCGGCGGCGTCTCCGTAGCCTCATTGCTCCACGTTCAGCGAGTGCATCTTTGCACCATTAAAGCAGACAGAAATCGCGGAATGGCGCGGATTCCGCATATTTTTCAACAACCCCAGCGCAAAAGCAATGGCGCGCTCACGTCACTCGAATATGTGACCCCAGCCGCTGGGGCCGGTTGCGGATCATTATGAAACTGCTTCACATGTTGGTGATCCGACCGGCCCTGCCTTTATCTTAGAATTTGAAGTTGCCCGTCAATCCAAACTCGCGTGGATTGGTCACGTTCACCGTGCGGTAGCCCGAGTCATAGTCCACGCCGCTGGACGTGCCGATTACCGCGTTGCCCTGGCTGATGTTGGCGATCCGCTTCTGGTTCAGCACATTCTTCGCAAACAAGGTGAATTCCCATTTGCTATCCTCGGCACGAAGGCCAACGAACAGGTTGAGCATTTCACGGCTACGATAATCATAATCGATCCGGTCAGAATAGAAGCCGGGCCGGTACGTAAACAACCCGCGCAGGAACGGCGTAACGCTGTCCATCGGGAAACGGATTTCCGTGTTGGCGGTCAGGCTGAAATCAGGCGTCTCGCCGATGCGGCCATTGCTGGCGCAGAAGCTGACATTGCCCGGCCCCGTAACGGTCGCCGTTCCATCCCGGTTAGGGCGGCCAGTTCCTGCGAAGTCGTTGCACGGCAGCAGGGCGTTGCGATAACGGGCGCGAGTATAGGCAGCGCTGACGCCGAAGTCCCAGTCTCTCGTGATCCGTCCATCCAGCGATCCTTCGACCCCCTTGATCCGTGCGTCGCCATTATAGTTGAAATCGAAATAGCCGGTGGGCGGCGCGGCTACGGCGGACTCATAATAGATGCCGCTGAAACGGTTCAGGAAGTTATCGAGCTTCTGATAATAGACCGACACCGCATAATGCAGGCGCCGCCCAGCGAAGCTGCCTTTAACGCCTGCTTCGATCGAATCCGTCTTTTCCGGCTGGGTCAGGATCAGGTCGTCGCTCAGTCCATCGGGCAGGCCGGGGCTGACGCTGCCGGCGCGGAAGGAGTGGCCGTAGGAAGCGAAGATATTGATGGACGGCATTAACTGGTAGCTGATCGTCAGTCCGCCCGTGATCGGCTTGTCAGACGTATTGCGCAGGTTGGCCGGAATGATGTCCGTTGCCGGGTAGGACGCCGGTAAGCAGCCAAACGAGACAGCATCAACAATTGGATCGCCGGTGCACAGCAAGCTGTTCCCCGGCGTGCTCAAGCTCAGTCGGCTGACGTTCACCGACTTGATGATCGAGTAACGCAGACCGCCTTCGATCGCCAGGCCGCCTCTACGAAAGTTAAGATTGGCGTTGAACGACCAAATCCTCCGATCTACCGGGACGGTAATTTGGGTGGCGATGGGCAGATAGGGCAGTGCGCCCAGGGTGTTCAGGCTATCATTCTGTTCAAACGGGAAAATGAAGCTGTCGCCTGGCTGAAAGATACGCGTCGTTCCTCCAATCTTACTGTAGAAGACGCCAATGCCTCCGCCCAGGCCGTCCTTGTTATTCGTAGCCAAGCGCATTTCGGCCGTGTCGTATACGAAGGGAGTTGGACCAAAGGAGTTGGAGATGTAATTGGGCACTGCATTGCCGACATCCAGATCACGCTGGCCCTTAAGACGTGAGTCCTGATGCGCCCCTACAAACGACAATGTTGCCGGACCCAAGTCCCAGTCAATCGCCAGGTTAATGATGTGGCTTTCATTGATATTGCGGCTCGTACCCTCTGCGACGGCGGCATAGTCATCGACACCCAGCGCTGGGCCAGAACGCGTTGATAAGTTGGGAACCAGAACACCGCCCAGGAATGGACCAGCTTCGAAAGTCGACGTGTTGCCTGATCCGATGACCTGCTGCATCTGCCTATTGTCCGCATACAGATACTGATAGGTAATATAGGCAGTGAGATTGTCCGTTGGACGAAGGCCCAGGGTCAAGCGGGCGCTTTCAGTACGGCTGCGCGACCGTTCGCCGGTGTTGACATTGCGGACGTTGTTCAGGCGATTGCCGTCGACCAGTGCCGCAACGCGCAGGGCGATCTTGTCAGAGAAAGGCAGGGATACCCCGCCCTGCACATTGTAGCCCCCGCGCGTGGTAGCGGTAGTCTGCGCATAGCCTTCGATCTCATCGAAACCGGGGCGCGCCGTGGAAATGGTGATCGCACCTGCGGGGGCGGAGATACCGCGCAGCAAGCCTTGGGGACCGCGCAGCACTTCGATCTGCTTGATATCGTAAAGGGCCGTGTAGACCGTCTGCGCATCGGTCGGAATTTCGTTGAAATAGACCTGGACCGCCGGGTCGGTGCCCTGGTCGGGATCGAACGAGATACCGCGCAGCGTCGTCGAATTGTTACGGCCCGTGGTGTTCGTCATTTCCAGGCCCGGAGCGAGCTGCTGAACGTCCTTGGCATCGAAAATGTTCAGCTTCTGCAACTGCTCGCCAGTCGCCACATTGACGCTCATAGGCACTGATTGAAGCGATCGGGCTTCGCGCGTCGCCGTGACGACGATCTCGCCTCCACCATCGGCCGCATCCTGCGCCCAGGCAGCGGTCGGCACGATCATCGCTGCACCGCACAACAATGCAGAAAGACTCTTTCCCTGTTTCATGACAGCGTTCCTTTTCTTGGCAGAAGCCAGCCCCACAATGTTGACAACTGCTAACGATCGCGCAGGCGCCCTGCAACCCTCGCTGTCATATTTTTGTAAGTTTTGGCCCGCCGACCTACTATTTAGCGACTGATTTCTTTATATATCCAATATCTGCGTGTCATATGGAGGATTTTCATGCGCAGTACATTGATCATATAATTCATCTCAGAGGATGTGGTCACAGCAGCTAGAGGGCAAAAGGACCGAAAACGCGCTAGACAATCTGTCTCGTCCAAGGGACAGAGAGATGGGCCGAAAAATGCCGACGCACATCACCGCCAGAACGGATTTGCTGCGCTTGCTAACAAATCACTGAGACCGGAAGAAAGGTCGCGCCCCGCAGCAAAGGATGTCAGAGCCGGAGGCTTGTGGAGGTAATTTGGAGTGAGGCTCGCATCGGCCAGATGGACGCGCGGCCCCGCTGACGCATCCCGGACGGGCAGATTGGACAAATTCCGACGCCGACCATGCCACCTTGGTCAGAGCAGCTACTCGATGACACACGATCAATTTTCTCAAACCGTTCACACTGTGACGCCGGCTACTCGACAAACGCCAGCTTACCCCCATGCAGCTGCTCAACGTTCATTTCTGCCGTTAGATGCTTGGCATAGAAACGATCGATCATCTCGACGCTGGTACGGGCGTTCCTCGCCAACGTCAGCAGGTCGATGGCATCACCGCTGATGAGCCTGAACATGATGGCCGTATGCCGTAAGGAATAGATGGTTCTCGCTTCCCCGCTCGCCGACACTGATAGCCCAGCAGATTCCACCACCACCCGGAACTGCCGACGCAGCATCTCCAAGGCAAAATTCCGACCCGTATATTGTGGCAGGAACAGGAAATCGTCCGGACCCCCGAAGCCGTTTGCCCTCTGCTCGTCCAATATCTCTTGATATACCTCCACCGCTCCCGGCATTGAGATTATCGGCGTGGCAACGGTCTTGCTGAAATCCGTGGAAATCCGAAGATATTGCGTCCTGTTCGTCCGCACGATCTCGATATGCCGATGGCGCAGTAGCTTGGCATCGCTGGGCCTTAAAAACGTATCGACCATGAACAGGATGAACCGGCGCAATTCCTGCCCTGTGATCTGCGAACGAACCTTGGTTTTTGCAGCTGCATGATCAGCACAGGATTTCAGTAGCCGGTCAAATTCCAATTCCGAGAACCAGCCGCGTGTACCTTGCTTGAGACTGACTTCCGGCATCATCGGCACATGAGTCAGAGCCCCTGCCCGCACCGCCGTCTTCAACGTCTTGCTGACCATGACCATGATCCGCTTGATCGATGCAGATTTCAGCTCAAGATCGGTCAGCTCGTCCACCACCTCCTGCATCCGCTGGTAATCCAGCTTGCGAATGTCGATAGAGCCGATCCGGTCCGTCAGATGCTTCTTGAGAATCCATTCATTGAAGCTGACGACCGTTGGAGCCCGCTCACCCCGCTTCACCTTCTTCCGATCTGCCTCGATGGTATCAGCAGCGAATCTGTTGAAGCTATAGTCGGTCTTCTCACGGGTTTTTCGATAGCCGAGCTTCGCCGCGATCGCTTCCGCCTGCTGACGGGCGTCGTGGACATCCTTCGTCTTCAGCGATCTAGTGACCTGTCGTCCATCCTTGCGAAAGCGGTCGTAGTAGAATGGCGAATAGGATGGTGTCGCCCGGAACAATCGCCTTGGACGCCGTCAGGGAGGACCGCTTCCCATTGGCTGATGCTGTCACCATCAGCCATGCGGTAAAATGATCCGGAGGGTAGCCAGAGCATCGGCCCGGCTCCGAGAGACTGAAGGAAATCGCGAAGCGCGCGTTCAGATTCCGCGCCCGCAGCACGGAAGCCGATTATGCCTTCGGGACGACCGCGCCGACACGATTACGCGGGTTGGATACAAAATGGTCCAATGCTGAAGGCAGCGAGTATCTTTCGAGCCATGCGTCCACGCCTACAGCGGGGACAAGGGACAAGGATTTCAGTGGAACGAGGGTTAAGCCGAACTCTGCCCAATGGCTTATGTCCACCGGAGGGGCGGCACTCGATGATGTCTTTGGTGTCTCCGACTGAGCCGCAAAGGCGTCAGCGTGCTTGAACAGGCAGCATCGCTATGGCTGTGGATAGTTCACTGCTCGCCCCTCACGCCTGGAGAGCGACCTTCGGCTTCAACCTTGCGTCGCCCTATGTACCTCTCGGAGCGACGGCCGAAGCCGGATGTTAGGAACCTAGCCACTAAAGCAGGCGCACGCCCCTTTATCGGCGAACCGACTGGACATGCGCGCATGCCACCCGGCCTCCAAAATCTGGCGACCGAGTTCTAGTGGCAGGGATTCCTACGCCCCACCCTCCGGCTTTCACGGAAGGCAGAGCTTTTTTGGCGGGATTAGAGCAGCTTCGCAATAGACGTTTGTATCCGCCTGTTCATATAAGATGGCGGATTTTCCGCGATACTCGGTTGTTATTCAGCCGTATCGACTGCTAGCGAACGCACCCATGACGATTCCTGACTATCAGAAGTTGATGCTGCGGGTGCTGACGATCGCAGCCGAAGGCGAAACGCGCGTCCCCATTGCGGCCGAAAAGGTGGCTGACGCCTTGGGTCTGTCCGATGCAGAGCGGGAGGAGATGCTGCCCAGCGGGAAGCAACGGCTGCTGCACAACCGCATCCATTGGGCAAAGTTTTATATGACAAAGGCTGGCCTGATCGATGCCCCTAAGCGGGGGGTATTCGTGGCGAGTGAGGCGGGAAAGGCGCTGCTTGAAACCAAGCCACAACACATCGACGTCGAAACGCTAAAGAGCTATCCAGCATTTGTCGAATTTTACGGGGCGACAGCCGCATCCGCCTCCCCGAGCGAAGTTCCCGCCGCCCAAGCATCGACCACCTCTACCGTCACACCGGAGGAACAGATTGATGCTGCCCACTCGGTTCTAACCTCCGCCCTGAAGGCAGACTTGCTTTCGAGGATTCTGGAGCAGACCCCCAGTTTCTTTGAGCGTGTCATCGTCGATCTTCTGGTCGCGATGGGCTATGGTGGATCACATGAAAATGCGGCCATGCGGCTGGGCAAGTCCGGCGATGGCGGTATTGACGGCGTGGTCGATGAAGACCGGCTGGGCCTTGATCGGATTTATGTACAAGCCAAGCGCTATGCTCCGCATGTGAGCGTCGGACGCCCAGAAATTCAGGGCTTCGTCGGCAGCTTAGTCGGACTTGGGGCAACCAAAGGCGTTTTCGTCACGACTTCCAGCTTCAGTACTCCGGCCGTGGAGTTCGCCCGAGGCCTTCAACAACGTGTCATCCTGATCGATGGTGCCCGCTTGACCGAACTGATGATCGAATTTGGTGTCGGCGTCAGGGTCAGTCGCGTGATCAAGGTTAAGCGGCTGGACGAAGACTTCTTTGCGGACGAATGAAATGATGAGTACGCCGGAAACAGCAAAGCGAGCGGCATATGTCCGGAAGGTTTTTGAGACCGTCCGATTCTTCTGGGAAATGTGGGAGGAAGGCTCGGAGGGGGACACTCGCGTCATCGAATTGCACGCCCCCGTAAAAATATCGAACGGGTCAATCCGAAATTTGGTGCTCGGTGATTTCTATAGGCAACGAGGGCTGTCCTTATATCAGGCTGCGGTCGAGCTAGCGAAATGGCTGGCGTTGAATCATGCCGCACCTGCCCTCGACACAGCAATGAATGCGGATTTAGCAATTCTCTGCGAGGACGCGGCAAGGGCCTTCCAGCCGGTGAGCGACACCGAGACGATTATCCAGCGCTCCTTCATTCGCCTTGTTCGATACCTACAGCAAACCCGCCTCGCTAAGGAGGGCGCGCATTCGCGGTGTTTCGAGTTCTTCGTGGCTGCCGCGCATGTGCCGACGGGCCACGGCAAGAAAGGTGGCAGGCATCCTGAGCATGTTGTGCCGTGCGCCTTCCTTCGTGATCGATGCATAGCTAGACTTGAAGAGGGAGCTTCGGTTGAGGAGGTCGCGCATGAAATACGGCCGTTCTTGGCCATCATTATGATTACCGACGATGAGTACAAATATCTCGACAACCGCCCAGCCATTGGTGGCTTGGGGCTAAAAGACGCCATGCCAGCCAACTGGAGCTCCGAGACAGGAGACATTTTCGAACGCCTTCATGCCGCCGGAATTGCGTTTGAGCCGCCGATCATGGAGCCCGCGGCCTTGCTTAGGTCATCCGTCGCACAGAGTATGAGCGCCAACATTTTGGCCGCGAGTTAGAGGAAAGCGTATGAACGGCTACCTGGACGAACTCGACGACCTGCTGATTAACCAGTTCGATGAAGGCATGTTGCTGTCGGAGTTAGACGGCTTTCTTACCGGCATCATCGTCAGCCCCGACATGGTGCCACCTTCGGTTTGGTTGAAACATGTGTGCGGTCCAGACACGCCAAAATTCGACGCAGAGGAATTGCAGCACTTTTTCGACCTTGTAATGCGGCATTATAATGAGATTCTTGCCAGCCTTGACGAGCCGGACGGGTTTGCGCCGATCCTGGAAGTCGACACCAGAAGCAATGAAACGCTTTGGGAGCTGTGGATTGAAGGCTTCTCCAAGGCCATGAAGCTGGCCCCTTGGGGATGGAACCGGATAAAGGCAAGTGACGACGAGGGACCGAAAGCTGCGATCGCGGGGATCACCGAGCTTGCAGCCTTCGCGGAGGGCCGACATCAGCTCACCGACGAGGAAGGGGATCGCTGGGACCGCGAAGCACCGGACCTGATCCCCATTTGGGTCTTGATGCTCCACGAATGGCGACTGGAAAATGATCAAAACCGGCCCACGTCGGCAACAGGCGGAAAGGTCGGCCGCAATGATCCATGTCCCTGTGGATCGGGCAAGAAATACAAGAAGTGCTGCGGATTGAACTGAGAGGTCTTTCCTTCAGTATCGCCGAATCATGACCCCAAAGAACTTGCCACGGGGCATCCACAACGCTCCCCGTTTCCGTCCCACGCTTCACCCACTGGGTTGCTAGGGATCAACCCAAAAGCACATAAATAAGACAATCCCTCGGCCATAAGCCGAAAGGCACTTTCGCTAGGTATTTCAGGGATTTCCTACTGAAGTACTGGTGCGCTTACGTACTCGAATAGTGCCTTGATTTAGCTGATTTTTCGTCTTTTTGAAAAGTCAAGTTGACCGACACCCCCGCACTTACCCCCGGACCTTTTTGGCGGTTTTCGGCGCGTACTCGAGTCACAATTCACCGCAAAGCTAGGAATGACTGCTCCCCTGATTCGCGCAAACCTTGTCCAAGGTGGGACCTCCGGGCAGGCGCTCAATGTCCTCTGCGGCCGGTTTGTTGACTGGCCGCTCAGCGCCGAAAACCGATATAAGCTGCCATTCCTTGTATACGACGGCTCGACCTGCGGCCCGCCCGTCGCCGGGACGAAACAAGGGTGCACATTACCACCGCCGCAAACGCCCACTTGGCCGGGCTTTGCGCCCGGCCAAATTCAATCAATCAGAAGCGATAGCTCACGGTGCCCATGACGTTGGGGAGCACCCATGAAGCAGTCGCCGCGCGCAAGGCAGGATGCGTAGAATTTATTGTTCAGCAGGTTCGTCGCATTGATTGCGAGGCACCAACTCTGCCAGTTGATCGCCGCCAAAGCTTCAACGGTGGTGCGGGACGGCGTCACGACCGTATAGAGGGTGTCGGCCGGAATGGCGGGATTGGAGCCATAGGGATCGAAGGCACTGGTCGATTTGCTCTTGCCGTTATAGACAACGCCAGCGCCCAGGCGCAGCCGTGCGCCGTCGGACACTCCAAAGCTCTTGATGGACCAGATCGTGAGACAGGTGAAGCGGCTCGGCGCCTTGCGTCTTTATGAAGCCAAAAATTGCCCATGGAGGGACCACCTGCGGATACTCGCACTATGTGCCTAGCGATGCCAAAATTTGGAGCTAAACGATGGGGGTGCACCCGGGTTTGTTAATGGCCGGTCTGCGAACCGCTTCGACATGAGACTGCCGACGAAAATGCCTCGCCAAATCAAGCTGCTGCTGATCGGGCTTGTCCTAGGCTCAGGACTCATTGATTGAGCCAGAAGAGGACGGTTGCTGCGATGCAGATGGCGGACATGAAGGTGTGGGCGCAACGGTCGTAGCGAGTGTGTACGCGCCGCCAATCCTTGAGTCGGCCGAACATGTTCTCGATCCTGTGCCGCTGGCGATAGAGCACGGCATCGTGCGGGATCGTGACCTTTCGGTTTTTCTTTGACGGGATGCAGGCGGTGATGTTGCGTTCGGCGAGCGCCTTGCGGAACCAGTCGGCGTCATAACCTCGATCACCGAGTAGAGCTTTGGCCCGAGGCAAGGCGTCGAGCATCAGGGCGGCCCCCTTATAGTCGCTCATCTGTCCCTCGCTCAGCAGCATGACCAATGGCCTGCCCTTGCCATCGCACACAGCGTGGAGCTTCGAGTTCAGGCCGCCCTTGGTGCGTCCGATATGTCTGGGAACAGCCCCTTTTTGAGCAGGCTGGCCGCCGTCCGGTGTGCCTTGAGGTGCGTCGCGTCAATCATCAACTGATCGGGCTTCCCGCCCTTCGCTGAAAGGGCAGAGAAGATCTTGTTGAACACCCCGAGCCGGCTCCACCGGATGAAACGATTATAGATCGTCTTTGGCGGACCATAGTCGGCGGGCGCATCGCGCCATCGCAAGCCGTTCCTGATGACGAAGATGATACCGCTGATGATCCGACGATCATCCACCCGCGGCACGCCGTGGGACAGCGGAAAATATGGCTCGATCCGGCGCATCTGCGCCTCCGACAACCAGATCAGATCACTCATGACAACGCCTCCTTGCGCCGCCATTGAATCAACCGATCTGCATCCCTGCAAGCAATTTAATAGGTCCTGAGCCTAGCTGACGGCACCGCTAGCCTGTTGAGTTGCTCTACTGCGTCATGCTTGTCAGCGAGCGTGGTTATCGTCCCTGGCGCTCGCGACCGATCAGTCGATGGGAGCGGACGGACATGAAAGTGCTGGCCCACATCCGGGAACAGTACAGCCTTAGCCTGGGCAGCTATGGTCGTCCGAGGATGACGATGGAGTTGAAAGAGGTGGGACTCGATGTTGGTGAGCGCCGGGTCGGACACCTGATGACCCGAAGGGCGGCGTAGCCAACATCAACGGAATAAAGCCGGTTCGCACACGCAAGCATAAGGTTACGACGGACAGCCACCATCGTCTCGGCGTCGCAGCAAACTGGCTGGACGGTGATTTTGCCGCTGATGCCCCCACGCAGTTAGACGATCGTTACAAGTCCACGGGGCTTTTCGTCCTACGCATGTTCATCTGCCATATTTTTATGAGTTGGTTCATCCTGATCTTCCTGATAGCATGCTTGCATATGATTACCTAACGCATCAACATAGATGGAAGGTCAATATTATTATGGTGCACAAGCCTTGGGGGCGGCTCAACCAAATCGCCTATGTGGTGTCCGACTTGAACGAGGCGATCGATTGGTGGGCCGAGGCGATGGGCGTGGGTCCCTTTTTCATCTTTCCCGCTTTCGAGATGGTTCGAGGCGATTATCGCGGCGAAGAGCATTTCGCACAGTACGGCGCGGCGATCGCATTTTCCGGGGACCTGATGATCGAACTTATCGAACCGCGAGGCCCGTCGATCTTCCAAGAGTTTTTGGATGTCGGCCGTAAAGGCGTCCAGCACTTATGCGCTTTCTCCGACAGCATGGAAGATGCGGAAGCTTGGGTCGCTGAACACGGCGGCACGCGACTGCAGGGAGCTGAGTTCGCAGACGGGTCTCAGATCGCCTATTTCGCGATGGATGCTGAGGAAAACAACATCCTCGAGATCGGCGTGTTGAAGCCCGAGGTCCAGAGCCTTTTCGACATGATTCAGCAGGCTGGCGCCAACTGGGATGGCAAGGCGAAGATCTTCAGCCCGACGGCGGGCTGAGGATTATTGGGCGGGTGGCACTGACAAGCGAGTCAGCCATCCGACATATCAGTCGCCGGCGAAGTTCAGCTCCACACGCACGCCATTGGGATCGATGGCGAAGATTTGGCGTAGCCCGATCGATTCGACGATGACATCATGGGGCATGCCCATCCCCGCCGATGCCTGCGTAATGGGGGCATAGCCATGGCAGTCGAACGCGACATGATGGAGCTAGGCTCTATTTGGGTCGTGTCTCTAGCGTATCGAATGCTAGCACATCACCTACTTGCCGACGGAGAGACTAATGCCGAATGCAGTCGAAACTTTACTCGCGATCGAGGAAATAAAGCGGCTGAAGGCGCGCTATTTCCGGCTGATGGATACGAAGGACTGGCGCAGATTTGCAGAGTTATTTACCGAGGATGCCATATTCGACGTGCGCGGAGCGTTCGAGGAAATTCCTGGGCCGGATCAAGAGCCGATCATCGGTCGTCCCGCGATTGTTGAATATGTCAGCAGCGGTATCGACCCGATCAACAGTGCCCATTACGGGCACATGCCAGAAATCGACATCTTGTCAGAGGACGCCGCTACTGGAATCTGGGCGTTGGCGGACATATTGCGGATGCCGTCCGGCGCGCCTTTCGAACGCTTCTACGGATATGGGCATTACCATGAAAGCTATCGTCGCATCGACGGCGCGTGGAAGATTGCATCGCTCAGGATCAGTCGACTGCTGGTGGAGACATACTGACGCCCGACAGGCGCACTCGGTAGAATAGGAAAAACAGCCCATTCAGCGCGAAGATCGATAGTGCAGTAGAACGTTCGAATGGCACCAACCTGTTGCATATGGTGCCGACGAGCGGACCGACGCCGACCAAGAATGCGCTCTGAAGCACATAGATTTCATGGAGGATCGATGTCTTACGTCGTTTAGACAAAAGATGATGAGCCATGCCATTTCGCTTCTAGCAGAGTTAGCGAAGTGCCGCTATGAGTTTGCAAGCATACGATATTTGTGCATACCTAAGTTCATGATCGCGGCCAGATCAGCTTTGCGAATAATCCGCCGCCGGAGCAGTGGTCCAATTCGAGAAAGTGAACGCCATGCTGAAACTGTTCCACGCTCCGACCACGCGCTCCCTCCGCATTAAGTGGCTGCTGAACGAGCTGTGCCTCCCGTACGAAACGGTCACGCTCGATTTCTATGGCTATGACCGCCACGATCCCGCGTATCGCCAGATCAACCCCATGGGGTCGCTGCCGGCAATGTTGGATGGCGCTCTCGCGATCACCGAATCTGGCGCAATGATCAACCACATCCTCCGCCGCCACGGCGACGGTCGCTTTACCGTCCCCGAAGGCAGCGATGAGCGCGTGCTAGTCGATGAATGGATGTTCTGGGCGGAAGGCTTGTTTGCTGTGCACCAGCGCATCTACTGGGACCACTGTGCACCGCCACCCGGCTGTCTTATCAAAACGGTTCCCGCAGTCGGTCTCGAGGGCAAGCGCCAGGCGGTGCGTTATGCGCGAATGCTCGAAAACCACCTGCGCGAAACCGGCTGGGTCATTGGTGATGAACTGACCGGGGCCGATTTCATGTTGAGCTTCCCGCTCTTCCTCGCCAATCTTGATAATTGGTTCGAGGGTATGCCAAAAATTCGGGCCTACATCGGCCGGATGACCGCGCGTCCCGCGTTCCAGGAGGCTACCGCTGACACACTGGAAGCACTTCAGGCGATGGCCACGACTACACCCAAATTGCCGAGCTTTCGCAGCACTGAACCAGATTGTGAGCCCGCGAATGCGATGATGTGAAGCGCCCCGGCTTTTCAGGAGGCTCCAACTTGTGAGAAGGAGCATCCGTGATGAGCAAGACGACAAACAAATTTTCTCCTGAAGTCCGCGCGCGCGGTCCGTATGGTCGCGGAGCAGCGAGCTGAATATGGCTCGGAATGGGAAGTGATGAAGTCGATCGCTGCGAAGATCGGCTGCTCGCTGGAGATGCTGCGCCGCTGGTGCCGCGAGGAGGCGAGCCGACGAGCGGGATCAGCGGCGCTGGCTGCCGATGACCGTGAGCGGCTGAGGCTGCTTGATCGCGAAGTGAAGGAACTGCGCCGCGCCAACGAGATTTTGCGCAAGGCGTCAGCGTATTTTGCGATGGCGGAGCACGACCACCCCGGGAGATGATGATGGCGTTCATCGACGCCCATCGCTAGGATTTGGGGATCGAGCCGATCTGCCGCGAACTGGCGATCGCCCCTTCCTCCTACCATGAACATGCTGCTCGCCGTGCCGATCCCGGGAGGCGTCCGGCACGTGCCCGGCGCGATGAGGAGATCAGGGACAGATCAAGCGTGTCCATGAGGCCAGCTTTGGCCTCTATGGCGCACGCAAGGTCTGGCACCAGATGCGGCGTGACGGCATCACGGTGGCGAAATGCACGGTGGAACGATTGATGCGCGCCATGGGACTGGCGGGCTTCCGGTGTGGAAAGAAGACAGTCACCACTGTCAGCAACCCGAAGGCGCCGTGTCCGCTGGACAAGGTCAATCGGGAGTTTCGCGTCAGCCGACCCAACGCTCTGTGGGTTGTCGATTTCACCTACGTGCATACTTGGGCGGGCTTCGTCTACGTCGCCTTTGTGATTGACGCTTTTGCTCGACGGATTGTGGGGTGGAAGGTCAGCACTTCAGCCACTGCAGGATTCGTTCTGTGAGATGGTGCTGGAAATTTGGACAGGGTGTTAAGCTACTCCCGACCTGAGGAATGGACGGGAATGAAGACGACAAGGAAGCGGTATTCGGCTGAGTTCAAGGCGAAGGTGGCGCTGGAAGCGATCGGTGGTGATCTGACGTTGGCGGAGCTGGCAGCCAAGTATGGCATCCACCACACGATGATCGCGAGCTGGAAGAAGCAGGCGGTCGAGGGGATGTCGGCGACATTTTCCGGGGCGAGCGAGGCGGTGAAGGCGTCCAGCGAGGCGGACCTCGACAAGCTGCACGCGAAGATCGGCCAGCTTGTCGTGGAACGCGATTTTTTTGCCAAAGCCTTCGGTCGATGAGCGTGGATCGGAGGCGATCGATGATCGAGCCTGCTCACGATCGGTTGTCGATCTCGGCGCAGTGCCGACTGCTGTCGATCAGCCGGTCATCCTATTATTACGCGCGGGTGCCGTAGACCGAGGAGACGCTGGCGCTGATGCGCGTGATCGACGCGGCGTTCCTCGACATGCCCTGGTATGGCAGCCGCCAGATGGTCCGGCACCTACGCCGTCTGGGTCATGATGTCGGCCGCCGTCGTGTGCGGCGGCTGATGGGCAAGATGGGCCTGTCGCCGATTTACCAGCGGCCACGAACCAGCGATCCGCACCCGCAGCATCGGGTCTATCCCTATTTGCTGCGCAAGCTGGTGATCGAGCGCCCCAACCACGTCTGGTGTGCGGACATCACCTACATCCCGATGCGGCGGGGCTGCCTGTACCTGGTGGCGATCATGGACTGGGCGACCAGGAAGGTGCTGGCGTGGAAGTTGTCCAATACGATGGATGCCGGCTTCTGCGTTGAGGCATTGAAGGAAGCGCTGACGCGCTTCGGGAAACCCGAAATCTTCAACACAGACCAGGGCAGCCAGTTCACCAGCTTCGACTTATACCAAGGCGCGCTGAGGCTGACTCACGTACGGGATTCCCAAGCTGCTAAAATTCTGATTCGATGTTGCAAGCACGAGGAGGCTTGTGATGGCAGCAGCGGTTGGTGTTCGCTCTGACTACACATCGGCGGATTTGCGTGGGGCGGCGCGGCGAAGTGGAGACGCGGATCAAGTCCGTCGCCTCCTCGCCATTGCGGTGATCCTGGACGGCGGAAGCCGAAGCGAAGCGGCGAAGTTTGCCGGCGTGACGCTACAAATCGTGCGCGACTGGGTTATGCGGTTCAACGAGGGCGGCCCTGATGGCTTGGCCACGCGCAAGGCGCGGGGCCGGTCCTCTATCCTGAACGAGGAGCAGCGCAGCCGGCTAGCGGCGGTGGTCGAGGCGGGACCGATCCCTGCGGCGCACGGTGTAGTGCGCTGGCGGCTTGTCGATCTGGCGCGGTGGATCAGGGAAGAGTTCGCGCTCTCTGTCACGCGCCACACACTCGGACGCGAGTTGCGTGCAATGGGCTACCGCAAGCTCTCGGCGCGCCCGCGCCATCGTGGTCAGAAGCCTGACGACATTGCCGATTTTAAAAAAGCTTTGCCTCCCGTCTGGCGCAGATCAGGCGGAAGCTCCCGAGAGGAACGCCGGTAGAGCTGTGGTGGCAGGACGAGGCCCGCGTCGGTCAGCAGACTAAACTCACCCGACGCTGGGCCAGGCGCGGCACTCGACCCTCGGCACCCAAGGATCAGCGGCGGTCCTCTGCATGGTTGTTCGGCGCGATCTGTCCCGCTGAAGGCAAGGCCGCTGGCGTCGTCATGCCCAGATGCAACAGCCAGGCAATGAGCATGCATCTCCAGGAGATCGCCTTCCACATAGCACCGGGTGCACATGCCGTCCTGCTGCTCGATCAGGCCGGATGGCACGGATCAGCTGAGTTGATCGTGCCTCGCAACATCACGCTGATGCCGCTGCCGCCCCGGTGCCCCGAACTCAACCCAGTCGAGAACGTTTGGCAGTTCATGCGCGACAACTGGCTGTCGAACCGCATCTTCAAATCTTATGACGACATAGTCGAACACTGCTGCTTCGCCTGGAACCAGCTCGTCGAGCAGCCTTGGCGCATCATGTCCCTCGGCCTACGCTCATGGGCTCATGGGTTCTGATCAATGCGCCTCGGTATTAATCGCCGTGCTGAAGAACGCCGCGATCAGGATCAGCATGGACGGGCGGGGCCGCTGGATGGACAACGTCTTCATCGAGCGGCTGTGATGGTCACTCAAATATGAGTGCGTCTACCTGCACGCCTTCGAGACCGGCTCCGAACTGCGCGCTGGCCTCGGCAGGTGGATCACCTATTACAACACGCAGCGACCGCACTCGGGCCTGGCCGGGCGAACCCTGTGGAGGCCTATCGGCGGATCGGCGCTTCATTATCGGGGGGATGCCCCCCGAGATAATGATCACCAAAATGGCGGCCTAACGAAACCCGGGATGAGCTTAACTTCGCCGCCAAACTGTCCAAAAAGGCGGGACCACCTCACTACCGCTGGCCAACACGAAAGTGTTCAGCAAGTTCCGCTAAACTCTTTCGCAATGCTTCTTCCCTCTCAGCACCCAAAACTGACCGGATTTCGTCATTGAGGACATCACCTTCGGCACGTAGCGGCGCACACACTTCGCGGCCTTTGGCTGTAAGCCTCACGCGCACCTGCCGCGCGTCAACCTCAAAAATGCTTCGTTCAACGAGACCTCGCTGCTCCAACCGCTTGAGCGTTTGTGCTACTGTCGCATGCGCTATCGAGAGCCGTTTGGTCAGTTCGGAATGCGAAAGAGGCTCTTCCTGATACAGTTCAAGGAGAAGGAAGGCCGCAGCCTGACTCACATCGGCTTCGGCGGTCCTGACAGCATAAAGATGAGACTGGAGGCGAGCCACCATCGTAATGAGATAAGGTGTGGTGAGCTTGGCGTCGAATTCCGAGGGCGCGACCCGCTTCTGGTCAAATCCTGTCCGCACCGGGGGCCGCTCGCGATATCTGGGTGATTGCTTCATCCGCTGTCCTTATGGGAGAGTCGTCATAAAGCCACATAAAAAATTGCACTTGTCATCCCGGAACAACAACGAGAGCCTGCTCGCGGCTCTCCCATCTAAAGCCGGTGAGACACAAGCCTCTGGCCTCATTCCCGAGTCATCGATGTGATCTACATCGCTACTCAGATTACCTTCCCCGCGCGTCGCAAAGGCCGTCGAGCGACCGACTTCCTTTAGATGAGAAGCGGCAGAGTCAGACACGTCCCACGAAGGTAGCGTTAAGTCGAATCAGTGCCATGGTTCGACCGGCTTGTCCCTTCGCTCGCAGGATATTACAGGATGAAGGCGGCCGACACTGTCGACCGCCGCCATCACCATATGTCTGAAGTTCAGAACTTGAATATCAGCTCAGCACCATAGGTGCGCGGTGCGCCCGGAGCACTCGAAAAGGCTGACCCCGAGGCTATGGCATAATAGTTGATGTTGAACTTTTCACCCGTGACGTTCTTCATCCAGAAGCGGAGGGTCAGCTGCTCCGCGGCGCCTGGCGTGAAGGAAACAGAGCCATCCAGGAGGAGGTGCGAGGGTTCCTGTATGACGTTGTCGGCATCCCAACTGAATTTATCCGACCAGTTTGCATTCACGTCCAGAGTGATCTTGCTGTCGTCGGCGAGGTTGTGATCGTAACTGAACCCGCCACTAAATTTCCATTTTGATGCGTAGGGCATGTAATTGCCGGAAGCATCCACAACGATGGTGTTTAGATTACCCGGAGCAAGCGGCAGGTTAGGAGTGAGCGCCTGACAGGTGACCGCATCCACCTGAGGGTTAGGGCAATAGGAAGGAGCGTCCGGGAAGTCCCGGAACTTGGCGATCAAATATGTACCAGCCAATCGAAGCGTCAGGCCTTCGGCCGCGACGGCGGTCAGGTCCAACTCGGCACCCTTAGTCCGCGCGGAACCGGCATTTTTGAGAAAAACCAAACCATTTCTCTGCGCCTGCACCTGGGGATTGCTAATGTCGTTCCAGAACAGGGCACCGTTGAGGCGAATACGACGGTCAGCCAGTTCCGTCTTGAACCCGATTTCATAGGCATCGACCATTTCAGGCGATAACGGCTCCGCCTGGTCCAGCGGCAGCGTGTTGAACGTGCCAGCTTTGTAGCCACGGCTGTAGTTGGCATAAACCATTATATCGTCGTTGAACTTATGATCAATCGAAGCCTTCCACGTCCACTTCTTGAACGTTTTGCGCGCAACACCGCCCCCCGGCACATTATTCACTGGCATCTGGGCGCCAGACACAATGGCATTAGCTGTCGCTGCGTCGAAGACGGTTCCGGCCGGTGCACCGAATGCACCCGCGACCGCAGGGACATTCTGAAGCAGGTACGGCAGCTCCGGAATGAACAGTGTCGTGGTTGTCCCAAGGCCAGCAACCTTGTCGATCGTGTAACGCAGGCCGCTCGTCACATTGGTGTTATCGGTGATGGGATAGGTCAGCTGGCCAAAGGCTGCATAGGATTTGACGTTCTGCTCGCCCCGGATGTTGATTGAATCTACCAGCAGTGCCTGTAAACCCGGCCCGTAAATCGTAGTCGGGTCGAAACCGCCATCCGCGTTCAGATAGTAGAGGCCGGCGATCCAGTTGACGGGCGAACCCGCCTTGGACTTGAGCTGAAACTCCTGGGAGAACTGATTGTCTACAATATTTAGATTGTAACGTGCCCAGTCGTAGGGCGAGAAATTTCCCGCAGAGGCGTAAAGCTCGTCATTCTTACGATAGGCAGTGATACTGACAATATCGGCGAACCCTAGTTCAAAGTCGAGACGGCCGGAGAAGCCATAGCCTTCCGACTTGTCGTACATCTTTTGTGTGGCGCCCAAAGCGACATCATAGAAGCCGAGCGGCGGCAGTTCCTGCGACGGGACCGGAAAGTTGCCCGAATTGCCAAAACCAGCATGCACCGGGTCAGGTGACCCGCCCACCGTCCCAGGAAAAGGACGTGCGTAGATGCCGATCTGGTTCCAGCTATTCTGATAATAGCCAATCAACTTGACAGAAAGGCTATCGACAGGTTCCCACAGGACCTTTCCGCGTGCACTGAAGCTGCGGCCTTTCCAATAATCGTCATTGCTCGGCAAATGTCCGAGAGACGTATTGAACGGATCCGCAAGGCTCCGATTTTTACCCCAGCCTTTATCCTGATTGTGATAGCTGGCGGAAATATTAGCTGCCAGATTTTCCGTGATCGGCAGGTTTAAATAAAATTTCGCATCCATGGTCTGATAGTTGGCATAACCCAGACGCGCCTCAAGCTCAGCATTTTGACTCGGGTCCTTCGTATAAATAGAGATCACGCCACCCGATGCGTTGCGCCCGAACAGTGTTCCCTGCGGCCCTTTGAGAACCTCGACGCGTTCCACGCTGGCGAGGTCGAAAAAAGGCGCCGCAGCGCGGATAAAGTAGACGTCGTCGATATAGACCGGCACACTTGCTTCGTTGCCGGCTGTAGTGACAGGGTTGCCAATTCCTCGAATGAAGGTGGTTACGGTGCCTGCAGCCTGGCCAATTTGCAAAGCGGGATCGATGCGATTAAGTTCTTGGACGGTAGCGATGCCAACGGAAGCGAGTTGATCACCTGAAACCGCAGTCACAGAGAGCGGCGTATCCTGAACATTCTGAGCCCGCTTTTGTGCGGTGACGACAATGTCCTGAAGCTGATTTTCCTGAGCGTGAGCCATAGCGCAAAACATAGTCGTACCACCGATGGCCGCGCAGGAAAGAAGCTGAACCAAGCGCGATTTTCGACTCGAATGGACTAAAAAGTTGGACGTCTTGAACATTTGAATCCTCCCCGTTTCAATAGAGACCATCACTTCGATACGGCCCTGAATATTTCCTTGAGGTCATTAACGATTGAAATAAACTATGAGACTAACGCAATATGGCGCGTGAGGTATTTTCGCTCCATCGTCCAAAACTACCGACGACATCGTCTACCATTGCCGCTTCGCCTCGCAGAAATTCATCGACCAGCAATTGTGTACCGTCTCACTAGACGCGCCAATGGGCGCATGGGTTTTGACCAATATATGTTGATATCAACGATGGAGAGATGGGTAGCACACTTCCACAATCTCATGGTTGCGTAGCGCGCTTTGGCTCCAGCTACTTAAGGCAGGGGTCCCCGATCCAAATACTCCATCAAAGTTTTATGGAGGAAGCGAATGCGGACCTCCTGATAACGGCTTAACATCACGTCCTTCACCCCACCTGCCTTGAGACCTTGCTGTTGCAACGCCAGATTTTGACAGTCCTGATCGTAGATCAATCCGTGCCACGGCTGAAAAGCGCCGCTGTCCGCATAAGTATCGTCAGGGCCAAGGTCGATCTGATTGACCTCTGGAAAATCGGACCCGTCTTGCGGCTTTGGCCGGAAGATCATGAAATCGAAGCGGGTCCGATCCGGACTATTGTCGATCGGTATGAACCGATAGGCGAATGGATAAGGCAATCCCTTGAATAGGAGGAAGTTGGGGAACAGCGAATATTGGATGGGATCACATGCTTCTGCGTCTGTCAGATGGCTGAAGTCCTGTCCGTAGATCTTGCCCAGTTCGGTACGGTTCATGTCTGCCAAATAAGCCCGCGCAGTCTTGCCTTCCGGCAGTGGCGGGGCGTTATCGGCATCGCCAGTCACGGCGCCGAATGTTGCTTTCCATATCTCGGCTTCGGTGATCGGCTGGGGGTACTGGTCGCTTGGAATTCCCGTGGGAGCACAAAAACGACTAACATGACCATTGTCGGCCCAGACGTCATATTGCGTGCTGGCGTCGCCACCAAAAGGTAGAGCTTGCGAATGGAGTTCCGCGACATGGAATGCTTCGATAAACCCTTCCATGCAGCACTTCCAATTGGCCTCCATGACCTTGGTTACGCGGGTGGCCAAGTAGACGTCGTCCCGAGACCAGTCGGCAAATTCCTCGATCAGCGGCCCCAAATATGTTTCCAGCGATGGTGATGCAGCGTCGCGATTGACGAATACGAAACCTCCCCAGATTCCAACACGAGCTTCAGGTAGTGCAAGTTCGGAGTCTTCGACCGGATCGAAATCCCAGCGGGCAGGCAAATTCTGAAGGGAGCCGTCGAGGTTCCAAGTCATGCCATGATACGGGCAGCGTATTTTGTTTACGCTCGTATCCGATGCGCATAATTTCATGCCGCGATGCAGACATCCATTATAGAAAGCTTTGATCACGTCCGGAGCACTGCGCATGATGATCAGCGACGCACCGGGCGAATCATACAATACGCAATCACCAACTTCCCTTACTTCTTCGACACGGCAGGCGACTTGCCACGTGCGCGACCACATCCGTTCCTTTTCCAAGTCGAAGAAAGCCTGGCTGGTATAACGCTCGCGAGGGACGCGCGGCATTTCGATATGCGTGGGATGGATTTGGCGTAAGCTCGCCGGCGCCTCGATGGGGTCGCGCGCAATTACTTGCTGATATGTCGGAGCAGGGCTGTCCCGGTAATCGGGTGCGCCATTGGTATCGAAATCAGTCATGTTCAGTCTCCCATCGGGGGTGGGGTCGATTCAAGCTGGCTGTCCAGCGTAGCTTTCGCGGGCCACATCACCCCGCTGGGATCGCGCCGGTCAGCAAATAGCCACCTTCAACAGGAAGCGCGTGACCGGTGACCAATGAAGCTGCGTCCGAACTCAACCACAGAATGGCAGCGGCCAACTCGTCGGGGCGTCCGAGACGTTTTTCCAGATTGGCGACCTGTTCGATCATGGAACGCTCCGCTCCCACGAGGTCCATCTTAAACGCCAACATCGGTGTGTCAGTCACGCCAGGGCATACCGCGTTGATGCGGATCTTGCGCGACGTGTAAGCCAATGCCGCGCTTCGCGTCATGGCAAGAACAGCCGCTTTTGTACCATCGTAAACGGCACTGTCCGGCCGCGGTCGAAGTGCATTCATCGAGGCGACATTCACGATCGAGCCACCACCCTGATCGAGCATTTTGTCGATCTGGCGTTTCATGCACAAAAATACGCCCATGAAGTTGATCTCGACAACGCGGCGGGCCTGCTCATCTTGCACATCAGCAAGCCCGGTATCCTCCAGTTCCACTGCCGCGTTATTGCAGGCGAAATCGAGACGTCCGTAGGTGGCAATGCAGGTGTCGATCAATGAATCGACGTCATCGGATGACGTCACATTGAAGCGAACGAAAATGGCCCTGCCACCAGCCGCCGTGATGGCGTGTGTCGTTTCCTCACCACCTTCCGCCTGGATATCAGTGACAACCACATTCGCACCAGAAGAAGCGTAAGCGATTGCCGTCGCCCGACCGATACCACCGGCTGCTCCTGTGACCAACGCTGTCTTGCCCGCGAAATTATAGGTCAAATCGGCCATCTGCCCAAAATCCTTGTATTTTGCAGTCGGCAACTAGCCTCCGACTGCTGCTATATGAGGGAGAAATCGCGTACCGGATCGGTGCCGTCGAAATTCACGGATGCGCTCTTGACCCGGTGATAAACCGACAGGAGCGGTATCGAGGGTTCGTACAACTCGACGAAGTGGCCGAATTGTTTGGTCGCATCCATCATCGCAAATCCGGACCCCGGCTGGACTTCGCCGTAAAAGCCCTCTGGAAATCCTGCGGACTCGAATTCCTTCATGGCCGCGGGTAGGTCGTCGACGATCAGCGCGATGTGATGGAAACCGGTCCCGCCATTCGGGAAAAGATCTGAAAAGACCGAGGGTTCGGGACTGTGGACCTGAACCATTTCGATCATGACGTCACCCCATTGTCCGTAGGCGGAGGAATGATCGAAAACGCCCGGCTTGCCGCGATAGCGCGCCAGGCTCATGGGAATATGCTCCATGACGAAGTAAGGGCCTGAACCGAAAGCCTCCGCATGCTGACGGGCGGCTTCGCGCACGTCGGGCACATAAAATGCGACCTGCCGGATCGGATAGCGCATGAATGTCTTAGTGGACATGCGGGATACTCCTGGAAGCACGATCAGGCAGGGAGGGGGCGATCACTTGGCCGATAATCCGACCGGCGGCGGCGCCAAGCACGACGGCCACTTTTCCATCAAGCCACATCTATATCCTCTCCTTATTGTTAGCATGCATCCTAACGCGGCAAAAGCTCGCCCGTCAATATATTTAGGCGACATAATATTGACCTGACTGATCACCTCGTGGTGCTGATCAATCTGTGGCCATTAGGATGGTGCTGGCCAAACGACACAGGTGCCGAGCGGTCCGATACAGCCAAAGTCAAGTCAGGAGGATTTGCAGCAGTTCCGGGCACCGAGCAGGCTCGTTGACGCGTCCCCAAGTCCGCTGGTGACAGACTTCGTCCCGCCGGACGCCGCCCTGCGGCTGCTGGAGCTCGGCGCGAACATCGGACAGGCGAGCGCAGCATCGTTTAACCTGTAGAGAGCTACAGAATGTGCCAACCCCAGTCGTAATTTTAATGTCCGCTCCTAAGCGCAGGGAGATCGCAGTGAACGCCGAAAAATGGCGCTCACCGGCTATCCTTTTGACTGCGAAGAAACGCTTCAAGCGACGCAACCGACACAAGCGTCATGCTACCCACCTTGATGGTCTCGATCGCGCCCTGGGCAATGAGCAGGTAGAGCTTAGACCGCCCGATCCCCGTCATGCGGCAGGCATCCTTGATCCGGACCGTGATGGGGGCGGGCGATGGATCAAGGCTCATGCCTGTTCCTCCTGTTTCGCGAGGGCTGTCGCTTCACCGCTGTCGGCTCGCACTAGCCGGCGCTCGACCAGTTCCATGAACCTGAGATAGCGGGTCTTGCCCAGCCGGGCGGTGTCGCTGTCGAACGCGTGCTGATGGGCCACGAGCGTCAACTGATGGAGAATGAAGACACCCAGCATCTCGGTCAGCACGTCGCCCTTGCGCTCAAGCCGCTCGGCGGTCCGGTTCTGGCGGTCGAGCCGCGGACCGAAGCGCTTGTCCAGTTCCTGCGCGCCCTTGCGGTCGAGCCAGGCGTTGAGCGCGTCGGTCAGGATCTGTGTCTTCGACGTGCCCGGGCTGGCGGTCAGTGCGTCCAGCTTCGCCGACAGGTCATCGGGCAGGTAGAATTGATGGCGGGTCTTGAAGGTTTTCATGACCCGCAGGATCGACCATGCCGCGCCCGGACGACAGTGCCTCCATGGTGCCGCTGGATGCCTGTCCGAGGGCAGCCGGTCAGCCCATGCCTAGCCCCCTGTTCCTGCCGCCAATGGTCCAGCTGATCGGACCGTCGCGCTTGATTCCCGATACAGGCTTGCCGACGGTGCGCTCGAGCACCGGCCGCCAGGGCACCAGGCTGAACTCATGCGCCTTCTCGATCATGGCATAGCGCTGGTCCCCGACCATGACGGCCCGGCGGTAGACCCCTTCGACCATCTCGCCGCGCCGCGGCATGACATGCCTCAGGCCCGTTTCCTGTTCGATCTGCTGGCTGGTTCGGCTGAGCTCGCGCTGCTGGAGGACGACCAGCACGTCGCGGCGGAGGCGGACAGTCTGCCCCTCCTGTTCTGCCAGCCCCTGCTCGACGAGCCATGCCTGGCGCTGAGCCAGGCCCTTCCTGACGTCCGCCCCGAACCCGTCGGCAAGCTGCTGGGGCTGGTGGCTGGCGATCTCGCGGTCCAGCCATGTCGCGCCATCATGGTGGGGGAGCTGTTCGAGTGGCCTGACGGAGAGCGTCTCGATGCGGACCGGCAGGCGTCGACTCTTATCCCGTTCATAGCGTTCGGCATCTGCCAGATGGTCTAGGTTACATACCCATAAACGGGATTTCCAACGGGCGTGATTTCTGATTCAGTTTCCCGATGAAGGGAGACTGGCTTTGGCGCGTTTTGATCTGACGGATTTCGAGTGGTCGGTGATCGAGCCGCTGCTTCCGACCAAGGTTCGCGGAGTGGCGCGGGTCGATGATCGGCGGGTACTGAACGGGATATTCTGGCGGTTGCGCACGGGTGCGCCCTGGGCGGACATTCCGGCACGCTATGGTCCGCACACGACCTGCGTGAACCGCTTCAACCGCTGGCGCAAGGCAGGTCATTGGGCGCGCATATTGCAAGCGGTGTCAGCAGCTTACGAAGGGGATATCCAGATGATCGACTCCTCGTCGATCCGTGTCCACCAGCACGCTGCCAACGCCCAAAAAAAATGGCCGATCCCGTTGCATGGGTCGCTCGCGCGGCGGCCTGACCACCAAAATCCATGCACTGGTCGATGCGCTTGGCCTCCCCATCGGGCTAAAGCTGACCGAAGGACAGGCCCATGACGGACGATCGGCCGACGATATGCTTGATGGTCTTGGCAAAGGCTGCGTCCTGCTGGCCGACCGTGCCTACGATAGCGACGCCATGCGCAATGCCTTGGCGGCGCGCGGTGCATGGGCCTGCGTCAAGCCAATGCCAAACCGAAAACGCATCCCGGCCTTCAGCCCGTTCCTCTATCGCTACCGCAATCTCGTCGAACGCTTCTTCAACAAACTCAAGCATTTCCGAGCCATCGCCACCCGGTACGACAAGCGAGACGACAATTTCCTCGCCTCCGTCCAACTCGCCTCAATCAGGATTTGGTTGCGGCATAATGAGTCGGTGACCTAGAGCAGCTTCGCAATAGGCGTTTGATTCCGCCTGTTCATATAAGATGGGGAAATTGCCGCGCGATGGTTGCCCCACCGGAACAAAATCATCTTGCTCTGTGCCAAAAGCTGGACAATTAATCCCGTCTAGATTCAGGGGGATGGGATGATTGATTTTAAGAGCGGCGCGCTTTTCAAGTTGAAGGCGAATGAAGAATATCGCCACACTGTAGATAGGCTTTTGGTTCAGGGCGAAACGGTCGTCGGTTCGTTCAAAGGGATCCGTGATGGCGTCGTTTTCACCGACAAGCGCATTATCGCCGTCAATGTGCAGGGCATAACCGGAAAGAAGCGGGATTTTTCTTCTCTTCCCTACAGCAAGGTTGTCGCCTTCTCCGTCGAAACAGCAGGCACCTTCGACCTCGATGCCGAACTGGAACTTTGGTTTTCCGGCCTTGGTAAGGTGAAGTTCGAATTCACTGGTCAGACCGACATTGCCGAGATCTCTCGCTTGATCGCTGGCTACGTTCTTTGACTGTCAGGGATGCAATAATGAAGAAGGCTTTTATCGTTGTAGCGGCCATCGCGGTTGCCAGCGCCGGAACTGGCAGCGCGCATGAAATCACGGAAACGATGGCAACCCCCGTCCGCGCCACTCTTTCAAGCGCGAAACGGCCCATCGACCTGGAGTTTTGCGTTGCAGACGCCATTACCCAAATCGGTGGCGCGGTGCCTGTCGCCATCCGTGACGGGGACAACAAAGTCCAGATGCTGGGCTATGGCCACACGCCCAAAATCATCGTGTCCTTGATCGGCTCGGATCGGGGGACCACCATCGAATTGCGCACGAAAAGCGGCGATATGGATGACAAGATGGTCAAACATCTGAAAGACGCTTGCCAGATTTCTTGACAGGCAGGCCGCCCGCTGTTCGGCCTTGGGTCGGAGATGAGATGCCCCAGCAGCAATGACCGGCATCGCGACAATCCCATTTCCGCCCCACGCTTCACCCATTGGACACTTCCGGGATCAAGCCAAAAGCACATAAACAAGCCAACCTCTCAGCCATCAGCCGAAAGGCACTTTCGCTAGGATTTTCAGGAAGTTCCTACGGAAGGACTGGTGCCGCTTACGTGACTCGAACACGTGACCCCATCATTACGAATGATGTGCTCTACCAACTGAGCTAAAGCGGCGCTGGGTGGGCCAGATAACAGCGGTTGGTGCGCAGGACAAGCGGGCAATGCATCTTCGTGCACCATCTCTTCCGGGGCATGGGGCAAGGGCGTTGCGTCAGGCGCCCCGCTTCTTCACGGCATGTTTACCATCCCATGGCAGTGTCGAGTCTCAGGAAAGCTTTTCTTCTGGATTAGGACCGACCGGATGGACACTCTGCGGGGGCAGGAAATCTCCAATGAACAGGATGATTTCGACTATGCCGATCACGACGCGATGGAGCCGCCGTCCAGCGTAGGCTCCGACGAGCGACGCATGCAGGTGCGCGCCTATAATTACTGGGCATCCCTGCTGGGCGACCGCACGCTTCCGTCGATCGAGGACTTGTCACCCGATCATCTGGAGGATTTCGGCCCCAACAGCGTCCTTCTGGATTTCAGCACCGGGCTCGACAATCCGGCGGTCGTGTATCTCGGCACCGCGCTGCGCCGTGAGTGCGACGTCACCGGCGCCATCCAGTTCATCAACGATGTCCCGTCCCGCTCGCTGCTGTCGCGCCTGACGGATCATTATCTACAGATCATCGCCAACGCCGCGCCGATCGGTTTCGAAGCGGGCTTCCTCAACCAACGCGGGTCGGAAATCCTCTATCGCGGCATCCTCATGCCCTTCTCCTCCGATGGCGAGACGATCGATTTCGTGTTCGGCGTCATCAGCTGGAAGGAACTGGCGAGCCAAGCCGTCGCCGACGAGCTGGGCCGTGAAGTCGATGCCGCCCTTCGCAGCAGCGCCGCTCCGCATGCGGTCGCACCGATCTGGGCTGATGGTCCCGCGGCGGGCGAAGATGACGACACGCTCGACCTCTCCGGCATGGAAAGCCCGGCCGAGGACGCCCCGCTTGCCGACTGGCTCGCCCTCGCCCGCGACGGCGCGGAGCAGGCCCGCACCAGCGAAGCCCGCACTCACGGCGCCCTCTACCACGCGATCGGCCTCGCCTACGACTTCGCCCTGATGAGCGAGGCGTCACCGGAAGATTATGCCGAGATGCTGGCCGACGCCGGCATCAAGCCCCAGGCGCGCAGCCCCCTCACCGCCGTGGTGAAGCTGGTCTTCGGCTCCACCTATGACAAGACGCGCATCACCGAATATGCGACCGCGCTGGAACATGCGAAGAGCGCGGGGCTCGGCCTCGGCGCGCTTGGCGACTATCTTGGCGAATATCCCGGCGGCCTCAAGGCGCTGATCCGCGACGAGCGCGCCCAGCGCCGCTCGCTCCTGCCCCCTCGCCCCGACTCCGGCCAGACCGCGCGCGCCGCGATGAAGGCCGCCGCGCCCATTGATCCCTTTGCCATTCCCACCGACCAGGACGGCCTCGCCATCGTCATCGCCCGGCGGGAAGCGGACGGCACTCTGGCGATAGTCGGCGCCCTTCCCGATGGATCGGACCTTGGTCAGCGGGTGATCGTCGCAGCCGCCGCCTAAGCGAACGACAACGCTCATTTTATTTCGACGGCCAGTAACTTTATTCCATTTCTCCAATTGAGCCTCCCCCGGCGCTAGCGCATAACAAGGCGAGCCGGGGAGTCGTGTGGCAACGTTCCAACGTCGTCTCCGTTCAGGCAAAGCGGCATACAGCCGCAGCGGGAAGAGGTTACGCATGACGGCATTGTCCGAGCCGAAGACCGGCCGAGTAAACGCATCGATCCGCAAGGCGCTTGAGGCAGCGCTGGAAAGGGGCGCACTACCGGGGGAAAGCGAGGATTTCGATCATGAGGCAGCGGCCGCCGCAGCCGCCTTCCTCGGCCGCACCGCCGACGTCCGCAAATCGGGCCAGCTTGCCATTTCCATCGAAACGCTCGGCGAAGGCGCGACCGGCCGCTACATGCGGATCGCCATCGTCAATGACGACATGCCCTTCCTGGTGGATTCGATCGCCAATGCGCTGGCGTCGCATGACGTCACCATCTACCGCCTGCTCCACCCGGTCCTATCGATCGACCGCAGCGATGGGGGCAAGCTGACCGCCATTCTGGACGACGAAGCTCCCGGCGCCCGCCGCGAATCGATGATCTATATCGAGGCGGATCGCGCCGATGCGAAGGGTCGCCGCGCGCTGGAAAAATCGCTGCGCCAGACGCTCACCGATGTCCGTGCCGCCGTTACCGACTGGCCGAAGATGCGCGACGCCATGAGCCGGGACGCGGACGCCATCCCCGACGGTGAAGGGGCCGCCCTCCTTCGCTGGTTCCTCGCGCGCCACTTCACGCAAACGGGCCACGAACGCCGCCTTCGCAACGGCAGGGCAGAAGGTCAGCTGGGCATCTGCACGCTGGATGACACGCCGCTCCTCGCGCCCGCCTCGCTCGAAGCGGCCTTCACCTGGTTTGAAGAGGGCAAGCGCAACCCGCTCATCATCAAATCGAACAAGCTCTCCCGCGTCCATCGCGCCGTCCTGCTCGACCTCATCATCGTGCCGGTGCGGGAGGGGAAAAAGCTGGTCGCCCTCTCGATCCACGCGGGCATGTGGACCAGCGCGGCGCTGTCGGCCAGTCCAGACAAGGTGCCGCTGCTTCGTTCCGCCCTTTCCGCGCTGATGGACAAGTTCGGCTTCGATCCCGGCGGCCATGCGGGCAAAGTGCTCGTTCACGCGCTCACCGCCCTGCCGCATGACATATTGATCGGTTTCGATCATGAAACGCTGGAACGGCTCGCGCTCACCTTCATGTCGCTGACCGACCGGCCGCGTCCGAAGCTGGCGCTCGGCACCAGCGCCCTCCCCCGCCATCTCTACGCCTTCGCCTGGCTGCCGCGCGACGAACTGACCACCGCCCGCCGCCTTGCCGTGCAGGACATGCTCTCGCAAGCGGCCCATGCCCCCGTGCTCAGCTGGTCGATCGCGCTTGAGGAAAGCGGCCTTGCCCTGCTGCGCATCACGCTCGACCTGCGTGATGGCGGCGTGGTGCCTGACGAGGTGCCACTCGACCGCAAGTTGAAGCAAATGGTGCGCGGCTGGCTTCCCGCCGTCGAAGAAGCGCTTGCCGAAACCGAAGATCCCGGCCGCGCCGCCGCGCTTGCCCAACGCTATGCGCCCGGCTTTCCCATGGCCTATCGCAACGGCGCTGGTCCGGCCGAAGCAGCGATCGACATCCGCTTGCTCCACGGCCTGGGCGGCCCCGGCGACAAATCGATCCGCATCTACCGCAATGGCGAAGACACGCCCGAACAGCTGCGTCTGAAGCTCTACAGCCACGATGTGATCGCCCTGTCCGAAGTCGTCCCGGCGTTCGAGAATTTCGGTTTCCGCGTCATCGACGAAATGACGACGGCGGTCGATGGCGGCGCACAAGGGCATGTGCAGCGCTTCGTCCTTGAACTCCCCACGGGCGGCAGTGGCGAGGCAGTCGTCGCCCGCGCCGCCATAGTGACCGAAGCGATCGCGCAGGTGCTGGAAGGCCGCGCCGAAAATGACCGGTTCAACGAACTGATCGTGACGGCAGGGCTCGCGCCCCGCGCCGTCGTGCTGTTCCGCGCGCTCTTCCGCTATCTGCGTCAGACCGGCATGGCATACGGCATGGCGACCTTCGCCGAAACACTGCGCCGCGAACAGGAGATTGCGCGCCAGCTGATCACCCTGTTCGAGGCACTGCATGACCCCGCCGCAAAGGACGGCCCGGCCCGCGCCGAACAGGCGCAGGCCGCCATCAATGCGGACCTCGAAAAGGTCAGCGCGATTGACGAGGACCGCGTACTGCGCCTGCTGCGCGCCGTCATCACGGCAACATTGCGCACCAATTTCTTCAGCAATGCCGCCGCCGAAGCGCTCGCCTTCAAACTCGACAGCGCGCAGGTCCCCGGCCTCCCCGCACCGCTCCCCTGGCGCGAAATCTGGGTCTACTCCCCCCGCGTCGAGGGCATCCACCTGCGTGCGGGGCCGATCGCACGCGGCGGCCTGCGCTGGTCCGACCGGCGCGACGATTTCCGCACCGAAATCCTCGGCCTCATGAAGGCGCAGCGGGTCAAGAATGCCGTGATCGTCCCCACCGGCGCGAAGGGCGGCTTCTATCCCAAGCAGCTTCCCAGCCCACAGGTCGATCGCGACGCATGGATGGCGGAGGGCACTGAAAGCTATCGCATCTTCATCCGCGCACTTCTGTCGGTCACCGATAATATCGTGAAGGGCAAGGTCCGCCATCCCGCGCAAACCGTCATTCACGACGGCGACGATCCCTATTTCGTGGTCGCGGCGGACAAGGGCACGGCTACCTTCAGCGACGTCGCCAACGCCATCGCGCTGGATCACGACTTCTGGCTGGGCGATGCCTTCGCCAGCGGCGGCTCGCATGGCTATGATCATAAGGCGATGGGCATCACCGCGCGCGGCGCGTGGATCAGCGTGCGGCGGCACTTTGCCGAAATGGGCGTCGATGTGCAAAACGAGCCGGTCAATGTCGTCGGCTGCGGTGACATGTCGGGCGACGTGTTCGGCAACGGCATGCTGCTGTCCAAATCGATCCGGCTGCTCGCCGCCTTCGACCACCGCCACATCTTCCTCGATCCGGACCCCGATCCCGCGAAGAGCTGGAAGGAACGCGACCGCCTGTTCCAACTGCCCCGGTCCAGCTGGGACGATTATGACAAGTCGCTGATCTCAAAAGGCGGCGGCGTCTATCCCCGCACATTGAAAAGCATCCCCCTCAGCGCTCAGGTTCAGGCGATGCTGGGCGTCACTGAAACCGAAATGGAACCGGCGGCTCTCGTCAGCGCCATCCTCAAAAGCCCTGCCGATCTTTTGTGGTTCGGCGGCATCGGCACCTATGTGAAGGCCGCTGCGCAAAGCCATGGCGATGTGGGCGATCCCGCCAATGACCGCCTGCGCGTCAATGCGGAGGATCTGCGCGTCAAGGTCGTGGGCGAAGGCGCCAATCTCGGCGTCACCCAGGCCGCGCGCATCGCCTTTTCGCTTCGCGGCGGCCGCATCAACACGGACTTCATCGACAATTCGGCGGGCGTCGATTGTTCGGACAATGAAGTGAACATCAAGATCGCGCTCAACCAGGAAATGGCGGAAGGCCGTCTGGCCTTCGACGCGCGCAACAAGCTGCTGGAAAGCATGACCGATGCCGTGGCCGACATCGTGCTGGAGGATAACCGCCTTCAGGTGCTGGGCCTGTCCATCGCCGAATCCGGTGGAACGGCGGACCTAGCCAGCTATGTCCGGCTGATCGAAACCTTCGAGGAAAGCGGGCGGCTCGACCGGCAGGTGGAAGGGCTTGCCGCCAATGACATGCTGCTGCGGCGCGGACAGGATGGCTTTGGCCTCACCCGTCCCGAACTGGCGGTCCTGCTCTCCACGGCCAAGCTCGCGCTACAGGATGCCATCGAACAGGGGCAACTTGCCCTCGACCCCAGCATGGGTCCGGAACTCGCTGCGGCCTTCCCGCCCGCCATGCAAAAGAAGGAGGCGGACGCCATTGCCGCCCACGCTCTTGCAAAGGAAATCCTCGCGACCAAGGTCGCCAACCGCATCGTCAATCGCCTCGGCCTCATCCACCCCTTCGAACTCGCCGAAGAGGAAGGCTGCTCGCTCGCCGATCTGGCCAGCGCGTTCCTGATTGCGGAGCGTCTCTATGACATCGGCACCCTCTGGGCCGACATCGACGCCGCCACCATGTCGGAAACGGCGCGCCTCGCCCTGTTCGCCGACGTCGCCAATGGCGTGCGGATACAGATTGCCGACATTTTGCGCAGCCTCCCCACCGGAGCGCTGCCCGGTGCCGGTCACGCCCTGCTTGCCAGCGGCGTCGAAAAGCTCGCGCGCGATGTCGACGACCTCCTCACCAGCGAAGCTCTGCGCCGCACCAATGCCGTCATCGACCGCTTGGCTTCGCTGGGCGCGCCAGAGAATCTCGTGCGCCGCACCGCCGGTCTGTTCAAGCTCGACGGCGCCGTCGGCATCGCCGCGCTTGCCGGGCGGCTAAAGGTCGATGAAGTCGCCCTCACCCGCGCCTTCACCCATCTCGGTGAAACGGTCGGCATCGATTGGGTGCAGTCAACCGCCGCCCGCATGGCCCCCAGCGACCCGTGGGAAAGGCTGCTCATCTCCGGCGTCGCCCGCGACATGCAGCAGGTCCGTCTCGACTTCCTGGAACAGGGCGGCAAATCCAACGGCAAGGACATCCTCGCCCATGTCGACGCATGGCTCACCGAAAAACACCCCCGCATCACCCAATTCCGCGCCCTCGTCCACCGCGCCAAGGCAGCTGCGGCACCCAATGTAGCGATGCTCGCGGAAATAGCGGGGCAAGCAAGGGGGCTATTGGGCCGGTAAATCTGAAGCCTTCGTCTCCAGGATCATCCCCTTCCCGACCCGTCATCCCAGCGAAAGCTGGGATCTCGTGCGGCGACGCGCATCCTCTCCGGAACACCCCAACCCATACACTTTAATACAATTTCTCCCCTCTCCGTGTTTGCAATTGCGAGTCGTTCGCGTTATCCGGTCCACCTCATCATCAGGACCGACCCTCCCAATGCACGCCCCTGCCCGCCTCCAGCCCAAGAAAAAGAAGAAGACCTTCTGGCTGAAGCAGCTGCACAGCTGGCACTGGATCAGTTCCGCGATCAGCCTCATCGGCCTCCTGCTCTTCGCCTTCACCGGCATCACCCTCAACCACGCCGCCGATGTCGAAGCCTCGCCGCAGACCGTCGAAAAGTCCGCGACCCTCCCCCCGCCGCTCCTGAAACAAGTCGCCCCCGACAACCATGCGGACAGCAAGAAACCCCTTCCCATCCCCATCGCCGCATGGATCGAAAAGGAAATCGGCACTCGCGCAGCAGGCGAGGCGGAATGGTCCGCCGACGAAATTTACCTCGCCCTCCCCCGCCCCGGCGGCGACGGCTGGGTCTCGATCGACCGGCAAAGCGGCGCGGTGACGAGTGAAAGCACCAGCCGCGGCTGGATCAGCTATTTGAACGACCTCCACAAGGGTCGGAACACCGGCACCGTCTGGAAATGGTTCATCGACATCTTCGCCGTCGCTTGTTTCGTTTTCGCAATGACCGGCCTCCTCCTCCTCCAGCTCCACGCCGCCAAGCGCCCCAGCACCTGGCCCATCGTCGGGGCAGGCCTCATCATCCCAACCGTTTTAATTCTCCTTTTCCTTCATTAATTCAGGGGACCAGCAGCCAATGCAAATCCGCTACAAACTCATCCTCGGCAGCAGCGCCGCCTTCGGCGCAGCCGCAATCCCCGCCACCGCCCAGACGCTGAACGTCAACGTCGCCATCCCGCGCCTCTCCGTCGCGGAATATCACCGCCCCTACGTCGCCATCTGGCTGGAAAAGGAAGGCGCCACCCCCCGCACCCTGTCGGTCTGGTATGATGTCGACAAGGCAAAGGGCGAAGGCACCAAATGGCTCCGCGACCTGCGCCAATGGTGGCGCGTCTCCGGCCGATCGCTGAAAGTCCCCGCCGACGGCATCACCGGAGCAACCCGCGCTCCGGGTGACCAGAAGGTCGCCTTCGCGCCAGGCAAAGGCCCGCTCGGGCAACTCGCACCCGGCAACTACACGTTAGTGATGGAAGCCGCGCGCGAAGTCGGCGGCCGCGAACTGCTCCGCCTGCCTTTCAGCTGGCCAGCAAAGCCAGGCACCGTGGTCCGCGCAAAGGGCAACAATGAATTGGGGCAGGTCAGCCTCAGCGTCAGCAAATAAGGGGACTGTCATGAAAGCCAAATATCTGATCGCAGCAACCCTCGCCGCGCTGATGACCACCAGCGCTGCTCAGGCGCACCGCCAGTGGATGCTCCCGTCCTCGACCACCCTGTCCGGAACGGACAACTGGGTCACCGTTGACGCGGCGGTCTCAAACGACCTCTTCTACTTCGAACATATGCCGATGCGTACCGACGCCGTTGCAGTGACGCAGCCCGATGGATCGGCTGGCCAAATCGAAAACGCCGCGACCGGCAAATATCGCTCCACCTTCGATGTCCACCTGACGCAGCCCGGCACATACCGCGTCGCCAGCGTCTCGACCGGAATCATGGGCAGCTACACACTCAACGGCGAAGTAAAGCGCCTGCCTCGCGGCACGACCAAGGAGAAGCTGGCCGAAGCGATCCCGGCCGGAGCCACCGACGTCCAGACGGTCGAAGCCACCAACCGCAACGAAATCTTCCTGACGCTGGGCGCGCCTACCACCACCATATTCAAGCCGACCGGCGTTGGCATCGAACTGGTGCCCGTCACCCATCCGAACGACCTGGTGGCAGGCGAAGCGGCAACCTTCCAGTTCCTCCTCGATGGAAAGCCCGCCACGGACCTCAAGGTAACGGTGATCCCCGGCGGTATCCGCTATCGCGACACGTTGGGCCAGCAGGATCTGGTCACCGGCAAGGACGGAAAAGTTTCGATCAACTGGCCGCAGCCTGGCATGTACTGGCTGAACGCCACGGTCGGCGGAAATCGTGAAGGTGGCGAAGGCGCTCAGGCGACGTCGCCTGGCGCTCCGGCACCACGCCGCGCATCCTATGTCACCACCTTGGAAGTGCTGGCCCCCTGACCGGCATTCGCATCGCCATTCCCAACACGCCGCCCGCGCAGATCCCATCGGCTCAGCGGGGCGGAGCGGGCGACATTACAGAGCTTTCCGGACCGACCATGGGCACAAGCTGGTCGGCCCGGATCGTCGATGCTCCACCCGGCTGCGCGCGCGCGATCGATGACGTACTCGCTCGCATCATCGAGCAGATGAGCAACTGGCAAGCCGATTCCGACATCAGCCGTTTCAATGCACTGCCGATCGGGACCTGGGCAACGCTTCCCTCCGATATGATGATGGTGCTAAAAGCCGGGTTGGACATGGCTCGCCTATCCGGCGGCGCATTTGATCCGGCAATCGGACAGATAGTCGAACGATGGGGGTTCGGCTCATCGGGCATAACAGGCCCTGAAATGGTGCCTGCGCATCCCGCACCCTGGACCATGGTCGAGATCGCGGATCAGAGCGCCCGTCGCCTTGCTGACGTGAAGCTGGACTTTTCTGGCATAGCAAAGGGTTTCGCAGTCGATGCGGTTTCAGAAGCTCTCCGCGATCGGGGCGCTCGCGAATTTCTGGTCGAGATCGGTGGGGAATTGCGCGGCGATGGCCTCAAGCCCGATCATCAGCCCTGGTGGGTTGATGTAGAGGCACCGCCGGGTCTCGCAGTGCCCACCCTCCGCATCGCCTTGTGCGACCTGTCTGTAGCCACTTCGGGCGATTATGTGCGCTTCCAGACCAAGGACGGCGCGCACCTGTCTCACAGCATCGATCCGGCAACTGGCAGGCCCATCGCCAATGATGTCGCGTCGGTCACAGTCCTGCACGAACGCGCGATGCTGGCAGATGCCTGGGCGACTGCAATCACGATTTTGGGGCATGAACGCGGCATGGCGTTGGCGACACGTCACGATGTTGCCGCACGCCTCATTCTCCGCATCGAAGACGGCGCCAAGGAATATATAACGCCTGCTCTAGCCTCGATGTTCGATTAGGCCAGCCAGCCGTTTCAGGCGTCTGCCCACCGCCGCAGCAGATTGTGATAAATGCCCGTCAACCGGATCACCTGGACATTGTCATGGCCAAGATCAACGGCCAGCGCCTGTATGCTGCTATCGAGATCGAACATCATCTGACGCGCAGCATCGTCCCGAACCATCGACTGCAGCCAGAAAAAGCTGGCGATCCGTCGCCCGCGCGTCACCGGCTCAACGCGATGAAGCGACGAGGAAGGGTATAAAACCGCATGTCCCGCCGGTAGCTTCACCCGCTGCACGCCGAAATTTGTCTCGACGGTCAATTCGCCGCCATCATAGCTTTGCGGGTCTTCCAAGAAGACGGTCATCGAGAGGTCAGATCGTACCCTGAACCCGGTGCCCGCTTGCACCCGGACAGCGTTATCCACATGTACCCCAAATGCTTGCCCGCCTTCATAACTGTTGAACAGGGGCGGGAATATCTTGAGCGGCAGCGCAGCAGCGATAAATAGCGGCGAGCGCCCCAATGCTTCCAAAATGATCTGCCCCGCCTGCCGCGCCTCGGGCGCGTCCTCGGGAAGCTGCATGTTGCGCTTGGCAAGTGCCGACTGATGACCTGAGGTCACATTGCCGTCGATCCATTGCGCGGCGTCGATGAGCGTCCGGACGCGCTGCACAGTGGCAGGATCGAGCAAATCGGGGATAACGGTCAGCATGTCGAAAACTCTGTCAGCGCCTGTTGTTCACGCGTCCGCGCTGCGCAGCACGAAGGGGATTTCAACGACGCCCTTAACCCGTACCGGCTGGCCGTCCCGGATCATCGGCTTCCACCGCCAGCTTCGCACGGCTTCGCGCGCCGCGGCGTCCAGACGGGAAAAGCCGCTGCTCTGCGCAATAGTCAGGCTTTCAACAGCGCCATCAACGCCCAGCGTCAGGGATAGAATGACAGTTCCCTGCTCACGCTTGCGACGGCTTTCGATCGGGTAGCGCGGCGGCTTGCCCGCCACCATCTGCGTCGCCAGGTCGCCCCCCTGAACGGTACTCGGCGAGGCAGGAACCGCCGGTGCGGCAAGCACAGGCGCCCGGATTACAACAGGCGTTGGAGGAACCGGGACTGGAGAAGGATCAGGCGTGGTAGCGATCGGCACCGGCGGAACTGGCACTTGAACCAGCGGCGGAGGCGCCACTACCGGGGGCGCAGATGGGGGAGGCGGAGGCGTTTCCGCAGCTGGCGGCGGCGGGGGCGGCATCAAGTTGACGACCGACAGGCGGGCTTCGCGAACATACTGAACATGTTGTCGGGCGTGAATGAGCGCGAAGATCAAAACACCGTGAATGAGGATAATGAGCAGGATTGTGGGTAAATTGATCTGGCGTCGTTCACCATAGCGCGAAGCATTGGTTGCCGGGACCTCCGGCAGCTTGATGCTCGGAGATGGTGTCGGGCTATGTAGCGGAGAAACGGAGGATGCAGCATCATCTGCAATGAACCGTTCCGCTGCATCGAACATGCCACTTTCCCTTTCACGGCGATTCCCCGCAGAACAGGCACATAACGCCGGTTCTAATGCGAATCAATCGCACCCCTCTTCTTTCTTCAGAAAACGGGCGGATGGCGATCCGAGGAGGAGTGCATCGCCATCCGCCTTTTCCCCCGGCAAGGGACGATGCCGGGGGACGGTGGTCATTAGAAAGTGTAGTTCAGGCTCAGCACTGCGGATCGGGTCGCGGCGGGCTGTGCCCAGCTGCCGTTCACATTGTTGCGCACAGTCGTCACATACTTCTCGTTGGTGAAGTTCTGGACGTTGAGCTGCGCCTTAAGATTTTCGGTGATCGGGTAGTTCGCCATGAACCGATGGATGGTGTAGCTCGGCACATGATAGCCGACATAGTTGCCTGCCACGAGCTGCGCCAGCGTCGGCTGGTTCAGCAGGAACTTACCTTGGTAGGTTATGCCGTAACCCAGCTCCAGACCGAAGCCGAAGCGATAGGTGGTGAACAAGCTGCCTGAATGCTTGGGAGTATTCGTAAGCGAATAACCACGAGTGGGATCAAGGAAATCGGCGTTGTTAGCGCAATTGCCTGCCGTCGTGCTGGTCGATCCCGGATTGTCGAGGCAGAAGTCGGACACGCCCTGCCTGATCTTGCTCTTCAGATACATGTAGTTGGCGGAAATCGTCCAGTTGCTGGTGATATTGCCCGATGCGCCCAACGAAATGCCCTCGACCCGCTGGTGACCATCGGTCGCCTGATCGGGAAGGAGTACATTGCCGGACACCACCTTGATCTGGTTACGATCGTTGCGGAAGGCCGCAGCGGTCAGCAGCAGTTTGGCGTCGAACAGGTCAGCCTTGACGCCGATCTCATAGTTCTTGGTCGTTTCCGGCTTCACGTTGCAGGTCCCACCGCCGGTGCCCGTGTCGATGGCGCAGGAGCCGTCAACCGACGCCTTCGAAGGCAGCTTCGAATTGCCATAGGCGACATAGAGACTGGTGTTGGACGTGGGCTTCACGACTAGACCAACCCGATAAGACAAGAGGTTATCGTCAAATTTCGCCGGGGCTGATACGCCGGTCGGGTTGCCCAGGGTGGCAGAACCAGCAACCGTATCGAAGCTAACGTTCTTGCTGCTTCCCTTCACCTTCTCATAACGGATACCGCCGTTGAGTTCGAGCCAGTCTGTGAACTTCATCGCATCGAACAGATAGGCCGCGTAACTTGTCTGCTCACCCAACGCCCGCGTCGCCCGGATGAAGTTGATGGGTCCGACATAGTTGTTGCTGCCATAGACGAAGCCTGCCGGACCCTGCACCACTTCACCGGGATTGGAGATGCTGACGAGCGGATAGGAGGTCGTGAACGGATTTGTGCCATCGGCCGCACGCAGGCTGTTTCCGGCAAGCTGGTTATATTTTTCCCACAATGCAGACGCGCCGAGGACCAGCGTATGTTCAATCCCGCCTGTCGCGAAATCTGCGCTGAGATCAATCTGGTTATAGGCGGTTTCGTTGTTGATGAAGCGTGTATTGCCTCGACCATTGCCGCGGTTTGGCATAAAATAGCCGGGGGCGACCGTTGCGGCACAAGCCGATCCATCAGGTTGTACGCCTGAAGACAGGCAGAAGTCACCTGTCGGCTGGCTGGTGATGGTGTTCTGGCTGATCTTTTCATATCGCGTCAGGTTGCGTACCTTCAGGCTGTCGCTGAACGCATGGCTGAAGATCGCCTGCAACGACTTGGTCTTGCTGTCCTGCTTGTCGATATTGGCAAAGCCATAATAGCCTGAGCGGTCAAACTCATCCAAGATGCCACCCTGCGCCGGATAATAGCGCAGGCCATATTGCGGCATCGCATCGTCATCCAGATACTCGCCCTGCAAAGTCAGGCTGGTCGGACTGTCGATGCCGATCGTGATCGCAGGTGCGATGCCCCAGCGCTTGTAATTTTCGACGTCCCGGCCGGGCACGTCATTTTCGTGATACACGGCGTTGAGGCGCACAGCGATCAGGTCGTTGATGCGCTTGTTCGCATCCACCGTCGCACGGTAATAATTGTCGGTGCCGATCCCCGCGTTCAGGATCGTCTGGTCATCCGCCAGTGGCCGCTTGGTCACGAGATTAATCGTACCCGCAACCGAACCGCCGCCGTTCATCACGGAGTTCGCGCCGTTGGTAACTTCGACCTGCTCGATATTATAAACTTCGTTGCGGTTCAGGAATGCGCCCGATCGCACGCCATCGACGGTAACGTCGTTCTTCGCGTCCTGACCGCGCAGGATGATGCGGTCGCCATAACCAAAACCGCCCTCGCCAGCACCGAAGGTGATGCCTGGCACAGTCGATAGCACGTCGCGCAGGGTGAGCAGATTCTGCTGCTGGATCGTTTCCTTGTTGATCACAGTGATCGTCTGCGGCGTGTCCAGCAATGGGCGCACATATTTGGGCGACCCCGCGCGTTCGACCTTGATCTCCGAGGCGTCGATTGCGGTGTCCGTCACAGTCATCCCGCCAAGCTTGGGCGCCGGTGCACCGTCTTGCGCGTGGGCGGCCGAAGCAAAGGCAATTGCGCTCACGCAGCCAAGCGCCAGGAAGGACGGGATCGATTTGGAACTGCTGGACATCGAACGAAAACCCCTTTTCTCACTAATCGTCCGGGGTCAGCTATTGCGAATTGTTCGCAGAGTCAACGCTATTGCGAATAATTATTATCGCCGGGCAGCGCATTAGCGAAGAGCCAGCAGCGTATGGCGCTGGCCAAATTAGGCGGGCTTGGAGCCGCCAGCCGCGCAAGATCGATCTGCGCGATCAAGGCATTGAGAGGCAAACTCTCTCGCGCAGCGGCCGCGCGGAGAGCCTGCCAGAATATGGGTTCAAGACTGATGGCAGTCTGGTGCCCCGCGATCGTCACGCTTCGCTTGACGGGAGGCGAGAAGGGCGACCCGGCTGACGGCACTGCGCCTTCACTGTGGTCGCCCTGCGCCATCAATACATATGCTGTCCGCCGTTGATCGACATCGTGCTCCCCGTGACGAAGCCCGCCTCTTCGCTGCACAAAAAGGCTACGCCGCGCGCGATCTCTTCGGCTTGGCCGAGGCGGCCGACAGGAATCTTGGCGACGATCTTCTCCAGGACCGGAGCAGGCACCGCGGCCACCATGTCGGTGTCGATATAGCCCGGCGCGATCGCGTTGACAGTAACGCCAAACTTCGCCCCTTCCTGCGCCAGCGCCTTGGTAAAGCCATGTATACCGGACTTGGCGGCGGCATAGTTTACCTGCCCATATTGGCCAGCCTGACCGTTGATGGAGCCGATATTGACGATCCGCCCCCAAGCTCTTTCCCGCATGCCCCCGAAGGTCGCCTTGGCCATGTTGAAACAACCGCCAAGGTTGATGCGCATCACCTCATTCCAGTCGTCGAAGTTCATCTTGGCAAGCACGCCGTCACGGGTGATGCCTGCGTTATTGACCACGATATCGACGGGACCCAGCCTTTGGGCGACCGCTGCACAACCGTCGAGACAAGCCTGATGATCTCCCACATCCCAGCGGAAGGCCTCAATACCTGTCCTCTCTGTGAAGTCCCGCGCCTTTTCATCGTTTCCGGCATAATTGGCCGCGACTTTGCAACCCAGTTGCTTGAGCGCGAGACTAATCGCTTCCCCGATGCCGCGTGTTCCGCCCGTTACGATGGCAACTCTGTCCATAATCCCTCCCATGTTGAACTGGACGAAACGCTTCCTGAACCCAACCGGCCAGTTCTCGGCCGATCAGTTCGCGGTACAGTATCATAGCTTCTGGCGATGCATTCAAACAGCGCAAATGGGCGAACGCCTGGCCTCCAGCCGCCAGGAATTCCTCCTGCCCCCGGATAGCGATTTCCTCCAACGTCTCTAGACAATCGGCCGAAAAACCGGGGGTAAGCACAGCAACGGATCGAACGCCCTGCCGGGGAAGCTCCTGCAACGTCTCATCCGTCGCCGGGCCGAGCCATTTCGCTCTTCCAAATCGTGATTGGAACGACAGCCTCACTTCCCGGCCAAGCGCTTCCTGCAGCAGATTAGCAGTGACACGGCACTGATCATAATAGGGATCACCCAAATCGCGCGTTCGCTCAGGCATTCCATGGAAGCTCGCCACAAGCAGGTCCGGTTTGAAGTCCAGTTCAGCCAGTTGGCTTTCGGTCGAACTACGCAGCGCCTCAATATAGGCTGCTTCCGCAAAATATGGGGGCAATGTGCGGATGGCTGGCTGGGCTCGTAGGCCAGCCAAAGTGGTATAGCAGGCGTCCAGAGCGGTGGCAGTCGTCGCCGCGCAATATTGCGGGTAAAGCGGAGCCAGCAGGACGCGGTCGCATCCGGAGACGATCATCGCATTCAGCCGTTCGGCGATGGACGGTGATCCATAGCGCATGGCCCAATCCACCCTAACCTCCGGACCGGTAATTTGCTGGAGTGCAGCAGCAGTTTCACAAGTATAAACGGCAAGCGGCGAGCCCTTGTCCATCCACACTTCCCGGTAAGCCTTCGCAGACTTGGCCGGGCGCGTAAGAAGGATTGGACCGCGCAATATCGGCTGCCACAGAAGCTGGGGGATTTCCACCACGCGTGGGTCGGAGAGAAACTCACCCAGATATCGCCGCACGGACGCCGCGTCCGGTGCGTCGGGCGTACCCAGATTGATGATAAGGACGCCGATATTTTCCATATTCAATGTCATGTCCGCGCCAAGATCGGCAGCTGGCGGAATCGCTGCCCTGTAACTGTAAAAAGAGCGTTCGCTATGGCCGGAGCAATCGCAGGCGCCCCAATCTCGCTGAGCCCGGCCGGGGGTGCGGTGCTACGGATCAGTTCCACCGTGACCTCACCTATATCCTGCAACAGAGGAAGGCCCATGCGGGAGATGATCGAGCGCGTGGGCATTCCCTTCGCGTAAGGCACCGAAGCACCCGTTGCGGAAGCCAGGCCATAAATTATGCCACTTTCCACTTGCTGACGTGCGATGTCCGGATTGACCTGCTCCCCGCCATCTACCGCAGCGATGATCCGCCCAACCTTGAGCCGACCACCCTCGATCGCTGCCTCGACCATGACGGCGACATAAGCGCCATCTATGACATGCGCCGCCAGACCTTGACCGCTACCTTCGATACCTCCCTGCCATCCCCCCATCGATCCGACGGTCGTCAGGCAATGAGCCAGTCGCGGGTTGCCACCAAGCATCTGAATGCGGAAAGAGAGCGCCTCCATACCGGCAAGATGAGCCAGTTCATCAATGAAGCTTTCCGTAAAGAAGGCGCCATGAAGATGAGCATTGCCGCGCGCAAAGCCCAGCGGCAGTCCAACATCGGCCGGGAAATGATCGACCGCCCAATTCGGCAACGCATATGGCAGTTCCATCCCCGCCACAGCGAGACGGCTGGATGCGTTGGCAGTATCACGGCTCGCTTCATGCGGTAATTTGCGATCGGCGATGCGATTCCATGTCTGGGTCATGGCACAAGGCGCCGCCACTTTCGCGAGCCATCCTTCAATCGCACCGTTGCGGCCGAGCTTGGCCGCCATACGGGCATGGGCAGGAGCACTGGGACGATCCTGGATTACATCTTCCAGCCTTGACCAGAGCAGTTGGACGGGCCGCCCAACGTCTTTCGCTATCAACGCTGCCTGCACGCCAACCTCAAAATCCATCTTCCGGCCGAAAGAACCCCCGGCATGCAGGGGGTATAGCACCACCTGCTGATCAGGCAGATCGAGAGCATCCGCGATCGCGCTACGCGCGAGTGCAGGAGCTTGCGCGGGCATCCATATCTCGGCGAGTCCGTCGGTCACACGCGCGGTCGCGCAAGGAGGCTCCAGCGCCAGATGCAGCCCCGGGGCAACGGTAAACTCGCTGGCCATGATGGTGGCGTTGTCGAAAAGCGGCTTGAGATCGCCGCGCGAGTAAAGCCGCCGGCCATCCGAACCCGAAAAGGCTTCTTCAAGCGAAGCATCTATGCTGGTGCTGCTGACTGGCGTGCTCGATAATTCAAAAACCGGATCGCTAAGATCAAGCACCTTGTTGGCGGCCCACCAGTTGGTTGCGACAGCGGCCACCCACCGTTCGGTGCGCACCAGCTTGATAAAGCCGGTGACGGACTTCGCAGCCTGCTCGTTCACCCTTGTGAGCACGGCATCGCCGATCGGCCCTTGCCGGATGGAAGCGAAAACCATGTCCGGCAGCCGGACATCAGCAGTGAAGTTATGGCTGCCATCAATCTTCGAAGGCGTGTCGAGGCGCGGCAAATCCTGTCCGAAGAGCCGGTCAACCTGATCTTGGCGGAACGGCAATATCTCGGGCAGCTCGAATTCTGCTGCTTCCGCCGCCACCTCACCGATCGTCAATGTGCGCTGGCCGCCATCAGAAATGATGCCGTTCTGAATGTCACAACTTTCCCATGACACACCCCAGCGCGCCGCAGCGGCCTTACACAAGAGCACGCGCGCGGCGGCGCCCGCTTCCTTATAGGATTTGTGGAACATTGGCACGGACGTCCCAGCGCCAGTCAGCATCAAAGCACGCCGCGTCGCATATTGCTCGATCGTCCAATTGCCGACGTCACCCGCGAGCCTCGACCAGTCGCTCGCAAGCCACTTGCTGGCTAACAACGTGTTTGCATAGAGCGGACTGATGGGCGCACTTTGCACACCTACGGTGCGCCAGTCCGCACCCAGTTCATCCGCCAGTATCTGCGGCAGCAGCGTCGTCACGCCCTGCCCTGTTTCGGCCTGCGGCACGACCACGAGTACCCTGCCTGCCTTATCGATCTTCAAAAAGGCATTGAAGACGGTTTCGCCCGACGCTGTATTCAGATTTGGGCGGTAGCTGCGCGGCCATGCGCCCCAGGCCAGTAAAAGCCCAGCCGACGCTCCAGCGCCTACTAAAAGCGTACGCCGATCAAGCCGCCTTGCCGTGCCGTTATGATTTGCCTGCCTCCGCAGTGCGCGCGTCATGAGAACGTTGATAAAGAGGCTTGCGGCAGCTGGAAAGCGCTAAAGCGCGTGGACGTGCGGGATATTGAAACGGGGAATGTCGATGGCGGGGCAGCGGTCCATGACGACCTTCAATCCGGCAGCCTCCGCGCGCCGGGCGGCTGCCTCATTTATTACCCCCAACTGCATCCACACCGCCTTGGCTCCTGCGGCGATCGCATCGTCCACAGCCTCCCCCGCTGCTTCACTGCGACGGAAGATATCCACCATGTCGATTGGAACGCCGATGTCGGCAAGCCGCGCCCAGACAAACTCCCCATGCACATGCTCTCCCGCAATCTGCGGATTGACCGGCAACACGCGATAACCATGGTCCTGCAGGAACTTCATGACGCCATAGCTCGGACGACCGGGCCGATCAGAAATGCCAACCAAAGCGATGGTCCGCGTTTCCCCCAAAAGATCGGCAATTTCCTGCGGCAGCGTCAGCGGCATATCTTTGTTTCCTTCTCGGTCATCCTAAAGACGCAGGATGCAATGAACCGTTCCCCAACGCCGCCTTTAGCCCCGCAACCACGCCGCCACTTTGCTCGCGATTGCAAGGAAAGCCTCGCCAGAGGGATCATCCGTCGCTGCTGGAGGGTCGCCCCCATCCGACCGGCGCCGAATGTCTATCGCCAAAGGAATACGCCCTAGGAAGGGCATACCCATGGCTGAGCCAGCCGCTTCCGCCCCACCCGCGCCGAAAGGATCGGATATCTCACCGCAATGCGGACAGCTATACCCGGCCATATTCTCCACCAGCCCGATCAAGGGCACCTGTGTCTGCTCGAAAAGGCTGACCGCGCGCGTGGCATCGATCAAAGCCAGGTCTTGAGGCGTCGATACGATCACCGCTCCCGCAGGCTTATGCTTTTGCACCATCGAAAGTTGCACGTCTCCGGTTCCCGGCGGCATGTCCACGACCAGCACCTCAGTCTCACCCCAATCGGCATCGATCAGCTGCGAAAGCGCATTGCCCGCCATAGGCCCGCGCCAGGCCAGCGCCTTGCCGGGTTCGACCAGGTGCGCCATCGACAGCATCGGAATGCCTAACGGGCTTTCGACGGGGATCAGATGCTTGTCGCGCGCTTGGGGCTTTTTATCTTCGCTGGCCATCAGTCTGGCCTGCGACGGTCCGTAAATATCGGCGTCCACCAGACCTACCGCAAAACCCATTCGTTTGAGACCAACGGCAAGATTTGCCGAGAGGGTGGATTTGCCCACTCCGCCCTTGCCGGATGCAACGGCAATGATGCGGAGAGCCTTTCTTTCGGCTGTCATGGCGATCCGGACATCCTGCACACCTGCCACCGACAGCCCTCCTTCCCTGATCGCCGCAGCGACGGCATCCCGCCGTTCGGGGGAAAGACCGCCTACATCGAGCGCCAGGCTCATGATTCCATCCTTGATCCGGGGCGTGCTGGCGCGGCCCTCGGTCAAAGTCTTCAGTCGGGCGGCGAAACTCTCAAGATCGGTCATGACAGCACCTCCTAGGCAATAATCGTTGCGAAGGGCACTGTTTTTCGCGACCCAGCCTTCCTATAGAGACGGAATGAAGAGATTTTTCGGGTGGATGCCTGGCATCGCTAGCGCAATGGTCCAAGGCCCTTGGGGCGGCAAAAGCGACGGCCCGGGTGGCGATGAAGGTTCGGGCAAGGGAGGCGATGGCGGCCCCCGGAATCCCTGGACGCAACCGGGGAAGACGCCGGGCGGCAAAGGACCTTCCGCGATTGAGGAGCTGCTGCGCCGCAGCCGGGAGAGCTTCGGCCAAGGCGGTGGAGGCGGGTTTGGCAACTTGCCGCCTCGGCCCACCGGAAAAGCGCTTTGGCCAGCTGCCGTCGGCATCCTCATCTTGTTGTGGCTCGTGCTCACTTGCTTTCACCGCGTCGGCCCGCAGGAGCGCGGCGTCGTGACGCTGCTCGGTAAATATAGCCGGACCTTGTCGCCGGGGATCAGCTTGACGCTGCCCGCGCCCTTCGAGAATGTAACTACGGTCGATGTGGAGGAAATCCGGGCCATCGATATCGGTTCGCCCAGCGCGCAGAGCGAAAATCTGGTATTGACCGGCGACCAGAATATCATCGACCTTGCTTACTCGGTTCGCTGGAATATCCGCAGTCCTGAGCTTTATTTGTTCCAGCTGTCCGACCCTGATTCAACGGTTAGGGAAGTCGCGGAAAGCGCCATGCGATCGGTTGTCGCCAGCGCCAGCCTGGACGACGCGTTAGGTGCGGGCCGCACTGAAATCGAGCAGCAGGTCGAACAGCGGATGCAGGCAATATTGGACGGATACAGGTCCGGTATCCGTGTGCAGGGCGTCGCGATCAAGCAAGCCGATCCGCCGACGGCGGTCAACGACGCGTTCAAGGCGGTCTCTGCGGCGCAACAAACGGCCCAGACCTATTTGAACGAAGCGCGCGCTGCCGCGCAGCAGGTTACCGCCAAGGCTCAAGGCGAAGCTGCGGCATTCGACAAGGTGTATGAGCAGTATAAGCTGTCGCCCGACGTGACGCGCCGCCGCATGTATTACGAAACCATGGAGGGCGTTCTGTCCAACGTCGACAAGACGATCGTCGAAAGCGGCAATGTCACCCCGTTCCTGCCGCTGCCGGAATTGAAGCGGCGGGCGCAGGGAGCGTCCGCTTCTTCCGGCTCCGCCGCTGCGGAAGGGGGCCAATAATGCCGACGCTTATCCGCCATCCCGTAGCCTTGGCGCTGTCCGTCATAGCATTGCTGCTGCTTATCGGCAGCACCGTTGCCATCGTGCCCGAAACCAAGCAGGGCGTGATCGTGCGCTTTGGCGATCCAAAGAAGATCGTGAACCGCTATCGTGCCAACGAAGAGTTCGGCAAGACCGGTGCGGGCGTCATATTACGCTGGCCGTTCATCGATCAGATCGTCTGGATCGACAAGCGCGTCCTGTCGGTCGAAATGGAAAGACAGCAAGTGCTATCGACGGATCAACTCCGGTTGCAGGTCGACGCCTTCGCGCGTTATCGGATCGTCGATCCGTTGCGCATGTATATTGCGGCAGGGAATGAGGATCGTGTCTCCGATGCCCTCCGGCCGATCCTCGGTTCGGCGCTTCGGAATGAGCTTGGCAAACGTCCTTTCGCTGCGTTGCTGTCGCCCGAGCGCGGTCAGGTCATGGACAATATTGAGGCCGGTCTCAATCGCGTAGCCCGTCAATATGGGGCGCAGATCGTCGATGTACGGATCAAGCGGGCAGACCTGCCCGACGGCGCACCGCTGGAAAGTGCTTTCACCCGAATGCGCACCGCCCGTGAGCAGGAAGCGCTGACGATCAGGGCTCAAGGCGCGAAGCAGGCGCAGATCATCCGCGCCGAAGCCGATGCGAACGCGGCGCGCATTTATTCGGAAAGCTTTGGCAAGGACCCGCAATTCTACGATTTCTATCGGGCGATGCAGGCCTACAGACTGACCTTTGCACCCGATCGGCCGGGCTCGACGACGATGGTGCTGTCGCGCGACAATGAGTTCCTGAAACAGTTTCAAGGCAAGGATCGATAACCGTGAAATGCGGAAGAGGGTTGTAGATCATTTCGGAACCAGCTTCATTCAATGAGGGTTAAGGCTAGGCGGCGCATCCGACTCTACCCAGAGTCCCGCCTTTCCTTCGCCAAAGTTCACGAGAGGACCGTCACGAGTGCGTTACGCTTATGCCCTTACCGGCGCCCTGCTGCTTGGTGGCACCGCCATCGCCGTAACCTCCAGCCCGAATGTCGGCGCGCAAGTCGCGCAAAATGAGGGCATGCAGGCCGCCGCGCCCGCAGGTGCCCCTGCCAGCCTGGCTGACATGGTCGAAAAGTTGCAGCCTGCCGTCGTCAATATTTCCACGCGACAGCGCGTCCAGGTTCAAAACCCATTCGCTGGCACGCCCTTTGGCGATCTGTTCGGCCAGGGCCAGAGCGGCAAGCCGCAGACCCGCCAGGCCCAATCTCTCGGTTCGGGTTTCATCATCTCGGCCGATGGCTATATCGTCACCAACAATCACGTGGTGTCCGCAGGCGCCGAAGGCGCGTCGGTGGATGCGATCACGGTTACCCTCACCAATCGCGAGGAATATCCGGCAAAGCTGATCGGCCGTGACCCGGCGACGGACATTGCGGTGCTGAAGATAGAGCCGAAAAAAGCCCTGCCTTTCGTCAAGTTCGGCGACAGCACGAAGGCACGCGTCGGTGACTGGGTCATCGCCATCGGCAACCCGTTCGCCTTGTCGGGCACCGTGACCGCAGGGATCATCTCCGCGGTCCATCGTGGCACCGGTGGCACCTACGACAAATTCATCCAGACCGACGCGTCGATCAATCAGGGCAATAGCGGCGGCCCGATGTTCGACATGCGCGGCAATGTGATCGGTATCAACAGCCAGATCCTTTCGCCCTCTGGCGGCAACGTTGGCATCGGCTTTGCGATTCCGTCCGAACAGGCGGCGCCGATCGTCGATACCTTGCGCAGAGGGCAGAGCGTCAAGCGCGGTTATCTGGGGATCCAGATCAGTCCGCTGGGCGAAGACCTCGCCGATTCCCTGGGTCTTGCGAAAAATCGCGGCGAATTCGTTCAGGGCGTCGAACCGGGCAAGGGCGCCGACCGCGCTGGTATCAAGGCGGGCGACGTCATCGTCAGCGTGGCCGGTCAGGAAGTGACACCGGACCAGAACCTGTCGTCTATCGTCGCATCGCAGCCGATCGGCTCCCGCGTGCCGATCGTTCTGCTGCGCAATGGTCAACGTCAGACCGTAACCGCCATCGTCGGCCAGCGTCCGTCAGAGGATGAACTCAACAGCTTCGCCCAGCAGCAGGATGATGACTTCAATCAACAGCAGGATGACCAATCCAGCGGCGGGCAGGCGACGCAGCAGTCGCTGGGCATTTCGGCCATCCCCCTCACGCCCAACATCGTTCGCCAGTTGGGCGTTGCGGCGGATACGCGTGGAATCGTGATCACGGCGGTGGATTCTTCGACTGACGCAGGAGCAAAGGGCCTGCGCCGAGGCGATGTGATTATCACCGCCAACAACCGGCCCGTAGCTAGCCAGGCGGAGCTGGACGCAGCCGTACGCCAAGTGTCCTCGCAAGGACGCAATGCCATCCTGTTGCAGGTTTTACGTCGCGGCCAGCCTGCCGTATTCTTGCCTGTGCGCCTGCGGGACAAATAGCCCGGCAACAGCGCATCGGACGGATCATAGCGGGTCGCGCTTGCCGGAGGTCCTGTCTCGCCCTTAAGATGGCAAGACAGCACTTCCGACGGGCGCGGCCCGCCGCTTTTGGGAGCATGACGCATGAGCGACGGCATTTTCATCGGTCTTGGCGCAGCGGACAAGGATGGCGGCATTCCACAGACGCTCAACCTGCGCCGCGCCAATCGTCATGGACTGATTGCAGGCGCTACCGGAACTGGCAAAACGGTAACACTGCAGGGTATCGCCGAGAGCTTTTCCGCGCTGGGTGTCCCGGTCTTTCTCGCCGACGTGAAAGGTGATCTGTCGGGCATCGCGATGGCCGGGTCGCCGACCGCGAAAAACGCCGACAAGCTGGTCGCTCGCGCCAAGGAGATCGGCCTGGAAAATTACAGTTATGCCGACAATCCAGCGATCTTCTGGGACCTTTACGGCGAGCAAGGGCATCCGATCCGCACTACGGTCAGCGAAATGGGACCGCTATTGCTGGCCCGGCTCATGGGCCTGAACGAAACCCAGGAGGGCGTACTCTCCATCGCGTTCAGATATGCCGATGACGAAGGACTACTGCTGCTTGATCTCGGCGATCTCCAGGCCATGCTGGCCTATTGTGCGGAAAATGCCGACGAACTGTCCAGCCGCTATGGCAATGTGACCAAGGCGAGCGTCGGCACCATCCAACGCCAGTTGCTGCAATTGGACAGCCAGGGCGGCGGCCATTTCTTTGGGGAGCCGGCGCTCGACATTCACGACTTCCTGAAAGTGGATGATCAAGGGCGCGGCTATGTCAACATTCTGGCCGCCGACAAACTGATGCAGAGCCCCAAGCTCTACGCGACCTTCCTGCTCTGGCTCCTGAGTGAGCTTTTCGAGACGCTTCCCGAGGTCGGAGACCCGGAAAAGCCTATTCTGGTCTTCTTCTTTGACGAAGCGCATTTGCTTTTTGACGACGCCCCCAAGGCCCTGACGGACAAGATCGAGCAGGTTGTCCGGCTGATCCGTTCCAAGGGCGTGGGCGTCTATTTCGTGACCCAGAACCCGATCGACATTCCCGAAGACGTGGCAGGGCAGCTTGGCAACCGCGTTCAGCATGCACTGCGCGCATTCACCCCGCGTGATCAAAAGGCCATAAAGGCCGCAGCCGAGACATTCCGAGTCAATCCGGACCTGGACGTTGAAAGTGCGATTACGGAATTGAAAGTCGGCGAAGCGCTGGTCTCGCTGCTTCAGGAGGATGGCTCGCCAGGCATCGTCCAGCGCACCCTGATCGCTCCACCCCGTTCACGTTTGGGGCCGGTAGACGCAAAGGAGCGGGCGATCATTCAATCCATCTCCCCATGCGCGGGCAAATATGATGACGCGATCGATCGCGAGTCCGCCGAGGAGATATTAGCCGCCCGCGGTCAAGCCGCCGCTGCTGCCTCGCAGGCTGCCAAGGCGAATGCCGAAGCAGACAAGGCCGCCGCCGCGCAGGCAAAATTGGAGGCCAAACAGCGGGAAGCAGAACTCAAGGAGCAGGCAAGGCGCGACGCGGCCGCCGCGCGCGAGGCGGCCAAGCCTTCAGCCCTCGACCGAGCCGTTCAGTCAGCCTCCCGTTCGGCCGCGTCTTCGGTCGGGCGGCAGGTTGCCAATGAGCTCGGTCGGGCCGTATTTGGAGGAACCAGCCGCCGTTCCTCATCAGGCGGCTTGGCGGGACAACTTGTGCGCGGCATATTGGGTAGCCTTTTCAAATAAAGGCTAGCCGCAGAGGAGGCATAATATGCATATCGGAAGCATGGCTATTTGCGCCATCAGCCTGGCAACTGCCTTGCCTGCCCACGCGCAGGATTATCGCGATCTGCACCGTGCGGCCGATGCAGCAATTATCAGCGATGTCGTTCGTGACCGGCAGGAGGAACGTGACGCGAAGCGGCAGCCTTATGCCTCTCCTCGATATGGCTCTATCCATAGCACAGCCGCAGCGCGCAATGCCTGCGCGGCCAAGGCCCGTCAGGAAGCAGGTCCGGGTGCGCGCATATTGGGTCGCGTGGAAGCGAGATCCATGTCGACCGGATGGGAGGTCGAAGGAGAGGTCGGCCCGGCCGACGAGCGCCGGTCTGTTCCCTTTGTCTGCTCGGTTCGCAATGGGTCGGTGAGCGGCATCCTGCTGGACCCCGACCGCTAAAATTTCGCGAGGTTGCAAGCGAGAGTTTCGCGGCTGCAAAAACTGCTTTTGCCATTCTCTACCGCTGTAATTGCGTAATGCTGTGCAGGCGATAAGGAAATCATATGAAGGCCCCCGCCGACTCCCGCCATCCACTGCGCTTCGGCGATTTCCGCGCCTACCTGCTGGGGCGGCTGGCGGGCGTACTGGCCCAATATGGCATGATGACCGTGCTTGGGTGGCAGGCATACAATATCGCACGCGAAAGCATGAGCACCTCCGGCGCCGCCGCTCAGCTAGGCCTGATCGGGTTCGCGCAGTTTGTGCCTCTGTTCTTTCTGACACCGCTTACGGGTTGGGTCGCGGACCATTTCGACCGCCGCGCCATTGCGCGCCTGACCTTGGCACTGCTCATGGCAGCGTCGGGATTGCTGGCTTTTGCAACCTATGAAGGCTGGGTGAGCCTATCCCTGATTTTCGGCATCGTCGGCGTGGTGGGAATCACGCGCGCGTTCAATGGGCCTGCCTACAGCGCATTGGCGCCCAACCTGGTCCCGCGCGACGTGCTGCCCAATGCGATCGCGCTGTCCAGCGTTGCATGGCAGGCAGGGATGATCATTGGCCCCGCATTGGGTGGCTATGTCTACGCCATGACGCCTTGGGGCGCTTATGCTCTTACATCGCTACTGTTCGCGATTGCCCTTTGGGGCATGTTGCTGATCGGCCCGGTCAAACAGCCGCCGCGGGACACAAGCCGCCATCCGGTTCGCCAGATGCTTGACGGCTGGACTTATGTGCGATCGAACCGTCTCGTGCTGGCCACCATCACTCTGGACCTGTTCGCGGTGCTGCTGGCAGGAGCGACTGCGCTTTTGCCCGTCTACGCACGCGACATATTGAAGGTTGGATCGGCGGGACTGGGGCATCTGGCCGCCTCTCCCGCTATCGGAGCGGCCATCGTCGCGCTTTTCTTCTCCTTTCGACCCATGCGATCAGAGGTCGGGTTGAAGATGCTGGGCGCGGTCATGATCTTTGGCCTGTCCACGATCCTTTTCGGCGCCACAGCCTTCATTCCCCGCAATATTGCGATGGAGATCGGCATCGGCGCACTAGTGTTGCTGGGCGCTGCGGACATGGTGTCCGTTTACGTGCGCCAGTCGCTGATCCAGCTTCATACGCCCGATGCGATGCGGGGCCGAGTGTCCAGCCTTTCACAACTCACCATTTCGGCGTCGAACGAATTGGGGGAAGCGGAGTCAGGCTTCCTCGCCGCGCTGGTTGGTCCCGTTGCGGCCGTGATTGGCGGCGGGATCGGCGCTATAGTCATCACAATTTTATGGGCGCGGCTCTTTCCCGAATTGCGCCTTGCACGTACCTTTGACCCACCCGACTTAAGGGAGGCCGAGATTAGCCAGGAGAAGGCGAAATGAAAGCTGCCAATATTCTCGAAACCATCGGCAACACGCCGCATATTCAGGTGAGCCGCCTGTTTGCAGACGCGCCTGAGGGCACCGAAGTCTGGATCAAATCGGAACGCGCCAACCCGGGCGGATCGATCAAGGACCGTATCGCGCTTGCGATGATCGAGGCCGCCGAGGCGTCGGACGATCTGAAACCCGGCGGAACGATCATCGAGCCGACGTCTGGCAATACGGGCGTCGGCCTGGCCATGGTCGCGGCGGTGAAGGGTTACAAGCTCATCCTCGTCATGCCGGAAAGCATGTCGGTGGAACGGCGCCGGTTGATGCTGGCTTATGGCGCGTCCTTTGACCTGACTCCTCGCGAGAAGGGCATGAAAGGCGCGATCGAACGCGCGCTGGAGTTGATCGAGCAAACGCCCAATTCCTGGATGCCCCAACAGTTTGAAAATGCCGCGAATATTGACGTGCATGTTCGCACGACGGCGCAGGAGATCGCGACAGATTTCGCGGACAGCCCGCTTGACGCTCTAATTACCGGGGTCGGCACGGGCGGTCACATCACGGGTGTTGCCGAGGTACTCAAAAAGCTGTGGCCCAACCTGAAGGTCTATGCGGTTGAGCCTACCCTTTCGCCAGTCATCAGCGGCGGACAGCCGGGTCCCCACCCCATTCAGGGTATCGGGGCTGGCTTCATCCCCGCAAATCTGCACACGCAGTTGCTGGACGGCGTGATCCAGGTCGATCCGGTCGATGCCAAGGAATATGCCCGCCGGGCGGCACGGGAGGAAGGCATGCTCGTGGGCATCTCGTCCGGCGCGACTCTGGCCGCGATCGCGCAGAAGCTGAAGGAGCTTCCACCCGGCAGCCGCGTTCTGGGTTTCAACTATGACACTGGTGAACGCTATCTGTCGGTGCCTGACTTCCTGCCCGAATAGGATGGCGCAGGGTCAGGAATGATCGACGCTTCTACCAGCAGCCAGCCACATCGCGCGATGTGGCTGATCTGGCTCCTGCTGTTCGCCGGTTTGCCTGCGCTGGTGGCGCGGTGGGATGCGCGGGCACCTGCGGCCGACGCGGCACGGACGGCACTGGTTCAGCGCGCGCTGATGAAGTGGCCGACCACAGCGGCACCCGTTGTGCAGCCAGTGGAACTTTACACGCTGGATCGTGATCAGGCGCGGGCGTTCAACGGGGCCGTGCCTTTCTCGCGGCTCCCCAATCCGGCAGCGCGGCCATTTGTGTTCACTGGCTCGGAAAGCGATCTGGCGCGGGCCACGGACTGCCTGGCGGCCGCGCAGCTTTACGAGGCGGGCGATGACGCGGTGGGCGAGCGGGCAGTGGCGCAGGTGATTTTGAACCGGGTTCGGCATCCCGCTTTCCCCAAAACGGTGTGCGGGGTCGTGTTTCAGGGGCAGGAGCGATCGACCGGCTGTCAGTTCACTTTCACCTGCGATGGCGCGATGGCGCGGTCGCCGGGGGAAGATGCCTGGAACAGAGCGCGGGAGATTGCGAAGGCTGCGCTGGCGGGCAAGGTGTTCAAGCCGGTCGGCTATGCCACCCACTATCATACGGATTGGGTTGTCCCCTATTGGAGCGGGAGCCTGGACAAGATCACGGCGGTGGGGACGCACCTTTTCTTCCGCTGGCGAGGATGGTGGGGAACGCCGCCCGCTTTCCGGTTGGCGCGGGATAGTGTGGAGCCGGTGATTGCGCGGATCGCTCGACTGTCGATGGCGCATCAGGACGGGAACAGCGAGGGGTCGGGCGTTCTGGCGCCGGGTGGTAGCAGTCTGGCGGCTTTGACGGCCAAGCCGCGGGAGGCGATCGGCGCGGACTCGCTGGGCCGGATAATGGGCGGCGCAAGGTTGATCGCGATCGCGCCGGGAGCGCGGAGCTTTCTGGTGGAACTTGGCAAGGGGACGACGCCCGACAACTGGCCGGTGATGGCGCAGACTTTCTGCGCGGGACGGCCGGAGTGTCGGATCATGGCGTGGCGAGCGGGGAGCGCTCCTGCCGGGTTTCCGCTGTCGGGGGATCAGATGGAAAGCATGAGCTTTGCCTATATTCACAATAGCGCAACGGGATTGCAGCGGGCCTTGTGGAATTGCGGGCAGACGGCGCGGGAGAACAAGGGAGAATGCATGCGACAGCGGGTGCCGACGGAGCAGGTGAATGTTCCACCGCCGCTGAACGGAGTGCGGCGGAAGGAGCGGTTTGAGACGGTAACGATCGTGCCGCCGGTCAAAGTCGTGAATGAAATGGCGGATTGAACGAGTTTTCGGCGGTTTCCTATTTTTCCTATTTTGGGAGGGGCCTTCCCTGCTCTTCCTCCGGCGGCGGCGTGGGGAGTGGGCCGCGGGCGTCGAGGCTGATCTTTACGTTTCAGAAGCGATGCCTCATGCGGGTTTTGGCCCGCGAACGTCGGAAGATCAGGCGGTGCTGAAAGACAGCCAAGGGCCGGTAGGCGAATGTCGGGTTTGGAGCTGAGATGCAGGGGTAGCTGCCTTTGCGTGGCGCCGGCTCGCAACCAGAGCCGTCATTCAATTCTGCCCTCACGAACGTCCGGTCGTGGCGGAAGCTGTCGATCATGTACTCGAAGAAGACGATCGGCAATCGCCAAAAGGTCCCCATGGTTTTGCCAGCGTCGCGTCTCCCGACCGGCCCCATAGAATGAAAATCCGGTCGAAGGCGTCTACCGCTCCTGTGTACTATGGGTGCCGCGGCCTGATCGACCGCGGCACCCATTTTCATTTAGAAGCGGATGCGCAAGCCCGCTCGTCCGCCAGCACCTTCAAGGCTGTTGGAGCCACCGCCGTTGCTGAAAGTGCGCACATAATTGGCCTCCAAGAAGCCGGAAATGCCGCTCGTCTGACCAATGGTGACGCCCAGGACCGCTTCACCATAATCTTTCATGCGGTCATTGGTGAAGGCAACCGTCTGCACGCCGTTGCTGAAGCTCACCTCGTCCCGTCCCTTGAACTCGTGGACATAGTTAGCCCCTACATAGGGCGCCAGCACGGCCGTGTCCCCAATGTGCACCTGTCCGCCGATGCGCCCACCGACGCGGCCCCGCAGGCCATCATCCTCGTTGAAATCCACGGTCGTGCCGAGGACTGAGAAATTGTCGATATCCGAGCGCGTGTAGGACAGGCTTGCGGCAGGCTCGATGAAGAAGGCGTCGCTGCCGAACCGCAGACCGACCTCACCACGGACGCCATAGACAGAGCCGCTGAACTTCTGTTTGAAGCCGCCGGTCGGGCTGTTGGCATTGGCCCAATAATGATCATATTTGCCCAGCACGTTGGCAAATATGTTGCCCGAGGTGAAGCTACCATAGACACCGGCGTTCACCGCGTTGAAGTTGATCCTGTCCGGTGAACCGGCAAAGTTCTGCGAAGAATTTATATAGCCGCCGGTCACACCCAGGGCGAAGCCACCCTTTTCACCGACACCACCGCCGAAGTCGAAGCCGGCCTGTCCTCCGTAATAATCCTGCTTATAGCCGGTGTTGATGACACGGCTCTGACCGAAGCTGGACACCGTCCGCCTTCCACCATGATCCTCGACCGAACCGTGCATCTGTAGCCAGAACTTGCCGGAGTTTGCGGCATCGCCATGTGCCCACAGTGAATCGCGGCGCGCCCTCAGTTGTGCGGTCACCACGTCCGCTGACTTCATCCAAAGGCTGCGGGCGCCATCTGCATAATTGAGTGTGCGAAACGCTGCGTCGCTTGGTCCGCTCGTGACACTGTAAGACAGGGTCGCGGGGTCATAAGCTACTTCATATCGAACGAGGCCAGCATTCTGGAAGCCCCCGCTGAACTGAAAAGCCGATGCAGCGGACGGGGCACCGGCCTGAACGATGACGGCGCCCGAGGTGAAGATGGGTGCGTTAAGGGATGGAGCGTCTAGCAATACCGTGGTGGTACCCGTGGCAGCGCCACCCAGGATGAGCCGATCGCTGCCGCCAGCACTCACATCGACGCCCAACTGGCTTGCGCCCGTACCCGAGAAAGTGCCCGGAAGCGTGAGGGTATCGCCCACTACGCCATTGCGAAGATCGACCAGGCCCGCGTTGGAAAAGCTCTCCAGACCCGTGAATGTCGATGCACCCGCCACCGTGGCGCCCGTGCCAACGCTGACCAAGCCAGTGTTCACGAAGGCGTCGCTGCCCGCTCCGAAATCGGGGTTGGCGCCAACGATGAACCTGCCGCTATTATTCACCGTATCGTCGCCGGCGGTCAGAACAATGTCGCTGGACAAGGAACCGCTGTTATTGATCGTTGCGGGACCGCCGAACGCCTGGACCGCCAGACCGTTGGGATTGGAACTGATCGTGCCGGAATTGGACAGGGTGCTGCCATTGACCGACGTCAGCGTGATGAGGTTGCCGTCAGCCGCCGACAGGCGACCATTCAGGCCCACAGTGACCGTCGCCTGATTTCCGCCAGTGACCGCCACGGCGTCAGCGCCAAGGCCGGAAGCCGAAACCAGGCCGTTCACGGTGGCACTGGCATTGTTACTGGCGGTCACCGCGACCGCGCGGGACGTGTCGCCGCTGGCCGCGACATTATTCACGACTGCACTGGCATCGCCTGCCGTCCCAGTCACGGAGATGGCATCGGAAGCACCACCCAAGGATGCACGACCCGCCGTCGTCACCGTACCAGTGGAAATCACCGCCGCGTTAGCGCCCTGCGCGAAAATGGCGCTCTGGCTAGTCGCTATGTCCGCGGGCAGCGCAGCAACGGTGCTGACATTGTTTGCGGAAACGAATGCATCGCCCGTCCCGGACACTGCCGAAATGCCTGCTCCGCCGCGGCCGGTGGAGGTGACGTTGCCCGTCGTTATCACGCTGGCAGTCCCGGTGTCTGATAGGGCGGATACCGCCGTCGATCCATCTCCAGTCGTTGAGACCGATGCCAGTCCCACGTTCGCCGAACCGCCCAGGCTGGACACCGTCACGCCGTTCGAAAGCGCACCACTTGTCGCTACGGATGCGCCGCTGCCGTCGAGCGCCAGATCACCCGCGCCCAATATTTGAACGCCGGGAGTTGCCGACGTGGACGTCTGAATGGAAAGGTTCGCGGGCAGGACCACCGTCAAGTCGGCCGTGGGAAGGTAGGTGATGCCGGCCGGATAAGGACTGCCGGACGCGGGACAGGAAATCAGCCCGCCGACCGCGGGCAGCACGCCGCATTCATTCTGGGCCAGCGCAACGTTGGGCACGGCCAACATCAAAATTCCGAGCGATCCTGCGAGGCCAGTCGCGCCCAAAAATGCGCGTGAAGGCGCAGCATTCCGACGAGCGGAATGCCCAGAGTTTTTCGAATTCATATATAAATCCCTTTTTTTGCCCCCTGGTAGGAAGCTGCTTCGGGAAACGATGATGATAAACGAAAGTTCCTTCGCTTCTTCAATAAGATCTGGTCACGGATTAAACTTTCATCGTGCGTTGTTTACAATTTTAATATTGTACTGTCGCATAAACCACCTTCAGAAATGCCATGGATATTGATATGGATCAATAACAGGTCGGGTCGGTGACCTGGATTCAAAGTGGCTGACGATGTCCAAGGTGCAGCAGCCAGGAGCGGCATTAACGTGCAAGGTGACGCTGGCCGCCCGCCATATTCGGTCGCCGGGGTGGATGAGCGACACGCGCGCAACCGCATTTGGGCGGCTCGACCCGCATCCGTTCGCTGCCTTTAAAGTCTCCGTCATGGAATTTACGCGACGCGACATGGCTGCCTTCGTTGCACCAATGGCCGGTTAATCAGAAACCGGTCATTCATGGCCATGAGCAGTAGTGGCGGATTTAGTCCCAACAGCCGGGCATAATTCGAATGTCCGGTTTTAAGCGCGGGGAGATCGGTGACGAAGGACGAGGATTGGTGCTAAGCCGCAGCACCCCACAACAAAAAAGGGGCCGCCGGGCAGGCGACCCCTTCTATCCTCTCCGCTTATGCGGGCAGAGTTATGTGTCAGTCGGCCTTCGACTGAAGGTTGACGGCTGCGTGCTTGCCGCGGCGGTCTACTTCGAGTTCGAAGTCCAGGCGGTCGCCTTCGTTGAGGGCGGACATGCCTGCGCGTTCGACTGCGCTGATGTGCACGAATGCGTCGGGCTGGCCGTCGTCGCGCTGGATGAAGCCGAAGCCCTTCATGGCGTTGAAGAACTTCACCGTGCCGCTGGCGCGTTCGCCGGTCAGCTGGCGCTGCGGGCCACCACGATCGCCGCCGCCGAAGCCGCCACGGTCACCGCCGAAGCCACCCGGACGGGGTTCGCGGGGTTCACGGGGACGATCGACGACCGGAAGGGGCTCGCCCTCGATCTTGAGGTCGGTTGCCGAGATCTTGCCGCCACGGTCCACCAGGGTGAAGCCGAGCTGCTGACCTTCGGCGAGGCCGGTGAGGCCCGCCTGCTCAACGGCGCTGATGTGGACGAACACGTCTTCCGCGCCGTCATCACGAACGATGAAGCCGAACCCCTTTTGTCCGTTGAAGAACTTTACAACACCGGTGCCTTCGCCAACGACCTGGGCAGGCATGCCGCCGCCGCCGCCACGGCCGCCGCCGAAGCCGCCACCACCGCCGCCGCCGCCGCCGAAGCCGCCGCCACCGCCGCTGCGGAAGCCACCGCCGCCGCCGCCACCGCCGAAGCGATCACCGCCGCCGCCGAATCCGCCGCGATCACCACCGCCGAAACCACCACGATCTCCGAAACCACCGCCGAAGCCGCCACGATCGTTACCGCCGCCGTAAAAATTGTCGTCGCCAAAACCGTCGCGCTTGTCCTTGCCGCGCCCGCCGCGGCGACCTCTATCAAAACTCATGCCCTGTTGGTCACTTTCGCTTCGCCCCCGACTAAATCGGACAAACATGCCGGGCGAAATGACATGCAGAATCCACCGCACGTATGCGGGTTTGAGAATCACTATATCAACTTTTCAGCCATGCGCGAATGATTTTAGCCCGATTGCCGCCACATTTGCCCGAATGAACCAGTGCGGGGCATTTTGGCAGCGCCGAAAAAGCGTCGATTGAGTTGCCGCCGCTTTCGCCATAGAGGGGTTGGATGACAGTATATTTCCACGAAGCGGACCTGCCCGCAGACGTCCTTGCCCCCGGCCCCGTCGCCGTCGATACCGAAACCATGGGCCTTATCACGCCGCGCGATCGCCTGTGCGTCGTGCAGATCAGCGATGGCAAGGGCGACGAGCATCTGGTGCGCTTCATGCCCGGCAGCGATTATGCGGCGCCGAACCTGCGCGCGGTGCTGGCCGATCCGGCACGGTTGAAGCTGTATCATTTCGGGCGTTTCGACATCGCGGCGATCAAACATTATCTGGGCGTGGTGGCGGCGCCCGTCTATTGCACGAAGATCGCTTCGCGCCTGATCCGCACCTATACCGACCGCCATGGGTTGAAGGAACTGGTGCGCGAATTGCTGGGGCAGGAAATCAGCAAGCAGCAGCAGTCGAGCGACTGGGGATCCCCCACCCTGTCGGACGCGCAGAAGGATTATGCGGCGTCGGACGTGCGGTATCTGCATGCACTGAAGGCGGAACTCGACAAGCGATTGATCCGCGAAGGACGGATGGAACTGGCGCAGGCCTGTTTCGATTTCCTTCCTCACCGGGCCGAACTGGACCTGGCGGGATGGCCGGAGATCGACATCTTCGCGCATATGTAAGGGGCTTAGAAGCGCTTTCCCATGTCCATACAGGCCGATCAGCAACGTCATGTCAGGCGCCATTGGGCGCGGCCGGGTGGCAGCCATGACAGGCTGGTCGCGCGGCTGAAAAACTGGTTGCCGGTGCTGGTGGGCGTGCTGGCGGCGTTGCTGGTGATGGCGCCCTTTACCGGCGGGGACAAGGTGAGCTTCGTGCTCGACAAGAACAAGGTCGAGGTGGCGAAGGAGCGGATGCGGGTGAGCGAGGCGCTGTATCGCGGCGAGGACAGCAAGGGGCAGCCCTTTTCGCTGCGCGCCGGGAGCGCGGTGCAGAAAAGCTCCCGCGAGCCCATCGTGGACCTCAACGACATGTCGGCGCGGATATTGCTGAGCGAAGGGCCGGCCGTGCTGAATGCGCGCAAGGGGCGCTATGACATGGACAAGGAGCGCGTCGCAGTGGACGGGCCGGTGCAGTTCGAGGCGGCGGGCGGATACAGGCTGACGACGCGGGACGTGGGCATCGACCTCAAGAGCCGGCGCATGCGCAGCGCGGGGCGCGTCGATGGCCGGATACCCATCGGCACGTTCAGCGGCGACCATCTGGACGCCGACCTGAATGCGCGGACGGTTACGCTCAATGGCAGGGCGAGCTTGCGCATCGAACAAAATGGCATCAAAGGGCAAAAGTGATGAAGAGATCGCTGATCCTGCTGTCGAGCGCTGGCGCCATGGGCGCGGCGATGGTCTTTGCTGGCGCCGGGGCGCAGGTGCTGAAGAATCATGACAGCAACGCGCCGGTAAACTTCACCGCCGACCGGATCGAGGTGCAGGACCGCGCCGACCGCGTCGTCGTTTCCGGCAATGTGCAGGTGACGCAGGCGGGCATGACGCTGAACGCTGCGCGGATGACCGTCGCTTACCGCAATGGTACGGGCGGGAACGGCGTGGAGGTCGACCGGATCGACGCTTCGGGCAATGTCGTCGTGACGAAGGGCACCGAGACGGCGCGCGGCAATGTCGCGATCTATGACCTTAACAGCCGCCTGATCACGATGCTGGGCAATGTGACGTTGACGCAGGGGAGCAACCGGCTGACGGGTGGGCGGTTGATGATTGATCTTACCAGCGGGCGGTCCACTGTGGACGGGCGATCATCCGGCGGCGGCGTGCCGGGGGTTTCGGGCGGATCGGGGGGCCGGGTTTCGGGCACCTTCACCGTGCCGCAGCGGAAGAACTGACCCTTTTAGCAGCGCTGAATGCGGGCGTGGCGGGGTGCTTTTTCGGGCGCTCGGGCTGGCCTATGTCCATTAATAAACATGGCATTTTTGGGGCAAAATGCTATCATCGGGATCAGCGGGTCGCCTCTTTCGATTCTGCGAGGTCCATCATGTCACGGTTGCAGATGGCGGCGGTTGCCGCCTGTGGTTTCGTTGCGCTTTCTTCTGGCCAAATAGCCGCCTCCACCCCCGGCCCGTGCTGGCAACCCTATGAGATTGAAGCGGCTAAAGTCCGGGATCTGCATGTGATGCTGATGCTGGGCGCTCTGCGGTGCAAGGGGGTGAACAAGGAGATTGAGGCGAAATATTCCGCCTTTGTCGATAAGAAGATCGGCCTGCTGAGCAGTTATAATAATGTGCTGAAGACGCGCTTCATGCGGGTGAACGGCATTGCTGATGGGCAGCGGGCCTATGAGCAGTTCAACACGAAGCTGGGCAACAGCCATTCCGGACTGGCGCAGGCCGGAAGCTATTGCCTGATGACCGACACGCTGCTGACTTTGGCCACCGAGGCGCAGGATCGGGAACTGCCGCAGCTGGCGACGAGCTTTTCTGAAAGCGCGCTGGGGATTGATGCGGTGTGTGAGGCGCAGCCGGTGGTGACGGCCGCGGCTCCGGCTGCGGGGACGGCTCAGGTCGCGTCGGCTTCGGTAGCGGCTCCCGAGGCTGGGACGGGAAGAGCAGCGCAGGTCGATGCGCCGCATGAGGCGATCACAGCTGCGGGAATGACTGTCGTGAAGACTGGGGAACCGGCTGGACAGTCAGGTTCCGCGGCGGCAGCGCTGGAAGCGGCGGCGGTCGCTTTGCAAAATGCGGCGGCGAGCCTGAAGGCGCAGGCTGCGGCTCCGGAAGCGGCGGCGGACAAATCTGTTGCAGCGCCCGAGGCGAAGCCTGCCGTGCTGCAACCTGTGACGGCCAGCTCAATGCCCGTGGGGTGAGCGGCGTGGTTTGACAGGAGCAATCGGAATCGGGGGAGAACGCCCATCCCAACCCTTCAAACGAGTCACGTGCCTCGTTTGAACCTGAAGGGGAGATTTGGGTTGTGGCGACGTTCAGGGTCGTTGGTCCCAGTTGCAGAGGGTAACGGCGCCGTCAGGCGCGACGGTCAACTCACCATAAGCGCCGGTGCGCAGCTTTAGCGAGGCGGACGAGAGGCCGAGCGCTAGCAAGGCAAAGCGAGCGGCACCGTTGCTGGTGACGAGCAGGTCCGTCCCCTCCCCGCCTTGCGTGAAGTAGCTTTGCCAGGCGGCGATGCGGGAGGGCGCGTTGACGATCCAGCCGGGGGGCGGGAGGGCTTGTGCGTCCCATTGGGTGAGCGCCTGTTGGCCGATGCGGGCGAGGACTTGCGCTTCGGGGCGGCCTTCGTCGGGGCCGTGGTCGATTTCGTCGAGCCAGGGGAGCGTGCCGGTGACGGGCTGGTTGAGCGCGGCGGCGATCCGGCTTGCGGTCTCACGGGCGCGGCTGAGGGGGCCGCTGTGGATGTGACCGGGGTTCAGGCCTTGCGCGGCGAACCATTGGCCGAGGCGGTCGGCCTGGGCGCGACCGCTTTCTACGAGGGGGAGGTCCGTGCCCTCGCCGATGCGGCAGGCGGTGGCGCTGCTTTCGAACGTGTTGCCGTGGCGGATGATGAAGATGCGGCGCATGGGGTCAGGCGGGCGTGGGGTCGCCATGGGTGGCGATGAGGGCCTCTACGCGGTGGATGTCGGCCTCTGTGTCTATGCCGGAACTGTCGAAGATGGGCGGGTCGACGGCGACGGTGGTGACCGGGATGCCGAGTTCGAGGAGGCGGAGCTGTTCCAGACCCTCCAACTGCTCGAGCGTGGTCGGGGGTGTTTGCTCGAAACGGGTCAAGGCTTCGAGCGTGTAGCCGTAGAGGCCGACATGGCGCCAGACGGGCGAGAGCGGCTGGGTGGCGCGCAGGGCCTGTTCGTCGCGGATGGCGGGGATGATGGTCTTGGAGAACCAGAGCGCGCGGCCATCGGGCGCGCGGGCGCAGGTGGTGCCGCTGAAGGGCGAGCGGAGCTTGTGATCGCGCAGGGCGTCGAGCGCCTGCCAGTCGAGGGCGATGACGGGGGTCGCGACCTCAGCGCCTGCGTGCAGCGCGGCGATGACGGCGCGCAGGGCACCCTGCGGCTGGAAGGGCGAGTCGCCTTGCAGGTTGACGACGAAGCGCGGGGGTTTCGGGCGCTGGAGCGCGGCGGCAAGCGCGCGGCCGGAACCGGTCGCGATGGCGCTGTCCGTCATGGCGGCGGCGCAACCTGCGGCATTGGCATGATCGGCGATTTCGCGGTCGTCGGTTGCCACCACGAGCTGTGCATCGGCAATGCCGCAGATGGCGGCGCGCGCCATGGCGATGGTCCGGTGCAGCAGCGTCCGCCCGGCGATCAGGCGCAAGGGCTTGCGCGGCAACCGGGACGACCCCGCCCGCGCCGGAATGACGATGATGCTGTTCAGGCGACCCCGGCGTGCAGCAGGTCGTGCATATGGACGGCACCCGCCAGCCGCCCGCCTTCGCAGACAAAGAGCAGCGTGATGTTATGCATGTGCATCAGGCGCAGCGCTTCGGAAGCCAGATCATCAGGCCCCACGGACAGCGGGGGTACGGTCATGAACTGGCCGACGGTTTCGGTCAGTTGCCGCGTATCGGTGAGCGTTCGCCGCAAGTCGCCATCGGTGAAGGCGCCGATCAGTTCGCCAGCGCTGTTGACGACCGCCGTGCCGCCAAGGCGCGCGCGCGTCATTTCGATGGTGGCGTCGAGCAACGACGCATCTTCGGCCACGCGTGGGACATTGTCACCGGCGGCCATCAGATCGCGAACCTTCAGCAACTGCGCGCCGAGACGGCCATTGGGATGGAATTTATGGAAATCATCGGCCGAGAAGCCGCGCATTTCCATGAGCGCGATGGCAAGCGCATCGCCAAAGGCCATCTGGACCGTGGTGGAGGTGGTGGGCGCCAGTTCGTTGGGGCAGGCTTCGCGGACGGCGGGCAAAAGCACGCAGACGTCGGAAGCGCTGGCGACGGTGCTGTCCGCGCGCGCCGTGAGGCCGAGCAGCGGAATGCCGAACCGCTTGCAATATTGGATGATGGGGCCAAGTTCGTTGGATTCGCCCGAATGGGACAGCATCAGAACGATGTCGTCAGGCGTCACCATGCCAAGGTCGCCATGACCCGCATCGGCCGGATGCATGAAGAGCGCGGGGGTGCCGGTCGAGGTCAGGGTCGCCGTCATCTTGCGTGCGACGATGCCGCTTTTCCCCATGCCGGTGACGATCAGGCGCCCACGCACGCTCATGATCATGCCAGCGACGCGCAGGAATATTGCGGCGAAATCACGATCGGAGAATTTGGCCTCCAACGCGTTCAAGCCCTGGGAAGCGACGGACAGGGTTCTACAGGCGGTTTCCACGATCCGGCTGCCGGAACCAAAAGGCACAATTTTCGATAGTGTCGACACAAGTTCGCCCTTTTTTCCATGACGCACGGCAGGTTTTCCTGATCGATGCGCCATGCGGCGGCCGCCATCCGGCGCTCCGCCCTAAACCTCGTTATAAGCGACCCATTTCGGCTCGAAGCCGTCCCGGTGACGGGAATAGAACCGTTAACGGCAGAATGGCAATTTAATTTGCCAACATGAGCGAAGATTTGCGCGCCTTTATTGCCACATATCCCGCAAATTATTGCTTATATGTTGAGGGCCGGAACTTTCCACCGAAGCGTGCGTAGTGCCGTGGTTTTGCCGGTTATCCTGCGTGATAGTCGCGATACCAGGACACGAAGCGCGGCACGCCGACCTCTATGCCTGTGGTCGGCGCGAAGCCGATATCCTGGGCAATCGCGCTGATGTCCGCGAAGGTGGCGGGCACGTCGCCCGGCTGCATGGGCTGAAAATCAATCTCCGCCTTGCGCCCGATCGCCTGTTCCAGCACCGATATGAGATGCATCAGCTCTTCCGGCCGATTGTTGCCGATATTGTAAAGCCGGTGCGGCGAGCGGCTGCCGCCCGCCTTTAGCGATCCATCATCCGCAGGCGCGTGATCGAGGCAGCCGATCACGCCATTCACGATGTCGTCAATATAGGTGAAGTCGCGCTGCATCCGGCCATGGTTGAACACCGGGATCGGCTCCCCCGCCAGGATCTTCCTGGTGAAAATCCACATCGCCATGTCCGGACGGCCCCAGGGGCCATAAACGGTGAAGAAGCGCAGGCCCGTCATCGGAATGCGGAAAAGATGGGCGTAAGTCTCGCTCATCAATTCATCGGCGCGCTTGGTCGCGGCGTAGAGCGAGACGGGATGGTCGGCGCGGTCCTCCACGCGGAAAGGCAGGCTGTCATTGCCGCCATAGACCGAGGAGGAGGATGCATAGACGAGGTGCCGCACCCGCCGTTCGCGCGCCAGTTCGAGCATGTTGACGTGCCCGGCAAGGTTGGAGCGGACATAGGCATGCGGATTGATGAGCGAATAACGCACGCCCGCCTGCGCGCCCAGGTGCACGATCGCCTCCACCGTCTGCCCCGCGAGCGCGGCGTGGAGCGCGTCCATGTCGGCGAAATCCAGTTCGGCGAAGGTGAACAGCTTTCCATGGCGCTGTTGCAGCGTGGCGATCCGGTCGCGCTTCAACGAGACCTGATAATAGTCGTTCATATTGTCGATGCCGATCACCGCCCGCCCGGCGGCGAGCAGCTGGTCGGCGACGGCCATGCCGATGAAGCCGGCAGCGCCAGTGACGAGAATGGTCATGCGGCCACCACGCTATATGACAGGATCGGGTGGGTCGCCATGGGAATCTCTTTCAGCCGTCGCGGGTTAGCTTCATCGTTAACAGACAATCCGACGCGCGATGTAAAGGGCTTTCCCCCAAAGAGGCGGTCGGCTGCCCCAAATGAGGCAGTTTAGTCTTTCCCTAATGATTGAAGTTTATGCGCTTTCCCATGGACATGGCATCGCATCCCCTGCCCAATGGCACCCGTGCCTATGGCCCCGCGCAGCGCGCCCGTTGGACCGCTTTGGCGGCGGAGGCGGCGGAGGCCAACGCCTTTTACGCGCCCGACATGCTGTGCGCGGCGCTGGACCATCTGGCCGGAACACCGGGCGTGCGGATGGTCGAGGCGCATGCGGGAGGGAAGTTGATCGGGCTGTTGCCGGTGACGGTGGCGGCTCGGCACGGTCGCCTGCCGATTTCCTGCGTCACCAACTGGATGCATGAACATTGCTTCTTTGGCGCGCCGTTGATCCGGCGGGGTGATGAGGTGGCGGCGTGGCGGGGATTGCTGGCGCAGTTGGATGACGCGCATTGGGCGCCGGGATTTTTATACCTGCGGGGACTGGATGCGGCGGGCGCCAATGCGGCTGCGCTGGAGGCCCTTTGCGTCGAGCAGCGGCGGGGGCGGCGCGAGGTGCATCGTTATGATCGAGCGATGCTGCGATCCGATCTGGATGCCGATGCCTATTGGGAAACGCATGTGCGCGCGAAGAAGCGCAAGGAGATCAGGCGGCTGCAAAAGCGGTTGGCGGACCTTGGCATGGTGAGCCAGCGCCTGCTGGTGGATCGGGCGGAGCTGCCGCATTGGTGCGCCGATTTTCTGGCGCTGGAGGCTTCGGGGTGGAAGGGGCGCGAAGGGTCGGCGCTTGGCTGTTCTCCGCAGGACGCGGCCTTTTTCCGGGCGGCTTGCGCGGCGGCTTTCGACGCAGGGCTGCTGCATTTCCTGCGCATTGACCTTGATGGGCGGGCGATCGCGATGCTGGCGAATTTCCGCCATGGCGAGGGCGCCTTTTCCTTCAAGATCGCCTTTGACGAGGAGATGGGGCGCTTTTCGCCCGGCGTGCTGATCGAGCTGGCGAACCTGCATGCGGTGCAGGGTGATCCGGCGATCGGGTGGATGGACAGCTGCGCCGCGCCTGATCATCCGATGATCGACAGCCTGTGGGCGGAGCGGCGGACGATCGTGCAATATCGCGTGGCGCTGCACGGGAGCGGGATCGACCGGATCGGGCGGACAGCGGCTTTCGCGCTGGCCAATGGCGTCGAGGCGATCGCCAGCCATATGAAGGGACAGGGATGACTGCTCACTTGCCGATCAGCGCGCAGGTTTTCGATGAGGATGCGCGGGAGATATTCGCGGGCGCCTATCCGGATGCGTCGGTGAAGTTGCATCATGGGCTGGTTGGGCATCCTCTGCTGGCGATCGACGCGCTGGCGGGATTGGCCGAGCGGATGCCTGCCGCGTCGGTCGAATATAATCTGGGCAAGCTGCCGTTGGGTGTGCGGCCGGAAGATACGCCTGCCAACGGGCTGACATTGGGCGAGACGATCCGGACGATCGAGACCAATGGCAGTTGGGCGGTGCTGAAGAATGTCGAGCGGGATGCGGCCTATGGGGCGCTGCTGGACGCGGCCTTGGCGGAATTGGAGCCGATGGTGGACGCGCGGACGGGGCCGATGTTGAATCGGGAGGCGTTTATTTTCCTGTCGTCGCCGGGCAGCGTGACGCCGTTTCACATGGACCCGGAGCATAATATCCTGCTCCAGATTATGGGCGAAAAGGTCATGACCGTCTTTCCGGCTGGTGATCAGGAGCTGGTTCCCGCAGTGCAGAGCGAGGCTTTTCATGCGGGCGGGCATCGCAATCTGAATTGGCGGGATGATTTTCGCGGGCGCGGGACGGCGGTGAAGCTGCTGCCCGGTGATGCCATCCATGTGCCGGTGAAGGCGCCGCATTTCGTGGAAAATGGCGCGGGCGTTTCGGTGAGCCTGTCGGTGACCTGGCGGTCGGAGCGAAGCGTTGCGGAAAGCGAGCTGCATGGGCTGAACGCGCTGCTGCGGCGGCGGGGATTGCCGGTTGGACGGATCGGCGCTGCGCCGGAGCGGCAGGGCGCGCGGCGGCTGGCCTATCGGATCATGCGGAAGCTGGGCGTTTAAGCAACCGGCGGAGCAGCGCTTCGGCTTCGAGGCGGGGCGAGAAGCGTTCGAGGACCCACCATTCGAGCGCCTCTTCGCGGGTGGCGAGGCTTTGCTTGTAGCGGTCTTTCCCTGCGAGGAGGGAGTAGAGGGTTAGGCCCCGCTCTGCATAATAGGCGACGGCAGCGGTGTGACAGAGGAGGCCGGGCTTGTCCTTGGCCGTGCGCGGGGCGGCGAAGGCGGACTGATAGTTCAGCGCCTCGCCCCTGTGGATGAAATTGACCAGCAGGCCGACCCGGCCGCCTTCATCGGTGAAGCGGAGGAGTTCGACTTCGCCGCTGGGGATGCCTTTGCCAGCGAGAGTGAGGAGGAAGCGGCGGAAGGCTGGGGCTTCCCAAGCATTGTCGTCGTGGCGGCCTTCGTTGAGCGCGCGCATTTCTTCGAGCCATGTGACGGCTTCGTCTGCGGTGGTGGCGGCGGTGACTGTGGGGAGGCCGTTATGGTCCTTGATGGCGCGGCGGATCTGGCTGCGGGTGTTAGCGCTTAGCAGGGAGAGATAGTCGCCATTGGCGGCGCGGACGGCTTCGAGATCGGCCAGGTAGACGGGCGAGCGGTCGAGGAGGGCCGCGCGGTGGGCTGGCATCGCAAGCAATGGGGAGCCGGGCGTAATGCCGCTGAGGCGAAGGGCGCGCCAGTCGGTGCGGCGCTGGAGGGCGGCGTGGAAAGCTTTGGCGGCTTCTGCTTCCAGGCCGCGCCCGGCGAGGAGGCCGTTATATTCGACGAAAGGCCGGTCGGCGGCGGGATCGCCCGACTGGTTGAGCGAGAGGGTGGCGCAGCGGCCGAGCAGGCGTGGCTGCATCGCATGGCCCGTGAGTGCGAGGGCGACGTCCCTGCCCTCTTCATCGGTAACGCAGAGCAGGTCGAGTTGGATGGCGTAGCTTTCGAGCCAACTGCTGGTCCAGGTCCAGCCGAGGAAGAAGGAGGCGTCTGATGCCGCCTCAAGCGCCTGCCAGCGTGGGGCCAGCGTGGCGAGATCGGGCAAGGGGGAGAAGTGGGCGTTAAGGGCCATCGCCGCCTCTTGTGGCAGAGCGGCGGGGGCGGTCAAGTCACTGGCGTGAGGGGATGCCTTAGAGGTTGAGGCGCTTGGCGGGATCGACCGATCCGTCAGGGCGGACGCCTGCGTGGGCGAGATCGCGACGCATGCGCCCGGTGAGGAAGCGGAACCACATGCGGAAATCGGCGCGCAGGGACCAGAGGGGATGGCGGAGAGTGGCGGGCTGGTTGCGTTCGATCAGGGCGTGGGCGGCCCAGGCAAAGCCGTAACCGGCGACAGGCAGAGCCGGAAGCAGCCACCAGCGGCCGGTCAGCGGCATTGCGCCGAGCAGCAGCACAACGGCGCTGGTTCCGGCATAGTGCATCGCCCTTGTCGCGGGGCGTGCATGTTCCTGAAGATAATAGGGCCAGAAATCGCTGAACGCCGCGACATCGCGCATGCCATCCTCCCGCTGCGGACGACCGGGCTATAGGCAAGTTCAATCCATGTTAAGGGCGATGCGTCAGGCCGTGCGCGATTCAGGGGCGAAAAGGAAATAGTCGTAGGCCGCTCGCGCCACTTCGGCCATGATGCGGTCGCGCGCGGCGTGGCCGCGATGGTCCTTCATGACGAAAACGGAAATGGCGATCGGGCGGCCGTCCGGCAGGGTGATGATGCCCGTGTCATTGCCCAAACCGTTGAGCGTGCCCGTCTTGTGCGCGATCGGCGTGCCGGGCGGGAGCATGGCGACGAGGCGCGCCTTGCCCGTCTTGCACCGCGCCATGATGCCGAGCAGCATGGCCGTGCTGCCCTTCTTCAACGCCTTGCCATGCTGGATGGTGGAGAGGAGATCGTTCATCGCGCGGGGCGTGGAGGTGTCGCGTGGATCGGCGGCGAAGGCGAGGTTGGGCATGTCCATCGCGTCGCGCGATCTTGCTGACGGGGCGCTTTCGACCTCGTCCCCTGCCCCGCTCGCTCCCACCTTCGCGCGGGCGAGCAGTTGGGCGGTGTTACTGTCCACCCGCTGGCCGCGAATGCCGAGCGACTGGAGCCAGCCATTGACCGCCTGCGGCCCGCCAGCGCGGGCGACGAGCGCGTCGGTCGCTTCATTGTCGCTGCGGGTGAGCATCAGGTCGAGCAAGGTCGTGACCGGCATCGGCGTGCCGAGGCGCGGGAGCTTTTCATCGAAACGTAGCGTGCCCGCGTCGGCGAGCGACAATATCTTGCCCGCCACCGCAACCTTGTAAGTGCTGGCCATGGGGAAAAGCGTGTCGCCATTCAGCTCCAGCGTCTCGCCATTACGCAGGTCGCGCACCGCTATCCCGACGGTGCCGTCGCTGAGCGCGGCGAAACGGGTGAACTCACCGAGCAGACGCGATTGCGCGCTTTGATGCACCCCATTGGGCTGGGGACCGAAGGCGTCCGCCGTTGGCAGGGGTGCGAGAAACAGGCCGAGGCCCGCCACAAGGGCGGTCGTGAAGGAAAGGCGCGGCATGATTTTCCTTTCCCTCATTTTCAGGCGCGGAGCAAGGCCGCCGTGCGGTTGACAGGCCGTTGCCGGGCAGGTCATCAGGCGATCATGACCGCAACGATCAAGCTCGACGAAAGCTGGCGCACACCGCTGCGCGAGGAATTCGACCGCCCCTATATGCAGGCGCTCAAGGCATTTCTGGAAGAGGAGAAGCGGCAGGGAAAACGCATATTCCCCAAAGGGAGCGAATATTTCCGGGCACTGGACCTGACGCCGCTGGGTAATGTGAAGGCGGTGATATTGGGGCAGGACCCCTATCATGGCGAGGGTCAGGCGCATGGGCTATGCTTCAGCGTGCAACCGGGGGTGCGGACGCCGCCGTCGCTCAAGAATATCTACAAGGAGTTGAAGAGCGACCTTGGCATCGACCCGCCGCGCCATGGGTTTCTGGAGCATTGGGCGCGGCAGGGCGTGCTGCTGCTGAACAGCGTGTTGTCCGTAGAGATGGGGCGCGCCGCTTCGCACCAGAAGCGCGGCTGGGAAGAGTTTACCGATGCGATCATTCAGCTGGTGAACCGACAGGAGGAGCCGGTCGTGTTCCTGCTGTGGGGTGCCTATGCGCAGCGGAAGGCGGCGTTTGTGGATCAGACGCGGCATCTGGTGTTGAAGGCGGCGCATCCTTCGCCGCTGTCTGCGCATAATGGTTTTTTGGGGTGCCGACATTTCTCGCAGGCTAATGCCTTTTTGGAAGCGAGGGGGCGTGGGGGGATTGATTGGGCTTTGCCGGAATGTGGGACTTAGCGGTGATGGTCACTGCTTGGCGTCATGCCAGCGGAGGCTGGCATCTCGGGAGGTAGCGTTCGGTCTGGTGGCCTGAGGTCCCAGCGTTCGCTGGGATGACGGAGTTTTTGGGAAGGGGTTGTCGCGCCCCTCTCCCGTTCGCGGGAGAAGGGTTAGGCTTATCGCTTCTGGGCGAACCAGATGACGTGGCGGGGGCCTTTGCCGTTATCGCGGGCTTTGACCGCTACCTCATCGACCAGAAAGCCTGCGTTTTGCAGGCGGCGGGTGAAGGCGGCGTCGGGGGCGGCGGACCAGATGGCAAGGATGCCGCCGGGCTTCAGCGCGGCCTTGGCGGTGGAGAGGCCAGCGGAGGAATAGAGGCGGTCGTTGGCGGGCGCGGTGAGGCCGTCGGGGCCATTGTCGACGTCGAGCAAGATGGCGTCATAGCGTTGCTGGCTGGCGGCGATCTCTGCCGCGACGTCACCTTCGATCAGGGTGACGCGCGGGTCGTCCAGACAGCCTGCCGCCAGTTCCACCATCGGACCCCGCGCCCATTCGATGATCTTGGGCACCAGTTCGACGACCGTGGCGCGACCGTCCTGCCCCATTCCCGCCAACGCCGCGCGCAGGGTGAAGCCCATGCCGTAACCGCCGATCAGGAGATGCGGCGCCTTTCGCCCCTTCAGGCGCTCAAGCGACATGACGGCTAGCGCCTTTTCCGAACCACTCATGCGGCTGCTCATTAGCTCGTTGCGGTCGAGAACGATCATGTGATCGCTGCCCCGGCTATAGAGCTTCAATTCCTGTCCGCCCGGCACGGCGGCGGTGTCAATGAGTATGCGAGGGGTCACTGGCAGGTCCTTGTGTCGATGGCCCCGCATGGCAGCTTGCTTGAGCCGAGGCAAATCATCAAAGGCTGGCGCAAGAGGCGCCCTGCCCCTATCTCGCGGGCAGTCCCTTTCCCCTTTCCCCTTTCCAGCAGGCAGTCCTTTTTTCATGCGCTATTTCCTCGACACCGAATTCAACGGATTTGCAGGCGCGCTGATCAGCGTCGCGCTGGTGCCGGAATTTGGCGACGATGAATTTTACGTGTCGCTGCCGCTGGCGGAGGAGCCGCATGGCTGGGTACAGCGCAACGTCATCCCCTATCTGCGCCATGTGCCGCCGGGGATCGACATGGAGTTGGGCCGGGTCGAGGCCGCGCATCATCTGGCCGACTATCTGGCGGGCGATCCGGAGCCGGTGATCGTTGCCGACTGGCCGGAGGATCTGGCCCATTTCTGCGCGCTGCTGGTGACCGGGCCGGGGCAGATGGTGGATATGAACGGGTTGCAATTGCAGCTGGTGAATGCGGCGGGATTTAGTGCGGCGGCGAATAGCAGGATACCGCATAATGCGCTGCATGATGCGCGGGCTTTGCGGGATTTTTGTTTGGGGAATTGAGGGGTGAGATGTTCCCTCTCCCCTTCAGGGGAGAGGGTTAGGGAGAGGGGAGCGAGGGTTGACTTTACAGTCCCCTCTCCCGCCTTCGCTGCGCTCGGCACCCTCTCCCCTGAAGGGGAGAGGCGATTAGAGTATGCCCCCCAAAACGGATCGAGGCCCGGTCCTGCTTGCGCAGGCCGAGCCTCATTCCCTCTCCGAACCGATAAACGGATCAGCCGTCGTAGTCGCCGCCGACATTCTGGTTGCGCGGCGGGGCGGCGGCGGTGAGGCGCAGGGCCTCTGCCGACTGGGCGATCGAACCGATTTCGTCCGGCGTGTCGTCGTCGTCGATCTGCACCTTTTGCAGCGACCCAACGAGCGAATCATGCAATTCGGCCGGGAAAACGGTTTCTTCAGCGATCTCGCGCAGGGCGACGACCGGGTTTTTATCGCGGTCGCGGTCCAACGTCAGTTCAGCGCCACCGGAAATCTCACGGGCGCGCTGCGCCGCAAGCAGGACGAGGTCAAAACGGTTGGTAACCTTGTCGACGCAATCTTCGACGGTAACGCGGGCCAAACGGGCGCTCCTGGCAAAATGATGGAAATCGTGAGGGCAGCGCCTATCAGCGGGCGAGCGGGGAGTCAATGAAAAGCCCATAAAGCCGTGGCGCATAGCGGCAATTAGGCGCATGAACGGGATATGGCGACCAACCGGCAGTCCCCAGCGAAGAGCGACGAGGCCGGGATCGGCCTGTCCATCCGGGGGCACCGGCTGGACGTGATCGAACATGGTCCCGCCCTGCGAGAGAGGCTGATCGGCCTGATCGATGGCGCGCAGGACAGCCTGAAGCTCTATTATTACATCTTCGCCGCCGACGAGAGCGGGCGGATGGTGCTGGACCGGCTGATCGCGGCCCGAGGGCGCGGCGTTGCCGTGACGTTGATGATCGATGCGTTCGGATCGGCCGACACGCCGGTTGCCTTCTTCGACCCGTTGATAAAGGCCGGGGGGCGGTTTGGCCGATTCGGCGCGCGGCGGTCTACCCGCTACCTGATCCGCAACCATCAGAAGATGACCATCGCGGACGACCGGCGGCTGCTGCTGGGCGGGTTCAATGTGGAGGATGCCTATTTCGGATTGCCCGAAGAGGATGCCTGGGTGGACCTTGGCCTTCTGATCGACGGGCCGCAGGTCGCGGCGATGACCAACTGGTATGGGCAGCTGTGGCGGTGGGTATCGACCAGCAAGCAGAGTTTCCGCACATTGCGGCGGATGGTGCGGCATTGGCACCCGTCGCTGTACCATGATCCCGATGATCCGATGCGATGGCTGATCGGTGGGCCGACCCGACGCTTAAGCCCCTGGGCGCAGGTAGTGAAGCATGACCTGGAGCATGCGCGGCGGGTGGACATGGTGGCCGCCTATTTCTCGCCCGGACGCGGCATGCTGAAACGCATTGCGCGCGCGGCGCGGCGGGAGGGCGCGCGGCTGATCCTGCCGTCCCGGTCGGACAATGGCGCGACGGTGGCGGCGGCGCGGCTGCTGTACGGACCGCTGCTGCGGCGCGGGGTGGAGATATGGGAATATCAGAAGTGCAAGCTGCACATGAAGCTGATCGTCATCGATGACGCGGTCTTCATCGGATCGGCCAATTTCGACATGCGCAGCCTGTTCCTGAATCTGGAGATCATGCTGCGGATCGAGGACAAGGCGTTGGCTGACGAAGCGAGGGCGTTCATCAGCCGTCGCGCAGAGGAAAGCCGACAGATCACGCTCGAACGCTACAAGGCCCAGCGCGGGATGCTGACTTTGGTGAAGCAGTGGATCAGCTATTTCCTGGTGGGTGTGGTGGATTACACCGTCACCCGGCGGTTGAACTTCCGCAATCCGGACGCGGATTAGGGGGCGGTCATCAGGCCAGCGCTTCCTCCGCCGGGGTAAAGGGCAGGTCCAGCGCCTGCGCGACGGCCTGGTAAGTCACTTTGCCGTCCCAGACGTTGAGCCCTGCGAGAAGATGCGGGTCGGATTGCAGAGCCTTCTTCCACCCCAGATCGGCGATGCGCAGCGCATGCGGCAGGGTGACGTTGTTGAGCGCGTAGGTGCTGGTGCGCGCGACCGCGCCGGGCATGTTGGCGACGCAATAATGCACAATGCCATCGACGATATAGGTCGGATCGGCATGGGTGGTGGGATGGCTGGTTTCGAAACAGCCGCCCTGATCGATCGCGACATCGACCAGCACGGAGCCTTTCTTCATGGTCTTGAGCATGTCGGCGCTGACCAGCTTGGGCGCGGCGGCTCCGGGGATCAGCACGGCGCCGATGACGAGGTCCGCCTCCGCCACGCATTCGGCCAGATTGGCGCGGTTGGAAAAGCGGGTCTTGGCCCGCGCCTCGAAATAGATGCCGAGCCGTTCGAGCACTTCGGGGCTGCGGTCGAGGATGGTGACGTCCGCACCCAGGCCCGCCGCCATCTGCGCCGCGTTGAAGCCGACGACGCCACCGCCGATGACGCAGACCTTGGCCGGGAGGACGCCGGGCACGCCGCCGAGCAGCACGCCCCGCCCGCCATTCGCCTTTTCCAGCGCCGTCGCGCCCGCCTGGATCGACATCCGTCCGGCGACCTGGCTCATGGGCTTTAGCAGCGGGAGGCCGCCGCTTGCGTCGGTGACGGTTTCATAGGCGATGCAGACAGCGCCCGACGCCATGAGGTCACGGGTCTGATCCGGGTCGGGGGCGAGGTGCAGATAGGTGTAGAGGATCTGGCCCGGGCGCAGCATGGCGCGCTCCTCGGACTGCGGCTCCTTCACCTTCACGATCATTTCGGCCGCTTCGAACACGTCGCGCGCGCTCGGGACGATCTCGCCCCCGGCTCTGGCGTACAGCGCATCATGCGCGCCAATCCCCTCCCCCGCGCCGCTTTCCACCAGCACGCGATGGCCATGGGCCGCCAGTTCATGCACGCTCTCAGGCGTCAGGCCGACGCGATATTCGTGATTCTTGATCTCCCTGACCGTGCCTACAATCATGTTCAGCCTTTCCGTTCCGGAGAGATGCCGCGTCTGGATAGGGTATCGCCGGATGTAGCTATTGTTCCTGAATGTAGGTTGCGGCCGGACATTTGCCTATCCGTCACGGTCTATCGGACGCAACTGACAGGCAGTAAGCATAGCGCCGCGAAATTGAAGCAGGAAAGTCGCGGCATCCCCTTGCCACCCGCCGCGCGCCGCGATAGGGAGCCGCCTTCCAGTGCATGCGGAGCGGTGGCCGAGTGGTCGAAGGCGCTCGCCTGGAAAGTGAGTATACGTCAAAAGCGTATCGAGGGTTCGAATCCCTCCCGCTCCGCCACCACCTTAGTGAAAAGCCTAGAAGCGAAATGTGATCCTGTTGGACAACCCGTTCTTGCGTGGATTTATCAGGCTGCCCGAGTTACCCTGTCGTTGCCGGACATATCGCGGTCAGGCGCTCTTTTGGGTCCTTGGGGCGCTGCTGGGACGACACGCGTGGTTGCGCTTAATTTCTCGGGCGCCGGATTTCTGTCGGCGATACGGGAATGTATTTCAGGGGTCCGAAGATCCGCCAGCCAGAGGCGTTTGACGACAGCCAGAGCAGCGGCGGCGGCGGACGGACGAACGGCATTGATCCGGATTTCGTTCGTGAACAGCGCGACGATCAGCCGGTCACGGATTTCCTCTGAATGAAAGTCGAATTCAATGCCAAGGCGCCTGCCCGAACGGCGTACAAATCCGCGCAACAGGCCGACGTCCGGTAACACGACCTCGACGCGCTCGCCGACACTCAGCTCCGCCGGTTCAGCAAGCTCCAGCCCAAGACCGGAGATGGAAATGTCGCCCTTGTCTGACCGGATCATCTGCCCCTGCGCGCTCAGGATCGTCACGACCTGTCGCAGCGCGAAGCGCTCCTCACCCCGGACACGCGGCTTTTCCAGGCACATCATGGCAACCAGCAGCAAGATGAACATGTTCACGATCGTCCAGAAAGTCACCATGGGCAGCAGGCCGACCTGCGACACGACCCTATATTCCGGAGTAACATTGATCATCAGGCCAGCGAAACTGAGCGCGAGGAGGCCGAGCGCTACGAACAATATCGTTCTTTCCCATGGATTTCCGCCCGCGTCCGACCCTTTGGGCGTGACCTTGAAGACAAGACCTTTTGGACGGAACAATGTTTGCAGGGCAACCGGCAGAATGCGGAAGGTCTGGAACAACGACAAAATTTGCGCGGCAAGCGGGTAATAGCGCCCCGGTGCCAGAAGCGTGATGCCGCTCAGCATGGCGACGATCAGCGGCAGGACATAGTGAATGACCGCTTCCAGATCGATGCCGACCATCGGAGCCAGATTGAACAACATGAAGCAAATGGGCGTCAGCACGGTGAACATGGATTGGAAGCCCTGCGTGATCCATGCGCTGGGCAGGAACAACAGGCGATAGCGCAGTTTCAATCCTGGCCCCAAAGGGCCTTCTTTCAGATACAGTATCTGGATCGCACCCTGCGCCCAGCGTTGACGCTGAACAAAGAAGGCGGTCGTGCTTTCCGGAGCGAGGCCAAAGGCCAGAGGCTCATTCAGATAGCGAGTGACATAGCCCTGCCGCAAACTGGCCAGCGTCAGCAACATGTCTTCGGTGATCGATCCTTCCGGCAGCCCTCCGCCGATCGATTCAAACAGAGTCCTGCGCGTCACGGAGTTCGATCCGCAGCAAAAGGCGGCGTCCCAGCCGTCTCGCCCCGGCATGATCGCTTCGAAGAAAAATCGCTGATCGTCCGGCATGGCCTGTTGCAGGCCCAGGTTGGTCTGCATGGGATCATGATTGTAGAAGCTGTGCGGAACCTGGACGATGCCGATCCGCTCAGACTCGAAAAAGCCCATGGTCCGTAGCAGGAAGTCTCGGCGTGGCACGAAGTCGGCGTCGAACACCGCCACGAACGGCGCGTCCGTGACCGTCAGCCCGTGATTGATATTGCCGGCCTTCGCGCCCTTGTTGTCCGGCCGGTTAATATAGCCAGCCCCCTTTGCCATGCACAGATCGCGCACCCAGGGTCGTCGGCCATCGTCCAGCACCCATATGCGCGCGTCCGGCCAGTCGAGGGCGAGACAGCCGAGGATGGTTTTTTCCAGCACTTCGCGCGGTTCATTATAGGTGGCTATGAAAACATCCACCGGGGGTAAATTCAGTGGTTCTTCTTCCCATGCAGCGCGCAGCCGTGCCTCGCCCGCATCAGCCTCCGCCGACCGGTCGCGCGGCCGGGAGAGGATCGCCAGCAAGATCGCGCCATCGAATAGCGCGGCGCTTTCCACCAGCAGACAGGTCAGAGGCCACCATAGCTTGCCCGCCCCCTCACCCCAGGGAATCGTTTGTGAGATCCGCCACTGCAGATAATAGACAATGGTGCACCCAATCGTCGCGACCAGCCCGGCGCGCCACGGCCATATCTTGCCGAAAAGCAGCAAGAAGCCCACCAGCAACGCCAGAGGCGCGAAGGGCGCGATGGTGGCGATGCCGGACATGTGCCGTCAGAGCCTGCGGCTGAACCGGACCTCGGCCAAACGCCCAACATCGCATTTGCGCGCGGCATCGACCCGCCGGGGTTCGGGCGCCGGCAATGCGACGTCGACCAGAATTTCTCGATCTTCCGGCAATGAATAGGTGGATGCAGCCAGCAATTCCTCTCTGCGCCGCCCCGCCGCGCCGGTGATGTTCACGACCTGCCCTTTAAGCCACTGATCGGAACCGATCATACGGACGTCTGCGGGCGTGCCGGGACCGATCACTTCAGCCTTCCGTTCTGGAAGGGCGACCTGGACGAAGCGCCGTCGGCAATCGATCAGGTCGAGCACCGGCTCGCCTGCGCGAATGGCGGCGCCGGGACTGGCGGCCGCCGCCCACACCAAAGTTCCCGCCGGGGCACGATAGCCCGCCCGGGCCAGTGCGTCCTTCAATCTCAGACTGGCCTGACGGTAACGGGCAGTCGCGTCGCTCAACGTCTTTTCGACCGCCTGCTTCTGCAAGAGCAGACGATCACCCTGCTGCACCGCATAGGGCGCATCATTATAACTGTCGCCGATAAACACCCCGGCTTCCGCCGCGCTACGCGTAACCTGAATGGCCCGCAGCCTGGCGGCGGCGCTGCTGCAATTGCTGTTCTTGAGCGATGCGGCGGCTTCCGCCTTCTGCACCCCGGCGGGCGATATGAAGCCCCGCGCCGCCAGAACGCGCGTGCGGGCAAGATTGGCGGCCTGCTCTGCGCGTTCGGCCTGGCATCCCGCGAGATCTGCCTGCGCGGAGTCACGATCAGCGGTAAGACGCGTTGCCATCGCGCCGGAAAAAAGCGTCGCGCGCTGTTCCAATCGCTGACCTTGGCCGTTCAGTTCCGCCAATTGCCGTTCGCTGAGCGCCATTTCCGTCTGCGCCATCTCGGCTTGAGCCTTCAATTCGGCGACCTCGCCCGTATCCTGCGACAGGTCCAACAAATGTATTCCGGTGGCTTTGTCGAAATAGTGGCCGTTCGCCGGGAGATTGGCGACTGTCCCATCGGCGGCGGCCGTCAGCCTGATCAGCGGAGCGTTGATCGCGGCCTGGGTGGAAACGTCGTTCAACACATAGGGCGCGAAACCCATGGCCCCGCCCCCGATCAGGGCGGTCGCCAATATGATACGCGTCATCCGCGCGCGCAAAAGATTTTGAATCTCAATCATTTTCGCCGCTAACCCGCTGCCTTTTTAACAATCCTCCGAAGCGTAACATCGGATGGTTAGCGGCGCGTTAATGACATCTCGCAGCGCCCTCTTGCGCCGGTTCGCTCTCAGCACCATCGATTTGCGATCGCTATTGAACCAGTCGAGCCGTCTGGAGGGCTGTGGAGAATAGTTGCAGCAGAGCCGTGGTGATACTGTCATCGGCTGTCACTGTTTGCACCAACGGTGAACCATTGACGCCGGATGACGCGCAACTTTGTAGCGCGGTCAGAACCTGATCGGAGTTCCCGGCGTTCCCAGCCGGATATGGCGAGGGAGGACGCGGCAGAAACGGAGCGATATTCGTCTGCGACCAGCTGTCGCCGGAAAGAGATTCCGGCAGATATTGCGTGTAGAGGATCGCGATCTTGATACCCTTGGCCTTGATGGCCGTGCATTCAGTCAGGTCGCTGCTCCGCATTGGTCCGAAATAACGGCCGCCGCCATTTGGCTGATCCAGCATACCGTCAGTAATAAGGAACAATATCTTTTGCGGCGTCGTTCCGGGAGCACCCGTTCCCGCATTGGGGATGAGGTTTTTCATCGTAGTGAGCATGTTCGTAACTTCGGTCGCTTTATCGTCTATATTGCTCCCACTCGTCGGCATCGAGTTTTTCCACCAATAATCATCCGCCGGAAACAGGGATGTTGCCGAAAACCCGCTGCCGTAGGACGCGACATTGTTCAGACTATTGAGCGTTCGGACGGGCGAAGTATTGCCGGATCGCGTCCAGTCGAATGAAAACATCTGTGCCCGATAAGTGACCTGATATTGCGATGCCTGGTTGGCCGCGAAAGGGATCAACTGCGATGCGGCCGAAACCATGTCGTCCTTGCGCAGGGTAATGCTGGCGGGACTGCCATAGATCCGCCCGTAATTATGTGTGAGCCAATAACCGTCAGCCCAGTATCCCGTGTCGTAGGTAGTAATCGCTGGCGTGCTCGTAGTTGTGGTCACAGTTGTGGTCGAGGTGCCACCGCTGGTCGGCGTGGAAACCACTGTCGTGGTCGTGGTCGGCGTCACTACCTTGTTGACGGTAGACGCGCCGCTGGAACTGGACGTAACGGTATAAGTGGTTACGTTATAAGTACTGACAGTGGTGTCGATGTTCCGCCTATTGCCGTTCGATCCGGCTGTCGTCCGCGTAGGCCCCGTAACCGTCGGTGTCGAGGATGACGTCATGAGATTACCCGCGCTGTCATAGACCAGATTGGCAGATGAATCCCACCTGTAGAAGACATTCTGGGTCGTGGAACCAGACGTATAATATCCTGCCGATAGTAATATATGGCGGGTCTGCTGATCCTTGACGTAAATATTGTCGGTTTTCGGAAGCATCGCATGGCATGCAAAGGCGCAGCCGTTCGCATTTTCGGCCGTCTTGGTGGCCGCGATAATCTTGCTCACTCCATCCGACGTCGCAGGCAGGAGCATTGATGGCGAATTGTCCATCGCAAGGTAAAAATCGACATTGGGCGGTTGCGCGGCGCTAGCGGAGGACGTTCCGCTCACCGTCAGGGTGCCTGCTCCCAGAATACCACCAAATACATTGACCGACTTGGCCGTGTAGCTGACGGTAGCCTTGCGCAGATAGCCCAGTGCGCCGCTGCCGCCGGACGTGCCGTCCGTAATCGTGGGGGTCACCTGAAGGTTCTGGTAACCGCTCAGGAGACTGGCCTGGGCACTGAACATAGTACGCGCGGCAGCAGTCGCGTCGCTGTTCGACTGAAGGATCATGGAGGGTCCGACAGCCGCGAGCGCCGCTGCGTCGGCAGCGGCGTTCAGATGCGTCTGGAGGCTCATGGCGCGGGAATAATCGATGCCAAACCCGGTGACGAAGGTCAACGGGATGAGCGAAAATGCCATGATCATCATGGCCCCGCCTCGCTGATCGGCCTTTAGACGAGCAGCGAGGCTGGCCATCGCAGCCGAAGAACGGAGACAAGAGAGTTTTGTCATCGGTCAAGCACCTAGTAAAGACGAGGAGTCATGTAGATGGTGTGGGTGAGCGCCGTGGTCCGGATAGGTATATAACTGACCGATGGCGTGAAATTGTAAGTGATCTTGCCCATGTACAGCCAGCCGCCGGCAGTGCCGACCTGGGTCTTGTTGGCGACGCCGGGAACAAGATTTTGACAAACATTCGATCCGTCCGGCGACGTCGGCACCATAGTGGAATTGATCATATCTGCCGGGATCGAGATGACGGCGTTAGCCGACTGCGTCTCGACAGTTGGAAGCGTGCCCGCAGTGTGTTCTGAAGTTGTGGGCGTGACGACGCTGCCATCGACATTCTGCGTCTGCGCCTGTGTCCATACGACATAGGCATGCGTGGCGTCGCAGATCCGAAGCAGCGAGACCTGCTCGGTCGCATTGTTGAGCTTGTAAGGCGCCAGGACAACGGCACTGGCGCTGAGATAGGATTTCGCATTGGCGCTCTGCGGCGCGTTATAGATGACCGTGGGGGACATGGTTCGGCTGGTGAGGTCGACCAGCGAACGGGTCGCTATCGTCACCTTGCGATTGCAGGCGATCATGTCCGACAGGCAAACTCCGCCCGTGTACATGAGCACAAGCACCGGCAGACAGATCGCAAATTCCACGATGACTGCGCCGCGCGCATCCTGCCTGAAGCGCTTCAGCATGAGCTTTGCGACGCGTTGCATGAATAATCTTCCGTCGTGAACACCGACGTTGCCACAAGCTGGCGATTGCCATTGGGCTGATTTATCAGGTTCAAGCCTAGCGGCCCTTTTCCTGTCGGCCACAGATACACCAGCTGAAGAACGACGATACGGTTTTTGCCGCTACCGCCCGACTGGTAGATGTAGCCCGTCCCCGTCGAGGTCAGCACGCCATTGCTGTCATAAGTGAATGTCGGCGCGGACGTGCTGCCCACATTATAGCCACTTGCGGTGGCAACGTTGACCGTTAGCCGAGAGCAGGTGAGCATCGCGGGCAGGAGCGATGGAACGCTGACGGCCTGCCCGCTCGAATTGGTGCCGGAGTACCCGTTGCAGATGGCGTCTTTAAAGTCGTCGGATGTCATGCCCATGTGACCATTGGCCAGCTGGGTCGTTTGGGCTGAGCCAGTCAACAGCAGGCGCCCTGCGCTTTGGGCGGCAGTCTCCAGCATCTGTTGCGCCAAATATATCATCATCGTGTACAGGATCGCGAACAGCAGCGCGAGCAAAGCCGGTGCGATGATGGCGAATTCCAGGGCAGCCGTACCCTTCCTGTCTTTCGACAGGTTCGTACCGAAGCGGCGAACCGCTTTCAGTGGGTAAAAGATACTGCGTAAAATCGCCACGCGGCGGCATCCTTAAAGCTATATCAAAGGCTATATCGCCGATCAGCGTTCAAATTTAGTAAACGGCCTAGGCGGGTGGGCGTGATCGAGATCGGCACTCCGGGCGGGCAGCAGCCCTGCATGGCCTGCCTTCACGGAGGGACGATTCCTTCGCGCCACCCATGTGCAGGTGCTGATGCGCTTCGACGATCGAGTTACCGTAGCGGATGCCGACCGGACGGCTGACCCGAGGACAAGGTGAGTTTCTACCCGGTGCGGGTTGAAATAGATGAGACGCAACTTGCGGAACATCCCGAACTGAGGCTGAAGCCCGGCATGCCTGCGAAACTGTTCATTGAAACCGAAAATCGGACGATGATTTCCTACCTGACAAAGCCTTTGAGAGACCAGTTCGCGCGGGCATCCGGGACGAGTGAAGGGTGCGCCAGATGGGCAGGCCAGGTTCAGTCGCCGGGGAAGCGCGGAACGATGCCATTATCCTCGAAGAAGGTGGGCGCCTGGTATAGCGTGGGTCCGGCATAGGCTGGCGCGTCCGGAGAAGCCATCATCCAGGCGACCGTGCGTCCGGTATCGGCGGGCGTATAGCACGGCAATCCGCCGCCAAACCCCTTGGCGGCTTCGCCATACTGCGCCGTCATGGCTTCAGTGATGGTCAGGCCGGGCTGTATGTGGAAGCTCGCAATCCCCTGATCCCGATATTCCAGATCGACAAACTCCGCGAGTTTGCTGAAAGCGGCTTTTCCCGCCGCATATAGCAGGCCCCAGCCTCCCTCGGTCAGCTTTCGTTCGCAGAGCATGCTGCCCGCGCCGCTGGTGATGAAGACGATGCGTCCGCCACCCTGTTTCAGCATGGGTTCAAGCGCGCGCTGCGTGATGTGCAGCTGATTGACCATCATCCCGCGCATGGCCATCTCCGCAGCGTCCGCTTCGATTGCGGAGATGGGCGACATGATGGCGGGCGACTGATAGATGGCGTTGTTGAACAGGCCATCTATCCGGCCCCATTTGGCAAGCACCGCATCCACCGCGGCATCAATGGACGCGCGGTCCAATATGTCCATCGGGATGCCCAGAGCCTCGCCGCCAGCGTCTTCGACCTCATGTACGGTAGCTTCGATGCTGCCGGGTACGGCAATAGCATCCAAAGCCCCTGGACTTGCCAGTCGTCCCTCTCCTTCCCGCCGGGTGCGGCCGGTAACCGCGACCGCGAAACCGCACTTTGCAAGTTCAAGTGCGGCTGCCTTGCCGATCCCGCGCGTCGCGCCCGTTACTATTGCTACCTTGCGCATCCCCAAAGCTCCTGATGATCGTAGGACGTCAGGCTTTTGCCGACCGCCAGCCGCCGTTGTTCCGGGAAATCCACTCCGTCGCAAGCCAGATCATGATGTCTTTCAGCATCGAGCGATGCTCGAAACGGTGCTTTTTTGAAACGCCTCGAACCGGAATTGCTTCTACCACTTGACAAAGGTTGATATTCGTCAACTATTAGGAGCAGATGGCCGGGGTAGGTGTGCCTTAGCAGATGATCTGCCGTGGGCACCGCTGGCCACCGTTTGAAAATGCTAATGAGATAAACCTTAGAGAGAGTATCAGGCTATGGCCCACACGAAGTTCCACCTTGGCTATTTCACGAAGTTCGGCGCGACTTCCTGGCCGGGCGATGGCAAGGAGTTTGGCTCACAGTGGGCGGATGGTTCCTATCACAAGGAACTGGCCAAGATGCTTGAGGCGGCTAAGTTCGACTTTGTCTTCTTCGAAGACAGCCTGATCGTTGGCGATCGCTACGGTGGCTCGATGGAGCTGGACCTCAAGAATGCTACGCTGTCGCCCAAGCTCGACCCCATGCCGCTGCTGCCGGTGATGGCGCAGGAAACATCACACATCGGCCTGATCGCGACGGCTTCGACCACCTTCTATCCGCCCTATATCCTCGCGCGGTTGCTTTCGACGATCGACTCCCTGACCAAGGGGCGTGCGGGCTGGAACATGGTGACGTCGAGCGAGAAGAACGCGGCGTTGAACTTCGGCATGGAGAAGCTGCTGCCGCCGAACGAGCGGTACGACATTGCCGATGAATTCGTCGAGCTGGTCAAGAAACTGTGGGATAGCTGGGAAGAGGGCGCGCTGGTCGCGAACACCGAAACCGGCGTCTATGTCGATCACACCAAGGTTCACACCGTCAATTTCGAGGGCAAGCATTTCCGTTCACGCGGACCGCTGAACACGTTGCGGTCGCCGCAGGGCTATCCGGTTCTGGCACAGGCGGGCGCGTCCGAGCGTGGCCGCCAGTTTTCGTCCAAGAATGCCGAAGTCGTGCTGGGCATGATGACCGGCGGTGTTCCGGGCATGAAAGCCTATCGCCAGGACATTCGGGATCGTGCCGAAGCGCAGGGGCGCAATCCCGACGACATCAAGGTCTTCTTCCTGACGCCGGTGGAAATCTTCCCCGAAGGCGGCGAGCGGCCCGAAATGACCGAGGCCGAAAAGCAGGCTTCTTTCGAGCATAATATCGTCATGGCTTCGTCGTCGCTCGACGTCGACTTCTCGCTTTATGATGTGGACGCGCCCGTGCCCCAGGACATCGTGGCAGGCGGCCACACCAGCGCCCTTGAGTTCATGAAGAAGGCCGGCCGGGAAGAGGGCAAATCCCTCCGCGACCTGTTCTCCGTCGGGAAGGGTGCGAGCGGCATGGACTTCAGTGGCACCGTGGAACAGGTTGCCGAAAAGATGATGGCGGTGATGGACGAAGTGGGCGGCGACGGGTTCCTGATCGAAGGATCGGGCTACAACCATCAGCTTGCCGATCTGGTCAACGGCGTCATCCCTACCCTTCAGAAGGCAGGCGCGGTGCGCACCGAATATGAGGGCACGACGCTGCGCGAAATCCTGCGCGAATTCTGACGCGGTTGGCGTGGAGCGGTTACCCTGCTCCGCGCCTTCCTCAATCTTGAAGCTGGAGCGCGCCCGCACATAGCGGCGCGCTCCAGTTGTTTTGGCATCCCCACCGCGTTGGTTCACGCGGAGCCACAGCCGCGAGCCGCCGTTGGCGCGGCCGCAAAAGGCTCGCTTGGACTGCGGCGCCCCCCGCGTTAGGGCCCCTTCCAGACGGCCAGGAAGTCGTGGGCAGATGGAGAGGACAGCTTGACTGAAACCGACAAGATCGCTGCGACTTTAGCGATATATGCCCTGAAGGCGCGTTACTTCCGGTCCATGGACAATAAGGATTGGGCCGCTCTGGAGGCGGTCTTTGCGCCCAACCTAGTCGCCGATTTCCGCGATGCCGCCGGGGAACGGGACGAGAACATGCTGATCCACGGCGCTGCGCCTTATCTGGCGCGCCTGGCGCCCATGCTGGAGCGGGTCACAACCGTTCACCACGGCCATATGCCCGAGATTCACATCGAAACCGACAGCCAAGCCAGCGGTATCTGGGCGATGGAGGACAAGCTGTGGGTGCAGGAAGGCTCACCCCTGCCCTTCCGCTGGATGCATGGCTATGGCCATTATCACGAACGCTATGTGCGGCTGGCCGATGGCTGGCGCATCAGTGAAATCCGCCTGACACGCCTGCGTATCGATGCGGGCTGACGCCTTATAGCTCCTCCAGCGCCGCGCTCGCTTCGATCCAGCTTTCCTCGATCGTACCCAGCTTCTTTTCGACCGAGGCGCGGCGGACCATGAGGTCGGTCGTGGTCATTTTCGCTTCGGCGCCCGTCGCTGCCTTCGGGTCGAACAGCGCCTGGTCGATGCGGCTGCGTTCGGCCGAGAGCGTCGCCATCTCCTTTTCTGCCTTGCTGATTGCCGATTTCAGGCTCTTCTGCTTTTCGCGCCATTCGGCTGCATTACGCTTTTCCGCCTTGCGGTCCTTGGGCGCGTCACCGCCGCTGTCGGCTTTGCGCAAAATGATGTCGGTATAGTCCTCCAGACTGCCGTCGAAGGGCTGAGCCGTGCCGCCGTCCACCAGGACGAGGCGATCGGCGACCAGTTCGATCATGTGGCGGTCGTGGCTGACAATGACGACCGCGCCGGAATATTCATTGAGCGCCTGCACCAGCGCTTCGCGGCTGTCGACGTCCAGATGGTTGGTCGGTTCGTCGAGGATCAGGAGATGCGGGGCATCACGGGTGATCAGCGCCAGCGCCAGTCGTGCGCGTTCGCCACCGGACATGGAGCCGACCTGCTGCGTTGCACGCTCGCCCGAAAAGCCGAAGCGGCCGAGTTGCGCGCGGACCGCACCCGGCGTCGCGCCCTTCATGACGCGGGTCATATGCTGGAGCGGCGTGTCGGAGATGTCGAGTTCTTCCACCTGATATTGGGTGAAATAGCCGACATTCATCTTGGCCGAGCTGTTCATCGACCCTTCCATCGGCGCCAGCTGCGCCGCGATCAGGCGCGCAAGGGTCGTCTTGCCATTGCCGTTGCGGCCGAGCAGCGCCAGCCGGTCGTCTGGATCGATGCGCAGGTTCACCCGGCGCAGCACTGGCGTGTCGCCATAGCCGACCGCCGCCATGTCCATGGTGATAAGCGGCGGGCGCAGTTCGGGCGGACTGGGGAAGGCGAAGGACAGCGACGGGTCCTCGATCGCGGCGGCGATGGGCTGCATCTTCGCCAACGCCTTGGCGCGCGACTGGGCCTGCTTTGCGGTGGAGGCGCGAGCGGAGTTGCGGGCGACATAGTCCTGCAATTTCTCGCGTTCGGCCTGCTGCTTCACGCGCGCGGCCTCCTGCTGGGCGAGGCGTTCGGCGCGCTGCCGTTCGAACGCATCGTAGCCGCCCGGATAAAGGGTGATCTTCCCGCCTTCCAGATGCAGGATATAATCAACCACGTTATTGAGCAGATCGCGTTCATGGCTGATGACGACCACGGTGCCGCGATAATTTTTGAGGAAGCTTTCCAGCCACATCGTCGCTTCGAGATCGAGGTGGTTGCTGGGTTCGTCGAGCAGCAGCAGGTCAGGTTCGGAAAAGAGCAGCGCGGCGAGCGCGACACGCATTTTCCAGCCCCCCGAATAGCTGTCGAGCGGGCGTCCTTGCATCTCTTCGTCAAAGCCCAGACCGACCAGAATACGCGCGGCGCGGGCGGGCGCGGTATAGGCGTCGATCGCCATCAGCCGCTCGTAAATATGGCCAAGGCGATCGGGGTCATGGGTCGCTTCACTCTCCGCCATCAGGGCGGCGCGTTCCTTGTCGGCGGCCAGCACGGTCTCGAAAGGCGTCGCCGTGCCAGTGGGCGCTTCCTGCGCGATATAGCCCAGGCGCGTGTCGCGCGGCATGTCGCAACCGCCATCGTCGGGATCAAGTTGCCCGATCATGACCTTCATCAGCGTGGACTTGCCCGCGCCGTTGCGGCCGATCAAACCCACGCGGCTGCGCGGCGGCAGTGCGGCACTGGCGCGGTCGATGATGGTACGGCCACCCAGCCGCACGGTGATATCCCTGATATTCAGCATGGGACGCCCTCTAGCAGAGCCGCGCAGGGTGGTGAAGGTGCAGGCAGGGAGTTTTGCAGTCACGCAAGACGTTGCGAAGTTCACACCGTTGTGGCCGACGCATTTGCGCGGGTACGGACGGGTGGCGTCGATTTCGCAATAGGAGAATTTTTGCGAAATGACACCCCGGCCCCATGGGGCGCGGAAGGTTCACGGTGGGAAAGAGCCGATAGCACCATGCCATGGACCAGCCCCTGTAGGAAAGCGCGTTGGTGCGGCGCGGTGCCTGCCCGACCTTCGCCGAGACGGGCTTATCGGGCGGACGCGGGCGTGGCTTCCTCCGCATAGAGGGTGAACTGGCTGTGCAGGCCACCCTCGGACGATTGCCCGAGCCACAGGTCGAACAGGCCGGGTTCCGCAATGATGCGATTGCCCGATCCGACAAATTGCAGGTCGCTGCGGGACAGGGAGAAGCGCACGGTCTTGCTCTCTCCCGGCCCGAGCGTGACGCGTTCGATGCGCTTTAGCTCGCGCACGGGACGGGTGCGGCTTGCCACGCGATCGCGGATGTAGAGTTGCACCACCTCACTGCCGCGCCGGTCCCCCTTGTTGGTGAGCCGGGCCGTCACTTCGATCGCCCGGTCCCAGCGCAAGGCGGTGTCGGACAGCTTTAGATTGTCGAGCGCGAATGTCGTGTAGCTGAGACCATGGCCGAAGGGATAGCGGGCACTGTTGTCCGTGGTCATATAGCGCGCGCGATATTCAGTGCGATTGTCGATCACCGGACGGCCTGTGGACTTACGATCGTAGAAGAAGGGCTCCTGACCCGATTCCCACGGAAAGCTGACCGGCAGCTTGGCGGAAGGGTCGACCCGGCCGAACAGGATGTCGGCGATGGCATGGCCAGCCTCCGATCCCAGGAACCAGGTGGCGAGGACAGCTTGCGCGCTCGCGACGGACCCATGCAGCGCAAGAGCGCGGCCATGGCGCAGTAGCACGATGACAGGCTTGCCCGTGGCCGCCACAGCATCGGCCAGCATCTGCTGGGGCGGCGGCAGTTCGATCACGGTGCGCGACTGCGCCTCCCCCGACATGTCCTGCGATTCGCCAAGCGCGAGCAGGATGATGTCGGCTGCCTTCGCCGCCTTGACCGCCTGAGCGATGCCGCCGTCGATCGGCGTCATGATGTCGCAGCCCTTGGCTATGCTCAGCAGAGCCGGGTCCGGCATAGCGGCACGCAACCCGGCGGCAATGTCCACGCCCTTTCCCTTCTCACCATAAAACGCCCAGGGGCCGTAGATATTGGCGCGGTCCTCACCGAACGGGCCGATCAGCGCGATCTTTTGGCGTTTGGCGGGATCGATCGGCAGGATGCCGCTATTCTGGAGCAGGACGATCGAGCGTCCGGCCGCCTCCCGCGCCAGTGCCCGATGCGCGGGCGTGGCGATGCGGGTCCGCTCCGCCTCTTCGCTGATGGAGCGGTAAGGATTGTCGAACAGGCCGATCGCCATCTTCACATAGAGGATGCGGCGCACGGCAACGTCGATCGTCCCCATCGGCACCGCGCCGCTCTTCACCAGATCGGGCAAATGGCGGATATAGAGGCCGCTTTGCATCGACATGTCGACGCCAGCCAGCACCGCCAGGCGCGCTGCGTCCCGCTCATCCTCCGCAAAGCCATGCGCGATCAGTTCTTCGTCGGCGGTATAGTCGGAGAAGACGAAGCCGCGAAACTTCATCTCGCCGCGCAGCAGGTCGGTCAGCAATTCGCGGTCGGCGGTAGCGGGGACGCCGTTGATCTCGCTGAACGCCGCCATGGTGGTGAGCGCGCCTGCCGCAAAGGCAGAGCCGAAGGGCGGCAGGTGCGTTTCTCGCAATGTTTCGTCGGAGATATCCACGCTACCATATTCAAGGCCCGCCGCGACCGCGCCATAGGCGGCGAAATGCTTCGGGCAGGCAAGGAGCGAGTCATCCCGCCGCAGATCGCGGCCCTGAAATCCCCGGACGCGGGCGGCGGCGAACAGGCTGCCCAGATAGACATCCTCCCCTGCCCCTTCGACCACCCGGCCCCAACGCTGGTCGCGCGCGACATCGACCATGGGCGCGAAGGTCAGATGCAGGCCAGCGGCGCTCGCCTCCTGCGCCATGGCACGGGCCGTACGTTCGGCGAGCGCGGGATCGAAGCTCGCGGCCTCCGCCAATGGCACGGGAAAGATGGTCTTCAGCCCATGGATCACGTCGCCCGCCAGCAGCAAAGGGATACCAAGGCGGCTTTCCTTGACGGCGATCTCCTGCGCACGGCGCGCGCCTGCCACGCCGATGCCGTTGAAGAGGCAGCCTACCCGACCCTTGCGCACCTCTTCCGCCAGCCGCTTTTCATCCTGAATGCCGACTTGCGGATTGGGTGGGTTGTAGGGACGGAAGCTGTCGGTAAGGCATGTCATCTGCCCCGCCTTTTCCTCCACGGTCATGCGGGCGATCAGCGCGTCTACGCGTTCCACTTCGGTCGCGGCGAACGCCCGGCGCGCAAAGGGGAAAGCGAAGGAGCCGGACATGGCGGCAGCCAGAAAGGCGCGACGGTCGATGGTCATTGGACGACAGCGTAACGGATGATTGTTGCCGGGCCAACGCCCTGCTCCGCCATATGTTGCGGGTGCGGGATCAGCCGGGCGCGAACAGCTTCGTGCCCATGACGCCGATGACGATCAGCGCCATGAAACCCGCCTGCACGGGTGCGATGCGGTCGCCGAACAGGATCATGCCGCCGATGATGACGCCAACCGCGCCAAGGCCGGTCCATATCGCATAGGCGGTCCCGGCAGGAATACCCTTCATCGCGAGCGCCAGCAGGCCCATGTTCAGGAAGCTCAAGGCGATCGGCAGGGACGAAGCCTGCCAACTGCCGATGGTCGCCGCCCATTTGAGGCTGAGCGCCCAGCAGATTTCGGTGAATATAGCGATGCCAAGCACGAGCCACGCCATGACGAGCGGTCCTTCTTCAGACGGGCTCGGATGGAAAGCGCGCAGGCCGGAAACCCGAAAGAGGCGGCGCGCCCGCGATGGGGCAAAAGCCCGAAGGCCAAAAGCCCGAAGGGTGGTGGACAGGGCTGGATTCGAACCAGCGTACGGGAAACCCGGGCAGATTTACAGTCTGCTGCCTTTAACCACTCGGCCACCTGTCCAGTGCCCTTACGCGGCAAGCAAAAACTGCCTTTTACCGCGCTGGAGGCGCGCTCAATGGCGAATGGAGGCTTGCCTGTCAATGGCCGGATGTGAAAAGAGCACTTCCATGAAAAAAGGACATCGCAGCGCAAAGCCCAAGGGCAACTTCCCCCGCTTCTACGGGCGGCATGCCGTCATCGCGGCTCTCGCCAATCCGAACCGGGTGGTCCGGAAAATCTGGGGCACCCGCGACGCGCTTAACGCGCTCGACCTGCCGCCAGTGCTGCCCATCGTCTATGCCGATGTGGCGGACCTTGGCCGCATGGTGCCGTCCGATGCTCCCCATCAGGGCATTGTCGCAGAAGTGGAGCCGCTGGATGACGTATGGCTTGGCGACGCACTGGAAGCGGGCCAGGATGACAGGCGGCCCGTGCTGGTACTCGATCAGGTGACCGATCCGCATAATGTGGGCGCGATCCTTCGATCGGCGGCGGCGTTCGACGCGCTGTGCATCGTGACGCAGGACAGGCATGCGCCGCCTGAATCGGGCGTGCTTGCCCGATCCGCATCCGGCGCGCTGGAGATCGTGCCGTGGGTGCGCGTCGTGAACCTTGCCCGCGCGCTCGATGAGATTGCAGAGGCTGGATATTGGCGCATTGGCCTGGATGGCGAGGCGGACACGATATTGGGCGAGGCGATCGGCGAATCGCGCGTCGCGCTGGTGCTGGGCGCGGAGGGTGAAGGCCTTCGCCACAACAGCATGGCCCATTGCGATATTTTGGCTAAACTGCCGATCAGCCCGCGGATGGAGAGCCTGAACGTCTCCAACGCGGCTGCGATCGCCCTGTACGCCGCCGCGAGCCGGTAACGGGGCACAAGGTGCGCCGCCCTCCATCGGCGCATGGGAACGGGGGACGATATGGCCGCAATTCTTCGCACCGCTGGCGCGTTAGCCTGCTGCCTGATGCTGGGCGCCTGTCTGGTGACGCCGGGCAAGTTCGAATCGACCCTCGATATCCGGGCGGATCGGCAGTTCAGCTTCACCTACAAGGGCGAGATATTATCGTCCGACATGAAGGGGCTTGGCTCCTCCTCCGGCACACCCGGCGACAGTCCCGTCGGCGACGGCGCGCCGGAAAAGAAGGATAGCGCCTTGCACAAGACCGCGATGCAGCAGGGCAACGAGGAACGCTTCGATCGGGGCAACGCACCGGGTGACGAGGCGCAGATGCAGGCGATCGCGACGGCCCTGTTGAAGGAGAAGGGGTTCCGGTCAGCCCGTTACATGGGCAATCACAAGTTCGAGATTGACTATGCGATCAGCGGGCGGCTGACCCACAACTTCCTCTTCCCCTTCAACAGCGATGCGGAAATCGTCCTGCCCTTCGTCGCGATCGAGCTGCGCGGCGACGATCGGGTACGAGTGAAGGCTCCGGGCTATTCCAACGGGTTCGACAAGAGCCGGGAACCGATGGGGCAGACCGGATCGGGCGAGGACGCGTCAAAGGCGCTCGACGGCCACTTCACGCTGACTACCAACGCAGAAATCGTCAGCCAGAATCAGGAGGACGGCGCGCAAAGCACCGCGACAAGCAAGCGGATCGTCTGGCGGATCACCCCGCTGACGAGCGAGGCGCCCATGGCGACGCTGCGCGTCAGCCGGTAACGGGCGCCCCGATCGAGAGGATCAGTCTTCCGGCGCGATCGTAACGCGCAGGCCGTCCAGATCGTCGTTCATCACCAGCTGGCACGACAGGCGGCTGCTCTCATTGCGATTATCGGAGCTGTCGAGCAGATCGTTCTCGTCTTCGCCGAGCGCAGGCAGCTTGCTCGCGAAGGCGGGATCGACATAGACATGGCAGGTAGCGCAGGAGCAGCAACCGCCGCACAGCGCCAGAAGCTCGTCGAAACCGTTGTCACGGATGACTTCCATCACGGACAGGCCGCTGTCGCCCTCGACAGCCTGCTCTTCACCCGCACGGTTGACCACTATCAGTTTAGGCATGTACCTCGATCCCAAAATTTTCCACCGCCGCTCATAGGCGGGGGCGCCGATAAATCAAGAGCCGGAAACAAGCAGAGCATGGTCACCACCCCGGAACAGCTGCGCGAAAGCCTGGATGCGATCGCCGTCCTTGAACCCGGTTTTGCCGCCGCATTGGCGCGGGTCGGCTATCCCCTGCCGCGCGTGCGGGAGCCGGGTTATGAGACGCTGCTCCGCACCATCGTCGGTCAGCAGGTGAGCGTCGCGGCGGCTGCCGCCGTCTGGCGCAAGCTGGAGGCGGAACTGGGCGAAGGATGCGCGCCGGAGCAGCTGCTCTCCCGCGATCTCGACGCGCTGCGGGCCTGCGGCCTGTCCCGTCAGAAGCAAGGCTATGCCCGAAGCCTCGCCGAACTGGTCACAAGCGGGCAGGTTGACCTTCACGCCCTGCCCCCGGATGACGAGGAAGCCATCGCCCTTCTCACGCAGATCAAGGGCATTGGCCGCTGGTCAGCCGAAATCTACCTGCTGTTCGCCGAAGGGCGGCCCGACGTCTGGCCTGCGGGTGACCTGGCCGTACAGATCGAGGTGGGCCGCATCCTCGGCCTGCCCGAACGGCCCAGCGAGCGCGAGACGCGGGCGCTTGCCGAACGGTGGCGGCCCCATAGGGGCGCTGCCGCGATCATGGCCTGGCATCATTATAATACGGAGGTACTCTAAACCCATGTCCCTGCCCCATGCCCGCTACATCGTCCTGGAACATGAGGGCGTCTGGAAGATCAATCTCGACAACCGCTATTATGGCCCCTTCGCCACCCGCGAAGCCGCTGTCGAAAACGCGACCGAGACGGCGCGCAAGGCCGGGGATGGTGGCTACCCCGCGAGCGTCCTGCTGATGCAGGGAACCAGGTTCGATACGCTCTGGACGAACCAGCAAGACGCTGCGTCTTCCTGACTTTTTTCAATTTTTGCGGAACCAGATGGCGAACTGGACATTATCGGCTCCAGTTTCGCGGGCAGAGGCATGAATAAGAAGGTTCTAATCGTCGAAGACGAAATTTTCGTCGCACTGGAGATCGAGCAGATCGTGGAGGACGCGGGTTTCGCGGTCAGCGCCATTGCCGCCGACCGTGAAAGCGCCCTTATGGCCGCTAATGACTGCGATATCGCTTTGGTGGATCTGAACCTGCGCGACGGGCCTACCGGGCCGGGCATCGGCATGGAGCTTGCCGCCCGATATGGCGTCCGGGTCATCTACGTGACCGCCAATCCCGCGCAGATCGGTGTCGCGGCCGAAGCCGCGCTGGGGGTCATAACCAAGCCGTTTCGCCCGCACAGCATTGCCGAAACGCTTCGCCTCGCAGCGTCTGAACAAAGGGATTTGGAGACGGCCGATATTTACGGCTTCACGCCATTTCAGCCACGCCCCGGCTCATGGAACGGGATGGAATCCACAGGCTGATCACCAGCCCTTCGGGTCGCCAGTCGCGCTGCATCCTTCCGCCCAGTTGCCGCTCGGCACTTAGCGCCATGAGGCGGCTGCCGAAGCCTTCATGGCTCGACTGCTTCACTGGTGGCCCGCCTTCTTCCCGCCATTCGATGCAGATGTCCGCGTCCTCGTGCCGCACGTCGATATGGACACGCCCCGAAGGCACGGAAAGCGCCCCATATTTGGCCGCATTGGTCGCCAGCTCATGGAAAAGCAGCGCGAGCGGCGTGGCCGAGCGGTCATCTATCGCGGGATCTTCGCCGGAAAACACGATGCGGCTTTCCCCCGCATCCCCATAGGGCGCGAAAATTTGCTCCAATATGCCGCGCAAGCGGCTCTGCCGCAGATATTCGTCGCCCTCCGCACTATGCGGACGGATGAAGTCATGCGCGCGACCCAACGCCATGATCCGGTCGCGCAGATCATCCGCCACTACGCGGATCGCCGGATTCTGACGCGCCGATAGCCCGATCAGCCCCGCGATCACCGAAAAGATATTCTTGATCCGGTGCGACAGTTCATGCGCGATGATCTCGCGCTCTTCCATCATCAGCTTCTGCTCGTGAATTTCCGTGCAGGTGCCGATCCACCGGGTGATCCTGCCTTCATCGTCGCGGATGGGCAGGGCGCGGCCCAGCGTCCAACGATATTCGCCGCTGTGATGGAGCAACCGATATTCTATCTCATACGGATCGCCGGTTTTCAGCGAATGGCGCCAGCACTGCCATGCGCGTTCGCGGTCGTCCGGGTGAAAGTTGCCGTTCCAGCCGTCGCCATCCGTCGAATGTTCGGCCACGCCGGTATATTCATACCAGCGCGCGTTGTAATAGTCATGATAGCCATCGGGCAGCGTGGACCAGACCATTTGCGGCATGGTGTCGGCCAATGTGCGGAAAAGCCTGTCGCTTTCCGCCACCGCCTCGGCATCCTTGACCTGTTGGGCAATGATATCCTGATCGCGACGGCGGCCCTCCAGTTCCATCATCACCTGGCGCGCGAGGAGGGAGAGGCCCTGGCGCTGAAGCGATGTAAGATCATCGCGCGGCTTATCATCGATGATGCACAGGGCGCCGAGCGGCACGCCTTCGCCATTGAGCAAGGGCGCCCCGGCATAGAAACGGATATGCGGCGGGCCGGTCACCAGAGCATTGGTGGCAAAGCGTGGATCGGCGCTGGCGTCGCGCACGACGAAGATCGCTCCATCCTGCATGGCATGCGCGCAGAAGGACAGGTCACGCGGCGTTTCTTCCGCATCCAGCCCGCTGCGAGCCAGGAAGCGCTGGCGTTCGTCCTCGACAATGCTGACCAGAGCGATCGGCGCTTCGCAAAGCGCGGAGGCGAATTCGGTTATCTGGTCCAGCGTGCGAAAGCCGCCGGCATCCAGATCGTAGCGCGCCAGAACGGCCGCGCGATCCGTCTCCAGCCCCCTGCCGTCAGCCATCGCTGACCCGTTCAATGTCCGCGCCCACGGCCGACAATTTTTCCTCCAGCCGCTCATAGCCCCGGTCAAGATGGTAGACGCGGTTGACCTGCGTCTCCCCTTCGGCGGCAAGCCCGGCGAGGATAAGGCTCATCGACGCGCGCAGGTCGGTCGCCATCACCGGCGCGCCCACCAGACGGTCGACGCCCCGCACGACGGCGGTGCGACCATTGACCCCGATGTCCGCGCCCATGCGCGCCAGTTCGGGCACGTGCATGTATCGGTTTTCGAAGATGGTTTCGGTCAGCACGGATGCACCGTCGGCCTTGGTCAGCATGGCCATGAACTGCGCCTGCATATCCGTCGGGAATGCCGGGAAGGGCGCGGTGGACAATGTCAGCGGCTTCAGCTTGCCGTCCGCCGACACCCTGATTCCGTCCTTCAGCTCATCGACCTGCACACCCGCGTCGCGAAGGGCGGCGAGAATAGCGTGCATGTCGTCGGCGCAGGCGCCCGCCAGCTCAAGCGAGCCGCCAGTGATCGCCGCCGCACATGCGTAGCTGCCTGCTTCGATCCGGTCGGGCATGACGCTGTAGGTTGCGCCATGCAGACGGTCGCGGCCGTGGATGATCAGCTTGTCGGTGCCAACACCCTCGATGTCCGCGCCCATCGCGATGAGCAATTTACAGAGATCGACAATCTCCGGCTCGCGCGCGGCATTTTCCAGAATGCAGGTGCCCTTTGCGAGAACGGCGGCCATCAGGGCATTTTCCGTCGCGCCCACGGACACCACGGGGAATGTGTAGATGCCGCCGGGCAGCCCGCCATCGGGAGCAGAGGCGCGCACATAGCCCGCAGTGATCTCTATCACCGCACCGAACGCCTCCAGCGCCTTCAGGTGCAGATCAATCGGCCGATTGCCGATGGCGCAGCCGCCGGGCAGCGAAACCCGCGCTTCACCCGCCCGGGCGAGCAAGGGGCCAAGCACCAGGATGGAGGCCCGCATCTTGCGTACGATGTCGTAGGGCGCTTCGGTCGAGGTGACCCGGCCAGCGCGCAGCGTCATGACGCGGCCGAAATCCTCCGGCCGCGCGCCTTCGATCATGGTGGACACGCCTAGCTGGTTCAGCAGGTGACCGAAGCTGTCGACGTCCGCCAGGCGCGGCAGGTTGCGCAACGTGACCGGCTCATCCGTGAGCAGCGCGCAAGGCAACAGGGTCAACGCAGCGTTCTTGGCGCCGGAGATGGGAAGGCGGCCGCTGAGCTTTTTGCCGCCGCGTATTTGAATGCGGTCCATCGACTGGGTTCTTAACGCTAATTGCGTCTGGCGCAAGGCGCGAGCGATCATTGCGGTTAACGCTACCGTGCTTCCCGGGATACGCTCGCGAAACATTTACACTTTCGGGTCGCCGAAATTGATCGAGTTTAGTGCGCGGCGCGCAAATGCAGCCAAAAGGCGAAAGGGGCGTTTTGCCACCGTAACGACAAAATTTATTAAAGGTGCTGTGGGTGGCGACAGGTTGTTTCGCGGACAGGCTCGCAAAGCACGTGCCCTTGTCCGACGAGGAGAGGAACGCGCTGACCAGACTGGAGGAAAATCCGCGCAAGATAAGGCGCGGAGCGATGATCCAGCGCGTCAATGATACCGTGACCGAATTGTTCGTGTTGCGTGAAGGGCGAGTGATGAGTTTCGTCATCCTGCCCGATGGCAGCCGCCAGATTCTGCGCGTCTATTTCCCTGGCGATTTCATCGGTTCCGCCAGCACGATCTACAACAAGGCGCCCGAATCGCTCGTCGCGCTGTCCGACGCCATTGTCTGCCCGTTCGACAAGCACGCCTTGCGCCGGTTGCTGGAGGAATATCCCCGGGTCGCAGCGCTGCTGTTCCTGCTATCCAGTGCAGAGAAGGTCGCCCTGACGGATCGGCTCGCATCGCTGGGCCGCACATCGGCCAAGGCGCGCGTAGCCTCGTTCCTGCTCGACATTTTCGACCGGCTGCGCGTCACGGATGACGGCGTTACCGACAGTTTTGACCTGAAGCTGACGCAGGAGGAGATTGGCGACGCCATCGGGCTGACGTCCGTCCATGTGAACCGCATGGTGCGGCAGATGGAGCAGGAAGGGCTGATCAGCCGGGCGAACGGCCGCATCACCCTGCTGAACATGGCGAGGCTGGAAGAGATTGGCCATTACACGAATCGCCACAAGGATATGGATCTGGACTGGATTCCCGGCCTCAGCTGAGAGGCTGGCGGATATCAGGCCAGCAGTTCGACATCCCAGTACAGCCAGTCGCGCCAGCTTTCATGCAGATAGTTGGGCGGAAAGGCGCGGCCATGTTCCTGCAACTGCCAGCTTGTCGGCCGGATCGGCGGGACGTGCAGCCGCATGCCCGCTTCCTTCGGCGTGCGCCCGCCCTTCCGCAGATTGCAGGGGGAGCAGGCCGTGGCCACATTCTCCCACGTTGTCCGGCCACCCGCGCGGCGGGGGACGACATGGTCAAAGGTCAGGTCACTGGGCGACCCGCAATATTGGCAGGTGAAACGGTCGCGCAGGAACAGGTTGAACCGGGTGAAGGCGGGATGTTCCGACGGCCTCACATATTGTTTGAGCGCGATCACCGACGGGATCTTCATCTGCAAGCTGGGGCTGTGCACCTCCCGCTCATAGCTGGCGACGATGTCCACCCGTTCCAAAAAAACCGCCTTGATAGCGGTTTGCCAGGGCCAAAGGCTGAGCGGATAATAGCTTAACGGCGTATAGTCCGCGTTCAGGACCAGCGCCGGACAGTTTTCCGGATGTCGTATCAGGTCGGGATGGTACATAAGAACCCTCGAACCCCCATTTGCCCCGTTTCTGATCAATCAGGAACGTGACGGCAACATGACAGCATTAACCACCCCGACCCGTCAAGGGCCTGTATGATCCAATCGCCGCCGCCACAGCATGTGGTAACCCGCTTCGCTCCAAGCCCTACCGGCAGGCTGCATATCGGCCATGGCTGGTCCGCCCTGATGGCCATGGATTTTGCCCGCGCGAATGGGGGCTCGTTTCACCTCCGCATCGAGGATATCGACGGCACCCGCAGCCGCCCCGAGCATGTCGCGGGCATAGTGGAGGACCTCAACTGGTTGGGGGTGGTGTGGGATGGCGAGATCGTCTTCCAGTCCGATCGGCTCGATCATTATGAAACCGTGCTGGAAAGATTGCGGCAGATGGGCCTTCTCTACCCCTGCTTTTGCACCCGCGCCGACATCGCGGCCAGCACAAGCGCGCCGCACGGGCCAGAGGGGCCTGTTTATCCGGGCACCTGCCGCGCATTGCCTCCGTTCGAGCGCGAACGGCGCATCGCGGCGGGCGAACCCCATGCATGGCGGATAGACATGGCGAAGGCGGTTGCGGCCGCCGGGGAACTGCACTGGACGTCTGCTCCCCTCCTCACCTCCGCGCTGCCCCTCTGCGAACAGGTGGTAGAAGCGAGGCCCCAGGCCGCAGGGGATGTGGTCCTTGCCCGCAAGGATGCGCCCGCAAGCTACCATCTTTCCTGCACCCTAGATGATGCCGCGATGGGCGTGACCCATGTGCTGCGTGGGGAAGACCTGTTTGCCGCCACGCATGTACATCGGTTGCTTCAGGCGCTGCTCGGCCTGCCGACACCCCTTTACTGTCACCATCCCCTGCTCGTCGGCGCGGATGGCAAGCGTCTTGCCAAGCGCGATGGCTCGATCGCCCTTGCGGACCTGCGCACGCAAGGCGTCGATCCCGCCACCCTCGCCGCCGATCTGCGCGGCGGGCGCTTTCCGGTTGGCATTTCATTGGCCAGGGCCTAGATTCACCGCATGAACACCGTTCTCGTCATCGCCCTCATCCTTGCCATGGCCGCTACGCTCTTTGCGTTGATCCGGGGCATCATCGCCTTTCTTCAGACGACGAAGGAGCAGCTCAACGCGCCGGACGGCACGCCCAGCCCTTCCAGCCTCAAGCAGAACAAGATGATGATGAACCGCATCCTGTTTCAGGCGGCGGCCATCATCATCGTCGCGATCCTGCTGCTGATGAAGGGCAACGGCTGATCCCCTGATGGTGAAGCTGAACAAGATCTACACCCGCACGGGCGATGCGGGCACGACCGGCCTTGTGGACGGGTCACGCCTGCCCAAACATGCGCCGCGCATGCAGGCGGTGGGCGATGTCGATGAAGCGAACAGCGCGATCGGCCTTGCCATCCTTGCCATTGGCGAACGGCCCGAAGCGGGCTGGCTGACGACGATCCAGAATGATCTGTTCGATCTGGGCGCCGACCTTGCGACGCCAGTGCCGGAGGGGCAGGATGAGCCCTGGGCGTTGCGTATCATCGCCACGCAGGTCAGGCGGCTGGAAGACCAGATCGACGCCATGAACGCCGATCTGCAACCGCTGGACAGCTTCATCCTGCCCGGCGGGTCGCCCGCCGCAGCCGCCGTCCATCTCGCCCGCGCCGTCACGCGCCGGGCCGAACGCAGCGCTACGGCAGCGGCCACGGAAGTTGCGCTCAACCCTCAGGCGCTCGCCTATCTCAATCGGCTGTCCGACCTGCTCTTCGTCCTGGCCCGTCGCCTGAATGGCAATGGGGCGGACGATATCAAATGGGTTCCCGGCGCCTCTCGTTAAGGGGCGTGGGTCAAAGGCGCCGCAGCCTTATTGCACGACCTTAGCCGACCAAGTGGTAATCCAATGCCACGCGCCACGGCATTCGCCCATGGCGCTTGCGGATACCAGCCGGAACCTGACGCCGTCCCAGACATAGCTTTCGCTGCTGCCGCAATCGCCCAGGCCCCGGCCCTTGGCATAGCTTTCCAGCGAAGCACTTTCGGGAGTCCAGGATGCGTTGACCAGCATGGGCTTGGCTGCATTCTCGCTCCATCCCGGTTGGTAATCGAAAGACGCGTAGCGGAAGCTGCGCCGTCCCGGAATGCCGGTCGCGATCACGGGAACAGCGGAAAAATTATAGGCACCCGCACCGCAGGGGACCAGCACCAGCGTCTCGGTTCGGGAAAGGCGGTAAAGTTCCGGCGGGGATGCGTCGCGCATCTCGTCGGCGCAGGCGGTGAACTTGCCGAGCGCCGCCAGTTCCTCGCGCCACAGCGTCACCGGAGCGGCGCCTGCGGGGATGAGCGCCCGGCGTATCGTAACCATCGGCGGCGCGGCACGCACGGCGCTGGCGGCCAATGGACCTGTGGCGACCAGCGCCGCCATCGTGCCCGCGCGCCCCTGCCTCGCATCCATATAGCGCATGGCGGCGGCAGCACCGGCCAACGAGGGGCGCGCGATCAGCGTGCCAGCCGACTTTAGCTCCAGCTTCGATCCCCGTGCCATTGCAATGGCCAGCGCCGACGCCTGCGGTCCTTGCAACCGGGCTTCCCCATCCCTGCTCGCGGCCGTCGCGATTTTCCGGCCATCGACCAGGAAAATGACTTCTTCCTGTCCCCGCGCGTCGCGGCTTATCGAGATTTCCGGTTCGGACGCGCCACCGGCATCCCGTTGAATGCCCAGCATGACCGGCTTGTCCGGCCAGTCGGCCCCTTCCGGCAACAGGGACACAGCTTCGCATCGGCTGCGATTGTCGCAACCGATGGTCCAGTCCTTGTAGGTTTCCAAAGTGCCGGGCCGAGGCGTCTGAGCCGAAAGCGGCGCCGATGCGATGAACGCGCACAGCATCGCTGCCAGCGCGGTTAAGCGTTTGTCCCCCATGGGTTAACTATAACTTAATTCATAGGCGAACGGTAGTAGCTTCCTTCGTGCCGTCAGGACGACCTTTGGCCAACCGCCAGTGTCAGGCCGAACCCCATAATGAAAAAAGGCCGGTGTCCCTCGACACCGGCCTCTTCGATCAAGCCGCCTTGGCGCGCGACATGCGCTTGCGCTCGTTCGGATCGAGATAGCGCTTGCGCAGGCGGATATTCTTGGGCGTCACTTCGACCATTTCATCATCGTCGATATAGGCGATCGCCTGTTCCAGCGTCATGCGCTTGGGCGGGGTCAGGCGGACGGCGTCATCCTTGCCGCTGGCGCGGAAGTTGGTGAGCGCCTTCGACTTCATCGGATTGACTTCAAGGTCTTCGGGCTTGGCATTCTCACCGATCACCATGCCTTCGTACAGCGCTTCGCCCACGCCCACGAACAGGATGCCGCGTTCTTCCAGCGGACCCAGCGCATAGGCATTGGCTTCGCCCGCACCGTTCGAGATCAGAACGCCGTTCTTGCGACCTTCGATCTTGCCCTTGTGGGGGCCATATTTCTCGAACAGGCGATTCATGATGCCGGTGCCCCGCGTGTCGGACAGGAATTCACCATGATAGCCAATCAGGCCGCGTGAAGGCGCCGAGAAGGTGATGCGGGTCTTGCCGCCGCCCGAGGGACGCATGTCGGTCATCTCGGCCTTGCGGATGTTCATCTTGTCCACGACCGTGCCGGAGAATTCATCATCCACGTCGATTACGACGGTTTCATAAGGCTCGGTCTTGTTGCCGTTCTCGTCTTCGCCGAACAGCACGCGCGGACGCGAGATGCCGAGTTCGAAGCCTTCACGGCGCATGGTTTCGATAAGGACGCCCAGCTGCAATTCACCACGGCCAGCGACTTCGAAACTGTCCTTGTCGTCCGATTCCGTCACCTTGATCGCGACGTTCGATTCCGCTTCGCGAGCGAGGCGATCGCGGATCATGCGGCTCGTCACCTTGCTGCCTTCACGGCCCGCCATCGGCGAATCGTTGACAGCAAAGCGCATCGACAGGGTCGGCGGATCGATCGGCTGCGCCTGGATCGGCTCGCTGACCGTGGTGTCGCAGATGGTGTTGGCGACGGTCGCGACAGTGAGGCCCGCGAGGCTGATGATGTCACCCGCCTTGGCTTCATCGACCGGCACGCGGTCGAGGCCCTGGAACGACATGATCTTCGACGCGCGGCCGGTTTCGATGACCTTGCCGTCCATGTCGAGCGCGTGGATCGCCTGGTTCACCTTGACCGTGCCGGACTGGACGCGGCCAGTAAGGATACGGCCGAGGAAGTTGTCGCGGTCGAGCAGCGTCACGAGGAAGCTGAACGGCGCGGCCTGCTCCAGCGACGGCGGCGGCACATGGTCGACGATCTTCTGGAACAGCGGCTCCAGCGTGCCTTCGCGGCGCTGCGGGTCTTCGCTGGCATAACCGTTGCGGCCCGAAGCGTAGAGGACGGGGAAGTCGAGCTGTTCGTCATTGGCTTCGAGCGTCACGAACAGGTCGAACACCTCGTCCAGCACTTCCTGGATGCGCTCGTCGGGACGATCGACCTTGTTGACGACGACGATGGGACGCAGGCCCAGCGCCAGCGCCTTGCCGGTCACGAACTTCGTCTGCGGCATCGCGCCTTCGGAAGAGTCGACCAGCAGGATGACGCCGTCGACCATGGAGAGGATGCGCTCCACCTCGCCGCCGAAGTCGGCGTGGCCGGGGGTGTCGACGATGTTGATGCGAGTGCCGTTCCATTCGACCGAGGTCGGCTTCGCCAGAATGGTGATGCCGCGCTCTTTTTCAAGGTCGTTCGAATCCATAGCCCGTTCTTCGACCCGCTGGTTGTCGCGGAAGGTGCCGGACTGGCGGAAAAGCTGATCGACAAGGGTTGTCTTGCCATGGTCGACGTGCGCGATGATCGCGATATTACGCAGGGACATGCATGTGCCTTTGGGATTTTGGTTTTCCCGGCCGGCACCACGCCTGACCAGATGTATCGCGCGCGCCCCTACAGGAAATGACGCGTTGCGGCAAGGGCGAGGGCCGCATTTGCATCGGCCGGAACGCAAGACCATATTCCACATTGAAGCGCCACTGTTATAGTTACATATAACAGCTTGAAGGAGACGTTATGGCCAGCACCGCGCCCACCACGGCGACCGCCGACACGCTCAACCTGACGCCGCCCGATCCGGTGCCGCCCGTCGCGCCGGAAAAGGCGTCGGGCCTCGTTCCGATCGATGAGGAAAAGCGGACAAAGCTGGACGAGAAGGTCGATGCCTTTATCGACGACCTTGTCGCGCAGGACGCCAATTCCCCCGAATTCGGGCAGCGGGTGGACCAGCTGACCAATATGGGCCGCAAGGAAATCGCCGAAGCGGCGGGCCATTCCAATCGCTTCCTCGACCGGCCCGTCCGCGCGATGGACAGTGATGATAAGGTGGGCGCGGACCTTGCCGAGTTGCGCCGCACTGTCGAGGATCTCGATCCGGGCAAGCGCGGTAGCCTGCTCGCGCCCAAGAAGCTGTTCGGCATCATCCCCTTCGGCAACAAGCTGCGGGACTATTTCGACGGCTATAAAAGCGCGCAGGGCCACATCAATTCGATCCTTGGCTCGCTAGCGAGCGGCAAGGACGTGTTGATCAAGGACAATGCCGCCATCGATGTCGAGCGCCAGAATATGTGGGCGACCATGGGCCGTCTGGAGCAGATGATCCACATCTCCAGGACGCTCGACGCGCGGCTGGAGGCGAAGGCGCTGGAACTCGACTCCGCTGATCCGGCCAAGGCCAAGGCGATCCGGGAAAGCGCGCTCTTCTATATCCGCCAGCGCACGCAGGATTTGCTGACACAGATGGCCGTGACCGTGCAGGGCTATCTCGCGCTCGACCTCGTCAAGAAGAACAATGTCGAGCTGGTGAAGGGCGTCGACCGCGCCAGCACCACCACCGTTGCCGCGCTGCGCACCGCCGTCACCGTGGCGCAGGCGCTGGCGGGCCAGAAGCTGGTGCTCGAACAGATCGCCGCGCTCAACACGACCACCGCGAACATGATCGATTCGACCGGCGAGATGCTGAAGAACCAGACCGCGCAGATTCATGAGCAGGCCGCGTCCAGCACGATCCCCATCGCGACGCTGCAACGCGCCTTCCAGAATATCTACGACACGATGGACAATATCGACACGTTCAAGGCCAAGGCGCTGGAGAATATGAAGACGACGGTCAACACCCTGACGAACGAGGTCGAAAAATCGAAAGGCTACATCGCCCGCGCCGAAGGTCAGGCGCAGGCCGCGCAACAGGCGCGCGCCGACAATCCGCTGCTGAGCGCGATCGAGGCGTAAGCCGTGAGCAGGTCCGACCGTGTCCTTGCCGATGCCGAGGCTGTCCTTCAGCGCCACGGCGACCGTAGGCAGAGCCTGTCGGCCCGGGCGCGGCAAAGGCGCGGCGCCGCGCTGATGCGGAAAGCGAAGTGGGCCTTCTGGTCAGTGCTTGCCATCCTCATCGGCAGCATGGTCGCGGGCTTCTTCATCCCGCTCGGCACGACCGGCGTGATGATCGTGCTGGGCCTGATCATCGCGGCGCTGCTGCTGATCGCCCTTATCCCCTCCGAACCGCGCGTCCGGACGCAGGCGCTCGCAGCCGCCCCCATTTCCGCCCTGCCGCTCCAGACCGAAATCTGGCTCGACAATCAGCGCAAGGCATTGCCCGCCCCCGCCGTTGCTCTGGCCGACAGCATCGGCGTCAAGCTGGAAACGCTCGCGCCCCAGCTTGAACGCCTCACCGATCAGGAACCCGCCGCGCAGGAAATCCGCAAGCTGCTGTCTGATCACCTGCCCGAACTGGTCACTGGCTATGAATCCATTCCCGTCCCACTGCGCCGCCAGGAACGCAACGGCCGCATTCCGGAGCAGCAACTGGTCGAAGGTTTGAACGTCATCGATACCGAGCTTGCGCGGATCAGCGAGACCTTGGCGAGTGGGGACATCGACAAGCTGGCAGTGCAGAATCGCTTCCTGGAACTCAAATATCAGGAAGCAAAGGAACTGGGCCGCTAGGCCAGTGGTCCTTCTGTCATGATCCACCTGACGCTGATCATCGTCGATTTTCTGACCGGCCTGCTGGCCGCTGGTGCCTGGGCGCTGGCGTCCGCCGGCGGCGTCATCGCCGCATTGCTGGGCGGCGGATTGGTCAGCGCATCGCTGTTCCGAAGATGGCGCAAGCGGGGCTGAACCTCAACTTCCGCGAATAAGGGTGTCGATCGCCTCATCGGCCAGGAGCTGGCTGAACTGAATGCCGAAGCGCTTGCCCCGCGCCCACATGACCCGGCCGCTTGTTTCCACGCCAATCGCTTTTATCGCCACATAACTGCCCGCAGCAGGCGGCGTTTCGCAGTGCGCCAACGCTCCCGATGTGGACAGGTCGAGGAAATGACCGCGCATCTCCGCATTGCCGACGCATAGAGTGACAGGGCCGAACATCTTGTGTCGTGCAGTGTGCCGCCGCTGTTCGGCATTGCCCGTCAGGAATTTGCTTTGGTCGATCATACCGAGCTTCTCCCCCCGGCCACTCAATCACAAAAAGGTCAAGGCCATCCACAGAATCATGGTTAACTCGCCATTAGCTACCTTTTCCCCTAGGAAAACCGCTAATTTGTATCAGCCGTGCTTTTGATCGCACAGGGCACGATGCTTTGAGGGGACGGCCGGGCCGTGATTCTGCGAAAGCGGGCAAAATAGCCTCCCGCCGTTGGCTTGGGCACCAGTTCCTCCAGCCGGAAACCAACCGATGCGAGTTCACAGATCAGCAGGCGGGGCGGCGTGCCATGCTGCCCGGTCGGGCGATCCGCATCGACGACGATCAACTCGCCATCCTTCTTGAGCGCGGGGCTAAGGTTCCACAGAAAGGCATAGGGTTCCGCAATCTCATGATACATATGGACCATGAGGATTCGGTCGAAGCTGTTTTCCGGCAGCTTGGGGTCTTCCGGCGCGCCCAGCCGCACGCTGACATTGCGCCAATCCTCCCGCGTGATGCGGCGGGACAGGGCCTCGATCACTTCGGGCATGATGTCTTCGGCCAGCACGCGACCCTTGGCACCCACCCGGTTTGCAAGGCGCACGGTATAATAGCCTTCGCCAGCGCCGATATCCGCGACGGTCATGCCCGGCCGGATGCCCGCGCGGTCCATGATGTCGTCGGCTTCGTTGACGCGATCGCGCGCTTCTTCGCTGGACCAGCGGGTCGAAACGATGGGCGCGACCGGCCGGTCGGCTCGCGGAAAATCGCGCGCGGCGGCGGGCCGGTCATCCTGCTTGGCGGATGACAACAGGCCGCAGCCTGCCAGCAGGAACAATGATCCCGCCAGCGCGCCCCGCATCATCAGTCGACATCCTCCACATCGACCTTCTCGCCCGTCACCTTCTGCGACAGGGCGGCGGCCATGAACGGGTCGAGCGCGCCGTCGAGCACGTCGTCGGGAGAGGTAGAGGTAACGCCGGTGCGCAGGTCCTTCACCAGCTGATAGGGCTGGAGGACATAGGAGCGAATTTGATGGCCCCAGCCGATCTCGGTCTTCGCCTGATATTCGCCAGATGCCGCCGCCTCGCGCTTCTGCAACTCGGCCTCATAGAGGCGCGCCTTCAGCATGTTCATCGCCGTCGCGCGGTTCTTGTGCTGCGACCGGTCATTCTGCGACGCGACGATGATGCCCGACGGAATGTGCGTGATGCGAACGGCGGAGTCGGTCGTGTTGACGTGCTGCCCGCCCGCGCCCGACGCGCGATAGGTGTCGATCTTGAGGTCGCCTTCATTGACCTCGATCTCGATATTGTCGTCGATCACCGGATAGACCCACACGGACGAGAAGCTGGTGTGCCGCCGCGCCGAGCTGTCATAGGGGCTGATCCGCACCAGCCGATGCACGCCGCTCTCCGTCTTGGCATAGCCATAGGCGTTCTCGCCCTTGAACAGGAAAGTCGCGGACTTGATGCCTGCCTGATCACCGGCCTGATAGTCGACCAGTTCGACCTTGTAGCCGCGCCGTTCGGCCCAGCGGCGATACATGCGGCTGAGCATTTCGGCCCAGTCCTGGCTTTCCGTGCCGCCCGCGCCCGCATGGATTTCCAGATAGGTGTCGCTGGCGTCGGCTTCGCCCGCGAGCAGCGCCTTGATCTTGTCCTCGTCCGCGCGATCGGCCAGCGCCTTCAGGGACGCGACGCCTTCATTGACCATGTCCTCATCGCCTTCGGCCTCGGCCATTTCGATGAGTTCGGCGGTGTCGGTCTTTTCGCTATCGATAGCCCGGGTCGCGCCGATCGCGGCTTCCAGCCGCGTGCGTTCGCGCATGACTTCCTGCGCCATCTTCTGATTGTCCCACAGCGTCGGGTCCTCGACGCGCGCGTTCAACTCGTCGAGGCGGCGCAGCGCGCGGTCCCAGTCGAGGAAGCGGCGCAGCAGGTCCAGCGCGGCGTCGATACGGTCGATATATTGCTGCGCTTCGGCGCGCATGGGAACTCTCCAGACAATTCGGGGCGCTCCCCGGCATCGGGCAGGAAACGCACTAAACGCCTGCCCCTATCCGAGGGCAGCGGATTTGGGAAGATTCAATCCTCCAAGCCATGTCCGCGCAGTCTCCCAGGCCAGGCCAAACCTTGTCCCTCCAGACGCTATGCCATACACCCTCTGCCACGCCCAAAAGAGGCGCAAGGAGAGGAACGACATCTTGGCTGAACGACAATCTACCCATCCCGCACCGGCGCAAGCCGTTCTCGTGATACTCGCGCTCGTACCGATTATCGGCATTTTCTACGCCATCGGCTCCGCCCTGGGCGTGGCGAGCTTCCTTTTCTTCGGTTTTATCTTCGTGCTTTATTGGGCGGGTATCAAAGGCATGAATCCTGCGGAGTTCGCACCCGCGCTGTGCGGTTCCCTTGGCGGACTAGGCATGGCATTTCTGCTGCACAGCCTGCCGACGGTTCTGGGCATGGCCGGAATGGCCATCGCGGTGACTGGCGTGGTCGTCGCGATCTATCTACTCATTCGCGGCCAGGCCAGCCTGATCGTCAACAACGCCTTCATGCTGCTGCTGACGCTCGGCAACCCTATCATTTTTGAAAAGGACGCCGATTTCGCCGCTGCGGCGATCGCCATCGTGACAGCAGCAGCCTATGTCGGGGGCCTCGCATTTCTAATGAAGCGCTTCTCCGGCGGATTGCGCGCGAAGCCGCAATAATGGGCCAGCAAAGGCGGGAGGTTAGTAAATCCCGCCTTGATCCTGCAGGAAGTCGCTATCCGTACGCTGCCGCGTCTGCGACCCTGCCTCGCGCCGGGCGGCGGCCTGTTCCTGAGCGGCCACCTCTTCCTTGCGGATCGATCGGCGCGGTTCCGTCTCGGGCTTGAACGCTTCCCAGATCACCGCTGGCTTGGGTTCGTCGGTGGGCCAGACGCCATAGACGCGCTTGCCTGAACGGCGGTCGATCGTGACCATGCGGATGCCCGCGGGGGCGACGAAGGGCGTCTTGGGCATGGTTTCCAGCACGGGCGCCATCGCCGCCTTCCAGATCGGCGCGGCGATGCGGCCGCCCTGCGCCCAACCGCCCAGGCTGCGCGGCTGGTCATAGCCCATATAGACGCCCGCGACGATGTCGGGCGATCCGCCGACGAACCACACATTGGTCGGCCCGTTGGTGGTGCCTGTCTTGCCAAACAGCGGCCGTTTCAGGTCGGCCAGGACCGTCGCGGTGCCGCGCTGGATCACGCCTTCGGCGATATGCACGACCTGATAGGCGGTCATCGGATTCATCACCTGCCGCCCTTCAAAGCCGAAGCGCGGCATGGGTTTTCCATCCCAGTTCGCCATGTTGCAGCCGTCGCAGGCGCGCCAGCGCAGCGGCCAGATCACCTTGCCGCGTCGGTCCTGCACATAATCCATCACCTTGGGCGAAAGCTGGCGGCCCTGATTGGCGAGCATCGCATAGGCGTTCACCATCCGCTCGACCGTGGTTTCGCCCGCGCCCAGAGCGAAGGAGAGATAGGGTTGATAATCGCCGATCCCCATCGCCTTGATGGTGCGCACGACGCGATCCATGCCGGTCTGGCTGGCGGCGCGCACCGTCATCAGGTTGCGCGACTGCTCCACGCCCCAGCGCATCGTCTGCGGCCCCGCGCTGCCGCCGGTGAAGTTACGGAAACATTTCTGCCCCAGCCCCGCACCCTGATAAACGCATAGCGGTCCATCAACGATGATGGAGGCTGGCGTCATCCCGCCGTCAAGCGCGGCGGCATAGACGAACGGCTTGATGGTCGAGCCCGGCTGTCGCATTGCCTGCGTCGCCCGATTATAGGAGGACAGGCGACTGTCGAAGCCACCCTGCATCGCCAGGACGCGTCCGGAATGGACCTGTTCGGCCATCATCCCGCCGGACACTTCAGGCACGTTGCGCAGCGCCCAGGTCGATCCGTTGCGGGCTACCGCGATCAGGTCTCCCGCCTTCATGCCGTTGAAGGCGGGGCCGCCCACGCGGCGATAGGGCATCTGCGCGGCGCTGGCAGGCAGCGTCCCGGTCGATCCGTCGGAAAAGCCGATCTCGGCGCCCGAAGAATTGCGGTCGATAACCGCCGCTATGCGCCAGTCTGCATAATCGATCCCGATATAGCTTGCCGCCAGTTCGCGCTTCCATCCACGGGCCATGTCGATCTTGCCCAACGGACCGGACCAGCCCTTGCCCGCGTCGAAACGTAGCAGGCCGTTGCGCAATGCCGTCGAGACGCCTTCCTGCAACTTGGGGTCATAGGGGCTGCGCACCCAGAGGCCGCCTGCATAGACGCTGTTGGGGCCATCCTCCGCCTTTTCGCCGAACAGGCCGATCAGGCGGCGGCGCACCTCTTCCATATAATAGCCGCCCGCGCGCGCGTCGAAGCTGGACCCATGCGGCGGCACCGTGCCGAGCGGCTGCGCCTGCGCTTCGTCCAATTGTGCCTGGCTGATCCAGCCGTTTTTGAACATTTCGCCCAGCGCCCAGTTGCGCCGGTCGAGCGCGCGTTCGTGGCCGGTCGGGCTTTCGGGGCGATAATTGGCCGGACCCTTGGGCAGGATGGCGAGATAAGCCATCTCGTGCAGCTTCAGATCGCCCACATCCTTGTCGAAATAGGCGCGCGCCGCCGCCTGCACGCCATAGGCGTTCCGGCCGAGGAATATCTGGTTGAAATAGAGTTCGAGGATCTGCTGCTTGGTCAGCACACCTTCCATGCGATAGGCGAGGATCATCTCCTTCACCTTGCGCGTGGGCGAATATTCATCGCCGATCAGCAGGTTCTTGGCGACCTGCTGGGTGATGGTCGACCCGCCCTTTGCGCGCTGGCCCGAGCCGATCTTCGTCACATAGTCGAACACGGCGCCGAAAAAGCCCGGAATATCGACGCCATGATGTTCGAAGAAAGTCTTGTCCTCCGCCGCCAGATAGGCGCGGATCAGCAGTGGCGGATAGTCGCTATATTGCAACTGGACCCGGCGTTCGCGCGCATAGCTGTGCACCGGCTGGCCATCGATGTCGCGCACGATCGTGGGCAGCGGCGGCTCATATTCAAGCAGCGTCGCCGCGTCGGGCAGGCCGCGCGCGAAGATGATCCAGAACAGCAGGAAGGCGAGAAAAAGTCCGCCGAGCGCGATCGCCGCCCAGCGGAACCAGCGCCGCTGCCAAAGCGGGGAAAGCTTTTCCCGGAACGCGCGCCCACCCCCGCGCAAACGGTCGACAAAGGACAAGCGGGCGGTGTGGGGACGGGCCTCTTCCATGACGAGAGGAGGCTCTAAGGTCAAAATGCGGCCAGCGCCAGTGCGGATCGTCGGGCCGCGCGCCGGTCAGCCGCCGCCAAGGGGCAGTCGGCGGGCGAAATATATCTCGACGGCCTTGGCAACGCCCTTCGCTATGCGGCTGCGCCCTTCGGGTGAGGCCAGGAAGGCTGCATCCTGCGCATTGCTGAGATAGCCGGTTTCGAACAGGACCGATGGCGTGTCCGGCGCCTTCAAAACCATGAGTGAGGCATAGCGGTGGAACGTGGTGCGGAACGGCAGGAACGGCGCCCCCTCCCGCTGAAGAAGGCGAGCGAAATTCGCTGATTCCTTCATTGTTTCGCGCTGAGTAAGGTCGATCAGTATAGACGACACCTGATCAGTCTGTGCGCCCAGATTGACGCCGTTCAGAACGTCCGCCCTATTCTCCCGCGCGGCCAGCCGCGCCGCTTCCCGATCCGACGCCACTTCCGACAATGTATAGACCGTCGCGCCCCGCGCCTCATGATTGTCCGCCGAATCGGCATGGACCGAAATGAAGAGGTCCGCATTCATCTTCCGCGCGATGCCATAGCGTTCCTGCAGGACCAGAAAGCGGTCGTCATCCCGTGTCAGCGCGACGCGAAGTCGGCCCGACTTCACCAGCTGATCCCGGATCGCCTGCGCGATCGCGAGCGTCAGATCCTTTTCGCGCTCGCCGGTTTCCGCGTTGATCGCGCCGGGATCATGCCCGCCATGCCCCGCATCGATGACGATCAGCGGACGGGACGCGTCGGTTGATCCTTCCACCCTTGGTAGCGAGAGGCCGCGCGCCACCGGCGGGATCGGCACGGTGATGCTGTGCAACCGCTTGGCCGGACGGGGCGCCATGGAGGCTGGCTTGTCGAAGCTGATGCGCGCCGCCCCCTGAGGACCGGCCAGAAAAGCAGTTGCCAGGGCAAGGGCGTGGAGCATGGCGCGCTTGTGCCCCGCACCGCCCCATGCCGTCCAGCCCCATTTCAGCGGCGGCCATTCGCCGTCGCGTTTACCTTTGCTTCACCATGTTCGGCGATTAGACGCAGGAAGGGCAGCATTCGTCCTGGACCAAACAATTTTGCGGGGGACGTTGCTAGGCTGGCCTTAGGCTGCTACCCATTCACATTCCTGAAAGAAACGCCCACATTAGGCCCGGTTCTTCATCAGGAACTTTCACGGCAGCATCGGCGAGCACCAACCGCTCAGACCCGATGCGACGAACAGGTTGACGCTGCATGAGGCATGATTTCCATTCCACGCTGAGCCCGATAGCGGGCGATGCGGCGTGGATGGAGCGGACCGGCGATTTGCCCGGCCCTGCCGATGCAGCAGAAGCGCAGTTTTTCCTGTCAAACCGGACGATAGCAACACCCGCGCCGCTGGCGGCGCGACTGCGTTCGTCCCCCCACTATCGCGTGGCAGCCCGGCCCAGTGCCGCTGGCAGCCTTCGCCGGAGAATAATAAATGACAATGCGTATGCTGATCGATGCGCGCCACCGGGAAGAGACCCGGGTCGCGGTCGTCAAAGGTAACCGGATCGAGGAGTTTGATTTCGAATCGGCCGAGCACAAGCAGCTCAAAGGCAATATCTACCTCGCCAAGGTTACCCGTGTAGAACCCTCGCTCCAGGCAGCGTTCGTCGATTATGGCGGCAACCGCCACGGCTTCCTGGCGTTCAGCGAAATTCACCCCGACTATTACCAGATTCCGCGCGAAGACCGCGAGGCATTGCTGCGCGAAGAACGCGAGCATGCCGAGGAAGAGGCCGCGCTGCGTGCCGATTTCGAGGATGACGATGATCATCATGGCGACGATGGTCTGGAACTGGTCGAAGCCACGCATCATGAAGAGGATGAGGGCGAGGCCACCGAAAGCAGCGAAGGCCCCGCAAAGGGCGGCCGTCGCAAGCGCGGTGGCGATGAAGCCGCCGACGAACTGCGCCGCAAGCGCATGGCTCTGCGCCGTCGCTACAAGATCCAGGACGTCATCAAGCGCCGCCAGGTGCTGCTGGTCCAGGTCGTCAAGGAAGAGCGCGGCAACAAGGGCGCGGCCCTTACCACCTATCTTTCGTTAGCCGGTCGCTATTGCGTGCTGATGCCGAACACGTCGCATGGCGGCGGGATTTCGCGCAAGATCAGCAACGCCGCCGACCGCAAGCGGCTGAAGACGATCGTCGCGGAGATGAACCTGCCCTCGACCATGGGCTGCATCGTGCGCACGGCCGGGCTCCAGCGCACCAAGCCGGAGATCAAGAGGGACTTCGACTATCTCGCCCGCCTGTGGGACGAGATCCGCGAAAAGACGCTGAAGTCCGAAGCGCCCGCGCTGATCCACAATGACAGCGACCTCATCAAGCGCGCGATCCGCGATATCTACAACAAGGATATCGAAGAGGTCATCGTCGAGGGCGAATATGGCTACAAGGCCGCCAAGGACTTCATGAGGCTGCTGATGCCGAGCCATGCGCGCCGGGTACAGCAATATGCCGACGCCGTATCGCTGTTCCAGCGCGCGGGCGTCGAGGATCAGCTGGCCGCGATGTACAATCCGGTCGTGCAGCTCAAGTCGGGCGGCTATCTGGTCATCAACCCGACCGAGGCTTTGGTGTCGATCGACATCAACTCGGGCCGGTCGACCCGTGAGCATGGCATCGAGCAGACCGCCGTCGCCACCAACCTGGAAGCTGCCCGCGAAATCGCGCGTCAGTTGCGCCTGCGCGACATGGCTGGCCTCGTCGTCATCGACTTTATCGACATGGAGATGAACTCCAACATCCGTAAGGTCGAGAAGGCGATGAAGGAGGCGCTGAAGGACGATCGCGCCCGTATACAGGTCGGCCGCATCTCGGGCTTTGGCCTCATGGAAATGAGCCGCCAGCGCCTGCGCACCGGTGTGCTGGAAGCATCGACCCGCCAGTGCCCGCATTGCGAGGGCACCGGCCTTGTCCGCACGGCATCGTCGGCGGGCCTTTCCGCGCTGCGCATGTTGGAAGAGGAAGCGGCGCGTGGTCGCGGCAACCTGGTCACCCTGCGCGCCAGCCAGGAAGCGGCCTTCTACGTCCTCAACAACAAGCGCCGCGAACTGGACGAGATCGAACAGCGCTATGGCGTCACCATCGCCATCTTGCCGGACGGCGAGGTCGAAGGCGCGCGCATGTCGGTGGAAGCCAGCGGCCCCCGTCCGGAACGGGTGGTGAGCTATGCTCCGATCGTCGAGGAAGAGGATGACCTCGATATCGTCGAGGAGCTGGAAGAAGAGGAAATCGAGGAAGTCGAGGCCGCTGAGCGCGAAGAGCGCGGCGACCGGGGCGAGGATCGCGAAGGTGGCCGCCGCCGTCGTCGTCGCCGCCGTCGTCGTGGCGGCCAGCGTGACGATCACCACGCCGAGGGCGAAGCAGAGGCTACCGACTCCCCGGCCGAGGACGCTGGCGAAGAAGCCGAATCGACTGACGAAGAAACGGAAGAACAGCCTGTCGAGGCCCATGGCGAAGGCGAAGAGGCCAGTCGCCGTCGTGGCCGTCGCGGTCGCCGTGGCGGACGCCGTCGTCGCGAGGGCGAAGCGGTTGCCGACGAAGCTGCGAGCGAAGCCGCTGAGACTTCCGAGCCCGCCGCTGTCGAAGCTGTCGCCGAGACGGTAGCAAAAGCAGCGCCCGAAGCGCCTGCGGAGGAAGAGGCGCCAAAGACGCGCCGTCGCCCCCGTGCTCGCAAGGCAAAGGAAGTCGTAGAAGCGCCCGTGGAGGCCCCCGAGGCTCCGGTCGAAGCCGCAGCCGAGGAAGCGCCCGCCAAGCCCAAGCGCACTCGGCGCAAGAAGGCAGAGGCCGCTCCCGAAGCCCCTGCCGAACCGGCCGTGAGCGTGGAACCGGAAGCCGAGGCACCCGCCAAGCCCAAGCGCACTCGGCGCAAGAAGGTTGAGGCCATTGCCCAGGACGCGGCGGAGGCTCCCGCGATCGCAGGAGCCGTGGCACCGGAAGCTGGCGCAGCAGCGGCAGCAGCTGGTGAGAGCGCGGTCTCGACGGCTGATGGCGAAGAGACGAGCGACGACGATAGCGCACCGCGCCGTGGATGGTGGCAGCGCACTTTCGGTCAGTAAGGACGTCCGCCCGATGAGCAACGCCGCCGCCTTGCCGGTTTTCCGGAAAGGTGGCGGCGTTCTCGCTTCAGGCGGAGTTCATGGCGATGCTGGCAGGCGCGCGGACATGCTGCGTTCGTCCCTGCTCCATGGTGATTGGCCATGATGCGCCGCTGGCTGCGTCCCGCCGCGATTGCCGCTGCGTCGCTGGCATTCATGGTCCAGCCCGCGATAGCGCAGCAGATCCTGCGCGACGCCGAAACCGAAGCCTTCATGGCTGACATGTCCGGCCCGCTGGTCAGCGCAGCGGGGATGGAGCCGCGCAATGTTCAGGTGCTGGTTCTCAACGATCCGGAAATCAACGCCTTCGTCGCAGGCGGCCAATATGTCTGGGTTCATAGCGGCCTGATCGCCGCGGCCGACAATGTGAACCAGCTGCAAGGGGTCGTCGCGCACGAACTCGGCCATATCGAGGGCGGCCATGTCATCCGGTCATCCGAAGGCATGAAAGCCGCGACCGGCATCACCCTGCTCAGCCTGGTCCTGGGCGCCGCCGCGATTGCCGCAGGCGGCGCGGAAGCGGGCATGGGCATATTGGGCGTGGGTCAGCAAGCGGCGATGGGCAAATATCTCGCCTTTTCCCGCGCGCAGGAAAGCTCGGCCGACCTTGCGGGTGCGCGCTATTTGAGCAAGGCGGGCCTGTCGGGCAAGGGTAGCCTGGAATTTTTCAAGAAGTTGCAGAACCAGGAATATCGTCTCGCCATCCCTCAGGAAGATAGCTACGGCCGCACGCATCCGCTGTCCGGCGAACGCATCAATGTCCTGCGGGAAGTGTATACGGTCGATCCCGCGTGGGACAAACCCATCGACCCGAAGCTGGAATCCCGGTTCGAGCGTATCAAGGCCAAGCTGGTCGGCTTCGTTTCCGAACCCACCCAAACATTGCAAAGATATCCCGAGAGCGATCAGTCTCTCCCGGCGCATTATGCGCGCGCCTATGCCTGGCATAAAAGCGCCTATCCCGACAAGGCGATCGCCGAAGTGACCGCCCTTCTGACAGCGCAGCCGCATGACCCTTATTTCCTGGAACTCAAGGGTCAGGTGCTGCTGGAAAGCGGCAAGCCTGCCGACGCCATCCCGCCGCTGCGCGAAGCCGTGAAACTGACGCAGCAGCCCTTGATCGCCACGATGCTGGGCCATGCGCTCATCGCGACGGAGGATGACAAGAACTTCGCCGAGGCCGAACAGGTGCTGCGTAATGCTGTAGCGCGCGACCGGGAAAATCCGTTCGCCTGGTATCAGCTTGGGGTCGTCTATGAACGGCGGGGTGACACGCCCCGCGCGGCGCTGGCCACGGCGGAACGCTATGCCCTGATGGGCGACGACCAGATGGCGCTGCGCAGCGCGGACGCGGCCATGCAGGGATTGAAGCCCGGCACGGTTGACTATCTGCGGGCGCAGGATATCGCCATGGTCTCCCGCGCAGCCGTCGAGCAGAAGCGAAAGAAGAAATGACCGAAACCTCTCGACCCGGCTTTCGCGCCGCCCTTTCCAACAGGACTATCCAGATGACGATCGGCGCCATCGCCTTCATCGCCGCCACTGCCGCTGGCGCGGCTCTAGGCATGCAGAGTAGCGGCAGCGTCGCCGCCGGAGACAAGGCTGCGATCGAGAAGATCGTGCGCGACTATATTCTGGAGCATCCGGAAATCATTCCCGAAGCTGTCGAGCGGCTGCAGGCGAAACGCGTGTCGGACAGCATCGGCGAAAGTCGCAAGGCCATCGAAACGCCCTATGCGGGCGCGTGGGAAGGCGCGACCAACGGGGACGTGACGGTGGTCGAATTCTTCGATTACGCATGCGGCTATTGCCGCGCATCCCTGCCCGACCTTGCCAAGCTGGTGGGCGAGGACAAGGGGGTGAAGGTCGTCTACCGCGAATTGCCCATCCTGTCTGACGAGAGTGCCGATGCGGCCAAGGTGTCGCTGCTGGCGGCAGAAAAAGGCCAGTATATGCCTTTCCATCGGGCGTTGTATGCGAGCGGGCAGGTTACGCGGGAAAGCATTCTGGGCGCCGCCGCCAAGGTCGGTATCGATGGCAAGGCTGCGGAGGCCGCCATGGCCAACAGCAAATATAATGGCGAAATCCAGTCGAACATCGCGCTGGCGCAAAAGCTGCGCGCCACGGGCACGCCGACTTTCGTCGTGGGTGATCAGGTGCTGAACGGCGCGGTCGGTTATGATGCGCTCAAGCAAGCGGTAGCGGCGGTACGGGCGAAGTAAGAGGGGCATCACTCCCTCTCTCCTTCAGGGGAGAGGGGGCGACTACAAGGCGCTCTCACGCCATTTCCCCTCTCCCGCCTTCGCTTACGCTCGGCACCCTCTCCCCTGAAGGGGAGAGGGGACATGGTGAGCATATCCCTCCTCCTCCGCCATTGACTCATCTACAGCTTTTGCCTATCGGACGCCCCCTGACATGCGGTCGCCCATCGGCGGCCCTTTTTTGTCACGCCCGATTTTGACGTTTTGCTTTGAGGAATGAACGATGAAGCGCACCTATCAGCCGAGCAATCTGGTTCGGAAGCGCCGTCACGGTTTCCGCGCTCGCATGGCGACCCCTGGCGGCCGCAATGTGATCCGCGCCCGCCGTTCGCGGGGCCGCAAGAGCCTGAGCGCCTGAACGACGCGCCGCCGGATCGCGCGCCAGCCATGATGCGGCGGCGCGCTGATTTCCTGGCGGCGAATCGTGGGCGGCGCGCGCCGATGCCAGGCTTTGTCCTGCTGGTGCGCGAACGTGGCGATGGCAATCCGGCGATGCGTATCGGCATCACGGTTACGAAAAGGATTGGCGGCGCTGTCATCCGCAACCGGATGAAGCGCCGTTTTCGCGTCTTGGCGCGGGACTTGTTGCCCATCCACGGAGTCGCGGGCGCCGACCATGTGCTGATCGGCCGTTCCGAAGGCATAGAGCGCGACTTCGCCTTGCTCCGGTCGGAACTGGAAAAGGCCCTGGGCAAGGTGATGAGCCGCCCTGCTGGCACCCATCGAGGGCCTCCGCGAAAGAAGCCTTCCCGCGAACAGAGCGCTCAGGAGCAATGATCGCTCGCTTGCTCATCCTGATCGCGCGCTTCTGGCAGCTTGGCCCTTCGCGCATATTGCCCCCCAGCTGCCGCTATGCGCCATCCTGTTCGCAATATGCCATCGAAGCCATCCGCAAATATGGTGCGGTGAAGGGTAGCTGGCTCGCCACGAAGCGGCTAATGCGATGCCACCCTTGGGGCGGTTCGGGTTACGACCCGGTCCCTTGATACGAATTTTCACAAGACACGGCGGAGCCGACAAGCGTGGACGACAAGAAGAATATTGTTCTGGCGGTGCTACTGACCGCGGCGATCCTGTTCGGCTGGCCCTATATTGCCAAGCATTTCTTCCCTGCCGCGAACCCGCCCGCGACGAAGATCGAAGGCGGCAAGACCACGCAGGTGGCGCAGGGATCAAGCCCGGTAGCGAGCAGTCCGTCCGCGATTCGCGATCGCGCTCTGGTTTTGAAAGAAAGCCCGCGCGTCGCGATCCGGACGCCGAAGCTGACGGGCTCCATCAACCTGAAGGGCGCGCGCATCGACGATATCGTGCTGCCCACCTATGGCGAAACGATCGCGAAAAATTCGCCCGCGATCCGGCTCTACAGTCCTTCGGGCACGAACGACGCCTTTTTCGCTGGCTTCGGCTGGCAAGGCGAAGGGTTGAAGGCCCCTGACGCGAGCACCGTCTGGACGGCCGACGCGCAGGAACTGACGCCGACCAGCCCCGTGACCCTGCGGTGGGACAATGGTGCCGGCCAGGCCTTCGAAATCCGCCTGTCGGTCGACGAGAATTACATGATCACCGCGCAGCAGAAGGTCGTGAACAGCGGCACAGGCATGGTCGCGGTGAAGCCTTATGGTTACATCAACCGCACCGGCATCCCCAAGGACCCGGACACCTGGACCATCCATATCGGCCCGATGGGCGTGTTCAACGGCGCTGCCAACTATGATGTGAATTACAAGGATCTGAACAAGGGTCCTTCCAGCCAAAGCTTCCAGTCCACAGGCGGATGGCTCGGCTTTACCGACAAATATTGGCTGTCGGCGCTGGTCCCCGACCAGAAGGCTGCCTTTGAAGGCCAGTTCCGCAAGGGTGCTGGCACGCAGTATCAGGCCGATTACAGCTTGGCTCCGACCATGCTGGCGCCGGGCAAGGCCGTCACCCAGACGGTGCGCCTGTTCGTGGGCGCGAAGGAAGTAAAGACGCTCGAAGCCTATCAGGATACGGGCATTCCGCTGTTCGACCGGGCGATCGACTGGGGCTGGTTCTACTGGTTCGAAAAGCCGATCTTCGCGCTGCTCCACTGGCTGTTCGAGCATATCGGCAATTTCGGCGTCGCCATCATCTGCCTGACCTTCGTGGTCCGCGCGCTGATGTTCCCAGTCGCCCAGCGCCAGTTCGCCAGCATGGCGGCAATGCGGGCGGTGCAGCCCAAGATGAAGGCGCTGCAGGAGAAATATAAGGACGACAAGCCCAAGCTGCAGCAGGAGATGATGGAGCTGTACAAGCGGGAGAAGGTCAATCCACTCGCTGGCTGCCTGCCGATCTTCATCCAGATTCCGATCTTCTTCGCGCTGTACAAGGTGTTGCAGCTGACGATCGAAATGCGTCATCAGCCCTTCGTCCTGTGGATCAAGGATCTGTCCGCACCCGATCCGCTGCATATCCTGAACCTGTTCGGCCTGCTGCCCTTCACCCCGCCGTCCTTCCTGGCGATCGGCGTGCTGGCGCTGCTGCTGGGTATTTCCATGTGGCTGCAGTTCAAGCTGAATCCGGCTCAGATGGACCCGATGCAGCAGCAGATTTTCTCAATCATGCCGTGGATGATGATGTTCATCATGGCGCCGTTCGCAGCGGGCCTGCTGGTCTACTGGATCACCAACAATTGCCTGTCGATGCTGCAGCAGTGGTGGCTCTACAGGCGCCACCCCGTGCTGAACGCGGCTCCGGCGAAATAAGGCGGATATCCAAGTGGACGAGCAGGAACAGGCAGAGCTGATCGAGGAAGCGCGCAAGGTGTTCGCCGGGCCGATCACCTTTCTCAAGTCAGCGCCGGATTTGAAGTTCCTGCCCGACATGTCGGTCAACGAGGTGGCGTTTGCGGGCCGTTCAAACGTCGGCAAATCATCCCTGCTGAACGCGCTGACGGGCCGCAACGGGCTGGCCCGCACGTCGAACACGCCGGGACGGACGCAGGAACTGAACTTTTTCGATGTCGGCGACCCGCTGCGTTTTCGCCTCGTCGACATGCCTGGTTATGGGTATGCGCGCGCGCCCAAGGATATGGTGCGCCAGTGGCGCTTCCTTGTGAACGACTATCTGCGCGGGCGGGCGAAGCTGAAGCGCGCACTCGTGCTGATCGACAGCCGCCATGGCATCAAGGATGTCGATAATGAGATTTTCGACATGCTGGACGCAGCGGCCGTCAGTTACCGCATCGTCCTGACAAAAGCGGACAAGGTAAAGGCCAGCCATCTCGCCGAAGTGATACAGGCGACTGGCGATGCCGTCCGGAAACGGTCCGCTGCCCATCCGGAGATTATTCCGACCTCAAGCGAAAAGGGCATGGGGATAGCGGAACTTCGGGCGGCCGTTCTGGCCAGCGTTACCGAAGGGTGACAAGAGCGGGGCAGTTGACGCTGCCCCCCCTCCGCTGATGCTTTAGAGTCTTTCCGATGTTGAATGAATCGTTGGGGATTTCCAGACGGTTGGAAGTGTGATTCAAGGTGGCCACTGGTGAGGAGGCCAGCATGGATGAGGCCATTATCACAGGATTTGCGGGTTCGGTTTTGTCGGGCTCTGGATCGAGGCATGTCGGCGCGGGGGGCTGCGCGGTTGCTGGAGGTGAGCCCGGCCACGGGGGTTCGCTGGGCGCAGTCATGGCGAACGCGCGGGTCTGTTGAGCCGGGCAAGGTCGGCGGTCACATGCTCCCGTTGCTGGCGCGTGAGCGCGAGTGGTTGCTTGCGCGGATCGAGCAGAAGAAGGACCTGACGCTGCACGAGTTGCTGGCCCAGCTGCGTGAAGAGCGTGGTGTGGTGGTCTGCTGCGACACGCTGTGGCGGTTCATGGGCCGCTTGGGCAAGACGTTTAAAAAAAGACGCTCTTCGCCAAGGAACAGGACCGGCCCGACGTCATCCGACGCCGCAACCGCTGGCGCTGGGTCCAGCGCTGGGTAGATCCCAAGCGCATGGTCTTCATCGACGAGACCTGGGCGAAGACCAACATGACCCGCACCCATGGCTGGCATCACCGGGGCGAGCCGCTGATCGACAAGGTGCCGCATGGCCACTGGAAGACGCTGACCTTCATCGCTGGCCTCAGGCATGATGGCATCGTGGCCCCTTGCGTCCTCGATGGCCCGATAAACGGCGAGAGCTTCACCGCGTGGGTCGAGCAGTTCCTGATCCCCGCGCTGGAACCCGGCAGCATCATCGTGGTCGACAATCTCGGCAGCCACAAAGGCAGCCGCGTGCGCAAATTGCTCAAGGCGGCGGGCATCAGGCTGTTCTTCCTGCCGCCCTACTCGCCCGACCTGAACCCCATCGAGGAGATGTTCTCCAAGCTCAAGCGTCTGCTCCGCAAGGCCAACGAACGCACCGTCGAGGCAACATGGCGACGCATCGGAAAACTGCTCGACCACTTCCCGCCCGCAGAATGCGCCAATTACATCCGTGGAGCCGGATATGCCTCAATCTAAGTCAGAAAGACTCTAAGCTATCACATTCGCCAAATAGCCAAGGCCGGGATCAGAACAGTTCATATTGCCCGTCTCCTTTGAGCGTCCAGGTGCCAAGAATATCGTGCCGTGTGCGGCCCACATGGCTGCAAACCAGGACAAACTGATCGAGCGACCACAGGAAGCCGTCGATACTTTGCTGCGCCGGAGGGCCATCCCTGTAGAATAGCGTCTGGTGCGGGCTGAAGGTCCAGCCGGGGCGCAAGGCCACGCCTGCCCCCCGCATCGCGTCGATGATCGACTTCTGTAATTGATTGAGCAGCGGCAGGGAGCGCGAAGGGCGCAGGGCGGGGGAGCGGTTGCTGAAGCTCAGTCGGTCGAGCCTCATGTCAAAAGGTTCAGCTTCGACCATAGTCCCTGCCCGCAGCAATGCCTTGATCACCGCATAGGGATATTCGACATAGTCGGCGGTCACGGCCAGCGTGACATGCTGATGCTCCGGCCGGATGCGGCGCTCCCCGCCGCCCAGCGTCTCTGCCAAATGATCGGTCTGGCGCGCGATGATCGCCGACGGCTTAAGCGCGAAAAAGAGACGATATTTGGTGTCGGCGCGCATGTCATGGCGCATGGCTGATCCTTTCGAGTCGATATGTTCACTATATGTTCCTATAGCGCTGATAGCGAGTCCCGGGAGCCGATCCCCCATTCGGACGTTGAGCATGGTCTCAACCAAGGAGTGTCCGATGGCCCACCTCACGCTGCCGCAGCTGGCGAAGAAGATGAAGGATATCGACTTCGCGATGCTTTCCACCCGCGCTGAAGGTGGCCAGATCGCCGCACGGCCGATGAGCAACAATCGTGATGTCGATTATGATGGTGACAGCTATTATTTCACCACCGACGACACCGTCATGGTCCACGATATCGAGCGCGACCCGAAGGTTGGCTTGTCCTTTCAGGGCTCGGCCGGGTTGTTGAAACAGCGACCGCTATTCGTGGCGATAGAGGGACGCGCCGATCTTGTCCGTGACAAGGGGGCGTTCAAGGCGCATTGGAACAGCGACCTTGACCGCTGGTTCGACGCAGGCATCGACACGCCGGGGCTGGTGATGATCAAGGTGAGCGCGGAACGGGCGCATTATTGGGATGGAGAGGATGAAGGGGAGGTCCAGCTCTGATCTTGACGGATGGGCGGGCAAGCAAGACCGTGTCCGGACGGCGTCACGCTGGATATTGTCCCTATTTTATCTGATCGCGGGGGTCGCCCATCTCACCCGGCCCGGTGGCTTCATCGCCATCACGCCAAATTGGGTGCCCCACCCCGCTGACATCATCGCACTGACCGGCGTGGCGGAAATTGCGGGCGCTGCGGGATTGCATATCCCTAGACTGCGCAAGGCCGCCGGGATCGGCCTTGCGCTTTATGCGCTGTGCGTGTGGCCCGCCAATCTGAACCATGCGCTCAACGATATTCCATTGAGCGGCGTGCATTTGAGCTGGTGGTATCACGGCCCGCGCCTGCTGTTGCAGCCGGTGATCATATGGTGGGCCTTGTGGTCCAGCACAGCGGTCGAATGGCCGTTCGGGCGGAAACGTGACGTCCCATATCAATGATTGTCTTTGAAATGGGCGGCCCTACTGTGGCGCCCGCATTCCACGAACAAAGATAGAGAGAGTGATGACCCGGCACATCCCCTGGATCCTGACGGCCATAGTCGGGGCGATTGCCTTGTCAGTGGTTGCGATATCCCGGGGCGAGGCGGTCAATGCGCTCTGGATCGTCGTGGCGGCAGTCAGCAGCTTCCTGGTCGCCTATCGCTATTACGCGCTCTACATTGCGCGGCATGTGATGCGGCTTGATCCTGCACGGCCCACGCCCGCGCTAAGGCGAGCCGACGGCCTGGATTATGTCGCAACCGACCGCGTGGTCCTGTTCGGGCATCATTTCGCGGCGATCGCGGGCGCCGGGCCTCTGGTGGGGCCGGTCCTTGCCGCGCAGATGGGGTATCTGCCCGGCACCATCTGGATCATCGCGGGCGTGGTGCTGGCGGGCGCGGTGCAGGATTTCATGGTCCTGTTCATTTCCATGCGCCGCGACGGCAAGTCGCTGGGCGAGCTTATCCGCATGGAGATGGGGCAAGCGGCTGGGACGATCGCGCTGTTCGGCGCCTTCATGATCATGGTGATCATCCTGGCCGTGCTGGCGTTGATCGTGGTGAAGGCGCTGGCGGAAAGTCCATGGGGCATGTTCACCGTTGCCGCCACGGTGCCGCTCGCGCTGCTGATGGGCGCCTACACGCGCTGGATAAGGCCGGGACGAATTGGCGAGGTCTCGCTGATCGGCCTCATCGGCCTGCTGGCGGCGATCATATATGGGCAGTCCATCGCACAGTCGCCGCTATGGGGGCCGGTCTTCACCTTCACGCCGGTGCAATTGTGCTGGATCCTGATAGGCTATGGCGCGGTGGCATCGGTGCTGCCCGTGTGGCTTCTGCTGGCACCGCGCGATTATCTTTCGACCTTTCTCAAGATCGGCGCCATCGCCGCGCTTGCCATCGGCATCGTCATCATGGCGCCACCGCTCAAAATGCATGCCGTGACGCAGTTCGTGAACGGCAATGGTCCGGTCTGGTCGGGAGGGCTCTTCCCCTTCCTGTTCATCACCATCGCTTGCGGGGCGGTGTCGGGATTTCACGCCCTGATCGCCAGCGGCACAACGCCCAAGCTGATCGCGAGCGAGAGCGACGCGCCGCTGATCGGCTATGGCGCGATGTTGATGGAAGCGTTCGTCGCGATCATGGCGCTGGTGGGTGCGTCGATCCTCGATCCCGGCATTTATTTCACGATGAACAGCCCGGCGGCGGTGATTGGCACCGACGCGAGCAGCGCGGCCGCCGCCGTCAGGGCAATGGGCTTTCCCATCACGCCTGACCTTATCGCGCAAACCGCCCGAGATGTGGGCGAACATACTATAATCTCTCGCGCGGGCGGCGCGCCCACTCTGGCCGTGGCCATGGCGGAAATCTTTTCCCATGTGATTGGCGGCCCGGCGATGAAAGCCTTCTGGTATCATTTCGCCATCTTGTTCGAGGCGCTGTTCATCCTGACGGCGGTTGACGCGGGCACGCGCGCGGGCCGTTTTATGTTGCAGGATCTGATCGGACTGGCCGTGCCGCGCTTCAAGGATACAGCGGGTATCGTGCCGGGGCTGGTGGCCACTGCGCTGACGGTTTCGGCCTGGGGCTTCTTCCTTTATCAGGGCGTCACGGACCCGCTGGGCGGCGTGAATACGCTATGGCCGGTGTTCGGCATTTCCAACCAGATGCTGGCGGCGATCGCGTTGATGCTGGCGACGGCGGTATTGTTCCGGATGAAGCGGAACCGCTATGCCTGGGTGACGATGATCCCGACCGCCTGGCTGCTGGTCTGCACATTATCGGCCGGACTGCTGAAGCTGTTTTCGGCCGACGCGAAAGTCGGCTTCCTTGCCCATGCGGCGAAATTTTCGGCAGCGGCGAATGAGGGCAAGTTGCTCAGCCCCGCCAAGTCCATGGTGGAAATGCAGCAGATCATCTTCAACGACCGGGTGGACGCCGGGCTGGTCGCCATTTTCCTGATGGTGGTGCTTTCGCTGCTGTTCTTCACCGTCCGCACCTGCCTTGCCGCGCGGCGGGCCGATGCGCCGACGGCGCGCGAAATCCCCGCGTCTCTGGTGCCAGCAGAATGATCGGCCTGCTCGACAGGATGCGCCGGATGGCGATGATGATGGTCGGTGTCCCCGATTATGAGGGCTATGCCCGGCATATGCACATGCATCATCCCGGCGAGCCGGTCATGACACCCACCGAATTTTTCCGCGATCGGCAGGAGGCGCGCTATGGCGGGAAGAATGGCGGCAAATGCTGTTGAAGACGCCGGTCAACTGCGGGCGTTGAAGCCTGCGATCATGCCCGCTGCGATGGACAAGGCGATCTCAGCCGCGCCAACCGCGCCGATGTCGAGCCCAGCCGGGCCGTCTATTCGCTCAAGTTGCTCTGCGGAAAAGCCCATTGCCGACAGGCGCTCAAGCCGCGCCGCATGGCTCTTTCGCGATCCCAGCGCAGCGACATAGCCGGTCGCGCCGCGCAGGGCAGCGGCCAAAGCCGGATCGTCGATTTTGATATCATGGCTGAGCGTCACGACTGCCGTCGCTTCGCCGGGGCGGCGCGCCCTGATCGCCTCGTCGGGCCAACGATCGTCCAACTCGACGCCGGGAAAGCGTTCCTCCGTCAGGAATCGGCCGCGCGGATCAATCACCACGGGTCTGACGCCCATGGCTTGGGCCAGCGCGCACAAGGACTGAGCGATCTGCACCGCGCCGACAATCAGCAGCTGGCGCGGCGGATCGTAGCGGTTGTGGAATTGACCCTCGATCACTGCCTCGCGGGTGATGCCTGTACCAAGGTCGGTGGAAAGGGTAAGGGAGCGCCCCTCATCGCGGGCATCAGCAATCCGGTCGAATAACTCAGGCGCGAAGCTCCCCTCCTCCACAGGCTGGACCAGCACGCTGATCTCGCCTCCGCAGGGAAGGCCAACGGACCAGGCGTCATCATCGGCAACGCCATAGCGTTCCAGATGCGCCGGGCGGCCCGTGATCACCTCCTCCGCCCGTTGCAGGACATCAGCCTCAACGCAGCCTCCCGAAATGCTGCCTTCGAAACGTCCGTCGCGATGGACGATCATGTGGCTGCCGCGCGGCCGGGGGGCCGATCCCCATGTCGATACGACCGTTGCGAGCGCCATGGGCGCGCCACGCCACTCGATCGCCTTGCGTATCACCGCGTCATTGTCGTTCAATCCCGGCCTCCTTGCCCAACGCACATAGGAGGCCGCCAACGTCTCGCCAAGCTAGGGCCGATACGACATTCAGTTCTGGCGGCCTGCAAATGGCGGTTCTCCGCGCTTCCGGTGCTCACGTACTTTGAGTACGCTGTGCTCCGGGTCACGGAAAACCACCATTTTCGGCTCGCCATCTCCTGAATGTCTATCGGCCCTAGACGAGCCGCCGCCCCGTCCATACGACCCGGCCGACGATCGCCACCAGTGATGGGTCGATGTCCACCCAGTCGGGATAATGGACATTGTCGCTGCGGACACTGAACAATCCTCGGCGTGGCCCCATCGCGATACGCTTCACCATCAGCACACCGTCCAATCGGAGCACATATACCCCATCGCGAAGCCGTATCGCGTCATCATCATGGTCGACCATGATCTCGTCACCATCATTGAGCGTCGGCGCCATCGATTCGCCATCCACCCGGATGATGGAAACTCTTTGAGGCTTCACGCCCAGATGGCGCAACCAATTGGCATCGAAAGCCAGGACGCCCGCCGCCCGCTCATCCTCATCAAGCGAACCCGGTCCGGCCGACGCGCCGAGCGACAGGCGCGGCACAGGCACCACTGCAGGCAGAGGCCGCGATTTCCTTTCCACCGGGGCCTGGCGCCCCGGCCCACCCAGCAGGTCTTCGGCAACGCCAAAATAACGTGCCAGCACCCGCCGGTCCTCCTCATCCAGCTTGCGGGGCGTGCCGCGCTTGATGAATTGCTGAACATAGGCCGGGTTACGCTTCAGCAGGCGGGATAGATCGGCATAATTCTCCCCCCTCTCGGCAATCAGCCGTTCCAGCACCACGCGCGGATCTTCTCCATTACCGACCATGATTCATCCATAATGATAGGAATTTTCCTAGACAAGTAGGAAATAGGAGAAGAAATAGGAAAACACTTAGAGATTCGCAGGGGGCGAATCGCATCGAAGAGGGAGATTGAACCGCATGCTGATTCGCGCCGTAGAGAAGTTCCTGCGGGACAACGGCATTCCGGCAACACGCTTTGGCCGTGAAAGCGTTCGCGATCCCCGTCTGGTGTTCGACCTGCGTCAAGGTCGCGAACCGGGGGAACGGATCAAGAGACGTATAGAACATTTCATGAACACATATCGCAGGAGCGCGGGTCAATGACAAGTCTGGATCATCTCCGCCAAGGCCGGAAACTGGTCGAAAATGAAGGAAGGCGGCTAAGCGGACAGGATCCCCTGCCCCGACTGCTCGCCCAATTGATCGAGCGTGCAGGCGAACCGGCGAGCATCGAAAGCGCCATGAGCCGTCCCTGGGCCAGCGCATTGTTCCAGGGGAGGCAGCACGTCATCACGCTGCGGATTAAGGGGCCGGACGCCAGAGGTCGACGAGCCCGGTTCGTCGAGGGGCTGGAAGAAGTGGAATGGAGGCTGCCCAGACATTTCGTTGCCGACATCATAATTGATGGCGGCAGGTCGGATGCGGATGACGAATGGGTCGAGCTGTCGGCGCTCACCATCGAAGATTGGTGAGCGGCGGTTCTCAGCGCGCCCGATCCGCCATGGCCCGCAATGTGCCAAGCGCCGCGCGCAGCGCCTGATCGACGTCATCCTCGACCCGATCCCGCACCGGGACCGGCTGTTCGGTCGGCATGTCAGCGATGACTCCGTCGGCGGCGGCAGTCCTGGTGCCGCGCACACGATCGGTGAGGCCTTTTTCGAATCGCGCGGTGAGTTCGGCCAGCGAAGGCAGGCTGGGAGTTGGCGGAATGTCGTTGGACAGAGATGCGGGGGCGGGATCGGTGGCAATGACGCTCACCGCTTCAAATTCGGCATCGACCGCTGAATGAATGTCCGGGGCTTCTGCTAGCGTCGGCGCGCCGGGCAAGATTACCGCCTCCGCTTCCGGTTGAGCCGATTCGAACTGTTCACCGCGCGCGGGGCCAATCCGGGGGAAAATCTCCAGGCCGCCAAAGTCGCGGCTCGCAAAGATGGGGGCTCGCGCCGGGGCGTCAGGATGCGCGTCGGCGCGGCGCATCAGCGGACGCGATATTCTGGAGGCTCCCGAGGTCCGGCCGCGAGACAGCCAGTTCAGCTTCGGCAATGCAAAACCCATATCACTCACTCCTGTAACGCCGCGAGAGCGTTGATCCTTTTTCATCGGCACGGGCGTCGCGTTGAAACTTACAAAACCCATCGCCATCAGCGCGCCGAAGCCTGCGACAAGCAGGCGCGCCTTCAACCCCAATGGCGGCGCGGCGGCGGGCAAGGCTTCGCTCAGTCCGCTCGACGCGACCATTGTTTCGACCAGTCCCACGGGCATCGCCAACAGGATCAGCGCGAACGCCAGCCCTGCCAGCACGGCCGGGGTCATCGCCCTATGAAGTCGAACCGCCGCCATGTTTCAGTTCAGGCAGCGGCGCGAATGCGCGCCATCCGCTGCGCCAGTAACCGCTCATAGACAGGCCCATAACGCAGAATATTTGACGACCAGTTACGCTCGCGCTCGACAAAGGCGCGGGCCGTTGCCCGCCGATCGTCCCAGAAACCACGATCAGCGAACATCTCCGCTAAAGCGGCCGCAATGGCCGCCGGATCGCCGGGCGCGAACAGCGTGCCGGTCACGCCATGTTCGATCAGTTCACGATGACCGCCTACATTGGAGGCAGCCACCAGCCGCCCCTGCGCCATCGCCTCCAGCGGTTTGAGCGGGGTCACAAGATCGGTGAGCCGCATCGCCTTGCGCGGGTAGGCGAGGACATCGACCTGCGCATAATAATGCTCGACCTCATCATGAGGGACGCGCCCTACGAAAACGATATGGTCGGCGAAGGGCGAGGCCGTCGCCTGGTCGCGCAGCGCCTGTTCGCGCGGGCCGCCGCCTACCAGCAGCAGCTTGACCTTGGGCCGCGCGCGCACCAGCCGGGGCATCGCGGCGATGAGGTCGTCCAGACCTTCATAATCATAAAAGCTGCCGATGAAGCCGATCACGTCGGCGCCCTCAAGCCCCAGCCTTGCGGTAAGCGCCGGATCGCGGCGCACTGGCGTTCCGAATTGCTCCATATCCACGCCGTTGGGCGAGACGATGATCTTGGCCGGGTCGATCCCGCGCGCAACCAGATCGTCACAAAGTCCTTCGCAGATGACCGCGACGGCATCGGCCGCGCGCACCGCATGGGTTTCCAGCTGCCGGGTCAGCCAATAGCGGGGGCTGCCTTCGGTGCCGGTGCCGTTTCCGACCGCTGCATCCTCCCAGAAGGCGCGGATTTCGTAGATCATGGGAATGTCGTGCCGTTTGGCCGCGCGTTGCGCCGCCATGGCGTTCAACACGGGCGAATGGGCGTGGATTACATCCGGCCGCCACCGAGCGATCAGCGAATCGATGGCATCCGCATGCGCCGCGATGTCTCGCCATTCGCGCAGCAACGGATTGCCGGTTGCCGGTATGCCCGGCGTACGATGAAAATGAAGGCCGTCCACGACCTCTTCTGCTGGACCTTTGGCGCCGTGGCGCAAGCCGGTGATTCCCCGCACGTCCCAGCCCTGCGCCATTTGCGCTCGCAGGATCGCACGCGTGCGGAAGGTGTAGCCGCTATGCATCGGCAGGCTGTGATCGAGCACATGGAGTATCCGAGTCATGACGCTTCTTGTGCCGGAAAAGGTTTAACGGCCCGTCAACTCTGCCGCGCTAGGGAAAGGCCGTGGCCATGGAAGAACCCTTCGCGCGATGATTGACGCCCTGTCCCTGCTGATCAGCCATGGCGTCATCATGCTGGCGGCCTGGCGCCTGCTGCCGCGCGCCGATCTGGATGACGAATCGCAGGTGGAGCGATCGCGCGATGCGTGACCTGTTCTTCCTCGCCTTCCTCGGTGCCTTCTTCCTGCTGGGGCTGCGGCGTCCATTCCTGCTGATCGCCGTCTACGCCTATATCGACATCGTCTCGCCGCAGCGGCTGTCCTATTTCCTGCTGAACCGCATTCCGATTTCCGCGATAGCCTTTGCTCTGGCAGTGGGCGCGTGGCTGCTGGTGGACAAAAAGACGGACTGCCGCTTCTCCATGCGCCAGCTCTTGTTGCTGATCCTGCTGGCCTGGTGCGGCTATACGACCGCGAGCGCCGACTTCCCGCTCAACGCGCATACCAAGTGGGAATGGGTGTGGAAGGCAATGATCTTCGCGATCTTCCTGCCTCTCACCCTGCGAACCCGGCTGCGGCTTGAGGCACTGGCGCTGTTCATGGTGCTGTGTGCAAGCACGATCATCATCAATGGCGGCATGAAGACGGCACTGTCGGGCGGCGGCTATGGCGTGCTCAACCTGATGGTCGATAATAATAGCGGCCTTTATGAAGGCAGCATCATAAGCTGCGTCGCCATCTCGCTAATCCCGCTCATCCTGTGGCTGGCAAAGCATGGGACGATCTTTCCGCCGGACTGGCGCGTGCGCGGCTTCGCCTACGCGCTCTGCCTTGCCTGCCTGCTGATGCCGATCGGGACTGAGGCGCGCACCGGCCTCGTTTGCATCGCCATCCTCGCTGGCATGATGCTGATGCGGTCGAAGCGGCGCTTTATCTACGGCCCGATCATGGCCCTTGCGGCGCTTGCCGCCATCCCCTTCCTGCCCACCAGCTTCACCCAGCGCATGTCGACCATCGAGAATCATCAGGGCGATGAAAGCGCCTCCACGCGCCTTGCCGTATGGAAGTGGACGCTGGACTATGTGAAGGAGCATCCGGGCGGCGGCGGCTTCGACAATTACCTCCAGAACAGCTTCACTTATTCCATGCAGGAACGGGTGATCGACAGCGGCGGATCACGCATGGAGCGGCGGCTCGTCACCGACAAGGGCCGCGCCTACCACAGCGCCTATTTCGAGATGCTGGGCGAACAGGGCTATTTCGGCTTCGCGCTGTGGCTGCTGATCCACCTCATCTGCTTCATCCGCACCGAAGCAATTCGCCGACGCTATCGGGGCCGCGATGGTCCGGGCGAGGCATGGATCGCGCCATTCGCACTCGCGCTTCAACAAGGCCATGTCATTTACATGATCGGGTCGCTGTTCGTGGGCATCGCTTACCAACCCTTCATCTTCATGATGCTATCGCTGCAAATCGGCCTCGACACCTATCTCACGCGCAAGCAGCGGGAGGGTGCGCGAGCCCCGGCCATTCCGTTGCGGCCCTTAAAGCCGATCACAGGGGGAGTATGATGAGCGGAGAACTCCGCATTCTGGGCGTCGCCCATGGCTTGTTGCTGGGACTGGTGCTGGCGTCGCCCATGATCGGCAGGGCATTCCTGCCATGGGGCGTGGAAGCGCTATTCATCATCGCCGCTTTCCAGCTGCGGCTTGCCGACCGGCGATGGGAAACCCGCGCGGGCCTGCGCGGCTGGGTCAGCCATATTCGCATGGCGCCCGAACGCCTCGTCCCCTGGGCCGCCACGGCAGTGGTGGCGGTCATCGCGGGGCCAGAGCAGGCGGCGCTCGCCGGATCGATATTGGCGGCGGTGCTGATGGCGGAGCTGCTGCTTTATCCTGCCGCAGCCTATCTGCTTGGCCGCCTGCCCCGTGCCGGAATCGCGCTCCTCATCCTTCTGCTGCTCATCGGCTGCGGCCTTGCGGGACAGGGTCAGCCTGCCCGGCTCGCCATGGCTTTCGCGCTGGGGGTGAGCGGCTGCATATTCTGGATGCGCGGGCCGGACGGTGAAGCACGGTCCACCATGATCGCCGCAGCCACAGCCCTGGGCTGCTTTGCGATCGCGCTGCTGCTGCCCAATATGGCGATGATCGCCATGCCCGCCGGGATATTGGCCGCGACCCTGACCCTCGCGCATCTATCGGTCATCCGCCGCCATCCAGAGCATTGGCGGTTGCGCAGTAGTGGCACATTTCGTTGGCGCTTGACCGGCTCTCAGCCCGGCCGATCCTGACGCCATGCTTTAAGGCCGGGGAACGCAAGCGCGGTAAGGCGGGTTAATGGCTCTTGAGAAGGAGCCAAATGCCGCAACGCCTCGTCCACGCCAATGACAGCCTGCCGGGAATAGCGCGCCGCCCATTGAAACGGGGATGGGCCTATTTCCTTGCTGACGGCACGCGGATCACCGACCGGGACGAAATCGACAGGCTGAACGCCATCGGCATGCCGCCCGCTTACCGTGATTGCTGGTTCTGCCCGCTGCCGCATGGCCATATCCAGGCGACCGGCTATGACGACAGGGGCCGCAAGCAATATCGCTATCATCCGGAGTTCCGCGCCGCGCGCGAAGCGGAAAAATATGGCGGATGTGCCTTGTTCGGCCGCGCGCTCCCCCGCCTGCGCGCGCGCATAGAGGCGGACCTGTCGATCCGGGGCCTGCGCAAGGAAAGGACCCTGGCCGCGGTCGTGCGCCTGCTCGACCTTGCCAAGGTGCGCGTGGGCAACGAACAATATGCAGCAGCGAACAAGAGCTTCGGCGCCACGACGCTACGCCGCCGCCATGTCGACCTTACCGGGCAGAAGCTGCGGCTGCGCTATCGTGCCAAGTCGGGGCGCGAACATGACCTGACGATCAGCGACCGGCGCCTCCTCCGCTTCGTGCGCGCGATGCAGGACCTGCCGGGGCAGCATCTGTTCCAATATCTGGACGAGGAAGGGATCGCCCGGCCGATCACTTCCGGCGACGTGAACGCCTATATCGCAGAAGCCATGCGCCATGACTTCACGGCCAAGCATTTCCGCACATGGGGCGCTTCGGCCGTCGCGTTCGAAGCGCTAGCCTCCGGCCCCGTATCGCTCGCACAGATGGTCGCGCCCGTGGCCGAAGCGCTGGGCAACACGCCCGCCATCAGCCGTAAAAGCTATATCCATCCAGCGCTGATCGAATTGTGCAAATCGGGACAGGATGAATGGCGGGCAGGGCTTCGCTTGCCGCGCAGTACGCGCTATCTCACCCGCTACGAACGCGGACTGATCGCCTTTCTGGAAGAATGCGGAGCAAGCTCCTCTCTTCCTCTGGCGGCCTGACCGCTTAGATTTTTTCAGGGATCCCCATGGCTGCAAAGAATGAACCTGCCCTCACGGTTCGCGCTCCCAACCTTTCGGAAATGTGGCACGCCACGGCGAACTGGTTTGCCATTCACTCCTTGCAGATAGTGATTGCCGTCGGGACAGGCATAGCCATCTATCTAGCCCTCGCCGCGCTGCGGCAATTCGGAAAGCGGTTCAGGGGCAAGCCGGGCAGCACACTCGGCGTTTCCAACGTCGTTGGCCGTGCCATCGCCCGGACCACCCACTTCTTCATGGCCCTGGTCGCCGCGAGGCTGGTGGTCAGCTACGCCAATCCTCCGCAGATGGTGTTGAAGACGGTGGCCTTCCTCTTCACCATTGCCGCCGTTTTCCAGGCCGCCATCTGGGCGCGCGAGATCATCCTGGGCCTTGTTGAACGCAAGACCGTGGGCGAAGACGCTCATGGCGAAACCCTGGCCAACGCCATGGGGTTGATCCGCGTCCTCGTGACCTTCGGCCTGTTCGCCATCGCCTTGGTCGTCGTACTCGACAATCTGGGCGTCAACGTAACGGGTCTGGTCGCGGGCCTTGGCATCGGCGGCATCGCCATCGGCCTCGCGGCGCAAGGCATCTTCTCGGACCTGTTCGCTGCGCTGTCGATCATCTTCGACAAGCCTTTCCGCCGGGGCGAGGTGATTACCTATGACCAGACCACCGCACGGGTCGAACGCATCGGTCTCAAGAGCACGCGCCTTCGGGCGATGACGGGCGAGAAGAAGGTCATTTCCAACGCCAACCTCCTGCAAAAGGAGATCACCAGCCTTCAAACGCTGGAGCAGCGCCGGGTGACCTTTGCCATCGGCATCATCTACCAGACGCCGGATGAAAAGGCCGATGCCATCCCCACCCTGCTTGAGAAGATCGTAACGGCGGAAGGCATGCACTTCGTCAACGCGGGGCTGGTGCGCTTCGGCGCGAGCTCGCTCGATTACGAACTCAATTTCGATGTGCCCTACCCCGACAAGCATGATTATTTTCAGTCGCGCCATCGCATCGGCCTTGCGATCTGGAAGCGATTCAAGGCGGAAGGCATTGAATTTGCCTATCCCACCCAGACGAGTTTTACCGCAGCGCCGGACGGGCGGACGATCATGCCTTATCCCGATCCCATCCACATCGATCATGAAGGGACTGCGCGGCTCACCTGATCCGGTTTTCGATTCGCTTCACCTTCCCCTTGCTTGCCTCGGCCCTGTCAGCCGGTCAGGCAGCAGCATCGCTGATTGGGGATTGAAGATGATTTCACGCGCCAAACTCGCCGCCGCTGCACTGGCAAGCTTCCTCGCCATCACTCCTGCGGCGCATGCCGAAGGACTTGGAGCCGAAGTCAATTACGGCCGGGCGAATGGTCATTGGGGCACCGAAATCGGCGCTGGCTACGCACTGGACGTGGCGGGTTTCAGCCTGACCCCCGGTGCGGGCGTCTACCTGCGCGATGGTGAGGCAAAGCTGTATGGCCGGGTCGAGGCGACCTACCACCTGCCAGCCTTTGCGACGATCGGCGCGGGCATTCGGTTTAGCGGTGACGACAGCCGACCCTATGCCACCGTCGCGATGCCGATCGTCCCGAAGCTGCGCGTGAAAGGCAATGTCGGTCCCAAATATTATGCCGTGGGCCTGACGCTCGGTTACTGACCCGTGCCCCAAAGCGTGCCCGGCTGCAGCATGCCGTCCCGCAAGGCGAGGGCACCATCCCTGTCCTTGGCCAGCAGCAGGGCACCATCCAGGTCTATCCAGTCGGCGCCCTGCGCGACCAGCGCCGCAGGGGCAATCCCGAGCGACGTGCCGAGCATGCAACCAACCATGATGCGGAAGCCCCGCGCCCGTGCCGCGCGGGCGAGAGCCAGCGCCTCGGTCAAGCCGCCCGCCTTGTCCAGCTTGATATTGACCGCGTCAAAGTCCCCCAGTCGATCAAGGTCCGCGCGCGTGTGGCAACTTTCGTCCGCGCAAAGGGGGAGCGGCGCCTTGACGCCTGCCAGCCTGTCCTCACGCCCGTGAAAAACCGGCTGCTCCACCATTTCCACGCCGAGTTCGGCAAGAGCGCCCGCTTCCGCCGCAATGTCGAGATCATGCCAGCTTTCATTGGCATCAACGATCAGCCGCGCACCGGGCGCCCCGACGCGAACCGCCGCGATCCGTTCCCTGTCCCCCTCACCCGTCAGCTTGCATTTCAACAGGGCAAAGCCCCTGCCCGCTGCAGCACGGGCGTCGGCTTCCATCTGGTCCGGTTCATTCAGGCTGATGGTAAAGGCAGTAGGCAGCGGCGCAGGGGGTTGAACGCCTGCCAGTTGCCAAACGGGAATGCCCGCCTGCCTGGCCTCCAGGTCCCACAACGCGCAGTCAAGCGCGTTGCGCGCCGCGCCTCGGGGCATCGCTTCCAGCAGTGCCTCGCGATCCAGCGGCCCCTGATAGGCGTTGATGGCGGCGGCACAGCCTTCGGCGGTTTCTCCCTCATAATAGATGGGCGTGCCTTCACCCCGGCCCTCATATATTCCGTCGCTCACGGTACAGACGACGACGTCCACGCAGGTTTTGGCGCCCCGGCTGATAATGAATGCGCCTGCTACCGGCCAGCGTTCGATGGTAGCGGAAATTATACGGGTCATCGACGTTTCCTGAGCGGCAAGTTAGGGACCGGACACAGGCTCTATGCGAGAATCGCGGGCCGCCGCATAGTCCCGCCAGATCTTATATAAGGATGGGTGCATCGTGACTTCCCGCGAATTGACCGGCTTTCTTTCCCTGGCCGAACAGGAGGACGGTGCGGCACAACGTCGGCTGTCCGACCTGGCATGGCGCATCGGTTTTGGGGCGATCAGTTGGCCGTGGCTGCTCGCCAGCCTTTCGGGTGGGCGCAAAGCCGACAAACGCGCCCTGATGGATGAGTTGAACCTGCCCCATGATGCGCTTCCCCATCTTGGCAGCTGGAAGGCGGACGTCGGCTTCCTGCGCCATATCGTGCGGGAGATTGCGCGCTTGCGGCCTGCGCAGGTCGTGGAACTGGGCGCAGGCGCTTCCACATTGGTTGCGGCCAAGGCCTTGGCGATGCATGGCGGAGGCCGCCTGACCAGCTTTGACCAGCATGGCGGCTTTGTCGATGCTACCCGCAACTGGCTCTGCGATCATGGTCTGCAAGCCGACCTGCGCCATGCGCCGCTGGCATCGGAGAGCAGCGATTGGCCGGGGCGCTGGTATGCGCTAGACGATCTGCCTGAGCGCATCGACCTGCTGATCATCGATGGGCCGCCATGGTCGGTTCACCCACTGGTGCGAGGCGCAGCGGACAGCCTGTTTGCACGGCTGTCGCCCAATGCCGTTGTCCTGCTGGATGACGCGGCGCGGCCTGGCGAGCGAATCGTGGCGCAACGCTGGCGTCAACGTTGGCCACACATCGACTTTCGGTTGATGCATGACGGCACCAAGGGCACGCTGGTAGGGCGCAGGCGTGACATGTCGATCCCGGTCGCCAACGATAATGAAAGCGGGCGCGGCTGGCAGCATTTGCGCCGGACAGCCTTGATCGCGGGGATGCTAGCGATCGGCTGGGTTGCCCGGGGCGCGCTGGGCGAGTTTCCGCAGGCGGCGCAGGCCAGTCCCTTTCTCGACGAAGCAGCGGCGTCCCACCGCGCCGGGCTGTTGCGGCAAAATATGGCGTCTCAGGTGGAAAGCGCGACGCTCAACAGCGAGGAGATCCGCCGTTCAACCGGGATCATCCTGCCGTCCTTTCCCCGCAGCTGGCGTGTTACCGACGTTCAGCTCTTTCCGACGCCCGACAGCCCGGCCATAGCCATTTCGATCGTTACTCCGGCTGGCGAACAACTCTCCTTCTTTGCGGATAAAGCCGAAACGCCTGCAGAGGGACATCCCCTGATCGCCCGGCGCGCAGCCGACATCATCGCCTATTGGGAAGCTGGCGACATGGCCTACGCGCTGACCGGACGCACGGCCGCACGCCGCATCATGACGCTGGCGGCGGAGATTACACCTTCCAGCTGACGCCGCGCCGCTGATCCTCGTTGAGGCTTGCGCCGGGGGCTGCTAAGCGCGCGCCCATGCAAGATGCGGAAAAGTCCATGCCGCGCGGCGGCGCGCGTTCGTCCCTTGGCAGCCTCGCCATGCTGTGGCGCTTCGCCACGCGCTATCCCGGACGGATCGCCGCCGCGCTCGCCGCGCTCATCGTCTCATCCGCCGCGACACTCGCCATCCCCAGCGGCTTTCGACTCGTCATCGACCGGGGGTTCATGGGCGGCGGGGATATCAGCCGGTGGTTTCAGTATCTGCTGCTGATCGTGCTGATCCTTTCCCTGGCAACGGCCGCACGCTTCTACTTCGTGTCCTGGCTTGGGGAGCGGGTGGTGGCCGATATCCGATCGGCAACGCAGGCCAATCTGCTGCGCCTCGAACCCCGCTTTTTCGAAGAGAACCGACCGTCTGAAATCGCGTCGCGCATGACGGCGGACACCGCCATCATCGACCAGATCGTGGGTTCCACCGTGTCGGTCGCCCTGCGCAACCTCGTCACCGGGGTGGGTGGCCTTATCTACCTCTTCGCGCTCGCGCCCAAGCTCGCGGGCCTTCTGGTGCTTGGCATCCCCATCATTCTGGTCGTGATGATCAGCCTCGGCCGCCGCGTACGGCTTCTCTCCCGCGCCAGTCAGGACAGGCTGGCCGCCGTCGGCAGCGTAACGTCCGAAGTGCTGGGAGCCATGAAGATCGTTCAGGCATTCGGGCAGGAAGCGCGGGAATCCGCTCGGTTCGACACCACGGTGGAAGCAGGATTCGCGACAGCCCGGCGCCGCATCCTCCTCCGCGCGGCGATGACGGCGGTTGTCATCGCTCTGGTCTTTGGATCGATCACCGCCGTGATGTGGCAAGGTGCCCTGGATGTCGCGGCGGGCAGGCTTTCTGGCGGCAGCATCGCGGCATTCGTTCTCACCGGTGGCCTTGTCGCGGGGGCATTTGGCGCGTTGTCCGAAACCTGGGGCGACCTGCTCCGGGGAGCTGGCGCGGCGAGCCGCTTGCATGAGCTTATGACGGCACAGCCGGAAATCCTCGCTCCTGCTTTGGCCAAGCCGATTCCCCAGCTTCCGCATGGCGCGAACCTCCAGTTCGACGAAGTGCATTTCAGCTATCCGACGCGACCGGGCGAAGCCGCGCTTCACGGCATTTCGATCGATATTGCGGCAGGCGAAACCGTGGCAGTCGTCGGGCCGTCAGGCGCGGGCAAATCCACGCTGATACAGCTCGCGCTACGCTTCTATGATCCTGACACCGGGGCCATCCGGCTGAATGGCGTCGATCTGAGGGATGCCGACCCGGCAACCGTTCGGAACATGATGGCGATGGTTCCGCAAGACAGCGTCATCTTTGCTGCATCGGCGCGGGACAATCTGCGCTTTGGCCGCTGGGACGCGTCGGACGAGGAGATTTGGGGAGCAGCGCGTGCAGCCAATGCAGAGACGTTTCTGCGCGCCCTTCCCGAGGGGCTGGATACATTTTTGGGCGAAGGTGGAGCGCGACTGTCCGGCGGACAAAGGCAGCGCCTTTCGATCGCGCGCGCCCTGCTCCGCGATGCGCCGATCCTGCTGCTGGACGAGGCGACCTCTGCTCTTGACGCGGAATCGGAGCGGCTGGTCCAGGACGCACTGGCGCGCCTGATGCAAGGGCGGACGACAATCGTCATTGCTCACCGGCTGGCAACGGTTCGCGCCGCTGACCGGATCATCGTACTCGATAATGGTCGCGTGGTGGAACAGGGCAATCATGCCGCACTGATGACCGAAAAGGGTCTGTACGCGCGTCTGGCGACCCTTCAGTTTCAGGATGCGCCAGCGGCCTGAGGCAAATCCGCCTTCAACGCTATATTATCCGCTGATCCTGACAATATGATCAAGGATGGCGGGGTGTAGGGGCCGTTCGAACCGGCAACCTGCTTCATGGCCCCGTGTCCAGAGAACCTGAGCGCGACGTCCTTCGAATCCAGGCAGCATGACCCAGAGGGAATCACCGGCGGCCAGCTTCATGAAGCTCTGCAGGAGGAAGCCATGAACAGACAAGTCGGCGACGCTGCTCTTGAACCAGCTCTCGCTTGGCCGCCTCACCTTGACGGGCACCTGAATATAGCGCCGATCAGTCTGGCGACCGCGCTTTTGATTCAGGTCCATGTGCAATTCAGCGCCCATGATCAGATGCATTCCTTTGGGCGGAAAATCTCACATTACGGTTAAGGAACCGTTGAGACAGAGACCAAAAAAAGGGCCGCCGAAGCGACCCTTTAGATAGCCAAAAGCTGATTGCGTCACCCCAGCCCGCGCCCGGAAACGGGAAGTCGAACATTCCCGGCCAGACAGCGGCGGCGTAGCCAGCTCTTAGAAGTTTCCATATTGTTCATTGCCCACGAAGCCGAGCTTCGTGACGCCAGCGCGCTTGATCTCGGCCAGAACCTGATCAACGACGACATAGCGGGTCGCGGCATCGGGCTGGAACTGCAATTCGGGTTCGACCGGCAACCGCAGCGACTGCTGCAGATACTGACGCAGGGTCAGAAGGTCGATGGCCGAACCGTTCCAGGTGATGATGCCGCCAGCATCAATCGCAACCTTGTTCTTGACAGGGTCGATGACGCTGTCGGTCGGTGGCGCGTTCTGCGGCAGGTCGATTTTGACCGCGTGGGTTTGGATCGGGATCGTGATGATGAACATGATGAGGAGAACGAGCATGACGTCGATCAACGGCGTCGTGTTCATGTCCATCATCGGCTCGCCATCATCTTTTCCGGCGCTCATTGCCATGGGGCGATACTCCTAAAAACTTAGAGCCGCTGCACCGACGAACCCGGTTCGGGTTCGGAGATGAAGCCGACCTTCGGGAAACCGGCGCGCTGCATCGTGTAGATGGTGCCACCGATGCACCGATAGGGGGTATTGATGTCCCCACGAATGTGTACTTCCGGCAGATCCTCAGGCGTCATGTTTTCGACGCCACCCGCCTTCTTGATGTCCGCCTCGAGCTTCGCGACCGCGCGGTCGAGCAGTTCGTTTGAAGACACCCTGGTCAGGTTCCAATAGACCGCACAGCTGCCATCTTTGGCCTGCGTGATCGATAGCGAAACATTTTCCGGCTTCGTGGTCGTGGGCTCGAAAGCGACCTTGGGGAGCTGCAGCTGAACCGTCTGGACGACGACCGGAATCGCGATGAGGAAGATGATGAGCAACACCAGCATGACGTCGACGAGCGGCGTCGTGTTGATGTCGGACATCGGCTTGTCTTCACCGCCGTCGGAGCCAACACTCATTGCCATTGATAATTTCCTAACATGCGTGTCGATGGCGCCCCGTTATTCGGGACCCATGGCCGGTGGGGAAGCAGCGGTCGCAGCCGTCCACTAACCCCCACACCGGCTCCTTGACCCAATCAGGCCTTGGTCGGAGCAGCAGCCGTCTTGGCGGCAGGCGCAGCCGGGGCAGTCGCGAACGAAGGCTTAACGGCGCCGTTCGACACCAGGTGAGCCAGCAGATCGACGGTGAAGCCATTCAGCTGTTCGGCGATCGACTTGTTGCGACGCTGCAGGAAGTTATAGGCAAGCACGGCGGGAACGGCCACGGCCAGACCCAGCGCAGTCATGATCAGAGCTTCACCGACCGGGCCGGCAACGGCGTCGATCGAGGCCTGACCGGCAGCGCCGATCTTGATGAGCGCACGATAGATACCGATAACCGTACCAAACAGACCGATGAACGGCGAAGTCGCACCGACGGTCGCGAGGAACGCCAGACCACCGCCCAGCTTCGAGTTGATCGAGGCTTCCGAACGGGCGAGCGAACCGTGCAGCCAGTCATGGGCTTCAACCGGATCGGTCAGCTTGGTGTGTTCTTCCTGAGCCTTGATGCCGTCATCGACGATCTGCTTGTAGGCCGAGTTCTTTTCGAGCTTGGCCGAACCTTCCTTGAGGGTCGGGGCACGCCAGAAGGTTGCACGAACCTTCTTGCCCTGATTGAGGACCTTCTGCTGTTCTATCAGCTTGGTGAACAGGATGTAAAATGTGCCCACCGACATGGCGCAAAGGATGAGGAACACGGTCCAGGCGATGGTGCCGCCCTGCTGCAGGGCCTCCATCAGGCCATAAGGGTTCTCCGATTTCGGCGCGGCCGCGGCTGCGAGATACATCAACATTTTCAAGACTTCCCTCTCAAAAGGATCAATAAAAGGGGAAGGCGGCAGCAGCGCCAGCCTTCCCGTTACAATTATTCAGGCAGTCGCCAGGTGATGCGACCATTATAGGTGTCCGACATCGGACCGCCCCCGGCTGCCGTGGCCGGCTTGAACTTCGCACGGCGCGGCAGGAGACGGCAGGTCGCCTCATCGAGATCGGCATGACCGGTCGAAGAGGTGATGGTGCAGCTCGTGACGCGGCCGTCAGGGCCGATCTCAAGCCGGAACCCAGCGGTACCCGAACGTTCCTCGCGCTGCGCGCGGCTCGGATAGTCCGCATCGCTGAGCCAGCTGCCGGGCGAACTGCGCGGCGTAGCGCGCGAAGCAGGCACTGCGGGCGGCGGCGGCGGTGGTGGCGGTGGAGCAGCAACCGGAACCGGATTGAAAACCGGCGGCGGCGTACGCACCGTGGCAATGGCCGGCGCGGGGGCCGGCGTCTGGACGATCGGCGGGGGCGCGACCACTGGCGGCGGCTCGACCGGCTGGTCTGGCGGCGGCGGCGGCGGCTCCTCATCCGGTGGCGGTGGTTCCTCCTTCACGTCGATCACGTTCAGCTGTTCCGCCGCCTTTTTGACATATTTCATGCCAAGGCCGGTAACAAAGGCATAACCCAGAACAGCGTGAATCAGGGCGACGATGACGATCGAGATCGTACGACTCGATCCTTGCGAGTGGTCAGCATAGGCCATTCGGCAACGACACTCCTTAACTCAACTTACCATTGTTATAAGCAAACAAGCCAAAAATAGCCCTAGTTGACCAGGTCGTCCCTGGCCACCTTTGGCCCCCTTCCGCGCATTTGCTACCGCGCAAACTCCTATCGCGGCGCATCGTGGCACGCAAACGCTTTATCGATAGGATCATTTCCGATTAGGATTTTAATACAGAATGACTTGCCTGTGACAACATTGTCACGGATGACTTTAGGCAGGACGAACATGCAAAGAAAATCCTCCATGACCTTCAGAACCGCTGCCGCAACATGCCTCATTTTCGCCGCATCTCCGCTAGTTTCAGCGGCCCAGACGAGTGATGGCACAAAGTCCGCCACCCTTTCCTATGCCGATCTCGCGGATTTAGCAGACGCGGCTCCGCTGGTAGCCGTGACACGCATCAACAGCATAATTGCACTACCCGAAAAAACGGTCCAAAATGTGCCTACCGGTCAAAAACGGGTCTTTGTGGAGGCCGAAGTCACGTCACTGATTCGCGGTGAAGGGGGAATCAGTCCACGCGTCCGCTATCTTTATGATGCGCCATTGAATGCTCGCGGAAAGCTTCCCAAGCTGAAGAAAACGCAGGTCATCCTGTTTGCTCGTCCAGGAGGACGGCCGGGAGAAATCCAGTTGGTGGCGGGCGACGCGCAAATTCCTGCCACGACTGCGGCGGTCGAGCAGGTGAAGGCCATTCTGTCTGAACTGGTAGCTTCCAGCGCACCGCCTCGCATCATCGGACCTGGCGACGCCTTCCACGTGGCAGGCACGGTCGCGGGTGAAGGCGAGACACAGATTTTCCTGCGAACGGCCACGGGGGATCCGGTATCCCTTTCCATCCTGCGCCGCCCAGGGCAGCAACCGAAATGGGCCGTTGCCTTGGGCGAAATCGTCGATGAAGCGGCGCGGCCGCCTGCGCCGGGGAGCCTTCTCTGGTATCGTCTGGCTTGCAGCTTGCCACCCACCCTGCCGGCCTCCTCGGTTCGCGCGCTCGCTCCTGTCGATGCGGAGGCGGCTCGGATCGATTATGCCTTTGTCATCCAGTCACTCGGGAATTGCGGCCGCACCCGTTCCGCGCGTTGAGGCCGTCGAACGCGCCGTCCTTGTCCTTTTTCTTGGACAGCGGCGCGTTGGCGGCTATCAGCGCGGCATAATATCAGCCTGAGGACAGCCACTATCATGACCAATCTTCACCGCCATGCCCCGCTGCGCGTCGCGCTTGTCGGCCTTGGCACGGTGGGCGGTGGCGTGATCCGGCTGTTGCAGACAAATGCGGACCTGATCGCACGGCGCGCAGGCTGTCCGATTCAGATCGTCGCCATTTCCGCGCGTGACCGCAACAAGGACCGGGGCGTGGACCTGTCGCCCTATGAATGGGTGGACGACATGACCACCCTGCCCGGCCGCGACGATATAGATGTCGTGGTGGAACTGATCGGGGGCGCCGACGGCCCAGCGCTCACCCTCGCCCGGCAGTGCCTTTCGGCGGGTAAGCCGTTCGTCACGGCCAACAAGGCCATGCTGGCCCATCACGGCCTTGACCTCGCCACGCTGGCGGAGAAAGCCGGCATCGCCCTCAAATACGAAGCGGCCGTTGCCGGGGGCATTCCGGTCATCAAGGGCCTGCGCGAAGGCGCTGCGGCCAATGAGATCAGCCGGGTTTATGGCATCCTCAATGGCACCTGCAACTACATCCTGACCACGATGGAGAAGGAAGGGCGCGGTTTCGACGATGTGCTCAAGGAAGCGCAGGAACTGGGCTATGCCGAAGCGGACCCGAGCTTCGACATCGACGGTGTCGATGCCGCGCACAAGCTGACAATCCTCGCAAGCCTCTCTTTCGGCACGGAACTGGACTTTGGCAGCGTCGCGGTAACGGGCATCCGCCACGTCATCGCCGCCGACATCGCCGAAGCGGCGGCTATGGGTTATCGCATTCGCCTGGTCGGGATGGCCGAAAATGGGCCGGGTGGGTTGTTCCAGCGCGTTCATCCCATGCTCGTCCCCCTCGACCATCCGCTCGCTCACGTCGATGGCTCACTCAACGCCGTTGTGGCCGAAGGCAATTTCGTCGGCCGCCTCTTCTTCCAGGGCCGGGGGGCAGGCGATGGTCCTACAGCATCGGCCGTGGTCGCAGATCTGATCGATGTCGCGCGCGATGAATATGGCGATGCCCTTGCGATGCCGGTCGCGGCATTGGCACAGCAACCGGCTGCGGACGCAGGCGCGCGGATCGGCCGTAGCTATCTGCGCTTCAAGGTACAGGACCGTCCCGGCGTCCTTGCCGAGATCGCCGCTGCGACGCGCGACGCCGGTGTGTCGATTGAAAGCATGATTCAGCGCGGCGCAAGCCATGATGACAGCGTGCTGATGGCGATCGTCACCCATGCGGGGGAAGAGCGCTGCGTCCTCGATACGCTTCGGCGGCTCGCGGGATCGGACAGCCTGCTCCAGGCCCCGATGGTCATGCATATTCTCGACTGAAAAGGGCTGCCGTTTAACGGGACGCGAAGCTGCGCATCAATGTCTCGCGCAAAGGTTCGCCAAGTTTGAACAGGCGCAGACGGGCTTGCTTGGGGCAACCCATGTTTCCGATTATCCGACAAGGCCGCGCGTCGAAATGATAGGCGCTCATCTTGTTGTCCGCGCGTGTTGCGCTGCCTTCCAACGGCAGGCGGCTCGAAGCAGCAATCAGCGCGGCGATCATCATTTCGCCCCCTTGTCATTGTTGGCGTTTTAGCGCCACAGACGACCTTCCGTTGCATTGGCGCCGCGAAAAGCAGGCTGAGGCGGGGTGGATGGCTCGACAAGGCGGGGATGACCTCCTATCGCGCTGATCACAAAGAGACAGCAGAGGGATTATCATGGTGCAGGCTAGCTCAGTTCTCGATCGTGTCCTGGTGCTTGAGATGGTGCGTGTCACCGAAGCGGCCGCCATCGCCGCCTCGAAGCTGATTGGACGCGGCGACGAAAAGGCGGCTGACGCTGCCGCTGTCGAAGCGATGCGCATGGCATTCAACGACCTCTATATGGACGGCACCGTCGTCATCGGCGAAGGCGAACGCGACGAAGCCCCGATGCTCTACATCGGTGAGAAGGTCGGCAACGCGATCGGATCAGGCCCGAAGATCGACATCGCTCTCGATCCGCTGGAAGGGACGACGATCACGGCCAAGGCCGGTCCCAACGCACTCGCGGTTCTCGCCATTTCGGAAGAGGGCGGCTTGCTGAACGCCCCCGACGTTTACATGGAAAAGCTGGCCGTGGGTCCGGGCTATCCCGATGGCACCATCGACCTCAACCGGCCGGTGAAAGAGAATGTCGAAGCCGTCGCGAAGGCAAAGGGCGTTCATCCCCATGAGATCATCGTCTGCGTTCTCGACCGTCCCCGGCATGAAAAGCTGATCGCTGAACTGCGCGCAATCGGATGCGGCATCATGCTGATCCCTGACGGCGACGTCGCCGGTGTGATCGCGACCACCAATCCGGAAACGAATATCGATATCTATATGGGTTCGGGCGGCGCGCCAGAAGGCGTGCTGGCGTGCGCGGCACTGCGCTGCGTCGGCGGTCAGTTCAAGGGCAAGCTGCTGTTCCGCAATGACGATGAACGCGCGCGCGCGTTCAAGTGGGGCATCACCGATCTCGACAAGGTTTATGACCTTAAGGAGTTGGCCAAGGGTGACTGCATCTTCGCGGCGACTGGCGTCACCGACGGCTCCCTGCTAGCAGGCGTCAAGCGGCTGCCCGGCGGCAAGCTGACCACGGACAGCGTCGTGATGCGTGCCAGCACCGGAACGGTTCGCTGGGTGAAGGGCGATCACCATCTGGACCGGAAGCATTCCTGACCAGAATATAAGCCGATAACGAAAAAAGGGGGCGACAAGCCCCCTTTTCTATGCGCTCCGGTCAGGCCGCCCTATCGTCCAGCCCGGTGATTGAGATCATGCCCCAGGGCCAGCGTCACCACGCCAAACAAGGTGTAAGCGCTTTCCTGCCATCCATGGTCCAGGGTCATGGCACCCGCCATGATGCCCAGACCCAGCGAGCCGACGGCCGCTGGCATCATGAAGCCATGTTCCATGGCCCCCTGCCCCAGCGCCACCGCCCCCAGCAGGATAGCGAGCACGAGCCCAACTTCATGGAAGAGAGGATTCTCAAAAATCCCGCCCGCCGACGCAAGGACGCCAAGCAGGACCGCCGTGCCGATGCAATGCGCGACGCACATGCCCGACAACGCAATCGCGATGCGATCAATGCGGCCGTTTGATAGGCGAGAGCGGATGCTGGTGGACATGGTGGCCACTACATAGGCCAGAGCAGATGAAGTTACAACATATCATCTGACATATTCGCTCGGATCAACGATGCATTTTCTCGAAGCCGACAACCGGTTCAGGCGGCGAGCCGCAAGCAGTTACGCCCGCTATTCTTGGCGCGGTAAAGCGCCTTGTCCGCCGCGTCGAGCAGATCCGCCCTGCTCGCCAGCCCGTCAAGTTCGACAAGTCCCGCGCTGAAGGTAATGGCGATCGATTCGCTGCCGACGGCGCTGATGCGCTGCGCGGACACCATGTTCCGTAATCGTTCGCACACCATGCTCGCGCGCTGGATATCGGTGCCTGTCAGAAGGATCGCAAACTCCTCTCCGCCAAGCCTTCCGATACTGTCCCCGCCGCGCAAGCCCGGACGCAGGCGCTCGACGAAGCTGGAGAGCACCTTGTCCCCTACCCCGTGGCCGTAGCGATCATTGACCGATTTGAAATGATCTATGTCGATCATCAGCAGACAGGCATTTGCCCCTCGCGCCACCCGCTTGATTTCCTGATCGAGCTTTTCGACGAAGGCCCAGCGGCTGTCGGCACCGGTCAGCGTATCCACGGCCGCGACGCGCTGCAACGCCCTCTGCCGCGCCTTGTGCCGCGACATATCTCTGATCGTGCTGATCACTCCGATAGGAAGGCCCTGTTCATCCAGCACGGCACGCGTGACCATCTCGCACCAATCCACCCCATCGGTGAAAGCTGCCGGGCGGAACTCTACTGTCTGCACGTCGCCCGGCCGTGCCAGAGCGCGCTGATGAGCCACGCGAACCTCCCCGCGATCCTTGGGATCAACCATGATGTCCGTCGAGCGGCCGATCAGCACCGCGGGCGCGCAGCCGATCTGCTCGGCCGCTGAAGGCGAAGCATATTGGATGATGCCATCAACGCTGACGTTCAACACCAGGTCGCCACTATGTTCGGTTATGGCCCGATATCGAGCCTCGCTCGCCTGCAGCATCTGGAACAGGCGGCGCCGCCCGTTCAGTTCGGCTGCAACTGGCATGGACAGAAGAAAACAGGAGGCGAGGAAGAACTGGAACAACTGGGTGCGTTCACCCACGCTACTGGCCACCATGTTCACCGGCCCATGGCCCGTCATCGTCGCCGTCCCGCCGATCAGGGCGAGCAGCACAATGGCGGCGGCCGTTCCCAATGAACCGATGCGAAAGGCGATCGCGACCAGCGGCAACAGCAGCAGGAACAGCATCGGATATCGAGCGAAATAGAATAGGTGGACGATCACGGCCGCAAAAATGGCCAGAAGCACCAAAGCCTCCAGCTTCTGCCTACCGGACGTCTCTCGAAGCCATGCGCCAACCTGCCCCTGCAACAGCATCGTCAGGATTGGCGTGCAGACCAGGCCGCCCAGCACATGGCCGCTATACCATTGCAGCCATGAAGGGCCGAAGGACACGGGCGTAAGGGTCGAGGCGACAAGCGCCGCACCGGTGGCCGCGATGATATTCGCAGGGACACAAAGTGCGAGGATGAATACGAGGAGGGAGCGCTTCGATCCGTCACTCAGGTGGACGGGAATGAACCGACGGCACAGGATCGCGACGATCAGCGACTCAGCGATGTTGATGAACGCCATGGGCAGCGCCGCCCAAGGCCCCATACCAAACAGCGTCGTCGATATGATGCTGGCAATACCGCAAGCCACGATTACGCGCGGCCAATAGCTGGTTTCCGATGTCTGCAATTCCGCCATCAGCAACGCGTTGGCGGCCCATACAAAAGCGAGCCCCCCTTCGAACCGCGAGCATAGCATCGCCAGCGTCGCCATCATGAAATAGGCAATGCCAGCAACCAGCGGCGTCAGTCTGGAAGAAGGAGAACGGAGAATGGCAGGCATGACGCCCTCTGCCTAAGCAACCATCCTTAATATATAATAACCATGAGGGGCGCCGGACGACGACAAAAGCATGGCTTTCATCATCTTACAATTTGGGCAGGCTTGCTTTCGGCAGTTCAGGCCTTTTCCAGCGTACATTGAAGCGGATGCTGGTTCTGCCGGGCGAAGTCCATCACCTGGTTCACCTTCGTCTCCGCCACTTCATAGCTGAAAATGCCGCAAACGCCGACGCCGCGTTGGTGCACGTGGAGCATCACGCGGGTGGCCTCTTCCATGTCCATGCGGAAAAACTGCTGAAGGACATGCACGACGAATTCCATCGGCGTGTAGTCGTCGTTCAGCATCAATACCTTGTAGAGAGACGGCTTCTTGGTGCGGGCGCGGGTGCGCGTCGCGATGCCGACATTGGGACCGCCAGGGCCTTCACCCTGATCATCCTGGTCCCGGCCCGCCATCTTCTCCCGATATGTGCTGATGCTGCTCATGACGGGGGAGGATATGGCGATTCCAGCTCTTAAGGCAAGGGGCGCAGATTGCGGGTCATCGCGCAAGGGAGGGCGGCAACCAAGAATAGCGGCTCCCACCCCATGGATGAGAGCCGCCTCATTCTTTCAAGTCTTTTAACCGACGATCAGGCGGCGAGCGACTTTACCTTGTCCGTGACAACGGTAACGCGTGCGGTCAGCGGCTGGGCGACTTCGCCAGCCAGCTTGATCAGCGCTTCGCTGCTCTTCGCGGCTTCCTTGGTCAGCTCGTCAAAGCTGCTCGAGAAAAGCTGGCTCTGCAGCTGGAAGAATTCCGTCGGCGTCTTGACCGTCGAGAAGCTCTTGAGCGAGGCAGTCGCCTTCTCGAAGTTCTTGCGGCTGTAATCGACAGCTTCCTGGCCCAGGGTTTCAATGCCCTTGGCAGCGATCTTGCCCGATTCGACCAGCGCTTCGACATTGCCCTTGGCGATGTCGCTCAGCTCTTCGATGGCCTTGGTCGACTTTTCGACGCCAGCCTTGGCCTTCTCGTTCAGACCGGCATAGGCCGTCTCAAACTTGGCCTTGGTCTCTTCAGCGAACTTCTTTCCGGTTTCGATCACGTCGTTCATCATCTTGGTTCCTTCTGTGGCAGGCAGCATGGTGGGCTCTACCGGCCCGGCCTCGGACGAAAGGCTCTTGGTTTCTTCGACTTCGATGGCTACCTCTTCGACCAGCGGCGCTGGTGCATGAGGGGCAGGTTCAATTGCTGGCGGAGCAGCCGGTTCGGGCGCTGCATCGACCGCCGTGGTGGCGGCGACAATCGCGACCGGATCAGGCTTTGCGGCTTTAACCGCAGCCTTCTTGACCGCCACGGCCTTCCGCGCTGGCGCAGCCTTCGGGCTGACGCTCACCGCTTCTTCCGCAGCCTTCAATGCTTCGGCCGCCGACAATGTCGAGCCGGGCGTCTTGACCGCTGCCTTCCGGCGAGCAGGCTTAGGAGTCACTGGCATAAAAGGTTCTCCGTTGCTGCAGTGCACAATATATAATTCAAAGCGCAAACGCAAGAATTTTTGTGCAGTGCAGCAAAACAAGATTGGCGGAGAAATCGGTCCTTGTTTTACCTGTCTAAAATCAGTGTATTTTGTAAGGCTTAGCGCTCTCTCACATAGCGGCCGGGCGCATCCTCTATGGCCTTCAGGGAACCGGCGCCAGGCATCCGCCCACCGGTTTTGGCAGAGACCATCGAATCACCATGAGAGCGAATCCATTCGATCCAGTCCGGCCACCAGCTTCCCTTCGTCTCCTTCGCGTTCGCCACAAAGTCGGGCAGGCTGGCAGGCAGTTCATCGCAGGACCAATATTGATACTTCCCCGCCGCCGGCGGATTGACCACGCCCGCGATGTGGCCCGATCCAGCCAGCAGGAACCGGATCGGCCCGGCGAAGTGGGATGTGATCTTCCACACGCTTTCGGGAGGGGCGATATGATCTTCCCGTCCAGCCTGAACATAGGCGGGCGTTTTGACCTTGCTCAGATCAAGCGGCGTTCCGTCGATGGTCAGCGCCCCCGGCACCACCAACTTGTTGTCGCGATAAAGCTGCGTCAGGTAATTTTTGTGCCAGCACGCGGGAAGATTGGTGGTGTCGCCATTCCAATATAGCAGGTCGAAGGGCGGATAATCCTGCCCGAGCAGGTAATTATTGACCACATAGTTCCAGATGAGGTCGCGGCCACGCAGCAGGTTGAACGTCGCGGCCATATATCGCCCATCCAGGAAGCCCCCGCTCGAAAGCTGGTCAACCAGTTTCATCTGCTCATCATCGACGAACAGGCCAAGATCGCCTGCCTCGCTGAAGTCCACCTGCGCCGTGAAGAAGGTCGCGCTCGCCACCTTGTCCGCTTCGCCACGTTCAGCAAGATAGGCCAGGGTCGCGGCGAGGGTGGTGCCAGCCACGCAATAGCCGATCGTATGGACGCTCGGCACGCCGAGCAGTTCGCGCACGGTGTCGATCGCATCGATCTGACCCCGGACGATATAATCGTCCCACAGCAGGTCCTTCATCGACGCGTCGGCCGATTTCCAGGACAGCAGGAAGACGCTGATCCCCTGGTCGGTTGCCCATTTGACGAAGCTTTTTTCCGGTGACAGGTCGAGTATGTAGAAGCGGTTGATCCATGCCGGGAAGATGACAAGTGGCGTTTCCAGCACCTTGTCCGTGGTCGGCGCATAGTGGATCAGCTGGTAAAGCGGCGTTTCCTTGATCACCTTGCCGGGGGTGGTCGCGATGTTCCGGCCAAGCTCAAAGACCGCGCCGTCCGTCTGGGTCAGCTGACCTTTTTCCATGTCCGCCAGCATGTGCTGGAGGCCCTTGACCAGATTTTCGCCCCCGCTTTGCAGGGTCTTTTCCATGACGAGGGGGTTGGTCAGCGGAAAGTTGCTGGGCGCCACCGCGTCCAGCATGCCGCTGGTGGCGAAACGCAGCTTTGCCTTTTGCTTGGGATCGACCCCATCCACCGCGTCCGTCAATTTCAGCAGATAGTCCGACATCAGCAGATAGCTTTGCCGGATCAGGTCGTAGAAGGGATGCTTGGTCCAGGCGGGGTCAGCGAAGCGGCGATCCTTGCGCGCTGCAGGGCTTTCGGAAGGCGGAGCGTCTGGCTGGTCGCGAAGCATGCCGCCCGCGTCAAGAAATCGCTGCCACAGGGCCAGACCTTCATTGGCAAAGCCTGTCTGAATGCGCGCCACCGCATCTGGATCGAACGGCATCGCACTGCCAGTCGCACCGGCTGCCTGCTCCAGGATGAGCTGCTGCGCCCGGCCGACGACTTCGGTCCACTGCTGCATCTGTTCCAGTGTCGGCAAATGAGGCTCGTTGAGGTTCTGCGCTTCCATGGCCACCTTCCTCCTCCTGGCATCCTTTATGTCCGCCGCTTTCGCTGGCGTGAGCCAATCTGGCGGGCTATAGCCAGAGCGCATCGCGCGAAAGTGCGTGCAGCACTATTCCCCATGGAGACCTTTCAGGAAAGCCCTATAATGTCCGAAGAATTTTACCGCATGAAGCGCCTGCCACCCTATGTCATCGCTGAAGTCAACGCGATGCGGGCCGCCGCGCGAGCCGCGGGCGAGGACATTATCGACTTGGGCATGGGCAATCCTGATTTGCCGCCACCCGACCATGTCATCGCCAAGCTGTGCGAAGTCGCGCAAAAGCCGAGCGCTCATGGCTATTCCCAGTCGATGGGCATTCCCGGACTGCGCAAGGCGCAGGCCAATTATTATGGCCGCCGCTTCGGCGTAGACCTCGATCCCGAGACCGAGGTCGTCGTGACCATGGGGTCGAAGGAAGGGCTTGCTAGCCTCGCGACCGCGATCACCGCGCCCGGCGACGTCGTTCTGGCGCCCAACCCCAGCTATCCGATTCATATGTTCGGCTTCATCATCGCGGGCGCGACCATTCGCTCGGTCCCGACGACGCCGGACGAAAATTACTGGAAGTCACTGGAACGCGCGATGGCCTTCACCGTGCCGCGTCCCTCTATTCTGGTCGTCGGCTATCCCAGCAATCCTACCGCCGAAACGGTCGATCTTGCCTTTTACGAGCGGCTGGTCGCCTGGGCGAAGGAGAATAAAGTCTGGGTCCTGTCCGACCTTGCTTATTCCGAGCTATATTATGACGGCAACCCGACGCCTTCCATCCTGCAGGTTCCGGGAGCCAAGGATGTCGCGGTAGAATTCACCTCGCTCAGCAAGACCTATTCCATGGCGGGCTGGCGCATCGGCTTTGCGGTCGGCAACCGCAAACTGATCGCGGCGCTCAAGCGGGTGAAGTCCTATCTCGATTATGGCGCATTCACGCCGATCCAGGCCGCGGCCTGCGCGGCGCTGAACGGGCCGCAGGACATCGTCCAGAAGAATCGCGAACTCTATCACAAGCGTCGCGATGTAATGGTCGAGGCGTTTGGCCGCGCTGGCTGGGAAATCCCGGCGCCCAAGGCGTCGATGTTCGCCTGGGCTCCACTGCCCCCCGCGCTCAAGGACATGGGCAGCCTGGAATTTTCCAAGCAGCTGCTCACCCATGCCAAGGTCGCGGTAGCCCCCGGCGTCGGTTATGGCGAGGATGGCGAGGGTTTCGTCCGCATCGCCATGGTGGAAAATGAACAGCGGCTGCGGCAGGCGGCGCGCAACATCAAGCAATATCTGAAGTCCATGGGCATCAACACGCCCGCCAAGGGCGCGGCCTGACGGAAGCGGCGCCGGGTTAGAGGCGTGGCACTCCACTCGACCATCCCCCTGCCCCAGGTTTCGCAGGTCGCGCAGACGATCCAGCTTGCTTTGGCGCCGGTGTTCCTGCTCGCGGGCATCGGCGCCTTCCTCAGCGTCTGTGCGGGGCGCCTTGCCCGGATTATCGACCGCGCCAGGCTGATCGAAGGAAAAATACTGACGTCGCGCGGCAAGGAACATGACCGCATGGTGGGCGAGATCCGCGTGCTGGACCGGCGTATGAACGTGGTCAATGTCGCGATCTTCCTTTCGGTGGCCTCCGCATGCGCGGTTTGCCTGGTCGTCATCCTGCTATTTGCGGGCAACCTGTTCGGCGCGCACCTTGGCACACTCATTGCCATCCTGTTCAGTCTGGCGATGTTGCTTCAGGCGGGCGGTTTTGCGACGTTCATTCAGGAAATCCGCCTGGCATCGCGCACCATCCGCATCCGCAACGAAGTCCTCTATCACCAGGCAGAGGGGGAAGAGGAGGCATGACCAAATTCACGGTCAACGACCGCCCGGTCCAATATCGGATGGACCCCGACACGCCACTCCTCTGGGCGCTGCGCGACGCATCCAACCTGACAGGCACTAAATATGGTTGTGGGACGGGTGATTGCGGCGCGTGCACGGTCGATATCGACGGGCAGGCGGTGCGCTCATGCCAGGTCAGCATTAGGGATACCGAAGGACGCTTCGTCACCACCATAGAGGCGCTTTCCCCCGATCGCGGTCACCCGCTGCAACAGGTCTTTGCGGCCGACAATGTGTCGCAGTGCGGCTATTGCATCCCCGGCGTCCTTATGGCGGCATCGGTTCTGCTGAAGCGCAACAACGATCCGAGTGATGAAGATATCGACGCGGCCATCACCAACATATGCCGTTGCGGCATCTACCCCCGCCTGCGTGGCGCCATCAAGCGCGCCGGGAAAGTGATGCGCGGCGAGGAACAGGTTGAGGCAGCCCCACCCCCCGGCGTGTCGCCCGAAGAGGCTGCCCGCGCCGTTCCGGCACTCCGCCGCCCCTAGCCGAATCGATAGGCCGATACCGGCCACCCGCGCACGGCGTCGTCATAGTCAACCTGCGCGACATCATCGCCGCCGGCGCCCAGCGCCACCATCAGCGGCAGCAGATGCTCTTCACGAGGATGGGCGAAGCGCGCCTCCGGCAGAGTCTCCCACGCGGCAATACGTGCCGATCGCCGCTGCGGGTCCGGGTCCGTCACCGCGTCAGTCAAAGCCTCATGCCACAATAGCGACGGTGTTCGCGCCTGCGAATCGTGAACGCGCATATTGTGGAAACTCATCCCCGACCCGATGATCACGACCCCTTCATCCCGCAATGGTTCAAGCGCTCGGCCCGCCGCGATATGCGCCTGTGGGTCGAGGTCTTTTCTCAGCGACAGTTGAACGACGGGAATGTCGGCCTGCGGCCGCGCGACCTTCATCGGAATGAAGACACCGTGGTCCCAGCCGCGTTCATGCTCTTCCGCGACGGGGAAGCCAGCTTCGCGCAGCAGTTGGGCGGCGCGGCCGGCGACGGCGGGCGCTCCCGGTGCATCCCATTTCAGCGAATAAGTGTGCGGCGGGAAATTATAATAGTCGAACAGAAGGTCCGGACGATCCCCGTTGTGCACGGTAAGGACCGGCTCCTCCCAATGCGCCGACACGATCAACATCGCGCGCGGTCGTTCGGGCAGGCTCTCGACCAGTTGCGTCAGATAATCCTGCATCGTCTGCCACATGGGGTCGCTATAGGGACGATCGGGATCTGCGGGGTCCATGAAGAAGCAAGGACCGCCACCGTGCGGGATATAAAGGCTGGGCTGTTTCATAACCGTTAGATCGCCCGCCGCCCCTGACCATGCAAGTGCGCGGGGTGAAACAGTGCGTTTCGCAGCCCCCTAAGCCTCGCTAACCTCGATAATGGGAGCGATGGCCTGCGCCAGCGTGGCGCCGGAATAGGGCTTCTTCAACAGGGTGATACCGCTGAACCGCTCGGGCAGATCAAGACCATCGCCATAGCCCGTCGCGAACAAAAAGCTGACGCCATTTTCCGCGAGCATGTCGGCGATCGGGAGACTCGTTTCGTTGCCCAGATTGAAATCCAGGACGGCAAAATCGATGGCGTGCAGATCGATGGCTTCACGCGCTCGCCCGACGCTGGCGGCCGTGACGACTTCCGCGCCCAGATCGCGCAGCGCATCCTCACCATCCATCGCGATGATCATATTATCCTCGACCAGAAGGACGTTGCGCCCCTTGAGCAAGCCGGGAGCGGGCGCGGGCGCCGGCTTCGATCTTTCCCCAACGGTAACATCGGGCAGGACCGTCACGATATGCTGGGACGGGATGCAGAAATGCGCCTCCAGCCCGGAAAGACGGTAAGTAATCTCCGCCTTGCCATCCAGATCATAAGGGATCGACCGTTCGATGACGGTGGACCCGAAACCCCGGCGGGTCGGGGCGACGACGGCCGGGCCGCCGCTTTCATTCCAGTCGAGCAGCAGGCTGCCATCCGCATCGACACGCCAGTCGATCGCAACCGTGCCGCCATCCGACAGCGCGCCATATTTTGCGGCGTTGGTCAGAAGCTCATGTATCACCAGTGCCAGCACGGTGAAGGCCGACGGCGTCAACAACACGTTGGGGCCGGTCTGTTTGACCCGGTCACGCCGCTCGCCCAGATAGGCCCCGGCCTCGACCTCGATCAGGTCCTGCAACCGTGCCGGTGCCCAGCGGTCCGCTGTAATCTGGTCATGAGCGCGGGCCAGTGCGTGCACACGGCTTTCCAGCGTGGCGATGAATTCGTCCACCGAACGGGCACTGTCGCGCGTCTGGGACAGCAGCCCGCGGATCAGCGACAATATGTTGCGGACCCGATGGTTCAGCTCGGCAATCAGCAGTTCCTGCTTTTCATGCGCCTTCTGCCGTTCCTCGTTGGCGGAATCGGAAAGGCGCAGAACCACTTCCAGCAGAGCCGTCCGCAATGCCTCAGCGACGCGCAATTCCGCCGGAGTGAAAGGCACCGACGTACCCTTCACCAGTTGCGACCATTCCTCGAAACTCTTGCGCGGGGTCAGGCGCGGCCCATTAGGGCCATATTCGATATGCTTTTCCTGATTGCCCGCCCAGCGCACCGAACGCATCTGCTCCGCGCGGAACAGCACGACATAGTCGCGCGGTCGCCGTGACAGCGGAATGGCGAGCAGGCCCGCAGCGCGATCCGCATAGGCTTCCGCCTCCGGCATCACCCGGCCGAGGCAGTCGGTCGCGAACACCTGGCTTGCCGCCGTCCGATTGAGCATAGAGACGATCGCCGCAAAGGCGGACCTGTCCGGCGTCAAACCGGCCAGCGTCACGTCCCCGTCAATATACACGCCGACGCCATCCGCTGGCACGGTGTCGAAAATGACATCGCCCAGCCAACGGGCGTTGGACAGCAGATCATGATCCTGGGCCACGGCGGACATGAGGCGGTCGGCGACTTGCCGCGCCTTCCCCTCATAATGCGCCGTTTCCGCACGCTCGCGGCTTTCAAGCATCATGGAGAAAATCTGCCCGAACAGCTCAGCCGCGCTACGCTGCGCGAAGGTCGGCAGGCGCGGACCATAATGGTGACAGGCGAACAAGCCCCACAAGCGCCCCTCGACGATGATCGAGATGGAGAGCGAAGCCCCCACGCCCATGTTGCCGAGATATTCGATGTGGATCGGCGAAACCGCGCGCAGCAGGCACAACGACATGTCGAGCGCCGCGCCGGTGGGATCAAGCACTGGGATCACCGGAACCGGCTCTGCCCCAACGTCCGCGATGACGCGGAAGATGTTGCGCAGGTACAGCGCCCGGGCCTGCGTCGGGATGTCCGAAGCAGGGTAATGCAACCCGAAAAAGCTGTCGATGCCGGGCCGCAGCGCTTCGGCCACGACTTCGCCGTCGCCACCGTCGGCAAAGCGGTAAACCATGACGCGGTCGAATCCGGTCAAGGCCCTCACCTGCCTCGCCCCATCGCGCAGGAAGGCGGCCATGCTATCCGTTTGAGCAAGCCGCGCGACCATGGAGCGCACCATGCTGGTCGCCTCGATCTCGTCCGCGAAAGCCGGTTCAGCCTCGATCACCACCAACGAGCCCGAAAAATGAACGGCGATGTCAAAGGGCTGAACGCCATCGATCAGCACCAGCGAGAACATCCGCTCGACCGCGTCGGGGCCACGCAGCAACGTGATCCGGTTCCGCAGCGAATGAATGGCATCATCCCGGAACAGACCGCTGATCGGCTTGCCCAGCATCTGCTCAGGCGTCAGTCCGATGAACTGTTCACAATTGGCCGAGACGCGGGAAACCAGCCAGTCGGCGGTCAGCGCAACCAGAAAGCCGAAAGGCTGTATGGTGCCCGGCACATGAATCGGTTCGCGATCGCAATTGCTGATGTCGACGGCGAAGTCAGCCATCTCCTGTCCATCGCGTTCAGCCATGAGTGCTCACCCGTTCCGCCGCGGCACCTGCCGCGAACAGAGCGAAGGCGGCTTGCGCTCCCTCTATCGCGTTGTCGATCCAATCCTGGCCACCGCCATCCGACGCCTCGTCCAGCGCTTGCTGAAAGGCGATCCAGCTTCCCTGGCCGTGGACAGACTTGAGATAGGCCCTGGGCAACCCGGCAGGCACGCGCCGCTCCAGCATGGCGCCACCCAGCCGCGAACCTTCCAGGGCGTAGAGCGCGCCCCATCGAAACCCTTCGCCCGCATGCGGCGTTGTTTCCAGTGGCTCCGGCAGCGTTTCGCCCAATGATGCAAGGTCTTCCATCAACTGGGGCAAGCGCGGAGAATCGGGCATCGCCAACTGTTCCAGCGGCATCAGCGCGCGTGCATGCGCCTTCAGAAAAGCACCATATCCCGCAGGAGAATCCAACGAAAAGCCGGAAAAAAGATCATCCACCCGCTGATGGTTTTCCATCGTCGCTTTTCTTAAGGCCTGTCGAACTCGGCCGGCGTTGGACGTTCTTTTCACTCGTCGTTCCTAAAGGCTGTCACCAAGGCGCGCACTGATCTAGATCAGCTTTTAAATCCGACGGCGGCGGTTGGTCGATTTTCTACCGAAATAATCGATTTGTGTACGCCAAGTCCAATGACCATCTTTACCCTGTGAGATTCTTTCAAATCGCTGACGAACGAGTTCAGCGTCGCGACATGGCGGCAGACATAAAAGGGAAATCATGCGGGGCATGGCGCCCCTTTTGGAAAGAAAAGACCATGTTGAGGAAAATGATGTTGGCGGGGCTGATGACCGCGACAGTTTTGGGCGGCGTGGCCCCTGCCTATGCGCAACGCGGACAGGACGGATGGCGCGATCGCGGCGGTGAGCAGTCTGGGCGGAACGACGGCCGGGCATCCCGAGGCGGCGGGCAGGATGGCGATCGCGGAAACGTCCGCGTACGTGATCAGGCTTCCACGCAGCGGTGGCAGGAACGCGTGAATGATCGCGCGCGGGTACAGGCCGCTCCGGCACAACCCGATCGCCAGTCGCGTGGTGCGGAATCGCGCCCGGTCGCTCCTCGCGATGCGTGGCGCAACGATGCGCGCGTCAGGGAACGGGCCGTTGGCGATCGTCCGCAGTGGCGGGATGACCGCCGGGACAACAACCAGGCAGAGTGGCGCGGCAATCGCGACGACCGCCGTCAGGACTGGCGTGATGATCGTCGGAATGGACGTCCGGAAGGGCGGCTCGACAGCGGCAACAACTGGCGCGGCAGTCTGGCGGGCAATCGCCGGTTCGACGACCGCACCCGCTGGAACGGCCAGCGCCGTTGGGACAATGATTGGCGGCAGGACCGCCGCTATGACTGGCGCAGCTATCGCTCACGCTATAGCGACCGCTACCGGATGGGCCGTTATTATGCGCCGCGCGGATGGAGCTATGGCTATAGAAGCTTTTCGACAGGCATCTTCCTGAACAGCTTGCTGTTCGCGAACAACTATTGGATCGATGATCCATGGTCCTATCGCCTGCCGCCTGCCTACGGCACGCTGCGTTGGGTGCGCTATTATGACGATGCCCTGCTGGTCGATATCCGGGACGGCTATGTCGTAGACGTGATCCACGACTTCTTCTGGTAAGCGGAGGATCATATCCGCTGATTTCATCTGGGCTTGGCGCCATGTGCGTCAGGCCCTTTTCATTTGCACCGGCGGGACGACGGCGGCAGGAAGCGGGCATGACGGACGTGATTGATGATGGCGGCATCGCTTCGGCCACTCGGGCGAAGATCGGCGATGCGGTGCGCGCAAAGCTGGACCGCAACCCCTTGGTCAGCCGGATCGACGCCGCAAACCTTGAAATCTACGGCCGCCATGACTTCCTTAGCGCCGAGGAATGCAAAGGATTGCGCGCGCTGATCGACGCCGACGCGCAGCCCTCCACGCTGTTTTCCGGCAGCGCGAACGCCGACTACCGCACCAGCCACAGCTGCAACCTTAACCCCTGGGACCCCCTGGTCGATGGCATCAGCCGCCGGATTTGCGCGCTGACCGGCTTGCCGCCCGAAAATGGCGAAACCTTGCAGGGTCAACGTTATGCGGTGGGTCAGGAATATAAGGCGCATTGCGACTATTTCCCGGTCACCGCCAACTATTGGCCCGCGATGATGAAAAAGGGTGGGCAGCGCAGCTGGACGGCGATGATCTATCTGTCGCCCGTCGCGGCGGGCGGGGAGACGCATTTTCCCCATTGCGAGTTCATGGTGCCGCCCGTTGAGGGGATGATCCTCATCTGGAACAACCTGAAGGCCGACGGTTCGCCCAATCCGATGAGCCTGCATGCCGCCCGGCCGGTGGACAGCGGCGTCAAATATGTCGTGACCAAATGGTTTCGGGAGCGACGCTGGGTACACTGACCGCAAGCGCGCTTGTTCATAGCCGTGATACAAGTTGCGACATAAATGACTGATTCCTGACAGTGCCGTTCCCCACAGGTTCAGCGGCCGGAATGCATAACCCCATTGTTGGTCACGGAACCGGTCCAGGGGATGAAAGTTTGATCCCCACCGGTTCAGGCCGCCAAGCTGATGGGAGAAAATATATGCGTAAGTTGATCATCCTCGGCCTTATCGCAGCGACAGCGATGCCAAGCGCGGTCATGGCCCAGTCTCGCGGCGAAGTGCGCGACAGTGCGCGGGACCTTCGTCAGGATCAGCGCGAACTGCGCGACGCGCAACGCCATGGCTCGCGCCATGATGTACGCGAACAGCGCCGCGACGTCCGCGACGCCCGGCAGGAACTGCGCGAAGATTGGCGCGACTATCGCCGTTCGCACCGCGACGTTTATCGCGGCGGCAACTGGCGCGCGCCCTTCCGCTACAATCGCTGGGAAGTCGGGTCTCAATTGCGCCCGGGATTCTATAATTCCCGCTACTATATCAGCGATCCCTATCGCTATCGCCTGCCCCGGCCCGCGAACCGTAACCTGCGCTGGGTAAGGCATTATAATGACGTGCTGCTGGTCAACGTCCGCAGCGGGCGCGTGATGGAGGTCCATCGGGGCTTCTTCTGGTAATAGAGAGTTAAGGACAATGGGCGGCTCCGGACTTCGGTTCGGAGCCGTTTCTCTATTTCTTAGGACACAGAATAGCGGTCACGGTGCGACCCCCGCTACTGCCTCAATTTTGGAAATCCCCTTGGCCGCGCCGCCCGTCTCCGAGCGGGCGCGGCCGATGGTACGCACAGGGCGCACCATCAGTCCGAAAGGGGGTGGACCGGAATAGGAACGCTTAGGGGCGGCTAATGTTCCCCTGCGTCAACCCAGCGCTTCAGCGATCAGGCGGCGGCTGTTTGCCACGCCATACAGGGCGATGAAGCTGCCCATCCGAGGCCCCTGATCGGCCCCCAGCAACGTCTGATACAGCGCCTTGAACCAGTCACGCAGTTCAGCAAAGCCAAAGGCCTCGTCCTTGCCGATCGCATATACGATATTCTGGATATCTTCGGCGGTGGCATCATCGCCCAGCGCCGCCAGTTCCGCGTCCAGCCTGCGCAGCGCCTCGGCTTCGTTGGCTTCCGGCGCGCGACGCTTCAGCGTGGGCGCCACAAAGTCGCGATGATAAGCGAGCGCATGCCCGATCAGCGCATCCAGTTCAGGGTAGGTCTGCGCGCTCGCTTCAGAGACATAATTTTGCAGATATCCCCACACCTGTTCCCGGCTGGCGTCGCCCATCACGCCGACCAGGTTGAGCAACAAGCCGAAGGTCACCGGCAGCTTGCCGTCGGGCAGCTTTCCATCATGGATATGATGCACCGGATTGCCAAGCTGCTGCTCGACCTGCTGGTTGGGATAGTTGACCCGGAACTGCCAATATTCGTCCACCGCGCGCGGGATCACGCCCATGTGCAGCTGCTTGGCCTTCTTCGGCTCACGATAGGCGTAAAAGGCCAGGCTTTCCTGCGGCCCATAGGTCAGCCACTGTTCAAGGCTCAGGCCATTGCCCTTGGACTTGGAGATCTTTTCCCCCTTCTCGTCCAGGAACATCTCATAGTTAAAGCCTTCGGGCGGGCGGGCGCCCAGCGCGCGGCAGATCTTGGACGACTGAGTCACCGAATCGATCAGATCCTTGCCCGCCATCTCATAATCGACGCCCAGCGCTACCCAGCGCATCGCCCAGTCGACCTTCCATTGCAGCTTTGCACCCCCGGACAGGATCGACTGTTCGACAATCTCCCCCTCATCCTCGAACCGGACGAGCCCGGCGTCGGCGTCCAGCACCTCGATCGGCACCTGAAGGACGATGCCACTCTTCGGGCTGATCGGCAGGACCGGTGAATAGGTCGCCTGCCGTTCCTTGCGCAGCGTCGGCAGCATGATGTCCATGATGTCCTGATAATGACGCAGGACATTCTTGAGCGCATCATCGAACGCGCCGGACTTGTACCGGTCGGTCGCGGACACAAACTCATAATCGAACCCGAAGCGGTCCAGAAATTCGCGCAGCATCGCGTTGTTATGATGCGCGAAGCTTTCGAACTTCTCGAACGGATCGGGTACTTGGGTCAGCGGCTTGCCGAGATGCTCGGCCAACATCGCCTGGTTCGGCACATTATCCGGCACCTTGCGCAGCCCGTCCATATCGTCGCTGAACGCGATCAAGCGCGTGGGTATATCGGACAGCGCATGATAGGCGTTGCGCACCATCGTCGTGCGCAACACTTCGTTGAAGGTGCCGATATGGGGCAGGCCGGACGGGCCATAGCCGGTCTCGAACAGGATATAGCCTTTGTCGGGAGCGCCGTTCTGATAGCGCTTCAGCAGCTTGCGCGCTTCTTCATAGGGCCAGGCCTTGGACGCCTGAGCGGCGGTGCGGAGGATATCGGACACGGTCATGATGCACACGCCCCTAGCCTTGGAAGGCCGGAAATGGAACGCCTTTCCGCACAGCCGCGCGCGTACCGGCGGCACTGCCGAGAGATTATGTTTAACCTTGATTAACCTCAATACGGCACATTTATCCTTGATAGCCGCCGGAAAGGGGATAGCGGGCACCATGCAGATACCACGTAGCCGTCAACGCATTGGGGTCGATATCAGCGTTGTCGTCACAACCGTGCTCGACAGCCTGGAGGGGACCATCGTCGATCTGAGCGAAGGAGGTGCCCAGATCCGCGGCTGCACCCTGCCCGCACGAAGCCAGTGCCAGATCGGGTTTGAAGGGCAGATTGTTTTCGGAACGGTGCAATGGTCCGAACCCGACCGCATCGGGGTTCGCTTTCCCTATGAACTGGTCGATGGCCCGCTGTTCGACTTGCTGGAGATGGCGCGCACCCGCCTGTGTCTGCCGCTGGTGCATAAGCATGGCGGGCGCGGCCTCGCCCCGCGCGCCTTTTCCCCGCAGCCAACCGGATTTGGCCGCCGCACAAGCTGAGTTGAGCCTTTTTCCGGTTTCCCTTTTGTTCCCGGTCGCCTAAGCGATTGGAGTGATCGACCCCACTGCCCTGCCCGCCCTTCATGCCAGCCATGGTGGGATCTGGTTGCGCGAGGGTGAAGACACCCGCGCGGTCGCGAAGGGAGCGGCTATCTCCTGCGCCGCAGAGACGCCCACTTTGCTGCTCAATGCGCCGCTGACGGGGCAAAGGCTCGGCTATCCTGAACTCAATGGCCTGGACCTGCTGGAACTCTGGGCTTTCGTCCACCCGGCCCGCTTCCTTGTCCCCACGCCCAAGGGCCTTGCGGAAGCGCTCGGCCTGGGACGGCCGGGCAGCGAAGCGGACATTCCGCAGCTGCTGCAAGCCGCCACCTCCGCGCTGCTGGACATGCTCGGATCGCCTTCATGGACCGAGCGGGAAGGCGGCTGGACTTCCGCCCAGACGCTGCACCGCCTCCGCTGGCCGTGGGCGCCACTCATCGCGCCCCGGATAAGCCGACCGCCCGAAGCAGAGCGCTGGCTTTTCTCCCGCTTGCCCGAATGGGAGGAAACACCGCCGCGTCCAGCGCCGCGCACCATCTCCCTCGATGAAGAGGCGGTGTTGGCGCGGCTGGCGCATCTGACCGGCAGCGCGGCGGAAGCCCGGCCGGGGCAGCGCGCCTATGCGGCGGCAGCCGTGGAAAGCTTCCGTCCGCGCCAGCATCGGGATCAACCCAATATGCTGCTCGCAGAGGCTGGCACCGGGATCGGCAAGACATTGGGCTATCTCGCCCCGGCCTCGCTTTGGGCATCGGAGGCGCAAGGCACGGTATGGATATCGACCTATACCAAAGCGCTCCAACGGCAGCTTGACCGCGAAAGCCTTCGCCTCTTCCCCGATCCGGCAACGGCAGCGCGGCGGATCGTCGTACGCAAAGGGCGCGAAAATTACCTCTGCCTGCTGAACCTTGAGGATGCGTTGCAGGGCGGCTTTTCCGGACGAGCGGCTATCCTCGCCCAACTGGTCGCGCGCTGGGCGGCGTTCAGCAAGGATGGCGACATGGTGGGTGGCGATCTGCCCGGTTGGCTGCCGACATTGTTCCGCCGCAATGGATCGACCGCGCTGACCGATCGCCGGGGCGAATGCATCTACGCGGGCTGTCCGCATTACCGCAAATGCTTCATCGAACGGTCGGCGCGCGCCTCGGCCGACGCGGACATCGTCATCGCCAATCACGCCCTCGTCATGATCAACGCCGCGCGCGGGCGGGAAACAGGCCAGCGACCACAGCGCATCATCTTCGATGAGGGCCATCACCTCTTCGATGCCGCCGACTCCACCTTTTCCGTCGCCTTGTCAGGTCAGGAAGCGATCGAGCTGCGCCGCTGGGTCATGGGGCCTGAAGGCAATTCGCGTGGCCGTCGGCGCGGTCTTGCCGCCCGCCTGTCGGATCTGGCCAGCTATGATGAGGAAGGCGGCCAGGCGATCCGCGCGGCGGCGGACGCCGCGCGCGCTCTGCCAGCCGATGAATGGCTGAAACGGATCGTCGCGGGAGAACCCTTCGGACCACTCGAACAGCTGCTCGCGGCCGTGCGCGGCACGGTCTATGCCCGCGCCGCCGATGTGGGCGAGGCGGACGCAGGCTACGGACTGGAAACGGAAGTGGCTGAACCCGACGGCCCGCTGGTCGAAGCCGCGCAGGAAGCCGCGCTCGCCCTCGACGCTTTGCTGCGGCCGCTGAACCGGCTCAGCAAACGGCTGGAGGCGGTCATCGAGGACGCGCCCGATTGGCTCGACGGCGCAGCCCGCGCACGGATCGAAGGGGCGATTGCCTCGCTCGGCTGGCGGTGCGACCTCATCGCCGCTTGGCTCGCGCTGCTCGCGCGGATTGGCGGCCCGGCTGATGCGGATTTCGTCGATTGGATGACGGTCGATCGCATCGAAGGCCGGGAATTCGACATCGGCATCCATCGCCATTGGCTGGACCCCACCCGCCCGCTCGCTGAAACCGTGCTGAAACCTGCGCAGGGCGTGCTGGTCACATCCGCAACGCTCAAGGGCGGCGGCGACTGGAACAATGCGGAAAGCCGCAGCGGGGCGAGCCATCTCCCGCACGGTGTCCAGCGGTTCGAAGCAGCAAGCCCGTTCGACTATCCCGGCCGCGCCGAGGTGCTGGTCGTCACCGACATCAAACGCGGTGACATTGCAGCACTGTCAGGCGCCTATGGGCGGCTGATCGAGGCGGCGGGCGGCGGGACGCTCGGCCTGTTCACGGCGATACGGCGGTTACGTGCAGTCCATGCGCGCATCGCCGATCGTCTGGCACGGGCAGGCCTGCCCCTCTACGCCCAGCATGTCGATCCAATGGACACCGGCACGCTGATCGACATATTCCGCGACGACCCACGAGCCTCGCTGCTCGGCACCGACGCCTTGCGCGACGGGGTCGATGTGCCGGGCCATTCGCTGCGGCTCGTCGTGATGGAGGGCGTTCCCTGGTCGAAGCCCACGGTGCTGCACGCCGCCCGCCGTCTCGCCGGAGGTGGCGCCGCCTATGACGACAGGCTGATCCGCGCGCGCCTTGCCCAGGCCTTTGGCCGCCTGATCCGCCGCGCCGAAGATCGGGGCAGCTTCGTCATATTGTCGGCGGCGATGCCCAGTCGGCTGCTCAGCGCCTTTCCGCCGGGGACGCCCATTCGCCGCCTTACCCTTGACGAAGCGATCATTGCGGTCAGCGCTCATTCCCACGCTGGCCTTGGCGACGGCATGCCGCTAGGGCAACGAGGACACGAATCCGGCACCCACGACCTGGAGCAAAGATGAAGCGGTTGACCCTGTTGCGCCACGCCAAGTCCGACTGGGACGATCCGGTAGAGCGGGATTTCGACCGGCCGCTGAACCGGCGCGGCGAAAGGGCGGCGCTGCTGATTGGTCAATATGCCCGCAGCCGGCAGATGCAGTTCGACTTTCTCGTCGCTTCTCCCGCAGTCCGGGTCGTGCAGACGCTCGACACCTTTCTGGAAGGCTATGGCCAGCCGCTCGATCCTCATTGGGATCGCCGCATTTATCTGGCGTCCGTGGCAACGCTGCTGGATGTGCTGCGCGATCTGCCAGACACTGCAAGCAACGTGATCCTGGCGGGACATAATCCCGGCCTGGAAGAACTGATCCTGGAACTGGTGCCGGACAATGACACCAGCCCGCTACGCGGCGATGTGGAAGTCAAGTTTCCGACGGCCAGCATCGCGGTTCTGGATATGAATATTGATGCCTGGGTGGACGTCGCACCGAACGCGGGAACGCTGATGAGCTTCACCCGCCCGCGTGATCTGGATCCGGCGCTAGGCCCGGAATCGCGTTAAATCAACTGTTCTAAGTGACCAAGGTCGCTGCTGGCGTAGAGTGAGTTCAACCCGGGCCACCCACCTCCGTTCGGGCTGAGCTTGTCGAGCCCTCTTCTTTTTGAGGGGCAGTAAAGCCTTTCGACAAGCTCAGGGCGAACGGTTTAAATGGCGACACTGAGTTAGAGCACGAAGCACTAAGTAAACACGAGGCGCTGAACTTACTCCCCAATAGCCTCCGCCAAGGCCGCCCGGATCGCTTGGAGCCGATCCAGCAGATCCGCACCCCGCTCAGGCTTGGCCGAAATGACAGGAGCCGGAACAGCGGCAGGCTTTGCCACTGCTATCCCATCGGCAAGCGCCTTTTGCGCGCCCCGCACCGTGAAGCCCTCTTCGTTCAATAACTGATTGATGCGCCTGACCAGCGCCACATCCGCTGGCCTGTAATAGCGGCGATTACCCGACCGTTGGAGAGGCCGTAGCTGGGGAAACCGCGTTTCCCAATAGCGCAGAATATGCTGCGGAAGCCCCAGTTCCCCGGACAGCTCGCTAATCGTCAGGAACGCACCCTCTGCCTTTTCCATGGATCCGATGTTGCACCTGTCAGGGCGCAAAGGTCAACCATGCGCGGGAATAACCGTCGGCTAGAGCGCGCTGCGTTTAATCGGACGCAATCGCGCGCTCTATTTTTTGTTATCGCATCGTTTTAAGCGCAAAACCGGTTCCCACTTTCGCGCACGATGCTCTAGGTCAGCCCATCACGATGCGGCAACGCGGTCCCGCATGGTCTGGCTGGCGCGGAAGGTCAGCACGCGGCGTGGTTCGATCGGCACCTCAACCCCTGTCTTGGGATTACGGCCCATGCGCTGGGTCTTGTCGCGAAGAACGAAGGTGCCAAAGCTCGATATCTTCACATTTTCCCCGCGTTCCAGTGCGGAGGTCATATGTTCCAATATGGACTCGATAAGTGCCGCGGCCTCGGATCGTGAAAGGCCAATATGACGATTGACGCTTTCCGCCAGATCTGCGCGTGTCAGGGTGCCATTGCCAGTCATCGAACGTCCCCACCTTCATCCGCCGGGTCAATGCCGACGACAATGGTAAATTGTGCGATAAGCTGAGTGATTCGGCAAGATGACTCGCCGAAGAAAGTCAAAGAATTCCGGGTAGATGCCTTGGCTTAGACCCGCAGGACGCAAGCGCCCCAGGTAAAGCCCCCGCCCATCGCCTCCAGCACGAGCAGGTCGCCCGACTGAATCCGGCCATCCCGCATGGCCAGGTCAAGCGCCAATGGCACCGAAGCGGCGGACGTATTGGCGTGGCGATCCACCGTCATGACCACGCGATCGGGCGACAGCTTCAGCTTCCGCGCGGTAGCATCCAGGATGCGCGCATTCGCCTGATGAGGGATCAGCCAGTCAATCTTGTCGGTGCCGAGGCCCGCTATTTCCATGACCTCGGTCAGTACCGACGCAAGGTTGACGACCGCATGGCGGAAGACTTCCTGCCCCTTCATGCGCAGCTTGCCAACCGTCTTCGTCGTCGAAGGTCCGCCATCAACATAGAGAAGCTGGTTGTGCCGACCGTCAGCATGCAGCTTTGAAGCCAATATGCCCCGCGCGCCGTCTACGCTGTCCTCCGCGCCCAGTACGATCGCCCCCGCGCCGTCCCCGAACAGGACGCAGGTCGTCCGATCTTCCCAATCGAGGATGCGACTGAACGTCTCCGACCCGATCACCAGCGCCTTCTGCGCGGCCCCTGACCGGATCATGCTGTCCGCCACCGTCACTGCGTACAGAAATCCCGAGCACACAGCCGCGACGTCGAAGGCCACGCAATCATTGATGCCCAGCGCTGCCTGCACAATGGTCGCGCTGGCGGGAAAGGTCTGGTCCGGCGTAGCCGTCGCCAGAATGATGAGGTCGATATCCTGCGCAGCCAGGCCCGCCGCATCCAGTGCCGCGCGAGCAGCATCGGTCGCAAGGCTTGCGGTTGTCTCGCCATCGCCTGCGATATGGCGATTGCGGATGCCGGTGCGTTCGACGATCCATTCGTCGCTCGTGTCCACGGTTTCCGCCAGTTCAGCATTGCTGACCGCGCGAACCGGGAGAGCCGACCCCGTACCCAGAAGAACGGACCTGCGAATCACTTTGCGGCGAGCTCCTGTTTGGACGCCACAGCCGACAGCGCGCTGACGCCCGCCATGTCGGCGGCGATACGCCGCGTGATGTCTTCTTCCAACAGCCGCGCAGCGACATGGACGGCATTGGCAACGCCCTTGTCATTGGCGTTGCCATGACTTTTCACCACGACACCGTTCAGGCCCAGAAACACCGCACCATTATGGTTGTTGGGGTCCAGATGATGCTTGAGCAGGTGCATGGCGGGCTTGGAAATCAGGAAGCCGATCTTGGACCGGATGGAGCTGGTGAAGGCGGTGCGCAGCAGGTCGGTGACGAAACGGGCCGTACCCTCCGCCGTCTTCAACGCCACATTACCGGAAAAACCGTCGCTGACGATCACATCGGCCTCGCCACGTCCGATCTTGTCGCCTTCAGTAAAGCCATCGAACGACAGGGGCAGGCTCGTCGCCGCGCGCAGGATCGCGGCGGCGTCACGGATTTCTTCCGTGCCCTTCATGTCTTCCGTGCCGATGTTCATGATGCGAACGCGCGGGCGTTCAAGATCGAAAGCGATGCGCGCATAGGCCGCGCCCATCACGGCAAATTGCACAAGGTTGCGGGCGTCGCATTCGGTATTGGCGCCCAAGTCCAGCATGACCACGTCATTGTCGCCGAGCGTAGGCAGTAGCGCCGCCAGAGCGGGCCGATCAATGCCCGGCATGGTACGCAGCGCTAGCTTGGCCATCGCCATCAACGCGCCGGTATTGCCGGACGAGACCGCAGCACCCGCCTCGCCCGCCTTAACGGCAGCGATCGCCATGCTCATGGAGCTGGCCTTCTTGCGGATGGCGGCGCTGGGCTTGTCCCCCGCACACACGACATCGCTGGCGTGCACCACTTCGGAAGCGGCCCGCAGATTCGGATGATTGTCGAGGGCGGCCTTGATCCGCGCCTCGTCTCCGAAAAGGGTGAAGCGTAGCCCTTCGTGGCGGTGACGGGCGAGCGCTACACCCGCCATCATCACGCGCACGCCTTCATCCCCGCCCATCGCGTCGATTGCGATTCGCGGTTGGCTGGACACTTCAGGACACCTTTGCAGGAGGGAGTGTGTCGTCAGGCCCCGACGGCAACGACTTCGCGGCCGTTATAGTGGCCGCAGGCGTCGCACAGATTATGCGGGCGCTTGAGTTCACCGCAGTTCGAGCATTCCTGGAACGCTTCAACGCGCAGCGCGTCGTGGCTGCGACGCATGCCGCGACGGGACGGGGAAGTTTTCCTCTTTGGGACAGCCATGTCGGCACCTTATTCCATAATTAGATCTGGTTAAGCGACTGGCCGAAATCCGATGAATATCGACGCCACAGGCGCCGCAGACCCATGCGGCCCGGGTGATCGCGAAGCCCTGCGCCTATAGCGTTTTTTGGCAGGGGCGCAAGTCCTTCCTTGCCCCGAAACGATGGCCACCTATTGTACCGGCAACGTAAGGATAGGGAGAACATGCGATGCTGTTGCCGATTACGCTGACCTTGGCCGCCGCCTGCGCGCTTCTCAACCTGTGGCTCGCATTTCGCTGCGTCCGGATTCGGGTCGGCGGCAAAGTGCTGCATGGCGATGGCGGCGATCCGCTGCTGGCACGGCGGATAAGAGCGCATGCGAACTTCGTCGAATATACGCCGATCATCCTCATCCTCTTCGCCCTGATCGAACTGGCCATAGGATCGCCGCTATGGCTGTGGATAGGCGCGCTCACCTATGTCATCGCGCGCGCGTCGCACGCAATAGGCATGGACGCCGACCGCCCCACCGCCTGGCGCGCGGGCGGCGCCCTCCTCACCTGGGTGGTGACGGCGGCGCTAGCGGTGGCTGCCCTCTATGTTGCCTATCACGCGACCCGCGCGGTGCCTGCGCCGCCAGCCATGGCCGCGCGCTAGGCGTTAGGCGAGAACCGCGTCACCAACGAAGGGATTGGTGCGGCGCTCATGGGCGAAATCGCTCATCGGGCCGTGGCCGGGGACAAAGGCAGTGTCGCCACCCAGCGGCCAAAGCTTGCCCGTTATCGCATCGATCAGCTGCTGGTGATTGCCCATCGGAAAATCCGTGCGGCCGATCGATCCCTGGAACAGCACATCGCCGACGATCGCGAGCTTGCTGGGAGCGTGATGAAAGACCACATGCCCGGGCGTGTGGCCGGGGCAATGATAAACGTCCAGCACCAGATCGCCGACCGTCACCTGATCGCCATCGGCCAGCCAGCGATCGGGCTCGAATATCTTCCCGTTCACGCCATAGTTGCGCCCATCTTCCTCCAGACGGCTGATCCAGAAGCGATCGGCCTCATGCGGCCCTTCGATCGGCACACCGAGTTCCTTGGCCAACGTGCCCGCCTCGCCGCAATGGTCGATATGGCCGTGCGTCACCAATATCTTTTCGATCGTCACGCCCTGCTGCTCGGCAGCAGCTTTCAGCCGGGGCAGATCACCGCCCGGATCGACGAAAGCGCCCCGATTGGTGGCCGTGCACCAGAAGAGCGTGCAATTCTGCTGCAACGGAGTGACGGGAATCAGGGCGGCTTTGAGCGGAGGCGTGGTCATGGCGGAGATGTGGCGAAGCGGGACGCGGCGCGCAAGAGCTAGCCTGCGTCTTCCATCGCCAGCGGTTCGGCCAGGCTGATCCCGTCCAGCACCTTGGCGGTCTCGTCCCGCACGCGCAGCATCACGCGATGCAGCCTGCATTCCGATTCGGGCAGGCAGTTGGTGCAGGTTTCATGGGCGAATCGGCTGGCGCAGGGCGTCAGCGCCAGCGATCCTCGGGTCAGCCGCACGATGTCGCCATAGCTGATGTCGACCGGAGCCAGCGCGAGCCAATAGCCCCCATCCCGCCCCCGCTGCGTCGCCACCAGCCCTTCCCGCGACAGTTCCGACAGGATGACCGTCAGGAACTTCGCCGGAATATTCTGCCGCGTCGCGATTTCGTTCAGCGGCACAGGTCCCTGACGGTAGCGGTCGGCAAGATGCTGGAGAGCGCGGATAGCGTAACGGGTCTTCTGCGAAAGCATATTCCCGTTATTCGCCCCCGCGCCTCATTTGACAAGCCGCCGCGGAGCCGATCAGGCCTTCACCTTGCTCAGCGCTTCTTCATAGGTGGTAGCCTTGAAGCCAACGACGGTCCGACCGCCAACATCCAGGATCGGCCGCTTGATCATGGATGGGTTGGTGCTCATCAGCAGGATCGCCTTTTCCGCGTCAATATGCGCCTTGTCGCCCGCGTCCAGCGCCTTGAAGGTGGTGCCGGAACGGTTGAGGATGGTTTCCCACCCATGCTCCATCACCCATTCCTCCAGCTTGCCCTTGTCCACGCCGGACACCTTATAATCGTGGAAGCTGTAGGAGACGCGCTCATTGTCCAGGAAATTGCGGGCCTTCTTGATCGTGTCGCAATTTTTGATGCCATACATGGTAATCATGGGGTCAGCCTTTGAACGCGGTGACTTCGATCTCGATCTTCATCTCCGGCTTGATGAGGCCGGTGACGACGCAGCTTGCCGCCGGGCGAATCTCACCGAACACGGGCGCGGTCGCTTTGCCAAGGTCGTCCCAATAGGCCGGGTCGGTGATATAATAGGTCACGCGCACGACATCGGCGAAGGAAAAGCCTGCGTCCTCCAGCGCCTTGCCGATGACCTTCAGCGCATTGACGCCTTGATCGACGACGCTTTCCGGCATCGTCTTGGTTTCCGGATCGGTCCCGGTCGTGCCAGCGACGAAGCACCAGTCGCCCTGGACGACTGCGCGTGAATAGCCGACCTGCGCCTCGAAAGGCGAACCCGAGGAGATGAGTTTGCGGGACATGGGATTTCCTTCGAAGGGGTAGCGATGAAAGGGATCGGGCGGCTCTTGCCCCCTGCCGTCTCCCCTGTCCAGCGCCTTTTGGACAGCCATGGAACGGGCGCCCCGGTTGATCGGTTGGGCAGGCAAGGAGACATGCCATGGACCAGCCAAAGGATCAGTCAGACAAGGCCCGCTTTCCCGACGATATCGAGGAAAATGACGAGCAGAGGGAACGGGGATCGCAGGCGCAGGATGTTGCCGACGACGCCCGCGCACGCAGCACCGACCTGTCGGAGGACAGCGAACGGGGCGGAACTCCAAATCGCGCCCAGATCATTCCCGAAGACACGCCGGACCTGGTCGAGCGGATGAAGGAAATGAACCGTTCCGGACGGATCGACAATGACGCCTTCGCGGGCGAACCGCAGATGGATGATGAAGAAGACTATCTTGGCCCCACCGAGGACGAGGAATAGCGGCCGAGGCGCCCCCTGCCATTAGCCGCTAGAGCAGCATGCCTTATATCTGGAGCCTCAACCCCGTTCGGGCTGTCCGAACGAGTCGCTTGCCTCGTCCGAATGTCGAAACCCTCTTCTTTCTAAAAATGAATTGCAGTCCTTTGACAGGCTCGGGACGAATGGCAAAAGGAGGCAGTGCCGATTTAGCGCGCGAAGCCCCAAAATCCCCATAACGGAGGGTAAACGGATCAGCTTCGCCGCGCGCCATCAGCAGCGCGGCCTAGGCTGGCGGGATGATCCGCCTGTGCAAACTAGTTCCGCCCCTCCTCGCCCTCCACCTCCTGCTGATCGGATCGGCGGAGCCTGTCCGGGCGGACAATCCTTCGTCACGCTTCACCCTGTGCCATGGCATGGGCGGGCCGGATTGCGTGGTCGATGGAGATACCTTCTGGCTGGATGGCCTCAAAATCCGCATTGCCGACATCGATACGCCGGAAACCCACGGGCCGCGTTGCACCGCCGAGGACGCGCTGGGCATGCGGGCAACGCAGCGGCTGCTGGCGCTGCTCAATGCGGGCGCCTTTTCCCTTACGCCGGTAGAGCGGGAACGGGATCGTTATGGAAGAACCCTGCGCATCGTGACGCGGCAGGGGCGTTCAATCGGGGCTCGGCTAGTCGCCGAAGGTCTGGCGCGCCCCTGGACAGGAGCGCGCCAGCCATGGTGCCGTAGTTAGCGGCAGTTCAGACCGCCACGGTCGATCTCGCGGCCGAGCAGAGCGCCCGCACCCGCGCCGATCAACACGCCAGCGGTATTGGAATAGCCGCGATCCAGCTGCCCGCCGAGCAACCCGCCCAGCGCCGCGCCGACGATCAAACCAGTCGTGCCGTCCGAACGACGGCAATAATAGCGGTCGTCATAGCCGCGATAGATACGCGTCCCGCGCGTCACGCGGATCGGCTCATAGCCGCTGCGATAATAGCGATCGGCGCGATAACGGCTGCCATAGCGGCGATCCGGACGGTTCCAGTCATAGCTGTAGACGACACCGCCCGGACGGCGCCAACCATTGTGGCGGCCATTGTCATGTCGGCCGTCGCGCTTCCAGTCGCGGTGGTCACGATCGCGCCAGTGGCGATCGCCCCGGTCACCACGGTCATCGCGGTCGCGCCACTCACGATGGTTATCGCGGCCATAGCCCTGCGCCGTGGCGACCGTACCTGTCAGGGCCATCGCACCAAGCGACAGCGCAGCCAGCGTGGATTTGAGGGTAATCTTCATCTTCTGCTCCTTGCCTTATTTTGACAGGCTGTGGAGCTAAACACTTCAACGCGCATGGACGTTGCATGAACGGAACAAAACGGCGCGTTCAGCGAGGGGACAGGTGAATTGCTTTCAGAGCCGACGCGCCCTTCTCCCCGTGAAATTCGATCAGCCCAGTCTATCCGCCGTTAATCTATATGGCCCTCCGAGCGAAGAAGTGCCTCTTCGTCGGGATTCTTGGGCGTATAAGAAACAAATTCCCGATACCCAAATTTGATGCCAAGACGACGCATCACCGACCGGTCATTTTCAGAATACAGGACTGCGATGCCTTTCGGGGCAAGGATATCGCGAGCCCCGCCATTGCGCCGGATACGCTTCATATAATCGTCCTGCGCCGCGACAGCCGCGACTTGCACGCGTGAAACCGGTATACCAATGCAGTTCTCAAAGAGCGCGGCGAGCCTTTTGGTCCCCTTGCCACTCCCCATGATCGCATCACGCTGGCCTTTGCTGATCCGGGACCAGAAATTGGGCGAATAATCGAAATCAGAAACCATCCACCAGATATTAGATCGGCCGGAGGCGGAAATAGAGGTCTTTTGATCTCGATTGATCCCGGCACGGAGATATTCATTGCGCGCACGAACGAGGCCTACCGAACATTTGAAAATATCCTCGTTGACGCGAAGCAGGATACAAAACTGCCCGATCGCTTCGGGCGGGATCATCCACCCAAAACCGCCGCCAGTCGTCGATTTCACATCGACTTCCCGTCCCCCAATCAGCAGGTCCAGCCTGACGCCTTTGGGAACTTGTAACCAGTCACGTAGCAAGATCTCAAATTTTGTACCGAGGTAGGTTTTCTCGGTCTTTTCAAGGTCACTAAAATAGAAGCGACCTGTCCTCGCTGTGTCTATCACCTCATCTATTGCAGAGCGGAAGAAGCCTCTCAACTTTTCCTCAAACCGCTCCCGCCCGCCAACAGCCTTCAGCAGATCCGCTTCCAAAATCAGGAGGTCAGCGCAGTCCGGATGAGATTCCGGCAGCGCGCTGTGCCCGTTGGAAGCGAACAGGTTCACGCTACCGACCGGACGGGGAAATGCTTCCGGACTGACAGGGCAACGCGAAGATTCTGAGCCACCGCTTTGGCAACCGGAGGAGGAAACGCATTTCCCACTTGCCGGTAAGCTGTGGTTTTCCGCCCATAAAATTGCCAGTTGTCCGGAAACCCCTGGATCCGCGCTACCATTCTGACAGTCAGGCGTGGCATTCCAACATAATCCGGGCCGGGCGCTTGTTCTGCCAGTGTACGCCCTTCCACTCCGAGCGACGCCCATGCTTGTCGTGCGCGCGTGGGTCCCAAATCGGGGCCTCCATGCTTTTTCGATCCCCCGACGATGGTAGGAGCAATGTCGTTAGCGCGTTCAGCCCAGCTTCTTGCTCCCGGCCAGCCTTCAGCGGCCATCAGGTCATGCAAGGTTTGACCAACGGTGGGCGGATTATGAGGAAGAGGAGCGGGCCAGTCGAAAACATCATTCAGATCGTCGCGCACTGCCACAATGACCACTCGCGGCCTCAACTGTGGCACGCCAAAGTCTGACGCATTCAGCAATCGCCAATCCGCAGTATATCCAAGCTTTTTGAGCTGGACCTTCAAATGATTGCGGTAGTCATCGAAAACAGCCGAAAGGAATCCTCGAACATTTTCGATCATCACAGCTTTGGGCCGAATCTCGTCAATGAGCCGGATTGCCGCTGGAAAAAGATTGCGTTCGTCCTTCTCCCCAAGCTGCTTGCCTGCCATAGAAAATGGCGGACAAGGCAAACCCGCGGCGAGAATATCAACGCCCTTGTACGCACGTCCATCAAAGACATTCATGTCTGCCGTGCGCACGTCCCAATCCGGTCGGTTGAGCCGCAGCGTCTTCGCGTAATCCGCCTCTATCTCGACCAGCGCCTCGTGCCGGAAACCGGCAAGTTCAAGCCCCAGCGCCTGACCGCCCGCTCCTGCACAAAATTCAATGGAATTCATGGACAACCCCGCCCTAGAGGAAGCTAGAGCATTGCGTTCTTCTTATGTTCTTGTCAACCAGCCTCATTCGTGATGGATGAGGCTGGCACCGACACAATCTACTCCGCCGCGATCCCCGCAGCCTTGAACATGTCCGGATCGCTCGGCTCATCCACATTCGCCGCATCACCAGCCTTGAGCGTCTTCCGCCGGTCAAAAGCGTCCCACACTTCATTCCACTGACCGCGCGTCGCGCCCTTCGAATATTCCGTCGCGCGGGTTTCGAAGAAGTTGGCATGCTCCACGCCGTTCAGCAGCGGGGTCAGCCAGGGGAGCGGGTGCTCGTCGATCATGTAGATGGGCTTTAAACCCAGCTGCCCCAGACGCCAGTCGGCGATGTAGCGGACATATTTCTTAATGTCCTTGGGCGTCATGCCCGGCACAGGCCCCATTTCGAAGACGAGGTCGATGAACGCATCCTCGATCCGCACCGTCTTCTGGCACATGTCCATGATGTCGTCCTTGACCGACGGCGTCAGGCAGTCGCGTTCCTTGGTGAAGGCGTGGAACAGCTTGATGATGCCTTCGCAGTGCAGCGTTTCGTCGCGCACCGACCAGGTGACGATCTGGCCCATGCCCTTCATCTTGTTGAAGCGGGGAAAGTTCATCAGCATCGCGAAGGAAGCGAAGAGCTGGAGCCCTTCCGTAAAGCCGCCGAACATGGCCAGCGTCTTGGCGATATCCTCGTCCGTATCGACGCCGAACTGGCTCAGATAGTCATGCTTATCCTTCATCTCCTTATACTGCATGAAGGCCGAATATTCGGTCTCCGGCATGCCGATCGTGTCGAGGAGATGGCTGTACGCGGCGATATGGACCGTTTCCATGTTGCTGAACGCGGTCAGCATCATCTTCACTTCGGTCGGCTTGAACACGCGGCCATATTTTTCGTGGTAGCAATCCTGCACTTCCACGTCTGCCTGCGTGAAGAAGCGGAAAATCTGGGTCAGCAGGTTGCGTTCGTGATCGGACAGCTTCTGCGCCCAGTCACGGCAATCCTCACCCAGCGGCACTTCCTCGGGCAGCCAGTGCAACTGCTGCTGGCGCTTCCAGAATTCATAGGCCCAGGGATATTCGAAAGGCTTGTAGACCTTGCTGGCTTGAAGAAGGGGCATTGGGTCGGCTCCGCGAATTAATGGACAAGCGCAACCTGCGCGGGCGCGAGACGTTTGGTCCCCGTCATTCCCGGCACAGGAGCAATATGATGGTTGATCTTACCAGCATCAAGGAACATGCTGAGGTTATTGGCGCTGATGGCGTCCATGTTGGCACTGTCGATCATGTCGAGGGTGCAGAAGGACATCAGCGTATCAAGCTGATCAAGGCGGATAGCGGCCAGGGAAGTCACTCCGGGCATCATCATTATATCAGCGAGGGACTGATCGCCGGGGTTGATGAGGATGGCACTGTGCGGCTCTCTGCGACCGGCGCCAACGCCGTTCTCTTTGAAGAAGAACAAGACGAGGGGTGACGGCTCCGGGGGTGATTGTGTGGGCGCGGCCGGTGTCGCCACCGCCGCGCCCATCCCCCCCATTAGCTCATTGGCACGCCAGGCATTCGTCATAGTCTGTGCTTCCCCCGGCCAGCTCGAATTTCGGTGCGTCGATGGTATTGTCGGCCTCCACCCCGCCAGCGAAACCGGCACGCTGCACCGACTTTGACCGCAGATAGTAGAGCGACTTGATACCCAGTTCCCATGCGCGGAAGTGAAGCATCATCAGGTCCCACTTTTCCACGTCCGCCGGAATGAACAGGTTCAGCGACTGCGCCTGATCGATGAAGGGCGTCCGGTCCGCGGCGAGTTCGAGCAGCCAGCGCTGGTCGATTTCGAAGCTGGTCTTGAATGTGTCCTTTTCTTCCTGGCTCAGGAAATCGAGATGCTGGACCGACCCGCCGCGTTCGAGGATCGTGTTCCAGACGTTCGTGCTATCCTTCGACTTGTCGCGCAGGATTTTTTCGAGATAGGGGTTCTTCACCACGAAGCTGCCCGACAGCGTCTTGTGCGTGTAGATGTTCGCCGGGATCGGTTCGATGCAGGCGCTGGTGCCGCCGCAGATGATACTGATCGACGCGGTGGGCGCGATCGCCATCTTGCAGCTGAACCGTTCCATCACGCCCATGTCGGCGGCGTCGGGGCACGGCCCACGCTCGACCGCGAGCTGCATCGAGGCTTCGTTCACCTTCACATTGATATGTTTGAAGATGCGCAGGTTCCAGCTCTTGGCCATCGCGCCTTCGAACGGAAGGCCACGGGCCTGGAGGAAGGAGTGGAACCCCATCACCCCCAGGCCCACTGACCGTTCGCGCTCCGCACTATATTTGGCCCGCGCCATTTCGTCCGGCGCTCGGTCGATATAGTCCTGCAGCACATTGTCGAGGAAGCGCATGACATCCTCAACAAAGACGGGGTCCTTGTTCCATTCGTCCCAGGTTTCCAGATTCAGGGACGAAAGGCAGCAGACCGCCGTCCGGTCATTGCCGAGATGGTCGCGACCCGTCGGCAAAGTGATTTCTGAACAAAGATTGGAAGTCGAAACTTTAAGGCCGAGATCGCGATGATGCTTGGGCATCATGCTGTTCACGGTGTCGGAGAAGACGATATAGGGTTCGCCGGTGGCAAGGCGGGTTTCCACCAGCTTCTGGAACAGGCTGCGCGCATCGACCGTGCCACGGACGGAGCCGTCCTTGGGCGATTTGAGCGAGAACTCAGCGCCGGTGCGGACCGCTTCCATGAACTCGTCGGTCAGCAGCACGCCATGGTGGAGGTTGAGCGCCTTGCGGTTAAAGTCGCCGCTCGGCTTGCGGATTTCCAGGAACTCCTCGATCTCCGGATGAGAGACGTCGAGATAGCAGGCGGCCGAACCACGGCGCAGCGAACCCTGGCTGATGGCGAGGGTGAGCGAATCCATAACGCGGACGAAGGGGATGATGCCGCTGGTCTTGCCATTAAGGCCGACCGGCTCACCAATGCCGCGCACGCTGCCCCAATAGGTGCCGATGCCGCCGCCGCGCGAGGCCAGCCACACATTCTCGTTCCAGGTGTTGACGATGCCTTCCAGGCTGTCATCGACGCTGTTCAGATAGCAGCTGATCGGCAAGCCGCGTCCGGTGCCGCCGTTCGACAGCACGGGCGTCGCGGGCATGAACCAGAGGCGCGAGATATAGTCATAGACACGCTGGGCATGCGCCTGGTCATCGGCATAGGCGGCGGCGACGCGAGCAAACAGGTCCTGGTAATTTTCGCCGGGCAGCAGATAGCGGTCCTTCAGCGTATCCTTGCCGAATTCGGTCAGCAGCGCGTCACGGCTTTCATCCGTCACGACATCGAAGCGCCGTTCCTGGATCGAAGAGGAGGACCGCACCGCCTTGGCGGGCGCAGCCTTCTTTTCCGTCACGGTTTCCACCACATCGTCAATAACCGTCGCCACGTCGCCTGCACCTGCCTGTTCGCTGTCTCGAAAATCCATGCGAGCCCCCGAATGTTCATGTTTCGTTCGATTCGGTCCTTTTCCGGTCAGTTCCGACCAGATGGCCTGCAACCGAGCCGAGCGGGGCACCTTCAGTGGATCGCCATGGACAAAACGCCCCTCGCCCGGAAAATGGTCCGGCCGTTACAATCACAATCTGTTGGGTAACCCCCGTTAACCCGATACAAGGGATAGTGCCACAGCCTTGAATGGTTGCAAGAGGGTAAATGACAGTTCGAGGACTCGTTACGGTTCCCAAGCTGTTCACCCGGCAACAATCCGTCACGCCGCATCGCAGCGACGCGCGGACTTCCCTCACTCTTGCAAAAGACAAGAGGGACAATGTGCGAACGAAAATAAATTTGGCTTGCCTCGGAAATTGCCCGGAACGGGTCAGGGGGCTTGTCCTTTTTACTAAGGATGGTGGTTCATCAAAGACTTATCCACAAGCTGATGTGGATTAACTGTGGATGAGAAAAAGCCCCGCCAGCGTGCTAAAAGCCCCGGTGCGCCTGACATAAGGCCCATGAATGAGAGGCAGCCATGATTCTCTATTATCACCCCCTTTCCTCCTATTGCTGGAAGGTGCTGATCGCCCTTTATGAGAATGACACGCCGTTCGAACGGGCAATGATGGAGGACCCCGGCGTGGCGGAAGCGTGGCTCGCGCTGTGGCCGCTGGGCAAGTTCCCGGTGCTGCGCGACGAGGCGCGGGACCAGACGGTCGCCGAGGCGAGCATCATCATCGAATATCTGGGGCAGCAGTGCCCCGGCCCCTTCCGCCCGATCCCCACCGATCCCGCCCAAGCGCTGGAGGTGCGGCTGATGGATCGGCTGTTCGACAATTATGTGATGACGCCGATGCAGAAGATCGTGGCCGACCGGCTGCGGCCCGACGATGCGCGCGATCCCCATGGCGTGGGCGAGGCGCGCATCCTGCTGGGCAAGGCCTATGCGATGCTGGAGGAGCGGCTCGGGGCGCGGCAATGGGCGGCCGGGGATGAATTCACCCTGGCGGACTGCGCGGCTGCCCCCGCCCTCTTCTATGCCGACAAGGTGGAGCCGATGCGCGGCGGCTTTCCGGCGCTGGCCGCCTATCTCGACCGGCTGGAGGCGCGGGCGAGCTTTGCACGGGTGCTGGAGGAGAAAGAGCCCTGGTGGCACATGTTTCCCTATGCCAACGGATAGTTCGGGATATCTGGACTCTCGGCACAATCCCTATTAGCCGCGCCTGCGAAGACCCGCCGTGCAGGGCCGGGCGCTAATTAGGGACATGAAGGCAAGATGACCGTCATCAAGACCGCCGATCTGATCGAGAGCGTCGCCGACGCGCTCCAGTTCATCAGCTATTATCACCCGATGGATTATATTCGCGCGCTGGGTAAAGCCTATGACGCCGAAGCCAATCCGGCGGCCAAGGACGCCATCGCCCAGATCCTGACCAACAGCCGCATGTGCGCCGAAGGGCACCGCCCGATCTGCCAGGATACCGGCATCGTCAATGTCTTCATCAAATGGGGCATGGACTGCCGCTTTGATGACAACAGCCGGTCGATGCAGGACGTGGTCGATGAGGGGGTGCGCAAGGCTTATCTGAACCCGGAAAACCGCCTGCGCGCCTCGATCCTGCGCAATCCGGCTTTCTCGCGCGTCAATACCAAGGATAACACCCCTTGCGTGCTGAATGTCGAAATGGTGCCGGGTAACAAGGTGACGGTGGACGTCGCGGCCAAGGGCGGCGGGTCGGAGAACAAGACCAAGTTCAAGATGATGAACCCGTCCGATTCGATCGTCGACTGGGTGCTGGAGATGATCCCGCAGATGGGCGCTGGCTGGTGCCCGCCCGGCATGCTGGGCATCGGCATCGGCGGCACGGCGGAAAAGGCCGTGGCGCTGGCCAAGGAATCGCTGATGGAGCCCATCGACATGGGCGAGTTGAAGGCGCGCGGCCCGCAGAATGATATCGAGCGCCTGCGCATCGAGATTTTCGACAAGGTCAATGCGCTCGGCATCGGCGCGCAGGGTCTTGGCGGCCTTTCGACCATCCTCGACGTCAAGATTTACGACTATCCCTGCCATGCGGCGGGCAAGCCGGTCGCGATGATCCCCAACTGCGCCGCCACCCGCCACGCGCATTTCACGCTGGACGGCTCCGGCCCCGCCTATCTGGAAGCGCCCAAGCTTTCCGAATGGCCGCAGGTCGACTGGAAGCCGAGCAAGGAAGCGATCCGCGTCGATCTCGACAATCTGACCCCGGAAGTCGTGCAGAGCTGGAAGCATGGCGACCGCCTGCTGCTGAACGGCAAGATGCTGACCGGCCGCGATGCCGCGCACAAGCGGATCGCCGACATGCTCGCGGCGGGCGAGCAGCTGCCGGTCGATTTCAAGGGCCGCGTCATCTATTATGTCGGCCCGGTCGATCCAGTGCGCGACGAGGTGGTCGGCCCGGCTGGCCCGACCACCGCGACCCGCATGGACAAGTTCATGGACATGATGCTGGAGCAGGGCCTCGCCGCCTGCGTCGGCAAGGCGGAGCGCGGCCCGGCGGCGACGGATTCGATTGCCAAGCATAAGAGCGCCTATCTGATGGCGGTCGGCGGCGCGGCCTATCTCGTCGCCCGCGCGATCAAGGGTGCGAAGGTCGTCGGCTTCGAGGATCTCGGCATGGAAGCTATCTACGAGTTCGACGTGCAGGACATGCCCGTCACCGTCGCCGTGGACAGCGAAGGCCAGAACGTCCACCGCCTCGCCCCGCTGGTGTGGCAGGAAAAGATCAAGAAGGAAGGCCTTCTCGAAAAGGCGTGAGGCATCCAAATCCTCCCCGTCGAAAGACGGGGAGGGGGACCGCTCGCATAGCGAGTGGTGGAGGGGAAATGCCGCGCAGGAAAACGGTCGAGAACGCGCGCGGATTGCGGCGAGAGATGTCGCTGCCGGAAGTCGCGCTGTGGCACTGGCTCAGGCAGCGACCGGATGGACTGAAGTTCCGCCGCCAGCATCCAGTGGGAACTTATGTGCTGGATTTCTACTGCGCTTTGTCTCGGTTAGCGGTTGAGAGATGGAAGCGGGCATGATCACATCGAGCGGGTCACGCATGATGAGCGGCGCGACACTTGGCTGCGGGCGCAAGGGTTCAGGGTTTTGAGGATCAAAGCTGCCGAAGTTCTTACGGATCTGGATAGCGTGAAGCGGCATATCCTGAACAACTTTCGCGCGCTTCCCGTCCACCAGCCGGAGGCTGGTCCCCCTCCCCATCTCATGATGGGGAGGATTAAATGATCACCTCGCCCATCTGGCTCCCGGCCACCCTGTTCGCAGGCGCGCTTCAGGCATGGCGCACGGCGGTGCAGCGGCGGGTCAGCCATAGCCTGTCGATCAATGCGGCGGGGCTGGTCCGCTATCTTTACGGCCTGCCCTTCGCCCTGTTGCTGCTGACCGGCTATGTGCTGATAGCCAAGGTGCCCCTGCCTCACCCCGACTCATCCTTCCTGCTGTTCTGCATCGGTGGTGGCCTGGCGCAGATCATCGCCACCAACCTGCTGATCATGGCCTTCGCCCACCGCAACTTCGTGGTCGGCACAGCCTATTCCAAGACGGAAGCGGTGCAGGGCGCGGCACTGTCCTTCCTGTTGATGGGGGAGCGGCTCAGCCCCCTCGCCTGGGCGGGCATCGGCTGCGGCGTTGCCGGAGTCATGCTGCTATCGACCGGCGGCAAGCGCATGGGACCGGCCGATTTCCTCAAGGCGCTTGGTCAGCCCGCCGCGCTGACCGGAATCGCGTCAGGCTTTTTCTTCGCCCTCACCGCCATCGGCATCAGGCGAGCAACGCAGGAGGTCGGCGGCAGCGACCCGATCCTGGCCGCCCTCATCGTACTAGTGGCCACCGTGTCACTCCAGACGCTGATGCAGGGTGGTTATCTGCTGCTGCGCGAACCGGCGGAGATGCGGAAGGTGTTCGCGAGCTGGCGTATTTCGGGGCAGGTCGGCTTGCTCTCGGCCCTGGGATCGGCCTGCTGGTTCACCGGATTTGCGACCGCGCCCGTGGCGCTGGTGCGCATCGTGGGCCAGGTGGAGGTAGCCTTCACCCTGGGCTTTGGCCACTTCTACCTTGGAGAGCGGATGACCCGCGGCGAGGTGATGGGCCTGTTGCTGGTCGTGAGCGGCGTGGTGCTGGCGCTGGCCGGGTCGCTGTAGCTTCGTGGGGATGGAGGGGAGCGGCCCGGCACCCACGCAAGACCTCGCTCGATCACCATAGCATTGCTTGCCGCTTCGCCCCCATGCGGGGCTACTCTGAAACTATGGCGTCAGCTTCGCGAAGCTGCCTGCGAACCCAAAGACCGACAAACAAAAAGGGCGGCCCCATGGGACCGCCCTCCTGTGTTTCAGATCCGAGAGGGATTAGAAACGGAAACCGATGCCGACAACGCCAGCGTCACGGCCGCCGAAATTGTCTTCATACTCGGTGCGCTGATATTCAGCCGAGATGTAAGCGTTGCTGGTCAGAGCGAATTCCAGACCACCACCGAAGCGGACGCCTTCGAAATTCACGTTGGTGCCGAGCACTTCGAAACGGGTGTCAGCATAGCCAACCTTGGCGAACGCCAGGAACTGCGGGTTCACGACGTAACCCAGACGAACCGAAGCGGCCAGATCGCGGCTCACGTCAACGCCAGGAGCGTCGGTGGTGGTGTCGCCGAGCGAAACTTCCGGGCCGAAGGTGATGTTCTGGGCGACCGGCAGGTCGTAGCCAGCGGTCACGCCGTAGCTGACGCCTTCTTCGTCACCCAGGCTGTCATAGCCAACGGTCACGCCAGCGCGGGGGCCGGTGAAGGGAGCAGCGTCCTGCGCGAAAGCGGGAGCCGAGAAAGCGGCAGCGGCAGCAACAGCTGCGAAAATCACAGTCTTCATAATGTCCTCATGCGGTAAGACGTGCATTATCCAGGAAGCGGATCGCACTCTTGATATATAACAGGCATGGTATCGAAGCATTCAGCTTCGAGCGTCGCTATGAAGTGACCCCTTTACGCCATCCCTGCTTGCCCCGATCTTGCGTCGTAAGCGATGGCGCATATGGCTGTCTTTGATCAATGTTGCAATATCGATATGAAGATTGTCGATGAATGATGCTATTTCGCAACAGTCATCTTTTCTTCACCATCTTATTCCAGCATTATCCGCCACAGCGCGACCTTGTGGCAAGGCCGAGCGCTCCTATCCACAGAGAATGTGGCCAGAAGATGAACCGGCACCTCATTTCGGATACGTTCCGATATGGCTGGCGATTTTTGACGGGACTGATGCAAAAGGGTAACAGCAGAGCGATGGACAGCGGCACCTCCCCCTCTGGCGACAAGGCGCTGCCGGTACTGCGCCACCGCTGGCCGGTGCGGCTGTGGCACTGGATCAACGCCGGACTGCTCTACATCCTCTTCACCAGCGGACTTGGCATCTTCAATGCCCATCCACGCCTCTATTGGGGCCATTATGGCGCGAATTTCGATCAGCCGTGGCTGAAGCTGGAGCGTTTTGGCAAATGGATCACCCTGCCCGCCAATTATGATCTGGCGATGTCGCGGCACTGGCATCTCGCGGCTGCGCCCGTCTTCGCCTTCGTCCTGCTCGCCTATATGCTCTGGGCGTTGCTGAGCCACCATATTGGCCGCGACCTTGCTTTCCGGAAAGGCGAGCTGGCGCCGCTCCATATCTGGCAGGACATGCTCGATCATGCGCGGCTGCGCTTCCCGACGGGTCAGGCGGCACTGCGCTATAATGTCCTGCAGAAGGCGAGCTATATCGCGGTCATCTTCGTCGCCCTGCCACTCATCATTCTCACCGGCCTCACCATGTCGCCGGGCATGAACGCGGCCTGGCCGTGGCTGGTCGATCTGTTCGGTGGGCGGCAATCGGCGCGATCGATCCACTTCATCACCGCCTTCGCGCTCGTCGCCTTCTTCCTTGTCCACTTGACCATGGTGCTGCTGGCAGGCCCGGCGAACGAATTGCGATCGATCATCACCGGGCGCTACCGTTTGCCGGAGGATCGACCATGAGCCTGATCCTCAATCGCCGCACGCTGATGCTCTGCGCGGCGGCTTCGCTGTCGGGCTGCGACCGGCTGGCACGCAACGAACATGTGCGGGACGCGCTGTTCTCCGCGGATAATTTCCACAAATGGGCGCAGCGCAGCCTGATGGCGCGCGACGCGCTGGCGCGGGAGTTCAGGCCCGACCAGATTTCTCCCTTCTTCCGGCCCAACGGAACCGCCAATCCCGACACGCCCGAATATCGGGCTTTGTGGCGGACGGGCTTTGCCGATTGGCGGCTAAAGGTCACCGGGCTGGTCGGCCGCCCTCTTTCGCTGTCCCTTGCCCAGCTGCACAGCCTTCCGCACCGCGAGCAGATCACCCGCCACGATTGCGTCGAAGGATGGAGCGCCATCGGCAAATGGCGCGGCGTGCCCCTCGGCCTTGTCCTCGATGCGGCACGAATGAGCGACCGCGCGCGCTATCTCGTCTTCAAATGCGCTGACTTCATGGGCGACGGGCGGCCCTATTATGAAAGCATCGACATGGTCGACGCCTTTCACCCGCAGACGATCCTCGCCTTCGCGCTCAATGACCAGCCGCTGAGGGTAGCCAATGGCGCGCCACTGCGACTGCGCGTCGAGAGGCAATTGGGCTATAAGCAGGCCAAATATTTGATGGAGATTAAGGCGGTCAACAGCCTATCCGGCATCGGCGGCGGCAAGGGCGGCTATTGGGAAGATCGCGCCAATTATGATTGGTATGCAGGCATTTGACGGCCGCTGCATGACCTGACAATTTGCCGCCCATGAAATTATTCGATCGCGTCATCAAGCGGCTGGTCACACGAGGACAGCTGACCATCATCTATCATGACGGCAGGAAGGTGACGGCAGGCACGCCCGATCCGGCCTTCCCCTCGCTCGCGCTGAAGTTCCGCGACGCGCGCGTGCCCTTCGACATCGTCAAGGACCCGCGCCTGGGCATGGCGGAAGCCTTTATCGACGGACGGGTCACGATTGAGGGCGGCGGGATCATGGAACTGATCTCGCTGATCCGCGCCAACAACAGTTGGGAAAGCGGCAAGTCGATCAGCGACAAGGGGCGGCTGAAACGCGGGTTCAAATCGATCCGCCAGACGCTCTGGCGCGCCAATCACCGCGCGCGGTCAAAGGCCAATGTCGCCCATCATTATGATCTGTCCGGCGCCCTCTACGCCCTCTTCCTCGATCGCGACCGTCAATATAGCTGCGCCTATTTCCCGGACGCGGACAATGAGGCAGGGATCAGCCTGGAACAGGCGCAGGAGGACAAGAAAGCCCATATCGCGGCCAAGCTGCATCTGAAGCCGGGCATGAAGGTGCTGGACATTGGCTGCGGCTGGGGCGGCATGGCCCTATATCTGCACCGCACCTGCGGCGTCGATGTGACCGGCATCACCCTGTCGGAGGAGCAGCTTAAGGTCGCGCGGCAACGGGCGGAGGAAGCAGGCGTCGCCGATCATGTCCGTTTCGAGCTGATCGACTATCGCGATATAGACGGGCCATTCGACCGGATCGTATCGGTCGGCATGTTCGAACATGTCGGCACGGCGCATTACCGCACCTTCTTCGACAAGTGCCGCGATCTTCTGACGCCCGATGGCGTGATGCTGATACATACGATCGGCCGCGTCGATGGACCAGGCATCACCGACGCCTTTACCCAGAAATATATCTTCCCCGGCGGCTATATCCCGGCGCTCTCCGAAATGATCCAGGGCAGCGAGGGCACCCGGCTGATGGTGACGGATGTCGAAGTGCTGCGGCTGCACTACGGCCTCACCATCCGCCAATGGTATGCCCGCGCCATGGCGCGCCGGGCGGATATCATCGCGCTTTATGACGAACGCTTCTTCCGCCTGTGGACCTTCTATCTGGCGGGCGCGGCCACGGTGTTCGAACATGGCAGCATGGTGAACTACCAGGTTCAATATACGCGCAATCGCCGATCCCTGCCGATCACGCGCGACTATATGGTGTCTGCCGAGGACGAACTGCGCGGCAAATAGTCCCCCTGAACGCTGGCTGACAGCGCCGTTCCCGGACGGTTCAGTCAACCAAGTGCATCTTCTCATCCGTAGCCCGCTGAACGCCATGCGTCCGGGGGTGCTAGTGAGGAGAGAGGAAATGAACATCTTCGTGAAGGGCGCGACCGCGCTCGGATTGGCGATTACCGCGCTGGGCGCAACTGCCGCGCCCGCCCAGGCGCAATATCGCGGCGGCTATTATGGCTATGGCGACCGGGACTGGCGTGACGGGCGCCATGACCGCGATTGGGACCGGCGCGACGACCGCCGCTGGCACAACGACCGGCGCTACTGGCGCGATGGACGGCGGCATCATTTCCGCTATCGCCAGCGCTGCTGGACCGAATGGCGCTATGACTATTATCGCGACCGGGACGTCCGGGTGCGTATCTGCCGATAAGACACAGAGAAAAGCCTGGCTAACTGTCTGAATCAGGCACCGAAACACTTCCGCAACCCGATCCCTGATTGAAGCGGGGATCAGGTTGCGGCATCCTTGGTCGCATGAGCGATCCCATGCCCGTCATCCAGAGCCTGCTGTCCGGGCTCCCCATCTTCCTGCTGCACCTCGCCTCCGCAACGCTGGCATGGCTCGCGGCTCTGGCGCTTTATATGTGGATTACGCCGCACGACGAATTCGCCCTGATCCGCGCGGGGAATGAGGCGGCGGCGATATCGCTTGGCGGCGCCGCGATCGGGCTGACCATTCCTCTGGCGCTGTGCCTCGCCGGGTCGGTCAATGTCTGGGACGTGATCATCTGGGGCAGCGTCACGCTGATCCTCCAACTTATCGCCTTCCGCTTCGTGGATTTCCTGCTCGGGTCCCTGTCGGCACGGATCGAGGCGAATGAGCGGTCGGCCGCCATCTTCCTAGCCATGATGAAAGTCGCGATCGCCTGCCTGACGGCGGCGGCCGTGGCGGGCTAAGCCATGGCACGGCGGAGCATCGGCTGCCTCCCGCTGATGCTGGGCGTCATATTGACGATCGCCTGGATCGGCGAGGTGACGCAACCGACGCCGCTCCGGGTCGAAAGCTTCGATCCCCGATCGCCCCGGCGCCCAATGCCGCAATGGAGCGATGAAGCCTTCGTGATCGAGGATCGGGCGGCCGCGCCATCCGACAGCATGGGCACCGCCTTTGCCGTCGATCGGGACGGCGCCTGGCTAACCGCCGAACATGTCACCCATGACTGTTCCCGCATCGGGTTGGAGGACGGTGGCGTCGCCCGCGCCGTGTCCCGCATCGTTGAGAGCCGGGAAGCCGACGCCGCGCTGGTGCGCGACGGCCTGCCCAGCGATCACGCGCTGCCACTGTCGGATCGCGTACCCGCGCCGGGATCGCTCGGTTTCCACATGGGCTTTCCAGCGGGCCACGCGGCGCTTGTCGTATCGGAACTGATCGGCGCGGCCAGCGCCCGGCGCGGACGGACGCAGGAAACCCAGCCGGTACTCGCCTGGGCAGAAGTCGCCCGCCTCCCCGAAAGCGACGACACATTGTCCGGGATCAGTGGTGGCCCCGTCTTTGCCGAGGATGGCCATGTCATTGGCGTCAACAGCGCGGCGACCGACCGGCGCGGCCGCATTCTGACCACCGCACCCGATGCGATGATCCGGCTGGTGCACGCCAGCCGCGCCGTCAATGACCAGCCGGTCGCCTACCCCTTCGCAGGGCTGGCCGATGCAGAAACACGCTTTGCCTCCTGGCTGGAACAGGGGGTGATCCGCCGCATCTTCTGCGACGTGGACGACGCGCCCCGGTTGACGGCGGCGCGGCCAAAAGGCTAGGCGGCGCGAAACGAAGGATCTGAAACAGCCATGAGCGACACGCCTCCCGACCGCCTCTCCACCAACCCGCGCAGCCCCCATTTCGACATGGACGTGCTGCAACGGGGCATCGGCATCCGCTTCAAGGACCGCGTCCGCAACGATGTCGAGGAATATTGCATTTCCGAAGGCTGGATCCGCGTCGCCGCCGGCAAGACCAAGGACCGCCACGGCCAGCCGCTGACGATCAAGCTCACCGGCCCGGTGGAAGCCTGGTTCGAGCGTGGAGCCGAGGGCGAAGAAAATTCGTCACAGCCGGAATCATAAGACCGTTCGCCCTGAGCTTGGCGAGCCGAAGGCCGACGAAGCCAACGGCTTTCCTTCTTTTGAAGAGAAGTGAAGGGCTTCGACATTTAGATGAGACAAGTGGCTCATCCAAACAGCCCGAACGGAATATGTATCTAGAGCATGATCCGATCAGACTGAATCGGATCATGCTCTATTTGTCTTTTGTTTCCCGCATTTTCCGAGCCAGCAGATGATGCCATCTGCTTCGAAAATGCTCTAGCGCAGCCGCGCATCCCGCTTCACATCGGCGATGATGTCGCGCAGCGATCGTCCCGAAGGCGCGGCATCCGCGAACTGGATCGCCCGCATATCCATTTCCAGCTTCGGCTCATGCGCCGCCTTGCGCAAAGATCGGCCAAGGCTCGCAAGGCGCAGAGACGGCTCCTCTCCGTCAGCCTTGATCACCGCCTTTGTCGGCTTCCAATCCTCCGCATCCGCCTTCGCAAGCCGCACACTGGTGCCCAGCGCGGGATCGGGCTCGAACGCATGCAACTGCGGCTTGTCCGGATAGATGAAGCCAAAGGTCGGGTTGGTCCGCGCACCCATCTGCCCCGTCGGGCTGTGCCACACACGCACCTGGCTCCAGTCTCCCGCGTCGGAGACATCCAGCGCCAGCACATCTTCCTCGATCGCGCCAGGCACCGACCAGTTGGCATGGCGAATCAGCACGCGCCGGTCGTCCAGCACCTTGCTGACCACTGCAACATGGCCAAGGGTCATCGGCCCATAGGGACGAAAGGTCATGACGGCGCCGCGCCGGGGCACATGCCCTCGTGCATAGCGGTCCTGCGCCTGATCCCACCATGTCAGCGCATCGCCCCGGATATTCACGCCGGACACGATCCGCGCATAGGGCACGCATTGCAAAGCGGTTGCGCCGAATACCGGCGTGGCGACCAGCGCCGCCAGCAGCCAAGCCGCCCCGCGAACATATCGAAACATTATTTGCGACCTCAAACCACTGAGAATCGCCCCACCGCCGATCACATTATTCGGCGGCTCTTATGAACTGGTTAAACTGTCAGAAAGCAGCGCCAGCGGCGCCAGCGGTCGGGTTCACGCGATCGGCCATGGCGATCTGCACCGGCGCGGCCTCACTGGCATGGCCGGGATAGATGAAGCCCTTGGCGGCGTTCGAGCGCAGGCCAAGGCCACCGATCGGGCCGTACCAGACGCGTACATCGGTCCAGTCGTTGTTCGGCGACACGTCGATGGCGCGCACATTGCGCTCGATGCCGCCGCGATAGGACCAGTTGGCGTGGGTCAGCAACACTTCGCGATCGCTGACCACCTTGCTCACCATGGCGACATGACCGACGGGCATGGAACGGCTGGCGGCGAAAGCCAGGACAGCACCTTCGCGCGGCTCATGACCACGATCATAGCGGCCCTCGGCCTGACCCCACCAGGTATTGGCGTTGCCATAAAGTGCGATGCCGGAGACCTGACGCGCATAGGGTGCGCACTGGAGAACGCCAGCGGCGGCAGGGGTCACGATCAGGGCGCCGAGCGCAAGCACGGCAGTCGCGATAAATGCGCGAAAAGCACCGACCATGTGTGAAACGACCCCCGACTTGTTGTGCGTTATCAACCCCGTGGCGTCTTTAGCGCAGAGCCAGGATGAGTTGAGAAGCGCCAAGCGGTGAATTGTTGCGGAGGCGGGTTAACCTGCGGAACGAAAAAGCTGGCCCGCCGTTACCGTTAACCGTGTTGCTACGCCCAACTCGTTGAAAAGACTATCTTCCGTTCCCGTCATCCACACCTGCCCGCCGGTTTCCCTTAACCGGCCGAACAACGCAGCTCGCCGCGACGGGTCGAGGTGGGCCGCCACTTCATCGAGTAGCAAGACCGGCGGCTGGCCGCGATGGGCGGCGACCAGTGCAGCATGGGCAAGCAGGATCGACAGCAACAGCGCCTTCTGCTCGCCCGTGGAGCAAAGCGCCGCCGCCTGCCCCTTGGCCGCATGGGTGACTGCAAGGTCCTGCCGGTGCGGCCCGGACAGGGTGCGCCCCGCCGCCGCATCCCGCCGCCGCTCCCGCGCCAGCCGCTGGGCAAGCAGCCCCTCGCCCTCCTCCTCTCCGTCAATCGCCAGCAGCGGGCGGGCAAAAGGCTCATCGGGCTGGCCAACAAGTTCCACGCCCAGCCGGGCAACCAGATCGGCACGCGCGGCGGACAATAGCGCGCCATGCTCCTCCATCTGCGCCTCCAGCGCCGCCAGCCATGACGGATCGGCGCGCGGCAGGTCCGACAGCAGCCGATTGCGCGCCCGCATCGCCGCCTCATAACGGGCGCTATGCACCGCATGTCCCGGATGCAGCGCCAGCGTCAGCCGGTCCAGAAACCGCCGCCGACCGCCAGGGCTGTCCATGAACAGCCGGTCCATAGCAGGCGTCAGCCACACAATCGCCAGATGATCCGCCAGCGCGTTGGCCGAGGACGCGACGCCGCCGATCCGCACCTGCCGCCGGTCTGGCGCCTGAGCCGAAGTGCCGGTGCCCAGCACCACCCCGTCCACCTCCGCCGCAATACCGAAGCTGCCCGGCCCACCCTGCCGCGCCATGTCGCGCAACGCCGCGCCACGCAGGCCGCGTCCGGGCGCCAGCATCGACACCGCTTCCAATATGTTGGTCTTCCCCGCACCATTTTCGCCGGTCAGCACGATGAAAGCATGATCGGGCAGGATCAGCGCATCCGCATGATTGCGGAAATCGCTCAAGGTCAGGCGGCCGATCATCGCCCCGCTCTAGCGAGACCTGCACGAAACGGAAAGCGCTTCAGCAGCGCTTGCGCGTCACCGCCGCCCCGTCATTGATGATGGTGAGTTCCCGACCATTAGCCGACGGGCGCAGTTCCAGCTTCTTGGTCCAGCTGTCGCCTTCTCCGGTAAAGGCGGCATCGACCTTCACCTTGCCGCCGGTTCCGGTCGCAACCCCCCTCACCGTCCCGACGCTTTCATGGAAGATCAGGCTGTCCGACGTCACCTTCAATTCCAATTCAGCCGACCGATCGCCGCAACGGTCGTTAAGGCCCGTCCAGCTCCCCTGCAACGCCGCAGGGATTGCGCCAACGCGCGACGCCGTTCCCGTCCTGTCAGCAGCGGCGGAAACAGATTCGTTGTCGCCCGGCTGGGGCGGCGTCTCATTGACTGCTGCCAGCGTTTCATCCTGCGCAGGCGTTTCGTTGCTGACATCATAGGTCGCCTGCTCATCGACGATGTTGGTCGACATGCGGGGCTTTTCCCCGCCCTTGTCGTCGCAGGCAACCAGCAACAGCAATGGCATGGCGAAAAGCAGGCGCATCCGTAATGAACCGGCGGGGCGGTGAAGGGTTCCAGCTACAGGCTTGCCAGCGGCACGGCTTGGGGCCATCACCCTTGCTCTGCCGCAAAGGATGGAGACGGGTGATGATGAAGCGCGCGATGATCGCAATGGCCTTTGCCGCCACCATGTTGGGATCGACCGGCGCAAACGCGGCGCTGTCTGCCGGTGCGAAGGCGCCCGATTTCACCACGCGCGGCGCGCGGGCGGGCAAGACCTTCACCCTCACCCTGTCCCACCAGTTGAAGCGCGGGCCGGTCGTCCTCTACTTTTTCCCCAAGGCGTTCACCCCCGGCTGCTCTGCCGAAGCGCGCGAGTTCGCGACGCATATCGATGATTTCAAAAAAGCGGGCGCGACGGTGATAGGCATGTCGGCTGATCCAGTGGACGACCTTGTCGCCTTCTCGACCAAGGAATGCGCGGGCAAGTTCGCGGTCGCCTCGGCCGGGCCAGACATCATCGCGGGCTATGACGTCGCGCTCAAGATGGCGCCGGGCATAACCGACCGCACCTCTTACGTCATCGCGCCCAACGGCCGGATCGTCTTCGTCCACAGCGAGATGAATTATACCGGCCATGTAAAGAGCACCCTCGCTGCCGTGCAATCGATGAAGGCGAAATAGAGAACGCCTACCCCGTTCGTCCAATCTCCGTTCGCTTCGAGCGAAGTCGAGAAGCGCTGGCGCATCATATGTCTCGACTTCGCTCAACACGAACGGGAAAGCTCATACCCTTCCTCCACCCTTCACATAGCGCCCAAACCACTCCAGCGTAGCCGCCCAGGCCTCCTTCGCCGCCGCCTCATTATAGCTCGGCCGGTAATCCGCCATGAAGCCATGATCAGCCTCCGGATAGACTGTGATCGCATCCGGCGGCGACTTGCCCGCCTTCTTCAGCGCCGCGCGCATCGTCTCGACATCAGCGACGGGTATGCCCTTGTCCAAACCGCCATATTGCCCCAGCACTGGCGCCTTCAACGCGCCCGCCTGCTCCACAACGCTCACCGGCTGCAACGCTGTCTTCTCGCTGACCAGCCTCCCATAGAATGCGACGCCTGCATCCAATTGCGCACTGTGCGCTGCATAAAGCCACACGATCCGCCCGCCCCAGCAAAAGCCTGTAATGCCCCGCCGCGTCGCGTCGCCACCATGCTTGCCCGCCCAGTCATAGGTCGTATCAATGTCGGACAACACCTGCGCATCGGGCGCCTTCGACACGATGCTGCTGATCAGCTGCTGGATATCGGCGATCTTGGTCGCATCGCCATGCCGCGTGAACAGATCGGGCGCGATCGCATAATAGCCTTCTCGCGCAAAGCGGCGGCAGATGTCGCGGATCCATTCATGGACGCCGAAAACCTCGTGCACCACGACGATAACCGGCGCCTTCTTCGCCTTTTCCGGCCGCGCCACATAGGCGGGCATGGCAAAGCCATCACTCGCCGCGATCGAAACCGTCTCCAGGACCAGCCCCTCGCCCGATGTCTGCACGGCGCTGCTCGACACCGGGCGGCATGCGGCGGCGAAACCAGCCGCGAAGGCGCCGGTCATCAGCAGCTTGCGCCGGTCGAGCCCAGTGCTGTCGATCCAGCTGCGGTCTTCGGGCAGGCGATCCATGGGGCCGGGTTCTGCATTCTCACTGCTCATCGCGCTTCCTCTCCGTTGCCCCCCGGCCGCCGCAGATTATCGGCCCGTCCGCCCAGCGCAAGCCGTCAGGCCAACCAAGCGAAGTCAGTCAGGCGAGGAAATCGCCGCTCGCGATTCGCTCCAGCCCCGCGACATCGCGCGCATAAACATAGGTCCATGCACGAACCGCCCCCACGGCGCTGCGCACCTCGATCCACTCCCGCGCAAATTCATGAGACGCGGGAAAATGCGCCGCGCACTCCTCATGCTCGTCAAGGATGGCAAGGATGCCGTCAGGATCAGGCAGCCGGTACAGTTCACCCGTGACAATTCCGTCAGCACCTGGAACGAAGCCGGGATAATAATCGATCCGGTAAAGCGCGCCGCTCGCAATGGCAGCACCCGCAAATTCCGCCACCGATGCCAGCCAGCGAGCCATCTCCCCTGAAAATCCGGGCCGGAGAGACCCGTAGACAAATAGCAAAGGCTGGCTCATTGCGCGTAACCGCTATCAATAAAAAAGCCGCCCTGACAATAGCCGGGCGGCCTTTTTGAAATTCCCCAAAGACGAGGAATGAAGGGGAGCGATTAATCGCTCAGGCGAAAAGCACCGAGTAGAAGGTCAGCATCTGCGCACCGACCGCAACCATCAACGCAACGCCCTGCATAGTGTGCCGCATGTTTCGTTTCCTGCAATTTTTGTTTTGCGCCCTGTTTGGACAAGAGCGCATATGATGGACCACGCCCTTTGCCTCAATCGCAAAGGGCGCGTTCGCAGTTGCAGCAAACGCAACAGTCGCTGTTACTTCAAAGCAACAATCATCCGTTGGGCGGCGGCAGGCGCCCGGATTTTCGCACCGCTGATGAAGAAAACGAAGACATCCCCATCATCCGCCATGCTTTTCGCTCTTTTTTTCCAGCCGTCGATTTCCTCAAGCGAATAGCCGGTCGCTTCCTCCTCCCGCGTGCGCATCAGGCGGCAATAGGAAAAGCCCACATCATGGCCGACGATGGCAGGATACTCGTCATGATCCGCCAGCACCACCGCCGCGCCTGCATCGCGCGCCAGTTGCAGGAAAGCGGGATCATCAAAGCTTTCATGCCGCACCTCCAGCGCATGGCGCAGCGGGACGCCATCGACGCTATCGGGCAGCAGCTTCAGGAAAGCGCCGAAATCTTGCGGCTCGAACTTCTTGGTCGGCATGAATTGCCACAGGATCGGACCCAGCCGATCGCCGAGTTCCGCGATCCCCTGCCCCACGAACTTGCCGATCGATTCCCCGGCCTCCGCCAGCACACGGCGATTGGTGCAGTATCGCGACGCCTTCACCGCGAACTGGAACCCATCCGGCACCGCCTTGGCCCAATTGGCGAAAGTCGCGGGCTTTTGCGTGCTGTAATAGGTGGCGTTGATCTCCGTCGCGGTCAGATGCTGGCCGACATAGGCCAGTTCATCCTTCTGCCGCAGCCCTTCGGGATAGAAGGTGCCGCGCCATGGCTCGAACGTCCATCCTCCAATGCCTACCCTGATGCGTCCCGCCGCCATGGCACTCTCCTTTCAGCGCCCATCCTGACGCCTGAACGCTGCCCGGAACAGAGGAAATGTCAGGAGGCCGCCTTGCGCCGCAGCCCGATCAGCCATGGCTTCACCCCGCGTGTCGGCCGCGCCGTGCCATCCAGCCGCTTTGCGCGAATGATCGTCACCGGCTTCACGATCATCTGCCCCCGCATCGGCCCCGACCCGCAACAGGTCGGCATGGCCAGGATGCGGCGCACGACATCCATGCCAGCGACCACATGGCCGAAAGCGGCATAGCCGATATAATCACCCCGCGCGTCCATATTGGGCGTCGCGCCCGCCGTGATGAAGAAATTGCCCATCGCCGAATTCGGCCGATTGGGTCGCGCCATCGACAGGGTCGCGTCGAGATGCCGGATGCCGGTCTTGCTGGTCGGCTCATGCGGGATCGGCGGCAGGGACCGGCGCGCATCGGTATCGATCCCGCCCTGGATCAGCCCCAGCCTCGCATCGCTCTTGCGCCGCGCCGCCCGGTAAAAGGTGACGCCATCGAACCGGCCATCATCGACATAGGCAAGGAAATTGGCCGAAGTGCGCGGCGCCCGCTTGTTGTCGACCGCCACCACGATGGTGCCAACCGACGTCTCGATCGCCACGCGCGTGTAGCCGGGCGTCGGCCGATTGCCCGGCACTCCCCACACCGCCGCCGGAAATACCATCAACAACAGGACAAGCGCGCGCAACAGGGCAGCAGAAATCGGCGGTCTAACCAAGGATCTATCGTCTCCATTCCAAAGCACGCGGGCAATGATCGCGCTATAGGACGAACCGTGCGCTCGCCAGTGGCCAACGGGACGTCTCCCGTCCCCGATCAGTCCGCTTTACGCTGTCTGTTGAAAAAAGGAGGTGAGCCGGAATAAAAGCGCGACGGCACGCGTAAGCGTCGCACCATGGCAACGCTTCTCCACCTCGACCGCTCGCCCCGCCCGCCGATCGCCGCCCGAGATGCAAAGCGGCCAATGCGGGTCGCCCTATTTTCCGGCAATTATGACTGCGTCCGGGACGGTGCGAATCAGGCGCTCAACCGGCTGGTGGATTATCTTCAGGCGCGCCATGGCGTGCAGGTGCGCATCTACACGCCGCGCGCACCAAAGCCCGCATTCGCCGCCGTTGGCGATATTCAGGCCGTTCGTTCGCTCGGCTTGCCGGGACGGCCCGAATATCGGCTGGCCCTGGGCCTTACATCCGCCGCGCGCGCGGATCTCGACAGCTTCGCCCCCGACATCATCCACCTTTCGGCGCCCGACTGGCTTGGATGGCAGGCACTAGGCTACGCCCGGCAAAATGATCTGCCCGTGATCGCCAGCGTGCACACGCGCTTTGAAACCTATGCGGACTATTATCGCCTGTCCTTCCTGCGCAAGCCGATCGAGCGCTATCTCGACCGCTTTTATGGCCGGTGCGACCGCATATTGGCGCCGACGCTGCCCATCGCCGATGAATTCGCCAGCGCTTATGGAAAGGCAAAGGTTTCGATATGGGGCCGGGGCGTCGATCGCGCGCGCTTCCATCCGTCACTCCGATCGGACGCGGTACGCGCGGCCTATGGCTATGATCGCGACGATGTCGTGCCGCTGTTCTTTGGCCGCCTCGTCCTGGAAAAGGGGCTGGACGTCTTTGCCGAGACGATCGCGCTTCTGCGTCAGCGTCACCATGGGCTGCGTCCTCTGATCGTGGGAGAGGGACCGGCCCGCAGCTGGCTGGCGCAACGCCTGCCCAATGCGACCTTTGCCGGGCATCTGGAGGGGGAAGCCCTCGGCACCGCCATTGCCAGCGCCGACATATTGATCAATCCCAGCGTCACCGAAGCCTTTGGCAACGTCAATCTCGAAGCCATGGCGAGCGGGCTACCCGTCGTGTCGGCAGACGTGCCGAGCGCTTCCGCTCTTGTCACCCATGATGTCACGGGCCTGCTGGTCGAACCGAAAGAAGCGGCCGCCTATGCCGCCGCGGTCGAACATTTGATCGGCGACCCCCGCCGCCGCCGCCGCATGAGCGCGATGGCCAGCGCGGCTGCCGAACGCTATGACTGGGACGATGTCCTTGCGCCTGTTTATCAAGCCTATGCAGATTGCCTCGCGGACGCCCCACCGTCCGCCATGGCCCCGGAACTGATATCATGCGCTGGCTGAAAAGCGGCACCAGCGGCCCGATCGGCGATGACCTCACCGCCATGCGCCGCTATGCCCGTTCGCTCGCGCGCGACGATCAGGACGCCGACGATGTGGTCCAGGATGCGCTGGTGCGCGCGATCGAGCGGCAGGACAGCTTTCAACCCAGTCGCAGCAGGCGCCAATGGCTGCTCGCTATCGTCCACAATGTCTTCATATCGGGCAAACGGCGCGAAGCCGCCGAGGCGCGACGCGACGCGCGCTTTGCCGAAACGGTGATGGCGCATGTCGATGCCGGGCAGGAACATCGGATGCAGCTTGCCCAATTGGGGCAATCCTTCGCCGCGCTGCCGGACCATCATCGATCGGTCCTGCACCTGATCGCTGTCGAAGGCATGACCTATCAGGAAGCGGCCGAGGTGCTGGACGTGCCGGTGGGCACGATCATGTCACGGCTGGCGCGGGCGCGGGCGGGCTTGCGGAACTCTGGCAGCGTCGATGGGCGGGCGACGTTGCGTCTGGTTGGAAGACAGGATGACTGAGGAACCCGCCGATCACGAATTGCACGCCTATATCGACGACGAACTGGACGATGCCGGACGCTTTGCCGTGGAAGCGCATCTTGCCACCCGACCTGACCTAGCGGCGCGGGTGATGGCCGACCTTAGCGCCCGGACGGGACTCCGTCTGCTGGCGCACAGGAAGGAACAGCTCTCCCGCCATTTGCTCGACGATGGGGCGGCGTTCGCGCCTTCCAAAGCCCGGCCTTTCTGGCGCAGGGCAGCGACGGTCGGCGGGACCGGGACAGCGGCCGCGCTGGCATTGCTGCTGGCGACCGGGCCTAGCCCGCCCGATTATGTCGATATGGCCGTCGCCTCTCACCGGGTCGCACTGATCCGCGCGCGCATGGCTTCGCAAATCGAAGGGCAGGCGCTCGACCATCACGAGCTTCTGGCGCGAACCCACATCTTCCTGCCCACATTGCCCGCAGACTGGAACGTGACCGACGTCCAGCTTTTCCCGGCAGGAAAAAGTCCCGCCCTTCTCGTAGCGATCAGAACCGGCGCGGGCGAGCGCCTGTCCATCTTCGCGACACGACAGAAAAGCGACGCCCCCGCCATCCCCGACACGGTACGGGAAGGGAACCAGTCCGTCGCCTACTGGCGACGCGGCGACATGTCCTATGCCCTGACCGGCGAAGGCGATCCCGGCACGATCGACCAGGAGGCGGAACGGCTGAACCAATATTGGTCCTGACTCGGCGTACGCGGGATTCGACCACCTTAGCTCGGTGCTATCAAGAAAACTCCGCCCGTCTGACCGTCAGCCGAATGGAGTGGCGCAGCGTTGACCCAAACTGTTCTATCCTGGGCGGCACTGCCCAGCAGTGATGCCGCCAGGCTGAATGGCTTTCCCGAGGTCAGCAATGCTTCAATGGCATCACTGACCGTTCCTCTATTCGATGCGTCAAACAATGTTGCGAATCTGACGCCGATGATCCTGCTTTCATCAGAGTGGATGAGTGCTGCTAGCGTGCCAGACATTTTGGTCACGACGCCACGAATATTGAAAGCTCCCCGCGCCAGCCCTGGCAGACCGTCAATCAGATTTTCATAGGCGGCGGTGCGTGCATCCTGTTCGCGCAATGTCACCTTGTCGATGATTTCATCAGCCAAAAGTACGAAACCTTTGAGGAGGGGTATTATCCTTACACTGTAGATCAGCGAAGGCTGGTTGGGAGGACTGAGTTCGAGTTCTTCTGGAACGCCAGTATCGCGAACCCTTTCAAGCGTGCGCATGCTGAAATGATGGATGGTGCCATTCAAAATCTGCGCCAGCGGAAGACTCCGAGCCTCCTCCTCGCTGACCTCGATCCGTCTGCGCGCCGCTAGGTTTATGCGCATGAGCTTTAGTTCCTGATCCACCAGGATCACCTGCGTAGGAATCAAATCCAGAAGCACGTCGAGCTTCGCTGCGAGCCTGCTGTCGTCGGGGACCTGCATCTGACCACAGTTTAATTGATGAAACAGTTCCGTGGAGATCAGGGACAGACTGATATTGCCATGGTTCATAATGTGAACGGGCTCATTCAGCGCGCGGCGCGAATGAGCGGCAAAATGCCGGACCAGGTCCGTGGCGGTTACGATCTGGCCAGACGGGATATCGTACACCGCGTGCGCTCCTCTTTCCCAGTCAGTAATCTGATTCTGCAATTTACATTCGGGCGCCCCGAACCGATCGAAACGATATTGCAACGCTATGATTTCTTTCTGTTCAAATCTAGTCCTGCCACATGAAAAATAACGGAAATCCGTCACGGAAAGGTCCTTTTCGTCCTTCAACAGAATACGCATTTTTCGTAATTTCCGGGCCTGCCGCATTGGCACCCCCTTAGGAACATGGACTGCATCTTCTGTGGAGATGTTGGATTCCGGCTTTCGCAATCGATCGCCCCGTCAGGGAGGGTCGAAATGGGAGGGGGACTCACTTCACAGGGGGGAAACATATGAGCTGGAAAGGGTCCGTGACAGGCACGGCGAATTCACGTCAGGCCAAGGACATCCGCTATCGATATGCTCTTGCCATCGCAGCCATCGTCGTCGTCGGCGGGCAAAGCATGGCAGCCCATGCCAATATCGTCAGCGCATGCTCCGGCGTGAGCCTTCCGCAATCCGCGCTGACCGATACGATCGGCAATGTCATCACACCTGTGCTTGCCCCCGTGGAATCGACGCTCGGCGTGCTGACATTTGGAACAGTCGATCTGGGAATCAGCACCGCGCTTTCGAACGCTGCGTCCGGTGCGCCGATCAATTTGGGCGCGCGCGACATCAACGGCAACACGATCGACCTGATGAGCGACCCGGTGTGCGAGACCCAGGCCGACAGCTTCAGCCTGACCACGCCGAAGGGTATTTCGTTCGGCGGCAACAAGATCACGGGCCTGGGCACATCCGGCCTTACTGCAAATGCAGGCGAGCTGGATGCCATTGCCATCGGCGATCTGGCAAGCACGTCGGTGGGTGCCTATGGCGCCATTGCCATCGGGTCCGGCGCCGTCGCATCCCATTCGGGCAGCGTGGCGTTGGGAGCGGGATCGAACGCGAACGGTTCGACGCTCAGTCTTCCCGCCTTTCTTGTCGGCGGTACGGCGAGCGCGGAGGTCAACATTGGCGGACGCCGCATCACTGGCTTGGCCGCTGGAGCCAATCCAACCGATGCCGTGAACGTGGCTCAGTTGCAAGCGGTCAATGACGCACTGGGCACCCTGTCCGGCAACGCCGTGCAATATGACGACAACACACGCGCTGTCGCGACTTTGCAGGGCGCTTCGGGAACGCTGTTGACCAATGTCAGCGCTGGGGCGGTTAACGCGCTCAGCACCGACGCCGTCAACGGCTCCCAGCTCCAGGCCACGAACGATCAGGTCGCGCAGAACAGCGCGGCCATTGCCCAGCTTTCCTATGACTTTTCCGTGCTCAACGAACTGGCCGTCAAATATCAGGATGCGTCCAAATCCACCGTGCTGCTGCAAGGCGCCAGCGGTACGCAGATCGCCAATGTGGCGGCGGGCAGCGCGAGTAGCGATGCGGCCAACGTGTCGCAGCTGGGCGGTTCTACCAACTCAGGCGGCGGTGCCGCCCAAGACGCGCTTCCTTACGATCCTGCCGCCCAAGCCTATAATGCAGTCAGAGGCGGCGTCGATCAGCGGATCACAGGCGTCGCACCCGGTCAGCTCAGCGCCAGTTCGACCGATGCGGTGAACGGCGCGCAGCTTTATGCGACCAATGTGCAGCTGGCCTACAACATGACCGCCATCACCGATCTTGAAGAAGGGCGAGCCGGCTATTTCCAGGTGAACAACAGTTCCGGCTATGCCAAGCCCGTCGCGAGCGGCGCGGACAGTTTGGCGGCCGGAGCCGGGGCCGTCTCGTCGGGTGCGAGCAGCGTAGCGATCGGCACGCAGGCGCAAGCGCAGGCGGATTCGAGTGTTGCCCTGGGCTACGCATCCGTAGCGGACCGAGCCAATACGGTCTCGGTCGGCAGTGCCGGAGCGGAACGGCAGATAACGCATGTCGCAGACGGCATTGCCGCGACCGACGCCGTCAATCTGCAACAGCTTCAGGGCGGGATGGGCCAAGCTGTTACTCTGGCCAATGACTATACAGATCTGCGCTTCAACCAGCTCAATGCGGGCATGCGGGATCTGCGCCGGGATGCCGAAGGAGGCACCGCGGCTTCGATGGCGATGGCCGGCATCCCCCAATTTTCCGAAGCGGGAAGTAGCATGCTGGGTTTTGGCATGAGCACCTGGCAGGGCGAACATGCCGTCGCGATGGGCCTTTCCAAGGTTTCCGATAATGGCAGGCTGATCGTCAAGGCATCCGCCGCTTACAACAGCCGCAATCAAGGAGGCGCCAATGCCGGCTTTGGCATCGCATTTTAAGCGCCCCGCTTGTCTTGCCATCATCGCGCTGGCGATGTTTCCCGCATCCGGAGCGAAGGCAGCCGACCCACGCTTCCTGCCGGAAATCGCTCCGTCGTCAGCCTTTCCCGATCCCCGCCACGCTACCCGCAGGGAAGGCGTATTCCTTCTGCCCGGGACGCTGCGGCTGATCCTTCCAGGTATGACCAAACGTCAGGTCTATGCCCTTGTGGGCGTCCCGCATTTTCACGAAGGATTCTTCGGCGAACATCAGTGGGACTACATCCTCAACTTTTACACCGGGGCCGGGACAGCCTATCGGATTTGCCGCCTGCAACTACGGTGGGACCGGCGGATGCACCTGGAAAACATGGCGTGGAATAGCGCAGATTGCCGATCTGCCGTCTATCCCGTCATGGAAAAGGTCGAAGCCGTCCTTCCGCCTCGCGGTTCTGCTCCGCAGATGCAGCCCCTCTCCGTCTATTTCGATTTCGACAAGGCGGACCTGAGCGAAGCGGCCCGCCGCGACCTGGCTGCGTTGGTCACATCGATAGGTGAGTCGGGTCGTTCCCTGTCCGTGGTCGGCTATACCGATAGCGCGGGGCCGGACGCTCATAATGATCAGCTGAGCCTCATGCGCGCCGACGCGGTCGCCGGAAAGCTGATCGCCCTAGGGATTCCCGCTGCACGCCTTCAGATATCCGGCGCCGGGGAACGATCACCCGCGCTGGACAAAGGAAATGATACAGCTGAGCCGTTGAACAGAAGAGTGATAGTTTTCGACGATAAACCAATAGAAAATTGATGTAGTAATATATTTTAAATCATATTTCCGTATATAAAATATATTACAATTATCATGTGAGAATTTTTATGTATAAACTTGTAAAGTTCTCAACATCAATTTTACTTATGCTTTCAGTTCCGGAAATCGCTTTTGCATCTAGCGCAACGGGAACAATGGGAATATCAGCCACCGTGCTGAGCGCATGCGTTGTGACTTCCAATAGTCTGGCGTTCGGAAACTATAACCCGACATCCGCCAGCCCGACCGACGCAACCAGTACCTTCGATGTCCTCTGCACCGCTGGAACCAGTTACAGCGTGGGCCTGAATGCCGGAACGAAGGCGGGTGCGACCGTTACGACGCGGCAGATGAGCAGCGGCGGGAATGTGCTGAGCTATTCCCTGTACAGCGATTCCTCCCGCAACACGAACTGGGGGAACACGCCTGGAACGGACACGCCTTCGCCGACCACGGCAGGCGTGCTGCCATCGACCTTCACCGTATATGGCCGCATTCCCGCGCAGCAGAATGTGCAGGCGGGAAGCTATGCCGACACGGTCACCATAACGGTCAGCTACTGACGGACCAGAATCATGAAAAAAGAAAAGAAGCGCACGCGCGCTATCATGGGCGCGGCAATAGCGGGATCGTGTATTTGGGCGCTGGCCCAGCCCGCCGTGGCTGGCACGCTGCGCCTTGCGCCGGTGCGGGTGGAGGTTGCAGCGAACAAGCAATTCTGTTCGCTGTCCCTGTCCAATGACGACAAGGAACCAGCCATCGTACAGATACGCGGTTACGGTTGGACCAAGGACAAGGACGGGAACGACCATCTGGACCAGGCAAACCGTCCCGCGGTCAATCCATCCATCGTCAATATCCCGACCGGCGAGACCCGCCTGATCCGTTGCAGCCTTCCGGGCCATGCCGGTCCTGTCGAGGAGAGCTATCGCCTTATCATCGACGAATTGCCCGGCGCCAACCCCGCCCCCGGTACGGTGAAGACGTTGTTGCGGATCAGCCTTCCCGTATTCCGCGCGCCTCTCGGCGCCGCTCCGGTGATCGACTGGTCTGTTGAAAATAACAGCGATGGCGCGACGCGGCTGGTCATCGCCAATCGCGGCAATCGCCACGCCCAGATTTCAGCCGTCATCCTGCACCCTCATGCGCCACAGGCAGCCCCGATCCGTCTGACACAAGGTTTCTACCTGCTCGCCGGAGGCCAGGCCAAATTGCTGCTACCATCTCCGCCACCGGGCGGCGTGGCGGCAGTGGAACTGGAAACGACACAGGGCCGCCTTCCTGCTTCGCCCCTTATGCCGGGCAAGGGCAGCGACTGAGGATCGCTTGCCATGGCTGCCCAGACATGGGGCCATATCAGGCCAGCCAGCCGCATGGGGTTCCTGCCACTTGCCATTGCCCTCTATTCGCCTGGAGCAGCTAGTGCCGGTGAAGCGCCGGAACTCTCTTCATTGCCATCCATGGAAGTCGGCATTGCGGCGAGCTGGCATATGGCCGTCCAGGCACCCCTGCCGGTCAGCGTCATCGTCAACGGAGAGGCCGCGGATGAACCCTGCCTGGTCGCGAGGCGTGAGGGCCGTCTTTTCGCCGCGCATATGGGGGCTACGCTTGCCCGGTGGCATTGGCGCCATTTCCATCAATGGACAGGACTTTACCCCGCTCGATGGCCTTGCCGGACTGTCCGCCCGTCTGGACGACAACGGCGCGATGCTGCTGATCGACGCCGATCCCCGGCTTTTCCCTGCGGTTCATCTGGGACGAACCCGGCGCAGCCCGACCGTCGGGCGCGCGGTGCCTACCCAGTTTGTCGGCTATGACCTTTCGCTCGCGCAATGGGACGGCAGGCTGTCCGCCTCCGCCTTTCTCGACGCGGGCATGTCGGGCAATTGGGGCGTGCTCGGCACGACTGCGACGGTCCAGAGCGAGGGACGCGGCTTTGCCCGGCTCGACAGCAGCTTTCAGCGCGATTTCCCCAGCCAGAGGCTGCGCCTGGTCCTGGGCGATACGCTGACGCGCGGCGGCGACTGGAATCGGCCGATCCGCTTTGGGGGCATCCGGCTGGGCACGGATTTCTCCCTGACACCCGACGACATCACCTATCCTTTGCCCGTCCTCCGGGGCTCGGCCGCGCTGCCCTCCACGGTGGAATTGGCTGCGGCGAACAGCCGACAGAAACTGGATGTCCAGCCGGGCAATTTTGCCATCGATTATCAGCCGGTCTTCACAGGTACGGGCGAAGTCACGATGACGATCCGGGATGCGGGCGGCAATGTGCGCAATGTCACGCGCAGTTTCTACACCAGCCCCCGGCTGTTGCGCGAAGGACTGGACGATTTTTCACTGGAAGCCGGTTTCCTTCGCCAGAATTTTGGCTGGCGCAGCTTTTCCTATGGTCTCGCCTTTGCCGCCGGGTCCTGGCGCCATGGGCTGACCGGCACACTGACACTTTTTGGTCGGGCGGAAGGCAGCGGCAACAGCCAGGCGGCCGGGCTGGGCATGGGGTTGGTCGTCGCGCCTTTGGGAGAGTTCAGCGTTGCCGCAGCCGCCTCCCACAGCAAATGGGGCGGCGGCACCCTTTGGCGCGCGCAATTTCAACGGATCACGCCACTCTATGCCATTACCGCAAGCTATCAGGAAGAAGACGCCGGCTTCATGCAGGTCGGCGATGACTCCCCGCCATCCGGCAAGCGGAGTGAGCTGGCGGTGGCGGGCAGCATCGCGCTGGGCAGGATCGGCAATCTGAGCGCCAGCCATGTGAAGAATGATGAGGGCGGTAGCCAGCGGTTCGCTGCCAGTTCGCTGTCCTACGCGGCCAATATAGGGCCGACCTATCTGTCGTTGGGGGCGCGGCGGACACGCCTTTCGGGAATCCGTGATAACGGCCTGCTCGGGTCCCTCACCCTGCCGTTCGGCCGACGCGCCAATGCCGGGATTTTCATCGACGGCAGCCGGACTGCCGCCACCGTCAACCGGTCGCCGCCGTCCGACCGGGGGCTCGGCTATCGCGTCATGCTGGCGCGTGATCACGATAATGACATGACCCGAATGGAAGGCGGCCTTACCTGGCGCAACGAGGCCGGCGAGATGGAACTGTCAGCCGCGCGCAACGGCACGTCGGTCAGCATGCGCCTGCAGGCCCGTGGTGCTTTGCTGATGGCGGGAGGGGAGATTATAGCTGCTCCTCGCCTCGACTATGCCTTTGCCCTGGTTGATGTGCTGAGCGATGAGGAAGCAAGCCTTAGTTTCGAAAACCGTCCGGTCGCCCGGCGCGCAGGCAATGGCAAACAGGCGATCATCACCGGCCTTCAACCCTATGCCGCGAACCGCATCGGGGTGGATCTGGACGCCTTGCCCATCGACACGCTGGTGGCCTCCCCGGAACAGCTGGCCGTGCCCGGCTATCGCCAGGCCGTCAGGATCACCTTTGGCAGCGCGCCTGTACGGCCAGCCACTTTGCAGCTGGTGGATGGTCATGGAGCCGCAGTCCCCATCGGGCTGACAGTGTCAGGGGCAGAAGGATTGCCAAGCGTGACTGGCCAGGATGGCGAAATCTATCTTCCAGATGCCCATCCCGGGGAACAGGTCATATTGCGGGGAGCTGAAATGCAATGCCAAGCTATTGTTCCGGCTCTACCCCAAGGCGTGGCGCTCCCCCGTCTTGGTCCGGTGCTCTGCGCTGCATTGAAGGAGGAATAAGAGAAAATGACCTTGCGAGCCGGTCTTGCCGCCCTCATTATCAGCCTTGCTGTTCCCTCTCAGGCCGCCGCCTGCACGCTGTGCAGTTGCTCGGCCTCCGCCAGCGGCATCAGCTTTGGCAGCTATGATCCCAGTGCGAGCGGCCCGAACGACACATCAGGCACAGTGACGCTCAACTGCACGGGCGTCGTGTCGCTTATGGGCACGATCGACATTGCGGCCAGTCCGGGCACGTCCGGCGATGCAACGGCGCGTCAACTGGCGCAAGGCGCCGATCGCCTAAACTACAATCTCTATACCGACAGCAGCCGCACCAGCATTTGGGGGACGGGCGCCAACGGCACCAGCACGGTGACTGCCACGCTTAATGGTCTACTCCTCTTCAGCCAGTCCGTGACAGTATATGGGCGCATCCCGGCGCATCAATGGGCGAGGACAGGCGCCTATGCAGACAGCGTGATCGTAACAATAACCTATTGAGTTTGCAGCTAACCCGGTTCGGCAATACGAGGCTCACGTCCCCACGTTGGAGCGTCGCTTTGGGTCGCGCCGCATCTTCGCATCAAGGTTCCAGGCTCATGCGCATTACACATGCTATTGTGAACGCGAACCGCGGCTTAGCGAAGCCAGGATTCGGCCGCGAGCTATTTCCGATGGTGCTACTTCACCTCGATAGGACGCAATCGCCTGCTCAAATTTATCAAGTTCGCGCTGACGCTTGTGCCGCGCTTCCGCGATGTTGGAGGTTCGGAGAGAGACTTGCACCTCTGTTCGGCCGCCAAACAGCACCCGCACATCGTCAGGAACGCCCCTCCGAAAATTCAGACGATCTCCGCGCCGATATATGTAGCGTTCGCCCCGAACCGCCTTCAAACCCAGCCCCTTTTGGTAGCAGATTTTGTAGCAGTTAGCCGCACAGAAACCCCGGTTTCAAGGGTTTTCTAAGCATTGCAACCAGTTGCAGGAGAACTGGCGGAGAGGGAGGGATTCGAACCCTCGGTACCGTTTCCGGCACGCCGCATTTCGAGTGCGGTGCATTCGACCACTCTGCCACCTCTCCGCAGAAGGTCCAGCATGTGCCGTCCCGGTCGAGCGGCGGCCATTAGCGAATGATGACCGGCTTGCCAAGCGGCGAGGACCGTATTTTTCTTGTAACACTCAGCAAGCACCCTAAATTGCTTTTTATGACCGACACCACTGCAATCTTCGGCGCCGATGTCAGCGCGCCACCTGTTGTCCACGCGCATTTCAGCATCGGCGATGTCGTGAAGCACCGCCTTTTCGCCTTCCGTGGCGTGGTGTTCGACATCGATCCCGTCTTCGCCAACAGCGAGGAGTGGTATCAGGCGATTCCCGAACAATCCCGGCCGGACAAGCACCAGCCCTTCTACCATCTGCTCGCCGAAAATGGCGAAACCAGCTATGTTGCCTATGTGAGCCAGCAGAATCTGATGGCCGACGACAGCGGGGAGCCGGTGGATCATCCGGCGATCGCGGGGATGTTCGGGACCTATGCCAACGGCAAATATCAGCTGCGCCCGCTCCATCGCCATTAAGGCGCCGTCCCGCGCACGGGCGTGGTGGCGGGTCGCCGCCGCCCTCGCGCTGCTGCCCGGCCTCGCCGGAATCGCGGCTGCGCAGGCACCGACCGAGCGCCCCGCGCAGGAACCTCGGATCAATGCCGATCCGACCTTCCCCTTCGCCAATGAAGTCGCCGCCTTCGCCAAGGCGAATGAGAGGGATAGCGGCGCGCCCGGCGCCATCCTCTTCCTCGGCAGCTCCAGCATCAGGCTGTGGGACACGAGCGCGGGCTTTCCCGACAGAAGCACCGTCAATCGCGGTTTCGGCGGGGCGACGACACCCGACGTCCTGCGTCACTATGCCCGGCTCTTTCCCAAGGCCGCGCCCCGATCGGTACTCGTCTATATCGGCGAGAACGACCTCGCAGCCGGAGCCAGCCCGGACACCGTGGCGCACAACATACTCACGCTGCTGAAGAAGTTGCGCGCCGATTATCCCAAGGCGCGCATCGCTTATCTGTCGCTGAAACCCTCGCCCATCCGATGGACCCTCTGGCCGAAGATGGCAGCGGTCAACATGACCGTGGCGGCACGTAGCCGAGTCAGCGGCTTTGAATATCTTGACGTCGGCAGCAGCCTGCTCGCCCATGACGGCCTGCCCGACGCATCGCTGTTCGGCCCGGACGGGCTGCACATGAACCCGCGCGGATACAGCCGCTGGAACAGGCTGGTCGACGGCTGGCTCGACCGGGCGGAGATGGCGGCCGCACCGGCATCGCGTTCGGCATCACTTTCCAATTGATCCACGGCCAAGCAACATTATTACCATACATCTGTAAAACACACCCAAAGGGGGACGATGCTGGTGACCACTGATTCGGCCAAGGCCCTGCCCATGCCCGCTCCCATGGCGGAACTGACGTTTCGCGGCGTCATTTTGGGTGCGCTCATCACGCTGCTCTTCACGGCGGCCAACGTCTATCTGGGGCTGAAGATCGGCCTGACCTTCGCAACCTCCATCCCCGCCGCCGTCATCTCCATGGCGGTGCTGCGCCTGTTCGCGACCGGCACCATCCTGGAAAACAACATCGTTCAGACGATCGCGTCGGCGGCAGGCACGCTGTCGGCGATCATCTTCGTCCTGCCCGGCCTCGTCATCATCGGCTGGTGGCACGGCTTTCCCTATTGGCTGTCCGCCTTCACCATCGCGCTCGGCGGCATATTGGGGGTCATGTATTCCGTGCCGCTCCGCCGCGCGCTCGTCACCGGGTCAGACCTTCCCTATCCCGAAGGTGTCGCCGCCGCCGAAGTGCTGAAGGTCGGCGCAGGCTCCCGCGAAGGACTGGAAGAGAATAAGCGCGGCCTCTCTGCCATCCTCTTAAGCGCCCTCGCCGCCGCCGCCTTCTCCATCACCGCAAAGACGAAGCTGATCGCGGAAGAAGCCGCCACCTTCTTCAAATTCGGCGCAGGCGCGACGTCTGTCTCGACCAGCTTTTCCATGGCGCTGATCGGCGTCGGCCATCTGGTCGGCCTCTCCGTAGGCGTCGCGATGTTCGTCGGCCTGCTGATCAGCTGGGTGGGCCTTGTCCCCTGGCTCACCGCGCCCCTGCCAGCCGGAGCCGACATCGCCGAGCTCGTCGGCACCACCTTCCGCATGAAGGCGCGCTTCATTGGCGCGGGTACGATCGGCGTCGCAGCCATCTGGACCCTGCTCAAGATATTGGGTCCGATCATCAGCGGCATCCGATCCGCCATCGCGGCCGCGCAGCGGCGCAAAGCTGGCGACGGTGCCCTGCTCGAACTCACCGAGCGCGACCTGCCCATCGGCATCGTCGGCGGCACCATCCTGGCCTCGCTCGCGCCGATCGCGGTGCTGCTCTGGTATTTTGCGCAAGGTGGGCCGATCGCGGCCAATCCGGTGCCGATCCTCATCCTGACGCTGGCCTACATATTGGTCGCGGGCATCGTGATCGCGTCGGTCTGCGGCTATATGGCGGGCCTGATCGGCGCGTCGAACAGCCCGATCTCCGGCGTCGGCATCCTCGCCGTACTGGGCGCCTCCCTGATCCTCGCCGCCATCTACGGCTCCGGCGGCGATCCGAAACAAGCCCAAGCCCTCATCGCCTATGCCCTGTTCGTCACCGCCATCGTGTTCGGCATCGCCACTATCTCCAACGACAATCTTCAGGACCTGAAGACCGGCCAGTTGGTCGGCGCGACCCCCTGGAAGCAGCAGGTGGCGCTGGTGCTGGGCGTCATCTTTGGCGCCCTCGTCATTCCGCCAGTGCTCGACCTCCTCAACAGCGCCTTCGGCTTCGCAGGCGCGCCGGGAGCCAAGGCAACCGCCCTGCCCGCACCCCAGGCCGCGCTCATCTCCGCGCTGGCGAAGGGCGTGCTGGGCGGCGATCTCGACTGGGGCCTGATCGGCACCGGCGCGCTGATCGGCGCCGTGGTCGTCGCCATCGACGAACTGCTCGGCAAGGCAGGCAAGCTCCGCCTGCCCCCGCTCGCGGTCGGCATGGGCATTTACCTGCCGATGGCGCTAACCCTGCTCATCCCGGTCGGCGCGGTGATCGGCCACCTCTACAATCGCTGGGCGCGCCGCCAATCCAACCCCGATTTCGCCGAACGCATGGGCGTGCTGATGGCGACCGGCTTCATCGTGGGCGAAAGCCTGTTCGGCGTCGCCTTCGCCGGCATCGTGGCGGCGACGAACAGCGACGCCCCGCTCGCGCTGGTGGCGGAAAATGAGTGGGCCGTGCCCGTGGCGCTACTCGTCTTCGCAGGCACCATCGCAGCACTCTATGCGCGGCTGCGGCGCTGGGCGAGCGCACCGCTTGGTTAGGCGGAAGTGACCAGTTTCGACCAAAGCTGGTCATACATCATCCTCGCGCCGCGCCTTAAAGCCGACGCAAGCAGGAAACACCTGATTCCGTGAATTGAGTGTAAAATGAGACTTAATATCATTGACGTTTCTTCTTATAAACGTCAGTCCTAGACGCTATTGGGCTATCTAAAGAACATGATGTTAACCTTGCGCGGAGTTAAGTGTGCATGATGCTTCACCGAACATTGATTGCTAGCCTTCTTTGCGGCATCTTTCTGTCCAGTTGCGGTCAGGCTGGAACTGATGCTGGTATCAGTTCGCAAAGAAAAACTTTTCAGGTGGGATCATCTCAATTTTCTATTCCAATTGGTTCTGACGGCTACGTTCAATCTACCACGAAGGGAGCCAATTGGGGTTTTGACCCGCAAACGTGGGCGCACACGGTGGGAGAAATCGGTGCCGCTGGCGGGAGCAGGCCGTCACCTTACCCTATCGTCGGAAACAGTTCTATTGCAGATCCTAGTGTTAACAGCGTTATCAACAAGGATCATTTGAATAAAGTCGCATCTAAAGATGGAGAGGCTTACCAAAGTTCAGACCCCATCTACAAATACCCTCCGATTTATTTCTTCAAGCAAGATTTGCCAGGCTATGTTGAATGTCCGACAGCAACCACTCAAGGGCGGACACCGGACATGGATAGCTGTATGATCCACATCGTGAAAGATGATGTTCACCATCACTTTTTTCTGACAGCGCAACAGGTCCCCATGGCGGAGGAGACAGCGCGGGTATTCTTGGCCGTCATCACCGTCAAGTGATGTGCTTGCCCTGCCGAATCACATGACTATTGGGTGTGTGACGGGACGTCCTGCTCGCTCGGCGTTCGCCTGAAAGGCACTGCCGATTGCGAAAGTACATTCGGTGTTTTCCGTCACCATCTATTGACTGCTATCGCGCTTTCCGTGTTCGTGAGCCGCCATTCCGCTACCCACCCAAAACCGCCATCCCTCCAGGCCCACAATCAATGAAAAGGGCGGCAAATCACGTCACCGCCCCCCTCCAATCACCTCTTGGCAAACCACGCTGTCAGCGCAGGCTTCAACCGCGCCCGCGTTTCGATCCGCGTCTTGATGGCGGAGATCGACCGATCCACCACCTTGCGCGATTCCGGGGTCAGATACCGGCTCGCATAGGCGTCCAGCTTCGCCGCCATCGCCGGATCAGCCGACCCGCCGCCCAGCCGCGCAATCGCCTGGGACCGCGCCGACACATCGATCAGCGCCTCATATTGCTGCCGGTGCGCCAGCACATAATCCACCGCCAGCATCGGATGCTCCCCACCCACCGACGAGATGATCGCCGCGCTGGTCGTCTTGCCCGGCTCATCCGTCATGGCAAGGTCGAGCGCCTTGCGCGCCAGCCCCTCATCCTTCGCCGAACCGAGCAGCGCAAAGAGCGTGCTCTTGTCGAGGTCGCTCTTCGCGCCATTGGCCATCGCGCGCAGCTTGTCCCATGTCGCGGCACCGGCATTGTGGGCGATGATGCGCAGCCACACATTGCGCAGCGGCCCTTCCATCAACGCAGGCTCGGCAAAACGCCGCCGCGCCTCGGCCACCACGCCCTTGTCGCCCATGCTTCCCAGCGTCGCGATCAGCGCCGACCGCAGCACCGGCACCTGCGCGCCTTCGCCCGGCTTCGCATCATAGCCGACGCCCTTCAGCACCGGCCCCAGCTTGCGCGAGGCATAGGCAGCCACCCGCGCCTGCGCCACCTTGTCGCCCTCCAGCATCGTGTAAGCGCTGTCCAAATAGTCCGGCACTTCGGCCAGCACGGCCGGGCTTGCGCTCGCGGGCACCGCGTCCACCATGTCCAGCGCCAGCCCGATCGGCTGATATCCCCCCAGCCCCAGCTGGAAATTATCCGCCATCAGCCCGATCTGGTCCATCGACGACAGCCGCGTGAAACCCGCCGCCAGCGCCTTCACATTCGCCTCCGGATAGAGCGACCGATAATAGCCCGTCTGCCCCGCATTGATCACATAGGCCCCGCAACCGGGCAGCGTCACCGAAGCCGTCCCATTCAGGATCAGCCGCTGCGGCGCCCCACCCATCACCTGCGCCATCACCGGCACATTCCAGCGGAGCGGCGCCTTGTCCTTCCGATCCCGGCTGAACTCGCCCTGCGACAGCGACAGCAGAGTCGACCCACCCCGGCACTGCGCGCTGTCCACCTTCACCAACGGAATGCCCGGCTGGCTGGTAAAGTCATGCGCGATTGCCACCAGCCCCTTGGCCCCCGCACCTTCAACCGCCTTCCACAGGTCATCCGTCACCGTATTCCCATAGGCATGCGCCTTCATGTAGCCGCGAATACCCTCGCGCCACACATCCTCGCCCGCATAGCCTTCCAGCATGGTGATGACCGCCTCACCCTTTTCATAGGTGATGTCGTCAAAGGCCTGGTTCACCTCATCGACGGTATGGATTTTCTGCACCACCGGATGAGTGGTCACCAGCGCATCAAGCGCCATCGCCCGCTCCCGCCCGCCCACGCGGGTCAGCAGCATTTCCCAATCGGGCTGCAACTTGTCCGAGACCTTGGTCGCCATCCAGCTGGCAAAGCCCTCGTTCAGCCACAGATCGTCCCACCAGGCCATGGTGACCAGATCGCCGAACCATTGATGCGCCATTTCATGCGCGACGATCGAATAGATGGTCCGCTTGGTCCCTTCCGACGTGAATTTCGGATCGACCAGCAGCGCCCGCTCAAAGGTGAAGATCGCGCCCCAATTCTCCATGGCGGAAAAGAACTGGCTCTGCCCCGGCCCCGCGACATTATCCAGCTTGGGCAGCGGAAAAGGCACGCCGAAATAATCATTATACCAGGGCAGGATCGCCGCCGAAGCATCCAGCGCCAGCTGCGCCTTGCCCGTATTGCCCTTGCCGGTGATCACGCCCACCTCGGTCGCGCCCGCCATTTTGGTGGCGCGCTCCAGATCGCCCAGCCCGAAGAACAGCAGATAGGATGACATCTTGGGCGAAGTCCCAAACGTCACCCGCGTCCTGCCGCCGCCCAGATCCTGCGACGCCTTGACCGGCATGTTGCTAACCGCCAGCTGCCCGGTCGGCACGATCGCGGAAAGATCGAACGTCGCCTTGTAGCTCGGTTCGTCAAAGCTCGGCACGAACCGCCGCGCATCGGGCGCCTCGAACTGGGTGAACAGCGCACGCTTCTGCGCGCCCGCATTGTCCTTGTAATCCAGCGCGAACATCCCGTTCGCCTGCGTGTTGATGACGCCGCCATAGGCGATGTCGAGCTTGTAGGCGCCCGGCTGCACAGGCTTGCCAAAATCCAGCGTCACCGTCTGCGCATTGGCATCAACCTTCGCCGAGCCCGTCACCGCCTGGCCCTTAGCAGGGGTCAGCGTGACACTGCCAATGCTCAGATCAGCCGCATTCAACACCAACACCGGCATCGCCTGCGCAACATTCAGGTCGATCGTCACCTTGCCCGTGAATTTGAGGTTCGCCGCATCCGGCGCCACCTCGATGGCATACTGACTGGGCGCCGCCCCACGCGGCAACTGCGTCGTGATCCCCGGCGCAGGCCCGGCGGGCGTTTGAGCGATAGCAGGGTGAACAAGAGCCAGCGGCGCGGCGGCCAGCAATAGGGACGAAATTCTGGATAGAGACATCAGGTTCGCAACTCCGACACGTTGAGAACGGCACGGCCCGGGCGGCCATGTGCCATGATAGTTGCGGGATCGAACCTTTCTCGCCTGCGGTCAAGCGGTTGTCGGAATTTTGTTGTTCGTTTGTTTAACAGGGAGGGCTTGGCGAATGCTGACTAGCACCCCATCGAGATTCTCAATGACCTCATGGTTCCAGAAGCGGATTACCGAATAATCCTGCCCCTCCAGAAAGCGCGTACGCGACAGGTCAGCCTCATCGCTGTGCTGGCCTCCATCGACTTCCACGATCAGGCGATGTTCTGCACAAAGCAGATCAACGACGTACGGACCTATCGTTGCTTGCCGCCGAAACTTGAATCCATCCAGCTGCCGATTGCGCAACGCGGCCCAAAGTTGCTTCTCACACTCCGTCGCGTTCTGCCGCAACATCGCCGCGTTAGGATTGGTGCGCCGTACCACCATAGCTCGCCCCACCCTCACCCAACCCTCTCCCGCCAGCGGGAGAGGGCTTACTCTGACTCCCTTCTCCCGCTGGCGGGAGAAGGATACGCAGCCTTGCCCGCAAGGCGGGCTAGGCGAAGTTGGATGAGGGTGGCCTCAACCCCGCCCGCGATACCCCGGCACATCCTGCGCAGGCAGCCACAGCCCAACAGGCGGCTCGCCCGACTGCCAGAACACATCGATCGGAATCCCCCCGCGCGGATACCAATAACCGCCAATCCGCAGCCACAAAGGCTGCATCTCGGCAAACAGCCGCTCGCCAATCCCCACCGTGCAATCCTCATGGAAAGCGGCATGGTTGCGAAACGCCCCCAGGAACAGCTTCAACGACTTCGATTCGACGATCGTCGCGGCGGGCGCATAATCGATCACCAGATGAGCGAAGTCCGGCTGCCCCGTCACCGGGCACAGCGACGTAAACTCCGGCGCCGTAAAGCGCACCAGATAGGGCTTCCCCGGCCGGGGATTGGGCACATAATCGAGAACCGCCTCCTCCGGGCTCGCAGGCAGCGCACTGCTCTGGCCCAGATGGATCGGTGCCATGCTTTGGGGTATATCTGTCATGACCGGCCATCTACGCCATTGCACGCCTAATGTCACCGCAACCTGATCCCGCCATGCCATTCACCTCCCGTTCAGCGTCATCATTGCCTTGGCTGCATGCCATGGGGATGCGTCCTGCCATCTTGATCGCCTTGCCGCTGCTGCTGGCCACGCCTTCGCTCGCGCAGGAGCAGGGCGGCAGTGATCCCGTCTTCAACCTGCCGCGCACGTCCCAGCCGCCTGCTGATCCCAGCAGACAAGGGCCAGAGCTGGACGTATTCCGTGGCGCGCCGGTGACGCCGCCAGCCAGCACGCCTGTCATCACCGCGCCTCCGCCAGTCGTCGCGCAACCGCAACCCCAACCAGCAGCTCCCACCCAGCCGCAGCGCCCGACCACAACAGCGCCACGCCCGGCCCCCGCTGAACCCACAGCTCCCGCCCGCGAGCCCGAAAGCAGCAGCCCCGCGCCCCAGCCTTCGGCCCCGCAATCCCCGGCACCCCAATCTCTGGCACCTCAGCCCGCGCCAGCGGAACCCGCCGCACCGCAAGCCGCACCCGCCGCACCGCAAGCCGCACCCGCCAGCGAGCCGCCGCTCAGCGCGCCTGCCGATGCCTCTTCCTGGGGCTGGGTCGCAGGAAGCATCGCCTTGCTCGGGGCGATCGTGGCCGCCGCCTGGCTTTTCCTGCGCAGCCGTCCCGAGGAAGAACAGCAACCCTTCATCGAAGACCAGAAGTCCGCTCCGACACCCCTGCCCCCCACGCCCCAGCCCAAGGCGCCACCTGCCGCACCCGCCGCCGCAACCGCCGAGCGGCCATGGATCGACCTCACTCTTGAAGTCCGCAGCGCCCGCCTGTCGCTGATGGGCGCCACCATCGGCTACACTCTGACGCTCCATAATCGCGGCGAACGCAGCGCGGACGACATTCTGATACGCACCTTCATGGCCAATGCGGACGCCAACCAGCAGGCGCAGCTACAGCAGTTCTTCGCCGGAGCCAGCGGACTACCGGCTCATTCCGCCGTCTCGCTCGCACCGGGGCAAAGCCACAGCCTGACGGGCGAGCTACGCCTCCTGCCCGACCAGATCGCGCCCGTGCAGATGGGCGATCGCGCGCTGCTCATCCCGCTCGTCGCTTTCGACGCCCAATATCGCTGGTCCGACGAACCGGACGCTGCGCCCGTTGGATCAGGCCGCACCGGCCGCGCCTTCATCGTCGGACAGGAAAAAACCCCGCCCGCCGACCGCCTCGCCCCCTTCCGCGTCGATCAGGGGCCACGCCAGTTCCGCACCCCCGGCAGCCGCGCCACCGCGCTCCAACTCGCGAGCTAGGTCTCCCAAATCCCGTCATCCCAGCGCAGGCTGGGATCTCAGGCCCGGCCACGCCACGCCATCCCCACCCCACATAGCTCGTCATCCCAGCGCAGGCATCTCAGGCCCCGTCACGCCACCTCTCCCGAGATTCCAGCTTCCGCTGGAATGACGCCCGAACAATAGGCGAGGCTAAAACCCCAACACCCTTCCCACACCCCCATCACCCGCCTAAAAAGGTCGCTACGCACCAACAAAAGAGGCGGCATGGACATCCTCATCTCCACGGACAGGCTCGCAGCAGAACTGGGCCAGGACGACCTCAAGATACTCGACGCCAGCCTGTTCCTGCCCGGCACCCCGCGCGACCCCCGCGCCGAGTTCGAAGCCGCCCACATCCCCGGCGCCGCCTATCTCGACCTCCCCAGCCTTTCCGACGCAGACGACCCGCGCCCCGGCATGTTGCCAAGCGACACCTTCATGACCGAACGCTGCCGCGCGCTCGGCATCAACGCGGACAGCCGCGTCATCCTCTACGACAACAGCCCCACGCACAGCGCCGCCCGCGCTTGGTGGATGATGCGCCTCTATGGCGTGGGCAAATCCGCCGCGATCCTGGACGGCGGCCTGCCAAAGTGGATCGCCGAAGGCTGCCCGACGGAAAGCGGCTGGCCCGTCATCCCGCGCGGAGACGCCACCGCCCGACGCGCGCAGGGCCAAGTCCGTACAAAGGACGACCTGCTCGCCAATCTCGACAGCCATGCCGCGCAGGTCATCGACGCGCGCGGCGCGGCCCGCTTCACCGGCGAGGAAAAGGAACCCCGCCCCGGCATGGCATCGGGCCATATCCCCGACTCCCGCAACATCCCGTCCGCCTCCCTCTTCAACGCCGACAACAGCATGAAGAAGGGCGAGGAACTGCGGCAACTGTTCCTCAACGCGGGCACGGACTTCGCCCGCCCCATCATCACAAGCTGCGGCAGCGGCGTGACGGCGGCGATCCTCCTCGCGGGGCTTGAACTGCTCGGCAAAACGGACGTCACCCTCTATGACGGCAGCTGGTCGGAATGGGGGCTCGATCCCTCGACGCCTAAGGCCACGGGGCCAGCCGCATGAGCAAGGACCGAAAGCCGCTCACCCAATTGGCGCAGGCAGGGCGCAAGCCTGAATGGACCGGCATGCCCGGCCAGCCCGGCGCCATCGTCAACCCGCCGGTCTGGCGCGCCTCCACCATCCTCTATGACGATGTCGCCCATCTGCGCAGCGCCGCCCGCAGCAGCACGCACGAACGGCTCTTTTACGGCCGCAAGGGCACGCCCACAGCCTGGAGCCTCGCCGACGCGCTGACGGAAATGGAACCGGGCGCGGAAGGGACGATGCTCTTCCCCTCGGGCGTCGCCGCGATTGCCTGCGCGTTGCTGTCGGTCCTGAAGCCCGGTGACCAGCTGCTCATGGTCGACAGCGCCTACGATCCCACCCGGAACTTCTGCGAACAGATGCTAAAATGTTACGGTATCGAAACGATATACTATGCCCCCCTCGCCGATTCCGTTTCAATTCGCCAACTCCTTAATGAAAACACCCGCGCCATTTTCCTGGAAAGCCCCGGCAGCCTGACTTTCGAAGTACAGGACATCCCCGCCATCACCGCCCTCGCCAGGGAAAAGGGCATCGTCACTCTCCTCGACAATACCTGGGCCACGCCCTTCTTCTTCCCCGCCCTCGCCCACGGCGTCGACATCACCATCCTCGCCTGCACCAAATATATTGTCGGCCACAGCGACGTCATGCTCGGCTCCGTCACCGCCTCCCCGGAATATTTCCCCAAGCTCCGCCAAACCGCCCACCTTCTCGGCCAAATGGTCAGCCCCGACGACGCTTGGCTCGCCAGCCGCGGCCTCCGCACCCTCGGCGTTCGTCTGAACCAGCATCAGGACAGCGCGCTCCAACTCGCACGCTGGCTCGCCGACCAGCCCGACGTCGCCAGCGTCCTCCACCCCGCGCTGCCAAGCTGCCCCGGCCATGAAAATTGGGCGCGCGACTTTTCCGGTTCCAGCGGCCTGTTCAGCTTTGTCCTCAAGGGCCGCGGCGAAGAAGCCCGCGCAGCCCTCATCGACGGCCTAGAACATTTCGGCATAGGCTATAGCTGGGGCGGTTTCGAAAGCCTGGCCTTGCCCGTCGATCCAGCACGCTACCGCACCGCCACCATATGGCAGGCGGAAGGACCGCTCGTCCGGCTACAGATCGGGCTTGAAGATCCTGCCGACCTCATTACCGACCTCGCCGCTGGCCTCGCCCGTTTCCGCAAGGTTCGGGGATGAGCCGGGGCCTCCCCAACCTGCTGGCCTTGCTGCCCGGAAATCCGGCGATCATTCACCCCCTTGTTGCGCTCACAATAGCGGCGCTTCTGTTCCTGATCGCCGATGGGATCGCCCATATCGCCGCCCCGCGCCTGCGCCGCCGGGCACGACCATTAGGGGAAGCGTTGGCCGGACATTTCCGCCCCATCCTACGCCACAGCCTTGGAAGCGGTCTTTTCGGCCTGGCTGTCATGCTATGGCCGGTCGGCGCGCTCGCCCACCTCATCCTTGGCGGAGCCTTCGCGCTCTCCGTCGCCTTACTCGCGGTCCATATCCTGCGCAGCCTCGCCATTCCGCGCTGGGCTGTCGTTCCGCTCGCCCTGTTGCTGTTCGTCATGATCCTTTCCGGCAGCAGCGGCGGCTTCGCGCCCGTTGCGGACATGCTTGATGGCATTGGCATAGACCTTGGCAAACGGCGGATCACGCTGCTTGGCCTTGTCAGCACCGCCGCGATCTGCGTCCTGCTTTTTGCGCTGGTGCGGCTCGCCAATCGCCTGTTCGCCCGCAGCATCGACCGTGCCAAAGGGCTCGATCCCACGCAAAAGCTGCTAGCCCAAAAGCTTGCCGCCATCGCCGCCGTCGTCGCCGCCTTTTTCATCGGCGTCGATCTGCTCGGCATCGACCTCACTGCTTTTGCCGTCTTTTCCGGCGCGCTGGGCCTGGCAGTCGGCTTCGGCCTGCAAAAAACCTTCGGCAATCTGTTCGCCGGGATCATCCTGCTCATGGACCGCTCGATCAAGCCGGGCGACGTCATCGTTGTCGGCGACAGCTTTGGCTGGGTGAACAAGATCGGTGTTCGCGCCGTCTCCGTCCTGACCCGCGACGGCAAGGAGCATCTGATCCCGAACGAAAATCTGATGACGCAGGAGGTCGAGAACTGGTCCTATTCCGACCGCAATGTCCGCGTCCGCATTCCAGTGGGCATCGGTTACGACAGCGACCTTAAGCTCGCTCAGGAGCTGATGCTACGTGCCGCGCAGGAAAGCCCACGCGTCCTGCGCAATCCCAAGCCCAATGTCTGGTTGACGGGCTTTGGCGAAAACCGCGTCGAACATGACATATTGGTGTGGATCAGCGATCCGGAAGGCGGCGTGGGAAATGTCAAATCGGACGTGCTGAACCGCCTCTGGCTGCTGTTTCGCGAGCATGGGATCACGATCCCCTATCCACAGCGGGTGGTGCATCAGGCTGCGCCGAGCGCTCGGCCTTTTGTTGCAGAGTAGCAACATTCCGGACGTAAAAGACAACCAATAGCAATAATTTCTTGTGCAGCGCGGCATGCGTCGGCATGCCGTGCCTGTTCAGGTCATCCGATCCGGCCCTTCGTGGGAACAGAGAATTCGGGATCCTGACGCAGGCGGGACCATCGCAGAAAACCATCAAGGGGAATCCAATGCGTAAGTCCATTCTCGGCCTCTCGGCCGTTGCTCTCGCTGCTCTGTCCGTCCCGGCGCTCGCCCAGGACGAACCCACTTCCGCAATCACCGTCACCGGCAATGCAGCCGTTGTCAGCGACTATCGCTTCCGTGGCATTTCGCAGACCGACAAGCGTTTCGCGCTGCAGGGCGGCATCACCGTCACCCATGAATCGGGCTTCTATGTCTCGACCTGGGGTTCCTCGATCGATGACTATGTCGCCAACACCAGCGACCAGGAACTCGATCTGATCGCCGGCTATTCGAAGACCATCGGCGCAGCCACCATCGATGCGGGCGTGCTTTATTATTATTATCCGGGCTCGAACGGTGCAAACACCGACTTCTTCGAGCCCTATGCATCGGTCAAGGGCACCTTCGGCCCGGCCACCGCAAAGCTGAGCGCCGCCTATGCTCCCAAGCAGCACGCCCTGTCGTACGGCGTCAACGCGCGCGAAGACAATCTCTATGTTGCCGGCGACCTGTCGGCCAGCATCCCCAACACGCCGGTGGGCTTGTCGGCCCATGTCGGTCACAACTTCAGCCGGAGCTTCATCACCTTTGGCGAGAAGTACACCGACTGGAGCCTTGGCGCGACATACACGTGGAGCCATCTAACCTTCGGCGTGAGCTATGTAGACACAGACAAGAACCTGACCGCTCTGCCGTTCACATCGCGGAATCTATCGAAGGCTGGCGTAGTGGGTTCGATCACCGCCTCCTTCTGATTTCTTCGGTTATTGAATGGGAAGGCCGCGATCCTGGCGATCGCGGCCTTTTCCATGTCCTGAGTTTTACAGGCTCGCGCACCTTCATCCGCGCGCTTATATAGGGCGCCATGTCCGCGTTCCTGCTGCTCCTGACTTTCGCCGCCACCGTCATCGCGATGGAGGGCTTTGCCTATGTCATGCACCGCTGGGTAATGCATGGGCCGGGCTGGTTCCTGCATGCCAGCCATCATCGTCCCCGCAACGGAATGTGGGAAGCGAACGACCTCTATTTCGTCATCTTCGCGCTGCCCTCGATCCTGCTGCTGCTGGGCGGCGTGCAACTGGGCTGGGGCGACTGGGCGACAGCCTGCGGCGGGGGGATCGCGGCTTACGGCCTTATCTATCTCGCCTTTCACGACATCCTCGTCCATCAGCGGATCACCCACCGCCATGTTTCCCGCTCTCCCTATATGAAGCGGATCGTTCAGGCGCACCGGCTGCATCATGCGGTCGAGACGCGCGAGGGCTGCGTCAGCTTCGGCTTCCTGGTCGCGCCGCGGCCGGAGGAGCTCAAAAGGCAACTGGCGCAGGGGAATCGGCGGAAGGGCGTGCGGAAGGCACGCGGGCTCATGGAAGCAGAGTGAGCAATCGGTCGATTTCCGGCCCATTGGCAGCGGCGGCGGCAAGCTGAAATGGCACGCATCGGCCTTCTGGGCGGCTCCTTCAATCCAGCGCATGGCGGCCATCGCGCAATCTCGCTGTTCGCTGCGAAGGCGCTGCGGCTGGACGAAGTCTGGTGGCTGGTCTCGCCGGGCAATCCGCTCAAGCCACGTGCTGGCATGGCGTCCCTCCCCGCGCGGCTAGCCCACGCCCGCCATATCGCTCGACGCGCGGCGATTCGGGCCACCGCGATCGAGCAAGCACTGGGCACCCGATACACCGCCGATTCGCTGAAGGTGATCAGGCACCGCTTCCCCCGCAATCAGTTCATCTGGCTGATGGGCGCGGACAATCTCGCCCAGTTCGGCCAGTGGAAAGATTGGCGCGGCATCGCGCGACAGATGCCCATTGCCGTAATCGCCCGGCCCGGCTATGATGGAGTTGCCCGTGGCTCTGGGGCCATGGCCTGGCTGCGGCGTTTCGTCCGGCCCGCGCGCCAGAGTGCAGACTGGACGGATTGGAGACCGCCGGCGCTTGTGCTTTTGCGCTTTCGCCCTGATCCAAGATCGGCGACCCTGCTGCGGCAGGTGGAACCCCTCTGGCATCGCGAATATGAACATGCACGCGTGCGCGATCCGCTCACGCGCCGGTTGATTGTCTAGAATGGAGCATTTTTGACCAGACCACATCCTGCCAACGATCCGGCTGATGCCGACAGCGTTGCCGCCCTGCACGACCTTGTCCTGAAATCGCTCGACGATGACCAGGCGCAGGAAACCATCTCCATCCCGCTTGAAGGCAAGAGCAGCATTGCCGACCATATGGTGATCGCCAGCGGGCGTTCATCGCGTCAGGTCGCGTCGATGGCGCAGAAGCTTGCCGAGCGCATCAAGCAGGCCACGGGCCGCTCCGCACGCGTAGAGGGACTGCCGGTCGCTGACTGGGTGCTGATCGATGCAGGCGATGTGATCGTCCACCTGTTCCGGCCCGAAGTGCGCAGCTTCTACAATCTGGAACGGATGTGGGGCTTTGTCGATGCGCCGGTGGCGGGCACGGCCTGAAGGCTCTTACGGCATCGGCCTCGCTAGCCGAGGCATGCAGACCTTCGACAAGCGCGCACTGACTCGTTAGGAGCGTGATCCATGCTCCTTCACATCATCGCGCGCGGCAAGATCGGACGTTCGACCGAAGCGGAACTGGTCGAACGTTACGTGAAGCGGCTGACAATGCCGCACAGGATCACCGAACTGCCCGACCGTGGCGGCAAGCTGCCGCCCGCTCCGACTGGCACGATCACCGTGATGCTCGACGAGAAAGGCCGCCAGCTCAGCTCCATGGACTTCGCCAAGCGGCTCGAAGGCTGGCGAGATCAGGGCGCGCGCGAATGCCGCTTCCTGATCGGCGCGGCGGACGGCTTTGACGACGAAGCCCGCGCCGGGGCCGACCTGCTGATCGCCTTTGGCGCGATGACCTGGCCGCACATGATGGCCCGCGCCATGCTGGCCGAACAATTGTGGCGCGCCTGTTCCATCCTTTCGGGCCACCCCTATCATCGCGAAGGCTGATGTCACCACCGCTCGACATGGATGGCCGTTTGCGCCTAGTCAGATATCGCCGGTCGCCAGCAGGACCGGCAGGGGGCAAGGGGTGAAAAGGTCAAAGACCTTCGCGGCGATAATCGGCGGCGCAGCGGTCCTCGCGGCCGCGCGCCTGGCGGCGGCTCCTCAAGCAGGCATCATCCTTGGCGGCACGGGCGAGACCAGCCTGCGTCAGGAACAGGCTGCGCTGAAGGCGGCCCGCATCCAGTCCGAACAAGCACGCGAGCGCTCCCAGCGGTTGGAACAGCAGGCAACGGCCGCGCGGGACGAAGCCGAACAGGCGCGCCGCCGCGCCGCCGCCATGGCTGCCCGTATCCAGCAGGCCGAAGCTGACATTCAAGCGGCCCAAGCGCGTATCGCGATCATAGCCCGCATGCAGCGTTCGCAGGCGGCACGGCTGGCGGCCAAGCAGGAGCCGGTTGTCCGTTTGACTGCCGCCCTTCAGATGATGGCGCGGCGGCCTCTGGCTCTGGCGCTGGTGCAGCCGGGGTCGCTGAGCGATGCCGTCCACATGCGCGCCGTGCTGGGACAGATATTGCCCGTCATTCAAGAGCGCACAGCTGGCTTGCGCGCTGAATTGGAGCGCAGCCGCGCCTTGCGTGAGACCGCCGAGCAGGCCGCCGCTTCACTCGCACAAAGCCAGGCCGACCTCCGCAATAGCCAAGCCGCTTTACGCACGTTGGAAACGCAAAAGCGGCTGGCGGCGAGGGATTATCGCTCCAACGCGAATCTGGAGAGTGACCGGGCTCTCGCCCTGGGCGAAAGAGCCCGCGACATCGTCGATCTGATGGACCGCCTCCAGGCGGCAGGTGATCTGCGGGAGGAACTCGCAGCGCTCCCCGGCCCGCTGCTCAGGCCAGCACGCCCCGACCTCGCCATGGCGCCTGCGCAGGCAAGGCAGCGCAGTACGGGCGGACCTCCACCCTATCGCTTGCCGGTGATGGGCCAGCTGGTCACCGGCATGGGTGAATTGTCGGAAAGCGGCGTCCGATCGCGGGGCCTCACCATCGTCACCCAGTCGGGCGCGCTCGCCGTCGCACCTACGGCGGGGCGCGTCGTCTTCGCGGGGCCTTATCGCGGCTACGGCCAGATCATGATCCTGGATCATGGAGGCGGCTGGACCACGTTGATCACCGGATTGCATCGGCTTTCCGCCGCCGTGGGCGATGATGTGCGACAGGGTGATCCGCTGGGCAACGCCGGAAGCGGGCGTCCGACCATCACGATCGAACTGCGTCGCAATGGCCGTCCGGTCGATATCGTCCCGTTGGTCGGGCTAGGCTGAAAGCGCTAGCGCCGCCACCGCGCCCATATGGCCGTCGGCAGTTCCAGCCCTCTTGCTTCCTCGCGCACGGCCAATTCGCCCGCTTCGACCGTGCCCGGAAGGTCGGCAAAGGCCTGCGTCAGCAATTCCCCAATCGCCAGCGCGGACATGCGCACGGCGTATACGGTCAGGAACAGGAACCGGCTGTCGGCATCCAGCAGACGGCGGCAATCCGCGATCAGCCGAGGCAGATCCTCTTCCAGTCTCCAGATTTCACCGTCCGGCCCACGGCCATATTTAGGCGGGTCGAGCAATATGCCGTCATAGCGCCGCTCTCGCCGAACCTCGCGAGCGACGAACTTCGCGGCATCGTCAACGATCCAGCGCACGGGGCGGTCTTCCATCCCCGATGCGGCGGCATTGGCCCGCGCCTGCGCCACCGACTTCTTCGACGCATCGACATGCACCATCTGCGCGCCAGCCGCCGACATCGCCAATGTGCCGACGCCGGTATAGCCGAACAGGTTCATGATCTGCGGCTGCTCCAGCCCGGCCGTCTGCTCGCGCATCCAGTTCCACACCGGCGCCATGTCGGGGAAGAAGCCGAGATGCCGGAAAGGCGTGCAACTCGCCTGAAACGTCACATCGTTCCAGCTAAGCGGCCAACCTTCAGCAGGCACCGGGCGATCATAAAACCAGCGCCCGCCGCCCTCTTCGTCCGATCCCGGCACGAATTCGCCATCGGCCTGCCAGTCGGCACTCGCAGGCGCCCACATCGCCTGTGGCTCGGGCCGGATAAAGCGATAACGGCCATAGCGTTCCAGCTTGCGGCCATGACCCGAATCGAGCAGGCCATAGTCGGTCCACGGCTCACCAATGAGCGTGTCGAGCTTCATGCTCGCGGCGTAGCGCGCTCCGCGACATAGGCGGTGATCGCCTCAAAGGTCGCGGGCAGCTTGGCATAGGCTTCCTCACGGGCGAACAGGTCACCCATGCGGGCAGGCAGAGGCGGACGAAGCCCGGTGGCGCGCTCCACGGCCTCGCGGAACTTGGCGGGATGCGCCGTCGCCAGCGTGACGATCGGAACGCCTGCCTCGACCTCCATCTCGCGCGCGGCGGCAAGGCCCACGGCGGTATGGGGGTCAATGACCTGACCTGCCCCGTCAAAGGCCCAACGAATCGCCATGTTCATTGCGTCGCCATCGACGCGCGCCGAAGCGAACAGCTTCGCCGCGCCAGCGCGCTGCGCATTGGTGAGCCGCATCGCCCGGCTGGTCTCGAAACCCTTCATCTGCTCGGCCAGCGCCGGGCCGCCACGGCCACCTGCATCGAACAGCAGTCGTTCGAAATTCGAACTGATCTGGATATCCATGCTGGGGGTGGAAGTCTGAACGACCTGGCCCTGGCTATAGTCACCATCCGCCAGCGCGCGGTGCAGAATGTCGTTGACGTTAGTCGCGACCATCAGCTTCGCAACGGGAAGGCCCATTTGCGCTGCGACATATCCAGCGAAGACGTCGCCGAAATTGCCGGTCGGCACTGAAAAGGCGACCTGCCGCTCCGGCGCGCCGAGCCTTACAGCGGCGTAGAAATAATAGACCACCTGCGCCATCAACCGCGCCCAGTTGATGCTGTTGACCGCCGACAGATTGAACTTCGTCGAGAAGGCAGGGTCGTTGAACATCGCCTTCACGAGCGCCTGCGCGTCGTCGAAGCTGCCTTCGATCGCGATATTATGGACGTTGGGCGCGCGCACCGTGGTCATCTGGCGCCGTTGTACGTCGGACACGCGGCCTTCGGGGTGCAGCATGAAGATGTCGATCTTCTCGCGCCCTGCAACGGCGTCGATCGCCGCTGAACCCGTATCGCCCGAAGTCGCACCGACGATCGTCAGATGATCGTCCCGGCGTGACAGAAACCGCTCGAACAACTGTCCCAGCAATTGCAGAGCGACATCCTTGAACGCCAGGGTCGGGCCATGGAAAAGTTCGAGCAGCCAATGCTGGTGGTCCAGTTGAACCAGCGGCGTCACCGCGTTGTGGCTGAACCGGCCATAGGCGGCAGTGCATAGCTCGCGCAGTTCATCTTCGCTGAGCGAACCCGCGACATAGGGCGCCATGACGCGGACGGCGGTTTCCACATAGGAAAGCCCGGCGAGCGCGCGTATGTCTGCCTCCGAAAAGCGCGGCCAGCTTTCCGGAACATAGAGGCCGCCGTCGGACGCCAGCCCGGCCAACGTCACATCCTCGAAACCCAGCGCAGGCGCGCTTCCCCTGGTGCTCACATATTGCATGATGGGGAAGCGCGGTAACGAGGCTGGAGCGTTGGAGCAAGCCTTTACGACGGATCAGCTGGTGGAGGCATCCGCTTGCGAAGCGCAAGAACGTAGATAACCACGGCCACCGCAGCGAAGAAGAACCACTGGATGGCATAAGCGAGGTGATTGTTCGGAACGTCGTTGACGCTCGGCGGGGCGACCGGTTTCAACCCTTCCGGCGCGCGTTCCGCGATCAGCATCGGCCGCAGCGGAAGGACATTGGCCGTAAACCGCGACAACAACGTCCGGTGATCAGGCTCTTCGGATATCCAGCCGGTGACCTGGCCGCCTTTCCAATTTGGCTTCAGGTCCGGCTGCTTGGCGACGCCCAAAGCAACGAGCGCACCAGGCCCTTCCGCCCCCGTGGCGCATTGCGCGATATAGCGGTAGCCGACCCCCCCATCGGCGGCCCTTCCCGCTTCCGTCTGCCAGCCAACGACATTCAGGCAATGAATGGAAGAGCGACGGAACAGCAGCACGGGCGGAACAGGTGGCATTTGCGGGAAGCTGACAGTCGGCTTGGCTGGATTGGCCGACGCGAGGGCCAGCATCGCCTCCTTCTCGCCGCGACGTTGCAATTGCCAAATGCCAAGGGCGATCATGACCAGCACGGCGCCTGCCACGATAATGCTGGCAAAAAGAGGGACGCGCCGCGCGGTCATAGATTGACCGCCGACGATATGGTCGCCCCGGTCAAGGCGGACGGGCCGAGTTGCCGGAAGGCAGGCGCGGCGCTCATATTCGGCAGCCGGACGCCGGGCGGAGAGAAGCAGGACGGCTGGAGAAGCGCAGATGTGGAAAGAAGCATGACGGTAGGCATACTTTTCTTCCGTCTAAAAGAAAACGGCCGGTTATCACCGGCCGTTTTCTTGATGGATAAGACTCAGTCCTTAGCCGCCGTGCATCGGAGCGCCCCAGCCGCCCCATACATAGATGGCGACGAACAGGAACAGCCAGACGACGTCGACAAAGTGCCAGTACCAGGCAGCGGCCTCAAAGCCGAAATGCTGACGGGGAGTGAAGTGCCCCTTATAGACGCGCACCAGATTGACGATCAGGAAGATCGTACCGATCAGAACGTGGAAGCCATGGAAGCCCGTCGCCATGTAGAAGGCCGAGCTGTAGGGGCTGCCGCCGAACGGGAACGGCGCGTGCATATATTCATAGGCCTGGATCGAAGAGAAGAGCAGGCCGAGGATCACCGTCAACCACAGGCCGGTTTTCAGACTCTCACGATCTCCATGAATGAGCGCGTGGTGCGCCCAGGTGACGGTCGTGCCCGAGCAGAGCAGGATCAACGTGTTGAGCAGCGGCAGCTCAAACGCGTTCATCACCTCGATACCCTTGGACGGGAACAACCCTTCGATCGGAGCAAGCTGGCTCGGGAAAAGCGAGAAGTCGAAGAACGCCCAGAACCAGCCAACGAAGAACATGACTTCCGAAGCGATGAACAGGATCATGCCGTAGCGCAGGTGAAGCTGAACCACCGGCGTATGATCACCGGCATGTGCTTCTGCAATCACATTCGCCCACCAGCTATACATGGTGAACAGCACACCCGCGACGCCGATCAGGAATACCCAGCCACCACCGGCAGGCATGGCATCAGGGTGCATCCACATGATCGCGCCGAGCGCCATTACCAGCGCCGACATGGACCCGAATAGCGGCCAGATGCTGGGCGGTAGAATATGATAATCGTGCTGCTTGGCGCCTGCCATGACGTACTCTTCCCTGTTCGCGTTCGCGTTATCGTGGATTGCCTTAGCTCGGCTTCTTGTCCTGCTCAACAGGATAGAAGGTGTAGCTCAGCGTAATTTGCTGCGTGTCCCTATTGTCGGGATCATTCAGTATTTTGGGATCAACATAATAAATCACCGGCATGCGAACCTGCTCGCCCGGCTGCAATGTCTGCTGGGTGAAGCAGAAACACTGGATCTTGGTGAAGTAGGCGCCAGACTGGATCGGCGTCACGTTGAAGCTGGCCGTGCCCGTAACCGGCTTGTCCGACATGTTCTTCGCAATGAAGATCGCCATGTCGCGCGCGCCAACGGTCACCGTATCCGTCCGGTGTTCGGGATAGAATTGCCAGGGCATGCCAGGTTGAACATTGGAATCGAACCGGATCGACATTGTATGGCCGACCGCTGGCTGCAACTTGACATCAGCAGCAGCGCGCTGCGTCGTGCCGCCAAATCCCGTCTGCTGGCAGAATATCCGGTAGAGCGGGACCGATGCGAAACCCAGCCCAAGCATGGCCAATCCTACCCCCGTCATAGTGATGAGGGTGCGGCGGTTCCGGCGATCCCGATCAAATGGCGACGGCGGCAGGCTGGCCATTATTGTCCAGCGCCAATCTTCACGATCGTGATCGCGTAAAAGAGAATGACGAGCGCCCCGAGCAGCAGCCCAGTGACAATGGCGCGCGACTTCTGCCGACTGCGTACCTGCTTTTCCTCCTCGGGCGTCATGCCAGCAACCAACGATCGATGACAACCGCTCCGAACAGAAGGAAAAGATAGAAGATCGAATATTTGAACAGTCGACGTTCAGGACCCATGCGACTGGAATCCATTTCACGGCGCCGGTAGACCTGAAAGGCGAAGATCACGAACAGGCCCGTACCGAACAAGGCGGTGAGGCCGTAGATCAGACCCGTAAGGCGAAGCAGAACAGGAGCCATCGCCGCGGCGGCCATGATCGCGGTGTAGAACCATATCTGACGGCGCGTAGCAACTTCACCTGATACGACGGGCAGCATCGGGATGTTTGCCGCCGCATAGTCAGTCTTTACGAACAGCGCGAGGGCCCAGAAATGCGGCGGCGTCCAGAAGAAAGTGAGCAGGAAAAGCGCCACCGGGAGAGCGCCGACGTCACCTGTGACTGCAGCCCAGCCGATAACAGGAGGAAAAGCCCCCGCAGCACCGCCAATGACGATGTTCTGTGTTGTCCGGGGCTTGAGCCAGATAGTGTAAATGAAAACATAGAAAAGAATTGACACCGCCAGGATGACAGAGGCGAGCCAGTTCGTCGCCACGCCCATCAGCAGGACCGAGAAGAAGGAGAGTCCGACGCCGAAATGAAGAGCCGACTGTCGGTCCATCCGGCCAGCGGGCAGTGGACGGTTGGCGGTCCGCTTCATCTTTGCGTCAATGTCGGCCTCATACCATTGGTTGAGCGCCGCGGCTGCGCCAGCGCCCAGCGCTATGCACAGGATGGCGGTGAAGGCGAGTACGGGATGGATTTGACCGGGCGCCGCGAGCAGCCCGCAAAGACCCGTGAAAACGACCAATGTCATCACGCGCGGCTTGGTCAACGCGACAAAGTCGCGCCAGTGCGCGGGAATTGTGGAAGCGGCGCTCCCAGTCATGAACGGCGAACTTGCCATATGCTCCTCATGCGGCAGCCCGGCACCATCACAGGCGCCGGGGCTGCTAACTGCGGGTCCGCGGCCCGGCATCCTGCTGGATGCATTCTCTTCGCCGATCGTCAGTCGATGACCGGCAATGTTTCGAACTGGTGGAACGGCGGTGGGCTGGGCAGCGTCCATTCCAGCGTCGTCGCGCCTTCGCCCCACGGATTGCCTTCCGCTTTCTTGCCAAAAGCGAGCGACCAGAAGACGTTCACGAAGAAGATCAACACGCCCACGGCCATGATCTCATAGCCATGGCTGGCCACGCTGTTCCAGTAGGCAAAGGCTTCCGGATAATCGGGGTAGCGGCGGGGCATGCCCGAGAGGCCCAGGAAGTGCATCGGGAAGAACAGCAGGTTCACGCCCACGAAGAACACCCAGAAGTGCAGGTGACCGAGGAATTCGCTGTACATGCGGCCCGACATCTTCGGGAACCAATAGTAGAAGCCCGCGAAGAGACCGAAAACGGCGCCCAGCGACAACACATAGTGGAAGTGGGCAACAACATAATAGGTGTCGTGCAGCACGTCATCGACGCCGCCATTTGCCAGGACCACGCCGGTAACGCCGCCCACGGTGAACAGGAAGATGAAGCCCAGCGCCCAGACCATCGGCGTTTTGTAGCTGATGGAACCGCCCCAAATCGTCGCGATCCACGAGAAGATCTTGATGCCGGTGGGAACGGCAATGACCATCGTCGCAGCCGTGAAGTACATCTTCACGTTCACCGACATGCCAGTGGTGAACATATGGTGCGCCCAGACGACGAACCCGACGACGCCAATCGCGACCATGGCATATGCCATGCCGAGATAGCCAAATACTGGCTTACGGCTGAAGGTAGAGATGATCTGGCTGACGATACCAAAACCAGGCAGGATCATGATGTACACTTCGGGGTGCCCGAAGAACCAGAAAAGATGCTGATAGAGTTCCGGATCGCCACCCCCGGCGGCATCGTAGAAAGTGGTGCCGAAGTTACGATCGGTCAGCAGCATGGTGATAGCGGCCGCAAGAACCGGCAGCGCAAGCAGCAGCAGGAACGCGGTGACCAGTACCGACCAGACGAACAACGGCATCTTGTGCAGTGTCATGCCCGGCGCGCGCATATTCAAAATGGTGGTGATGAAGTTGACAGCGCCCAGAATTGAACTGGCGCCCGCGATATGGAGCGACAGGATAGCCATGTCCACTGCTGGCCCCGCAGAACCGCTGGTCGAGAGCGGAGCATAGACCGTCCAGCCCGTGCCCGCGCCATTACCCGTACCGCCAGGAACGAATGTCGAACCGAGCAGCAGAGAAAAAGCGGGGATCAGCAGCCAGAAGCTGATATTGTTCATGCGCGGGAAGGCCATGTCCGGCGCACCGATCATGATCGGCACGAACCAGTTACCAAAGCCACCGATGATGGCGGGCATGACCATGAAAAAGACCATGATCAGACCGTGCGCGGTAATCAGCACGTTCCAGAGGTGATAGGCTTGGTCCATCGTGGCCGAAGGACCATCCGTCATCTGCGCCCAAGTGTGGAGATACTGAATACCAGGCTGCGCTAGCTCAGCACGCATCAGACCCGAAATCGCGCCGCCGATCACACCGGCGAGGATCGCGAAGATCAGATAGAGAGTGCCGATGTCCTTGTGGTTCGTCGACATGAACCAGCGCTGGAAGAAGGCTGGCTTGTGATCGGCGTCATGATGATCATGAGCATGATCGCCGTGATGATCTGCAGTAATCGTGGTCATGGCGTTATGCCCTTACATCAAAGCTTTTCGGCGGGAGCGGCGGCAGGCGCTGCGGGAGCGGCAGCCGTAGCTGCGGCGTCAGCGCCCTGGAGCTTGCCGCCCTGCGAGAGAACCCACTGGTCAAACTGGGCAGGAGGCAGCGCCTCGATCGCGATCGGCATGAACCCGTGACGCGCGCCGCACAGTTCGGAACACTGCCCGTAATAGACGCCCGGCTTCTCAATGGTGAAGGTCTTCTCATTGAGGCGGCCAGGAACAGCATCCATCTTCACCCAGAGCGACGGGACCGCAAAGGCGTGGATCACGTCAGCACCGGTGATGATCAGCTTGATCGGGCGGCCAGCAGGAAGAATCATGCGGTTGTCAGGCGCGAGCAGATAAGGCTCGCCATTCGCCTCGGCCTTTTCCCTGGGAAGCATGTTCGAGACATATTCAGGAATGCCGTTGTCGGGATATTCATAACCCCAATACCACTGATAGCCGGTGACCTTCACGGTCAGCGCATCCTTGGGCGCGGGCTTATACTGGTCCGCCAGCAGGCCGATCGAGGGCACTGCGATCACAAGGAGGATCACCACGGGAACCACGGTCCAGATCACTTCGATCAGCGTATTGTGCGACGTCTTCGACGGCACCGGGTTGGCGCTGCGACGAAAGCGGATCATCACATAAAGCATCAGGAGGGCCACGAAGACCGAAATGATCGTGATGAGCGGCAGAAGCAGCACATCGTGCAACCAGCGAGCGGTATGACCCGTGGGGGTGAACTGTTCCTGCAGGGTGATTTCGCCGGGGCGCGGCATGCCGATGCCTTCGGTCGGCTTCATACGGGCCGGCGCGGCAACCTTGGCCGCAGGCGCAGCCTCGGCAGCCGGAGCGGCCGCATTGGCGCCCGAGTCGGCCGGTGCGGCGGCATTGCCCGCAGCGGCGGCTGCGACGGCGGCATTGTCCTGCGCCAGCGCCTGACTGTTCAACACCGCAGCTGGCGCAAAGGCCAGCAACCCGGCGAGAACGAGCGATTTCACCATTTTCATAAGCGTCTTCTTACCCCGTAACCCCTTGGCGCCGCTGCAACGAAGGCGCGCGCATGCGCATCCCCCTCCGCCCGGTCGGTCTGCCGCGGCTTATAGGCATGCTTTTTTCCTGCCTCAAGCGGGCAGGAGCAGATTTTCTTCGCTGTTGCAACGCTCCGGTCGTCCGCCTATCTCGCACCTCGCGCGCAGGGGCGCGTTCATGGGCGTTACCCATGTTGAAAGTTGATGTGCCGGATGGCCCCGAAATAGGCCTGGGCATATGCTGATGGATCGAAGAATCGGATGACCGACGAGGAAGTACTGGCAGAATTCAGGGCCGCAGGAGCGCTGCTGGAGGGACATTTCATTCTGTCCTCGGGCCGCCGTAGCGCCAATTACCTGCAATGCGCGCGGGTATTGATGAACGCCGAACGCGCAGGCGGGCTCGCGCGCGCAGTCGTGCAGAAGCTGCCCCGCGAACTGCGACAGGAAATCGACCTTGTCGTCTCGCCCGCCATGGGTGGCCTTATCATCGGCCATGAAGTTGGGCGCGCGCTCGACAAGGATGCTGTCTTCCTGGAACGGCCTGAGGGAAAATTCGAGCTGCGGCGCGGCTTCGCCATAACGCCTGGCCAAAAAGTGCTGATGGTCGAAGACGTCGTCACGACCGGGCTGTCGTCGCGCCAGGCGATCGAAGCGGTGGAGGCCGAAGGCGGCATCGTTGTCGCCGAGGTAGCGCTGGTCGATCGATCCGCAGGCGAAGTGGATCTGGGCGTCCCCTTCTACCCGCTCGTCAGCATTAATTTCCCTGTATATGAAGCAGATGATGTACCGCCGGAACTAGCGGCCATCCCCGCGATCAAACCTGGAAGCCGGAAACAATAGGCATCATGCAGCAAACTCCCGCCCACCTGCGCCTGGGTGTCAACATCGACCATGTTGCCACCATCCGGAATGCGCGGGGGGGAGAACATCCTGATCCCGTCAAGGCGGCCTTGCTGGCCGTGAAGGCGGGGGCCGATGGCATCACCGCGCACCTGCGCGAGGATCGGCGGCACATCCGGGACGAGGACATCGCCACGCTGATGGCGGCTCTTACGGTTCCGCTGAACCTTGAAATGGCCGCAACGCGGGAGATGCTGAACATTGCGCTGAAGCACCGGCCGCATGCGGCATGCGTCGTGCCTGAAAAACGCGAGGAGCGGACGACCGAGGGCGGTCTGGATGCCGCCGGGCAGATCGAGACGCTGCGACCGATCGTCGGCGCGCTAGGGGATGCGGGGATTCGCGTCAGCCTTTTCATCGAACCCGATCCGGCGCAAATCGAGGCAGCGATGCGCCTAGGCGCGCCAGTGGTGGAGTTTCACACCGGGCGCTATGCGCATATTTCCGGTACAGCGCGCGCTGAAGAGCTGCGGCGCATCTCTGATGCTGCGGCGCTGGCGGCCAAAAACGGCATCGAACCCCATGCTGGTCATGGCCTCACTTTCGACAATGTAGGCCCGGTGGCAGCAATTCCGCAGGTGGCCGAACTCAACATCGGCCACTTCCTGATTGGCGAGGCCATTTTTAGCGGGTTGGAAAGCAGCATCCGCGAAATGCGGCGGCAGATGGACCTGGCGCGTTGATCATCGGCCTTGGCTCCGACCTATGCAACATTGAGCGGATCCAGAATTCGCTCGATCGCTTTGGCGAACGGTTCGAGCAGCGCGTTTTTACCGAAGTCGAGCGCGCCAAGGCAAACCGCCGCCCGTTCACCAAGGCCGGGACGCTCGCCAAGCGCTTCGCCGCCAAGGAAGCCTTTTCCAAAGCAGTAGGGACGGGCTTTAATCGTGGCGTTTTCATGAAGGACATCGGTGTCGTGAATCACCCAGGCGGCGCACCGACGCTGGAGCTGACCGGCGGCGCGCTCGCACAGCTTCAAACTATGCTGCCCGATGGACACAAGGCGGTCATTCACGTCACGCTAACCGATGATCATCCATGGGCGCAGGCATTCGTCATCATTGAGGCCCTGCCCCAGTGACCACGGCACCACCAGCATCCGAGAAGCCATCCATGACGGCAACCGACATGAGCGAGAACGACCCACTTTTGACAGAAGAACCGGCGGCGGCATCACCCGCCCGAACGGACAAGAGTGCGATCGACTGGTGGCATGAGGTGAAGAGCATCGCGCTTCTGATTCTGGCGGTCCTGGCCTTTCACAGCTTCGTCGCCAAACCCTTCTACATCCCGAGCGAATCCATGATGCCGGTGTTGCTTAAGGGCGACCGGCTGGTGGTCAGCAAATTCCCTTATGGCTGGTCCTATGTTTCGCCGAGTTTCCACCCCCTGCCCTTTCTGAAGGGCCGCATTTTCGGCCGCCTGCCTGAGCGTGGCGACATCGTCATCGTATCGCCGCATAACCGGCGGGAGGACTATATCAAGCGGGTGATCGGCCTGCCGGGCGACATCATCGAGGTCCGGGGCGGACAGGTCATCCTGAACGGCACCGCTGTTCCCCAAAAGGCAATCAAGCCGGTCCTGATCCCGGTCGATGGCAACGCTCCCTGTTCCCCCACCCAGTTCCCCGGCGCCCGCATCACGGGGGCAGACGGGCGGGAATATTGTCAGTTGCCTGTAAGGCAGGAGATTCTGCCCAATGGCAAAAGCTATCTGACGATCGACATGGGGCCGAGCGCGCTGGATTGGTATGGTCCCGTGCGCGTTCCCCGCGACCATGTCTTCCTGATGGGTGACAACAGGGACAATAGCGCCGACAGCCGCGCCCCGCTTGAGGAGAACGGCCTTGGGGGGCCTGTCCCTTGGGAAGCGATTGGCGGACGGGCGGAGTTCATTACTTTTTCGCTCGATGGCAATTCCAGCTGGAACCCCGTGACCTGGATTCACGCGCTGCGTAGTGGCCGGGCGGGGAACAGCTTACGCCCGGAGAGCGTTCCACCCCCGAAATAATACATCTGCAAGGGGCTGCTGATTGAGCGGGAAACATGTCCACATTGAGCAACCGGGTCCAAGTGAACTGCGAAGCCCGCTCGTTCAGCATGAGATAAAACGCGCGGGCGTGTGGATCGCTATGGCGGTCGCCGTCGCACTGCTGGCCTTGGTCGCGCAACCGATCATGCTCATCCTTGGAGCGCTGGTCCTGACCAGTATGATGGACGGCGGCACGCGGCTACTCGGCCGAGTGTTGCCGATCGGCCGAGGCTGGCGCCTTACGATCGTGCTCCTCTCCGCCCTGCTGTTCCTGGCTTATACATTTTACCTGACAGGCGCGAGTTTGGCCGCGCAAGCGCAGGCCATGCGCACGATCGTGGAGACTCAGGTCACCCGCATCGGTGGCTGGATGCAGCAAATGGGCGTGACGACGACACCCAATGATTTCAAGAGCCTGGCGACGCAGGCTTTCAATTCAATCGGTCGGGTCACTGCGGCGGTCGGCACCCTCATGGGCGCCGTGACCAGCGGCGTAATGATGCTGGTGCTGGCGATTTTCATTGCGGTGGAGCCGCGTCTCTACGAGCGGGGCGTCGCATGGATGCTGCCCATGAGCAGCCGTTTAAGCTTCTACAATGTCGTCGACAGGATGGGTTGGACACTGCGGCGTTTGATGTTCGGCCGACTGATCGGCATGGCGGTCGAGGGCGTTGGGACTTGGCTGCTGCTGCTCGCAGGGGGTGTCCCAATGGCTGGCCTGCTGGGTATCCTGACCGGGCTGTTTGCTTTTCTGCCGAACATCGGGTCGATCATATCGGGCGTATTGATCGTGCTCGTCGGATTTTCGGCGGGGGTAGATTCCGGAATCTATACCTTTTTCGTATATCTCGTAGTGCAGATCGTCGATGGTTACCTGATCGTTCCCATGGTGGCGAAGCGGGCAACCGACCTTGCCCCCGCGCTGGTCCTGGCTGCGCAGATATTGTTCGGCGCACTGTTCGGAATAATGGGCCTGTTCCTGGCCGACCCGATCGTGGCGATGATCAAAGTATATCTGGAGGAACGATCCAAGGCGATAAACGATGGCCCAGAACCAAAGGGGATCGTCGTCACCGAATAGAAAAATGGTCCGAAAACCGGACCCTTCTATTCTCTACATTCGGCGATGCGATCAGCGGCCGGGAAGCGGCGAAGGAGCCGCGCCCTGCTGCATCATCTGCTGCATCCGCATGATGTCTGCCTTCGATTTGAAATCGTGCAGTTGAACATCGAAGACCAGCACGGAATTGGCGGGGATAGGTCCAGCCGCCTGCTCGCCATAGCCAAGCTGCGGCGGAATCCACAGACGGTACTTGCCGCCCTTCTTCATCTTCTGCAGACCTTCGGAAAAGCCCGGCACAACGCCATCGACCGGCATCGCGGTCTGGGCATTTTCGTCGAAGACAGTGCCGTCGAGCAAAGTGCCCTTATATCCCACCAGCGCTACGTCCGCTGCGGTGGGGCTGGGACCAGTGCCCTCTTCCAGAACCTTGTACTGGAGGCCCGATTCGGTCGTGACCACACCTTCTTCCCCAGCATTCCGGGCAAGGTAGCTGGCAGGCGAAGGCTCGACCCCGCGCTGCCCGGCCCAAGCCAAGCCACCCGCGGCGATCGCCACGGCGGCAACACCGATCCAGAGACGCGTCAGCGACCCCTTGGCGATGGGACGAAGGGGAACAGCGGTCGTGGACATGGACCTAAGCCTCGCAGATGCGGATGATCAGCAGAAAGAGGCGGAGATACCGCCGCCCCTTAGGAAACGAGCGTCTTAACGAACGCCGTCACGCTCAGCGCGCTTGCGCTCCAGCTTGCGCGCGCGGCGAACCGCGGCGGCCTTTTCACGGGCGCGCTTTTCGGAGGGCTTTTCATAGTGACGGCGCAGCTTCATCTCGCGATACACGCCCTCACGCTGCAGCTTCTTCTTGAGCGCGCGCAAGGCCTGGTCGACATTGTTGTCGCGAACGATGATTTGCATAATCCAGTCAAACTCCAGTCGAAAACGGGCGGTTCGTCAGGAAACTAACCCTTCCCGACGGGCCTACCGAAAGTAATAGCGATGAGTCGTCGCAGGGCAGCCTGCGCCGTGTGGGGCGCGCCCTACCAGCAGAGTCGGCCAAATTCAACCCCAAAGCCGTTTCGCTCGACAGCAGCGCCGCCGGGGAGGATAGTTACGGCGACAGGGCAAAGGAGGACCGCCATGGCAACCGCCATTTCCGCTGATGACATGCCCATCGAAGAATGGAAAGCGCGCCAGCAACTTGCTGCATGCTACCGCATATTTGACCACATGGGATGGTCAGAACTTATCTACAATCATATCACCCTGCGCGTGCCCGATGACGACAGCGCGTTCCTGATCAACCCGTTCGGCTTGCTTTATTCCGAGGTGACGGCGTCCAACCTCGTCAAGATCGACATTGACGGACATATATTGGACGGCAGTCCTTACCCGGTCAACCGTGCCGGTTTTACCCAGCACAGCGTCTTCCACCGCCACCTACCCGACGCCCACTGCGTCATTCATACGCACACCACCGCCGCCATGGCGGTCAGCGCGACAAAGGAGGGGCTGCGTCCGACCAATTTCTATGCCGCCGCCTTTGCCGGGCGCATCGCCTATCACGATTTTGAAGGCATCACTCTGCGCCCTGAAGAAGGCGAGAGGCTGGTCGCCAATCTTGGTGACCGGCGGTTGATGATATTGCGCAACCACGGCACCCTGGTCATGGCAGACACCCTCCCCAAAGCCTTCCTCATGCATTGGATGCTTCAACGCGCCTGCGAGATACAGGTAGCGACGGGTTCGGCAGGCACCCCGATCGACATTCCGGACGAAGTGATTGCCGTACATCAACGCGATATCAGCGGCGTGCAGTTGCCGGTCGGGCCGGGCGTTCCTGATTTTGAGGCAATGGTTCGGTTGATCGATCGGATCGATCCAGGATGGAAAAACTGATGTCCAACTGAACGCGTTTCGCAATCTGGATCAAGGACAGGCGATGAAAAAGAACATACCATGAACTCATGACCGCCCTTTCGATTCCGCAGAAGCTGAAAATCCTCGCCGACGCGGCGAAATATGATGCTTCATGCGCATCATCGGGGACGAAGAAGCGCGATAGTTTGTCAGGGCAGAAGGGCGGTTTGGGTTCGACCGAAGGCATGGGCATCTGCCATGCCTACGCACCTGACGGGCGATGCATATCGCTGCTCAAGATTTTGCTGACAAACAGCTGCATCTTTGATTGCCATTATTGCATCAATCGCCGGTCGAGCGACGTTCGCCGGGCGCGCTTCACGGTTGGCGAAGTGGTCGAACTGACCCTTAGTTTTTACCGGCGCAATTATATCGAGGGACTTTTCCTGTCCTCCGGCATCATACGATCGCCTGACTATACGATGGAGCAGCTGGTGGGCGTTGCGCGAGCTCTGCGGGAAGAGCATGATTTTCGCGGTTATATTCATCTCAAGACAATTCCTGATGCCGATCCGGAACTGACGCATCAGGCGGGTCTTTTCGCTGACCGACTGTCGATCAATGTCGAGATGCCGACCGAGCAGGGGCTTCGGCGACTGGCGCCCGAAAAGGATGGAGCACGGATCGAAGGCGCGATGAGCGGACTGCGCACAGCTATCGAATACACGCGCGATGCCAGAAAGCGCTACCGCCACGCGCCGCGATTCGCCCCTGCGGGACAATCTACGCAGATGATCATAGGCGCCGATGGTGCTGATGACCGTGCAATCATCCGGCGGGCGCGGTCTCTATATGACCGCCATGCTCTGCGACGGGTCTATTACAGCGCCTTTTCGCCCATTCCCTCGCCCAGTAGCGTCCTTCCGTTAAAGCGCCCTCCACTGCTGCGCGAACACCGCCTGTATCAGTCGGACTGGATGATGCGCTTTTATGGCTTTTCAGTGGCTGATCTTGAGCAAGCGACCGACCCCGCAACGGGGCATTTGCCCCTCGACATTGATCCCAAGCTGGCCTGGGCCTTGCGGCACCGGGCCATATTCCCGGTAGACGTGAACCGCGCCCCGCGGGAGATGTTGCTGCGAGTCCCAGGCCTGGGGGTGAAGGCCGTCGATCGCATATTGGCGAGCCGCAGGGTCCGGCGCCTTCGGCTGGACGATGTTGCGCGGGTGACAAATTCGATTACCAAGCTGCGGCCCTTTTTGGTCGCCAGCGATTGGCGCCCGGTCCACCTGACGGACAAGGCCGACCTTCAACGGCAGCTCACCCCTCCCCCTTCGCAACTGGAGCTTTTCGACTGATGGTAGGTTTTCCCTGTTGATAAGTGCCGCGCTTCGTGATTTCTTGCGATTTAATAAAAATCGAGGGGAAGGCGCTGGTGGCAACGGCATTCAACAAGGATTCGGCACGATCTCATGGCGGGCGGTATGCCAAGCGCATGAGCAGCCATCTGGCGATTGCGCTTGTTGTTTTCTGCCTTCTTCAAATTGGCATCGTCGCCAGGATGGGCGGCTCGCTGGTGCTGCACCTCGCCCTGATCATCGCAATCGGCGGCTTTGCAATGGTGGCGAGGGACATGGAACGCCGGTGGGAATTACTGGATGAAAGCGGCCTGTCGATGTCAGGCCTGGACCTCCGCTTTCGCAGGGATGTCGCGCAGGTGTGGCTGACGAGCATCGCCAGCAGCCTGCTGTGGATACCGGTTGCCATCATCTTCCATTTCCTGTTCGGCTGAACCAGCGGACCCAAAGCTCCTCGCCTTTCGTTGTGCCCTCTAAATCAAGAGGAGCACATCATGGCCAATGCCACGATTTTCGACAAACTGAAGCAAGATCACGACGCCCATCGCCAACTGTTTGAGAAAATGGCGGACGCGAAGGACGATAATGATCGGCTGAAGAAGCTGTTCGAGCAGTTCCGTGTGGAAGTCACCGCACATGCGGCCGCGGAGGAAGAAACGTTATATGCAACGATGCTCGCCCGTCCAGACCTGCGCGAAGATGCACAGCATAGCGTAGCCGAGCATAAGGAAATCGACGATTATTTGGAGGAGTTGCAGGAGCGGCCCTTTAACGGCCCCGGATGGCGGGAAACCTTCGCTAATCTGAAGAAGCGCTATCTCCACCATATCGAGGAGGAGGAAGAGGAAATGTTTCCCGATGCGGCAGCGGAGTTGACGGACGAGGAGGAACTGAAGCTCGCCGCCACCTTTGCCCGGCGCAAGCCCGCCGAACTGGAGCGAGCGGAATCGTCGGATTGATCTCTCATGTATCAGGTGCTGCTGAGCAGGCCGGATGATTTCGACGGGTGGCGCGATGCCGCCCGTCGCTTCGCTCTCGAGGGTGTACCTGCTCAGGATATTGATTGGCAGGTCGAAGGAGAAGCCGGGTCGCTGTTGGCCTTCGATCCGCCGCCTTCGGAAAATGGCGGTGGAGCGTTTTCAGTGCCGCGCGCCTTTCTGGAATTGGCCGAAAGCGCAATACTGCATCGGGATGGAGAGCGCTTCGCCTTGCTCTACGCCCTTTTGATCAAAGTGCGGCAAATCCCCGCACGCCTGGACGATAAAGCCGATCCCCTGGTCCGCCGTGTCGAGATGCTGGCAAAAGCGGTTCGGCGCGACATGCATAAGATGCGCGCCTTTGTCAGATTCCGCGAAATGCAGGATGATGACGGAGCCCGATTCGTCGCCTGGTTCGAGCCTGATCATCATATCGTCCGCGCGAATGCAGGGTTTTTCGTGCGGCGTTTCGCCTCAATGCACTGGTCGATCCTGACGCCCGAACTCAGCATCCATTGGGATGGCGAAAGGTTGGAAGAAAGTCCCGGCGCTTCAAAGGCAGATACGCCGGGCGGCGACCCGGTCGAGGAAATCTGGAAAAGCTATTATGCTGCGACATTCAACCCCGCCCGGCTCAAGCAGCGGGCCATGCTGTCCGAGATGCCCAAGAAATACTGGCGCAACCTGCCGGAGGCGGCGCTCATCCCCGACCTTGTTGCCGGGGCACAGGCACGGGAAGCGGCCATGATCGCCACTCCTCCCAAAATCCCTGCCCGCGCCAGCAACGCGCCTGCTGCCTGGACCAGATTGCGAGAGGAGGCGATAGGCTGCACTCGCTGCCCCCTTTATCGCGACGCCACCCAGACTGTGTTCGGCGAAGGCCCCATCGATGCCCCCCTCGTTTTCGTGGGGGAACAGCCGGGCGATCAGGAAGACATTGTCGGGCGCCCCTTCGTAGGCCCGGCGGGCCAGTTGCTCGACCAAGCGTTAGAGGAGGCCCGGATCGATCGCGCGAGCGTCTATGTCACGAACGCCGTCAAGCATTTCAAGCATGAGCGGCGGGGCAAAAGGCGCATCCACCAGACACCTGACACGCCCGAGATCGCTGCCTGCCGCTGGTGGCTGGATCAGGAATTGGACCTCATTCGCCCGCGCGTCGTCGTCGCTCTGGGCGCAACTGCCGCGCGTGCCATATTGGGCAAGGCCGTGACGATCAGCCGCACGCGAGGCGGGCCGATTCCGCTTGAGAATGGCACCGAGGCTTGGGTGACCGTGCACCCCAGTTTCCTGTTGCGCGTTCCCGATGAAGCGCGAAAGGCGACCGAGCGAGCCCGCTTTGTCGAAGATTTGCGAGAGATAGGAGAGCGGGTAAAGACGCTGAGCCGCTGATCATTGCTTGACCGACGATCCTGCCCCGGCAACATCTCGGATGTTCATGCCGGAGGATTTTAGAGCTTCATGTCCATCGCCTATCTCAATGGCCAGTTCTTCCCGCTCGCCGAAGCGCGCGTTTCGGTGCTGGATCGCGGGTTTCTGTTCGCCGAGGCTGTTTATGAGGTGACGGCCGTCATGGACGGGAGGCTGATCGACAGCGCTTCGCACTTGGTGCGGCTTGAACGTTCGGCGACCGCGATAGGGCTTAGCCTTCCCCTCTCCCTTGCCGAGATTGAAGCGGTGCAGAAGGAACTGGCGGCGCGCAATGACCTTGATGAGGGCTTGATCTATCTGCAACTGACGCGGGGCGCTGATGCAGGGCGCGACTTCCTGCCATCGTCGGCTTTGCGGCCAACGCTTGTCATGTTCACGCAGGCCAAGCGCTTTCTCGCTTCTCCCGCTGTGCAGAACGGCATTGCGGTTGTCACGACACCCGACCTGCGGTGGGCGCGGCGCGACATCAAGAGTGTCGGCCTACTGGCTCAAGCGATGGCAAAACAGATTGCGGCCGAAGCGGGCGCACAGGAAGCCTGGATGGTGGAGGACGGCTTCATCACCGAAGGCGCCTCTTCCACCGCCTTTCTGGTTATGGACGAAGGCATCATCACCCGCCCTTATTCACAAGCTGTGCTTGCCGGATGCACCGGCGCCGCGTTGACCGCTCTGGCCGAAGAAAGCGGCCTCAATGTTGTCCATCGCCCCTTTTCCGTGGCGGAAGCGAAGGAAGCCCGCGAAGCCTTCATCACCAGTGCATCGACGCTCTGCCAGGCGGTCGTGCGTATCGACGGGACCAAGATCGGCGATGGCACTCCCGGCCCGGTCGCCACCCGGCTACGCCAGCTCTACATCGATTTCGCACGCCGGACGGCGGTCTGAAGCAACAAGTGGGGATAACAACATCCATTTTGGATGTGTCGCCTCTCCTCCATCGCCTCCCGCCATTTCGGCGAAAAGCCCAACCATTTTGGCGACGACGAGGGCCGAGGCTCATGAAATCAGGCAGGCAGCGGTATTATCGCTCAATGAAGGGAAGCTGGCATGTCCGATCCGGAGGAAAGAGCAGGCGCGCCGCCGCGATATTGCGATAGGTTCGGAACAAAGCAGGGACAGGAGTAACAGGTGGAAATGGATCGCCCCCGGACTGAATTTGGATCCAGCAGCAAGGAAATCTATGGGATGAGAGACCCTCGCGCGGGACTCCTCATTCTGGCTGACGACGTCTTTCTCGACGATATCGCAGGACTTGCAGAGGCCGCCCAGTTCCGGCTCCTCGATATCGTGCCGCTGGATCAAGCGATGCTACGCCTCGACATGCAGGTGGGGTGCGACGTCATCCTGCTCTTCTGCACAAACCCCTCCGCAGTGCTCGAGCGATTGCTGGTGCAGGTGGAGACGCTGGCGGTTCAGAATGACATGTCCGTCATCCTGGTTGCCGGTCTCGACACGATCGACCTTGCCTTCGCCTGCATGCGGAGCGACCGAACGCAACTGCTTTGCACGCCGGATCACACCGACCTCGCCGCCGCCTTGCTGACTGCCGGGGGAACGACGCCGCAGCGCACGGTTCATGAGGTCAATCAGGAAAGCGAGGGCGTCCGCCTGCAACAGCTGAGCGAAGAGGTCAGCCGCCTTGCGCGGACTCTCGAGGCGCTGACATCGCGACCGCGCCACGCGACCCCGTCCTTCGCATTGGGTCCCCGCATTTCGGATAGGGCAAGCGATTATATCGGCATGCCGACTGTGGAGACGATAGGTAATCAGCCAACCGCTGCTGACGAAGCGGCGCTGGGTGCCGCGCAGGTGCGGGACATGCTGCGCGCGCGGCGGCTGCGCGAGGATTTCCTGCCCGGCGAACTGTTTGCCGATCCCGCATGGGACATGCTGCTCGATCTGCTGGCCGCGCGTCTGGAGCAGGAGCGCGTGTCCGTTTCCAGCCTGTGCATTGCGTCGGCAGTGCCGCCCACCACGGCGCTGCGCTGGATTCGGACGCTGACAGACAAGGGCATCGTGCATCGGCAGGCCGATCCGCATGATGGCCGCCGTGTGTTCATCGCCCTTGCGGAAGAGACGGCCCAAGCCCTGACACGCTGGTTCATGGCCAGCCGCCGTTTTCTTTGTGCGTGACTCGTTGATCATCAACGCTTGACCCGCGCGCTGATTGGCCTAGATAGGCGCGCTCCGGCTGCACTGGCATGGATGCGGTATCGGGCGATTAGCTCAGTTGGTAGAGCGTCTCGTTTACACCGAGAATGTCGGCGGTTCGAGCCCGTCATCGCCCACCACCCCTTATGCTGCGAGAAAGCCGTGCCGGATATTGCGGTGCGATGGAGCCGCTGCTAATCGACGCCATCATGATACAGCCGCCTGAAATTCTTCGAGTCACCAAAGCCCGCGTCTCATGCGACGGGTCAGGCGACATTCCCGCCGCTCTGGGTCACCCGCGCGTGTTCCTGGAGATTGATGAACATGGCTATGTCGATTGCGGTTATTGCGACAGGCGCTTCGTCCTGATTGGCGGTCCTGCGGATACACCGGAAGTTGCGGGCCTGCCTGACATCTCGTCCGGCGCGAGCATCTAAAGAGGCGCCCTTCGAATTTGATTGGGCTTGGGCTGTGTCGCTCCTATATCGGGCGGCATGACTGACATCGCTTCCCAGTTCACCGATGCGCGCGGCCTTCTCTACCGGCCGGGCTTGCTTGATCCCGATGGCGCGCAGCGGCTGACGGCGCAGGCGCTCGCCAATTGTGATGATGGCGAACTTTATCTGCAATATCGGGCCAGCGAGAGTTTCGGGTTCGACGATGGAAGGCTGAAGACCGCCGACTATTCGACCGATGCGGGCTTTGGCCTGCGCGGCGTGTCGGGCGAGATGACGGGCTTTGCCCATGCCAATGATATCAGCGAAGCAGCGATCCGCCGGGCGGCCGAAACGCTGACCTTGTTGGACCCGGCCAAGGGCCAACCCGCTCCGCCGCCGCAGCGGACCAACCGCCATCTCTATACAGACGCGAATCCTCTGGACATCGTCCCGTTCGCCGAGAAGGTGACGCTATGCGCTGCCATCGATGCGGCGGCGCGAGCTCGTGATCCTCGCGTAGCGCAGGTTTCGGTCAGTCTGGCCGGGAGCTGGTCGGTCGTGGAAATCGTCCGGGCCGATGGCTTTACCGCTACTGACGTCCGGCCGCTGGTGCGTCTGAACGTCTCGCTGATCCTTGAAGAAAACGGCCGCCGTGAAACCGGCAGTTTCGGTATTGGTGGGCGCTATCTTTACGATCAGGTGATGGATGCCGCGATATGGAACCGGGCCATCGACGAGGCACTGGCTCAGGCGAGAGTGAACATGCGATCCGTCGCTGCGCCTGCGGGCGAAATGACGGTTCTGCTCGGTCCTGGCTGGCCCGGCGTACTGGTGCATGAGGCGATCGGCCATGGCCTTGAGGGTGATTTCAACCGCAAGGGCACCAGCGCTTTTTCAGGACGGATCGGCGAGCGTGTCGCAGCACCTGGGGTCACAGTGGTGGATGACGGATCGATCCTCAGCCGCCGTGGATCGCTCTCGATCGATGACGAAGGCACGCCTACCAAGGAGAATGTCCTTATCGAGAATGGCATCCTTAAAGGCTATATGCAGGATCGCCTCAACGCCCGGCTTATGGGCGTTGAGCCCACGGGCAACGGGCGTCGCGAAAGCTATGCCCATGCGCCGATGCCCCGCATGACCAACACGTTTATCAAAGGCGGTCATGATGACCCGGAGGAATTGCTGTCCCGCATGGGTTCCGGCATTTTCGCCAAGAGTTTTGGCGGAGGCCAGGTCGACATCGTCTCAGGCAAATTCGTCTTTTCCTGCACCGAGGCCTACAAGGTCGAGAATGGAAAGCTGGGCGACCCAATCAAGGGTGCGACGCTGATAGGCGATGGACCGACGGCCCTCACCAAGGTGATCGGCATCGGTAATGACTGGGCTCTGGATGAAGGCGTCGGCATGTGCGGTAAGGGTGGACAGAGCATTCCAGCGGGCGTTGGGCAGCCGACCCTGCTGATCGAAGGGCTAACGGTCGGCGGCACGGCGACCTGATATCCTGGCGCCGTGGGCTGCGGAACCTGCGGCCCACTGCTTCTTTTTCCTTGTATGAACATGCTTACGGATAGCCATGACGCCGTGACCGCCGATTGGGCGGCTGCCCTGCTGGACTTCTGGTTCAATCAGGTTGGGGAAGAGGGCTGGTGGAAGCATGACCCAAGGCTGGACCAACAGTGCGCGGCGCGCTTTTGTCAGTTGTGGGAAGAAAAAGGGACTTTACTGGCCGAAACATTCCTTGATCGGGCTGACGACGCATTGGCGGCAGTCCTGTTATTCGATCAATTGCCGCGTAATATGTTTCGCGGCACCGCCGAGGCTTTTAAAACTGACGAACTCGCTCGAACCGTCGCGCGCGGCGCAATTGCCCATGGCTATGACATCCAGATTGGCGGCGCGGGCCGCAGGTTTTTCTACATGCCGTTCCAGCATAGCGAGGATATCGAAGATCAGAAGCTGTCGCTGAGCCTGTTCGAGGCAGCAGGCGATGCGCGGTCCTTGGAATATGCCCGGCAGCATCATGACGTGATCGCCCGTTTCGGCCGATTCCCGCATCGAAACGCTGCGGTCGGGCGGCCGACTTTGCCGGAGGAAAAAGACGCCGTCCGTATAACGGCCAACTGGTAGGGAAACGCTGCCCAATTTTTGGGCAGCCTAGGCAGACTGCCCAATTTTTTGGCGGACAGCGCATAAGGCCAATTTAAAAAGCCCGCTTTTGAACGGCGCTGATCAATTGGCACGCCTCTTGCTGGAATGTCGCCGCACACCATTAACAGGGGGCGACATGAAACTTGTCATGGCTATCATCAAGCCGTTCAAGCTTGACGATGTCCGCGAGGCACTCTCCTCGCTAGGCATCGCCGGCATGACGGTGTCCGAGGTGAAGGGCTTCGGCCGCCAAAAGGGGCAAACCGAAATCTACCGGGGCGCCGAATATTCGACGAACATGGTTCCGAAAATCAAGATTGAGGTCGTCTGCGATGACGATCTTGCACCGCGCGTAGTCGAAGCGGTCCAGGCGGCTGCCAATTCCGGCGCGATCGGCGATGGCAAGATCTTCGTTCTTGATGTCGGTCAGGCCGTGCGCATCCGCACCGGCGAGACCGGCGAAACCGCGCTGTAAGAAGGGGGGAATAATGACCTTTTCCAAGAAATTCTGCGGCGTGATGGGGGCGGCTGCGCTGACCCTTCTCGCAGCCGCACCGGCGCTCGCCGCGCCGATAAAGGCGCCAGACGCCGCTGCAATGGCCAGCATGGTCAACAAGGGCGACGTCGCCTGGATGCTGATCTCGGCCGCGCTGGTGCTGATGATGTCGATTCCGGGCCTTGCCCTGTTCTATGGCGGCCTGGTCCGCACCAAGAACATGCTGAGCATCCTGATGCAGGTGTTCACGATCGTTTCCGTGGCGGGCCTGGTCTGGACCTGCTGGGGCTATTCAATTGCCTTCACCTCGGGTGGCGACAATCATTTCTTCGGCGGTCTTTCCAAGGCGTTCCTGATGGGCGTCGATGGCACAACCTCGGCCGCGACGTTCAGCAACAACGTCTATCTGCCCGAATTCGTGTTCGTCGTCTTCCAGATGACCTTCGCCATGATCACCCCGGCGCTGATCGTCGGTGCGTTCGCGGAGCGCGTGAAATTCTCCTCGCTGATCGTGTTCGTCGTGCTGTGGCTGACCTTCATCTACTTCCCGATGGCGCACATGGTCTGGTATTGGGCTGGCCCGGACTTCCTGGCTGACGCTCCGACCGACTATGGCATGCTCTGGGGCTGGGGCGCGCTCGACTTCGCGGGCGGCACCGTGGTGCACATCAACGCGGGTATCGCGGGCCTTGTCGGCGCCATCATGATCGGCAAGCGCGTCGGCTTCCCCAAGGAACCCATGCCGCCGCACTCGCTGACCATGACCATGATCGGCGCGAGCCTGCTGTGGGTCGGCTGGTTCGGCTTCAACGCCGGTTCCAACCTGGAAGCCAATGCCGTCACCGGCGTCGCCTTCATCAACACCATGGTCGCCACCTGTGCGGCAGCGGTCAGCTGGTCGCTGGTCGAACAGGTCCACCACGGCAAGGCTTCGCTGCTCGGCGCAGTCACGGGCGCTGTCGCTGGCCTCGTCGCCATCACCCCGGCTGCGGGCTTCGCGGCTCCCATGACCTCCATCGTGCTCGGCTTCGCCGTCTCCCCGATCTGCTACATCTTCGTGGCTTTCGTGAAGGGCAAGGTCGGCTATGACGACAGCCTGGACGTGTTCGGCGTGCACTGCATCGGCGGCATCGTCGGCGCGATCGCGACCGGCATCGTCGCGGCTCCTTCGCTCGGCGGCCAGGGCGTGTTCGACTACACCGTCTTCCCGGCGGCCTTCCACCCGGAAGCCTACAGCATCCCGGGCCAGGTCTGGATCCAGATCAAGGCGGTGGTGTTCACCCTGCTCTTCTCGGGCATCGGCAGCGCGATCCTCTACTTCATCATCGACAAGACCATGGGTCTGCGGCCGAGCCGCGATGCGGAGATGGAAGGTCTGGATCTCGCGAGCCACGGCGAGCGCGCCTACAACTACTGAGACTTCGGCAGGGCGGGCCGGAAAGAACGGCCCGCCCGCCACACGATGTTCCTCCTGCGAACACGCCTCGGGACCGGTACGAAAGTATCGGTCCTTTTTTTGATATCAGGTCTTTGGTCGGGTCCAAAGATGTGCCGGTCGGGGCGTCGATAAAGGCCAGCGGCGAGATCGGGCCACGGTCTGCAACGCCGCCCGGAACACCCAGCCCAGTTTTTCGCTCTTCGGCGTCACCACGCGATCGTCCCAGGCATGACCGCCCCGCCGATCCACTTCCCGAGCGATATCGCCATAAATGCCCGCGGCGGCCAGAACCGCCCAGGCGGAGCGGCTCGGCAAGGCGCCGGTGCCATGCCGCGCGCTCGCCTCATAATCCGCAGCCAGCCCGGCGAGACGCCGCGCCAATATCACTAGCTGCGGACGGAAGCCTGACTCCATATGCCTGCCCGAAGGAATGTGCATCTCCGCCAGCCATTGTTGGGGCAGGTAACAGCGTCCCGCCGCCTGATCCTCACCGATGTCGCGAGCAATGTTGGCGAGCTGAAACGCCAAGCCGAGATCGCACGCGCGATCCAGCGTAGCCTCATCCGCCGGGTCCACCCCCATCAGCACCGCCATCATGCAGCCGACGGCTCCGGCGACGTGATAGCAATAGCGCAGAATGTCCGCTTCGCTCTGAGGTCGCCAATCTTCAGCATCAAGCGCGAAACCTTCGATCAGGTCATGCGCATAGCGGGCCGGGATGGCGCATTCGCGCCTCACCACGCCAAAGCCGTCGAAGGCGGGATCGCCCGTGGGCTCACCACGCAAGGCAGCATCGGTCAGTGCCCTCATATTGGCAAGACGCGCCTGCCCATCGGCCACCCCTCTCATTACGCCACCATGATCCTGCCCGTCGGCGATGTCGTCGCACTTGCGGCACCATGCATAGAGAAGCCAAGCACGCTCACGCGTTTGCCGGTCGAACAGCTTCGATGCCAATGCGAAGGATTTGGAACCCCGGGCGATACTTTCGCGGGCATGGGCGACGAGGGCGGTCCGATCGAGAATGTTCACACTGCGGTCATGCCCGGCACCGATGGTCGCCGCAAGGGTGGCACGAATTACAGCCTGTCGGCCTTCATCGAAAAGATCGGCTCGTGCGCCTTATAAGCTGCCATTTTGTCGAGCAGCGCCTCAATCGAGTCGGCATGGATCAGGATGTCGGCATGTTGCGGGCGGATGAAGCCGGTGTCGATCATATGCCGGTTGAAGGCGATGAGCTGGTCATAGAAGCCAGATGCATTCAGCAAGCCAACGGGCTTGGCGTGATAACCAAGTTGCGCCCAGCTGATCGCCTCCCATAACTCGTCCATGGTGCCAACGCCGCCGGGCAGCGTGATGAAGCCGTCAGACAGGTCGGTGAAGAGTGCCTTGCGCTGATGCATGGTCTGGACGACATGAAGCTCGGTGCAGCCCTGATGCGCGACCTCCGCCCGTACCAGGGCTTCGGGAATGACGCCGATCACCTCGCCTCCCGCCTCGAGCGCGGCATCGGCAACCGCGCCCATTAAACCCAGCCGTCCGCCGCCATAGACGACCCCAATGCCGCGCCCAGCAAGCGTGTGGCCAACTTGGCGAGCGGATTCCACATAGACCGGATCAGCAGGCAAAGCCGATCCGCAATAGACGGCCAGCCGCTTCACAGTAGGTCTTCGAGCATCAGCGCGGCGGTCGCCTTCGCACTGCCCACGACGCCAGGGATGCCCGCCCCCGGATGAGTACCAGCGCCAGTGAGATAGAGATTCGGGATCACGTCATCGCGGTTATGGGCGCGGAACCAGGCGCTTTGCGTCAATAAGGGTTCAAGGCTGAAGGCGCTGCCCAGATGCGCGGACAGGTCGCTCTGGAAATCGGGCGGCGCATAGTGGAACTGCGTGATGATGCGAGAGCGGATGTCGGGGATAAGGCGATGTTCGATCTCGTCAAGGATGCGCTCCGCATAGACCGGGCCAAACTGCTGCCAATCGATCGGCAACTTGCCCATGTGGGGCACCGGAGCGAGCGCATAGAAAGTCGAATGACCATCGGGCGCCATTGACGGATCGGTGACGGTCGGGTGGTGCAGGTAGAGCGAGAAATCCTGTGGCAGCACGCCGTGATCATAGATGTCGGTCAGCAACCCTTCATAGCGGGGACCGAACAGGATCATATGGTGGGGAATGCCCGGCCAGCTGCCCTTGATACCGAAATGAAGCACGAAAAGGCTTGGGGACCAGCGCTTTCTAGCGAGGCTCTCCGCCTGTTTCAGCCCCCTTGGATGATGGCCGAGAAGGTCCCGATAGCTGTGCATGAGGTCGCCGTTCGTGGCGACCGCATCGGCCTCCCCCCGCCATCCCGACGCGGTCGAAACCGCAACCGCGCGGTCGCCGTGGGTCTCGATACGCACGGCCGGGTCGGCGAGGCGCAGCGTACCGCCAAGCCGCTCAAAATGCGTTGCCATACCCTGCACGAGGCGGTTCGTGCCGCCCTTGGCGAACCAGACGCCGCCATCCTTTTCCAGCTTGTGGATCAGCGCATAGATCGCGCTGGTCTGCATCGGATTGCCGCCGACCAGAAGCGTGTGGAAGGACAGCGCCTGCCGCAGTCTTTCGTCCTTCACATAGGAAGAGACGATCGAATAGACCGAGCGCCATGCCTGATGCTTCGCCAGTGCTGGGGCAGCGCGGATCATGGAAGCGAAGTCGAGAAAAGCCACCGAGCCGAGCTTGCGATAGCCTTCCTCATACACGCCGTCAGCATAGTCGAGAAAACGCTGATACCCAGCGACATCCTGCGGGTTCAGCTTTGCGATTTGCGCCCGCAGGCTGTTTTCGTCGTTGGAATAGTCGAAATTGGTGCCGTCGCGCCAGTTCAGCCGGTAAAAGGGGGTGACGGGCACCAGGCTGACATCTTCCGCCATGTCATGGCCGGACAGGCGCCAGAGTTCTGCAAGACAATCGGGATCGGTGATGACGGTGGGGCCTGCGTCGAAGACGAAGCCGTCCTTCTCCCACATATAGGCGCGGCCCCCTGGACGGTCCCGCGCTTCCACCAGCGTCGTGTCGATGCCCGCCGATTGCAGACGGATCGCAAGAGCAAGGCCGCCAAAGCCTGCCCCGATAACTATCGATTTGCGGTTCATCAGGCGGAGGGGGTCAACAATGCGCGCATGGCGCTCCTTATGGGCACCGGCGGGCGTCCACACAAGATGCGGATGCGATCGGCCCAGGTCGATCGGCCCGCATAGAAGCGACCGACCAGATGGGGATTGAGCCGATAGAAACGCTCGAACACGCGCCATCGCTGGTTCGGCCGGGCAGCGCGGAAGAGCATCTTACCGAGCAGCAGGTAATAGCCGCCAGCACGCCAATGCGCCGCAGCGCGGGCGCGGGTCGCGGTGGCCAGATCTTCGAGCGGCTGATCGGCGAGCCAGAGGGCGGTGGCTACGGCGTCGGGGAGCGAATAGCCGGTCATCGGGTGGAACAGTGCGGCGCGAACGCCTGCACGGGCAATGTCATCCTCCGCGGGCCAGAAGCGATCGAAGTCGCCGCCATGGACCACGGGAAGGACGCCGCTTTCCTGATGGATGATCTGTTCGACCTGCCAGCCTTGATCTTCCGCGTAGGCGGCAATCCGGCTGGTGAGCGCCGGGGCATCGAGCGCAGGATCGTCGCTGTAATAGGTGTCCTCGACGAATATGGTGTGATCATCGAAGGGGAGTAGATAGATAAAGCGATAGCCGTCGATCTGGGCGACGGTCGCGTCCATGATCACCGGGCGCTCCAGGCCGTGGGGGTGATTAAGGCGGAGGACCTGTCCGACGAACTTTTGCCAACCGCACTCCAGCGCCGCCATATCCCCGCCGCCGCGCGTATCGAGGACGGCGCGGGCCTGGATAGGGCGGCCGTCGCCAAGGGTGACGCTGGTCGGCGTGATGTGGGCGACGTCGGCGTTGAGCAGGACGCGATCGCCGAGCAATTGGTTGGCGTGGGCGTCAAGCTGAGCGGAGGCGATGCTGTTATAGGCGGTGGGCAGGCGGCGCTGGTAGGCGGGGAAGCGGACCTCGTGGCCTTGGGGCCAGCGGTGGGTGATGAGCGGATCGACCAGCCAGCGATCGGGGGGGCGGACATCGCCGTCGAAGAAGGACCAGAGATGGTTGCCGCCCAGCGAAGAGCCGCGTTCGATCAGGAGCAGGTCGGTGTCGGGGCGGAGTCGGGCGAAGGCTAGTGCAATGAGGGTGCCGGAAAGGCCGCCGCCCAGAATCGCTAGGTCGCAGTCGAACGTCTTGGCCATGCTGTCCTGTTAGGGAGGGCGAATTCATGAAGCAATTGGCGAAAAGAACGGGGTTTGACGAAAATGCCCATATAGGATAGGGGGGTATCCTATGCACGTGATCGAAAACAGGGACAAGCTGCTGGCGCGGGTGCGGCGCATCGCGGGGCAGGTCGGCGCGATCGAGCGGCAGCTGGGCGGGGACGCGGGCTGTTCGGAGACGTTGCAGCTGGTCGCGTCGGTGCGCGGCGCAGTCGGCAGCCTGATGGAAGAACTGATCGAGCAGCATATGCGCGACCATGTCGCCCGCCCCGGCCTGACCGATGAGGAGCGGCAGGCGGCGGCGGAAGAAATGCTGGAGCTGATCCGGCGGTATGGGAAATGACGATGCACGGCCACAGCCACGATCATGACGCAGCAAAGGCCCAAAGCGGGGCGCTGCCCCCCTTCCCCACAAATGGCGATGAGGAAGAAAGCCATTATTTCGACCATATTTACCTGAGCGCAGGCCATGACCAAAATGCCCGGCGGACGATGTGGGTCGTCTGGCTGACCGCCGTCACGATGGTGGTCGAGATCGCCTTTGGCTGGATCACCGGGTCGATGGCCCTGCTGGCCGACGGATTCCACATGGCCACCCACGCGGGCGCGCTGGCCGTGGCGGCGGCGGCCTATGGTTATGCGCGGCGCCATGCCCGCAACCCGCGCTTTACCTTTGGCACGGGGAAGGTCGGCGACCTTTCGGGCTTTGCATCCGCCCTGCTGCTGGGCGTGACGGCGCTGTTCATCCTGGTCGAATCGGTGCTGCGCTTCTTTGAGCCGGTATCGGTGAAGTTTGGCGAGGCGACATTGGTCGCGGTCATTGGCCTAGCCATCAACCTGATCAGCGCGCTGCTGCTGGGGCATGACCATAGCCATGATCACCACGGTCATGATCATGGCCATGAGCACGCCGCAGGCCATGGAGCGGATCACGATCATGGACATGACCATAAAAAGGGTCATGCCGACAATAATCTGCGCGCCGCCTATGTGCATGTGCTGACCGACGCGCTGACGTCCGTGCTGGCGATCGCGGCGCTGCTCGCCGGACGCTATATGGGCTGGTGGTGGCTCGACCCGGCAGTGGGCATATTGGGCGCGGTGGTGATCGCGCGTTGGGCCTGGGGGTTGATGAAGGACACATCGGCCATCCTGCTCGACACCGCCGAACCGGCGTTGATGAAGCGGATCAAGGCGCTGGTGGAGGCAGAGGGCGCGATCATCCATGACCTGCATGTCTGGCGGATCGGGCCGCATGCCCATGCCGCGATCATCAGCCTGGCCCCGGGCGGCGATGTTGGCGCTGTGCGGCAGCGGGTGCGCGCGCTGCCCCGCATGGAGCATGTCACGGTCGAGTGCGGTTGAACGCAAGTCTCGTTTCCATTCAGGCTGAACGGAATTGCCTTTGCGACCAGTGCCCTGTTGCTGAACGGCAAGTGACGGGCATGTTCAGGAAACACTCATCAGCGGCCTAGCATATGGGTCCGATAAGGATCAGTGGAGGCCTGTCATGTTGACCAAGTTCATCATTTCCCTTTCCGTTGCCAGTGCGGCCATTGCAGGCGTCGCAGCCTCGCCCGCCTTCGCGCAAAGCAGCTATCGCTATAGCGAACGCTATGATGGGGACGACGGCAGCTATTATCGCAGCGAAACCTATCAGCGGGACGATCGGGATTATGATCGCGGCTACCGCTATCGCGACTATGATCGTCGGCCGGTGGAATATCGGGAATATCGCGAAGACCATTATCGTGAGGCGCCCCGCCGCTATCGGGCGCGGGCCTATGATGATGGCTGTTCGTCCGGGACGACGGGCGCGGTGGTCGGCGGCGTGCTGGGCGGATTGCTCGGCCGGGAGATTGGCCGTGGCGGACGGTGGAACCGGCCGAGCACGACTGGCCTGATCCTGGGTGCTGGCGCGGGCGCGTTGGCGGGCCGCGAGGTTGAACGCGGGGATTGCCGGTAAGATGAGCGGGCGGCGTGTCGCGGGAGTGATGCGCCGCTTTTTTTGTCTGACCTGGCGGGCTTGCACGGTTGTTCGGCTTGGGGCGCGAGATCCCAGCGTTCGCTGGGATGACGGCTAGAAAAATGCGTCAGTGGCTCGCTGTCATGTAAGCGAAAGATATTTGTCACTGAATTGTCACTGAAAAATCATAATCCGCCTGTCGATCGAGACAGGGGAAATTTTCGTGACAGGTTCCAAGATGAAAAGCATGGCTCTTGCCGTGAGCCTGCTGGCGTTGATGCCGGAAGTGGCGCAGGCGCAGAGCAATGAAGCGTTGCAGCGCCAGATCGACGAGTTGAAGGCGCAGGTTCAGGCGCTGACAAATGCGCTTGCCGCCAACAAGGGAAGTGCCGAGGTCGCCAGCGCGAATGCATCAGCCGCGCCTGCTCCGGCCACGGGTTCGGCGACGGCCCCCGCCCCTGTTCTGGCTGCGGCTCCAACCCAGCCGGTCGTCACGCAGGCGTCCGCGTCCGGGCAGAAGTCGAAGGCCTGGTATGAGCGGCTATCGCTGCGCGGCTATACCCAGATGCGTTACAACGCGTTCCTGTCGGGGGATGACACGGCACCGGCGGGCGAGTCCCGCCTGCGTTCGGTGCATGACAGTTCGATCTCGGATAAGGGGAGCTTCTCGCTGCGCCGGGCGCGGCTGGTTGTTCAGGGCGATATTTCTGATCGCGTCTCGCTCTATCTTCAGTCGGATTTCGCTACGGCGGTGAACAATCAGGCGGGCAGCGAGCGGCGCGAGGGCTTTGTTCAATTGCGCGATGCCTATGCCGATGTTTTTCTGGATAAGGCCAAGAGCTTTCGCCTGCGATTTGGCCAGTCCAAGGTGCCCTATGGTTGGGAGAATATGCAATCCTCCTCCAATCGCCTGACGCTGGACCGGAGCGACGCGATCAACAGCGCGGTGCCGAGCGAGCGCGACCTGGGGATCGTCGGCTATTATACGCCGCCTTCGGTGCAGAAAATCTGGGACCGGCTGGGGCATGACGGCCAGAAGCTGTTCGGCAATTATGGCGCGTTCGGGCTGGGCGTCTTCAATGGTCAGGGGACGAACCGGACAGAGCAGAATCGCGGGCTGATGAAGGTCGCCTTTGCCACCTGGCCGTTCGAGCTTGATGGGCTGGGCGGCATGTTCGAAGATCAGGTTTTCGAAATCGGCGGGTCGGCGATGATGAACGATGTGCAGCCCGAAGTGCGCAGCGGCGGCGTCAGCGCCATTGCCTATGATGATGATCGTGTCGGCATCCATGCGATGCTTTATCCCCAGCCCTTCGGCATTCAGGCCGAATGGAATTGGGGCAAGGGTCCTGAATTCGATCGGATCAGCCAGTCGATCGAGACGAAGAAGCTGAACGGCGGCTATGTCCAGATGATGTATCGCGTTCCCACCGATACGGTCGGCGTGTTGATGCCTTACGGACGGTGGCAGCATTATCGTGGCGGATGGAAGGCCGGGACCAACGCGCCTCGGCTGGAAACCGACGAGTTCGAGCTGGGCATCGAATGGCAGCCGTGGAAGGCACTGGAGTTCACCTTTGCCTATGCCCGCATGAAGCGAGCCGAGGCGGATGAGCGCCGCACGGGCCGGGCGTCGGGTGATTTGATCCGTACGCAGGTGCAGTGGAATTATTGATGAGGCGCGGGCGGTCAGGCTTCGCCGATCGCCTGTCCTGCCGCCCAGCCGCTGGCCCATGCCCATTGAAAATTATAGCCGCCTAGCCAGCCGGTGACATCGACCGCTTCGCCGATGGCATAAAGGCCGGGCATGCGGCGCGCCTCCATCGTGCGGGAGGAGAGTTCGGCGGTCGAGATGCCGCCGACGGTGACTTCGGCCTTGGCAAAGCCTTCGGTGCCGTTGGGGATGAAGGACCAGGCGGCAAGACGGCGCTGCGCATCTTCCAGCTTGCGGTCGGCTATGTTGCCAAGGTCGCCCGGCAGCGCGAGGCGATCGGCAAGGGCATCTGCAAGGCGGGCTGGCAGATCGGTGCGCAGCAGGGTGACGAGCGAGGCGCGTGGCTTGCCGCGCTTGGCTTCCGTCAGCCAGTTGGCGGGCATGTCGGGCAGGAAGTCGATCGTGACTTCGCTGCCATGACGCCAATAGGAGGAGATTTGCAGGATCGCCGGACCGGACAAGCCACGATGGGTGAGGAGCGCGGCTTCGCGGAAGGCCGTCTTGCCATGGCGGGCGATCACGGGCGCCGAAACGCCGGAAAGTTCGCGGAACAGCATGTCCTCGCCGCCGAGGGTGAGCGGGACGAGCGCGGGGCGCGGCTCGACGACCTTCAGGCCGAACTGCCGGGCTAGATCATAAGCAAAGCCGGTTGCGCCCAATTTGGGGATGGAGGGACCGCCGGTTGCGATCACCAGCGCGGGTGCCTGCGCGGTCTTGCCGCCATGGGGTACGCTAAACCGGCCATCGGCATGGGTGATGGGGTCGAGAGCATGGCCGAGGCGGATGGTGACGCCGCCTGCCTCACATTCGGCAAGCAGCATCGCCACGATCTGGCGCGCGGACTGGTCGCAGAAGAGTTGGCCCAGCGTCTTTTCATGCCAGGCGATGCCGTGGCGATCGACCAGCGCGACAAAATCCGTCGCCGTATAGCGGCCCAGCGCGGACTTGGCGAAATGGGGATTGGCCGAGAGGTAGCGATCCGGCGCGGTGTCGATGTTGGTGAAATTGCAGCGGCCGCCACCCGAGATCAGGATTTTTTTCCCCGGCTGATCGGCATGGTCGAGGACGAGGATGCGCTTGCCGCGCTGCCCGGCCGCCGCCGCGCACATGAGGCCCGCTCCGCCAGCGCCGAGGACGATGGCGTCAAATTGATCGACTGTGGTGGACAAGATCAGCCCGCGGAGAGCGCGTCCATGATCTGGCGGATCGGGGTGAGGTCATAGCCTGCCGCTTCCGCCTTTTCGCTCAAGGCGGCGGGGTGATCGCCAGCGCGGGCGCGGGTCAGTGCCCAAAGGAGCGTGCTGCGGGTGCCGGAGCGGCAATAGGCCAGGACCTTGCCTTCGCCTGCTTGGCCCAGTGCCTCGGCCATCCCGTCCAACTGCCAGGGGGCGAAGCCGCCGTGGGCGACGGGGACGGCGGCGTAGGCGAGGCCTGCGGCCTTTGCGGCGGCTTCGATTTCCGCGCCGTTGGTCTGGCCCGGTTCCTCATCATCGGGGCGGTTGTTGATGATGACGGTCACGCCCAAGGCCTTGGCTTCCTCGACCTGATCCACGCTGATCTGGGGGGAGACGTAGAGGTTGGGGGTGATCTGACGGAACATGGGGCGGGACTCCTTCTGCCGCGAGCCATGCGCTTGTGGGGGGCGGGATTCAAGGGGGTTTGCAGCGTTTATGGGTAGCCCTTGCCAGCCATATTAGAGGAAGGGGCGGATCGCGGCGAGGAAGGCGTCGCCATAGGCGTCGAGCTTGCGCTGGCCGATGCCGCTGATGTGGCCGAGTTCGGCTAGGCTCGACGGGCGCTGTTCGGCCATTTCGCGCAGGGTGGAATCGTGGAAGATCACATAGGGCGGCACGCCTTGCTCCTGAGCGAGTTCGCGGCGGCAGGCGCGCAAGGCGTCGAACAGCGGGTCGCCGATGGGGTTTTCCGGATTGCCGTTGCGGGCGCTGCGGCGGCGGCGTTCGCGGCGTGGGGGGAGGATCAGGCTGACCTCTTCCTCGCCGCGCAGGATCGGGCGGGCGCTGGGGCCTAGTTCGAGGCCTCCATGTTCGTTAGTTTGCAAAGCATCTTTTACGAGAAGGGCGCGGGAGACTGGGCGGAGCAGCGCTGTCTCTTCTCCTGACACGATGCCGTAGACGGAAATCTTGTCATGGCCGCGCTCGCGGATGCGGTCGGTGACGGCGCCGGTCAGGACTTGCTCGATATGGCCGGTGCCGAAGCTCTGACCGGTGCGATAGACGGCGGAGAGATATTTGCGCGCGGTTTCGGTCGCATCGATGCTGGGCGGGGGATTGAGGCAATTGTCGCAATTGCCGCAGCTGGCAGGCGGGTGCTCGCCGAAATGGCGAAGCAATATGGCACGGCGACAGGTGCCTGTCTCGACCAGCCCGCCAAGTGCGGTGATGCGGGTGCGTTCCCCCTGCTGGCGGGCGGGGTCGAGTTCCGCGATGCGCTGGCGGGCGCGGGCGAAGTCGTCGGCGCCCCAGAACAGGTGCGCCTCGGCAGGTTCGCCGTCACGGCCTGCGCGGCCGGATTCCTGATAATAGCCCTCGATCGACTTGGGGAGCGCTGCGTGAGCGACGAAGCGGACGTCGGGCTTGTCGATGCCCATGCCGAAGGCGATGGTGGCGACCATGACCATGTCTTCGCTGGCGATGAAGGCGGCCTGGTTCGCCGCGCGGACGGCGGGGTCTAGCCCGGCGTGATAGGCGCGGGTCGGGCGGCCTGTGCGGGTCAGGGTGTCGGCAAGCTTTTCGGTGGCCGCGCGCGTGGGGGCGTAGACGATGCCGGGGCCTTCGCTGGCGGCGATCAGGTCGGAAAGCTGGCGCGGCAGGCCGTCGCGCGGGTGGACGGCGTAGCGGATATTGGGACGGTCGAAGCCCGCGATGATCAAGCCTTCGCGCGGAATGCCGAGCTGGACGAGGATATCATCGCGCGTGTGGTGATCGGCGGTAGCGGTGAGGGCAAGGCGGGGGACGGCGGGAAATTCGTCCAGCAGCGGGCGCAGCAGGCGGTAGTCGGGGCGGAAGTCATGGCCCCATTCGGAGACGCAATGCGCTTCGTCTATGGCGAATAGGGCGATCTTGGCCGAGCGTAACAGGCTGCGGAAGCCTTCGCCGCTGGCGCGTTCGGGGGCGACGTAGAGCAGGTCGAGGTCGCCGCCCCGCAGGCGGTCCTGGGTTTCGCGCCAGTCGGCATCGACGCTGGTCAGGCTGGCGGCGCGGATGCCGACCGCCTGCGCCGCGCGCAACTGGTCGTGCATCAGGGCGATCAGCGGCGAGATGACGACGCAGCAGCCATCGAGCGCGACGGCGGGGAGTTGGTAGCAAAGCGACTTGCCCGCGCCCGTTGGCATGATGGCGAGGGTCGGCTGGCCAGCCATGACGCGTCCGACGACTTGTTCCTGCACGCCGCGGAAGCCGGGAAAGCCGAAAATGTCGTGGAGGAGACTGGGGATGTCCGAACGCATCTGGCGGCTGTAGCGGGTTCGGCTGGGGAGGCAATATTTTGGGTTCACGCGGAGGCGCGGAGACGCGGAGAAGAAAGAGCGCGAAATTTATGCGCGCAGAGGCGCAGAGCTTTTTGAGGCGCTGTACGCGGGGGCGGATTAGTCGATTGGGTCGAGGAGGCAGCCCCAGCCCTTGCGATAACGGGCGGACCTGGAAGCCAGGAGCGGAACGCTGGCTTCGACGCTGCGCGATTCGGGATCGTCGGAAAGGGTGACGAAGGTCATGCCGGGTTCCTTGTCATGCTTGCAGCTGTCCATTGCCCGCCGCTCTACATAACGGCAGGAACAGGTGACGCGCGCGCCGAAACCGGCGCCCACGGCGGCGCGGGCGCGCAGGGCGCTCCAGTTCCATGCCAGCAGCAGGACGAGCAGCGCGACGATGGCGGCGAGCGCATAAATCCATTTCGGGCGTGCGGACATGCTCCCCTTTCCGATGAGCCGTGCTAAGGGCGCGACTTATGAAGCTCGATCGGAAAAGCGTAAAGGCTGTTGGCGCAGGCGCTGCCATTTTGTCGCTGCTGGCGCTGGCAGGGGGCCTCGCCGTGCGCGCCGCCGATCCGGCGACAGATTATCGCGTGTCGGCGGATGCGGGCGTGAATGAAGGGGATTTGCGCGCCGCGATCGATCCGCTGTTCGACGGCGAGGATGATGTCGGTGAGACACGGGCACTGATCGTCATGCATCGGGGCGAGATCGTCGCGGAACGCTATGCACCCGGATTCGGGCCGGAGGCCAAGCTGCTTGGCTGGTCGATGGGCAAGAGCGTGACGGGGGTGCTGGTCGGATTGATGGTCGCTGACGGACGGCTGGCGCTGGATTCGCCGGTGCCGGTCGCGGCATGGGGTCAGCCGGGCGATCCGCGCGGAAAGATTACGCTGCGGCAATTGCTCGCCATGACGTCAGGGCTGGACCATGTCGAGGATGACGAGCCGCTGGCCGAAGCGGACACGGTGCGGATGCTTTTCACCGACGGCGCGCAGGATATGAGCGCCTTTGCCGAGGCTAAACCGCTCGCGCATGTGCCGGGTTCGCGCTTTTCCTATTCGACCGGCAATACGTTGATCCTGGGCGACCTGATGGCGCGTATGCTGACCAGCAATCCCGATCCCGATGCGCGGCGGCAGGCGATGCAGACATTCATCGATGGACGGCTGAAGATTCCGGCGGGGATCAAGAGCCTGACGGTGGAATATGACGCGGCGGGCACGATGATCGGCGGCAGTTTCCTGCATATGACGGCGCGCGATTATGCACGCTTTGGCGAACTGCTGCGCAACCATGGGCGCGGGCCGAACGGACATCAGATCGTGCCGGAAAAATGGGTCGATTTCATGCGCACACCTTCAGGGCGCAATGCGGCCTATGGCGCGCATCTTTGGCTGAACCGCGAAAGCGAGGAAAGCGTGCTGATGCCGGGGGATGCCCCGCGCAGCCTGTTCGGCTGTGTAGGACATGGTGGGCAATATATATTGATATCGCCCGGTCAGGCGCTGACGGTCGTTCGGATCGGGGCTTCGCCGGAAAAGGAGCAGCGGACGGCGGTTAAGCGGGGGTTGGCGCGGTTGATGCGGCTGTTCCCTGCCTGAGATAGATATCGACCGGATGTATGTCCCGGTCACCTTGCGGGAGCTTCATGCCTTGCACTGCCTCGCTCCACCGTTAGCCCCGAGCCTGTCCAGCCGAAGGTCGGCGAAGCCAGCGGCTTCACTTCAAAAAAGAAGGGCTTCGACATCCGAATGAGGCAAGTGACTCTTTCGGACAGCCCGAACGGGGTGAGTGGTTTAGATAGAGGACTCCATGCCCTGCCCTCATGGTGACCAATTCTCTTGATCGCGCGCGTCGGAGGTCGAGGCGTTAGCTAAGGCCAAGGCGTCGAAAGAGCGTTGGCCAGCGGCGCAACGGGCCTTTTGTGGGCCGATCGACCGGCCAAATGCGATGCACGTCGAGCATGTCGAAGCCTGACCGCCTGCCCTCGACCGTCACGCGCATGCCGAGATAGCGCCGCGCCGATCCGGACACGTCGAGTTGCCACATGCCGCCGCCGTCGGTTTCCAACGCGTAACCCCATTGGCGGGCAAGCAATATTCCGGTTTCCACATGCCATGTACCTTTGGGCATCGCGGCTTACCCTCGAACCCGTCGGCGGTGCACCCCTTCGGCGCTGCCTGACGCCGACAGGCGATCGAATATGGCACGTTTGAGCAGCGGGGACGAGTGGATGAGGTGTTGCAGTTCGCGAATGGCGCCATCGACCACGCCCTTGTCATAATCACTGACCGTCCAGCGGCGCGTGGACGGGGACGTTGGATCGACGAAGAAGCATATCGTTTCCTGTTCGCCAATCAGAAGCTCGACATGATGTTGCCTTAGCCGCTCGATCAGCATGTCGGCGACATATTGTTCCCATTTCATATTCATGCCCGTCGTTCCAATCCTGGAATGTCATGTTCTGCCAGCACGGTGGCTGGAGCAAAAAAAGGGCGCGCCGAAATCGACGCGCCCAGTGCATGAGGAGGGTTGGATCAGAAACCGAAGCTGATGCCGCCGCGGACCTGAGCCAGGCTGTTGTGCCCACCGAAGCCGTAGCCGCCGGACAGGAACAGGTTGACGCGCTTGTTCACCGAAGTGTCGATGCCAAGTTCGATCAGGCCATGACCATCGGGGTCGACGCCCTTCAGGTTGAAGGCATTGCCGCCGCCCACATATTGGACGGTGCGATCGCTGCCGATGTTGCCCTGGAAGCTGTACTGCACCTTGGCATAGGGACGGTAAGCCACGCCATCGACATCACCCAGCAGAGCGCCTGCCTTCACACCGATCACCGGCGAGAAGACCGTCTTCGACGCGTCATCGACGTTGAGACCGATGCCTGCGCCACCCTTTTCGGTGAAGCCGTTCATCGACCAGCGACGAAGCGCCAGCTTACCGAAGGGCGTTACGACGAGACCGTTACCGGCCGCGAAGTCATAGCCCAGTTCCAGGCTGGCATCCCACTGCGAACCCTTGAAGTTGCCTTCGATGGTGCGGGCAAGCAGGGTCAGGTCGCGTTCGACTTCAAACTTCGAGAAGCCGTAGGCGAACTGGAAGCTGCCGTAGAAGGGGCCAAAGCCCTGGGTCGCATAGGCACCGATGGTGTAGGTGCGGACCTGCGCTTCTTCCGGCGAACCCTGAGCGGTTACGTCATGCTGACCATAGCCGAAGCCGATGCCGAAGGCGCCGTCTTCCTGATAAGCGACGTCAATACCGAAGGCACCGCCATAGCTGTTGGTCTTGATCTTCGACGCGCCCGAGCGGGTGCCGCCCGTCTTGGCGAAGTTAGCCGAGGGGTTGAACCAGAGCTGGGTGCCCAGAGCCTCTCCATAACCGCGACGTGCCGCCAGACGATTGACCGTGGTGTTGAACACCGCGTTCTGATCCACCGCAGCAAGCGAACCGTAGATCTCCGCCGAGGAAAGCTCGTTGAAGACCTGCGCCGCCTGTGCGCTGTTCAGGCGCCAGTCGAGACCGGCCGCGATGTTGGCGATGTCCTGCGCGTTGGCGATCTCCGTAACCGAAGCAAAGCCGTTTCCGCCAGCAGCGTCCGTCTTCACCCGGGCGATGACGTCAGCCAGAGCGCTGTCGAGACCCACAGCCGCAGCAGCTGCGTTGCGGTTGGTCGCGCCAACTGCATAGCTGTTGCGGGTCGCCTGGATCGACACGGTCTTGGCGGTCGTGTCATGCTTCAGGCCGAAGGTGACGAACTGCGAGCTCAGCGAAGGGGTTGCAGTTGCCGTGACGTCGCCCGTTCCGGTGTAGGTGAACAGCGTGTAGCCGTCGCCCGTGGAATAGAGGCTGTCCTTCGACACGGTCACTGCGACCTTGCCCGCCAGGTTCAGGTTCCCGTCCACCGTCACAGATGACGGGGTCGAGAAGACACCGGCATTGGTCGGGGTGGTGAAGTAGGGAATGCTGACGCCGCCGGTGATCGGCCCCAGAACTTCTGGAGCCGCGCCGCCATTGTTGACGTCAAGGCTGCTGAAGCGGACCAGCGAGGGGTTGACGCCTACGACCGTCGTGCCGTTGGCAGTCTGGGTGTAGTTGCCCTGCTGATAGACTTCGATGCCCTTGATGGCTTCGGGACCCGGCGTGACGATGCTGTTGCCGACCGTCCGGATGAAGGTGGGCGCGCGGCGGCCAAGAACGAGGATCGCATCATTGTTGATGTTGCCCTTGATACCGAAGACCGCGTCGTCCGAACCGGAAACGTCCAGCTGAAGCTCGCCAGCCTGCACGTTGAGGTTGCCAACATCCATCGTCCAGGCTGCGGGCGTGGAGCCGTCCGCCGGGACATATTCGGCGCCTGTCACGACGAAGGTGCCAGCGCCCGTCTTGTTGACGGTGTTGACGCCCAGCACGCGGACGGCCGTCGGGCTGAACAACCCTTGCGCATCTTGCGGCAGGGTCGCGACCGGCGTGAAGTTGGCCGGAGTGGTCGATCCTGCGAGCTTGAGTTCGCTGGCGCCCAGGAAACCGCCGCCGTTCAGGTTTACCGTGGTGTTGGTCAGGTAGGCGCCGCTGTCATCGCGCTGGGCGTCAATGTCGCCGAGCGTGATCGAGCCGTTGTTGAGGTTGATCGTAGCGTTGATGTCAGCCGTCTTGACGGCAGCTTCGCCACCGACGGTCAGGTTGAACGCGGCAGGATCAACCTGTGACGGATCGAGCGGAACGCCTGCACCCGAGACCAGCGACGTCAGTGCAGAAGCGACGTCGTCCTGCGTCGATACCGCGCCAGTGACGGTGAAGCCGCGAGACACGCCGTTTTGGTCAACCGTGTAGGTCTGCGCAGCCGGAGCCGCCGTGACTGTCACGGCCGTCGTGTTGATCGTCGCATCGACAGTGGCCGTGCCGCTGAACGCGGACCCACCGAGCGTCGTGGTGCCCGTCAGGATGCCATTGTTGGTGACAGCGCCGGTGACACCTTCCAACGCCACATCGCCAAAGGCGATGCCGCTGTTGGTGAAGCCGGCGTTGCCGCCGACCGGGGCCGCCGTGATGCTAGCCGCGATGGTACGGGTGCCATCGTCGTCCGGGTTGGTGTCAGTAATGGTGGCCGTGCCGCCCTGTTCCAGCGCGGAAACGCTGAAGACATTGCCTGCGCCAAGCGTACCGAGCGAGCCAGTGTTGACGAGCGAAGCTGAAGTCAGACCTTCAACATCGACATCGCCAAGGACGGTGCCGTTGTTCGTGACCGAAGCCGCGCCGCCGGTGGGCTGACCAGCGAGCGTCGTTACGACGCTGACGGGAGTGACGCCGTCCGCCGCGTAGGTGGTGACTGCTTCTGCGTTTATGTCGAAGCTGACGCTGCTGGCGGACAGGTTGCCAGTTGCAAAGCCGCCATCACCGATGACGCTGTCCTGGCCGATGGTGATCGACGCGCCACCCAAGCCCGAGGCGAAGACATCGCCCGCTACGCTGGGCACGCCCTGCCGCGAGGGAGCGTTCACGACGACTGATGCTTGCCCGCCGACGGAGGTCGAGGCGACAGTCTGCGTGCGGGTGTTCAGGGCGGGAACGCCGCCAGCGACGGTATAGGCGTTAGCTGTCACGCTGCTAGTCACTGAGGTACCGGCAAAAGCGCCTACCGATTGGCCTACCGAGCCGGTGATGTTAACGGTTGCGTTGCCAAAGCTTGCGAAAGCTTCGGCGTCACCTTCGATCCGCCCGGCATTGTTGAGCGTGGCGTTGCCTGCCGCAGCGGGCGCACCCGTCGTGAAGGACGACGTTTCAACAAGCGAGCCGTCACCTGCCGCGTCTTCCACGCGAACAGACGAGAAGGCCGAGGTGGAGGCAGGCGAGAGCGCGCTGCTGACGGACACACTGCCTTCGACTGACGAGTTTGTGCCGATGTCAGCCAGAGCCGATCCGCCAAAGACATTTATTGAACCGCCGACATTGCTGTTGCCAGCAAGTGACACGGAGGCGGCGCCGCCGGTCTGTTCGCTGCTGGATTCGTTGTCCACGGTGTTGGTGAAGCCTTGGAGAACACCCGCGCCATAATTGCCGGTCTGGACTGTCGCAAAGGAGCTTTCGCTGGCGAAGCCCTGGCTCGTGGAACTGATGTCGCCCGCGACTAGCCCACCATTGACGTTGACTGCGCTGCCAGCAAAGCCGTTCGAGTTTACCGAACCGGAAAGTCCGGAATCGCCCGGAGCGACAGTGCCGCTGATATTGACCGTGCTCGTGCCCCCGGTCGTTGCCGACTGGGACGAGGTGGTGGTGCTGCTGACTACCGCACCGGTGCCTGCGCCGTCGCGCGAGTCGGTGTCAACGGTCGTGCTGCTGTTGGCCGACGAAAAGCCAGCCGCCGTGGAGGACACATTGCCGTAGACGCTGCCGCTGACGGTGGCGGTGCTGTTGCCGGCAGTGGCCTGAGTGACGCTGCCGTCATTACCGACGCCGAAATTCAGCGAGCCGTTGATGCCGGCATAGGTGCCGTCGATGGCGCCGCCAACGCTTGCGCTCGAGCTGCTGGACTGGGTCGTCGTGGTGGTGCCTGAGACCGTCGTCGTAGGACCGGTGCTGGTCGAGACCGTGCTGCCGCTCGCCGCGGTGGTCTGGCCGAGGACCTGGCCATTGTTTGCGATGGTGATCGCGCCGGTGTCCGAATCGGCATCGACGTCGCCGCTGATGCGTCCAGCGGCGGCATTGGTGATCGAGATGGCGCCATCGGTGGTCGAGGCCAAGGCGTTGCCGCCCACCGAGCCGCTGTTGGCCAAGGTGATGGAGCCGGTCGTTGCCGTGCCGACAAGGTCGCCATCGACGGAACCGGCGTTGGTGACGGAGACGTTCGCGGTATCAAGGGCTGAGCCGATCAGGCTGCCGCCGACTTCGCCCGCAGGACCGTTGACGAGCGCGACGTCGCCATAGGCCGAGCCGAACACGCTGCTGCCCACCGAACCGTTATTGGTGACCGAAGCCGCGCCGCCGAAGTCCGTTGCGCTGATGCCGCCCGTGACTTCGCCATTGTTGGTGGCCGTGAAGCTGTTCGCGGCGGCAGTGCTGCCGACGCCGCCAAAGGCGATGCCGGTGACCCGGCCATCGTTGGTCAGTGAAACAGCGCCATCGCCCTCGCCAGCCGCGTAGCCGCCCGCGACGAAATCATAGCCGACGCTGCCGCCGCTGATGTCCGCACCCGAGGCGATCGTTACCGTGAGGTCAGGATTTGCAGGAGTGGTGATCGCGGCATCGATGCTGGCGTTCACCGCGGCGCTTGTACCCGCACCGGTGGGCACGTTCACAGTTGCGGGAGCGGCTGAGGCTCCACTGGCGTTGGCGAGGAGCGCCATCGCCGGCATCGAGGCTGACAAGAGCAGCATCCGATGCAGTTTCGAGTTATTTCTCATTCTTTATTCCCCTAGTCATCGTGCAAAGCCGCAAAGCCAGACGGCACAAGGGGACATCCGGGCCGGGACGACACCACCCGACCTGCCGCATCTGATATGCGCGGTGAAATCCCCTTCACCCCCTGCACATTGCCAGACGCACTTCACGTGCGTGTGCGCAACTTGCGCAAATCTCCTATGCGCAATCGCATTCGTTCGCAATCGCTTTTTGCGGCGACGCACACATGTGCGCAAATTTACGAAATGCTTGATAGATTTACAGCCGATTTCCGGGCGGTTTCATGAAAATTCTGGATTTTCGAGTGCGCAAATTGTATGATTGTTCAATACGCACTTGGCAGGTTTGCGGCAGCGGTGTGAACGCTTCTAGAAACAACAACGAACAAAAGGCGACGCAAGATTTGCGATCGTCGTTTCTCCAGGTGGTTGCACGGGTGTGCCAAGAACAGGCGCAGAAGAACATGCCTTTTGATTATGAGTGGGATCAGCAGAAAGCGCGAGGGTTGATCAGCTGCCTGATTGAGGAAACCGGCCTTTCGGCGACGGAAGTGGCGCGCCGATCGGGGCTGGCCCCATCGACGCTGACGCGCATTTATCCGACACCTTCGGTCGGCTATTCCCTTTCGGCGCGCAGCATATCCAAGCTCAAGGAAGCATTCCCCGAGCCATTCGCCATGTGCGAGGCAAGAGGGATCACTGCCACCCCTTCACCGGCGCCCACTCATCTGGTGAAAGATCGGCCCCTGCCCTTTGCGATGCCGAGTGAAAGGACCATACCGGTTTATGCCGCGTCGCTACTGTTCCCAGACGAGGACAGCCTATCGCTGGCCAACGACCTGGAGATGTGGGAGGGCGACTTCACCCAGCCGGCCGCCTTTATCCCCGCGCCATTTGGCCGTGCCGACGCGGCCCGCTATTTCGCGATCTACATCCCCAGCGAAGCGATGGAACCGAGGTTCCGGGCGGGCGAGCGGGTGATATTGGACAGGATCAAGCCTGCGTCCATCGATACCGACGTAATCGTGCAACTGCGCGACGAAGAGGAACGGTCGCTTTGGACGATAGGCAGATTGAGCGCGCGGGATCGCAACCTGATCGGCCTGACCCAGTATAAGGACCGGGTGACCGCCTCCATTCACCGCAGCAAGGTCCGGCATATCTTCCCGATCATCGGGATGCTCGGCGACGAGGCTTGAGGTCTATAGCGCGCTGCGTTTAATCGGACGCAGGGCGCGCGCTCCAGTTTTTTGTTATCGCATCCTTTTAAGCGCAAAATCGGTTCCCGCTTTTGCGCACGATGCTCTGGCGCGGCCCCTGCCGCTGCAAAGCTGGATATCGCTCGCCTAGAGCAGGAACTGGCCCTCTATCACCGTGCGGCAGGCGCCGGTCAGGATGACCCGATCGCTCTCCAGACGGCAGCCAAGGCGGCCTCCACGAGCGGATGCCTGGACGGCGCTGAGCTTTACCTTATCGAGCCGGGACGCCCAGAAAGGTGTAAGCAGGCAATGGGCAGAGCCGGTTGCCGGATCTTCATCCACGCCGCCGCCAGGCACGAAGACGCGGCTGACGATGTCGCTGTCCTCACCGGGCGCGGTGGCAATCAGCATGATGTCACCAAGCGCTCGCAATGCGGCAAAGTCAGGCTGGAGTGCGCGGACGGCGGCAGCATCAGGGAAGAGGAACAGGCTGTATCCGCCGTCGCGCCAATGGGCCTCAAGCGGCTCCCGGCCGAGCCCGGCCGCAAGATCGGGCAGCGCGCGCAGTTCCATGTGCCATGCGGGGAGCGAAAGGGCATAGCCATCCCGGTCACGCATAACCGTCAGCACGCCCGCGTCACGGGTGCGGAAGCGCAGCGCGGTGCGGCCGCCCATCAGCACATGGCCGCTGGCCAGCGTGGCATGGCCGCAAAGCTTCACCTCGACCGTGGGCGTGAACCAGCGCAGCGCATAATCGGCGTCGGGATCATCGGGCGTCGGAACGGTGAAGGCCGTTTCCGACAGGTTGTTTTCAGCCGCGATCGCCTGGAGGGTCGCATCGTCCAGCCAGCGGCCGAGCGGCATCACGGCAGCCGGATTTCCGGTGAAGGGCGCGTCGGCGAATGCGTCAACCTGGGTGAAGGGAAGGCTGGTCATGGATTGGGTTTCCGCTGGCTTGTGAGGCCGATGATGACGCGCGGTGACGCAGGGCGATAGGGCCAGCATGGAGACATTGGTCTGGCGGGCACATCGTCTGGCGTTCGATGCAGGGGTCTGAGATGCCCTAAGTTCACGGAACAAGTGCAACACCTGCTAGGATGGTGTTGCGATGGGAGACGATTACGGCCAGCTCAGCCTTGAGGAGCGGATCGAGATATACCGGCTGCATGCAGGCGGTAAATCTCGAAGAGCCATAGCGGTGCATCTGGGGCGCGCGGCGTCCACGATCAGCCGCGAGCTGCGGCGCAACAGCGTCAGAACAAAGGTTTGGCCTGGTGGCTACGAGCCTGTTCGCGCCCAACATCTTGCCGAGCGGCGGCGGCGCTGGGACTGCCGCTTCAAGCTGGAACGCCAACCGGACCTGCGCGATCTGGTGAGGACCCGCCTTGCGATGGGATGGTCCCCCGAACAGATCGTCGGCCGGCTGACGCGCGAGCATGGTCGCACCCTCATCAGCCATGAGTCAATCTACCGCTTCATCTACCACCGCTCGGCGCAGAAGGATTATTGGCATCGCCTGCTCCCTCGCGCCAAGCACAGGCGCGGTCGCCATGCCCGTTTCGGCGGCAGCATGATCGACATCATCAAGCATCGCCGCCCCTTGAGCGAACGGCCCCTTGAGGCTGATGACCGGCACAGCCCTGGTCATTGGGAAGCCGATTTCATGCTCTTCGCCCAATATGGCCACTCCATCCTGGTCGCTCATGAACGCGCTTCCCGTTTCATCATCATCCACAGGCCACAGGATCGAAAGGCCAGGCGAACCGCCAATCATCTCGCCGACATGCTCGACACACTACCGTGCCCCATGCGGCGGACCATCGCCTTCGACAACGGGCCCGAGTTCGCCCTACATCATCAACTCGCAAGGCAGACCGGCATCCAGACCTTCTTCTGCGATGTCCGGTCACCTGGCAAAAAGGCGGCGTCGAAAATGCCATCGGACGCTTGCGGCGCACTCTGCCCCGCAAAACCAACCTCGACGCCATCGATCACGCCATCATCCGACACGCCGCAGATCGCTACAACCACACCCCAAGAAAATGCCTCGACTTCCTTACTCCCGCCGAGGCATTCTCCCACTTCAAATCAAATGTTGCACTTCAAACGTGAATCTACATTCCAGCTTCCGCTGGCATGACGGGGGCGGATACGAAATGGGCCAGCCATATGGAATGGCTGGCCCGTCTTCGCGGCTTGAGGGGACGTTTTGACCGTCAATCCAATTTTGGCCCGAAGGCCGGTGAGGAATGACGCTCCCCAGGCTTACGCACTGCCGCTCGCCCTCCCGCGGGCGATCGATGCTGACGATGTTAACGCAGATTTACTGAGTCGTCTCGCGCAAACGTCATTTTCAACGGGTAATCGGCTCGTGTCAGCCGGTTATGCGCCGCCGCATTGCGCGCGATGCAGGAGTTTCTGGTCCGCCAGCACCAGCGCCATCATCGCTTCGACGACAGGCACGCCGCGAATCCCTACGCAGGGGTCATGACGACCCTTTGTGATGATGTCGGAAGCTTCGCCATCGCGCGTAATTGTTTCCACGGGGATGAGGATCGAGCTGGTCGGCTTGAAAGCGACGCGTAGCTTCACCGGCTGGCCCGTCGAGATACCCCCGGCGATACCGCCTGCGTGATTGGCAAGAAAGGCTGGCCCCTCTTCGCCCGGCCGCATGGGATCGGCATTGTCCTCGCCACGCAGGCGAGCGGCGGCGAAACCGTCGCCGATTTCCACGCCCTTGACCGCGTTGATGCTCATCATCGCGGCGGCGAGTTCGCTGTCGAGCTTGGCATAGAGGGGCGCGCCCCAGCCGACAGGCACGCCCGACGCGACGCATTCGACCACGGCGCCAAGGGACGAGCCGTCCTTGCGCGCGCCGTCGACCAGTTGCTCCCACCGCTTGGCGGCTTCAGGGTCAGGGCAGAAGAAGGGGTTATTGTCGATTTCCGCGGCATCGAAGCGCGCATAGTCGATCGCGTCGCCGCCTATCTCACTGACATAAGCGAAGATATCAACCTCCGGCAGGACGAGGCGGGCAACCGCTCCCGCAGCCACACGGCTGGCGGTTTCGCGCGCCGACGAACGGCCACCGCCGCGATAATCGCGAAAGCCATATTTGGCGTCATAGGCATAGTCGGCATGACCCGGCCGATACGCCTTGGCGACGTCCGAATAATCTTTCGACCGCTGATCGGTATTCTCGATCATCAGGCTGATCGGCGTGCCGGTCGTCCTGCCTTCGAACACACCGGAGAGGATGCGCACCTCGTCCGGTTCGCGGCGTTGGGTCGTGAATTTCGACGTGCCGGGTTTGCGCTTGTCCAAGAAGGGCTGGATGTCGGCTTCGCTGATCGGCAGGCCGGGAGGGCAGCCATCGACGATCGCGCCGATGGCTGGACCATGGCTTTCGCCCCAGGTGGTGAAGCGAAATAGGCGGCCGAAGGTGTTGAAGCTCATATCCTGTCCCTAGCCCGGATCAGCCCTTGTCGAGAGCGATGTCGGGGGCGTCTTCGGCCTTCATGCCGATGACATTGTAGCCCGCATCGACATGGTGGACTTCGCCGGTGACGCCGGAGGCCAGATCGGACAGGAGGTAGAGGGCGGCGCCGCCCACATCCTCGATCGTCACGTTGCGGCGAAGCGGGCTGTTCAGTTCATTCCACTTCATGATGTAGCGGAAGTCGCCGATGCCGCTGGCGGCGAGCGTCTTGATCGGGCCTGCCGAGATGGCGTTGACGCGGATATTTTCCGGGCCAAGGTCCATCGCCAGATATTTGACGCTGGTTTCCAGCGCCGCCTTCGCAACGCCCATGACGTTGTAATGGGGGATGACCTTTTCGGCGCCATAGTAGGATAGGGTCAGCATGCTGCCACCCTCGGCCATCAACGCGCGGGCGCGTTTGGCGACGGCGACGAAGCTGTAGGCCGAGATGTTCATCGTCATCAGAAAGTTTTCGAGGCTGGTGTCGACATATTTGCCGCGCAGCTCATTCTTGTCCGAAAAGCCGATCGCGTGGACCACGAAATCGAGCTTGCCCCAGCGCGCCTTCACTTCGTCGAAGGCCGCGTCGAGCTTGTCCATGTCCGACACGTCGCAATCGAGCAGGAAGTCCGATCCCAGTTCCTCGGCAAGCGGGCGCACGCGCTTGGCCAGCGCCTCACCCTGATAGGAAAAGGCCAGCTCCGCCCCTTGTGCGCGCAATGCCTTGGAAATGCCCCATGCGAGCGACTTGTCATTCGCCAGGCCCATGATGAGACCCCGTTTTCCCGCCATCAAGCCCGTCATTCTATCGTCCCGTTCCCTTTACTATCCTCCCTGCCACGCTCGATTTCCTCTTCGGGAAATTCGGCAAGCGCCGCATTGAGTTCCGCGCCAATTACCACGCCGAGCCCGACGAGGAAGAAAAAAATGAGCGTGATCATCACGCCAGCCAAGCTGCCATAGGTCCGGTCATAGCCGCCAAGCAGCGAGAGCGTGGGTGGCAGCAGCATGGTGACGCCATACCACCACAGCGCCGTGGCGACCGCGCCGGGCCATTTGGGAAAGCGTTTGTCCTTGTAGGCGCTGGGTGTCAGCGAGAAATAGAGATAATAAAGGGCGACGCACAGGATCAGCATCGGCAGGGCGCGCGTCAGGGTGACGATCTGCATCGCTTGGTCGGCGAAGGGCAGCAGCTGGTGCAGGAACTGGTCGATGCCGGTTATGACGACCTGAAGGGAAAAGGCGAACATCACGGCGAATACGCTGACCAGCGTGATGCCGATGGCGGTCAGGCGATAATGCCAGAAAGGCCGCGTGCTTTTGGTGCCGTAAGCGCGTCGGAGAATGTCGCGGATGGTCTCGATGAGGCTGCCAACCGTCCACAGGCCGACAAGGCCGCCAAGCCACAGCAGCGGTCCGGTGCGGGCAGTGAGCACGTCGATGATCGGTTGTTTCACCACGCTGGCGACGCCGGGCGGCACGGTTTCAAGGAAAGCGCCGACCGCCGCCAGACCATCCTGAGACCGGCCGAAGATACTGGCCACCGCCGCCGCGACGATGAAGAAGGGGAAGAGCGTCATCAGCGACAGATAGGCGAGGTTTCCGGCGTGGATGAACCCATCGCTATAGGTGCCGACGGCCACCCGCTTCATGATTTCGAAGGCGTGGCTGCCGGGTCGGACCTTGGCTATGCCGCGGTTGAGATGCGCACGAGCATCATCCGCGATCCGTTTGCGGCGGGATTCGGGTGAATAGGGTGAAGGCTGCGGCATGCCCTCCTAACGTCCTAGACGCCCAGATGGGCGCGAACGGCGCGGCCATCCTGCCAGCTTTCGACGAGCGACAGGATCGCCGGGTCGTCACCGGGTATGTCGATCAGCAGCCGGACCAGTTGATCGCCCCGTTCGCCCGCCTTGTGCGTAAAGCCCTTGCCACGTAGGCGCAGCGTCTTGCCCGATGTGGTCCCGGCGGGGACGCCGAGCATCACCGGACCATCGACGGTGGGCACTTTCACCTTGCCGCCCTTCACCGCTTCGTCGAGCGTGATGGGGAGGTCGAGCAGCACATTGTCGCCGTCGCGGGTGAAGAATGGGTGCGGTTTCACCTCGATGGTGACGATCGCGTCCCCTGCTCCGGCTGGCCCTGCCTGCCCCTTCCCCGACAGCCGCATCTGCGTGCCGGTTTCGACCCCGGCGGGCAGCTTGAGGTCGATGGTCTTGCCGTCCTGCAGGGTGATGCGCTGCGGCGCGAGCGTGGCCGCATCGACGAAGGCGACGGCGAGGCGGTAGGTGACATTGGCCCCCTTCTGCGGCGCGCCGCCGCGGCCGAAGCCGCCAAATCCGCCGCCACCGCGCCGGGCGCCGCCGCCGCTGAACAATCCTTCGAAGATGTCGCCGAAGTCGGCGCCTTCGTTGAATTCAAAACCGCCGCCGCCACCCGGACGTCCCCGAAAACCGCCGCCGCCAGCGCCGCCAAATCCGAAGGGGGCGGTGGGATTCCCGTCGCCATCGATCTCGCCACGGTCGAAGCGCGCACGCTTGTCCTTATCCGACAGCAGGTCATAGGCGCCCGAAACAGCGGAAAAACGCTCCGCCGCCTTGGGATTGTCCTGGTTCCGATCGGGGTGAAGCTCCTTGGCGAGCTTGCGGTAGGCCGACTTGATCTCTGCCTCGCTCGCGCCGCGCGCGACGCCCAGAGTGGAGTAGGGATCCGCCATTGCCGAGTGTCTATCCTTGTTCGTGAAAGCTGATTTGCACCTTATGTGGCGAAATAGTCACGATCGTTCAAGCGGCGCGGCCATCGACATGAACGGAAACCAGCCGTAGATCAGCAGCATGACCAATCCCTTCACCCTGTTCGACCAATGGTATGGCGAAGCACGCGACGCCGAAATCAACGACAGCAACGCGATGGCGCTGGCAACCGCCGATGCGCGCGGGCGGCCGTCGGTGCGGATGGTGCTGCTGAAAGGGCATGGGCCGGAAGGCTTTGTCTTCTATACGAACTTCGAAGGGCGCAAGGCCGAGGATTTGCTCGCCAATCCGCATGCGGCGCTGTTGTTTCATTGGAAATCGCTGCGGCGCCAGATTCGCATCGAGGGACCGGTCGAGGCGGTCGATGAGGCGACCGCCGACGCCTATTTCGCGACGCGCAGCCGCGACAGCCAGCTGGGCGCATGGGCTTCGGACCAGTCGCGGCCGCTGCCGTCTCGGGATGTTTTCATGGCCCGCTATGACGATGCGGTCGCGCGGTTCGAGGGCGGGCCTGTGCCCCGCCCGCCGCACTGGTCAGGATTTCGCGTGGTGCCGCAGCGGATCGAATTCTGGCAGGACCGCGAGCATCGGCTGCACGAACGGCGGCTGTTCGAGCGGGACGGCGATGGTTGGCGCGAGGGGCTGCTTTATCCTTGAGCCTCTACTCAACTCCACTCCCCGTTCGGGCTGAGCTTGTCGAAGCCCTTCACTTGAAGAGAAGAAAAGCCCTTCGACAGGCTCAGGGCGAACGGAGGATAGAGCAGGTTTTTTCAGGGCGAGGAAAGCCTGTAGTTGTTCTTTCAAGAGGATAGGCGGCCGCTCGGACGCCTGTTAGATGTGCGGGTGAACGGCTAAGAGGGGTTGCATGCGGAATCGACTGACGGCCTTCATCCTTGCTGGCATGATCCTGGGCGTTCTCACCGGCTTTGCGGCCAATTTATGGGTCGGGGCCGACAAGGCCATCGCCAAGGATGTGGCAGGATATTTCCACCTGCTGGCCGACATCTTCCTGCACCTCATCAAGATGATTATCGCGCCGCTGGTCTTTTCCACGCTGGTCGCGGGGATCGCGCATATGGGCGACAGCGCGGCGTTGGGGCGGATCGGTGGCCGGGCGCTGGCCTGGTTCATCATAGCCAGCCTGATTTCGCTGACGCTGGGCCTCTTCTTCGTCAATTTCTTCGCGCCGGGTGAAGGATTGAACCTCGTCCGGTCAGGCGCGCAATCCGGCGTGAACACCGAAGCGCTCAATTTCAGGGATTTCGTCCTGCATGTTTTCCCCACGTCCATGGTGGGCGCGATGGCGGAAAATTCGATCCTCCAGATCGTCGTCTTTTCGCTGTTCGTAGGCGTCGCGCTGACCGCCATTGGCGAAAAGGGCAAGCCGATCGTCATCGTGATCGAGGCGATGGTCGAATTGATGCTGCAAGTGACGGGCTATGTGATGCGCGTCGCCCCCCTTGCCGTGTTCGGGGCACTGGCGTCGGCGATCACGACCGAGGGGCTGGGCGTGCTCAAGACCTTTGGCGAGTTGGTCGGCGAATTCTATCTGTCGCTCTTCGCGCTGTGGCTGCTGCTCTGTGGCGCGGGTGCGATCTTCCTGGGGCGGCGCATGGTCAAGCTGATCAAATATGTGCGCGAGCCGTTGCTGATCGCCTTTTCCACCGCATCATCAGAGGCGGCTTATCCCAAGATGCTGGAGCAACTCGACAGGTTCGGCGTTCCCCGGCGCATCTACAGCTTCGTGCTGCCGCTTGGCTATTCGTTCAACCTCGACGGGTCGATGATGTATTCGACCTTTGCCACGATCTTCATCGCGCAGGCCTATGGCATCGACCTGCCGATTGCGACGCAGATCACCATCCTGCTGGTCCTGATGGTGACGAGCAAGGGCATCGCCGCCGTCCCGCGCGCCTCGCTCGTCGTCGTTGCGGCGACGCTGGGGCAGTTCGACCTGCCGGTCGAGGGCATCGCCTTCATCCTGGCCGTCGATCATTTCATGGACATGGGCCGCACCGCCACCAACGTACTGGGCAACGCCATCGCCACATCGGTCATCACCAAATGGGAAGGCATGTTGGAGGTCGAGGAACCCGAATTTGTGCCGCATCCCAAGGCCCCGGCCCATACGCCCGCGCATGGCCGGGCGGGTTTGGAGCTGGCGTCGGACATGGTGGACGAAGATCCACGAAGCTGACCGCTACCACAATATGCCCCTGACCGGCTGATCTGGTACAGGCGCATCGTCGCCGATCGATTGAAGCAGGTCGATCTCGATCGTGCGGCACATGGCCGACAGCGGCACGTCATGTACGCTGCCCGCGAAAGGATCGACCAGATCATCCCCGATCCGCAACACGGCGAGGAACATGAGGCCCGCCACCGTCGACCCGAGCGGCGTCGCGAGGCCAAGGGTTTCCACCAGCCCGATCGGCAGCAGCACGCAGAAGAGATGCGTGAACAGAGTCGGCAGGAACCGATACTGGATCGGCAGCGGCGTGTTCTTGAGCCGCTCCATGCCCCCTTGGGCGTTCGAAATATCGACCAGCGTCCTTTCCATCTGCGTTTGCTGGACAGTGTCGATCCATCCTTCCCGCCGGGCGATGTCGATCCGCCGCCCGGTGCTGTCCAGCAGACCATTGGCCGGGTTGGTGCGCGCAAGAGCCTGCCCCTTGTCCCGTTCCTCGATAAAGCCGGTGACGCGGTCGTCGAAGGGTTGGCGGCGCAACTGGCATCGCAACGCGTTCACATAGGCGATCTGCCGTTTGATGATCTCTCGCTTCAGGTCCCGCGCTTCGGGATCGGGCAGGAAGTTGCGCGTGGCGCGCGCCAGGCTGCGCGAAGCATTGATCATCGCGCCCCAGAGGATGCGTCCTTCCCACCAGCGTTGATAGGATGAGTTACTGCGAAAGCCGAGGAAGAGCGCCAGCGCCGAGCCGAACAGGGTAAGCGGCAGCGGTGGCGCGCGAAAGGGCAGGATGAAATAGGTGATCGTGACCGCGCAGTCCCAGATGAACAACAGGGCGAGCGGCTTCCACACTTCACTCGCAATCTGGCGGAGGCTGGGCGCGGCATTGACGATCATGCATTTCTCCGGATTTCAGGACAGGAGGGCATAAACAAAGCTGCCGTCCTTTGGATGCGGGCGGGGGGCAATTTACGGGCCGCGCGTTACGCCATTTTTGCAGTGGGGAAAGGTCAACGTGCCGCCTTCGCCGCTTCCGCCCACCAGATGAGGCTGCTCGCGAAACCCGCAAAACCGCGCTCCAGCGCCGCGCCGCCGTCCCCCTGTGGCTGGCCTTGCTCATCAAGCGTCTGGGCGATCTGACCGACGCTCAAACGTTCGGGGATGACGGCCATACCCATGGCGGACAGCGTCACGGTCCAGGCGGCGTGGCTGTTGACCCCGGCATAGCGGCCCGCCGAATAGCTGGCGATCGCGGCAGGACGGCGGTCGAATTCCTTGAGATAGTGATCGACGAGATTTTTGAGGCCGGGTTGAACGCCCCGATTATATTCGCCGGTCACGAAGACGAAGGCATCGGCAGCGGTGAGGCGATCGGCCAGCGCGGCCATGGCTGCGGGGGCCTGGCCGGGCGGGTAGTCACTGTAGCGCTGGTCGAGCATGGGAAGGCCGACCTGCATCGCGTCTATGAGTTCGGGTTTGTGACCGAGTTGCTGGAAGCCGTTGATGAGATAATCGGCGAGGCGGATGCCCATGCGGCCACGCCGGTAGGAGCCGTAGAGGATGAGGAGGTTGAGTGGCATCGCGGCGCTCCCTTGCTGTTAAGGGGAGGTTTGTCGCATCGGCATGAGCGCGCGTCCAGCATATCGGCTCACCCCTTCATTCGTCATGCCAGCGAAGGCTGGCATCTCAGGAGATAGGGCACGGCGTGAGGCCCGAGATGCCAGCTTTCGCTGGCATAACGGGGTTAGGGATCAGGCTTTACCGCAGCTTGGCTATCGAAAGCCCGTCCTGCTTGGCGCGGGCTTTTACCGATTCCTCGCTGCGGGTCAGCGCCTTGGCGATCGCTTTTAGCGCCATGCCCTTTTTGGCAAGCGAGTGAAGCTTTTGCAGCTCATCCGCTGTCCAGGGCTGCTTGTGCCGTTCGAAGCGATCGCCTGCCATGCCGATCAATCCGCGAAGGGATCGCGCACGAGGATGGTGTCCTCGCGCTCGGGGCTGGTGGAAACGAGCGTGACCGGGCAGCCGATCAGTTCCTCGATCCGGCGGATATATTTGATCGCTTGAGCGGGCAAGTCGGCCCAGCTGCGGGCGCCCGCCGTGGTGTCCTGCCAGCCTTCGATATCCTCGTAGATCGGCTCGGCCTTCGCCTGATCCTGCGCATGGGCGGGGAGATAGTCGTAGGTCTGGTCGCCAATCTTGTAGCCGACGCAGATCTTGAGCGTATCGAAGCCGTCCAGCACGTCGAGCTTGGTCAGCGCGATGCCGGTGACGCCCGATACTGCGACCGACTGACGCACCAACACGGCGTCGAACCAGCCGCAGCGGCGCTTGCGGCCGGTGACGGTGCCGAATTCATGGCCGCGTTCGCCCAGACGCTGGCCGGTTTCGTCTTCCAGTTCGGTCGGGAAGGGGCCGGAGCCGACGCGGGTGGTGTAAGCCTTGACAATGCCCAGCACAAAGCCCGCGCCGTTGGGGCCAAGGCCCGTGCCGCTCGCCGCCGTACCTGCGACCGTGTTGGACGAGGTGACGAAGGGATAGGTGCCGTGGTCGATGTCGAGCAGGGTGCCCTGCGCGCCTTCGAACAGGATGCGCTGGCCCGCCGCCTTCGCCTTGTTGAGGGTGAGCCAGACCGGCTTTACGAAGGGCAGAATGAAGCTGGCGATGTCGCGCAGTTCCGCCATCAAGGCATCGCGGTCGATCGGCGCTTCGTTGAAGCCTGCGCGCAGGGCGTCGTGATGGGCGGTCAGGCGGTCGAGCTGCGGGCCGAGATCGTCGAGATGGGCAAGGTCGCAGACGCGGATGGCGCGGCGGCCGACCTTGTCTTCATAGGCGGGGCCAATGCCACGGCGAGTGGTGCCGATCTTGCCTGCGCCCGATGCGTCTTCCCGCAGGCCATCAAGGTCGCGGTGGAAGGGCAGGATCAGTGGGCAGGTTTCGGCGATCTGGAGATTGTCGGGCGTGATCTCGACCCCCTGCCCGCGCAGCTTGGCGACCTCATCGCGGAAGTGCCAGGGATCGAGGACGACGCCATTGCCGATGACCGACAGCGTGCCGCGCACGATGCCCGAGGGGAGCAGGGAGAGCTTATAGACCTTCTCGCCCACGACCAGCGTGTGGCCGGCATTGTGGCCGCCCTGAAAGCGGGCGACGACGTCGGCGCGCTCCGACAGCCAGTCGACGATCTTGCCCTTGCCTTCGTCGCCCCATTGAGCGCCGATCACGGTCACATTTGCCACAGATAAAGTCCTTCCGCCCGCCGCGGTGACCGGCCATGCCCTTCGACGGGACTCGGCATGCCGGTGGGATCGAGTGGGCGTGATCGCCCTATGCGGGGGCGCGTTAGCGGCGCTGCCCCATGTTCGTCAAGTCAGTAAGGGCGCGGTTCGTCGCCATCCAGCCAATGGGTGCAGCGCAGCGCTTCCCCATTTTCCTGGCCTGTAAGGGCTGCGACGGTCTGCCAACCCTGCCCGCGAAGTTGCGCGGCGCGACTTTCGTCATGGTGCAGGGGCAGGAAGAGCCGCTGAGGCGTTTCCGCGCCGAAGCCCGCGTCGATGAGTGGATCGGGATAGAGCGAGAAGCCGATCGCCGGTTCTTCCGAGCCGTCCGCGCGGGTGATGGCGTAGCTGCCACCCCGGCCAATCTCTCCGATAAAGCCTTCCGCGAAGATCGAAAAGCCGAACCAGTTCTGATATTCAAAGCCGTGGCGTTCGGTGGGATCGAGGGTCAGCGTGATGTCCCAGCCGATCGGCCTAGCGATGGCGCGCAGGCCTGCGATTCGGCTGTCGATCGCGCCGCCGAGCTGGGCATTTAGCGCTTCGAGCTTCTCCATCGCGGGGTGAAAGGGGCCGGTCGCTTCCATCAACGGGAGATAGGCTGCGGCGGCGGGGCTGATCGCGGCGAGCGCGCCAGCATCCTTGGCGTCGAGTTCGGCGCGGACGGCTTCGATGTCTTTGCCCGCGAGCGGGAGAGGACCGGCGGCGAGGCTGTCGATCAGGTCGGGCAGCGTGAAATCGATGGTGATGCCGGTGACGCCCGCGGCCTGGAGCGCCTCGATTGCGACATTCACGATCTCGACGGCTGCGGCAACGCTATCGCTGCCGATGAGTTCGGCGCCGACTTGCAGCCGTTCGCGTTCGGGGCGGAGTTGGTTGGCCTTCAGGCGGATCACGGGGCCGCCATAGGACAGGCGTAGCGGGCGCGGCGCGCTGGCGAGACGGGTCGCGGCAATGCGGCCGACCTGAGCGGTCATGTCGGGGCGGAGCGCCAGGCTGCGCTGCGACACTGGATCGACGGCGCGGACGAGATCCTGCGCACGCATGGATTTGAGGCGGCTGACCAGTGTTTCTTCAAATTCGGCGAGCGGCGGCATGACCCGCTCATAACCGTGCGACGCGACCGTATCGAGCACGCGGCGCGCGAGGCGCGCGGAGGCTTCGGCCTGCGGCGGCAGGCGGTCGGACAGTCCTTCGGGCAGGAGGCCGGGGGGGATGCTCATCTTAAGCCCTCCCCCCTCGGGGGGAGGGTGGGGAGAGGGGGACTGCGCGCAACGCTTGTGCAATCACACCCAGCACACCTTCAATATTGCCAATCACATCCGGGTTGCCGAAACGAAGCACGCGATATCCTAGCGATTCCAGAAATTCCGTTCGCCGTGCGTCATAGCGATCTTTGGCGGAATGTGTATCCCCATCGATTTCTATGATGAGCTTTGCCGCTTTGGAGGCGAAGTCTGCGATGTAGGGCGCGACGATCGTCTGGCGGGTGAACTGTTGGTTTTCGAAGCGGTTGGCTCGAAGTGCGAGCCATAGCTTTTGTTCGGCGGGCGTGGGGTTGGCGCGCATTTGTCTCGCGCGTTCCTTGAGCTTTGGGTCGAGACGCACCGTTGCTCCCCCTCTCCCAAACCCTCCCCCCGAGGGGGGAGGGCTTTTCAGAGTTACGCGAAGCGGAGGAGCTTCACCGTCTTCACGCCGGTCAGGTTGCAGATGGCCTTGAGCACATCGTCATTGACCGCACCATCGACCGACAGCAGCAGCACGGCTTCGCCGCCCTGGGTGCGGCGGCCAAGGTGGAAGGTGCCGATGTTGACGCCTGCTTCGCCGAGCGTCGAGCCGAGACGGCCGATGAAGCCGGGCGCGTCCTGGTTGACGATGTAGAGCATATGGCCTTCGAGGTCGGCTTCGACCTTGATGCCGAACAGCTCCACAAGGCGCGGGCTGCCATGGCCGAACAGCGTGCCAGCGACCGACTTGTCGCCTGCTTCGGTCTTCACCGTGACGCGAACGAGGGTCTGGTAGTCACCCTCGCGGTCATGACGCACTTCGCGCACGTCGAGGCCGCGTTCCTTTGCAAGGAAAGGCGCGTTGACCATGTTCACCGTGTCCGAATAGACGCGCATCAGGCCTGCGAGGACCGCTGCGGTGATCGGCTTCTGGTTGAGTTCGGCGGCATGGCCTTCGACCTCGACCGAAACGCCCTGGATGCGGTCGCCTTCGAGCTGGCCGACGAGGCTGCCCAGTTCTTCGGCCAGCGCCATATAGGGCTTGAGCTTGGGGGCTTCTTCAGCGGACAGGCTCGGCACGTTCAGGGCGTTGGTGATGCCGCCGTCGAGCAGATAGTCGCTGAGCTGTTCAGCCACCTGAAGCGCGACATTGACCTGCGCTTCGTCGGTCGATGCGCCCAGATGCGGGGTGCAGATGAAGTTGGGCGTCCCGAACAGCGGCGATTCCTTGGCCGGTTCCTGCACGAACACGTCGAGCGCGGCGCCAGCGACATGGCCCGAATCCATCGATTCCTTGAGCGCGGCTTCATCGACCAGGCCGCCACGGGCGCAATTGATGATGCGCACGCCCTTCTTGGTCTTGGCGAGATTTTCCTTGCTCAGGATATTGCGGGTCTGGTCGGTCAGTGGCGTGTGCAGCGTGATGAAGTCTGCCTTCGCCAGCAGCGTGTCGAGGTCCGCCTTCTCCACGCCCATTTCGACGGCGCGTTCCGGGGTGAGGAAGGGATCGAAGGCGACGACCTTCATCTTGAGACCCAGCGCGCGGCTGGCGACGATCGAGCCGATATTGCCCGCGCCGATGAGGCCCAGCGTCTTGCCGGTGACTTCTACGCCCATAAAGCCGTTCTTCGGCCACAGACCCTGCTGCGTCTGGGTGTTGGCTTCGGGCAGCTGGCGAGCGAGCGCGAACATGAGGGCAATGGCGTGTTCGGCAGTGGTGATCGAGTTGCCGAACGGGGTGTTCATGACGACCACGCCCTTGGCCGATGCGGCGGGGATATCGACATTGTCGACACCGATGCCTGCGCGGCCGATGACCTTGAGGTTGGGCGCGGCGTCGAGGATTTCCTTGGTCACCTTGGTCGAGCTGCGGATGGCGAGGCCGTCATACTGGCCAATGATCGCTTTCAGTTCGTCCGGGGTCTTGCCGGTGATGACGTCGACCTCCAGGCCACGTTCACGGAAGATCGCGGCGGCGCGGGGGTCCATTTTGTCGGAAATGAGTACCTTGGGCATGACGAATTCCTATGTTTCCTCGTCACCCGGACTTGATCCGGGGTCCCGCTTATCTGCGGGCGGACATGAAGAAGAAGCGGGACCCCGGCTCAAGGCCGGGGTGACGCGGTTAAGCTAAATCAGCCAGCCTTGGCCGTTGCGTAGGCCCAGTCGAGCCACGGACCCAGCGCTTCGATGTCGGCGGTCTCCACCGTCGCGCCGCACCAGATGCGCAGGCCAGCCGGGGCGTCGCGGTAACCCGCGACGTCATAGGCGGCGCCTTCCTTTTCGAGCAGGCCAGCCATGCTCTTGATGAATGCTTCGTCCGCACCCTCGACCGTCAGGCAGACGCTGGTGGTGGAGCGGGTGGCAGCGTCAGCAGCGAGGTGGCCAAGCCAGTCGCGTTCCTGCACCAGCTTATCGAGCGCGGCCGCATTGGCGTTGCTGCGCGCGATCAGGCCATTAAGGCCGCCGAGCGACTTGCCCCATTCGAGCGCGAAGATCGCGTCTTCCACCGCCAGCATGGAGGGGGTGTTGATCGTCTCACCCTTGAAAATGCCTTCGGCCAGCTTGCCCTTCGCCATCAGGCGGAAGACCTTGGGCAGCGGCCAGGCGGGGGTGTGGGTTTCAAGGCGCTCGACGGCGCGGGGGCCGAGGATCAGCACGCCATGGCCGCCCTCGCCGCCCAGCACCTTCTGCCAGGAGAAGGTGGCGACGTCGATCTTGGTCCAGTCGATCTCATAAGCGAAGACCGCGCTGGTGGCGTCGGCGAAGGTCAGGCCTTCGCGGTCGGCCGGGATCCAGTCGGCGTTCGGCACGCGCACGCCCGAGGTGGTGCCGTTCCAAGTGAAGAGCACGTCGTGGGCGAAGTTCACACTGTTCAGGTCGGGTAGCTGACCATAGTCGGCGCGGATGATCGTGGGATCGAGCTTCAGCTGCTTGGCAGCGTCCGTCACCCAGCCTTCACCGAAGCTCTCCCAAGCGAGCGTCGTGACGGGGCGGGCACCCAGCATGGTCCACATCGCCATTTCGAAGGCGCCGGTGTCGGAACCGGGGACGATGCCGATGCGATGGGTGTCAGGCAGGTTCAGAAGCTCGCGCATCAGATCGATGCAATAAGCGAGGCGGGTCTTGCCGATCTTGGCGCGGTGCGAGCGGCCGAGGGATTCAGCGCTCAGCTTGTCGGCGCTCCAGCCCGGAGGCTTGGCGCAGGGACCGGAAGAGAAATAGGGGCGTGCCGGCTTCGTAGCGGGCTTGGCGGCAGGCGCAATAGTGGCGTCTGCGGCAGTCACATCAGTCATGTACGCTTCTCCTTGCAGAGAGCTCGCGCGGCGTTGGGACCGCGTGGCCCGCTCGCCGCCCTAAAGACCGGGCGCTAAGAGTCAAGCCGAATATCTGGATGCGACGAACCGTTGCCGTTGTTAACCCACAGCTTCGCGGCGCGTGGTAAATGATTGAGCATGAAAGAGCGGGCATGGGGGAAAGCGGCAATGCGCGGCGTGGGTCAGGCGGCCTTGCTGGCGCTGTGCCTGACACTGGCGTCATGCGGCGGCGATCTGGTGCCACGGGGCCGGGTCGAGCGTCCATCGAAGCCGGTCAAGAGCGCGCGTCCGTCAGCGCCGCCGCCGATGGAATTGCGGCAATGTCTGGTGAAGCTGCAATCGCAATCGGTGCTTTTCACCCCCCTGCCTGATCAGAATTTCGGCGGCGGCTGTTCCGCGATGGGTAGCGTCAAGTTGCTCGACATCGGCGTGCCTGCCACCAATCTGGGCGCGATGACATGCGGGCTGGCGGCCAATTTCGCAGCGTGGGCGCGCTATGGCGTCCAGCCTGCCGCGCGACTGATCCTGGGCGCGGAGATCGAGCGGATCGAGACATTCGGCACCTATAATTGCCGCCCGATCGCTGGCAGCGGCAGGCTGTCCGAACATGCGCACAGCAACGCGGTGGATGTGTCGGCCTTTGTCCTGTCAGACGGGCGGCGGATCACCATCGAGCAGGGATGGAATGGCGACCGGCAGACGCGGCAGTTTCTGGAGGTGGTGCGGGCGAGCGCCTGCAAGCGGTTCCGCACGGTGTTGAGCCCCGACTATAATGTCGCGCATCATGATCATTTTCATTTCGATATGGGTGGAAGAGGTGGCTTTTGCCGCTGAGCTTCCTAAGTTGGGTTGAATGACAAGAAAAGAAATCGAAGAACGCAAATTCCGTCCTGCCCGGCAGGAAGCCGCCGATGCCAAAAAGACCGTCGGCACCCCGCAAACCACCAGCGCCGCCTACCGCCTGGCTTTTCAGGATACCGAATTCCTGCTGCGCGAGGATTTGCGGCCCGTGCGGTTTCAGCTGGAATTGCTGAAGCCACAGCTGCTGATGGACGAAGCGAAGATCGAATCCACTTTCGTCTTTTATGGATCGGCCCGCATCCCGGAGCCGGAACAGGTGCAGGCAAGGATCGACGCCGCCACGACGCCGGACCAGCAGCGGATCGCAGAGAATCTGGGGAAGAAAGCGCGCTATTATGAAGAAGCGCGCAAGCTGGCGCGGATGGCGGCGCAGTATCCGGTGAATGAGGCGGGATGCCGCCACTTCGTGGTGTGTTCGGGCGGCGGGCCTTCCATCATGGAGGCGGCCAATCGCGGCGCGGCGGATGTGGGCGCGCAGACGATCGGGATGAACATCGTGCTGCCGCATGAGCAGGCGCCCAATCGATTCGTGACGCCGGAATTGAGTTTCCAGTTCCATTATTTTGCGCTCAGGAAGATGCATTTCCTTTTGCGGGCGCGGGCTTTGGCTGTGTTTCCGGGCGGGTTCGGCACGTTTGACGAGATGTTCGAGCTGCTGACGCTGATCCAGACGGGGAAGATGAAGCCCATTCCGATATTGCTGTTCGGGCGGGAGTTCTGGACACGGGTCGTGGATTTCGAAGCACTGGCGGATGAGGGGGTGATTTCGCCTTCGGACCTGAATTTGCTGACCTGGGTCGAGACGGCCGAGGATGCGTGGAAGGCTGTGCAGGCTTTTTATCAGGATGGTGAAGTGCCGGGGTGCGGGTAAGTGCAACGTGCTCCTGCGAAGGCAGGAGCCTAGCCGAGAGGACAAAACTGGGCTCCTGCCTTCGCAGGAGCATGGCCTCCTAACTGGTGAGTAGGGCGTATATTACTTCGCTCCCCTTCCCCCTCATCCAACTTCGCCTAAGCCCTTTCGGGCCAAGGCTTCATATCCTTCTCCCCGTGGGGGAGAAGGGTTAGATGTTGCCTCTTGGGGTTGTGAAGACTAGGGCGCGGCCATGCGTGCCGAGCTTGACCATGTCAATTGCTGGATTTTCGATCTGGACAATACGCTGTACCCGGCGAAGGCGGACCTGTTCGCGCTGATCGACGTCAAGATGGGCGAGTTCATTCAAGGGCTGCTGGGCTGCGACCCGGATGTCGCGAAGGCTACGCAGAAGCGCTACTTCATGGAACATGGCACGACGCTATCGGGGCTGATGCACCATCATGGCATCGAGCCGCGTGCCTTCCTGGACTATGTGCATGATATTTCGATGGATCGGCTGGAGGTGGACGAGGCGCTGAATGCGCATATCGCCGCCCTGCCCGGCCGCCGCCTGATCTTCACCAATGGCGATGCGGATTATGCACAGCGCGTGCTGGACAGACTGGGCCTCGGTCAGGCTTTCGAACTGATCCACGACATTCATGCCTGCCAATATGTGCCCAAGCCCGATCCGTCGGGTTATGCCGAGCTGTGCCGTGTCCATGGCGTCGATCCCACCCGCGCCGCTTTCTTCGAGGATATGGCGCGCAACCTGCGGCCCGCCAAGGCGATCGGCATGTCCACCATCTGGGTGAATAATGGCTCCGAAGCGGGCAATCATGAGCATCATCCGGACTATATCGATTTCGAAACCGACCATCTGACGCCATTTTTGGCCGACATCATTGGGGAAAGACCATGAGCCAAGACCTGATCGCCACCATCGACGCTGCCTGGGAAAACCGGGCCAATGTCAGCCTGACCACGCAGGGCGAAGTCCGTCAGGCGGTGGACAAGGCGCTGGCGATGCTGGACAAGGGTGAGCTGCGCGTTGCTGAACCCACGGCGGAGGGCTGGCAGGTCAATCAGTGGGCGAAGAAGGCGGTTCTTCTTTCCTTCCGCCTCAACGACAATGTCATGATCGACAATGGTCCGGGCGCTGGCCATTGGTGGGACAAGGTGCCCAGCAAGTTCGCAGGCTGGGACGAAGGGGCGTTTCGCGCCGCCGGCCTCCGCGCGGTGCCGGGCAGCTTCGCTCGCGCCGGATCGCACATCGCCAAGAATGTCATCCTGATGCCGAGCTTCGTCAACATCGGCGCATTCGTCGATGAAGGCACGATGGTCGATGCCTGGGTGACGGTGGGCAGCTGCGCGCAGATCGGCAAGAATGTCCATCTGTCGGGCGGCGTCGGTATTGGCGGCGTGCTGGAGCCGTTGCAGGCCGATCCGGTGATCATCGAGGATGACTGCTTCATCGGCGCGCGATCGGAAGTCGTGGAAGGCGTGCGCATCGGCAAGGGTTCGGTGCTGTCGATGGGCGTGTTCATCGGTCAGTCCACGAAGATCGTGGATCGCACGACGGGCGAAGTCTTTATGGGCGAAGTGCCGCCCTATTCGGTGATCGTGCCGGGGTCCTTGCCGGGCAAGCCGCTGCCCGATGGCACGCCGGGGCCGAGCCTGTATTGCGCGGTGATCGTGAAGCGCGTGGATGCGCAGACGCGGTCGAAGACCGGGATCAACGAGTTGTTGCGGGATTGATCTGCTACCTGCTCCCCTCCCGCAGGCGGGAGGGGCTTATAAGATGAGCGCCGGTCGCCTACATTCGCCCCATGCCGCCATCCACACCTGACAACACCCCCCTTCCGCCTGTCTGGGCAACGCTGCGGCGGTTTCTTCCGTATCTCTGGCCATCGGACGCCCCAGCACTGCGACGGCGCGTGTCCATTGCCATGCTGCTGGTGGTATTCGCCAAGGTCATCAGCCTGGCGATGCCCTTCGCCTACAAGGCCGCGATCGACCGCATGGCGCCGGGTCTGGAACCCGGCGTGGCGCTCGCCGTAGCCCTGGTCGTCGCCTATGCGGGCGCGCGGTTTGGGAGCGTGCTGTTCGACAATCTGCGCAATGCGGTGTTCGAGCGGGTTGGGCAGGAGGCCGGGCGGCGGCTGTCCGATGATGTCTTCAAGCATCTGCACCGCCTGTCGCTGCGCTTTCACCTCGATCGACGCACGGGCGCGGTCACCAAGATCGTGGAGCGCGGGACCAAGAGCATCGACACGATGCTGTATTTCCTGCTGTTCAACATTGCGCCGACGGTGCTGGAACTGGCGGCGGTCTGCGTCATCTTTTTCGTCAAGTTCGGGCCGGGCCTCGTCGTCGCGACATTGGCGATGGTAGGCCTCTACATCTGGTTTACCCGCACCATCACCGAATGGCGCAATCAGCTGCGCCGCGACATGGTGGACATGGATACCAACGCGGTCGCCCATGCGGTGGACAGCCTGCTGAATTTCGAGACGGTGAAATATTTCGGCGCGGAAAGTCGCGAGGCGGCGCGCTATTCCACGGCAATGCGGCGTTACGCCGATGCCGCCGTCAAATCGGAAAACAGCCTTGCCTGGCTGAATATCGGCCAATCGCTGATCACCAACCTGATGATGGCGGGGGCGATGGGCTATACCGTGTGGGGATGGAGCAAGGGCAGCTTCACGACCGGCGACGTGGTGCTGGTTAACACGTTACTTAGCCAACTATTCAGGCCGCTCGATCTGCTGGGCATGGTTTACCGGACGATCCGGCAGGGTGTGATCGACATGGAGGCGATGTATAAGCTGATCGATACGGAGGCGGAGATTGCCGATGCGCCGGACGCCCCGGCGCTGAACGTTCACGCGGGGGAAGTACGCTTCGATCATGTGCGCTTCGGCTATGATCCCGATCGCGAGATATTGCATGATGTGAGCTTTGCCGTGCCAGCTGGACGGACATTGGCGATCGTCGGACCTTCGGGTGCGGGCAAGTCCACCATCGCGCGCACGCTGTTCCGTTTCTACGACATTCAGGGTGGCCGCATCCTGATCGATGGGCAGGACATTGCGCAGGTTACGCAGGCATCCCTGCGCGCGGCGATCGGCATCGTGCCGCAGGACATGGTGCTGTTCAACGACACGGTCGGCTATAATATCGGCTATGGCCGGGCAGGCGCGACGCAGGCGGAAATCGAGACGGCGGCCAAGGCTGCCTCCATCCACGACTTCATCATGCGGCTGCCGCAGGGCTATGACACGCGCGTGGGCGAGCGCGGGCTGAAGCTGTCCGGCGGCGAGAAGCAGCGCGTGGCGATTGCCCGCACGCTGCTGAAGGACCCGCCCGTGCTGGTGCTGGATGAGGCGACAAGCGCGCTCGACAGCCGCACGGAAACGGAAATTCAGGATGTGTTGCGCAATATTTCCCGCAAGCGCACGACACTGGTAGTGGCGCATCGCCTGTCGACGGTGGTGGACGCGGATGAGATCATCGTGCTGGATCAGGGACGGATCGTGGAACGCGGACGCCATGCTGATCTGGTGCGGGCCGATGGCCTCTATGCCGCGATGTGGACGCGCCAGGCGACAGAGCGAGAGGAGATGCCCTCAAATCCGGTGATCGATGACGGCATCGCTGTCAGGGAAGCATCAATGAGGACGGGGTGAGAATGCGGCAGATGACGGACGCCGGTCGCGGCTGGCGACTGGCACCATGGGCGGCGATCGCGATCATCCTGATGATGCCACTGGTCGCAATGCGGTTCACCGACGAGGTGCGCTGGACCGGCCGTGATTTCCTTGCGGCGGGCGTGCTGCTCACCGGCGCTATGCTGACCTATCAGGTCGGTGCGCGGCTAATTATCGGGCGCGGGCGGCGGTTGCTGTGGGCCGGTGCCATCGTCATCCTGGCCATGTTGCTATGGGCGGAAGGTGCCGTGGGCATCCTTTCCTAAGGTTAGGCAAGCGGCCCCGGTTCAGGACGCGAGGCCGCTTGCCTTTCTATCAGCGGTTGGTGACGGTCGTTGTCGTCTTTTCGACAACCGTGGCACGCGCGGGCGCGGACGTCGTCTTGCGGACGACCTTGCGCTTGACCGGCGCGGCCTTGCGGACGGTCGCCACAGGCGCGCTTTTCACGGTTTCGGTAGTGACGGTGGTGGCGGCCGGGACGGTCGCAGCGGCGGCCCGTGCGGCCCGTGCGTCGGCAGCAGCGGAAGCAGCCGCCCGTTCGGCGGCATCAGCGCGCGCATTGGCGGCGGCGGCGTCCTGCTGCGCGGCGGCGGCGGTGGATGCCTGAACCTCTGCATCGGTCTTGACGCTCACCTGGCTCTGGCCGATTGCGGTGTCGGCAAAGCCCTGCGCCTCAACGGCGGCCTTGATGGCGTCCTGTTCCTTGCCGCTCTTCAGCCGTTCCTGAGCGAGGCGGAGCGAAGTCTGAGCTTTGGCGAGAACGGCCGGGTCGAACCGGCCCGCCTGCAGCTTGGCGGCGGCGTCGATCTTGCCCTGCGCCTGCGCGATGGCCTTGAGCGCCTGTTCTTCATCGCCTGCGAGCGCGGGACCGCTCGCGAGGAAAAGCGCCGAAGCGGCGGCAAGAGCGCGTAGGGAATAGCCGGATTTACGCATATTCTCTCCTGTGACTGTTGAGAGCCGGGTAACGTGCCGGAATGAACCGGGTTCCGGATGCGCGGTTGCTGGAGAGAGACGGGCTGTCGTCAGTCTGGCAGAAAAGGGGCGGCAACATCGGCTGGCACGCGCAGGATGCGGCCGCTTGTCCGGTCGATGATTGCCCAGGTGGATTTGGCGGCAACCTTCACCTTTCCATCAGGGCCGATGAATTCCATGTGCCGGTCGAACCGCGCACCACGCGGCGCTTCCGCTATCCAGGTGCGCGCGGTGACCATCTCGCCCTCCCGCACATTGCCGCGATAGTCGATCTCGTGCCGCGTCACGACCCAGAGATAGGTGTCCCGATGTTCCGGCGCGGCATCTCGGGTCCAATGTTCGGTCGCGACCTGCTCCATCCACTGCACCCAGACGGCGTTGTTCACATGGCCGAGCATGTCGATATGCTCGGGACCTGCGGTGATCCGGGTTGTGTAGGTGGAGGACATTATATTGATGCTCCGTCGCTGGCTCGCTGCGCTCGCACCCTCCCCCGACCCCTCCCTTAAAAGGGAGGGGAGAGATATCGGCTATTGAGATACGCCTAACTGCCAGAGGATGAAGGCAAATTCCTCGGCCGTTTCCTGCAAGCTTTCGAAGCGGCCCGATTTACCGCCATGGCCTGCGCCCATATTGGTTTTGAGCAGCAGGACATTCTGGTCCGTTTTGGTCGCGCGCAGCTTTGCCACCCACTTTGCGGGTTCCCAATAGGTGACGCGCGGGTCGTTGAGGCCAGCGGTGACGAGGAGCGGCGGGTAGGATTGCGCCCTGACATTATTGTAGGGATCGTAGGACAGGATCGTCTCAAACGCAGCCTTATCCTCGATCGGATTGCCCCATTCAGGCCATTCGCCGGGCGTCAGGGGCAGGCTTTCATCTAGCATGGTGTTGAGGACATCGACGAATGGGACGTGCGCAACGACGGCGCCCCATAGGTCGGGATCGGAATTGATGACCGCCCCCATCAACTCTCCGCCCGCCGAGCCGCCGGAGATGCTGATCCGGCCCTTTGACGTGTAGCCACGCTCGACCAACCCCTTCGCCACATCGACGAAGTCGTTGAAGGTGTTGGTGCGCTTGTCGAGTTTGCCGTCCAGATACCATTGCTGGCCAAGGTCATCGCCGCCCCGGATATGGGCGAGGACAAACACAAAGCCCCGATCAAGCAGCGACAGGCGGCTGGTCGAAAAGCCCGGTTCCATCGCGATGCCATAGGCGCCATAGCCATAGAGATGGAGCGGCGCGCTGCCGTCGCGGGGCAGGTCCTTGGGATAGACGATCGACACCGGGATGGGCGTGCCGTCACGCGCGGGGATGGTCAGCCGTTCGGTTGCGTAGCGGGTCGCGTCATAGCCCGACGGGATTTCCTGGACCTTCAGGACCTCCAGCTCGCCGGTGGCGAGGTGATAGTCATAGATGGTATCCGGCGTGACCATGGATTCATAGCCGATGCGCAGCTTCGTCACGTCATATTCGGGATTGTCGTCGAGCGAGGCGGAATAGCTCGCCTCCGGAAATGGAAGCCGCTTGGCCGAATGGGTCGCGTAATCGCGCAGTTCGATCTGGTCGAGCCCGTCCTGCCGCCCTTCCGTGACGTAGAAGTTTTTGAACAGGGTGAAATCAGTCAGGTAAAAGTGCGGATCGGCGGCGATCACTTCTGACCAGTTGTCCGGAGCATCCAGCGACGCTTTTACCAGCCGGAAATTGGGATGGGTGTCGTTGGTGCGGATGTAGAGCGTGTCTTCATGCTCATCGACATCATATTCGCGCCCCGGCTTGCGCGCGGACACCAGCATCGGCTGAGCCAAGGGATTGTCGGCGGGGAGCAGCCAACTTTCGGTGGTGACATGGTCGCCTGTGGCGATGACGATCCATTTTTCCGAGGAGGTGAGGCCAACCGACACGCGAAAGCCCTCATCATCCTCATGGAAAAGCTCCACATCGCTTTCCACCGGCTGGCCCAGCCAATGGAGGCGCGTATTGTCGGTGCGCCACTGATCGTTGGCGATGCCGTAGAGCAGGCCCTTGCTGTCGCTGGTCCAGACGAGTGAGGAAAGCGTGTCGGGGATGACTTCGGGCAGGATTTCTCCGGTGAACAGGTCCTTTATCCGCGCCTCGAACCGTTCCGAGCCATTATTGTCGATGGCGTAGGCGAGGTAGCGGCCGTCCGGACTGACGGACAGCGCGCCGAGGCGGAAATATTCATGACCCTCCGCCAGTGCAGGCTCATCCAGGATCAGTTGATCCTCGCCGTCAGCCACCGGGCGGCGATACCATTTGCGATATTGCGCGCCGGTTTCGAACGCTCGCCAATAGACATAATCGCCGTCTTTTTGCGGAACGGAGCTGTCATCTTCCTTGATGCGGCCCTTCATCTCCGCAAAGAGCGCGTCGGTCAGCCGCTTGTGCGGCTGCATGGCGCTTTCGAAAAAGGCGTTTTCCGCCTCAAGATAGGACAGGACATCCTTGTCCTTCACGTCCGGATAACCCGGATCGCGCAGCCATGCCCAGGGATCTTCCACCGTGATGCCGTGGTGGGCGAAGCTGTGCGGGCGGCGGGCGGCGGAAGGAGGCGTGGTGTCGGCGGTCATTCAGTATCCTGATTCTCGTATAGGAGGCGCGCTGGCATAAGCGGCTGGGCCTGCTTATGTTGGCGGCAGCCTGCCCTGCGCAAGGGTTCTCGATCAAGGAAATGCGATGTCGACCCATGAAGACCGTCTAAAAGCCCTGCGCGAACAGCTGATGCGCGAGCGGCTGGACGGTTTTGTCGTGCCGCTGACCGATGAGCATATGAGCGAATATGTCGGTGAATATGCGCAGCGCCTTGCCTGGCTGACGGGCTTTCAGGGGTCGGCGGGGAGCGCGGTGGTGCTGCCCGAAGAAGCGGCGATTTTTGTCGATGGACGCTATACGCTGCAAGTGCGCGAGCAGGTCGATGGCGCGCATTGGCAATTTGAGAGCGTGCCGCAGACATCCGTTGCAGCCTGGCTTGGCGTTCATGCTCCCGAGGGCGGCCGGATCGGCTATGATCCATGGCTGCACACCCGCGCATGGGTGAAGGCGGCGGGCGAAGCGCTGGCGGAACGCGGGGCGGAGCTGGTGGCGGTGGAAACCAATCCGGTGGACGCGGTCTGGCCCGACCGCCCTGCCCCCAGCGATGCGCGGCTGGTGGTCCATGAGGATCGCTACGCCGGGCAAAGCGCTGCGGAAAAGCGGCAGGCGATGGCGGATTGGGTGACGTCGAAAAGGGCGGACGCGGTGGTGCTGTCGGCGCTGGATTCCATCGCCTGGACCTTCAACATCCGGGGCAAGGATGTGTCCCGCACACCTGTCGCGCTGGCCTATGCGATCGTGCATGCCGATGCGACGGCGGACCTTTATGTCGCGCCCGAGAAGATGGACGAGGCGGTCGTGCAGCATCTGGGCAACGCAGTGCGGGTGCATCCGCGCGCGGACTTTGCCGGGGCGCTGGGAGGGTTTGCAGGCAAGACGGTTGCAGCGGACCCTGAGCGCGCAGTGGCGGCGATTTTCGAAGCGCTGGACGCGGGCGGGGCAACGATATTGTCGCTCCGCGATCCGGCCGTGCTGCCCAAGGCGATCAAGAACCCGGTGGAGATCGCCGGGCATAAGGCGGCACAGGCCCGCGATGGTGCTGCCCTGTCACGTTTCCTGCACTGGATTGCCGTCGAAACGCCCAAGGGCGGGGTCGATGAGCTTACCGCCGCTGCGCGGCTGGAGGCGTTTCGCGAGGAGACCGGACTGCTGGAGGACCTGTCCTTCGACACGATCAGTGGCGCTGGGCCTAATGGCGCGGTGGTGCATTACCGGGTCGAGGAGAAGACCAATCGGCCGATTGAGCAGGGCTCCTTCTATCTGGTCGATTCGGGCGGCCAATATCGCGACGGCACGACCGATGTGACCCGGACGATCGCGATCGGCACGCCGACGGAAGAGATGAAGCGGCGCTTCACGCTGGTGCTGAAGGGGCATATCGCGCTCGGCCGGGCGCTGTTTCCGGGAGGAACGCGCGGTAGCCAGCTGGATGTTCTGGCGCGCCAGTTTCTTTGGGCGGAAGGGTTCGACTATGCCCATGGCACGGGACATGGCGTGGGCAGCTTCCTGTCGGTGCATGAGGGGCCGCAGCGCATTGCGATAGCCGGAGGTGGCGACGAACCACTCCAACCGGGCATGATCCTGTCCAACGAGCCCGGTTATTACAAGACGGGCGAATATGGCATCCGCATCGAAAATCTGGTGCTGGTCGATCGGCGTGACGTGCCCGGCGCCGAGCGGGAGATGCTGGGCTTTGAAACGCTGACCTTCGCGCCTATCGATCGCAATGCCATCGCGGTGGAATTACTGACGGCGGAGGAGCGGGCTTGGGTCGATGCCTATCATGCCAAGGTGGTCGAGATTGTCGGGCCGCAGCTGGATGGCGACGCGCTGGCATGGTTGAAGCAGGCTTGCGCGCCCTTGTGACGGCGCCGCGCCCCTATTCGTCGGGCTGATCTTTCTGGCTGGCTGGTGACGGCGTGGCGCGACCCGCCTCCTCCCGCGCCTGCGCCTTGCGGCGGCGCAAATTGTCGCGCAGCGCCTGCGCCAGCCGTGCCTTGCGATCGTCCTGTCCACTGGTCATCGCCGCGCCATAAGCAAATTGGGGCATCGGCCGCAACCCGCCTTGACAAGCAGGACGCGCGCGGCCATAGGCCCGGCTCCGCAGCCCGAAAGGCTTTGTGGGATGGTGAAAGTGCTGCCGTAGCTCAGTGGTAGAGCGCATCCTTGGTAAGGCTGAGGTCGCGAGTTCAATCCTCGCCGGCAGCACCATTTCCCGACCGGCTGGAGCAGTCATGCTCGCCTATTTTCCTATTTTTGATTATTGTTACGTAATTTAATTCATATTATTTCGCCTGCGGGGAATCGGGAAATCCGGGGGGAATTTTAGGTGCGCGAGCAACAAGCCGTTGCGCACGAGGTCTTGACGTTTCTTCAGCGTCAAAGCCTCGCGCCTACGCCGCAAAATTATGCAATGGGCTATGTGCTCAAAAGCGGCACGAACGAGCCATTGTCGAAAGCCGTCAACGATGCCACGGATGGCGGCATCAGGATGAGCCAGCAGCAGGCGGACGACATCTTCGTGCGCTGTCTCGGCAGCTTTGGCGGTCAGGGTGGAGCCCATAACGCCGACGCCTTGAGGAACCAGACCCGGCATCAACTCCTGCGGCTGGCCGAAGTCGCCAACAGCGCGGCGGAACGAACCGGAGATTTCAACCGGGACCTCAACATCGGTTATGAAAAGCTGGCGGACAAGGACGTCGCTGGCGTGGGCCTTGTCATTTCCGACATGATCGAACGTTCACTGCGGGCCGAGCAGGATCTCGCCGCAGCAGCAAGGGAGGTGGAGGTCCTGAGGCAGGAACTCGACACCGCGCGCCATGACGCGAACCTTGATGCGTTGACCGGCCTGTTTAACCGGCGGGCGCTGGAAACGGCGATGGATCAGCTGAAAAGCGCGAAACGCTCCTTCGCCGTTGCGATCTGCGACGTCGATCATTTCAAGCGCGTCAACGACCAATATGGCCACTCGGTCGGCGACCGGGTGCTGAAGATGGTTGCAACTTCCCTGGTCGAAAGCTGCGGTGGCCAACTGGTGGGCCGCTGGGGCGGCGAGGAATTTCTTGTGGTAATGAAGGGATTGGCGCCAGAACGGGCCGTGGAGTTGCTGGACACAGCCCGGCGGGACTTAGGACAACGGGCCTTCAGGCTGCGTGACACCGATGAGCCGATGGGCGCCATCACCTTTTCGGCGGGCGTTGCGCTCGTCAACGAAGGGGCGGAATGGACGGGCGCGCTCAATGATGCCGACGCAGCGCTATACCGGGCGAAGGCGCAGGGGCGGAACATGATCCTGATGGGATGACGGGCGGTCCTGCCGCGTTCCCCGCTTTTCCTGGTGCATGGCAGACGCAGGTCAGGGCAGCGGCTTTGGCAGCCAGCTTAAATCCCGCGCGAGTGTACGGGGCGGTACGCCGCTGAGTTTGCGCAACGCCGGGATATCGAGCAGTTCGATCATGTGACCGTCCCGCAGGATGAGCCCCTTGTCCTCCAGCGTGCGGAAGACGCGGTTCACATGGACGGCGGTAAGGCCGATGACGTCGCCAATCTGTTCCTGCGTCAGCGGATGTTCGAAACGCGGCCCGGTGCCCGGATGAACCACGTTCAGGCGGCCATGCAGATGAACCAGAAAGTCGGCGAGGCGGGATTCGGCCGAAGTGCGGCCGATCGAGCAGAGCCGGTCCATCAGCATGACGCGTTCCTGCTGCACGCTGAGGAATATGAGGGCCGCCATGTGCGGCGCGCGGGTGAAAAGGCCGCCAAATGCCGACAGGCTGATCGACCGCAGCCTGACGGGCGTGAGCGCCGTCAAAGTTTCCGCCGCCCGGTCGAGCGCCATGCTGGGCGTACCCAGAATGTCGCCGGGCAAATGCACCTTCAATATCTGTCGCCCGCCATCGGCCAGCGTCATGCTGCTGATCGCCCAGCCTTCCAGCAGCATATGGATTGACTGGGGGATATCCCCTTCCCGCCGTATGGTCCGGTTGCGCGCGATCTGCTGAACCGGGCCTGCGAGGCTGGAGAAGATTTCGAGTTCCGCCGGGCTGGGCGATCGAAATTCGGCCAGTCGGGCTGTCGAAAAAGATGGCGGGGAAGAGTCATCGAAAATTGCGTGCACGGAACCTCGGATCGGATCGTTCCGGCCGCTCTAGCAAAGCGCGCGCCTGCCCTCTTTAAAGTGGAGCAAGAAGCGCGAGATTCAGCGGTTCAGCGTCAGTCCGACCCACAATGTGCGCGGCGCGCCGAGATCCTCCGACACTCCTGCGGGGGTCGTCACGCGGCGGGTGACGACATCTTCATCGAACAGATTTTCGCCGCGCAGGATCAATTGGACTCCGTGACCCATCGGCAAACGGGCGACGGCGTCGGCGGTCACGGCGCCCGGTAGGCGATCGGCATGAAGATCGTCTTCATATTGAGCGGAGATATAACGCAGGGTGGCGGACAGGCTGGGTCCGCGCCGCGGCTGCCAGGCCAATGTCGTGCTGGCGGTGTGGCGGGGCGTCTGGGCAGGGGAAAGGCCGTCGAACAGGCTGCCCGGCGCGTGAACGACGCTGTGGCTATAGGCGTAGGAAGCGGACAGGAATAGCGAGCCGATCTGGCCGACAGCGGTCAGTTCGATCCCCTTGGCCACGATGGCATCGACATTTTCCCGCTTGCGCAGATTGGTGCCGATCGTGACATTGGCGATGGCGTCGTCCAGCCGGTTATAGAAGGCGGTTGCCGACAAGGTCATGCCTTTGACTGGGCTTATGTCGATCCCGGCCTCGATCCCCTTCAGCTTCTCCGGCGCCAGAGCGTCATTGGCCTGTGTCGTGACCGGAAAGACGACGAAAGGCCGGTAAAGCTCATTCAGCGTCGGCAGGCGGAAGCCGGTATAGGCCGATCCGCGAAGCGCAACGCCCTCTACGGCATGCCAGAGCGCACCGGCGCGGCCCGACATCTGCCAGTCGGAGCGGTTCTCAAAATCCCGGTCGGTCGCGCTAACACCCGCCGCGCGGAAGAAGCCGTTATTGATCGTCCAGCGGTCGGCTCGTACCCCTCCCGTCAGGACAAGGCGACCCAGCGTCCAGTCATCTTCGGCGAACATGCCGGTGGTGAGCTGCTGTCCCCCCGCATGGCGGCGCGCCGTGACCAATCCGGTGGTGGCGCTGTAGGCATCCTCGAACATGTCGCCGCTGGCGAAGCGGCTGTCCAAGCCGATGCGCAGCAGATGGTTCGGGCCAACCGGCGGTCGCAGTTCGACTTTGCCACCAAGGCCGGTGGAAGGCGTGTTCCGCTGATCCAGCGTCTTGCGGAAAGGCGGATTGGATGAAATCACGATGTTCGAAAAGTTGCGCGCCTGAACATAGGCAAGGGCATCGACCTGCCACCGGCCCCGTGACACATAGCGGATGCTTGCATCCTGTCCTTCGCTCACACTGTCCGCGCCACGAAAGCGAAGCGTCCGATCGTCGTGGAACAATGTCGTGCGGAATTGCAGCTCCTCATTGGCGGAAACCGGAACCACGGCGCGCAGATTGGCCGACCAACTGTCATAGGCGGCAGGAACGGTCGCTGAAACGCGCTGGTCCGATGGCGTGGTTTGGAAGCCATCTCCCCTGTCCCAGCGGCCGGAAAGGGAGACGAAGCCGCCGCCAAAATCAGGCGTGAGGCTGGCCGACAGTTCGGTCGCATCGCGGCTGCCGTAAAGGGCGCTGGCGGTCAGCATGGGCAATTGTTCGCGTGTGGCGCTCGCCAGTTCGATCGTCCCTGCGACCGCGCCCGATCCGAAAGCGCCGACGCCGCCCCCACGCGTCACCCGGACGCCGGAAAGCCGATCCGGCACCAGCGCGCTGAAAGGGATGTAGCCGAAAAACGGGTCGGCCATCGGCACCCCGTCCAGCAAAACCAGAGTACGGCTGGACGCATTCCCGCCCAAGGCACGCAAGCTCGCCCCTTGGGCCGAGGGGTTTGCCGACCGGCTGTCGGATCGGCGAAACTGCTGGAACCCGGCTACGTCGGTCAGGATGCTTTCGATCCTGCCTGACGCGCTGTTCAGCAGGCGTTGGCGTTCGATCTCGACCGACCCATAGGCAGGCGTGCCGGGCGGCAGGGGCAAACCAGCTCCCGTGATGATGATGCGTGCCTGCGCACTGTCAGACGCCGCCGGTTGGGCGAGCGCGGCAGAGGACAGCAATGCAGGCAACAGGCAAAGGGACGCGGCTTTCATGGCGCCGCTGATAGCGGTGCGCCCTCCCCCTGACAACGACGCCTCGCCCGCCGTGCGACGTCAGGCCAGCGCCGACCCTTCCCGCCCGGCCAGCAGCTTGTCGATAGTAAGCGGATAGTCGCGCAGGCGAATTCCCGTGGCATTATAGATGGCATTGGCAACCGCCGCGCCAGCGCCGCAGATGCCGAGTTCGCCCACGCCCTTGGCCTTCATCGGAGAGGATTTGTCGTCCAGTTCATTGATGAAGAACACATCCTGTTCGGGGATGTCGGCATGCACGGGAACCACATATTCCGCCATGTCATGATTGACGAAGAAGCCAAAGCGCGTATCGACATGCAACGCTTCCATCAAAGCCGCGCCAACGCCCATCGTCATGGCGCCGATGACCTGGCTGCGGGCCGATTTTGGATTGAGAATACGGCCCGCCGCGAACGCCCCGCTCATTCGCCTGACCCGAACTTCCGCCGTGTCGATGTCCACTCCCACTTCGCAGAAATGCGCTCCGAAGGTCGCCTGCGCATAATCTTTGGTCAGTTTGCCGAAGGTGATCCGGTCCTCCGCCCACAGCCCTTCCTCCTCCGCGAGGGCGCCAATGCGCTGCGACTGGTTGCCAAACCGCACCAGCCCGTCTTCGAAAATGGCGTCGTCCGCCGGGAAGCCAGCCTTGGCGGCGAGCTTTGTCCGCAAGGCGACGCAGGCGGCATAGAGTCCTGCGGTTGAGCTGTTCGCGCCGAACTGGCCACCCGATCCGGCCGATATGGGGAAGCGACTGTCGCCCAGACGCACCGTGACCGCTTCGATCGGCACGCCCAGCATTTCCGCCGCCGTCTGCGCGAGGATGGTGTAGCTGCCGGTGCCGATGTCCGTCATGTCGGTTTCCACGACGACATGCCCGCGCCGGTCCACGGCGACCCGTGCGCCGGAGGGCGCGACGAGATTGTTGCGGAAAGCGGCGGCCATGCCCATGCCGATCAACCAGCGGCCGTCCCGAACCTGGCCGGGCTGCGGATGACGCTTTTCCCATCCGAAGCGTTCCGCGCCCTGACGCAGGCATTCGACGAACTTGCGGCTGGAAAAGGGGCGCTGCGGCCCTGCTTCCGGATCATATTGCACATCGTTACGGATGCGCAGTTCGACCGGATCGATGTCGCAGGCTTCGGCTAGTTCATCCATGGCGACTTCCAGCGCCAGCAAGCCCACGGCTTCGCCCGGAGCGCGCATCGCATTGGCTTCGGGCAGGTCCAGTACCGCCAGCCGATGCGCGGTCAGCCGATTGGCGCCGCGATACAGCAGCCGCGTCTGTTGCGCCGCGACCTCCGGACCACCGCCCGGCAAATCGCCGGACCAGACTTCATGGGCGATCGCGTCGATAACGCCATCCTTGTCTGCGCCGATGCGGATGCGCTGAATGGTCGCGGCGCGGTGGGTGGTGTTGTTGGGCACCTGCGGCCGGGCCAGGGCCACCTTGACCGGTTTGCCCACCATCCGTGCGCCCAGAGCCGCCAGCAGTGCGTCGGCGCGCAGGAACAGCTTCGCGCCAAAGCCACCGCCGATATAGGGGGAGACTACCCGGACGTTTTCTTTCGGGATCTTCAGCGTGACCGCCATGTCCTCGACGGTCCAGGCGACCATCTGGTTCGATGTCCACAAGGTCAGCCGATCGCCATTCCATGCAGCCGTGGTTGCATGGGGTTCCATCATCGCATGGCTTTGGTCGGGCGTCGTGTAGCTCTGGTCGATCTTTACCGCCGCGCTGGCGAAACCCGCGTCGAAATCCCCCGCGCGCGTGTCGGCAGGGCCACCGATCCCCCCTTCCGGCACGATGGCATTTCCGCGTTCGACGGCGAGATCGTAACGCCCCTTTTCCGGACTGTAGTCGATGCGCAACAGCCGGGCGGCGTCGCGGGCATTTTCAAACGTATCGGCGACGATCAATGCCACCGCCTGATCATAATGTTCGATCAGGGGTCCGCCCAGCAGATGGGCGGTATTCTTCCCGCCCTTCGCGAGTGGCCCGGCATTTTGATGCGTGACGATAGCCAGCACGCCCGGTGCCGCTTGAGCGGCGCGCAGGTCCATGGCGTCGATCTTGCCCTTTGCGATCGCCGATCCGACAATCCAGCCATAGGCGGCATGGGGCGCGGCATCATGCCGTTCATAGGCGTAGGGCGCGGTGCCGGTGACCTTTGCCGCCCCGTCGATGCGATCATGCGCAATCCCGACCACACTGCCGCGATCGATGGGATTGATCGTGGCGGGCTTGTAGAACTTCATGGCCGCGCCTCCTTCTGGCGGAAGAGGGATGCCAGCGTCCTGGCGGTCAGTTGCTGCTTGAACGCGTTTTGATCGGTGGGCCGGGCGCCTGCCAACGCCGCCTCGCTAACCGCAGCCGCCCCAGCCTTAGCCGCCGCATCAGCTGCCGCAACGCGCCATGGCCTGGGCGCTATGCCGCCAAAGGCGAAACGGGCGCCACCGTCCCCGTCGAACACCGCCGCCACGGAAACCAGGGCAAAGGCGTAGGAATGGCGATCCCGCACCTTGCGATAGGCATGGGTTCCACCAATCGGCCGGGGTAATGTCACCGATGTTATGAGCTCACCCGGTTGCAGCGCATTCTCGACATGCGGCGTATCCCCCGGCAGCAGGTGGAAATCGGCTATAGGAATGGAGCGGCGCGTGCCATCCGAGGCCACCGTATCCACCGTCGCATCCAGCAATCGCATCGCCACGGCCATGTCGGAAGGATGCTGCGCGATGCAGGCGTCGCTGGTGCCGATGATCGCCAGACTGCGGCTGATCCCCTTCAACGCGCCGCACCCGCTACCCGGTTTCCTTTTGTTGCAGGGCATGCGGATGTCGTAGAAATAGGGGCAGCGGGTGCGCTGGAGCAGATTTCCGGCGGTCGTTGCCTTGTTGCGCAATTGGCCCGACGCGCCTGCAAGCAGCGCACGACTGAGTACCGCATAATCGCGCCGCACCATCTTGTCCGCCGCAAGTGCCGTGTTGCGGACCATCGCCCCGATCCGCAAGCCGCCTTCGGCCGTCCGCTCGATCCGATCGAGGCCGAGATGATTGACGTCGATCAGATGCGAGGGCGTTTCGATCTGCAGCTTCATGAGGTCCAGCAAATTTGTGCCGCCTGCGATGAAGCGCGCGCCCTTGGTATCCGCAGCCGCTTTCACGGCATCTTCGACGCTGGCGGCCCGGCGGTAGGTAAAGGGCCTCATGCCTTGTCCTCCCCGGCCACGTCGCGGATCGCGGCGATGATGTTGGGATAGGCGGCGCAGCGGCAGATATTGCCGCTCATCCGCTCGCGCAATTCCGCGTCCGAGAAAGCGACCTGTTCCAGATCATCGGTCACGTGGCTGGGAATACCCGCCTTGATCTCGCCCAGCACAGCAACAGCGGAACAGATTTGTCCGGGCGTGCAGTAACCGCACTGATAGCCATCATGCGTGATGAAGGCCCGCTGCATCGGATGGAGCTTTTCCGGCGTGCCGAGCCCCTCGATCGTCGTGACGGTTTCGCCCTCATGCATGACGGCCAGCGTCAGACAGCTATTGATCCGCTGACCCTCGACAATCACCGTGCAGGCGCCGCACTGACCATGGTCGCAGCCTTTCTTGGTGCCGGTGAGGTGCAGATGCTCACGAAGGACGTCCAGCAATGTCGTACGCGGATCGAGTTGCAGATGCACCTGACGGCCGTTCACGGTCAGCTCCACGGTGGTCATGTGTCTTCCCTCGTTAAATTCGGGCACTCGCATAGCCCCGGTTTTCGCATCCGCCACGGCCGGAACCGCGATCGCTGCGCCCCCGCCTTGCAACACGGCACGGCGAGTGAGATCATCTGGCGCCATATCGTCCTTCCTCCTGCCGTAGCCAATACGAAGCATATTCCCGGATGATCCGCCACGGTCAGAAAAGATGCGGCACCGCCCAGATAGGGCGCGCGCCGTCGGCAGCCAAGCGCAGTCCTTCTGCCCCCGCCCGAAAGTCCGCCAGCGGGATAAATTTGGGCCGGGGCCAAATTCTCCCTTGCCGACCTCCCCAACCGCTGCTAGTTGCCCGCCTCACCCGCCGAGAGGGACTTCCTCCGGCCGCCAGAGCGGGCGTAGCTCAGGGGTAGAGCACAACCTTGCCAAGGTTGGGGTCGAGGGTTCGAATCCCTTCGCCCGCTCCAGTTTTTCAAAGAAAATCAGCTAGTTATACCCTCCCTCGGGAGGAGTTTTCTATTACGCGGAACCCGCGCAAGGGCCGCGTAATAAGGACGTAATAGGCTCGGAGCGTGTTTCTGGGGTGTTCTGGCGTGCAATCGGCGGGCTTGGCTTCGAGGTGGTGACGGATGTGGAGGGGAAAGCCTTCCCCTGACGGTGAGCCGACGTCTCACCGTACCCCTTCGAGCGGGGCTCCGCCCCGCAACGCCCCAAACGGTAATCCGCCTTGGCGGATTTGTGTCTTCCTGACGTTATAGAGATCGGACCAAGGCTGCGCTGACCCGATCGCGGCTGATCGTTGCTCACTCCGTCGGTGGGGTGGGCGACGCTTCCCTCCGAAGGCAGAGGCCAGAGGTTCTAGTCCTCTTGTGTGCAACGAAATATCCTTAAAAATGAGTTGATTATAAGAGATTTCTCTTCGCGCACTTCCCTGCACCGATCCCCGAAACTTACCAGGACGGTTGTCGAGCTAATAAGGGCCTTGCTGCACCAGATCCCAATCATCCAACCATTCGAATGCCCGATCCACGCGCGCAACACGCTTTGCATCCCGAAACGGCGGAATTTCCCATGGATCGAGGGGCGGCGGTGCGGGCAATAAGCAGGTGACGAAAGACAGATCGAGCGATACCGTCGAAGGAGCCTCGCCCGATCCGTGCCGCGTCCGCATTTCGGTGCCTGACTGACTGACGATTTCTTCGCGATACACCGTGCGCTCTGTTGGGCGATGCGCCTCCCAACGGGCAGCCGATGATCGCAATTCCGTTTCGGGCATATCAGAGGGAACCAACAGCACTGCGTGAGCAGCCTCCCACTGAAGATCGTTGATCAAGCGGATCTGGTCGCCATCATCTATCGTAACGATGTCGTCTGAATCTGCATGCACGGCGTAGGCCGCACCGTCGAAGCCGAAGAGTGTGAGCCGCGGCCCGAGCGGGAGGAACAACTGCAATCCCACGTTGGCGTAGCCGGCGACGCTGACGCTCTGACCTTCGTAGAGCCTATTGTGCAGGACGACAGGCGTGTCGGAAGCGATGAAAGGCGTATCGCTGTCGTTTCGTATGAGCGTCAAAGTGAGATCGGCAAGAAGGCTCGCGCCGATCGTTGCGTAGCCCACGACCTCGGAAACCGCATTCGTGCGCCTGATCCGAACCCTCTCGAGCGCGGCGACGATTTCGCTATTGCCCTCTAGTTCGGCCTTGCGTCGAAGGATTGCCTTAGCGAGCTTTTCTGAGCCCTCGTTGTGCTGCTCCGCTGCCCCGACCGTCCGAGCGTGCTGCATGCCCAGATAGAAAATCAGCCATTCATGATCCTGGCTGTCCGGCTTCGGGAGACGGTTATGCTTGACCGCGTCGGCGAAGATTTTCGCAGCATGGCCCTCGATGTGGCCAAGGGCGCGCTCTGCGCGCGCATCCTTGCCGTAGAAATAGTCGCGGCAAGCCTGCCCTCGGATTGGCGCACTGGGAATGAACTTGGCGCGATCGATGACATAGACGCCGATCCGATTGTCACCGGCCCGCGCAAACAGACGCATATACATCTGCGGCACATAGTGGTGACTCTTGTTCTCAGGCATCCTGGGGCCTTCTCAACTGCACCGTCAGAATGGAATGACGCCAGCCTGATAGAGTGCGATCACGTCGTCACGGTCCACGAAATCCCGTTTGGTCTCGACCGACCAATCGGGATATTCGTCGAGCAGGAATTTGTCGGCGAGCGCACCGATGACAGGCTCGCGGCCTGCAAACTGATGGGCGGTCAGATCATAAATCAGATCGCCAGCCATGACCCACAGATGATGTTCATGCCGGCGATTGGTGCCCTTGATGATCCTGACGTTTCCGAGCTGATATTTCTCTTCCAGCAGGTAGGTGAGGATGAGCGATACGCTCTCACAGCTATTCTTCGGGTACGAACTACCAAACGGATAATCGAACAGTCGCTCTTGGAGATTCCGTGCCAGAAAGGCCAGTAACGCCCTTGCGGAGCGATCCAGATTCGCCTTTGTCGGCTGTTTACCGTCGCTCATCGCGCCTGCCACTCGCGCTCAGGAGAGGGTAATCTTCGGCGATTTGCCCGAAGAAATCGAAAAACGGCGCACTGCGATGGACAGGGACGCCAAGGACTTTTCGAGATCCGGTGGCATCGGCCCTTCCGGCAGAACCAGTGTTCGCTTGACCTCCGAAGGCGCATCGGCGGAATGGCTGATGAGCTGGCCGATAGCGGTATAGATCGACTGCCGATCTACGCTTGTCTTGATTTCATAGATTTCCGTCATGGACGGCCCCTTGCGGACATAGAGGTCGATCAGCTTGCTGTTCAGGACGCGCTCGTCGTTGGCACACCGAGCCTGCCGCTCCTCGAACAGCCGTTGGACGACATCGCCATGATAGGAGATATAATCGATCTCGGAGCGCCGTTGTCCCCGTCGGCGGCCAGAACCCTCGCTATTGAACTTCTCCCATTCCACGATCGCCCGCCGCACGTCTGGGTCATCCAGTTCCCCCCGGGCGACGGCATCCTTGAAGCCTTTGACGAGCTGGACAAAGCGCCAGAGGCGGCCAGCAATGTCGTCGGAGTCGACCCGGCCGATGATGATACCCGCCCTGTCGTCACCGTCGTCGCGGCCGACGTCATCCAGCGTCGCCTTCGACCATGAAAGAAAGGCGCTGCGCCCGACCCCGGTTTTGCCGCCGCCGATGCTGCCGTCGTGCATGAGATAGACGTCGCCGGTTGCCGGTTCCCGAGCGAAAAAACCGGCCACTCGCGCGGAATTAGAGGTCGTCGGGATATTGACCTCAACGGTAATGATCTGCGCGTGCCGCTTGGGGTCGAAGACACCAAAGGCATTCCAGCGCCGGGGAATGGCGGCATCATCCACCGTGCCGAAGGCTGCCCATAATTCACCGAGGCCATTCGCGTAGAGGCGTTCATCGACATTCCCGCTCGGGAAGCCGATATTCCGCACGCCTTGATCCGTCAGATGCTGACGAACAGATGCCTCCAGCGCCTTTTGCGCGGCCCGCTTCTCGCTCGCATCTTCCACCATCAACAGCATTGCATGCCCCTTCCTCCCGGCGTGGCCCTTCGGCCCGATTATTGCTTCGCAATTCGACAAACGTTACGCAATATTTGAGTCGATATGAGCAATCTGACTGTAATCATCCGAACCGCGCCAACGACCTGCTGGTCATGCGGTGCCGAAACAACGATTATCTCGTCCCTCCTTCTGACAGGCGCGAAGGATGACGCCGAGTGCGGGGTCGCGGATTTCTCAGAATATCCGGCACTGATCGACGTCGTGAACCGCGCCGTCTCCGACCAGAAAGATGTTGGCGCGGTCAAACCCCGGTTCAGCAAAACGCTCACGCAAGCTTATATGAGCAATGGCTGCTTCCATTGCGACGCACTGTTCGGCCAGCATTTCGAAATTCATACACGCTATGACGAGCGAGAAGCGGCTCGCCTGGATGTGCCGATATCAGGCGAATGGGCGGATATTTTCCAAAGGCTCCTGGCTTCGGAAGACGGGCATCTCTTTCACTTTTAGTGCCCGGGACTCAATGATGGTTCGGCCGCCACTATTACCTAGGTCTCATCTACATGAAATCGCAAGGTCCCTGGGCACTTGAGTGCGATACCCGGCTTGTCCATTGTGCACGGATGGCTGTCACAGATCCTCTAGTCCCGTGCCTGATGCGATGACCAGCGATGCACCCGCAGCCGGTTCGGTCACGCCGCGTGTCGCGAGCCAGATGACCGCCGAAGACATCGCCGACGATGAAGGCGGTTTCGACTATGGCTGGCCCGACGCGAATGTCGCACTCGCCGATCCACTGTTCAGCGATTTGCTGATGCGCGCGGACGTGAACGCTATCGGATATGCCGTGGTTCGCGGCCCAGATGGCGGCATGACGCCAATGCTACTTCTAACGGGTGCGCATGAAGAACCTCTGCGCGAGGTTTTCGACCTCTTCGCGCGCTGGCAGTTGCTGAGCGGTCCCGGTGCCATCCATATCGAAATCGCCTTTGACGATCCGGGGTTCCGCATTGCCGTGCTTCCGGACGCCCGCTCACTGCGATGGAGGTGCTGCGGATTTGGTAATGTGTCGCGCCCCAACACGTTCAATCTCGCTTGGGTCAAGGGGATCGACACCCGTAGCGATTTCCTGGATTCGCTCGCCGACTATGGCCGTGCCTCATTTGCACCGGTCTACCTGGGCGCAGCGATTGCGCAGATTGATGGCAACGGCCAGCCCTTTGCTTGTGACCTGGACGATGTACCGCGCCTCTTGCTGCCGTCGATTCGGATCCACCGTCGGCCCGAAGACATTCCTGCGGGATCGTTCCTGGCTGGTGGCGACGCTGGAGACGATACCATCCCGTCGGACGTCGATCCGGCCCTGGTCGCCGCGCAGCGCGCTTGGCGCGTGCCCTCCATCATGCCTAAGACGATCCATGTCCTTCGCCACACCGAATCCGGTCGCCAGCTTGTCAATCGCCTTGCGGCGGAAGGTGTAGCGCGTTGGCAGGTCGAGCAAGCGATAGCCAACCTTCGCCTGGCGGCGCTTGCCGAGGTCGGTGAGGCCGAACCTCGCTTTCGCCGCGCGCTCGCGATCTTCGAGGAGCATGACGACGCCTAACCGCAGGCTTCCGCTCGCGGCATGGCCGCGTCCTGCTGTTCGACCCGACCAACGCGGCATCGGCGGCCTACAATCCGTTGCTGGAGGTGCGGCGCGGCCAGTGGGAGGTTCGCGATGTGCAGAACGTGGCCGACGTTCTGGTCGATCCCGAAGGCTCGCTCGAACGGCGCAACCACTGGGAAAAGACCAGCCACGCGCTGCTGGTCGGGGCTATTCTGCATGTGCTCTATGCCGAACCCGACAAGACGCTGGCCGGAGTGGCAGCGTTCCTGTCGGACCCGGCACGGCCGATCGAGACGACCCTCGACCGGATGATGGCGACCCCGCATCTCGGCGAGGCAGGCGTCCATCCCGTGATCGCTTCCGCCGCGCGCGAACTGCTCAACAAGAGCGACAACGAGCGGTCGGGCGTGCTTTCGACCGCTATGTCGTTCCTTGGCCTGTATCGCGATCCGGTAGTGGCGGAAGTTACGCGCTGCTGTCAGTGGCGCATCGCCGACCTCGTTGACGGCGCCGAGCCGGTCTCGCTCTATCTGGTTATCCCGCCTTCCGACATCTCGCGCACGCGGCCGCTCATCCGCCTGATGCTCAACCAGATCGGACGGCGGTTGACCGAGGAACTGGCAAGCGGCGCGAAGCGTCATCGCCTGCTCCTGATGCTCGACGAGTTCCCGGCGCTGGGCCGATTGGATTTCTTCGAGTCCGCGCTGGCGTTCATGGCCGGCTATGGAATCAAGGGTTTCCTGATCGCGCAGTCGCTGAACCAGATCGAGAAAGCTTATGGCCAGAACAACGCGATCCTCGATAACTGCCATATCCGGGTGAGCTTCGCGACCAATGACGAGAGGACGGGCGAGCGCGTCTCGAAAGCACTCGGCACCGCCACCGAGATGCGGGCGATGAAGAACTATGCCGGGCACCGGCTCTCGCCATGGCTGGGGCATCTGATGGTCTCGCGCTCCGAGACCGCCCGCCAGCTCATGACCCAGGGCGAGGTCATGCAGCTTCCGCCCGACGAGGAAATCGTCATGGTGTCGGGCGTCAATCCGATCCGCGCGAAAAAGGCTGCCTATTATACCGACCGCCGACTGGCCGCCCGGATCATGGTGCCGCCCGATCCAGCCGCATGGACCAACCGGGAAATCCGTCCCGATGACTGGCGCCACCTGCCGCCCGCCGCGCCCGACGATGCGAAGATGCGGGCGTTCGCACGGAAGCGCGAAGAAGCGAAGGGAACCCGGCAACCGGAAAGCGAGACCAGCAAGGTGGAGGGAGAGAAGCCCGATACCACGGGTGAAAGCGAAGCGGCGGCCGATATCCGTCAGGAACCCGAACAGGAGCGGCATCTCGATATAGCGCCCAAGCCTCGTCCCGCGCCGGACAACGAGTTCGACCCTGATGATGCGGAACCCGATGCCGACGCGATCCGCAACCGGGAAATCCAGCGCGAGCAGGCGATGAACGCGCGCCGGGCTTCCATGGATCGCGATGACGGGATCGAGCTATGAGCAAGGACAGGCTTTCGGTCTATCTCGACCGAGACATCATGCAGGCACTGGCCTCCTATGCCGACCGGCGCGAGCAATCCCGCTCACTGGTCGCGGAAGCCGCCATTGCCTCCTTCCTCTCGCCTGATAGTGACGAGCGGCGGGAGGCGGCCATGGCCAAGCGCATTGATCGGCTCGACCGCAAGGTGGCGCGGCTCGAACGCGATCTTGGCATCGGCGTCGAGATGATCGCGCAGTTCGTCCGTTTCTGGCTGACCTCGACCCCACCGCCGCCTGAGACGGAGCGCGCTGCCCTTCGTCGGTTGGGGAATGACCGCTACGACGCCTTTATGGAAGCGCTGGGACGCCGGCTCGCCAACGGGCCAAGGGTTCGGCAGGAAATCGGCGAGGATCTACCCGGTGCCGGGGAATGAGCACCAACGAAACGCCCACATCTATCGGCTAGCCATCCTTAATTGTTCACTATATGTTCTTTTTGTTGATTCGGCCGGGACAATAAGATAATGCGATTCAATCCGCGGCGTTTCGCCGCGGAATTTGGGGATGGTCCATGGGACGCGACGGCGCAAACGCAAAAAGGGTGACGACCACCCTCACCATTTCGCGAAAATCGCAGCTTGAGCGCCTAGCGCAACGCGAGGGCGTCAAGGAAGCCTGGATCGTCCGACGCGCGGTCGAACGGTATCTCGACGAGATCGGCGACGGTTCGGTCGTCGGCTCGGAGCAGGAGGCGGCGCATGCGGGGAGCTGAATTGTTCGCCGGATGCGGCGGCCTTGCCCTTGGTATGTCCCGCGCCGGCTTTTCGCATGCCCTGATGGCGGAGTTTGACCATGACGCCGTTGAGACGGTGCTGCACAATCGCAAGCGCCGGATAAAGCACGTCGCCCAATGGCCGATGGAACTGACCGACGTTCGCTCGATTGATTGGGCGGATCATACAGGCGATCTCGACATCATTTCCGGTGGTCCTCCCTGTCAGCCATTCGGCATCGGCGGCAAGAAGCGCGGACATGAGGATGCTCGGGACATGTGGCCCGAAGCCGTCCGTGCTATCCGCGAAGCCGCTCCCAAGGCGTTTCTGTTCGAAAATGTTCGCAATCTCGCGGGACCGCGTTTCCAATCCTATCTGGAATGGATCATTCTTCACCTACGTTTCCCTAACGACACGCCTCGCCCCGGCGAAGGTTTTCATGACCATCGCGAGCGTCTGCGGAACTACAGCAAGCCGAGCGATTACGAGGTCGTCTGGCAAGTCGTGAACGCGGCCGATTATGGTGCTCCCCAGATCAGGCATCGCGTGTTGATTTTTGGGGTCGCGACGGAGCTGGGGGTCGCTCCATCGCGAATGACTCCTACCCATTCACGAGATCGCCTGCTCTGGGATCAATATGTCACAGGCGATTATTGGTGTCGGCATGGCCTGCCGGACCGCGCTAACCCGGAGATGGCGCGTGATCATTCGCGCGTTGAATTCCTGCGTTCCCAAGGCACGGTTCCAGACGGTTTGCCATGGGTTACGGTCCGTGACGCGCTGATGGGCCTCGGCGAACCAACCGGAGTTGGAAACCATGTGTTTCAGCCGGGCGCGCGAGTTTACAAGGGCCATACGGGCAGTCCTTTAGACTTGCCGGCGAAAGCCCTGAAGGCCGGCGACCATGGTGTTCCAGGCGGAGAGAATATGATGGTGCGGGATGATGGCACCGTCCGATATTTCTCCGTCCGGGAGGCGGCGCGACTTGTCGGAATGCCGGATAACTTCGATTTTCCGCGTTCCTGGTCTGAAACAATGCGCCAGTTGGGGAATGCCGTGCCCGCACAATTGGGCGAGGCCGCTGGCCGCTGGATGAAAAGTCTATTGAACAGCGCGAACACAACTGGCGCGGAGCGCGCCGTCGCCTGAGTCTGTTGTGATGACGCGGTCAATCGTTATTACCGTGATGGATGGCCAAGAAATCACCTGACAGAATCGCGTTCGAAGCATTGGAAGCGGCGCTCGCCGCTGTCGTTCACGCCGCCGAGACGGGCGTGTCTCCCACGGTCGCTCGACGCATTCGCAAGGGTTTGGCGGACCATGTTGTCGCGACGGAGGCTGCGCGCGCCGCGACCGATCCGATCATCACGCCCCGAGCCAGCTTTGATCCTTCAGACCCGAAGGTGGTCGGAAGAATGGTCGCGCTGGCTCTGCTGGCGCAGGTCCGTGTCCCGTTGAACACGATCGAGCCAACTTATGGATCGGGTGTTTACGCGATCTACTATGAAGGCGATCACCCCTTGTATCAGGCGATCAGCGGGACCGAGACGCCCATCTATGTCGGAAAGGCCGATCCAGCGTCCGGTGACGCAAGCACCGTGCGAGAGCAAGGGCCACGCCTTACGGGCCGATTGCTAGAGCATGCCGGAACGATCGCGACCGCCGCGAACTACATCGAGACCGTCACTCCCGCTGGCATCCATCCCATCCGGTTGGAGGATTTCACATGCCGCCGCCTGGTATGCGCGACCAACGCGCAGCTTGTTGCGGAGAAGCACCTTATCGGGATGTTCTGGCCGCTCTGGAATTCGGAGACGAAGGCTTGCTGGGGAATGAGCAAGCACGGCGATTCCGCGAAAACCCGCTCGAATAAGCGGTCTCCCTGGGATGTGGTTCATCCCGGCAGACTATGGGCGCTCGACGAATTGCTGGTGGATTCGCTCAGTCTCGACGAAATCAGGGGCAGGATCGACGCCATCATCGAGCGGGTTCCTCCCCGAACCGATCATGCGAATTTGCTGGAAGAAGTGCTCGGCGCCTTCCGCCAGCAGGATGCTCTGCCCGAGGTGGAGACGGAGTCACCTCTGGGCGACGATGTCGAGGGACCATCGGAAGATGAACTCGACTAAAGCGGCGACCGGCGTAGATCCCGCACGCAGCGCCCAGATGGCGCTGGTCAAGGCGCGCGATACCAAGCCTGAAATGGTCGTTCGCCGAGCGCTCCATGCGATAGGCCTTCGGTTTCGGTTGCATTACCGGCATCTGCCGGGGAAGCCGGACATAGTCCTGCCATCGCGCCGCATCGTCATATTCGTTCATGGCTGTTTTTGGCATCGCCATCCTCAACCCGATTGTAAACTCGCCCGCTTGCCGAAGTCGCGTTTGGACTTTTGGCTTCCGAAACTGGAAGGGAATCGGGAGCGTGACGCGCGAAACGAGGCCACGCTGCGAGAAGCGGGCTGGGATGTTCGAGTTATTTGGGAATGCGAACTCGGGCAAACCGCCAAGCTGGCTGAATTCGTGGAAGCCTGCCGAGTCGCGCCGACAAACAGCCCTACCTGGCATAAAGCGCTGGGGTAATCGATCTGCTGGCTGAGCGGTCGATAGTCTTTGCTTACGCCATTCCCTGTATTTCTTCGCCAGCCTGCGATGCCCGCATTTACCTGTTGAACTTCGGCCTTTCCTGTCTCTCTTGATGTGCCCCTGACGCCGGGTGGTTGTTCGCCCGGCCCAATCCAGGGGCCGTTTCTTGTCCGTCCAGCCGATCCGATCCGAAGCGAACACGCGCGGCGCGCGGATGCTGCGCACGGCGCTTGGACCGTCGATCGCGGCTTGGCTCGATGATGCCGCGGTTATCGAGGTGATGCTGAACCCGGATGGCCGGTTATGGGTCGATCGGCTGGGAGAGGGGATTTCCGATACCGGCATGATGCTGGCCGCCGCCGACGGCGAACGGATTATCCGCCTGGTTGCGCACCATGTCGGCGTCGAGGTTCATGCGCGGTCCCCGCGCGTCTCTGCCGAACTGCCGGAAGGGGGCGAGCGGTTCGAGGGGCTAATGCCGCCTGTGGTGGCCGCGCCCGCCTTCGCCATCCGCAAACCGGCTGTCGCCGTCTTCACGCTCGACGACTACACGGCCGCCGGAATCATTTCGCCCGCCGAGGCGACGGCGTTGCGCGATGGCGTCATCGACCGCGCCAACATCCTCGTCGCCGGCGGCACCGGCAGCGGCAAGACCACCCTGGTCAACGCATTGCTGGCGGAAGTCGCCAAGACCACCGACCGCATCGTTCTGATCGAAGACACGCGCGAGCTGCAATGCGCCGCACCCAACTTGGTCGCCATGCGCACCAAGGATGGCGTCGTCTCGCTGTCCGATCTCGTTCGCTCCTCGCTGCGGCTGCGCCCTGATCGCATCCCCATCGGCGAGGTTCGCGGCGCGGAAGCCCTCGACCTCCTGAAAGCCTGGGGCACCGGACACCCCGGCGGCATCGGCACCATCCATGCCGGGACCGCGCTCGGCGCGTTGCGCCGCATGGAGCAGCTCATTCAGGAGGCCGTCGTGACCGTCCCGCGCGCGCTGCTCGCCGAGACGATCGACCTGATCGCCGTGCTTGTCCGCGACGGACACGGGCGCCGCCTTGCCGAGCTGGCCCGAGTCCAAGGACTCGACCCCGCCACCGGCGACTACCGCCTCACCCCGCTTTCCACCGCCCAACCGGGAGATCTACCATGATCCATGCCCTTCGGCATGGCGCACGCCGCGCCATGCTAACCGCATCCGCCAGTGTGATCGCGCTGACATTCGCCGTTCCGGCTTACGCGGGCGGATCGTCGATGCCGTGGGAAGCGCCGCTCCAGTCGATCCTCGAAAGCATCGAAGGGCCGGTGGCCAAGATCATCGCGGTCATCATCATTATCGTGACCGGCCTGACGCTCGCCTTCGGTGACACATCGGGCGGCTTCCGCAGGCTGATCCAGATCGTATTCGGCCTTTCGATCGCCTTCGCCGCGTCGAGTTTCTTCCTGTCGTTCTTCTCGTTCGGCGGCGGGGCGCTCGTCTGATGGAAGCCGGCGAGCAGATCGCGGGCTTTCATGCCCCCGTCCACCGAGCGTTGACCGAGCCGATATTGCTCGGCGGTGCGCCGCGGGCGCTTGCCATCGTCAACGGCACGCTGGCCGGTGCGATCGGTCTCGGCCTTCGCCTCTGGATCGCCGGCATGGTCATCTGGGCCATCGGCCACGCGATCTCGGTCTGGGCGGCGCGGCGCGATCCGCAGTTCGTCGACGTTGCCCGCCGCCACCTCCGCTACCCGACATGGATGCAGCCATGATGAGTTTGCGCGAATACCGCAGCAAGGCCGCGCGCCTTGCCGACTTCCTGCCCTGGGCCGCCCTGGTCGGCGAAGGCGTCGTGCTCAACAAAGACGGGTCGTTCCAGCGCACGGCGCGGTTTCGCGGCCCCGATCTCGACAGCGCCACACCGGCCGAGTTGGTCGCGACGAGCGCACGGTTGAACAGCGCGCTCCGCCGGCTCGGCTCGGGCTGGGCAATTTTCGTCGAGGCGCAGCGCACGCTCGCGCTCGACTACCCCGATGCGGCGTTCCCCGATCCGGTGTCGGCGCTGGTCGACATGGAGCGCCGCGAACAATTCCGCGAGGAAGGTGCCCACTTCGAGAGCGCCTACTACCTGACGCTGCTGTGGATGCCTCCGGCCGAGGAAGCCGCGCGTGCCGAAGGCTGGCTCTACGAGGGCCGCTCGACCACCGGCGTAGATCCGTGGGAACTGCTCAAAGGTTTCACCGATCGCAGCGATCGCGTGCTCAATCTGGTCGAAGGCTTCGTGCCCGAGGTCCATTGGCTCGATGACGCCGAGACACTGACCTATCTCCACAGCACGATCTCGACCCGCCGCCAGCGGGTGCGCGTGCCGGAAACGCCGATGCACCTGGACGCGCTTCTCGCCGATGAACCGCTGACCGGCGGACTCGAACCGAAGCTCGGCGATCATCACCTCCGCACGCTGACGATCACGGGTTTTCCGAGCGTCACGTTCCCCGGTCTGCTCGACGAGCTGAACCGGCTGGCCTTCGAGTATTGCTGGTCGACCCGTGCGATCATGCTCGACAAGACCGACGCGACCAAGCTGCTGACCCGCATTCGCCGCCAGTGGTTCGCCAAGCGCAAATCCGTCGCCGCCATCTTGAAAGAGGTGATGACGAACGAGGCGAGCACGTTGCTCGACAGCGACGCCTCGAACAAGGCCGCCGACGCTGACACCGCCCTGCAGGAGCTCGGCGCGGACTATGCGGGCATGGCCTATGTCACCGCGACGGTGACGGTCTGGGACCGCGATCCCGCCATTGCGGCCGAGAAGCTGCGGCTGGTGGAGAAGGTCATCCAGGGCCGCAATTTCACCGTCATGCCCGAAGGGATGAACGCAATCGAGGCATGGCTGGGGGGCCTGCCCGGCCACACCTACGCCAATGTCCGCCAGCCCCCGATCTCCACCATCAATCTCGCCCACCTGATCCCCCTCTCAGCGGTGTGGGCGGGGCCGGAACGGGACGAGCACTTCGGCGCTCCCCCCTTGCTTTACGGCAAGACCGAAGGCTCGACCCCGTTCCGGTTTTCCCTTCACGTCGGCGATGTCGGCCACACGTTGATCGTCGGCCCGACCGGCGCCGGCAAGTCGGTGCTGCTCGCGCTGATGGCGATGCAGTTCCGCCGCTACGAGAACGCCCAGATCTTCGCCTTCGATTTCGGCGGCAGTATCCGCGCCGCCGCGATCGGCATGGGCGGGGACTGGCAGGATCTCGGCGGGATGCTCGCCGACGCCGCCGACGACGGTGTGCAACTCCAGCCGCTTGCACATATCGACGATCCGGCCGAGCGCGCCTGGGCGGCCGAATGGCTCGGGGCGATCCTCGCGTCCGAAGGCGTCGCGGTCGATCCGCAGGCCAAGGAGCATATCTGGTCGGCGCTCGGCTCATTGGCGTCAGCGCCGATGCCGGAGCGGACGCTGACCGGCCTCGCCGTGCTCTTGCAGAGCCAGCAGCTCAAGCAGGCGCTTGCATCTTATTGCATCGGCGGACCCTGGGGCCGGCTGCTAGACGCCGAGGCCGAACGGCTCGGCGAAGCATCGGTTCAGGCGTTCGAGACAGAGGGCCTGGTCGGCGCCGGCTCGGCCGCCGCAGTGCTGTCCTACCTGTTCCATCGGATCGAGGGCCGGCTGGACGGCTCGCCCACACTCATCATCATCGACGAGGGATGGCTGGTCCTCGACAGCCCGGACTTTGCCGCGCAACTCCGCGAGTGGTTGAAGACCCTCCGGAAGAAGAACGCCAGTGTCGTCTTTGCGACCCAGAGCCTCGCCGACATCGAAACGTCGAGCATTGCGCCGGCCATCATCGAGTCCTGCCCGACGCGCATCTTCCTGCCGAATGAGCGGGCTGCCGAGCCGCAGATTGCGGCCATTTACGAGCGGTTCGGGCTCAACGCTCGCCAGATCGAAATCCTCAGCCGCGCGACGCCCAAGCGCGATTACTACTGCCAGTCGCGGCGCGGCAACCGGCTGTTCGAGCTGGGGCTGGGCGAGGTCGCGCTGACGTTCGCCGCGGCATCGTCAAAGTCGGACCAACTCCGCATCGCCGAGATCACCGAAACGCACGGTGCATCCGCCTTCGCCGCCGAATGGTTGCGGCATCGCGCCTGCGCCTGGGCCATCGAGCTTCTTCCCCCCAGCCAGCAGGAGTTACCGCTATGAAGACCAATATTCTGCGCCGCGCCATCGTGGCCGGCGTTCTCGCTACGTCGGGCGTCATCGGCATCACCGCCGCGACCCCGTCCTACGCACAGTTCGGCGGGATCGTCTATGACCCCACCAACTATGCGCAGAATGTGCTGACGGCCGCCCGGTCGCTCCAGCAGATCAACAACCAGATCCAACAAATTCAGAACCAGGCGACCAGCCTCATCAACGAGGCGCGCAATCTGGCGTCGCTGCCGTTCAGTTCGCTTCAGCAGTTGCAGCAACAGGTGCAGCGTACCCAACAGCTTCTCGGGGAAGCGCAGCGCATCGCCTACGACGTCCAGAACGTCCAGCAGGCGTTTACCGACCGCTATAAGGGCGCGGCGCTGACGGGCGATCACGCCCGGATGGTGGCCAACGCCAATGCCCGCTGGGAGGATAGCGTCGGCGCGTTCGAGGATGTGCTAAAGGTGCAGGCGGGCGTCGTCGGCAACATCGACGGCGCCCGGACGACTATGAATAGCCTGGTCTCCGCCAGCCAGTCCGCGACCGGCGCGCTTCAGGCGACACAGGCCGGAAATCAGCTCCTCGCCCTGCAATCGCAGCAGCTCGCCGACCTCACCGCCGCCGTCGCGGCGCAGGGCCGCGCGCAGGCACTGCAATCGGCTCGGCAGGCGGCCGAGGAGGCCGAAGGCCGCGAGCGGTTCCGCCGCTTCATGGGCAACTGAGGCAAGCCATGTCGCGCACGGCGAAGATCGCGGGGGTGGCAGGGCTGGCGGGGCTGATGATGACGGTGGCGATCGTCGCCGCTCTGCGGCCGGAAGCGCCCGCGCCATCGCCGCGTCTCACCATGCCGGCGGAGGGCGGCGGGAACCGGCTCGCCCGCGAGCTGGATCGCTGCGCAACGCTCACCATGCCAGACTCGGGCTGCGAAGCGGCCTGGGCCGAGAACCGCCGCCGCTTCTTCCGTCAGGACGAGCCTGCCATCGAAACCGGGCGCGATGGCGACGTTTCGCCATCCGCCGAAGGCGACACGCCATGAACGATACCAGTGTCATCGACACCTTCCTGGCCGTCTTTACCAGTTACATCGACAGCGGGTTTGGCCTGCTTGGTGGCGAGGTTGGGTTCCTCTCGACCACACTCATTGCCATCGATGTGACACTTGCCGGTTTGTTCTGGGCCTGGGGTGCGGATGAGGACGTGCTTCAACGCCTCGTCAAGAAGACGCTCTACATCGGCACCTTCGCCTTCATCATCGGCAATTTCTCGTCGCTCGCCAATATCGTGTTCCAGTCCTTCGCCGGGCTCGGCCTCCAAGCCAGCGGCGGGGCGATGTCGATCGCCGATTTTATGAAGCCGGGCACGATCGCCGCGACTGGGCTTCAAGCCGGCAAGCCGTTGCTCGATGCGGCGGGTCAATTTTCCAGCCTCTGGGCCTTCTTCGCCAATGCCGCGCTGATCCTCGTCTTGCTGATCGCCTGGCTGATCGTGGTGCTCGCCTTCTTCATCATCGCGGTGCAGGTTTTCATCACGCTGATCGAATTCAAGCTGGTGACGCTGGCCGGCTTCGTGCTGCTGCCGTTCGCCTTCTTCAACAAGACCGCCTTCATGGCCGAGCGCGTGCTGGGCCATGTTGTCTCGACCGGCATCAAGGTGCTGGTTCTCGCCGTCATCACGGGCATCGGCACGACTCTGTTCAGCCAGTTCACCAGCGCCGGCCTCGGGGTCGAGCCTGACATCAATCAGGTCATGGCGGTTGCGCTCGCCGCGCTGTCATTGTTCGGGCTCGCGATCTTCGGTCCCAGCATCGCCAATGGCATCGTCTCGGGGGGACCGCAGCTCGGGGCGGGCGCGGCGGCCGGAACGGCCCTTGCAGCCGGTGGTGCGCTGGTCGGCGGTGCAGCCGCTGCACGGCTCGGTGTCGGAGCCGCCGGTTCCGCCATTGGTGCGACCGGCCGTATGACCGGCGCTGCCGCGCGCGGCGGCGCTCAAGCCGCGGGTGGAGCCGCCAGCGCCTATAGCCTCGGCTCGTTCGGCAAGAACGGGGCAAGCGCCGTGGCCGGCGGCATGTCCGCAGTCGGTCAGGCCGTGGCGGGAAGCGCTACGAACGCCGTCCTCTCGCCGTTGCGCAAGGTGGCCGCCAAGGGCGGCGAGGCGATGAAGGCCAGCTTCCGCTCCGGCGCCCGTGCTGGGTTCACCGCCAGCGGCGGCACGATCACTGGCGGACCAGCGGCGGCCACGGTTTCGACATCGAGCACCGCAGCCGCTTCCCCAGCCACTAGTGGCGCCGGTGCGCCTGCCTGGGCGGCCGCGATGAAGCGCCGCCAGTCCGTGACACACGGCGCGACCGTGCTCGCCCACACGATGAAGGGTGGCGACAGCCACGGTGGCGGTCCCGGTCCCGACATCAAAGAGAAGGACTGATCCATGTTTCGACGCCCAACCATCCGCTACGGCCAGACACCAGAACCCACGACACCCTATCAGCGCGCCGCTCAGGTGTGGGATGACCGCATCGGCTCCGCCCGCGTGCAGGCGAAGAACTGGCGGCTCGCCTTCTTCGGTGCGCTGACGCTATCGGGCGGGCTTGCGGGTGGCCTGGTGTGGCAGTCGGCGCGCGGCCATATCGTGCCCTGGGTGGTGCAGGTCGATCGGCTGGGCGAGGCGCAGGCAGTTGCGCCGGCCGAGACCGGCTATCGACCGACCGATCCGCAGATCGCATTCCATCTCGCCCGCTTCATCGAGCAGGTCCGCGCCATCCCGGCCGATCCGGTCATCGTCCGCCAGAACTGGCTCAGGGCCTATGATTTCACCACCGACAAGGGCGCGCTCGCGCTCAATGACTATGCCCGCGTCAACGACCCGTTCGCCAATGTTGGCAAGGTTCAGGTCGCGGTGGACGTGTCGAGCGTCATCCGCGCCTCACCCGACAGCTTCCGGGTCGCCTGGACCGAGCGCCGCTATCAGGACGGCAGCCTCGCCGCGACCGAACGCTGGTCCGCGATCCTCACCGTCGTCGTCCAGCCCCCGCGCACCCCCGACGCGCTGCGTCGCAATCCGCTCGGTGTCTTCGTCAACGCCCTCAACTGGTCAAAGGAGCTCTCGCAATGACGCACACGCCTTTCCGTCCCTCCGCTTCGGCGGCGTTGCTGCTGTCGGCCGCCGCGCTCGCCGGCTGCGCCACCACCTCCGCCAAGACGCCGACGGTCGCCTACGACGAACCGCCTCCCGAAATCGCGGCTACGCCGGCGCCCGAGCCGCCTACGCCCGTCGCCGTGGTGATGATCCCCGAGCCGCTGCCGCTCCCCGGCCAGTTGAAGCCGCTGGCGGGGCGCGCCCCGCCTCCTGAGCCCGCCGATCCCCGGCGACGCGTCGGAGCGGCCAACGCCGCCGCCCGCGTGCAACCTGCGCGCGACGGCTTCCTCAATGCGATCCAGCAATATCCCTGGACCGACGGCGCGCTCTATCAGGTCTATGCCGCGCCCGGCCAGGTGACGGACATCGCCTTGCAGGAAGGCGAGCAGCTCGTTGGGCCGGGGCCGGTCGCGGCGGGCGATACAGTGCGCTGGATCATTGGCGACACGGTGAGCGGCAGCGGTCCTACGGCACGGGTGCATATCCTGGTCAAGCCGACGCGCCCCGACATCGGCACCAACCTCGTCATCAACACCGACCGGCGCACCTATCATTTGGAGCTGCGCGCGACGGCTTCGACCTACATGGCGTCGGTCTCCTGGACCTATCCCCATGACGCGCTGATCGCCTTACAAGGCCGCAACGCCGCGGCGGCAAACACCGCGCCGGTGGCAAGCGGCGTAGAAGTGTCTGCGCTCAATTTTCGCTACCGCATCGAGGGCGACCGCGCGCCGTGGAAGCCGGTTCGCGCCTTTGACGATGGTCGCCAGGTCTTCATCGAGTTTCCAGGCAGGATCGCGCAGGGCGAGATGCCGCCGTTGTTCGTGACTGGCGCGGCCGGCGGTGCCGAGCTGGTCAATTACCGCGTGCAGGGCCGCTACATGGTGGTCGATCGCCTGTTCGCCGCCGCCGAGCTGCGTCTGGGCGACAAGCGTAGCGAACAGCGTGTCCGCATCGTGCGCGACGGCGCGGACGCGCGCCGGAGGGGGCGGCCGTGAGCGACCCGACCGATACGCCCGCCGCCGAGCCGGCCGCGCCGCGCTCCGATCCCCAAGCCTTCCAGCTTCGCGGCGACCCACCGCGCGTCATGCGCCTGTCGCGCAAGGCGCTCGCCGTCGTCGGCGTCGCCGCCGGCCTCGGCATCGGCGGCTCGCTGATCTACGCCTTGAAACCGGCCGGGCCGCGCGAAGCAAAGGAGCTCTACAACACCAAGAGCCGGACGACGGCCGAGGCGATCACCTCGGGGCCGAAGGACTATGGCCAGGCGCCGAAGCTCGGCCCGCCGCTTCCCGGCGACCTTGGCCGGCCGATCGTCTCGGCGCAGCAGCGCGGCGAGAACGTGCCCGTGCCACCCCTCGGCGCGCAGTCGGGCCAGCCCGATCCGCGCGCGCAGCAGGAGCGCGACGCTGCTCGGACAAGCGGCGTGTTCCTTGGCGGAAGCTCGGCCAACGCCGGCGGGATGGCCGTAGCGCCGTCACTGGCGTCGCCTGATCCGGCCGCGCAGCCGCCGCAGCAGGCCGCCGCCGCGCAAGGCGACCAGGCCGCCAAGCGGGCGTTCATGGCGCAGGCGTCTAGCCAGCGCACGGTGAGCGTCGAGCGGCTGACCGCGCCGGCATCGCCCAACATCGTGCAGGCCGGCAGCATCATTCCGGCCGCGCTCATTACCGGCATCCGCTCCGACCTGCCCGGCCAGATCACCGCGCAGGTGACGCAGAACGTCTATGACAGTCCCACGGGGCGCATCTTGCTCATCCCGCAGGGCGCGCGGCTGATCGGCGAATATGACAGCGAGATAGCCGCCGGCCAGACCCGCGTGCTGCTCGCCTGGGACCGCCTCATCATGCCGGATGGCCGCTCGATCGTTCTCGAGCGTCAGCCCGGCGCGGACGGAGCCGGCTTTGCGGGCCTACAGGATCGCGTGAACCAGCACTGGGGCAATCTGCTCAAGGCGGCGGCCGTCTCGACATTGCTCGGCGTGGGCGCCGAGCTGGGCGCCGACAGCGAGGACGATCTAACCCGCGCGCTGCGGCGGGGATCGCAGGACACCATCAATCAGACCGGCCAGCAGATTGTGCGTCGACAACTCAATGTGCAGCCGACGCTCACCATCCGGCCGGGGCACCCCTTGCGCGTGATCATTACACGCGACCTGGTGCTCGAACCCATCGGAGCGATGCGATGACGAAACTGAAGCTGGGGCCGCTGGCCGACGACCGTCCGGTCAAGCTCTCCGTGGAGCTGCCCGCGCCGGTTCACCGCGATCTCGTCGCCTATGCTGCGGCGCTCGCCGCCGAGACCGGGGCAGCGCCGGTCCTGCCCGAGAAGCTGATAGCGCCCATGCTCACCCGGTTCATGGAAACCGACCGGGCCTTCCGCCGGCACCGCTCGCAGGAGACGTGAAGGCCTGTTCGCCTGCTTTTAATTTCCCATGAACCGCTTGAAGCGATCCCGACCTTCCGCTTCAACGACGGCCTGCTCGGCATGGGCGCACTCGTCGCCCCTTGCCGAGCCTTCCGCACAATGCGCTAAGACTTGCCGAGCTTCGTCCAGATGCGCCGCAAAATATTGCATCCCGCGCGGTGCGGCCGGCGTCTGGGCGGCGGGGGACGAAACCGCGACAACCGCAGTTTGACTGACCGGCACGATTATCCGACGCAGCACGAAGCCCGCGCTGCACCCAATGATCAGCGTGACCAGCACGATGATGAGCGTCCTGCCTTGCGTCATGACGGCTCCTTTCTCGATTGCTCTGACGATGGTTGCGGTGCCGCCGTAGGTGGCAGCGAATAGCGGACGGTCACGAAATCGAGGAATCGGCGCAGCACGGCGTTGTCATTGTCGTCGCGCCAATAGCCGGAGAAGCCGATCCGCACATGCCCGCACCTCTCGTGGACCTCCCGGAACGCCACTCCAGGCACCTGGATGCCAAGCGCAGATTCCACGACGATTGAGAGGCGCCCGCCGAGTGCAATGGCGCTGAGTACCGAATCGCGTCCGATGTCTTCCATGTCGAGCTCCGGCGTGTAACCGGGCATTCCAAGCTTGCCCAAAAGCATGTTGCGCGTCTCCGGGCCGGGATCTCGTTCGGTCAGCAGGAACCGTTCGCCGATCAGATCGGTCCAGTAGATGCGTTCACGCTCAGTCAGCGGATGACTTTCCGGCATCGCTACCAGGATGCGCTCGCTCCATAGTGGCCGACTCGTGAGGCTAGGATAGGGTGCCTCGCCGATCATGATCGCTATATCGAGCAGGCCGCTTTCGATGCCCGCCAGCAGCATCGCGCGGTCCCGCTCGAAGGCGCGCAGTTTTACCTCCGGATGACGCTCGTCGAACTCGCTGAGGGTCGCGCGCAGATTGCCGACAGAGCAAGAGGTGTAGAAGCCTATTGCCAGCCTGCCGGCATGACCATTCTGCGTGGCCCGTACCCAGGCGTTCAGTTCCTCGAATTCCTTCACGATCCGTTGCGCCGTGTGCAGATAAATCTTGCCGTTAGGAGTCAGGGTGGCTCCGCGCGTTCTGCGGTCGAACAGCGTCATTCCAAGCCGTTTCTCAATGTCGATGATATGTCGGCTGAGAGTAGCCTGTTTAATGTTCATGCCGCGGGCGGCCCGGCTGAAGCTCCCTGCCTCTGCGGCGGCAATTAGAGTCTTTCCGATGTTGAATGAATCGTTGGGGATTTCCAGACGGTTGGAAGTGTGATTCAAGGTGGCCACTGGTGAGGAGGCCAGCATGGATGAGGCCATTATCACAGGATTTGCGGGTTCGGTTTTGTCGGGCTCTGGATCGAGGCATGTCGGCGCGGGGGGCTGCGCGGTTGCTGGAGGTGAGCCCGGCCACGGGGGTTCGCTGGGCGCAGTCATGGCGAACGCGCGGGTCTGTTGAGCCGGGCAAGGTCGGCGGTCACATGCTCCCGTTGCTGGCGCGTGAGCGCGAGTGGTTGCTTGCGCGGATCGAGCAGAAGAAGGACCTGACGCTGCACGAGTTGCTGGCCCAGCTGCGTGAAGAGCGTGGTGTGGTGGTCTGCTGCGACACGCTGTGGCGGTTCATGGGCCGCTTGGGCAAGACGTTTAAAAAAAGACGCTCTTCGCCAAGGAACAGGACCGGCCCGACGTCATCCGACGCCGCAACCGCTGGCGCTGGGTCCAGCGCTGGGTAGATCCCAAGCGCATGGTCTTCATCGACGAGACCTGGGCGAAGACCAACATGACCCGCACCCATGGCTGGCATCACCGGGGCGAGCCGCTGATCGACAAGGTGCCGCATGGCCACTGGAAGACGCTGACCTTCATCGCTGGCCTCAGGCATGATGGCATCGTGGCCCCTTGCGTCCTCGATGGCCCGATAAACGGCGAGAGCTTCACCGCGTGGGTCGAGCAGTTCCTGATCCCCGCGCTGGAACCCGGCAGCATCATCGTGGTCGACAATCTCGGCAGCCACAAAGGCAGCCGCGTGCGCAAATTGCTCAAGGCGGCGGGCATCAGGCTGTTCTTCCTGCCGCCCTACTCGCCCGACCTGAACCCCATCGAGGAGATGTTCTCCAAGCTCAAGCGTCTGCTCCGCAAGGCCAACGAACGCACCGTCGAGGCAACATGGCGACGCATCGGAAAACTGCTCGACCACTTCCCGCCCGCAGAATGCGCCAATTACATCCGTGGAGCCGGATATGCCTCAATCTAAGTCAGAAAGACTCTAGGTAGCGGAGCTGACGCAACTCGATCATTTACATAAGACCAGCTACGTCTAGCTTGCCCACTGAAATCATATCAGGACACTCGTCCAAGCACCCGAAACAGTGCGCGTTTAATGGTTGGCCTACGGCGACGTAGCATTCGACAGGGCCGGAATCATGAAGATCGCTGATCGGCACTGAATTTTCCTTCAGTGAAGATAGTATTCCACAGGGACTGACAGTTCGACTTCATCGGGCATATCTACCGGAATATGTGGTAAAGGCTGCGCACGCCGAAGTGTATCAAGGGCGGCACGATCGAGATCGAACGAACCGGATCTCTTTACGATAGCCGATGACAGCACCATACCGGCGCGATTCATTCTGAAGCGAATCGAGACAGTCCCTTGTTGGCGGGCGGCCCGAGCGCGGGCGGGATAGCGGCGGAAGCCTTCCAGATGGGCCAGGATCAAGCCTTCCCAATTGGGGCGGGCGTCATTGGACAATTGGTTGGCGCTCGGCGCGACGACGCTTTTGGGCGCGGTCGTTTCCGGCACGGCGGGGCCGGGATCAACGATTTTTCCCGCCTCTCGCAACTCTGCCGAAACCGTCGGCGCGGCGAACTGCACGAGGGGGATCGGGACCGGCTCGGTGACGGGCTCAAGCTCAGCCTCTTGCTTTTCCACTTGTTCCGGTCCTGGCGCTACGTTGCGGACCGGCTCGGGGGGAGCCGCCAGCGGTTGCAGCTCTATCACTGTCAGCGGCTGAGAGGTGGCCCGCACAGGCTGATAAACGGCCTTCCAGGTGAACAGGACGGCGGCAAGGATCAGCCCAATGATCGAGACAGTCCCGGCAAGGCCGAATAGGCGTATACGCCAGTCCATCGGCTGATCGCAATACCGGCTCTGGCCGCGCGGCATCTCGCCATTTTCCGGTCTCGCCATAGGCGTGGGCAACGTTTTTCCCCGCCGCCGAGGGCTGTCAGCATAATATGTTCGGAAGACGACATGGCCCTCAAAGAGAGAAGTATCATCATTCGCAGCCGCAAACTGCGCCCCGCGATAACCTCCAGGCTTCATCGTGATTCTCCCGGCTCGGGTCGCCGAATGATCCAGATCGCCCAGAACAGCATGAATGCGGCCACGGCGTCGGTCAGCAGCGGGCCGGGCCTGACGTCGAGCCAGAACAGCCCGAACCCCACCGCCATGCCGATGCACGCCGCGATTTTGGCATGGCGCGGCACTGCGCCCTCCGCGCGCCACGCCCGCAACCCCGGCCCGAAGCGAGGATGACCCAGCAACCATGCTTCGAGCCGGGGCGAGGACCGCGCGAAGCAGGGCAGCGCCAGCAGCATGAAATCAGTGGTCGGAAGCAGCGGCACGAAGATGCCGATGAAGCCGATTGCCACCAGCGCCAGGCCCAGGACGAGCCAACCGGCGCGAGTTGTGCGACCGCGCCGGAGCAGGTCGGCGTTGGTGGCCTCAGTCAAGCCGTGCATCGACATGGGCCTGGACCCGCGCGAACGCTTCCAGTGCGCCTTCCTTGGCACGCTTTTCCTCATCCTCGCCCAGTTCGACTGCATCCAGCGCGGCGGTAAATGCGCGCCAGTGGGGAGCCGGGCCTTCGGGCGCGGGCGCAAGATGACGCGCACCGACATCATCGGTCAGCCCGAGCTTCTGTGCTTCCTTGCGCAGCACGGCCGCGCCCATGTTGGACCCTTCGGCGACATAGAGCCAGCCCAGTGCGGTGCCCATGTCCAGCGGATCACAGGCAAGGAAAGCGGGCGGTCCAGACTCCGGTGCTGCAACGCCGAGATCCTCCATGTCCGCCACGACCAGCGGCAAACGGCACCGCTGGACGAGATCCGGAAAAGCTGCCAGTAGGCGCGCATCTGCATAAAGGGCGGCAACGTCGCGGTGGAAGAGATACTGAATCGCTAGAAAATTCTTGTAGCGTTCGATGGTGGCGAAAGATGATGCCGACATGATCGAGCGATCGACGCCCTCATGGACGGTGCTGGTCAGAGCCTTGAGCCGCTTCGCGCGGCTTTGCTCGCCAACGGGAAATTCAGCAGTAATTACGGTCATGGGCGTTTCTCCTATGTAATGTGAAAGGAAGAGCGCGCGGCCGATCAGAAGGCATAGCTGAGCCTAACGCTCGCGGTCGTGCGCTTGTAGGAATAGAGCCAGTCGATATTGCTCTGGACACGGGTGTGCTGGACAACGATTTCGGGAACGAGCGCCCAGACTTTCAGGATGGGCAGACGGGCGATCCCTATGACGTTGAATTGGCGGTCCTTGCGCTGCGCCTCGAACAATTCGCTGTATGCGCGGTGGCGGCGGTAGCGATAGGATCCCATGAGGAAGAGGCTTGCGACATTGCCGAAAGCCTTGTTGATCCCGAGCCGTGCGCCCCATTGGCGATAGGCTTCGACAAGGCTTGGCGTGTCCTTCACAAGGACATCTGGTCCACCGAACACGGTCAAAGTCGGCGTCAGCGAATACCATCCTGTGATAGCAACATCCGTGAGCGGCCCATTTTGCGGAGCAAAAGCCGCATCGCGGTAACGGAAATCCCGGTAATTTCCCTCGACCTTGAAGAGCAACCGCAGCGAGACCGTGTGCGTCCATTCCGCGTTCAGACCTGGCGCGCTGTAGAGCTCCGACGATCCGAGCGAACCGATCTCGAATGAGGGCGAGAGGGAGACGACGTTGCGGGCAGTCTGATATTGATAGCCTAGACGCATGATCGCCGTCGCCTGGGAATAGGCATGATGTTCCGGATAGACGTCGCCGAACAGGATCGCCCGCGCCCGGAGACCGCTATGTCCGCTCAACGGAACATCTCTCGCGAGCGTGCCTTCGAAGTTGACGCCAGCGGCCGCGATCGCGGGCGGAACCTGTCGGTCGACAAGGCAGGTGCCGTCGTCGGTCGCCAAAAGGCAGGTGTAGCTCGCCGACGACTGATTGAGATTGCTGCTGTATCCGGGACCGATAGCAAGACTTCCCTGCCAATTCCGGCGGCGCTTGAGCGCGCCCAGATAGGCATCGACCGTGCCGATCACACCCTGCGCCTGTGGCCCATCATCGGCCAGTAGATCGCGCGCTGCCCGGAAAGCGCTTTCAGCCTCACGATCCTTGTGATCGTCGAAAAGGACGCGTGCGAGTTCCAGCCTACCCGGGACAAAATCCGCCTTTATCGCCAACAGCGCCCGATAATGCCGTTCCGCAGCCGCCAGGTCGCCTTTCTCGCGCGCGAGCGCGCCAAGAGCATATTCGACCAGCATGGGATCATGCCCATCCAGCTTCTGATAGGCGGCGAGAAAACGGCGAACGTCGGGCCACTGTTTGCGCGTCACTGAGATATAGAGAGCTTGCCCGATGTCATCGACAGTGTTGCCAACCGCGTAAGTCTGACCGTCTATGGTCAGCGAAGATGTATCACCGTCGAGCGCTTCAGCATCCTCGATCGCGCGGGATTCCTGGTCAGCGCGCTGGCGATCGAGCTGCTGGTCAAGCCGGAGTCGCGTGTCCTGCCCGCTTGTCGTCTGCGCGTTGGCAGCGGTCGCCCACAAGCTGGCCGCCAGAGCAAGCAACAGCGGCTCGTACGAGATCAAAATGCGAAAAGCTGATATGTCCATGAAGACGCCAGGCCGGATCATTGGTGACGGAGACCGGAGCCCTTTTGGAGGCCCCGGTCCCAACATGGGTGATCAGTTCTTGGTGCCGCCGAAAGCGGTGCTGTACTGGCGGTTCGTACCGCTGAACGCGACGGTGCCCGCCAGCGCATTGACGTTCGAACCGAAGAAACGGCCACTCACCACACCGCTGGAGGCCAGCGGTGTACCACCGGCGCCGGTCGCGCTTCCGCCAGCGCCCGCGAAGGTGCCGCCGGAGGTGATGGTCGCCGTGCCGATGTTCACGCCATAGGTTCCGCCAGCATTCGCCAGGCTGCCCGTGAGCGTGCCGCCGCTGCCGGTGAACGATGCATTGAACGTGCCGTTCAGAATGCCCTTGCCCTGATAGTCGCTGATGCCCTTGACCGAGTAGCTGGCCGAGCCGCTGGACGGGACTGAGGTCGATGCCCCTGTGCCACCATAGTAGACGGTGTGATCGCCGGCGGTGACGCTCGCAGTCTGCTTCCACTCACCAAAATAGATATCATAGCCGCTTACCTTGGCGAAATCGAAGCGGCCATATTGGCTGTGATCGGTCACAGTGCCGGTGACTGCGGTGAAAGTGGTTACGCCGTTGGCGTCCGTCCCAAGGACGCTCTGCAGGCCCTGGAAATCGATATACTGGCCTGAGGCGAGATTGGGCACATGGATGCCAACCTTGCCAGCGGTGTGTGGGCCGCCCACGACCGTGCTAGCGGCGATCGTCACCTTGGAGGAATCACTGGTTCCGCCGACGACCTGAGCCTGAGCGGCACCAGCCATTGCGCTCGAGAGGGCGAGTGCCAGACCAAGAGCTTTGAGATATGCGAAGTTCATACTATTCTCCTGCTTGTTGGAGCGCCCGACCGTTCGAGCGCGTTCATCCAGGGTCGTCACCAGCATCCCGGTCTTGTGAGGATTGATGGACGTGAGTGGCGGCCCTGAAGCTCGCCTCAGAACCTCCCTGTCAGGCTGAACCGCACCGTCCGGCCCGGAGCGGGCAGCATGGAGCGTGACAGAGGGTCGAGATAATAGCGGTTGTTGAGATTGAGGCCCGATAGCTCCGCGCTGAAGCGGTCGCTAATCCTGAACTTAGCATAAGCATCAAGGGTGATGATCTCGCCCCAGGTATAGGGGATGTTGAGGAAGCATCCGCCGATGCAGTCTTCGGGATTGGTGAATTCCGCGAGTTGCGGATTGTCATAACCAGCGTACCAGGTGAAACGCCCGCCGACTTCGAGCCTGCGATCGAAGAAACGCCCGCCGACGGTCCAGTTGACCGTATCCTCCGGCGTAGCCTGCGTGAGCAGGAAGCCCGAGAGGAAGCCATATTTGACGCAATCCGGAACGCGCCCGCGCGACGCATCCAACTGTGTGGCGACGCTTTCGTCACAAGCCTTGTTGGTGGTCATGTGGCTGGCGCTGAGGTCGGTGAAGAAGCTGCCATTGTCGAAGCGCGCCTGCAGCTCGAATCCGGCGACCACCTGCTTCTCGATGTTGCTGAACATCAGGTTGGTGCTTCTCTCGATCACATTGCGCGTGGTGTTGTGGAACCAGGTAAGCTTGAGATCAGCATGCTGACCTTCACCGAGGCGAAACAGCGGCCGAAGATCCTGAATCCAAGCAGCTTCCCAAGAACGGATATGCTCGGGCTTCAGATCGCGCTGCGGGTTGATCGAGGCCGAGAAACCGATGGTACTCTCGAACATGCTGGGGAAGCGATAGGCCTCAGCGTATCGGACATAGGCCCGACTCGCGGTGCTGATATAGGCGGTGGCAGACACCGTCGGCGCCCAGCCATGGCCGGATTTACGTTTGGCCTCCGTGACGGGAATGAACGTGTTGTTCGCTATTGCGATGCATGTTCCCGAATAATTCGCAACGCCGCTCAGTGAGCCATTGAGGCAGATATTATCAGCTCGCCTGAACCCACCCTCAGCATCTGGAGTCCAGTCAGGACCGTTGTGAGTTATGTTGAAAGGTATGTTTGGATCATAGTCTGCTACAAAAGCGGGAAGGAAAGCTTCGATATCTTCGGAAGAAAAGCCAAAGCCAGCGAGTTGGTTACGCCAATAAGTCTCATAATCGGCGAAGCTGGAGCCGACAGTCTGATAGGATGTGCTCCAGCTCGTCGTAACTGGTCGGCTGATCGACCCGCCCTGTCGCCTTAGATATTCCGGCAGGAAGTCGTCTTCAGCCCAGTATCCGGAGTATGACAGACCAGCATTGAGCTTGAGGAAACTCGTCGGCCGCCACTCACCGCTGACGTTGATGCGATACTCCTCGCGCCGCCCAGCGCGAGGCAACTGCCGCCAGCCATTAGCCGCAGCGGTCGAATATTCGTCGCCGGAGCGGAGCCGCTCGTGCTGCCAGTTTCCTTCCACAAGAAAGCTCAGCTTTGACGACAGATTGAACTGGTTGCTGGCGGTGAAGCCGTACCGGTCATTGTCGGAGTTCGAGATCGCCGTGTTCTGAATGATCGGATCGGCGAAGGACGCCGCATTGGGGAAACCGCCCGAGCTATAGGTGTCGCTGACCGTATCGGTGGCCCAGGCCGTGGCGCGGAAATCGATCCAGCGGCTGTCCGGCTGCCATTTATATTCGGCGTTATAGGCCTGCGCATGCACTTTGCTGAGCGGCCACTGGACATTCCCGAACGTAGGGCCGCGCACCGTGAAGATGCGCGATGGCAGAATATCGCCAAAGGTCGACTTGCTGTCGCGGAAGCCGAGTTGCATCGCCTGATCGTCCGCGATGCGCCACGTCGCCTTGAACAGGAAGGATTCCAGCTTGCTCGAGGTGTTAGGGACCTCATTGCCGGGCTCATAGTTGAGCCCCAGCTTGCGGACGAATGTGTGTGAATTGAGCGGGAGATCTTCTTGGCTGTAATAGCCGGGAGCCGTCTCGCCGGAAAAATAGTTGCCGCGCTCACGGAAGGCATAGGCGCCGAAGAGATCGAAATTGCCTGCCCGGCCCGCCACAGCCAGGCGGATCGCGCGGTCGCCAGCCGAAAAGGACTCGTTGTCATCGGGCGTGTGCAGGTTTACCCGCAGCGAGGGGTCGCAAAAGGCATAGGTCGGCGATGCGCCGATGCCTGAGCAGACAAAATCAGGGATCGTCCGATAGTCTAGGCCGGTGATCAGCGTCGGCAGCCGCGGATTGGTCGAATTATTGCCGCCCTCGAGCCTCAGCTCGATTCCGAAATTCTTGTCGGGCTGGAGGATGTCGGCCGCATCGAGCGTGTTGATGACGATAGCGCCGCCCGTGGAGCCGTTGACTCCCCGCGTCGAAACCGGCCCCTTCAAAACCTGAAGGCCGGAAATCAGGCTGGGATCGACATAGCTGCGATTGCTTGCACCATTGTAGCCGCGCCAAACGGTCAGAGCCTGTTCCGTGCCGTCGATGATGACGGGCACGCGCCCCGGCCCCTGGATGCCGCGAATGCTGGGATCCAGAGCCCCGCCGTTGCGCGCATCGCCGCTGAACACGTTGACCATACCCTTGAGCACATCGGCGGTGTTAACGCCCTTGTAGCGCTCGACCTCTTCCTGGCCAGCATAGGTGGACGAAATGTCCTGATCATATATGGCGTCCTTCCGCCGAGCATCGCGCTCAGCACCAGTTTCAGAAGCAGCGGTTTCGACGGGCGCACCCTCGACACGAAGAGAACCAAGGAAGATGGTGTCGGACCGAGGTTGATCGACTGCAATGACCGAGACCTTGCGCAACGAAACGATCCTGCCCTCGATGTGGGCCGCCAAACCGGTGGAGGCAAGAAGATGCTGGAGCGCTTGCGAAGGCGTCATCGTGCCCTGAACGCCTGGGGACGAGAGGCCCCGAACTTGATCGGCATCCATGCTGACCTGCAGCCCCGACTGCCGCCCGAAATCTGTCAGCGCATCGACAACAGGCTGCGGCGCTATGTCGAACGCGCGCGCGCGCTCCGGCGCGGCCGACTGCGCCTGAGTCACGGTCGGCGCACTCACTCCAGCGACCGCCGCCGAAGCGAGCAGTGCCCCAGCCCAAAACGGGCGGCTTCCGAACTTCCTGCAGTTACTCCCCGAACTCACCTAACCCACCCCCGCATCGACGTTGACCACCAACTAAATCGCTATTGCGATGCAGTTGCATAACTTCAACGTTTGAACGCCGCCTCATTCCGGAAAAAATGAAGGGAGAGGGAATTTTCTTGTGCTGGCTTAGCCGATGGTGACGATCCGCAGCCAAGGAGACACTCGTGAAATCGTCACATTGTGCGCTCGCCTCAGCGCCTCCAGCGCCAGATCGGGATCGCGCAGATCATAGAGGCCGCTGACCCGCCGGTTCTTCAACCCAGGCCCTCTCGCAACGATGTAGCCCTTATACCAAGGCCGGATCTGATCGATGACGTCCCCGATCGGCTGATCGTTGACGATTGCCACCCCCTCACGCCAAGACGCGACCCTGTCCGGTCTGATCGTGCTGCGTGATGCAGTGCCTTCACTTATCCATACTGACTGACCCGCAATCAGCACGACACGGCGAGGTGACGCAGCATCGCGCGTTTCCACCGCCACACGTCCTCGTTGAACCGCGACGGCGGTGTTGCTGCCTATCTTTTCGACGGAAAAGGCCGTGCCGAGGACCGTCACCCGACTATCCCCTGCCACGACGCGGAACGGCCGCGCTTCGTCATGCGCGACATCAAACCAGGCTTCGCCTTGCAGCAGATCCAGCCTTCTCCCCTTCGCGTCACCGGTAAAGGCGATAGCCGTCGACGGAGCGAGATGGGCAATGCTACCATCCTTGAGCCTGACCACACGCAGTTCGGCGGTTCGAGTGATCTCATCCGAGCGCACCCAAAGCGAAAGGTCGGGTGCAACGGACCACGCGAAGCATGCCGCCAGTGCCAGTCCCGCGAAATTCCTGACGCGCCCCAACCTTGGAAGCCAAGCTCGATGCCTCGACAGCGACGGTGGCGTGCTCGCGCGTAAAGGACCGGCGACCGACATCAACCCCGACACATGCACGGTCTCCTCCCATGCGGCGAGGTGCGCGGGGCTGGTGGCGAGCCAATCTATGAATTGGGCCTGCAGTGCCTCATTGTCCGGCTCATCCTCGAGCTGAACCAGCCAAGCGGTGGCCTGGCGACTGAGATCGCTCCCCATTGGGTCCACCTCCTTTTCCCCAGTCATCCTGTTTCCAGCATTTTCCATGTGAGCAGACCGCGCGCGGCTTCCATCGCTTTATGCATTTAACGAACGAGACTCCCACATTTCCGGAAATTTATCGGAGAATGGCTCAATGGCGCCGCCGCAGGGCCTTCTTGCAGAATTCAACGGCCTCAATCACCAGTTCCGAGGCGAGGCTCTTCGATATGCCAAGCTCCTGCGCTATCTCAATCAACTTCATTTCCTCGAAGCGGTGCATTTCGAATGCCCGGCGGGTCCGGACCGGTAATTGTCCCAGGGCTCTGTATAGCATGGCGAGTTCATCCTTCGCTTCCGTGCTCGCTTGCTGGGAGGGTTCGTCGCTCGGTACAAGCTCGGTCGCAACGGTTGCTTCGGTTGTGAAGATACGACTTTCACGTCCATCCCGCCGCTGCCTGTCCAGCGCAAGGTTATGGACTATCCGGAAAAGATAGCCGCTCGGTTCTTCAAGGGTGCGCGAGCTAGCGGTCGCGCGGAAGCGCAACCAGGCGTCCTGAACCACATCTTGCGCTTCTGCAGAATCGCCAGTGATCCGCGTTGCGTAACGGAGAAGGTCCGCTTGAGCTGCAAGAAATACCTGAAGGCTATCGATTTTAGACACCCAACACGACGCCCCTACCTTGCGACGATACCAACCAGCGCGAGTAGCATTATCTTTGTTGCGAACCAATCGCAAATCCCCGAAGCCACGCTGGCCCTGTCTTCGAGGCCAACAAATTTCGGCAGGACGGACCGGCCGCAGGGGGCAATTATGATAGTTCATTCGATGCGGCATAAACAACGAACAACTCGCCTGAAATTCCGGGACTTTATTGTCCGAAGCGAAATTAAATGGAGTTGACCGCAACCAGACATAATATAGCATTTCCCACAACATGGACGCGCTTCAAACCCATGATTCAGTTTAAATTATTATACCGATTAATGAAAGTAATATATTTATAATAATACTAAAGAATAAGTGCTTGGGGGTAGAAATGTTTAATTTCGGTTTGAACCGAAGGGAATTTCGTGAAGAATTATTCGAACGGAAGCCTTGGCTCGTACGTCAGTGCTTTGATCCGTCACCCTTCAGTTGGTCGACAATCGATGCAGCACTGGATCTTCAGGATCCTACCCGAGAGCTTTTAAAAGTGCTCCATAATGGCCGCGTCGATCCGTCCCACTATGTCGAAGAATATGTGGACATTGGGATCAGGACTCGCCGGGTTCGTAAGGAGCGGCTTTATGAGATGATGTCCAAGGGCGCTACCGTCGTGCTGAACCGGATCGAACTCGTCTCGCCTATTGTCAGGGAGGTTTGCACCGAGATCGGCCGCTTTGTAGGCGCTCAGACGACATCCAACGCTTACGCATGTCTGGGCGGCGAGCCGGCGACCAACGTCCATTGGGATACGCATGACGTCTTCGTCTTGCAGATCGGCGGCAGCAAACATTGGCGGATCTACGAGCCCACCCACCCCCTTCCTATCAGCAGCCAGGTCAGCAACGATCGCAAGGACGAGCTTCCCAGCGCACCGGTGATCGACGAGATACTGCAAGCAGGCGACGCACTATATGTGCCCCGGGGTTGGTGGCACAAGGTCGAGCCGGTGGCCGGCAGCGATACCCTCCACCTGACGGTGGCGATCCACACGCCGTTGATTCTCGATTATTTCGTCTGGGCCTGCGGCTCGGTCCTGCCCGGCCTTCTCGAGGTTCGCCATGCGGTGATGGGCGATGCGCAAGATCCCCGCCATGTGGCCGAAGCCGTGTCGGCGGTCAGCGAGGCGCTAATGCACCCCGCCACCCTGGAGGCCTTCTATGCTCGTTCGCGCCAACGTGAGCGCCTGGTTTCCCCATTCAATATCGCAGATCTCCTCAAGCAGGCCGAAACGCCGCTCTCCGCCGGCACCCGGCTGATGCTGAATACGCGCCACGCCGATGGTAGCGCCGAGCGGTTTGACGTGAATGGAGCACCGTTACAGCTCATGGGCGATCATCACCGTGTCGTACTCGTTCTCGCGCGCTACACAGTGCTCGATCTGGATGGCCTTCAACAGGAAATGCCGGACGTTGAACCCGCAAGCTTGGAAGCCGTAATCCGCGACCTGGCGAAGGCCGACATCATTCAGATCGCCGTGCCGCAGACAACCCCGATCCCTGCCTTCGCATAACGGGGGCGTTGCCATGACCGTCGCAACGGCGAACAATCTATTCCGGGAGCAGGTGACTGAACGGCGGCGTCAGCGTCTCTACGGCGATGTCGTCCTGTCCGACAGCCGCATGAGTTCTCGCCTTGTCATAGCAATTGGTGTGATCAGCCTTTCGTTGATTGCCTGGGCAACGACCGCGACTTATCCCCGAACAGAGGCCGTGCCCGGCGTGGTCATAACGTCCCAGCCTTCCGCCAAGGTTTTCGCACTCCGAACCGGCGTAGCGGAGCGCGTCTTCGTGCGCGAGGGCTCAGCCGTACGCCGTGGTCAGCCCCTCGCCTTCATCGGCGTCGACATGCGTGACGAGGAGCGGCGCGGAGCCGCCAAGGACAGTCTCGCAGCACTCACCGACCAGACGGATAGCGTCAAGGCGCAGATGCAAGCCGCGCACGACGCGCTCTCCTCCGAACGTGAGAAATTATCCGCCTCGCTCGAGACCAACGCTGGGGAACAGGACACACTGCGCGAGCAGTCGGTTATACAGGCAGCCATCATCCGGTCGAAGGAAGAGGAACTCAGACGGATCACGCCCGTCGCCGAGAAAGGTTTCATCAGCCAGATGGACATGGATCGGCGGCGGCAATCCTTGCTGGCTGAACGGCAGCGCGCCGAGCAGATCAAGCAGCAGCTCGTTCAACTCGCCACCAGGCGTAACGAGACGGCCGCGCAGTTGCGCCGGCTGCCCATGGATGAGCTGCGCCAGCGAGCGGAATTGCAAGGCGAACTCGGCTCCCTGTTCCAGCAGCGTTCGCGCGCCAAGGTTGATGTCGGTTACACGATCCTTTCGCCCGTTGACGGTCGGGTCACAGCCCTCCAGGCCTCACCAGGACGCAGCGTAGATCCTCGCATGCCGCTGCTGAGCGTCCTGCCGCAACGATCGACTTTCCAGGTGCAGCTCTATGCACCGTCCAAGGCAGTGGGGTTCATCCGAGTGGGGCAGCAAGTGCGCATCTCCTATGATGCCTTCCCCTACAAACAGTTCGGCACGTTTGCCGGGACCATCACCTCAATCTCGCGGACCGCCTATGCGCCCGGCGAAATCGACGTGCCGGTGAAGATTGAGGAGCCGGTGTACCCCATCCGCGTGCGCCTCGCCAATGAGACGGTGCCCGCCTTTGGCAGCCCTGTGCCGCTCCAGTCCGGCATGACCTTGCAGGGTACGGTGATCCTGGAGCGACGGTCTTTCGTGGACTGGCTGCTGCAGCCGCTTAATTCGGTGAGAAAGCGGACATGAGCGGCAGCGGTTTTCTCTTCGGGCATGACAAATATGTCCGTCAGGCGGAGGGTGGCGAATGCGGGCTTGCCTGCCTGACGATGGTCGCGCGCCATTATGGCGATAAGCGAGACCTATCCGCTTGGCGCCGCCGTTTCCCACTATCGACCCGTGGTAGCTCGCTCAAGGATCTGATTGCGATCGCCGATCAGATGGGATTTCATAGTCGCGCGCTGAAAAGCGACATAGCTTCACTCCAGCAACTCTCGCTGCCTGCGATCCTGCATTGGGACCTCAACCATTATGTCGTGCTCGATCAGGTGCGGCCAGGCCTGCGCGGTACGCGATATTCGGTTCTCGACCCTGCAAAGGGCATGCTGCTCCTAGACGAGGCGGCACATTCGGGCCACTTCACCGGCATCGTTCTGGAATTGACACCAAGCACGGCCTTTACACCGGTGGTCAAGCGCACCCGCTTGCACCTCAGCCAGCTATGGTCGCGCATCCGGGGATTGGGGCCGGCGCTGACGCGGATACTGGCCCTGTCGATCATCATGCAGATCGTAACGCTCGTCGTGCCCTTCTACACGCAACTGGCGATCGACACCGCCCTCCCCGGCTCCGACTTTGATCTTCTCAATATCATCGCCACTGGCTTTGCCGGCATTCTCCTCCTGAACGCGGCCGCGATGTGGGTGCGAAGCCGCCTTGTCCTCAGCCTCAGTAACAGCCTGAGCATCCAGACAGCGGTGAACCTGTTCCGCCATGCCATCCACCTGCCGACTGCATGGTATGAGAAACGGCACCTGGGTGACGTGACGTCCCGCTTTTCCTCGCTTCAGCCAATCACGGATTTACTGACCCGAGGGTTGGTAAGCTCGGTCGTCGACGGCGCGTTGGCAATGGCCACGATTTGCCTGATGATCGTCTTCTCGCCGATCCTAGCGAGCCTCACTGGCGGCGTGGTGTTCATCTACGCGCTTCTGAAGCTCGCGTCGTTCAAGTCGATGAAGTTCGCCAACGCCAATGTGCTGACCGCCCAGGCGTTGGAGACATCAGCCTTCATTGAGAATATTCGCGGCATCTCTGCGATCAAGATGTTCTGCCAGGAAGGCAATCGCCAGCGCCAGTGGCAAAACAGGAAGGCTGACGTCGTCAACGGCACGATCAGGCTGGGTCGTCTGACGGGCAGCTTCGACACGGCAAACAGCTTCATCGTCGCCATAGAGAATTTGCTGTTCATCTATGTCGCGATCCGCATGGTGCTGAGTGGATCGATCACGCTTGGTATGGTCTTCGCCTTCCAAGCCTATAAGCAGAGCTTCATAGGAGCCATGACGCGGCTGATAGACCAGTTGCTGAACTATCGTCTACTGGATGTCCATCTCGACCGCATCTCCGACATCGCGCTGGAGCAGCGCGAACCGGAAGAGGGAAGCGCCCCGCTCTCCCAGATCGGTGTTATCGAGCTGCAACATGTGACATTTTCCTATGGTTTTGGGCAGCCGCCTGTCCTCAAAGGGGTGTCGCTTCGCATTGAGCCGGGCAAAACAACGGTGCTCGTTGGACCTTCCGGCGCGGGTAAGACGACGTTGTTCAAGATACTGTGCGGCCTACTGCAACCAACGTCGGGGGGGATGCTGATCGACGGCATTCCGATCCAGGAATTCGGTGCTCGCAACTACCGCATGCACCTGGGCGCCGTTAGCCAGGAGGACACGCTGTTTGCTGGGTCTCTGGCAGAGAATATCGCCTTTTTCGACCCAGACTATGACATGGACCACGTCATCGATTGCTGTCGTCGTGCCGCCATCCACGACGACATCATGCGCATGTCGATGAAGTACGAGACCTCCGTGGGCGATATGGGATCGAACCTCTCAGGCGGCCAGAAACAGCGCGTGCTGCTCGCGCGCGCGCTTTATCGCAACCCCGGCGTGCTGATGCTCGATGAAGGCACAGCTCATCTCGACGTCACCACGGAGAGCCGGGTGGTCGAAGCGATCAAACAGCTTGGCGGCACGCGCATTCTCGTAGCGCATCGTCCTGAAACGATCAGGATGGCCGACATCATCTACCAGATTGTCGATGGTCAGGCGATCCGAGTGGTTCCTCAGGCAGTCGATGAGAGGAGTTCCAACGTGGCGGCTTCATCAGATCACGAAGCCACAGATACGGCAATATTCGCAAGCGGCGAGCGAGAGCTCATCATCCAACAAAGGAGATAGACTATGCGGCATTTTAGCGGCGAATTCGAAGGCATTCGCCTCCTCATGCTGGACGAACTCGATATGATCTCGGGCGGAGATGGGGAAGACACGGACGATGTGCCGCAACCGCCACCCCCAGCAGACGCTGATGACATCGTCGTAACAGCTAGGCGATATCACTCTAGCTGGACGCCAACTTCTGGCGGAGGCTATTCCGGCGGTGGATCGGGTTCTGACGGCCCTCCCACGGACCGAAACCTCTGCCCCGGCAATGGGCAATGGGATCCTAGCTTAGGGAACGCCCCAGCGGTTCCGGCCAACTGGAATTATCATCTAGACTGGACTGCGGATAAGCTTGCAGCTTCCTTAGAGTGGCAAATCAAACAGCAACCAGATTATGCAAACCGAGAATATGCTGGCTTTATTTGGTCCGATGGCAACGGAGGCTTACATACATCCAACCTAGCAATAGGAGAAGGCGGTACCGTTGATTTTAGCAGATATACTCCGCAACAGTTAGGGTTTAGTAACTGGAACCAAGTCGTAGGAATAGTTCATAACCATCCCCATTCCTTCGGTCCATCTGCACAAGACATGACCCAACTAAAATATTTTGCTGACCTCGCGGGCGGGCCTGATTCAAGCCAAGTCAGAACTTACATTTCGACATCTTCTGGTCTTCAGGAATACAACTATCTGGGCGCTAACGTGCTAGCTAACAACACGTTACAGGAAGCGCAAAGCGCTGCAAGACGTGCTCAACAATCTGGAAACTACCATCCCGAGAAAGGATGTTAGTGTGCCATGAAAATATTATCCATTGCTATCTTATCGATGGCGACTTCAGCTGCCTCTGCTCAAACACCGCCCCCGCTAGTGGACGCCTATTCACCAAATAAAATTTCATCCAATACACAATATGATTGCGGAGGAACAAAAGTAATATTCGAATATAGCCTTAGCGATGTCGGACTGCTGGTAAAAAAATATCAGAACGATAGTAAAGTTATGGATAAAAATAGCATAAATAACTGGAATTACTTTCTTAAGCCAATTAAGAAAGTAGATTCTGTCCAATTTCTTTGTAGTAAAACGGTTTCCACAGTGGCATTTATTGGTCAGACAACAGATATACATAAAGACACTGTCCAGGTATATATATTGGATGGTGTTGTAAGGCCCATGATATTGGTTGATCAAAATTAAAAAGAGGATTTAGGCTATGCGGCATTTCAGCGGAGAATTTAAAGGCGTTAGGCTGCTCATGGCTGACGAGCTCGACCAGATCGCCGGGGGCGAAGGCGAGGACACGGATGATGTTCCGCCGCCCGTCGAAGGTGACGACATCATTGTTAACGGCCAGCGGCTGCCGAATAATTATTATTACAGCCCCCCGATCGTGACTGGCGGCGGTGGCTTTGGTGCCGGAGGTGGGGGCAACGGCCCTGAGGACGACTATCCCGATACCCCAGACACGCCCTGTGTCGAAACGACGTTTGCGAGTTCAAATATCCCCATCGATCGGGTAAACAATGCTGCCCAAGCAGCGGCGGACGCGATCGACGCCACCGGGAATGCTGCAAGGTGGGAATACGGGTCATTCATATATGAGTATGGTGGGCATGTTCTATTCACTCCGCCGTTCACGAACCAGAACGGTAGCCAAGTAACATTCAATACCGCTGCGCTCCCGCCGGGAGCTCATGTGCTGGCCATTATTCATAATCAACCATATGGCACCGGTGGCGTCGACCAGCGCTTCCCATCGGCACACGATTGGAGCGCCTACGATGCGTTGGCCGGGAAGACGGCCGGTGGAAAGACGTTCGACAGTAATATGTTGAGCTACATTTCAACTAATCAGGATAACAAGGTCAGGCCCTACGATAATACTGATAAGAACCAGAATAGCCCCTCCTGCGGATTTTAGATCCAGTGAGGAGCTGAATTATGATAACTCTCATCAGTGTCCTGCTAGCCCTGTCCAGCCAGAGCCCAGTTTCTGAGGGACCGAAAGGCAGCAGCAGAGGCGATATCATCGTATCGACCGGACAGGATGCAAGGGCTGCCTCTAGCTCAAGCATCGTGGCACGATGCGGCAATCTCAAACTTCAAATAGCCAGTGAAGCAGCAGGCGGTGCGGCGCGCAATATGCCGATGACAACGCTGAACTTAAACGGACAGGCTATAGCGATCCAAGGGACGGCGCTGTTCGAAGTGCTTCAGCGCGGCGACGGATTACGGAAGTTTGTCGCCTTCTGCGGAGGATCGCGTAACGAAATCCGGGTGCGCATTTATTCTGTCAGAAAGCCGGATGATAGGATTATATATTCTATCGGAACCTTTACGGTAAGAGAGGGAGGAGGAACTACCTTTTACGGAGAAGAGCAAGTTTCCCCGGAGGATTTCTGGTTTGGTTAGAATAGCGTAAATTTGATGATAAACGCTCCGGAGGGGCGCGTCGAAAAGCGCGCCCCTCCCCAAAAAAAATAGGGCGTTCCATACCCGATCAGCGATAACTCATTCTCATCGAGCGCCACGCCGCCGAAAACGATCCCCGCAGTCGATAGTTTCGAGCAGATCGATCCTTCCGGGGGCGATGGCCGACAATTAATCTACCCTACGGTCAAAGCGAGATAGGCATAAATTGTGCCCGGCTATCGCACCTGATGGACCAGTTCAGAAGAGATTATTGGCAACGCGACAGGCCTCCCGAATACCCGAAAGTTCATCCTGAAGCGAAGCGTCCCCACGTCCGGAGCGCGATATGAAGCCGTGTGAGGCGTCGCACTTGTGGATGACCTGGACATAGCAACAGGACTGGCAATCATCGTAGCGCGCCAATTCGTTGGAATGACAGTCATGGCCTGTCAGTTGCTTCCACTTGAATCCTGTCGAGTAACGCTTGGGCGCGTTGGACATTGGCGCCGTGAGGATTGGCGGCGATCGGCATGATAGCGGCCGTCGCCTCCTCATATCGACGGCGGGCCACCAGAGCCGTTGCCGCGTCGATGGCTATGTCACCAACCAGCGGCGCAAGCCTGTGCGCCACCAGGAGTTGTCCGACCACCTTATCCGTCCGCCCGACGCTCGTGTCCGGCGCCGTGAGCGCGGCCCTATAAAGCGCGGTGTAATAACCGGGGTCCGCTTCGACGGCCTTTGCGAACCAGCCATGTGCGGCCGCATAAAGCTCAGGGCGTCGGGCTTCATCGCGACGTCCGGTGAAGAAGTCCGCGATCCCGCGATAATAGAACAGCTCCGCGTCGCCGGGCGTCTGCGCGATCAACCTGTCGATCATGGCGATCCCGGCGGCGCGATCACCTGAGCCTATCTCCGCTCGCGCCCGCACGCGCTGGGCATAGGGATCGTCGGGATAACGCGCGGCAACCGTGCGGATCGCTGCTAGCGTCTCCGCCTCGAGGGCAGGATCGGCCATGCCAAGATTGAGCGCGAGCTGGCGCAACAGAAGATCGTCAGCCGATGCCGGCAGTGCGCTGACCGTGATCGCGGGGGACGGCCCCTGATGGCGGCCCATCGATCCAAAACCGATGCCGCCGTCCCTGTAGCGCTTGAGATCGATTTCGAATGCGGCGTGATCCTTGCCAAAGGCGCTCCGGAAAGCCGCCGGCTCGGCGATGCCGCGATGCAGATCGGCTAGATAGCGGATCAGAGCCTCGCGCCGCTCGAGTGCGGCAAAGAGATAATGCACGATCAGCCAGCTTTCCGCATAAAACTGCGGAAGCTGCGCAGCGGACAACCCCCTGCGGCCCGACGCGAAGATGCGCTCGACCGGCAGCCACGTTCCATTCAGCAGAGATGCCGCCCTACCCGGGTTGGGACGGCCAATCTCGAACCGATCAGCCAGGAAGCGAGCGGTCATCACATATTCGGCGAAGCCTTCACTGTACCATGCCGGATAGGCCGCCGGGTAATAGCGGATCATGAAATGATGGGTATATTCATGCAGAAGCACTTCTTCGCCGCCAAGGCCGGGGCGATCACCCCGAACCGCCAGCGCCGCCGTGCCCCCCACCCGCGCCATATAGACACCCAGAGCGCCATCGGGGAGGCGAGCGACCTGACGCAGCTTTCCGGCGGAACTGACCATATAGACCTTCAAAGGAGCAGGCGATGGTGGCGCGCTGGTGCCCGTCAGTGACCGAAGCAGCCGATCATAGTTTTCTAGCAGCGTTGCGGATTCGCGTAGATCGGCTTCATTGCCGTCGCTGGTGACGATGAAATTGTCCGATCGGGCTTCCATCCAGCGGGCATGGGCAACGGATGGGGTCATAGCCCCGAGTGCAAGACAGAACAGGCCAAATCGACGGATCATCGCCCTGATCACCGCGCTCATGCCAAAGGCGCCTTCGCCGTCCAGCAACCCGCCATGTCGGATTGCAGGCGCTCGGCCCAAGCCGCGAGCGGGGTTCCAACATTTGCGGTAATCCGCAGCGTAGCGATGCGGCCTCCAGGATAAACACCGGGTGCCTCAAGAGTGTATAGCGTGCCGTCCAGGGGCGGAGGCGAGCTTTCGACAAAACCAGGTGGCGCAACATGCGTCGATCCAGCATGCCGCATGGCGCTGATTGCTGGGCGCATGACTGCACAGGTACGGCTGTCAGCCCAGCGAACGGTTAGGCCGCCATCTCGGCTCCCTCGCACCTCGCGGCGCATCCAGTAGTCGAGTTGCTTCTTGTCGCGATCATACCGCAACGTACCGATGGCTATTTCCGTGCGGGTTTCCGCGAAGGACGGTTCAATCCGTAGCGTCGCCCAACTGCTGGACGGCATGTTCGCATGCGGAGATGGCTCCCCTATCACGGGCAACGACGCCTGCGCCAAAAGAAAAAACGCTATCATCTACCTGCCCCTCTCCCTCTGCGACCCTGATCGCCGTACGAGACACATAGTATATCAGCCGCTTAGACGACACCACATTCTTGATTGTGATAATCATTCGCACTATCGGCGGGATTAGCATAGGTTGGTTGATGCGGGGGTGTGATGAAGTTTCGACAAGGTTTGCGTATATCGTGCGCGCTCATGGCGTTGACGCTAGCGACGGCTGCCCAAGCTAGCGATGCCGGCGAAGACCAGCGGCGTACTGACATTATCGTTACCGGTTTACGGGACGGCTATGTGCCGCAGGACAGTTCCGCCGCGAAGGTGGCGCTCCCGCTTCGCGATATCCCCCAGTCGATCGCGGTCGTGCCCGCCGAAGTGCTGCGCGACCAGCGGGCGCTGTCACTTCAGGATGCCGTCAAGAACGTGCCCGGCGTCACCCTCGCATCGGGTGACGGGCAGCGGGACGAGTTCAGGATACGCGGTTTCACGGCGATCGCCGACCAGTTCGTCGATGGCTTCCGGGACGACGCACTCTATTACCGCGACCTTTCCAACATTGATCGTGTCGAGGTCATCAAGGGACCGGCGGCAGTCCTCTATGGCCGGGGATCGTCGGGCGGCCTCGTCAATCGTGTGACCAAGAAGCCCGATGGCGACATCACTGCCTTCGTCCTGTCGGCAGGGTCTTTGGACAGCTACCGTAGCGAACTGGATATCGGCCGCCTCGATCCGACGTCGCATGTCGGCTTCCGGCTGACCGGCGCCATCGAGGATAATGGCAGCTTCCGCGAGCAACAGTTCCTCAAACGCTTTGCGCTGGCTCCGTCGCTGCTGATCGGCAACGGGCAGGATACGACCATCCTGGTTCAAGCCGATTACGTCAACGACCGGCGTATCATGGACTTGGGGATTCCGGCGCTGAACGGTCGCCCCGTCGATGTGCCACGTTCGACCTATTATGGGGCAGCCAACGCCCGTGACGCCGACTTGGCGCATTCGGAGGTGCTGTCACAGCGAGTCGCCGTGACCCACCGTTTCTCCGACGGCCTCAGCCTGCGCAACGGGTTCAATCATTATCGCTACACGCTGGACCGGCAGAGCACGATCCCTTCGGCAGTCGATCCTGTGGCGTCGACGGTGAGGCTGGAACACAGCCGCTTCGACCGCGACGAGGATGGATGGTCCAATCAGACCGAACTCACCCAGAAGCTGAACCTGCTCGGCGCCGCCCACACCATCCTCTACGGTTTCGAGATCGCGCACCAGAACAAGGGCAGCCAGCGGTTCGCGGGCCAGACGGTCGCGGTGACATCGATCTTCGATCCGGTCCTGCCGGTGGTCGACAATGACAGCTTCAACACCTTTACCGACAATTCGGTGACGCGCCTCGATACGCGCGGCCTCTATGTGCAGGATCTGATCGACTTCGGGCATGGCATCAAGGCGATGCTGGGCCTGCGGCATGACTGGTTCATTCAGAAGACCGATCGTCGCCTGCCCGGACAGACCGATCTGGCCCGCACCGATCGCAACTGGAGCCCGCGCGTCGGGCTGCTGTTGCAGCCCGACGACGCCCAATCCTATTATGTGTCGTGGAGCCGCAGCTTCCAGCCTTCCGCCGAGACCTTCGCACTCGCTGCGAACAATACAGACATCGCGCCCGAGCAGACCACCAACAGGGAGGTGGGCGCGAAATATGCACTGTTTGGGGGTAAGCTATCGGTGCAGGCTGCCGCGTTCATCCTGAAGCGGACGGGGATAAAGGGCACCGATCCCGTAACCCAGCGGATCGTGCCGATTGGCACGCAGCGCACGCGCGGCATCGAAATCTCCGCCGCGCTCGATCTGCCAGAGAATTTTCGCGCGATCGCTGGCTATTCCCATCTCGATACCCGGGTCACGGAATCGGCGACACCGAGCCTCATTGGCAAACGCGCCACGCTCACGCCTCTCAATTCGGCCAATCTGTTTTTCACCAAGACGATCGCCACTCGCTATGGCCTTGGCGGCGGCGTCAATTATGTCGGCGACCGTTGGGCCGACCCCGCCAATACGACGGTGCTGCCATCCTATGTGACGTTCGACGCGCTTGCCTGGGCGCAGGTCGGTCCAGTCAGGCTCCAGCTCAACGCCTATAACATTACCAACAAGTGTTACATCATCGCGGGACACGGCACCTCGCCGATCCTGAACCTTCCTGGTGCCCCGCGTTCGGTCATCGGGACCGCACGCTTCAGCTTCTGATGATCGCAAAGAGAGAAGATGGCCTTTTCCGATTCTCGCCGTTTCAACTGGGGTTGCCTCGCCTCGGCGATCCTTGGTGTCATCGTACTTCCTACGCTGTTCGGCGGACTGATGATCGGTGGAGGTGGATGCGAAGGCAGGCCGTCACCCTGTGACGGCGATTACACGCATGTCTGGATCATCATGAGCTTGGCGGTCGCCGGTTTGGCCTTGCTGGGCTGGCTCATCAACAAGCTGATCGCAACGGCAAGAAGGCTCTGAGTAGGGGCGATGAGACTGGTAACAGCGGGGACGCAATGCTGATGCATACATGGTGCGGAACACACGGGTTCGCTCAACCGCCGCATTCAGCCAAGAGCGGTCTCACAAAGCACCGAATTGAGGACAGCCAAATCTTGTTCTTCCCTGCCTACATGGCCTCAACCGCATGGGCTTCGAAAGCGACGCCCAATCGCTTGCGTACCGCACCGAAGATTGCGGCGAGATTGTCCATGCTCGGGTTGCCCTTCTCCGACAGCATCCGGTGCAGGCTTTTGCTCGGACGGTTTGTCTCGGTCGCCAATTCCTCGAAACCGACCGACGCATTAACCAGATCGCGCAGGATCAGCCGCGCCACGTGCGGCTCGCCATTGAGGAACGCGGTTGCGGCCTCGTCCAGCATGGCCTTGGCGAAAGCGGGATCGCGCGCGGCGCGCTCCTTCACCGTTTCCTTGAAATCGCGGGTCAGCACCATCTCGTCACTTCCTGTCTTTCCTGGCCGCTGCCTTGCGGGCCTTGTATTCTCTCAACAGCACGCCGGCCCGTTCGATGTCGGACTGCTGCCGCTTCTTCGTCCCGCCCACGAACAGGATGATCAGTTCATCCCCATCCTGGGCGAGGTAGAGCCGGTAGCCCGGTCCCCAATCGATCCGGTATTCCCCGAGCCCGCCGCCGATCCATTTGACGTTCGACAGATTGCCCAGTTCCATCCGGACGATGGCTGTCGCCACCTTGGCCGAAGCCTGGGAAGCGAGATCATCGAACCATGATCGGAACGGGCTGGAGCCGTCCTCGCGAATATACTCCTGAACGATCAACTCATCCCCTTTCAAGTAACATATACGTTACCAAATGTCCAGTGGGTAGATCAGGCGACCAGACGCAGCCGATCGAGCCTAGCCGCGCCCTGTGCGAGCAGGCGGGCAATCTCGTCCGATGTGCGCCGGACGGCGAGCTTCAAGGCTTCGTCGATATGGATGTAGTCCTGCGTTACATTCTGCGATGCATGGCCCAGCATCGCCCGGATCGTCAGTTCCGAGAATCCGAGTTCGCCGGCGATGCTGCCGAACGTATGTCGCAAGGTATGGGGCGTGACACCGACGAGACCGGCGAGCTGGCAGACTCGCTTGAGACAGGCGCTGACCGCCGTGTACGGACCTTCTGCCGCCGTCGATGGAAACACGTGGGGATTGCCCGCGATCTCCGCTTGCGCGACGACGACCTTGATCGCTTCCGGCCCAATCGCGCGAATCTGTGCATCGCCCTTGGTATCCGGGAAGGCGACGAAGCCGCCCATCGGATTAACCCAGGTCCGTTGCATCGCCTGTGCCTCCTCACGGCGATAGCCTGTGAGAAGGAGCGTGCGGATCACCGCAATCGCGGTGGGATTTTCGCCATTGTGCTCGGCATAGGCCATCGCCTTGCCCAGCGCCTCGATCTCGGCCACGCTGAGGCGCCGCGTTCTCTTCTTCCCCGCCAGCTTCTTCGCACCCTTGGTGGGATGCTCGACGAGAAGCCCTTTGTGCTTGGCATGTCCGAGGATCGCCTGGAGGGTGCCCACGCAGCGCGCCGCCACGCCGGGGCCGCCGGTGGCCTTGCCGCCGCGGCCTCCCGTCCGCGCCTTCTCGGTCTTCCCATTCATGACATCGGTCTGCATCGCCTCGACATCGGCAATCGTCAGATGCCGCGCGATCCGCTTGCCAAGCAGCGGCTTGATGTGCGTCCTGATCCGGCTCTCGTCCATGTCGAGCGATGACCCTTTAATCGGCCGGTTCTTGCGTCCGAGGATTCGGCCGGCCCGTGCTTCGGTCAGATACCAGTCGCAAAGCTCGGCGACATTCATCTCATTGCGGGCGCGGCGCGCTTCTTCCGCCGGATCTTCACCAGCGGCAACCGCCCCGAGCTTGATCTTGGCCAGATCGCGCGCCTGCTCGACCGTGAGGACACCGAAGCGCCCAATCTTGATGCGGCGTAGGCGCCCCTCTGTGTTCGCATATTGGATCACGAAGGTCTTCGCACCCGTGGAGCCGACCCGGACTCCAAAGCCCTTGATCTCGGTGTCCCAGATGAAGTCCTGGCCCGCCTTGGGGGGGACGAGTGCATCAACCGTCCGCTTGTTCAGCTTGGCTTGCGCCATCGGAAGCTCCTCCAATTTATTACGCGGGCTTCGGCCGACCCAAAAGTAATAAGGACGTAATAGAAATGAGCCGTTTCGCAGCGAATTGGAGGATAGGACGTCGCAGATTGAAATCAATATCTATTTGAAATATCGTAGAAAATAGTACAGTCGAAAACGGTGGCGTAGGCGGATGTCAAAGTTGCCAAGGTTGGGGTCGAGGGTTCGAATCCCTTCGCCCGCTCCAGATTTTCGAAGATTTTTAGCAGCATATTTCGCGGTAATGCTCGGGTTCGAATGTCCCGGAATTGCCGTCAAGGATATCCGTGCGCCGGATGTGAAAGAAGCCAGCCGCAGATTCCTCCGCGAGGCGCTTCCTTCGGTATTTAGCCTTATGCCTTCCCGCCCGACGGGGTTTTCTCCACGTGCAAGGTTTTGACTGGCGAAGAACGCCGTCCCGGGACCTGCGCTGATCGCTTGCCTGGGCCGGTAAGCGCCTCCCGTCTGTGTGGGAGGAGGACGCTACCCTATGCAAATACTATGAAGATCGCCACTTCTCGATCTCGATAAGAAATGGCGGACAGTCATATCTGCAACCCCTCACGAATCGCCGCAGCCGGGTGGCGCGTATTTGGGGAAGATCGGACATGACCCGAACCGCAGCATTTGAGTGCCTGCCCCGTCGTTCGGCCGCGCCAGCGCCCGGGGAAGGAGCGTGACGATGCAGGACCTGCTCTGGATTAGCGCACTGGCCGGGCTGTTGGCGGCTACGCTGGCTTATGTCCGGCTTTGCGATCAGGCGTGAGGGAGGCGGGGATGACGCTTGACCTCACTCTCGCGGCGATCACGGCGATCGGCCTTCTTCTGTATCTGGTGGCGGTGCTCATCCGTCCTGAACGCTTCTGACGAAGAGCCCGGACCATGACTATTCAGGGCTGGATCCTGATATTCGCCTTCATGGGCATATTGCTGGCGCTGACCAAGCCGATGGGCGTCTGGCTGTTCGCGCTCTATGAAGGACGCCGGACGCCGCTTCATGCCGTGCTCGGGCCGATCGAAACGGGCTTCTACGAGCTGTCCGGCATCAATCCCGACGAAGAGCAGAGCTGGCGCCGTTATGCGGCCCATATGCTGCTGTTCAACTTCGCCGGGTTGATCTTCACCTATGCCGTGTTGCGGTTGCAGGGGGTGCTGCCACTCAACGACCTAGGCTACGCAGGGATTGGCGCCGACGGCGCGTTCAACACCGCGATCAGCTTTACCACCAACACCAACTGGCAATGGTATTCGGGCGAGGCGGCCATGTCCAACCTCTCCCAGATGCTGGGGCTGACGCTGCACAATTTCCTGTCAGCGGCGACGGGCATCGCGCTTGCCTTTGCCTTCTTCCGCGGGTTCGCCCGGCGCGAGGCGGCGAGCATCGGCAATTTCTGGGCGGACGTGACCCGCGTCACCCTCTACCTGCTGCTGCCGATCAGCCTGGTTTACGGCGTTTACTTGATCGCTTCGGGCGTGCCACAAACGCTAGCCGCTTCAGTCAATGTGACCACGCTGGAAGGCGCCAAACAGGTTATCGCGCTTGGCCCGGTCGCCTCCCAGGAAGCGATCAAGATGCTAGGCACCAATGGCGGCGGCTTCTTCAACGCGAATTCGGCGCACCCGTTCGAAAATCCGACCGCGCTCACCAACCTGATCCAGATGCTGTCCATATTCGTGATCGGCTTCGGCCTTACCTGGTGCTTCGGCAAGGCCGTGGGGAATACCCGGCAGGGCTGGGCGATATTGTCGGCCATGACGTTTTTGTTCCTCCTGGGCGTGGCCGTCACTTACTGGCAGGAGGCGGCGGGCAATCCCGTTCTTCACAATCTTGGTGTTGCCGGTGGCAATATGGAGGGCAAGGAAGTCCGGTTCGGCATCCCCGCCTCCGCCCTTTTCTCGGTCGTCACTACGGCGGCGAGTTGCGGCGCGGTCAACGCCATGCATGACAGCTTCACCGCGCTGGGCGGCATGATCCCCTTGTTCAACATACAGCTGGGTGAAGTCGTCATCGGCGGCGTCGGCGCGGGCATATACGGGTTCCTGCTGTTCGCCATCCTTGCCGTGTTCGTCGCAGGGCTGATGGTCGGCAGGACACCGGAATATGTCGGCAAGAAGATCGAGGCGCGGGAGGTGAAGCTGGCGGTGCTCGCCATCGCCATCCTGCCGCTATGCATCCTTGGCCTGACGGCGGTCAGCGCGGTGTTGCCTGCCGGGCTGGCCGGGCCGCTCAACAAGGGACCGCACGGATTTAGCGAAATCCTCTACGCCTACACTTCGGCCACCGGCAATAACGGGTCCGCCTTTGCCGGGCTGACGGCGGGCACGCCCTTTTATAACGCGCTGCTGGGCGTGGCGATGTGGCTGGGACGCTTCTTCGTCATCGTGCCGATGCTGGCGATCGCGGGCAGCCTCGCCGCGAAGAGGCATACGCCCGAGAGCGCCGGGTCTTTCCCCACGACCGGCGGCCTTTGGGTCGGGCTGCTCGTCGGGATCATCCTGATCGTGGGCGGTCTCACCTTCCTGCCGAGCCTCGCGCTTGGTCCCATCGCCGATCATCTCGCCATGATCCGCGAGCAACTTTTCTAGAAGGGGGGCGCCCAATGGCTCGCGCAACCAGCAAATCCCTGTTCACGGCCGAATTGATCGCACCCGCGATCCGCGACGCCTTTTTCAAGCTTCATCCCAGGCAACTGATCCGCAACCCGGTAATGTTCGTGACGGCAAGCGTGGCTTTACTGCTGACGATCCTGCTCGTCATCGGCACCGATACGCTGGGCGTTGGTTTCAAGCTTCAACTGGTCATCTGGCTGTGGCTGACGGTGTTGTTCGGCACCTTTGCCGAGGCGCTGGCCGAAGGGCGTGGCAAGGCGCAGGCCGCGTCTCTCCGCGCCACCAAGGCGGAGTTGGTCGCCCGCCGCGAGAAGAACGGCCGGGTCGAGGAGATCCCCGCCAGCCAGCTGCGCGCAGGCGACATCGTGCTGGTCACCACCGGAGACCTGATCCCCGCAGACGGCGAAGTGGTCGAGGGCGTGGCTTCCGTCAACGAATCCGCGATCACGGGAGAATCCGCGCCAGTGATCCGCGAGGCGGGCGGCGATCGCTCGGCCGTAACGGCGGGCACCCGCGTCATTTCCGACGAGATCAGGGTCAGGGTGACCGTCGATCCAGGCCAGGGCTTTCTCGACCGGATGATCGCCCTGGTCGAGGGCGCGGAGCGGCAGAAGACGCCGAACGAGATCGCGCTCACCATCCTTCTGGTCGGCCTCACCATCATATTCCTGATCGCGGTCGGCACTGTTCCGGGCTTTGCCAGCTATGCCGGTGGGGCAATCCCCGTCGCCATTCTCGCGGCCCTGCTCATCACGCTCATTCCCACGACTATCGCTGCCCTGCTGTCGGCCATCGGCATTGCGGGCATGGATCGGCTGGTGCGCTTCAATGTACTGGCCAAGTCGGGCCGGGCGGTGGAGGCCGCTGGGGACATCGACGTGCTGCTGCTCGACAAGACGGGGACGATCACCATTGGCGACCGGCAGGCGTCGGAGTTCCGGACGGTGGGTGGCGCACAGCCAGGCCAGCTGGCTGAAGCCGCCCTGCTCGCCAGCCTGGCCGACGAAACGCCGGAGGGTCGCTCCATCGTGGTGCTGGCCCGCGGGAAATTCGGCGTCGGGACAACGTCCCTGCCCGAGGGCGCGGAGGTTATCTCCTTCACCGCCCAGAACCGCATCTCCGGCGTCAGGGTGGGCGGAACGCTGATCCAGAAGGGGGCGGTGGACTCGATCCTGAAGGCCAATCCCGGTCTGGACGAGACCGCCGCAGCGACCGAACTGCGGCGCATCACCGACGAGATCGCCCGGGCGGGCATGACCCCGCTGGCAGTCGCGCAGGACGGCAGGCTGCTGGGCGCCATCGCGCTCAAGGACATTGTTAAGGCTGGCATCCGGGAGCGGTTCGCGGAGCTTCGCCGCATGGGCATCCGCACCGTGATGATCACCGGCGACAATCCGCTGACCGCCGCCGCCATCGCGGCCGAGGCGGGCGTGGACGATTTCCTTGCGCAGGCGACGCCGGAGGACAAGCTGGGCCTCATCCGCAGGGAGCAGCAAGGCGGGAAGCTGGTGGCGATGTGTGGCGACGGCACCAACGACGCGCCCGCGCTGGCGCAGGCCGATGTGGGCGTTGCGATGAACACCGGCACGCAGGCCGCGCGCGAGGCAGGCAATATGGTAGACCTGGACAGCGATCCGACCAAGCTGATCGAGGTAGTGGGTCTGGGCAAGCAGATGCTGATGACGCGCGGGGCGCTCACAACCTTCTCCGTCGCCAATGACGTCGCCAAATATTTCGCGATCATCCCGGCGATGTTCGTTACGCTCTATCCGGGCCTCGGCGTCCTCAACGTCATGGGCCTATCTACGCCGCAAAGCGCGATACTGTCCGCCATCATCTTCAACGCGCTCATCATCCCGCTGCTCGTGCCTCTGGCGCTGAAAGGCGTAACGTACCGCCCCATGGGTGCTGGGCCGCTGCTGGCGCGCAACCTTGCGATCTACGGCCTTGGCGGGCTGGTGGCGCCGTTCATCGGCATCAAGATCATCGACATGATCGTCGGCGGCCTCGGCCTCGCGTAAAGGAACATTTGATGGGCAAGGACATCCTCTCTTCACTGCGTCCGGCAATCGTCATGACGATCCTGTTCGCCATTCTGCTCGGGATCGCCTATCCTCTCGCCATGACGGGTATTGGACAAGCGATCTTCCTCCGCGCCGCCAATGGCAGCCTGATCCGCGATGACAGGGGCCAGGTGATCGGATCGGACGTGATCGGCCAAGCCTTCACCGCCGACCGCTATTTCCAGACGCGTCCTTCGGCGGCGGGCAAGGGCTATGATGGCCTCGCCTCCGCTGGTTCCAACCTTGGCCCGACCTCCCGGGCGCTGGCGGATCGCGTGAAGGCCGATGTCGAAAAGCGGCGCGCCGAGGGTGTTGCCGGACCAGTTCCGGCCGACCTCGTCACGACCAGCGGTTCCGGCCTGGACCCCGACCTGTCGCCTGCGTCCGCCATGGCGCAGGTGTCCCGTGTCGCCCGCGTTCGCGCGCTTGACGAACGGCGGGTGCGCGATCTTGTCAGCCGCAATGTCGAACGCCCGTTGCTGGGCTTTCTGGGTGAGGCGCGCGTCAATGTGCTGGCGCTGAACCGACAGCTTGACCAGCTTGGCGGCAGCACGCGTTGAACCAACGGGATCGGCCTACCCCGGAAGCCTTTCTGCGCGCCGCAGCGCAGGAGGGTCGAGGCAGGCTGAAGATATTTCTCGGCGCGGCGCCCGGCGTCGGCAAGACCTATGAAATGCTGGTGCAGGGCGCGGCCCGGCAGAAAGTGGGGGTCGATGTCGTCGTCGGTGTCGTCGAGACACATGGCCGTGTCGAAACGCAGGCGCTAACGCAGGCATTGGAAATCCTCCCGCGCCGCTCCATCGACTATCAGGGGCACGCCCTGACCGAGATGGACATCGACGGCCTGCTGGACCGCCGACCGGTGCTGGCGCTCGTCGATGAACTGGCCCACACCAATGCACCCGAAAGCCGTCATCCCAAGCGGTGGCAGGATGTCGAGGAACTGCTTGACGCCGGGATCGACGTTTATTCGACACTCAATATCCAGCATGTGGAGAGCCTGAACGACGTCGTGGCCTCCTTCACCCGCGTGCGCGTGCGGGAGACCGTGCCCGACGGCATTCTGGAACAGGCTGAGATCGAGGTCGTGGACATTCCGCCGGCCGAACTGATCGAGCGGCTGAAGGAGGGTAAGGTCTATCTCCCGCAGGAGGCGACCCGCGCCCTTGCCCATTTCTTTTCCAAGACCAATCTGTCGGCGCTGCGCGAACTGGCGCTGCGCCGGGCCGCGCAGGCTGTCGATACGCAGATGCTGGAGGATCTTCGGGCTCAGGCGCTCGGCGGCACATGGGCAGGCAGCGAGCGCATATTGGTTGCCGTCAGCGAATTGCCCGGCGCCGAGGCGCTGGTGCGCGCGGCCAAGCGCATATCCGACGCCGCCCGCGCGCCGTGGAGCGTCGTCCATATCGAAACGCCCCGCGCGCAATATTTCGGCGAGCCGGAAATGCGCCGGATAGCCTCGGCGCTCAACCTGGCCTCCAGTCTGGGCGCGACAGTCGCCACAGTGCCCGCCTCCACGGTGTTCGAAGGCCTCAAAAGCTATGCCGACGAGGCGCGCGCGACCCAGCTGGTTGTCGGTAAATCCATCCGGTCGCGCTGGTTCGAGTTCCGGCACGGCTCGATCGTCGATCGGCTAGTGCGCGAAACGCCGGGCGTGGCGGTCCATGTCTTGCCGCTGGATGAAAGCGCCCCCGCCAGCCCTGCTGGCACACGCCAATTGAACCATTGGGGCAAGCCCGCCGGATATCTCTGGACCGCGCTGCTGGTCGTTGGCGTGACAGCCCTTGGATCGGCTCTTTTCCACATCCTCAACCTGGGCAATGTCGGCCTGCTTTATCTGCTGCCGGTCATGGTCGCCGCCAGCCTGTTCGGCCTGCGCACCGGGCTGTTTGCCGGGATCGCGTCCAGCCTTGCCTATAATTTCTTCTTCCTGCCGCCCACCGGCACGCTGACGATCAGCAATCCGGAAAATGTCATCTCCATCTTCGTCCTGCTGGGCGTGGCGATCGTCACCAGCCAGTTGACCTCCCGCGTTCGATCGCAGGCAGACCTCGCCGCTTCCAGCGCGCGGACCAACGCCGCACTCGCTGGCTATTTGCGGCAACTGACGGCGCTCGGCGACCGGGAGGAAGTAGGGCGAACCGCCTGCCAGGAGATCGGCCGCCTGCTCAAACTCCGCGTGCTTATCCTGGAACGACATCGAACGGGTCTGGTCGTTCAAGCCGCAAGTGAACCGGGCATCAATGTGGAAACGATGGAGCTAGCCGCCGCGCAGTGGGTGCTGGACACCGGCCAACCTGCCGGGCGTGGCACGGGCAGCCTTGCCGCATCGGATTGGCAGTTTCAGCCGCTGCGCGCGGGAGAGCATATTTTGGCCGTCATGGGCCTGGCGCGCGACGATGGCAGCGATCCGATCCGTTCGGACCAGCTTCCGCTGCTCACCAGCCTGCTGGACCAGACCTCGCTCGCGCTGGAACGGCTGCGCCTGGAAAGCGAGATGCGCGATGTCGACAAGGTGCGCGAGCGCGATCGGCTCCGCGCCGCGCTGCTGTCCTCCGTCAGCCATGACCTGCGCACGCCGCTGACGGCGATCCTGGGCGCGGCGGCCGAGTTGCGCCAGCGCAACGGCGATCCCCTGCTCGACACGATCGAGAGCGAGGCCGTGCGGCTCAATCGCTTCGTGGCGAACCTGCTCGACATGGCGCGGGTAGAAGCGGGAGCGCTGCGCCTGCATATCGAGCCGGTGGACCTGACCGACGCAGTGGGCGGGGCAGTCCATGACACGCGCCGATCGCTGGAGGGGCATCCGATCAAGCTTGACGTCCCCCCTGACCTGCCGCTCGTCAATGTCGATGCCCAGCTTTTCCATCATTGCCTGCTCAATCTGCTCGACAATGCCGGCCGCTATGGCGACCCCGGCACAGCGATCACGATCCGCACCGAACTTTCCGGCCGCGAACTCATCCTGTCGGTGCTGGACGAGGGGCCAGGACTTCCCACCGGACAGGAGAAGGAGGTATTCGAGACGTTCAAGCGGCTGGAGGGGTCCGATCGGTCGGTCAGCGGCACGGGCCTTGGGCTTGCCATCGTGAAGGGCTTCGCCGAGGCGATGGGCATGAATGTGGATGCGGGTAATCGGCCAGATGGCAAAGGCGCGCGGTTCAGCCTGCATTTCCCTGAATCCCTCCTCACCCGCGCTACGGAGCAGGACCAGAATATATGAGCAGCCAGCGGATTCTCGTCGTAGACGATGAAGTGCATATCAGGCGTCTGTTGCACGGTACGTTGACGCGCGCAGGCTATGACGTCGCCGAAGCGGTGAACGCGGCACAAGCGCTGGACGAGGCCCGGCGGACCAAACCTGACGCCATCCTCCTGGACCTGGGCTTGCCCGATCGTGATGGTCTGGAGATTGTTCAGTTGCTCAAAGCTGCGGTGGCCGCACCCATCATCGTCGTGTCTGCCCGCGAAGCGACCGAGCAAAAGGTCGCCGCACTCGATCTGGGCGCGCATGACTATGTCACCAAGCCCTTCGATAGCGAGGAAGTGCTCGCCCGCCTTCGTGCCGCGCTGCGCGAGCGCGTGGCGGCGCAGGGCGCCGCACCCGTGGTCCAGTCCGGCCCTGTGGAAATCAATCTTGCCAATCGGCGCATCATGCGTGACGGCGACGAGGTGCATCTGACCCGCAAGGAGTTCGAGGTCCTCACCCAGCTGGCTATGCATCCCGGCCGCGTCGTCACGCATCAGCGGATTCTGGCAGCCGCCTGGCCGCACGATCATGATCGCCGGATAGACTATCTGCGAATCGTCGTGCGCAATTTGAGGCAGAAGCTGGAAAAGGACCCTGCGCGGCCGTCGATGATCGTCAATGAACTCGGCATCGGCTACCGGCTGATGGCGGACTAGGCCCGGCCCGCCCTCCGCCCTCCAAATGCTATGAAAATACTATGGCGATCGGAAATCCGGCCGCTCGAAAGCATATGCGCCGATCCGTAAGTCCCATGCCGCCACGATGGAGGGCGCCATGCAGGCCAGGAAGACAAGCTTACGACAGGATCTGGGCCTGAGACTGGCCGGAATTTCCCTGATTGGCGCGAGCTGGTTCGGCGTCAGGCTCCTGTCCCGAGTGGTGAATCTTCCGCCGGAACATGAGGCGACCATGACAGAAATGGGTGTGGCGGCGGCGAGCTTCCTCGGCGCGACGAGCGGGGTCGCATTGTCGGTGATCGGGGCGCATATCTTCGACCCCGTCCCCCTATCGCCTCTTTGGGTCAGCGCTCCGTATCATGATGTAAAGAATCAGCGACTGCGCGCCGCGCTATTCCCGTCCCGCTCGACGCAGAGACGTACCGATGGCGTCATCTCATCGAAAACGACTTCTGCAAACTCACAGAGTTCACACGCGTTGCCATAGGTCCGGGCAATTCGCGAGAATAAATATTTATTTTCAGTGATTTAGTGGTGCCCGGGGACGGAGTCGAACCGCCGACACTGCGATTTTCAGTCGCATGCTCTACCAACTGAGCTACCCGGGCACGAGCGCCGGGGAGGACCACCGGCGGCGTTGAGAGGCGTGCCTATAGGCATCAATCCGGGGGGTTGTCCACCCCATCATGGTCGCTTTTTTTCATCTCGTCGGCGGCGGGGGTTCCGGGGACGGAATAGCCTTCGGCCAGCCATTGCAGCAGGTCGCGGTCACGGCAGGCCTTTCCGCAGAAAGGCCGCGTGTCGGGATGGGCTGGCTGGCCACAGATCGGGCAGGAGGATGATTTAGGCGACATGGCCCGCCGATATGGCAAGGGCCGGGTCCGCCTTCAAGCTGACGGCGCCGCCACGGCGGCGGGCGAGTTGCTCCAGCCAGTCGGTCGCCTTGTACAGGCGGTCAATGATGGGGGGCGAGGCGGTGATCGTCACCGGCCCGCCATTGCCTTCCCGTTCGGCACGGCGCAGCAATGCGAGAGCCGTCGTTTCGATCGGATCAGCCCGCAACAACTCCATGAGGTTCATCCGCTCGCGGCGGCGGATGACCTGGACGAAGCCGAAGCCGTTCACCGCCGTACGCTCAAAAGGGAGCGGCAGATATTTGTCGATCTGCGCCGAGGCGACAGCGCGCTCATCCTTGTTGTTCATGGTCGGCAGGTCGATACCGATCGACCCGGTCAGACCCATGCGACGGATCGCCTGCGCCGCCAGTTTCGCGCCCTTGGGGCCGAGCTTCGCGGGCGGCAGCGATCCGTCTACGTCGATCAGGATCATCGCGGGCGTCGGGAAGATGCGGAGCGCAGCTTCCTCCGTACCGATCTCGCCGGACACCGCCTCTTCCATCAATTCGCTCCAGCCATGGGCTTCGAAGCGATCCTCGCCATGGGCGGGGTATGGGGTGATGGGCAGGCCAGTGGCGCGCAGGCGCTGGAGGAGGCTGGGGGCCGGATGCACCTTGGAACCCGGCTGGGCGATGCGGGCCTTGGCCAGCTTGGGGCGGCCTTCCTCCGGGATGGCTTCGCGCAGGATTTCGAGAAAGACGGTAGCGCCTTCTGCGGTTTTTGGCGGGATGGGTTCGACCAGCACTTCCTCGCCCGAGATCAGGCGGGCGATGCCGCGCTTCTTGGGGATGATGGTGCGGACGAGCTTGCCCTGCATGACTGCACCGGCGCGGGCGCCATCGCCCTCACGCTCGATCTGCGCCTCGACCAAACGGCCCTTTTCGATCAGCGCGGCGCGGGCTTCGCCAATCCCTTCTTCATAGAGCCATTCGGCCATGTCGGTCAGTCCAGTGGATAGCCCGCTGCCTTGAGCAGCGCGCGGGTTTCGTAAAGGGGCAGGCCCATGATCGCACTATGGCTGCCCTGTATCGCACGGATAAGTCCGGCGGCGCGGCCTTGGATGGCGTAGCCGCCTGCCTTGCCGTGCCATTCTTCACTGGCGATATAGGCATCGATCTCGGCGCGCTCCAGACGTTTGAAGGTGACGATGTTGGTGGAAAGGCGGTGCCTTGCCCTGCCCTCGCCATCGATGAGCGTGATGGCGCTCAGTACGCGGTGGCGGCGGCCGGAGAGCAGCGAAAGACAGGCTCGCGCTTCGTCCTCCGCCTCTGCCTTGGGCAGGATGCGGCGGCCTGCCGCGACGACCGTATCGCCTGAAAGCACTAGTGCGCCGGGATGACGGGTAGCCACCAGCGCAGCCTTTTCAGCGGCCACTCGCGCGGCATAGGCGGCGGGCAATTCGCCTTTCAAAGGGGCTTCATCGAGATTGGCAGGGTCCACAGCATCAGGACGCACGCCGATCTGACCCAGAAGTTCACACCGTCTGGGAGAAGCCGAAGCAAGGATAAGCCGCATCGAAAAAGCGGCTTATTTGAAGCGGTAAGTGATCCGACCCTTGGTCAGGTCGTAGGGGGTCAGTTCGACCAGCACTTCGTCGCCCACCAGCACGCGGATGCGGTTTTTCCGCATCTTGCCCGCCGTGTGGCCAAGGATCTCGTGATCATTTTCAAGCCGGACGCGGAACATGGCGTTGGGGAGAAGCTCCACAACCTGTCCGCGCATTTCAAGCAGTTCTTCTTTTGCCATAATATCCTGGGGAAACCAAAAATCGCGCCGCCATAGCGGCAAAATGCGGAAAATGAAAGTCAGGCTGTTACGCCGAATACATCGCCTGCTTCCGACAAGGCCGCAAAGATGTGATCCAGCTGATCCACATCAGTGCAAAAGGGCGGCATCAGGTAGATGCTGTTGCCCAAAGGACGCAGCAAAATGCCCCGATCAAGGAAGAAGGCGCGGAGGCGGGGAGCGAGGTCGGACAGATAGCCTGCGTCCTGCGCGATGAGGTCGATCGCCACGATCGTGCCAAGCTGCCGGGCATTTTCGAAGGCGGGATGAAGCGCGAGCCTGCCGAGTCGCTCCGTCATATTCTGTTCAAGCGCGGCGATGCGGCCGAGCACATCCTCCTCGCGCCAGATGGCGAGGTTGGCCGCCGCCGCTGCGCAGGAGATGGCATTCGCCGTATAGCTGGACGAATGGTAGAAAAGCCGTGCCCGGTCCTGCGACTTGTGCGCGTCGAATATGCGGGCCGTGGCCAGCGTCGCCGCAAGCGGGACGGAGCCGCCGGTGATCCCTTTTGCAACGGCCATGATGTCCGGCACGACGCCCGCCTGCTCGCAAGCGAAGATGGTGCCAGTACGGCCCCAACCGGTCATCACCTCGTCGGCAATGAAGAGGACATCATGCCGCGCGCAGATTTCCGCCATCTGCCGCAGAATGGCAGGCGAGTAGATCAGCATCCCGCCAGCACCCAGCACCAAAGGTTCAACGATGAAGGCCGCCGGATGCTCCTTGCAAGCCGCTTCCAGCGCGTCGAGCGTCTGTTGCTCAGTACCCGGCGCGGGGAAGGGAATGATGCCGACATCGAACAGCAAAGGCGCCCATGCGGCGTTGTACACGCCGCGCTCGCCAACAGACATCGTGCCGATCGTGTCGCCATGATAGCCATGTTCAAGGACGAGTATGCGATGCCGGGGTGCGGACAAACCATCCAGCGCGCGATTGTGCCAGTAGCCGAGCGCCATCTTCAGCGCGACTTCGACGGAGGTCGATCCGCTGTCGGAATAGAAGACATAGGCGAGTGGGTCGCGTCCTTCCGCGCGGGGGGCGAGTTCGATCAGGCCGCGCGCAACCTCTTCGGCGGGCTCATGCGTGTAATTTGCGAAGATCAGCTGGTCGAGCTGCCCGGCTTGCGCCGCGATGGCCGCAGCGATGCGGGGGTGACAGTGGCCATGCGTCGTCACCCACCAGCTGGAAATGGCGTCGATGAGCGTGCCGCCATCCACCAGATGCAACAACGCACCTTCCGCACGAACGACATGCGGGATGGGCTCGTTAAGGCCGTGCTGGGTGAAGGGGTGCCATATAGGGGAGGTCATGGCGAGACGCTTAGATTAGCCCAAGCTTCAGGCCAAGCACCCTCCCCTATATTATGCGCTCCGCTTACTTGGCCGGGGCGGCCGGAGCAGCAGGGGCGGCTGGCGTCGCCGGTGTCGCAGGCGCGGCGGCCTGGATACGCTGCTGCAACGCCGGGTCGGCGGCTGCGGCCTGGCCGATCTCATTGAACTTTTCCGGTGCGATGCCCGATGCCTGCAATGCGGCGAGCATCTTGGGCTGCTTTTCCGAATCAGCGATGCTCGCGTCGGACTGGATCTTGGTCACTTCGACCGCAGCTGCCGCAAACAGCTTGATGTCAGCATCGCTGAATTTGCCCGCAGCTGCCGAAGGGGCCGCCGGAGTGGCGGGCGTCGCGGGCGTAGCCGGGGCGGCGCCCTGAGCCAGAACTGGAGCCGCTGCCAACAGAGCGACCGATGCCATTGCCGTCTTCAAAACCAGTGATGAACGAAAACCCGTCAACATGCTTCTCCTTGCGATTTGATGTCTCAAAGCTGTGGAAGAGCGCACGAGGTTTAAAGAGTGTTCCGGCGAAGCGTGAGATTTGAGGGATGACGGCGTGGGGCGGCGCAGCTCATCCCTCTCATCATCACGGCTCATCGCAGGACAGAATCGTTACTGATCCTCATCGTTCACCAGATTCTCACCCGATCCTGAGGCGCGAGATAGAGCTTGCTGCCGGGCGCAGGGTTGAAGGCGGCGTACCATTGATCGAAATTCCGCACGGTATCCGCCCGATATTGCGACGGCGAATGCGGGTCGGTCACCAGCCGCTGCCGCAGGTTGGGTTCGCGATAGTTGCGCCGCCATACCTGCGCCCAGCCGAGGAAGAAGCGCTGGTCCCCGGTGGTGCCGTCGATCACCGGCGCGGGCTCGCCGCCGAGCGACGCATGATAGGCGTCTAGCGCCACCGCAACGCCTGCCAGATCGCCGATATTCTCGCCCAGGGTAAAGTCGCCCTTCACATGCGCGCCGGGGAACGGTTCATACGCGTCATATTGCTTTACGAGCTTGCCGGTCAGAGCCTTGAAGGCAGCGACATCAGCATCGCTCCACCACTGGTTGAGCTTGCCGTTTTCATCATATTTGGCGCCCTGATCGTCGAAATGGTGGCTGAGTTCATGGCCGATCACCGCACCGATGCCGCCATAATTCACTGCCGGATCGGCATGGGGGTCGAAGAAGGGCGGCTGGAGGATGGCGGCCGGGAAGACGATCTCCACCATGGAGAAGTCCGCATAGGCGTTGATCTCCATCGGCGTCATCTGCCATTCCCAGCGATAAATGGGTTTGCCGAGCTTCCCCATCTGATAGTCGAACTCATATTGGTTCGCGCGCAGCGCATTGCCGAACAGGTCGCCCGGCTTCGTCTGGAGCCCGCTGTAATCCCGCCATTTTTCAGGATAGCCGATCTTTGGCGTGAAGGCGGCCAGCTTCTTGTGCGCCCGTGCCTTCGCGCCATCGCTCATCCAGCCGAGGCCGTCGATGCGGCGGCCCATGGCGGCGATCACATTTTGGACGAGCTGGTCCATTGCCGCCTTGGTTTCCGGCGGGAAATATCGGGCGACATAGATTTTGCCGACTTCCTCGCCCATCGCCTCTTTCACGAAACCGACGGCGCGCTTCCACCGCTCTTCGCGCTGCGGCGTGCCGGATAGAGTGGTGCCATAGAAGGCGAAGTCGGCGTCGGCGATCCGGTCGGGGAGGTAAGTGGCGTAGCTGTGCAGGCTGCGCAGGAGCAAGGCGTCCTTCAGCACGCCTATCGGTGTCCGCGCGATCAGTGCTGCTTCGCCCGTGATCGCCGTCGGCTGCGCGACGATCAGCGCCTGCGGCTTCAGGCCGTTGGCGGCGAAATAGGCCGGGAAGTCGAAGCCGGGCGCGGCTTTCTGCAAATCGGCGAGTGTCATGCGGTTGTAGGTCTTGTCCGCGTCCCGGCTATCGACCTGGGTCCAGTGGACCTTTGCCACTTCCGTTTCGAACGCCATCAGGGCAGTGGCGCGCGCCTTTGCGTCGCTCGCGCCCGCCAGTGTCAGCATCTGTTCGAGATGCGCAGCATAGGCGGTACGGATGGCCGCCATCTTCTCGTCAGGTTGCAGATAGAAGTCACGATCCGGCAGGCCGAGGCCCGATTGGCGGAGGTTCAGGATGTAGGTGTCGGGCGCCTTGTCATCCTGTCCCACATGGAAGGCGAAGGGTCCGGCGATACCGGCCCGCGCAGCCTCTGCCGCCACTCGGGCATACCCTACCTTATCCTTTACCGCCGCGATCTTCGCGAGCCAGGGCTTGATGGGGGTCAGGCCCTTCGCTTCGACGGTGGGGGCGTCCAGATAGCTGGCATAGGCGATGCCGATCCGGCTGGCGGGGTCGTTCCTCCCCTCCTCCAATATGCTTCGGGTGCGTTCGCGCGACAGGTCGTCAAGGACGTTGAACGCGCCATAATTGGACTTGTCGGCCGGGATCGGCGTGGCCCTGGCCCAGCCGCCATTGGCGTGAAGGTAGAAATCATCGCCCGGCTTGATGGCGGGGTCCATGCCCTTTTCGTCAAAGCCGTAACTGCCATAGGTCGGCTTGGCAGGCGGCGCCTGGTCTGCCTGCGCGGCGTTGGTCGCGAGCAGCAGAGCGCCAATCGCGGCGCTCATCAGAAGATTTTTCATCGAAGCATCCCTTGCTTGATCCGATCATGGCAATTGACCCGGCGCAGGGCGACAAGTCCATGTCATTTGTCGAAAATCGCGCAAAATCGGCTGCGGCCGTCTTCAGGGCAGACGGATATTCTCGGCGAAAGCGGCCTTCAGGCTGGCGGCGTCCAGCGGGTCGAGGCGCGGGAGACGGCCGAGGCTTGGCACTTTGGCAAGCAGAGGGATGATCCGCTCATTCTCCTCATGAGGATCGCCGATGAACGCGATGCCCGCGAGGGACACGCCCCGGTTGCGCAATGCCTCGATGCTCAGCAGACTGTGGTTGATCGTGCCGAGCGCGGTGCGGGCGCAAAGGATGACCGGCAGCTGCCAATGGGCGAAGAGATCGGCCATCAGCAAGGTTTCGCTGACGGGCACCAGCACGCCGCCTGCGCCTTCCACGACCAGCGGCCCGTCCACCTGGGGCAAGGCGAGCTTGTCGAGACGCACTTCAACCCCGTCGACCCGCGCCGCGAGATGGGGCGAAGCGGGGGTGGTGAGCCGGTAGGCTTCCGGCAGGATGTGCGCATTGGGGATGCCGCTTAGCCGTGCGACCGTTTCCTTGTCTCCTTCGGGATCGACGCCCGCTTGCACCGGTTTCCAATAATGCGCGCCGAGGGCTTCCGCGAGCCCGGCAGCGAAGACTGTTTTGCCGATGTCCGTATCGGTCCCGGTGACGACGAAGCGCGTCATGCCATCACCCTTTGCAGCTCTTCGCCAAGAGCCGCCACATCGGCGCGGCCAACATTCAATGTCAGGGAGATGCGCAGACGGCTGGTGCCCGGCGGCACCGTCGGGGGTCGGATGCCGCGCACGTCGAAGCCTGCCTCCTGCAGCGCGGTGGCGGCGGCCATGGTGCGTCGGTCTTCGCCCAGCAGCACGGGGACGATGTGGGTGCGCGGCGCAGGCAAGCCCAGTGGCGCGCAGATGACTTCGGCGGCATCGACGCACAGGGTCTTCAGCCGCGCGCGCAAGTCATCCGCCTGCTCGATCCGATCGAGCGCGGCCGACGCCGCCACCGCCATCAGCGGCGAGGGCGCTGTGGAGAAAATGAAGGGGCGCGCTCGGTTGATCAGATAGTCGATGATGATCTGCGGCCCGCAAATCAGTGCGCCTTCCACGCCCATGGCTTTGCCGCAGGTGTGAAGCGTCACGACATTATGCAGCCCGTCCAACCCGGCGGACAGGCCCCGGCCGCTGGGACCAAACACGCCCGTTCCATGCGCTTCATCCAGGATCAGCATCGCGTCATGCTGCGCGGCCAGTTTTGCGAGATCGGCCAGAGGAGCCGTGTCGCCGTCCATCGAATAAAGCGTTTCAACCGCGATCCATATGCGGCCCTTGCCACCTTCCTCGCGCCAGGCGGTGATCAGGTCGGCGAAGCTCTGCACATCATTATGCCGGGCAAAGATAGTGGCGGCCTTGGACAAACGGATGCCGTCATGGACGCTGGCGTGGATCAACTCGTCCGCGACGATCAGGTCGCCGCGCTGCGGCAATGTCGAAAACAAGGCGCAGTTGGCGGCAAAGCCATTGGCGAGAAACAGCGCCGCCTGCGTCCGGAAAAAGGCAGCCGCCTTCGCCTCCAGCCCTTCATGCTCGGGCGCATTGCCGCGCAGCAGGCGGGAGCCGCCCGATCCTACAGGCACGCCACGCGCCACCGCGTCCGCCACGGCCTGCCCGATCAGCGGATCGGACGCGAGGCCCAGATAGTCGTTGGAGGCAAAGTCACGCCCGGCGCGCGGCACCAGACGGCGCAGGCGGCCGCGCTTTTCAAGGGCCGCCAGTTGCGATCGGAAGGGTTCGCTGGTCATGGCGCGCCCTATAGGCCCGCGAGGGGCAGAGGGGCAAGCTGGAGCGCCGCCGCTTCATCCGTCGGGCGGGGAAAGGCACCGCCCTCCCCCGCTCCGGTGCGAAAATCAGAAGGAAAAGCTCAGCGAAAGCGACGCCACATTGTCGTTGGCGTCGTCGGCATGCGGACGGAAGCCATGCTGATGCAGATAGCCGATTTCCGCATTCACATTCTTCGCGATCGGGGTCGTGATGGCGATCATGTTCCGCATCCGCTCCTCACCCTCGACCCGCTGAAAATTGGTGGTGTTAAGGTCGATGAAGCTTTCATGGCTCAGCACCAGCGCGGTCTTGCCGCCTTCCTTGAAGGGCAGCACATATTTGACATAGGGGCGGAAGCGCCAGGCCGTGCCATCGACGCCTTCGCGCCAGCGCTCTTCAAGGCGCAGGCGGGCGCTGAGCTGGCCGGGACCGATCTTCACGATATTGTCGAACGTCACCTGCTGGCGGCCGCGATGTTCCATCACCGAGAAGTCACCGGCATTGTAATTCGGATCATGGGTATAACCCGCCCAAACCGTCACCTTCTTGCTGACCTTGTAGCCGATAAACGAGTTCATCTCGACCTCGTACAGACCGTCGCGGTCGTTGCTGAACCGGGCGATCACCTCCTGCGAGAAGCGCCATTTGTCGCTCAGTTTCACAGTGGCGCTAACGCCGGTCCAAAGCTGGTCATCCTCCGTGGCATGCGCCACAGCCGGAATGGCCAAAGCCACCAGCGCAGGCGCCAGTTTCAAAATCGGTCGCATCATAGTCTCCCTCCGCCCCATGGCGTCGGGGCGCGACTATGACCTTTATGTGACAACGTCATTTCTCTTTTATGTAATATTTGTGACTATTGTTTCTGTAGCGTGACCGATAGCGGCAACCGTCAAAGCCGATTTGATCGGCCTTCCGACTTCGCATAAAAAATGACCCCGCCCCATGACAGGGCGGGGTCATTATCCTTTTCCTTGCGAAATGCCGTCAGACGCCGTGCGCCAGCGCGGCGAGCAAGAGCAACGCGACGATGTTCGTGATCTTGATCATCGGATTGACCGCAGGCCCGGCGGTGTCCTTGTAGGGATCACCCACGGTATCGCCGGTCACCGCTGCCTTGTGCGCCTCCGACCCTTTACCGCCATGGTTGCCATCTTCGATATATTTCTTGGCATTGTCCCATGCGCCGCCGCCCGATGTCATGGAAAGGGCGACAAACAGTCCCGACACGATCACGCCCAGCAGCAATGCGCCCAGCGCCGCAAAGCCATTGGGTGTTCCGGCAACGGCAGAGATCGCGAAATAGACGACGATCGGAGCCAGCACCGGCAACAGGCTGGGGATGATCATCTCCTTGATCGCCGCGCGGGTGACAAGGTCGACAGTGCGGGCATAGTCGGGCCGTGAGGTCCCTTCCATGATGCCGCTGTTGGTGGCGAACTGGTCGCGAACGTCCTTCACCACGTCGCCCGCCGCGCGGCCGACTGCGGTCATGCCCATTGCGCCAAACAGATAGGGTAGCAGCGCGCCCAGCAGCAGGCCGACGATGACATAGGGATTGGACAGGCTGAAATCGACCGGCTCGGTCAGGCCGAGGGCCGAGTTGTAGAATTTCAGATCTTCCGTGTAGGCGCCGAACAGCACCAGCGCGGCAAGCCCGGCTGACCCGATGGCATAGCCCTTCGTCACCGCCTTGGTCGTATTGCCCACAGCGTCCAGCGCATCGGTCTTGCCCCGCACGCTGTCGTCGAGATGCGCCATCTCTGCGATGCCGCCCGCATTGTCGGTGACGGGGCCATAGGCGTCGAGCGCCACGACCATGCCCGCCAGCGCCAGCATCGCTGTCGCCGCAAAAGCAATGCCGATCAGGCCCGCCAGCTGATGCGCCACGATGATCCCGGCGACGATCACCAGCGTCGGCAGCGCGGTCGCTTCCAGACTGACTGCCAGCCCCTGGATCACGTTGGTGCCATGACCGGTCTCGGACGCGCGAGCGATGCTGCGCACCGGACGATAGTTGGTGCTGGTATAATATTCCGTGATCCAGACGATCAGGCCCGTAACGGCAAGGCCCACCATCATCGACCAGAACAGCGCCATGCCGGTGTAGCCGCCCGCCCCGTCCAGATCGGTGCCAAAACGCACGTTGAGGTCGCCCAGCGTGAACTGCGTGACGAAATACAGCGCGGGGATCGAAAGGATCGCCGTTGTCCAGAAGCCTTTGTAGAGCGCCCCCATGATCGACTGGTTGGAACCAAGGCGCACCATATAGGTGCCTATGATCGACGTGATGATGCACACCCCGCCGACGATCAGCGGCAGCGCCATCAGCCGTTGCAGGAAGATGTTATCGACCCCACTCACCAGCAGTGCCGTCAGCACCATGGTCGCGCCAACGGTGACGACGTAGGTTTCGAACAGGTCGGCCGCCATACCGGCGCAGTCGCCGACATTGTCGCCCACATTGTCGGCGATCACGGCGGGATTACGTGGGTCATCCTCGGGTATACCTGCTTCCACCTTGCCCACGAGGTCGGCGCCGACGTCCGCCGCCTTGGTAAAGATGCCACCGCCCAGGCGCGCAAAGATAGAGATAAGGCTAGCACCGAAGGCCAACGCGACCAGAGAGTCAATCACCAGACGATCGTCAGGCGCATGACCTGCGGGTCCGGTCAGATACCAGAAGAAGACACTGATCGCGAGCAGCGCCAGACCCGCCACCAGCATGCCGGTGATCGCGCCAGCACGAAAGGCGACGGTGAGGCCGCTCTGCAGCGTCGTGCGTGCCGCTTCGGCGGTGCGGACATTGGCGCGCACCGAAATGTTCATGCCGATGAAGCCAGCCGATCCGGACAGGATCGCCCCGATCAGGAAGCCGATTGCGGACGTTGCGCCCAAAAAGAAGAAGACGATCGCCGCAACCACGACCCCGACCATGCCGATGGTCATATATTGGCGGCTGAGATAGGCCTTTGCCCCTTCCTGGATCGCCCCCGCGATAGCTTGCATGGTTTCATTACCGACGGAGGCCGCCAATACCTGACGACTGGTTATCAGGCCGTAGAGCAGGGCTAATAGCCCGCACCCTATGGCGATATAGACAATCTGCATGGATGTTCCTCTCCCCCTGTTTTTGCTGTCATCGGCCGCTCCGCAGGGAAAAACGGGCGGGCGAAAGGCATAAGCGCGCGCGGCCGGAATTCACGCATCCGGCATCAGGCACCGCGTCAATCAGCATCAAGGTTACGCGCATCATGGGCGTCCAACCGGGCTGAGAAAAGGATGGACGGAAGCTACAGACAGGACGGGCGACGTCAAGCCGTTACGAAACGCATCCGAATCAGGGCCTTGCGGCGTCCCGGCTTAGCCATGTTCCCAGCCAAGCCGGTCGGGCAACGGCATATCTGCGCCGTCGATGATCAGCTTCAGCCCCGACCCCGATGAGAAACGACCCACCGGAATGGCCCGTACTGGCGGCTTTGTCGTGGGCGACAGTGCGAACAGCAGTTCATAGTCATCGCCCGCCCGCGCCGCTGCGATCTGAGCGGCAGTGCTGCCGCCGCTCACCAGCTCCAGCGCCGGGGAAAGCGGAACATGATCGATGGTGACAGCCAATCCGCTAGCCTGCGCCATGCGGGCGGCATCGATCAGCAGGCCGTCGGACACATCCATCATCGCATGGACTTGGCCTGCAAGCAGCGCGCCTTCGGTGAGCCGGGGCCGGGGGCGGCAATAAGCCTCCACCAACGGCCCTGATGCGGCGGCGTTCGCGCGGAGCAGTTCAAGCCCCGCTCCGGCATCGCCAACGGGACCCGTCAGATAGAGACGATCACCTGCGCACGCGCCGCTACGGGCGGGCACGGCACCGCTTGTCTCACCAATCGCCGTCAGACTGTAGCTGCGCGGACTGCCGTGCGGCATCTGCACCGTGTCGCCGCCCAATAGCGGCATGGCATGACGGCTGAGCGCCTCGCCCAGCCCCTCAAGAAAGGCCGCGTCCCAGCCATCGTCGCCCGACAGCGCGTAATTGAGCAGGCAACCCACGGGCCGCGCACCCTTGGCGGCAAGGTCGGAGAGGTTCACGGCGGCAAGCTTCCAGCCAATGTCCGCAGGGGGATCGCCGGGGAGATAATGCACCCCCTCCACCATCGTGTCGCTGGTGAGTATCAGGCGGGCGCCGCCCACGTCCAACACCGCCACATCGTCCTGCAAGCCGCGCGCGGCGGGATCATTGGCCAGCAGGCGCAGGAGGGTCAGGAAGCGGGTTTCAGCGGACATAATTGACCGTTACTGGCGCACATCCTTCGCCACGCCATCCAGCAGGCCGTTGACGAAACCCGCCTCGCGCTTGTCGTAAAACGCATGAGCGACATCGACATATTCGCTGATGACCGTGCCGGTCGGTACGTCCTTGCGCGCGATCAGTTCATAGGTGCCTGCCCGCAAGATCTGGCGCATCGGCTTGTCGAGCCGCTCAAGGCTCCAGCCCTTGGACAGGCGGGCGGTGATCATGGCGTCAATTTCGCCGCGCCGCTTGTCCACGCCGGTCACGACATCGTCGAAAAAGCTCTCTTCCGCATCAGCATAGGTCACGTCTTCGATGGTCGCGCCCAGCCGGTGCTGATGGAATTCATGCAGCAGGGTGGCGAGGGGCGTCCCTTCCATTTCCAGCTGGTACAGCGCCTGCACTGCGGCAAGCCGGGCTGCGGAGCGGGATTTGGAGCGTTCGGTCATCGGGATTCCATATAGCCGTGCGGGCTGGGCCTGTCGAAGCCCTGCCCTTCTTGAAGAAAATACTGCCCTTCGACAAGCTTGGGGCGAACGGAAGTTATTTAGAGCGGTTTTCGATCTGATAGGATCAGATCGAAAACCGCTCTAACCCTTTGTTTGCCGCGATTTCTTAACCAGCGATCGATTCCGATCGCTTGGCAATCGCTCTAAGCCGCACCGCCACCGAGGCGGCATGGGCAGGAAGCCCCTCCGCCTCCGCCAGCGCGACTGCCGCCGGGCCGATGGCGTCGATCGCAGCCTGATCAAGGCTGAGGAAGCTGGTGCGTTTCATGAAGTCGAGCACTGAGAGTCCTGAGGAAAAGCGCGCGCGCCGTCCCGTGGGCAGCACATGGTTGGGGCCTGCGACGTAATCGCCGACGGCTTCGGGCGTCATGCGGCCCAGAAACACCGACCCGGCATGGCGGACCTGCGTAAACAGGGCGTCGGGATCATCCACCGCCAGTTCCAGATGCTCGGCAGCGAGACGGTTTACCAGCGGCATTGCTTCTTCCAGATCGCGCACGAGGATGATTGCGCCGTTTGCCGCCCAGCTGGTCGTGGCGACTGCCTGCGTCGACAATAGCGGCAGTCGCTTTTCGACGGCCACCGCCACCGCATCGGCGAAAGCGGCATCGTCTGTAAACAGGATCGACTGGCTGGTCGGATCATGTTCGGATTGGCTCAGCAGGTCAGCGGCGATCCAGTCCGGATCATTTTTCCCATCGGCGACGACGACGATCTCTGACGGTCCTGCGACCATATCGATGCCGACTACGCCATAAAGCTGACGCTTGGCTTCGGCGACCCAAGCGTTACCGGGGCCTGTGATGACATCGACCGGATTTATCCGATCCGTGCCATAGGCGAGCGCAGCCACGGCCTGCGCGCCGCCCACGCGCCAGATTTCCTCTATTCCCGCAATGCTGGCAGCGGCGAGGACGAGCGGGTTGATCACGCCATTGGGCGTCGGCGTCACCATGGCAATGCGTGACACGCCAGCCACCTTGGCGGGAATGGCGTTCATCAAAAGCGAGCTGGGATAGGCCGCCCGGCCGCCCGGCACATAAAGCCCGGCCGCATCCACCGGCTGCCAGCGCGCGCCCAGCCGTACGCCAGCGCTGTCGGTGCCGTCGCTGTCCTGCGGCCGCTGCTTTTCGTGATAGGTGGTGATCCGCGCCGCTGCCAGTTCCAGCGCATCGCGCAACTCAGGCGAGATGCCATCCAGCGCGGCGCGGCACTCGGCAGGGGTAACCGCCCAGCCGCTTGCCTCCAGATCGTGCCGGTCGAACCGGCTGGTGTAATCGGCCAGCGCGGCGTCGCCTTCTGCGCGGACGCGCTTCAGGATTGCCGCGACGTCGCGCGACACATCTTCATCCGCCTCGCGCCGGGCATCGACCAGCGCCTTGAAGGCGGCGGGGAAATCAGCGTCGCGGCTGTCGAGCCTAAGCGGCATCGCGCTTCCCCACGGCCTTGCGGAAGCTTTCCACCAGCGGCGCCAGTTCCGCCGATCGCATCTTGTAGGCAGCGCGATTGACGACAAGGCGCGCCGACACCTGCATGATGACATGGGTTTCGACCAGCCCGTTTGCCTTGAGCGTCGCGCCTGATGATACCAGATCAACGATCCGACGTGACAGGCCGAGCGAGGGCGCGAGTTCCATCGCGCCGTTCAGCTTGACGCATTCGGCCTGAATGCCGCGCGCCTCATAATAGCGGCGCGTGAGGTAAGGATATTTGGTGGCAACCCGCACATGGCTCATCGCCGCCTCATCCTCGCCCGCAAGGTCAACGGGTTCAGCGACCGACAGACGGCAATGACCAATGTCGAGGTCGACCGGCGCATAGAGTTCCGAATAGTCGAACTCATCGACCACGTCCGACCCGACGATGCCGATCTGCGCCGCGCCATGGGCGACGAAAGTCGCGACGTCGAAGGCGCGCACGCGAATGATCGAGATATCGGGCCGGTTGGTGGCGAAACGTAACGCCCGGCTTTTCTTGTCATGAAATTCCGCTTCAGGCTCGATACCGACGCGCGCGAGCATCGGCAGCGCTTCATCGAGGATGCGGCCCTTGGGAATGGCGAGTGTGAGCGGACGAGTCATGACCGGCGGGCCTTAGCCGCGCGCGCCACAAAGGACAATATTCATGCAGCTTGCGCCAGTGCAGCCTCGGTGGCCTCGATCCAGCCACCGCCCAGCACCCGGTCGCCCGCGTAGAGCACGGCGGCCTGACCCGGCGCCACGCCATATTCGGGTGCGTCGAACATCAGGCGATCACCCTCCAGCCTTGCCGGAACAGGCTTTGCCATCGACCGCACCTTGGCCGTCAGCGGCCCGCTGAAGTCGCCGCCAAGCCAGTTGATGTCGCTCAGCCGCGCCGCTGACACCGCGAGCGCCGCTTTGGGTCCGACGATCACCCGCCGAGCATCGGCGTCCAGACGGACGACATAGAGCGGCTCGGCCTGCCCGCCGATCTCCAGCCCCTTACGCTGGCCTACGGTGTAGTGGATCAGCCCCTTGTGCGTGCCCATGATGCGGCCGTCGATATGGACGATCTCGCCACCTTCGTCCGCATCCGGGCGCAGCTTGCGAACCACGCCAGCATAATCGCCATCGGGTACGAAGCAGATGTCCTGGCTGTCCGGCTTCAGCGCCACCGACAGGCCAAGTTCTGCGGCGATTTCCCGCACCTGCGGCTTGGGGAGGCCGCCCAGCGGAAAGCGCAGATAATCAAGCTGTGCCTGCGTCGTGGCGAAAAGGAAATAGCTCTGGTCCCGCGCGGGATCGGCCGCGCGGTGTAGTTCGGCGCCCTGCGCGCCTTCGACGCGGCGGACATAATGGCCGGTCGCCAGACAATCGGCGCCCAAATCGCGCGCGATCTGGAACAGGTCGGTGAACTTCACCCCCATATTGCATTTGACGCAGGGTATGGGCGTCCGTCCGGCCATATATTCATCGGCAAAACCGGCGATCACTGAATCCCGGAAACGACTTTCATAATCGAAGACATAATGGGCGATGCCGATACGGTCGGCGACAGCACGCGCGTCGCGTATATCCTGCCCCGCGCAGCAGCTGCCGGTGCGGCCGACAGCCGCGCCGTGATCGTAAAGCTGTAGCGTAACGCCGATGGTTTCGGCGCCCGTGCGCGCGGCAAGGGCGGCGACGACGCTCGAATCGACGCCGCCAGACATGGCAACGACGATTCGCCGCTTCGCAAGCGGTTCAGGCAACTGGAACTGAGGCTGCATGGCCGGGCATATAATCGTCCGCGCCGTTGCATTCCAGCGGGATTCCACGCCGCGCGCTGTAAAGCGTCGTTTCGGCCGTGCGAGTTTACCGGACCTTATCCTTTTTTCGCTACCTCCCTTCACATGGATTTTGGTTTCCTTCGGGCAGGCGGGCTCAAACCCGCCAATGCCAGACCCGTCAGTCGGCCGCATGCGCCGGTCTGGCCGCTGCTGCGCGCCGCTTCGGCGGCGGAGCAGGCGGCCAGCCCGACCGCGCGGGCGGTGGCCGGGGTCCTGCGGGGGCAGGACGAGACGAGCGACTGGATCCAGGATTTGGCCGAAGTGTTCGCGCCACGTCCGGGCGGCATGATCGAGGCCGCACGCCCAACGGGAAGTTTCAACCCGTTGATCGCGCAGCATTTAAGAGTGGGACAAGGATGATGAAGGGGGCGTTTACCGTGGCGCTTTAGCTGATCTTCAGGGCTGACGCGCATACCGGTTGCCGCTGCTGAATTCGGCAACGCCAGTGCCGCTTTTTGAGGGTGAGAATGATAGAAAATCAGAAAATCCGACCTGCTCAGGTCGTCGGGCCGCTCGGGGAACCCTTGACTCTGGAGAGCTTGCCTCCCGCGAATACGACGCGCTGGGTCGTCCGTCGCAAGGCCGAGGTGGTCGCCGCCGTCAATGGTGGTTTGTTGACCGTCGATGAAGCCTGCGCGCGCTATTCGTTGACGCTTGAGGAATTTGCGGGCTGGCAGCGCGCTGTCGATCGATCGGGCATGCACGGCCTGCGCGTTACGCGGATCCAATATTACAAGTCGCTCTACGAACGGCAGCAGAAATACTGATCCTCCTTGTCCGGCTCAACGCCGGATAGCGAAGGATGCAGGCACATCAAGGGCCGCCGGATGCAAATCCGGCGGCCCTTTCGCTTGGATCGCGCACCGATTCACCAGCCATTGTCAAGCCAGAAACATTTCCCAGGGAACGCGAAGCCGACTTCGCCGTTAAATACATCAGCCAACCCGCTGGGGGCGGTGGTCCAAGGAGAGTGTGAAATGGGTATCATTTTGTGGCTTGTTGTCGGCGGTATCATCGGCTGGCTTGCCAGCATGGTCATGCGCACCGATGCGCAGCAGGGCATCCTTCTAAACATCGTGGTGGGCATAGTCGGCGCCTTTATCGGCGGCCTGATCTTCAGTGGCGGTTCGATCAATGAGGGTCTGACGCTGTACAGCTTCCTCGTGTCCCTCGTGGGTGCGATCGTGCTGCTTGCCATCGTCAACCTGGTCCGTCGCGGATCAATGCGTTAACCACCCCGGAAGCTACGCTGGCGGGTATGAAGGGCTGCGTTTCGACGCGGCCCTTTTTGCCGTTCGTTCAGCCGCGTCCCGCAAACCAGCGATAGATGGCCAGAACGGCTATCGAGCCCAATAAGGCCGCGAGAAAGCTTGCCTGTTCATCCGCTTCATAAACACCCAACAGTCGGCCGACATAAGCGGCGAATAATGCTCCAGCTATTCCCAGCAGGATCGTAACCACGCATCCACCGGGATTTCTGCCCGGCATCACGAACCGCGCAATCGCTCCTGCGAACAGGCCGACGATGATCCAACCTAGTAATTCCATCCTAGCCTCCCATCCACTTCATGCCGCATAGCGCCATAGGCGCATGAATTTGGCAAGCAAAGGCGGCCCGCCCGCGTTGCTCCGCCGGTGCGCAAAGTGTATTGAGGGTTGAGCCGGGTGATGTATTTATATAACACAGCGCCGGTCGGCCCGTCGGCCGAATGATGGAATCAGGATGAATTACGAAACTCAGGTGGCCGGAGATGTTCCGGCGCGCGTCTTTGGCGAAGAACCGCGCCCTTCAAGGCGGCGGGCGCTGACGATTGGCGCGGTGATTGCGATCATCCTGATTGCCGTTGCAGCCTGGATCAGCATGCATGGCAAGAGCGGGGATGGAGCAGCCCCTGCGGAAGACGCCCCGGTCGTCACCGTCCTCGTGCCAGGCCAGTCCGTCGTGGCCCGCACCGTCAGCGGCACGGGATCACTGGCCGCGCGTGTGGAAATGCCTGTCGGAGTCGTCGGTGAGGGCGGGCAGGTGACGCGCGTACTGGTGCAACCGGGTGATTGGGTTCGCGCCGGGCAGGTGCTTGCGGTGATCGAACGGTCGGTCCAGACCGAGCAGGTTCGCTCGCTCGCGGCGCAGGTAGAGGTGAATCGCGCCGATGCGAAGCTGGCGCAGGCGCAGCTCGACCGTGCCCAGGCCCTTGTGAAGCGCGGCTTCATCAGCCGGGCTGATATCGATCAGCGTACAGCCACGCGTGATGCCGCCAACGCCCGCGTGAATGTCGCGGTCGCACAATTGGCCGAACAGCGCGCCCGGACGGGACGGCTTGATATTCGTGCCCCTGCATCCGGGCTGATCCTGACTCGCGATGTCGAACCCGGCCAGATTGTCGGTTCGGGCAGCGGCGTGCTTTTCCGCATGGCCAAGGATGGCGAGATGGAACTTCTGGCCCAACTGAGCGAGAGCGATCTCGCCACGTTGCGGCCGGGCAACAGCGCGACGGTCACCCCTGTCGGTGGCCAGACGGAGTTCTCCGGGCGCATTTGGCAAGTTTCACCGGTCGTCGATCCACAGACGCGGCAGGGCATCGCGCGCATCTCCATACCCTATAACAAGGCGATCCGCCCGGGCGGATTTGCCGCCGCCCGCATCGTCAGCGGCACGGCAACGGCCCCGCTGCTGCCGGAGTCCGCCGTGCAGACCGATGCCAGGGGACAGTTTGTCTACATCGTCAACGCGCGGGATGAGACCGAACGACGCGGCGTCGAGGTCGGACAGGTCTCTCCGAAGGGCGTTGCGGTTACGCACGGCCTGAATGGCGGCGAACGCATTGTCGCATCGGCAGGCGCCTTTCTGCGGCCCGGGCAGAAGGTGCGGCCGCAAGTTCAAAAGGCCGGGTAAGCCCGCGCAGGCGAGGAAGCCGTCATGAGTTTTCGTAATATGTCGGCCTGGGCCATCCGCAACCCGGTGTCCCCGCTCGTGCTGTTCGTCGCCCTGCTTCTCGCGGGAATGGTCAGCTTTGGCCGCATGGACATCAACCAGCAGCCCGATATCACCTTCCCCATCGCTCAAGTGCTGGTATTGCAGCCAGGCGCCGCGCCGCCGGAACTGGAAACCCAGGTAACGCAGCGCGTCGAGGCCGCCGTGCGCGGCATCAGCGGCGTTGACGAGATCACCTCGACCGTCTCCGAAGGCAATTCGATGACGATCGTGCAGTTCCAGATTGGAACGCCGATCGATCGGGGCGTTGCCGACGTCAAGAACGCTGTCGACCAGATCCGTAGCGAATTGCCAGAAGGCATATTGGAACCGCAGGTGACGCGGCTAGATGCCGATCGTCCGATCGCCTATTTCAGTGCCGAAGCGACCGACATGACGCTGGAACAATTGTCATGGTATGTCGACAATACTGTCGCCAAGCGTCTGCTTGCCGTGCCGGGCATGGCGGCGGTCAGGCGTGGTGGCGGCGTTACCCGCGAAATCCGCGTCATCCTTGACCCCGCCAAGCTGCAGTCGCACGGCGTCACGGCTGCGCAGGTCAATCAGCAGTTACAACAGGTCAACCTGAACGCGGCGGGCGGCCGCACCGAAATCGCGGGAGCCGAGCAGGCGATCCGCGTGCTCGGCAATGCACAGGACGCCTATGCCCTGAGCCAGACCCAGATCGCCATCTCCGGCGGCCGCACCGTTAAGCTGTCCGACCTTGCCGATGTGCGCGACATGTATGGCGAACAACGGTCGCTTTCGCTGATGAATGGCATGCAGGTGACGAGTTTCAGCATGGAAAAGGCGAAGGGATCATCCGACGTCACCGTGTTCGGCAATGCGATCAAGGTGCTGGACCAGCTTAAGAAAGAAAATCCGAAGATCCGTTACAAGGAACTCTTCAACAGCGTCGATTATACCAAGAGCCAATATCATGCGGCGATGCAGTCCATGATCGAGGGCGCTGTGCTGGCGGTCGTCGTCGTGTTCCTGTTCCTGCGTGACTGGCGCGCGACGATCATTGCCGCCACGGCAATCCCGCTGTCAGCCATTCCGACCTTCTGGTTCATGGATATGATGGGCTTCACGCTCAACGTGACCTCCTTGCTGGCACTCAGCCTGGTCGCGGGCGTGCTGGTCGATGATGCTATCGTGGAAATAGAAAATATCGTGCGCCACATGCGCATGGGCAAGACAGCCTATCAGGCATCGATCGACGCGGCCGACGAGATTGGCCTGGCAGTGCTGGCGACGACGATGGCTATTGTCGCCGTGTTCCTGCCAGTTGCGCTGATGCCCGGAGTTTCGGGCCAGTTCTTCATCCAGTTCGGCATGACTGTCGTGGTCGCGGTGCTGCTCAGCCTGGCCGTCGCCCGCCTCATCACGCCCATGGTCGCCGCCTATTTCCTCAAGGCGCACGGCCAGGAAAGCCATGGCGAGGGCTGGCTGATGGACGTCTACATGCGAGTGCTGCACTGGTCGCTCGATGAAAGGCGGGCCAAAGCCTATCGCGCATCAGGCACCCGGCCCCGCTTCGCAGCGTGGCTGCGCGACCACCGTATCTGGACAGTGGGCATCGGGGGACTGGCCTTCATCGCTACGCTGCTCGCCTTCGGGACGCTGCCGATGGCGTTCCAGCCATCAATGAACACCGATTACAGCCAGGTGAAGATCGAAACCGTGCCCGGCAGCACGCTACAGCAAACCACCGCAGTCGCCCGGCGCGTGGCGGACATGTTGACGGCCGACACCAAGTTCGTCAACGCGGCCTTCGCCGACATCCAACCGACCAGCGCCAACATCTATCTTACACTGAAGAAGGACCGGCCTGCGTCCTCGGTCGAGTGGGAACGCAGCATGGCGCCCCGCTTCCAGCAAATTGCGGATGCCCGTGTGAACTTCCAGTCGCAAGCAGGTGGAGGCATGGGCCGTGACGTTACGATCATGCTCGGCAGCGACAATGCCGTGCTGCTGGATCGTGTCGCTAACAAGCTGGTTTCCGAAATGAGCGGCGTGAAGGAAGTCCGGTCGCCCCGGGTCCAGGGCGACATGAATCGGCCCGAGATCATCATCAAACCCCGATTCGACCTGGCCGCGAGCCTGGGGGTCACCACCGCCGCGCTTAGCCAGACCATTCGCGTGGCCACGATCGGCGACATTGACCAGAATACGGCCAAATTCTCGCTATCGGATCGGCAGATTCCCATCCGCGTGGCCGTGGCGGAGGACAGCCGCAGCGACATCGCGACGATCGAGAATATGCCCGTGCCGACCGTCAACGGTGGCTCTGTGCCGCTCAAGGTCGTCGCCGATATCGAATTCGGTGCCGGGCCGACGCAAATCCGTCGCTATAACCAAATCCGCCGGATCGTCGTCGATGCCGACTTCGCGCCCGGCATCGTCAGCAGTCAGGCGATGAAGAAGATCAACGCCCTGCCCACGATGAAGGAAATCAGTGAAGGCCGTATCCCGGGCATTCAGAAGATCAACACCGGCGAGTCGAAATGGCAGGCGGAAATGCTGAAGAATTTCGCCGTCGCGGTTATTTCCGGCATCCTGCTCGTGCTCGCGGTGCTGACACTGCTCTACAAGCGGTTGATGCCGCCGTTCGTCAATCTGGGATCGCTGCTGCTGGCGCCGCTTGGCGGGGCATTGGCGCTGCATCTTACCGGGCACCCCATCTCGATGCCGGTGATGATCGGTATATTGATGCTGCTCGGGATCGTCGCGAAGAACTCCATTCTGGTGATCGACTTCGCGCTGGAGGAAATCCAGAAAGGCGTGCCACGGTTCGACGCGATCATCGATGCGGGGCACAAGCGCGCTCAGCCGATCGTCATGACTACCGTCGCGATGGTTGCGGGCATGGTCCCCACCGCCATCTCGCTGGGAGGCGACAGCGCATGGCGCGCGCCCATGGGCATAACGGTGATCGGCGGTTTGCTGCTCTCCACGCTCCTCACCCTTGTGATCGTGCCCGCGACATTCAGTCTGGCGCTACAGATCGAAGGATGGGCGGGTCCGCGCCTCAGCCGCCGTCTGCTCACATACAAGCCTGGGGACGATGCAAAGCATGAGGGAAATGCACAACCGGCGGAATGATGGCAGTCGGATCGCCTGAAAGAAGCGCATGGCTGAACGAAACGGCGGCGTAACCGTTGGACGGACGATGAAGCAGCTTCCCGTTCCCCCGATCGCCGCCGACTTGCCTGTCCGGGTGCCGCGCGATATGCGGGTGGTTGCGACGGGCATGTTGATCGCGATGGCGCTGCTGTTCCTCGCCGCGCGATCTACCGTCCATCTGCATCCAGCTATCGGTTTCGTTCAGGCATTTGCGGAAGCCGCGATGGTGGGCGGCCTTGCCGACTGGTTCGCCGTCACCGCGCTGTTCCGGCATCCGCTGGGCCTGCCTATCCCGCACACGGCGATCATCCCGCGCAACAAGGATCGGATCGGCGATACGCTGGCCTTCTTCCTGCGCGACAATTTCCTGACCCCCGCTGTCGTTGCGCGCAGAATGCAGCGGCTGGACGTCGCCGCCGCCGCAGGGCGCTTCCTCGCCAGCCCGTCAGGCGGGGACGGCCGTCTGCGTGAAGGCGCGTCGCGGCTGGTGGCAGACATGCTGGAGGCGCTTGATCAGGAACGGCTTGGCGGCATGGTCAAGGGCGCGATCGCGCAGCGGCTGCGGGGCATGAACATCGCGCCGCTGATCGGGCAGGCCATAGAGGCGGCTATGCGCGATGGCCGCCATGCGCCCGTGATGGACGGCATCATCCATTGGGCCGATCGCACGCTGGAGGCCAATGACCACCTTATCCGCCAGATGGTGCATGACCGGGCGGGCAAGATCCTGCGCTGGACGGGATTGGATGAAAATCTGTCCAACACCATCATCGACGGGCTGCGGCGGCTGCTGGCCGAGATGTCAGCTGACCCGCAGCATAGCCTGCGCCTCAAGGCCGAAGAAGGCATGGCGAAGCTGGCAAGCGACCTGCAATTCGATGCCGCCATGCAGGAACGCGTGGCCCGCATCCGCGACGAGATCGTCGAAAATCCCGCAATGCAGCGGTGGATAGACGGCCTTTGGGAACAGGCGCGATCCGGCCTGCTGCGCGCCGTCCGCGATCCGGGCAAGGCGATGGCGGGGCGGCTGGGCGAGGCGCTGCGCCAGCTGGGCACCACGCTTCAGGACAATGCCCGCCTGCGGCTGCTGATCAACCGCTTCGTACGGCGCGCCGCCGTTGGTGCGACGGCCGCCTATGGCGATTCCATCGTGAAGCTGGTGAGCGAAACCGTGCGCGGCTGGGACGCGGGAACCGTGACTAGCCGCCTCGAAAGCGCTGTCGGTCGCGACCTTCAATATATCCGGATCAACGGTACTTTGGTCGGTGGCCTTGTAGGATTGGCCATTCATGCGGCCGACACACTGTTTTGACATCTTGTCGCGAACAGGCTTGAAAGCCTGATCACCGATCCCTAGCTGGCGTCGGCAAGCTTATGAGTTGCAAATTGCAACTGTAATAAGGGGATTTTCATGACCAGCCTCTTCGATCCTGTTCAGTTGGGTGCCATCAAGGCCCGCAATCGCATATTGATGGCGCCGCTAACCCGCGCCCGCGCCAGCCGCGATCATGTGCCCACGCCGATCATGGCGGACTATTATCGCCAGCGCGCCTCGGCCGGCCTGATCATCAGCGAAGGCATAGGCGTGTCGCGTCAGGGGCTTGGATGGCCCTTCGCACCGGGCATCTGGACTGCTGAGCAGACGGAGGCCTGGAAGCCGATCACGAAGGCCGTGCATGATGTTGGAGGCCGCATCTTCGCGCAGCTCTGGCACATGGGTCGCCTCGTCCATTCGAGCGTCAGCGGGCAGCAGCCCGTGTCTTCCAGTCCGATCGCCGCGCCCGGCCACGCCCACAGCTATGAAGGCAACAAGCCCTATGAGCAGCCCCGTGCGTTGGACGCAGAGGAAATCCCGGCCCTGATCGCCACCTATGTCACAGCCGCGCGCAATGCTCGCGAAGCCGGATTTGACGGCGTTCAGGTTCACGCCGCCAACGGCTATCTGCTCGACGAATTTCTTCGCGACGGCGTCAACCAGCGGCAGGATACTTATGGCGGCAGCCCCGAAAACCGCGTCCGGCTACTGCGCGAGATCACGCAGGCCGTAGCGGACGCCGTTGGCGCCGACCGGACGGCGGTGCGGATTTCGATCAATGGCGCCTCGCAGGGTACGGACGACAGCGATCCCGCCAGCCTTGCCATCGCCATCGCCAAGGCGCTGGACCCGATCGGCATCGCCTTTCTGGAGATGCGCGAGTTGCGTCCGGACGGCAGCCGGGGCGCGAGCGACGTTCCGCGTCAGTCGCCGCTCATCCGCCGTCATTTCAGCGGCCCGCTCGTCCTGAACAGCGATTATGACGCGGCTCGGGCGCAGGAGGATTTGGACAGCGGCCTTGCCCAGGCGATCAGCTTTGGCCGTCCGTTCATAGCCAATCCCGACCTGCCCGTTCGCCTATCGCTAGGAGCTCCGCTTAACCCCTTGAGCACCGATACGCTCTACACGCAGGGCCGCGAGGGCTATGTGGATTATCCGGTTCTCGCCAAGGCGGGCTGAGCCTTATGGAGAAAGGGCCGCTCCGAGGATCGGCCCTTTCTCCAAAAAAGAAGTGAAGCCCTTCGACAAGCTCAGGGCGAACGGATTAAGAGGCGGTGCCCATGTAGAGCGAGAAGCGCCTAGGCGCCGAATTTCTCGCGCAGGCCCAGCATGGCGATCGCGGCCTTGGCCGCTTCGCCGCCCTTGTCCTTCTCATCCGGCTTGGCGCGGGTCAGCGCCTGCGCCTCATTCTCGACGGTCAGGATGCCATTGCCGATGGGGATGCCGTCCATGCTGAGCGCCATAAGGCCCCGAGCGCTTTCGTTCGAGACCACTTCGAAATGATAGGTTTCGCCGCGGATCACCACGCCGATCGCCACGAAGCCGTCATAGCGCCCAGACTCCGCCGCCAGCGCAACCGCGCCGGGGATTTCCAGCGCGCCGGGCACCGTCACCACTTCATATTTATGCCCTTCCGCCTCCAGCGCGGCCACCGCGCCTTCGATCAGAAGGTTATTGAGATGTTCGTAGAAGCGGGCTTCAACGATCAGGAATTTCGCCACGGCCGATATCCTTTTTATAGCTCGACGGGTCGATGCCCGACCACGGCGAGGTCATAGCCGTCAAGCGCGATGAGGCTGTGGCTGGAATTGGTGAGCAGGACCATGTCATGCACGCCGAGTTCCGCGAGGATTTGCGCGCCCACGCCATAGTCGCGCAATTCGTCCATGCCGCTAACAGGCTGGCCAGCATGATGGCGCAGAATGCGGGTCAGGAAATCGGCCGGCGAGTTGCTGGTCAGAACGACGATGAGGCCCGCGCCTTCCTTGGCGATGATCTCCATCGACTTGCGCAGGATTTCGCAGCGGGGGCCGCTGGCGCCGTAGACATCGTCGAGCAGCGAGAGCTGATGCACGCGCACCAGTGTCGGTTCGTCCGGCGACACATGGCCCTTTTGCAGCACCAGCTGCTCGCTCTGCGTCGCCTTGTTATAGAAGCTGATCGCCTTCCAATCGCCGCCCCATTTGCTGTTGAAGACGGTTTCGGCACGGCGCTCAACCATATGGTCATGACGGCGGCGATAGGCGATGAGGTCGCGGATCGTGCCGATCTTCATCTTGTGCTTCTGCGCGAAGGGGATGAGGTCGTCGAGGCGCGCCATGGTGCCGTCGTCCTTCATCACTTCACAGATCACGCCCGACGGGTTGAGCCCGGCGAGACGCGCCACATCGACAGCCGCCTCGGTATGGCCAGTGCGCACCAGCACCCCGCCATCCTTGGCGACGAGGGGGAAGACGTGGCCGGGTGTCACGATGTCATCGCGGCCCTTGGAGCCGTCGATCGCCACGGAAATGGTGCGCGCGCGGTCGGCAGCGCTGATCCCGGTGGTTACGCCCTCGCGCGCTTCGATCGACACGGTGAAGGCGGTTTCATGCCGCGTGCCGTTGTTGCGGCTCATAAGGTCGATGCCCAGATGATCGACCCGATCCTTGGTCATCGCGAGGCAGATGAGGCCGCGGCCATGCGTCGCCATGAAGTTGATCGCATCGGGTGTCGCCATCTGCGCCGGGATCACCAGATCACCTTCATTCTCCCGATCTTCATCATCGACCAGGATGAACATGCGGCCGTTACGCGCTTCGTTGATGATCTCTTCCGGGGAGGCAAGCGCAGTGCCGCCCTCGCGCCGTGCCAGATAATTTTCGAGCTTGCCCAGCGTTTCTGCGGTGGGGTTCCAATCCGTTTCGCCCAGCTTCCGCAGGGAATTGGCATGAAGGCCCGCAGCGCGCGCGAGTCCCGACCGGGACATGCCCCCTTCATTGACCAGGGTGCGAACGGTATCGATAAGCGCGGAAGACATGACTGCGACTCCTTGACCAGATCGGCCTCGGGACGCAGTTATCACATTATGATGTGATTATTTCAAGCGCCAATCACATCGATCCGCGAAGGCTCTGCATGCGGTCGAGATAACGGGCCAGCACGTCAATCTCCAGATTGAACGTCCGGCCGGTCGTCAGATCGTCCAGCGTCGTAGCCGCAGCCGTATGCGGTATGATGTTTAGACCGAACTGAACGGACCCGTCCGGCTGATCCTCAACGCTGTTCACGGTCAGAGAGATGCCATCGACCGTGACAGACCCCTTGGCGGCAAGTGCCGACGCCAGCGCCGGGGGCGCGGCGATCACCAGTCGGGTGGAATCCCCTTCCGGCGTGATCGACACCAATGTGCCCACGCCATCAACATGGCCGGTCACGATGTGCCCACCCAGTTCGTCGCCCACTTTGAGTGCACGTTCCAAGTTCAGCCTGCCGCCCTGCGCCCACAGGCCGGACGCGGTACGCTCGACCGTTTCGGCGGACAGATCGACGGCGAACCAGTCCGCGCCCTTTTCCACCACGGTCAGGCACGCCCCCGAACAGGCGATCGAAGCGCCAATCGCGACGCCGTCCATGTCATAGGCGGTGCCGATGACGAGGCGCAGGTCTCCGCGCTGCTCGGCGGAGCGGATGGTGCCGATGTCGGTGATGATGCCGGTGAACATGGGTGTGCGATCCTGCTGGTTCCGTGACGCTCCTAAGCGCCGCGCCGCCGTTCGTAAACCTCCAGCCGGTCCTCGCCCAGCTGACGCTCGTCGGTCAGGGTCCAGCGCTGGTGCGCTTGAGCGAGGTCCGACAGGCCGATGTCGCCGATGCCCGCAAGGCCGTCGCCGATGATGATCGGCGCGCGGTAGAGTAGAAGGCGGTCGACCAGATCGGCGCGCAGGAAGGCTGCCGCCGCCGCCGCGCCGCCCTCCACCATCAGATGGTCCACATGATCGAGCGCAGCGATATCCTCCGGCTTCGCGATGGCTTCCCACCCCTTGGGCGCCCGGCCGCGAGTCAGCAGCAGGCGGCGAGGTGAGCGATCCTCCAATCCCGGTAGCCGGACATCGAGGCGCGGAGCGTCGGCGCGCAATGTGCCGCCGCCGACCAGGATGGCGTCATGCCGCGCCCGCTCCAGATGCGCATGGGCGCGCGCCGCCTCGCCGGTGATCCAGCGGCTCGACCCGTCCTTGAGCGCGATGCAGCCGTCGAGCGACAGGCCAAGCTTCAGGGTGACGGCCGGGCGGCCCAGCGTCTGCCGCAGGACGAAGCCGCGCATGACTGTAGCGGCCTCCTGCGCCATCAGGCCCATTTCGACCTCGATACCCCGCGCGCGCAGATGCCCTGCACCCTGCCCATCGGTGCGCGGATCGGGGTCACGCAGTGCGATCACTACGCGCGCGACGCCTGCTCGCGCCATAAGGTCGGCACAGCGCGGCCCACGAGCGGACAGGTGGAAGCAGGGCTCCAACGTCACATAAGCGGTCGCTTCGCGCGCTTGATCCTTTGCTTCATCGAGCGCCTGCGCTTCGGCATGGGGGCGGCCACCTTTCTGGGTCCAGCCGCGACCGACCACGGCTCCGTCGCGGACGATCAGGCATCCGACATTGGGATTGGGGGTGGAGAGGCCCCGGCCCCGCTCGGACAGGGCGATCGCCGCTGCCATGAAACGGCGGTCGTCGGCGAGGTCGGCCATCGGGAAATTCAATTCTGGCTGGTCTGGGGCGCGGCCTTTTCCGCCGCCTCCGCCTTGGCCAGTCGCGAATCGAGCTGGGCATTGATCTGCTTCAACGCTTCCTTGCGGCGGGCGCTGTTGCGGGCTTCTTCGGTGCGCCAGTCGATGCCGAATGAGTCAGCCCATCCCTGCATCTGCTTCTGCCGCTTTTGCAGCGCCGCCTCGCTCTTCGCCAGGTCGATTTTCTGTTGCAGGATGATCGCCGCGTCCGACCGGCTCGCGTCCCAGCTCTGGACGTAGATGATCTTGTTGCGGGTCGGCATCGTGTTGGTGTTCGCATCGACCATGAACACCCACATGATCACCCAGGTGATCGCCATCGACAGCCCGAGCAGCGGCCATTTATGCGGCCGGTTCTCTCGAAAATAGCTCCACAGGTCGCCTAGCGCGCTTCTGGGAGAGACAGGACGGGGGAAGATCGCCATCGCCGCTATATAGGATAGGGCGCCGCCGGATGCAAAGCCGGGCCTTGCATCCGGCAAGGCGGCATTCATCGGTCGGTCAGCTTGAAATGGACGGTCAGCACCTTGGTGCCGGGCACGGCCACGCCGTCCCGAGTCGCGGGGCGGAAGCGCCATTTGCGCATCGCGTGCCGCTGGGTGGCGATCCAGAAGGCTTCGTCCGTGGCGGACAACCGTTCGATGGCCGTCACCTTGCCATCCGTGCCGATGCTGACGCGGACGGTGACTGAGCCTTCCATCCCCTGGCGGATCATCGATCCGGGATAGTCGGGCTGGAACGCGGACATGGCGCGCGGGTCAATGCCGGGTTCGACGAGGACGGGCTCCTGCGGCGGCTCAAAGGGTTGCAGGATGACGCCGCCGCCCGTGTCAGTACCAGTGCCACCGGCGGGCACGATTGGTCCCGTTCCGCTGTCAGGCAGCTTCACCAGATCATCGGGATTTGTCGGGGTCGGGTCGGTCGTCGGTCGCACCGGCATCCTGCTTTCGGGGGGCTGCGGTTGCGCTTCCGGCGGCGGCGGGTCGATCGGAATCTGCTTGCCGATCAGGATCTGCGGCACATAGGGAGCGATCACCTCCTTAGGTATAAGGATGAACGCTCCCACCACCAGCGCGTGGACGGCGATGGTTGCTCCGATCGCGACGGGCGATCCGCCCCCGCCAGCATATCCGGGCTGCCGACCTCCAGTTGCATGCATTGCCATTACTGCCATCGCATCCTCCATCCTAAATCTGTGCGACCTTCTGGCCGTCACAAACATGATGTTACATCATATCTAATGATATGTTGCAACATCATGTTTGAATATCGTCTGGCGCTTGTGTGCGGGCGTGCCGCGCCCTACCATAGGGGACATGACGACCTTGCCAGAAGACCCGACCCTTGATGAAGTGCGGGCGTTTCTCGCGCCGATCCTGCCGCGTCATGCCGCATTTGACGGCTGGCGCGCCGAAGCGGTCACCATGGCTGCATCGGAGGGCGGTGTGGATGCCGACATCGCGCATCTCGCTTTTTCGGCGGGCGCCATGGACATGATCGATGCCTGGTTCGCCAGCATCGACACGCGCATGCTGGAGACGCTGACGCCAGAGAAGCTCGTCACCATGTCTATCCGCCAGCGCATCATCGCGCTGGTCACGGCACGGCTGACACTGCTGGCGCGCGACCGGGAAGCATTGCGCCGGGCGCTCGCCATCATGGCGCTTCCGCAGAACAGCGTCCGCGCTGCCCGGTTGGGCTGGCGATCGGCCGACGTGATGTGGCGCGCGGCTGGCGACAGCGCGACCGACCTCAATCATTATAGCAAGCGCCTGACGCTCGCGGCGGTCTATGCCGCGACGCTGCTGGTGTTCGTGGACGATGAAAGCGAAGATTGGGCGGATAGCCGCGCCTTCCTCGATCGGCGCATCGAAGGCGTGATGCGCTTCGAACGGGCCAAGGCGAGGTGGAAAGGCATAGGCGGCGGCGAGCGGTTGAGCCTTGCTCGCTTCGTGGGCCGGCTCCGCTACCCCGCAATCTGACTGCCCGCGAAAGGCCGCGATTCCGGCTGGCCTTTTCCTATCTATATTGATAGTCACTCGCAGGTGATCTCAGCGAGTTTTACTTCCTTGCGCCTGTCCGAACTGCCGTTGCGCCAGCCAGCCTCTGTGGACCTGATCGACTGGGACGCGCTTTCCGCGTCGGACGGCCAGCGTTTGCGCGAATTCGGCCTGTGCGAAGGCGCCAGCGTCGAAGCGCTGCATCATGGCGGTTTGCTCGGCCGTGGTCCGATCGCCTGCAAGGTCGGGCGCATGACCATTGCGATGCGCCGCAACCATGCGGCCGCGATTACCGTCCGGACGGGTCCGGCGGAGGCGGCATGAGTGGCCTGCCACTGGTCGCGCTGGTCGGCAATCCCAATGCAGGCAAGAGCGCCCTGTTCAACGCGCTGACCGGCGCGCGACAGAAGCTGGGCAACTATCCCGGCGTCACGGTGGAGCGCAAGGCAGGCAGGCTGTCGCTGTCCGATGGCCGTCCGCTCGAACTGGTCGACCTGCCCGGCACGTACAGCCTCAATCCTACCAGCCCCGATGAGCAGGTGACCCGCGACGTGGTCCTTGGCAAGCAGCATGGCGAGCGGCTGCCGGACGCGCTCGTGGTGGTGGTCGATGCCTCCAACCTCGACAATCACCTGCGGTTCGCGCTTGAGTTGATCGCCCTTGGCCTGCCGACGGTGGTGGCGCTCAACATGGTGGACCTTGCCACCCGCGACGGGCTGGAACTGGACGCGAATATCCTCTCGCGCGAGCTGGGGGTGCCGGTCATTTCGACCGTGGCGGTTCGCAAACGCGGGCTCGACCATCTCCGCACCGAACTGGACACGCTTTTCGACGGCAGCGCCAAGGACCGGTCTACCGCCGCGGCTCTCGACTTCGATGCGTTGCGCAGCGAGGCGCGGAGGATCGCACGCGCGGCAGTGGTTCGCGAAACGCCCTCGCGCCGCCTGACGGCTGCGGTCGACCGGGTTGCGCTCCACCCCGTGGCGGGTCTGCTCTTGCTGCTCGCGCTGCTCTTCATCATGTTCCAGGCGGTCTATGCCTGGTCGGCAGCGCCGATCGCCATGATCGAGGGGCTGGCCGAAACGGCAAGCACGATCGTCACCAACACGTTGCCGGATGGCCTGCTACGATCTTTCCTGGTTGACGGGGTCATCAACGGCGTCGGATCGGTGGTCGTCTTCCTCCCGCAGATCCTCATCCTCTTCTTCTTCATCCTGATGCTGGAAGCGACGGGCTATATGGTCCGCGCAGCATTCCTGATGGACGGGCTGATGGCCCGCGTCGGCCTGTCGGGCCGCGCCTTCATCCCGCTGTTGTCCTCCTTCGCCTGCGCCGTGCCAGGCATCATGGCGACGCGCACCATCGCCGATCCGAAGGACCGGCTGACGACCATATTGATCGCGCCGCTCATGACTTGCTCGGCCCGCTTGCCGGTCTATGCGGTGATCATCGGCGCCTTCATCCCGGCACGCAACGTGGGGCTGGGCATCGGCCTTCAGGGACTCGTCCTTTTCTGCCTCTACATCGCCGGGATTGTCGGCGCGATGCTGGTCGCGCTGATCCTGCGCGCCACCGTCACCAAGGGCGCAAGCGGCAGCTTCCTGATGGAAATGCCCAAATATCAATGGCCGCGCCCGCAGGACATATTGCTCGGCCTATGGCAGCGTGCCGTCATCTTCCTGAAACGCGCAGGCACCATCATCTTTACATCGACCGTGATCCTGTGGGTGCTGCTCAGCTTTCCCAAGGCGCCCGAGAACAGCAGCGTCAGCCAGGTCAATTATTCGGTCGCCGGACGGATTGCCAACGGGCTCAACGTCGTGCTGGAGCCGATCGGCTTCAACCGCGACATTTCCCTCGCGCTGATCCCGGCAATGGCCGCGCGGGAAGTAGCGGTGTCGGCGCTCGCGACCGTCTATTCGCTCGATGCGGATCAAGAGGAGACCAAGCTGGAACGGAGCCTGGGCGATCGGCTGAAGGATAACTGGCCGCTGCCCACTGCGCTCGCCTTCCTCGCCTGGTTCGTGTTCGCGCCGCAGTGCATATCGACGATCGCCGTGACGAAGCGGGAAACCAACGGTTGGAAATGGCCGCTCTTCATGATCGGCTATCTGTTCGCGCTCGCTTATGCGGCTGCCGGGGTGACTTTCTGGACCGCAACGGCCCTAGGTTTAGGGTAGCGCCCGCAGGCCAGCCGACTATAAGAACCTCCAAAGCATCGGAGGAAATATGGCGGGTTCGGTCAACAAGGTCATTCTGGTAGGCAATCTGGGCGCTGACCCGGAAGTGAAGAGCTTCCAGAATGGCGGCAAGGTGTGCAATCTTCGCATCGCCACTTCCGAAAGCTGGAAGGACCGCAATTCCGGCGAGCGCAAGGAGCGCACCGAATGGCATAGCGTCTCGATCTTTTCCGAAGGTCTGGCGGGCGTCGCCGAGCGGTTCCTGCGCAAGGGATCGAAGGTCTATGTCGAGGGCCAGCTGCGCACGCGTAAGTGGCAGGACCAATCGGGTAACGACCGCTACACCACCGAAGTCGTTTTGCAGGGTCCGGGCGCGGTGCTGACCATGCTCGACGGCGCGCCTGGTGGTGGCCAGGGCGGTGGTCGCTCGCAGGGCGGCGGCAGTGATTGGGGCGCCAGCTCGGGCGGCTTTGGCGGCGATTATGATGATTTCGGCGGTGGCAGCGGCGGTGGCGGCTTTGGCGGCGGCAGCGGTGGACGCTCGTCCGGTGGTGCCCGGGGCGGCGCTGGCGGGCCGAATTTCAACAATGATCTGGACGACGAAGTGCCGTTCTGAGGGTTTTGTTTGGCATGACGTAAAGGGCGGCTCTGGGAGGGCCGCCCTTTTTTTATGCATAGTGGAACCGTAAAACCTTCCCCTCCCGCAAGCGTTCAAACGAGCCACGCGACTCGTTTGAAGGGTTAGGGGTGGGTGTGAGCTGAGCGAGCTTCTGCATTAGCGTCTGCTCAAGAAGGCTGGTGTTGCGCTGGCCCACCCCCCGGCCCCTCCCGCTTGCGGGAGGGGAGATAAAGGAGGGGTTTGCCTTCAGGCGGCAGCGGCGATCGTCGTCGCGCCCAATTCCGCCAGCGCGAACTTGCGGATATGCTCGCCCAGATCTTCGCGCTCCAAAGCCAGCGCCAGGTTCGCTTCGATATAACCCGCCTTTGACCCGCAGTCGAAGCGGCGGCCGTCGAAGGTCACGCCGTGGAAGGGCTGCTGCCCGATCATTGACGCCATGGCGTCCGTCAGCTGGATCTCGCCCCCCGCGCCCTTTTCCTGGGTCGCGAGAATCTTCATGACCTCGGGTTGCAGGATGTAACGGCCAGGCAGGATGAGGTTGGAAGGCGCGGTGCCGGGCGCGGGCTTTTCCACCAGCCCCTTTACCTCGGTCAGCGCGCCATCGCGCTGGCCCGGATCGATCACACCATAGCTCGGCGTATCGGCCATCGGCACTTCAAGCGCGCAGACCAGGTTGCCGCCGACCTGATTATAAGCATCGACCATCTGCTTGAGGCAGCCCCGTCCCGGCGCACCCTTCATGAACTCGTCGGGCAACAGGATAGCGAAGGGCTCGTCCCCAACGATGTCGCGCGCGCACCAGATCGCGTGGCCGAGGCCCAGCGGCTCCTGCTGACGCAAGAACACCGCATTACCGGGCGCAAGGCGCGTGCCGTCCAGGGCTGACAGGTCCTTGCCGCGCTCGCGCTGGGTGGCTTCGCTTTCATAGGCGATGTCGAAATAATCTTCGATCGCGCCTTTGCCGCGCCCGGTCACGAAGATCATCTGCTCGATCCCGGCTTCGCGCGCCTCATCGACGGCATATTGGATCAGCGGGCGATCGACGACCGGCAGCAGTTCCTTGGGCACCGATTTGGTGGCAGGCAGGAAGCGCGTGCCGAGGCCTGCGACAGGAAACACGGCTTTGCGGATAGGCTTGTAAGGCATGATATTCCATTCTCGCTAGACGCGCGGACAGGCTTCGCCCCCCACGCGTCAAAGGTCAAGCATAGCGGGAGGATTACCTCGCCCGGTCAGACGGCCAGCAAGCGCTGCGCCACCGTTTCGAGCGAAGATATCTCCGCATCGAGATGATCAAGTGAGACATGCGTGTGATTGTTCCGAGCATCGCGGCACGTAAAACCGCCAGGCGCGGGCTGCTGAAAGCCGCCAATGATGAGCGATCGGAAGCGATCGATCCTCTGCATGTGTCGCTCGATATCCGAAATCTCCTTGAGCGCGCTGGCGTTGCGCTTGTCGCGCATCGCCACCATGGTCCGAAGTTCGGTCATCAGTTTCGCCATGCCGGGGCGCATCCGGGTGCCGACGGTTCGCACGTCACCCATCGCTTCCCGCATCATGGCGATTTTCGCCTCCAGACTCTGTTCCAGCATTGTCCAGGCACAGACCAGACGACCCACGGCACAGAGCAGCGCCGCATCCTCCGGCGCATATTCAGACACCGCCCTCACCTTTATCTCGGCTATATGATTCACGACCCACCCCGGCTTTGTTTTCTTCCTTTGCCCCGCTGAATCCTGCACGCAAGCGGGTAGCAAAGGCTAGAGGAACGCGCCGCGCCGCTCGCAGCGAGGGCACAGGCCAGCGGAAGACGTGCATAATCAGCGATGAACCGATCAAGGGGCAGTCGCCGACATTCAAAAATCGATAGCGATTCCCTTGCGTTCCCAGTCTCCGTAGCGGACGGGACTCAATTCTTCCTCATGGCGTGAGGGGGTATCGATCGGGTCGGGCGCAGGCACTGGCGGGCTCTTCGAAAGATGCGCGGGCGGCTTCACATGCGCGGGACGCTTGCCGTTATATGTTCCCATGTCCAAAGCCTTTCGATTGTGGCGCCGCACCGGCAACCCCATATTCATGCATGGTCCGCTATCTGGGCTGCAAAGGAGTGGAAGACAAGTGAGCGGTTTGAAGACGGTGATGCTGTTGTCGGCGATGACGGCGCTGTTCATGGCGCTGGGCTATACGCTGGGCGGCAGCGGCGGGGCGATGATCGCGCTGGTCGTGGCGGCGGGCATGAACCTGTTCACCTTCTGGAACGCCGACAAGATCGTGCTGTCGATGCACAACGCCCAAGAAGTGGATGCCCAGAGTGCGCCCGAATATTACGGGCTTGTGCGCGACCTTGCCCAGCGGGCGGGTCTTCCCATGCCGCGCGTCTATCTGATCGACCAGCCGCATCCCAACGCCTTTGCCACTGGCCGCAATCCCGAACATGCCGCCGTCGCCGCGACGACTGGCCTTCTCTCGATGCTCAGCCGTGACGAGCTGGCGGGCGTGATGGCGCATGAACTGGCCCATGTGAAGAATCGCGATACGCTGATCATGACCATGGTCGCGACGATCGCGGGCGCCATTTCGATGCTCGCCAATTTCGGCCTCTTCTTCCGTGGCGGCAATCAGGAGAATGGTCATGGCAACATCCTCGCCACGCTGATGGCGGTGATCGTTGCGCCCTTTGCCGCGATGATCGTGCAGATGGCGATCAGCCGCACGCGCGAATATGGCGCCGACGCCGCCGGAGCGCAGATCAGCGGCAATCCCCGCGCACTCGCATCCGCGCTCGCCAAGATTTCCGGTAAGGCCGAGATGATCCCGAACCATGTGGCCGAGCGCAATCCCGCCGCCGCCCAGCTCTACATCGTCCCCGTGCATGTGAGCGAACTCTTCTCCACCCACCCCGCGACCGAAAAGCGCATCGCGGCGCTGGAGGAAATGGCGGGGGATATGGGCGTGCCGATGGCTACCGCGGCGCGGGCCTCGGCGTTGAGCCCGATGGCAGCGTCAGCGCGTCGACGGTCGAGCGCGCTTGATCCGTTGGGACGGAACTGAGATCCGCCTTCTACCGTCATCCCAGCGGAAGCTGGGATGACGAATGTTGTGGCGGGGTGCCGAACGGTGATTACTTTTCCCGCCAATTGGCCTAGGCGCAGGCGATGGCGAAACCTTCCCAACCTACAGATATTCCCGGCCTCCCCGCCCGTCGCGCCGCCTTGCGCCTGCTCGACGCCGTCCTGCGCCGGGGCGATCCGCTGGAGCTGGCGCTGCATGGTGCTGCGCAGGGCCTGCCCGCTCCCGACCGGGCGCTCGCTCATGCTATCGCAGCCGAGACGCTGCGCCACCTGCCCGATCTCGATGCGCTGATCGATGGCGCTACCCGCCAGCCGCTGCCCTCCGATGCCAAGGCCCGCATGGTCCTGCGCATCGCCCTTATTCAGGTGCTGGCGCTCGGCACCGCGCCCCATGCCGCCATTGCAACCGCGCTGCCCCTGGTCGATGGCGGCCCGCGCAAGCTGGTCCATGGCGTCTTCGGCACGGTCACGCGCGCTACACCCACCCTTCCCGATCCACCCAAATTGCCGGACGAAGTCGTGGCGCGCTGGGAAAGCCAGTGGGGCAGCGGCATGACCGCCGCCGCCGCGCGCGCCTATGCCGTGCGCCCGCCGGTCGATGTCACCCTGCGCGACCCGGCAGAGACCGCCAGCTGGATCGAGAAGCTTGGCGGCGAAAGTTTCGCGCCCGGCCATGTCCGCTTGCCCGATCACGGATCGGTGACGGAACTTCCCGGCTTCACGGAGGGCGCTTGGTGGGTGCAGGATCTCGCTGCCTCCTGCCCCGCACGCCTTTTTGGCCAGGGCAAGGGCCGCACGGTGCTGGACCTTTGCGCGGCACCCGGTGGCAAGACGATGCAGCTCGCCGCCGCAGGATGGCAGGTGACGGCCATCGACCAGTCGAAGAAGCGGCTGGAACGGCTGAGCGAAAACCTGTCACGCACGGGCCTTTCCGCCACGATCGTTCAGGCCGACCTGCGCCAGTGGGAGCCCGCCACCCCAGCGGACGCCATCCTGCTCGACGCCCCCTGCACTGCCACCGGCATCTATCGCCGCCATCCCGACGTGCTGCATCGCATCGGCCCGCGCCAGATCGCCGAACTTGCCGAGTTGCAGGCGGAGCTGCTCAACCGGGCGGCCCAATGGCTTAAGCCCGGCGGCACTCTGATCTACGCCACCTGTTCGCTTGAACAGGCGGAGGGTGAAGATCAGGTGAAAGCATTTCTCCACGCCCGCCCCGATTTCAGCATCCAGAATGCCAGCGGAGCCGAATTGCCGCAGGGCATGGCGGCTCATCCGGAAGGCTGGCTACGCACCCTGCCGGAAACATTGGCGGAGCGGGGCGGAACGGACGGCTTTTTCATTGCCCGCCTTGCTCGCGCGTCACAATGAATTAAGATCGGTGAATTAAGATCAGAGCAACGTCAGAAAGGCCCCGCTTGCGCCCGACCGAGCCTCTTGCCCTGCACCATAGCTGGCCATTGTACGATCTGCATGAGCACCTCGCCTCAGTGTCGCTCGACGAATACACTGCGCGCGATGATCAGGCGCTGGCGGAGCGTGGCATCGGCCTGTGGCATTGCGACCTCAGCGATAATGGCCTGTCCTGGACCAGCGGCGTCTATGATCTGTTCGGGGTAGAGCGTGGCACGGCGGTGCCACGTTCGCTCGCCGTGTCGCTTTACCGACCGGACTCTCGCGAGGCGATGGAACAACTGCGCGCCTATGCCATACGCCATCGCCGGGGCTTTACCATCGATATCGATATCCGGCCACTCGACGGCGGCGAGTGTACCATGCGCCTCATCGCCGCCCCGATATTGGAGGGCGCGCATGTCGTCGCGCTGCACGGTGTGAAGCAGTTTCTGCCGCGCGGCTCGGCGGCTTCGCGCGGCCTTGATCCGACCATTTTCATCCTCCCCTGATCCGGCGGCCGCCAGCGCCGAAAAAGCCTGTGGATAAGGTTCAAATGCGGCGTTGCCCTTGACCCAAGGCGCGGCTAGAGCCGACTGTTGATGACCAGCCCGATCCTTATCTCGCCCTCCATCCTCTCCGCCGACTTCGCCCGCCTGGGCGAGGAGGTGCGCGCGATTGACGAGGCGGGTTGCGATTGGATCCATATCGATGTGATGGACGGCCATTTCGTCCCGAACATCACGATCGGCCCCGCCGTGGTGAAGGCGCTGCGTCCCCACAGTAAAAAGCCCTTCGACGTACATCTGATGATTTCTCCGGTGGACCAATATCTCGACGCCTTCGCTCAGGCAGGCGCCGATATCCTAACCGTTCATCCCGAAGCCGGGCCGCACATTCACCGCTCCATCCAGTATATCAAGTCGCTGGGCGTGCAGGCGGGCGTGGTGCTGAACCCCGGCACCCCGGCCAAGATGCTCGATTACCTGATCGATGATGTCGACCTGATCCTGGTGATGAGCGTCAATCCCGGCTTTGGGGGGCAAAGCTTCATCGAAAACCAGCTGCGCAAGATCGAGGCGATCCGCAAGATGATCGACAAGAGCGGGCGCGACATTCGCCTGCAGGTCGATGGCGGCATCGATTTCACCACTGCCCCGCGCGCGATCGAAGCGGGCGCAGACGTGCTGGTCGCTGGCACCGCAACCTTCCGTGGCGGACCTTCGGCCTATGCCGACAATATCCGGAAGCTCAAGGGCGGGTGAGCGACAGGCGGCGCATCCCCAGCCCATCGCTTGCGGATACGGCGGAATCAGAACCAGCCGAAAACGGAATCGAACAGGGCAAGCGCCTCATCCGCGTCGCGGATGACAAGGGCCTGTCGCTGGCTCAACGGGTCGCCAACCGCTTTTACCTGATGAGCTGGAAAACGCCGATCCACGGACGGCGGCTCAAGGGGAAATATCCGCTCAAATTACTCGCTGTGCCCGATGACGAAATTGCGGGCGATGGCAAGGCTGGTCAGGCGATCCGCGCCGGTTACTTCCAGTTTCGTGGGTTGAAGCAGCCGGTCAACACGCTGGATTTCGATCGTTTGACCGTCATCCCCGCCTTCGCCGACTATCTGCACAGCTTTGCATGGCTGCGCGACCTGTCATCGGCGGCGACGCGGGAACAGGGCGCGCCCATTGCCGAAGCCGTGCTGCGCAAATGGCTGGACGTGCATGCCGAAACGCCAAGCGAGCCAGCGTGGCGTGCCGACAATGCCGGTTGGCGGCTGCTCTTCTGGTCGGCCCACGCGCCGCTTATCCTGTCATCCAGCGATCTGGTCTATCGCTCGCTGGTACTGAACTGCATCGCCCGCACGGCCCGACATCTGGATCGCGGCGCGGACAAGGCACCCCTTGGCCTGCCGCGTCTGGTGGCTTGGGGCGGAATCGTCGCGGCTTCGATGCTGCTGCCGGGCGGCGCTGCCCGGAAGATTTTCGGTGAAGCGGGTCTCAAGCGCGCCATCGAAAACACGGTTCATGGCGATGGCGGCATTGTCTCGCGCTCGCCGCTGGACCAACTGGACGCCATCATGCTGCTGGCGATGGTTCGGGCCGTCTACGATGTTCGCCGCGAACAGGTGCCGCCTTTCCTCGCCGAAGCGCAGGGGCGAATGGTTCCCGCGCTGCTGGGCCTCACCCATGGCGATGGCGGGCTTGGCAGTTGGCAGGGCACGGGCGCGATCGACCCCGCCATCATAGAAGACGTGATCCGGGCGAGCCGCGTGCGGGCGCGTCCGCTGCGGCAGGCGAGCGACTGGGGCTATCAGCGGCTTGTCGCGGGCACGACCATCGTCCAGATCGATGCCGCGCCGCCCCCGGTCGCTCGCCTGGCCGAGGCGGGATGCGCCTCCACCACCGCGATCGAGATCAGTGACGGGCCGCAGCGGCTGATCGTCAATTGCGGCGGCGCGGCGCTTGAGGGCGCATGGATGCCCGGCGGCCTCGCACAGGGCCTGCGCACCACGGCGGCGCACAGCACGCTGGTGCTGAACAACAGCAATTCCACCGCCCTGCTCCCCGACGGCACTCTGGGACGCGGCGTGACCGAAGTCGAATTTCACCGGCAGGAGCAGGAAAGCGGTAGCCGGATAGAGATCAGCCATGACGGCTATGTGCGACGCATGGGCTATGTCCATCGGCGCCTGCTGCTCGTCAGCATCGATGGCCGCGAAATCCGGGGCGAAGACATGCTGACGCCCGCCGCGCGCCGCCGTCGGCCGGTAAAGCTGCCCGCCGAGTTACGCTTCCACCTCGCGCCCGGAGTGGAACCCACCGCCACGGCGGACGGCATGGGCGCGTTGTTGCGCATCGAGATGGGGCCTATCTGGCAGTTCCGCGCCAATGCCGGCAAGCTCGCCATCGAGGAAAGCCTCTGGGTGGATGGAGAGGGCCGCCCGCATGAGACCCGCCAGCTTGTCATCACCGCCGAAGCACTGCCCGGCGGGTCGACCATCGGCTGGCTCTTCAAGCGGATGAGCTAAGGCCCCTTACCCCCAATCCTATCCTTGCCGCATCGGCCCGGCAGGACTAGAGGCCTGCGGCAAGCCTGAGCGGCAACCCGAACAGCAGGAAGCATCATGTCAGACGTCACCATCAAACGCGCCCTTCTTTCCGTGTCGGACAAGTCCGGCCTCATCGAACTGGGCCAGGCGCTGGGCAAACATGGCGTCGAACTGGTGTCCACAGGCGGCACGGCCAAGGCGCTGCGCGATGCCGGGCTGGACGTGAAGGATATTTCCGACCTCACCGGCTTTCCGGAAATGATGGACGGCCGGGTCAAGACCCTGCATCCCAAGGTTCATGGCGGCCTGCTCGCTGTCCGTAACAATGCCGACCATGTCGCCTCGATGAACGAACATGAGATCGGCGCCATCGACCTTGTCGTCGTCAACCTCTACCCCTTTGCCGCCACGGTCGCGAAGGGTGCCGAGCGCGAGGAGATCATCGAGAATATCGATATTGGTGGCCCCTCGATGGTCCGCTCCGCCGCGAAAAATCATGAGAGCGTCGCCATCGTCACCGATCCGGCCGACTATGCCCGCCTGATCGCGGAGATGGAAGAAAAGGGCGGCGCGACCAGCTACGATTTCCGCCGCATGCTGGCGGCCAAGGCCTATGCCGCCACCGCCGCCTATGATTCGATGATCGCCAGCTGGTTCGCCTTTGCCGATCAGGGCGTCGATTTCCCCGAAACGCTGGCGGTGTCGAGCAAGCTGGGCGCGACCCTGCGCTATGGTGAGAACCCGCACCAGTCGGCCGCGCTCTATCTCCCGGTCGGTCCTTCCGCCAACGGCATTGCCCAGGCCAAGCAGATCCAGGGCAAGGAACTGAGCTACAATAATTACAATGACGCCGACGCCGCGCTGGAGCTGGTCAGCGAGTTCCGCGACGGCCCGCCGACCGTCGTGATCGTCAAGCATGCCAATCCTTGCGGGGTCGCCACCGGCGATACGCTGATCGAAGCCTATGAAGCCGCCCTCGCCTGTGACAGCGTGTCTGCCTTTGGCGGCATCATCGCCGTCAACCGTCCGCTCGACGGCCCGACCGCCGAAGCGATCAGCGGCATCTTCACCGAAGTCGTCGCCGCGCCCGACGCTAACGAAGAAGCCAAGGCGATCTTCGCGAAGAAGAAGAACCTCCGGCTGCTGTTGACCGGCGAACTCCCCGACCCGGCGCGCACTGGCCTGATGATGAAGAGCATCGCTGGCGGCATGCTGGTGCAGAGCCGCGACAATGGCCGCGTCTCCCGCGATCAACTGAAGGTCGTGACCAAGCGTGCGCCGACGGAACAGGAACTTGCCGATTGCCTGTTCGCCTGGACCGTCGCCAAGCATGTGAAGTCGAACGCCATCGTCTATGCCAAGGACAACAGCACCGCTGGCATCGGCGCGGGACAGATGAACCGTCTCGAATCCGCGCGCATCGCCGCGTGGAAGGCGAAGGACGCCGCTGAAAAAGCAGGCTGGGGCGAAGCCCGCACCATCGGCTCTGCGGTGGCCTCCGACGCCTTCTTCCCCTTCGCCGACGGTCTGCTGACGGCGGTCGAAGCAGGCGCGACGGCGGTGATCCAGCCGGGCGGATCGATCCGCGACGAGGAAGTCATCGCGGCGGCGGATGAAGCGGGCCTCGCCATGGTGTTCACTGGCATGCGGCATTTTCGCCACTAAGACAGGCTGGCGGGGCGGTCCACCTGCCCCGCCATGCTTACCTGATCGTTAACCATTCCTTAGATGATTTCCGCCAATTCCGATGATAGAAGTTAGCCTATCGGGGGGCATTGCATGCCGGAAATCGACCAGAATGTGGATGTCGCCATCATTGGCGCGGGTCCGGCAGGCCTGACTGCGGCCTATTTGCTCACCAAAAAGGGCTATTCGGTCACCGTTATCGAAAAGGACCCCCGCTATGTCGGCGGGATCAGCCGTACCGTTGAACTGAACGGATTCCGCTTCGACATTGGCGGCCACCGCTTCTTTTCCAAGTCGAAAGAGGTGGTCGATCTCTGGAACGAGATTTTGCCCAATGATTTCATCCAGCGTCCCCGGATGAGCCGCATCTATTATGAGGGCAAATTCTACAGCTATCCGCTGCGTGCCTTTGAGGCGTTGTGGAACCTTGGCGTGTGGCGATCGACGTTATGCATGGCGAGTTTCGCGAAGGCCAGGCTGCGGCCGAACCGCAATGTCCGATCCTTTCAGGACTGGACGGTGAATGCCTTCGGTCACAAGCTATTCTCCATCTTCTTCAAGACCTATACCGAAAAGGTCTGGGGCATGCCCTGCAACGAAATGTCGGCTGATTGGGCGGCGCAGCGGATCAAGGGCCTGTCGCTCTGGGGCGCGGTAAAGGATGGGCTGAAGCGCTCGCTGGGTCTTAACAAGCGGCCCAATGACGGCATGGCGACCAAGACCTTGCTGGAAAGCTTTCGCTATCCACGGCTTGGCCCCGGCATGATGTGGGAAGCCGCGCGGGACTTCGTCGTCAAGGGCGGCAACAAAGTGCTGATGGCGCATAGCCTCAAGCAGCTGTCGCACGACCAGGGCTCCGGCCAATGGCACATGGTCGCGCAGGGTCCCGAGGGCGAGGTGCTGCTGAAGGCGCGTCATGTGATCAGCTCCGCGCCTATGCGTGAGCTGGCGGGACGCATTCATCCTTTGCCCGCGACGCTCGGCAATGCGATGGAGCTTAAGTATCGCGACTTCCTGACCGTGGCGCTGATGATCAAGTCGGAAGACCTGTTTCCCGACAACTGGATTTATATCCATGATTCGAAGGTTCAGGTCGGCCGCATCCAGAATTTCCGCAGCTGGTCTCCGGAAATGGTGCCCGATCCGTCGCTCGCCTGCGTCGGCCTTGAATATTTCTGCTTCGAGGGCGACGGCCTGTGGTCATCGAATGACGATGCTCTGGTCGAGCTTGCCAAGCGCGAAATGGCGATCCTGGGACTGTGCGATCCTGCCGATGTGGTCGGAGGAGCGGTTGTCCGTCAGGAGAAGGCCTACCCGGTCTATGACGATGATTATGCCGCCAATGTGCTGAAGATGCGGACGGAACTGGAGCAGCTCTACCCGACGCTGCATCTGGTGGGCCGCAACGGCATGCACCGCTATAATAATCAGGATCATGCCATGATGACCGCCATGCTGACGGTGCGGAACATCGAAGCTGACGAACGGCAGTTCGACATCTGGGCGGTCAACGAGGATGCCGAATATCATGAAGCTGGTGAGGAAGGCGAAGAAGCCATGGGGCAGAATGCGGCGCTGGGGAGCGTGCGACGGGTGCCCGGCCGCCTGAAGGCCGCGTAAACCGGCAGTCATGGCATTGATGAACCTTGGCCATCTGAGCAGCGCTTTCACCGTCCGCTTCACCATAGTCCGCTATTTGCTGGCCAGCCTTTGCGCGCTTTGCGGCGACATGCTGCTGTTCCTGACGCTGCTGCGGTTCGATGTGCCGCCTACGATAGCGGGAGCCATCGGCTATGCATCGGGCCTGCTGTTACACTGGCTGATCAGCGTCCGTTTCGTTTTTCCTTCGGCTGTCGGCCCGACGAACCGGCAGCGTCTAGGCTTTGCGGTCAGCGCCGTGGTAGGCATCGCCGTGACATCCGGCCTTATCAGCGTTTTGGGAGCCGCCGGAATGGCTCCGGCGCTTTCGAAGCTGTTCGCCATCCCAGCAAGTTTTCTATCTGTATATGCGATCCGGAAATATGGCGTCTTCGCCGCTCACTAAGATCCGCACGGAGTTCACCCGAGACATTGGGGGGACAACCACCCCCAATGCCCGCTGGCTCATCCTTGCCTGGATTTGCTGTTCCATCATTCTGTTGTGGCTGGCCCGCGACCAGCTAGACATTTTGGGCTTTCGTGATCCGGATGATGCAATGCGCCTTCAGCAAGTGCGCGACTGGCTCGGCGGCCAAGCCTTTCTGGATGTCAGTCAGCATCGGGTGAACCCGCCCTTTGGCGGCCCCATGCATTGGTCGCGCATCGTCGACATGCCGATCGCGGCGATAATCCTGCTGTTGCGACCGGTGCTGGGCGGCCACCTGGCCGAAGTAATCGCCTGCTCGACAGTTCCACTGCTGTCGTTGGGTGCGTTGGCATGGGCACTCCATGTCGCCGTCGTTCGTATTGCTGGCAAACCGGCGGCGATGCTTGCGCCGGTGCTTATGCTGACGACGCCGACCATCCTTGTGCAATTCGGGCCGCTGCGGATCGATCACCATGGCTGGCAGATCCTGATGGCGACGATCGCTCTTGCTGGTGCAATGGATACGCGGCCTGCACGCGGCGGCGTGGTCGCAGGCGCTGCCATGGCCGTGTGGCTACAGATTTCTAGCGAAGGACTGCCCTACGCCGCCCTGTTCGCGGCTGTATTGGCGTTGCGGCAGTGGCGAGATCGAGATGAGACGCCCCGCTTTGTAGCCTATGCGCTGACCTTGGGCAGTGCAGCGCTGCTGCTGCTGGCTGTCCTGCGCGGCATGGCGCAGCTGGCGCACGCGCAATGCGATGCCCTTTCAGCGGCCTATATCTGGCCATTGATCGCCTTCGCGATCGTAACGCCGATTGTCTTCCGCATCGCCGCCCCCGTTTCCGCGACTGGGCGGTTCGCCGCCGCAGGAACCGGTGCATTGGCCGCCGCTGCGCTGTTCATCATCACTGGCAAGTCTTGCCTGACCGGCGATCCTTTCCAGTCGCTGGGACCCGTCGCCTATAAACTCTGGTATTTGCATGTCATGGAAGGCCGTCCGATCTGGGAACAGGGCCGATCGATGATGGGGCTCATTCTGCTGCCTCCGCTCGCGGGACTGGCCGGGTCGATCATGGCGGCGCGAATTGCCGATACGGCCAAGGCGCGCGACCGCTGGCTGGCTGTGGCGCTTCTTCTGACCGGGGCGACGCTGGTGGCCATGCTGGTGATGCGGGCGATGTCGGTCGCCCATGTACTGGCGTTGCCGGGGGTGGCCTGGTTGATGTTGAGGCTATTCCGCCGGGCGCAGCAGAAAACTGCGACGATCCCGAGGGTGTTCGCGTCCTCAGCGGTCGCCTTGCTCACACCAGCGGCCTTGTGCGCGCTCTGGATCGCGGCGACGGCGGGCGCGGAGAACGATGAGAAATCGCCCACGCCTGCGGGTGAATGCCGGACTGCCGTGGCGTTAGAACCATTGCGGCAGTTGCCCCGATCGACGCTGTTTGCGCCCTTGGATATAGGCCCCGACATTTTGATCCGCACCCGCCACGATGTCATCGGCACGGCGCATCACCGGAATGCGGCCGGAATCACGGCGGTGGTCGAGGGCTTTACCGCGCCGCCAACAAAGGCGCGGGCTATTCTGACGGCTTTGAATAGTGGCAAGGGACCAGACTATCTGGTGACCTGTCCCAGCCTAAATGAGTTCAGACATTATGCTCAGGAGCATCCGGGCAGCCTGGCAATGATTTTGGACAAGGGCGGACATCCCGACTGGTTGAAGCTAGTCAGGCTTCATGGGATGACGTCCTTGCGTGTCTACAGGATCATGCCGCCGAAAAACTGAGCGCCACTCCGTTCATGCAATAGCGTTTCCCGGTGGGCGGCGGTCCATCGTCGAAAACATGACCCAGGTGGCCACCGCATCTGGCGCAATGAACCTCGATCCTGGGATAAAGCAGGGACATGTCTCGCGATGTGCCCGTGGCACGGGGCAAGGGCGCCCAGAAGCTCGGCCAGCCTGTGCCGCTGTCGAATTTGGTCTTCGAACTGAACAGTGCCTGGTCGCAACCCGCGCATTTGAAGGTGCCCGCGCGATGTTCCTTGTTCAACGGACTGGTGAAGGGATGTTCGGTGGCCTGCTTGCGCAGCACATTATAGGCAAGCGGGCTCAGGCGCTTGCGCCATTCAGCATCGGTGAGGGTAAAGGGATAAGCGGCGGCAGCCTCTTCCATTCCCAATCGCCAGAAGGCGAGAGCAGCTACCGCACAGGCGCCACTTTTGAGAAGATCCCGCCGTGTCATCCCGTCTACCTATCCAACCGGGGCTGAGCGCCGCCTGAACAATTTCCGGCTGCTGCCATGGCCTGATTTAAGCACATGCCGACGGAACAGCCAGACGCCCAGACGGATAATGGCGGCAACCCAAATGGCCTGCCAGACGATCGCAAGAATATGGGGCCATAGCGCTGCGTCCTGAGCCGCCCGCGCGATCATCGCGAATGGCGAGGAGAAGGGGAAGATGATCGCGCCAATCTCTGGGGCGGAGCCCATATGATCAACCGCATAGGTCGCGAAAAAGAAGACGCCCATCTGCGCCATGGTGACCGGCATGTTGAGCGTCTGCACCTCCCGCACGGTTGCGGCCTGCGCACCGATGCCCAGGAATAACGAGCCCAGCAAGGCATAGGCCATGGTGAAATAGACGCCGCCAAGCAGCAGGAACATGGGCCATCCGACGGCAGGGGTAGGCGGGGCGATGTCCGGCCCCGCGAAAATCCGGACGCCCAGCACGACCCCCGCCCCCCAGAAGCCGATGCCGACGAAGCTCATCCCCAGCATGGCGATCAGCTTGCCCAGAAAAACGGAGTCGATCGGGACGGCGGCGGCGAGGATTTCGATCACCTTGTTGGTTTTTTCCTCCACCAGGTTGGAAAGAACCATGCCCGCGAGAAGCATGGTGAGCAGGAATATCAAGACCTGCGCCGCCCGACCGGTCAACAGTCGCGATTGCGCCTCGGCGCCCGCGCTGGCCGTAACAAGCTGCTTCTCGATCCGTACATGGGGGAGCTGTTCGCCAGCGACGGCCGCGCTAGCCAGCAGGCTGATATCGCCTTCCAGCATGGCGAGATCGTCGGCTTTGCCGGTGAGCACAGGATGGGTGATCGTACCCGACACGATGGCGATGAAGCGGGCGTCGGGTCGCATGAGCAACGCGCGCGGCACTCCCTTGGGTGCGCGTTGCAGGCGAGGGAGGTTGTCCGCCCCCAAGCGGGCAGCAAGAATGTCATGGGCACGTTCCATGCGCACCGCATCCTCCCTCGCCATGGCGATGCCGACGGTGGGGCGCAGGCTTTCGGTCGTGATCTTTTCACCCAGACCGCCAAACGCCATGCCGATCACGACCGGGAACAAGGGGCCGAGCAGGAACAGGATGAAGGTCTTTGAGAAGATCACGGCGGAAAAATCGCGGCGGGCGATAACCAGGGCCGCGCGAAGGACTTCGCTCATCAGGCGACCTCCTCTTCCGCATCCTGCATCTGCTGGACAGCGGCGGCACCCGCTATGGAGACGAACGCGTCATGCAGGCCGGGTCGTTCGATCGAGAGACTTTCGATGCCCGCCTGCCCGTCGAGCAAAGCCCGGAGCAGTGGTTCGATCCCCTCATCCGGCAGATCAAAATGCCATGCGCCATCGGCCGCGAGCGTTTCAGCAGGCAAGGCACGGCGCCAGTTACCATCGCTCGCGCGGGTCCGCAGGCGAACCTGAGGGCGCAGCTTGTCCCGCGCCTCACCCACGGATCCTTCGAACCTGATGCGGCCGCCTGCGACGATGGCGATGCGTTCACAGAGGCGTTCGGCATGCGCGATGACATGGGTGGAAAAGAGGATAGTGACGCCCCGCCGCGCCTGATCGCGGATCAATAGCTCCAACTTGCCCTGGTTGATGGCGTCAAGTCCGGAGAAAGGTTCGTCGAGAACTATCAGCCGAGGTTCGTGGACAATCGTGCCGAACAGCTGAACAGTCTGCGCCATGCCCTTGGACAATTGACGGATCGGCTTGTCGATCGAACTGCCCATGCCATGTTCGGCCAGCATTTCGCGTGCCCGCTGACGCCCTGTTTTCAGCGGCAGCCCGCGCAGGGCGCCCATGAACGCGATCGCTTCCGCCGCCTTCATCGAGGGATAAAGGCCCCGCTCCTCGGGCAGATAGCCGATGGCCCGCGCCTGACGCAGCGGAACATCATCCCCCAGCAGTCGGCGAGAACCCTCGTCAGGATCGATGATGCCGAGCAGCGTACGGAGCAAGGTCGTCTTGCCCGCTCCGTTAGGGCCGAGAATGCCGTAAATGGAGCCGGTGGGAACGGCGAGGTCGATGCCATCGACTGCCCGGAATTTACCGAATGTCTTGACAAGAGCATGGCCTTCGACGGCATAGGCCGAAGGGGGAGCCGGATTGTTACGGATCATCCACTCCTGATAGTCGCACAGCATGCCAACGCAAACCGAAACCTTGGAACAGCGCCTGAAGGCGCAGGCGCAGCGGCTGGGCTTTGCCGCATGTGCGATCGCGCGCGCGGACGCCGCGCCCGAGGCTGGGCGACGGCTGCGCAAATGGCTGGATGATGGGTGCCATGGCGAGATGCTGTGGATGGAGGAGCGCGCCGAACAGCGCGGCTCACCCAGCGCGCTGTGGCCCGACGTGCGCAGCGTCATTATGCTGGGGATGAGCTATGCTCCGGGCCGCGATCCGCTGGCCCTGGCGGAGGAAAGCGATCGTGGACGCGTATCCGTCTACGCACAGGGGCGCGACTATCATGACGTCGTGAAAAAGGGACTGAAGAGCCTTGCTCGCTGGCTGGTCGAGGAGCAGGCGAGCGCCCTTAAGGTCTTCGTGGACACCGCGCCGGTGATGGAAAAGCCGCTGGCGATGGCCGCAGGTCTGGGCTGGCAGGGGAAGCACAGCAATCTGGTCAGCCGGGCGCATGGCAGCTGGCTGTTCCTGGGCGCGATCTATAGCGAACTGGCCTTGGAACCCGACCAGCCCGAAGTGGATCATTGCGGCAGTTGCACGGCCTGCCAGTCGGCCTGCCCCACTGATGCTTTTCCCGCTCCCTATGTCGTGGATGCGCGGCGGTGCATCTCTTACCTTACCATCGAACATAAGGGGCCGATCCCGCCCGAGTTTCGCGAGAAGATTGGCAATCGCATCTACGGCTGCGACGATTGCCTGGCGGCGTGTCCGTGGAACAAGTTCGCTGATGCGGCTGCGGCAAACCGGGCGTTTATCGGACGTGCCGAACTGGCTGCGCCTGAAATTGGCGACCTGCTGGCTTTGGATGATGCGGGGTTTCGGGAGGTTTTCTCAGGGTCGCCGATCAAGCGGATCGGGCGCAACCGGATGGTCCGCAACGCGGCGATAGCGGCAGGGAATAGCGGGAACCCCAGCCTTTTGGCGCGATTGCACCCATTGCTGAGCGATGACGATCCCGTAGTGGCGGAAGCGGCGGCGTGGGCCGTGGAGCGGCTGTCTGCGTCGTGACCTACCGCCCCAGCGCTGAAGCGCAGGCGCCCGGATCGATATCGATGCCGGCGGGGGTGCGGGCATCGACATGGGTGACGACAGGCTCCTTACCGCGAGCCGGTGCGTAAAGATAGGCGTCCAAAACGCAGCGTCCGTTAGCGAACTGGAGCTTACGCATGGTGCTTTCCCGGATATCAAGCCGAGGCGTACCGAATTGCTGGACGAGGTGGCGCGCGTCCATTCCCATGAGCGGACCCGATTTCATGAAGGCGCTGGCGGGCGGACCAGCTGGCGATGGGCGCATCGGCGCAGGCGGCACAATCGAGCCGCCGCAAGCCGCCAATGGCAACGCAAGCAAGACCGAAAGGATATGTTGGGAAGCTTTCATCGTGACTTGTTCCGGACGCCGTGCAGCATGTGCACCGCCATAGCCGCGCTCCAAACGGGCGCAAGCAAGTTGATGAAGGGAATGAGGAACATAAGCGCCGAGACGAGGCCCATGAGCCACCGGCCGAGGCGGGGGATCGGCAAAAGCCCCGGATGCCTCTGCTCCACCATATCGCTGAGATCGCGACCCAGCAGATAGGCGTTAAGCACCAGGAAGAGCAGGACCGTGCCGACGCCAGTGACCAGAAGAAGGAGGTAGACCGGCAGCGCCAGCAAATTCCAGCCCGCCGTTCGCGCGGCCGAAGCGAGGGCAAGCCGCAAGCTGGGCGCGAAGCCCAAGGGCCGCGCGACGGCTGCGGCGGCGGGATAGCTGTCCCGTTCGACCGCAGCCACGATGTCGTCGGCGAACAGGTTCATGACTGCCATGGCGATGGTCCGGAAGAGCAGCCATGCAAGCGCGGCGAGGCTCATAGCCGTTACGGCTGCTTCCGCTAGGCCGCCACCACTCCAGCCGAAATATGCGCGCATTGCGTGGACTGCTGTCCAAAGACCCAATCCGGCCAGCGCGAAAATCAGCAGCGTCAGCATGATCGTCTTGGCCAAGAGGCGCAGAGCAGCCCGATGGAAGATGACGGGAAAGGCACGAAGGGCGGCGGCGATCACCATGGGCACGCTATTCCGCGCTCTGCACGCATGGTCAATCTGCAACGTTGCACGCAGCAGCGCGGCTCGATAGACACGGCGCGATTTTGAGCCATTGAGTAAGGATATCGCGTGACCGCTGCTGCTGCTCCCTCGCTAGATGTTGTCGCGATCGGCAATGCCATTGTCGACGTACTTGCCCCTAGCGATGACGCGTTCCTTGCCGAACATGCGCTGACCAAGGGCGGGATGCAGCTGATCGATGCGGAGACGGCCGAGGCGCTCTATGCCGATATGGGCGCGGGCAAAGAGGTCAGCGGGGGATCAGCGGCGAACACGCTGGCTGGCCTTGCGGCACTGGGCAAGCGCTGCGCCTTCATCGGGCAGGTGTGCGACGACCAGTTGGGCGAGGTGTTCACCCATGATGTGCGCGCCCTTGGTATCCGCTATGACACGCCAGCGGTGGGGGGCGAGGTCCCCACCGCGCGCTGCCTGATCCTGGTGACGCCCGACGCTCAACGCACGATGAACACATTCCTGGGCGCATCGCAGTTTCTGCCCGAATCGGCCCTCGACCTCGATCTGATCCGTTCAGCATCGATCCTCTATCTGGAAGGCTATCTGTGGGATCCTGAACAGCCGCGCGCTGCCATGCGCGCCGCCATCGATGCCGCGAAAGGGGCGGGCCGCAAGGTGGCCTTCACGCTGTCCGATGGCTTCGTCATTGAGCGGCATCGGGATGATTTCGTGCAACTCATCGATCAGGGGCTGATCGACATTCTCTTTTCCAACGAGCATGAAATTCAGTCGCTGGCGCAGATCGACGACTTTGACAAAGCCGTCGCGTCGTTCGCCGGACGCGTGCCAGTGCTGATATCGACGCGAAGCGAAAAGGGCGCGATCGCTGTTGTGGACGGCGTTCGTTATGAAGTGCCCGCAGCCCCGGTTGCACAGGTGATCGACACCACGGGCGCGGGCGACCTGTTCGCCGCAGGGTTCCTTGCCGGTCATATCGAGGAACTGGACGTGCATCATTGCCTCGAACTGGGCGCAGCAGCCGCAGCCGAAGTGATTTCCCATTGGGGCGCGCGGCCGGAACAGGATTTGAAGCTGATCCGGGCGAAGCTCGGGCGATAAGGAAGCAACGCGCTCGCTCGGATCGAACGGCAAAATTCAAGCCTGACCGAAGCTCTGCTTAGGTCAGGCGGCTTTCTGGCGCCGGAACAAGGCCCGGTCATCGGGGCCGAACCCCCAGCGCCAAATGACAAAGCCGTAGACGGCCAGAATCGTCCCCACTCCGAAAACAAGTTCGATCCATTCCAGTGCTGGCGGCAGAGCGACGAAGGCCGCTCCCACAATGCAGGCAGCGCCACATGCGCTGAGCAATGGCCAGCGCCACGCATTTACTTTGGCCTTCAGCAGATGAGACAAAAGGCGCGACTTCACCAGCGCGCCAACCCCCAGCGCGATGGTGAGCGCGAGAGCCGGTGCCGCTGCTATCGCCATCGGAGACAGATCAAATCGGCGCGCCAGCAATATGAGACCGAAACTGAGCGCGGCCTGCAATCCGATCATGAAGAGCGAAATCATCAGGTTGCGGTGGCGAGCGATATATACCAGCGCGGATTCGCTGACCACGGCAGTGGCCGCGACGACCTCCGCCAGCAGGAGAAAGGCGAGCGCTCCGGTGCCCCCAACGAAATGCGGCCCGACTAGCCCCATCACCGCCTCGCCGGGTATGCCAAGCGCAAGGGCGATACCGGCCTGCGCAGCGATGATCCAGAAGCCCACCTGACTGACCTGCCTCGCAATGGCGGCAAGATTGCCCTCGGCAAGGTTGCGGGTAATGACCGGCCCCAGAATGGGATCGAAGCTGGTTTTCAGCTTTTGCGGCAATGAGGCAACCTGCTGCGCCACATAGTAGACGCCGACGATCGCGGGACTGACGAACAGGCCCAGAATGGCGAGGTCGAGGCGGCGCGATCCCCATTCCACGCCATCGGCAGCGGCTAGCGGCAAGTTGCGGCGCGCGAGACGCCAAAGCCTGCCGAAGTCGGGGCGCCATCCATAGGGTATGCCATAGTGGCGGGTCATGGGGATGATAGAGGCGACAAACGCCGCGATCATGGAAACGACGTAAGAGAGGATCAGGCCATCGCGTGTGGAATAAAAAGCAAAAGCGAAAGCGCCGATGCTGATAGCCCAGGGTTCTATGATGGACCGGGCACGAACAGTGGCCCCTATGTCAAAACGATATGCACAGGCGGCGAGCGCAACGTCTGACCCTGCAACGGCTATCACGATGAGCGCCAGCAAGCGGTCAAGGCCATTGATCCCGCTGTTGGGGAACATCGCTTGCGGGAAGACAACCAATATGCAGCTGCCGATCGAGGCGGCGATCAGCGTCACCAGCATCGCGTCCGTGACGACATGGCTGTGCGAGCGTTCGGTTTGAGCCAGCGCTCCAGCAAGACCGCGCTTCAGCCCCAGCGTCGCCAGTTGCGCGATGAATTCGACAACGAGGACGGCATAGGCGAAACGGCCAAGCGCATCGGCACCATACCAGCGGCCAGCGATGAAAAGGAAAGGGAGGCGAGCAGCCAGGCGCAGAAGAAAGCCGAAAATGTTCGTCCGGCCACCTCTGGCAAGCGCCGCGATGTCATCCTGTTGCGCGGAGGAAGCCTGCTCAGTCGGCAAAGAAAGTGGATCCCCCTGTCGCGTCATATTCTCTGTTGCCGAACGGTAAACAATAAATGATCGAAGGGCGACGGATTATTCGGGACGCAGCGGACGCGCGAGCAGCGCGTCGATGACTTCGCCCAGAGGGGCCGCGTCTTCCAGCAGGGCACAGACAGCTTCCACCACCGGCATTTCGACAGAGGCCGCGCGTGCAGCCTCGCGCAGCACGGGCGCAGTAAAGGCGCCTTCGGCAACGGTGCGGCGATTGGCGAGCAGTTCGGCAGCCGATCGGCCTTCGCCCAGTCCCTTGCCGAGCGAGAAATTGCGCGAGTTGGTCGAGGAACAGGTGAGAACCAGATCACCCAAACCTGACAAGCCCGAGAGCGTTTCGGCGCGGGCGCCGCGCGCGAGTCCAAAACGCGTCATTTCGGCAAAGCCTCGGCTGATGAGCGATGCGCGAGCGTTCAGGCCGAGGCCCGCTCCGTCTGCAACGCCGCAAGCGATGGCGAGCACATTCTTGACGGCCCCGCCAATCTCCGCGCCTACGATGTCGTCGGACAGGTAGGGGCGAAAGGCAGGGCGGGCGACGCGCGCCGCAATACGCCCGGCAAGCTGTGCATCATCGCAAGCCAAGGTGACGGCGGTGGGAAGCCCCCGCGCGACCTCATGAGCGAAGGTTGGACCTGACAAAACGCCGATCGGCGAACTGGGCTGGGCCTGCTTGGCGACTTCCGACATGAGCAGGCCGGAACCAGCTTCGATCCCCTTCGAACACAGGATGAGTGGGATACCGGCAGGGAGTCCCGCCACGACAGCGCGCAGGTGCTGGGCCGGGCTGACGATCAACAGCAGTTCCCGGTCAGCCATGTCCGCCATGTCCTCCGTCGCCTGCACGGCTGGATTAAGGGGAATCCCGGGAAGATAAAGGGGATTGAGATGATCCTGATTGATGGCACTGACGACGTCCGATTCAAGCGCCCACAAGCGAACATCCTCGCCTTGCGACGAAAGGGTTTGCGCAAGGGCCGTGCCCCAGGCGCCCGCTCCTATGACACCCGCCTTCATGCCTTCACTCCTGCCCCGCGCGCTTTTTCGGCATCCGGATCCAACGGCCAGCGCGGCCGGGCTGGAACGGTAAGATCGTCAACGAGACCGGCTGCATAACGTTCAGCCCCTGCCCAGGCGATCATTGCGGCATTATCCGTGCAAAGCCAAAGCGGTGGCGCGACAAAAGGCAGATCATGCCGCGCGGCGAGTGCCTGAAGCCCCGCGCGGATCGACTGGTTGGCGGCAACGCCACCCGCGACGACCAGAGCGGTTATCCCGTCCAGCGCGGCAAGCTGCTTTTCAGTCCGATCGACGAGGCAATCTATCACTGCCTGCTGAAAGCTCGCGGCAATGTCTTCGGTCGAATATTGTCCCGATTGCGCGGCGCGCATCACCGCGCTCTTGAGACCGGCAAAGGAGAAATGCGGCTCGGCCGTGCCGACGAGCGGACGCGGCAGGGGAACGGCCTTGGGATTGCCGCTTGCCGCAGCCCGCTCGACTGCCGGACCTCCCGGGTAGCCGAGGCCAAGCAGCTTGGCGGTCTTGTCGAACGCCTCCCCACTGGCATCGTCAATCGTGGTGGCAAGGCGGGCATAGTCACCCGGCCCACGGACATGGAGCAACTGGCAATGTCCGCCGGAAACCAGCAACAGGAGGTAAGGGAATTGCAGCGTCGGGTCGGCAAGCCGGGGCGAAAGCGCATGGCCTTCGAGATGATTGACGGCGACCAACGGCTTGTTGACGGCATGGGCGAGCGCCTTGCCAGTCACCAGCCCGACCATCACGCCGCCGATCAATCCGGGACCTGCCGTCGCGGCGATCACGTCAACCTGTTCAAGTGTTAACTCCGCGTCTGAAAGTGCCGCTTCGATGAGGGGAGCCAATGCCTCGACATGGGCGCGGGCGGCTATTTCGGGTACGACGCCGCCATAGGGACGGTGCGCCTCCTCCTGCGTGGCGAGACGGTGGGCGAGTATCTTCCCATCAGCCGTCACCAACGCTGCCGCAGTTTCGTCGCAGCTAGATTCCAGGCCGAGGATGATCGTCATTGCTGCTTCCATCTAATGGCCACGGATATTAGAGCAAGCGGCATATGACATCGCAATCTTTCACACCTGATCGCCCGCTCCGCCTTGGCACGCGAGGTTCGCCCCTTGCGCTGGCGCAAGCGCGTATGACGGCCGAGGCGCTGTGCACCCGGCATGGCTGGGCAGCGGACACGATCGAGACGGTGATCGTCCAGACGAGCGGCGACCGGATTCAGGACCGGGCGTTGGCCGAAATCGGGGGCAAGGCGCTGTGGACGAAGGAACTGGACCGGGCACTGGTGGAAGGTCAGATCGACTTTGCCGTCCATTCCATGAAGGATGTGGAGACTATTCGGCCTGTGGAAATCATGGTTGCGGCCATGCTGCCACGCGCCGATGTCCGGGATCGGCTGGTCGGCGCGGAAAGCTTTGCGGCCCTGCCCAAGAATCCGGTGGTGGGATCAAGTTCCCCCCGGCGGGCGGCGCAGGTCAAGCGGCTGCGGCCTGATGCGCAGGTCGTGCTGTTCAGGGGGAATGTCGCGACGCGATTGGCGAAGCTTGCCGCAGGGGAAGTCGATGCGACATTGCTTGCAGCGGCGGGCCTCGACCGGCTGGGGCAGCCGGACGTCGGGACATGCATCCCGCTTGACGTCATGCTGCCAGCACCATCGCAGGGCGCCGTGGGCATTGAGACATTGAGCGACAATGCGCAAATCCAAGCGCTGCTGGCCGGGATCAACGATAGCGACACGTTTGATTGCGTGATGGCCGAACGAGCGGTCCTCAAAGGACTGGGCGGGACGTGCCATTCGCCCATCGCGGCTCTGGGGCGGCTGGAGAATGGGAAAATCCGCCTCGCAGCCGAGATATTGAGCGCTGACGGGCGCGAGCGGGTGGATGACATAAGGGTCATCGCGCGCGGCGATCTCAGCGCGGCGGAGGCGCTGGGCCACTCCCTGCTCGATCGTGCCAGCGCGGAGCTGCGCGCTCTGTTCGAGGCGTGAGGCCGGTCATCATCCTGCGGCCCGAACCGGGCGCGAGCGAGACTGCCGCGCGGGCAAGGAAGCTGGGCCTCCAGCCCCGCCTTTGCCCGCTGTTCGAGGCACGGCCGGTCAGTTGGGACGCCCCTCCCCCCGAGCGGTTCGATGCACTGTTGATGACCAGTGCGCAGGCGGCGCGGCTCGGCGGATCGCAGCTTGTTCCTTATCAGGCGCTGCCCGCCTATGCGGTCGGGAGCGCTACCGCCCAGGCGATGGCAGAACATGGTTTCGCGAATGTCGTCAGCGGCGATCAGGATGGCAGCGCCATCGCGGCACGCATCGCTGCGGACGGGCACCGGCGGGTGCTGCATTTGGGGGGCACGACCCTAGCACCGATAGAGGCGGGGCAGCTGAGTATCGAGCGGGTGGCCGTCTATACGATTGGCGCGAGGTCGCAGGCGCAGCTTGATCCTCAGTTGGAGCCTGAAGCGATATTGCTGGTTCATTCGCCCCGCGCGGGGAGCAGGCTTGCGGAACTGATCGCCCGGGAGCGACGAAGCGATCTCCATGTCATCGCCATCAGCCGGGCTACTCTTTCAGCCTGCGGACCCGGCTGGGCCAGCGGCGGAGCGCCCGACAGGCCCGATGACGAGAGGATGCTGGCCCTCGCGACACGATTGTGCGAATGATCCCGCCAAGATGGAAGAAAGGTCCTCAATGAGCGAAGAAGGCGACGCGACAAGCGTCACGGCGATTGCGCCCGTTCCTCCGCGCAAACGGAGTTCCTGGCCGATCTTCGCGTCCCTGCTGCTTGCCTTTGTGATCGGCGTTGCGCTTGCCATCGGCACGATGCTCTATTTTCAAGGCCGCTGGAATAATCGCGCGCAACCGTCGGTCGCCACCGCCGACCCCTATTTGCGCCCCGGCGTCGCGCTACGCCCACTGTCCGCAGACGCGGCCCAGATGCTGGACGGAAGGGTGGTGCAGCTGGAAGATCGGCTCAATCGCATTACCGTGGAGGCTCAGGCAGCGTCCGGTAATGCAGCCCGCGCCGAGGGATTGCTGGTCGCCTTCGCCGCGCGCCGTGCGCTCGATAGCGGGATGCCTCTCGGCTATATCGAAGGGCAGTTGAGGTTGCGCTTTGGCCAGGCGCAGCCGCGAGCCGTGGCGACGATCATCAATGCGGCGCGCGAGCCGGTCACGATTGCCGACCTGCGCGCCGGCCTTTCCGGCGTCGCCGATCAATTGACGACGCCCGGGCCGCAAACGAGCTGGTGGGAGTCTGTGGAGCATGAGGCCCGCGAACTCGTCACCATCAGGCGGACATCCACACCCTCTCCGCGCCCGGAGGCTGCGATGGAACGGGCGCTGCGTTATATCGATGCGGGGCGGGTAGGTCCTGCTCTCACCGAGGTGGAGAAAATGCCCGGCAGGGCGGCCGCCGACAGGTGGATGCAGTTCGCCCGCCGCTATATCGAAGCACGGCGAGCGCTGGACCTGATCGAAACCGCAGCCATATTGGAGCCGCGCCAATTGCACGGCGTCAGTGGTGGGCCAGTCACCCAAACCTCTCCCCTAGCGCCTTGATCCACCTGTCATAATCGACCAGCCGTTGAGACGGCCGCGCGAAACCATTGGACGCGCGGCGCATTTGTCATGAGAATGTCATCTTTCGCCTTCGGGCCTTGGAGACTGTTTTCTCGTGCCGCCTTATGTCGATTCGATCACCAGCTTTTGGAAGGGCCGCGTAGCGCAGCATCCTAACGATGCGGTGCGGCCTTCCTTGCGGCATTTGCTGGGCAACGCTTCCATGCCGATCGATCTGGCGCGCAGCCGTGCCCGAGCCGGTGCCTTGTCGCGAGCGATAAAGGGCGATGGGCGCCACATCCTGCTGATCCCCGGCCTGCTCGCTTCGGAGCAGCGGATGGAGATGATGCGCACGATCCTTCAGGCTGCGGGATATAGCGCTCACAGCTGGGACATGGGACGCAATCTGGGTCCCCGGCCAGACACGCTGGAGCAAATCGACCGGCGAGTGGAGAGGATTCGCGGGGAGGCAGATGCACCAGTGACCCTGGTGGGCTGGAGTCTGGGCGGGCTGTTCGCACGAGAATATGCCAAGGTCGCGCAGGAGAAAGTTGCTGGCGTCATCACCATGGGCACGCCCTTTTCAGGTGATCCCCGCGCCAATCATGCTTGGCGGCTATATCAATTGGTTTCGGGTCATCCTGTCGATTGCCCCCCTTTTGCCTGCGACCGGGAGGTAAAGCCGCAGGTCCCCACCATTGCCCTCTGGTCGCGGCGCGACGGGGTTATTGTGCCGGAATGCGCAAAGGGCAGGCCCGGCGAGCGCGACAGGGCCATCGAGGTGGATTGCACACATATGGGCTTTGCTGTCGCGCCCGAAGGCATATTGGCCGTGGGCAAGGCGCTGGAAGGTCTGCGCGCCTGATTTGCTCAGGGCGTCGTCCGGCTCAACTCAGGCGACGTAGTGCTTCGTCTCTGCCGATCAGCGGCAAGAGTTGAGCCATGTCCGGGCCGTGATCCAGCCCGGTGAGGGCACGGCGTAGGGGCAGGAACAGCATTTTGCCCTTGCGGCCTGTACGCTCCTTGAGCGCGCCGGTGAGCGCGGGCCAGATGTCCGCGTTGAAGTCCAACTCCAGCAGCATCCCCCGGGCAGTCTCGAGGAAGGCGCGATCATCCTCATCCGGAGTGGGCGCTTCGATGGGGCCGGTCACGATGCGCCACCAATCGGCGGCTTGCCCAACATTTTCGAGGTTCGGCCGGATGGCGTTCCAGCCTGCTTCATCCATCCCGGCAGGCAGGCGTCCGGACACTTCGCCATAGGGTAGAAGATGGACGATCTTCTGGTTGAGTGCGGCAAGTTCCGCTTCGTCGAAGCGGGCGGGCGCTCGTCCAAAATGCGCGAAGTCGAAGCTTTCGACCAACGGCTCGACATTCGCGAACGGCTCTACCGGCAGTGATGTGCCAAGGCGGGCGAGCAGCGACAAGACAGCCATGGGCTCCAGCCCGATCTCGCGGAAATGGGCGACGCCTAGCGAACCCAAGCGCTTGGACAGCTTGCCTTCGCTTCCGGTCAGCAATGCCTCATGGGCGAAGAGGGGGAGTACCGCACCCAGCGCTGCGAACATCTGGATTTGCGTCGCCGTGTTGGAGACATGATCTTCGCCACGCAGCACATGGGTTACGCCCATGTCCACATCGTCGATCACGGATGGGAGCATATAGAGCCAGCTGCCATCGGCACGGCGGATCACGGGGTCGGACAGCAGCTTGGGGTCAAAACGCTGCTCGCCACGGATAAGGTCGGTCCAGAGGATCGGCTGATCATGATCGAGCTTGAAGCGCCAATGGGGTGTGCGCCCTTCAGCTTCATGGGCGGCGATCTGATCGGTAGTCAGCGACAGGGCGGCGCGGTCATAGACCGGCGGAAGGCCCCGGCCGAGCAGGACCTTCCGGCGCAGTTCCAGTTCCTGCTGCGTTTCATAGGCCGGGTAGACATGGCCCGACGCCTTCAACTGCTCGAACCGGCTTTCATACAGGGCGAAGCGGTCGGACTGCTTTTCCTCGCCATCCCAGTTCAGGCCGAGCCATGTCAGGTCCGCCCGGATCGCGTCGGCATATTCCGCGCGGGAGCGCTCAAGGTCGGTGTCATCAAGGCGCAGGAGGAACCTGCCGCCGCTTTTGCGCGCCCAAAGCCAGTTGTGGAGCGCGGCGCGGATATTGCCGACATGAAGGTTGCCGGTTGGCGACGGAGCGAAGCGGGTGATGACGGTCATGAGCTTAAAGGGTCCGGAAAGCGTTAGTGATCGGATAGCGGCGATCACGCCCGAAATTGCGCATGCCGAGCTTCACGCCCGGAGGGGATTGGCGCCGCTTATATTCGGCGACATAGAGGAGGCGTTCGATGCGGGCGACCACATCCTTGTCGAAGCCGCGCGCGACAAGCTGCTCGACTGACAGTTCTTCCTCCACGAGGCCGTAGAGGATCGGGTCCAGCACCTCATAGGGTGGCAGGCTATCCTCATCCTTCTGATCCTCACGCAATTCCGCGCTCGGCGGCTTGGTGATCACGCGTTCGGGCATGACCGGACCGGATGGGCCAAGGCCGAGTGATGAGACATGCTCGTTGCGCCAACGGCTGAGGTCGAAGACGGTGGTCTTGTAGGCGTCCTTCAACACCGAATAGCCGCCCGCCATGTCGCCATAGATGGTGGCGTAGCCGACCGACATCTCGCTCTTGTTCCCGGTGGTCAGCAGCATGTGGCCGAACTTGTTCGACAGGCCCATCAGCGTCACGCCACGAATGCGGGACTGGAGATTTTCTTCGGTAAGGTCGCGCTGCCGCCCCGCGAAAGCATCGGCCAGCATCGTATCGAAAGCCGTCACGGCAGGCTCGATCGGGATCGTGTCGTAGCGGATGCCGAGCAGGCGGGCGCATTCGACGGCATCGTCCAGACTGTCCTGGCTGGTGAAGCGCGACGGCATCATGACGCTCCAGACGCGCTCCGGCCCAAGGGCGTCCACAGCCACCGCTGCCGACAGCGCTGAGTCGATGCCGCCTGACAGGCCGAGGACGACACCGGGAAAGCCGTTGCGGTTCACATAGTCGCGCAGGCCGAGCACCATCGCATTATAAATGTCGGCCGGGCGGCTATCGAGTTCATGCCGATCGCCGGGAATGCAGACCCACTGGCCTTCCCATTTTTCCCAATGGGTGAGGACGAGCGCTTCCTCCCAGTCGGCGAGTTGATGGGCGATGCCGCGGTCGGCGCCCATGACAAAGGAGGCGCCGTCGAACACCAGTTCATCCTGGCCGCCGACGCGGTTCAGATAGACGAGCGGCAGGCCGGTTTCGCGCACGCGTGTACCAGCGACGGCGTTGATGCGGCGGTCATCCTTGTCGACTTCGAACGGGCTGCCATTGGGGCTGATGAGGATTTCCGCCCCTTCGGCCCGCAGATGGGCGGTGACGAAGGGGAACCAGATATCCTCGCAGATCGGCACGCCGATCTTCACGCCTTTGAAGTCGATGGGCGCGGGCAGCGGGCCGGGCGCGAACAGGCGCTTTTCATCGAACGTGCCATAATTGGGCAGCTCGCGCTTCTGGCGGATGGCGGTGACGGCGCCCTCTTCCAGCAAGGCGACGACATTGAACAACACGCCTTGCGACGCGACCACGGTGCCGACCAGCATCGCGGGGCCGCCGTCCGCTGTCGCCTGGGCCAGACGATCCAGTTCATGGTTGGCGCGATCGACCAATGCAGGCTTCAGCACCAGGTCTTCGGGCGGGTAGCCGATCAGTTGAAGCTCGGGGAAGACGATGAGGTCGGCACCGGCTGCGCGCGCTCGCCATTGGAGCATCGCGTCCGCATTAGTCTTCAGGTCGCCCACGCTCTGTGTCATCTGGGCAAGGGCGATCACGAGTTTGTCGGTCATGCCCGCGCCCTAGTCCATTTTGCCCCCCTGCGCAAAAGCGCCTTTCCAGTGAGGGCAAGCGCGGCTAAAGGGGCCGCGTTTCGCGCACCGTCATCCAATCGTCACAGGGGTTTGGCCATGAAACTCATGACCGGCAATTCCAACAAGCCGCTTGCGGCCGCAATTGCAGATTATATCGAGATCCCGCTGACCGACGCGAGCGTCCGCCGCTTCGCGGATGAGGAAGTTTTCGTGGAAATTCACGAGAATGTCCGTGGTGAGGACGTGTTCGTCATTCAATCGACGGCTTATCCGACGAACGACAATCTCATGGAATTGCTGATCATGATCGATGCGCTGAAGCGCGCGTCGGCCAAGCGAATCACTGCGGTGGTTCCTTATTTCGGCTATGCCCGGCAGGACCGGAAGCCCGGCCCGCGCACGCCGATCTCGGCCAAGCTGGTGGCGAACCTGATCACGACGGCGGGCGCTGACCGCGTTCTGTCGGTTGATCTGCACGCGGGGCAAATCCAGGGCTTTTTCGACATTCCGACCGACAATCTCTTTGGCGCGCCGGTCATGTCGGCCGATATCCAGGCACGTTTTGGCGATCGCAACCTGATGGTCGTGTCACCGGACGTAGGCGGCGTTGTGCGCGCCCGCGCGCTGGCCAAGCGGCTGGACAACGCCCCGCTCGCCATCGTCGACAAGCGCCGCGAGCGCGCTGGCGAGTCGGAGGTGATGAACATAATCGGCGACGTGAAGGGCCGCTTCTGCGTCCTAATCGACGATATCGTCGATTCGGCCGGTACGCTGTGCAACGCGGCCGGGGCGCTGAAGGCTGCGGGCGCGGAAGAAGTGGTCGCCTATGTGAGCCATGGCGTGCTGTCGGGTGGCGCGGTTGCGCGCGTCGAGGCGTCGGAACTCAAGGAACTGGTGATCACCGATTCGATCCAGGGCACGGACACGGTGTGCACTGCCAAGAGCATCCGTCACCTGCCGATTGCCCCGCTGCTGGGCGAAGCGATCAAGCGGATTGCGGACGAAAGCTCGGTTTCCAGCCTGTTCGACTAAGCACCAACAAGTTGCGCCGCGCGACTTCTAAGAGGCGCCCGGCAGCAACACTATGGGCAAGCAGAATAGCAGGATCAGTCCGCCAACGACCTTCTGAGCGCGGGAAATGCCGAGCGGCTTTTCCCGCCAGAGCATCGGGCAGGCGAGCAGCGCCAGCAGCAGGAGCATGTTGGAAAGGACAGCTGACCCGCCGACGGGCGCGTCCTGCCGCATGGCGAGAGCGCCCAACAAGGCCGCGAAACTCAAGATCCAGCCGATCAGCGCCACAACGATTCCCTTCCGATACGAAGCGATAAACGGCGCGGATTGACGAAGCTTAAACGGCGGCTGCCCAAGGATCATAGGTGCCGAAGCTCCAGAGATTGCCTTCCGGATCGAGCGCCTCGTAGCCGCGTCCGGGATAGCCTTGATTATCATGCGGCTCGTTCACCACCACCGCGCCTTGATTGCGGGCATGGAGGCAGTGGGCGTCGGCATCCGGGACCACCACATAGATGCAGGCCGTGACACCGCCCAGATCGCGCGGCGTAGTCCAGCTGTAGAGCGACTCGGCCTCGCCATCGCGCGCGCTGCCCAGCATGACCATGCCTTCGCCCAATATCAGCTGCGCATGGTGGATGATGTGCGGGTCGGCTTCGTCCTCATAACAGGCGTGCAATGCAAAGCCGAAAGCATCTTGCAGGAAGTTTATAGCCGCTGGAGCATCGGCATAGCGGAGGCCGGGAATCAGTGGGGAGCCAGGCATGTTTTTCCCTCCTTCATCGCGATCAGGAACAGGTTGGCAAAGCCTAGCGCAGCAAGTGCTTTCCGGCTAGGCGGGAGCGATGACGACCCGCGATGACCTGACCCTTGCCCACCGCCTCGCCGACGCCGCCGCAGCGGCGATCCGGCCCTTTTTCCGCGCGCGATACGACATGGAATTCAAGTCGGACCAGTCGCCGGTGACCGAGGCTGATCGGGCGGCGGAAGCAGCGATCCGAGCCATCCTGGAAAAGGAACGCCCCCAGGACGGCATCATCGGGGAGGAATATGGAGCGATACGCGAAGACGCGGAGCGCGTCTGGATCCTCGACCCGATCGACGGCACGCGCAGCTTCATTGCGGGACGGCCGATCTTTGGCACGCTTATCGCGCTGACTGAGGCGGGATGGCCGACCATCGGCATCATCGACCAGCCGATCGCGCAGGAACGCTGGGCAGGTATGATGGGTCAGCCCACGACCTTCAACGGCGCACCCGTCACCGCCCGCAGTTGCCGATCGCTTGAAGAAGCGATCGTCGCCAGCACTGGGCCGCAATATTTCCCGGGCTGCACCGGCGAGCATTTCTCGCGGCTGGCGGGCCAGTGCCGCGACACGGTCTGGGGCGGCGACTGTTATAATTACGGCCTTATCGCGTCGGGCCATGTCGATATCGTCGTGGAAGCCGGGTTGAAGCTGCACGACATTGCCGCGCTCGTCCCGGTCGTGGAAGGCGCAGGTGGACGGATGTGCGATTGGGCGGGCGACCCCATCACGGCGGAAAGCGACGGACAGGTTATCGCGATCGGCGATCCTGCTCGGCTGGACGATGTGCTGGAAGCGCTTGCCGAAGGACATCACGCTCATTGATGTTTCAGGCATTGATGTTTCAGGCGGCCAGCGCCGTTACGGCTTCGGCATATATGCGCGCGCTCTCGTCATCGAAGCAGACAAACAGGATGATGTCGAAGGCCGACGGGAAAACAGCAAGCCGTTCCTGCACCGTCTGCGCCGCGACCCGAGAGGCTCGTTCTTTCGGATAGCCATAAATGCCGGTGGAGATGGCGGGGAAGGCTATACTGCGGAGGCTATGCTCCCGCGCCAGATCGAGCGATGATCGGTAGCAATTGGCGAGCAACTGGCTCTCGCCCGAAGCCCCGCCCCGCCATACCGGACCGACGGTATGAATGACATGCGCAGCAGGCAGGCTGTAGCCGCGCGTGATCCGCGCCTCCCCTACTGGACAGCCGCCCAACCTGCGGCATTCGGCGAGCAGTTCAGGCCCGGCCACCCGATGGATCGCACCATCCACACCGCCGCCCCCCAGCAGGGAACTATTGGCGGCGTTGACGATCGCGTCCGTCGCGCAACGGGTGATGTCGCCAGTTCGGATTTGCCAGCAGGCTGTGCCGAAGATCATACGCAGCCCCTCTCGATGAATTACCTTCGCAGCAGTACCCTAGAAAATCCCCAGAAACTTCTTCTTCTGCTTCTTTTCTTCCGTAGCGCTGGCCTTGCCGGACTCTTCCTTTGACGTTGTGCCCCGGCCCACGTCATCTCGGGGCTTCCCACCCTTCGTCCTCTGCGCCGTGGCGGTCGCGCCTGCCAGGACGGGGCCGCACGCCGCACTCTTGGCGTCCCCCACATCGACAAAGGCCAGCACGGCAGCGAGTGGGCTCGCCACGATCCCCAGCGCCGCCGCCGCACCGCCGCGCGCGATCAGTTCAGGACTGATGACGTTGATGCCAGGCTTTGCGAAATAGCCCGTGATGCCGACCGGCGACTGGCCGGAAAACAGGCTGAACTTCTTACCGTCCGCGCGGAAAGCGAGATCGAGGCTCTCGTTGCGGAAGGAGAAGCCGCCTCGTCCAAGCATGACGTTCTTCTTGGTATCGATGATGATCGGGTCCGCCGCCGCGATGCCGTTGCGAACGGTGAAGGCGATGAGGCCGCAATTGATCTGGACAGGTTGCTTCAGCTTCTTCTCAAACATTTTCGTGATGAAGGTGCCCACGTCCAGTTCGGCCAGCTGAACATTGCGCGCCCACATGGTGCCCGCAGGCAGGATGACCGCGATCCTGCCATTGGCGGTACTAAGCGAATCATGCACCGTATTGCCCATGCCCGTCATTTCCGCCCGCGCCTTGATAATGCCGGTGGTCCCCGATTCCTCGACACCCCAACGGCCGAGGAGCTTGCCCATGGGTGTCGGCGACAGGCGCACATCGTAGCGCGTACGCACCGGCTGAGCCCGCGCGTTTATCTCTATGTCCGAACTGACATGCCCGCCGGACATGTCGAAGGTGAGCGGCGAAAGCGTAAGCAGGCTGCGCTCCAGCGCTAGCGTAAGACCGATATTGGAAATGGGCACGTTGGGCGCCCTGACCTGACGCACATCGTAACGGACATTGGCGTCGAAGTTGCGCAGTGTCTCTACCCTGAGCGGTGCGTCCGGGAGGATACGGGGCCTGCCGCCGACATTTTCGATCGCGCCACTGGCGCCCTGCGCTTCCAACTTTTGGGGATTATAGCCGATGAAGGGACCCACATCGATAATATCGAGGGTGCGGGTGGCGAGGTCAGCCTTTAAGCGCAGGCGACTGTCAGGCAGCGATACAGTCATGCGCCCGGAAAGGTCGCTGTCTCCAAACCGGCCCTTAAGATGGGTGAAGCGCCATTCTCCACCCTGCTTGGTAAGCGCGGAGGTGAAGCGGTAAGTGCGGGTTTCGGGGATGGCAACGCCCAGAAAGTCGAACAGCAGGGCAAGATTGGGACCGCGCGTCAGCAGCCGCAGGTCGGCTCCCTCAATTTCGGTCGCGCCCGGCAAGGTTCCGCTGACCTCCAGGATTGTCGGCCCGGACTGTGCGTGGAGCGCGAGCCTGTTCTTTCCGCCCGTGACGGTTTCGTTGGGCGAGAGCAGACCGCCACGCAGAGTGAAGGGGCGGTTGCGCATGGTGCCGTCGCCGGAGAAGCGGATGTCACTCGCGAAGCGCGTGTCCTGCGCCTTTACCGTTTCAAAGCTTATGTCGGTGGACAACTGCATCCGGGGGTCGCGATAGCGCAACGTCGTTCCGGCAAGCAGCGCCCGGCGCACGAGCGGAAGATTGAGCGGTTCTCCCTTCTTATTCGGGTCACCGAAGGTCCATGTATTGCTCTTGCCGTCCCTCGACCATTCCAGGTCAGCGGCGGCGTTGCGAAGCTCAAGCCAACGAACGCGATATTTGTCGCCGAAGATCAGGCTAAACGGCGCGATCCGGGTATCGATAAGATCTGAATGGAAGAAGTGCGGCCTGCTCGCCCAGGGCGTATTGGCGATCGTCATTCCTTCGGCGCGAAACTTGATCGTGATGGGCGCGAAATAGAGTTGGAAGTCACCACCGACCTTGACCGGGCGCTCCAGCCGACTGGTGAGGAAGCGCTCGAAAGGATGCTTGAGGAAACGGCCCTTCGTGATGAACAGAATCAGCCACAGCAGGAAGATCAGCCCGACAATATAGGCGATGATACGCAACGGTAGAGGAACATTGCGCCATTTCTGACGCGCGGAGGCCCAATAATGGCCAACGCCTCCTGCCCCGCTGTCGGGCGCAGGAGCCGATGTCGCCGGGGTGCCCGGCCGCAGGGGATCGGCGTCGGCCATGGCGCAAGAACGCCCTTCCCCTGCTTTGGGTCCGAATCACCTTGCTTTCCGGCGGCTGGCCGATTATGCGCGCCCCTTCGCGATATTTGGAAGGACCGCCCGGCTAACTAGGGCTGCCGTGGCTGTCCGTAATCGTCGCGCTGAAAAAGGAGACGAAAATGCCCAAGCTCAAGACCAAGAGCGGTGTGAAGAAGCGCTTCAAGTTCACCGCTTCCGGCAAGGTCAAGCACGGCGTCGCTGGCAAGCGTCACCGCCTGATCAGCCACAACGCAAAATATATTCGCCAGAACCGCGGCACGTCCGTGCTGTCGGATTCCGATGTCGCTCACGTGCGCCTCTGGGCGCCCTACGGCCTGAAGTAAGGAGTAGAGGCACATGGCACGCGTAAAACGTGGTACGACCACCAAGGCGAAGCATAAGAGGATTCTGGATCAGGCGAAGGGCTATTATGGCCGTCGCAAGAATACGATCCGTATCGCTCGCCAGGCCGTCGAAAAGGCCGGCCAGTACGCTTATCGCGACCGCAAGGTCAAGAAGCGTACCTTCCGTGGCCTGTGGATCCAGCGCATCAACGCTGGCGTCCGCGCCGAGGGCCTGACCTATTCGCAGTTCATGCACGGCCTGAAGCTGGCCGGCGTCGATCTGGACCGCAAGGTCCTGGCCGACATTGCGATGCACGAAGGCGAGGCGTTTAGCGCCATCATCGCCCAGGCGAAGGCTGCGCTGCCCGCGGCCTGAGCATAGAACGGTCGAAAGATCGTCCAAGGGGCGCCGGGGCAGATGCCTTCGGCGCCCTTTTTGTTTTGTTCAGCATCTCCGGTTCGCTTCGAGCGAAGTCGAGAAGCTAGCGCTATCGGGGGGACAGGCTTGCTGTTCATCGGCTTTGGCGGTGCGCTGCTAGGCGCGCGGGTCTGACCCTTTCCTTGGCGCTCGCGCCCGGCTAAGGCGCGCTCAATATTTCGCCTTCGCGGGAATGATGAATACTCATGAGTGAAATTGCCAATCTGAAAGCCGGCCTGATCGCCGACATCAATGCCGCCGACACGCTCGACGCGCTTGAAGCCCTGCGCGTTGGGGCCATGGGCAAGAATGGCGTCGTGACGGGGCTGCTCAAGACATTGGGGCCGATGAGCCCCGAGGAGCGGCTGGAGAAGGGACCGCCGATCCAGGATTTGCGGGAAAGCGTGACGGCTGCGCTGGCCGAGCGGAAGGCGGCGCTGGAGCAGGCGGCCCTCGACGCGAAGCTTGCGGCGGAAAAGATCGACATGACCTTGCCCGCTGATCTCGGCGCGCAGGGGTCGGTGCATCCGGTGAGCCAGGTCATGGATGAACTGGCAGAGATTTTCGCGGACCTTGGCTTCTCCGTCGCGACAGGGCCGGAGGTCGAGGATCAATGGCATAATTTCACGGCGCTCAACATGCCGGAAACGCACCCGGCGCGAGCGATGCATGATACCTTCTATCTGCGCGCCGAAGAAGGCGTGGAACCGAGGGTGCTGCGCACCCATACTTCGCCGGTGCAGATCCGGACGATGATGAATGGTGAGCCGCCGATCCGCATCATCGCGCCGGGACGGGTCTATCGGTCGGACAGCGATGCGACGCATACGCCGATGTTCCACCAGATCGAGGGGCTGGTGATCGACAAGGGCATTACCCTGGGCCACCTCAAATGGACGCTGGAGACTTTCCTTAAGGCTTTCTTCGAGCGTGACGATATCGTTTTGCGGCTGCGGCCGAGCTACTTCCCCTTTACCGAGCCTTCGGTTGAGGTGGACGTCGGCTACACGCTCACCAACGGCCAGCGGGTGATTGGCGGCGATGGCGATGCGCAGGGCGGCGGCTGGCTGGAAGTGCTGGGCAGCGGCATGGTCAACCGCCGGGTGATCGAGGCATGCGGGCTGGACCCGGATGAGTGGCAGGGCTTTGCCTTTGGCACTGGCGTCGATCGGCTTGCGATGCTGAAATATGGGATGAACGACTTGCGCGCTTTCTTCGACGGCGACCTGCGCTGGCTGAGACATTATGGCTTCTCGGCGCTGGACGTGCCGACGCTGAGCGGAGGAGTGGGCGCATGAAGTTCACGCTGAGCTGGCTCAAGACCCACCTCAATACCGATGCGGACCTGCCGACGATCCTTAAGGGCCTGACGAACATCGGCCTGGAGGTCGAGGGCGTGGAGAATCCGGCGGAAAAGCTGGACGCTTTCCGCATCGCCAGGGTGCTAACGGCGGAACCGCATCCGCAGGCGGACAAGTTGCAGGTGCTGACCGTGGATGCGGGCGATGGCGCCCTTCAGGTCGTTTGCGGTGCTGCCAACGCCCGCGCCGGGTTGGTTGGCGTGTTCGGGACCGAGGGCGCGGTGGTGCCGGTGAATGGCATGGTTTTGAAGAAGACCGCCATTCGCGGGGTCGAGTCCAACGGCATGATGTGTTCGTTCCGGGAACTGGAACTGGGCGAAGATCATGAAGGAATTATCGAATTAAACGCGGATTCTCCGGTGGGTGAGGTCTATGCCCGGTGGGCGGGGCTGGACGACCCGGTGATTGATGTGAGTATAACACCTAATCGCCAGGACTGCATGGGCGTACGGGGGATTGCGCGGGATCTGGCGGCGGCGGGATTGGGGACGCTCAATCCTATCATCATACCGGCTGTAGAGGGCGTGGGTCCGGGGCCGGATGTGCGGATCGAGGATGCGGATGGCTGTCCGGCTTTCTTCGCGCGGACGGTGCGGGGCGTCAGCAATGGCCAATCCCCTGAATGGATGGCGAAGCGGCTCAAGGCCATTGGGCAGAAGCCGATCAGCACGCTGGTCGATATCACCAATTATCTGATGATCGATCTTGGGCGTCCGCTGCATGTCTATGACATGGCCACGCTGAAAGGGCCATTGACGGCGCGCCGGGGCAAGGCTGGCGAAGAGGTGGTGGCGCTCAACGGCAAGACCTACACGGTCGATGAGACGATGACCGTCATCGCTGACGATGAGGCGGTGCACGATATCGGCGGCATCATGGGCGGCGAACATTCGGGCGCGACGGAAGCCACGACCGATGTGCTGATCGAATGCGCCTATTTCACGCCGGAGCGGATCGCGGTGACGGGGCAGAAGCTGGCCCTGACCAGCGACGCGCGTGGACGGTTCGAGCGCGGGGTTGACCCGGCTTTCCTCGACGATGGCCTGTCGATCGCAACCGATCTGGTGGTGAAGCTGTGCGGCGGCAGTGCTAGCGAGGCTACGCGCACCGGCACCCCGCCCGCCGCCAACAAAGTCATCCGCTACGAACCGTCACAATGCCTGACGCTGGCTGGCGTTTATGTCGGCGATGATGAGCAGCGCCGCATATTGGAAAGCCTGGGCTTTGGCGTGGAAGCACATGACGCCACATTCGAATATGAAGATGGCATGCCGGTGACGACGTCGGCGCATTGGATGGTCGGCGTGCCAAGCTGGCGGCGGGATGTCGATGGCTGGCCCGATCTGGTCGAGGAGGTCGTAAGGATCGTCGGATTGGATCAGGTGCCGTCCACTCCCCTGCCCCGCATGCCCGGTGTGGCGCGGCCGACGGCGACAGCGGAACAGCTGGTCGAACGGCGGGTGCGGCGGACGGCGGCGGCGCGCGGGCTGGCCGAGGCGATCAACTGGTCCTTCATTTCCGAGAAGGAAGCGGCTTCCGTGGGGGGCGGCGACTGGACGCTCGCCAATCCGATTTCCGAAGATCTGAAGGTCATGCGGCCTTCGCTGCTTCCGGGGCTGCTGTCCGCGGCGCGGCGGAATATGGACCGGGGCGCGGCTTCGGTGCGGCTGTTCGAACTGGGGCGGCGCTATTTCTCCGATAAGGAGCGGGCGACGGCTGGATTCGTGCTGGCAGGCGAGAAGACGCCGCGTGGATGGGAGACGGGGAAGGCGCAGGCCTTCACCGCCTTTGATGCGAAGGCCGAGGTGATCGCACTGCTTTCCGCCGCTGGAGCGCCAGTCGCGAACCTGCAGAGCTTTGGCGACGCTTCGGGTGCTTATCATCCGGGGCAGTCGGGAACGTTGCGGCTGGGGCCTAAGGTGGTGCTGGCCGAATTCGGCGTGCTGCATCCTTCGCTGGCTAAGCAATTTGGTTTGACCGGCGTGGTGGTTGCCGGCGAGATCTTCCTCGACGCGATTCCAGCGAAGCGGAAGAATGGCTTCATGCGTGCGCCCTATGCGCCGCCCGCGCTGCAGGCAGTAAAGCGGGACTTTGCCTTTGTCGTGGATGAGGCGGTCGAGGCGGATGCGCTGGTTCGTGCGGTCAGAGGCGCGGACAAGAAGGCGATTGTCGATGCGCGACTGTTCGATGTATTTGTCGGGCCGGGCGTGGACGACGGGCGCAAGAGCCTGGCCATTGAGGTGACGTTGCAGCCTGGGGAGAAGAGCTTTTCTCAGGAGGAGCTGGATGCGATCAGCGTTGCGGTGGTGAAGGCGGCGGAGAAGCTGGGGGCGGCGTTGCGGGGGTAACTCGGCGGCTCGCAGTTAAGCGTTTCTCCACTTCGCTCGAAACGAACGGGGTAGGGAAGGGCTGAACCTGCGGCAGTTCCCTTGCCGTCACCCCGGGCTTGACCCGGGACCCCGCTTGTCTTCAGCCATGCGAGCGAGGAAGCGGGACCCCGGATCAAGTCCGGGGTGACGATCTTGATGGACCCAGTGAACATCATACAGGGGGTGTGCGGTGGACGAGTTGGTGACGATCGCTTCGGATGGGCTCACCGCCAGCATCAATCCCTTGGGTGCGGAACTGTGGTCGCTCACGGACGCGCAGGGCCGCGAGCTGATGACCGATGCTGATCCGCGCTGGTGGACGGGGCATGCGCCTTTGCTCTTTCCCTTTGTCGGGCGCTCGCGCGGCGACGTATATCGGCTGGACGGGCGTGACTTTCCGATGCCGCAGCATGGCTTTGCCCGGCGCATGGCCTTTGCGCAGATTGAGCATTTGCCGGAATCGGTGGTCTTCCGGCTGGAGGCGGATGCGGCGACGCGGGCGGTCTATCCGTTCGACTTTCGGTTGGACATGCAGTTCGCGGTCGCGGGCGGCACGTTGATGATGACGGCCACCGTTGCGAACAGGGGCGAGGCGGACATGCCCTTTTCCTTTGGCTATCACCCGGCCTTTGCGTGGCCGCTGCCCTATGGCGGCGCGGCAGAGGCGCATGTCGTGGAGTTTGAGAAGGCGGAGCTCGCGCCGATCCGGAAGGTGGGGGACGAGCCGGGCCTGATCGCGCGGGAAAGCGTGGCATCTCCGGTGAAGGGCAAGGTCCTGCATCCCACCCGTGCGATGTTCGAGGGCGATGCGCTGATCTGGGACGAGTTGGAGAGCGACAGCCTGTATTGGGGCGTGCCGCGGCGGACGCGGTTGAAGATCGACTTTCCCGATACACCCTGGTTGGGGCTGTGGCAGAAGCCGGGCGCGCCTTATCTGTGCGTCGAGCCTTGGGCGGGGATGGCTGATTTGGTCGGGTTCGAGGGAGATGTCTGGAACAAGCAGGGTATCATGCGCCTGCTGCCGGGGGATGAACGGCGGTTCCGCATGGACGTGACTGTGGCTGAGGGCTGAAAAGCCGGTGCGCTCCTGCGAAGGCAGGAGCCCAGTTCCAGGCTCAGTGGGTTTATGCGGCGTCGGGACTGGGTTCCTGCCTTCGCAGGAACGCGTGCCCCATGGCGGCGCGCTGGCGAATCTCGCACGACACGCTATATGGCCCGCCATGACCATCCCATCCCGCCGTACCTTCGCGATCATTTCCCATCCTGACGCGGGTAAGACCACGCTGACCGAAAAGCTGCTGCTGGAGGGCGGCGCGATCCATCTGGCCGGTGAGGTCAAGGCGCGGGGCGCGAACCGGCGCGCGCGGTCGGACTGGATGAAGATCGAGCAGCAGCGCGGCATTTCCGTAACCAGCTCGGTCATGACGTTCGAGCGGGACGGCATCACGTTCAACCTGCTCGATACGCCGGGGCATGAGGATTTTTCCGAAGATACCTATCGCACGCTGACTGCCGTCGATTCGGCGGTGATGGTGATCGACGCCGCGAAGGGCATCGAGCCGCAGACGCGCAAACTGTTCGAAGTGTGCCGGTTGCGCAACGTGCCGATCATCACCTTCGTCAACAAGGTGGACCGGGAGGGTCGCGACACCTTTGCCCTGCTGGACGAGGTCGCGGACGCTCTGGCGCTGGACGTGTGCCCGATGAGCTGGCCGGTCGGCATGGGCGGCGAGTTTGAGGGGATTTACGATTTCGCCAAGAACCGGCTGCGCCAGCCGTCCGGCGCTTCCAAGGAGTTTGAGGGCAAGGAAGTGTTTGTCGAGGGCATTGATGACGATGCGCTGGCCGAGCATATTTCCGCTCGAGGGCTGGAGAAGCTGCGGGAAGAGGCCGAGCTGGCGGTCGGTGGCTATGCCGATTTCGACCTTGCCGCCTATCGGCATGGCGACCTGACGCCGGTTTATTTTGGGTCGGCGCTGAAGCTGTTCGGTGTCACCGAGCTGATCGACGCGCTCGCGGCCCATGCGCCGCCGCCGCGCGCGCAGCCCGCTGAGCCCGCGCCGGTGGAGCCGGAGAATAGCGAAGTCACCGGCTTCATCTTCAAGGTGCAGGCCAATATGGACCCACAGCATCGTGACCGGATCGCCTTCATGCGGCTGTGTTCGGGCAAGTTCCGGCGGGGCATGAAGCTGACGCCGAGCGGGTCGGGCAAGCCGATCGCGGTGCATTCGCCGATCCTCTTCTTCGCGCAGGACCGCGAGATTGCGGATGAGGCTTTTCCCGGCGACATTATCGGCATTCCCAATCATGGGACGTTGCGGGTCGGCGATACGCTCAGCGAGAAGGCGGGGGTGCGCTTTACGGGTTTGCCGAACTTTGCGCCGGAAATATTGCGGCGCGTGGCGCTGAAGGACCCGACCAAGACCAAGCAGTTGAGGAAGGCGCTGGACGATCTGTCCGAAGAGGGCGTTATCCAGGTTTTCTATCCGGAAATCGGCAGCAGCTGGGTGGTCGGCGTGGTCGGGCAGTTGCAGCTGGACGTGCTGATTTCGCGGCTGGAGGCGGAATATAAGGTGGCGGCGGGGCTGGAGGCTTCGCCCTTCGACACCGCGCGCTGGATTTCCGGGGAGGAGGCGGCGGTGAAGGATCTGGCGTCGTTCAACGTCTCCAATATGGCGAAGGATCGCGACGGCAATCTGGTCTTCATGGCCAAGAGCGCCTGGGACGTGGGTTACCAGCAGGAACGGCATCCGAAGGTCAGGTTCAGCGCGACCAAGGAGCGCTGAGGGCAGGGACGGCGCGATATGACCGCCATCCTCTACAGTTTCCGCCGCTGCCCCTATGCCATGCGGGCGCGGATGGCGCTGATCATCAGCGGGCAGCAGGTGGAGCTGCGCGAGATCGTGCTGCGCGACAAGCCGGATGCCATGCTGGCGCTCTCACCCAAAGGCACTGTGCCGGTGCTGGCGCTGCCCGGCGGGGCGGTGATTGACGAGAGCCTGGACATCATGCGCTGGGCGCTCCGGGAGTATGATCCGGAGCGGTGGCTGGATGGGGATGACGCGACGTTGATCGCTGCCAATGACGGGCCATTCAAGCAGCATCTCGATCGCTATAAATATGCGGGGCGCTATGGCTCGGACCCGTTGGAGCACCGCGCTCGCGCGATGGAACTGTTGGACGGGCTGGAGGCGCGGCTGGGGGACGATGACTTTCTGTGTGGACCGCGCAGGACGCTGGCTGATATCGCCCTTTTCCCCTTTGTGCGGCAATTTGCCCGTACGGAGCCAGAATGGTTTGACGCGCACCCCCTGCCTCGGGTGCAGGCATGGCTGCGGGTTCTGATGGGATCGGAGTTGTTTGCCCGCGCCATGACGCGCAGGCCCGCGTGGCAGCCGGGCGACGCGGCGGTCTGGCTTTAACTCGCCTTACCGGCGCAGCAGGAAGACGGCGTGTTCGGCGAACAGATTGGCGTTCGCGTGGGTGGTTTCCTTGTCGCCCTTCAGGAACCATTGGCCATCGATGGTCCAGCCGCGATCCTTCACCAGCGCGCGGAAATCATCGACCGTTACGTGGTGGATGTTGAGCGTGTCATACCAGGTGTCGGGCAGCAGCCGCGTCACCGGCATGCGGCCGCCCCAGAGCAGCGAGAGCCTTCCGCGCCAATGGGCGAAGTTGGGGAAGGAGACGAAGGCCTGGCGGCCGATGCGGAGCAGTTCCTCGACCACCAAGTCCGGGCGGCGCGTGGTCTGCAACGTCTGGCTGAGGATCGCATAGTCGAAGCTGGCGTCGGGATAATAGGCCAAGTCGGTGTCGGCGTCGCCCTGCACGACTGACAGGCCACGGCCGACGGCGGCGGCGACATTGCCCGCGTCCAGTTCCAGCCCGCGCGCGTCCACCTGTTTCGTGTCGCGCAGCGCGGCCATGAGCGCGCCGTCGCCGCAGCCAACGTCGAGCACGCGCGCGCCCGGCGTTACCGTGCGGGCAATCAGGGCAAGATCCGGCCGAAGCGTCTCGCTCACGCGCGGCCGCCCTTGAGGAAGCCATCGACGACGCGGTTCAGCTCCGGGCATTCGAGCAGGAAGGCGTCATGGCCGAAGGGGCTGGACAGCTCGACGAAGCTCGCCTGCGCGCCGCTGGCGTTGAGGGCGTGGACGATGATGCGAGATTCCGCCGTGGGGTAGAGCCAGTCGGTGTCGAAGCTGACCAGGCAGAAGCGCGCCTTGGACGGGGCGAAAGCGGTGGCGAGGCTGCCGCCATGATCCTCCGCAATGTCATAATAATCCATGGCGCGGGTGATGTAGAGGTAGCTGTTGGCGTCGAACCGCTCGACAAAGCTCAGGCCCTGGTGGCGCAGATAGCTTTCCACCTGGAAGTCAGCGTCGAAGCCGAAGGTCTTGGCGTCGCGCCCCTGCAGGCGGCGGCCGAATTTCTCGGTGAGCCCCGCTTCGGAGAGGTAGGTGATGTGTGCGGCCATGCGCGCGACGGCGAGGCCCGCGCTCGGCACCTGAGCGTCGGTATAATAGTCACCGCCGCGCCAGTTGGGATCGGCCATGATCGCCTGACGCCCGACTTCGTGGAAGGCAATGTTCTGCGCGCTGTGGCGCGCGGTCGAGGCGATGACGATGCAGCTTTCCACGCGATCTGGGAAGATGGTCGGCCAGCTAAGCGCCTGCATGCCGCCCATGGAGCCACCGATGACAGCGGCGAGGCGGCCGACGCCCAGATGATCGAGCAGCAGCGCCTGCGCGCGCACCATGTCGGCGATGGTGAGCACCGGGAAGCGCATCGCATAGGGGGCGTTGCTCGATGGATCGAGGCTGGCGGGGCCGCTGGAACCCATGCAGCTGCCTATGACATTGGCGCACACGATGAAGTGGCGCGCGGGATCGATGGGCTTCCCCTCTCCCACCATGCGCCACCACCAGCCGGGCTTGCCGGTGACGGGATGGTCGGATGCGACATATTGATCGCCCGTCAGCGCGTGGCAGATGAGGATGGCGTTGCTCTTGTCCGCATTCATCGCGCCATAGGTTTCATAGGCGATATCAACGGGGCTGAGCGCCGCGCCGCTGTCCAGCCGCAGGGGTCCGGGCAGGCGGACCTGGCGGCGGAGGCCGAAACGGCTGTCGTCGGGGATGGAGGCGCTGGCCATGGTGCAAGCGGGCTAGGACCGTGGAGGGATGCTGTCAATCGGCTGGGGATGGGCTAGGACGGGGGCATGAGCCAGAGCCGCATTCCCATCGTCGCCTATGGTGCCCTGTCCCCTTATCTGGAGGAGCAGCTGAAGGCCCGTTTCATCGTGCATGCGGTGGCGGCGGAGGCTGATCCCGAAGCGTTGCCCGAAGAGGTACGGGAGGCACGGGCGCTGGTGTCTTTCGGGGCGGTTGGCGCCTCTGCCGCCATCATGGACGCGCTGCCCCGGCTGGAGATGATCGGCCTGTTTTCGGTGGGCTATGACAAGGTGGACATCGCCCATGCGCGGGCCAAGGGCATCAGCGTCAGCAATACGCCCGATGTGCTTACCGATGATGTGGCGGATCTGGCCGTGGGGCTGCTCTATGCGACGGTGCGCAATATCGCCGCCAATGACCGGATAGTGCGGTCGGGCCGTTGGGCGCGCGGTGGGAAAGTGCCGCTGAGCGGTAGCGTCACCGGGCGGCGGATCGGGATTTTGGGGCTGGGCCGGATCGGGCGCGCGATTGCGCGGCGGTTGGAGCCGGTCGCGGGCGAGATTATCTATCATAACCGCAAAGCTGCCTCCGAAACTTCTTACCGTTATGTTGCGGATCCGATCGCGTTTGCGCGGGAAAGCGAGGCGATCATCGTCGCGACATCGGGCGGGCCGGAAGCGCACAGGCTGGTCGATGCGGCAATGCTGGACGCGTTGGGGCCGCAGGGCGTGCTGATCAATATCAGCCGGGGGAGCGTGATCGACGAGGATGCGCTGGTGGCGGCGCTGATCGATGGCCGGATCGGGGGCGCCGGACTGGACGTATTTGCGCAGGAGCCGCATGTGCCCGAGGCGCTGCTGACGATGGACCATGTGGTGCTGCAACCGCATCAGGGGAGCGCGACGGAAAGGACGCGCAGGGCGATGGCGGACCTGGTGCTCGCCAATCTGGACGCCTGGGCTGCGGGCGAGCCGCTGGTGACGCCGGTGCCTTAGCAGCGCTTTGCCTTTGATGCGGATGACGCTAAAGCCCAGCCATGACGAAACCTGCACCCAAAGAATGGATTCTGGGCATTTCGCCCTATGTGCCCGGCAAGGCTGCGGCCGATGACGGGCGCCCGCTGATCAAGCTGAGCGCAAATGAGAATCCGCTGGGCACCGGCGCGGCGGCGCGAGCGGCGTTGATCGCGGCGACGGCGGACCTTGCGACCTATCCCGATCCGGGCGCGGCGAAGATGCGGGAGGCCATTGCGGCGGTGCACGGGCTGGACCCGGCGCGGGTGATCTATGGCACCGGTTCCGACGAGCTGCTGCACATCGCCGCGAGCGCCTATGCCGGGCCGGGCGATGAGGTGCTGTATGTCCATTACGGCTTTTCCGTCTATGACATTGCCGCGCGGCGCGTGGGTGCCACGCCGGTCATCGCTCCGGACAGGGATTATGCGACGGACGTCGAGGCGGTGCTGGCCTGCGTGACGGAGAAGACCAAGGTCGTCTTTATCGCCAATCCCAACAACCCCACTGGCACGATGACGCCGCGTGAGGAGATTGCGCGGCTGCATGCGGCGTTGCGGCCCGACATATTGTTCGTGCTGGATCAGGCCTATGCCGAATATCTGGACGCGGACGAGGATGATGCGGGGCTGGAACTGGCGAAGTCGGCGGCGAACGTCTTCGTCACGCGCACCTTCTCGAAAATCTACGGACTGGCCGCCGAGCGGGTCGGCTGGGGCTATGCGAGTGCGGAGATCATCGATGCGCTGCACCGCATCCGCGCGCCGTTCAACGTGACCGCGGCGGGACAGGCGGCGGCGATCGCGGCAGTGAAGGATCAGGCCTGGGTCGAGGCGAGCCGGACGCATAACCGGAAGTGGCGTGCATGGCTGGCCGATGAGGTGGCTTCGCTGTCCAACCACGGACTGCGGGCAGTGCCGAGCAAGGCGAATTTCATCCTCATCCTGTTCGAAGGCAAGCTGACGGCGGAGGCAGCGATGAAAGGGCTTTGGGACGAAGGCTTTGCGACCCGCTGGCTACCGGGGCAAGGACTGCCCAACGGCCTGCGCATCACCATCGGCACCGAAGAGCAGGTGCGCGCGGTCGCGGCAAAGCTGCGCGCCATGGTAGAGGCTGCCTGAACATGCTGCCGTTCGCGCGCGTCACCATCATCGGCCTTGGCCTGATCGGCTCTTCGCTGGCGCGGGCGATCCGCGAATATATGCCGACTGTCCGGGTGACGGGGCATGATGCCGATCCCAATGTGCGGCAGATCGCGCGGGCGATCGACCTGTGCGACGATGTGACCGACACGGCGGGCGCGAGCGTGACCGACGCCGATCTGGTGGTGCTGTGCGTGCCGGTGCGGGCGATGGGCGCGGCGGCGGCGGAGATCGCGGCGGACCTTCCGCCCGAAGCCATCATCAGCGATGTGGGGTCCTGCAAGGCCGATGTGCTGGCGCAGTTGACGGCCGCCCTGCCGGGTCGGGTCATCATTCCTGCGCATCCCGTTGCGGGGACGGAAAATAGCGGGCCTGAAGCAGGTTTCGCCAGCCTGTTCCAGGGCCGCTGGTGCATCATCACGCCGCCCGCCGGAGCCGATCCAGCCGCAGTCGAGCGCATTTCCGAACTATGGCACCGGGTCGGCGCGGACGTCGAAACCATGGACCCGCAGCATCATGACCTGGTGCTGGCCGTGACCAGCCATCTGCCGCACCTTATCGCCTATACGATCGTTGGCACGGCCAGCGACCTGGAGGATGTAACCCAGTCGGAGGTCATCAAATATTCGGCGGGCGGCTTCCGCGACTTCACCCGCATCGCCGCGTCCGACCCCACCATGTGGCGCGACGTGTTCCTGGCGAACAAGGATGCGGTGCTGGAAATGCTGCAGCGTTTCTCCGAGGACCTGTCCGCATTGCAGCGGGCGATCCGGTGGAATGACGGGGACGCGCTGTTCAACCTGTTCACGAAGACCCGGGCGATCCGCCGGTCGATCATCGAGCAGGGGCAGGATGATCCCAAGCCTGATTTTGGGCGGCGTCATTAGGGCGTGATCGTCTTACACGGAAGCATCGGCATTAAGGTTGGTTTTCCGTCACCCCGGGCTCGAACCGGAGTTTCACTGCCTCGGCAGCGTCAGAAGAGAAGCGGGACCCCGGATCAAGTCCGGGGTGACGATCACTCAAACATGATCATGCCCTAAGGCTTCGCGCCGTTTATCCGGGATCACTCGACCGCGTTTGGGTTGAGCTTGTCAAAGGAATGCGCGGGATTCAGCGCGTTGATCGCGGCATGGACGCGGGATTCAGCCTCGCGGCGATCGAGGCCCGCCGGAATGATCTCGCCCGCCTTGTAGGTGATCGTGCCTGCCCGTTTCATGAATTTGCCGCGCGGGGACAGGCGGCCGCTGTCGATCGCGATCGGAACGACCGGCAGGCGAAGGAGGGAATAGAGGCCCGCGAAGCCCGCACGCAGGGGGGGCGTTTCGCCATGAGGAACGCGCGTGCCTTCTGGAAAGAGGCAGACGGCACGGCCCTGATCGTTTGCGGCGCGAGCGGCGGCTCGCAGCGTCCGCAGGGCGCTGGCCCCAGCGGTACGCTCGACCGGAATAAGGCCGTACAGCCGACCGATACGGCCCCACAAAGGAATGTCGAGCAATTCGCGCTTGGCGGCGATGGCCGGGCGATCGAAAATGCAGAGCAGGTCGATCGTTTCAAACATCGACTCATGCTTGACGATATAGAGATAGTTGCCCAGCGGCAGTTCGCCTTCGATCCGCACCTTTTGCCCGAGAATCCAACGCGCGCAGAATCGGTGAAAACGGCCCCATGCCGTCGCTACGACCGGAACCCCTGCAGGCCATGGCCATGCCACAGCCAGAGCGGCAAGAACCAGCAGCAATGAGCCGCTGTAGAATATCAGCATGAAGACGAGCGAGCGCAGGGCGGTGATCATAAGGCCGTTCTTCAAATCCCGACGAGCGCGGCGGCACGGCGGAGGAGATATTTATTATATTCCCGCATCAGCATCCTGAGGCTGGGTCGGCTCGGCACGGCGTCATAGACGATCGTCAGATTGCCCGGCACCGCTTGCCGCAGTTCAAGCGCGGCGCGGCGCATGTGCCAGTCCGTTGTGATGAGGCGGACGGTGCGGAAGTCCCTGCGCTTCAGCCAATGCGCGGTTTCGATGGCGTTGGAGCGGGTGTCGATCGCTTCACGGCCCAGCGTGATGCAGCAGGAAAATAGCCGTTCGGGCCTTTCATATTGTGCCGCCAGCTCCGCCGGGCGGACGGAACGATCGACGCCGGAGATCAGCATTCGCTTTGCCGCGCCCTCTTCAAGCAGGGCAAGGCCGCGGTCGATCCGGCCCGCGCCGCCCGTCAGCACGACGATGGCGTCTGTCGGGCGGCCGTCGAGCGGCTGGGGCAGGAAGATCGCAAACCAGGCGAAACCCAGCATCCAGGCGAGCAAGGTCACCGCAAAGAGGCGGACGATCATAGCAGCCGCCCCAGGGATCGCAGCACGGTCCACCGTGCGGCCAGCGTCGAGAGCAGGACGCCGCCTATGGGCAGGGTGGCAAGGATCAGCCAACTGCTCCACGGCAGGCTGATCGCTGCCAGCAGATCGGACCCTGTCGCCGCGAGCCGGGTGCCCAGCAGGATGATGACCAGCAACGCGGTGACAAAGCCCAGCAGGCCGCCGAACAGCGCGTCGAGGCCCATGCGCCGCTGGAAGAGCCGGGCGATCTGCACATCGGTGGCGCCCATCAGGTGGAGCACGTCGATGGTCCCGCGATGGCTGTCATGCGCCGCCCGCGCGGCCAACACGACGATGGCGGCGGTGGCGAGGGCCATCAGCAGCACGATGCCAGCCGCAAGTCCGCCCAGCGCGGCGAGCAGGCTGCCGAGGGGCTGGAGGAAGGCGGCGTGCGGCTCTACCCGGATGTTCGGCGAGAGGGTGGCGAGTATGCGGCCCAGCCGCTGCGCCTTGGCTCCTGTCGCGCCGGGCGTCAGTTCGACATCGATCAGCGCCGGGATGGGCAGGTCGCCGCTCGCGGCATCCTGGCCGAGCCACGGGCGGATCTGGTTGGCCAGCGTCACGGGATCGACTGGATGGACGGCGCGAACGTCAGCGGTTTTGCGTAACAGCCGGGCGGCAGCGCCGCTCAGCGCTTCGCGCCGGTCGGCATTGGCCTCCACGATCTGGACCGTGGCGCGTCCGGCAAGGTCGGCGCCGACTGCTTGCACCGCCGCCGCAAGGCCAAGGCCGGAGGCGGCGGCAAGGACGGTCAGGAACATCATGATCGCGATGACCCAGGGCATCGGGCCTGCGACCCGGCCTTCGGGCAGCAGCCGGTGCCGGGCGGCGGCGGCGGCGCGGCGGTCTGCGCCCGTCATGACGGTGCGGCCCCTTGCGGGCGGGGCGGGTAGCGAAGCGATCCGGTGGGATCGGACAGGCGGCCCTTGTCCAGCCGCATCATCTGCGCGCCTTCGACCTGGCCGATCAGCGGCAGGTCGTGGGTGGCGACGACGATGGTGGTGCCAAGACGGTTGAGCGCTTCGAACAGGGTGAGCAGGCGGCGGGCCATGTCGGCATCGACGTTGCCGGTGGGCTCGTCGGCGACGAGTATCTCGGGGCGGGCGATGACGGCGCGGGCGATGGCGACGCGCTGCTGCTCTCCGCCCGACAGGGTCGCGGGACGCGCCTGACCCCGGTCGCCCAGGCCCACCCAGTTGAGCATTTCGGAGACCGAGGCGTCGATTTCGCTTTCCGCCATGCCAGCGACACGCAGGGGCAAGGCGATATTGTCATAGGCGGACAGGTGCGCGACCAGCCGGAAATCCTGGAAGACGACGCCGATGCGGCGGCGAAAGCCGGGAAGACGCTTGCGGGGCAGCGTCACCACATCCTCCCCGAACAGGCGAATGACGCCACGACTGGGACGCTGGGCGAGGTAGAGGAGCTTCAGCAGCGATGTCTTGCCCGCGCCCGACGCGCCGGTCAGGAAATAGAAGCCGCCACCATGCAGCGAGAAGCTGACGTCGGACAGGGTTTCGCTGTCCAGACCATAGCGCAGGCCGACATTTTCGAACTGTACGATCGCCGACATGCTTCGATTATGCGCCCGCGCGCTCCCTGCTGCCCCTTGGTGCAGCCATGGCACAGCGAGCAGGCAGGCGTAAAGCGCGAAGCGCCATCATCCGCCGAGTCGCGGCATCTTGGGCCTGCCCATTCAATGCCGCTTGCCCTCGAGTCCAAGCCATGGCTATGAAGCGTCATGATCCTGGTGTGTCCCAATTGCGCCACGCGCTATATTGTGCCGGACAGCGCCGTCGGCCCCGATGGCCGCCAGGTTCGCTGCGCCTCCTGCAAACATAGCTGGTTCCAGGAAGGCGCGGCTCTGCCGGTCAGGGAAGAGGCCGTGGCGATGGGGGAAGCGCCCATTGCCGCTGAAACTCGCCCTGCCCCGCCTCCGCCGCCCCCTGTTGCCGCCACTCCACCTCCACCCCCGGCGCCCGTCGAGGTTCAGGCTGATCCGGCGCCTGTGGCAGAAGCGGTTGCCGCATCGACGCCTGAGCCCGTGGCGGCAGCGCCGGTCGATAATCGCGTCGATGATATTTACGGCCGAAGGCACGAGGAGCCTGCGGAAAGCTATGCCGCGCCCGTCAGGCCGCGCCGCAATTACCTGAAGCTGTGGACCTATGCGGCGGTGCTGTTCTGCCTGGCGGTTGGCGGCGTGGGTGGCGCGCTCTGGTATTTCGGGACGCCAAGCTGGGCGGTCAATCTTGGCTTTGTTTCCGAGGAAGGCGATCCGGACCTGCTATTCTACCTGTCCAAGCCTGCGGAGCGGCGCAAGCTGCCCACGGGCGAGGAATATTTCGCCTTTGGCGCGCGGATCGTGAACAGCGGGAAGCAGACGCTGCCGGTGCCGCCGGTTCTGGTGCAGTTGCGCGATCAGCAGAACCGGCTGGTGTTCAGCTGGACGACGAAGGCGGATCGCACCAGCCTGAAACCGGGCGAGGAAGCGTCGATCAACGAAAGCCGGATCGACATTCCGAAAAATGCCGAGAATTTGTCGCTGACCTTCGTTCAGTAAGCGTCGCCAGCCTCGTTCACCCCTTTTCCGTTCGGGCTGAGCCTGTCGAAACCCCTTCTTTTTCAAGAAAGTAAAGCCCTTCGACAAGCTCAGGGCGAACGGTCATTGTGGGGCGGATGATTTCACGGATAGCTGACCGTCTTGGGCCGCCCCTGCGGGATGGGGATGAATTCCTGATCGTCACCGGGAATGAGGGGGAAGCGCATGGCTTCCCAATCCTCGCGCGCCTGATAGAGGCGGTCGGTGGATGAAGAGACGAAGTTCCACCAGACATGGCGCGGCGTTTTGAAGGCTTCGCCCCCGCAATATATCACGCGGCCACCATCGACGCTCATTAACGTGGCGCGGGTGCCGGGACGCAGGACGTAGAGCGTCTGAGGCAGGAGGGCGACGCCATCGAGCGCGGCGTCTCCGCCAGCGACATAGATGGCGCGCTCGTCCGCATCGGTATCGATCGGCACGTTCCCGCCCGGTGACAGCTGAATATCGGCATAGATGGTGTCGGCATAGGTCGTGACCGGCGAGGATGCGCCCCAGAGGCTGCCCATGATGACGCGCGCGCTCGCCCGGCCGCAGTCGATGACGGGCAAGCCCCCTTCGCTGACATGTTCGAAGGCTGGCGCCATTTCCTCAATGCCATCGGGCAGGGCGAGCCATGTCTGAATGGCCGAGATTTTGGACTCGCGTGCACGGTCGCTGTCGGGGGAGCGTTCGGAATGGACGATGCCGCTGCCCGCAGTCATCAGGTTGACCGCGCCCGGCTCGATTAACTGCTCCGTGCCCAAGGAGTCCCGATGCAGGAAGGCGCCTTCGAACATATAGGTGACCGTCGAGAGATTGATGTGCGGGTGCGGGCGCACGTCGATGCCTTGGCCCGCGCCGATCTTGGCGGGTCCGGCCTGATCGAAGAAGATGAAGGGGCCGACCATCGTCCGGCCCGGCGCGGGCAGTGAACGATGGACGCGGAAGTCGCCCAGATCATGGGTGGTCGGGCTGATGGTCTGGATGACGAGGTCGTCTAGGGTCATGGATGTTCCCTTATGCTTCGCCGGGCGCGCGGGCCTTGATGGCCAGCGCGTGGACCTTGTCGCGCAGCAGATCGGCGAGCGCGGCGTTGACGAGGCGCTGGCGCGCGACGCGGTTTTTGCCCGCAAACTCGCCCGAGACGATCTCCACCGTGAAGTGGCTTTCACCCGACCCGTCATGGCCCGCATGGCCGCGATGCTTTTCGCTGTCATCGATCACGGCGAGTTGCTCTGGCGACAGGGCGGCGCGCAGCCGATCCTCGATCTCTGTGGCCACGGGGCCTTTCAGTTGGGTGCTCATCGCCCCTATATAGGCCCTTTGTTCCATCATGCATCAGGGCAATCTTGTCTACCGACCCGTACTCGACCCGCCGTTTCAACCGCTTCCATGGCCGCGTGGAAAGCGACCGCCCCTGCGCGGTCGATGGATGCGCCGAGCCCGGCGAATTTCGCGCGCCTCCTTTGGAAGACGCCCGGCCAAATCAGGAAGGCCCCCGCTGGCGCTGGCTGTGCCTCGACCATGTGCGTGAGTTCAACCAGGGCTATAATTTCTTCACCGGCATGAGCCCGGATGAGATCGCCGCCGCCCAGCGTCCCTTTGCGGGATGGGAGCGGGAGACGCGCGCTTTTTCATCGAATGCCACCAGCCCACCGCCCAAATGGTCCGACTTTCAGGACCCGCTCGATGCGATCGGCGCCAAGTTCAAGGAGCGGGTGGCAAAGGCACGGGCCGACGCGCAAATGCGCGAGGACGGCAAGTTCCTGTCCAACGAGGATCGCAAGGCGCTGTCTGTCATGGGCCTGCCCATCGACGCGGATCGCAAGGCGTTGCGTCAGCGTTATACCGAACTGCTGCGCCGCTATCATCCCGACCATAATGGCGGCGACCGCAGCCACGAAAGCGCATTGCAGGGCGTGATCGAGGCCTATGGCCTGCTGCGCAAGGCAGCTGCCTTCGCGTGAAGGGCGTAGATTAAAAGATAAACCAGCCGATCAACAAACCACACTGCACGACCGCGATCAGCATCAACTGCGTGGAAAATGGTTCCTTGCGGGTCTTGTGACGGAATAGCTGACGAGCGATCAGTGCGCCCGGCGTGCCTCCGATCAGTGCCAAGCCCAGGAGATCAGCTTCCCTAACGCGACGGCCACCAGACCTTGCCCGCGCCTTGTCATGGCCAAAGCACAGGATGGTCCAAAGGTTAATGGCCACGAAGCCCAATGCCAAAAAAATCGGATAGGTCATTCCGGTGGCCTATATATTTTTCGTAAAGTTGGTCTGAAGACACGGTTACGGCCGAGGCGTCAGGCCATTTCGCGAAAATGGGCCGCTTGATCGGGGCAAAGGGAGGCCCCACTATATCGACACGCCCTTCCTGGATCGGTTAGGGGCCATAAAGATCATTCAGAAAGACCCGTTCGCATGACCGACATTCCCAACGTCCAGCCCGATACCCGATCAGAGACGCTGCTGGCCGCGCCCGACCGGGAGGTGGATGCGCGGGAAGTGTTCGGCATTGACGTCGATCTGAAAATCCCCGCCTTTTCCGAAGCGGACGAGCGCGTTCCCGATCTCGACCCCGCTTATGTGTTCGACCCGGACACCACGCTCGCGATTCTGGCAGGCTTTGCCTATAACCGGCGCGTCATGGTGCAGGGCTATCATGGCACCGGCAAGTCGAGCCATATCGAGCAGGTCGCGGCGCGGCTGCGCTGGCCCTGTATCCGCATCAACCTGGACGCCCATATCAGCCGTATCGATCTGGTCGGCCGCGATGCCATCGTGCTGCGCGACGGACAGCAGGTGACGGAGTTTCGTGAAGGGCTGCTGCCCTGGGCGCTGCAACGGCCGGTCGCGCTGGTGTTCGACGAATATGATGCGGGACGCCCGGACGTCATGTTCGTGATCCAGCGTGTGCTGGAAGCCGATGGCAAGATGACGCTGCTGGACCAGAATCGCGTGATCCGGCCCAACCCGCATTTCCGCCTGTTCGCGACCGCCAACACGGTCGGGTTGGGCGATACGACCGGCCTGTATCATGGCACGCAGCAGATCAACCAGGGTCAGATGGACCGGTGGAATCTGGTCGTGACGCTGAACTATCTGCCCGCCGCGACCGAGGCGCAGATCGTCCTCGCCAAGTCGGGCGAATATGATCATGAGGGCGGCCGCAAGGAAGTCGAGAATATGATCAAGGTGGCGGAACTGACCCGTCAGGGCTTCGTCAACGGCGACATCTCGACCGTGATGAGCCCGCGCACCGTGATCAGCTGGGCTCAGAATGCGCTGATCTTCAAGAATATCGGCTTTGCCTTCCGCCTGTCCTTCCTCAACAAATGCGATGAGGCGGAACGGCCGCTGGTGGCGGAATATTATCAGCGCGTGTTCGGCAAGGACCTGCCCGAAAGCGTCGCCCACCGGGCGGCCTGACGTAATGATAGTCGTAGAGCGCATCGCGCCGGATGGCAGCGCGCACCGGGTCAACATCCGGGGCCATGAGCTGATCGTCGATATGACGCCGCCTGATGGGCATGATGCCGGACCTGATCCGCACGACCTGTATGATTCGGCGCTGGGCGCGTGCAAGGCGATGACGATGCTGTGGTATGCGCAGCGCAAGGGCATTCCGGTCGAGCGCATCCATGTTGGCGTCATCCGTGATGCGAGCGAGGAACGGGACGGCATCTATCGACTGACGACGCGGATAGCGCTGAGCGGTCCTTTGACGGACGAGCAGCACGACACGCTGATCGGAGTCGCCGCACGCTGTCCGGTCCACAAGCTGATGAGCGAAGTCGAAACGCGGATCGAGACGATCGCCGTGCCGCCAGTTGGCGAGGGCGAACGGCCGTGACGGACGCCAGCGCCCTGGTCGCTGATCAGCGCCGCCTGCCCTTGGAGCGCGCATTCAACCTGCGCGACTTTGGTGGCTATGCGACGGCGGATGGGCGCGTGGTTCGTCGGGGCGCGCTTTTCCGCTCGGGGACCATGGCGCTGCTAAGCGATGCGGACGCCGCGCATCTGCGGTCGCTCGGCATCCGGGCGATCTGCGATTTCCGCAGGGGCAATGAGCGCAGCGCCGAACCCACGATCTGGCATGGGGCGGAGGTCGATTATTTCTGCCGCGATTATAGCGAGAGCAGCGGTATTCTGGGCGACATGCTGAAGCGGAAGGATGCGACCGCGCAGGACATGCGGGACGCGATGATCGCGCTCTATCGTGCCATTCCGGCGGACCACGCAGCATCCTATCGGGCGATGTTCGCGCAGATTGCGGCCGGACGCCTGCCGATCATCATCAATTGTTCAGCTGGCAAGGATCGCACCGGTGTCGGCGCGGCGCTGATCCTGGCGGCTTTGGGCGTACCGCGTGAGACGATCGTCGAGGATTATCTGCTGACCAAAGAGCATGCCGATTGGAATTGGCTGCTGACCCAGCGCAGCTCGCTGGTCGCGCGGGCATGGTCGACACGAGCCGAGGCATTGGAGCCAGTGCTGACGGTCGATGTCGCTTATCTGGACAGCCTGTTCGCGGAGCTGGACGCCAATCATGGCGGGATTGAGGGGTATCTGGCCGGATCGCTTGGTATTGACGAGGCTGCGCGTGGGACCTTGCGCGAAAGGCTGCTCGACTGATGGCGGAGCGGTCGCCTTTGGATGCTTTCAAGGACGTGCTGTCGGGCGCGGCCCGATCGATCGCGCGCGATGCCGAGGTGGAGGTGGGCTTCACCGCCGACGCGCCGCATATGGCGGGCAAGGCGATCAAGGTGCCGACTCCGGGCCGGAACCTGCCGCCCGATCAGGTGGCGCTCGCTCGCGGATTCGCCGACGCCAATGCACTGCGCCTGCGTCACCATAATGGGCGTATGCATACGGCCGCTGCCCCAGCCGACGCGACCGCGCGCGCGGTCTATGACGCAGTCGAGCAGGCGCGGGTGGAGGCGATTGGATCGCGGGCGATGGAAGGCGTTCGCGACAACCTCAACCATGCGTTGGACTTGCGATTGAAGTCGGACCCTCTCCGCCGGGCGCGGTCGGCCGATGAAGTGCCGCTTTCGACTGCGCTGGCGTTGAAGGTGCGCGAGCGATTGACCGGCCAGCCTATCCCCAAAGATGCCGTCACCGGCATGGCGATGGTCGATGCGTGGATCGAGGAGAAGGCGGGCGCCGATCTCGATGCCCTGGGACTGGCGATAGACGACCAGCGGGCGTTCCAAAAGCTGGCGCAGGCGATGCTGGAGCATCTCCAGCTTGTCGAAAGCGATGTTCCGCCTGCAAGCGATGAGGATGAGTCGGAGGAGGAAGGCGAGGACGAAGAGCAGAATCAGGAAGAAGGCGATTCGGGCGAGGAGGAATCCGGCGACAGCGACATGAATGCTGAAGCGCGCGCCGAAGACACGGGCGGCGACACGGAGGAAGGCGAGACCGAATATAGCGACGATTTCGACGCCGACAGCGATGAAGGCGCCGATGATATGGGCGAGGAAGGCATGATGCCTGTCCGGCCCAACCGGCCGATGTCCGACTTGCCTCCGGGTTTCGACTATAAGCCCTATACGGTCGCGCATGACGAGGTGGTGACCGCCGAGGACCTGTGCGACGAGGATGAGCTGAACCGCTTGCGCGGTTTTCTGGACCAGCAGTTGGTGAGTTTACAGGGTGCGGTGACGAAGCTCGCCAACCGGCTGCAACGGCGGTTAATGGCGCAGCAATCGCGGTCGTGGGACTTCGACCAGGAGGAAGGGCTGCTGGACGCGGCACGGCTGGCGCGGATCGTGATCGATCCTACGCGGTCGCTGTCCTACAAGATCGAGCGGGATACCGAATTTCGCGACACGGTCGTGACGCTGCTGATCGACAATTCAGGCTCCATGCGTGGGCGGCCGATCAGCATCGCGGCGATCAGCGCAGACATCATGGCGCGCACGCTGGAGCGCTGTGGCGTCAAGACGGAGATATTAGGCTTCACGACGCGCGCCTGGAAGGGCGGTCAGAGCCGGGAGGCCTGGCTGGCCGCCGGACGGCCGCCAATGCCGGGCCGCCTCAATGACCTGCGCCACATCATCTACAAGAAGGCGGACGAGCCGTGGAGGCGGGCGCGCCGCAATCTCGGCCTGATGATGCGCGAGGGGCTGCTAAAGGAGAATATCGACGGCGAGGCATTGCTGTGGGCGCATCAGCGGCTGATCGCGCGCAATGAGGAGCGCCGCATCCTGATGGTGATTTCCGACGGCGCCCCGGTCGATGATTCGACCCTATCGGTGAACAGCGGCACCTATCTGGAGCGCCATCTGCGTCAGGTGATCGAGTGGATCGAGAACCGATCGCCCGTGCAGCTGGTGGCTATCGGCATCGGTCATGACGTCACCCGCTATTATCGACGGGCCGTCACCATCATGGATGCTGAACAGCTTGGCGGGACGATGGTGGAGCAGCTGGCCGGGCTGTTCGACGAAGATTAGGCCGAGCCTGTCTCGGGCCTGGGCATCTGAACCCAGCCGTCCCTTGAAAAGAAGATCGGCGATCTCGACCTTGGGACAGGGGGGAGCAGGCGTTTGTTGAGGAGTGTGCCATGAGTGTCGCCTTTCGCCGCGAGAGCGACGAGGAGCATCTGGAGCCGACGTTCGAGATTCCGATTCCACCTGGCCCCAATTGGGTGACGACGCGCGGGCTGCGGCTGACGCGCGAGAAGGTCGAAGCATTGGAAGCGATTGATGCGGCGGCCATGGCTGAAGAGGATGCGAAGAAGCACAAGCGCGAGTTGCGTTACTGGCGTACGCGGCTGGCGACGGCGCATCTTCAGCCAGCGGCGGCGGGGGACGCGGTGACCTTTGGTTCACGCGTGACTTACCGGCTGAATGGCGCGGAAAAGCGGATCGATATTGTCGGCGACGATGAGGCGGCACCGGCGGAGGGGCGGATCGCCTTCACCGCACCGCTTTCGCGCGCGATGATGGATGCCGAAGTGGATGAGACAATCGACTTCGCTGGCAAGCCGGGCGCAATCACAATAGTCGCCATCGAAACAATCGACGGAGAATAGCGCCGGTCATCCGATGCCTTTGCAATAAAAAAGCCCTCCAATTTGATGCTGGAGGGCTTTTTTGTTTCAGCCGTTGCGGCCAGCCTCGAACAGAAACCAGGCGCGTTCCTCGGCCTGGTCGGTCCAGTCATCGACAATGCCTTCGGTCGCGTTGTCCCCCGCTTCGGTGGCGGCGGACTTGGCGGCGCGCAGCGATTCGACGAGGCGAAGATTATCCTCGCGCAGTTCGTTCAACATGTTGGCGGGGCTAACATATTCCGCATCATTATCCTTGATCGACTGGTGGCGGCCAATGTCGCCGATCGAGCGCAAGGTCGTGTTGCCGGTCTTGCGCACACGCTCCGCAATGGCGTCGGTAACGGCCAGAATCTGTGCGGCCTGCTCGTCGAACATCAGATGATAGTCGCGGAAGTGCGGCCCCGACACATGCCAGTGGAAATTCTTGGTCTTAAAATACAGCGCATAGCTGTCCGCGAGTACGCCGTTGAGCGCTTGCGCCACCGATTTGGTCGCGTTACTCCGCAGGTCGGTGGGCGTCTTGAGGTCGGGGGCTGTCATAGCTTGCTCCTGGCTCGTGAAATGGTTTCGCGCTTACAATGATCTGATGACGATAAGGTGCCATGACAAGGCGCGAATAGCCCGACGAAATCATCGTTCAGACTGATCCACTCTGTCGATCAATGGGAGCGCCTACACCAGCCCCATGGCGGTTACGCCCAGCATCAAGGCGATGATCAGCATCGATGCGGCGGCGGTCAGGCGGATCGCCTTGATCGGCCCCGGACGAAGGATGCTGTCACGGAGCAAGACGACCGGAATAAGCGCCGCCGTCACGCCGAGCGCGCCGCCAATTCCGGCCAGCAATGGCTCGGCAGTCCGCGTCGCGATGCCCAGGATCAGGAACTGAGAGCCATCGCCAAAGCCAAGGATGAACAGCCCCAGCGCCGTGGTGAGGAACGGCCCTATCGGCCATTCGGCGAGAGGATCGGGGGCCTTCACCCGCCAAAGGAGGCCTATGCCCAAAAACAGCACGGCCAGGGCAAGAAACAGCAGCCGCGCATCAGAACCCAGCATCGGCGCCAGAAACGCGCCCGCGACGGCGGCGATCGCCGCATTGGCGGCGGCGGCCAGCATGATGCCCGCAATGATCGCGCCATCCCGGCTGAAACGCGTCGCCAGCGCCAGCACCAGCAATTGATTCTTGTTGCCAATCTCAGCCAGGAAGCATCCGAGCAGCGCGGTCAGTAATGCATCCATCGGCAGGTGCGGTCGTCAGCAGGAAAGCGGCGTTCCGGCGATCGCTGCCGGTTTCGCTGCCACGAGGATCGGTATCACCTGCGCATCGGACATTTCCGCCGCGATGGCATCCCGCATGAGGTCCAGGTAGCAAAGGATGACCGGCCCCGTTCCCTGCAATGACAAGGCGGATTGCAACGTGTCCGCCAGTCCTTCAACACTATCGAGATGATAGGCGCGGGCGACATGGCGAATCTGGTCAACTTCATCGCTCAATCGCAGCAGGCTCACCTGCCCGCGCTGCCCCGCAAGGCCGTCCACGCGGCGCAGCATGTCTGCAAGAATGGCCAGCATCGGATCATGTCGCATGGGAAGCATCCCCCTGTCCTGTCGCTCCGATGACAAGATGCATCGGAACCTGTTAAGGCCGCGTAAAGTCTAGCACGCGGCCCGTTCAGCCGCCACGCGCGTCTTGACATTATCCCGAATCTCCCTCATGGGCGGCTGCTGAAACGGGGCGGCCCTTCACGGGGCCGCTTCTCTTTTTCACGATATTCACGACCAGGAACCAGGGCCATGGCCAAGCCAGCAACCGTCAAGATTCGCCTCGTCAGCTCGGCTGACACCGGTTTCTTCTATGTTACCAAGAAGAACCCGCGCACGAAGACCGAGAAGCTGAGCTTCCGTAAGTATGACCCGGTCGTGCGCAAGCATGTCGAGTTCAAGGAAGCCAAGATCAAGTGATCTGAAGGCGGCTGCGGTCGCCCGATCCATTTGATGGCTTCGATGGAAAAGGCCCGCCCCTGTCAGGGAGCGGGCCTTTCCTTGTGTCATTGAAACTGCGCTTCCGTCATTCGTTCGAGCGTGTCGAGAAGCGGCGTGAGAGGCTTCTCGACCTCGCTCGAAGCAAACGGAGGAGGGCGTAAAGCCCTCCCACCCATCAGTTGCCGACTGGCTGACCGTCGGTGCGCGTCACGACGATGGTCGATGAGCGCGGCTGCTGCCCCGCGACCGGCCAGTTGCCCGTGGGGTGCTGGATGTTCACGAAGAAGGTCTTGAGGTCCGGCGTGTAGGCGATGCCGGTGATCTCACAGCCAGCGGGACCGACCAGGAAGCGCTTGGACTGCTTGCTGGTCTGATCGACGTAGAACATCGCGTTGTGGCCAAAGGCCTGATCGATGGTCGTGCCGGTCACGCCCGAATTTCCGGGCACGCTATGGTCCGTCTGCACCCACAGGCGACCCTGCGGATCGATGCGGATGCCGTCAGGGCTGGAGAAAGTGTCACCATTGATATTGCCCACCAGATTGGCACCACCTGACGCCAGGGCGGGATCGCCCGCCAGCAGGAAGATTTCCCAGGTGAAGGTCGCCGCCAGGGGCGAATTATCCTTCTCCTTGAACTTGATGATGTGACCGTGAAGGTTGCGCGTGCGCGGATTGGCCGCATCGGTGACCTGACGGCCGCTATTGTTGGTCAGCGTGCAATAGATGGCGCTGTTGTCCGGCGCGACGGTGAGCCATTCCGGACGATCCATCACGGTGCCGCCCGCGACACGCGCGGCCGACTTGGTGTTGATCAGCACATCCGCCTGGCTGTTGAAGTTGACGATGACGGGCGTGGGCGGCGTCGTGCTCTGGCTGATATTGCCGGGGTCCGAAGCGCCGGGCAGCAGGCCGTTCTGCCCCTGCACCAGCGCGCGCCATTCGCCCGTTCCATCGGCGTTGAAGCGGGCGACGTAGAGCGTGCCATAATCCAGCAGGCCGGTATTGGCGGCGCGGTTGGATGTGCTGAAGGCGCGATCGGGTACGAATTTGTAAATGCAGCCCGGCGTGCTGTCGTCACCCATGTAGAATGCGACGCGGTTGTTGTTGTCGGCCATATGCGCGACATTTTCATGGTCGAACCGGCCCATGGCGGTGCGCTTCGTCGGATCGGCCAGTTCCTGATAGGGGTCGATCTCAACCACCCAGCCGTAATTTTGCGCGGGCTGCGTCGGATCGAGATAATTGTCCGTAGTCTCTTCGCAGGTCAGATAAGTGCCCCACGGTGTACGGCCGGACGAGCAATTGTTGAGCATGCCCTTGATCGTGCCGGACAATTGGCCCGCAGCGGGGCCGCCCGCGCGATAGCTGCTGTTGCCGGTGTAGCGCTTGTTGAAGCGCGAGCCTGCCTTCACCGTCCATTTGCCGTCGGTGCCCTTGGCGACTTCCACCACCGAGATGCCGACTGCCGAGAGCGCCAGCGCCTTCTGGTCGGCAGTTGCCGTGGCCGCATTGTAGCTGCCTGTGAAAAGAATGTTGTAGTCGGGTAGCTCATGATTAATCGCGATCAGTCCGCCTATGTTGGCGTCGGTGCCCGACAGCGCGAAATATTCCATGCCGTCATGGTTGCCGCCCGCCCATTTTTCAGCGTCGGCTGGCGTCGGGAAGCTGCCCGAATAGGGGGTGCCAGCTTCAACGGAGTCCCCCGCTTTCAGCAGGACATCGACGGTGTAGCCAGCCGGGACGGTCACGGTATCATTCTGGTTGGCGGCAACCGGGGCAAAGGCGATCGCATAGCTGGGCGCGGGCGTCGGAGTAGGCGTGGGGCCAGGCGTCGGGGTTGGGAAACCGGAATCATCATCTTCGCCGCAGGCCGCAAGAGTGCCGAGCATCGGCAGAATGGAAAGACCCAGCAGACCGTTCTTCAGTACGGAACGGCGGCCGGGATTGGCGGCGACGATGGCTTCCAGACAGTTGCTGCCCGCGTCGATCCTGGGTTCCGCATCGCGAAAGGGCGCGCGCGCCTCGTCAGTAAGGTGAGACATGAATTACCCCTGTTCCAGATCGGACTGTCGGCAGAATGCCGCGTCCCTGGCCCGGGGCTTGGCAGCGCAGCGTGAAAGCAGCGCTTCATTTCAGGGACATGGGCATGAAAGACCGATGACGGTCTGATGACGATCACAGATGGAGCGCGCTGCGTTTAATTGGACGCAGGTCGCGCGCTCTAGTTTTGCTTTCGCATCGTTGTAGACGCAAAACCGGTTCCCACTTTTGCGCACGATGCTCTAGCCGTTACAGCAGGGCATTCACCTGCTCGACAAAGCGCAGCACCGAAATGGGCTTTGACACATAGGCCTGTGCCCCTGCGCCGCGAATCCGGTCCTCGTCGCCCTTTCCAGCATAGGCGGTCACCGCCATGATCGGGACGGATGCCAAACGCGGATCGCGCTTCAACGAGACGATCAGGTCGAGCCCGCTGACATGGGGCAAGTGAATGTCGGTGATCACCAGGTCCGGGCGGAACTCCAGCGCTTGCGAAACAACGTCGCGCCCATCCCGCAACGGCAGCACTTCATGGCCATGCGCGCGCAGAAGGTCGCAAAAAAGTTTGAGATTGAGTTCGTTGTCCTCGACAACGAGCACGCGCTTTGCCACCAGTCACCCGCGTTAAATGATGCGCATATTAAAAGCGCGCTGATACAATTGCCCCTTGCCGAGAATCAATCATGCGTTCCGACAGCCCCGATAGCAAGCAACTTGGCCCGGCCGATGGCGAAGAGGCCCTGACGCTGGCCCTGATGGCGCTTGCCTGGACGCTGGGCGATGAGCAGCGGGCGGATCGGCTGCTGGCGCTTACCGGACTGGACGCGGACGCGTTGCGCGCTGGCGTGAATAATCCTTCCGTGTTGCGGGCGGTGCTGGATTTTCTGGCCGATCACGAACCGGATTTGATCGCCTGTGCCGAGGCGCTTGATACCAAAGCAGAGGCGTTGATCGCGGCGCGGCGGGCGCTGGGCCGATGAGCCGCCCCCTGATCATCACGGATTGCGACGAGGTGCTGCTGCACATGGTCGTTCCCTTCCGCGAATGGCTGGACGAGCATCATGCCGTGCATTTCGATATGCGCGAGCGCGGCTTTGCCGAGGCGCTGCGCCACAAGGACAGCGGCATCCCGCTGGAGCGCGAACTGGTCTGGCAGCTGCTGGTGGGCTTTTTCGACACGGAAATGCACCGCCAGATGCCGATCGCCGGGGCCGTCGAAGCGATGGGCAGGCTGTCGCGCATGGCCGATATCGTCGTGCTCACCAATATCGGGGAGCGGCATCATCAGCAGCGTGTGGAACAGCTGGCGGCGCATGGACTCGATTTCCCGGTGCATTGGAACCATGGACCCAAGGGCGCGCCGCTGGCCGCGATCGTCGCCGAGCGGCGGCCGTCAGCCGCGCTGTTCATCGACGACCTGGCCGAGCATCATGAATCCGTAACCGAGCATGCGCCGGGCGTGTGGAGACTGCATATGGTAGGCGAACCTGAAATTTCGGCTGATGTCGATGCCGCCCCCTGTGCCCACGCCCGGATAGACGACTGGGCAACGGCGGAGAGGTGGATCGCCGATCGGCTTGCCGACGGCCCCGCACCTTTAAACATTGATAACCCAGATGGAGTCCCAAATGAGCGTTGAAGCCCGCCTTACCGAACTTGGCATCACCCTGCCCGCAGCCGCCGCGCCGGTGGCCGCCTATGTGGCGGCTGTCGAGGCCAACGGCCTGCTGCATATTTCCGGCCAGATTTCGCTTTCCGAAGGACAGCTGATGACGGGCCGTCTGGGCGAAGATCGCGACCTTGATTATGGCGTCAAGGCAGCGCGGGCCTGCGGCCTTAACCTCATTGCCCAGATCAAGGCGGCGCTGGGCAGCCTGGACCGGGTTGAGCGGATCGTGAAGCTGGGCGCTTTCATCAGCAGCGCCCCAAGCTTCACGGACCAGCCCAAGGTGGCCAATGGCGCGTCGGAACTGATGGTCGAGGTATTCGGCGAGGCAGGCAAGCACGCCCGCAGCGCAGTGGGCGTGCCGGTGCTGCCGCTGGGCGCCGTGGTTGAGATCGACGCGGTCGTCCTTGTCCGGTCGGCGGTTTGATCTTTCCTTCCTGACCGCCCGCCCCTTCGCCCATCGCGGGTTGCATGGGGCGGGCATCAGCGAAAATGGCATGGCCGCTTTTCGCGCGGCCATTGCGCAAGGCTATGGCATCGAATGCGATGTCCGGCTGAGCGGGGATGGCGTCGCGATGGTTTTTCACGACGCCGCCCTCTTGCGCATGACCGGTGCCGAGGGGGTGCTGTCGGACCATCGGGCCGAACGCCTTGAGCAGATTAAGCTAGGAGATGGTGGCGACATTCCACGGCTGGAGACGCTGTTGCAGGCGTGCGGGCAAACGGTCCCGCTGCTGATTGAATTGAAGGTCACGGGCCGCCATGTGGCGCCCCTCTGTGCAGCGGTGGCACGCGATCTGTCAAAGCATCCGCATGCTCTGGCCGCCGTCATGTCCTTCAACCCCGTCGCGATGCGCTGGTTTGCCCGGCACATGCCGCAGGCGGCGCGAGGCCTGGTGGTGACGGAGCAGGGTGACACGGGATGGCGCGGCGCGGCCCGGCGCGGTCTTGCACTTTGGGTTGCGAGACCCGATTTTATCGCCTGTGATGTTCGTGACCTTCCTTCCCGTTTTGCAGCGCGGGCGCGCGAGCGCGGTCTGGCCGTGCTGACCTGGACGGTTCGCACGGAGGCCGAACATGCTGCGGCCGAGGCGTATGCCGACCAGATCATATTCGAGGTCCAGCGTGACTGAATGCCTGGTGCGGGTAGCTGACGGGGTTGTGGAACTGCCACGCGATCAGTGGGACGCCTGCGCCGGGACCGCCAACCCGTTCATGAGCTGGGATTTTCTGGCCGCGTTGGAACGGTCGTGCAGTGTTGGTCCCGGAACCGGGTGGCAGCCCTTGCCGATGCTGATCGATGGTGCCGACGGACGGATCGCTGCCGCAGCGCCTCTTTACGGCAAGACCCATAGCCAGGGCGAATATGTGTTCGACCATGGGTGGGCCGAGGCGTGGGAGCGAGCGGGGGGCCAATATTATCCCAAGATTCAGCTCGCCGCGCCCTTTTCCCCTGTGCCGGGGCCACGATTGCTGTTGCGGGAACCGACGCTGGCCCCAGCCTTGATCGCGGGGATCGAAAGCCTTGTCGAGAGCAACGACCTGTCATCCGCCCACGCAACCTTCATCGAGCCAGCGCAGGTGCCGCTATTCGAAGCGGCGGGCTGGTTGATCCGCGAAGATAGCCAGTTCCACTGGATCAATCGCGGCTATCGCGACTTCGATGATTTTCTGAGCAGCCTTTCGAGCGCCAAGCGCAAGAATATCCGCAAGGAACGAGCGCGTGCCGTCGAGGGTCTGGAGATCGTTCACCTGACCGGCCGCGACCTCAAGGAATCGCATTGGGACGCCTTCTGGCATTTTTACCAGGATACCGGATCGCGCAAATGGGGGCGGCCCTATCTGACGCGCGCCTTTTTCTCGATGCTGGGCGAAAACATGGCGGATCGGGTGCTGCTGATGCTGGCACAGCGTCACGGCAGGCCGATTGCGGGAGCGCTCAACCTGATTGGTGAGGAAGCGCTATATGGCCGTTATTGGGGTTGCGCCGAGGACGTGCCCAACCTGCATTTCGAGCTATGCTATTATCAGGCGATCGAAGTCGCCATCGCGCTTGGACTGTCCCGTGTCGAGGCCGGAGCCCAAGGCGGACACAAGCTGGCGCGGGGCTATGGACCGGAGCCCACTTATTCGGCGCATTTCCTGCCCAACGCTTCGTTCCGCCGGGCCGTCGCTGAATTTCTCGCTGCCGAACGGACTGGCGTGCAACAGGACCGGATCTGGCTTAGCGAACGGGCGCCGTTCCGCAAGCAGGGCTGACGATCAGGCGGCGCGCAGCTGGTTTGCGGCGATCCAGGCGCGCGCCTGACGCTGCGCCTCGGCGATCTCGCGGGCCGTCATTTCTTCGGCTATCTCGGCGCGCATTACCTGCCCTTCCTCATTGCCACGCAGCGCAGCGAGGTTGAACCATTTATGCGCTTCGATCAGATCGACCGACTTGCCGCCAGTTCCGCAGCTATAGGCGACGCCCAGATCGAAGCAGGCCTCCGCCGATTCCCAGCCCGCCACTGGCAGGCGGCTTTCCATCAGAAACTGAGCACTTTTCAGACTGTTTGCCACGACCGAATCCCCCTGTGGATTTCGAGATAATGGTTTTCGACAGGCCGCACGGTGCACCGGCAGGGGATAAAAAATGGTTAACGCTGATTTGAGGGTTTATGCATCAGCGCCCGAAAGTCCTGGATGGTACAAGGTTAATGCGGCAGGCCGCGTGATCTTAGACTGGCATAGCAGCCGGATTGATCCCATAGCCGCGCCATGACCAACCCTTCCCCCCCGGTCGCAATCGGACAACCAAAGAAAGACATCGGCTTTCGCGAATTCGTGGTGCTGAGCGCTTGCCTGATGGCGATGAATGCGCTGTCGACCGACCCGATGTTGCCTGCGCTGCCCGCCATGGGCCACGATCTGGGAATCGCGAATGCCAATGACCGGCAGCTTATTATCAGCGTATATTTCCTGGGACTGGGCGCTGGATCTCTGCTGTTCGGCATCCTGTCCGATCGGTTCGGGCGTAAACCCGTGATGGGCAGCGCATTGGCGATGTTCATCCTGTCCACAATAGGGTGCGCGATGGCGAACAGCTTTCCCCTGATGTTGTTCGGCCGGGCGTCGGCAGGCTTCTTTGCCGGAGCGAGTCGGGTGATCGCCGTGGGCATCATTCGCGACCGGTTCAAGGGCGACGCAATGGCCAGGGTCATGTCGCTCATCCTCGCCGTATTCATGTTGATACCCGTGATGGCGCCAAGCTTCGGGCAGGCGATCCTCTGGTTCGCGCCATGGCGATGGATATTCTGGATTCTGGCTATTCAGGCGGCGCTTATCCTGATCTGGATGGTCATACGCATGCCCGAGACGCTGAAGCCGGAAAACAGGCTGCGGATGAACCCATCAACGATCTTTCGCACCATGGCGGTTGTGCTCACCAATCGCAGTTCGGCAGGCTATATGCTGGCGAGCGGCGTAGTGATGAGCGGGCTCATCGGCTTCATCCTGTCAGTGCAGCAGATTTTCTTCGACCTGTTTCATGCCCAGTCATTCTTCCCGATAGCTTTTGCGATCATGGCGGGCAGCATGGGGGTCGGCAGCCTGCTGAACAGCCGCCTTGTATCGCGATTCGGTGCCCGGCGCCTGAGCCAGGGTGCGGTTCTGTCCATGATCGCGACGAGCGCCGTCCATCTTGTCGTGATCGCGTCTGGTCGAGAGAGCATGTTCACCTTCATGTTCTTCCAGTCGGCAACGATGATGGCCGTCGCTTTCACCGCGTCCAATTTCGGCGCGATTTCCATGGAGCCCTTTGCCAAGGGGGCGGGCGCGGCGTCTTCATTTCAGGCGTTTATGACCACAGCGCTGTCCAGCGCCTTGGGTAGCGTGGTCGGGCGGGCGTTCAACGGGACGACCATACCTCTGACGATCGGTATGCTGGCGTTCGGGATCGCGGCGCTTCTGATCGTCCTGTTCGCCGAACGCGGGAAGCTATTCACCCGCCCACATCATGCCGCGTTGCGAGAACCGGAATTCGATCCCGTCCACTGAAAAGAAAGGCGGCGATCACACCGCCGCCTTCCTCACCCGATTCAAGCGTCGCGCCCGCCCGGCGTATGCGCACCGGGCATTGGTGGCACCGGCATCGGCGGCACATCGGCATCCTGCTCATGCGTTTCGACCACGCCGCGCGCGACATGGCTCTTGCGATAGCCATAGAGGAAATAGAGCAGCAGCCCCACTCCACCCCAGACCGGAAGCACGAGCTGCGCGTCCACGGGCAGGTTGAAGAAGAGGAAGAGGCAGCCGAATGCCGCCATTGGCGCGATGAACCAGATGGCGGGCGTCCGGAAGGGGCGCGGGCGATTGGGATCGCGCACGCGCAGCACCAGCACGGCGATCGCCACCATGAAGAAGGCGAAGAGCGTTCCGGAGTTGGAAATGTCGGCCAGCTGGCCCACGGGCAGCAACGCCGCGCCAATGGCAACAAAGACGCCCGTCACCATGGTTACGATGTGCGGCGTCTTGAAACGCGGATGGATGCTGGCGAGCTTTTCCGGCAACAGCCCGTCGCGCGCCATCACGAAGAAGATGCGGGTCTGGCCGAACATCATCATCAGGATGACCGACGGGAGCGCCAGATTGGCCGCGAGGCCCAAGGCGTTTCCGACCACGGTCCAGTTGATCGAGCGCAGAACATGGGCCAGCGCTTCATTCGAGCAGACCAGATCCCCGGCATGAGCGGCGGTCGCGCAGGCTTGAGCGAAACCGACCGATCCGGGTGCGACGATCGAACCGTCCAGACCAAGAACCGGCTGGGCGCCAATGGCACCAATCGCGCCCGCAGCGACCAGCAGGTAGAAGACGGTGCAAATCGCGAGGCTGCCGATAAGTCCGATGGGCACGTTGCGTTGGGGGTTCTTGGTTTCCTCCGCCGCGGTCGAAACGGCATCAAAGCCCACATAGGCGAAGAAGATGGAGGCCGCCGCACCAACAACGCCCATCCCGGTCGTGCCCTGAGGTCCGAACCACCCGTTGGGCGTGAAGGGGGAGAAATTGCCCTTGTCCAACGCGGGCAGTGTCAGCGCGATAAAGGCGGTCAGCGCCGCGACCTTGATCGCTACCAGCACCGCATTGACCCGCGCGCTTTCCGTCGTGCCGATGACGAGCAAGGTGGTCACTGCCAGCGCGACGACGATGGCCGGAATATTGATGACGCCATGCGAAAAATCGGCATGCGGGATGAAACCGTTGAAGCTCCAGCCAGGCCCTGCTGACAGGGCGCGGGGTAGCTCCAGTCCCGTCATGCTTTTCATCAAACCCATGAAATAGCCGGACCAGCCCACCGAAACCGCGCTGGCGGCCACGGCATATTCCAGGATGAGCGCCCAACCTACCATCCAGGCGAGCAATTCGCCCACCACCGCATAGGTATAGGTATAGGCTGAGCCCGACACCGGCACCATCGAGGCCAGTTCCGAATAGCAAAGCGCGGCGAAGGCGCAGACTGCTCCGGCAATGACGAAGCTCCACATCATGCCCGGCCCGGCCTTTTGCGCGGCGGCGGCGGTCAGTACGAAAATGCCGGTCCCTATGATTGCACCGACACCCAGCAGCGTGAGCTGTATCGGCCCCAATGTCCGAACGAGCGACTTTTTTTCCGCGGTCGCCAATATGGCGTCCAATGGCTTGATGCGCCCGAAGATCATGCGTGGAGCCCTTTGCCTGTCATCTTGTCCCCGATCAGCCGCGAAACCGACCCGTTATATCTGATGCAGAGACTATCGCCTATTATGGCCCGCGCAAGTATGTTGCGCGACTTCGGCACATTTGTCCAAGGGAGCTACTGATGATCGAACTGCTGCGCGCCGTCAGCCTGCACGATGTGCCGCATGGCTTTGCCGGGCGTCAGGGCGGTGTGTCGGGCGGGGTGCATGCTGGCTTGAACGTCGGTCTGGGTTCAATGGATGAGCGAGAGGCGATACTGCGCAACCGCGACCTGGCGAGGGATGCGTTGCTGCCCGGCGCGGCGCTGGTCACCGTGCGGCAGGTCCATTCGCCGGACGTGGTGACCATCACTGGCGCAATAGATGAGGCGGATCGCCCCGCAGCGGATGCCATGGTGACGGATCGTCCTGGGCTTGTCCTCGGCATATTGACAGCCGATTGCGTGCCGGTGCTGCTCGCGGACCCGGAAGCCGGGGTGGTGGGCGCGGCACATGCGGGTTGGAAAGGCGCCATATCGGGAGTCACGGACAGCACGTTGGGGGCGATGGAGAAACTGGGTGCCCGACGTGAGCGGATTAGCGCCGCGATCGGCCCCTGTATCGGTCGCGCTTCTTATGAAGTGACGGTCGATTTCGCCCGCAATTTCGAGGAAGAAGATGTGGAAAATGGCCGCTTCTTCTCCGCGGGGCGCGAAGGTCATTGCCAGTTCGACATCGCGGCTTATGTCGCGGCGCGTTTGGCTCAGGCAGGGATCGGCCGGGTCGAGATGCTGGATGAGGACACCTATAGCCAGCCCGATCGCTTCTTCAGCTATCGCCGTTCCTGCCATCTGGGCGAGCCAAGCTATGGACGGCAGATTTCCATGATTGCCGTCGGCTGATGCAGCAGTCTGGGTCGGCTGGGTCAGTCGGCCGGCAGTTGTGGATCGATTCCGGTCAGTTCAATCGAAAGATCCCAAAGCCGCCGGGCATCCTCAGTACCGCTGGCGCGCTTGTCGATCAGCGCAGGCCCTGACTCGCCGCGCATTTCCCATCGCCCCTGGGGTCCGAAATAGTCGCCACCCTTTGCATTCGGATCAGTAGCTGCCTGAAGAGTCGGCCACGCCGCCGCCGCCACCGGATTGAAAAGTGGCCGCACAATCGGCAACAACGGCTTTGTCCATCGGGGAAGATGGCGCATGAGTTCGGTCAGGGAAACGCCGGGATGACAGCCGATGGCGCTCACCGGAGATGCCGCAGCCCGTAGCCTTCGGTCGAGTTCAAGGGCGAATAGCAGGTTGGCCAGCTTGCTTTGGGCATAATAGACGTTGGGACTGTAGCTTTTCTCTGCGTTCCAGTCGTCCCACAACATGCGTCCATTGCGGTGTGCCAGGCTGGACGTAACGACCACCCGAGAACCGGCGGTTTCAGCGAGCTTGGGCAATAGAAGCGCCGTCAGCGCGAAGGTCCCCAGATGGTTGACACCAAATTGAAGCTCGAACCCTTGGGCCGTGCGGGTAAGGGGCGGTATCATCACGCCTGCATTGTTGATCAGCACGTCGAGCCTGGGTTCGCTGGCGATCCTTTCGGCCGCAGTTCGGACGCTTTGCAGATCTGCCTGATCGAGTAGAATGAGATCCAGTTTCGCGCCTGGAATTGCGGCCGCAATCTGCGCCATTGCATCCGCGCCTCTGGCTGCGTCGCGACAGCCGAGCAGCACCCGCGCGCCTTTCGCTGCCAGAAGATTGGCGGTTTCAAAGCCGATACCGGTGTTAGCGCCGGTGACCAGGATCGTGCGGCCGTCCTGATCCGACACCTGCTCATTGGTGAACCCCATTCCAGTCTCCTCCTTTTCCGCCTTATCCATCCTTAGTCCCCAATTGTGGGCGAGAAGACAAGGCTGATCAGCTTGGCGAATGGCGTGGAGGTGGCGGAGGAGGAGAAGCGCAAGTTGCGGAAGGTGCTGGCGGAATCGGTGCTGGACGTCTCGACATTGTCAGAGATGTTCGGAAAAATTCTGGCGTCTTTGGGCTCGCGCGCCACATAAACGACAAACCCCCGGCGTATTGCACGCTGGGGGTTTTCGTTTTTGGAATTATGGTTGCGGGAGTAGGATTTGAACCTACGACCTTCAGGTTATGAGCCTGACGAGCTACCGGGCTGCTCCATCCCGCGTCACCAAAGGCAAAAGGGCGGCTTTATGGGCCGCCCTTTTGTGAGACATGTGATTGGGTTTAATTTCCTAAAGCGCAAGCTTCAATGCCTGGCGACGCCCTACTCTTCCGGGGCTTGAGCCACAGTACCATCGGCGCAGACTGGTTTCACGGCCGAGTTCGGGATGGGATCGGGTGGGTCACAGACGCTATGGTCACCAAGCAATGAAGCTTGCGCTTTGGGTTGTTAATCGATGCCGTGCACTATTGGTAAGTCTATTTGTTATCTGGCTTGAGGTGATCACCACGCTCAATGGCTGACGCTGTTTCCAGCATTGTCATTGATGGTGGGACTCTCAGGCGCGATCAGAGCAATTAGGACCGGTTAGCTCCATATGTTACCACACTTCTACATCCGGCCTATCAAGGTCGTGGTCTACGACCGCTCGAAGAAATCTTATCTTGAGGGAGGCTTCCCGCTTAGATGCTTTCAGCGGTTATCCCGTCCATACATAGCTACCCTGCTGCGCCCTTGGCAGGACGACAGGTACACCAGAGGTATGTTCAACCCGGTCCTCTCGTACTAGGGTCAACTCCTCTCAAATTTCGACGCCCACGGCAGATAGGGACCAAACTGTCTCGCGACGTTCTGAACCCAGCTCACGTACCACTTTAATTGGCGAACAGCCAAACCCTTGGGACCTGCTCCAGCCCCAGGATGTGATGAGCCGACATCGAGGTGCCAAACGATTCCGTCGATATGAGCTCTTGGGAATCATCAGCCTGTTATCCCCGGCGTACCTTTTATCCGTTGAGCGATGGCCCTTCCACGAGGGACCACCGGATCACTATGACCGACTTTCGTCTCTGCTCGACTTGTCAGTCTCGCAGTCAGGCGGGCTTATGCCATTGCACTCTAACAGACGGTTTCCAACCGTCCTGAGCCCACCATCGCGCGCCTCCGTTACTCTTTAGGAGGCGACCGCCCCAGTCAAACTACCCGCCACAGAGGGTCCCTGCACCGGATAACGGTGCGAGGTTAGACATCAGAAAACAACAGGGTGGTATTTCACCTATGGCTCCACGACAACTGGCGTCATCGCTTCAAAGCCTCCCACCTATGCTACACAGTTCTTTCCTAATGCCACTCTGAAGCTGCAGTAAAGGTGCACGGGGTCTTTCCGTCTAACCGCGGGTACTCCGCATCTTCACGGAGAATTCAATTTCGCTGAGCATATCCTGGAGACAGTGGGGAAGTCGTTACGCCATTCGTGCAGGTCGGAACTTACCCGACAAGGAATTTCGCTACCTTAGGACCGTTATAGTTACGGCCGCCGTTTACCTGGGCTTCAATTCAGAGCTTGCACTCCTCCTCTTAACCTTCAGGCACCGGGCAGGCGTCAGGCCCTATACGTCGTCTTGAAGCCGACTTAGCAGAGCCCTGTGTTTTTGCTAAACAGTCGCTACCCCCTGGCCTGTGCCCCCCACAAAAAGTTGCCTTGATGTGGGGCCTCCTTCTTCCGAAGGTACGGAGGCAATTTGCCGAGTTCCTTCAGGATACTTCTCTCAAACGCCTTGGTATACTCTACCATTCCACCTGTGTCGGTTTAGGGTACGGTCTATACGGAGGGGCTATTTCCTGGGACAACTTCACAGCCTGGACCAATCCAATAAGGCCAGACCATTTACGCCATCCGTCACACACCTCCAGGCCCACGAATATTAACGTGGTTCCCATCGACTACCCCCTTCGGGCTTGTCTTAGGGGCCGGCTTACCCTGCTCAGATTAGCTTTAAGCAGGAACCCTTGGAATTTCGGCGACAGTGCATCTCACACTGTTAATCGCTACTCATGTCTGCATTCGCACTTCCGATACCTCCACGACCCATTACCAGATCGCTTCAACGGCCTACGGAACGCTCCGCTACCGCGTGATCCAAAGGATCACACCCTAAGCTTCGGTGCACGTCTTGAGCCCCGTTACATCTTCGCCGCAGAACCTCTTATTTAGACCAGTGAGCTGTTACGCTTTCTTTAAAGGATGGCTGCTTCTAAGCCAACCTCCTGGTTGTTTTGGAAGTTCCACATGCTTTCCCACTTAGACGTGACTTGGGGACCTTAGCTGTAGGTTAGGGCTGTTTCCCTTTTGACGACGGACCTTAGCACCCGCCGTCTGTCTGCCGAACTAGACTCGTTGGTATTCGGAGTTTGGTTAGTATTGGTAGATCTCGCGACCCCCGCAACCATCCAGTGCTCTACCCCCAACGGCAATCATTCGACGCTCTACCTCAATAGATTTCGCGGAGAACCAGCTATTTCCCGGCTTGATTGGCCTTTCACCCCTAAGCACAACTCATCCGATAATTTTTCAACATTAAACGGTTCGGTCCTCCAGTGCGTGTTACCGCACCTTCAACCTGGTCATGCATAGATCGCCGGGTTTCGGGTCTAATGCATCAAACTCAGTCGCCCTATTCAGACTCGCTTTCGCTGCGCCTACACCTAACGGCTTAAGCTTGCTTGATACACTAAGTCACAGACCCATTATGCAAGAGGTACGCGGTCAGGTCTCAAGGACCCTCCCACTGCTTGTAGGCATCCGGTTTCAGGTACTGTTTCACTCCCCTCATCGGGGTGCTTTTCACCTTTCCCTCACGGTACTGGTTCGCTATCGGTCATGTACGAGTATTTAGGCTTGGAGGGTGGTCCCCCCATGTTCAGACAGGGTTTCACGTGCCCCGCCCTACTC